>CBDCMA010000007.1:0-498814 GCA_965218735.1 bacterium | reverse complement strand
CATCAAGACGGGACGCTCGATGCGCTCCGTATCAAAGATTATCGTCTCCACACTCGCAGTAAGGACGTAGCCCTTCACATTCGGGTGCGTCATCACGGACGCCAGATACGCGGCGGACACCGTGCCCCTGCTCGTGCCGACGAGAAACACCTCGCGCGCTCCTTCTCTCACCAGAAAATCCACCGCTGCGCGTATATCCGCATGATGCGCTTTGGATGAGCGGAAATGATCGCTCATGCCGCCGCTTTCATCCGAGGGAGCATCGGCGATAGCCGCCACGAAACCCGCCCTGGTGAAGAGGGGAGCGCTTCTCACCAGAAAATTTCCCGTGGTCTTGAGACGCCGCCCGCGCTTTCGCGTAATCGGCGTGCCCTTGCCCCCGGCAAAAAGCACCACTGCCTTATCGCCTGAGTTCGCCGCCTTGGCGATCAACAGTCGTTGGCGGACGCCCTTCCGCGTGGGAAGATAAACGTCTTCCCATTCAAGCGCCGCGCTCGCCGCGAAATCACTGTAGGTCAGGACGTCGACTTTTTCGCGTTCGATTTGCGCTGCTTGCGGCGCGCCGCCGCCCATAAGAACAAAAGATAATATCGCCGCCGGAATCCATCGCGTCATTCGCGTATTCCTTTCATCTATGGCGATTCTCACTTGAAGGGCATGATGGAGCCTGTGCGCTCCATGGGTTTTTCCATCCGCCAGAGTTGTCTCTCCAGCGCCTCTTCCGAACAGGTGGCGAGCATGAGGGAGCGCGCCATGTGGCGGCTCGGGAGCCTGCGCCCGCCCCGCGTGAGCCGGGAGGGTTCCGGGCCGATGGTGAGGCATTTATCGGGATGCGCCTCAAGGCTCAGGCGGTAGTTCTCAAAACGCCAGTTCTGAAGGGCTGCGCCGTCGCATTTTCCGAGCATGAGCTTCGCGCCGTCCGTGGCGGAAGCGGCGGCGACGCACAACCCGTATTCGGGCATCCTGAGCAGGCCCTTCTTTACGGCGGCGGGGTCGAAATGCCCATCGAGGTTCCAGATGCCCTCCTTGCAGGTGTGCGCCACCAAGGCGGCAGCGGTGTTGACGCGGGAGCGGTGCCCCGGAATGTCGACGCAGTGAAACCTCGGCTCATCGAGCGGATAAAACGCTTTGATGAAGACGACTTCTTTCTCCCCGGCTTGCGCTTGCGCCTCATGCGGGGCGAACGCGCACGCCACGAAAACCGCCGCCGCACACGTCACCACCACGCAACGAGCGATACGCCGAACCATCTTTCTCTCCTCATCGAGAGGCGGGAGGCGCCAAGAACGCCCACTCGTTCCATGAAATTTTTCCGATGCTTTCATGGGGGGTGGGTGGTGTCAATGAGGGGGGAGGGGTTAGAGATTGACCTCGGCTTCCGGCGCGCCAGCGGCCAGCGCGTTCATATAGGCGAGGCACAAATCGCGTGAGCGGTAGTCGCCATAAACCCTGGTTTCCTCACGCTCGACGATGGGGAAGGTGGAATAAACGTAGCGCACGTCGTCCCGGTTCGTAACGCCGTAGAGATGAAAGAAAACGGCGTCCAGCTTGGCGCGAAGATGCAGGCGGCGTTCCTCGTCCCAGATGAAGGGAGGCAAAACTTTGCCTTCTTCATCCACGTAGCCCATATCGAGCGCGAAGGGAGCCATGTCGTGAGCGGTGTAGGTGAGTTCGAGCACGGCCTCTCGGACGATTTCTCCGGCGGTTTTGGACCCGAAGCGAGTGGCCTCGTAGGTTTCAGGCGGGACTACTGGAAGTTGTTCGACGATAAAGAGATTTAGCGTCTGACCTTGAACCTTTTGCCGTGTTACAAAATCAAAAATCGTTGCGTTGAGATTGGCAACCATTAGCCATTCACAGCGATTACTTTCTTCCGGTTTTAGTATGGGTACTTTGTTGCCGAATCCGACCGCAGGAAAAAGCGCCGCGATGAAGGTTCTGATGTTTGTAGGTGCGGTAATCTCCTTAAAGCCGAGAACCCAACTTGGTTCCGGTGACCAATTACATTCCGAAGCGGGAACCCAGAACTGGGGATTAGGGAGCCAACTCGGGTCTTGATGCTGACTTAAAGTGGCCGGCTGGGGTTGCGCGGGGCGGTGTTGGTTATTTGGATTGATGACGACATGAGCCGCTCGATGGTCGAACGCCTGAACCATCTTGCCCTCGTAAAGCGGCACCCATTTTGTTGTCTTCTTTCTATAATCGTTGCCACCGTCTAGCCAGGCACCCTCCTTCTCCTCTAATTCCTCGCGTGTGCGAAACAGACCGGAGTCGTTGGTCATGTCGAACATGCGCACGTATTTTAATGGCCAAACCTTCACCGCCTCGCCCGATGATCGATCCACCAGAACCGGCAAGCGGCTATAGATGGCCTTTGTCAGGTTTGCATCCCGCTCGGTACGGAAGATGGGCGCGGTGCCGGTGTTTGGATTGACGCGGGCGAAGTCTTCAGCTTTTAGAGTGAAACGTCGCTCGGAGTCATCGAGTTCGGATACGTCTTGCAGAAAAAAGGCGCATTGCGCGGGGGCAGACATTGGCGACGGACTGGCGATAAAAGCGCAGAACTTGAAGCGGCTGTCTACATCGGGGAAGAAGGGCGAGGCATTGTGTCGTGTGCGTCGGTTCTCGAAATCATATAGGGCTTTTAATCTGCTTTCTATCGCTACGCCCTTAAAGAACTTGGCTGCCGTCTTATCGGATGCAATACCGGAGGGTGTGAGTAGACCGATCATGCCGTTTGGCTTCACCAGCGACATGGCGCGCTCGACGAACAAAGAGTAGAGATTTATATCGCCAACCGAAAGCAGGGGATAATCACCACATGTTCGCGCCATGCGGGCCGCAGTCATGGCGCGTTCGCCGGCTTCGGCGAACTCATGGGCGAGCGGGTCCTCTGCTTTTTCGAGGTCGATTATCATCCGCTTGCGGTCGGCGGCGCGGGTCGCCATCGCGATATCTCGGCGGCGGGCCGCGAACCATTCCACCTGTTGCAGCTTCACGCGATCCCAGGGCGGGTTGCCGATAACGGCGTCGAAACCTCCCTTGCGTTCCACGCTTTCCCATTCCGACCACACGCCCGGAAACGCCACCTGCCAGTGGAGAAAGCGTTCCTCCCCGATGAGTATCCATGCCTTTTCCAGAAGAGCGGCGAGGCGCCTCACCCCCCGCTTTTTCTTTGGCGCTTCGCCCAGAGCGATCTCGACCGGATCGCCAAAGTAGCCATTGAAGAAATCGTGAATGACTTTTTTATCTTCTTTATCCCCAGGATTCAGCCAGTCGAGGGCGTGAAGGAGGGAGAGGAAGGCGTCGAGCGGCTTTGTTCTTTCCTCCACCTCGGAGAAACGTTTGGCGGATTCGTGCGCTTCGGCGATCTCGACGTCCGTCAGACTCTCGACCTCCTGCATGGGGGAAGCCGCCTTCGTCGCCCGCTCTATAGGCTCGCGGAGAAACAGCGGGTTTTCCGCCTTGTCGATTCCTTCCCGCACCCATGTACCGAAGAGGCTGTCGCCGCAGCGCAGGTGGTGATCCAGAAAACTGAGCGGCGCGCCCACCGTGAAGGTGTGCAGCCAGAGCGCGACCTTGGCGAGTTCCACCGCCATGGGGTTTTTATCCACCCCATAGACGCAGCGCTTGAGCACCATGCGGCGGATGATGTTGCGGTCGTCGAGTTGCGCCGCATCGATGCGCCAATCGTCTTTCTCGGCCCTTGCCAGTATCGTCTTGCGGATTTCTTCGATCCGTTCGTTCAGCGGTGAGGCGTAGCCTGCAACTTCGGCTTCCGCCTCGGCCATGGCCTCGATGACCCGGTCGGCGAGATAGTCCACGAGGTTGACCAGAAAGTGCCCCGAACCCATGGCGGGATCGCAGATATTGAGTTCCAAAATCTTCTCCGCCGGATCGAGCCGTTCGAGTTCCTCCATTCGCCCGGCCGGCGAAGAATCCGAAACCCGCGCGTTGAAAGCATCCTTGTGAGAGCGAATTAGCGGCTCGATAGTTTCTTCGATAATCAGGCCGACCAGATCGTCCGGCGTGTAATAGCTGCCCGAGCCTTTCCGCGCGAAAGGACTCAGACGAACCTCGACCTCATCCGCGACGCGGACGGGTTCCTGCTCCAGCAGGCGCTCGTAGATCGATCCCAATTGCTGAACGCCCATGTCGCGGTAGTTGATGTAGCGGCGGCCCTGTGGGGTTTTCTCGAACGAGAGGGCGTCGATGACGTTCGCCATTATCTGATCGGAAAGCCGAACTTGCCCGAGAAGCGGCGTTCGCTCCGGGTCGAAAAGCCCGCCGTTATAAGGCGGCAGACCGATGGAGGCGTCGCCCTCGTTAATGATTCGGCAAAGATCGTCGAATGCCGACCAATAGCGAGTCGCGCTGGCCGAGAACGTATCTTTGAGTTTCTTGCGATGCCCGACGTCGTCGCGCACCTTTTTGCGCAGGCCGTAATCGTCGTAGCGATTATCGCGGACGGGCAGGAGGTTGCGATCCTCAGCGTAGAGAATGAACAAAAGGCGGTAGAGGATAACCAGGGCGGCCTCGCGCACTTCCGACAGCGGCGCATCGGGCGCGGCGGCGGCGGTGGCGTGTGCAAGCTGCGGAAAAATCTCCTTGAATACCAGTTCGGAAAGATCATCGGCGATTCGTTCTTCGTAGCGGCGTCCCTCGTCCATGGCGCGCCGGTGAAACGTGCGGGAATGCTCCTCGGTCGGCAGGAAGGCCTCCCGCCGGAACATGAGCGTGAACACCTTCAGCCAGTGGCGGCGGGCATCTCCGGTAAGTTCGAGAGCTTCTTCGTCATGGCCTGAGACGTTCAGGATTCTCGCGAGGTCGACCTCGAAGAATTGCTCGGAAACCGAGCGCGCCCCAGCGAAATAGAGACGCCAATGCGCGCCGTTGGTGAGAATGCCCCAGCGGAGCTTGCCGGTGGTCAAATCGTCCACGCGCCTCAGATAGCGTAGCATTTGTGTGGAAGGAGCGGTCTCCAAGACGGGGCGTTTTTTGGTTCTGTCTTGGTAATGGGCGAAGTTGAGAGGCATTTGCGGGGAGGGTTCACTTTCCTCGCTACCGGACCGGCGGTCGAGCGGACGCTCCCAGCGTTTCGATTCCACCATGGCAAGGCCGAATTCGTAGCGCTCTGCTCCATCTGATACGCGGATGGCCCTCGCCTTTTCCTCTTCGTTCTCGAACAGGAGGCCATCGGGAATATCTTGTTTGCCTTGGGTGGAGAGCTTCTGCTGTCGAAGGTATGCCGTCCAGCCGAGGCGACCAAGAACGGGCCAGATGAGGTCGTCTTCTGTATGGGCTTCTATGGGTGATAGGTCCGTCGGGAAACGCTCGAAGATATATCGGAGATCGTTTTCCAAGGCGTACAACTCGGAATCGTCGAACTCTTGCCATTCATCCTCATCGGTGATGCCGTCGTAAAGAAAATCACCCGCGAACAAGCTGCCCTGAAAGGCGCTCTCAATCCTCACGCGCGGATCATTCTGGGTCATATCGCTGAAACTCCTCGTGTCGCTCTAAGCGTCTCGTGTCAGAAGATATAACCCATGCGCCGAGGGGTTCACAATCGCCGCGTCATCTCTTTTCCCGTCCGCAAAGTCTCTGGATGCCGGATAAAAGGGTTCCGGCATGACGGGCGAAACCATACCCGCAATAGCAATCGCTCCTTCATCGGTCGCGTCAATCCCTCATTCTTCAATCGGGATTGATCTCCTCGGTTGAGGCCGACACGCATTTGCCCGCATTTGCCGTCATCGGGCTTTCGTCGGGATGGGGCACAATCCCTTCCTCATCGGGCGGAACAATCCCTCCCTCATCAGTCGGGATTGACCCGCGCGGGAAAGTCAATTTCGAGCGAGGAGCGAGGAATGGCCGTTTCATCGATTCGAGGAGGGGAGAAAATGGAACGGGCGATTCGGTTTGGGGCACGAACGACGACTCCCCGGCCGCGTCAAACGCTCGCTCCTCGGGGAAGCGCAATCGCTCCTTCCTCAGTCACGTCAATCGCTCCTTCCTCAGTCGCGATTGATCTTTCGGGGCCAAGGGAATTGATGAACAATTCGATAAAATACGATAAATTCACGATGTTATTCGATAAATAAAACGAGCGTTTCGGGGCCGGTTTCGGCAGGTCAGACACCCTCAGCGACCCAGCGCGACGAGAACGCCCGTGAACGCCGCCATGATCGCCGCGGCCAGCGCCCAGAGGATCCCCATCGTGTTGTCCGTCATGGAATCAACCGTGCCGGCCGATGCTCACCGCCACGATACCCACCACCGCGATGAGTATGCCCGTCACCACGCGCGCGTTCAGGCGCTCTATGTCTCGTAAGAACAACGCGGAAAGGCACAAGGCGAAAATCGGCGTGCTGCTCAGGATGGGAACCGCCAGCGAGAGTTTTCCTTTGAGAGCAAGATTGATGAGAATTTGCATCAACCCGTTGATGGTCGTCCCGAAAACCAGCAACGGAATATAGCGCTTCGACCCCCATTCGAAATAACGCGCAGGCAGAAAATGGCGCAAGCCCTCCGAAGTTGGAATGGCGACAAAAGCCGACCACGCGGTGAGCAGAGCGGGCGCCGCCATGTACGACATGCCCTGTTTTCGCATGAAGGCGCTGGCGACCAGCATGAGCATGCTCATGAGCGACCAGCTTATCCCTGTGCGAAACCACCTTCCTCCCGAGGGCTCATAACTCACGGCCACTACGCCCAGAACGACGAGAACCGTTCCGGCCAATACCCATCGCCCCGGCTCTTCTCCCAGAAAAATGACCGCCAGAAACAGGCTGGGAAGCGGAACCATGCTCGTGATGGTAATGTGGCGAGACGGGCCGATGGCGTTCATGCCGGTGTAGAACACCCAGCGGTTGATGCTGTAGTTCACCACGCCCAGAACGCTGAACCAGGCGAACGCCTCCCAGCGAAAACTCCCCGGCTCGTACATCCAGAATCCGATTGCCCCCAACATCACGGAGTTGCCGAGATTATTGACCTGGGCCAGGGCGAAGGAGCCCATCTGCCGCAAGGCGGGCGCGAAGGCGATGTTCGTCGCCGAGCTGACGAAGGCAGCCGAAATGGCGAGTAGAATGGTTTGGGATTCGAGGGTCATGCGCTCATCATTTCAAGAAACTCTCGCTGGTGAGGCCACTATAGGCTGTTTCATCCGCTGGAAAGCATATCCCTCCGTTTCGTCTGCGTCGACGTGAATAGCCCGAGAATTGTGTGTTTTCAACCGCACAAACCCGCATCGAGGCGATAATCAAGCTTTTTTCAGCCATTTCGCGATTTTCACGCAGATGGAACTTTGGTATATCTAAAACCAGTGATGTGGTGTTTTTTGCCGCCAGCATATTTGATGCATAGAGAAGGGAAAAAAATGCGGAATTCTCTCTATCTTCCAAAATTCAAATTGGTGCGCTCCACTTCCTCCCTCATCACGATACTGTTCGGCCTGGCCTTGCTTTTCGCCCCGCCAGACGCGCAATCCGCAGTCAGTGCAGGAGGGCTGCCGTCCCTGGCCGGCCTGGCCGAAAAGCTAAGCCCCGCCGTGGTGAATATCAGTACGGAAGTAAAGGCGGAAAAGAATCCAAAGAGTAGATTTCAGGGAGGACCCGGTGATTTATGGAATGAATTTTTTAGACGCTTTCATGAAGGGCCCCTGAACCCCGGGCCCAGGGGGGAATGGTTCCCAAACCCCAGGCGCCGGCGTCCATTCCCGAGCCTCGGCTCGGGATTCATCGTTACCGACACCGGGCTCATCCTGACGAATAATCACGTGGTCGAAAATGCATCAAAAATAACCGTTCGCTTCAGGGACAAAAGAAAGCGAAAAGCGGAGGTTGTGGGCCGAGACCCCCAAACCGACATCGCGCTGCTTCAAGTGGAAGCGAAGCCGGGAGACACATTCACCACGGTGAAACTCGGGGACAGCCAGAAACTTCGCGTGGGTGACTGGGTGATGGCTATAGGGAATCCCTTCGGGTTGTCCCACACCGTGACGGCCGGAATCGTCAGCGCCAAAGGGCGCGTCATCGGCTCGGGTCGATTCGACAACTATATTCAAACCGACGCCTCCATCAATCCGGGGAACAGCGGCGGCCCCCTGTTTGATTTGAAGGGCAACGTAGTGGGCATCAACACCGCAATCTTCAGCAGGGGCGGTGGAAATATCGGCATCGGTTTCGCCATACCGATCGATATGGCGAAAAAACTGATTCCCCAGCTCCGCAAAGGGGTGGTGACCCGTGGATTCCTGGGCGTAAGCATTCAACCCATCAATGAAAGCCTGGCAAAGGAATTGGGGCTGAAAGAAACGCAGGGCGCTCTGGTATCCAACCTTGTCAAGGATGGGCCCGCGAAAAAAGCCGGCATCAAAAGAGGCGACGTGATCGTAAGCGTTGATGAGAAAAAGATAGAAACCCCCCGCCAACTCTCCCTGAAGGCAGCCGATCTAAAACCGGGCTCCGTGGCCAAAGTCGGTGTCATCCGGGACGGCGAAAAACGCGACATCGAGATTAAAGTCGGCAAGTTGCCCGGGCCGAAGCAATTGGTGAAAGTATCAAAACTGGGGCTTCAGAAAAAATTGGGAATCGAAGGGCAAAACCTGACGCCCGAGATCAGAAAACAAATTGGAGCAAAAACGAAAAAAGGCGTTGTTATCTCCAACGTATTGCCAGATACTCCTGCATCTATGGCTGGGTTACGCCGTGGTGACGTCATCATCGAAGCCAATCGTAAAATAGTCGCTGACACGAATCAGTTGCAAGCAGCGCTCAAAAAGGGAGAAAACAAAGTAAATCTGCTTATCATCGAGAGGCAAGGCACGACATTCTACGTAGCATTGGAAGGAAAGGGGTAGAGGTGGCGGAAACGGCCGAGAAACAAACCGGACTGAGTGAAAGCATTATTGCTGCGGCTTCACATATTTGCAGTGAACTGGACGCCAAGGCAATTTTCATTCACGCCGATGCGATGAAGGAGCTTGACGCCTTATCGGAACTCCCCGTAGGCGTGGAGCATTTCGCCACCACCTGTTCCCCCGACATCTATAAAGAATTGGAAAAGCGTGGTTGCAAGGTGATGCAACTACCCGCTTTATCCTTGAACCGAATCGACATCATCAAGATGGGCGTCGTCATTGCCTTGAGCGAAGGCTCCATTACACAGGATGATACGGTGATCTGTCTTTCGGGTCTTCCTGAAAACGAAGAGATCGACACCCTGATGGTCTTTCATCTGGATCGCGAAAAGGAAATGATCCAGACATCGGAAACGCAAAGCGCCATTGCAGACGTAGACCCAAAAGTGTTTGAAACGGTCTTGTCGCTCGCCCTGGAACTCGGCGCCGAGGGGCGGGAAGGAAGACCTCGCGGGGCGCTTTTTGTTTTGGGTGACCATGATCTGGTGCTTCAGTATTCACGCCAACTCGTCATCAATCCCTTTCATGGATACCCGGAAGAGCAAAGAAACGTCATGGACCCCACCCTTCGCGAGACCATCAAGGAATTCAGCGCCATCGACGGCGCATTCGTCATTCGGGGGGACGGGATAATCGAAGCCGCCGGCCGACACTTGAACGCCGCGCCCGAAAACGATTTGCCCCCCGGGCTGGGTTCGCGCCATATGGCCGCCGCGGGTATAACGGAAGTAAGTACGGCCATATCATTTGCTCTCAGCGAATCGACGGGCGGTGTTACCGTGATGAAAGACGGCAAGGTATTCATGCAACTCAGCAAGTCGCAACCTACAAAAACACCGACAAAGAGAAATAGCAAAAAGAAATAAAAGCCGTTCTTATGGTCAGGAGAAATCACATCATGGTGTACGGAAAACTTTTCGGTTTATTGGCCCTCATCATCGGCGGCATTCTTGGATTGAGCACGATTATTCTGATGCTCGATTTAATCGGTCTTTCGATTTTTTAAATCGATTTCAGAATCACTTTATGCAACTCGACCTGTTCGAGCGGTTCAAACACAATCATTTCCTCGTTCCCATCTCCACAAATACACTGAAAAAGATTGGCGACCATATCGGCTTGTCTGCGGATTTTTTGGTTTTCGACGCATCCTGCGGCAAGGGGGGGAGCGTCATTTCGCTCGCGCAGATGTTCGGTTGTTCGGCAATTGGACTAGATGATCGCCTCGAGTTCGTGGAAGACGGGAGGCGGCGGATTTTATTCGAAGACATGTCCCATCTCATAGATTTATTGACTTATGCGGGTGATGATTTTCCTTTTGACGATGATTACTTCAATTTGGCGCTCTTGTGTGGACCTGCGTACCCCTCGAACCCCACAGGCAAACTGAAGAGTTTGGCCCGGCTCGTGAAACCCGGGGGATGGATCGCATATTCCGGCCTGGTCTGGAAATCAGAGGATGAAGACATCCCTTCTGAACGGTTGATGCGGTGGCTGGATGCCTATCTTCCCTGTGAACCTATCGACGTGGAAGATTCCTGGGCCCATTTTATGGAACAGGGGTATGATGTCGTATTCGTGGAACATGAAACACAGAGCGCATGGGAAACCTTTCTCGCCCCCCAGGCACGCACGATTCTCGAGAATCGGCATGAATATGCAGACTCGCCTGAAGCGCAGAACATGCTGGACAGATGGCAACAAGACCTTGAAATTTACCACGACGGCGGCGGAAAGCAGCTTCTCGGCTACGCCACTTTCTTGCTTCGGTGCCCATAAGGGAAATCGAAAGACGGCAATGGGCCAAGCATATTTCATTCCGGGGAAAACAAGTCGCAGAATGAAACGAGAGTCGGGGAATCATATCCAGCCATACCGGACAAAAAAATCATGTCCCGCATCCGGATATTCTCACCGGAGAGTATTGATTTTTGATAGGCTCATTGAAAATTTTGACGGTGCCGAGTTTGACCTACGTTCCCCGTTGGTGTTTCCTCTGGAACCGACACCCGTTGATGGGCATATAAACAAGGAGTACGAATGAACGAATTGCTCTATCTCACCGTCCAGGAAATCGGAGAAAACCTGAGGGCGAAAGAATTCAGTTCCGAGGAGTTGACCAGGGCTTATCTGGAGCGCATCGATGAAACGGAAGAGAGGGTACATGCCTACCTGAGCGTTCTTGGCGATGAAGCCATCCGCTCCGCCCGCGCCGCTGATGATAAAATCAGCGCCGGGGATAATGATTCTCCTCTTCTGGGCGTACCCCTGGCCGTGAAAGATCTCCTTTGCATGAAAGGCACGAAGACCACCTGCGCCTCCCGGTTTTTGCAAAATTTCGAAGCCCCTTACGACGCCACAGCAGTGGCCCGGCTAAAAAATGCGGGCGCGGTCATACTCGGCAAATTGAATATGGATGAATTCGCCATGGGTTCATCGTGCGAGCAAAGCGCGTTCGGGCCGACCCATAATCCATGGAACCTGAAAACCATCCCCGGAGGCAGTAGCGGCGGGTCCGCCGCCGCAGTTTCGGCGAGATCCTGCGTCGCTTCCTTGGGATCGGACACCGGAGGCTCCATACGCCAGCCGGCGGCATGTTGTGGTGTTGTGGGGATGAAACCCACATACGGACGTATTTCGCGCTATGGACTCATCGCTTTTGCCAGTTCTCTGGACCAAATCGGCCCTTTTACAACGAATGTGGGAGACACGGCCATTTTGTTGGGTGCAGTCAGTGGTCACGACCCCCGCGATTCCACCTCGGCCAACGAGCCGGTACCCGACTACACGGAAAACCTGGAAAATGGCGTGAAAGGGTTGAAAATCGGCATTCCCAAAGAGTATTTCATCGAGGGAATAGACCCCGACGTCGACACGGCGGTTCGCAGTGCAATCGCCGTATTCGAGAATCAGGGAGCTGAAATTCTCGAAATCTCTCTCCCCCATACCGAATATGCGTTGCCCGTTTATTACATTCTCGCCCCCGCGGAGGCGAGCAGCAACCTGGCGCGTTACGACGGTGTCCGCTATGGCGTGCGCAAAGAAGTCGATTCCACATACGGCTCTTTGTTCGGCATGTATGCAGCGAGCCGGGAAAACGGCTTCGGGGACGAGGTAAAGCGCCGAATCATGCTGGGCACGTATGCGCTATCCTCAGGATATTACGATGCGTTTTACACAAAAGCGCAAAGGGTCCGCACGCTGATTTCCCAGGATTTCAGGGCCGCATTCGAAAATGTCGACATCGTGCTGTCGGCCACGGCGCCGACTCCCGCCTTCGAGATTGGTGAACGCCTCGATGATCCCATCAGCATGTATCTATCCGACATCCTGACCATACCCTGTAATCTGGCCGGTCTTCCCGGCATCAGCCAACCTTGCGGATTCACTTCGAGCGGCTTGCCGGTTGGACTTCAGTTGGTGGGAAAACCATTTGGCGAGAAAACGATTCTTCAGGCGGCAGCGGCATTCGAAAGAGCAACGACGCACCACGAAGCGCTCCCGCCGCTGTGATGCGCACTATTTGATTGAGGGAGATGATGGCGTACGAAACGGTTATCGGCCTTGAAGTACATGCCCAGTTGAATACGAAAAGCAAAATCTTTTGTGGCTCGAGCTCCGCATTCGGGGGAGGGCCCAATGAACACACCTGCACGGTGGACTTGGGGCTCCCCGGCGTATTGCCGGTCTTGAACCGGGAAGTCATCGAATTCACCGTGAGGCTCGGGCTGGCCGTCGGGGCGCATATCGCGCCGGTTTGCCGTTTCGCCCGAAAACATTATTTCTATCCCGACCTCCCCAAGGGATACCAGATCAGCCAGTACGAAGAACCCATCTGCACGGGCGGGCATGTTCATTTCGTAACCAAGGATGGGCGAGATGTCACCATCAACCTCACCAGGATTCATATGGAAGAAGATGCCGGCAAGCTGATTCATGGAGACGAACTGGGAGACCCGAACCATTCCTATTCGGACCTGAACCGGGCTGGCGTGCCGCTGCTCGAAATCGTCTCCGAACCGGAACTCAGAAACCCCGAAGACGCCGAATCCTATATGAGGAAACTCAGGACCCTGGTGCGCTATCTAGAGATATCCGACGGCAACATGCAGGAAGGCAGCTTGCGGTGCGACGCGAACATTTCCCTGAGGCCCCAGGGTTCAGAGGAATTCGGCGAAAAAGTGGAAATCAAGAACATGAACTCTTTTAGGAATCTCAGGCGGGCGCTCGAATACGAAGAAAAGCGCCAGCGTGAAACCCTGGATTCCGGCGGCGCCATTCACCAGGAGACCAGGCTTTGGGATGAATCCACCGGCGTGACGCGGGGGATGCGTTCGAAAGAATACGCGCATGATTATCGCTATTTCCCGGACCCGGATCTGGTGCCGCTCGCCGTGGACACGAAATGGCTCGATAAGGTTCGCGCGCAATTGCCGGAATTGCCCGACGCGAAGAGCATGCGCTTTCAGGATGCGTTCGGCCTCCCCCGGTACGATGCGGAAGTCTTAACGGCGGAAAAAGAACTGGCGGCCTATTTCGATGAAGTCGTCGAGGCTGCCGGCAAGGAACAAGCCAAAGTGGCGAGCAACTGGGTGATGGGCGATATCCTGCGCCTGTTGAACGAGAAAAAAATAACCATCGACAAATGCCCCATCTCCCCCCGGGGGCTGGCCAGAATGATTTCGCTCATCACCGATGGCACCATCAGCGGGAAAATCGCGAAAACGGTATTCGACTCCATGGCGGAGAGCGGCAAAGACCCCGAGGCCATCGTAGAAGAAAAAGGACTGGAACAAATCACGGACACGAGCGCGATTGAGAACGTCGTGAAAGAAGTGCTTGCGTCCAATCCAACAGAAGTCGACGCCTACCAGGGCGGAAAAACGAAGCTCATGGGCTTTTTCGTCGGCCAGGTGATGAAGGCGACGGGGGGCAAGGCCAATCCCAAGGCCTTACAGGAAATACTAAGAGAAAAACTAACGCTTTAGCCGGGAAGATCATCCGGCCCGGGCTGCGTTTCTACCGGCCGAACCCATAGAGGACGGCGGGGTTTTCCACCAGTATTTTACGGCGCACGCTCTCCTCAGGCGCAAACTCCGCGAGAATATCCATCAAATCACCATCGTTGGGAATCGTGGGCTTCACGTTCGTATGAGGCCAATCACTCCCCCAGACCACCCGCTCGGGTGCGGCATCGATGAAGGCGCGCGCCACCGGGGTGGCGTCGCGGTAAGGAAACCCGCGCTTTGAAATGCGCTCCGCACCGCTGAGCTTCACCCAGGCGTTCCCTCTTTCCAGCAGATTCAACAGCAACTTGAAATCAGGGTGCGTGAGCGGCAGGTCCGCGGGAAAAAGGCCCATGTGATCAAAAACTACGTCGACGGGCAATTTCCTTATCCCCCGTTCATATTCGGGTAACTGCGCAGCATACATATGAAACTGGATGTGCCAGCCGAAACCTTTTATTTTGGCGGCCACCTCCCCCATCTGCCCGATTCCGCTTATGCCTCCCGAGGCCGAATTGATGCGGGTTCCTCTGATGCCGAGCCTATTCAATTCATCGAGCCGCGCATCGGACACACTTGCATCCACCACGCCCACACCCACGTAGCCCGAGCCCAAGACGCGAACCGCCTCGAGCACTCTCGCATTATCCGCGCCATAAGGACTCGCCTGCACCACGACGCCCCGCGTGAGGCCGAGCGCATCTGCCATCCGCCGGTAGTCGCTCTCCAGCACCTGAAGGGGCGTATAGCGCCTGGGCTCGGCGTAGGGGTAGTCCGCTTCGGGCCCGAAGACGTGGAAATGGCAATCCGCCGCACCCTCAGGGGCTTTGAACTTTGGCGTTTTCGTATCCGGGTCAGGCCCTGGAATAGTGGGCCGGCTCGTCAATGCGCGCCCTCGAATATATGTATGGAACGGCCGGGGTTTATCTGTTTCGTTTCTTTTTCTTCCGGTACGGCTTGTGGCACTGCGTGCAACTCTCCGACAAGGCGGAGAACGTCTTCAGCATGGCGGCTTTATCCGCAGCCCCCGCCGCTTTGGCGACGTCTCTCGCGATGTGGGCCGAAGCCCTGGCTAATTTCGTATAATCATCGAACCGGCTCCACACCTCGTCTTTAATCCGCGTCTTGCCCAAATTACTCCCCTTGGGGCTTAAATACGGAATCGCCGCAGTGAGCAGCGCGATTTCCTCCGCCGCCGACGAGACGCGCTTGTAGTTCGCCTTCTTCGTATAGACTTTGATGCGGCGCATCGCGCGGCTGATGCTCTTCATCGTCCGCACGCGCACCCTTTGCACGCCGCGCAGGGTCTGCTCATCCTCGCTGGCGGAAAAAGAGGGAAGAAAAAAAACCGTGCCGATTACTACGCATAAAAACGCACACACCCATATCCTGGTTCGCATATCCACTCCTCATCGATGGCTCACAAGCCTCTTCCCAAGAGTATCCCCCATACTAGAAAGCGAGGGGCGGGGTGTCAATCGAGAGGGATTTTACAAAATATATCTTTATAATTCAACTACTTACAACTGAATTACATTTTCACTTTTTTATCGAAAAACCCCGTGAATTTATCTAATTTTATCGATATTTTCAGATATTCCGATCAATCCCGAGAGAGGTCAAACCCGAGCGAGGAGCGAAGGTCAATTCTGACCAATGCGGGAGGAATGGACGACCGATGAAGGAGGTTTGCGATTTCCCAGAAGAAGGGAAGATCACAACGCCCGAGCCGAATCGCCCGTTTCATTTTCTCCCCTCCTCGAATCGATGAGAATACTCTCATTCGCGCGCGGGTCAATCCCGCCCGATGAGGAAGGGATTGTGCCCCATCCCGACGAAAACCCGACGACGGCAAATGCGGGGTCAAACGCGAGTGAGGAGCGAGCGCTTGCCGACCGAAGAAGGAAGGATTGTCGCAGAAGCCGAGCACATGGCGAAGGCTGATGCGGTGGGGGGTCAATCGCGATTGAAGAATGAGCGATTGTCCCAAGCGAGAAGCGAGGGGCTGCCAAACCAAGATGGAAAAATCACCTTCACGACCCGCCAATTTTTTCGGTCGACTGCGAGTGAACATCCTCGTCTCTCCTCAGCCGGTTCAGCGGCGGCATGGTTACTGTTCACCTCCGGTGTCTGTTTCCTCTCTCGGAACTTTCGACATGGCCTTCTTGTACTCGGCAATCCACTTTTCGGCTTCTTCTTTCGTGTAGACTCCGGTAATGGCTCCGCTATATTTCGGTAGTTCATGGCTCGCCGGTTTGTCGATGTGGGGCGTCAATTTCTCCCGCAACCTCTTTGCTCCTTCATCAGATAAGCCATCGACGAGGGAGTCCACATCTTCCTGGCTTATTCCGCCTTCGAAAATCACCCCGGATAGATCAGTATCCCGACTGATTGACCCCCTCATGCGTTCTATAAACCCACCTGAAGGCTGTGGCCCACTACTTACTACTCCTTGTAGTAGCGCCTTGTGAAGATCTGCTCCGTGCAACCACGCTTCGGTAAGAATAGCCCCTTGAAACTGCGTCCCATTTTCCGGTTGCCCGTTGATTACATTCGCAAAAAGAGTGGCTCCGTACAGGCGCGCCCAAGAAAGATCAACTCCTTGCAGCCGCGCCCCGCCGAGATTAGCCCGGTGCAGTTGCGCTCCCTTGAGATCGGCCCCCCACAAATGAGCATTGAGTAGAACAGCCTCTTGTAATCGTGCCACGGTCAAACGCGCCCCTTGTAACTGCGCCCGCCAAAGAAAAGCCCCTTGCAGTTGTGCCTCACTAAGATCAGCCCTTTGCAGATAAGTTTTGTCTAGGACGGCCCCTCGCAAACGCGCTTTTTCGAGATTGGCCCCATTGAGCCAGCTTCCCTGCAAGTTGATATGGAGACCTTTGAAGACCTCATGCTCCTGCACGAAAAGCAGGGTCAGCAAACTTTGGATTTCCTCCGAGGGCTTCGACTCGTGATTTTCCCGATATACGGTCTCGCCCGTCGTCCGGCGTATATAGGCGCAGAGCATATCGAACGCCGTCCGGCGCAATTCTTTGGTTTCCTCCGCCAGATGGAAGAGTTCGTAGGCCCCGCCCAGGCGCACGGAATCCGATTCGTGACCCAGGTGCTCGATGGCGTTTTTCAGGCGCTCCTGCCGCAATCCCATCTCGGCGTTCTCGTTGGCCTTGGCCTGCTCCGTCGTGGCCTTGGCCTGCGCGTTCGCCGCATCCTCCATCGCCTTGGCGCGTTTGTAGGACAGCGCCGCCTGGATAACCAACAGGATGCCGCCCATACTGAATCCCAGGAATTTCAGAATTTCGTTTTTGGGGACTGAAGCATCGGCTTTTTTGATTAGCCCGAGGTATCCGCCAATGTTCTCTGCAACACCGTCAGAGAACATGACACCCACAAAAGCCGCCAACAATACGGACAGCAAAACAACAAGAAAACGAACAATCATTGGAAGAGAAAGAAAAGCGACCACGATTTTCGAGTTTTTCAACCAGTTCAGTGTCGCCATGGATATCCCTTGCTCTCACTCTCTCCCGGGCGGGAGCCACAGCCTAGAACACCCCCCATCATCGATTCAAGCGGGTTTTCCATTTGTCGCAATTACTACTCCTCCATAGCGACCCCCGCCCCGGATATGATAAGAAGACACCTCGTTTCTTCATCTAACAAACCGCGCAAGGAGAGCACATGAGCGATAAAATCCGCCTGCTCGTCACGGACGACGGGACGTCGGGTCATTTCCTGAAAAGGGTGCGGGAGAACCCAGCCGCCGCTCCTTTCGATATCATCGCACCCGAGGCCGCAGGAGAGGACGCCCTGCTGGCGCTGGCGCCCGAGGCCGACGCCATCCTCTGCTACAAGGCGGCGCTCCCGGCTTCGGTCATCCACGCGGCGGGTAAACTCAAATACATCCAGAAACACGGGCTGAATTGCAAGAACATCGACTTGGAAGCGGCGCGTGAGCGCGGGATTCCCCTCGGCACGCAATCGCTCATGCGAAACGCCACCGTGGCCGAGCAGGCCCTCGTCCTCATGCTCTGCTGCGAGCGCAAGACGATTCTGGGTCAAAAGGCGGTCGAGGCGGGCGTCTACCGCGAGATGGGCCAGGAGCCGGTCGCCACCAGCCAGTGGAACATCCGGCCCAACTGGCCGGAGATCACGGGCGTTGCGGAGCTCTTCGGCCAGAGCGTGGGCATCATCGGCCTGGGCGACATCGGCATGGACATCGCCAGGCGCTGTACGGCCTTCGACATGAAAATCTTCTACCACCAGCGCACGCGGCATTCTCAGGATGTGGAGGCGGAATACCAGGCCGCGTATCTGGGCTTTGACGACCTCCTGGGTCGCGTCGATTATCTCGTGCTCGTCCTCCCGCACACAGAAGAAAGCGAGGGGATGATAGGCGCCGAACAACTCGCGCGCATGAAGAATACGGCCACCCTCATCAACGTGGGCCGGGGCGCATTGGTGGATGAAGAAGCGCTCGCCCAAGCGCTCGAAGGGGGGGAGATCGCCATGGCGGGACTCGACGTCTACGAGTATGAGCCCCTGCCTGCGGACAGCCCGCTCATCGGGATGCCCAACACCGTTTTGCTGCCTCACACCGGCGGCGGCTCCAACCGCCAGTGGGACGTGGATATTCCTGCGTCGCTGGGCAAAATCGCCGCTTTTTTTGGAGGGGAAGAAGAGGGAGCGCCGGCGGGTGGATGAGCGCCCCTCCCCTTAAATCTTCTCCTATGCGTCTTTCTTTTCTTTTGATAGGCTAAAAAGGAGTTCATTGCACTACACAGTGGTGGATTCGAGCGCATTTGGTTGGTGGTCTTTGTGTTGGGATGGAAAGAGTGGGGAGAGTTGTTATAAAGAAAAAAACCACTTATACGGCCACGATCGGCAGAGATGGCGAATGGTGGATAGGATGGATTGAAGAGGTTCCCGGGGTTAACTGCCAAGAAGCTTCGAGAGAGGAACTGGTGGATTCCCTGACCATCACCCTCCGGGAAATGTTGGAAATCTATCCCACCAAATCCACAGAGGAGAATTTCGAGAGAGAACTGATTACCATATGAAGCGCCGGGAATTTCTGAAATATCTCTCCGAGAATGGATGCGAAGAACTGCGAGAAGGCAAAAAACATTCCTTGTGGCGCAATCCCGCACTCAAAAATGTTCCGCCATTCCCCGTCACACCGAAATAAGCAACTACCTGTGCAAGAAAATTTGTAGAGATCTGGGTATAACACCTATCGCATGAAACCCACCGGGTCTCCCGGCCCGGGGTGTTGCGAGAACAATCCGCTCAGGATTTCTTCTTCGGCTTCACGCAAATCTGCAACACTTTTTCGACGGCGGGCTTTGCATTTCGCAGATCGAACCTGACGACGAGATAGCGGTATTTCAGCGCGAGTACGCGGTGTTGGGCCAGTTTACTGAAAAATTCCACGCCGCCCCTGAATACGCCCGTGAACTGCTTGTAGCTGACGCCGGGCCTCATATGCCTCGGGTTGGCGTATACCCTGCCGTTTTCGCTCAGCAGATAATTCTTCCACGTCCTGTAAACGGGTTTGTCCTTACCGAATCTCGTGAGCACACTGGCCCGGTCGTCCAGATACCGCCTCGCCACCTCTCCCGCCGATTGGGCATTCCTCCAGAAAATGAAAAAATCTATCGACCCCTTGTTGCAACCGGCGACGATATAGGTTTTGTTCTGGTGCGTTTTCAGATCGCCGTGCTTCAGGAAGTATTCATGCGAACCCGTTTCGCTCAACTGCACCTTGATCGTTTTCTCGTCCGTAAAAGGGTCCGTTTCTTCATGAACCAGCCATTCGACGTCGAGATTCTGAACCCTGATAATTTTCCGGCCCAGCAAAAGCGCCTCGAATTTTCCTCCCCCCTCGAGATTTCTCTGGGCGGACGCTGCGCCGTCAAGGTGAACCACCGCGCTCAAGACAATACCCGCCGCCAACAAAATCATCTTTTTCATCGCACCCTCAGCTCGATGTTCGAGAGCAACATGCGCAAACAATGATTCTCGGCGGCGCACAGACCGTGAAGAACATGAACCCCGCCCCATACGAGGCTGCCGGGCGGGCTTGTTGCCGGGCATTTCAAAAGCAGTTATAAAGATGGGGCGCAATTTCCTGTCAGGAAGAATAAGAGGCCGGAGCAGCGGGATGGTTTCCCACGCGGGAAGAGAACCGCTGGAAGCGCTCCCCTACTCCACATCCCTCCCAGGCGCGTATGTCCGGAAGAAAGAGGGGGTTACTCATTGTTTCCCATTCCATGTAGAGGACCCAACTCGCACAAGGAACGGTACTTGCGACTCCACGAGGTTGAGCAGCGAATGAGTAACCCCCGATTTTTTCACTTTCGCCTATACATTCCGAATGCACCCTCGAAATTCGCTCCGCCATCCGGGAGCGAGGCTCCGAAATAGAAAGAGGGGGTTACCCATTGCTTCCCATTCCGCGTCAGAGGACCCAACCCGAACAGGGAACGGTACTTGCTACTCCACGAGGTTGAGCAGCGAATGAGTAACCCCCGATTTCCTCACCTTCGCCTATACACTCCGAATGCGCCCTCGAAACCCGCTCCGCCATCCGGGAGCGAGGCTCCAAAATAAAAAGAGGGGGTTACCCATTGCTCCCCATTCCATGCAGGGAGACTCAAGTCCTTGCAAGGAATAGTGGTTGCGACTCCACGAGGTTGAGCAGCGAATGAGTAACCCCCGATTTCCTTACTTTCGTTTATGCGCTCCGAATGCACCCTCGAAACCCGCCCCGTCATCGGTGCTCGAGACGCCGAAAGCGCCCGTGACGGAGCCCGGGGCTTCTTCTACTTCCGCATCCATCACTGAAGCCTCGCCGTAGAATTCACCCCTCCAGGCTCCCGAGTATTCACTCCCGGATACCTCGCCCACGGCCACCCCGTGAAAGGGGCTCTCCACGTCGCCAAAAGCGGCCTCCATGAGAATGATTCTCCCGTCCGGCATTTCATCGCCCTGAAGAGTGATTCCCGAGAGCACGCCTTCGATGGTCTTGTCGTCAAAATCAGCTTCAAACCCTATCCTGGCATCGAAATACCGGACTTCGCCCGCCCGGGTATGCGCGCCGAGGGCGCCTCCCTCGTAGGTTGCCGAACCTTCGATCCTGTCGGGCTTGCCGCCCAGGTCGAAGGGAGTTCCACCAGGGAGGAGGGCGCCGAGATCGAATTCGGGATTCTCGACGAGGAAGAAAGGAACGCCGCCGGAGGCGAAGGCGCCGAGACCAAAAGCGCCGCCATCGGGAGCGGACAGCCAGGCGCCTGCCGAGAGATAATCCACGTTCGCATCTGCGGACGTTTCTCTATCCGAGGCGACCGCGACGCCGCTCGCAAGCGCCTCGCCCGCGCCATGATTTCCGGCCGTCAGCACCGCGGCACTACCGCCGCTTCCACCGCCGCAGCCAGCAACCATGACTGCCTGCGAGACGACCATGAAAAAGATGCAAGACATATAGGTTGAACCCTTACGAAACGGCACGTATTCCCTTTTCCTCGCTCTCGTAAAAAAATGTTGCTTCCCGTATCCACAGCGATGCGCGCGCGGCCGATTTGGCGGCATCTTCACTTTTTTGCCTCTGGGGCAACATATTATCCAGAAACTTGACTGAACGTTCAGTTTTGTTTTATAATGCTCCTCTAAGTCAGTTTCATGCCAAAGCCGCTTTCATATTTGGATTATTAAATTCGTCATGAGGCCAGACCACCCATACAATCCTCCCAATTCCACGCGCGGATTGCTTTACCTCAAGCCCTTGGCCGAAGTCCGGGCTGGTTGGCATACAATCCACGATTTGGAAGAAAAGTGGGTTCCCGCCTATTCCAACTCTTGGGAAGAGTCGTCTTGTATTCAGCGGGCAGCCCGTGAGATCGACCACACATGGATTGTATGCCGGGTAAAATAGTGGAGGATTAGACCTGACTTGTCAAGCCGAAAATGAGATTGTCATACGAGCTTTACAATATCTTTAAGAAAAAATCCGCCGTCACCCTAGGAGGCGAAAAACAGGAAACACCACCTCCTGGGTTCGGGAATCCCCCCCTTAAAAATCATCCTTCTTTTCGCTTATCCGGCATCCGGCTTCCCGTCGTGCGCAAGACCCATTTTAGTGGAAATTTTTCCCGCAACAGGGTTCGGAGCACCCTCCGCATGACTCTTTGAATCCACCTTGCCTGCAAGCCCGGCGCACGCACCCATGAAGCCCGGGCGGGACGCTACTTCTGCGCCCAGTCGGGAATCTCCTCGCCCTCGGGGACGTACTGCACCAGCTCTATCGCGAGGCCGCCCGTGGTGGCGGCGTTCGTGAAGGCGATGACGCCGCCGCGCGACCCGTAAGTGGGCGCGAGCGTGAACTCGACACCCTTGGCCTCCCATTCGGCCATCGTGGCCCGCAGGTCATCGACGACGAAGCAGATATGGTGCAGCCCCTCGCCGCGTGCGGCGATGAACCGATTGAGCGGGGCATCGGGATTGCTCATCTCCACCAATTCCATCACCGCGCCTTCGGCCTCGTAGAAATCGAGCCGGGCGGTGTTGCCGGGCCGCTCATAGACCTTTCTCTCCAGAAACCGGAAACCCAGCAAATCCTCCATCACGTCCTTTTTCCCGTCCAGATTGCTCACGGCGTAGCCCAGGTGATCCACTTTCGGCATTTTTCACTCCTTGGAAAATGTATGACATAGCGCATAGAAGCAACGAGAAACCATCCACAGGCTAACCCGCGCTTCCGCCCGCGCGCAAATTCTACCCGGCCCGGGCGGCTGACCGAAAGGCCGGCTTCCGGCGCAGCAGCCGTCCCTTGGGGATGGCCATCCCTTCGGGGTGGCTACCCGAAGGGGCGATCTGTATACTCAGCCTCTTTTGCGAAACAAAGGGGATTCTTGAGAACGCATGTCTGCCATTCTACCTCTTTTGAACATCGTTTTTCCGGTCATGGCCCTGGTCTGCATCGGCTTCCTCTACGGCCGGTGGAAAAAGCTCGAGCCCAAGGTCCTGGCCGAAATGGTCCTGTTTCTGCTCGCGCCCGCCGTGATGTTCGACGCCCTGGCGCGCCAGCACATCGTGTGGGAGGAGTTGCTCAAGGCGGGCGTCTTTTCCATTCTGATTCATATCATTCCCGGCGCAATCGCCTACGCCATCAAGCGCGCGACGGGCATGACGCATCGCTCCTTCGTGCCCAGCGTGATGCTCATGAACTCCGTCTCGCTGCCCTATCCCCTGGCGCTTCTCGCCTTTGGCGAGGAGGGCCTGGCGCATGTGGTGCTGCTCTCCATCCCGAACGTCTTCATCACCTTTTCCTTGGGCATCATGGCCCACGGCGGCGGCACGAGCATCAAGGAACCCCTCAAGATGCCCGCCCTCTATGCGGCGATAGCGGGCATCATCGTGGCGCTGGCGGCGGTTCCCGTGCCCAGATTCATCATGCGCTTCACACACCTGACGGGGCGCGGCATGTTCCCGGTGGAGCTCTTCACGCTGGGCTACCGGCTTCGCTCCATCCGGGTGTCGGATTTCCGCCTAAGCCTCCTGGTGGCGGCGCTCCGCTTCGGAATCGGCTTCTCGCTGGCCTGGGCGCTGTGTGAGGCCTTCGCGCTCACGGGCGTGTTCCGCGCGGCGCTTTTCCTGATGTCGTGCAGCCCGCCCGCCGTGCTGAACTACATTTTCGCCGAGCGCTACGGAAAAGAAGGCTCCATGGCCGCCTCCATCGTGTTCACGGGCACGGCGCTGAGCCTCATCACCACGCCCCTGCTTCTGCTCTATCTGGGAGTGTCCTAAATTTCATATGGGCAGGGATTATCGCCAAACCAGAATGGTGCAGCCACTATGAATTCGCGCGCCTGGCTTCAAGTTTCCCCCCGGCAGGGGTCGTCTGTGAACCGGAACCGCGCAGTCCTCATCGCCGGCAGATGCGCGCGCCTGGCCTTGCGTTTACCCGTGGCCTGCCTTGCTCTTGAGCCAGAGCCTCAAAGGCTCCTGAAAGTAGACCGCCGCCGCCCCGCAGATCACCATGACCACCAGCAGGGCGACCACCATCCCGTATTGCTCCTTGTACATCCCGGCTCCCTGGATGCCCAGCATGATGGTGCCGGGGATCCTGCCCAGAAAGGAGATGAGTACGAAAGTCAGTGTCCCCAGCGGGCTCAGACCCAGCAGGTAGCACATATAGTCCTTCGGAAAGCCTGGAACCGAGAACAGGATGAAAGCGAGAAAAGCGCCCCTGTTCGTGATGAGGAAATCGAATTTATCGAGAATCACGGGCGGTATGAGCTTCTCCACGAAAGGACGGCCCAGCCTTCGCCCGATGTAGAACGCGAGGAAACTACCTACTGTTAAACCGATGGTGCTGAAGATCGTCGCCACGAACGCGCCGTAGACGAACCCGCCCAGAAATCCCGTAAGCTCCCCCGGTATGGGAGAGAAGACTACCTGAAACACCTGCACCCCGATGAACACCACCGGACCCCAGGGGCCGAAGGAGTGAATCCAGTCCCTGAACTTCTCTTTCTTGTCCTGGAGTTTCGCCAGGCCCGCCCAGGCGGCGTCTATCTCGCCCCAGAAAAGATAAACGAGCAGCGCGGTCACCAGCAGGCAAAGCCCCGCCGCCCACAGGATTTTCGTCTTGCCGTTCAACTTGGGTTTTCCTTTTGCAGGCGATCAAATGCTTGGAATCAAAGCGAATCTATACATACCATCAAATCACCTGGATGGGTAACAATAAAACTCTTTTCAGCGCAATTGTTGACACAGAGCCGCCCGCCCGCCAAGATCGACGCTTCATACGCACTTTCATCGCTTGGAGAAGACATGGCCGACGCTCGCCCGAACGCGCATCCCGAAAACTTAAAGGCAGATTCCGCGCGCTGCGGGGAGAACTCCATGAGCGCGGGCGGTGTCACAATTTCCGATCTTACGAGCGCGGTCAAGGAATGCGCCTTGGCGCACGGCTTCGATCTGGCCGCCGTCGCCCCTCCCGGCCTGGGCCAAGCGCACGGGCGATACGTCGAATGGATCGAGCGAGGCTACGCGGGCGAGATGAGTTATCTGAGCAGAAACCCCTACGTGCGAGGCGACTTGCGCCGCCTCTGGCCGGAGACGCGCGCGGCCCTCGTGGTCGCCATGTGCTACAAGCCCGGGGAGGAAACACCCCACGCGGACGGACGGGGCAAAATCGCGCGCTACGCCCACGGCGGGGATTACCACAAGTTCATGAAAAAAAGGCTCATCCGCGTCCTGCGCGATCTGAAAGAAATCGACCCCGGAATCGACGGCAGAAGCTACGTGGACACAGGCCCCCTGCTCGAGCGCGATCTGGCCGTCATGGCGGGTCTGGGCTGGAAAGGAAAGAACTCCCTGCTTCTCTCGCGCAAGTTGGGGAGCTATTTCTTCCTGGGCTGTCTGCTACTGAACAGGCCGCTGGAGGCGGACGCGCCCTTCTTTGAGGAGCATTGCGGCACGTGCACGCGGTGTATCGACGATTGCCCGACGGACGCCATCATCGCGCCCGGCGTGGTGGACGCGCGGCGCTGCATTTCCTACTTGACCATCGAGCTCAGAGGCCCGATTCCGAAAGAACTCCGCGCTCCGGTGGGCGCGCACGTCTTCGGGTGCGACATCTGCCAGGAGGTCTGCCCCTGGAACGACGACGTCCCCACCGCGCGCGAGCCGAGGTTCGCCCCCCGTCCGGCGGCGCGGAATCCCCAATTGCTCGATTTCCTTGCGATGAGCGAGACCGGGTTCCAAAAGGCGTTTCGTGGCACGCCCATCATGCGCGCGCGCTACGGGGGTTTTTTGAGAAACGTCATCGTGGCTATCGGCAACACGGGCGGCGCGGAGAGCATGGCGCCCTTAAGCCGTGCGCTCGAACACCGGGAACCCCTGGCCCGGGGCCACGCCGCGTGGGCGCTCGCCCGCGTCGGCAAACGAATCCGCGATGAGCGCGCGCGTCTCGCTCTCGAAGCCAGGCTGGAAGTCGAAAGAGACGCCTGGGTGCGCGAGGAAATCGAACTCGCCCTCGGCGAATTCGCGCTGCTCTCGCTTCC
Organism: bacterium; assembly: GCA_965218735.1. GTDB lineage: Bacteria > UBA8248 > UBA8248 > UBA8248 > UBA8248 > Bin107. Next base: position 472,820 of record CBDCMA010000007.1, on the reverse strand, counting down.
CGTCCTGGGGTGGGAGGAGTGAGGGAAAAACAACTTCGCAAATCACCTCGCCTCAAACCTAATCCCTCACCACAACTTACCCGTCAAACCCAATGCGCCCCTTGCGGAGGCCCTAAACGAGCAACCGAAAGCTCATATCGATTCCTCCACTCCACCCCTCCCTGCGTTCCGGCGCTCTCTCCTGTGTGCTAGAATCGACGCCTCTAAATACAACTCGGTGTCTTAAAGCCGGTTCAAACACGATGGGAGCGCGCCATGAAAACCGTATCCGTAAACGGAATCGATATCGCCTACCAGGAGTCGGGAAGCGGTGCGCCGCTCCTGCTCCTGCACGGGTTTTCGCTGGATCACACCATCTGGGACCGCCAAGTCGAAGCGCTGCAAAGAAGCTACCGTGTCCTGTGCCCCGACATGCGCGGCATGGGGCGGACGCCGCACACCGCCGGCCCCATCACGGTCGAGATGATGGCCGACGACATGGCGGGCTTTCTGGGCGCGCTTGAGGTCAACGCCGCCGCCGTGGCGGGGTTTTCCCTGGGCGGCTACATCCTGCTCCAGATGGTGGTGCGCCACCCGCTCAAAGTGCGCGCGTGCGGCTTCATCAGCACCCGGGCAACGGCGGACTCAGAAGAGGGAAAAAAGGTGCGCTTACAACACATGCAGACCGTCATCAACGAGGGAATGGCGGGTTTTGCGGGTCATTTTCTTGAGAGCCTGTTTGCGCCCGCCTACATCGCCGCCCATCCGCTCGAAATAGAGGCCACGAAAAAAGTCGTGCTCTCACAGATTCCCGACTACATTGCCTCGCTCATCGACGCTCTGCGCACGCGCGAGGAGATGACGCCGCGCCTGGGCGAAATCGCCGTTCCCTGCGTCGTCTTCGGCGGCACGGGCGATGCGCTGGTGCCGCACGCGCAGATGACCGCACTGCACGAGGGGCTGAGCGATTCGGCCTTGGAGATGGTGGACGGCGCGGGCCACACGACGCCGTTCGAATGCGCCGATCGCGTGAGTTTCCAGCTCGACCAGATGATGCAGCGCGCGGGCATGTGGATGTAGTCTTACGCCCCGTAAAACCTACCCCCAGGAAACTTTTTCTCTCAGCCAGTCGATTTGCCCTGCCGGAGCGGCGAGGACGGGTTCGGACGCGCGGCGTCCATCGGCCAGCGCCGTGTAGTCGATTTCCGCTCCCGAGAGATAACCCACGGCTCCGCCCGCGCGCTCATAGATGAGGGCGGCGGCGGCGAAATCATACGCGCGTATCGGCTCCATCAGCGTGCCGAAGGCCGAACCCGCCGCCGTTAAGCATATATGGCAGGCGGCGGAGGCCAGCGCCAGAAAACGACCGGGGTATCGGTGCGAGAGGCCTTTCACTTCGCCGCACGGAACGAAGAGATAATCATGCGCGGTGGGCACTCCCTGATCGACTTTGTGGATAGGCTCTCCATTCCTCATGGCGGGGCCTGAGATCTCGGCGGTGAAGGTATCCCCCATCGCAGGCATGTGGACGACGCCCGCCTCCACGCGACCGCCTGTGAGATACGCGATGGAGACCGCCCAGAAGGGGAGTCCCTTGAGATAAGGACCCGTGCCGTCGATGGGGTCTATCGCCCACCAGCGGGTATCGGGGCCGATACCGCGCGCGCCGCTCACCCCGCTTTCTTCCGCCAGTACGGGATCATCGGGATAGGCTCCGCGAATACGGGAGAGAATGATGTCCTCCGCCTCCCTGTCGGCGCGCGAGACGATGCTTCGCCCCTTGGGTTCGCTCTCCACGCAGCCGGCCAACTCCACGGCGCGCGCGCCCGCCTCCCGCGCGGTCTCCTCCATGAACGAAACGATATCGGACACCCGGACTCTCCTTACTCTCGAATTTCGAGGTGGGCGCATGATGGGGGAGCCTCGTGCCGATGACAAGGCAGAGGCGGGCGCGAGGGGATTCGCTCCCTTTGGAAGGGAGGCCCGAATCGTCGACAAAAGGCGGTTGAATTGTTACAAGGGGAAAATTTTCTGCTTCACGGTATGCCCACAGCCATAGGAGACGCACCCATGCCATTCGCCCGCACCCATCGACTCACCACCAAGGGGGCCAGACTGATGATGACGGCCGCCATCGCCAAGGCGGAGGAGTTCGGCATCCCCGTCACCGTGGCCATCGCCGACGCGGGTGGACACTTGGTCCTGCTCGAGCGCATGGACGGCGGGCGTTTCCACACCATTCACTCATCCACCACCAAGGCGGTGTGTTCGGCCTCGAACAAGCGGCCCACCACCACGCAGGGGGCGCAGGCGCAGCATCTGGATACCGCCCACGCACTGGGCCTCGCCCTTGCCGCGGGTCCTGAGCGATGGACGGCGATGGAAGGCGGTTTCCCGATTCTTTATGAAGGTGAGTGTCTGGGCGGCATCGGCGTGAGCGGAGGCGACTGGGAGCAGGATGAGGCCATCGCGCGCGTCGCCGTCGAAGCGGTGGGCGCTTCTTTTTGATTTTAAGGCGCGCCGCGCCTCTGCGAGAATCCGCAAAAAACATTTTTCATCCCTTTTTATCGGCATGAATGAAGGAGTCATACCAAAAATGAGTTCCAAACCTGTAAGGGTGGCCTCGCTCGGCATGGGCTGGTGGTCGGACGTTCTGGCCGATGCGATTCAAAAGACCGAAAAAATCGAGATTGCCGCCTGCTTCACGCGCTCAGAAGACAAGCGCGCGGCCTTCGCGAAAAAATACAATTGTGCGGCGGCGGGAAGCTACGAGGAAATCCTGGCGGATGATTCGGTCGAGGCCATCATCAACACCACGCCCAACCACGTTCACCTGGAATCCACAAAAGCAGCGGCCGAGGCGGGCAAGCACGTTTTTCTCGATAAACCCATCGCCCACACCGTCACCGACGGCTATGCGCTCACCCGCGCGTGCGAGGAGGCGGGCGTGGTGCTCGCCATCGGCTACCAGAGGAGGCGGGAGAATCATTTCCGCTGGATCAAGAACCGGATCGACGCGGGCGAATTCGGCAGGCTCGTGCAGGCGGAGTGCAACATCAGCAGGGACAGGGAAGGCCAGTTCGAACTCGGCCACTGGCGCTATCAGGCAGACGCCATGCCGGGCGGCGTCATGCTCCAGATAGGCATCCACTACGCCGACGTGCTGACCTACCTCATGGGGCCGGTGGTGGCCGTTTCGGGAAGGACGGCCCAACTCGTCCTGCCCGGAGAGAACCCCGACGTGGCGAACCTGATTCTCGAACACGAATGCGGCGCCATCTCGAACCTCACGGCGAGCTACGCCTCGGCTTCGGAGTATTACCTCATGAACATTTACGGGAAAACGGCCACGGCCTACTACACGCTTTTTGACGGCCTGCGCGTCCTCTACCGGGGAGAAAAGGCTCCGCAGGCGGTGGCATGTGAGAAGAACGACACCATCGTGGAGGAGTTGGAGGAGTTCGCGGACGCCGTTCGCGGAGGCGCGCGGCCCGAGATGGAAGGAGAGGCCGCCGTATCCTCTCTCGCCGTCATCCGCGCGGGCGTGCGCTCCGCGCGTGAGGGCCGCCGCGTGGAGGTGGCCGAAATCCTCAATGACGCGAACGAATAAATCATAAAATCTTAAAGGAGAAACCATGCCACGCATTCAAGCCGGTGAAGTGCAACTGAACTACGCGGAAAGCGGAGAAGGGGAGGCGTTCTTGTTCATCCCCGGCCTCATGGGCCTTCTGGACGCCTGGGATTTCCAGATTCCCCATTTCTCGGACCGCTACCGCTGCATCACCTTCGACCACAGGGGCACGGGCGAGAGCGACAAGCCCAAGGACGCCTATTCCACCGGCATCATCGCGCAGGACGCGGTCGCCCTGCTCGACGCGCTGGGGATCGAAAAGGCCCACGTGGCGGGCACTTCCACGGGCGGGTGCATACTGCAAAACTTGGCGCTCGACTATCCCGAACGGATAAACTGCTGCGTTTTCACCAACACCTGGACGAAGGCGGACCCCTACATGACGCGCTTACAGACCTCGCGCAAACAAATCGCCGAGGCCTACGGGCTGGAGGAATACATCAAGTTCAGCTCGCTGTGGACGTGCGGGTGGACGCAGTTCCGGAACATGTACGAGAACCTGCTCGACCTCGAATCGCGCCAGAAGGACACCATCGCGCCTGTCGAGGTCATCACCGCGCGCCTCGACATGACGCTCACCCACGACAGAACGACCGAGATTCAGGGCATCGACAAGCCTTCGCTCATCATCGCCGCGAAAGACGACGCGCTCACCCCGCCCTATTTCGCCCAGGACCTGCAAAAGGCGATAGCGGGTTCTGAGCTCGTGATACTGGAAGAGGGGGGCCACTACAGCTACCGCCGCTCCCACGTGGAGTGGAACGCGGCCGTGGATGCGTTTTTAGCGGAAGCGGCCGGTTAGTTCCCGGCTCTTGAGGGTTTTACGCGCGTTGCGGGCGCGCCGCGCGCACCGCTCGGTGCTGCGGCCGCCGCCCCGGCTCCTTTCGCCGCGGCTAAGCTGCGGGGCCGGATGAACTCCAGGAAATCCACCCACAAGGAGAAGACGACCGGTATCAGCAGCAGGGTGAACAGCGTGGACATGGCCAGTCCGCCCAGGACGGCCGAGCCCAGACCCCGGTAGAGTTCGCTGCCCGAGCCCGAGGAGAGGACCAGGGGCAACATGCCGAGCACGGTCGTCGTGGTCGTCATGAAGATGGGGCGCATTCTGTCGCGCGCGCTCTCGAGAATCGCCTCGCGCATGGGGAGACCGGCGCGGAAATGGTTCAGCGCCTGGTGGACGAGCAGAATCGCGTTGTTCACCACGATGCCCGTCAGGATGATGAAGCCCAGCATGGTGAGCGTATCCATCTTCACCGATGGTTCAATCGAGTTCATCACGCTCACCATCAGCACGCCGCCCGTGGCGGCGAAGGGTACGCTGAACATGATGATGAGCGGATAGCTCCACGCCTCGAACAAGGCCGCCATCAGCAGATAAGTGATCAGAATCGCGAGCAGAAGCGACCACTTGAGCGACTCCCAGGTTCTCTCCAGATCCTTCGCCCGTCCGCTCACGTCCAGCGAATAGCCGAGCGGCAGCGTCTTGCGCATCGGGTCGATGACCTCTTTCTTCATCTTGTCGATCGCCACCTGGAGCGGCAGCTCGTTGCCGATGTTGACCGTAAGCGACACGGAGCGGTCGCGGTCGATATGCTCGACTTTCGTCGGCCCCAGGGCCGCCCGAACCTCGGCGATGTCCCCGAGCGCGACGACCCGGCCCTCGGGCGTGTGCACCTTGATCTCCGATATCCGCTGCGTCCTCGTGAAATCGGAAAGCGGCCCGCGCAGTATGATGTCGAGTTCCTCGCCTTGGTCCCGGAAAATCCCGGCCTTGGTCCCGTTCACGAGCGTTTCCACGACCCCTCCAATCTCGGAGACCGACAGGCCGAACTCCGTCGCCTTCTGGCGGTCCACGTGCACCTGAAGTTCGGGGTTTCCGAGGTCGAAACTCGAGTTCACGAAGCGCACGCCCTCGAGCCCGCGCGCGCGGGCGCTCACGTCGGCGGCGATGCGCTGAATCTCGTTCAGGCTGTTTCCGGTGATGTCGACCTGTAGGTTGATTCCGCCGATGAAGCCCGAACCGCGCCGCCTGAACAACGACGCCTGGGTGACGAACGCGCGCACCCCGGGCGTTCCCTGGAGGGTTCCGAACAATTTGCCCACGAGGCGCCGCATGGAGTCGAGATCGGAATGTTCTTTTTTCACGATCATGCCGATGATGGGGTTTTGCGCGCGCGCCACGGCGAAAAAGCGGTCGACCTCCTCGACGCGTGCGAGCCGCGCCTCCAGGTTCCGCACGATTCTGTCCATCTCGTCGAGGTTCAGGCCCGGAGGCGTACGCAGAAACGCGAACAGGAGGTTGCGGTTGCCCTTGGGCAGATAGTCGATGGGAGGGAAGAACTGAACCGCCAGAACGATGGCGCCCGCCGTGATCATCGTGGCCACCAGGAGACGCCTGATCACCCCGCGCAGCAGCCAGCCCAGAGTACCCACGTAGATCCGCCGGCAAAACCTGCCCAAAGCGTAAACGCCCAGGAGTCGGAACAGGCGGGCCAGTGGGGAGACTTTTCCCGCATCGCTCAGGATGCGCGAACTCAGCATCGGCACCACGGAAATCGACACCACGAGGGAAAGCGCCACCGCCACGCTGATGGCGATCGCGATGTCGCGGAACAACTGGCCCGACTCGTCCTGGACGAACACCACCGGGATGAATACGGCCAGCGTGGTCAGCGTCGAGGCCAGCACCGCTCCCCAGACCTCCTGCGCGCCGTCCACCGAGGCGTTCCACTTGGTTTTTCCCATCTCGCGGTGCCGGAAGATGTTCTCCAGCACCACGACGGAGTTGTCCACCACCATGCCGACGGCGAACGCCATGCCCGCCAGGGAGATGATGTTGATGGAGCGGCCCAGCACGAAGATCAGGATGAACGTGGAGACGACGGTGACCGGTATGGCGACGCCGATGACCATCACGCTCGAAAGACTCCCCAGGAACAGTAGCAGCACGCCTATCGCCAGCGCCCCGCCCACGAAGATGTTGTTGATCACCAGGGAGCGGGACTGGTTGATGTAGTCGGTCTCGTCATAGACCTGTTTGAGCCTGATGCCGCGACCCGCGTAGATCTCGTTGACCTCGGCGATCGCCTTTTTGACCCCCGCCATCACCTCGATCGTGTTGGCGCCTGTTTTCCGCAAAACACCGAACCCCATGGTGGGTACCTGCCGGATGCGGATCCGCCGCTCGGGATCCCCGTAGTCGAAGGAAACCTTCGCGACATCGCGCAGGTAGACCGCGCCGCTCCCGTTTTGCGCGATGATGGTGTTGCGCACCTGATCGAGCCGCGTGAAATTGCCCACCGTGCGCACCGCGTAGCGGCGCTTGCCCTCGTCGATCCTTCCCGCCTTGGTGTTCTTGTTCTCGCGCCGCAGGGCTTCTCGCAGTGCGGTAACCGTGATTCCGCGCGCGCTCATGGCGGCGTAATCGAGCGTGACGCGCACCTCCCTGTCCTGGCCGCCGAACATCCACACCTGTCCCACGCCCTCCACGCGCTCGAGCTTGGGCCGGATGACGGCGTCTCCCTCCACGCGGACATCGTTGATGGGGAGTTTGGTTTCGACGACCACCCAGGCAATAGGGTTTTCCGAGTCGGAATTGAGGGCGCTGATGGTGGAGCGATCAGAATCATCGGGCAGGTTGCGGACGAGTCCCAGTTTTTCCGAGACGTCGAGGCGGGCCACGTCCTTGTCCACGTCCCAGTCGAACTCGAGGACGACGCGTGATTTGCCCTCCTCGCTGCGCGACGTCATCCGGTTGAGGCCCTCCACCGAGGTGAGTTTCTCCTCGACGGGTTTGGACACCTCTTCCTCGACCTCCAGCGGGGCCGCTCCCTTGTATTCGGTTTCCACCGTGATGACGGGCCTGTCGACCGTGGGCGTCATCTGCACCGGAATCCGGTAAAGGCTGATGGCGCCGAAGAGCACCGCCAGTATGACGCCGACGGTGGTCGTGACGGGGTATTTGACGCTCGCGCGGGGCAGATTCATGCCCTCTCCTTCATCGGCGGCCTTTCTCTCGGTCGTTCATGCGTGCTGCGGAGTCGACCTCTATTCCACCGCATTCGCGCATGGCGCATCAGACGGCCAAGCGGCGTTAGACGCAGCCGCATCATCCTCCGGCTCCTCGCCCGGGCGCGGCTTTCGCAGCGGGCTTCCCGCCTTTTCTGGGGCCGCCTCCGCGAGGAGCACCGCCTCCGGGGCCGCGCGCCCTGCCGGGCCATCCGCCCTGTCCCTGAAGGCGAACGGGCATGCCGGCTCTTAAGTTCTCATTGCCTTTCACCACCACCTGCATTCCGGCCCTGAGCACGCCGGCGGGAACCTCGACGAAAGAATCCACGCTTCTGCCCTGTACGAATGAAACCTCGCGGACGCGCCCTTTCCCGAAGACGAAAACAGAAGCTCCCCGCGCTCTCAGGATCAACGCGTCCTTGGGCACCAGAACCATTTGGGCCGCCTTACCGTATTCGAGGCTCAGGCGGGCGAACATGCCGGCTTTTAAGTCATAGGATTTTGTGTTCTTTATTTCGACTTCCACCGGGAAGGTGCGGCTCTTGGGGTCCGCCTGGGGGATGACGCCGCGCACCCGGCCCGTGAACGTCCGGCCTCCCAGGGCGTCGATGACGACGCGCGCCTGATCCCCTACGCGCACCAGGGATATGCGCCGCTCCGGAATCGGGGCCTGCACCAGCACCCTGTCGAGTTCGATGACCTCGGCCACGCGGCCCCCCTTGGTCAGCCACTGGCCGACCTCCACCCACTCCTGGGTGATGAAGCCCGTGAGCGGGGAGCGAATCTTCGTCTTGGCCAAGTCATCGCGCACCCGGGCTATGCGGGCCCGCATCCGGCTCACCTCCGCCCTGGCGCGGGCCTTCTCTTCATCCCTGGGGCCGAGTTTGGCGATATCCAGATTGCGGGAGGCCTCTTCATACAACTGCCAACTGGCCTCGAAACTGGCCTCACCGCGATCGAGGCTGGCCTTGTCCAGTATTTTTTTCTCAAACAAATCCTGTGCGCGATTTAGTTCGAGTTCATTGTTCCGCATCTGCGCTTCGCGCTCGCGCACCTTCGCCTGAAGGGCCGCTATCTCCTCCGGACGCTTTCCCCGTTCTAAGCGCAGAAGATCCTGGCGCGCCTTTTCGAGTTCCGCCCGCAGGATGCGCAGGTCGATCTCAAGCCCCGAGCGCCCCACCGTGGCGAGGACGGTCTTGTTCGCGCGGACGAAATCGCCCACCTTGAGCGGGGCCGATTGCACCCGGCCTTCCAGTTCGCTGCTCACGATCGAGCGGCGGTAGGGCGCCACGCTGCCCACGACGGTGAGGCGGTTTCTCACCTCGCGCTCGACCACCTTCGCCACGGACACCAGCGGCGGCGGGCGCTTGCGCGGACGACCGGCCTCGGATGTGGCGATATCCAAACCGAAACATGCAAGGGTAGTGACTACGAGGATGGTTCGGGCGACGAGGTGGCTCACTTATCTCCTCTTTCCCATGTGGGGCGCGCAGCGTGCGCGCCGCGCCTTTAGCGGCAAGACCGTGAAACATCATCCCAAAACCCTTGAAAAACCGCAACTAAGAAGCGGAGAGGTCGAGTGGGGACGCCGCGCGGGCGCACTCTCTCATTTTCCTCTTGATTCTTTGGCGGCTCAAGGTTCATAATGGCGGCTCCAAACATTGAATGAACCAGAAACAACGCCCGCCGCTCGGAAACGGCTTTCTCACATGCGCATCGTTCTCGCAGGTCACAACGTAGACGTCGACGTCCTCCGCCAGATGAAAAAAGAGATACTCGAACCGGCCGCCCACGGCTGGGAGGAGAACCGCCTCGACGCCATGAGCGAGGCCGAACTCAGGGCGCAGGCGGCGGAACTCCAGCGAAGGGCCGCCGATTTTCTCGATCGCGACAACCTGACGCCCGAACCCATCAGCGCATCTTACGCGCGCATCAGCCGGGACCCCCGGCCCATCGACGAGTTGCGCGCCATCGCGCGCGTCGAGGTGGAAAAGGCGCGCAAGAGCAACCAGAACATCATCTTCGGCTACGGACACAGCTCCGTGGCCGAGCACGCGAGCTTCAACATCGACGTCATCGGCGTGAGCCGCTACGCGGTGGAGGAGATACAGAAGTTCAGGCTTCTCGCCTACACGGAGAAAAGCCAGCGCTACATCCTGCTGGAAGACGACTTCGTCGTCCCTGAGGAAATCGAAAAAACGGGTCTGAAAAGCCTTTTCACCCGGACGATAAAAGCCCAGAACGCCTGCTACCACGCGCTTTACGGGAAACTCAGGCCCTGGGTGTTCGAGCAGAACCCCGAACTCGCCGCCAAGAAGAGGAACCACAAGACCCTCGAGGGCTGGGCCAAGGAGGACGCGCGCTACATCGTTTCTTTCGCCACGGAATCGCAAATCGGCATGACGCTCAGCGCGAGGAGCCTCGAGCACGTCGTCAGCCGCTGCGCCTCCCATCCTCTCGCGGAGGTTCGCGAATACGGGCGTCGCCTGTACGAGTCCATCCAGAGCGTAGCGCCCTCTCTGGTGAAATACACCGACCCCACCGAATACAACACCCACACCCGGGCGGCGCTCCGGGAGACGGCCTCAGGCATCATCAAGCGAATGGGTGAGGAGACGAAACCCATTCCGCCCATCGCCCGGGAGAAAGACGTTTCCCTCATCGACGCCACCCCGGATGCGGATGCGCTCATCGCCGCGGCGCTTCTGCATTCATCCTCGGGCGAGACGATGTCGCGCTGTAAGGCCGCCGCCCAGAAGATGAACGAGGATGAGCGCACGCGCTTCATCGCCTCCACGTTCAGGCTCATGCGCGGGCACGACGCCGTGCTTCGCGAATTCGAGAACGTGCGCTGCGTGTTCGAGGTGACGCTCTCCGCCGCGTGTTTCGGACAACTCAAGCGACACCGCATGTCCACCCTGAACACCCAGCCCTATGACATCGCCCTGGGCGTAACGATGCCCTCGGCCATCGCCGAGTCGGGCGCCGCGCCCGAGTTCCAGGCCGCCGTCGATGAAACCAACGCCGCGTATGAGAAAATCGCCGAACAAACACCGCTGGCCGCGCCCTACGTGCTCACGAACGCGCACAAGCGGCGCGTGCTGTTCTCATCGAACGCGCGCGAGCTCTACCACGTATCGAGGCTCAGGGAAGACCCCCACGCGCAGTGGGACATCCGGGATAAATCCACGCAGATGATACGACTCGCGAAAAAGGTCATGCCGGCCACGATGCAACTGGCAGTGGGGAAGCATCTGTTCGAGGAAACCCACGCGGCGCTCTTTCCCGAAAAGGCGGAAAAAGCGGGGGTCGAGTAGCGCCTCTTGCCGAGGGGAGAGGGGTGTTATTTTCGTCGCTCGATGATTAAAAACCGACGCGTGTTCCCCCCATGCGGTGCGTCGATTAGCTCCTTCAGGAAAAACCTGTTTTTCCCCCAGGCGGCGATCAGATAAGGCATCACCACGATATCCACCCCGAAGGGATCGAGTTCATGCTGATTACGGGGACCATGCTCGTGGTGGTCATGTTCCAGAATGCAGAGGCCGCCCACCCGCAAGCTGTTGATCCACGTATTGAGGCACCCCTCCGGATCGTAGCTATGATCCAGTGAATTGCTGTAGACAAAATCGGCCCTGTTCAACCATTCAGGGTTCTCCTCATGGAAATCCCATTGTACGGAATGCGGAAAATCCTTCGCTGAATCGGATATCTCCGTTCCGATGACCTCACAGCCCAAGTATTTACGAAACCACGCTTGCTCCTCTCCCCGTCTCGTCCCATGACAAATACCGAACGTCGGCGCGCCGATTTCGCCTTGAATGTAGCCGGCGAGAAATTCGACGTTCTCTTCCGTCGCCCAGGTCCGCTGAATCTTTCTCCGGTTTCCTTCCTGCTGGATTTTTCGGTATTCAGCGTAGTCGAACGCCCCGCTCTCGTCCGTGAAAGAGTAGAGGGCGTAAAGGGCGTGAGGGGAATCAAAACCCGGGCCCATCTTGGCTATCTTGTAACCGATGCCGGCGAGAAGTTTGTTGATCATCCTTCGGATTCTCATCGTTCGTCCTTTAATCTAACCGGTGACGCCCGAGAAGAGAGCGTCGATGAACAGGGATTCGCCGGCCAGAGCCACGCTCATGGCTTGCGCCGGAAGAGGCCGACGCCGCTTCCGGCGCCCACCTGCAATCGCTCGAATCCCGCCTCCCCGATGCCCGACACGAGAGCATCTATCCGTTCTTTTCCCAGGATGCGCGGATGAAATTCCACGAGTAGATAATCGACCCCGTCCAGATTCAGGGCGGGAATCAACTCCGACTCGGTCCCTTCGGCATCCATGACGACCACGTTCGGGCGATGCTCCTCGACGACATCTCCAATCGCGTCGCTCCCGACCATGACAGGGGCCGTTTCGAGGCCTTTGTCGAACATCGAGGAGCCCACGATATCGGCGTTCTGAAAAAACGCGACGTTTCGGCTGTCCGCGGTAACCGCCTTCATTCGCAGGTTCGGCGTCAGGCCATTCAACCGGAAGTTCGCTTCTATGACACGCCGCATTGCAGGGTTGGCCTCATAAGAAAGCACCCGGCCTTCACCGACAATCCTGGTCGCCAGCAGACTCGTCAGCCCGATGCCTGCCCCGATGTCCAGAACGCGGTGCCCCGGCCGCAGTATGGCCTTCAAAAGATGAACTTCCCGCTCCTCGTAACTTCCCTTGAACAGCGCGGCCTGCACGGGTCGAGGGACGAAGCTCTCGCTCGCATGCACGCTGACGCCGTCGATTCGGACGACCTCCGTGCGCAAGACGCGGCGCCACCCCAGTTTGAAGTTTCTGAATATGCGGCGTAGCGGCCGCGCCAGTTCCCTGGCCAGGACACGCAGAAGCCCGCCTCGACGTCGGAGTTGAAGTAGGAGACTTTCACTCTTCATGGGAGAACTTTACCAAGCAATGCCTGTGAGTGGAACACCGTATCCGTAGTTTCGGGTCGCCGGGGAATCCGTGGTGATACAGGAAAAATCCAGGGGATATCGTCTTCATCATGGGCGCGCAGGAACGGCTCGTTTCCTCAAGCCTTGCCCGCCACACCCGCATCCGTCTTCTGCCGGAACAAAGACGTCGAGGCCATCTCCGTCACCAGGATGGATATGCGCGCACCGACCGCGGCGAGCACCAAGAGGCCGACGATGAGGCCGAGGTCGCGGCGACCAGCCCCAGGGAGTTTTTGGCTCCCTTCTCCAGACTCTCGAGGACGGCGCGAGCGACGCCACCACTCACGTACCCTTTTATGGGTGCGGAAATTTCCGCTCGAAGGGGAAAATTGACGGGGCGCGGCAATGGGTTTAGGCTGAAGCATGGTTTTCGGCCTTCATGTTTCGACGCAATAGCCGCCGGGAGAGACCATTCACTCGAGGGGTCGCCATGACGACTTTCTTTCAGACACTCATACGTCCCGATCGGGAGGAAAACGCACAGCGCGCGGAAGTCGCCAAGGCGGCGAATCTGCTGCAGGTGGGGGAGTTTCAGTTCTTACAGCTCGCCTACAGTAAATGGCATTCCAAGGAGATGCCCGAAGAACTCATCGACCGCCTGTTCATGAAGTATATGCTCTACGATCAGGTGCCCTACTGGGCGCGGCACCATGCCCACCACATACTGGCCCTGGACGAACAAGGCGAACTGAACGAGAACGACCCCGCGTATCACAGGTACGACAGGGATTACGGCAAAAAGCTCCCCGCAGACATCAAGCGCTTCATCGTGACCGCCGCCATCATGGTGTCGGTGATGACCGGCATTTTCTGGTTCAGCCATCTGGTCGCAGGGGAGAGCACCTCTTTTCTGCCGCCCTATTTCACGAAAAAAGAAATGAAGGCCATGGGGAAGGAGCGCAAAACCCAGGATACGTCCCTGGCGCCGGGGCGTTACAACAGATAGCGTGTATTAACTTCCAATCCGAGGTCGCGCATGTTCGAATTCACAGGCGAGTATCAACAAGCCGTAAATTTCATCTTCCTGTTCACCACGGGCTTCATCGCCATCAAGGCCATCCGCACGCGCAATCCCGACGGCGGGTCGGATTTCATTCACCTGCTCTTCGGCTGTATCGCCGCGGTGTTCTTCTTTCTGGTCTTGTTCCAGGACGTGCTCGGCGTCATCCGTTTCTAACGCAAAGGCCCACTGATACGCCGAGCCGTTTCGATACGGATGCTCAAGGTTTGTGCATGCGCTGTTCCGCATCGATTTCCGGCACGCGCAACAGGCGTTTTTCCGGCGGGAGCGCCAGTTGTTCTTTCAGGTATATGGCGCGCTTGCGCACCGTGGAGGGGTTCGACGTGCCGTAGATCACTTTATCTATGATGCCCGGCCCATCCACCGCTCCCTGATCGGTCTTGAGCGCTTCGATATAATCGGCGAGCGCCTCCATGTAGCGGCCCTTCCTGTCGTGGACGATGCCCCGGTTGGCGTATGCCGCCGCAATCGTGGCGGTGCCCGTCGCGTCGGTGAGGTCTAAGTTTTTCTTGAGATAATCTATGAGGTAGGTGAGTTCGGCCGAGGCCTTGTCGTATTGCTTCGTCTGGATGAACACCAGCGCGCGGCCCATCAGCGCGCCCCGGTGGTTGGGCCTATCGCGCAGCGCACGGTTGAAGCTCGACAGCGCTTCCTCGAAGTTTCTCTCGCTCAGCCGGATGTCGCCCTCGCGGGTGGCGTAATCCCCCGGTTTCTCGTCGGTATACATCCCCCACACCGCCCACGCGGAAAACATGACGAAGATGAGAATCGCCATGTTCTTGATGAAACGCTTCAGCACGCGCGGATCCATCATGGCCCCCGGAAAAGATGCGCCACATAGAAATAGGAAAACACGAAGCAGAGCAGCAGCGCCGAAATCCCGGCGCGCTTTTTGAGCGCCAGGCGTTCTTCGTCCGAGCTCTCCACGCCGTCTTTTTCCGCGCGCCTGACGTAGAGCACCCAGATGAGCCTGCGCACGGGCAGGTATAGCGCGGCGGCCATCGCGAGCGTCCAGAGCAGCGTGTATTTTGCGGTGAACAATTCAGTCATGGCGTCATTCAGCCATCAGGGCGGCGGAAAAACAACGCGGGGGAGGAACTCGCGCCCCTCCCCCGCATGGCGATACCTTTACATCACGGTCTCGTCTAGGACGATCCCGCCTGCTGCGGAACCACGTCGCCGATGTCCTCCACGAGCGCCTCGATATCCGTTTCCGGCACCGTGGACATCTCCATCTTGTAGGCGAGCATCCACATCATACCCACGCCAAGGGCCCAGAAGAGAATCTGCCAGGCCCAAATAGAGGGCATGCCGAACGTCCATCCTGCCCGCCCCGCGTCTGGAGCGCCGAAGATCCAGTTGCCGATGACGGCGCCCGGGCCGATGCCGAAGAACATCCAGGCCAGCGTAACGCCCCATGCCACGGGAACGAGACCCTGTTTTTCCGGCGAGAGCGAAGCGTGCTCGGCCAGGAAGTCGTGGTACTTCTGCCGGTGGGCCGTCGACGCCGCGTCCTGCGTATTCGCCGATACGATCCAGCACACCGCCCCGTTGAAGAGAATGCCCCAGCCGGCGGAGTGAATCGTCCACGGCCAGCGGCCCCAGATGTCGATGCCGATTCCCTTGAGAATGGTGAGGCCGAAGTTCTCGGTGAAGATTACGCCGAGCAGGCCGGCCGCCAGTCCCCAGGTGGCGCCTTGTCTCGTAATTTTCGGCATCCAGCACACCGCCAACAGCGGCGGCCACATCTGGAAGCCGAAGGCGACGGCAAGTCCTCCAAGCAACACAAGCGCGTCTCGCGAGAACGTCGCCACAAGGAGCGCTGAGACCACGATGATCAAAACCCCTGCCCGGCCCGCGATCTTCTGGGTTTCATGCGAGGCGCCGGGGTTCAGATACCTCTTGTACAGATCGCGGGTGAGCATACCGCCCGCCGTGGACATGTACGCGGCGCCCGTGGACTGCATGGCGGCCAGCGCACAGACGGCCAGAAGACCGACCAGCCATGGAGCCGCGTCCGCAATGTAGTTGAAATAGTACGGCACCAGCGAGTCGGGCTTTTTCGCAATGGACGCGGCGAGCACGTCCGATATCGCAAGTCCCGCTTTGGTCACCGCCGGGTTCGCACCGAGAAGATGCGCGCCCATTCCCTGGAACGCGGTGAAGAAGAACAGGATGAACCCGATGCCCGCAGAAGACGCCCAGACCTGCTGGGGCGCGAAGGGGCGCGGGTTGTTGTTCGAGAACGCCCACATGGAGAACGCCGGGGAAGACTGGATACCCATGAGCGCGAACATGTAGGTCAGGCACATGACGCCCGTCCACAGACCACCCACCGGGGTTTGCTTGCCCAGGCCGGCCGTAAACTGGATGACGCCGGGAATGGCGAAATAGGCGTTGTAATCGCCGCCTCCGTATCCTTTCGTCGTCCCCCATTTACCCACCGGGGAAGCCGCCAGTTTGGCGAGGCCATCGTTCAGCGCACCCCATCCACCGGCGATGTTCAGCGCGATGAAGCCCGTAATCACGATACCCAGCGCGAGGAGAATGCACTGGAGCGTATCCACGTAGGCCACGGCGCGCAGACCTCCTGCCGCGACGTAGATGAGCACGACGGCCGAGAGCAGCCACATGCCTACGTTAATGCCGAAAACGCCATCAGTCAGCACGTTGAACAAGAAGCCCGAGGCCCCGAGCTGCACGCCGAGGTAGGGAACCGAGAACAACAGGGCCACGATGACCGTGAGGATGCGAATGGCGTCCCCCTGGAAGTAGTCGGCGAACATTTCACCGGGCGTGACATATCCGTAGCGTTTGCCCAGCATCCACTGGCGCTTCAGGAATATCACCCCGGTAAAGGGTATGGTGATGGTGTAGAAAGAAGCATAGGCGTACTGGAAGCCGTCTCGATAGACGAGTCCCGGGTGTCCCATGAACGTCCATCCCGAAAACGACGTCGCCGTCGCCGCCAGGACGAACACCCACATAGATAGCTGGCGACCCGCAATGAAGTAGTCACCAGCCGTTCTCGCCATCCTCGCGCACTTGAGGCCCCAGAAAATGCAGTAGGCCCAATAGAGCACGACGAAGGCGAATAGCCAGAAAATCTTCGCATTCATACAAGCGCCTCCTTATTGATAGGCAACAACCCAATTATGCCGCACACCATGAACGCGGGATTCAGGAGCCGCATCCCGCGCCGCAAACATTGAGCTTCCTCTAATAAAGATTCCTCCCTCTTGACGAAAACACCGAACATACACAGGGCGAAATTTTTATTGGCGCATATATATTTTATTGGCGCATATATAAATACGTTTTCAAATATGTCCATATTGTAACCTGTTCGTAACAAAATGCAAAACAGAAAAAATCGGAGCGTTTTCCCGGAATCCTCCATATAGCGTTATTTCCAGCAAATTCAACCTTCTCGCGTGGGAGCGGCCGATGGAAGGTCGCCCGGCGAGCGGCTTCTTGTTCCGGGTTGAAACAGGTGAAAATCCTTAAACATCCGGGCGAGGGGGGCGAGGCCCGATGCCAACAATGGGCGCGCGCCGGAACGATGAAGAACATGAGGATATTGTAGGGGCATCCCGCAAGGATAAGCAAGAGGGTTTTTTAGGGGGCCGCAGGGCTTGAAGAAAGTACCCAACCAAAAAAGCCGGGGCCATGTTGCCCCGGCCTCTTATATTCGATGGTGCGCCAGGGAAGATTCGAACTCCCGACCTTCTGATCCGTAGTCAGACGCTCTATCCAGCTGAGCTACTGGCGCTCGCCATTTCCTTATAGCCCGCAAGACGCGCATCTTGCAAACAAAAGCGGGCAAAACTACCCCCGGCCGGGCAGTGAAGTCAAGAGGCAACGAAAGAGCACGGCGGAGGAGGCGCGCCCTTTCGTCCCCGTCCCGATGGCGGGGCGTACGCCTGCACCCGCGATGCGAAAAGTTTTCCCGCGCGCGCTTGAAAAAACATCCGCTTATCCTTTAGACTCGCGTTGCGTTTATTACGGCAACCATTTATTTATCGCGGTTTCGGGGGAATGTGACGCCCCGATCCGCTTTTCACAAGGCAAGCACCGGAGGATACGCTTCTCATGATGAGTTGGCTCCCAGAGAACATTTCTCTCGAAGGAGAGGAAATCGACTTTCTCTTCTATGTCTCATACTATCTGACGGCGGTCGCCTTCATCATGGTCGCCGCCGCGATGATCTATTTCCTCATCAAATACCGCGCCAAACCGGGCGTGAAGGCGAAATACGTGCACGGCAACAACACCCTGGAGATTCTCTGGACGGTGATTCCCGCCTTCATCCTGCTCGTATTCGTCCTGATGACACAGACCTCCTGGGCGAAGCTCAAGCTGGCGATTCCCCAGAACCCCCACGTGCGCGTCGAGGTGACCGGCAAGCAGTTCAACTGGATCATCCGCTACCCCGGAGACGACGACAAATTCGGCACCAAGGACGACCTCGTGCTGGACAACCAGTTGAACGTGCCGGTGAACAAGCAGGTGCTCATCTCGCTGAAAGGAACCGACGTCATCCATAGCTTCTTCATCCCGCAGACCCGCATGAAGCAGGACGTGGTTCCGGGCCGCACGATTCCGCTGTGGTTCACGCCGTTCAAGGTGGGCAAATACGAGATACCCTGCGCCGAGCTCTGCGGCTTCGGGCACTCCGGCATGAAGGGAGAGCTTGTCGTTCACTCCGAGGCGGACTATGCGAAATGGCGCAAGAAGGCGTGGGCGGAGAAAGACAAATAAAAGGCTGTATTTCATGGGGGCGCGCGAACGCCCTCTTTTATCTTGAAACGTGTCGGAAGGAAGAAAAAATCTTTCGTCCTATAAACTACGAGGGATGCTGGAAACCATGAGCGAAACCACGGCAGACGCACACGACGCTCACGACCACCACGAAGGTGGGTTCTGGAGCACATACGTCTTCTCGACGGATCACAAGATGATCGCCAGGCAGTTCCTCTGGCTCGGCCTCATCATGATGGTCGTCGGCGGAATTCTCGCCCTGATCTTCCGCTGGCAGCTCGCCTGGCCGGAAACCCAGGTCTGGGGCTTCGAGTGGATATCGGACGAGAGCGACGGGATGCCCGAGGGCTACGTCACGCCGAACTTCTACAACATGGCGGTCACCATGCACGCGACGATCATGGTGTTCCTGGTCGTGATGCCGATTCTGGTGGGCTGTTTCGGGAACTTCCTCATCCCGCTGATGATCGGCGCGCGCGACATGGCGTTCCCGCTGCTGAACATGCTTTCGTTCTGGGTCGCCGTTCTGGGCGCCGTCATCATGACCGCGGGATTCCTGGTCGAGGGAGGACACGCCGCTTCCGGCTGGACGGGCTACGCGCCCTTATCCACCGTGCCGGAGTACTCCGGCGTCTATATGGGGCAGACATTATGGGCGATGAGTCTGTTCGTGCTCAGTTTTTCATCGCTCATGGGTTCGATCAACTACATCACCACGCTCATCAACATGCGCACGGAGGGCATGACCTGGTTCCGGGTGCCGCTCGTCGTGTGGTCGTTGTTCGTCACCGCCATTCTCGGCCTCCTGGCCCTGCCCATTCTCGGCTCCGCCGGCGCGATGATGATTTTCGACCGCGTGTTCGAGACGAACTTCTTCAATCCCCTGAAGGGGGGCGAACCCCTCCTGTGGCAGCACCTGTTCTGGTACTTCGGCCATCCGGAGGTATACATCCTCATTCTTCCGGGCATGGGCATCGCTTCGGAGCTTTTGAGCGTTTTTTGCAGAAAACCGATTTTCGGCTACCGGGCCATGGTGTACTCCATGCTCTCCATCGCCTTTTTGTCGTGGATCGTCTGGGGCCACCACATGTTCCAGTCCGGCATGAACCCCGCCCTGGGCTCCGCCTTCATGATGACGACGCTCGTCATCGCGATACCATCGGCCATCAAGACATTCAACTGGCTGGGGACCCTGTGGGGCGGATCGATCCGCTTCACCGTGCCGATGCTCAACGCCCTGGCCTTCGTCATTCTGTTCGTCATCGGCGGGCTGAGCGGCATCTTCATGGCGTCGAACGTGGTGGACATCTACATCCACGACACCTACTTCATCGTGGCGCATTTCCACTACGTCATCTTCGGCGGGAGCGTCTTCGCCCTGTTCGGCGGCATTCAATACTGGTTCCCGAAAATGTTCGGAAGGGCCATGGACGAGGCGCTGGGCAAGGTGCACTTCTGGCTCACGTTCATCTTCTTCAACATGGTGTTCTTCCCCATGCACATCCTGGGCGTGGGCGGTCACATGCGGCGCATCTACAACCCCATGCAGTATGACTTCTTACAAGGGATGCAGCCCATGAACGTGATGATCACCCTCTCGGCCCTGGCCCTGGGGCTCTCGCAGATTCCCTTCGTCTTCAACTTCTTCGCCACCGTCTTCCGCTGGAACGCGAGGTGGTTCCGGGTACTCACCCAGGCGGTTTCCGCTCTCGTCGTCGGCTTCATCGGCTACAAGGGCACGGCGTCGTTGATAGAGGGCTTCATGGAACCCGAACCCTCGACGGTCGCGCGCATTCTCGGCGCTGTCGTCTTCGTCGTCCTGGCGGCCTTGATATACCGCTATCTGGAGAAGAACATGGCCCCGTTCGGAGCCGACGCGCCCCAGAATCCCTGGGAAGCCAACACGCTCGAATGGGTGGCGCCCACGCCGACGCCGCACGGCAACTTCGGCCCCACGTTGCCTGTAGTCCGGCGCGGACCCTATGAATACAGCGTCCCCGGCGAGGAAGCGGATTGGGCGCCGCAGACAGAACCCATCGACCCTGCGTACGCCAAATCCGGACACTAGTTCCGGCGCACGCTACCCCGGGAGAGAACGCGCATGGCATCTACCCGCCGCGCCGGCCTCCCCGCCACGATAGGGGGAGTCTGGCCACATCGTTTCGCCCTGCTGACCTGCATCTTCACCGTCGCCCTCATTCTCGCGGGCGGCCTGGTGACGAGCACGGGCTCGGGCCTCGCGGTTCCCGACTGGCCCACCACGTTCGGCTACAACATGTTCCTCTTCCCGTGGTCGAAGATGGTGGGCGGCATTTTCATCGAACACTCACACCGCCTGCTCGGCTCGCTGGTCGGGCTTCTCACCATCCTGACGGCCGCCTCGATCTGGAAAACGGATGAGCGGAAATGGATGCGCCGCCTCGGCCTGTTCGCGGTCGGCCTCGTGATTCTCCAGGGCGTGCTCGGCGGCATGCGGGTGGTGCTCATCAAACTCAACCTGGCCATCGTCCACGCCTGCGTCGCCCAGATTTTCTTCGGCCTCATGGTGAGCGCGGCGCTGTTCACATCCCGCAGCTGGCGGGAGGATAGCGGGGAAATGAGCGACAAGGGACTGGCGCGATTGAGCCTCATCACGGTCTCACTGATCTATATCCAAATCATCTTCGGCGCATTGCTCCGCCACACCGGAAACAGGCTGGACGCCCACCTGCTCTTCGCCGCGCTGAGCAGCGTCCACGTCATCCTCCTCGCCTACCGGGTCTTGAAGCTGCCGAACCCGGGCGCGCTCGCGAAGGAGGCGAACTGCCTCTGGGTCTTGCTCCTCGTTCAACTGGCGCTCGGCGGCGCCTCATGGGTCGGGAAATACGCAGCCCTGGGCGACGCCTTCACTCCCGGCCTCATCATCGCGCTCACGTCTTCGCATGTCGTGGTGGGAGCGACGCTCTTCGCCACTTCGCTCGTCGTGGCCCTTCGTCTGAATAAAGGCGCTTTGTTCGCCTTCCAGACCCCCGAAGCGCCGGTTGCGGCGGGAGGCGCGCGCGCATGACGAACTTGCCGACCGAGGCGATGAATATCGCGAACGCGACCACGAAGAGAAGGGCGGTGGATTATCTGGAACTCACGAAACCGCGCATCCTGCCGATGGTGCTGGTCGTCACCGCCGCGGGCTTTTATCTCGCCTCGGGCGCAGGCGTTCAGATCGTCCTGCTCATCCACACGCTCATCGGCTCGGCCCTTGCGACGGGCGGCGCGCTGGCGCTGAACCAGGCGTCCGAGGAAGACCTGGACGCGCGGATGATCCGCACGCAAAAGCGCCCGCTGCCCGCTGGCCGCCTCCTGAAACTGGACGCGCTATTGTTCGGCTCGGCCATCATGATTCTGGGCGTGGCCTATCTGGCCGTTTTCGTGAACCCCTTCACGGCGCTCCTCATCGCGGCCACCGGAGGGCTCTATCTGTTTTTGTACACCCCGCTCAAGCGCACGACCTCGCTGAACAGCGTGGTGGGCGCGGTTCCAGGAGCCATGCCCCCGCTCATCGGCTGGGCGGCGGCGACGGGCGCGCTCTCGATCGAGGCGTTCGTGGTGTTTTCCATCATGTTTCTCTGGCAGATCCCCCACGCGCTGGCCATCGCCGTGATGTACCGCGAGGATTTCGCAAGGGCGGACATCAAGCTCCTGCCCGTCGAGGACCCCGGCGGCGCGAGCACGGGCAGGCAGGTCATCTCCTACTGTATGGCCCTCATTCCCGCGGGCATGGCCCCGGCCATCATCGGCATGGCGGGCCCGGTTTATTTCGCAGTCTCCACCATACTGGGGTTCGTGTATCTCGGTTACGGCATTCACATGGCCAGAGAAAAAGGCGTCGCATCCGCGAGACGTCTGTTCTACTACTCACTGATTTATCTGCCGGCGCTCCTGCTGGCGATGATTTTCGGTTGAGGCCGCCGATGGACAAGACGCAAACAAAGAACAAGAACCGGCGCACCGGCATTTTACTTTTTCTCTTCATCGTGTGTCTGGCCGGTTTCGCGTGGACGGTGGCCCTCATCAAAAACTAAAGCGGGAGCACTCCCTTGAATCCGGTAATCGAAGCGCCACAAAAAAAAGAAACCCCGGAGCAATGGGGGGGAGGCGCGCCTCCGCCTCCGCCGGAACCTCCTGACGACAACGGAGGAGACGGGGGAGGAGGAGACGATTCCCCGGATTCGCTTCCCGCCGGAAAGCCCCTGCTCGGAAACACCCAACTCGCCATGCTGGTGCTCATCGCGGCGGAAGTCATGTTCTTCTCGGGCCTGGTGGGCGCCTTTCTGGTCTTCCGCTTCAGTGGCAAACCCTGGCCGCCGCCCTTTCAGCCGCGCCTGCCCGTGGAAGTCACCGCCGTCAACACGCTCTTCCTTCTGCTGAGCAGCTACACGATGGTCCGCGCCCAGCTCGCCATTAAAAGAGCCGATACAAAGGCTCTGCCAAGACTGCTCACCATCACGGGCGTTCTGGGGGTTTTGTTTCTCGCGATACAAGGCTATGAGTGGATTCGGCTGGTCAGTTTCGGCCTCACCGCATCGGCGAACGTGTATGGTTCCATCTTCTACACCATCATCGGCACGCACGGGGTTCACGTGCTGAGCGCGGTCGCCTGGCTGGTCGTGGTACTGGTTCGCGCGCATATGGGCAAGTATTCCGCGCAAAAGCCCGCCGGCGTCGTCGCATGCGCGATGTACTGGCATCTGGTGGTGGGGCTGTGGCCGATTCTGTTCTATCTGGTCTACCTGCTGTAATGGTTCTGGAACCGCCGAAAACGTTGACACTTTCCCGAAGCGGGTGGCATACTCGCCTCAAGGAGATTCAAGTGAAACCAGTCGTTACCATGCTCATCGCCGCAACCTTGGGTGCTGAATTCCTGCTCCCAAGCTTCGCCTCCGCCTGCGCGGTGTGCGGTGTGGACGGCGAGCCGGGTTTTCTCTGGAGCATGGGCTTTTTGATCAGCATGCCGTTTCTGATCGCCTCGATTACGGGCGGTTATTTCGTGTACAATTCCCGGCGCGCAAAGAGAGCGCCGGCGGACAAAGGCATTTTTTCTGAATAAGTCTGAATAAGAAGGAGATGGCGCAGTGAGTGAAGCCGCCGCCGTGGATCACGCCCACGGAGTGGAACCAGCGGAAACCCCGCTTACCCCCGAAAGCTGGGGCAAGCTGGGGATGTGGGTATTTCTGGCGGGCGACGCCATGTCGTTCGGAACCCTGTTGGCGGGCTACGCCATCATGCGGGGCAACAGCGCGAACTGGCCTGTGCCCGTGGACGTGCTGGGCATATCGCTGACCGCGTTCATGACGTTTTTGCTCATATGCAGCAGCGTCACCATGGTGAAGGGCCTGGACGCCATCAAAAGAGGCGATCAGGCCGGTCTGGTGAAGTTCATGTGGCTCACGGTCGGGGGCGGCCTCATCTTCTTAGGACTACAGGCGTATGAGTGGACCCACCTGATCCACGAGGGTCTCCACCTTTCCGCCAACAAGTGGGGCGACAGCCTCTTCGGCACCACCTTCTACATCATCACGGGCTTCCACGGGATGCACGTGACGGGCGGCGTCATCTATCTGTCCGTCATCGCGCTACGCGGCAAAAAAGGCGTTTATTCGACGACGAACTGGAACGAGGTGGAAATCGCGGGCCTTTACTGGCACTTCGTGGACCTCGTCTGGATTCTCGTGTTCACATTCATCTATCTATTGTAACCATCCAGGGCGCGTCCCGGGCGCGCTCGGGTTCGTTCGAGGGAGAGCACATACATCATGGCCAGCGCAAGCCACACGAACCACGACGATCATCACGTGAGCTACATGACCATCTTCTGGTGGCTCCTCGCGCTCACGATACTCGAAATCATGGCAGGCGTGCCGCAGGCGAGTCCCGCCTATCCGCAGCTTTTGAAGGGAGCGCTCCTCGTCGGCATGGCCGTGGCCAAGGCGGCGTTGGTGGCCCTTTACTTCATGCACCTCAAATTCGAGAAAGCAGCGTTGGGCTTCATCGCCATGATACCGCTCGTGCTGTGCGTGTTCGTCGTGTTGATGGTGCTGCCTGATTTTTAGGCCGCCGCCGCCGGACGTTTCAAAAAAATCATGTCGCTTCGATATCTGCCCACCCTGAACGCCTTGTTGAACGCCACGAGCGCGGCCTTGCTCATGCTGGGCGTGAAGCAGATTTACGCCAAAAACGTGGAAGCCCACAAGCGCTTCATGGTGAGCGCATTTCTCGTATCCACCCTGTTCCTCGTTTCCTATCTCGTTTACCACTTCAACGTGGGTTCGGTGGGCTTCACCGGCACGGGCTGGATTCGCCCGGTGTATTTCTTCATCCTCATCACGCATTCGGTGCTGGCCGTCCTGGTGCCGCCCATGGCGGTCATCACCCTCTACAGGGCGTGGCGGGGGGATTTCGATCGGCATCGCCGCATCGCGCGCTGGACGTTTCCCATCTGGCTCTATGTTTCCCTTACCGGCGTCATGGTCTACCTGCTCCTCTATGTGCTCTACCCGAGGGCATGAGAGAGTTCCTGCGCGCCATAAGACGCGGGGCCGCCCTGATGTGCCCGAGGTGTCCCGAACCCCTTTTCACCGGTCTTTTCCAAATGCACCAAAAATGCCCGGGCTGTGGCTACCTCATCGAGCGTGAGCAGGGCTATTTCATCGGCGCCATCTACATCAACTACGCCATCACGATCATCATCTGTCTGGGCGGTTATTTCTTGACCGAGATATTCATCGCCCCGGGGCTCACGGCGCAGCTCATCACCTGGGGTGGGCTTTGCATCCTGATTCCGCTATTCTCGTTTCGCTACTCGCGCGCCATCTGGCTGAACGCGGATTATTTTTTCAGCCGGAAATTCTCACCCCGAGACGATGGGGAATCATCGAATTGAACCCGAGCGCCGCCCTGGACGTTCAAGACATCACCCACCGCTACGGGGATCGCGTAGCGCTGAAAAATGTGCGCTTCGAGGTTTCAGAGGGCGAGATATTCGCGCTCTTAGGACCTAACGGCGGCGGCAAAACCACCCTGTTCCGCATCATCACCACCCTCATGCGCGCGACGTCGGGCGACGCCCGCGTGTTCGGCCATTCGGTGCGGGATGCGCCCCACGCGGTGCGAAAGAGAATCGGCGTCGTCTTCCAACAACCAAGCCTGGACCCGAAGCTCACCGTTTTGGAAAACATGATCCACCACGGACGACTCTACGGGATGCTCGGCAAGCCCCTGCAAAACGCCGCCGCCGCGCTCCTCGCGCAGTTCGGTCTGAGCGACCGGAAAAAGGATTACGTCGAGACCCTCTCCGGCGGGCTTCAGCGCAGGGTGGAACTCGCAAAAGCGCTCCTGCCCCGGCCCGAGATATTGTTTCTCGATGAACCCAGCACGGGCCTCGACCCGGGGGCCAGAATCAATTTCAGAAACGAACTCAAAAGATTGAGAAATGAAACGAACACCACGGTCGTGCTCACCACGCATTTCATCGAGGAGGCCGACCACGCGGACCGGGTGGGCGTCATCCACGAGGGCGTCCTCGTCGCCATCGGCGCGCCCGATGCGCTTAAAAAGGAAGTGGGCGGCGAGGTGCTGACCATCGAGGCGCAAAATCCGGAATCCCTGCGCGAGAAACTTGGCGCAATGTTCTCCTGCGAGGTGAAGAGCGTGGACGGCTCCCTGCGCGCCGAGATGAGCGACGCCCACGTGGCCATCCCCAAAATAGCAGAGGCGTTCCCCGGTGAGGTCCGCTCCATCACGCTGGGCAAGCCCACGCTCGAGGACGTGTTCATCAACCAGACGGGAAAGCGCTTCATCGACGCGGACGAGGACCCCCCCGCGGCAGAGGCGCGGAAATCATGACTCCGTACATGCTGTGCATGGGAACGATATGGCAGCGCGAGATCATCCGCTTCGTGCGCCAGAGAAGCCGCATCATCGGCGCGTTCGGCCAGCCCATACTCTTCTGGCTGCTGCTGGGCAGCGGCTTCGGGCGAAACTTCCGCTACGCGGGCGGCGGCGGGGAAGGCTATCTGGAATACTTCTATCCGGGCATCATCGCCATGGTGGTGCTCTTTACGGCCATCTTCTCGACTTTCGCCGTGGTGGACGACAGAAAGGCGCGCTTCTTACAAGGCGTGCTCGCAGCCCCCGTTCCGCGCTCGGCCATCGTGCTGGGACAAGTGCTGGGGGGCGCCACGCTGGCGCTCTTACAAGGCGTTCTCCTGCTCATCGCCACCCCGCTGGCGGGCGTTCCGCTCACGGTGGAAGCCGCCCTCGCCTCCATACTGGTGATGGGCTTGATCGGCTTCGCACTGACTGCGCTCGGCCTTCTGCTCGCCTGGCGCATCGAATCCACGCAAGGGTTTCACTCCATCATGAACCTGCTGCTGATACCGCTTTGGCTGCTTTCGGGCGCGGTGTTCCCGGTCTCGGGCGCGCACCCGATCATCGGGTACATCATGCAGGTAAACCCGCTTACCTACGGCGTGGCGGCTTTAAGAAGAACGCTCTACATGAGCGCGCCCGAAGCCGTGGCCACCTTGCCGGGGCTGTGGGTCTCCCTCCTCGTCATGATCCTCTTCGGTGGTATCTGCTTCACTTTTGCGGTGAGAACCGCCGAGAGAAGCGAGGGGTGAGCCCAAGGCTCAAAATCCAGACCGCAAGATAGATGGGGATGACGGCAAAGGGCCGGAAAGCGAAGCATAACGCGCAAGCCTGAAACTCAGCGCAGACGATTCACATACCTAGCCACGTTATCGAGCGCCTCGTCTTTTACATGGGGCAGGGCGGGCATCTTGTTTTTGCCCCGCTTGATGACCTCTTTAATGTAGACGAGAGGAAGCGCGCGGCCGCGCAGGGGGTTTCCCAGTCCGCCTTTTCCCTCGCCCCGCGCACCGTGGCAGACGGCGCAGGTCTGGCGGTAGACCGCCCCGCCATCGCCCGTGGTGAGAGGCGTCTCTTTTTTCTGTGGGTTTTGAAAGACGAGTAAAAAGGCGACGAACGCGCCGCCCAAGGCGAGAAACGAGACGACGACCCACTTGCCCAAGTCCGGAGGCGTCCTGAGCGCTCTATTCGCTTAAGGGAAGAGGCTTGTGGAGAAACGCGCGCGCATCCGCCCCCTCGTAATCGGAGACGAGGTGGCCGTTTCCCTCGATCTGGTATTTATAGGTCACCAGACCCTCGAGACCCACGGGGCCTCGCGCGTGTATCTTGTCGGTGGCGACTCCCACCTCCGCGCCGAAGCCGTAGCGGAAACCATCCGCCAGGCGCGTGGATGCGTTCCACATGACGCTGGCCGCGTCCACCCTCGACAGAAAAGTCCGCGCCGCCGCCTCGTCCGCCGTGACGATGGCGTCGGTATGGCGCGAACCGTATCGGTTGACGTGATCGACGGCTTGGGCGAGTGATTCCACCACCCGCACGGAGATGATGAGGTCGAGATATTCCGTCTTCCAGTCCTCCTCGTTCGCTGCGCCCGCACTTTTAAGAATCGCCCGTGTCGCCGCGCAGCCCCGGATGGCCACTCCTTTTTCCTGAAGCGCCTCGGCGACCAAGGGGAGATATTCGCCCGCTTTTTTCTCATGCACCAAAAGCGTTTCTATCGCGTTGCAGACCGCGGGGTACTGCGTTTTGGCGTCGAGCGCCAAGCGCACGGCCATCCGGGTCTCCGCCGCCTCGTCCACGTATAAATGGCAAACCCCGTCCGCGTGGCCCAGAACCGGAATGCTCGAATGCTCCTTGATGTAGCGGACGAACTCGTTGCTCCCGCGCGGTATGAGCAGATCGACCGCATCGTCGCGCGAGAGGAGCGCCTGCACGTCCTCGCGCGCCTCGACGAGTTGCAGCGCGTCCGCCGGAACCTCTCCCGCCGATGACGCAGCGCCTCTCAACAGCTCGGACAAGAGACGGTTCGTGTGCGCGGCCTCACGCCCCCCCTTCAAAATCGCGGCGTTGCCGGATTTCAAGCAAAGCGAGGCTATCTGCACCAGCGCGTCGGGTCGCGATTCGAACACGGCGGCGATGACGCCCAAAGGACACGTGATGCGCCTGAGCGTCAATTCCTCATCGAGCAGCGTCGCCATGCGCGCCACGCCTAGCGGATCGGGCAGAGCCGCCACCGCGCGCACGCCGTCCGCCATCTGCGAGATTTTGCCCCCGGTGAGTTCCAGACGCTTGAGCAGCGGCTCGGACATCTCCCCGCTCGCCACGAGTGGTTCCGCCTCGGCCACGTCTTCCGCGTTCGCTTCGAGGATTCGCCGCGCGTTCTCGTCAATCACGTCCGCCACGGCGGCCAAGGCGCGATTCCGCACCTCATCGCTCAAGGGCGCGAGAGTAAGAGCGGCACTCCTCGCCGCCCGGCATATGGAGTCGATATCGCTCAAGATGAATCTCCCTCATCAAATCTTTCAGACCGGCTGTGGATTATAGGCCGACGCGAAATGACCGGCAAACGAATCATTCTATATTCTTCTTCCATTCCGCATGACGCCGCTCGACGTAGTCGATGATGACGGGCGCAACCTCGGGTCCGCCTGCGCGCTCCACCCCCTCGAAACCGGGTGCGGCGTTCACCTCCAAAACCAGAGGGCCTCTTTTCGTCTCCAGCAAATCCACGCCCGCGATTTCGAGACCGCAGAGCTTCGCGGCGGAGCGGGCGAGTTCCGTGGCTCGACGGGTGGGGGAGACTTTTCGGACCGAGCCGCCACGATGCAGATTCGTGCGAAACTCATCCTTGGAAGCGCGCCTCCTCACGGCGGCCGCCACTTCGCCGCCGACGACGATGACGCGCAAATCCCCCTTTTTGGCCTCCTCCACGTATTCCTGAACGATGGCGTCGCGCTGTAAATTCCACATGACGTCGGAGATGGCCTGCGCTTCTTCGATATCATGGGCGCGCATGACGCCCTTGCCCTGCGTGCCGCGCGGCAGCTTCATGACGACGGGCGCGCCACCCACGCTCTTAAGCGCCGCGCGCAGATACTCCGGGTCGGGCGCAAACGCCGTCCTGGGCACAGGCAAACCGTTTTGCGACAGAAGTTGAAGAGTTCGCAGTTTATCCCGCGCCGTCTCGAGCGCACGGGAGTCGTTGATCACCAGGGCGCCTGCCGCTTCCAGGTGTCGAATAAGCGCCAGGGAATGCTCGGATATGTTCGCTCCCAAACGCGGGAGAAAGACATCCGCCCCCGAAAAGGGTTTGCCCCGAAATTCGAGCGAAATTTCCCCCTCGTTTATTTTGAGCAAAAACCGGTACGGATCCAGCACACGCACCCGGTGCTTTTTGCGCCTGGCGGTCTCTGAAATTCTCCGCACGCCGTGTAAGGTCTTGTCCCGACACAGGATTCCGATTCTCACTCCTCACTCCTTATGCGAATCATGGATGAGGCGAGATTCTACCATCCGGGCGATAGCTTCGGAACGACCCTACAGATGGAAAGTGAGGATTCCCCTCCCGGTGGCCCTTTGCCGGATGGCGTGGGCCACCGAGGGGGAGGTATGTGGGGGCGCGGCCCATTGGTTGGGCCACGGCAGGATATTCTATGCGGCTCTTTGTAGAGCCTCTTTCCGTTGCGCCCGCTCCTGCCTTTGAACCAGCAGGACATGGGTGTTCAGTCTTTTCACAAGACGCGGGGCGAGACGCGCCAATCCAAAGCGGCGTCCCAGCCATCCTTCTTCCCCGGCGCCGATGAGAATGAGGTCGGCTTCGAGCTTCTTCGCCCTGTTAGCCACCTCATGCAGCGGAGCGCCGTTGGTGATGGAAACCTCCACGCGCAGGCCCCTGTCTTCGAGTTTTCGCCGCAAGGGCTGTACATACGCTTCGCCCGAGCGCGTTCGCGCATCGTGAATCTGATCGGAGTACAGCGTGTAGCCTTCCAGTTGCCTCGACTGCATGACGCCGCTTTCCACCAATTGCAGATGAATGATCTTCGGGTTCACCGAGAGATGAACCACCTCATGCACGGCGGCTTCCGCCTCTTCCGAGCCATCCAATGGAATCAAGATTCGCTCATACATTGTTTCTCTCCGTATCCTGAACTCGCGGCCCATGTTTCTAGGCGGCTTTCCGCAGTTCCGTTTGCGGGGCAATGGCGTAGAGCAATTTCGATTCGACCAAATCCGCCTTGGCGTCATTCGAAAGCGCGGCCTTCGCCGGAGGATGACGGATGATGCTGATAGTCATGAACCACCAGATCGCGGCGAATGCGAAAAATACGGGTATTGCCGTTATCGCGTACACCTTGAGAAATTCCATCTTTCGCCTCCTTTCACTCATACTGCAATACCCAGGAAACCAAGTTACCTATTATATAAGCAATATTCGTGCCAAAACTGACAAAAACCATGAACCATTATATTTACAAGGGTTTATAAAACTACGTGCCCTAAGGAAAGGACCGGAAAGGCAGGCAGGAAATACCATATATCGTTATTTTACTATTTATCGACAATTTTTCGGGGTTGTTTTCCGCCGGAAAAGACGAGACCGGGAAGAGCACCGGGAGTTGAAAACGCCGAAGCTGCGGAGTGACCGGCAAGGTAAATGGAATCCATCCCTTCAGCCTTGAAAACCACTCCTCATTTGTTGTTCAGGCGGCAAAAAAAATAGCCCGCGCAAAGACCCAGAACGACCCAAAACACCAACGAGCCCACGAGCGCCGTGGGGATGAAACTCTCCATGAGCGCCTGGGGCGCCGAGCCGCCGTGCGCTTCGGGACGCGGGGGGCCGATTACGTGCGGTAAAACGAGGAGGAAGGCTCCCAGCGCCTTGAAGAGCGCCCCTGATTTGAAGGCCAGCAGAAGGAGCCCTGCGGCCGCGCCCGCCACGGTGAGAATCCACCAGAGTTGCCTGTGCGGCAGGGGAGCCGCAGCGGCTCCTGGGAGTTCGGGCGGCAAACCCACCGCGGGCGCTAAGCCAAAGACGATGAATCCGCCCACCCCCCAGAGGATTCCGCGCCGCCAGTCCACCTCCCCGCGCAGGGCGAACCCGCCGATGAGCAATAGCGCGAAACCAATCGCCGAGACGACGTTCGAGACCAGGGTGAGAGCGAACCGCGAGAGGCCATCCCCCTCATCCGCATGGTCTTCATGGGTCTGGGGAATGGGGATGGGTTCTCGCCTTTCGAATTTTTCCGCCTCGTTTATCAGGGGAATAACGCGAACCGACTGGACTGCGGTGGCGAAAAGCCCCGCGATTACGCCCGAGACGACAGCCGCAAAAAAGATTTTCTGAAACACCTCAACTCCCCCGGTCGTCCGTAAACGCAGGGCGCGGCCTTCAATCTACTTACTTCATCTCCATCATCTCGATGACGACGCCGTCGGGCCCTTCCACGTAGGCGAAATAGAGCTCATCCGCCTCGCCTTCGGCCACGACGTTTCCGCCACGGGAGCGGACTTCGGCGACCGCATCGCCCAGTTTTCCCTCCACGCAATACGCATAGTGATCGATGCTGTAGCGCGGCCAGCCGCCCGGCCCCGCCGCGAGTTCCTCGCCATCGCGCTTGCCGCGAATGATGATGCTCGCCCCGTGAACGTCGAGATAGACCTGCGGCGCGCCGCCCCTGTCGATGCGGTTCGTCTCGGTCGCTCCCAAAACGTTCATGTAGAAGGCAACCGCCTCGTCCACGTCGGTATGCACGCAATGAATATGATCGAACGTCAGCTTCATTTCTTCTCATCTCCCGTTGGGTATGGATTGAAAAAACCTGCGTTTCGTTTCCCTCAAACCGCCGGGTACACCCAGTTGAGTTCGAGCAGGTTTCCGTCGGGGTCTTTGAAAAAAATCGTCTTTCTCTCGGGCACGCGGGACAAGATATCGGAAAGCAACTCCACGCCCGCGTCGCGCAAGTGCGCCACGGCCGCCTCCATGTCCTTCACCCAGAAGGTGAGGTAGCGAAACCCGGCCGCCGAGTCCGCCGGCCCATCGCTTGCGGCGGGTTTATCACCGAATTCGAGCAGCTTGATCAGGATATCGCCCGATTTCAAGGCGTGGAGCTTCACGCCGTCTCGCGCAAAACCCGCCGCGCGCACGAAATCCTCCGGCACCTCGATAGTCGCCGCTTCCGAGAGGCCGAGCACCTCGGTGTAGAATTTTTTCATCTTACATAAGTTTCTCGTCGAAAGCCCTATATCCACACCGCCGCGCGTGGTCTCGAACATATCCCTCTCCTCATAAAATCACGCGCCTTGAAAAAGAAATAAGCCGCACGAAAAAAAACCGCCGGGGTCTCGCGCGAAGCCCCGGCGGTTTTTTTATAAACTCTCAGGAACCCGCCACCGGCGGCCAGATGCGCCTCCCCGTACTCGGGGATCCGGGCGCATGCACGAGGCTGCCCACCATCTCGCGCGACCAGTCCTCGCTCTCCAGTTCTTTCTGGAAATAATGCTCGACCGACGTGTTCAGGTCGAACTCATAGAGCACGGCGTGTTTCGCCCATCCGCACACCGAAACCAGCTTCCGCATGCCCACGCAACCCTCGAGCGCCCGCATCCGGGGAAAGCGAAGCTGCACGTACCACGCCCCCATGCCCTCCTCGTTGGCGAGCGCATTGATGTTGAAGCTTCCCATCTGGATTCTCGGACCCGGCGTGACGCCCGGGGCGCGCTGCGCAATCTCGGGGCCGTCGACCCGCCCCGTTTCCACGAAAACACACTCACGCGCGCCTGTGCGCATCCCCAGCATCTCGCGCTCATCCGGCCCCCATTTTTCGGCCAACTGCGCAGGAGAGGGATCCAGAAACGTGTGTACGCTCTCCGCCCCGAAGAGCATCAGATACCCGTTGCCGTCCGGCACGGAGGGATCGTCCGTATGCGTGAGGCGCCTGTTCACGTTTTCCTTGCGCTCCTCGCTCTTGTCGTTGTCCACGTGCGCCGCCCACAGGTAGCAGGATCGTTCCAGCATCTCGGGCAGATGCACCTCATGCAGCCATGCGATGTACTCTTTCGCCCCATCCTCGGGCAGGTCGTACCACGTCGCCCAAATTGCTCTATCCATCAAAATTCTCCATGTGCGTCATATCCCCATCCATCGATTCATTCCACGTTCCGATTCGATCTCTTGTACTCCCGGCGGGGTTCTATCCCCAGTTTCTTCATCCGGCTCTGAAGCGTCGTGGGCTTCATCCCCAAGATGCGGGCGGCTCCCCTGACTCCGGAAACCCGCCCGCCGGTATGCTCCAGCACCTGCAGAATATAGCGTCTGTCATACTCTTCGAGCGACGTGAATTCGCTTTCTCTCGCCGAGGGGGGAGGCTCGCCCAAAAGCTGCCTGTCGAAGCGGAGAACCCGCCCTCGCCCCAGTACGAGCCCGCGCTCCACCACGTTTTCGAGTTCTCTGATGTTTCCGGGCCAATCGTAGCGCATGAGGCGCTCCAGAGCCTGGGGGTCCACGGATTTGATCTGCCGGTTCATGCGGCGTCCATGCTTCCCCACGAAATAATAGACCAGTTCGGGAATGTCCTCCTTGCGGTCCCTGAGCGGCGGGGTGTCGATGGGTATCACGTTCAGGCGAAAGTAGAGATCGTCGCGAAACCGGCCCCGGCGGACTTCTTCCTCCAAATCCCTGTTCGTGGCGGCGATGATTCTCACGTCCACCTTGAGCGTCTGGTTGCCGCCGACTCTCTCGAACTCGCGCTCCTGCATGACTCTCAGGATTTTCACCTGCGCTTCGGGGGGTATTTCGCCTATTTCATCGAGAAAAATCGTGCCCTTGTCCGCTATCTCGAAGCGGCCCTGTTTTCTGCCCACGGCTCCGGTGAACGCGCCCTTCTCGTAGCCGAACAACTCGCTCAGCAGCAACGTCTCCTGCAAGGCCGCGCAGTTCACCTTCACCAGCACGCGGTTTCGTCGCGCGCTCATGTTGTGGATGCCGCGCGCAACGAGTTCCTTGCCGGTTCCCGTCTCGCCCAGGATGAGCACCGTGGCGTCCGTGGGCGCCACCCGGGCGATCAGGTCTCTGATATCCTCTACGGCCTTGCTCGAGCCGGTGAGTTCATCCGGATTGTGGATCTCCCTTATCTGATCCCGCAGATGAAGGGTTTCCTGGTGAAAATCATCCTTTACCTCTTCGAGTTGCGCGTAGGTCCGCGCGTTCGCCACGGCCGTGGCGATGGCCGGCGTGAGTTCACAGAGAAACTCGGCCATTTCTTCGGTGAACTGGTCGGGCATGGTGCTGGCCACGGCGATTTCGCCGAAAACCTCATCGCCGATGACGAGCGGAGCGCGAATGCCGCTCCTCAGTCCGCGCTGGAAAACGCCTTCATCCTCGGCGAAAAAGCGTTCCCTGTCCAAATCCCTGTAAATAACATAAGGTTCTTCCCGATGCTCGATGAGCCAGCCCAGCGTGCCGCCCTCGAGCGGTATATTTTCTTGGGGAACCTCGAGTATTTCATCGCTCGATGCGAGCGCCCGGATGGTGTAGGTCTTCTTGTCCGGGTTGACGAGATAGAGCACGAAATGCTCCAGCGGGAATATCGCCTTCGCCTCGTGCGCCACGCGGCTCAATACGACTTCCAGGTCCAGGCTCGAATTGAGCACGTGGCCCACCCGCTGGATGACGCGCAGTCTCTCCTCGGTGGATAGCGTATGAACGGCCAACTCTGCTCCCCCTGGCTTACAAAATGATTGAAAGGAAGGCTATCATACAAAAAAGGGTTTGGGATTCATAATTTTACCGATAAAAAGATCATGCCATGAAACCACTATCACTTTACATCCACATTCCCTTTTGCATCGCCAAATGCGGGTATTGCGATTTCAACTCCTACGCCCTCGATACGCTCGTTGAAAAGGGCCACGTCGATGACGACTGGGCGCCCCGCTATGCGGATGCGCTGATGGAGGAAACGAAAGGCCGGGTCGAGGAGTTCTTCCTGGAAGGCCGGAGGATAGAGACGATATTTTTCGGCGGGGGCACGCCCTCGCTGTTTCCACCTGAAGAAACAAAGCGCGTTCTGGACCTCGTCACCGCGTCGTTCGACCTGGACCCCGATTGTGAAATCACACTGGAGGCGAACCCCGGGGCGGCGGAAGCCGAGCGCTTCGCCGCACTGCGCGAGGCAGGCATCAACCGCATCAGCATCGGCGTGCAGACCTTCGATGATGCGGCGCTCAAAAGGCTCGACCGGGTGCACTCGGGCGATGACGCGCAAAAAGCGTTTCGCGCAGCACGCAAAGCCGGTTTTTCCAACGTTTCGCTCGACCTCATGTTCGGGGTTCCCTTTCAGACGATGGCCATGGCCAGGCGGGACATCGAATGCGCCATCGGCCTTGCGCCCGAGCATCTCTCCGCCTATGAACTGACCATCGAGCCGGGCACGGCGTTTCATGCGCAACAGGCGCGGGGAGAATTGAGCGCCCTCCCCGACGAGGAGACGGCTCTGGGCATGTGGACGCTCAGGGATTCGGC
This sequence comes from bacterium, assembly GCA_965218735.1. Lineage (GTDB taxonomy): Bacteria > UBA8248 > UBA8248 > UBA8248 > UBA8248 > Bin107. The sequence goes on along the minus strand of CBDCMA010000007.1, from coordinate 437,018 downwards.
CCTGGCCGCCGCCGGTTTCGAGCGTTATGAGATCAGCAATTTCGCAAGGCCGGGGTTCGCGTGTAAGCACAACCTGAATTACTGGCGGCGTGGGGATTATCTGGGCCTCGGTGCAGGAGCGCACTCTCTCATGGAGGGGGGGCGCATATGGAACCACGCCAGACCCGACGTCTACGCGCAGAACGCGAGCGACCCCACCGCCGGCGCCGAGCGTGTGGATGAACCGCAAAAAGCGATCGGCGAGTCCCTGATGCTCGGACTCCGCATGAAAGAGGGTGTTTCGCTCAGGCGAATCGCGCAAGAATGCGGCGCAGACCCCGAAGAGGAGTACGGGGAATTGTTTGAAGAACTGGAGAACTCCGGCCTGGTGGCGAGAAAAAACGGCCGGCTTCTCTTGTCGGAAAAGGGAACGCTTCTGGCCAACCGCGTGTTGGCGAATTTCTTGTAGAGGAGAGCGGCCATGCCTCCCGTAGCGGTCATCGAAAAAATACGCGCGCCCGCGGAAAAAGTGTTCGATTTCATCGGCCACGTGGAAACGCATCCTGAAATCGCGGATTTCAGCCAGAGCATAAAAATCATATCCGAGCGAAAAAGCGGGGTGGGGATGCGGTTTCACCAGGTCTACACGAACGGGGCCGAGCACGTCTCGGAAATCATGGTCTGGGAGCCGAACAAAAAAATCGTGTGGCGCAACTTCGAGGGCGATGCGAAAACGCCCGTCATGATCATCAGCTACTACTTCGAGGAAGAAGGCCCCTACACCCACGTTCTCCATACGGTCGAGACCGTTGAATACGAAAACCAGGCCAAGCACCGCGACGGCACGCTCAGAAACATCCGCGAGCTCGCGAATCTGAAACGTATTCTGGAGGGAACTTAAGGCGATTATCCCGTTGAGAAACCCACGGGACTATAGTTCCTTGGGAGATGACTTGTAGAATCTGAAGACCCTGGGTGTTGTATGTTCTGATGATTCAAGGCCCTGGCAAATTTTCGATAATATTGATTCGCTTATAGGCGTGTGTGACTGAAATTTATTTTCGTGGATGCCCTTTGTGAGTTTATTTACCTCCTCAATTCGGGCTTTTCGGTAAACGACGAAGCTTTTACGTTTCACAAATCTATGCTCGCCAGGTTCCAGAACACAGGCGGGATCATGATTTTTATGGTCATAAATGGTTGAAAGACTTACAAGCAACACTCTCTTAACGCCATCGCCCATATCGTCAAATGGATTCGTGAGAACAACGAACAAGTGCATCCGATCAGGGTCATCATCAGGCCCGGATGGAATAAGGAGAGTAGCGCCTGGATATGGCAGGAACATTCTTACAAAGACTGAAAGATTCTGTCGATCTTTATTTCATCATCAATCTCATTGGATAATTGACTTGCTTGCTGTTCTTCATATCCAAGAGCCAAAAAGATGTCTTTGTATGCTATGGGCAATGATGTTCCTCGTGGATCTTTCCATTCTTGAAGGGTGTGGGTGTAGTCTCTAATTTGCCATTTATCAAAATCACCGAATTCTTTCCAAATATGTTCAAGAATATCCTTGTCAGCTTTGCTTAGTTCATCAAAATCGTCATCACTTACCTGTTTTTCGAGCACGACTTCATATCTCTGTCTAGGGGGTATCCACGAATCCCAACCATCTTCAACGGAGTCGATAGCCGCACCATTGGCGAGGTCAAGCGTATTCGACAAGACCGGACCATGATCCATCGAAACCACACAGTCGCCAGTCATCGGCATCCCGTAGCGCTTCAATGACTCTCGCTCGGCGAGATATAAAAGCTTCATTAGCTTTAGTATCGCCATTTTCCCGCCTTCACATTGGAGAAAATATGCGGCCATTTGTGCGACTTTTCGCTCGTTAAACATAAGGATGCACCCACGAGTTCGGGGAATGGTTTGTTGCTAACTTTGAGGGCGAGGTTGTTTACCCCATATATAGCGCAGTTGTGTGATTTTGCCACACATCATGCACACACACTGCAAATGTAACGGAAACGCGAGAATGATTCAATTAACGAAATTAAGTCCCTTAAAACCAGGAAATCTTAAATTTCTCAAGCGGCCCTCTCAGGAAACCTCCTCCCACTCCTCGCACAGGCGTCTCCCCAAATCAGGATCGACGAGAATCGTCTCGTGCCTGCCGAGCAGGACCTGCCCGGGACGACCCCCCTTCGGCCTTCGTAAGGATGTGAAAGGAAGATAGGCGACGGAGAGTTTGGAATCCGTCCTGCCCCGGCTGAAATACGCCGCGAACGCCGCCGCCTGAACCAGGGCCTCCTCATCCGGCCCTGCCGCCGGCACATTGCCCGCGCGGCGAAGGAGCACGTGGCTTCCCGGAACCCCCCGGGCGTGAAACCACGTATCGCTCGCGCGGCCCACGCGCCGGAGCAGCGCATCGTTGCCCATGGCGTTCTTGCCGACGATGGCCTCCCAGCCCGTGGGTGATACGAACCGCCTGTAGGGTCTGGCGCGCGCGGCCTGCCTGCCCTTCGTCCGCGCGTCTTCTTTTCGTTTTTTCTCGCCCCCCCGCCCGGCGTAGCCCGCTTGCGCCAACGCCTCTTCCACGCTCATGAGGTCCTCCACGTCATCCGCCGTTTCCAGATCGAAGGCCAGCGTGCCTACGAACGCCTCCTCATCCTTCATCTCCTGAAGACGCGCCACCCCGGCCGAGGCCCGGCGTTTGAGCTTCTTGTAGCGGCGAAAATATTTTTGCGCATTCTCGGAGGGCGTGAGCTTGGGGTCGAGCGCGATTTCCACCGGCCCATCCGCCGCCTGGACGGAGAAGATTTTTGCTTTTTCTTTCACCTCGCCCAGATGCTCGAGCAGCAACTCTCCTTTTCTCAACACCGCTTCGGCCTCCTGAGCGGATTCCAAATCCCCCCGCACCGCTTCCATCGACCCGCGTACCCGCTCCTGCGCGCGGCGGAGCATTTTAGAGACTTTTCTTTTCCGCTCACCCATCCGGGCGCCCTTCACGAGCCCCCCGTAAAACGCATCCGCAGCCTCGTTCATGGAATCAAAAACACGGTATGAAGCCGCGTCCGCACCTGGGATTCGGGCCGCGCTCAGCCCCACGGGGTCGCCGCCTTCTCCCAGCAGCCAGGCGGGGGTGAATTCCTTTTTCCGGTAGCTCTCGACCGCCCCCATCAGCGCGTCCGCCGCTCCCGCCCACTCCTCATCGGCGCAAGAAGCGCGAGAAAGCTCTCGCGCCAGGGCCGGACTCACGCCCGTGACCGAGCGAACCAGCCACCCGGCGAACTCCTCCCGGGTGGCGGAGCGGAGGTCCGCTTCGCGCATCATCTCCAGAATCGCATCTTTCGTGAGCGTGTCCGGGCTTGCCTTTTTTTGCTCGGGCGGCAGTTGATACCTGCCCCCCCTCTCGAGCGGACGCGCGGTGTGGGGAGCGGGCGGAACCAGTCTCTTGGCTTCCAGGATCTCGCCCGTAGCGCCGTTTAGAAGCACCAGATTGCTCCACCGGCCCATCACCTCGGCCATCAGCGCGAAGGAATCGCCCCCCCCGGGGCCGCGGCTGCGCTCGAAGGAAAACTGGAGGACGCGCTCCCACTCTCCGGCGGCCACGCGGGTGAGGCGCAACCCGCCGAGATACTTTCTGAGCGTTCTGCAAAACGTGGGCGCCTCGGGCAGGCTCGGGGGCGGGTCTGCGGTCAGGTGAACGCGCGGGTGTGCGGGGTCCGCGCTCACGAGGAGGCAGCGCCCCCTTTTTCCGGAGCCTGAGAAAAACAGGGTGATCGTATGCGGGTCGACCTGCGAAATTCTCTCCAGGCGCGCGCCCAGAATGTTTGCGCTCAATTCCGCCGCTATCGCCTGAAGCACGAAAGTATCCATGAACCCGCCTCAATCCGCACATTTTTCCCGGAGCCGCATAAATTGACAGGCCCCGACCGGAAAATTATTGTAGACTCTTTCAGGTGGACTGTTAACAACGAACGCATCGCGGAGCGAACCATGATAGACAGCATGACGGGTTACGGGGCGGGAGAGAGGCCGCTGGGAGACGCCTCCCTCAGCGTGGAGGCGCGCTCGGTGAATCACCGCTATCTGGAGGTTTCTTTCAGGGGGCCGCGCTGGTCGCTCCCGCTGGAGGGCGAGGTGCGCGAGGCGGTGAAAAAGCGCTTCTCCCGGGGACGCTTCGACATTTATGTCCGCCAGGGCGATGGTGCGAAGGACGTGTCCCCCATCGACGCGGACGCCGCGAAATCCCTCCTCGTGAACCTGAAATCCCTGAAAGATGAATTGGGAATCACGGGCGAGGTGGACCTTTCGATACTCACCAGCTTCAGGGACCTGCTCAAAAGCGCAGACCCCGAGCCGGACAAAGACGACGTTCGAGCCGTCCTGATGGAATCACTCGACGATGCGCTCGCCGCTCTGGGGAGCATGCGCGAAAAAGAGGGGAGCGCGCTCGCGAATGACCTGGGCGATCACCTCGGGGCGGTGCAGAGACAATGCGGGGAAATCCGCGAACGCCTGCCCGAGGCGCGAAAAATGCTCACCGCGCGGATGCGCGAGCGCATTCTCGAAATCGCCGACGGAATCGAGATGGACGAGGGGAGGCTCGAGCAGGAAATGATCCACGCCGCCGAGCGCGGGGACATCAGCGAGGAGTTGAGCCGTCTGGACAGCCACATCGTCCAGTTTCAGGAGATGCTCGAAAACAAGGGCCCCATCGGCCGCAAACTCGATTTCCTCACCCAGGAGATGAACCGCGAGGCCAATACGATTTCGTCGAAATCCATCGATCTCACCCTCACGCAAAGCGCGGTCGACATGAAGAGCGCCATCGAGAAAATCCGCGAACAAGTGCAGAATGTCGAATGATGAGAAGCCGGGGCCATCTTTTCGTTCTCTCCGCTCCTTCGGGTGCGGGCAAATCCACGCTCATAGAACGTTCATGCCAGGAACTCCCGGACATCTGGCACTCGATAAGCGCGACGACGCGGCCAAAGCGCGATTACGAAGAAGACGGGGTTCACTATCATTTCCTGGAACAAGCGGAGTTCGACGAAATAATCGCCAAAAACGAATTCCTCGAATGGGCGCGTGTTTTCGAGGAATGCTACGGAACGCCTGCAGGCGATGTCGACGCGCATCTGGTCAGGGGAAACGACGTCATCATGGACCTGGACGTGCAGGGGGCACTACAGGTCAAGAGAAGACGAACGGAGGCGAGCCTCATCTTCGTCATGCCGCCCTCGCTCGATGAGTTGTCCAATCGCCTCAAGCGACGGGCGACGGAAACCGGTGAGGATGTCGAATTCCGGCTCTCGAGAGCAGAGGAAGAGATGGCGCAAAGCCATCAGTACGACCACGTCATCTTCAACGACGATCTCGACGTCGCTTTCCAGGAACTCAAGAAGATCATCCTGCAACATCGCGGGGAGGTCGATTCCTGGTGAGCGAACACGCCCCGGCCCCTCTTGCGGACAAAAAAACCGTTCTCGGCGTATCGGGCGGCATCGCCTCCTATAAATCCATCGACCTGGCGCGCCTCCTCGTCCTGGATGGCGCGGAGGTGCAGACGGTCCTGACGCAAAACGCCGCCTCCTTCGTTCAGCCCCTGCCCTTCGAGGTGCTCACCGGCAAGACGCCCATCCAGAGAATGTTCCCTATGGAGGGGGGCGCATCCACGGGAGACATGCCCCACATCTCCCTGACGGAGGGCGCAGACCTGATACTCATCGCGCCGGCCACGGCGAACGTCATCGCCAAGTTCGCCCACGGGGTGGGGGATGATTTTCTCTCCACTCTCCTGCTCTCCGCAAAGCCGCCGGTCTTGATCGCGCCCGCCATGAATCCGCGCATGTGGGCCTCCCCGGCCGTTCAGGAGAACGTCGCTGCCCTGCGCGCGCGCGGCCACGTCGTGATGGAGCCGGGTTCGGGCCGCATGGCCCGTGCGGAAGAAGGAACCGGCCGGGGGCGCATGCCCGAACCACAGGACATACTGCTGGCCGCGCGCCGTATTCTCGTGCCGAATCCCGACCTCTCGGGCATGAAGCTGCTGGTCACGGCGGGACCTACGCGCGAACGATGGGACGCCGTGCGTTACCTCTCGAACCGCTCGAGCGGAAAAATGGGCTTCGCCCTCGCGCGAGAAGCCGCCCGCAGGGGAGCGGACGTCGTTCTCGTGAGCGGCCCCGCCGCCCTGCCCGACCCGCAGGGGGTAAAGGTGGTTCGCGTGGAATCCGCCGCCGACATGTATGAGGCCGTGAAAAGCGAATGGGCGGACGCGCACGCCCTCCTCATGGCCGCCGCCGTGGCGGACTATCGCCCGATTGCTCCATCGGCGCAAAAACACAAAAAAGGCGACGCACCCCCCGCCATAGAACTCACGCGAACGACCGACATACTCGCCGAGCTGGGTGCGGAGAAGGGAAGCAGGATTCTCGTGGGCTTCGCCGCGGAAACCGAAGAAGTAATCGAACGCGCCAAGGAGAAACTCGATCGCAAGGGGCTCGACCTGATTGTGGCGAACAAGGTCGCAGGCGTTGAGGACGCGATGGGCGCGGACGCTTCGCGCGCCTGGATCATCGATTCAGAGGATAGAACGCAAGAACTTCCGGTGCTCGATAAAGGGGTTCTGGCGGGCCGCATCCTCGACCGCCTCGCAAAAATGTGGCAAAATATTTCATCATAATACATCTTTTCTCAGGCACGCCCGCCGGTCGAGACGATGAACCATCGCGCAGAACTGATTCAGGGAATTCTGGGACATCTCAGAAGCCAGAAAGCCGCGGGCCTCCAATACGTGAGTCTGGGGACTCCCCGGAATATCGCTCCTGAGGCGGCGCGCACTACAGAGGCCCCACCCCCCCAGGCGCCTGAACCCGAACCCGCCGAAAACATCGAACAGCAAGCCCTGATTCCCCAAGCTGCGCCCGGGCCGGTACCCACACTGGCGCCCATGGCGAAGCGCAGGAACGAAGGCCCCGAACCGCCGCCCCTGCCTTTCGACCCGGATGCCGAAATTTCGCTCGACGAACTCCAGGCCGCCGTGGACGGCTGTTTGCGCTGCAAGCTGGGAGCGGGCCGGACGAACCTCGTATTCGGGGTGGGGAACCCGGCGGCGGACCTCGTTATCGTGGGCGAAGCTCCGGGGGCCAACGAAGACGCGGAGGGGATCCCCTTCGTGGGACGGGCGGGCCAGATGCTGACCAAGATGATCGAAAACGTCATCAAGGTCCCCCGCCAGAAGGTCTATATCTGCAACATCCTGAAGTGCCGCCCGCCGGGCAACCGGAACCCCGAACCGGACGAGATAGACTGCTGCGAGCCTTATCTTCACAAGCAACTCGCCATCATCCGGCCCAAACTCATTCTGGCGCTCGGGAAATTCGCCGCGCAGTGGCTGCTCCAGACGAAAACGCCCATCGGCAGGCTGAGGGGGAAATTCGGGCGCTACCAGGGAATCCCCTGTCTCGCGACCTACCATCCGGCATACCTGCTCAGAAACCCGCGCGACAAACGCCTCGTGCTCGACGATCTGTTAAAGGCGAAAGCGGTGTACCACGGAGAGACGGAAGCCGAAATAGAACTTTTCCGCTGAGCACGGCAAAACAAGGCAGGGTGGTTTATTCCACGTCATCCGGGTAGTTGGACACTTCGATCAGATTTCCGTCGGGATCGCGAAAATAAAAAGACCGGATAGGCCCCACGGCCCCGCTTTTCTCACACGGGCCTTCGATGATTTGCACGCCGCAATTTTTAACATGCGCCATCGCATCGCCTACATCTGTTTTCGTGATCAGGCACACGTCCTCCGAACCGGGAACGGGCGGGTCGGCCTTGGGCTCGAACTCCGCTCCCGCCAGATGCAAGTTTATCTTCTGGTCGCCAAACCAGAGCGCGCGGCGGTCCCCGCCGAAGGTAATCACCTCCATGCCGAGAACGCGCGTGTAGAATTCACACGTCCGCTCGATGTCGCGCACCGTGAAAACGATGTGGTCGAACCGATCGATTTTCAAGGCTTCTCCTGAACAAAGGGATTACATGCCGAGTTGCCCAAGCGGCATTTCAGGGATTGTTTTCTCGATTTTCAGATAATCCCACTATCGGGGCAACCCTTGGTGATGACCTTCGCCACGCTTCCGGAGTACCGGAAATGAGCGTTTGATTTCCCATACGAAATGTACGATAAGGTCTTTACGCTTTTCGCCCACAAATCACCGTAATTATCTGCCCGACAAAACAGGAGGAGCGTCGATGGGAGAGAGACCAGCGGCGAACCTGAGCGGCAAGGACCGCCTTATCGTTGCGCTGGACGTGCCGACACATCAGGAAGCGTTCGATCTGGTGGAAAAACTCGAGAACGTGTCTTTTTTCAAAGTCGGGCTCGAACTCTTTCTGGCGGGAAACGTGCTTGGATTCATCAAGGAACTTCAGGACCGCCGCTCCGGTCAAGGCGGGGTGTTCGTCGATCTGAAGCTCTCGGGAGATATCGGAAACACGATTTCCATGTTCATCGAAGGCTGCAAGGCCCTGAACGTCAAGTTCATTACGCTTACCGAATCTACGCCTTATGCAATGACAATCAGGACCATTGAAACTGCGCTCAAAACCCGTGGGGAAGAAGAGCACCCTAAACTTTTGATGGTGCCGTTGCTTTCAAGCTTAAATATTGATGATTTACGTAGCGTAGGAATAAAAGGCAATGATGCGACTCAATACATCCTTGAGCGAGGAGAAAAATTACTTACTGACGGATGTGACGGATTGATTGTTTCAGGTGACGCCATAAAGGCCTGCCGTGAAAAATTCCCGAATGCCGATATCGTAAGTCCGGGAATCAGGCCAGTATGGGCCACATCGGATGACCATAAGCGACACACCACTCCGGCGGAAGCCATTCGTTCGGGTTCCGACTACCTCGTCGTGGGCAGACCCATCACGAAAAACGACGATCCGTTTACCGCGGCAAAGGCAATCATCGATGAGATGGATGATGCGCTTGATTGCAATAACTCTCTTGCCGCGACGAGTTAATCTTTCGCACCAATAAATCTTTCCAGGAAAACCTCTCTCCGCTGAACATCCCGGGAAGTTTTCTCATCAGTGCAATCACCTTCATAGGCCCGATATCGTGTCTGTTGGAAAACGCTCTAGAATACGAGTAAAAGCGGAAAGTTGAAAAAATGTTCCTGTTGTTCTAGGTTCAAAAGCATGAAGCCCCCGGTTGCCGCCAAGGTCCTCATCATTGAAAAGCTCAAACCCATCAGCAGGAGACATCCGAATTCGCATTTGAGGTTGTAGAAATGGATACAATTTTTGATCCGGTGAAAACGGGAACTTATACCATCGGCGAAGCGGCCCGTTATGTTTCCGCTCCATATTCGACGATTTTTCGTTGGACGGTGGGTGCTGGAACCAAGGACTCCCTCGTAAAAATACCGTCCCAAAAGCCAAATCTCATATCGTTCATGAATTTGACCGAACTTCACTTACTGTGCGCGATTAGAAGAGAATACAAGATTTCAACGCAAAAAATATACAACGCCATAGAATATCTAAAAGAATATGGAGAGAGCGAAGACGAAAGGAATTATCCTCTGGTCTGCGGCAAACTACACGTGGACAAGGACCGGAGAGGTTTATTCGTAAGACAACTGGGCGTGCTCGTAGAGGCAAGCCGCTCCGGCCAAGTCGCCATGCACGACCTCATCGGCCTGGCTCTCGACAGAATTGAATTGGATGAAAGGGACATTCCCACGAAGTTCTATCCTTTCACAAGGTATGACATCAGAGATAATTCCCCCAAAAAAATAGTAATCGACCCTCGAATATCTTTTGGGCGTCCCGTCATATCCGGCACCGGCATTCCCACGAACATCGTTGCAGGCAGATATAAAGACGGGGAATCCATTCGTTCGCTCTCCAAAGACTACGGATGTCCGCCGCAAGACATTGAAGAAGCAATAAGAGTCGAATTGCAGCCAGATGTCGCCGCATGAAATGCCGGTCTTCTTCCTCGACAGATGCCTGGGAAGACATCTGGTTGCGCGAGGCTTGCGAAAAGAGGGTTTAAGATGCGAGGTCCATGACGATCACCTTGCCCAAAATGCAACCGATGAAGAGTGGATTAAGTTCACGGCGGAAAAAGGATGGATTGTCATTACCAAAGATAAAAGAATCAGGAATCGAACATCTTTCCTACATTACCTGAATACTTATTCAGGGCGTGTCTTCGTCATTTCAACCCAAAACAATAAAGCGGAAACGATGATTGAGTGCATTGCCGAGGCGAAGGAGCGCATCGCAAATTTTGTTGAAAAAAACGAGGCTCCCTTTATCGCCAGCATTTACCGAAACGGAAGCCTGAAAAAACACGAGCCGACAAACTAAGGAGTTGGGACGAACCCCTCATCGGGGTCGTCCCACAAGTCGCTACCTGCCCCTACCGTGTGTCCGCAGTTTTCGCGTGTCGAATTACGCGCGGAATTTCCTTCTCACTTATCCTTGCGCCTTCCCCTTCTTCCCGGCATGGCGGGATCGGAAGGACGGCGGTCGTCCATGGATTTCTGATCGGGTATGTTCAAGCGCTCGCCGAGGCGTTCGTTCAGTATCTCCTCGCGCCTGGCGAGTCTTTTTTGCACCTCCGCTTCATAGCCCCGGGAGGTGGGATGATAAAACCGCGTTCCCTGCAACCCCTCCGGCATTCCTTCCATCTCCACCACCGCGTCGTCGAACTGGTGCGCGTGCTCATAGCCTTCCCCGTAGCCCAAATCCCGCATGAGACCCGTCGGCGCATTTCTCAGATGATGGGGGACGGGGGTGGCGTCGCGCTCGCGCACGGCGCGCTCGGCGGCCCCGAAGCCACGGTAGACCGCATCGCTCTTGGGCGCCTGGGCGAGATAGACCACCGCCTGGGCGATGGCGAGTTTCCCCTCGGGGGGGCCTATGAAATGAAACGCCTGCTGGGCGGCCATCGCCACGACGAGCGCATCGGGGTCCGCCATGCCGACGTCCTCGGAGGCGAACCGCACGATGCGCCTTAATATGTACATGGGGTCTTCTCCCCCATCGAGCATGCGCGCGAGCCAGTAGAGAGCGGCGTCCGGATCAGAAGCCCGCATGGTCTTATGAAGCGCCGAGATGAGATTGTAGTGCTCCTCACCCGATTTATCGTAAAGAAGCGTCTTGCGCTGGGCGGCCTCTCCCACGAGGGCAGCGTCTATGCGGCCGTTCGCACCGGCGAGGGAGGCGGCGGCCTCCAGAATGTTGAGGGCAGAGCGCGCATCCCCGCTGCTCAAGCTCGCGACCCGGCGCAGGGCATCATCCTCAGCGTCGAGGCCCATGGCTCCCAGCCCCCGTTCCTTATCCGCGAGGGCGCGATGAAGCAGCGCTACGATATCGGCTTCCTTCAACCCCTCCAGCACGAACACGCGCGCGCGGGAGAGCAGGGGAGCGATGACCTCGAAAGAGGGGTTTTCCGTCGTCGCGCCGATGAGAACCACCGCGCCGCTTTCCACGTGCGGCAGGAGGCCGTCCTGCTGGGCCTTGTTGAAGCGGTGAATCTCGTCGATGAACAATATCGTCCGGACGTCCCTACGCCGCATGCGCTTCGCCTCGTCCACGGCGGCGCGCAACTCCTTGACCCCGTGGAGCACCGCGCTCAGCGTGATGAAGTGCGCGTTCGTCCTCCGGGCGATGATGCGCGCGAGCGTCGTTTTCCCGGTGCCGGGCGGCCCCCAGAAGATGAACGGGCGCAAGCTGTCTTCCTCCACGGCGCGCCTGAGCACGCGGCCCGGGCCGATGAGATGCTCCTGCCCCAGCACCTCATCGAGCGTTTGGGGGCGCATGCGCTCGGCCAAAGGCGCCGCCGGATCGACTTGTGGGTCTTGCGCTTCGCCCGCGCCGCTTTCGCCGTCTTCCGCCGGGCCGAACAGGCTTCTCTCCAAGGTGCGCTCCTTTTTCAAAACCGGCCCATTGTAGCACCCGTTTTTCAGGTTTTTGAAACATATTTTCGACTTTAATCCGTGGAGCAAATTGAAGACCCCAAAACATGGGCCGCATATATGCGTGGGACGGCCCCGAAGAGGGGTTCCGGCCCCTACGGAAATTCCTCCTTCATCGGTAGGGACAACCCCCCGTGGTTGTCCTTTATCAGGACCGCGGACAGGCACGGGGGCCTGTCCCTACGATCAACCCTCCCGCATTGGTCGGAACAACCCCTCATCGGTCGGAATTGATCCTCAAGGGGGGAGTAATTCCCGTCCCTCGCCTTTTCGCCCCCAAAAGATGGGCCGCATATATGCCGCCCCTGCGGAAATTCCTCCCTCATCGGTCGCAAACCCTCCTTCCCGTCGGAAAACCGCAGTCTTCCCCTCCTCGGGGTGGGGTGACCTGAAAGGTGGTCGCCACCTGACCCGCATCAGTCGAGACGGATCACGCGTCTGCCCGCATCTGCGGTGCGCCGGGTTCAGGCCGGTTCGGCTAGGTTCCGGGGAGCGCTTCTTTGGAGGGCGCATGAGGGGCGCGGAAATCCAGGATAATGCAAAAAATCATATTTTCGATAAATTCACGATGTTATTCGATAAATTGACGACGTTTTTCGATAAATAAATGAAGCGAAAATCCGCGCCGCCTGGGGACGACTCCGAGCGTAACGCGCCCCGAAGGGAAGGAGAAATAACCATAAATATTTGATAGATATGTAGTTATAACGCAGCCTTCGAAAGATGCCGCGAAAGATACCAACAAACCTCGTTTTGTGTTTTGATGGGGCGCTACATTCCAGCGCCAGGAGGGTTTTATGGAAAAAATAGTCATTCATACCGATAAGGCCGCATCGGGCAAGGTTCCACTCTCCCAGGCCGTTCAGGTGGGAGAATGGCTCCACTGCTCGGGGCAGTTGCCCCTCGATCCTGCAACGGGGCAATTGGTTCCAGGCGGGGCCGCCGAACAGACGCGCCGAATCATCGAGAATCTAAAAGCTGTGTGCGAGGCGGGCGGCACTTCCTTGAAGAATGCCGTAAAAGTCACTATCTTCATGGAAGATCTGGCGGATCTGCAGGAAATGAACGCCGTGTTCGAGGAATATTTCGGGACGGAAGACCCACCGGCGCGAACGACTTTTCAGGCGTCAAAAATCATCGCAGGCGCGAAACTCGAAATCGAACTGATGGCGTTCATCCCCCAATAATATCCATTCCCCGATAGAAAGAGGAGAACCTTTTGGCCACAAGAGCACCCCAGGTTGGAATACTGATGGGAAGCGCATCGGATAAGCCCGTGATGGAAGAAGCCGTCAAAGCGCTGGATATTTTCAACATTCCCTGCGAAATGAGAATCTTATCGGCCCACCGCACGCCCGCCGCCGTTCACGAGTATGTGAAAACGGCGCCTGAGCGCGGAATCCGGGTACTGATTGCAGGAGCAGGCATGTCGGCGCACTTGGCGGGCGTCGTCGGCGCCGCCACCGATCTGCCCGTGATAGGGGTTCCCATCGACAGTTCCTCACTCGGCGGTCTCGACTCGCTTCTCTCCACAGTGCAAATGCCTCCCGGCATTCCCGTGGCGACGATGGGAATCGGCGGCCCCGGCGCAAGGAACGCGGCCCTTCACGCTACTCGAATACTCGCCTTGACCGACTCGAAACTGGCGAAGGAATACCGGCGTTTCGCGCAACAGCAAACCGAGAAGGTCCTGGCCGCGGACGCCGCGCTCCTGAAAGAAACTTCCCCTCCGCCCGCTCAAGCGCAAAAAGACGCCTCGGCTCCACCCAAGAATGACGCCAGAAAAAGTTCCGGGCAAAAACCAAGACCCAAACGGAGTCGCCCCAAAAGAACATTCCGGAAAAAATAAACCGTGGGTAGAATCCTCCCGGTGGACCCTGATTCACCAGAAGAAGAAGTCATTCGGCAGGCCGGTGAAGAGCTGATTTCCGGGAACATCATCGCTTTGCCCACGGATACGATTTATGGGCTATGCGCACGCGCCTTCGACGAAAAAGCCATCGAGAGACTCTACGAAGTAAAGGGAAGAAAAGATGAAAAGGGCGCCCCTGTCCTTATCGGGCGACGTTCCCAATTAAAAGGCCTCGCCGGCGACATCTCCCCGCGCGCAGCGGGCCTAATCGATAGTTTATGGCCTTCAGGGCTGACTCTGGTTCTCCCCGCATGCCCTAAACTCTCTCCTCGACTCTCTGAAGGCGGCATGAACATCGCCATTCGCATGCCCGCTCTTGCGCTTTGCCGTAGCCTGGCCATGCGAGTCGGCCCATTTGTGGCAACAAGCGCGAACCTATCCGGTGAGCCTTCACTCAAAAGCGCTCAAGAAATCTCGGCTCGATTTCAAAACAAGGTGGCACTGGTTTTAGACGGCGGAAAAATAGAGAATGCCCTGCCTTCCACCGTGGTGGACGCAAGAGGAGAGAAACCAGAACTCATCCGTGAAGGCATGGTTGATTTCGCATCGGTGGTTCAAGTCTGGAATAAAGCGGAAGAGCAGGCACCCTGAATTTTATTCCGGCTCCGGCATATTCAAGACGACCCGGCCTTCTCCTTCGACAATACACTGACAAGCCAGCCGATATTCATCCGGATTCCATCCATAGGCATTCAACGTATCTTTTTCGTCTTCTTGTTGTGGGGAGAGAAACTCGGCTCCCGAAATCACGATTATCTTACAGGTAGAGCACGCACAATTGCCGCCACAATCACAGGTATGGTCAACACCATTTTCCATATCCGCGTCAAGGATAGAATCTCCAATCTCCGTCTCATATTCAGCATCCAGGTTTTCGTATCGAATAACGCTCAAAAAACAACCTCCCGAAGAAACGGTAATATAAAATTTCCGAGACAGTACACTCATAAAACGATTTTCGCTGGCATGGGGATTCCACGAAATCCCATCCTCCCCGGGCCAAATTTATTACCCTTTTTCACGCTATTCAACAAGCGCCTTCAACAGTTTTTGCGTTGTATCTTAAACAATGGCGAGCCTGAACATACAGATATGCGGGAAGACGGGGAGATAATCTAGACCATGCCTTTCGGCGGAAGAACCACCATCGATTCCGTCCACGCCCTGCGAGACTGGGACAGTAAAAACTCTATGGATTCCGCCACCAGATCCGGAGGGATCATCGCCTCGAAATCAAACTCGCCTGGAATGGATTTCCACATATCCGTTGCGCATGCTCCGGGCCGGAGGATGGTGAGTCGTATTCCCTTGGGCCTCAATTCTTCCACCAATGCCCTGGACAGTCCCTCTAGGCCAGCTTTCGCGGCGCAATAAGCCGACGCCCCCGGAAAACCCGACACAGCGCTAATCGAAGATATATTGATGACCTCACCTTTCGCTGCTTCGAGCAAGGGACAAAGGGCCCGCGTCAACATGAAAGGGGCGATGAGACATACCGAGACAGTGGAATTAAATTCATCCACCGAGAGATTTTCGATATCCTTGAAAACACCGGAACCCGCATTGTTTATCAGCGTATCCACACCCTCTAGCCGTTTTTCGGCCATTTCAGCGAGCGCTTCCACTTCATCGGCTTTCGTCACATCGCAACTGTGCGGAAAAATCTGCCCGACGCATCCTTTCGAATCAAAAGCCAATTTCGCCAAGGCTTCGGCATCCCTCGAAACGGCAAGCACTTTCGCTCCCGCTTTTGCGAGACGAAGCGCGCTCGCACGGCCTATTCCCCGAGAAGCCCCTGTAAGGACAATTCGTCTCTTCTCCAAATTTCTGGGCTCACCGAATGCCATCGGAACTTTCTCCATAATAATCCACGAAATTTCGCTCGTTCTCATACAAACGAACGCGAAAAAGAATCTCCGCATCTATATGTTCAGCCAAACATTCCCAAATTGAAATCACAATGTTCTCCGCTGTGGGGATTCGATTTTTCATAAACTCCGCCGCATCTTCATTCAGATTCTTGTGATCCAGCGCTTCTACCACTTCTCGTTTCATGATCTTCTTCAGATCGGCGAGATTATAAGCCATCCCCGTTTCAGAGTTTACGGGGCTTCTCAAAGTCACTTCAAAAACATAATTATGCCCATGATAGTGCGGATTGGCGCATTTCCCGTACATGGCTTCATTGCGTTCATAATTCCAGTCGGGTCGAAATAACCGGTGGGCCGCGGAGAATTCTTCTTGTCTTGTTATTTCAATCATCTGCCCTTAATCCTTCGTTGAAATCGGCTCGATGACGGAAACATCCGTTTCTATCATATCCGCATATTTCAAGCCCGTGGCCGTATTAAATGCCACGATACGCTCATCACGCCCGATATCGCCTCGCTCGAGTAAAACCTCCAGGGCAGAAATACATGCCCCGCCTTCCGGGCAAATGAGAATCCCCTCAGAAGCTCCCACTTTTCTTTGGGCTTCGAACATCATCTCATCCGAGACCGCAATCGCCGTGCCGCCACTTTCCCGAATGGCTTGAAGACACAAAAAATCCGCCAGAACCTTTGGCGCACGTAAGCCCGATACCATTGTCGTGGGGTTATTCCATAAGGATGAGACTTCCTCGTTGTTCTCATACGCCCGCACGAGCGGGGCGCACCCTGCGGCCTGAACGCAAATCATGCGAGGTCTTTTTGAGCCTATCCAGCCCAACGCCTCAAGCTCGCCAAAGGCGCGCCACATCGCCACCAACCCCGTCCCGCCACCGGTAGGATAGAGAATCACGTCGGGAACATCGCCGCCGAATTGCTCGACGAGTTCGTAGGCCATTGTTTTTTTGCCCTCGGCACGATATGGCTCCTTGAATGTGGATAACTCGAACCAGCCTTCCGCCAGTGCCTTTTCCGCCACGATTTCCGCACAATGATGGATATAACCACGAACAACGGTCACACCAGCCCCTGCCAAAGCGCATTCCACCTTATGTACGCTCGGCGCCTTTTCGGGCACATAAACGAACGCCTGGATTCCCGCTCGCGAGGCGTAAGCCGCCGCCGCACCGCCTGCATTTCCGGCCGTGGGAATGGCGATCTTCTTCGCTCCCAGATGCCGAGCCATCGTGATTGCGGCGGACAATCCCCTGGACTTAAAACTCCCTGTCGGGTTCAAACCCTCATCTTTCACAAACAGATTTGAAAATCCCAGAGACTTTTCAAGACGAGGCACCCTCAACAGGGGCGTCATCCCTTCGCCGAGCGTAACGATAGCGCTTTCATCGGGAGCCGGGAGCATTTCATGATAGCGCCACATGGAATGAGCGCGACCCGCCATGTTCTTGATGTCCAAAGTCCGCACGGCAACTTCGGTGTCATATCGCGCCAGCAACGGAGCACCACAAGGGCTTAGGTTCATCAAGCCTCCGAGCTCGAATTGTTCTCCAGTTTTTGAACACTCAAGTCCTATGAATGCAGAATAAAAATTCATCTCGGAAGTCTCATGCGTGAAGTCTTCATGTTCGATATTGTTGCTTGAATGGTACTTTGGTACCTTCATCATAGATAATCATAACGATATCGTCATCATGGCTACCCCCGCAAGGAGAAAACGATGGCACGTAGAGTAAAGGCATTGCCAGGCCCGGCAAAAACCCAAGGATTCGTTGAAATCGCAGAGGGCGTACATATTTTCATCGGAGGAGACGGCAACACGAATTTCGGCCTCGTGCTTACGGACGAAAAACCCGTTATCGTTGACAACGACATCCGGGTACGAAAAGCTTTTGTGGCCGGAATGAAAAAAGTCATCCGAAAATCACCCGGGTTGGTGCTCAACACCCATCACAATTTCGACCACACCTCCGACAACGGTTACTACCACAAACGAGGAGCCGTTTCCGTTGGAGAAGACAACGTGCGCCTAGAGATGGAACGAGAGGAAAACGAGGGCATCTGGGTCAAGCAAATGGCGGGCAGGCCGCAAAAAGTGGAGCACCTGATTGGCAAACTTCATGTCGCGCCACCCATGGTGACGTTCGAAGGCGAAATTTCCATCCGCTACGGCGGGCGGCTATTCGAGATGGTTCACATTGGTCATTGTCACACAAAAGGAGACACCGTCGTATGGATGCCGGAGGAGAGAATTCTATTTACGGGCGATCTACTCGATTATCGGACTCAACCGGTGGCAAGGCTCGGGAACTTTGGCAACTGGATAGATGCGATCCCAAAACTAAAGAAATTTCCCGCCAAATTCCTCATCCCCGGCCATGGCCCCATTCCCACTCACCCTGCCTCAAGCGTCTGGAATGAATTCAGGGGCTATATGACAAAATTGCGCTCTCGCACCGCCTCCGCCTTGAAAAAACACCGAACCCCCGCCAAGGCGGCTCCAAATGTTCGCATGGATGAATATCGTAATTGGTTCCGGCCTAATCTTGTTCCGCAAAACGCGCTGTTGATGGGGAAAGAATTAACCAGAAAAAGATAAAAATTTCACACCCACTTCCTTGGTGGCGCTTCTCCCTGGAAATACCCAGGGGGAGCATCCCCCCGTACACGGCGTGAGACCAAGCACTTTTTCGTCAGGGAAAAACGACTTTCCACTTCAGCCGATGAAGACCACGGTTCTTCATCATGAAAACCACCCACCCGAATTTCTCCTTCTACAATCAAGACGCCATCCTCTACCCGGGGGGTTTTTCGCACTACTCCTGATTTTTCATCCCAAAATTGCACGGCTCCATCGCTTGCACCAAAAGCATAAACAGAACCTCCCCGCTTCCAATCCACTGTTGCAAACGGCCCTCCTTTTTCTTCTCTTTTCATTTCCGCCCTGCTCGTACCCACGATATACAAATCCTGCCAGATGAGAGGAGGCGCTATCACCCAGCCCGCCGTGTTCTCCACTCGCCAACGAAAATTACCGCTTTCTCGATCCACCGCAAAAAAATGGCCCTTTTCCTGGTCATTCAAAACAGCGAAAATTCCCTTTTCATCCGTGGCATACATCGAACTATGAACTCCTAAGCGCTTTAGAAGCTCATCGGGTGGAATCATCACGCAACCTACCTCTCCATGAGTGTTCATCAATAAAAGCCAATTGGTACCATTCAGCCTTAGGATACTCCAAGTCACAGGCGTTATTCACCTCTCGCTCGCCAAGTACCAGAAATAAGTCGCTGCTTATTAAGGTCGTGCGCCATAATTATTTTTGATAAACTTGAGTGAAAGAAAATTGTGGAAAAACAAGCATCCCATTGAAAAGGAGATTTCACATGGCCGTCGTCACTATTTCACGTCAATACGGAACCGGTGGAATTTTCATTGCGCACAAGCTTGCGGAAAAACTGAACTATAGTTTTCTGGGACGTGATGAACTCGTCGAAGTTTGCAACCAACGAGGTTTGAACTTGGATTTAGAGAAAATCGAAGGACGCGCCCCAACAATCTTGGAGCGCACTTTCGGCGTAAGACGAGACAGCTTACGAGATGTGTTGTCTGAAACCATGTATGAAGCGGCGGATAAAGGGGACGTCGTTGTAGGCGGGTGGGGAGGACAAGTGCTCCTCAAGGATCGAGCCGATGCCCTTCATCTGCGGATCGTCGGCAGCGTGGAAGCCCGTATCCGGCACTTTATGGAATCGTCTGGCGTAACGAGAACAGCCGCAGAAGAAACCATCAAGAGATCCGACCGGGATCAGGGTTTGTTTTCCCAGTATTTTTTTCATATCGATTTCGCCGACTCAACCCTTTATCACGGTACATTGAACATCGAGCAAACATCGCCCGATAGCATGATCTCCATCATCGAATCGATGATTGCAGAAAAAGAAAAGGCAGCTTCATGATCAGGAACTGGAGGTCGAATTTCCGTGTCATGTCCTGTCTACTGGATTTTGAGGTTATGAGCCCCGCCTCGTCGCGCATTGTTGGTACAGGAAAAATGGTTTCAAAGCGCGTGAAATTTTAGAGGAGGGTTTTTTATTTGAAACAATAGAGACAGGCCACCACCCCGGTTCATCCATGAGAGCATTCTTCCAAAAATGCCGATGCGAAAAGATGTCTTCACCTCAATACAACCTGGAGATGCGCCGGTTCCGTGACAACCGTCTGGAAAATCAACCTTTTCTTCTCTTTGCTTGCGAGGATGCCGCCGCCACGGCAATAAGTGACAACACCTGAACAGCCAACACCAGAATAAACGCCCAATAATAGCTTCTCCATAAATCAAAAAAGTATCCTGCAAGCCAAGGTCCTACGGCTGAGGCCAATCCTCCTCCCATTTGGCTGAAGCCCAGGATTCGACCAAAATTGTTGCCAGCAAAAATGTCCGCCTTGATCGATACGAAAATAGCGCCACGAGCCCCGGCACCGATGCCATACACCAAAACATAAGCATATCCCAGCCAAACACGGTGTTCAGATAAATTCATCAACAAAAAAACGCCCGACATGGCAATTACGCTGAGCAGATAAAAAGTTCGGGTTCGTCCAATTCTGTCCCCCACCCAGCCACCCAAAATACCTCCCAAGGCCCTGATTACGGCCAATCCTCCAATGAGAGAGGCGGCTTTCATCGTGCTCATTCCCACATCAACCATGTGCGCAGCCTGATGTACGCCGACCACGCTGAAACCAACACCATTAAATATTCCCGCCAGAAACAAAAGCCAAAAAATCGAATCGGATAAAGCTTCTTTCAAGGTCCAACTCGACCCGAGGTCGTCTCCTCTTCTTGGTTCCGTTACATCGGTGCGGCGGCGATGTAAGAACACATTCAAGGGAACCAACATAACGATGATGCCAATAGCCAACAAAACATAGGCCGCGCGCCATCCAAAAGCCGCGATGAGATAGGCGGAAAACGGAACCATGACAATGCCGCCACAACTCCTTCCCGATAAAGATATCCCCATCGCCACAGAGCGGCGTCGCACAAACCATTGACTAACGACGGTGCTTGTAGGAATAAACCCAAACATGGTAACGCCTAGGGCGACGATGCCTCCATAGAAAAAATACAAGGTGGGTAAGCTGGAAACCATTGACATCAAAACAAGGCCGACGCCTAGAATCGTGATTCCTGTGGGAATGATCACCCGCGGTCCCCAACGGTCCACCATCGCCCCAATAAAGCCGGCGGAAATCGCAAACGTGGCCATTGAAAAAGAAAATGCCAAGGCAGTGTCCGCCCGGGACCACCCAAATTCATCGAGAAAAGCCACATAAAAAACAGGAAAAGTTCCGACGATAGAACCGCCGATAGCCATGGTGAAAAAGGTGAGGCCAACTATCACCCAGCCATAATAGCGACCTGTATTCTCACTGGCCTTTTCTGAAAAATAGGGCATCATTTCGCTGAATTCGCAACGGAAAAATACGGGCGCTCTCGTCAAGGAGGCGCCCCAGAAAAGATGATTCGCGAAACATTTCCATTTTCGAGAAAACTTACTACAGAAAATCAAAAGCTTTGAACAAAACCCAATGAATTCTTAGACACGCATCGGCATCACAACATATGTATACCCACCCGAGTCTTGGGGAGAAAGCACACCAGGACTCAGCGAATCTTTTAGTTCCATGCTGATTTGCTCTTCTTCCAATATGGAGAGCGCATCGAGGCAATACCTGGAATTAAATCCAATCGTAATATCAGTCTGCGCGTTCGATTCGATGATTTCCTCGGCCTCCCCTGCCTCTGATCCGTTCGTCGTCAATTTCAACTGACCCTGGGAAAACTCGAACTTCACCATGCGTGTTTCATTCGTGAAAAGAGAGACTCGCCTGAGCGCTTGCGTTAAACTCTCCCGATTCATCAAAATCGAATGCTCATTGTTATCTGGAATCACCTGCCTGTATTTCGGGAACTCGCCATCTATCAACCGAGCCGATAATGCAATATTTTCCATTTGAAAAATGATGTGGTTTGGAGTGAGGGAAGCGGACGCTTCACCTCCTGAAAGAGATAAACCTTGACCGCTTGGAACGTGGGTAAGAGAAACGGATACTTCACCCTCGACGCCTTGTAAGAGTTTTACGAGTTCTCCCAAAGCTTTTTTGTGGACAATGACTCCCTCGTCAAGCACCAACCCTTCACTCGCGCGCTCAATCATTGCCAATCGATGGCCATCCGTGGCGACGAGGCGTAGTGTGTCGGCTTCGGTTTCCATGAAAACACCATTGTAAGTATAGCGCGTCTCATCCTGGGATATCGCAAACATCGTCTTGCGAATCATTTCGGATAGAACCGAAGCTGAAATCGTATGCACTTTCGATTCTTTCGACTCCGGAAGTGCGGGAAACTCTGAGGGCGGCAACCCCGGGAAACGAAATTTCGAGCGCTCGCAGCGCATTTCAATCCATTGCCCATCTTCTTCCGTGAAACGGATTTCAGCCTCGGGAAGCTCCCGAACAATGTCAAACAATTTCCTTGCATTCAGCGTTACACTACCTGTTTTCTCTACTTTGGCCTCGAACATTCCCCGCATACTTATATCAAGATTCGTGCCCAACAAGCGGATATTATTTTTGCCTTCGGTCTCGACAAGCACGTTCTGCAGTATTGGCATTGCGCTGCTTCTGTTTTCGACAACACCTTGTATCGTCTGAAGGGCTTTGAGCAACGTATCCCTTGAAATGGCTAACTCCACAATACCGACTCCTTGTAATGGAACAGGACTTAATTAATCATCGACAGCATCAACCCGTACTTTAAGGTTTGATAATAGCAAATTTCAGGGTATTCAGAGTCATACTTTCCATATAAACCAAAGATGCGCACGGGGCAAGGGGATAAGTTTTTTGAAACAGATACTTCGATTGTTCTGTGAAGGTTGATTACATGAAAATCTATTTCACCTCTCTGCTCATCTCCGGAGGAGCTTTCACCTCGATTCAGACATTGAAGCAGTGCAACGATTCTTGAATCATTCATTTGAAATGGTAATATGAAAATCTTGTTTATGCGGAGGCTCTCCAACTAATCTCTATATTATGAATAAATCGAACTCCAAGCATTCTCTACTACACATTTACGCACATCCGGATGATGAATCTTTTGGAAACCCAGCCACATTCACATTCTACGCAAACCAAGGCGTGCGAATGGGCCTCCTTACCCTCACACGAGGAGAAGCAGGCCTTACAAACGGCGTATGCAGGCCTCATGAGTTAGGCGATGTCCGGGAAGAGGAACTGAAAAACGCCTGCCAGGTGCTTGGTGTTAAAAACATGACGCTCTGGAACTACCCAGATGGCGGATTGAAATCCATCGAAGATGCAAAAGTCCTGCCCCATATCGAAAAGTTTATCCGAAACTTTTCCCCCGATGTGGTCGTAACGTATGGAGAAGACGGCGTTACCGGACATCCTGATCATATTGCCGTCGGCGGCTGGGTCACAAAGGTTTTCTATCGGCTTGTCAGAGAAAATTCAAATTCCGCTCCCAAACGCCTGTACCACCGAATATCGCCAGAGAAAAGACGTACTCTTTATAACCGCCCCGACCTTATTTATCGAGATGACTACACAACCATTGTCGATGGGCGAAACTTTCCACATGCGAGATTAAAAACGCAAGTATGCCATCGCTCCCAAAAGCAAATTACGGATTACACTCAACCAAAAGTGTTTGAAGCAGGGCTGGTAGATTATTATTTCAGGCATTACCCTACTTGGCGTGGAGGACTCCTGGAGGCTGATCTGTTCGGTGATTCCTACCATCCCGATGAAACCAAATTGCCCTAAGCTACACCACCCTGCCATATGCGAGTCGCACATTTTTTACTGAAAGAGAATTTGCCCACTCTGGTATATGAGTGCTCACAACCAAAGTGATCCCAGAGACAGCTAAATTTTCAATAAGTTCGACAATTAGTTTGCTATTTTCTTCGTCTATATGGGAAATGGGCTCATCTAAAAGAAGGGTCTCCGCTCCCGCCGCTAGCACTCTGGCAATTGCTACACGTTTCTTCTCTCCCCCAGAGAGTTTGGCGGCATCCCGATAAATCAAACTCTCACATCGCGTCTTGAGGATGGCTTCTTCGGCTTTTTCGTTGGCCTGCGATACATTCAACCCACGCACGCGGGCTCCGTAGGAAACATTCAATAGAACATTTCCTTGGAAAAGATATGGTTCCTGGGCGAGGAGCGTGACTTTTCTTCTGTGTTTGAGGCCTAGTTTGCCGAAAATAACAGGTTCACCCTTATAGTTGATGACGCCATCCTCAGGCTTAAGTAAGCCCGCCATTACACGCATCAGAGTTGTTTTCCCGGAACCATTCGCTCCGGTGAGCAGCGTCACCGCACCAGCCGGCACTTCCATCCTCTCAATGTCCAGGACTAAATCTGACTCAAATCGAAATTTCACGTTTTCCAGAAAAAACACTGCCATTTCAAGACCTTTGGATATAGCGAGAAAGCAGATTCGTCACGAAAATAATCGCCAAGAGCACAACGCCCAACGCGATCCCGAAACCAAATTCTCCTTTCATGCTCTCAAGCGCAATAGCCGTGGTCAGGGTTCGAGTATATCCTTCTATGTTCCCTCCTAGCATCATGGCGATTCCTACTTCCGAAGATACGCGGCCAAATGCCGCCAACACCGCCGCCACCATCCCGAAGCGGGCCTCACGCAGTACCGCCCAAGCCACAAGCCCATTGGATGCACCCAAGGTGAGTGCTGTTTCCCGAACCCTTTCATCAACCGATGCGACAGATGTCATGGAGAATACTGCTACGAGTGGAATCGCCAGCACGACCAACCCTATGACAATGGCCGAAGGAGTAAACAGCAAGTCGGCAAATCCCAAGGGCCCTCGCCTGGAGATGAAACCATATACGACCAGCCCGATGACGACAGTTGGGATACCAAGTGATGTTTGAAGTATCGTGACGGCTAAACCGCGCCATCGAGAACGGTTCGTCGCCAGCAAAAAGCCAACGGGCAAACCAATAAGAGACGCGAGAACCGTAGCCCAAAAACCTACTTTAACGGTCACCCAAGCAGCGCGCATTACTTGAGGGTCTGCCCTAAGCACCCGCATCAATCCATCGGTAAACCCATCGAGTAAATATTCCAAAACGCTTATCCTCTACGGAAAGTCATCAATGTGTTTTTTTCGCGTTTGGATGAAAGAGAGGTTTTCCCATAAGACGAAAATCATGGACGATTCTTTGCCCCTCGGCAGATGTGAGAAAATCGATATATTTCAACGCCAAGTTAAACTTCACATGCGAATGGCGCTTTGGGTTCACGGCGATCACACTATAGGGGTTGTGTAAACGTTTTCCTCTAGGACCTTGAATCTTGAGGGAAATCTTTCCGTTCTCAACAAGAGCGATGTACGTGCCTCTGTCCGTAAGCGTGTATCCATTTTTTTCATCCGTCGCCATCAAAGTTCTGCCCATTCCCTGGCCCAAAGCGCGATACCAAGGGCCAAACACGTCCACGCCAGCGCCCTTCCAAAGCTGCATTTCCTTTTTGTACGTCCCAGAATCATCCCCTCGGCTGAACCAATGACTTTTCGAATTCCTTATTCTAAGCAACGCCTCGGACACATTGAATGTTCTTAATACACCGGCAGGATCCGATGCCGGGCCTACAATCACAAAATCGTTATACATGACAGCTCTTCTGCGAACGCCATAACCCCGCTCCACAAACAAATCTTCCGCTTTTTTCGCATGGACAAGCACAACGTCCACATCTCCATTTTGGCCCAAGCGCAACGCCTTTCCCGTGCCTACGGATATCGTATGCACGAAAACGCCATATTTTTTCTCAAATACCGGATGCAATTGTTTGAGTAAGCCAGAATTCTCCGTGCTTGTCGTAGTCGCAAGTTTCAATCGCTCCAAGGCGAAAGAATTCGTCCAAAATCCCAAAATCGACAAACCCGCCAGGGATAACCACAAGAGAACACACCTTATCATTGGGATGTCCTTTATGTTCTTGGTTGTTCTGAAGCTCCGAAAGGAGGCGCGGAATCCAACACTTTGAGGTCGATTTCTTGCGAGAATGCTTCGAGAAGAGCTTTCATCTCAACTTTCGTATCAGTAGTTGAAGTCAGCCGCGCAAGCGACATGGGTTGGCCATGTTCGTTTTTCTCAATACAAGCATGAAAAGTTTGGTAGTAGCCTAAATCGTCATAACCTTCCAGTATCGCTTGTAAATAATTTTGCTCTGATGTCGGTACATGCAACCACCAGATAAGAGAGCCCTCGCATGGCTCAGGGTTGGGCCTCTCACCTATGCGATGGGGGGTCATTTATCCGGTTAAATTCGATCTGCCGCCCGTTGGACTATCATGGGCATTTCTCTCACAAATAACGAACGAGGCATCACTCTGTCAAAACCCGCCCGCTCCGCCGACTTGAGCAACTCCGGCTCAGTATGCCTACCCCAAGCGATGGAGTACACATCTTTGTTTTTTTCACTGGCTTTTAGTTTTTTGACAAGTTCGCTTGCTCTTTCGCCACCTAGTTCGTGGTGATGCAAATCCGACATGAATAATACGGAGTGAAATTTTTTGAGCGCTTCATCAAATTTTTCCTCTGAATCGATAAATTCCAACATAACCCCTTGCGAAGCTCCCGCTTCCCGAATGCCAGCGGAGAACATCAAATCAGAGCAAACGACAAAAATTCTTTTCGCTTCTTCTGCCATCATTAACCGTTTTTATTCTCATGCAAAAATTCATTTTTAGACTCGCCCAGATAGCCAGGTAAATAGTCGATGCGTCCTGAAGATAAAATTTCAATGTATTTCGCACCTTCAGGCCCCACGCCTGTTGCGCTATGGAACACCTCGCCCGGGATGGAGGCGAATCCACCAGGTTCCAACCATTCTTCTACACCATTGATGTGCATTTTCAATTTGCCCTCTAGTACAACGATAAACTGATCCTCGGGGTGCCGATGAATCGTTCGCTCATCAAAGATCGTGCCAGGGGCTATCTCGCCGCGCTGCATCGTCAACCCATCCAACGCGGCCGCTCGACGCATGGTACCTTTACGAAGATTCTGAGTTTCAGAAATGTCTTCCCAACGATGAAAACCCAATTTCTTGTCCCTTGCTTATTAGTCCCATTGACGGCAGATGCGCAACTGGTGAGGGAAAAATCGCTACACTTCCACTTTCTCGCCTAAGAACTCGATAAGGCCATGGATATTTTCGAGCGTATCGATTTTATAGAGCATTGCCTCAATCATGGCGATTTGATCGCTCTCGTACACCAAGCTGCCACATTCCGTGAATTTCTCGAAAAGCTCCTCACGATCCATGGGACGCTGAGGAGTGCCACGGGAGATTTCTGACATTTTCTCATACACCGTACCGTCTTCGAGCTCTATCGCCACCTTACCGCGGATGAGAGCGTAACCCTGGGCCTCGATTTCATCGTCCTTGAAAGCATTAATCTTCTCCATCATCTCCACGACATCGGGACGCCTGACGACTTCGTCTTTGTATTGAGCGATGCCGGCTGCTCGCTCTAACAACAAGACGGCAAAACCAAATTGTAAAGAAAATTTCGCTTCTAGTTCGTTTTGTGGTTCTTTGTAGCGCAGAGGCTCCAACACCCGCGAGGTGGTGCCAAAGCGCAATTCTTTGACCTGGTCGTGCTTTATGTCGTTTTCTAAAATCAGGTCCCTGGCAGCGTCCATGGCGGGGTGAGAAAGGGAACCACAAGGGTAGGGCTTAATTGACACCCCCGGATCCACCGCGGACCAGGCGTTACCAAGTTTTCCAACGATATAATCTTGCTCACAGCCACCACCCATGATCTGGAAAAACCCCCATTGCCCATCGAATATCGTTGGATCCGAAGAATATCCACCCGAGGCCAATCTTGCCGCCACAACGCCGTTTTCCGCCGCGCGGCCACAGTGGTATGGCTTTGTCATTGTTCCAAAATTCGCACGAAGTCCAGCGCTTTCCGAGCAAGCGATGCCGTAGCACATGCGCAACTGGTGCTCATCCAATCGCATCAATTTTGCCGCGGCAGTCGCCGCTCCAATGGCGCCGATGGTTCCCGTGGAATGAAATCCTTTTATATAATGATCCGGCCGAATCGCCTCCGCCACCTTACATTCCACTTCAAAACCCAGTGCAAATGCGGTAAGCAACTCCTGCCCCGTTGAGCCCAGCGCTTCGGAAAGGGCGAGTGCAGCGGGCATCACTGGACATGTAGGGTGAGTCAACAAGCCATAGATACGATCCGGATAACTGGTCAACTGGGTATCGTCATAATCCATTGCATGTCCCGCGATCCCATTGGCCAAAGCGGCAAGATGCGCAGGCACCGTCATCTCGGTTCCTACTACTCGTGCCTCTGGTTCTCCTCCAATTTCCTTGAGGTAGTTTTGAATAATATAGCCACTCTCCTCCGTGGAACCCGCAACCATCAAACCAACCCCATCCACGAAACAACGGCGCATGATTACTCTTACATCTTCAGGAATGTCTTCATATTCCGTCTCTAAGACAAACTCAACAATGGCATCTGTGATGAGAGAATCTGAATCGGTCATAACCTCACCTTTCTGAAAAATCCTTGGCAATTGATCAATTTTTTTGTCGCCCTATTTCTTTGGACGTAGGATTCGGTGGAGCCGTTATTAATTTCAGCCGGGGTTTGGGACAAAAATATCCGGTTAATTTTGGAAAAATCAACGAATTCGAGCAAATCCCATTTAGCGCAAAAATTAAAACCCCCGACAAAACCAATGCGCCTAACAACCAAATCACGCCACGGGTCATGATGGAATCCTCGAACCCCCAGTTTCTCAAGCGAAGCGGATGCAGATTAAGGAGCCGTGTCGGATTCTGGTTCAACAAATAAAAAAACGAGTCGTCTCGCTCGGCGACTCGCGATTCGAACCAATTGACAGGGAGATGATCCTCGTCCACTACACTTTCAAAAACCCAAAAGCAAGAATCTCAAACACAAAACCTAACAAAAAGAATACAAATCAGCAACAAAAAACCACATTTTTTCTATATTTCTATTTTACTTATCATTATAAGGCTGGAATAATAAGACTCTGAAAGGGAGGGAGAAGTCATGTCCCGTATCACGCTTTATTCGCCAAAAGTGAAACTATTGATTTAATGGGAGTCATTATTTTTTGAGCAAGCTTGTGATTTTTTGCGCAAGCGGAATGAAAGCTCAACTCCCGAGAACAAGATGCAAACTTTATAGCCATTCTAAAAAATGGAGTTTGAAATGATTTTAGATATTGAGGCCGGTGACATCCTTCCAGCAAAAGATGCCATCGCTTTAATGGACCAAACAGACCTCGGACCTTCCATAGATGTTCCTGAAATCCCCGAAAACGCGCACCCCGAGAACATTACAGAAAAAGAGAGAGAATTTCTGCAAGGTGAGGTCAGGCGACTCAAAAAAGAGAAAAATGCACTCATCTTGGCTCATAATTATGTTCCCAGAGACATTCAGGATGTATCCGATATCATCGGTGATTCATTGTTTTTAGCCCAACAAGGCGCTGCTTCGGACGCAGATTACCTCGTCGAACCATCCGTCTTGTTTATGAATCAAATTTTGGCAGCGCTCAAAAAACCGCATCAAACTGTATTGGCTCCCAGTCTACAGGCACTTTGCTCTTTGGCCGCTCATGCCGATGTCGATAAAATTCGAGAATGGAAAAAGGAGCATCCTGACGGAATCGTCATCAGCTATGTGAATACCTACCTTGAGGTAAAAGCGGAGAGCGATTACTGTTGCGCGTCCGCCAACGCGGGCAAAATCACCCTGCATATCCTTGAAAACTCCAAGCCCGCGCAACCTATACTGTTTTTGCCCGATGTGTTTTTAGGTTTCTACGCAGCCAAGCTTTTAGAGAGCAAGGGACATTCTTTGGACCGTCTCCACCTAATGATGGGCGCGTGTCATGTACATGAAAGAATTCGTCCGCATCATGTCCTAGAGCAACAACAATTGCACCCCGAGGCTATTACTGTGGTTCACCCCGAGTGCGGATGCACCAGCGCCTGTATGCGTCAAGTGAACGATGGCATAGTGCCAGAGGACATGCTCCAGTTCCGATCAACCCAGGGCATGATCAAGCTGGTAGAGGAAGTTCCCCATCCCGAAGTCATCGTGGCCACCGAGGTCGGAAACCTCCATCCCATGTCCAAAGCGGTTCCAGATAAAATTTTAATTCCCGCGAGTAAAGAAGCTCTTTGCGCCTATATGAAACAGAACACGTTACAAAACCTGTATGAATGCCTGCGCGATCTGAAACATGAAATCACCGTGGACCCGGAACTGGCTCGGCGCGCGCGAATACCCATCGAGCGTATGCTTGAAATCGTATAACGCGAACATATATCATTCGGCACATGGACATCCGTTCTAAAATTCGGGAATGGCTCCTGGAGGACTTTGGGGGGGCACCCCTCCACTACGAAGCCGAAAAAGAACCCTTGTGCGTGGCCGAATTGCGCTCGAAAAGTGACGCCATTCTCGCTGGGTCCCCGTTTTTCCTTTATGTATTGGAGGAAACCCAAAACCTTTTGGCCCTTGGGAAGAGTCAATTACCAGAGGTCGACTGGCAAAAAAATGAAGGCTCTGGAGTTTCCAAAGGCGAGCTATTGGCATACGTTTCTGGTCACACACAGACCATTTTGAAGGCGGAGCGCACCGCTCTCAATCTAATTTCTCATATCTCTGAAATCGCCACGCATACGGCCTATATATTGGCTCGTTTCGGAAATTTTCCCAAAACTCTCAAGGGCATTATCGATACCAGAAAGAACCGGCCGGGCTTGCGTTATTTTGAAAAATACGCGGTTCGCGCAGGTGGTGGTAAGAATCACCGCCTCGGTTTTTTCGACGGCGAAATGATAAAGGATAATGACATTGTAGCTGCCGGTTCCATACCCGCCGCCATCGATAGACAATTCGGCAACCGGTACATGACGGAAACTCAAATCGAAGTGCAAAACTTAACGCAGCTAGCAGAAGTCATCGAAGACGGGCGAGTACACATGATTCTGCTTGATAATATGGACATCGAAACACTCCAAAAAGCCGTTTCCTGCGTGCGGGAAGTTGGCGCCACCTCGAAAACACAAAAACTCTATGAACTCGAGGCCTCCGGCGTTGGTGGCGCCAACATGAGAAGCATCGCGGAGACGGGGGTGGACTATATTTCCACTAGTTCGCTCATCCGGTCCGCCCCTCCACTTGACTTTCATATGAAGATCACAAAAGTAGATTCATGATATCCTTAAAGGGTCGTTTTTGCCTATTTGATCCCGAAATGATGTTTTTTCAATTTCAATCACTTCCGAGGAAAAGCTATGTCTTTAGAAGTCGATTCTAAAAGCGTGGACTATTACAAAGCTTCCAACGGTCGCATCATCGCCATCCACATCAAAGGAGACTTCAACGATTACGCCAAGTTCCCTCCTTATCTTGATAGTGATGAGGCAAAGGAACACATTCGCACCGCATACGCCGGCCAAGACATCGAAGCGGAGCGTAACACCAAAGCCCACATGACAGATGATGACATACCCCTGCAAATTATCGTCTTGAACAGACCCAAAGGCGCTATCACCAAGGCGCATTATCACATGGTGGAAGAGAGGACTACGAATACCACACGGCACCAGATTCTCTTGTGTCAGCGTGGCAAGGTTCGAGTCGGCGTATTTACCAAGGAAGGGGAAGCCTTGGGCGATGCGATTTTGCATCGCGATGATCTCATTTTGATGTACGAGGGACATGAAGTTGAATTTTTAGAAGATGATTCAAAAATCATCGAAATCAAGGAAGGTCCTTTCCCAGAAACGGACGAGAGAGACAAAGTCGATTTAAAATGAAAAAGTTTTACTGCTCATTTTCCAGATTGTTATAATAGAATTCCACGATCGAGCAGTGGAGGACCGTATGGGAGCCAATACCCGGTCGCAAGCATAACGAAAAATCTTGACTCTGGATCATTGTGGCGCAAAACACCTTAATAGCATGAGATGGACAACATCAAAATTTAGCCTCCCTGGAGAGACACCATGAAACTTTGCACTTTTGAGGTACGAACGCCCCTCGGCCCATTCGAACGTTTAGGAGCTGTTGTATCGAAAGACAATGACTTCAGATACGTCGACCTGAATTTCGCGGCGGCAGCGGAGTTTAAACAGCGTGGTTCCTTACGCCCACAAGCCATGGCGGACGCTCTTATTCCATCAGAAATGCTCGCGCTTGCAGCATCAGGCCAAGGCGGTATCGAGGCCGCCGAAGAAGCGCTCGAATACGCACTCGAACATGAAGACGTTACCGGCCCTCGCGGGGAACAAATCATATATGCGGCAAGCGAAGCCCGGCTTCTCGCACCGATAAAACAACCCCCGCTCATTCGTGGCTTTGCCGGATTCGAACGCCACCTCAAAAAAACATTCGAGGTGATGAACCTTGAAATTCCACAAACTTGGTATGAGCGCCCTCTCGCCTTCAAAGCCAGTTGCGCCCACATGGCCGGGCCCGAAGAGGAAGTTCCCTGGCCCAGCTTTACTGATAAAATGGATTTTGAACTCGAATTCTGCTGCGTGGTTGGTGTGCCGGGGCGGGATATTTCAGAAGAAGATGCGCATAAACATATCTTTGGTTATGCGATATTAAACGACTGGAGCGCCCGAGACGCGCAGGGGGGCGAAATGGCAATGGGAACCGGGCCATACAAGAGCAAGGACTGGTGCTGGAGCTTTGGCCCCTGGATAGCTACACCCGATGAGATCGGAGATCCAAAAACCATTCCTATGGCCGCGAGGGTCAATGGAGAAACATGGGTGGAAACCACGCCCGGAGAGATGTATTGGACTTTCGCGCAAATAATCGCCTATACCGCCAGGGACGAGAATCTCCTCACGGGAGATCTGATGGGCTCAGGCACCGTTCCAGGGGGATGCGGCATGGAAATCGACCGATGGATTCAACCAGGAGATATCGTGGAAATCGACATGGGTCCCCTGGGAGTTATGAGAAACAAGATCAGTCAAAAACCCGAGCCCAAGCCTTACACGTACAAATAATCTTACACTTCTTTGCCCTGGTCGCTTTCCTGTGGGTTCATGAGGTGAACTACTCTTTGCGGGAAGGGTATCTCGATACCATCTTCGCGAAGTCGACGTTCAATTTCAAATCTCAAATCACTCGCAACCCCCAATCGGCTCATCACATTCGGAGTGAAACAGCGCAGTTCAAAATCCAAGCTGCTTGAGCCAAAATCACGAAATACGACGCCAGGGGCGGGATAATCGCTCACCTGTTCATTCTTCTTGGCGAGATCCAATAAAATCGCTCGAACTTTCTCCACATCGGAGCCGTACGCTACACCAACTCCCACTTCCACGCGACCATACTGATCCCGATGCGTCAGATTAGTGACCGATGTCGAAATGATCTCCGCGTTCGGAATAATCACCGAAGCGCGTTGCCAAGTTTCGAGTTCCGTCGCACGAAACTGTATACTTTTTACAATTCCCTCATCGTTCCCCACGCGCACCCAATCGCCAACCTTGATGGGTCTTTCGACTAAAAGTATCAACCCGGAAACAAAATTGTTCACCACATTTTGCAGCCCAAAGCCGATCCCAACCGAGAGCGCACTGGCAACCAAGGCAAGGTTTGAGAGGTCTATTCCTGTCACAGAGATGCTCAACAAGGCAGCAACGATCACACCTGCATAACCGAATCCCGCGTTTAGAGAATGGCGTATCCCGGAAGGTAAATTCGTCCGTTCGAGGAACCGTTCGGACAACTGCCTTTGCAAAAACCTCGCCCCCGCCATGACGAGAAAAAATACGGCAACGGCCAGGAAAATATCGAGAATAGAGATGCGAATGTTACCTACCTGGAACCCGGACAACGCCTGTAAGATCCAGCGAATAAGATCATCCGGCGGCACTCCCCAAATGGGCACGATGAGAATGACCCCGAAAATGAAAACTACCGGCTCGACAATGACTCGCTCCCAGGTGCGAAGCGTTTCGAGCAAGCGCGAAGGAAGGTGCAACTTCTCTTGTATGAATTGAGATTGCGTCGACCAAGATACTAGTTCGTGTATGACCCCACGCAACAAAACCATTACCCACAGCAGAAGGCCAGTCAGAATAAGATTGGTGATGAGGCGCTTGCCGAAAACACCATAACCGACAAACAATGCGACAATACCAACTACCGCAAGCACTCTCGCGGTGCGACGCATCAATCTCCACGCCTGTCCCTCCTCCGGGATTTCACCTTCTTCGGCCGCTTCGGCTCGCCAGAGCTTCCCCCGCCCGAGCTTGACGAAAAACCAACCCTCCAAGGCGCCGAACACCGCAGCGTAAATGGACATCGCCTCAGCGGACCTCGCTCCTTCGCCCTCGAGGCTTGAGAAAAACATATCGACCGAAAAAACAGCCGCCAGCATGAAAATCAAACGATACGCACTTTGGGCATTTTCTGAAGATTGTCCCGTGAGCCGCCAAGCCGGTTGATCGGGGGAGAGAAAAGACCTTGCAAACGCAACAACCAAACAAAAGAACAACATGGACACAAGAAAAGATGTAAGCGCCCCGGCAAACAGACCACTTACCAAAGCGCCCGGTCGGGTCACCCATAAATAAAGAGCAATTAAAACGGTCCCTGGCAAAATGCCATTGCCAATACCTTCTGCGGCAGCGCCTCCAAACCGTCTCGCATATGAGGGCTCCAAAATGCTAGGGTCACGGCCGAACATATCCAAAGCGCTTCGTCTTATTCCCCATCCTAAAAATACGCCTAGAACCAAAATCACTACTCCTGGCAACAAAACGACGCTACCACCAACTCCACTTGGCAGCTTCGCGCGCCAATCCAATGGAGAACGGAGAATTCGCACGAGTTCAGCTAAAATTTCTGGAACACCTCTTCCCACCACATCCGGCGAAACGGGGATCGGAGTTCGTCTAGATATATCTCCAAAAAGCCGCTCTAGCCTCATTCTGGATAAGGTTTCTTCCAGCTCAGTTGCATGAATAATGGTCAAGTCAGCTTCAGCGATTCGGGCCCGAGTGGTCGTGATTTGACGATAGTACTGCTCTCTTTTATCGACAATTCCTTTTGCCTCCGGCGGATCGCTCTTTATAGGCAGAGGGCCAATGGCCTTGAGTAGTTTTTCAGATAGGCGAAGATCATTTTGGAATTTTGTTTTAGCTTTATCCGCGCGTGTGCGGATTTGTCGCACTAAAGACAAATACCCCTGAGTAAGAGCCGGGGGTTTTTCGTCGCCTTTAAGATAAAGCGTTGCCTCTCGCAAAACGATTGCCCAATCTTTTGTTTCTGTCGTTTCGCTTGAAGCAATATCCGCCGCATATGCTACAGAGGAGAAAAAAAGCGAAATCGCCAAAACGAAATAAAGACAACCTATTTTGCGGCTCATGAGTCTCTCGCCTTCAGCATGTTTTTCGCCAGCCAGTTTTAAGGTGAATAATAAACCCATATCGAGCGGTCTCATTATATATACTACTGATATCCAGCCCCATGCGAGAGTGAGTCGCCGCGGTCGCTAAAGGTAGCGACACCCAAAACGCCAGGGAGCGACCCATGTAAAAACCCTCTCTAGTTGTCATTAAAGTCTTGTTTCCGCATGTGAGCCTATTCCTCTTTTGCGGCACCAAACTAAAAACCAAACCAAAAGGCACACACATCCCATAAAATGGCTTATCGTCATCGCGCCCCATACACCAGCGGCTTCGAACCCCAACGGCAAAGCGGCAAGATATGCGAGTGGTACCTGAAAACCCCATCGGATAAAGGCTTCCACAACCATAGGCGGCTTTGTGTTAGCCGCCCCTTGAAAAGCACCCGCCAACATTCGCCGGATAGCTTCAAACAAAGTGCCGATGGTGAGTATACGGACACAAGTGACGCCAACATCGATTCCTTCGTTTTTCATGCCGAAGAGCAAGACAATCTCCCTTGCAAAAAAATACAAAAGAAACGTCACGCCACACATTATGACAAACAAACCAGCCATAGAGAGATAGACGCTTTTTAGCGCCCGATCCGGCCGGTTAGCACCTATGTTTTGACCCACCATCGCCCGGACAGCAGACTGAATCCCAAAGCCGGGCAATCGCGAAAATGTCCCAAGCCGATTGCCAATCGCCCATGCGGCTAGTACCAATGGGCCAAACAACGCCAAAATCTTCAGCAAGATGAGAAGGGCACCGCGCTCAAGTAAGTTTTGCGCCGCTGCGGGCCAGCCCAAAAGAATGATACGGCGCATGGTTTCCGCATGAGGTTTGAGATGAATCAGTCTTATATGGAGATGAGAACGCCCTGATGTCAAAATCCAGAGGACGATAAAAATTCCCATGATACGACCTAATCCAATACCAAAAGCAGAACCCGGAAGCCCCAATCCCGTGAATGGGCCCAGACCAAAAATGAAGAGGGGAATAAAAGTGACAGACATAAACGTCGAAATTCCAAGACCAATCAAAGACTTTCCTGGTTCGCCAGCCGCCTTCAACTGATGGGAGACCGTAAAAATGCCATCTACGAACGCGATGGTGAGAAACGATGCCTGTAAATACCCAACGCCCACTCGTATCACGGCAACGTCAGAGGTTAAAAGGCCAAGCAAAGGCGCTGATAACATACAACCTAGAATACTAATGGCAAGGTAATATACGCCCGCCAGCAAAAATGCTTGCCCCGCCACATGGCTTGCGCTCTCAGGTTCTCCCGCCCCGATTCTCTGAGCCACCAAAGCGCTGCCCGCGATTCTGATGCCAAAGCCAACTGCGCGAAAAAAGAATATGATCATGAAGCTTAATGACACGGCAGCCAAGTATTCGGGACCCAGGCGTCCCACCCAAAAGATTTCGACCAGAGTATCGGCGTTCCAGGCTATCGGCTCCAAGCATGAAGGAACAGCCAGACGAAATAATCCGACTCCAATAGAACCTTTTGTATAGTCATATCTTTTTACGGCACTCATGCGGAATGGCGTTCAATCCGTGATGACGCAGATGCCCCGCTCTTTAATGCTAAATTTTCTACTCGTCGCCGCCAGTCGATCACGAACCACGCGAACAACGCCAAACCACCAATGAGTTGACTTCCCGCCACCGCCCACCAAATTCCCAACTCGCGGAATCCCATCCAAACCGCCAAAATATAGGCACCTGGCAATTGCACCACCCAGCGAACGATTGCTTCAACGATCATCGGAGGCCTAGTAGATGATACTCCTTCAAATATTCCCGCTATTACACGTCTTGTGGCCTCAAATCCAAGGCCTACGCATAAGATTTGCAAACAAATAACTGCGTGGGGCAAGGCAACGCCTTTCGCACCGAAAAAAGTAACGATTTCTTTGCTCCAAACACTAATACCCATGATGACAACAACCATGATAGAAACAACCGCCCCCACCGTCACCCAAGCGCTGCGCAGGGCGCGCTCGGGCTTACTCGCACCGATGTTTTGGCCTACCATTGTCCGCACTGCCCCTTGAAGAGAAAACCCCGGCATCCTTCCCATGTTACTGACACGACTACCGAGACCCCACGCCGCAAGGGCCAGCGCGCCAAAAGGAGCTAACATCCAGACCAATACCAAATTGGCGCCTCTCTCAAAAAACATTTGTCCCCAAGCGGGCCACCCTAATTCTAATATCCGCTTCATCTCCAACGAGCGCGGAACAAGATGACGCCATTTTAAGTGTATTCTGGTATTCGCCTTGAAGAGAATGATTAACATCACGACGCACCCTGCCAGCCTGCCTACCCCTAAGCCGAGATTCGCGCCGGCCAGGTGCAACGGGGGAATCAGTCCGAAGCCAAAGATAAATGCGGGCATCGCGATGAATATAACGCCTGAATTCATAATCATCGCGAAAAGCGAATACTTTGGTTCACCGGCGCCTCGGAATATATTTGCAAGGGTGAAGATACCGTCAATAAACAAAAGCATGAGAAACCCGGCTCGGAGATAAATCGTCGACAAATACAAAAGCCTCGGATTAGACGTCATCCATCCTATTAAATAAGGCGAGAAAATATATCCTGCGCCGCATAAGGGAATGAAAAAGAACGTTTGAAGCAAAATACACTGGCCAGCAACAAGAGCGGCTCCCTCTTCGTCATTTGCGCCAATCCTTTGCGCAACCAGCGCTTGGCCAGCTACGCGAATTCCCATGCCCACCGCTCTCACCATCATGGGGATCATGAATCCTAGCGACATCGCTCCGAGCGCATCTGCTCCCAATCGACCTACCCAGTAAATTTCAACGATGGTATCGACGTTCCAAGATATCAGTTCCGAGAAAATCGGCAGGGACAGAACCACCAAACCTCGCCCGATGGGGCCTTTGGTGTAATCATATCTTTTTGTTTCCGTTCGCGAGCGAGCCATGCGTAAATCTTATCCTAATCAAAATAAAATGGGTGCCGCGTTTATAGATTGGGCAGATTTCTCCAGAGGGCTAGAAAGTTTTCACTCCACAAGATAGGTTGACCCCCAAGCGATGGATCCACGCTCAATGCATGGGGAGTATTTGGTGCTTCCATGATTAAATTCATAGAAAAAACCCTTCAAGATGCGGGCAAACTGGCTTTGTCGTTCACAAACAATGCAAAAGGCGTTCAAAAACCGGACAGGAGCCTGGTGAGCGAAGCCGACTTTGAGGTAGAAAGATTCATCGTTTCTCGTCTAAAAACATTTTTCCCGAACGACAATGTCATTGGAGAAGAACTCGGGGGCAAAGAGGCTCGATTTCAAAAGCGTTCGCGTCTTTGGGCGGTTGATCCCATTGATGGAACAAATTCTTTTCTTCATGGACTGCCCACCTGGGGCATATCCATCGGCATCATGGAAAATGGGAAACCCATTGCCGGAGGATTCTACATGCCCGTTGTACATGAGATGTTTCTTGCCCTCGAAGGAGAAGGCGCCACGAGAAACGGGAAAACGCTTCCACGCCTAGAAGGTATGGAAATTACGAATCAAACCGTGATGCTTGGCCCTTCATCTCGAAAACGTTTTTACAAAATGGATTATCCAGGAAAATCCGTCGCTTATGGAAGCGCCTCTGCACATGTGGCATATGCAGCAACCGGAGGCATCATCGTCGCCTTGGTCGATAGGCCTCAAATTTGGGATATCTTAGGCCCTCTCGCCGTATTACAGGAAGTGGGGGGAGGCGCATATCATCCAGATGGCCACTCTCTTGATCTCCAAAAACTCGCGAATGGCGAAAAAGCTGAAGGACCCATCTTTTTTGGCTTAAAAGAAAATACGGAAAAAATATTTCCTCATATCGAAATGTACCCTAGACCCAAAGCTTAATTTTACCCCTGAAACCCCGTTCCGAAAACACTTTTCATCAAGTTCCCTTCACTAAAGCGTGCAAGACGATAGTCTCTTATGTCAGGCTCTTCGCAAATTCCCGTCATAATCAACTCCGCCATCATCTCTCCCACGGCGGGGGCCAATTTGAAACCATGGCCACTCATGCCCGTGCAAATGTAGTAACCTGACACTTCGGGATGGCGATCCAGAATGGGCATCCAATCAGGCGTAATGCAGTACAAACAGCCCCAGCCCCGGAAAAGTTTCGCATTTTCAAAATCTGGCCAACGCTTTTGCATCCTCTCCAGAACATCGAGCACAAAATCCATATCTTCCTTTTTATTGAAATTATCCGGATCGACATACTCGGGCTCTATATTGTCACGACCAATGAGGAGTAAATCCCGCCCTTCCGGGCGATAAAATAGGCGCGTCGCCCCATCATAGACGACGATATCAATCCTCTCGCCATCTCTTCCCACGGCATCAAACACCGTGTCTTGCTCTCTGATGGCCTGCGCCGGAAATCGGTGCCCGCTCAGAGCGGCCACCTTGTTCACCCAAGCACCCGAGGCGTTCACAACGATTGGACTCTCGATGACATCCCGAGACGTCTCTACGCGCGCCATTCCACGATTGTCGAAATTCACCCCAATCACGGGACAATTTTGTCGAATCCACGCACCGTATTCTTTAGCACCTTCCGCGAACCCAGATGTTACTCCATGAGGATCCGCATACCCGCTTCTGGGCTCGTACGCCGCGCCCACGACATCATCCAGCTTGGCCCATGGGGCGTACGAGAAGTTTCTTCTTTTCCAATCCAGCGGGTCTCTACTCCGAGAGATTGCGCAAGTTCCACATTCTTTCTCACTCCATCACGAAGAGAAGCATCCGCCAGCACCAAATATCCGGTTTGCATGAAACCTGCCTGCCCACCCTCTGAATACTCTTCAAATTCCTCAAACGCCAACAGAGATCGCCAGGCCATCTGAATAGTGCTTTTATTGGAATAATGCATGCGAATCAGGGCCGAAGATCCTCCTGTGGAACCAGATGCGATGCCATCACGCTCACAGAGAATAACTTTTCCAAAACCTCGTTTAGACAGTTGATAGGCGATGGAACACCCCATCACACCACCACCAATGACGACGGCATCCGCTGATTCTTGCGCCACAACTATTCCTTTCTAGGAATCGACCCAAATAGGGCTCGACCAAGCTATTTCTCCATCGTCCTGCATCAAGCGGGCATAATAATAATCCGACTCTCTCTCCATTCCACCCGAATCCACCCACTCAAAACAAATCGACTCTCCTTCCGGCATATCCACATGAATTTCCCTCGCATTCTTGATGATAACGACCTTATCAACGGGGGAGCAGGTTTCAGCTCGAATCTTGAGTTTTCTCTCTGCCAATACATCCAACTTCACCTCAGAACCCATCGGCGCATTGTTCAAGAAAAATTCCAGTACAATTCGCGCTCCCGTCGTACCGTAGCAACGCCGTTCCCAAAGGGCCCTGAATATACCTTCTCGATCAAAGGTTTCTGCCCACACACAGGCCAGTCCTCCTTTCCAAGCATTTTTGAGCCGTAAGCGATTCGAAAACCCAGGCTGAGAAGTATGCGTATCCGAGCCGGCGATAATGCCCAAGCGGTATCCTTTCTCAAGCGCATCCTGCACGCTTTGCTCTTCATAACGCGCCGGATTTACCAAAGGTCTCTCACAACCTCTAGCTTCGGAGTTCCCCCAACAGGAATATATTTCGACAAGGCGTTGAAATCTCGGATCGTGCCAGCGCCAGCGCGTGCCAATCACAGCGCTCACCGAATGATGGGGAACCGTCATCGCACGCCCCTCAAATCTTTCGAGTTGTTTCCAAAGTTTTTCTGGGTGATTGGAGTCAGGGTTGCGGGAATCCAGTTTCGGGATATCTTGATCGTCCAAGAAATAGACGTTTTTGTTCCCATCTTGCTCCAGCATGCCAAACCATTCATACGCGGGAAGGGCCACGTATCTCCCCTCCTCTGAAAAACGATTCGCCGCCTCGGTAACCTCCTTCCATTGCACCTCATCCATTCGCATGGCCAAAGAGGTGCAGGCGGCGAAATCCACACCTGCGCAATCCCGCGCATATGTGTGGACGTATTCCACAATTTCACGCGCCGTCGATGGCCGCGGATATTCCCCCACGCACAACCCGCTCATACAATGCGGGTCTCCAAAAAGAAGCGTACGTAAAGGGGCTTCATCCAGCACCAGCACCGGCGGCGCATGAGCCGTCGGCAAACCATCCGCCAATACTCTTAACCGATGAACTCCCCGCTCTCTTAACACTACATTTTCGCAAACAAAAATTCCGGGCGACTCCTGACGAAAAGGGACATTACTCTCATCGGATAACTGAAGCTTCGGAATGGTTGACGCTGTTGTCGCTACATTATGAAAACAATCCCGTGCTACCGCCCGTACGGAAAAAGCTTGCCCTGCTACTACCTGCGCTGGCGCTGTCACCGAAAGAAAAGAAGGTCCTTCGGGAACCACGTCAAACCTCGGGGGATCCAAAAGAAGCTCCCAATCACCTTTCCCTCCAGAATCTACGGATAAAGTAAACTCTATGGGCATGGCCAAGGTTTGCGCTTGCACACCCGGGATGCCGGATGGCGTCCAACCGTAATCGATTTCAATGAAATCACCGTCCCCTAAAGAAGAACCCTGAACCTTCAAATCCAGACTGGCTGGCAGGAAAGTATAGCCGAGCACGGGTTCTGTTAATGAGGAAACTAAAAGAACATTCTCGTTCGAACATCGAAACTTACAATATCCGGGAGTCGTCATTTCCTTAAATTGGGGCTTGCTGAATCCATTAGGCGGCGTGAAGCGAAGGCCCCCACTACAATTGATTCCACGCTGGCCAACCTGGTAGATAATGCGCCATCTACC
Organism: bacterium; assembly: GCA_965218735.1. GTDB lineage: Bacteria > UBA8248 > UBA8248 > UBA8248 > UBA8248 > Bin107. The sequence continues at coordinate 394,827 of CBDCMA010000007.1, read as the reverse complement.
CATTCTGCCCACTGCTATCGGGCCTTCAGGCTCTATCCTCGCTTGGCCAATATCTTCACCATAAAAATACTCTCGCAGCGCACCAATCCCCTGGCGAGGGGTTTTCATGAGCAACCTCCTGTTTCAGGATGATTAGCGACTTGGAAAATTCAACAACTATGAAAGCGAAAACAACATCAGAGAATAACTGCACTTATTCCCAAGTGAGCATCGCGGCATACCCATCCCTCGGCACGTTCCTGTGAATCGGCAAACCCTGGAACCGCTTGAACTCCTGGATGGTGATTAGGTGCACATAGGATTCCCACAATATGTGGCGGAACGTGCACTCGAGAGTTTGGTAATACAAATAAGGATCGTTCTCGTCTTTGCGAAAACCCCTCTCGTGCGCAGGAAGAACGAGATTTTGAAGATAATCCATCACTCGTTCACCGTTTGACCACGTTCTGTCTGGAGAATATTTCCTGGGCAATTCCTTTTTTCTTAACGTGGCGAGCGTTTCTTTTGATAAAACCTCTCGACACAAAGCGCACGCATCATCAAGTGCAGCCAGGACATCGGAATTTTCGGGAAACCGGGCCGGATCCAACATTCTGTCCGCACCACCTGTATCCACCAGAGAGTTATCTCGCGGCAAAGAATCCGGATACAGAACAGGCGGCCAAAATTCCAAGAAAAAAAGATAAGGTATCCATGCTGTATGGCTGATTTGTTCTTTGATAGACCAAGCTCCCCAACTCTTCTCGGGCAATCTCCATTCCCATAATTCCTGCGGAAGCCCGTTCGTTTCTTCTCGAAACAAATCCGCCAAATTTCTATATTCCGGAAAAACGTCCAACCCCGGGGTAGATAAATTTTCTGGCATGTCGTTCCCTCAAAGTATCAAACGTCGTCCATTTTCATCGGTAAGTGCTTCGCATACACTGCTGCCGCTTGTTTTGGTGACAAGTTCTTGTTCATGGTCTCTAAAGGTTGTTTCGCCAAAGGCGTCGTCGAGAGATGGGAATAGATGGCCGCTGCCCCTTGATGAAACTTCGGGGTGACACCGGCTGTCTCAAAAGTCTGTGCTATTTGTTTCATCTCATCGATATATCGCCATGCCACGACGGGAAGACGGGGAGCACTTGAAGTCATCTGTTTGTAAGAAGCCTCCTGGCTTGTTTGAAATTCATGACTTACTTCCTCGGTGAGACCAAGTGCTTCGGCCAAAGTGATAACGGCAGTTTGAAGAGCATGGGTTCCCTTCGTGAGGGCGGCGTAACACATTTTAATTCCAGACGCCTGGCCAACCTCTTGCCCAAGCAAGCGAACCACGATCCCTTTTCCATCCAATTCCGATAGAAACGCCGCCCGCTCTCCGCTGAAATAAAACCTGGTATTGCTCCGCACCTCACTCGGTGGAGGGCCCAATATACCCCCATCGATGAAATCCGCCCCGGCATCTAAAATCCTCTTCGCGATGGCTTTTGCCGTTTCCGGCGATACGGCGTTACAGTCTGCATATGGAGGACAACAACCCGAGACTGACATGGATTCCGCCACTTCACCCGCCACCTGAGCGGCCAAACCCGGGGGCACGATGGATAAAACGAGATCCGCACGCTCCAACATTTCGGCCATTGTCGAACAATCTCGAATGCCCCCTTCCGCGGCCAAACGCTTTGTCCGCTCACTTCTGTTCGCGAGATAAGTGATCACCTCAATCCCATGCGAACCCAGCATTCGGCCCACCGCATGTCCCATATCTCCCGGGCTGATAATGGCAACAGTTTCAAGAGTCATAGCCACCTCTCCTGGTTGAACCTCAGAAATAAACCATATGTGTTCAGTCTAGCAGAAATGAAACTCTTTGAAGAAAAGGCGTTGGCATTTGATGTTTTTTATCTAAAATATGAGCAGCTTTTCCGAAAAAGCTATCCTTTCCAAATACATTCTTTATCTTTTGGAGAATACACCATCGCACCCACAGGCTCGCTGTCTGTTGAGTCTTTTGTCATGCGCAGGAGATTCACCAAGAGAATTACGTTCTTGGCTCTTGCACTCTCAAGCATCTCACTCCCTAGACGACAAACTAACTCTGCTCTTTGTCTTCTTTTTTTTGCACTCACCTCCGCCCACGGCAACAGAATATCAATAGACAAATTGTCAGGAGTTGAGTCGGAAACATGAATATCCGCACGACTGGTGTGCTTTGATGCATCCAAATATTCCTTGAGAATGCCACCTACATTTTTTGTGATAACCCCTAGAGGCATTCCCCTCAATTTCTTTGCTTCTGCCAACAATGATACTTTTACTCCTGTTTTATAAAGAAATAGTGGTTGAGAAAAGAACAAAAGAACGCCCGCTACGGATGCAAATGAGATGAACGAAAACCAAAAAAAGAAATTCGCTCTAGATGGATTCAGGATTCTCATCAAGAAACTGGATAGGCGGAGGCATAACCGCCCACGGGGACATCGGGATAAACAGGCGACAAACCCAAGGCTTCACGATGAAGCCTTAGGGAGCGCAAGTGAATCAAATCATCCCAAAGCACATGACGCAGAGTCGCCAAAGGCGTCATTCGAAATCCATGCGCGTGGTCAGAATCAATCGTAAATCCATCTGGATGGCATTTTATGCAACGCCTCCACAGATCAACTGAGCGCTCTTCGCTCACGCCCACGACCGAAGAATCCGTAAAAACAAACAAAAGAGAGTTGACGGCCGAGTTTTCTTCCTCCCTCTTTTCAATTTGAGCCGCCGCTGCTTCGCATGCCTCGGAAAACCGCAAATGTAACCACTCGATATTCCCGTATCGTTCCGAGGAAAAACAACGATCATCATCCCGCGTATTGATAAACGTGCTGAACTGACTCATATCTACAGCCGGCCAGGGTAGGCGAGTGGCACCGTAGAGAACCATGAACCACCTCGTCGTGATGTAGGCCATGTGGCTAAGCTGCCTCCTTGGAGACCAACGCGCCCATTCTTGCGTACCTGTTCTTTCCAATTGCGGCTCGGATAAATCCGCGAGTTCTCCTTTCGTCCATATGGGGATTAGCCGATAGACATGGGAAATTTCACTTGGCGTAACCGGATACAACGATTCGCTCATGCTCTAACACCCACATCCAAAATTTCACAAAACCTCTCCTTATCCTCCAAAGTGGCAAAAAGAAAATCCGGAGAGGCGTTCGCCAACTCATAAAGAGAATCACCACCGGTAGCCACAGCCATCGTCTTCGCTCCACATGCGCGACCCGCCGTTACATCGCGCCATGTATCGCCTATCACCCAACGAGAAATGGATCTACGTGGGAATTCCTTTTGAATGATCGCCTCGCCTCGCAGAAATCCTGCTTCCAGCAATTCCGCCCTGTCTCCAGAATCGGATCCGAACCCTCCGAACGAAAAAAACTGATTCAGCCCACCACGTGAGAGTTTGATTCGCGCACCCTCCTCGATATTTCCCGTCCCCAACCCCATGAATACGTCTTCTCGACTCTTCAGATACGAAAGCAAATCTGGGATTCCCGGCATAAGATGAAAGTTTTTAGAATTCATAACCGTCACAGGCAGAATTTCCACATATTTCCTCAAAAGAACTTTCACCTCAGACTCTCTCCCGCAATGTCCAAGATGAGAATGAAACATCTCCTGTACGATGAGTTCATCCGTCTTTCCGTGCGGCTGAACATGGCGCATCGCGTTCGGTACTCCATATATGCTCTCAAAAGCGATATTCAACGCTTTCGCCCCTGCTCCTCCGCTTAAAAGTAGCGTTCCATCGACATCGAACAGGATCAAATGTATAGAATTCAATCGCTTTTCCCCCAATGCACATTCGTGGACATATTCAGAACACGAGACGCTTTCCTCCATGATATAACATGTGGATAAATTGATTCCATAATCCTTTCCCGGACGTGTTGGTGAATCACATGAGCTCAGGGAATATTTTGCAGCGAACCATAAAACAAAGGAGATGAAAGGTGCTTGGTCAAAAAATTGCCGTTGTGACGGGCGGCAACAAAGGCATCGGTTTTGGAATTTGTCGAGCGCTTGCAAAACAGGGAGTCCAAACCATCCTGACGGCGCGGGATATTTCCAGAGGTGAAATCGCTAAAGAGCAACTACAAAAAGAGGGGCTGGAAATCATTACCCACTCCCTGGATGTTACCGACCGGTATAGCATTGATTCTCTATCCAGATTTTTGACGAAAGAATTCGGCCGGCTAGATATTTTAATCAACAACGCCGCTATCAGAAAAGACACGGGAATGATGGGGACAGACGTTCCCATCGAGGTCGTCCGCGAAATGATGGAAACCAACCTCTACGGCCCCCTCATTATGTGCCAAGTCCTGGCTCCTCTTCTGAAGAAAAGCTCAGCCGGCAGAATCGTGAACGTCTCAAGTGGCATGGGTTCTCTCGCCAACATGGGAGGAGGCTCTCCCGCTTATCGAATCACCAAAACTGCGCTTAATGCGATGACGAAAATCCTCGCGCATGAATTCCGAGGAACCGGAGTGCTGGTGAATTGTTGTCATCCCGGATGGGTGAGAACCGACATGGGCGGCCGGGGTGCTTCAAAATCAATTGACGAAGGAGCAGACACGCCTGTATGGCTCGCTTTGTTGCCGAAAAATGGGCCTACCGGAGGCTATTTCCAGGACAGAAAACCCATGCCGTGGTAACCGACATGCCCATTTTCATACGGATGTGGAAATTCTTGTGGAGGGGGGTAGTGAACGAGTCTATCGACAAAAATGAGTGTGGCGACTGCTTCCGTATAAAATTACTGTTGGTGGGGTATGAGCATAGCCTGTTTCTGTAAACTATGCAGACATTTTCGCATAATCCCATCCTGTAGCAAACGATTTCACCTCACCAGTTGATTCCTCATACTTAAAACGCGGTATCTTGGCGAGATTACCGCCATATACATGGATACCCACCACGGGCTCGGACGAAGCGCAACTAACGCGGTGCACATCATTATCCTGCGTGCAGCAGACGAAGACATCTCCGGGTCCGGCCAAGCGTTTGCCTTGGGGTGTGAGCTTTACACGGGCACCATTCTCGCGGGGGCCTTCACGCAAAAAACTCTCTTCGTTCTCCATTCCACGGTAAATACCTATAACTCCCCAGGTGCCGTGATCGTGAATCGGGGTAGTCTGGCCCACATCCCATATGCCGGCTCCTATGGAAAAACTCTCATCCGACTCGATATGAATCTGATTCAGCGTAAAACCTTCTTTCTTCACCAATAGCTGATCGGCGTTCAACAGGTCCGGATCACCCAAAATCGGATCGAGGCTCGCCGCCACCCTGGCCGTTATTTCTTCTTCGGCGCCACCTGCCTTTACAATTTCACGGACACAATCGATTAAATCTTTCATTCGTTTTGTCATTTATCCTCCAGCGATATTTTTCAGATTACGCCAAGCGAAATCCACATAACCTAATTTTTATGATTCCTCTCATGAACCAAGAGCGCCACTTTCAGTGAAACGCTGCTGGCGAATCCTCCGAGTTCGCCCGAACTCGCGATGACTCGATGTCAGGGTATTACAAGAGGAACAGGATTTCTATGCAACGCCTGACCGACGGCGCGTGAAGCTTTCGGGCTTCCGATCTCCTTGGCCACCCAGCCGTAGGAGCGCATCTCGCCATAAGGAATCTTTTCCGTCTCTCTGAGCACTTTTTCCATAAAAGGCGTGAGGGAGGAAAGATCTGTTTTCAGCTTGAAATTTTTTCGGGCGCCTTTCAAATACTCCTCTATCTCTCTTAAAACTCGCTGCCTTAACGGCGTTGATTGTTCACTCGCATGATGAGCCGCCAGAGGTTTTTCCACGCCATTCAACATTCTTATTTCCGCAATCCCCTTATCCGAAACAAAAACAGAGAATTCCGCACGCACTTTCGTTAGCCAATATGCAACATGGGTTTCTAGCGATTCCCCCGCTTCATGGAACAATTCGGCTTGCCGCCACTCATCCAGCCAGCGCATCATCTTGAACACCCCTTCTCATGACACTAAAAAGCTGTGGCTAAGCCTTTCACGTAGGCTTGCGCCGTTCTTAACCGCAAAATCTGATTCGTGCCGTCTGAGTGTAAAAACGTGCTGGCGTCGCGAAGATATTTCTCCATGGGAGCGTCGTACATAATGCCCGCGCCTCCAAATATCTCCATGCCCAGGCGTGCGCAGTCAAAGGCAACCTCCGATGCAAAAACCTTGCACTTCCACCCTTGTGTAAAATCATAGGGTTTTTGATGATCCACCGCCCAGGCGGTGCGCCAGATGTATGTGCGCGCAATGTCCAAATTCATCGCCATATCAGCCAACATGGTTTCTATCGCCTGATGCTGGGCGATGGGCTTGCCCCCTTGAACACGTTTTCGGCTGTAATCGAGCGCTTTCTCGAATGCGGCACGCCCGACACCCAGAACTGTTGCGGCTGCTTCTGGTTTTCCCATCGACAGAAGGTTGCCCCTGATTTCAAACATGCTTCCTTCACCCAGGATAACGTGGTTCTCGGGAATCTCGACATTTTCGTAAAAGATTTCCGAATTCATTGAAAGACGTTGACCTATTTTTTCATGCACATGGCCGATCGATACGCCAGGAGTGTCTCTCGGAACCAGAAAACCAGTTAAACTTTCTCTTAGGTTTTTGCTGAGATCAGTTCTCGCCGCTAAAACGTACAACGATGCCACAGGGCCGTTGCTGATGTAGCGCTTTTGCCCATTGATGATCCATTTGCCATTTTTTTTCTCCGCACGCGCGTAAAGCGCGATGGAGGGATCGTCATAATATCCTTGGTGATCGGTTCCCGCTCCTTCTTCCGTCATGGAAATCGCAACCAGGAATCTTGGTTCCTCACACAAGCGTTTTATCCAGGGGTCTCTGAGTTCAGGCTCAATTTTTTCGAGGATATGAGACAGCTTCCAGGTCTGATCCATATTTACCGCAAAACCCAGATCACCCACGGCAAGCTCTTCCCCCGCCAGGCAACACGAAAGCACATCAGCATCCATGCCGCCATATTCTTTGGGATAAGGCAGTTGCCGGAGGCCCAAAGCGCTTGCTTTTTCCGTCAAGTCCCACGGCATCCGCTCTTCCCAATTCTGAATCCGATCGCGTTCGGGGGCCACCGGGGCCAGTTCTTCATAGGAAAATTTTCTGGCTATTTGCTGAATCCGCAACTGATCTTCACTTAATGTGAATTCCATCTATACCCCTCCCGCTAATCATTCCCCGAAAACGAGGCAATGATTCGGCTAGCTTCAAGGAAAACAAAAAGCGCATCATTAAGTAAATAACAATGCGCGATTGGCTGCATCCATTTCAATAACGCCAGGTGGTCTGCCAACACCTTCGACTAAAGCGGCATCCGTTCTCGCCATTTCGAGTTGAAGAGCAGCCTCGTTCAAATCCATGTTTGGAGACAAAGACATTCCTCGCCTCGCAGGCATTCCCTTCTCGGCAATCTCCCCCACTCTTTGAAAAACCTCGGGCACACGAATATACGCATCAATGTCGCTTTTATTTAAGATCCCCACCAAGCGTTTCCCATTAAAAATCGCGGCCCAAGGTGCATTTATCCTGTTCATAGCCGTCCATGCCTCTCTGGCGTCTTCCTCCGCTCCAACAATCGCTACCGCCTGCAAAAAACACTCCCGGACTTTCATCGTTCGAGTTTCTCGGCCACCGATAAATGTCCAAAACGCGGCATCATTTCAACTTTCACAAATGTTGATTTCATCGCTTTTAACTTTTCGCGCGAATGCTGGGCAATTGCGCTGGCCAAAGTACCAGCTTCCGCCATCAAGTCTTTTTTCGATGTGATGCGATTTACTAATCCTAAGCGATATCCCTCTTGCGCATCAATCCTTCTGCCGGTGAGCACCAAATCTTTTGCAGATGGCACAAAAATCTGCCGGGTCAGACGAACGGTGGCGTCTGCTCCCGGAAATACTCCCAACGCGGTCTCAGGATATCCCAAAATTGCATCATCCACCGCAATACGAATGTCACATGCGAGCATCAACACCATTCCCCACCCGAAGGCGGGGCCGTTCACCGCGGCTATCGTGGGAACAGGCAATTCACGGAGAGTCGTACTCCACCTCTCACCCAACATCATAAAACGCTTGGCTTGCTCTTTTGTATGGGTCGCGCTTTCTTTCAGATCACGGCCTGAAGAAAAAGAACTTCCTGCGCCCGTCACTATAAGAACTTTAATGTCCCGCTTGGCCTTAATTTCAGCCATCGCCATACACATGGCCTTCATCAATGGCGTGTTGAACGCATTTCGCGTTTCCGGGCGATTCACGGTGATGCTTGCGATATTGGATTCAATATGTGTGATAAGCAGGTCTTCATTCATTTTCCGTCCCAATGAACAAAAAGCCCATCCTCAGGAGGACAGGCTCGGTAGTTCATGCAAAATTTTGACGACTTTTATTCTCCTGTAAAATTGGGTTTCCTCTTCTCTTTGAACGCCGTCAACGCTTCGGCGAAATCCTTGGTATGATTCAATGGCAATCTGAGAGCGTTGGAAAACTCGACAGCTTGGCCGAGCGGCATATCGAGTGTTTGGTCGATTACTTTCTTCGCGCCACGAACCCCCAAGGGGCCATTGTCTCTTATTTTTCCCGCCACGGCTGTCGCTTCATCCATAAGCACATCCAGTGGATACGCTTTGCTCACCAAACCGATACGTTCGGCTTCTTTTCCATCGATTCTCTTGCTCGTGAAAACCAACTCTTTCGCTTGACCAGCCGGCATGATTCTTTGGAGCCTGACCACACCACCGGCCCCCGGAAAAATGCCCAGGCTGCATTCCGGCAAACAAAGAGTGGCTTCTTCCGCAGCCAACCTGATGTCGCACCCCAAAGTAATCTCTACACCCCAGCCAAACGCGTGACCATTGATGGCGGCGATGGTGGGCATGGGTAAACGCTCCCATAATGTCGTCGTCACCATCACATGGCGCTGGTATTGATCAGCCTTTTCCTTGGTATGCGTAGCGCTTTCTTTGAGGTCTCGACCCGTACTGAAAGAGCGTCCCTCTCCAGTGAGGATAACTACACGCACATTCTGTGCGTCGGCCAAGGTTCGCGCCAATTCCACGAATTCTTCCGCCATCTTGAAGCTGACCGCATTCAAGCTCCCCGGGCGGTTGAGCTTCACTACCGCCAACCCGTCTTCTTCCGTATAGGATATCGTTTCAAATTCCCGCACGTACCCCTCCTGGAAAATACCTTTTCGCTTCGACTCGGATCAGCTTTTCAGGTGGCTGGCTACTTCTTCGACAAACTTCAGTGTCGTCTCTTTCATTTCATCAGGCTGCAAATTACTGACCGGGTGAGGCAACTGCACATACGGATGTCCTTCCATGCCTTTGCCACGGAATTGAAAGTCCGCCGCGTTCTTGAATGCCTCGGTGATGATGGTCGTTGAAGGAATGCCACGTTTTTCAAATTCAACGGTGTCGTGCACACTGCACAACGTGCAGGAGCCTCAGCCCCCCAATGCGGCTATCGCCACATCCACCTCCCGTGCCATTTCTTCGATCATTTCATCCGTGGCGGGTTTCGAGTAATGCTCCTTGCGCAGCGAGACGACTCTGGCCACGTCAAACTGCTCGCGCAGAGCATTCCCCAGAGTTTCTAAAATAATATCTGCTTGTTCTTTCGTGTTATCGAGGAGCCCCACCACCTTGCCAGAAAGATCGCCGGGCCGTTGCGCAAGCACAATTTTCGGGGCCGAGCCACCCGCCGTCGGATCGATAAATCCCATTCCGTTCGCCATGGTTTTCTCCATATAATATGTGAATTCACCCGTGTCCAAATCATATCTCGCAAATCTCTCCTTGTCTACGATACCCACCGATTCGATTTTTTTCTCGAAAATATAAATGATCTTTTTCTGCCGCTTCTCAGTTTCGTCGAATTTTGGCAAAATCAAGTCCAATTCATGAGAATTCTCTTTTCCTTAAGGAGTAAACAAATGGCCGATTACGATATCATCGGCAAGTCGAACGTCCGATATGATTCTATTCCGAAAGCGGATGGTTCCATGCCCTACGGAGAAGACGCGATCCCCGCAGGCGCTTTGCAGTGCGGCGTATTGTTTACGCCCGTCCCCGTAGGCCGCTTGAAAAAACTCGACACTTCAATAGCCGAAAAAATTCCAGGCGTAGCTGCCATTCTGACCGCAAAGGACATTCCCGGCAAAAACGTACGGTTCGGCTCCGGCACACCGGGCCTGCCCCATCAGCCAGTGCTGGTGGAAGATAAAATCGAATTTACGGGAGACGCCCTTGCAATCGTAGGCGCTGAGACCAGAGAAGCGCTTGATGCCGCCATCTCGGCTATTGAGGTGGAAATCGAAGCAGAAGAAGGGGTGTGGACAACGCGTCATGATGAAACGAGCGCCGAGAAACGACAGGCGTGTGATTTTGAGGTTACCCGTGGAGACATAAAAACCGCGTTTGACGAAGCCGATGTGGTGATTGAGAAAACATACACCACGCAACTTGCCGAACACGCATTCCTGGAACCCGCATCCGGCACTTCCTGGATGGAAGAAGACGGCGTTATTACCATTCGCGTCGGCACGCAGCTTATCGAATATTATCGCGCCATAGCGGCGATTTTGGGGATTTCTCAGAGCCGCGTTCGTCACCTTGGCACTTATGTCGGCGGAGGATTCGGCGCCAAGGGCATGCTGACCGTAGAACCCTATCTTGCTCTACTCACCTGGCATACTCGAAGGTCGGCCGTGATGGTGTTGGGGCGCGAGAATGGCATTCGAAACACCTCGAAAAAACATCCTTTCTATATGAAGTACAAGACGGGAGCGACCAAGGATGGGAAAATCCTAGCCGTGCAGGCGGATATCGTAGGCGACGCAGGCGCATATCCATATAAATCCAATTTGTTCCTCTTGGGTGCGATGTGCATCGCCGCAGGCCCGTATGACGTCCCCAACGCGCAAATTCGCGCGCATGGCTATCTCACCAATAACCCCATCACCAACGCGATGCGCGGTGTTGGGTCGAACCAAGTCTGCTTCGCTTATGAGAACCAAATGAACCTGGTCGCAGACGCCATCGGCATGGACAAAAACGAATTCAGGCGGAGAAATTTCATCCAGAAAGGCCAAGAATTGCCGACTGGGCAGACAATTCCTTACGAGCCGAACCTAGAAGGATGCCTCGATAGCGCGCTTAAGGCCCTGGGCGAACCCGCAAAACCAGGCCCTGGCAAGCGCATTGGCCGGGCGGCGGCTGCGAATATTACCGGCTACGGAAGGCCGAGTGACGATGCGAATGCAGCCGTTCACCTCGAGCCGGACGGCAGTGCCGTGGTCCGTGTGAGCGCACCAGATATTGGGGCAGGGCAGGGCGCTACGCTTCAAAGCATCACGGCTGAAACCCTGGGGCTCAGGCTCAACCAAGTTTCCACCCGCTTGTCCGATTCCGCCACTACGCCGCTTTCGGGCATCACTGCAGGCTCCCGCCAAACGCTTATGGCCGGGCACGCCGTTCGGCTTGCAGCAGACGAGGTTCGAAAAGCTGTTACAAAAGGTGCCGCATCGTTGCTTGAGGCTGCGGAAGAAGACATTCGCATCGGTGGCGGTGAGGCGTGGGTGGCCTCCTCTCCCGAGAGGAGGGTGACCATCGGGGCCGCGGCGGGCGAAGCCAAGCAAATGGGTGAGTCACTCCATTGCACGCATGGCTACAACATGCCGGGGCACGAATATGAGAATCCGGAACGATACATGAACGGCATGGGTGGATGGGCGGACTACACCTTTGGCGTTCATGCAAGCGAAGTGGAAGTCGACATTGAAACCGGCGAAGTGAATCTATTGAAGCATGTAGCGACCCACGATGTCGGGCGCGCGCTGAACCCAGTAAGCGTGGAAGGACAATTCGAAGGTGGCGCGGTGATGGGAATCGGCTATGTGCTGCATGAGGAAATCACCATGGTGGAAGGAGATTGCCGATCCCAGAGCTTTCATGAGTACCTGATTCCTACCTCATCAGATATCGGTGAGTTTGAGTCCGTCGTTCTCGAGTGCGGGGAGGGCGCGGGTCCATATGGCGCGCGCGGCGTTGGAGAACCACCATGTAACAACGCACCGGCCGCCGTTGCTCTCGCAATCAACGATGCCATAGGTACGGAAGTCTACGATCTGCCCATTACACCCGAGCGGGTCTGCTGGGCGGTCATGAAGAAAAACGGCAAAAGCAACGGCCATTAGCTGGTAATCAACTACAAAAAAGCCCCGGCAAGCTGCCGGGGCTTTCTCATCCAGAAAAACTCCTATACATTCGTAGCGTCATAAAAGGTCGCGTTGAAAGAGTGCTTCCTGAAGTTTTTGGTGTGCTATAAAGAGAATCCGGCTTTCGTTTGAGATTTAGCCAGAAAGCAAGCCTTTCACACATTAAATTTTTTTGTCACAGCCCGACACGCAACGGTAATTCCGTGCATCACCATACTCGAAGGTGAGCCCCTGCTTCCTGCGACGATCAAATGAAGATCGTCAGGGTCACCAACTGCAGGCACGAAAAAATCATCATCATTCACATCCACGGGAAACGGCCAGCGATCCGCGCCTTTTTCGCCTCGCCATATGCCGCCACGTTTTATATCCCCGATGGTTCGCCCACCCATTTCCAATAATTTTTGATGGACATCACTGCGCGTGAGCCCGGCTTCAGAGCACAGATACGCATGTTGCGCGCCCAGGACAACCGACATGTCCGCTTGCCGATACATGTTGGGCCCGCCTAAAGCAGACATCATATCAGCCACCGTCGTAAGAAGCCGCTCGGGAGTCAGGCTCGCATCGTCCCATACCTGCACGGGCCCTTCGAGGGGAATCATTGTCACCACATTATCGTTTTTTGAAAACCCTTTGGACTCTGCATACGACTCCCAAGGCGATTCCTCCTCGTTCTCCATGATGCAATATGTGTTTCGCCATGGACCTCCAAAACCGCCGAGACAGGTGACTCCGGGAATGCCTCCTCCCACATTCATCATGATGAGCCTGACGGCGCGGCCGATGGTCAGGTTTGCGCGAAAACCGGGACCCATACAGCCTACCCCGCCGTGCAACCCGATTTTCTTGGCGTAGGGGCCATTGACCAACAAAAATGGTGCCCCCGCGCTTGTTGTGGCCTGAATCAGATTTACGTTAAACCGCTCATCAAGAAGCGCTTCCAGTCCTGCTATCAACACTGGCATGTATTCAGGCTTACATCCCGCCATCACGGCATGCGTTGCTATGGTTTGTATGCTGAGCTCGCCCCCTGCCGGAGCTACATGGCCTATTACCTCGCCCGGTTCCCTTTTGGTTCCTGAGAGCATCAAAGCAATTCTATCTTCCGTGGGTGTTACGACAGGCAAGCCATCTGACCATTCTTTTTCCAGGAAAAACTCGAATTCATCCATACGCTCATCCTCAAATATTATCCCGACTGAAGCGCTTATGGTTGATAATCAGTCGAGACCGACTCGCTGCCATCCACCCACCCAGGCATGACGGCCGTTACCGGTCCAGGCGTGCCCCCTGCCACGATAAGTATCAGATCGTCTTCATCCTTAATAGCCGGCACCATGAATGAATCATCCCGTGGTTTCATATCAAATGGCCATTTGGCCATCATATTTTCGCGCCAATAGCCCGATCTCTTGAGTTCTCCGAGAGGCCTGCATGCAAGTTCAACTATCCGGCGATGAACATCTCCTTTATCAAGGCCCGCTTCCGCACACATACGCGCATGATCCGGGCCCAAAGCGACAACGACCTGGGTCTTAAGCCATATATTCAGCGAGCCTAATGTGGATATTTTATCCGCCAGGCCCACGAAAAAAGATTCTGGCTCCTTGGAATAATCATCGATATACCCTTGGGGCGCTTCGGTCATCACCGCAGTCACTACATCGTCATCCCGAAGAAACCCTCTCGTGACGGATAATGGCGCCCAAGGACTTTCCGCTTCATTCTCAGCGAGACAAAACGTATATCTGGCAGGTGAGCCAAACGTGCTCATCGAAGCGGAAATCGGCACGCCGCCGCCCAGGTTCATGAGAATGAGCCTGATGGCGCGACCGATTGTCGCATTCGCCCGAAAACCCGGTCCAAAACACCCTGTGCCGCCATGCAGACCGATTTTTCTCGCATAAGGCCCGTTCACGATAAGCAAAGGAGCTGCACTGTGCATCGTGCCCTGCACGCCGTTTAAGTTGAGTTTTGGCGCTAGGAGCGCCCGAAGACCTGCAATCACGACGGGCAAAAACGAAGGCTCACACCCCGCCATTACGGCGTGTGCGGCAATCGCGCCTACGCTCGCCTCACCCATGAGGGGCGGCACCAAACCAATGGTATCTGACTTTTCAAGTCTCGTGCCCGAGAGCATCGCGTCCATTCGCTCTTGGGTAGGGGGGATTACCGGAAGACCATCCGACCAGGGTTTTTGGAAGAAAAACTCAAATTCATCCATAGGAATATGACTTCGTTCTGTTCGTCATGGCCGCTCCGGCGCTACACTTCATAGGCCCCATGAACGGCGCGGCTGCCGCCACTCCACCCATGGCAGACCGCGCTGCCGGAACCCCAGCCGCCCGCGACGATAAGATGGAGATCGCGGGGGTCTTTGATGACGGGGACAAAAAAATCATCATCATCGGGATCCACATGGATATACATATCCAGCGCGCGCGCGCGTCGCCAGTTGCCGCCGCGCTTCAGATCTTTGACCTTATGGCCGGCCAATTCACACAGCCGCCGATGTACATCCGCGCGCGTAAAACCGCCGTCAAAGCAAATTTTCGCATGCTGGGGGTTCATGGCGACGACCATGTCGGTCCTGGGCGCATGCATGTTCCAGGAACCCAAGCCCGTCATCGCATCGGCGATTCCCCGGAGCAGGCGCTGAGGCTCCTCACTGACGTCATCGAAGGTTAGGCGCGGGCTTTCCACCATGGCCATGGTGATCACATTTTCATCCGCCCGATATCCTCTGGATTCAGCGAGCGTCTCCCAGGGGTGAAACTGAAGGTTTTCCGTGATGCATGCGGTATAGCGCAGCGGCGTGCCGAAAATCGTCATGGAAGAAACGCCCGGGATACCCCCGCCCAGGTTCATCAGAATCAGGCGAATGGCTCGGCCAATGGAAGCATTGGATCTAAAGCCGGGGCCAAAACAGCCATTTCCTCCGTGAATGCCGATTTTTTCGGAATAAGAGCCATTCACGATCATGAGAGGCGCCACACCATGCATCGTGCCCTGTACGCCATTCATGTTGAACTCATCACGAAGCATGAGAGAGGTGGCGCCGAGCACGACCGGCAGATACTCAGGCTTACAGCCGGCCATTACCGCATGAACTGCCACGCTATGGACCGTGGCCTCGCCCATGGCGGGAGGAACCTGCCCTATCAACTCGCCTGGATTTCTCTTCGTGCCTGTGAGCATGCACTCTATGCGCTCTTCCGACGGCGTAACGACGGGCAAGCCGTCCGACCAGGGTTTTTCCAGGAAAAATTCGAATTCATCTAGAGGTTCGTTCAAAACCATTCGCCTCCCCTGAAATGTACGGGCATCACCAGGATTCAAATGAACGGGATACAGAGTGGCTGCTGCCGTTCCAGCCGTGCATCACGGCCGTCATCGGCCCCGGAATTCCGCCCGCCACGATCAAGAGCAACCTATGGGCCTCTTTGATGGCAGGAACGAAGGCATCGTCATCTTCCAGATCTACAGGGATCGGAAAATCCTTGATCCGATTTTCCCTGAAATGGCCCCCCGTTTTAAGTTCACCCACCGTGCGGCCCGCGATTTCACAAAGGCGTCCATGGACATCCGCCTTGGAATACCCCCGCTTTGCGCAAACCGCCGCCTGCTGCGGGCTCATGGCCACTACCAAATCGGTGCTGGCCCAACAATTCCAGGCGCCCAAATGCGACATGGTGTCCGCAATAGAGGGGAGCATGCGCTCAGGCTCGTAACTCACGTCATCCCAGACCATGACGGGGCCTTCCACATGCACGGCAGTAACGACATCCTCGTCCGCGCCAAAGCCCCTCGTCAGCGCAAGAGGCTCCCAGGGGCTTTCCTCTTCGTTCTCGGCGATGCAGAACGTGAACCTCCCCGGTTGGGAGAAGGTGCTCATCGAAGTGATGCCCGGTATTCCGCCCCCTATGTTGAGGAGCAAAAGCCTGATGGCGCGGCCAATCGTCGCGTTTGCGCGATTCCCCGGACCGAAACAGCCGAGCCCGCCATGCAGACCGATTTTCCTGGCGTAAGGGCCGTTCACGATCAAAAGCGGGGCCGCGCAGGAGAGCGTCGCCTGCACGCCTCCCACATTGAATTTTTCTTCCAGAATGACTTCAGTCGCCCCGATGAGAACGGGCATATACTCCGGTTTGCATCCGGCCATGACGGCATGAACGGCGATGGTCCGAACGTCCGCCCGGGCCAGCAGCGGGGGCACGTCCCCGATGACTTCGTCCGGATCGCGGCTCGTCCCCGCCAGCATGAGCCCCAGGCGCTCTTCCGTCGGGGGGATGACCGGCAGGCCGTCCGACCAGGGTTTTTCAAAGAAATATTCGAACTCATCCACAGGAGGAGCGCTCACGAAATACCTCCGGAGAAACTCTAAGAAGCGCAGGATACGCTCGCCATTGATTATGTCGAACAAATATACATGGGCGCTGGACAGATTGCGAGTCCATGCCGTTAGAATACGCCTGACGTCACGCCTTGTTTCATCACCTCATCTACAGGAGTTCATTCCATGCCGATTTATAAGGATTTCGCCAATCAAGACGAAGGAAAGGCCGCCGACTATGTGACCGCAAACGCCGCCTGGGTCGACGGCGCTCACACCACCATCGGTTATTTCCGCATGGAGGCGAACGGTCATTCCAACCCGCACTATCACCATGACGAGCAGTTCCTCTTTCTCTTGAAAGGCAGTCTCCGCATCGCCGTAGAAGGAGAGGTTTTTGAGGCCGCGCCCGGGGATCTGGTGCAGTTCGCACCCGGAGAGGTGCACGAGATCATGGCGCTGGATGAAACCGTGGAGCTTCTTCTCACGAGGTCTCCGGCGCGGCCGAGTCTCGATGTGCTGGCGGTGACGCCCGAGGGAGAAAAAGCGAAGAGCACCCTCCGCGCGGAATAGGCCTTGATGCCGACTTAACTACGTATATTTCAATTAGATAACTTTTATTTATTTACCGAAAACCATCGTGAATTTATCTAATTTTATCGATATTTTCAACAATTCCGTCTCGACTCGATTCACGGGTACGCGGGTTCAAACGCGAGCGAGGAGCGAGCGTTTGTCGCGACTGATGAGGGAGCAAGTGTCAATCGCGACTGAGGAAGGAGCGATTGCCCTTTCCCGCTCGTGGCGCATCATACCGGGATCAGGGATTTCATGGAGTACGGCAAATGCGCTGATCAAACCCCCATTTCTCAATCGGGCAGCCTCTTCTGAACCGGTCGGCAAACCCTCCCTCTTCGGTCGGGTCTGACTATTCGTTCACATGCCAGGTGTCGCGCATGGCGCAGCCGCTGGCCTTGTACAAATTGTACACCGGGCACCTGCGGAAATACTCCGCCTTGAGCGCCTCTACTTGCTCCTCGCTCGCATCGATCTCGAGCCAGATTTCACTATGCGCCTCGCTCGGGTTCGATTGGTAACCCTCCTGGCCCGCTATTCCCCTCGGGCTGTAGACGATGGTGGATTTCACCTTGAGAGAGCCTATCTCGAGCTTCGCCGCCATGGCGCATCTTTCCAGCATCACCGCCGTGCAGCCCGCCAGCGAGGTCACGAGATAGTCCATGGGCGAGGGCCCCTCGCCCGAGCCGCCCAGGTGCTTGGGCTCATCCATCACCAGAGTGTACCCGCGCATGAGGGTGACGATGCTCTTCGCGTGGCCCTTGAAGTCCGCTTCCGCCCAGTTCTCCGTGGTTTCGGGTAGTTCTTTCGGCCGAATCGCCATTTTTACGCTGCCTCCCATGATTACCAATTAAAATTCCGTCCCGCCGACGCATCCGCCCGGCCCGCCCGTGAAGACGTGCGATGCGCCCCGGGCCTCATGCTTCGCGTCTTGTAGCAGGGAATCCGGGAAAAGGGTAGGAGCGGGTGTAATTCGGTGTCGTTGCCGTCATTCCGGCGCATGCCGGAATCCAGAGCAGATGAGATGGATATATAACGGCGTTCCGTCTTCTCCTCGTTCCTTGGGAATGACGGTGAAAAAACAAAAGGCAAATTCGCTGGGTTCCGCAAACTCTCCTTCCTCGGGGTTGTTGAAAAACCCGATCCCAGGAGCGAGCGCGTTCCCCTCGTCTTGCATGGCCACCGTATCGACCTCACCCTGAGTAGCCGCCGAAGGTCAAACGCGACTGAGAAAGGAGCGTTTGTATCGAAGGCCTGTCCTGAGCCTGTCGAAGGAGGCGCTCCCTTCGACGCGCTCCCGATGCGCCCCGGCTCTCCCTCGATACGGCGCGCGAGCGCGCCTACTCGGGATGAGGGAGGAGTGTCGTCGCGGGTCAAACGCGATTGATGAATGAGTGTTTGAAGCGAGTAATGAATGTCAAATCGGAGTGAGGAGCGAGGATTTGTTTACCGACCGACGAGGGAGGTATTACGTGCAAGGGCGGCGAATGCGCCGCAGGCATTTTCCCCTTGAGGGGGTTTTTCAACAACCCCTCCTCGGTCGGGTTTGACACCGGAATGACGGGCAAAGGCGAGACGCGGGCAAGGTGGGGTGTTGGGACGAGCCCCTCCTCGGGGCGGCGTAGGGACAGGCCCCTGCGCCTGTCCTCGTACCACCATGGCGAACATTCGGGCGGGCGGACAACCACGGGGGGTTGTCCCTACGGTCGGCCAATACGGAAGGGGTGGCGGTCCCTGCTCGGGGCCGCGCCTACGAACCCATCACCACCTCTTTGAGCCGCGCAGGAGGACGCCGAATAAATAAAAATCGCCCCCCCCTCGGCTCCCCGGAGAGGGAAACGAGGCGAAAGGGTATGCAGGGGTTACTACAGCGCTTTCAGCACGGCTTTCGTGTGCCCGTCCACCTTGACGTCCCGGAAAACCTTCTCGATGACGCCCGTCTCATCGATGATATAGGTGGTGCGGTGAATGCCGTTGAACTTCCTTCCGAACAGGGTTTTCTCGCCATAGGCCCCGTACTTCGACGAAATGAGGCCGTCGGGGTCCGCCAGCAGGGTGAAGTCCAGCTCCAACTGTTCTGAAAACTTCTTGTGGCTGACCTCGTTATCGGGACTCACGCCGATGACGGTCGCGTTTTTCTTCTGTATTTTCTGCAGTTCCTTGTTGAAGTCCTCCGCTTCCGTCGTGCACCCGGGCGTATTGTCCTTCGGGTAGAAGTAAAGCACGACCCTCTGGCCCTTGTATTTCGACAGCCGGTGGACCTTGCCTTTCGCGTCCCTCAAGGCGAATGCGGGGGCTCTCGCCCCTTCTTTTAGTAATGCCATTTCGCCCCCCTGTTACAGTCCTAGCCATCAAAAAAAACCACGCGTTCTAAGCCGCATGTTTTGGAAATCCAAGGAGTCACCGACCTTCAATTATCTATATTGCCACAATTTCGGAGCGCCTTCAAGGGCGGGCGGGGTTACAGCCCCCAATCGCGGGCGTAGCGGAAATCCCGGTCGATCGTGCGCTGGCTGAGTTTCGCGATCAGCGGCAGGCGTCTTTTGTACTGGCTGCGCTGCACCAGTCTTTGTATTCCGTCCACGAGTTCGGGCGTAAAGCCATCGGCGAGCAACTCCTCGCGCGTGTAGCGGCAGTCGATCATCCGGTACAAGACGGCGTCGGCCACCTCGTAGGTATAGCCGAGTTCCTCCTCGTCGGTCTGTCCCACCCACAGGTCCGCGCTCGGGGCCTTGTCCACCACCTGGGCCGGCACGCCGACGTGGCGCGATAGCTGGCGCACCTGCGTCTTGAACAGATCGCCGATGGGGTTCACCGCGCTCGCCATGTCTCCGAAAAGGGTTCCGTAGCCGAGCAGGAGTTCCGTCTTGTTGCTCGTGCCCACCACCAGGGCGCCGAGCATGGCGGAGTGATCATATAAAATCGTCATCCGCTCGCGGGCCATCTTGTTGCCCCGGCGGAGGTTGTCGGCATCCGGGAACTCCTCGAAATACGCATCCACCTGGGGGGAGATATCCACCACCTTGAAATTGATGCCGCTCTCCTCGGCCACCGCGCGCGCATCGGCCTCGCTCTGGGGGTTGGAAAGCCGGTAGGGCATGATGACGCCCGTTACGTTTTCGGGCCCCATGGCGGCGGCCGCCAGAAAGGCGGAGAGCGCGCTGTCGATCCCGCCCGAAAGACCCAGAACGAGTTTTTTCACGCCCACTTTCGAGACCTCGTCCCGAATGAAACCCGAGAGCAGGCCGGCGGCGAGCTCGCCGTCCAGTTCCAGTTCCGCCATCGCCTCTTGGATGAGTCCTTCGTCCAGCAAACCGAATCTCCAGTACGAGGAAGGTTTCATGAAATTTCGGCTTCTATCATGCCTCTCGCCCGCTTGCTCCGCAACGCCGCCGGGGATAACCTTTTCGCATCCATCCACCGATCATATGGAGTCCTTATGCCTTACGTCGGGAACATCGAAGACATCAAATGGGTTTACGACCAGAAAGAGGCGATGAGAAAAGGCTCGCCCATCCGCATCGATACGCCCAATCTTGAGGTGCGGGTCATCGTTCTCCAGCCGGGCGCCTACCCTCCCTACCACGCGCATCACGAAGAGATGGACGAGGGCTACCTCATCTATGGCGGGAGCGGGCTGATCCACAACGACGGCGCCACGTTCGAGGTCGGGAAGGGAAACGTTCTCTTGAACCCGCGCGGTGCGATGCACCACATGAAAAACATCGGCCACGACGAGCTGATTGAGTTCAACTTCAGGGGAGGCCGTATGCCGTCGGGCTTCCTGATGCCCGAAGGCGACCCGCCGCCCAATCCCGATCCGCAATCAGTGGAAAACCCGCTCGCCGCACCCGTCCCCTATATCAAGGGCGACGTCGATTCGCTGATAAACCCGTTCGACCCCGAATCCGTGAAGCAAAAGGGCTTCCAGAAGGCCATCTCCACGGAATACCTCGAGTGCCAGGTGGCCTCGTTTCTCCCGGGCGCGAGACCCCACGTCCACCGCCATCAGGAAACCATTGACGTGGGAACGCTCATATGGGAAGGGAGGATGAACTTCATCATCGAAGACGAGACGATAGAGGCCTCCCGAGGCGATCTGGTGCACACGCCGGGCGGCGCCTGGCACACCGTGCACAACGCGAGCGACGCCCCCGCCGTGCTGTTCAACTTCAGGGGCGGCTCGCTGCCCTCTAAAACCGAATGGCGGGACGCGTGAGATAAATTTCGACTGAAGAAGGAGGAATAGCCCCGACCGATGAGGAAGGGTTTGTTTTTGTTTGTCATTCCGGCGCATGCGGGTGACAACCGAGAGGTTGGCCAGAACCGATGAGATGGATATATATTACGGTGTTTCCTTGCCCCGTCTTTGGTCGGAAATGAAGGCCAAAAATCAACGGCAAAGTCGCTGGATTCCGGCGTGCGCCGGAATGACGGTGTTCTCGAAGAAGGCCTGTGGTTCCGTAGGGACAACCCCCTGTGGTTGTCCTTTGTGAGGGAAGGCGTGGGTGTCGGACAGGCACGGGGCCTGTGGGACAGTCCCGATGAGGGACTGTCACTACGGGTCATTTCCGACGAAGGAAGGGGGGTTTGCCGCCCAAGGAGGGACCACCACCTACAGAGCAAAATTCCCCGCTCAGCAAACCGCAGGCTTCCCCTCCCCGGGGAAGCCTGACCTCCACCCGGGATTGATTTGACGAGACACAGGATATCTTTCTATAGTTGTTCCGATGTGTCGGAGGACCCGATTCTCGGGAGAAAGCGCATGACGAACTACGAATCCTTCAGCCTCCTCGCAGCCTACCTGAACCTCATCGCCTCCTTCGGCGGCCTGGGGCTGCTCTACTACGGCATTCGCGTGGTGGCGAGGGGCGCGGAAATGCGGGCGGTAGACTCCGACCGCAAGCACACCGAGACGATGACCGAATCCGGTCGCAGACACAACGAGGTGATGACCGAATCCCAGCGCAGACAAAGCGAGGCGATGGAGGCCTCCCGGCGCAGGGAGGAAGAGGGACTCCGCCGGCACGAAGAGGCGATGGCGGATATCCGGCATAGGGACGAAGACGGGATCCGCCGGCACGAAGAGGCGATGGCGTCCTTACGTGAACTCATCGACGGGCAATCGGAAAGCCGCATGGCCTTGCGCGAACTCATCGAACGAACCGGATAGAAGCGACGGGACAGTCGCGAACGGACACACACGGGCTTCCCTTTCTCAGGGTAGGGCGACCTCGAAGAGTGGCCGCCACCCGATACCCCTACGAAGAGCCGTGCCTTATTTCTTTCCGCCCAGACTGTTGAAGATCGTCTGGAGCCAGCGTTTCGTCGAAATGAAACCCTTGCCCCAGCCTGCATATTTCTCGGGGAGTCCCGCCGTCTGAATTTGCGCGAGGGCTTTGCCCCCCTTCATCTGCTCCCGCACGATCCGAGTCGTCTCGATGAGCATCGAATGGTATTTTTTCAGCTCATTGATTCCCGAGAGAGGACCATGACCGGGGATAATCCTGGCGTTTTCGGGTATCTGTTTGATGAGCTTGCCGATATTTTTCGCAAGCCCTTCCACGTCGCCTCCGTTGCCTAAATCCACGAATGGAAACCGGCCCGAGAAGAACAAGTCTCCCGTATGAACGACGTTCGATTTCGGGAAGAAGAGCACGCTGTCGCCGTCCGTATGGCTGTTCGGGTAATGAACGACGCGAATCTCCTCGCCGTTGAAATGAACGGACATCGACCCGTCATACGTGATGACGGGAAGGCCCGGCTTTGCTTTCGGCTTTACGGTTCGACCCAGCACGTGGCTGGTGACGGCGAGGCGTTTCCGGACGTTTGCGTGCGAAATAATGTGCGCTTCTTTGCCGAATATCTCATTCGCACCCGTATGATCGCCGTGCCAATGCGTATTGACCACGAAGGCGAGGGGCTTTTTTGCGCCGAGGCCCCCCAGCGCCGCTTTTATCTTGGGGGCCAGGGGAGCGAATTTATCGTCGATCATCAAGACGCCGTCTTCGCCCGCGGATACGCCGATGTTCCCTCCTCTGCCGGTGAGCATGTGCACCGCCCCGGCAACGTGGGTCGTTTTGATTTGGGCTTGCGCGATTCGCGCAGGCGCCAGATGGAAGAACATGAAAACAGCAAACGCGAATACACACGATTTTTCAGATAATCGTTTCATGGTGATCTCCGGTGGGGAAGAGGATATGCGGGAGTCGTAATTTCGTTTTTATCCTGGCGGCGGAACGCTTTTCACTATATCAAATCCGGCATTCGCCGGAATGCACTGATTTCAGAGGGCCGCGGCGGTAACGGCTCCTGCGTAGACCGGAACCCCACACCCTTTCAATTTTGAATCACTCCCCTCTTGAGGGTCGGTCTTTCCTCCTCGGGAAGACCGACGCGGAAGCCGAGCTTTTTGTGCGAAGGCTGATGCGGGGGGGGTCAATGCCAACGGATGAAGGAGGCGCTGCCACTACACCAAAATCTCCCCCCACCGACTCGCTTACGGGCTTGCGCCCTTACCTCGCCGACATTCCCTCCCTCCCTGGTCGGAAATGACCCTCAAGGGGGGAGTGATTGAAGCCAGCAGACATATATGTCTGACCTGCTTGTCCTCCCGCCTCTGCTACCCCTCGCGCGAGCGTTGGATGCGGCGGAGTTCGCGCAGGGTGAGGTGCAAATCCTCATCCCTCAAGGTGGGGGATGCGATGCGCGCGCGCCGCACGTTCGCCGTGTCCACCTGGGAGACGAGCATCTCCTTGGCTCCGCGCGCCGCCTGCGCGAGAGGCTCCCCGCTGGGCGCCAGAATTTCAGACCCTCCCCAGAAATTGATGCCGTCCTCGTATCCCACCCTGTTGCTGAAGACGACGTGCTGGTTATAGGCCGAGGCGTAGGTTCTCGTGAGCGATTGCCAGACGCGCTGAATCGCGAGGCCTCCCTCGCCGTTCGCCTTGCTCACGCCGCGGGCGGGGCTCGCCGAGGGAACGATGAGCAGATCCGCGCCGTCGAGCGAGGCGATTCCGGCCAGGCTCGGGTGCCAGGCGTCCTCGCAGATGAGGATGGCCGCCCGCCCGAAGCGGGTGTCGAAAGCGCGCACCTTGTCCCCTCTGCCCACGTAGCGGTTCTCGTCGAACAGCCCGTATGTCGGCAGATACACCTTGCGGTGAACGTGCGCCAACTCGCCGTTTTCAAAATAGGCCGCGGAATTGAAAAACCCGTGCCTGCCGGATTCCTCCACGAAACCGACCACCAGGGAGACCTTCTTGCTCAGGTCGGCGATTTCCTTCATGGGCCCGGTTTTGCGCCGGATGGCCACCTCGGGAACCATGTCCTTGAGGAAATAGCCCGTCAGCGAGAGTTCGGGAAAAACGAGGAGGTCGACGCCTCGTTCTTCGGCTTTTCTCACCTCATCCACCAGCAATTCCCGATTCGCGTCGAGATTCCCCAGTCTTGGGCCGATTTGGGCCGCCGCCGCCAAAAATTTCATGTCGTTTTCCTGTCGAGATCGAATAACGAATTCATAATGCCGTGTCCTGCACCGCGATAAAACGCCGCCTGGTCATCATGTTTAGCACATTATGGGCATGTCTGGCACGTTATCGGCCACCAGAGAAAACAGGCGCGGGAAAATCGGGAGAAACCGGATCAGATGAAGAGCTTGGTTTCCGCCCCTCTCGTTTTTCTCATGAATTCGGGCAGAGAGATTATTTCGTCCACGACGTCCGCCACGTCTTCGGGCGCGAGGCCCAGGAGCTTGGGCTGCGCGGCGCACGCATACACTTTCAGCTTGCCGAGCCGTCTGGCGGAATCGATGATTTCGCTCACCGGATGCGTTTTGCGCGCGCCCGCATGCGTCTCGGGCAGGCCGTCCAGATCGTCGTCCACGAATCGTTTGAGCGCATGAAAGAACAGAATGACGTGCGCCTCATCCCCGTTCGCGGCGGCGCTCGCCGCCAGGGTGGCTACCTGGTATATGCGATCGGGCTCGCCGCTGTGGGCGTATATGACGAACTGGGACATTTGGGCCTTAACGGTTACGCCGGGCGGGCGGCATCATTCAAAATCTTTCGGTTCTACGTTTTTGAAATCATATTCGGGCAAATCCGAGCTGGGCGGGGGTTCGACGCCCTCATCCTGCATGTGGGGGGACTTGGGGCGCGAGGCCAGAAGGTAGATGAACAAACGGTAGACGCCATACAACAGACCACAAGCCACTACGAACCAGAAGGCTCCCGCAAAATCGCGTTGATAAAAATAATACGCGATCCCAAGCCAGAAAAGAAAACCGGCCACTATGCCCGGAACCGAGCGGCCTCCTTCCATCGGCGTCCACCTCTCTTCATCGCTTCAACCGCCGGGGTCAGTCCGTTTCGGGGACGGGTACGGAAGGTTCGCTCTCCTCAGGAGCCTCCTCCGTCGCCTCGGCGCTCGTTTCGGCCGCTCCTCCCTCGCCCGTCATGTGACAGGTGCCCTCGAACACGGCCCCTTCTTCGATATAAATGCTCGGCGTGAAAATTTCACCTCTCACGTGGGAGCCGACCCTCACCTCGCACTTCTCCTTCGCCTCTATCTTCCCATCCATCCGGCCCATCACGATGACGACGCCTGCCTTGACGTTGGCTTTCACGTTCGCCGCAGCCCCGATGATGAAGGTATCCTCCGAGACGACCTCTCCCTCGAGGACGCCGTCGACGCGCACGGTTCCCTCGAAGGAAATGACGCCCTTGAACTCGGTGCCTTCCCCCAGGAAGGCGCGAATACTTTTCTCGTAATTTTTCGCCATCCATCGACCCTCGCATAAATCCCGATAGAAAAACCAGAGCTAACCAAGCCGCTGGAGCAATCCCTCGAGCGTTTCTCTCGTATAATACTCTATTTCAATCTTCCCGTTGTTTTCATCGCCCTGAATAGCGACCTTCGTTCCCAATGCGCTTCTCAGCCGCTCCGCCGCTTCGCGAAGATACAAGGCCTGCGGCCCCGTCGGCCCGTTCTGAGGAGCGGCTCGCCGGAAGGTCTCCTTCTGCTCGCCCCCACCCTCGAGCGCGCGCCTCACGCGCGTCTCGAGCTGGCGCACGGAGAGCCTCTTGTCTATGGCGGCCCGGCCGTGGCCCTCCATTTCCTCGTCCGTGCGCAAGGACAACAGCGCCCTGGCGTGCCCCATGGATAACAAACCTGCGGCCACGCTCTCCTGAACCGAGGGGGGCAGGTTGAGCAGGCGGACGTAGTTCGCGACAGTCGAGCGATCCTTGCCGACGCGCGCCGCGACCTCTTCCTGCGTGAGGTTCAGGCGCTCCATCATGCCGGCGTATGCGGCCGCCTCCTCCATGGGGTTCAAGTCTGCGCGCTGCACGTTTTCGACTATCGCCAGTTCGAGCGCCTCATCTCCCCCGGCGTCGATCAGAATGGCGGGAATCTCATCCACAGCCGCCAGGCGGGCGGCGCGCCAGCGCCGCTCTCCGGCCACAATCTCGTATCCCCCACTCGCCGAGCGCCTGACCAGGAGGGGCTGAATCAAGCCGTGGCGCTTCACGGATTCCGCCAGTTCGGCCAGGTCCTCCTCATCGAAATCAATGCGCGGCTGGTGCGCGCCGGGCGTCAGGCGATCCGGAGAAACACGGATCAAAATCCCCTCTTCCTCGGCGGCGGTGCGCGGAGTGCCCACCAAATCCGCCGGCGAGGATTCTTCCGTCTCACGCGAGGCCAGGAGCGCGTCCAGACCCCTACCGAGCACTTTTTTCCTCATCGTCGCCATGTCTAGGTTTGCATCCTTTTCTTCGAGCGCGCGAGAAACTCGCTCGCCAGCGCGAGATACGCCTGGGCGCCCGGCGAGGAGATGTCGTATGTAATCACCGGCTTCCCGTGGCTCGGCGCCTCCGCCAGGCGCACGTTCCTGGGAATCACGGCCCGGAACATCAACTCCGGCAGGTGAGAGCGCAAATCCTCGCCCACCTGACGCGAAAGATTCGTCCTCGAATCATACATCGTCAACAGGATTCCGCCTATCCTTAAGCTCGGATGAAAGCTCTGGCGTATCCTGTCCACCGTTTTCATCAACCGGGCCAGTCCCTCGAGCGCGAAATACTCCGCCTGGATGGGGATGAGCACCTCATCCGCCGCCCGCAGGCCATTGAGCGTGAGAAAACCCAGTGAGGGAGGACAGTCGATTAAAATATAGCGATACCGGCTGCGAAGCGGTTCGAGAGCGTTCAGCAAACGGCTCTCCCTTTGCGGCAGATCCGCTATCTCCACCTCTGCGCCCGCCAGGTCGATGGAGGAGGGCAAAAGTTTTAACCCTTTAATTTCAGTATGATGTAAGGATTCATCGCCAAGGGAATCGCCCAGCACCAGCGCTCTATAGAGAGAAGACCCAGGCGAAAATACAGCGAAACTGCTCGTTGCGTTCGATTGCGGGTCCATGTCGACCAGCAGAGTCGGCTCATCCGCCACGCCGAGGCAGGCCGCCAGGTTCACGGCCGTCGTCGTCTTGCCGACGCCTCCTTTCTGGTTCACGACGGCCACGACCGTACAAGGGCCTCCATTCGCGCCGGCTTCGGTAACGCTCGGTGAGATCGTTGCTCCGGGCCTCGTTTCCATATCTCGTTTTCAGAGCGAATGAAAATAGATTCTGTAACCAGAGATTCTCACACCGCTTCGCAAAATTCAACCGAAAGTTTCACGTGGAACAATTTTTGGGGGAAATTTCCGGCAAGAGAATGTTCCACGTGGAACAATCCCAACGGATGAGAGAGAAATACCGAAATGACGATGCTCTGTGTATATTTCCGACCAAGGAAAGAGAAGTTGCGGCTTTTCCGATGATGTAGGCTTCAAACCACTCCCCCTTGTGGGTCATTTCCGACCGGAGAGGGAGGGAATGTCGCAGAAGCCTTTGCCGTAGGGACAGGCCCCTGCGCCTGTCCTAGGGGGGTCGGACAACCACAGGGGGTTGTCCGACTACAAAAGAATCTCCCCCACCCCCTACGCCAACACAAAAGTCCTCCCCACCGACCCGAGCGATGGAGCCATCAGGCCGAAGAGAGCGCCTGCTCCTGGGAACTCCCGCTTTGCTTTCGGATATACACCTCGAGCACGGCGATGGCGGCGGGCGTCACGCCCGAAATGCGGCTCGCCTGCCCGAGGGTTTTGGGCCGTATCTCCTGAAGCCTCTGGCGCACCTCGGCGGTCAGGTGGCCCACTTCCGCATAGGAGAGGCTCTCGGGTATCTTCACCCTGTCCGCCATCCTCAAATGGGAGACCTGCTGGTATTCCCGCTCGAAATACTCCTTGTATTTCACTTCCGCCAGCACGTATCGCCGCGATTCCCCCTCCAGCGCCTCCCAAATCTCCTGAAAACGGCCCTTATTGACGGAATCGACCCGCATCGCCAGTTCGGGGCCGGCTTCGGGGCGTCTCAGAATATCGCCCAGGGTCGATGGTTTTTTGAGCGGTTTGGAGCCCGCCGCCTCCATGGCGCTGCGGACGTCCGGTTTGGGGTTCACCATCGTGGCTTCCAGATATGCGATGGCTTCGCTCGCTCGTTTCGCCTTCGTCTCAAAGGCGCGATAGGTGGCCTTATCCAGGGAACCGACCCTGCGGCCCAACTCCATCAACCGGAAATCCGCATTGTCGTGGCGAAGCAGGAGCCTGTGCTCGGCCCGGCTGGTGAACATCCGGTAGGGCTCGGTCGTTCCCTTGGTGATGAGATCATCGACCAAAACGCCGATATAGGCCTCTTCCCGGCTCAAAACGACGGGTTCCTCACCACGCAAATACCGCACGGAGTTGATTCCCGCCATAATTCCCTGGGCAGCGGCCTCCTCATAGCCGGTCGTCCCGTTAATCTGGCCGGCATGGAAGAGCCCCGGCATCTTTTTCGTCATCAGGCCTGGGTCGAGCTCGGTCGGCTCCACGTAGTCATACTCCACGGCGTAGCCCGGGCGCATCATCTCGGCTCTCTCCAAGCCTTTGATTGTTCTTAACATACGGATTTGCACGTCCACCGGCAAGCTGGTGGAAAGCCCGTTCACGTAGATTTCGCAAGTCTCGCGTCCTTCTGGCTCCAGGAATATCTGGTGCTCCTGCTTGCCCTCGAACCGCATGATCTTATCCTCGATGCTCGGGCAATAGCGCACGCCGACCGCGTCGATTTGGCCGTTGTACATGGGCGCGCGCTCGATGTTCTCCCGGATGACCTCGTGCGTAGCCGGGTTCGTGTAGGTAATCCAGCAGGGAATCTGCTCCTGTTCGATGGAGGGGGTGCGGTAGGAGAACGGAAGCGGAGGGTCGTCCCCCGGCTGCACGTCAAGTATTTGAAAATCAATGGATTTCGCGTCCAGCCGGGGAGGCGTTCCCGTTTTCATGCGTCCCAAGGCGAAGCCGAACGAGGTGAGCTGGTTCGTCAGCTCGTTCGCCGAACCCTCGCCCGCGCGCCCGCCTTCCACCTTCCTGTCGCCATAGTGCAGAAGGCCGCGCGTGAAGGTGCCCGGCGTGAGAACGACGGCCCGGGCCCCATACGTTTCCCCGAAATGATCGCAAAGACCCACTATCGCGCCGTCCTTCACCAGCAGTTTTTGCACCATTCCCTGCTTGAGATCGAGGCTCGCCTGGCTTTCGACCGCGTTTTTCATATACGCGCGGTAGCGCTGCTTGTCCGCCTGGGCGCGCAGGGCCTGTACGGCGGGGCCTTTTTTCGTGTTCAGCATCCGGAACTGAATGCCCGTGGCGTCGATGGCGCGCGCCATCTCGCCTCCGAGCGCGTCCACTTCACGCACCAAAACGCCCTTGGCCAGCCCGCCGATGGCCGGATTGCACGACATCAAGCCCACGGTGTCGAGGTTCATCGTGAGCATCATGGTCCGGGCGCCCATGCGCGCAGCGGCCAGGGCCGCCTCGCAACCGGCGTGTCCGCCGCCCACGACGATGACGTCATATTGAAAAGCCAAGCGAAAACCTCCAGAAATTCACAAATTTACATTAAAACATCATATAATTATCTAAATTTAGTGTCTATTTTGTTATTATTTTTACTATTCTTACTTTCCAATACAAAACGTGGAAAAAATCCTGTCCAGCAACGCCTGTCCGTAATCTCGGCCTAATAGTTCCGAGAGTGCTGTTTGCGCCTCGTTCAGGTGGACCGCCACCAGTTCGGGCGAGGCCGCACTCTCGGCTCCCGCTTTGGCGCGCCTCACCGCTTCCAGGCATTTCGCGATCTGGCCGTGGTGCCGCTCGCGCGTGAGCACCGACTCACCGCCCGATAGCCCATCGCGGCCGATCAAAACACGCGCCACCTCTTCGCGCAACCGGGAGAGCCCCTCGCCCGTCAGGGCGGAAATAAAGAGCGCCTCCTCAGCCCCCGGCGCCGACTCGCTTAAAAAAGCGCGGGCGCGCTCCCTCGCCTCGATGGACGATTTATCTATCTTATTGAAAATAAAAAGATTATGAGCGTTCATGCCGCGCGCCTGCCCCGCGGCCCACTCTATTTCCCCATGCCCCGCCATGACGTCCACCACCATCAGACTCATGTCGGATTCTTCCGCGGCCTTGCGGGCGCGTTCGGTTCCTTCGAGTTCCACCGGGTCTCCTGTATCGCGCAGCCCCGCCGTGTCGATGAGCCGCACCGGCGCGCCTCCCAAGTCGCAAACTTCCTCCACCGTGTCCCGCGTGGTGCCCGGAATCTCGCTGGTAATCGCGCGATCCGCTCCCAAAAGCGCGTTCAGGAGGGTGGATTTCCCCGCGTTGGGCTTTCCGAGGATGGCCACCCGCGCGCCCTCTCTCAAGATTCTGCCGGAGCGGTAGCTCTCGATGAGCCTCCCGAGCGCGGTTTCTATCTCCGCGAAAAGGCCTGCGAGTTCCGCGCTTCCCATCGGCGCGCCCGAAACAGAGGGTCCTGCGCCCGGCTCGAACTCGTCGGGGAAATCAATAGCCGCCTCTATATGCGCGCCCGCTTCCACCACCTTCTCCCATACTTCCTCCAGGGCCCCGGAGAGGCGGCCTTCCAGATGATGGAGCGCCGCGCGCGCCGCGAATTCTGTTTGCGCGGCCACCAGGTCCGCCACGGCTTCCGCCTGGAGCAGGTCGATTTTTCCCTCCAGAAAGGCGCGCCGGGTGAACTCGCCCGCCTGTGCGGGCCTGGCCCCCATCTCCCGGGCGAGGCGCAGGATGGTCCCCACGATGGCCGGGCCGCCGTGGCAGTGCATCTCGGCCACGTCCTCGCCGGTAACCGAATCGGGCCCCGGATGATATACCGCCACGCCCTCATCGAAGGCCTGCCCCTCGTCCATGAAGCGCCCCAGCACGGGCCGCCCCCTGGGAAAGGCGCTTCTTTCTTTTCTGGGCGCGAAGATTCCGGTGAGAATGGGAAGCGACTTGGCCCCGCTCAGACGAACGATGGCGATGGCTCCGTGCCCCGGCGCCGTGGACAGCGCGACTATCGTCTCTCTCTTAAAATCGTTCATCGTCTCCGCCACCCTCACGTCATCCCCGTATCTCACCGGTGCGCTCGTACTTCCCCGGGCCACGGGCTTCGTGTCCGGTCGTAATGAACCGGATTTAAGTCTTTATTGCAAGGGGCCGACCCCGACTGATGCGGGAGGGGATTGTGGAATCCTGTAGGAACAACCCCCTGTGGTCGTCCTCTTTCAGGACAGGCGCGGGGGCCTGTCCCTACAGGTCAGCCTCGATAGTGGAAGGGGGGATTGTTCAGGGGCCGGACGCAAATGCCGAGCGGAGGCGCAAGTCCCCCCCTACCTCTTCCCGGAATGATCCGCCAGGCCGCGCAGGAGGGTCTTGCGGGAGACGGCGCCGACCACGGAGCCGGCGGCGTCCACCACCCGCAGCGGCGCATCGCTTTCGATGCACTTGGGCAGCATGTCCTGAAGCACGGTGTCGCGCGAAATGGTCGGCCCGCTCGAGTCTCCTTCCGGCGGCGTCATGATGGAGCCCGCCGTCACCACGCGCCCGCGCTTCACGTCGCGCACGAACTCGCGCACGTAGTCGGTGGCCGGGTTCAGCAGAATCTCCTCCGGCCCGCCTATCTGGTCGACCACGCCGTCTTTCAAGATCGCGACGTCGTCGCCCAGCTTGAGCGCCTCGTCCAGATCGTGGGTGATGAACACGATGGTCTTTTTGAGGTTGCGCTGGAGCACGATGAGGTGTTCCTGCATCTGCTTGCGGATGAGGGGGTCCAGGGCGCTGAAGGGCTCGTCCATGAGCAGGATTTCGGGGTCCGTGCACAGGGCGCGCGCCAGACCCACGCGCTGCTGCATGCCGCCAGAGAGCTGGGCCGGATAGGCGTTCTCGTAGCCGATGAGACCCACGTCCTCTATCCACCGCATCGCGCGCCGGCGGCGCTCTTCGTGCGCCACTCCCTGAACTTCCAGGCCGTAGCCCACGTTTTCTATCACCGTCATGTGCGGGAAGAGCGCGAAACGCTGGAATACCATGCTCGCGACGTTTCGGCGGAACGCCAGCAGCTCCTCCTGGGAGAGCTGGAGAACGTCCCTGCCGTCCACGAGCACCTGGCCAGTGGTCGGGTCGATCAGCCGGTTGATGTGGCGGATGAGGGTCGATTTCCCCGAACCCGAAAGACCCATCACCACGAAAATCTCCCCGCGCTCGACGGAGAGGCTCACGTCTTTTAAGCCCAGCGTGCACCCGGTCTCGGCCAGCACGTCGTTCTTCTCGACTCCCGCATGGGCAAGGGAGAGCGCGTCTTCCTGCGCGCTTCCGGTTCCGAATATCTTGTAGACGTTTCGTATCTCGATCAGCGCCATCGGCTCAGCTTCCCTCGCTCTTGGTGATGAATCGGCCGCCGTAGGCCTGCGTCACCCGGTCCATGACGATGGCGAGCAGCACGATAGCCACGCCGGCCTCGAGCGCGCGCCCGACGTTGAGCTGCTGAAGGCCGATGAGCACCTCGGTGCCGAGTCCCCGGGTTCCTATCATCGAGGCGATCACCACCATCGAGAGCGCCATCATCGTGGTCTGGTTGACCCCCTGCATGATGTTGGGCAGCGCCATCGGCATTTGTACGCGAAGAAGCTTCTGCCTCCTGCTCGCGCCCATGGCGTCTGAGGCCTCGACGATGTCCTTGTCCACCAGGCGAATGCCGAGGTCCGTTAGGCGGATCACCGGCGGAATGGCGTAGATCACCGTGGCGAATACGGCCGGCACGGCGCCCAGGCCGAAGAGCATGATCGCCGGAATGAGATAGACGAAGCTCGGCATGGTCTGCATGAGGTCGAGCGCGGGCAGCAGCATGTCGCGCATCCGGTTGTTTCTCGAGATCGCGATGCCGACCGGAACGCCCAGGCCGATGCAGATGATGGTGGAGACGAGCATCACCGAGAGCGTCATCATCGAATAGTCCCAGAGCTTGGGATCGACGATGCCGATGCAGAACATACAGGCGGCCACAAGCGCACTCAAGCCCCGCTTGCGGCCGCTGGAGAAATAGGTGAGCGCGACGACACCCACGAACACGACGAGCCAGGGGAGATCGCGCAGGAAACGCTCGATGCCCACCAGCACCACGAGAATGGCGTCGGAGGCGGACTCGAAGATGACCCCGTACTCGGTGACCAGCCATTCCACGAAACCGTTGGTCCACTTGTTGAGCGGCAGGTTCATGTTCTTGGGCCACTCCACCGCCCATTCGGGAAACAATCCGCGGAAAAACTTCATGCCGAGCGGGTCTCCTCGGAATTATAGGCGCAGCGCCGCATCAAAGGTTCCTTGCGGGCGCGGCTCAAGTCGACTTGAGCGCCGCCTCGACCTTTTTCGCGATGTCGGCCGGAACCCAGCCCTTCCAGACCTTGTTGGTCTTCAAGAAATGGATCGCGGTGGCCGCGGCGTCGCCGCTGGCTTTTTTCTCGAGATAGGCCAGCGCCTTCGAGACGACCTTGGACGAGAGCGTGTACTTTTTGATGAAGGCGACGATCTCCGGGTTTTTGGCCGCGAACTGCGCGGTGACCGACTTCGGCAACTCCGCCGTTCGGTAGGCGGTCGCCTTCTTGGGATTCCCCATGGCCTCCACGCCGCCCTTCTTGAGCGCGGCCACGTGCTTCAGCATGTCGTCCCAGTCGGCCTTGTTCCACTTGGGTTCCTCGAGCTGGACCAGGTCGAGCTGCCCGAGGAGCGGCGTCGGCGCCCAGTAATAGGCCAGGACCGGCTTTTTCTTGAGATACGCCCCCTTGATGGCCGCAGCGAGCGCGCCGCCCGAACCGGGCCGGAAATTGGTGAAATGTTTTTCCATCCCGTAGGCGCGCATCTTCACCGTGTTGATAACCTCGCACGACCAGCCGGGGATGCAGTTCACGAACCGGCCCTTGGAGGGATCTTCGGGGTCCTTGAAGAGGTGCTTGTACTTCGGCAGGTCGTAAACCGACTTTAAGCCCGGGTTCGCCTTCTGGACGAAGCGCGGTATGTACCAGCCCTGTACGCTGTCGGGCGTGTTGACGCCCACCTGCTTGACCTTGCCGCTCTTCATGGCGGGGTCGTACTGATCCTTCACGTTGTCGTACCAAAGCTCCATGATCAGATCGTTTTTCCCCTCGTAGTGGGCCGTCATGATCGGCAGCGTGCCGCCGTAGATGAGCGTCACCCGGCAGCCGTAGCCGTGCTTCAGGATGAAGGCGGTCACCTGATCGTGGAAATTGGCGCTGTCCCAGTTCAGGTCGCCGATGCGGACATTGCAGGCCGCTTCCGCCCTGCCGGGATTGGATGCGAGCGCCGCCAATCCGAGGAAGGCGACGAGGACGACGATAATCAACGATTTGTGTTTCATGGCTGGCCTCCGGTTGTCGGTGTGCGCTTTACGCGAAGCAGCGAAGAATGGAAACGTCCACGGGCCGCTTCGCAAGATAAGCGGCTGCGCTCCCGCCTCGAGCCCCGCAATCACACTCGTGGTCAAGGGTTTTCGGCGAAAGCCGCCGGGTTCTGGTTTGTGAGTCGTTTGAAATTTTAATGCGGATCGGCGGGAAAACGCAAACCGCCATAGATCCGGGGCAAGCGGGAAAACCCTTCGGCCAATGCCGGTGGCGGGCCGCCGAGGGCGCGTTCCCGGGCAGGGCTCCGCTCTCACCCTGGAATCCTCATTCGTGCTAACATCCCCTGAACATCTCCACCGACCGGAAAACGAGGCGCTCATGCCCGAGTTGAGATACGACCCCCATCGCGGCGAATGGACGCTCATCGCACCCGGCAGGAGCGCGCGCCCGCGCCCCGCACACTACGCAAAAGCCACACCCACCGAAAACGACCCGGCCTGTCCTTTCTGCCCCGGCAACGAGAGCGAAACGCCGCCCGAGGTCGCCGCCGTCAGGGAGGAGGGCGGCGCAGAGAACGCGCCGGGCTGGAGCGCGCGCTGCGTGACGAACAAATACCCCGCTATCGGGAGCGGAGAGCTCACCCGCGCGGGAGAAGGTGTTTTTTCATCTCTCAAGGGCGGGGGGCGTCACGAGGTGCTGATCGATTCGGCCCGTCACACGAAGGGCCTGGCCGATTGGGGCGATGCGCATGCGGGGGACGTCTTGCGTCTGCTGCAAGGCAGGGCGCGGGCGCTCATGGAAACCCCTTGCGTGCGCTACGTCTACGCCTTCAAGAACCATGGCGCGCAGGCGGGCGCATCCATCCTCCATTCGCATTTCCAGATACTCGGCCTTCCGGTTCGGGTGGGCGACGCCGGGAAGAAGCTGGAAAACGAGGCGGCCTTTTACAGGGAGCGGAAAACCGCGCTTTTGGATCATATGCTCAGGGCGGAGATCGAGAACGAAGAACGGATGGTGGAAACGGGCGAGGAGGGGGCCGCCGTGTTTTGTCCCTGGGGATCGCGCTTTCCCTATTTGACCTACATCACCCCCTGGCCGACGCAAAGCTCGTTCATAAAAAGCGCCCCTGAGGCGATCGCCTCGGCGGGGGGCGCGCTGGCGCGGACCTTAAGGCGCTACAAGGAGTTTCTGCGCGATCCCCCCGTCAACGTCTCTTTCCTTCCGGGAGCGAAAGAGCCGGACGAAGGCGCACGGGCGCATCGCTGGCACATCGAGCTTTTCCCGCGTCTCACGCCCCTCGCGGGCCTCGAGACGGGCATAGGCGCGCACATCAACGAGGTGGCTCCGGAGCGCGCCGCCAATGATCTAAGAGGCGTCGATTTCGCGGAGTGCGCCTTATCGTCTTCATCATCTTCTTCCTGTTTTCACAGAGGACCCGCAAATGACTAAAAGTAATCCACATAAATCCGCTTCTTTTCTCACGGGCGGCGACCTGGCGCCCGACAGGGACTCCGCCAGGGGCATGTTCGCCCGCCTGGGGAAACTGTTTCGGGACGCCGATTTTTCTTTCGCGAACCTGGAGAACGCGCTCTCCACGCGCGGCGAACTCATGAAGGGAAAGCCGACCCGGCACCGGGGACACCCGGCGCTCGTGGCGGGTCTGGTGGACGCCGGTTTCGACGCGGTGGGAATCGCGAACAACCACATGCTCGACTTCGGTGTTCCCTCGCTCGAGCAGACGATGATGACGCTGCGCCGCGCCGCCATCCCCTTCACGGGAGCGGGAATGGACTTGGGAGAGGCGGGGGAGCCTGCTGTCCTGGAACGCGGGGGCCTGCGCGTCGGCCTGCTCGCCTATTCCTCCGTACTGCCGCAAGGCCACGCTGCCGCGCCGGAGGAGGCCGGCGTGAATCCGCTGCGCGTCAAAACCTCCTACACGCCGCTGAGAAACCTGGATGAATACCCGGCTTCTGAACCCGTCATCCACTCCTGGGCGGTGGCGGAAGACCTTGCGCGGATGAAGGAGGACATCGGGCGGCTCAAGGAACAAGTCGACCTCGTTTTCGTCTACCAGCACTGGGGGGCGAGCATGCGCCACGAGGTGCACGAGCACCAGAGGAAGATCGGGCACGCGGCGATCGACTCAGGGGCCTGCGCCGTTTTCGGCGGGCACCAGCACGTGCTCTCCGGCATCGAGTTCCATCATGGCCGCCCCATCGTCCACTGCACGGGAAACCTGATTTTCGACGAGATTGAGCCGTTTTTCACGGATGAGGCGAGCCAGACGTTTCTGCTCGGCGGGCGGATGGACAAAGAGGGAGTGCGCGACCTGTACTTCATCCCCTGCCACTGCGGCGTGGGCGGCGCGCCCAGACTGCTCTCGCCGATGCGGGGAGAGGGCCGGAAGATCGTGAACATGATGCAAAAACTCTCCGCCCCCTACGGGACGGACATTTCCGTCAGGGACGGGGAGGTCGCCGTTTCGCCCCGCGCCTAAAACGCAAAAGGCCCGCCAACGGCGGGCCTCGGTGCGCTGGATTCGCTCGCCCTAAAGCGCGCGCTCCATGAGGTTTCGTATACTCGCCTTGTCCACGTCGCCCGTTGTGCGGCCTTTTTCCTGCCCGCCCTTGAAGACGAGGATCGTCGACTGCCAGCGAACTTTGTGCGCCTTGAGAAAATCGCGCTGGGTGTCGTACTGCACCTGGAACGTGGCGGCGTTAGCGAACTTCTTCTCCTGCATCAGGGACTGTAGCAGCGGCACCTGCTGCCTGCATGTCCCTCACCAGTCGGAGTGGACGGACACGAAAATCGTTTTCCCGTCCTTCTGGGCCTGGGTGAACGCCTTGGCGTCGTAGGGCTTCCAAAGGCCTTCGGCGAGCGCGGCTTGCGGGAGGACCAGGGCGGCGGTGAACACGATCAGGGCGATGAGATATCCGGGGCGTCTCATGTACACAACTCCTCTGATGTTTGAAGCGGCTTCAAAACTTTCGGAATTATAGCATGAATTCACGGGCTCATATTCTTTTTCGCCGCACGTCGCCCGGAATTTTTCAAGGTCTGCTAGTGCACGTACTGGCCGCCGTTCACGTCGATGGTGGCGCCCGTGACGTAGCCGGAACCCGGAGTGGAGAAATACCATATCGCGTCGGCGATATCCTCGGGCTCCCCGCCGAAGCCCACGGGTAGGCTCGCCACTATCTGCGGCACGCGCTCTCCGTGGACCAGGCGAAAGCGCTTGGTGAGCGTCACGCCCGGAGCCACGGCGTTCACCGTGATGCCGTGGGGAGCGAGTTCCACGGAGAGTCTTCTCGTGAAACCCTGCATCGCGGACTTCGCGGCGCTGTAGACGAGTGAGATGCTCGGGAGGGCGTCGCGCGCGGAGATGGAGGATATGTTCACGATGCGGCCATAGCCCCGCTCTTTCATCGGGACTGCCGCCGCCCGGGAGGCGAGATAACAACTCGTCAGGTTCCAGTCCACGATCTTCGCCCACTCCGCCTCGTCGAGGTCCTCGATATTCGACACCTCCACGAAACCGCCCGCGCAGTTCACCAGAATGTCGAGGCGGCCCCACGCGCCGAGCGTCCGGGCGAAAAGAATGTCGATGTCTTCTTTCCGGGCGGCGTCGCCCGAGACGTATATGGCGTCGCCGTGCGCGCCCACCGTGGCGAGCGCCCTGGAGCCCCGCTCCGGGTCTCGCCCCATGATGGCCACCTTCGCGCCCTCGTCCGCGAAGCGTATCGCCGTCGCCAGGCCGATGCCGTCCGTCGCGCCGGTGACGATGGCGACCTGATCTTTTATCGAGGATCTCTCGTGCATGGGAAAAGCCTCTCTAGTGGACGTATCTTCCGCCGTTGACGTCGAGCGTCACGCCCGTCACGTACCGCGCCCCCGGTCTCGCGAGATACCACACGGCGTCGGCGATGTCCGCGGCGTCCGCCACGCGGCCTACCGGAATCTTGGAGATGATCTCGGGCAGCCTGTCCTTGTGGAGGACGGCCGTTCTCGGGGTGAGCACGACGCCGGGGGCCACCGTGTTCACCGTGACGCCGTGGGGCGCCATCTCGACCGCCAGCCGCCTGCAAAAGCCGAACAAGCCCGCTTTGGCCGCGCTGTAGGCGAGACCCGTCTCGATAACGGCGTCGCGCCCCGACTGGGAGGAGACGTTCACGATGCGGCCATAACCGGCTTTCTTCATGGCGGGCGCCACTACGCGCGCGCACAGGTAGGCGCTCTTGAGGTTCAGGTCCACGACCCGGCGCCACTGCGCCTCGTCGAGCTCCTCGATGGCCGGATTCTCCACGAAGCCGCCCGCGCAGTTCACCAGAATATCGATACGACCCCAGGTGACGAGCGCCTCTTCCGCGGCCGCCTTCGATCTCATTCGCCGAGGTGGCGTCGGTATGGATGAAGCGCACCTCGCCGCCCGCATCGTTTATCCGCCGCGCGGCCGCCTCGCCCGGCGCCTCGTCCAGATCCAGCAGGGCGACGCGCGCGCCCTCATACGCCAGGCGCTCGGCTATTGCTTCGCCGATGCCCACCGCGCCCGCCGTCACGAGCGCCACATGCCCTTGAATCGAGGATTTGTTTTCCATCTCGTTTCCCGCCTCGCTTGCGTCCACCGAGAAATTTCGTCTAAGGCTCCCGCCCCGGCGCGCGAATCATCAAAAAACCCTCATAGGCGAGCAGGGAAACCGCGAACGGCACCATCACCAGCCACAAGGTCCCGCTCTCAAGGCCGCTGCCCGCCATCTTGGCCAGATAGTTGTATGCGTACAAATGGGCCAGCGCCCCGGTCAGGACCGCCGCCATGAGCCGGGACCATCCGGTTCCGCCTTTCAGCGAATCAAGAATTTTGTCAACGAAAACAAGCGCCAGGCCGACCACCACGAAAGGGTCTATCCAATCGAAGACGGGCTTGGCCGCCGTGGGGTTCATGGCGAACAAGAAGTTGTTGAGCGTCAGAACGAGAGCTGTGATGAGCATGAAGACGCCTTTTCGTGAGCGCATATTCCCCCTCGTCAAGAAACGCCCGGGCGCGCATCGCCCGCCGGCAAAAGCCGGATTATAGCGTATCGCTCAGGCTCTGAAAGCGGCTACCCCGCTTGCGCGGAGGCGAAATAGGTGTTCCCGTCAAAATCCCGCCAACGGGCTTTGCGAAAACCCGCTTCGCGCAATTCCCCCACGAGCTCTTCGGGCTCGAAGCGCGCGTCAACGGGCGGCCCCATGTCCATCGGTTTCTTGTGCCAGTCGATCAGCGTGATGGCGGCGTTT
Source organism: bacterium (assembly GCA_965218735.1). GTDB lineage: Bacteria > UBA8248 > UBA8248 > UBA8248 > UBA8248 > Bin107. Next base: position 354,590 of record CBDCMA010000007.1, on the reverse strand, counting down.
TTCCTCATCGCGCGCCGCGACTCTGCGAGCAGAGGCTGGACGTCGGCCACCCCGTGAAGCACGAACGCGATGAGGACGAAGTCCGCACTCGCATCCGGAAAGGGAATTCGGGAATTGTGGTTTCGCTTCGCCGTCAGGTTGTCGTAGCCGCGCTGTTCGGCTCCCGCCCGAAGTTCCCCGATCATCACGGGCGAGACGTCGCAAGCGAGCACGCGCCCATATTTTCCCACGACGCCGCAGGCGGGTATCGCAAAATATCCGGGGCCGCAACCAATGTCCAGGAAGCTCATACGGCGCTTTAACCCTAACGCGCGCAGCGTCTTGACGGGCGGCATGGCCCGGCGCCTTCCCCTGGTGAGCAGGAGGCGCCGGTTGCGGACGGGAAGCGTCCACTGCACTCGAGAGGCCGCCTCGCTCAAGCCTCGTCCTCGAGGTAGCCGCCGAGCGCCTCGCGAATGAAGCCGTCGGGGTGTCCCTCCCGGATGAGCATGAAGCCCTCCGCCAGGCATTCGAGCTTTCTGCGCTCCCTGTCGAGGCGCGTCTGGCCCCTCCGGCTCAGGAGCCTTTCGACGTCCTCTATCGAGGCGCCCTCGAGCGCCCACTTGAGCCCCGTCTTGAGAAGGGGCTCCTGAATCCATTCGAGGCGCTCCGCAATCGCGCCGCCTTCATCGCGGGAAGCGAGGCCTGCGAGTTCCACGCACAGGCTGATGATGTCGACCGCCGTCTGGGCCGAGGGGGAAAACCGGACGCCGGGCAGGCGCTCGTAATCCGCCTCGCCCTCCGGGAGGAAGGCGACGAGCCTTGCCCGCACGCGATCCTCGCCCACGCCCTCGAGTATCGCGAGCGCGCCCTCGATGGCGATTTCCCTGTTCCTCTCCACCGCGGCGAGAGAAGACTCGATTTGCCGGGTGAGAATCATCTCGGCCTCGTCCCAGCGCATCTGGTCCACCAGCATCCGAAGACCGATGGAAAAAATCCCGTCCGGGCTTCTCTCCAGGATGGGCTCGAGAGAGAGCAGGCCGTGCTGCTCCGCCCGGGAGGCCAAGGCGACGACCAGCGAAACCGCTTGTTCGGCCCTGCTCTCGGGAGAGTGAAACGCGGCGAGCAGTTCCTCGAGCTTCCGATCCAGCGGGGGAATGGCGTCGTCGGCAGGACCCTCGAAGGTAATTTCGCCGCGCTTTTTCATGGAGTAGGCGGTTTGCTTCAGGATTTGGCGCGCCTCGGCGCGGCGCTCGCTTTCCTCTGCGCCTGCCCGCTCGATTTCCTCGCGAATATGGACCGCGTTCTTCGAGGAAACGTTTCTGAGAAACCGCTCCACCTCGCGCGCCTCGGCATCGCGAAGCGCCAGGGCGAGGATTTCTGGGTCCAGCCGCTCGATGATGCGCCGCAGCGCGCGGCCCGACATCTCCTCGAAGGGGATCATGTCGGGAATCTCGTCCGGGGGAGTGAAATGATAGCCCGGGCCTTCCGCCTCACTGTCCATCCAGCCATCGCCATCCAGACTCATTTTCTCACCTCCACGGCTTTTGGGGAGCGGACGCCGGTGGAGCCGGCGGGGTCGTTCCAAAACATCGCCAGGGCATCTTTCGCGTCAGTTCTCCTCGGCCAGCTTCGGGGGCTGCACGGAGCGGTTCACGTAAAACTGCTGCGCGATGGAGAGCAGGTTGTTCACCAGCCAGTATATCACCAGACCCACGGGCACGGGATAGAAGATGAACATGCCCGTGAAGACGATGGGCATGAACATCATCATCTTCGCCTGGGTGGGATCGCCCGCGGTGGGCGTCATCTTCTGCTGCAAGAACATCGACGCGCCCATGAGTAACGTATACACGTGGTAGGGATCCTGCACCGAGAGGTCCTGCACCCAGCCGAAAAAGGGCGCGTTGCGCAACTCTATCGACACCAGAAGCGCCTCATACAACCCGAAGAAGACGGGAATCTGTATGATCATGGGCAGGCAGCCCATCATCGGGTTGACCTTGTGCTCCTTATACAAGGCCATGGTCTGCTCGTTCAGCCTGTTCTTGTCGTCCTTGTAGATCTCGCGCAGTTGCGTGATGCGCGGCTGGAGCTTCTGCATCTCCTTCATGTTGCGCATGCTGACGTGGGTGAGGGGATAGAAAACGATCTTCACCAGAATCGTCAGCAGGATGATGGCCACGCCCCAGTTGCCCACGATGGAGTGAAAGGCGCGCAGAACCGACATGAGCGGATTCGCGATAAAGGAGAACATCCCGTAGTCGAGAGAATCCTCGAGATTGACCTTGAGCTTTTCGAGTTGCTCGATAGCCTTCGGCCCCACGTAGACGTCGAATACCGCCTCGACGTCCTTTCCCTGCGAGAGGGGCACGATGGCGGCGTATTCGCTGAGCTTGTCCGTCTGGCTGAGCAGGCGAATCTCCGCCCCGCCCGCGCCGCTTCGGGGGATGAGCGCCGCGATGAAGTGCTTCGACTGGAGCGAAGTCCACTTGAGGCCCTCGCCGTGGGTGATGACTTTCCCGTCTTCGGGATAGTCGTATTCCAGTTCCTCGCCCACGAAGCTCATCGGTCCTTCGATGACGCCGCCATAGGTGTTGCCGTCGCTTCCGCCCACGCGCGGACCCCATACGATTCCCATGGCTTCCTTGCCGGAAGGCCGGGTGACGCGAATTTTCGTCTGGATGTTGTAGTCGTTGTGTCGGAAAGTGAGCGCCTTCTCCGCAGAGAGGCCATCCGCCCCCCGGTAGACGAATCGCACCGTCCCCTCGGGGTTCGTCCTGGAAAGCGAGAGGTCGCCGCCTTCGACCTGGTAGGCCGCCTCGTTGAGCCTCTGCGCCGTCTGGCCGCCCCAGAAGAAAAGAGGCCGCACGTCCGCGCGGCCCGCGGGCACGAGCTCGACGAAGTTCTTCTTGCCCTCTTTGTACTTGAGAAGGCGCGCGGACAAGAAACCGGCGCCCCGGTTGGTCAGTTCATACACGGCATCGCCCACGTCCACCCGAACGCGCCGCTGCGGAGCGGCATCCGTGGGCGCGGAAACGACGGGCGCGGCCGGTTGTCCGGCAACAGAGGCCGGCACCTTGAGCGGCGCGCTCGCAGCGCTCGTTCGCCCTTTGTTCTGGGCCGCCGCGCGCGCCTTGGCCACTTTTTGCTTCTGGGCCTGCTCGTTTTCCATCGGCTTCACGACGAGATATTGCCAGCCAATCAGTATCGCCATCGCTAAGACGGCGGCGAGAATCGCGTTTTTTTCCATTATGAAAGCGCCTCAGCCGGTTTCCCTAGGGAACCGGATCGTCTCCCCCTGGATGAAATGGATGGCAGCGCCCTATCCGGCGAACGGTGAGCCATAAGGCCCGCATGGGCGCGTGGCGGCGAAATGCTTCGAGCGCGTAACGAGAACAAGAGGGAGAAAACCGACAACTCCCCGGCATCACGGGAGATAAAACGAGCTGATACCCCCGAACCAATGTGATCGCCACGGCGCTCGCGGCCCACGAGATGGGTCCGATCTCTTCTTTACGACTCTGTTTTTCCCTGGAAAGCGTTGCGGAACGCCCTTTCAATATCCTCTAGCCTCGCCTTCGCGATCAAGCTTCTCGCCACGGCTACAAGGTCCACTCCCACGGGAAGCTGAGAGCCGTACCGACGAAACGCCTCGCGGAGAAGCCGCTTGGCGCGATTCCTTACGACGGCGCCGCCCACCCGGCGCGACGCGATGATGCCGAGCCGCGCGCGACCCCGCGACGGGGTGGACAAGATATGCAAAGAGAAATACGGGCAACTGCGCCTGCGTCCTCGCTTGAGGACGGCGGCGAACTCGCCTCCTTTGCGGATTCTGCGCTCCGGCGGGAAGCCCTCGTTCATCTCCGCGCCCTCCCGGCCGGGGGCGATGGGGCCGGCTCGCCGCCTATGAGGAAACACCGAGGCGTTTGCGGCCCCTGACCCGGCGTCGCTTGATGATCGCGCGCCCCCCGGTGGTTTTCATCCGGCGACGAAACCCGTGCGTCTTCGCCCGTTTTCTTCTGTTCGGCTGGTAAGTCCGTTTCACCAAACGCTCCATCTGTCGGCATCAAAGCCGAGCGTTTAACCCGTCACGTAAAAATGAATGGAGCTTCTCCAAGAAGCCGAGCGTAAAGTAGCCACCAAAGCCTCGATTGTCAAGAACCTTTTGTCTGACCGCGCTCGAATCAACTCCTCCTGAGCGGGGAGGGCGGCGCCTGCTGCTCCCTTCGTTTTTCTCCCGGGCAGGCCGTCCTTTTGGTTTTTGAACACCCGGAGCCGAAAAAACTTGCCGTTTTTTGTGGAAAATGCTTGCTTTTGGCGGCTAATTTGTGGAAAAATGCCTTTCTGGTTCAATTTTTTTCTAGCCTTGTGGAAAAACCTTGCTTTTGCGCGGCCAAAGAGCCCGATCCGCGTAACGGCCACAGCAAATCGGTTACCGCTATAATGAGCCTTTGGCTGCGTTGCACGGAAAAAATCAAGGAAGAAGTCTCCCCCCAGACATTCACCCGCTGGTTCGCCGGCGTCAAGCAACTCGACTCGAACGAATCCTCCCTGGCGATCCAGGCGCCCGATTCGTTCACGGCGGACACCCTGCGCTCGCGGTATTGGGGAATCATCACGGACATCCTCCGGCAAGAGGCCGGGCCGAACGTCGTGCTCACCCTCTCGGCGAGCAACGGTGCGAACAACGGCGCGGGCGTCGCGCAGACGCCCGCCGCGATACACATAGAGGCGGTGGCCCCGGAGGCGCCCCAGGCCCCTCCCGAGCGGCCGGAATTCCTAAATCCCAGGTACCATTTCGAGAGCTTCGTGGTGGGCGGTTCGAACGAATTCGCCCACGCCTGCAGCCTTCGCCTGGCGGACAGCATGGGCGCCACGCTCAACCCGCTTTTCATCTACGGCGGGGTGGGGCTCGGAAAAACCCATCTGTTGCACGCCATCGCCCACCGCATCCTCGACCAACGTCCTGGCGCGCGCATTATCTACACCTCGTCCGAGAGCTTCATCAACGATCTCATCTCTTCTATCAGACAAAACCAGATGGCCGCGTTCAGAAGCAAATACAGAAAAGTGGACATCCTGATGATGGACGACATCCAGTTCATCGCGGGCAAGGAGCGCACGCAGGAAGAGTTTTTCTTCACCTTCAACGCCTTACACGAAGGAAGAAAGCAGATCGTCATCACGAGCGACAAAATGCCCAAGGACACGCCGGGTCTGGAAGAACGCCTCAGGTCGCGCTTCGTCTCCGGGATGATCGCGGATATCGGCGCGCCCGACTTCGAGACCAAAGTAGCCATCCTGCAAAAAAAGGCGAGCGAACAGAACCTCTTTCTCGATCGCGAAGTCGCCCACTACATCGCCGAGAGGGTTCGCTCCAATATCCGGGAACTCGAGGGCTGCCTCATCAAGCTCAGCATCCACGCCTCTTTGCACGACATCGAGGTGGACCTCCCCGTCGCGCAAGAGGTGCTGCAGGGCATCATCCGCGACCCGGTGCGCAATTCCTCGGTGGACAACATCCAGAAAATCGTCGCCGAGCATTTCCAGGTCCGCGTGACCGACCTCAAATCGAAAAACCGCTCGCGCTGTTTCGCTGTTCCCCGCCAGATCGCCATGTACCTCGCGAGAAAGCTCACCCGCGCTTCGACCACGGAAATCGGCCGTCGTTTCGGCGGCAAGGATCACTCCACGGTGATCCATTCCACCAACAAAATCGAAGGCCTGCTCAAGACGGATCAGTCCCTCTCCGCCGCCATTCGAACGATCCAGCAAAAAATAGACGTCTCCTGAAAATAAGTGGAAAGCGTTGTGGAAAATCCTGTTGACATTTCTGTTTCCGGCGATTCTTGTGAAAAAACAACCATTCATTCGCCTTTGCCCACACAAAAATCCACACCCTTTCGGTGGAACAAGAAGTTTTTTTTCAGCGTTTTAAGCCGTTTTTCACAATTTCAACGCCCCTACTACTATTACCTTTTAGATATTATATTAGGTTTCAGAAGAACTAGTGCCTGGGTATAACTCTTGCGTCTTTGCGAATTGACCCTCAAAAACTTCAGAAACTATCCCAGACTCGAATTCCGGCCGCACTCGGGGTTCAACTATATTTTCGGCAACAACGGTTCCGGCAAGACGAACCTACTCGAAGCCATTTATTACCTCTCGCACCTGCGCTCTTTTCGCCGGATCTCCAGGGAGAAAATGGTTCTGCACGGAAAAGAGGGAATGTATTCGTCCGGCGTGTTCACAGAAGAAGGGGGCGCCAAGCAAACCAGGCTCGAGGCCGCGTTCCAGGGGCGCGAGAGAAGATACAAGAAAGACGGACAGGAACTGCGGAGTCTGATGCCCTATCTCGATAGTTCGCACGTCATCGTTTTTTTTCCGGAAACGCCCAACATGATCAAGGAGGGACCCGGGGGGAGAAGGCGTTTTTTCGATCAAGCGATCGCGGCCGTCGAACCATCGCATATCGAGGATTCCAGGCTGCACGTGAAATTGCTTTCGGAGAGAAATCATCTTTTGAGAAATGGCGGCGAATCTGCTATGATCCAGGTCTGGCAGGAACGTTTAATCGAGGTGGCCGCCCGCATAATCGTCCGCAGGAAACGATACGTAAAATCACTGGAAAACCGGCTGAATCACCTAGAGAGTTTGTTCGGGGAAACGCGAGAATCCAGGGTTTCCGTAGCGTATGAAGCCGGAGGTCTCGGGAGCGGGAACGAGGAAGCCGAAGACGGGATTAAGGAGGGCCTGCGAGCGAGGGCCCGACGCCTTGAGAAGGAGGAGACGGCGAGGAGGACGACGCTTTGGGGGCCGCAACTCCATGACTTTCACTTGTCCTGGGGCGGGCGCCGGGCGAAGGACGTCGCCTCGCAAGGAGAGCAGCGGCTCATCACGATATTGCTGGTTTCGGCGAACGCCGAGGAATACAAGGGGAGAAGAAAAGAGACTCCCATCGTCTTGCTCGACGATCTAGGTTCCGAGCTGGACGCAGGGAGAAAGAAGAGGGTGTTGTTATTCCTGGGTTCCCTGGGAGCGCAGACGTTCATCACATCGACCGAGGAACCCCGGTTGCGGGAAAACGAGGTCGAGGGAAAGAATTTTCTGGTTCGCGACGCAAGGGTCGAAAGTATAGATTGAATACCTCCAGCCCAGAGAGGCGGTAGACACGCAAATGGCAAGGACCACCAAAAACAACCCGGAAACGAGCTACAAGGCGAAGGATATCCGCATCCTGGAAGGTTTGGAGGCGGTGAGAAAAAGACCCGCCATGTACGTCGGCAGTACGGGTCCCGGCGGCCTGCACCAGCTCGTGTACGAGGTGGTGGACAACAGCGTAGACGAAGCCATGGCCGGCCACTGCGACAAGGTGAGCGTGGCGATCAACGAGGACGGGTCGGTGCGGGTAACGGACAACGGGCGCGGCATCCCCGTGGACAGGCACCCGACCGAAAAGATTTCCGCGGCCGAGGTGGTTCTGACGAAGCTGCACGCGGGCGGCAAGTTCGAGAACAGCGCGTACAAGGTCTCGGGCGGATTGCACGGGGTGGGCGTTTCGTGTGTGAACGCTCTTTCTTCGTGGCTTATCGCAGAGGTAAGAAGAGACGGGTACGTTTATACGATAGAGTTCGACAGAGGCGTTCCCAAGGCCAGGCTCAAGAAGGGGCAAAAAGCCAAAACCACCGGCACGACCATCACCTTCATGCCGGATGCGGAGATATTCGAAACCACGGAATTCAGCTTCGACGTCCTTGCGGGGCGGCTGAGGGAACTCGCTTACCTGAACAGCGGTCTCAAGATCATACTGGAGGACAAGAGAGAGGACGAGAAGCAGGAGTTTTTCTACAAGGGCGGCATCGTCTCTTTCGTCGAGCACTTGAACCGCGCGAGAAACCCCGTTCACAAAAAGCCCATCTACATCAAGAACGAGAAGGGCGGAAACATCGTCGAGGTGTCCATCCAGTACAACGACGCCTACAACGAAACGCTCCTCACCTTCGCCAACAACATCAACACGACCGACGGCGGAACCCACCTCGTCGGCTTCCGGAGCGCGCTCACGAGGACTATCAACCGCTACGCCACGACGAACAAGCTCTTGAAGAACAACCCGGCGCTATCGGGCGATGACGTGCGTGAGGGCTTAACCGCCGTCTTGAGCGTAAAGCTGCCCGACCCCCAGTTCGAGGGGCAGACGAAGGCGAAGCTGGGCAACTCGGAGATGAAAGGCCTCGTCGAGCAGATACTGAACGAGGGCCTCGCCAACTTCTTCGAGGAAAACCCGTCCGTCGCCAAAAGAATCGTGGAGAAGGCCGTCCAGGCGTCACAGGCGAGAGATGCGGCCCGCAAGGCGCGCGACCTCACAAGGAGAAAGGGCGCGCTCGACAGCGGATCCCTGCCGGGCAAGCTCGCCGACTGCTCGGAGAGAGACCCCGCCCTGTGCGAGCTTTATTTGGTGGAGGGCGAGTCGGCGGGCGGTTCCGCCAAGCAGGGAAGAGACAGGGCGTTTCAGGCGATTCTGCCGCTTAAGGGAAAGATTCTGAACGTGGAGAAGGCGCGCCTCGACAAGATGCTGAACCACGAGGAAATCCGGACCATGATCACCGCCATCGGCACGGGCATCGGGGAGGATTTTTCTCTCGAAAAGCTCCGGTACCACAAAATCGTCATCATGACGGACGCCGACGTGGACGGCTCGCACATCAGGACGCTTCTGCTCACGTTCTTCTACCGCCACATGCCGGATCTCATCAACAAGGAGCACCTCTACATCGCGCAGCCGCCGCTCTACAAGGTGAAAAAGGGCAAGTCCGAACTCTACCTGAAAGACGATCGCTCCTTTGAGGATTACATCATCACCTCCGCCGTCAAGGACGTGGAGATTCACGGCGAGGCGAACGGGAAGCCGGCGGCCTCGACCAACGGGAATTTCCCCAAGGGCGAGAAACTGCGGGACCTGATGCTTTTGATCTCTGAATCCGAAGCCGCGGTTCGGCGTTTCTCCCGCCGGGGGATGGACCCCCGCGTCATCAGGCTTCTGGCCGATGAGCCGGACTTAGAGGCCGCGGATCTCAAGGATCGGAAAAGGTTCGGAGAAATCGAAAAAATGGTGAAGCGCGAGTTCAGAGAATATCATCCGGCGGATGGCGAGCCGGCCGTGATACCTCGAACAGAAGAGGACGGGAAGACCCTTAGGGGTCTTACCGTTCGTTCCCGCATGTCGGATCGCGATCTCACCACGCGGGTGGACGCGGGCCTCTTCGAGTCCACGGGCTTCAAGAAGCTCCGCCGTTCCACGGATATGCTCGCCGCGTTCGGCAAGCCTCCCTATGTCATCAAATCAGGGGACGTGGAGCTTTCCGTGAACCAGGCGGGGGACATGCTCGAGCAGTTCCGCTCCCTCGGGCAGAAGGGCGTCAGCGTCCAGCGCTACAAGGGGCTGGGCGAGATGAATCCCGACCAGCTCTGGGAGACGACCATGGACCCCAAGCGCAGAACCTTCCGCAAGGTCGTCGTCTCGGACACCATCGAGGCGAACGACATATTCTCCACCCTCATGGGGGACGCCGTCGAGCCGAGGCGCGAGCACATCGAAAGGCACGCGGCGGAGGTGCAGAACCTCGACGTATAGCGCGCTCCCCTTGGGCGCAAAGGATCGCCCCGCCCGGAATTTCCCCGGAAACTAGAAGCGCGCCTCCTCGTGGCAGCGAACGCATACGCCGTGGAGTCCCAAAAGCGCCCTGGCGGTCGCGTCTATTTTTTGCGTCTTCGCCGCCTTGGCGAGACTGGTGGCGGCGCCTTCGAGTTGGCGCGATAAGACGAGCATCGAGTTATCCCCCCGGAATTCCTCCGCGCTCGGCAGGATTTTCGCCGTGGCGGCGATGGATTCCGCGTGTTTTTCGATGGTTCCGTACGGCGTCTCGTTCACGAGCTCCTGAACCGAGGCGATCAGGGCGGCCTGCACCAGCGCGACGAAGTCCGCATCCATCTTCTCCATCAAATCCCCCGCCTCGGGCGCCTGGGCGTCGCCTTTCATCGGGGAGACGAGAAGCGCCGGAAGAAAGGCGACGAGCGCGACGAGACGAAAAAAGCGGCCGGGCACAAGAGGGAATCGCATAGGCATCCTCACACGGAAGAAGGCGTTGAGCGCAGAATTCACACTGGTTTCGGAAACGTTTATTGTCCCCGAAGGAAGCGCCCGGGGCAATCGGGTGAACGGGAAAGAGCGCGAACCCCCAACCCATTGAAACAAGGGTGCTTACATTCCCTGAAAATCGCAACGTTCGCGCGATTCCATTTTGCCAAGACAACCATTTTCATGGTATAAGATAGGGAGTTTATTTTTCCCGCCTGGGGTCGCCCCTGTCCGGCATTTTGAGCGTCGTTGCGGCTTTTGTTTCATGCCGTCGCCAGGAGAATTTCGAGAGCATGGATAATCTTCACGAGGTCAGCATAGAGCAGGAGATGAGCACGTCCTTCATGGACTACGCGATGAGCGTCATCATCGCGCGCGCCCTGCCCGACGTGCGCGACGGACTCAAGCCAGTGCAGCGGCGTATCCTCACCACGCTGAACGACCTGGGCCTCTCGCACAACAAGGCGTTTCGCAAATGCGCGAAGATAGCAGGCGACGTGAGCGGAAACTATCACCCACACGGTGAGGCGGTGGTCTACCCGGCGCTGGCGCGCATGGCGCAGGACTTCTCCCTGCGCGGCCTCCTGGTGGATGGGCAGGGCAACTTCGGCTCCGTGGACGGCGACCCGCCCGCGGCCATGCGCTACACCGAGGCGCGGATGACGCAGCTTGCCGAGAACATGCTCGCCGACATCGAAAAAGACACCGTTGACTACATACCCAACTACGACAACACGCGGACGGAGCCCTCCGTGCTCCCCTCCCGCGTGCCCAACCTGCTGCTGAACGGCTCCACGGGCATCGCCGTCGGCATGGCCACGAACATCCCGCCCCACAACCTGGGCGAGCTTTGCGACGCGCTCGTTCACGTGCTGGAGAATGCAGACGCCACGCTCGAGGACATCCTCGAGAGAATGCCGGGGCCGGACTTTCCCACCGCGGGCATCATATACGGGCGTTCGGGAATCAGGAGCTACTACGAGACAGGCCGCGGTTCGGTGCAGATGCGGGCCAGGTCGGTGGTGGAGATCAACGCGCGGACGAACCGCCAGTCCATCGTGGTGACGGAGATTCCCTACGCGCTCAACAAGGCGAGGCTCATCGAGAAGATCGCAGACCTCGTTCGCGAGCAGAAAATCAAGGACATCTCCGACATCAGGGACGAGAGCGACAGAAGCGGCATGCGCATCGTCATCGACCTCAAGAGAGACGCCGTGGGCGGAGCGGTCCTGAATCAGCTGTACAAGCACACCCAGATGCAGACGAGCTTCGGCGTCATTCTCCTGGCGCTCGTGAACAACCAGCCGCGCGTGATGGGTGTGAAGGAAATGCTCTTTCATTTCCTGCGCTATCGCCGGGAGGTCGTCCTCAGGCGCAGCCGCTTCGAACTCAAGAAGGCCGAGAGCAGGGCGCACATACTCGAGGGCTACCGCATCGCGCTCGACAGCATCGAAGAAGTCATCGCGCTCATTCGGGGGAGCAAGACACCCGAGGAGGCGCGCGGCGGCCTCATGCGGAATTTCAGTCTCACCCAACCCCAGGCCCAGGCCATCCTGGAGGTGAGGCTCCAGCGCCTCACGGGCCTCGAACGGGACAAGATAGAGGCGGAATACGAGGAACTCCAAAAGACCATCGCCCACCTCCGGGAAGTGCTCGTGGGCGGAAAGCTCCAGACCTCCATCATCAAGGAAGAGCTTCTGGAGGTCAGGGAGAAATTCGCGGACGAGCGGCGAACGGAGATTGTGGACGAGACGAGCGAGATATCCATCGAGGACATGATTGTCGAGGAGGATATGGCGGTCACCATCTCGAATTCGGGATACATCAAGCGAAACGCCATCACCCTGTACCGCTCCCAGCGCCGGGGGGGCAAGGGCGTGATGGGCATGGGGACCAAGCAGGAGGATTTCGTCGAGCAACTCTTCATCGCCTCCACGCACGATTACATGATGTTCTTCACCTCGCGCGGGCGCTGCCATTGGCTCAAGGTCCACGAGATTCCCCAGGGGGGCCGGGCGGCGCGCGGCAAGGCCATCGTGAACGTGCTTCAGTTGGCGGCGGGCGAGTTCGTCTCCGCCGTCATGCCGGTGCGAAAGTTCGAACCCGATCGCTACATCATTATGGCGACCAGGCATGGCGTGCTCAAGAAAACGCAACTCACGGCGTACAGCCGCCCGAGGGCGGGGGGCATCATCGCGCTCAATCTCGACGAAGGCGATGAACTCATCGGCGTGGGCCAGACGGACGGCAGCCTTGAGGTGTTCCTCGGAACCAGAAACGGCAAGGCCATCCGCTTCCCCGAAGGTAAGGTTCGCGCCATGGGCAGGACCGCGCGGGGCGTGCGCGGAATCGATCTGGCGAAAGACGACTACGTGATCGGCATGGAAGTCGTCTCGCCGGGAGACATCATTCTCACCGCCACCGAGTTCGGCTACGGCAAGCGCAGCCGCGTGGACGACTACCGGCTGACGAACCGGGGCGGCAAGGGGGTGATCAACATCAAGGTGACCGAGAAGAACGGGCCGGTCATCGGCATCAGGCGCGTGACGGCGGACGATGAATTCATGCTCATCACCATCGGTGGGCAGCTCATTCGCTCCCGGGTTCAGGATGTTTCCGTCATTGGACGCGCTACGCAGGGCGTCCGCCTGATCGGCGTCAAGGAAGGAGACCGCGTTGCGGCCCTGGCCCGCATCGAGGAGAACGGAAACGGCTCTCCGTAAACGAATGGGTGGGTAATGCAAGCAAAAAATAAAGCGGCGGCGCATCCACCTCTCCTCTGCGTGTCTGGCGCGTGTTGCCTCGCGCTGGCCTTCCTGGGGTTTCGGATGCGTCGGCGCATTGAGCCGTCCGCCCGGGAACCGATATCGCCCGAGCGAAAAACGGTTCAGGCCGCCGCTACTCTCCCTACGGGACGCTCAAACGAACGCCTTTTCCAGTGCCCGCACCGCACTCTGAACTGCCTTCCCCGGCAGAACCCGCGCTCCCGCAGGAGTCCGAGCGGCCGCCGGAATTCGAACCGCCCCCTCCGAGCCTCGCCGCGATTTTGAGCGAAAAAGGAGAAGCGGCCTATCGGCAGGAGGATTACGCGCTCGCCGAGAAGAGGTTCCGCGAGGCGCTCGTCCATGAGCCGGGCCTTCTCCATGCGCTCACGGGCCTTGGCTGGACTCTTTATGACGCGAATCGTCCGGACGAGGCTTTTCTCCTTTTCCGGCGAGCGAACAGGGCCCATCCGAACAGCGGGAGCGCGCGCCGCGGATTCGCCTATCTGCTGTACCGATACGGGCGGATGAAAGAGGCGCGCGCGCTGCTCGGCTCTATCGACAAGGCGAGATGGCCCGAACTCACCAACATCGAGTATGAACTCAAGGCGCGCGCCATCAAGGGCCTGCCCGCTCCCCGGGTTCCCGCCGAAAAGAGCGAAGACAAGAACGAGGGCCCGTCGCCCGAGTCCGCCTCCCCTCTGCCAAAACCAGAACCAAGGCCGGAGCCACAGCCGAAACCAAAATCCGAAACCGCGAGACTCACGCTCCCGAAACCCGCGCCTTCCGAGGTGAAACCACCTGCCCCGCCGGTCAGGGATGTCGCGCCGCCGCCACCCGTCCGCAAGCCCTCTCTCGAGGGAATGGTGAAAATTCCCGGCGGGCGGTTCATGATGGGTGTTGAGTTCACCTACCCGAGAAGGTTGCGCAGAAGATGGCGCCGCAGAAGAAGGCCTCCAAGGGCGTCGGGTGGGCGTCCAGTCGAGGTCAGGCCTTTTCGTCTGGACAAGCTGGAGGTGACGAATTCTCTTTACGCGGATTTCGTACGGGTGACGAACGGGCCCGAGCCTCCGTTTTGGCGCAAGGTCCATTTCACCGGTCCGCACTTGCCCGTGGTCGGGGTGACGTGGAAAGAGGCGCGCGCGTACTGCGCATGGGCCGGAAAGAGACTGCCCACGGAAGCCGAATGGGAATACGCCGCCCAGGGCGCGGGGAAGGCGAGGCGCTACCCGTGGGGGAATACGCAGCGAGACAGAAACGCCGTTTTCGGCTTGAGTCCCGATGCCGGAGGCCCCAAGGCCGTGGGAAGACGCCCGGAGGGCGCGAGCGTTCACGGGGTGGAGGATTTGGCCGGAAACGTCTGGGAATGGGTGGAGGATGTGTTCAGGATAGAGCCCGAAGACGCTCAGCCAATCACCCGAAACGGCCGGGTGCTGCGAACGCTCAAGGGCGGCTCCTGGGTGAACGGCTGGTGGGCGCTGGCCTCATCACAAAGAACGGGCGACCTCCCCGAACGCCGATTGCCTGCATACGGGTTTCGCTGCGCTGCGGATGCGGCGAAATAAGGTATAATGCGCGGACATCTTGCGAACACATATAAAACTCGACTCCCTGAAAAAGGAGAGAATATGTTTTTGACAAAAAAATTATTTTTACGATTGCTGCTCGCAACACTTGGGGTCGTCCTTTTGGCGGCGAGCGCCGAGGCGCAGAGCCTGACGCCACCACCGCTGACTCCTCCCGAAGCGCAGCCCGTTTCGCCCGGAACGGTTCCGGTCCAGGCGCCTCCGGTAGCCCCGACCCTGGCCCCGGCCGCGCCCGCGATGCCGCAGCAAGCCCCCCTGACGCCGGCGGAGCCGCAGCGCCCCCTGGACCTCATCGTCACCATCACGCTGGCGACGGGAAAAGCCGAAACCTTCGCCCGCGAGATCGACCGGCTGGAGATCGTCACCGGCTCCGACGGGGCGGTCGAGATGATCCATCTGCTCTTGGTCACCGGCGGGGAGCGCAACACGCACGTCTGGTACAACTACGCCCGGGTCGCCAAGTTGAGCTATCGCTTCGTCTCTCCCGAGGGGAAGGCGAAGGTGTACGTGCGTCCGCTCCAGGCATCGCCCACGACGAGGGAGCTCACGGACAGGCTGGAGCCGCTCAGCCCCCGCGAGTTCAGGTAAGGCGCTCGGCCGATGAGCGACAAGGGCTACGCGAATCCAGGGCTCGCTCTCACGCCGGCGCAACTCGCCGAGCGCATCGGCGAGCGCAAGGGGGATGACCTCGTCATCATCGACACTCGCCAGGCGCCGGAGTTTTGCGCGGGCCACATCGAGGGCGCCGCGCATCTGGATCTGTACGGAATCTCGCTCAACGACACCCGGCCCCAGGCCCTGGCCGCCTTCACCTGGATGCTCGCATATCTCATGGAGATACGGGGCGTCGATTACGACAAGACGGTGGTTTTCTACCAAGAGAACACAGGCTTCCGCGCGGCGCGCGGGTTCTGGTTCCTGGAATATCTGGGCCACGAGGACGCGCACGTTTTAGACGGCGGCCTCGACGCCTGGAAGGCCGAGGGCCTGCCCGTCACGCGCGAGGCATGGCCGATGGCGGGAGGCCCTTACGAAGCGGGGGTCGAGGGCCACAGGCGCATCTTGAGAACTTCGTTCGCGAACCACCTCAAACCGCATAAGGAAGGCCGCATCGCCACGGCGGACTACATCTTGAACCATCTGGGCGATCCGGGCGTCGAGATTCACGACACGCGCTCGGAGGGCGAATATTTCGCCGAGAACGTTCGGGCCGCGCGCGGCGGCGCCGTTCCGGGTTCGGTCCACCTGGAGTGGACGGAGGCCATCGCGGAGGACGGGTCGCTCAAGCCCGCCTCCGAACTGCTGGAACTGCTCGAACCCAGGGGCCTGACGCTTGAGAAGGAAATGGTGCCGCTCTGCCAGGGCGGCTACCGCTCGGCGCACGCCTATCTCGTCTATCGGCTGCTCGGCTATCCGAGGATCAGGAACTATCTCGGCTCCTGGAAAGAGTGGGGCGACAGGGCAGATCTGCCCATCGAAGTCCCCAGGCGAAGCGCGTAGAACCGGAACCGGGCGAGAGCAGTATACGCGCGCCCTTGGGTTTCGTTTTCGGGTTTTACGCGGCTCAGCCGCCTCTCAGCACGCGCACGACCACCTGCGAGAGTATTCCCGCCACGGGCGGAATCCAGAAGATCGAAATGGCGCGGATCATGAAGAACTCCGTTCCGAGGACGGGAATTTCAAACACGAAGGTGCGCACCGGGCCGATCATTGCCGATGCGGTGAGCAGGGTTACCATCGGCCCGAAGCCCGCGCCCCCCTTCAGCAGCCCGGCCACGATCGGGTACAGGACGAAGGGCGCGCCCATGGGGAACATGAATCCCGCCACCCAGCCGATGAGGATGCCGCGCCAGCCCGAGCGATCGGAGAGCCAGTTTTGCAGGATTTCCTTCGGCAGGACTTCGGCCATGAGCGCGCCGATGAGCATGCCGATCATGAGTTTGGGGAAAATATCCAGGATGAGGCTTCCCGCGCGGCCCACGGAACCCCAGGGGAGTTCCCCGGTTTTCTGATACGCCAAAAACGTCAGGACCACCGCTATGGTCGAAAGAAAAAGAGAGGTCTTGTCGAAAATGCCGGACATGTTTTTTCCTCATAAAGAAAGAGAGCCGCAAAACGACATGAGGTGGAGCTGCTCAGCAGGAACCGCGAGTATAGCCCCAATCGGGTGGATGGATGTAGCGCACTCGGCTTAAGAGGACTTGAGTTAAGCGGAGAAAGAGGGCCGTTGCGCCGCGTTCGATGGGAGAGAAAATGGCGGGAGCGTATCTCACCGATTCCGTGCCCGGCACGGGCGGTCGTCTGCGGGCCAGGCATGAGGATTTCCGTGTGGAAGAAATTCCGCTCGCGCGCCCGAGCGGCGATGGGGAGTATCTGCACCTATGGGTGGAGAAACGGGGAATCTCGACCATCGAGGCGCTGCGCGCCTTGTGCCGCGCGCTGAACGTGGTCGAGGAGGATGGGGGGTATGGAGGCCTAAAAGACACGAACGCGGTGACGAGGCAGTGGTTTTCCTTTCGGACGCGGGCGCAAAAAATTCCGGACGACGTCTCGAAGCTGGCGGAAGACGGGGTCCGGGTTCTGGAGGCGGCGCGGTCCCGGACCAGGATCAGGCGGGGCGCGCTTTCGGGCAATCGCTTCGATATATTGGTCCGGGACGTCGGCCCCGACGCGGAGAAAAGAGCGCGCGAGGTTTTAGGCCGCCTCGTCGCGCGGGGGCTGCCCAATGCGTTCGGCGATCAGAGGTTCGGCGTTCACGGCCATACGGCGCGAATCGGTTTTTCGCTCACGAGGGGGAATTGGCGGGGTGTTCTCGACGCGCTCTTGGGCTCGGCGCGATTTTCCCTCACGCGAAACGATGCGGATGAACGCCTGCTGGAGGCCGCCCGCAGGTATGAGGCAGGTGAGTTCAGGGGCGCGAGGGAGCTCTATCCCCCCTCATGGGAGGCGGAAAGACGAGCCCTCGCCCGCCTGGAGCAAGGGGTCTCGCCCCGGCAAGCGGTGGCTTCGCTTCCCCTAAGGGAGCGGGTCTTGTACGGCGGCGCGTTTCAGGCGGCGGTTTTCAACCTCTGCCTGGCGGGGAGGCTCGAAGCGCGCGCACACGATCGTCTCTGGGCGGGCGACGTGCTTTATCACCATGAAACGGGGAAGACCAGAAGGGTAGGCGCGCCCGAGAAGGAGGCGAGCGCGCTTGCGCACTTCGAGGCGAGCCCGGCGGGACCCCTGATTGGCCGGAAACTCGTCGAAGCCCGAGGGGAGGCGGGAAAACTCGAGCAGAGCGTGCTAGAATCCCTCGGCGCCGAGGGCCCGGGAATTCTTGATGGGCTGGAGGGGCTGAAACTTTATGGCTCCAGGCGTCCATATCGTGTACAAATAAAAGAGGTGAGCTTGAGGCCGGAAAACGAGGGCTTGCGCCTCGGGTTCACCCTGCCGCCGGGGGCGTATGCGAGTGAGGTATTGCGGGAATTGACGAAAAACGAACCTCCGGTGGGCTGCGTCGCGCGCATCGGGGGCGAGCGCTAAACAGATTCATCCCGCTTTGCGGGGGAGGTGGAACATGAAAGTTTTTCTGACGGGCGGAACAGGATATGTCGGCGGCACCCTTCTTTCCCTTCTATCGTTGGCGGGCCATGAGATTAGGACGCTCTCGCGCGATCCCGAACCCGCGAGGCAGCGGCTCACCGCGATGAGCGGCGTATATCCCGTGCGGGGCGACGTCACGACGTATTCGGTCGATCAGCTCGCCGAGCTGATGAAGAAACAAGACGCCGTCGTCCATCTGGTGGGCATCATCGTCGAGAAGGGAACGTCCGGCTTCGAGGCGGTTCATACCGAGGGCACGCGCCGCATGGTCGCCGCCGCCGAGCAGGCGGGGGTGAAGCGCTTCGCGCACATGAGCGCTCTGGGCACGAGGGAGAACGCCGTCGCCCGGTACCACAAAACGAAGTTCGCCGCCGAGCAGTTCGTTCGCGAGAGTGATTTGGACTGGACGATATTCAGGCCCTCCATCATCTTCGGCGAGAACGATGAGTTCCTGAACACGTTCGCCGGCATTGCGCGCATGGCGCCCGCTCTTCCCGTCATCGGCTCGGGTAAGGGGAAGCTCCAGCCCATCTGGGTGGAGGACGTGTGCCGCTGTTTCGCGCAATGCCTGAACATGCCCGAAACCATCGGACAAACCTACGACATGGGCGGAGACGCCGCATATTCGATTCGAGAGATTCTCACCATGCTGGTGAAGGCGATGGGTAAGAAAAGACTGCTCGTAAGCCTGCCCACGCCCATCGCGCGCTTACAGGCCAAGCTGTTCAATCTGCTTCCGGTGAAGCCTCCCTTCACCGGGGATCAGGTAACGATGCTGGGCGAGGACAACGTATGCGATCCCTCGCCCATGAAAGAGACCTTCGGCCTTACGTCCAGGACGCTCGAAGATTATCTGAAAGATCAGTTCGGCAAGTAGGGCCGGAGGGATGGCGCGAAAGGGGCATCATCTCCCGTCCGGGTTTTCCTCGGTAGCGTCTAATGCGCTTTTGGCCGCGCGCCATGCGGCCCGCTGGGCGCTGGAGACGGCCAGGGCGTCGACTTCCTCCTCCGTCGCCCAGAAGAGGCTGTCCTGATCGGTCTGCGGCGGTTTTTTCTCGAAATTTTCCGCCAGATACACCACGAACAAAATCTTTCTGTGGGTGAGCGTTCGGGTGGTTCTGGCGAGTTCGCGTCCCGGACGCCAGCTCCGGCCGAGAAGTTTTGCGCACTGCGCTCTCAGCCGGCGCGGGTCGGCGTTCTCGCGGTGGCCTTGTTCCATGAAGCCGGGCAACTCCCACATGCCGCCGAAAAGGCCGGTCTTTTCTCTTTGCATCAAGGCAACCAGCCCGTTTCGCTCCGCCCGGAACTGAAAGATGGTGACCGGAGCGGGCGGTTTTTTACCGGCCTTGGCCGGCAGGGCGTTCTGCGTTCCGGCCTCATGCCCCGCGCACATCTCGCGGGCGGGACACCCTGCGCAATCGGGTTTTTTGGGCAGGCAGATTCGGGAGCCCAGGTCCATCAGCGCCTGGTTGAAGTCGCCTGGCCTCGCGCGCGGAACCAGAGCTTGCGCTTCGGCGCGGATGACTCTTTGGGCGGGCGGGGAATCGATGGGGATCGAGAGGTTGAGGATGCGGCTCATGATTCGAAGCGCGTTCGCGTCGATAGCCGCGCAGCGCTCCCCGAAGGCGATGCTGGCGATTGCCCCCGCCATGTAGGGGCCGACCCCCGGCAGGGCCAGCAGCGCATCGTGCGTTTCGGGCGGCGCGCTCCCGCCTTGATCCACCACCTGCCGTGCGGCGCGGTGTAAGTTTCTCGCGCGGCCGTAATAGCCGAGCCCCTGCCATTCAGCCAATACGGCGTCTAAAGGCGCATCGGCCAGTGCTGCCAGGGTGGGAAACCGCTCGATGAAGGCGGGGTAGCGGCGCCGGACGGTGTCCGCCCGGGTTTGCTGGAGCATGGCTTCGGAGACCCAGATTCGGTACGGGTCTTTCTCCCCGCGCCAGGGAAGCTCTCTTTTTTCCCGGTCGTACCACCCCAGGATGCGCCTCCGGAATCGCCTCCGCTCGGGGGGAGAGAACCTGAGAGTCGCCGGTTTGTTTTTCGGTTTGTTTGACATGCGTCGGGCCAGCCGTTATCAAGCGGGTACAGGGAGTTCCAGAGACGGCGCTCTTCGTTTCGGGGTAAATGATAGAACATGAGCGTGGCGATCAAAAACGGATGTCGCATAAAGTGGATGGCGGCGCTGGTGGTTTTTTGTTGCGCCGGCGCGGGGGTAGCAGGTGCGGCCTCACCGAGCAGAATCGTCATCGGCCTGGCGTTGAATTTATCGGGAGCGTCCAGGGCCTCGGGCCGGGAGGCGCGAGGCGCGGTATTGCTCGAAATGGCGCGGATCAACCGGCGGGGCGTCGCAGGCGGGCGCGTGTTTCTCCTCACCCTCGACACCAAGGGAAACCCCGAGACGGCGGCCGACGCCGTTCGCAAACTCGCGCGCGAGTATAAGACCGTCGCCGTGATAGGTCCTGCCGAGCATTACGCCGCCATCGCCGCTGCGCGCGCGGCGCAAGAGGAGAAGGTGCCGCTTTTCTCCTTGTCCGCGCCTGAGGAAATTATCGTCCCGGCGCGCAAATGGGTTTTTTCCACCGCAAGACCGGCGGCGCTGCCCGTTCGGGTGATACTGGGCCACTTGAAGAGCAGGGGAATCAGGCGCGCGGCGGTGCTGGGTTCATCCCTGGGCTACGGCTCGGAGGGGCGCGAGCAAATCACCGCGCTCGCGCCCGATTTCGGCGTGTCCATTCTCCTGAACCAATCCTTCGAGCCGACGGAGCATAATTTCCTGCCTTTTTTGAAGCGCGCCTCCCTGCGCGGCGTCGAGGCTTTCCTGCACTGGGCCAGAGGGGGGTCGCGCGTGGATCTGGTGCGCGCCCGCATGGCGCTCGACCTCAGGATGCCGCTCTACGTTTCTTCTGCGTCTCCCGGGTTGTTCGACTCGAAGAACGGGGGCCGGGCCGCCGAGGGCGTGGTGTTTCCCGCCTCGTGGATAACGGCGGCCCATCTTCTGGAGGAGACGCACCCCGCCAGGGAGGACCTCATGGCGTTTCGGGCCGGGTACCAAAAGAAATACAAGAGCGCGCCGGGCGAGACGGCGGCCGCCGCCGCCGACGCGATGCGCCTTCTGGCGTGGGCGGTGCGGGGCGTGGGCGTGAACCGGGCGAGAATACCCGTAGGCGTGGAGGAAACGCGGTATTTTACGGGGTTGAACGGAACCTACAATTTCTCCCAAAACGACCACAGCGGTCTCGGCGCCGACTCGCTGGTGCTGGTGCGCGTGAGAAAAAGCAAGTGGGAGTTGGTGAAAGGGGGGAGATAGAGATTTTGGACGGAGGCCCTCTCCCTGCCCGAGCGGAAAATTCTCCCCTCAATACCCTTGACATCGGCCCGTTCAGGGCGTATATATGCGACTAGATGAGTCGGCGACCATTTCGGTCGCATATAGCGGTGAGAAGGCGCCGTCATCTTCCAAAGGGTCGGTTTGACCGATAACCCGGCATAATTCAAGGCGGTAAGTGGGATGTTCACGATTGCCAAGCGCACGGATTACGGCTTGATGGCGCTCTCCTACCTCGCGGAGCAGGAAGAGGAGGAGGCCATTACCTCGCGGGCCATCGCGTGCAGGTTCCACATTCCCGCCGAATTGCTTGCGAAGACGATGCAGCTTCTGGCCAAAAACGGACTCGTGGAGTCGCGAAACGGGCCCAAGGGCGGCTATGTTCTCTCGCGCCGGCCAGAGACGATTTCGGTGGCGGAGGTCATTCGAGCCATCGAGGGGCCTATCGCCATGGCGACGTGTCAGATCGGCGGCGTCACGGGGTGTGAACAATACGAGAAATGTACGATTTTTTATCCCATGGAAAAGATCCAGAAAAAGGTGACCGACGTGCTTGAGGGAATGACCCTTCAGGACATGGTGGGTACGCCTGCAGGAGAGATCAGATGAGCTTGAAGTTCCCGATTTACATGGATTACCAGGCGACGACGCCCATGGACCCCCGGGTCTTGGAAGCGATGAACCCCTACTTCGGCGATAAGTTCGGCAACGCCGCGAGCCGCAACCACAGCTTCGGCTGGGAGGCGGAGAAGGCCGTGGACGACGCGAGGGAAAAACTCGCCGCCGTCATCGGCGCGGACCCGCGCGAAATCATCTTCACGAGCGGAGCCACGGAGTCGGACAACATGGCGCTCAAGGGCGTCGCCGAGATGTACAAGAAAAAAGGCAACCACGTCATCACCTCGGGGATCGAGCACAAGGCCATCATCGACTCCGCCAAGCGTCTCGAGACGTGGGGTTTCGACGTCACCTACATCGAGCCTCCCGAGGACGGCATAACGACGGCGGAGATGGTCGAGAACGCCATGCGCGACGATACCATTCTGGTCTCCATCATGGCGGCGAACAACGAGGTCGGCGTGCTGAACCCTATCGCCGAAATCGGGGCGCTGTGCCGGGGCCGCGGCATCCTTTTCCACACGGACGCCACGCAGGGCTTCGGCAAGATTCCCATCGACGTGGATGCGATGAACATCGACCTGCTCTCGGCCACGGCCCATAAAATCTACGGGCCCAAGGGGGTGGGAATGATTTACGTGCGCAGGCGCAGGCCGCGCGTTCGCCTTTCGGCCATCATCGACGGCGGCGGCCACGAGCGGGGAATGCGCTCGGGCACGCTGAACGTCTCGGGCATTGTCGGCTTCGGCAAAGCGGCCGAGTTGTGCATGGAGGAGATGGAAGAAGAGAACATCCGTTTGACGAACCTGCGGGACAAGTTCAAGGCCATCATGTTCGAGAGCTTAGAAGAGGTGTACGTGAACGGCCATGAAACAAAGCGCCTCTCGGGCAACCTCAACCTGAGCTTCCCCTACGTGGAGGGAGAATCGCTCATCATGGGACTCAGCGACGTGGCAGTATCCTCCGGTTCCGCCTGTACTTCGGCGAGCCTCGAGCCGAGCTACGTGCTCAAGGCCATGGGCCGGGGCGATGAGTTGGCGCATTCGTCGATTCGCTTCGGGTTCGGGCGTTTTTCCACCGAAGAGGAGATGGAATACGTGGCCGAGAAGACGACGGACATCGTGATCCGGCTTCGCGAGATGAGCCCTCTCTACGAGATGGTGAAAGAGGGCGTGGATCTCTCGAAGGTGGTATGGCAGTCGCATTAAACGAGTGCTTTGAGCATTTTTTGATATAGGGGCTGCGGCTCAGGAGAATCGGGAATCGCAGCGATTGGGAAAAGGAGAATGAAAAATGGCTTACAGCGATAAGGTGGTCGACCACTACAACAACCCCCGCAACGTCGGCTCGCTCGACAAGAGCGATCAGACGGTGGGCACGGGCATCGTCGGCGCGCCGGAGTGCGGCGACGTGATGAAGCTGCAAATCAAGGTGAACGAAGGAGGCCTCATCGAGGACGCGAAGTTCAAGACGTTCGGCTGCGGAAGCGCCATCGCCTCGAGTTCGCTGGCCACCGAGTGGCTCAAGGGCAAGACGGTGGACGAGGCCGAGGAAATCAAGAACACGCAGATCGTCGAGGAGTTGAATCTCCCGCCCGTGAAGATTCACTGTTCCGTGCTGGCGGAAGACGCCATCAAAACCGCGCTGAACGATTTTCGCGAGAAAAACGGGGTGCCGGTCGTCGATCGCCAGGGCCACCACTAGGAGCGGGCGACTCGCCGGCAGGGAGTAGGATATGGAAACCGCTGCGAAAAAACTGAGCCTCGAAATAACCGACAAGGCGGTGGACAACATGCGCCGCTTTATGGAGAAAGAGGGCAAGCAAGGCCATGTCCTCCGCGTCGGCGTGAAGGGCGGAGGCTGCTCCGGCCTTTCTTACGTCCTTCAGTTCGAGGGCGAGGAGCGCATCAACCCGCTGATGGACGAGGTGTTCGAAAAAAGCGGCATCCGGGTGGTCGTGGACAAGAAAAGCCTTTTTTTCCTGGCAGGCACCACGCTGGAGTATGAAGACGGGCTGATAGGTAAGGGATTTACGTTCAAAAACCCCAATGCACGTCAGTCCTGTGGTTGCGGGGAAAGCTTTTCCGCGTAACGCAACCGGGATGAAACGCGCCGCGCCCATGCACCGTGGGATAGCGACGCGTTTTTCTTTTGAGTTCATAGCGCCCGGCGGTTCATGCGGGCCTGGAATCGCGCGATGAGCGAAGCGACGAAAGAAGAAGTCTTTTCCATTTTCGATGAAGAGGGCGGAATAGCGCCCATCCCCGCCCAGGTCGATCATTTCGCCTTGTTGGGGATTCAGCGGAAATTCAGGGTCGACGCCGAAGCGCTGGAAGCCAGGTTCTACGAACTGAACCGGAAACTCCACCCCGATTTTTTCATGGACGCGCCCGTCGCGGTCCGAATCAGGAGCCTGGACGCGACCGCCCGCATCAACGAGGCGTACCAGACGCTCAAGGACCCGATAGCGCGCGTGGTGTATCTGGTGGAGCTCGAAACCGGGAAGCTCGAGGAGAACGAGAGGACGCCCCCGCCCGAGTTGTTCGAGGAGATATTCGATGCCCAGGAGGCGGCGGCGGAATTTCAGTGCTGTACGAACCAGGAGGAAGCCGAGAGTTTGCGGGGGCGTCTCCACGCGGCCATGGGGTGTTTTTCGGCCCTTCGCGACGGCCAGCGCCTGGCGCTCCATAACCTGGGCGCCGCCTGGGACGGAGCGATGGACAAAGACGAACCCGCCCCGCCCGAGGTCGTGAAGAAGATGCGCTCCATTCTCGGGCAGAGAAACTACATCGAGAACACCCTCACGAGCCTCAAGCGCGCCTTGGAGGAGAGTGAATGAGCACAATCGTCGGAATCGACCTGGGCACCACGAACAGCCTGGTCGCCTCCGTTTCGGAAGGTGAGCCGACGATCCTCGCCCCCGAGGGCGAGCGCGGCATCGTGCCCTCCGTGGTGAGCTTTCGCGCCGATCGCGTTCTTGTTGGCGAGGAGGCGCAGGAGGAGCGCGTTTCCAACAGCCGAAACACCATCTTTTCCATCAAGCGATTCATGGGCAGAGGCTATGAGGACGTGAAAAACGAGATGCGCCGCCTGCCCTTCGATGCGGACTCCGGGGAGAAGGAAGTCGTTCACGTGCTGGCCCGGGGGCGATCCTACAGCGCGCCCGAAGTCAGCGCCCTGGTGCTCAGGCGCCTGAAGGCGAGAGCCGAGAAGGCGCTGGCCCGGCCCGTGCTCAGGGCGGTGGTCACGGTTCCCGCGTATTTCAACGACGCGCAGCGCCAGGCCACGAAAGACGCAGGAAAACTGGCGGGCCTGGAGGTGCTCCGCATCATCAACGAACCCACGGCGGCTTCCCTGGCCTATGGTCTGCATAAGCGAAACCGAGGCACCATCGCGGTGTACGACTTGGGAGGCGGCACGTTCGACATCTCCCTCCTGAGAATCAAGGGCGGCGTGTTCGAGGTGCTCTCCACGGGGGGGGACACCCACCTGGGCGGAGATGATTTCGATCAGGCGATTTCCCTCCACATCCAGCAGGAAATTCTTGGTGCGCATGGCGTTGATTTGGGCGAAACCCCCGAGGCGCTGGCCGAACTCATGGTTTTGGCCGAACGGGTCAAGAGGACGCTCTCGGAAAAAGACGCCACCGAATACGAACTCGAAAACCCCGGCGGCGTCGCGCTCTCTCACAAGGGAAGCCTCACGCGCGAGGAGATGGAGGCGCTTCTCGCGCCGATCGCCGAGCGGACGATGGCGCCTTGTAAGCGCGCGCTCGCAGACGCGGGTCTCTCGCCCGATGAGGTGCATGAGGTCGTTCTGGTGGGCGGGTCCACCCGCATGCCCCTCATCCGCCGCATGGTGGAGGATTTGTTCCAAAAACGCCCGCACGTGGATATGGACCCCGACGAGGTGGTGGCCCTGGGCGCCGCGGTGCAGGCGGACATCCTCGTGGGCGGCAGAAAGGACATGCTGCTCCTGGACGTGACGCCGCTTTCTCTGGGTATCGAGACCATGGGCGGCGTTATGGGCTGGATCATTCCCCGCAACACCACCATCCCCACGAGCGCCAAGGAAACGTACACCACCTTCAAGGACAACCAGACGGGCGTGGACATTCACGTGCTCCAGGGAGAACGCGAGATGGTGAAGGACAACCGCTCGCTCGCGCGTTTTCGTCTGGCGGTCGACCCCGCGCCGGCCGGCCTCGCCCGTGTGGAGGTGACGTTTTTGCTCGACGCCAACGGCATCCTGAACGTGACGGCCCGCGATCTCAGGAGCGGCAAGGCGGCCTCGGTGGAAGTCCAGCCCTCCTACGGGCTGACGGACGAGCAGGTCGAGCGCATGCTGATCGAGTCTTTCGAACACGCGGAACAGGATATCCGCTCCCGCCAGGTTCTGGACGCGAGAACCGAGGCGGAAACCGTTCTCATGGCCACGGCCCGCGCGATGAACGACTACGCGGAGAATGCGGTCTCACCCCCTGTGCGCGCCAAGATTCATGAAGCGGTGAACGCGCTCGAGGAGTCCTGCCGGGGGGAGGACCCGGGCCTGATTCGGGATATGATCGACGCGCTGAATGAAGTCACGATGCCGCTCGCGGAGCGGATGATGGATAACGTCTTAAAATCGGCCTTGGAAAACAAGAGGGTGAGTGAAGCCCTCAAAGACTAAAAGCCGCAAGCAGTTTGCGCGGGGCGTAGGGGAAGAAAATGGCGAAACTTTATTTTGTGGAAGAGAAGCAGACGATTGACATTCATGTGGGCGAGAATATTCTCGAAACGGCCCTCGAAAACGGCTTCGACCTGGATCATGCCTGCGGCGGCGTGTGCGCTTGCTCGACGTGTCACGTGAAAATCAGGAACGGTGCGGATTTCTTCAACGAATCCACCGAGGACGAGGAAGATCAGCTCGACGACGCGCGCGACGTGAACCTCGACAGCCGGCTGGCCTGCCAGGCGACGCTGGAGAGAGAAACCGACGAGGTCATCGAGGTGGAAGTGCCGTTCTGGAACGTGAACCTGGTGCAAGAGGGTCCGGATGCCGCCAGGGAGCAAAGCGCTCATTAGGAAATTCGAACCGGGAGAGAAAGCGGTGGAAGCATTTGGCTGGGAGGACGCCGAGGACATCGGCATCGTGTTGTACGAAAAATTTCCGAAGATCGACCCGCTCTCCGTTCGTTTCACCGATCTGCACGACTGGGTGTGCGAACTGGAGGAGTTCAAGGACGACCCGATGACCTCGACGGAGGGCAAGCTCGAGGCCATCCAGATGGCGTGGCTCGAGGAATACAAGGATGCGCAGGAGGCTTGAGCTTTTCTCTCCTTCACGAAAAAAAGGGCGCGGGTCGCGACCGATTCGGGCTTACACTCCGGGCGGCATTCCAAAAATGCCCGAAGATTATGATTTGGAAAACTCTTAGTTCTTGAATGAAGACGGCGCACCGGAAGGCCTCGGCCTCCCGGGCGATGCGTTCTTGTCCATATGTCGAGGCGATTGATGTGAGCGAAGAACAACGCGCGGACGGAAAAATACGGCTCTCCCGAAAGGGCGCGGTGGCGACGATTACGTTTCACGCGCCCGAGAGGATGAACGCCATCGAATACGAGATGTGGGTGGAAATCGGCAGCCTCATGCCCGAACTCGATGCGGATGATTCGGTGCGCGTCGTCGTTTTCAGGGGTGCGGGCGAGCGCGCTTTTTCGGCCGGGGCGGACATCTCGCGCTTCAAGGAGGAGCGCTATAGCTCGGAGCAGGCGAAGCATTTCTCGGAAACCGGGTTTTTACGCGGCCTCAATGCGGTGGATGCGTTCTCAAAGCCCGCCATGTGCCTCATCCGGGGCGCTTGCGTGGGCGGGGGCGTGGAACTCGCCGCCGCCACGGATTTGCGGGTCGCGGGCGAGAGTTCGCGCTTCGGCGTGCCGGTGGCCAATCTCGGCCTGGTGGCGGGCTATTCCGAACTCAGGCGGTTCGTGCAGTCCATCGGCCCTGCGCGCACGCTGGATATGCTGCTCACGGCCAAACTCTTCACGGCGCAGGAAATGCTGGACGCGGGCTTTTTGGCGCGCGTCGTGCCGGATGAGGAGGTGGAGAAAACGACCTATGAGATGGCGGAGCGCATCGTTTCCCTGGCGCCTCTCGTTCACAAGTGGCACAAGAGCTTCGTGAAGAAGGTGCTGGTGGACCCGAGCCTTTCCTCTCTTACGGAGGAGGAGAAGGCGCGTGAGGTCACCTGTTTCGACACCGAAGATTTCAGAGAGGGCGTGGACGCTTTTCTGAACAAGCGCACCCCTGAGTTTCGAGGGAAATAAAGCCGATGAACCGAAAAACAGGCGGCCCCCTCGAGGGCGTCCGGGTGCTGGAGGTCTGCCAGGTCATGGCCGGGCCGTTCTGCGGATGCCTGCTGGCGGACATGGGCGCGGACGTCATCAAGGTGGAAAACCCCGACGGTGGAGACAGCGCGCGCCATCTGGGGCGGTACTTCGACGGCGGCGAGGCGCACGGCTTCATGAACCTGAATCGCAACAAGCGCAGCATGGCGGTGAACATAAAATCGCCCGAAGGCGTCGCGCTCATAAAAGGGCTCGCGAAACAAGTCGACGTGTTCGTCGAGAACATGCGGCCCGGCATCATGACCAAGCTGGGGCTGGGCTATGAGGACTTGAAAAAAATAAACCCAGGACTCGTTTACGCCTCTATTTCCGGCTATGGCGACACCGGCCCTTTCGCCGGCAAGGGAGGCTTCGATCTGGTCTCGCAGGGCCTCTCGAGCCTCATGAGCTTCACGGGCGAACCCGGCGGCGCGCCCGCGAAGATACCCGTGCCGATATGCGATTTGAACGCAGGGATGTACACGGCGTTCTCGATTCTCTCCGCCTATATCCACAAACAGCGCACGGGCCAGGGCCAGCGCATCGACATGGCGCTGACCGACGCAGGCCTGGGTTACACCTTCTGGCAGGCGTCCCAGTTTTTCCCCTCGGGAGAGCCGCCCCAGCCCCTCGGTTCTGCGCACGAGATGACGGCCCCGTACCAGGCCTTTCAGTGCAAGGACGGCTATCTGGCCTTAGGCGCCGCCAACCAGAGGAACTGGGAGTTGTTCTGCGGGGCCATCGGGCGAGAAGACCTCCTGCAGCGTGCGGAATACGCCACCGACGGCTTAAGGCGCGAGAATTACCTGAAGCTGGCGGGTGAGCTGGAAGAAGTATTCGCCCAGAAGACGCGAGACGAATGGGTGGCGCTGTTGGATTCGGGCGGAATCCCCTGCGGGCCGATTCTGAACATGGCGGAAACATTTGCGCATCCCCAGATTCAGGCGCGCGAGATGAGCGTCGAACTCGAACACCCCGCGGCGGGCCGGATGCGGGTTCTGGGCTTCCCGCCTAAGCTGTCCGAGACGTCCGTCGGCGTGAGGACGCCCGCACCACTGCTGGGGGAGCACACCGACGAGGTGCTCCGTGAGTTCGGAACGACTGAGGCTGAAATAAAAAACTTGCGGGACTCTGGAGCCGTGGCCTGAGCGAATGGCCAAACCACCGCCGCCCCTCTCCCCCGGCGTCTACCTCGTCGCCACCCCGATTGGCAATTTAGAGGACATCACCGAACGGGCTTTGAGAGTCTTGCGCGAGTGCGACCTCATCGCGTGTGAGGACACCCGCCACACGGGCAGGCTCCTCTCGCGCTTAGGGATCAAAAAACCGCTCGTAAGCTACCATGAACACAACGAGGCGAGGCGCGCGGGCGAACTGGCCGCGCGCGCGCTTAAGGGCGAGCGAATCGCCGTGGTGTCGGATGCGGGCACGCCGGGCGTTTCCGATCCCGCCTACCGGGTGGTGCGCGCCGCCATCGAGGCGGGCGTCGCCGTCGTCCCCGTGCCCGGGCCATCTTCCGTTCTGGCGGCCCTCACGGCTTCCGGTCTCCCCACAGACAGCTTCGTCTTCGAAGGCTTCCTTCCACCAAAGGGACAAAAAAGACTCAGAAAAATCGAAGCGCTTTTGGATGAGGAACGCACGCTCATCCTGTTTGAATCGCCCCACAGAATCGCGCGGCTCATTCGTGAAATCGCCGACTTGGCGCCCGCGCGGCCCCTCGCTCTTGCGCGCGAGATCACGAAACTCCACGAGGAAATTCTCCGCGATAAGGCGCGCGAGTTGCACGAGAAGCTCAAGGACAAAAAAATCAAGGGCGAGTGCGTCCTGCTCATCGGGCCGAAACGGATGGATAAGACAGACGATTGAGGTGAGAAAGGCAACCCCACGAGATTTATTGTATGATCGCCATTTCCCCGGGTTCCCACCGTGCCTTCAGGAGATCATCTCATGACACATCCACTCGTCACGAAAAGCGCGACGTTCCTTCTCGCTTCTTTTCTCGTTTTCGCCGTTGCCGCATCCGCCGCGCCCAAGAGCGATTCATCTCCGTCTGATAAGGCCGTCGTCGCATCCATTGGAGAGGAGTCGATAACGCTGGAATCATTTTACGCCTTCATCAAGCAGTTGCCGGCCAACATGCAGACGCAGGCGCGGGCGGGAAAAGAAATGTTCCTGGAAGCATTGATCCAGCGCAGGCTCATACTTCGGTATGCGATCGACAATAATTTTCACGCCGACGCGCGTGTGAAATTGGAATTGGAGCGCGCGCGGCGCGAGATTCTCATCGGCGAGGCCGTTCGCAGGGCCAACGAGGGCGCAAAGCCCAAGGCGTCCGAGATTCGCGCGGAGTATGAGGAGAATAAATCGAAATTCACCGAGGGTGATAAGGTCACCGCGTCCCACATCATGGTGGCCACAGAGAAAGAGGCGAAGGATTTGCTTGCCAAGATCGTAAAAGGAGAGGACTTCGCCGAACTGGCGAAGAGCTATTCCCTTGCGCCCGAGCGCGCGCTCGGCGGGAGTCTGGGGGCGATGAGCCGGGGTCACAGCCGGAGGACGGGCCTGCCCGAGGTAATCGAGCAAACGGCGTTTTCACTCAAAGCGGGTGCGCACAGCGGGGTGGTGAAGAGCGTTTACGGCTGGCACGTCGTGAAAACGTCTAAAATGGAAAAAGGCAAACAACTCGGCTTCGATGAGGTGAAAGAGAAAATCACCGAGGAAATGGGCGCGCGCAACAAAAGAGAGGCGATGCGAAAAATACTCTTGGACCTCTCCACGCAATACGAGGTGAAAAGGTATCTGGAAAACCTGAAATAGCACTCCCGCCCGTTATGGCCCCAGGCCGTGTCTTTGCATGTATGCGTGCAGCCAGAGCGCCAGGGCTATCGAGACGAACATGAAGGCGATGATGGTGGTGAACGGAACGAAGTAGCTTTGCGTGTAATCGTACATGAAGCCCGCGAACGCAGGCCCGACGACGCCCCCAAGTCCGTAGCAGATTTCCATGAAGCCGATGATGACGCCGTAGGTGCGTCCCCCGAAGCAATCCCCCGCCAGAGCGGAATAGCACGTGCTCATGGCGCCGATGCCGATCCCGTACACCAGAGCGAACGCATAGCCCGGCAGGATGCCTCCGCCGAAATAGGGAATGAGGATTAAGAGCGTGAGGCCCGCCGCCACCACCACGGCGGAGAGCGCCACCCCGCGCCCCCGCCCGATGATGTCCCCCACCCATCCGCCGGCGATGCTGCCGAATGTTCGGATGAAACCGACGGAGCCGAAGATGATCGCCGCAAGGGCGGTGCCGTATCCCACGTCGACGAGATAGAGCTGTAGCTGGCTCATGATGGTGTTGTTGTTGAGCCCGATTGCGAAGGTCATCAGGATGAGACACCAAAAGCGCACGTCGCGCCTCACGACCGAGAAGACCTCCCGCACGCCCTTGCCCTCGCCGCCGTGGCCGACGCCTGCTCTCGCCATCTCCCCGGGCGTGCGCGGTGGGTTGCCGTCCGGCCCCTGGCCCACGTCCTCGGGTACGTCGCGCATGAGGAGGAAGCCTGCGGGCGCGACGACGCACAGCACGGCCAGCCCAAAGATCATGTAGGTGTAGCGCCAGCCCACCGACGCGATGAGCCGCTCGATCAAGGGCACCAGGATGAGGATGGCGATTCCGATGCCCGAGAGCGCGATACCCGTGGCGCGGCCTCGGTTCCTGACGAACCAGCGCGGCATGATGGCGCTGTGCGTGGAAAAGCCGCTCAGCGCGAGGCCGAAGCCTGCGAACAGGCCGAACAGGATGTAGAGATGCCAGAGAGAGGACACGAAGAAACACGCGATGAACGTCAGGCCTAGTATCACCGAACCCCAGGGCATGATGGCGCGCGGGCCTTTTTTCTCCAGGAGAGAGCCTGCGAACGGAGCGCCGAAGGCGTACGTGGCCATCGATAGCGAGAACGCCCCGCTCAGGAGGCCCCGGCTCCAGCCGAACTCCTCGAGCAGGGGGACCTGGAAGATGCCGAAGGAAAACCGCGTGACGACGTGGAACCCCAGCGTGGCGAAAGAAAGCCAGACGATGAGCCAGCCGTAGTAGAATTTGGGCTTTTTCGCGGGGCCGCTTTCAGGGGACTTGGGCATACGCTTCCTTGCTCTGATGAATCATGACGAAGAACCAATCCCGGAAAACCGGGAGAGTATACACACCGCCCGCGCTCTGGGCGAAGCGATATCTCATCTCAAACTTCCCAAAAACACATCGCCGTCTGGAGGTGGATGTCCACGGTGTCCATAGGATTCAAGGCGTAGCCCCCGCCCAGAGTTCCCGCCACGGGAATTCCCCGCGCCCGGCATTCTCCGAGAACGTACGCATCGCGCCGCTTGAGGCCTTCTTTCGAGAGCTTGAGCGTTCCGAGTTGATCCCCCGCAAAGGGGTCCGCCCCCGCCTGGTACATCACGAGGTCTGGTTTGTGTTCGTCGAGTATCCCGGGGATGTGTTTTTCCAGATGCGGCAGGTATTCATCTTCGGTGGCGAGATCATACAATCCGACGTCTATGTCGCTCCTTTTCTTGCGCGGATAGATGTTCTCCTGATGGATGGAGAACGTGAACACGCTCTCCTCGCGCTTGAAGATAACGGCGGTGCCGTTTCCCTGGTGCAAGTCGCAGTCGACCACGGCGGCTTTTTTGATGGCGCCCTCTTTTTGAAGAACGCGCACGGCGACCGCCAGATCGTTCACGTAGCAAAAACCCTCGGCCTGATCGGCGAATGCGTGGTGGAACCCCCCGGTGAGGTTTAAGGCGCGGCCTCTTTTGAGCGCTTCGCGCGCGGCGAGGATGGTGCCGCCCGTCGCCAGAAAGCCCGCGTCTACGATCTCCTTGCTGATGGGAAGCTCGCTCGGCATCGTGCGCGCGGTATGACGGCCGGAGCGCAGATCCGCCAGATATTCGGCGGTGTGGACGAGGGCGAGTTCTTCTTCCTCCGCCATGTGGGGCTCGATAAAAGCGCCTGCGGGCAGCCCGGCTTCGCACAGCCTGGCGTGGGTCTTTTGGTATTTTTCGGCTTGTAGGACGTGGCGGCCGATGTCGGCGTAGTAGTTCTTGTGAAAAACGAAAGCGCAGTGCTCGGGAGGTTCTTTCATCAGAGGCTAGATGACGCCCTTGTCTCTTAAGGCCGATATGGCCGAAGCGTCGTAGCCGATATCTTCTAACACCTCGTCGGTGTGCTTGCCCATGGGAGGCCCTGCCCAGCGGATGGCGCCCGGCGAGCCGTTCAGCCTCGGGATCACGTTTTGCATCTTGATGGGGCCGAGTTCCTCATCCTCCACCGTGGTGATGGTCTCTCGCGCCTGCACGTGGGGGTCCGCCATGAACTGGGCCACGTCGTAGATGGGCCCCAGGGCGCATTCGTGTTTTTCGAAATAATCAATCGTCTCATCGAGCGTATGTTCGCCTATCCAGGCCTGGATGGCGCCGTCGAGTTCGGCCATGTTCTCGACCCGGCCCGCCTGGGTGATCATCCTGGGGTCGTCGCCTAAGTCCGCACGCCCCACGGCGCGCATGACGCGCTTGAAGATGTTCTCCGAGCTAGCCGAAATCACGACGTAGCGCCCGTCCTTGCAGCGGTAGGCGTTTCTGGGCGCGGCGAAGGGAATGGCGTTTCCCGTGCGCATCTGGACGTAGCCGAGCTGGTCGTATTCGAGCGGCTGTGGGCCCAGCACCAAGGTGATGGGTTCATATATCGCGATGTCTATCTCCTGACCGGGCGCATCGTGCACGTCTCGGTGGTAGAGCGCCATCATCACGGCGTAGGTGCCGCAAAGCGCGCTGATGCCGTCGGCCAGGGCGAAGGGCGGCAGGGTGGGCGGCCCGTCGGGAAAGCCCGTGATGTGGGCGAAGCCGCTCATCGCCTCGGCCAGCGTGCCGAAGCCGGGCCTTTGCGCATAGGGCCCCTTTTGCCCGAAACCACTCGTTCGCGCGAGGATGAGCTTGGGATTCAAGGCGTGGAGGCTCTCCCAGGAGAAGCCCCATCTCTCCATCGTGCCGGGGCGGAAGTTCTCCACCAACACGTCGGCGTTCTCACACAGCTTGCGGACGATCTCCTGCCCTTCGGGCGAGGAGATGTTGCAGGTGATGGATTTCTTGTTCCGGCTCGCGAGCTTCCACCACAGCGAAACGCCGTCTTTCTGGGAGGCGAAGTTTCTCAACGAATCACCGCGCGGGTGTTCGATCTTGATCACATCGGCGCCAAAATCCGCCATGTAGGTGGCTATCCAGGGGCCTGCGAACAGGGTTCCGATGTCAATGACACGCACGCCTTCGAGCGGCATTTTTTTGTGTTCGTTCATGGAATCGGCGCTTCCTTAGGTTTAGGGGCCGAAGGCCTCACGGCCCCGGATGAGTTCACGAAGTACGTTTCGCGGGACGCCCCGATGGTAGCAGAGGGCGGATGCGCCAGCAACGAATCGGGCGGATTCCCGCCCAGTGCCGCTCCACACTTTTTGTCGTGGACTTAGCCCTCGCATATTGGGATAATCGGAGGAGTCGAAAAGCCCTTTTTCGGGCCTGGCCGCATTCGGAGGTTTCGCATGAAGTCTTTTCTCATCGGTTTGTTGTTCGCGTTGTTGTTTCTGGCCCCCGCACACCTGGGCGCGCCCTCCCGCACGGGCGAGGGATTAAGTCTCGTGATTCAAGAAGCCGAGGCGCGGCGCTTCGGCGGTTTCCGCTCCTTCGGTTTTCGCGGCTCGCGCGGGTTCGGCGGTTTCGGACGGAGGAGCTTTTCGAGGCGCTCGAATTTCGGCTCGCGTTCCCGAGCGCGCGGTTCTTCGCGCAGACCGTTCCAAAGACGCTCGTTCATGGGCGGCGGTTTGGGAAGCGGACTCTTCGCGGGCATCGGCGGGTTCTTGCTGGGCGGCATGCTCGGCCGCATGATGTTCGGTGGTATGGGCGGCATGGGAATGGGGGGCGGATTCGGGATTCTGGAAATTCTCCTGATCGGCGGAATCATCTTCTTCATCTTCCGAATGATCCGCAACCGCACCGCCGCCGCTTCCCGCGAACCCCGCCATTCGGGAGAGCGCTACGCCGAGGCGGACCCCTACGGCGTGGGCGGGTATGAAGAAGAACCTCGCGAGAGGGATGAAGCACCCGGTAGGTACGAGAGATCGGGAGGCGTGTATCGCGGTCCGGATATCGGCACGGCTGGTGGCTCGACCCCTGGGGATCGAGCCACGACCCGTTCGGCTCGAGGCTCGGGCGGTGGTCCGCGCCGTGATTCTGCGAGCGATGCGGCGCTGCGGAAGATGACCGATGGTGACGCCTCTTTCTCGGAACAGGCCTTCATCGGATTGGCGAAAGAAAACTTCATCCGCTTCCAGAACGCCTGGACAGAGCGCGATTTGGGCCCCGTCCGCGACCTGATGGACAAGGAGATTTACACGGAAGTCGAGCGCGACATCGAGGGGCTCAGGAGTGAGGGCAAGATCAACAGGCTCGATGACGTGGATATCAAAGGGGCGGAGATCGTCGAGGTCTGGAACGAAGAGGGTTACGATTTCATCGCCGTGCGCTATGAGGCGAGCCTTTGCGATTACGTGGTGGACGAGAGAAGCGGGGATATAGTCGAGGGCAGCCGCACGGAGCGGGTGAATTTCTCTGAGCACTGGACGTGGGTGCGGCCCGAGGGGCCGAATCAGTGGTTCCTCTCCGCCATCGAGCAGGCTTGAGGTTTATAAGGCCTAAAAGATTCTACGGAGCGGAAACTTTATCCGAATCGGTGGTCGGGGCTTCCGCTTCCTCCTCGCCGTAGCGTCTGCCGCCTTCTAAATCCTTGAGCGACCACCAGAAGTAGATGATGCTGCCCAGAATCGCCGTCATGACGAGGGCGAAACCCACCAGGAAATACAAGGGCAATGCGGAGCGGTAGGCGACGGGCTGGGTCCCCGCGACTGTTGCCGCACCCCCAGTCGTTTGCGCGGGCGCGGTAATGGCGGCCCGCGTCATCGTTTGCTCGGCTTCGAATGCGGTGTAGCCCCAATAGATCATCCCGCCCAGAACTGCCACTATCAAGATGGTGCATACGGGCCATTTGATGCTTGCCGTTTTCGCCTCGCTCAATTTTTCACCTCCGGGATCACCTCTTCCGCAAGCAGCGCCATCTGGTCCATCTCCTCATCCGCAGGACCCGCGTGCTTGAAGATGAAGTGCGTGGCGCCCGCCTCCTGGAACTCCGCTATCTGCTCCAGACAGCGCTCGCGCGGCCCATAGAATAAATACTTTTGGGCGATGCCGTCAAAATCCATGTTGTAGCGTTTGGAGAGATTCTTTATCCCCTCGCGCAGGGCGTGTTCCGGGTCCGCGTGAACGTAGATGAACGCATGGTGCGCGGGCGTCCACGCGCCCCCTTCTGTGTCTAAGGGTCTGTCCGCTTCCTCCGCCCACCTCCTCATGTCTTCCAAGCCCCTGGCGAAGCGTGGGGCCGAGAACATATAAGAGACGTAGCCTTGGCATGTGAGCGCCGCTCTTCGTCGGGCGGCGTCGCTGCGTCCGCCCACCCAGATGGGCGGCCCGCCCGGCGTGGTCGGGGCGGGAGTCTGGCGCGCGCCGGTAAAACGCCAGAATCGCCCTTGGTGGCTCACCGCCTCGCCGCTCCAGAGTTTTCGCACGATTTCGATGGACTCATCCGTCCTCGCGCCGCGTTCTTTGACGGGCACGCCGCAAAGCTCGAACTCCGTTTTTCCCTCGCCCCCCACGCCGACGCCGAAGACGAAACGCCCCCCGCCCGTCAGGTAGTCCACCGTGGCCGCGGTCTTGGCGGCGATAGCGGGCCTTCTAAGCGGCAGGAGATACACGCCCACGCCCAGCGTGATGCGGCTGGTGCGGGCCGCGAAGGCGGCCAGCGTGGTGAGGCTCTCGGTGTAATGCCCGTAAAAGGAGACGTGATCGCCGATCCACAAAGAATCATAACCCAGGGCTTCGGCGGATTCTGCGAACGCATACGATTCCTCCGGCGTATATATGCGCTCGGGGTGCATGCCGAAGCTGATGCCGAATTTCGTTTTCATCCGTGTTTCCCCTGTTCGCCATTTCATATCGCGGCTCATCCGGCCCCGTGGATAATGCTGAGGAAACTAGAGCACCCGCCCGCCGGGGTCAACTCGCCCGCCCGAAGAGCCGGAACGGGAGAGAGGTCTTCAAAGCCGGCGCATCTGCCCGATCGTGTTTTGACAGCCCCCCCGCTCGACCTTAATATCCCCCTCGCCGCTGGTTTTCATCTCTTGCTCAAAGGGGGTTTTCGTGGTTCAGGTCCGGGCGTTTCGCGCGTTGATGTATTCGAATGTCGCACCAGATGAAATGGGAGAGGTCTCCTCCCCGCCTTATGACGTTTTTACGCCTGCGATCAGGCGTTCGTTTTATGAGCGCCACCCCCTGAACATCGTGCGGCTGATTCAAGGCGAAATTTTAGAGAATGAGGATGGAGACGCGGGCCGCGTGGGGCGCGCAATCGAATATCTGAAAAACTGGCGCGCGAGCGGGGAGATGGCTCTGGACGATACGCCCGCTCTCTATCCCTACCGCCAGCGCTTC
Source organism: bacterium (assembly GCA_965218735.1). GTDB lineage: Bacteria > UBA8248 > UBA8248 > UBA8248 > UBA8248 > Bin107. The sequence goes on along the minus strand of CBDCMA010000007.1, from coordinate 316,650 downwards.
ACGCTTCCCGATGGAACGAATCTCGAGAGAAATGCGTTTTTTGCGGCGGTGAAGCTGGAACCCTACGGCGCGGGCGAAATTCACCCCCACGAGCAGACCTTCCCCAAGCCCAAGGGCTATCTGTTCGACCTGTGGGGGAGGAGCGGCGCGCATCTGGGGCCTATCTTCAGCTTTTACGACGACCCCCGGGAAACGGCGAACCACGCCCTCAAGAGCGCGGATAAAGGCGCGCCCATCGCCGATTTCGAAGACGACGGCGTGCGCCATACCCTGTGGCGGTGTGTTGACCCGGACGTCATCGCAATCGCGCAGAAATCGCTCCTCGATAGGGAGGCGTTCATCGCCGACGGCCACCATCGCTATGAGACATCCCTGGACTTGAGAGACGCCGCCCGCGCGAAAGGCGCTCCCGAGGGTGGCGAGGCGGACTACACGCTCATGTGCCTGGCCAACGTCTCGGATCCGGGCATGGTGATTCTGCCCACGTACAGGCTGCTCAGGAAGGTATCCGCGGCGACCGAAGATGCTCTCGCCGCGCTGGCCGGGAAATACGATATCCAAGAAGAGGCGGCGCCCGAGGCGGGAGCCTGCGGCCGCGTAGCGAGGCGTCTGGCCGCCTTGTCCCAGGAAAACGGCGGAGCCGGTGTGTTTTGTCTCTACGATGGGGGCGCGAACGTCCGCTATCTCATCGGCAGGCATGATGCTGTAGCCGCCTCCGTGGAGGAGGCCGTCGCAGCACTCGATGTGAGCCGCCTCCATGCGGACATCGTGGACGGCGCGTTCCAGGCCTCTCACGAGGAAGGGGACATCGCATTCACGCCCGACCCGGAAGTGGCGCTGGCCTCCGCAAGAAGCGGTGAGTGCGCGGTGGCCCTTTTGCTGAACCCCACGCCCCTCGAATCGGTATGCGAGATAGCCAAGGCGGGCGGGAAGATGCCGCACAAGTCCACCTATTTCTACCCCAAAGTGCGCACGGGCCTGGTCGTTCACACGTTCGCTCCCCCGGCGGCGGATTCGGCCTGACACTTCAGCCATGAGAATCCAAAACGCCCAGTTCATCAAAAGCGCCGCCGAGCGTTCGGGCTGGCCGAGGGCGGATCTGCCCGAGGTCGCCTTCGCGGGCAGGAGCAACGTTGGCAAATCCTCGCTCATCAATTTCCTGACCAACCGCAAGAGCCTCGTCAAGACCAGCGCGACGCCGGGCAAGACGCAACTCGTCAACTTCTTCGGCGTGGACGGGAAGTTCGTGCTCGTGGATTTGCCGGGCTACGGTTATGCGCAGGTGCCTCTTGCGGAAAGGGCCCGCTGGCGGCCCATGATCGAGACGTATCTCGAGCATCGCGAAACGCTCCAGGGCGTGGTGGTGCTCATCGATTCGCGCCGGGGCGCGCGGGAGATGGACTTGCACCTGCTCGAGTGGCTCGCGGCGGTGAACCTGCCTGCGTGTCTGGCGCTCACCAAGGCGGATAAACTGAAGCAAAACGAGCGGCGAAGCGTACTGGACGCGCTCGTGAAAACCATGGTGGACGGCGGCGGGCTGTACGGCCGCTGGTCCGGGCCGATCCTTTGCAGCGCGAACACCGGGCTGGGCAAAAGAGAGATTCTCGCCCAGATGGACGAGTGGCTGGGCGAGCCGCCCCGGGATGCGCCCGCGGCCTGATTTTCGGGGAGGATTCTCGCGGCATGCGCGCATATCTGCTAGAGTGGGCCATCGACCGCTTGAAAGAGCGATCCGCCGAAAAAATGGAGCATTTGCGCAATACATCTTCTGAGGACGAACGTGCCGGAAAAGAAAGAGGCGGCCCCCAAAGCCGCGGCGAAAAAGAAAACGGCCCCCAAAAAAGCGGCGAAGCCTAAAGCGGACGTGCGCGGCTGGGCGCCGGGGATTCCCAAGGAAAAACCAAAGGGCAGAACCTATGACGGTCCCTTGAGCGTGAACGCGAAGCCCAGGCGGGCGGACAGGATTTTTTTCGGCACGGGCGGCGTTCCGCATTCGGCCAAGCCGCAGACCCATCCGGCGGCGGTGCGCAGGCTGCATGAACTGGGTCTGGGCGTTTACGAGATGGAGTTCGTCCACGGCGTTCGCATCAGGGAGCAGACGTGCGATGAGGTGAGGGCCGCCCAGGCCGAAACGGGCGTTCACGTCACCGCGCACGGGCCCTACTACGTGAACCTCTATTCGCTCGAAGAAGAAAAGGTGGCGGCGAGCCGCAAGCGCGTTCTGGACACCGCGCGCGCCCTGGAGAAGTGCGGTGGCGACGGCGCGTGTTTTCACCCCGGGTTTTACCAGAAACGAGACCCCAAAGAGGTGTACGACTTCATCCAGAACCAGATAGGAGAGCTCGCCGACATCCTGGAGGATGAGGGCTGTCCGGTTCGCCTCGACCCCGAGACGACGGGCAAGGGCTCCCAGTTCGGCTCGCTCGAGGAAATCGCCGATATGGGCGGTGCGCTTAAAGATAAGAACGTCGGTTTCACGATAGACTTCGCGCACATTCACGCGCGCTCGGCGGGGGCGCGCAACACCTATGAGGAGTTCGGCGCCCAACTCGAACTACTGAAGAACAAGATGGGCGATGAGGTTCTCAAAACCCTGCACATTCACCTCTCGGGCATCGCGTATTCGGACAAGGGCGAGGCGCATCATCTGGAACTCGACGAGTCGGACATGAATTACAAGGACCTGTTCCGCGCGCTTATCGATTTCGACGCCGAAGGCCGGGTGGTGTGCGAGAGTCCGGCGCTCGAATACGACGCGCTCATCATGCAGAAAGCGTACAGGAAGCTGAACGGCGGCTAGCCCCCGCTCGTTTCTCTTTGAAGCGGCGGCGCGACGGGCCGGGCGAGAGAATTCCCTTACAATCCGGTTCGACGAAGGAGCAAGTTCATGACGATTGTGGAACAGATTGCGGCGTTCGCCGCGAACAGCAGTTTCGATGATCTCTCGGACGAGATGCGCGGGCAGATGAAAATGCTCATGGTCGACACCATCGGCTGCGCCATCGGTTCTCTGGGCGAAGGCCCGGTTCGCTACCTGCGTGAGCAGGCGGATGATTTCGGCGGCGCGGCGCATTGCACGCTCATCGGCGGCGGCAAGAGCGCGCCCGACAGCGCCGCGTTCTACAACACCTCGCTGATCCGCTATCTCGATTTCAACGACGGCTTCATGGGGAAACTCGCCACCTCGCACCCGAGCGACAACGCGGGCAGTGTGATGGCGGCGGCTGAATACGCCGATGCGAGCGGGGCGGAGTTCATGACGGCCCTCGCTCTGGCCTATGAGGTGCAGTGCCGCCTGTGCGACAGCGCGCCTTATGAGAAAAGGGGCTTCGACCAGCCGATGGCCGGCGCCTACGCCGTGGCGGCGGGCGCTTCGCGCTCCTTAGGATTGGACGCCGAAAAGACGGCCAACGCCATTGCACTCAGCGGCGTGCGCCAGAACCCCCTGCTCATCACGCGCACGGGCGAGCTTTCCCACTGGAAGGGTTTCGCCTATGCGGCCGGCGGGCACAGCGGGGTGCACTCGACGTTTCTGGCCATGCGCGGGGTGACGGGTCCGCTCCGGCTGATCGAGGGCCCTCTGGGCGTTTTCGAGTCCGTGACCGGAGAATTCGAGGTCGACTGGTCGGATACGGGGCTTCGCAAGATGCTCGAGATCAGCGTGAAGCGCTACAACGCGGGGCTTCACTCCCAGACGGCCATCGAGGGCGTCATCGACATGAAGCGCGAACACGGTTTTGCGCCCGAGGACATAGAAGACATCGAAATCGGGATTTATGAGCGCGCCTATTTCATCATGGGCGAGGGCAAGGCGGGCGCGCGCGAGCACGTGCTCAACAAGGAGACGGCGGACCACAGCCTGCCCTACGTGCTCTCGGCCGCCATCATCGACGAGCAGGTTCTGCCCGCCCAGTACGAGGAAGAAAGAATCCGCGCGGATGACGTGCAGACGCTCTTGAAGAAGGTGCGCACCACCAATTCCGATGAGATGACGGCCAGGTATCCCGCGCAATCGCCCGTGCTGATCACCATCACCTTGAAGGACGGGACGGCCCACAAGCTGGACAAGCCCACCTGGGAGGGGCATTTCTCCACCCCGATGAACTGGTCGACGGTGAACGAGAAGTTCGAGGCCTTGAGCGAAGCGCACACGGACGCCTCCTTGCGGGCGGAGATTGTGGACGCCGTCTCGAGGCTCGATTCGATACGGATAAAGGAGTTGACGGCCCTGCTCGAGCGGGTGAACACGCCGAGGTAGCGTGGCTTTGAGTTTGAGATAACGCGAGCGACGCCCCTGCCGCCGGGGCGGCTCAGGCTGGTTTTGAGGGAGATTGGCGATGTCGAAAGAGGTGACCGTTTATTCATCCACGTTCTGAGCGCCTTGTAAGGCGGTGAAAGAGTTTCTTTCCCATCATGGCGTGGCGTATACGGAAAAACTCGTGGATCAGGACGAGCAGGCCCTCGAAGAACTCTTCCAAAGGGCGAGCATGCGGGCCACGCCCGTGATTTTCATAGGCGATGAGAAGGTGGTGGGCTTCGATAGGGCGAAGCTCCAGGAGCTTTTGGGGATTGCCGCGTGAGCGATAAGATGAGAACCCTCGCCTGTCCCGGCTGAGGGCAGCGCATACCCGTCCCGTGGGATGCGAAAACGCGCGACATCGTCGATTGCGAGAATTGTGCGGGGGTCAAGTTCCGCCTGGGCCGGGCGGAAGGGGCTGAGGTTCTCACGGTCGTGCAGATGGTTTCGTGTCCCCTTTGCGGGGAATATATTCCGGTGGATGAGGACACTCCCGCAGGTTCTGTTTTCGAGCACGACGGAAAAAAACTGCGCTTGGAGAAAGAATTCGGCGCCTTCGTCCTCGCGCCCATGGAGTAAGGGGGCGGGTTGAGTTCTGGGAAACGAGCGGACAACAAGCAATGCCGGGGCCTGTTTTCTTCGCGGTGGATTGTTGATAGAGTGTAATTGCGCTCTTGGAGAGCGCATCTATGGCGATGAAGCGCATGGGAGTACGTGATGGTTTCTCAACCCCAAACCGCTGTCCGCTCGGGTCGGATCGGTAAATTGAATCGGGACTTGCTCGCGCAATTGAAGGAGTTTGAAAAAACTCCCAAGGAGGAGCGTTGGCCTGGTGCAACGTGGCCTACTGCTCAGGCGTTTAGAGATGCGGAAATTTTCATTCGCAAGTTGCCGCTGGACTCGATTCCCGTGCCCTATATAGGGCTGGCTGATGACGGGGAAGTCAATTTTTTGTGGAAAAAAGATGGCGTTCACGTTGATCTCGGGTTCTATGGAACGCGTAATTATACTTACTTTGCGCACGGCAAAGATGGACGCCCAATCGACGGTGAAGATATTCTGGCATCCGAGGGGTTGCCTTCTGAAATCGTAGAACTGTTCACGGCCTGAAACAGTCTTGCAAGTTCCTTCTCCCCATCTTGACGAGGAAAAAAGCGCCACGCCGGGCATTTCTCCCGGGGTTGTCGAGGACGAGGAGTTTCTTCTTCGAGAAATGTTCAACCCTCAGCATGTCCAGGATGGGGAAGTGTTTGAGACGGGTATACCAGCCAAGGACCTTTGGAATAAAGGATTTTCCGTTCATCAGATGAAGTACGTTTCATCGGATTTCATAAAGGTGTCAATGGAAGAGAAGTTGTCTCGAACGAGAAAAGGTGAACCTTGGAAAGACGAAGGTGTGGCGAAGTTACAAACGCTATCTGTACGACAGCTTCTTGCAGAAGACGACAAAAGGGCGTTTGTTGTTATTGATACTGCCACGGAAGACAATCCCGGACATGCCAGCATATATATGGCCGAATATATTGCAGAGCCTAAAAAAGGCGAAAGACATGCAAGGAGATTCAGGCATTTGCTTCTGGATCTTCTTCAAAACAGAATGACTATAGATGAAGCATATGCGGGCGGGATCGGTTAGTCATTTGGAGAAACATTGTATATAATTCCTTTTCCTTAGTTCTGGAGATTCGTTTTGGCAGAACGTGATTTCGAAATCATCATCATCGGAGCCGGGCCTGCGGGGCTGACGGCGGGGCTTTATACCGCGCGTTCTAAGCTGAACGTGGTCTGCTATGAAAGACTCGCGCCGGGTGGTGAGATTCTCAACACAGAGCACGTGGAAGACTACCCGGGCTTCGAGCTGGTCGGCGGCCAGGAGTTGGCGGCCAAGTTCACCGATCACGCCATGAAGTTCGGCCTCAAGATCGAGATGGAAGACGTCTCGGAGGTAAGAAAGGACGGGGATGATTTCATCGTCGTCACCGACATGGGCGAGCGCCGCTGCGGGGCTGTGATTTATACGCCCGGCGGCTATCCGAGAAAGCTCGCGATTCCCGGCGAGGAGAAATACGCGGGCAAAGGCGTCAGCTACTGCGCGCTGTGCGACGGCGCATTCTTTCAGGATGAGGTCATCACCGTCGTGGGCGGCGGGAACAGCGCCGTGGAAGAGGGCCAGTTCCTCACCAAGTACGGCACGAAGGTCTACCTCATTCACCGCCGCGACCAGTTCCGCGCCCATGCGGTCTTGATGGACAGGATTCGCGAGAATCCGAAAATGGAGATCATTACCGACCACGTAGCGGAAGAGGTGGTGGGCGATGACCGGGAGATGAAGAAGCTGCGCATCAAGAACGTGAAGACGGGCGAGACGTCAGAACTCGACGCCACGGGCCTGTTCGTATTCATCGGTTTTATTCCGAACACGGATTTGATAAAAGATCACGTGGAAAAAGACGACGTCGGCTTCATCCTCACGGACCAGAACATGGAGACGAACGTTCCGGGCCTGTTCGTGGCCGGTGATTGCAGAAGCCAGTTGATTCGCCAGATCACCAACGCATCGGGCGATGCGACGACGGCGGCGGTGGCGGCCGAGAAATATCTCGAAGCCCAGGTCGAGGCTAGAAAGCAGGCCGCGGCGGCTTCCTAGGGTTCAAGGCGAGGAGAGGGAAATGGAGTTCACCAGGGGGATTCAGAAATTCTTTCTCTGGGATATCGTGAAGGGCATGTCCGCCACGCTGCGGCACATGTTCAAAAAACCCGTCACGCTTCAATACCCGACGGAGCGCTGGGAGCCGCCCGAGCGTTATAGGGGCTTTCTGGGCTTGACGCGCGATTTCAAGACGGGCGAGGAGCTTTGCATCGGCTGTCTGAACTGCGAGAAGGCCTGTCCGGTGGACTGCATCACCATCGTAACGGCGGACAAGGGCCGCGAGATGTACGCCAAGGAGTTCTACATCGACTACATGCGGTGCATGTACTGCGGGCTTTGCGTGGAGGCGTGCCCAACGACGCCCAAATCCATCGTCCACACCCACCAGTACGAGACGACCGGATATTTCCGCGAAGATCTCGTCTATGAGAAAGAGCGCCTCTACGACGTCTGGGAAAAAGAGGTGAACTACACCGGCCCCCGTCCCTGGGGCAAGCTGTTCGGCCTCCGGAACCAGGAAGCGGACACACGGCCCGAAACCCCTGCCGAGACGGCGCCCGCCGAATAGCGGGTCTCCCTGGCGGAATCCTCTTTTGAGTCTGTTCACTGCTAATTTCGACGACATCCGTTCGGGTAAAGTGACGGACGTCTATTTCGAGCGGACCCTCCAGATTCTCGAAGCCAAAGGCATCAGAAAGAACGTGCGCGCGGAATTCGCGGCCAAGTCGCTTCCGGGCGGCTGGGGCGTGTTTGTGGGACTGGAGGAAATCCTGCGCCTTCTCGAAGGGTTCCCGGTGGATGTCCGCGCGGCGCCCGAGGGCACTGTTTTCGCTCCCTCCCAACCCGTTCTGGAAATCGCGGGAACCTACAACGATTTTTGCAGGCTGGAGACCCCCGTCCTGGGGCTGATGTGCCAGGCGAGCGGGGTCGCCACGAAGGCGGCGCGCTGCCGCATCGCGGCGGAGGGCAGGCAGCTCGTGAGTTTCGGCGCGCGGAGAATTCACCCCGCCATCGCGCCGATGGTCGAGCGCGCCGCCTATATCGGCGGCTGCGACGGCGTCGCTCTCGTGGAAGGAGCCGAACTCCTGGAGATTCCGGCGGTGGGCACGATGCCCCACGCGCTGGTGATTCTCATGGACGGCCTCGTGCCTGCGGCCAGGGCGTTCGACGAGGTGATTGCGCCGGAGGTGGGCCGCGTCGCGCTGGTGGACACGTTCGCCGATGAGAGGTTCGAAACCCTGGAGGTGGCGCGCGCGCTGACCGATCGCCTCTCGGCCGTGCGGGTGGATACGCCGGCCTCAAGACGGGGAAATCTCTACGAGATTCTGGAGGAGATCCGTTGGGAGCTCGACCGCGCGGGTTTCCCGCACGTGAAGCTCTTCGTGAGCGGGGGCCTGAGCGAGGAGAAAATTCTGGAACTGAACCCCGTGGTGGACGGCGGCTACGGCGTGGGTACGTCCATAAGCTCCGCGTCCACAATCGATTTTTCGATGGACATCGTCGAGGTGGACGGCGTTGCGGTGGCCAAGCGCGGCAAGCGTCCGGGCGCGAAACATCTGTTGCGCTGCCGCGATTGCGGGGAGGAGCGCGTCATCCCGATAGACAATCCCTACGGAGATTGCGCGTCGTGCGGCGGCGTGGTGGAGCAACTGCTCGCCGGCGTGATGAAAAACGGTGAACGGGAGGATTCAGGACCTTCCGCGAAAGAGATCAGAAACTACGTTTTGCGCCAAATCCACCGCGTAAGCCTGTAATCATCCTGATGGGTACAGAGACGAAAGAAAACCCCGGCCGCTTTCAGCCCCTAAGAGATTTCCTCGCACAACACGAACGCTTCTTGCTGCTCACCCACGTGGGGCCGGACGGCGACGGCCTGCTCGCGTGTCTTGCGCTCAGCCGCTACCTCAAGCTTACCGGGAAGCAGGCCACGGTCGTCACCGAAGACAAGACGCCCGTCTTCGTCGCATCTTTCGACCCCGAGGGTCTCGTGCGCTCGAGAGAGGAGCTTCTCGCGCAAGAGGACTGGGCGGCGCGCTTCGATGCGGCCCTCATCCTCGACACGGGAAAGGCGAGCCGCCTGGGCAGGCTCGAGGAGCCGGTGAAAGCCGGCGGGCTGCCCCTGGCGGTGGTCGATCACCACATCAGAGAAGAAGACAATATCGATTGTCCCTCCGTCATCGACGCGCAAGCCGCGGCGGTGGGCGAGATGGTAGCCGATTATCTGGACGAGGAGGGCTACCCGTTCGACGACCCGCTCATCACCCGCGCGCTGATGGCGGCCCTGGTCTACGACACGGGCCAGTTCCGCTTCACGAACACGTCCAAGCGCACCCTGAACTGGGCGGCGCGTTTCGTGGAACTCGGCGCGAGCGCCGGGGAGGCCTACTCGATTTTCTGGGAATCAAACGGCGCGGGTTCGGTGAAGCTGCTCGGCAAATTGATGAGCCGCATGACGCTCGACTGCGGAGGGCGCCTCGCCTGGTTCACCCTGAGCGCGAAGGATCTGGAGCGCTACGGGGTCTCGCGCTCGGAGACGGAGGAATACATTTCGATTCCCCGCTCGATCGAATCCGTCGAGGTCATCGCCTATTTCTCCGAACTCGAAAACGGGCGAATCCGCGTGAGCCTGCGCTCGAAGGGCCAAGTGGAGATTCACGACGTGGCGCGGATGTTCGGCGGCGGCGGCCATGCCTTCGCCGCAGGCGCGCGCATGCGGCCCCCGCTCGATGAGGCGGCGCGTCTCATCACCACCGAACTCGCAAAAAAAATCAGAACCGTTCTGGGGCCTGATGGATAACGCCTAAATTCCCATTTCGTTGAACACGCGCAGCGACTCATCCGTCGCGCCCACGGCATTGGGAGCGCCCGCGTAGATCGCGCACACCATGATGATCTCCTGAATGTCCTCTTTCGTCATGCCGATGCGAAGCGCCGCCTTGGCGTGGTACCCGAACTCCCTGTCCCGGCCCATGGCGCACAGGACGGAGAGGATCACGGTTTCGCGCATCTTGTCGTCGATGCCGTCTCGCGCGTAGAGATCGCCGTACACGGCTTCGGTGACGAACTGCGCGAACGCGGGACTCGCCTTCGCAAAAGCCTGGCGCCTCTCCTCGCCTTCTTCGCCGAAGATTCTCGCGCGGGTTCTCAGTCCTCTCTCAAGACGTGTTTCTTCGCTCATCAAATCGACCTCCTGTGTGGGGATGGGCGAGGGCCCCATCCGGGATGAATGCGCGCGGCCCTTTCGGGGGCTCGCGGATGCTTTTGCCGGAATGTGTCCTTCAGCCTATATTGAATAGCGTATGCAGCAGCGCATTTCCATGCCGCAAAGGAGATTCGACGTGAAACTAGAAGCCGTGAAATTCGGCCTGGCCGCAGGCATCATCTACGGGGCCATGTTTTTCCTCTACGCCCTTCTAGGCGCGTTGTTCGGCGTGGGCGGGGAGATGCTGAGGATGATAGGCGATTTCTACCCTGGTGTTTCCCCCACCTACCCGGGCGCGATCATCGGTGCGGCCTGGGGGTTCGCGATAGGCTTTTTCTTCTTCATGCTCCTGGCGTGGATATACAACCGTCTTCTGGGACGGGGGGAATCGTCCTAGCCCAGGGACTTGGCGAGCGCCTCCCCCTGCGCGCGCATCTCGGGCGTCATGGACTCGTTGTGGGGCAAAAACGCCATGGCGACGTATATGTTCTCCACCCCGTCTCCCTTCGAGAGGTTGCGGTATAAGGGCTGGGGGTAGTAGTCGTTCATGGGTTCCGCGTGGCCGATTCGCACGTCGTTTCTCGCGAAGTGATAGGCCACCACCGCTCTCGGGGGAACCCACCGCACGCGCTCCTCGCCTTCCGGGTCCACGTCGCGCACCACGCCGCCGAAACCGCTGGTGTATGAGTCGCCGAACACGAAATGCGCAACAGTCGCCTCATCGCAGGTGTCCGTTTCCGCGAGCTGGATGTAGAGGGCTTCGTTCGGGTCGCCCGGTTCCTCGAAGGGCAGTTCGGTTTTTCCGCACGCAGGGCAGATGTAGGTGACGTTTTCGTTTTCAGCCATATCGGTGTTCCTGTGCCGAGGGGCGCCGGGAAAAGCCTCCGGTCCGGCGCGTCGTCATGTTTTTAGAGTGTTCCGCCGAAACCGAATCGTGCCAGAGGTCACCCTCCGGCGCAAGGATGAAAGCGCATTTCGGCTCACTTAGGGGAGGGCGCAAAGACGTTGGCGCTCAGCCCCGCGCCCGGGGGTCGAGTGCGTCGCGCAGCCCGTCGCCCACGTAGTTGATGCTCAGCACGGTGAAGGAAATCGCGAGGCCGGGCCACAGTACGCGCTCGGGGTATTGCTGGAGGTAATCGGTCGAATCGTAGAGCAGCCTCCCCCAGGTGGGGAAATCCGGCGGAAAACCGAGGCCCAGGAAGGAGAGGGCGGATTCAGTGATGATGGCGTTGGCGACCCCCAGGGCTGCGGAGATCATGATGGGCGAGACCACGCCCGGCATGATGTGGCGGATGATGATGCGCCGCGTAGGGGCTCCGAGCGCGTTCGAGGCGACCACGAATTCGCGCTCTTTTATGGCGAGCACCTCTCCGCGCACGATGCGGGCGGTCTGCATCCAGGATGTCGCGCCGATGACCGAGGCGATGAGGATGAAGATGCCTGTCTCCGGTCCGAAGGCGGAGCGCAGCGCGTCGCGGAAAAGCGCGATGATCACGAGAAGAAGGGGCAGGAGCGGCAGCGCCAGGAAGAGATCCGTCAGCCGCATGAGCGGGCCGTCCAGCCGCCTGAAATAGCCCGACGCCACGCCGATGACCGCGCCCAGGGAAAGGGCCAGACCCATGGCGGCGCCCGCCACCGCGAGCGAAACCCGCCCCCCCGCGAGCATGCGGGCCAGGGTGTCCCGCCCCAGGCGGTCGGCGCCGAGCGGATGGGCGAGGCCGGGTCCCTGATTGCGCGCGCGTATGTCAATGTGTTGCGGGTCGATGCTCCACAGGTGGGGGCCGAACACCACCGCGAGCGCTGCGATGAGCAGAATCCCCGCCCCTATCATCGCCCCCCGGTGGGTGCGGAACTGCGCCCATACCCCGCGCCGTGGGCTAGTCATAACGGATGGTGGGGTCCAGAACCCCGTAGAGGATATCGGCGACGAGGTTGAACGCCACGATCAGCCCCGCGAAGATGAAGGTCAGGGTCTGCACGGTAGGCAAATCCCCCCCCTGAATGGCGACGATGAGCAATTGCCCCAGCCCGTTCACCTTGAAAATCTGCTCGGTGATGATAGCGCCGCCGAACACCTGCGGCACGCCCAGCGCGATGATGGTGACCACGGGAATCATCGAGTTGCGCAGAACGTGGACGAAGAGAATCCGCCGCTCGCGAAAACCCTTGCCCCGGGCGGTGCGCACGTAGTCGCGGTGTAGGTTCTCGAGCATCGAGGCGCGCATGAAGCGGCTGATTTGCGCTGCGTTGTACAGGGCGAGCACGAATACCGGCATGGCCATCTGCCGCGCCTGTAAGAGAAAACTGCTCCAGTCCGTCACGCGGTGCGTGGTGTCGTAGATGGAGGGGAACCAGCCCAGACCGACAGAGAAGACCACGATCATCAGCACGCCGGTGAAAAACGTCGGCACCGAGAACCCCACGGTGGAGACGAAGGTGCCGATCTGGTCGAACCAGCTGTACTGGCGGTAGGCCGAGAAGATGCCGATGGGTATCGCGATGAGAATGCCGATGACGTAGGAGAGCCCCACGACCCATAGGGTCTGCGGCAGGCGCTCGACGATCAAGTCGACGACCGGGGAGCGCGTCTGCCAGCTCAGCACGCGGAGCCGCCCGGAGTCGCCCGCGTGGCCGAGCAGGGCGTCGAGCACGTTCAGCGGCTCGTTGATGAAAAACTGCTTGCACCACAACAAATAGCGGATGTGGATGGGCTCACCTAATCCCAGGGACTCGCGGATTTTCTGGCGCACCTCGGGCGGAATCGTGAGGGGGAGGTTCGCCGTCGGGTCGCTCGGCGCCAGGTCCAAGAGCAGGAATATGACGAGGCTGATGAAGATGAGCGTGGGAACGGCGATGAGCAGCCGCCTCACGGTGTAGGTCGTCATCGCAGGCAAGCCTCGGTGGCCTTTTAGGGTCTCAAGCGGTGCGCGGGCCTATTTGACGCGGCGCCAGTCGGCGATGTTCCACAATTCCGAATCCCAGGTGTTGAGAACCACGCCGCCAAGCGTTTTGGCATGGGCCGAAACGCGGCCCCGGTCGACCAGCGGAATGAGGGCGTAGGCTCGCATCAGCATGTCGTTCATGGCCTTGGCGAGACGCGCCCGCTCAGTGAGCGCGCCCGCTTTCGCCATTTTGGCGACGAGCGCGTCGTAGGCGGGGTCGCAGTAGCGCGGCACGTTGTTGCCTTGCCACTGGGTGGCGGGCCTCGGAGCCTCCTTGCACGCCCAGTTCGCCATGTAGGATTCGGGGTCGGTGCCGTCGAAGTTGTTGGCGTACATCTGTACGTCGGCGCGGAATTTCTGGAACGTGTCGCCGCTCCCCGGGTCGCCGCCGAAAAAAACCGAAGCGTTGATGTTTCTAAGCTCGGTCTTTACCCCGATCTTGGACCACCACTGCTTGATGAGCGCCTGAAAATCCTGGCGCACGGCGTTGGTGGAAGTCTGGTAGAGAATCGAGAGGCGAACGCCGTTCTTGGCGCGCACGCCGCCTGCTCCGCGCTTCCAGCCCGCCGTATCCAGTAGTTTGTTCGCGCCGGGGATGTCTTGTTTCAGACACCCATCGTTGGCCGTGGATTTATAGATGGCGGGGGCGGGAAGGATGTTGCACGTCGGCCTGCCCGCTGCGCCGTAGCCGATCTCGACGAGCAGCTTTCTGTCGATGGCCATCGAAAGGGCCTTGCGCACGCGGATGTCCGATAAGAAGGGATGTGGATGCTTGGCGGTGGAGCGCGCCTTGCCGAGCTTGGGATCCGGATTCGTCAGGTTCACGACGATGCGCTCGACCAGCGTGCCGAACGAGGAGATGACCACCCCCTTGCCCGCCTTGCGCATGTTCGCCAGCACGTCCGGGGCGAGTTGCAGGTTCCAGGCGTAGTCGAACTCGCCTGTTTCCAAGACCGAGCGGGCCGCCGCCGCCGCGCCGCCTCCGCCCTTGAAGGTCACCCGCGCGAAGGCAGGCTTGGCCGGGTCGCGGTAGTTGCGGTTGGCGATGAAGGAAATGACGTCGTTCGGGCGAAATTCAGATACGACGAACGGCCCCGTGCCCACGGGCTTGAAGTTGGCGTCGGTGCAACGCGGCGCCTTCGCGCCCAGGCAGTCGGCGAACTGCGCGGCTTGTATGATCGGGGCCTGCGCGCCCACGAACGGCCCGTAGGGAAAGGGCTTGGGGGCGGTGAAGGTCACCCGCACCGTTCGCGGGTCGAGAGCTTCCACGCTCTTCACGTCGTTGTATTTCTCGCTTTGGGAGCAGCCTCCCTGGGGATGCGTGCAATACTTCCAGGTGAACACCACGTCTCGGGTGGTCACCGGCGTCCCGTCGGCCCACTTGAGGCCGCTCTTGAGCTTCCAGGTGATGCTGCGCAAATCCGCCGCCACGCCGCCGTTTTCCAGCGTGGGAACTTGTACGGCGAGCCAGGGCTTCATGTTCCCGTTCTGGTCGTAGCGCGCGAGGGGTTCGAGAACCAGCGATGCGGCCTCTATCTCCTTGGTGCCGCCCGAGAGATAGGGGTTCATGGTGGAGGGCGCCTGCCAGTAGATGATGCGCAGGCGCCCGTCTGCTCCGCGCGCGGCGTGCGCCGCCTGCGCCATGAGGAAAACGCAAAGGGCCGTGATGAGGGTCAGTGCGGTTTTCACGCCGTTATCCTTGTATGTATGGGGGCCGAAAGAGCGCGCGACGCCTGCCGCGCGAACGCAGAATATCCTAGAAGGCGGGGCGGGGAATTGCAACAGGGGGATGGAGGGAGAGAGGCGCTTCGTTGAGGCGGCCCTGCGGGTTCGTGGCCTGTCTCTGCTGAAGGATTGCTAAAAATTACTCCCCCCATTGAGGGTCGAGCTTCCCGAGGGGAAAGCCCGACGGTGAGCTAAGGGCTCCAGTCCGCAAGCGAACCGGTGGGGGGTCAGCCCCGACTGAGGAAGGAGGGACTGCCTCCTGGGAATGAGGAAAACATCGGTACGCAACTCCTCGCTCCTCGCTCGGAATTGACCCCCACCGCATCAGCCTTCGCACGAACCGCTCGGCTTTTGCGACAATCCCTCCCGCCTTGGTCGGCATTGACCCTCAAGGGGTTGTTGAAAAACCCCCTCAAGGGAAAAATGCCTGCGGCGCATTCACCGCCCTGGCACGTAATACCTCCCTCGTCGGTCGGCAAACAAATCTTCGCTCCTCACTCCGATTTGACATTCATCACTCGCGTTTGACCCACGATGACGCTCCTCCCTCATCCCGAGTAGGCGCGCTCGCGCGCCGTATCGAGGGAGAACCGGGGCGCATCGGGAGCGCATCGAAGGGGAGCGCCTCCTTCGATACAAACGCTCCTTTCTCAGTCGCGTTTGACCTTCGGCGGCTACTCAGGGTGAAGTCGATACGGTGGCCATGCAAGACGAGGGGAACGCGCTCGCTCCCAGTACCGGGTTTTTCAACAACCCCCTCAAGGGGGAGTGATTTTCCAGTAGTTCGTTTTCGCTCAAAGGAAATAGGCCTGTGGGCCAGCCCCAAGGAGGGGCCCGCCCCTACGGCTGTTCGGGACGTATCTTATCCCGCATTGAACTTCACGCACCGTTTTCAGGCCGCTCATCGTCTATAATATGAAAGATGGAAACAATTTCCGCCTCGCGGGTATCCACGATGCTTCGAGACCGCAAGAACCGAATGGCAATCGCCGTTTTCCTCGCGCTCGTCTTGACGGCGGCATTTGTGGGCGTCGCCCGAGGTGCGGGGTTGCCGAAGCAAATCACCGGCACAGACGGCGCCCCCTTGTTCTCGTGCCTGCGGGTGAATTCGTGATGGGTTCTACGCCGGGCGGCTACATTTTCGGCGACAACGAAACGCCGCGCCGCAGGATTTTCCTGAAAGCCTTCTACATCGACAAATACGAGATGACCAACCGGCGCTTCCGCAAGTTCTTCACGCCGGTGGAGCGCTACGCGGGCTCGTTCGAGGAGCCCGACCAGCCCGTCGTGGGCATCACCTGGTTTCAGGCGCGCGATTATTGCGCGCGCGTGGGCAGGCGCCTGCCCACCGAGGCGGAGTGGGAAAAGGCGGCGCGCGGGGCGGATGGGCGCATCTACCCGTGGGGGGATGAGCGGGCGATTTGCGCGCGCGCCGTCATGGGCGGGGAGATTCCCTCCTGTAGCAAGGGGTTCGCCACCTGGAGCGTGGGCAGCAGGCCGCTGGGCGCGAGCCCTTTTGGGGCGATGGACATGGCGGGAAACGCCATGGAGTGGGTGGCGGACTGGTACCGGGGGAATTTCTACGCGCAGATGCCCGGGAAAAACCCCAAAGGCCCCGGCGCCGGAAGCCTGAAAGTTTTACGAGGCGGCGCGTGGTTCAACAGCCGCTTTTTGATGCGCTCCGCCTTTCGCACCGGCTATGAGCCCCATGAGTCGAACCACGGCGTGGGTTTCCGCTGCGCAAGGCCGGCGGTGGTGGGTCTGGTGCAAAAGGCGAGCGGGCAAGAGGGGTGATGTGGAAATGACACCGGAATGAGGGTGTTAAATACGGTTCGTAGGGGCGGGCCCCCGTGCCCGCCCTGTTTTTATATGTGTTCACCCTCACAACGTGAAGATGAAATTGTCGAAGACATGGGGCAGGCACGGGGGCCCGCCCCTACGGAGTGATCCTTCTTTCTTTGGCTGAGATTACCGTCATTCCGGCGCATGCCGGTGGCAACCGCAAGGTTTACCAGAACCGATGCGCAAGACGACGGCGAAGACAAACGCTCGCTCCTCACTCGCGTTTGACCACGCAATTCCCCGCATTTGGCATCATGCCGAAAGCCTGGGAGCGTGGCAGGATTTCCCCGCGAGTCGGCGCGTTCGGAGCCGAGCGAAATCCTGAAAAATACGATAAATTCACGATGTTTTTCGATAAATAAATGAAAATAAATTCAGAGAGAATGACATCGAAACACAAGTATTTACAATAACTTAAAATTTATGACGGCTCGGGCAGCCGCCAGATGCGAGGAGACGCCAGTTCCACGCTGTTCCCCGCCGGGTCTCTGAAGTAGATGGAGCGTCCGCCGCCGGGCCAGTCGACCTCTTTTTCGATAGCCACTCCCTCTGTGCTCAAACGCTCCCGCCAGGAGGCCATCTCGGCCTCCCGGATGGAGAACGTCACGTGCCCCGGCCCCGCCGCGCCGTGCGTCGGCGCGCCGAGCTTCATATCGGGCCGGGAAGTCGCCTCGGGGTTGAATACCAGGAAAACCGCATGCGGCCCGCAATAAAAGAAAACGTGGCGGCCGGGCGCTTTCTGGAACGCTTCGAGTCCCAGAACGGAGCGGTAGAACGCTTCCGCTGCTGCGAGATCCTCGGCGTAGACGCACGTCTCCAGGACGCCTGTGATTTTAAGGCTCAACTCATCTGCCCTTCCATTCGGGCTTTCTTTTTTCCAGAAAAGCGCGGAGCCCCTCCGTCTTGTCCTCGGTTTCGCAAAGCGCTCCCTGCGCGAATTTCTCGAGAGCGAGACCCGCCGTCATGCTGCCCTCCATGCCGTAGTGCACCATGGCCTTCATGAACTGGGGCACGTAAGGAGCGTAGCCCGCCAGTTTTGCGGCCATTTTTTTGACGGTGGGCATGAGTTCCTCCGCCTCGACCAGCCGGGTGATGAGGCCGGCCTCGAGCGCGCGCGCAGCGTCGAGGGTTTCTCCCATCAGGAGCATCTCCATCGCCCAGGCGCGCCCGATGAGGCGGGGAAGGCGCTGCGTGGCGCCGCCGCCCGGGATGATGCCTATCCGTCCCTCGGGCGTGGCGAACCTGGACTGTGGCGTCGCTATCCGCAGGTCGCAACCGAGCGCCACCTCGAGACCCCCGCCCATGCAATAGCCGTTGATGGCGGCAATCGTCGCCTTGGGCGTTCTCTCCAGGCGCTCCGCCACTCCTTGCACCAGAGGGGTGAGCGCGACCGCGAGATTTCTGTGCTCGACTTCCCCCAAATCGGAGCCCGAGGCGAACGCCTTCCCGCCCGCTCCGGTGATGGCGATGGCGCGCACGGCCTCGTCCCCGGCCGCCTCTGCGATCGTGGCGTGCAGATCATCCAGCGTGGCCAGGGATATGGCATTATGTCGCTCGGGGCGGTTGATGGTGATCAGGGCGAGAGGCCCATCGACTTCATACAGCACATTTTCGTATGGCATGGCCGTCCTTTCTCTTAAGTGGCTTGGGGCTATTGTATTTCTCTTTTTAGGGGAAGGAAAAGCATGCCGCCTGAAAAGGTGCGGGAGGTGACGCTGTGCGCCCCCATGAAATACGGACGGTATCGGTATTTTCTGGAGGTGCGGATTTCAGAAAACCGCCCGCGCACGCTCGCCGTCGTCTTGAAGAACCCCTCCACGGCGTCGGTTGAGAGAAGCGACCCCACGGTGGGGAAAGTGGAGGCCTGGGCGCGCAAGAACAAGTTCGGGCGCATCAGGTACGTGAACCTCTTCGCGCTTCGCTCCCCGTATCCCAGGGAGTTGAACGCCTATGGATACCGGACGATGGTGGGGGAGGAGAACGACGTCTGGATCCAAAGGAGCATCGAGGGCGCGGACGTGGTGGTGGCCGCCTGGGGAAACCCGAACGGAATAAGCCTGCGAAAATATGACAGGAGAATCGCCGAAGTCTCGCGCCTGCTCGAAAGCGCTTATGTCCGCGCTTTGGGGCCTGCGACCAAGCTTGGCTACCCCCGGCACGGCCTCATGTGGAACGGGAGGCTGAGATTGCGCAGATGGCTGCTCGATACTTAAGCCTCTCCCACGATCTTGTTTTTCAGGACCCCGATTCCCTCGATTTCCAGTTCGATGACGTCGCCAGGCCTTATCCATTTGTCCAGATCCGCCCCGCAGCCCGTGGCCACGGTGCCTGAGCCGAACATCTCGCCCGGAACGAGTTCTTCTTCCATCGATGCGTACTCGATCATTTTCGCCCAGGAGAAGTAGGCGTCGCCCGCGTTGCCCCGGCTCCATTCCTCGCCGTTCACGCGGGCGATCATCACCGCGTCGGTAGGGTCGAACGCATCCAAAGTGACGACGCACGGGCCGATTGCCGTGCCGAAATCCTTGCCCTTGTGCGGCCCGAGCCAGTTCTTCATCTCGCTTATCTGGATATCACGCGCGCTGAAGTCGTTCAGCACGCTGAAGCCGAAAACGTGATCCATGGCGTTTTCTTGGCTGATGTCCTTGCCGCGCTTTCCGATGAACATGGCGAGTTCGAGTTCATAGTCGAGCTTTTCGGTGTAGTGCGGCCACTTGAGTTCATCCTCGGGACCGATGATGGTCAGGCGGTTTCCCTTGTAGCAGGAGGGCAACTCGTACCAGATGGGGTCGATGGTTGTGTTCCGCCGCCGCGCGCCCGCTGCCTTGTGGCCTTCATGTATGAGAAAATCACGAAACGTAACGGGCTGCGGCACCGGGGGGCGCAACCGCGCTTCAGAAAGGGAGAAGGTGAGCTGCTCCCCATCCGGCCCGCGTCTGGCGGTATCTGCGAGGATGAACCCCTGCGCCGCCCGGGCGGCGTCCAGGGATGGCGCACCGCCCGCCATGAGTTCGCACATATCCTGGGGAAGCCTGAAGTCGGCATATTCACGAAAACGAGGCTCCTTGCCCACTTCCTGAAGGAGCGCGGCGTAGCCGTGGGCGAGATCGAGCACGACCTGGCCGTCGCCTACCTGGGCCAGAGCGCCTACGCGCGAGACGTTTCCAAGGGGGGTGGGGACTTCAAACGTAACGAATTTCATTGCGCTCTCCATGAATGAGGCCGGTGAAGTGAAAGTTTTCAGATTGTCTGGAAAATAGCATAATTCCCCTTGCGCGAGGAGGCGGAGCGCGCCGAATGCCCCAGACCGAATATCGTGAATCCAGGAAGTTATAAAAAATCCCGCAAGGGCTTGACTTCAGTTATGGCTGCGGGTAGTTTTAAGCGTTTTTCGGGGCCGGATATCAAGCCATGTCCCTGAAAATCATACGAATTCATACGCCATTCCCCGACGGTTTTCGTGGCAGAGCCTGAACCTCCCGGGGATGGGTTTGCGCCCTGTACAGGGATGATGGCAGAGGGAGCGATGGTCCGCCTTTTTCTTTTGAAACGATTCGCGCTCGGTCTGATGCCCGTTCTCATGCTTCTGGCCGTACCGTCCATATCCTGGGCGGCGAGCGGCCCGCAGAGCGGATTCGGCGCCTGGCTCACGGGCTTCAACGTGGGAAGCGGCGCTCTCATCATCAACCCGGTCGTCATTTTGGTTCAGTGGGCCAATTTCCTGATCCTGCTGGTCGTCCTCAATAAAATTCTGATTAAACCCCTAATGAGCCACATGGAATCGCGCGACGCCCAGATCACCGGAGACCTCGAAACCGCCGAGCGCGACAGGAGCGAGGCGACCGGCTACATCAGCCAGTACGAGGATTCCCTGGCTGAAATTCAGCGCGAGAACACCGAAGCCCTCATCGGGCTCCAGCAGGAGATGACCGAGGCGAGCCGCAGGCGCCTCGATGAGATTCGCGAGAGAACAAGCCGCGAGATCGAAGAGACGCGCCAGTCCATAGCGGTGCAGGCGAAGCAGGCGGCTTCCGAACTCGAGAGCGGCGCCAGCCGGTTGGCGGGTGAAATCGCCACCAGGCTTGCGGGCCGCAGCATCGGATAAAGGATACCAAGAGCCGTGTTTTCAGAAAAAAAATATGGTGGCCTTTTCGGTCTTTTGGTTGTAGCGGCGGTACTGCTTTCGACAGAGTGGGCCCTGGCCGCAGAGGCCGGCGCGCATCACAAGGCGTTCAGCTTCACCGAGGAACTCTTCAAGCTCGTCAACACGCTCATCGTCGTGGGCATTCTGTACAAGTTCGCGCTTACCCCCATTAAGAACTTCTTGAAAGACAGGAGGGAGGGGGTTCGCAAGGCGCTCGAAGAATCCCAGGCGGCCCGCGAGGAGGCGGAAAAACAACTCGCCGAGCAGAGAGACAAGGTAGCCGACCTGGAAGCCGAACTCGTCCGCGTGCGTGAGCAGGGCGCGAAAGAGCGCGGCGCGATGCGGGAAAGACTTGAAGAAGAACAAGAAAACCAGGCGCGGCGCCTGCTCGAGCAGACGAAGACGACCATCGAACTCGAGGCATCGAAGGCGCGCGCGGAGCTTCAAAGCCATGCGGCGAGTCTGGCGGTGAACCTGGCCGAGGAGATACTCAAAAAAGAACTGGGCGAGGCGGATCAGCAAAGGTTCGTCGAGAACTACCTCGCCAAAATCGACGATAGAAACGGAGGTTCACGGTGACTGGTGGCGAGGCGCCGCGCCGCTACGCGCGGGCATTGGTGGATATCGCCGAGAGCAGAGACGCCCTGGATGAGACCGGAGAGGCGCTGGCGGAGATAGCGAACCAGTTTCAGGGAAACCAGGAGTTGCGGCGTGTTTTGCTCAACCCGCGTTTCGCGCGAAGCGAGCGGGTGAAGATACTGGACGAAATCATGACCGCATCGGGCGCGAGTGAGTTGTTGCGGAATTTCGTGCGCGTGGTGGCCGAGAAAGACCGAATCGGCGAATTATCCGACATGGCGCACAGCTACCGGCAGCTTGCGGATGAGAAGCGCGGCCGCGTTCGCGCCCATGTGACCACGGCGTACGACCTGGACCCCGAGGCCGCCGAGAGGCTGCGTGAAAAACTCTCCGAGATCACCGGCAGCGAGGTGCTCATGGAAGTGGAGACGGATGAAAAACTGATTGGCGGGCTGGTCTGCCGCGTGGGCGGCGTCCTCATGGACGGCAGCGTCAGCAACCAGCTTCGCAACTTAAGGAATACGTTGATTACGAGTTGATACTCTCTGAAGAGCCAGTTGAAGGATCAAGGGGGAATCCATGCAGATTCGCGCCGAAGAAATCAGCCAGATCATTCAGAAACAAATCGAGGGGTTCGACGCCTCGGTGGAACTCGCTGAAACCGGCACCGTCATTTCGGTGGGCGACGGCATCGCCCGCATCTATGGCCTGGAGAAGTGCATGGCCGGTGAGTTGTTGGCCTTTCCCGGCGATTTGTACGGGATGGCGCTCAACCTGGAGACCGACAACGTCGGCGCCGTGCTCTTAGGCGATGACCGCGCCATTAAAGAGGGTGACGAGGTCCGGCGCACGGCCCGCATCGTTCAGGTGCCGGTCGGCAAGGCGCTGGCCGGCCGCGTCGTGAACGCGCTGGGTCAGCCCATCGACGGAAAAGGCCCCATCGAAACCGAGGATTCGCAAAACCTCGAGGTCATCGCCCCCGGCGTGATCGATCGCCAACCCGTGAAAGAACCTTTGCAGACCGGGATCAAGGCGATTGACGGCATGGTGCCGATTGGCCGCGGACAGCGCGAACTCATCATCGGCGACAGGCAGACCGGCAAAACCGCCATCGCGATTGACGCCATCATCAACCAAAAAAATACCGACGTGTATTGCATCTACGTCTGTACCGGCCAGAAGCGCTCCACGCTCGCGCAGGTGGTGGGCACCTTGGAGGAATACGGCGCGATGGACTACACCGTCGTCGTGGCGGCCACGGCGTCCGACCCGGCGCCCTTGCAGTACATCTCGCCGTATGCGGGTTGCGCCATCGGCGAGTATTTCCGCGACAACGGCATGCACGCGCTGATCATCTATGACGATCTCTCGAAACAGGCGGCGGCCTATCGCCAGCTTTCCCTGATGCTCAGGCGTCCGCCGGGCCGCGAGGCCTATCCCGGAGACGTCTTCTACCTCCACTCGCGCCTGCTGGAGCGCGCGGCCAAACTCAGCGACGGCCTCGGAGGCGGTTCACTGACGGCCCTGCCCATCATCGAGACGCAGGCGGGCGACGTGTCGGCCTATATTCCCACGAACGTGATTTCCATCACCGATGGGCAGATTTATCTCGAATCCGCACTGTTCCACTCGGGCATCCGGCCGGCCATCAACGTGGGCCTGTCCGTCTCCCGCGTGGGCGGCGCCGCCCAGAACAAGGCCATGAAGAAAGTGGCCGGCACCTTGCGCCTCGATTTGGCGCAATACCGCGAAATGGCGGCTTTCGCGCAGTTCGGCTCGGAACTCGACGCGGCCACGCAGGCGCAGCTCGCCCGGGGTTCGCGACTGACGGAATTGCTCAAGCAGCCCCAGTATGCGCCCGAGGTGGTGCATCGCCAGATCATGTCGATTTTCCTCGGCACGCAGGGGTATCTCGATAAAGTGGACATCAATGACATTGAAAAAGTGAACAACGACTTCCTGACCTACATGGAGACGAGCCACGCGCAGTTGGTGAGCGACCTGGCGGAAAAACGTGAGTTGACCGACGAGATCACCGAGGGCTTGCAGGCCGCGTGTGAGGAATTCATGAAAACGCTCAAATCAGCGGAGCCCGAAGCCGCCGCAGTAGCGGAATAGGTAGAAAATGGCATCTACAAGAGATTTCAAGCGCCGCATACGCAGCGTCAAGAATACCCAGCAGATTACGCGGGCGATGAAGCTCGTGGCGGCTTCCAAGGTGCGGAGAGCACAGGAGCGCATCGAGAGCGCCCGGCCCTACAGCGAGAAGATGGAAGAGCTGGTGAATTCCCTGGCGGCCAAAGTGGCGGCGGATACACACCCCCTTCTTCGGGACGACATGAAGGACGACAAGGTGCTCCTGCTCGTCATCACCTCGGACAAGGGCCTTTGCGGCGGCTACAACACGAACCTGCTCCGGCAGGCGCTTCAGTTCCTGAGGAAGCGCGAGGAGGAGGGCAAGGAAACCGAAATCATCGTCGTCGGCCGCAAGGGCCGCGATTTCCTGGCCCGCAGGGAGTTTGCGTTCAAAGAGCAGTTCACGGACGTCTACGGAAAAATCGATTTCTCCCTGGCTACCCAACTGGCCGAAATCATGACCGGGGCGTACCTCGAAGAAAGTTTCGATGAGGTCCACATCATCACCACGGAGTTTAGGACGATCCTGAGCCAAAGGCCGAGGCTCTCGCGTCTCCTGCCTTTGGCTCCTCCGGTGCCCGAGTCGGTCGACGCGCAAGGCGAGCCCGTGGCGGCGGAGTATATTTATGAGCCCTCGATGGAGGGCGTTCTGGACACCATCTTGCCGAGGCACGTGCGGGTGCAGATTTACAGGGCGCTTCTCGATGCGGAGGCGAGCGAGTTCGGCGCCCGCATGACGGCGATGGACAACGCGTCCAGAAACGCGGAAGAGATGATCGGGGCGCTGACGTTGCAGATGAACCGTGTGCGGCAGGCGTCGATCACCACGGAGTTGCTCGAAGTGGTCGCCGGCGCCGAGGCGCTGGCGTAAAGGATTCGAAAGCGAGAAATCATCCCTGAGGAAGGCGGCTCGAGAAGTCGGCTGAGCGGGGAATTTTGATGACGAAGGAGCCCAGGATGAACGAAGGACGCGTAACGCAAGTTATCGGACCCGTTATCGATGTCGCGTTTGACGCAGGCAACCTGCCGGAGCTCAGAAATGCGCTTATCGTCAAAAAAGACGCGTCCCTCCTCTCCGAGGGAGAGAGAGACGAGATCGTGGTGGAAGTGGCCCTGCATCTGGGCGAATCCACCGTGCGCACCGTTGCGATGGAACCCACCGAAGGACTGATTCGCGGACTCAAAGCCGTGGATACGGGCGCACCGATAACGGTGCCCGTGGGCAAGGCGTCCCTGGGGCGCATCCTGAACGTCATCGGTGAGCCGGTGGACGGAAAAGGCCCGGTGGAGACGACGGAACGCATGCCGATTCATCGCTCCGCACCCACTCTCGAAGAACAGAGCACGTCCACGGAGATGCTTGAGACGGGCCTTAAGGTCGTCGACCTCCTGGAGCCCTATACCCGGGGCGGCAAGACGGGACTTTTCGGCGGGGCCGGCGTGGGCAAGACGGTTTTGATTATGGAGCTCATCCACAACATTTCCACGGAACACTCCGGAACTTCGGTGTTCACCGGCGTGGGCGAGCGCACCCGCGAGGGAAACGACCTCTATCTCGAAATGGAGGAATCGGGCGTTCTGGACAGCGTCGGTCTGGTCTACGGTCAGATGACGGAGCCTCCCGGTGCCCGCTTGCGCGTCGGCCTCTCGGGTCTGACGCTGGCGGAATACTTCCGCGACGTGGAAGGCCAGGACGTGCTTTTGTTCATCGACAACATCTTCCGCTTCACGCAGGCTGGCTCCGAGGTGTCCGCACTGCTGGGCCGCATGCCCAGCGCGGTGGGCTATCAGCCCAACCTCGCGACGGAGATGGGAGACCTTCAGGAGCGCATCACCTCGACGAACAAAGGTTCGATCACCTCGGTGCAGGCCATCTATGTGCCGGCTGACGACCTGACCGACCCCGCGCCCGCAACCGCGTTCGCGCACCTGGACGCCACGACGGTGCTCTCGCGCCAGATAGCCGAACTCGGCATCTACCCGGCGGTGGACCCGCTCGATTCCACGAGCCGGATTCTGGACCCGAGAATATTGGGCGAGACGCACTACGGGGTGGCGCGGCAGGTGCAGCAGATTCTTCAGCGCTACAAGGACCTTCAGGACATCATCGCGATTTTGGGAATGGACGAACTCTCGGAGGATGACAAGGTTATCGTGGCGCGCGCGCGGAAGATCCAGCGCTTCCTGAGCCAGCCCTTCCACGTGGCCGAGCAGTTCACGGGCACGCCGGGCGTGTACGTGCGGCTCGAAGATACCATCAAGGACTTCCAGGAACTCGCCGACGGCAACGTGGATCATCTGCCCGAGCAGGCCTTCTACATGGTGGGCAATCTGGAATCCGCCAAAGAGAAGGCCAAAACCTTAGGCGTAGAGGTGTAGAATGGTTGAAGGCAAGATGTTGCTCGACATCGTAACGCCGGAGCGCAAGCTCGTCTCCGCAGAAGTGGACGAGGTGACGGCCCCCGGGTTTTACGGTGAATTCGGCGTATTGCCCCAGCACACGCCCTACCTGTGCCAGCTAGGCGCCGGCGTGCTCAGCTACCGTACGGGCAGTGCGCGGTATTTCGTCTCGATCATCGAGGGATACGCCGAGGTGGGACCCGAGAAGATAACCATCCTCGCGGAGAGCGCCGAGCGGGCGGAAGACATCGATGCACCGCGCGCGGCGGATTCCCGCAGGCGCGCGCAGGAGCGCATGGGGGGCCAGAATACCGGAGAGGAACTGGACTTTGATCGGGCCGAGTTGTCCTTGAAGCGCGCCATTGTCCGCATTTCCGTGGCGAACCAAAGCGGCCTCAACAACTAGCGGATATCTCGCACAGGGGCTGTCGCTTACCCGAAGGGGTGAATGACAGCCCTCTTTTTTTGTCATATACCTGAGCCTGAGGCCGAAAACCGCGCCTTGAGCAGATGGTGCAGCGGGCGTGGCCACCCCAAATATGCCGTCTCAAGTGGACGTTTTGTTTCATAGGAGATGATGCCATGAAAATCTTGTCCGTCGTTGTTATCGCGTTCGTGATGTCGCTCGCCCTGGCGGCGCCCTCCCACCCGGCGGGCGACCCCAAGCCCGAAATGGCCGGCCAGAATTATTCTCAAGGAGAGGAAAAAGCGCGGCAGGGAAAATGGGCGGAAGCGGCGGCGCTGTTTCAAAAGGTGATAGAAGAAGACGACCGGCATTATCAGGCCTTCAACTTGCTGGGCTACTCTTTGAGAAAGATGGGCAAGACGAAAGATGCCATCGCCGCCTATAATAAGGCGCTCTCCATCAAGCCCGACTACGCGCCCGCTCTCGAATACAGGGGCGTCGCCCACGTCATGGCCGGGAACAAGGCGGCCGCCCTGGCGGATTTACAAAAGCTCAAAAGCCTGGGCTCTCCCCTCGCCGAGGATCTGGGGGAGAAGATCGCGGCCATGCCGGCCAATTGATTTTCCCGAAAACGCAAACGCCGCTCCTCAGGTTCGTCCCGCGGGGCGGTTTTTATATGCGCATGAACTTCATGGGGAATTTCTGGAGCGCGCGCGCGCCGGTTTTGGTGACTTCCACCAGGTTTCCCACCTGAATACCCCGTTTGCCGTCCGCCGTGCAGACGTTGGGCTGAATCACCATGAGCATCCCTTCGGTGAAGGTGATCTCGTTCTGCGGGCGTTTGAGCATGGTGGCGCTCACGTCGACGCGGGGGTTTTCGATGAGCAGGCCCCACCCGTGAAAAGTGGTGTCGAAGGTAGTGAAGCCCTCCTCCTCGATAATGGCGCCCGCGCGCTTGATGTCCTCATGTGTGTTGCCCGGCTTGAGCGCCTCGAGTATCCGCTCGTAGGCCTCGACGGCCACCTCGTAGAGTTTCTGGTATGCGGGCGTCGGCGCAACCCCTACGGAAATGGGCCGGTGCGCCTGGCCGGGGTGCATTTCGTAATCGGCGGATAGTTCCGTCAGCACGATGTCGCCTTTTCTGATCTTCCGGTGGGAGGGGAACTGGTTGGGAAAAATCAGTTGGGGCCGCGCCATGGAGGTTGAGCCCACGAATATGAGTTGCGGGCTTCCGCCCCTGGGCACGTATGCGCCGGAGATGACGGCGGCGAGTTCGAACTCGCTCATGCCGATTTTCGCCCTCTCATCCAGAGCCTCGAAGGCCAGATCCGTGAGCGCCGCCCCGCGCCGGAACCATTTGAGTTCTTCGGGGCTTTTGATGAGCCGCACTTCGGCCAGGATGTCCGAGGCGTCCGTGAAGTTTGCCGTTTTCAAGGTTTTTCGCCAGTGGTCCACCACGCTGTACGGCATGGATACGGGCAGAATGCCGCGAAAGCCGACCAGGCCGATGTTTCCTTTCTCGAGCCCCAGTTCGCAAATGCGTTCTTCGACCTTGAGGCCCGGCTCATAATCCACGGCTTCTGTTTTCCTGATGACGCTCATCTTTTTCGCGTAGGGGAGATAGAGCCGGTTCGACATGAAAAGGGCGGGCGCGCCCGCAAGCGGAAAGACGAAAAAACTGCTCACCGGATCCTTGTAGTTCGTGACGTATTTGAGGTTGGCCTGGTTGCCGCCCTGCATCCCGGAGTCCCCGTAGAATATGAGCGCATCGATTCCCCGCGCGCGCATCCTTTTTCTGATCTCGCGGTAGCGGCGGGCGTATTCGGCTTTCGGGTAGCGGGGATAGTCTTTGGCCGAGGCCATATCGTGTCTCCTTCCAGGTTCGGGGCGTTTTATCTTTTCAACTCTCTCCTAAGAAGTTCTCTTCCTTCCTTCGTTTTCCACAGGTCAAAGGCTTCCTGTAATAGCTCATCGCTTAATTCACCGACCCTCGCTTCGTATCTCAGGAACCAACCAGCTATTCTAAGCGATAACAAAGCATCTTCCAGTGCGGCGTGTTTTTTTGCTTTTCTTCCTTCAAGCCCTAAGACTAAAGCCGTATCGTCGAGATTGGTGTATGTGTATCCAGCTCCAAAAGACCCTCTCAACTCTTTCATTTGCAGCATGGTGCAGATACTTCGATTGCGGTGTAAAGATTTGAGACCAGCTCTCTTGAATGAAGCACTTAAAAACGCCTTATCAAAAGACACATTGTGGCCTACTAATACCCGGTTCCCGATAAAATCTCTCACTTGTTGGGCCATTTTTTCAAAAGGCGCGTTATCCTTAACATCACGGTCATAAATCCCATGAACATCAGATGCCCCCCGAGGAATGGAAACCCCGGGATTAACCATTGCTTCCATCGTCTCGCCGTCTGTAAAATTCTTATTCGCGGCGATCGTGATTCTAACAAGACCCGCACTTACGATCCTGTCGTTCTCGGGGTCTAGTCCGGTAGTTTCAACGTCGATGGCGCAAACTTCGAGGGGCTTCGTATAATTCATTTCCGATCTCTTCTTTCATCAAGAGTTGAAATGAATTCGCTTTTTCTGCTCACTTCCTAGCTTCCTTTCAGTGCGGGCATGAGTTCATCGGAAATAAGGCGCGCGCTTTCCAGTGCGGACGAGGCGGGCATGCCGATCCAGTGTGTGCGGATGATGAGGTGGTTCACGCCCATGTCCTTGTAGGGTTTCAGCTCCTCGTAGCAATCCTCCGGCGAGCCGATGACGAAGCGATCCTTCAGCAATTCCTCGAAAGGCTGGTCGAAGGTCTCATCCTCGGGCAGGGCCTTGTCCTGCCCCCAGCGGGCGTAGTCCTTGTATTTCTGGCCGAGGTAGGGACCGGCGAGTTCCAGCGCCGTTTTCCTGTCCTTGGCGCAAAAGACCTCCTTCATGCAGGGAAGCTCCTTTGGAAAAGGTTTTCCCGCCTCCGCAAGGCCTTCACGGTAGATGTCCATCTGGCGCGCGATGGTCTGCGTGGTGGCGTGGGGGTTGACGAAGAGCGTGTCGCCCAGGTGCGCCGCGCGTTTCACGGCCGGGTCGCTGTTCGCCGCGAACCAGATGGGGGGATGGGGCTTTTGCACGGGGCGCATGTTCATGCGCACATCTTTCAGCGTGCAGTATTCGCTCTCGAACGATACGGATTCTTCCGTCCAGAGGCGCTTCACGAGTTCGAGACAATCCACGAAGCGCTTCACCCGCTCGCCCCGACTCACGCCGAAGGCGTCGAACTCCATGTCGCGGTAGCCCAGGCCGACGCCGAAGGCCATGTTGCCCTCGGCGATGACGTCCATGGTGGCGACGGTCTCCGCCACGTAGACCGGATTATGCAGGTTGATGAGCAAAACGCCGATGCCGAGCATCATGTCGCCCGCCTCGGCTTTCAGGCGCGCGAGAAAGGGCAGGTTCTGCAAGTGCTGCACGTCGCCTTCGCTCAGGTAGTGCTGGCCGGTGAAGAAAGAATCCCAACCCTTGTCGCGCGTCAGACGAACCAGGTCGATTTGAGAGCGGAACGCGTCGACCAGATTGGCGTCCAGGGTCTGTTGCGCGGACAGAAAGATGCCGAATTTCATGTTTGAACCTCGAAGAAAAGCGTTTTATCCGTGGAGGTGTAAAAAAACCGCGGGGGCGTTCAGCCACCCCCGCGGCGCGGTGCAGCGAAAACACCCGCTTAGTTCATGCCGAGCACTCCGATTTCCCAGGGGAGGAGTGTTTCGTCGTGGCGCGGGATCCATTTCAGGTTCGAGCCATGGCCGAGCACGTCGTGGATCTTCACGACGATCTTGTGCGTGGCCAACGCTTTCATCTTGTCGGTCACGCCCTCGAATGCCATCTGCTGTTTTTTCGGGTCGACGGTGGCCGTGGCCGCGTCGATCGCCTTATCCAGCTCCGGGAAGCACATGCCGCTCCAGGGGCCCTTGCAGCTCGACGTTCCGCGAAGCACGGAGGTGGAGTCGCCCTGGCCGTTGCCGAAGCCCATGTAGTAGGCAGCCGCGCCTTTTCTCTTGCCGGCCTTGTAGGCGCGGTGCAGCTTCTTGAAGAGCGGGAAACGCTGGGAATTACAGGTAGCGCTCACGCCGACTTTCTTGACCATGCCGGCGATGGCCTCACACGTGGCCTTGTCGCCCGGGTAGCGGCCGTTCGTGGCGATGATTTCCATCTTGAAGCCCTTGCCGTGGCCGGCTTCCTTGAGGAGGGCCTTCGCCTTGGCCGGGTCGTAGCCGTACCATTTCTTGCTCGGGTTGTAGCCCGAATAGTTCCAGGGGTGGAGCATCTGGCCGAAGAGGTCGGCGCGCCCGCCCAGGATGGTCGTGCGGATGGCTTCCGCGTCGATGGCGTAGTTGATCGCCTTGCGAACCTTCACGTTGGCCATCGGGCCGCCGTGTTTCGTGAAGAAGCCCATGTGCATGATGCGCACGGCGGGGACGACGGCGACTTTCGTTTTCGGGTTTTTCTCGAGCTGGGGTATGAATTGCGGCATGATGCCCCAGGCAACGTCGATCTCGCCCGCCTGAAGCGCCTTGGCGCGCGTGGCGCTCTCGCGGATACGGCGGAGGATGACGCGCTGCGGCCGTTTCGGGAAGTTCTTGTTGTTCCACCAGTTCGGATTCGCATCGAACACCATCTTCTGGCCCTTGGTCCAGGATTTCAGAACGTAGGGGCCCGTGCCGTAAGTGTTGCGCGAGATGTGGGCGAGTTCCATGCCCTTGGTCTTCAGGCTGATGGGGCCGGCCCAGCGGGTCAGGCGGTTCCACATGCCGCCGTCGGGTTCTCTGTTGTGATAGATGAAGGTGTGGTCGTCGAGAACCTCGATTTTATCGATGTTCTTGAAGTACTGCCTTTGCCTCGCGGACTTCATGATGCGGCTGATGGTGTACTTGAAGCTCTCCGCCGTGAAAGGCGTGCCGTCGGAGAACTTGACGCCCTTTCTCAGGCTGAACTTCCACTTCAGGGGAGAGAGTTGCACCCACTTCGTGGCGAGCCAGGGCGTTTTCGCGCCCGTTCCGGTCTCGGAATGAAGAAGGGTGTCATAGCTCCAACGCCAGACCATCGCGCCGACGAAGTTCGAGACGCGGTGCGGGTCCATCGTCGGGGGTTCGCCCGACAGGGCGATGGTGACGGTGCTTTTCGCATGAGCCGTCATGGGCGCGCCCACCGCCAGAATGGCGAAGACGGCCAGGATTACAAGAAACTTGCGCATCGTTTTTCCTCCTTTAGGAAAAGAACAGGTCCAAAAACTTACCCTTTCGAAGATGGAGAATCCATCTTTTCGTCATCAATCACCGGACCTGTGATGATTTTGTATTTTAACTACCGGGTATTCAAATTTATCATGGTTGCAAATGAAGCGTCAAAGCGAAAAGGGTTTTTCACACCGCGTGGTTTCCTTGTGAACGTTGGGGCGTTGCATGTATCTTCTTCGCATCGCGAAACTCATGAATCCAAAGAAATGAAGGGGGTTTTTCATGGCGGCGGAGAACATCATCGGTTCGTGGTTCCGGTATTTTCCCGAGCACTATCTTTGGTCGCAGTTGATGAGCGGGCAAATCAACATCTCCCCGATGGGAGGCTCGAACTTTCACGAACTGGATCAGATCGGCAAACGCCTGACCGGACACTCGGGCGACGCCGAAGCCTGGCACGACGCCTGGGCCTGGATGGCCGACAAAACGCTCGCCCTTGCCGAGGATGAGGAACGCCTGGGCCATGAGCGGACCTCCATGGCGGCTTATGTGCGAAGCGCGATTTACCGCTATGCGAGCGAGCGTTTCGTCCATCCCGAGGACCCGAGGAAGTCTGAATCCTACAAAAAACTCCTGCCCCACTACGAAAAGGGGATGAAATTCCGCGTGCCCGGATTCGAGCGCGTGGAGGTTCCCTACGAGGAAGGCCCGCTGGCGGCCTACCTGCTTCCGCCGAAAAACCCGACGGGCAGCGACCCATACATCGTTTTTTTCGATGGCCTGGACGGCTCCAAGGAGATCACGGTTCTTTGGGGCGCGCTCGCCCTGATAGAGCGCGGCGTCGGGGTGCTCTGCGTGGATGGGCCGGGGCAGGGGGAGACCCTCAGACTCCGGAAGATTCCGAGCCGCCCCGATTACGAGGTGGCCGGATCGGCGGCTTTTGATTTTCTGGACGCGCGCCCCGAGGTGGATTCTGGGCGCATCGGCCTCATGGCCATGAGCATGGGCGGCTACTACGCGCCGCGCATCGCCGCGTTCGAGCACCGCTACGCGGCATGTCTCACCTGGGGGGCGCATTTCGACTATCACGAGGTCTGGGAGCATAGGAGAAAGGTGCTGGAGAGCGGCGGCACCATCTCCTCTTCGGCCATCTGGCAGTTGCCGTGGGTGCTCGGGACGCCGGACATGAACTCGGCGATGGAAAAATGCAGGGCTTATACGCTGGCGGGCGTTGCGGAGAAGATACGGATGCCCATCTGCATCACCCACGGGCAGGACGACAACATCGTGCCGGTAGATATGGCCCACAGGCTGTACGATGCGTGCGGCTCCAAAGAAAAAGAACTTAAAATTTTCACCGTCGAGGACGGCGGCAGCCAGCACTGCGTGTTCGACAATCTGGCGATGTGCGGCAATTGGATTGCGGACTGGTGGATGGACAGGTTCGCCTCGGCGTAGGAGCAGTCTGTTTCGGCGGGGGTTTTTTGGCACTGAGACCCCCGTCTTTATCTTGATAAGGAGAAAAAGATGACCGAAGAAACGAGAGAAGAGAAGGTAAAGCGCATAACGGAGAAGATTCATGGCGACCGGGGGTTCGTGTATGACGTACTCGGCTTCGGCGCGCAACTGGATCCGGATTATTTCGAGGTCTACTCGGAGATGCACTGGGGGTTTTTCAAGGAGAAGCCGCGCCATCTGGAGCCCAAGACGCGCGAACTCATCGAAATCGGCCTCCTCGCCTTCAAGGGCATGAAGCACGAGGTCTACACCCACACGAAAAAGGCGCTGCGCCTGGGCGCGACGATGGAAGAGGCGCTCGAGGCGTTCGAGGTGGCGAGCATCGGCGGCGGCGCGCCCGTGTTGATGGAGGGCCTGTACGCTCTCAAGCGCATCGCCGACGAGCAGGCCGAGGAAGAGAAGGCGAAATCCGGTTGAGCGCTGGCCCGACGGGGTGATTTGTGAGAACCTTAGGGCCTCCGGACGAGAAAAAAACCATCTTCCCGCGTGAAGGAGAATACCTTTTGGCTGAAGAAAAAGCGTCTTTGAGCGATGAGCGCATGCAGGGGATGTACCGCGACATGCTGCGCATACGACGGTTCGAGGAAACGGCGTTCGATTTGTTCGATAAGGGCGAAGTCGTGGGCGGCATCCACGTGAGTATCGGGCAGGAGGGCTGCTCGGTCGGCGCGTGCAGCACGCTCAGAGTGGATGATGCGATTCTCACCACCCACCGGGGCCACGGCCATTCCATCGCCAAGGGCACGCGCCTGCCCGAGATGATGGCGGAGCTTCTGGGCAAGGCGACCGGCCTTTGCCACGCCAAGGGCGGCTCCATGCACATCGCCGACGTATCGAAAGGCCACTACGGCGCGCATTCCATCGTGGGTTCGAACATGCCCATGGCGGTGGGCATCGGCTTGGCCTTTCATTTCGAGGGCAAGGGCCAGGTGGCCGTCGTCTTTTTCGGCGACGGAGCAGCGAACGAGGGCAGCTTTCACGAGTCGGTGAATCTGGCCTCGATATGGAAACTCCCCGTCATCTTCTTTTGCGAGAACAACCACTTCGCGTCGAGCACCCGGGTGGGGTACGCCACCTCGGTGCCGGACATCAGCGCGCGGGCGGGCGGGTACGATATTCCCGGCGTGACCGTGGACGGCATGGACGTGCTGGCGGTTCACGAGGTGATGGTCGGGGCCGTGGATCGCGCGAGGAGGGGCCTTG
Source organism: bacterium (assembly GCA_965218735.1). GTDB lineage: Bacteria > UBA8248 > UBA8248 > UBA8248 > UBA8248 > Bin107. The sequence continues at coordinate 282,382 of CBDCMA010000007.1, read as the reverse complement.
GGCCCAGCCTGATCGAGGCGAAAACCTACCGGTATTTCGGCCATTCGAGAAAAGACCCGCAGTTCGGGCCGTACAGGAGCGAGGACGAGTGGAACGAGTGGAAGGCGAAAGACCCCCTGCTCGTGGCGGAGGAAATACTCGGCGTGAGCGATGCGCAGAAAAAAGCGCACTTAGAAGCGGTGGAGGATGAGTTGAAAGATGCGCTCGCATTCGCGCGGCAAAGTCCCGAGCCCGAACCCGACGATGTGTATGAGGATCTATATGCCTGAGGTGAAGATGCGTACGATTTCATATTCGACTGCGATTAACGAGGCCCTCCATGAGGAAATGGAGCGCGATGAAAAAGTATTCCTGATGGGTGAGGACGTGGCGCTTTCTTCCATCTCCCCCGCCTCGGCGGGCCTGGGCGACAGGTTCGGCCATGAGCGCGTGCGCAACACGCCCATCAGTGAACTGGGTTTCACCGGCGCCGCCGTCGGCGCCGCGATGGCGGGCTACCGGCCCGTGCTCGACATACGGCGCATCGATTTCATGATGCTGGCCATCGACCCCATCGCGAACCAGGCGGCCAAGCTGCGCTACATGCTCGGCGGCCAGGTGAGCGTGCCCCTGGTGATCAGGGCGCCCGAGGGCGGCGGCTCACAGAACGGCCCCACGCACAGCCAGTGTCTCGAGGCCTGGTTCATCCAGGTGCCGGGGCTGCGCGTCATCGTGCCGAGCGACCCGGCGGACGCGAAGGGGCTGTTGAAATCCGCCATCAGGGAAGATAACCCCGTGCTCTTCGTGGAGTACCGCGCGCTCTACTCCCTGGAAGGCCCGGTGCCGGAGGGGGATCATACCGAGCCCATCGGGGTGGCGGCGGTGAAAAGAGAGGGCTCGGACATCACGCTCATCGGGGTGGGAAGCCAGGCGCGCAATTGCCTGGAAGCGGCGGATGTACTCGCCGAAGAGGGTATCGGGGCCGAGGTGGTGGATCCCAGAACCATCAATCCCCTGGACGCGGAAGGACTTGCGGCTTCTGTCCGGAAAACGGGCAAGTGCGTGGTAGCCGAAGAAGGACACAAAAGCGGCGGGGTGGGCGCTGAAATCGCCGCCTTGCTTCAGGAGGCTGCTTTCGGTGCGCTCAAGGCGCCCGTCACCCGCGTGGCGGCCCTCGACGTGCCCGTGCCGGTTCATACGAAACTGGAAGCTATCGTCCTGCCCAGCACCGAGAAAATCGTGGCGGCGGCGAAAAAGATACTTTCATAGAGGGTTTGTCTTGGTGAAATCGGCTTCTCGAATGTCCCGAAAACGCTTGGGCGAAATCTACCGCACCATGCTCAGAATCCGCCGCTTCGAGGAGACGGCGGACGATCTCTACATGGCGGGCAAGGTGGTGGGCGGCGTGCACGTGAGCATCGGGCAGGAGGCGTGTTCGGCCGGCGTGTGCGCGGCCTTAAGAGAAGATGACGCCGTGCTCACCACCCATAGGGGGCATGGCCACTCCATCGCCAAGGGAACGCGCCTGCCCGAGATGCTGGCCGAACTGATGGGCAAGGTGACCGGCCTTTGCCGCTCCAAGGGTGGCTCGATGCACATCGCCGACGTATCGAAGGGCCACTACGGCGCGCATTCCATCGTGGGCGCGAACATGCCGATGGCGGCGGGCATCGGCCTCGCGTATCAACTCGAGGGGAAAGACCGCGTGGCGGTGGTTTTCTTCGGCGACGGGGCTTCGAACAACGGAGCGTTTCACGAGGCGATGAACCTGTGCGCCATCTGGAAGCTGCCGGTCGTCTTTTTTTGCGAGAACAACCAGTACGCCGTCAGCGTGCCTGCGGAGTATTCCACGTCGGTGGATGACATCAGCGTGCGCTCGAAAGGCTATGACGCCCCCGGCCTCACGGTGGACGGCATGGACGCGGTGGCGGTCTACGAGGCGAGCCGCGCAGCCGTGGCCCACGCGCGGCGAGGTGCGGGCCCGAGCCTGATCGAAGCGAAGACGTACCGGTTTTTCGGCCACTCGCGCGGCGATCCGCACTACGGCATGTACCGCACGAAAGAGGAATGGCAGGACTGGAAAGAAAGAGACCCCCTCATCTTGTGCGAAAAAATGCTCAAAATGACGAATAAAGAGAAAAAAGCGCATGCCGATGCGGTGGAAGCCGAGATAAGCCAGGCGGTTGAATTTGCGGAAAACAGCCCCGAGCCCGATGAGAGCGTGGCGCTCGAAGACATTTTCGCCTGAGGAATTTTGAAATGCCGGAACGCACCTATGTCGAAGCCTTGAACGAGGCGCTCCACGAAGAAATGGCGCGCGACGAGAAAGTCTTCCTGATGGGCGAGGACGTGGTGTTCGATTATTTCGGCGTGTGCGCGGGGCTGGCCGATCGCTTCGGCCGGGACCGGGTGCGCGATACGCCCATCTGCGAACTCGGCTTCACCGGGGCGGGAGTGGGCGCGGCGATGGCGGGCTTCCGGCCCATCGTCGATTTGCGTTTCATGGATTTCGCCACCTATGCGCTGGATCCCATCGTGAACCAGGCGGCGAAACTCCGCTACATGCTGGGGGGACAGCTTTCCGTTCCCATGGTGGCGAGGATACCCAGCGGCGCGGGCCTTCAGTACGGCGCGACGCACGGGCAGTCGCTCGAGGCGTGGTTCATGCAAGTGCCGGGATTGAAAGTCGTCTACCCAAGCTGCCCACCCGACGCCAAGGGGCTCTTGAAGACAGCCGTTCGCGACGACAATCCGGTCATGTTCATCGAACACAGGTTGCTCTACGCGCAAAAGACGAAACAAATGGTGCCCGAGGGCGATTACACCATCCCCATCGGGGTGGCCGACGTGAAGCGCGAAGGAAGCGACGTCACCATCGTGGGAATCGGCTACCAGATGGGCCATTGCCTGGAGGCGGCGGAGGCTCTGGCGGGAGAGGGAATCGAGTGCGAAGTTATCGACCCCCGTTCGCTCTCGCCTCTGGACGTTGCGACCATCACGAATTCAGTGCGCAAGACGAGCCGCTGCGTCATCGTGGAGGAAGGCCACTTGCGAAGCGGAGTGGGGGCCGAGATTTCAGCCGCCATACAGGAATCGGTTTTTGAATACCTGGACGCCCCCATCGGGCGCGTGGCCGCGCTCATGGCGCCCATACCCGTTCAGACCAAACTCGAAAAATTCGTGCTCCCCAGCACGGAAAAAGTCATCGCCGCGGTCCACAAGGCGCTAGGCGTTTCCGCCTGACCTTCAGTCCTGAGCGACGATGGGGTTTCTCAGGATCCCCACGTGTTCGACCTCGCACTCCACCACGTCTCCCGGCTTGAGCAGATAAGGTTCGGGGTCTTCCTGCTCTAAGGCCACGCCGCAGAACGTGCCCGATGAGATGATGTCTCCGGGTTCCAACGACATCTGGCTGTAGAAGGCGATGAGCTCGGGTATCTTGAAGATCATGTCGGTCAACAACTCATCCTGGCGCGTCTCGCCGTTCACCCGGCATTGCACGCGCAGCGATTCGGGGTTCGGCACCTCGTCCGCCGTGACGATGTAGGGGCCGATGGGGTTGGTGGTGTCGAAGTTTTTCCCGAGGAACACGCCGCCCAGAGCGGGGGTGCGCTGCACCTCGCGCGCCGTGATGTCGTTGTAGACCGTATAGCCCATGATGACGTCGAAGGCGTTTTCGAGCTTCACGTCCTTGCAGTATTTACCGATGATGATGCCGACCTCCACCTCGTAGTCGAGCATCCGGGTTTGCTTGGGATAGAGCACCGGCTCCTCGTGGCCGACGAGCGAGGTGTCGAAGCGCGGCGCGCCCGGCACGTTTTCCGGAACCGCATGGCCCGTGTTCGCGACGTGCTTGTTCGAGTTGAGCCCGGTGTGAAAAAACTTGCCCGGGTGGGGAATCGGCGCTCTGAGCCGCACGTGCCTGTCTTTCAGAGCGGCTAGCTCTCCATCCGGCCCCGCAGGGTCTCCGCCCGATGCGATGATGGCCTCCGCGTGGCTGAGCGCCGCGCCCGCTGCGGCGAGGGCCGGTTCTCCTCCACAGAGAAAATCGCGCATGTTCCTGGGAATCCGCGCGTTCGCCATGGCGTAGGGGCGTCCTTCGCCGTCTTTTTCCGCGAGATAGCTCGCGTAGGCGAGCCGCAGGTCGAGGGTTCTCCCGTCGGCCAGCACGGCTCCCAGGCGGTCTCCGGTGGCGCCCGGCGAGAGATTCCTGTAGGTGGCGAGTTTCATGGAGGTCTCCTTTTTATGACTGAATAATGAAGAATGGCGCATGTATGGGGGGACGCGCATCGCAATCGCTGCATCCTACAGAAGGAAAGCGCGGATTGTCCATGAAGCGGGGAGTCGCCCGGGATATGGAGGTTCGAGGGACTCTGGCTCCGCGCAAGGGAGCATAGAGGCATGACTCTTGACGAGCCGGGGAAAGAAAGGGATAAATGACACTTCACATAAAGCCGGTGTTTTTCAATCGTTTTCAGTAAAGGTTTCGCCATGCGCACTTATATCATCAGACGCTGCCTGCAAAGCTTCATCGTGTTCGCGGCGATATTGGTCATCGTGTTCTCGATGCTCCAGATCACCGGAAACCCCGCCTCCGTGTTGATGCCGCTCGATTCCACGGAAGAGGACATCCAGGCCTTCAGCAAGGAGATGGGCTTCGATCAGCCCATACCGATTCAGTTCGCCAAGTTCATGCTGGGCTCGGATCTGGTGGATGATCTGCTCGGCGCCGAGAGACCGAAGGTGCAGATCGACGAGGCCGACCGAGACAACGACGCGCCCAAGATCGTGAGAACCAAGGGCGTAATCCGGGGGGATTTCGGTTTTTCCTACAGGCACGAAATTCCGGCGATGGGCCTCGTGCTGGAGCATTTCCCCAACACGGTTCTCCTCGCCCTGGTGGCGGTGCTCATCGCCGTGGTGATCTCCATACCCGCCGGGGTCTTATCGGCCACCTTCCGCAACACGTGGATCGACTACACCAGTTCGGTCGGCGCGATGTTCGGCCAGTCGATGCCGAACTTCTGGCTCGGCCTTGTGCTCATCATCGTCTTCGCCGTGTACCTGGGCTGGCTGCCAACGTCGGGTTTCGAAGCCTGGTATTACATTATTCTGCCGGCGGTCACGGCGGGCCTGTACGCCACCGCGCGCATCACGCGCCTGGTGCGCTCCCAGATGCTCGACGTGCTGGGCATGGACTACGTGCGCACGGCGCGCTCGAAGGGAATCGTGGAGTGGCTCGTGGTGGTTCGTCACGCTCTGAAGAACGCATCGATTCCCGTCGTCACCCTGGTGGGTTTCGAGCTGGGCATTCTGCTCGGCGGCACGGTGGTGACCGAAGCCGTCTTCGCGTGGCCGGGCGTGGGTTTTCTGGTGGTGGACGCCATCAACAACCAGGACTACCCCATCGTTCAGGCGGCGGTGGCCCTGCTGGCGTTCGTTTTCGTTTTCGTGAATCTCGTGGTGGACATACTCTACGCATGGCTCGACCCGAGAATTTCCTATAGCTAAGGGGTAAGGACGGTTTATGGTTGTCGACGACAGGGCGGCGACGCTCGACATCGAAATCGATGAGGACATGGAACGCGGGCCGAGCGATTTTCAACTCGCCATGCATGAACTCAAGCGCAGGCCGCCGGCGGTCTTCGGCGCTGTCTTCCTCGTCCTCATCATCATCTTCGCCCTCGTGCCCGGGTTGTTCTCCCCGCTGGACCCGCTCGCACAGGACTTGGGCCGATACTTGAAGGAGCCCGGCTTCGTCGACAAGGCGGGAGACGTCTACTGGCTCGGCACGGACCAGCAGGGCCGCGACATCCTGAGCCGCATCATCTGGGGTTCGCGCATATCGCTCATCGTCGGCATCGCCGCCGTCATCGTAAGCGGGATCATCGGCATCACGGTCGGCATTTTCGCGGGCTATTTCGGTGGCTGGGTGGACACCGTCATCAGCCGCATCATCGATACGGCCCTGGCCGTTCCCTTCATCCTCCTGGCCATCAGCCTGGTGGCGATACTGGGGCCGAGCCTGCAGAACATCGTTCTGGTCATTGCGCTGAGGACCTGGCTCGTCTACGCGCGGGTGGTGCGCGCGGAGGTTCTCTCCATCAAGGAGAACGAGTTCATCACCGGAGCGAAGGCCACGGGCTGCGGCACGTTGCGGATCCTGTTCATTTATCTTTTCCCGAACGTCGCCTCGACGACCATCGTCATCGCCACCCTGTACCTGGGCCGGATGATCATCATCGAATCTGCTCTTTCCTTCCTGGGGCTGGGCGTGCCGCCCCCCACACCGACGTGGGGCGGAATGCTCGCCGACGGCAGGAGTTTTCTCGACACGGCCTGGTGGATTGCTCTCTTCCCGGGCCTCATCCTCATGTTCACGGTCTTGAGCGTGAACCTTCTGGGCGACTGGCTGCGCGACGTGCTCGACCCGAGAATGAAGCGCCTGGCCGACTAGCGCCCCTGGTGGGAGGGTACTTCCCATGTCGAACAGCCAAATCCCCCCGAGCGTTCTCGTGCGCGACGTCGTCATGCGCGACGGCATCCAGAACCTGAAACAGGTGCTGCCCACCGAAATAAAAGTCGAGATCATCGAAGGACTCGCGGACGCGGGCATTCGCCGCATCGAGGCCACGAGCTTCATGAATCCAAAGGCGGTTCCCGCCACCGCGGATGCCGACGAGTTGATGCGCCGCATCAAAAGAAAGCCGGGTGTCACCTACGAGAGCCTGGTCGCCAACGAGCGAGGCGCGCGACGGGCGGTGGACGCAGGCTGCGACGGGGTGCAGCAGGTCATCTCCATCACGGACGTGCACAACCGCGCGAACGTGAACCGCTCCGTCAAGCAGAGCCTCGATGAGATGGCCAAAATCTCGAAAATCGTGAAAGGCGCAGGCATCCTCTTCAGTGGGGCGATAAGCCTCTCGACGGGGTGTCCCTACACCGGGCGCGTGGCCGAAGAAGTGGTCTACGACATCGCCGGGAAATACAACGGGCTGGGCGTGGACGAGTTTTTCCTGTGCGATTCGATGGGCATGGGCGATCCTGCGCGGATGGCGCGCATGGTGAGCGAACTTAAAGCTCGCTGGCCGGAGAAGGGCTTGGTCGTCCACATCCACAACACGCGCGGCATGGGGCTCGCCAACGCCCTGGCCTCGATGCAGGCGGGAGCGAGCGTACTCGACGCCTCTTTGGGCGGCATCGGCGGGTGCCCCTTCGCGCCGAACGCTTCGGGCAACATATCCACCGAGGATCTGGCCCACATGCTCTGGCTGATGGAGGTGGAAACGGGCGTGGACGTCGACGCTTTGATCGGCCTGGCGGAAAAGCTGGGCGCCGCCATGGAAGCGCCCTTACACGGCACGGTGTTAAAGGCGGGCAAGAGTTTCAAGAAGACGCCTACGCCCGAGCGGCTTCTGGTGGATGAGGACACCCGCACCACCCAGGCGGTGGATGAGTTGGCCGTGCGGTTCTAGGAGGTGCTGCCCTCCATCACCCCAAATCGATTCCCTCACGCTTAAGTTTTTCTTCCGTGTAGCCCAGGTGCTCCACCAGCACCTCGCGGTTGCTGTTCCCCAATGGCTCGCCCGCGTGGCGGACTTTTCCAGGTGTGCGAGATAGCTTGCCGAAGGCCTCCTGCATCCGCACCGGGCCGCCCAGTTCCTTATCCTCGACCTCGGCGATGTTCCCGCGCGCGATGACCTGCTCGTTCTCCACTACCATTTCCACGTTGTTGATGGGGGTGGCCGCGCCCTCGAAGGCCGTCAATCGCTCCATCACTTCACCCAGCGTCAGGGTCTTGAGCGTCTTCTGGAGTTCTTCTTCGATGGCGTCCGCGTTTTTCATGCGCTCGCGGTTGTTGGCGAACCTGGGGTCTGCGATTAAATCCTCACGCCCCAGACCCCTGCAGATGTTCTCGAAGATGGACTGGTTCGACCCCGCGATGAGCACCCACTGGCCGTCTTTGGTCTGAAAGTTGTTTCTGGGCACCGCGAACTCGAGCCGCGAGCCGCTCCTGCCCTGGATGAAGCCCAACTGATCGTAATAGATCACCTGGGGTCCCAGCATGGTGAGCAACTGCTCGTAAATCGCCAGGTCTATCTGCTGGCCCGCGCCGCCCCTTCTCTCGCGCTCGAACAGGGCGACCATCACCAAAAACGCCGCCGCGATGCCCGTGGAGCAATCCCCCAGCCCCCAGGAGGGGCTCAGGGGCGGGCCGTCCGCGTAGCCGTTGATGTGGCTGAAGCCCGCGAAGGCCTCGGCCAGAGAGCCGAAACCGGGGCGGTTCCTGTACGGCCCCGTTCTGCCGAATCCCGTGATGGAGAGCATGATGACGGCGGGGTTCACTTGCTTGAGCGCATCGTAGTCGAGTCCCCATTTTTCGAGCACGCCGGTGCGGTAGTTCTCCACCACGACGTCGGCGTCTTTCACGAGTTTTTTCACCGCCTCCACGCCGAAGGGGGTTCTCAGGTCGAGCGTCACGCTTTTCTTGTTGCGGTTGATCATCTTGTAGTAGAGGCCCACGCCGTTTTTGTTGTGGCCCCAGAGGCGCATGGGGTCGCCGCCCCTGGGATTTTCGATCTTGACGACCTCAGCACCATAATCGGAGAGATACATGGTCGAGAGCGGCCCCGCCAGATAGTTCGAGATGTCCACGACCCGCACGCCCGCAAGCGGCATGTGCGCAGTTTGTTCATCGGTCATGGGAAATCCTCAGAATGAAGTGTCCGCCAGCGTGTTCATGAAGTAAGCGGAATGCTATCATCGACAAGACTCTATGAAAATCGACTGGAAGCTCACAGGGAGAAAGTCATGGGCTACCGGGGAATGCACGTCGTGGACGCCGACGCGCACTATCTCGAGGAAATCCGGGATTTCGCCAAATACTTGAAAGGCCCCGCCGCCGAGCGTTTCGCCGACTGGAGCGGGCAGTACCACATGCCGGCCCTGGTGGGAGATCAGTACGACGTCATGCTGCATGGCCGCACCGTGCGGGGCGCAGTCGGCGGCAAAGGGGATCAGGACGAGATGCTCGGCATGTCCAGTCCTGCGGACATCCCCGTCGTGATGGAGCGATTCGGCATCGACACCATCGTCATGATTCCCACCTACATGCTCATGGTCGAGTTCGTGCGCAACCCGAACCACGCCATGGATATCTGCAACGGCTACATCGACTATATGCTCGACGGCGTGTGCGCACCAGAAGTTGGCGTCTACACGCTGCTGGTGGCATCGGGACGCGACCCCGAGCGCGCAGCGAAGATGATAGACCGCGTGGCGGGTGAGCCTGCGGTCTGCGGGGTGGAGATGCTCGGCAGCGTCGAGCTTCCCCTGGGCTCCGAGGCGTACAACCCCATCTATGAGGCCGCGCAGCACCACGGGCTTCCCATCGTCTTGCACGCGAACTTCCTGGGACCGGACCTTTCGAGCTTCGCCAAGTTTCCCTCCTTCGTCGAGAGCCACGCGCTGGACATGACCTGGTGCAACCAGGTGCAACTGGTGAGCATGGTGATGGAGGGCGTGCCCGAGCGGTTCCCGGACCTTAAAATCGTTTTTCAGGAAAGCGGCATCACCTGGGCGGCGGGCCTCATGTACCGCTTGGACACGGAATACATGCGGCGGCGGGTGGAGGCGCCCCTGCTCCGGAAGCTGCCGAGCGAATACATCAAGGATTTCTACTTCGGCACCCAGCCGATGGAGGAGATGCCCAGAAAACAACTCCGGATGTTCTTCGAGATGCTCGATGCGGAGAACACCTTCCTGTTCGCGAGCGACTGGCCCCATTTCGATTACGACGAGCCCTCGGCCATCGCCGATCTCCCGTTCTTAAGCGATGCGGGCCGCCGGAAGATCATGGGCGAGAACGCGCTCGGCGTCTTCCGCTTCACGGAGCAGACCGTGAATTTAGAGGTGAGCGCTTAATGGCGAGGCGGCTTTGGGCGGCGCGGGCGTCCGAGATCGGCCCCGGTGAGCGGATTCGCCTGGAACTGGGCGGCCTTAAGCTCGGCATTTTCCGGCTGAGCGACGGCTTTTTCGCGCTGGAGGACAAATGTCCCCACCAGCAAGGCCCCGTCTGCGCGGGAAACCTCTTTCGCGAGGTGACGGCTTACGTTGAGGAGGGCGGCAGGGTGTGTGAGGATTACGCGCGCGATGAAGCGGACGTCGTCGCGTGTCCCATGCACGGCTGGGAATTCGAGATCAGAACCGGGGAATGCCTCGCGAACCGCAGGCGAAGAGTCCAGCGCTTTCCCGTCGAGATGGACGGGGAGGACGTCTACGTCATCCTGCCGGGAGGTTGAGGGGGCGGGGGTGTCTCATCTCCGCCCATGCCTTAACACGGATTTCTGTCTCAAGCCCGAATCTCCCTTCTTGACAATCCCGCCGGGGACGCTTCTATAATTCAGCTATCTATACACGTTCGACCGGATAGGCGAGAGGGGGGATCTCCTCTTTTCGACTCACTTTTTCTGGAGGGAAAAAGATGCCCATGCCCACCTACGGTTACGACCACCTGCATTTTCGAAGCGAAGACCCCCACGCCGCCAGAAAATTCTGGGAGGAGATGTTCGGGGCGCGGGTGGTGGATGAAGGCGACCTGGGCGGGTCGCCTCTTTTCAGTTTCGATCTGAACGGAATGCATTTTCTGGTTTCAGGACGTGCGGAGGGCGAAAACCCCGTCCACACGACGAGCGATCCGCGCTACGGGCTGGATCATTTCGGTCTCATCGTCGACGACATGGACCGGGCCGAGGCCGACCTGCGCGCGAAAGGAGCCGATTTCATCTGCGATCCCTGGGAGATCGGGCCAGGGACGAAGATCGCCTTCATCCGGGGTCCGGACGACATCAGCATCGAGCTCGTCTCGCGCAGCTAGGCAGTGAGCCTCGGCTCTTAGACGACGGCCCGCCGAGCGGAGATTCCCGGGACCTGCCGAAAAACGGAAAATTTGACAGAGCAGGGGAATCCTGCTACCGTTTACCCATACTTGTAAGACTGGTTAAGGTTGTTTGAGGGTTTTTCGATCGCCGGAGAGTGGGAACGCGAATCGGTGGCATCGTCGCCTCCAGGGCTTTTTTGCCTCTTGGCTTCCTGCCATGGTAACGCAACCTCCCATCTCTTCGTCTGAAACTCTGAGTGAACGCAGAGGCCCGGCGCAGGGTTTCTGGTTTGACGTTATGGTTTGGTTCTGCCCCCGATGGCGGATCGCCCGTGCCACGGGGAGCGCAAGTTCTCCTTGGGCGACGATGGAGGGTTGGCCATGAAAGAGCTCGGATTGAGTCGTCGGAAACTCCTTCGCAATGCCGCACTGGGAACGGCCGCCTTGGCCTTGCCTGTTTCGCGGGCGACGCCCTCGGCGGCGATGGTGAAAACGCTCAACTTCTATAGCTGGACCTACGGCATCAGCTTCGTGAAGCAGCGCATCGCCGAATTCGAAAAGCGCGCGAAAGTCAAGATCAACTACGGGAACACGCCGGGCAGCAAGTACCACGACACACTGGTCGTCAAGTTCACGGGCAAAGCCCCCCTGGACGTCATTTACATGATCGACGGGCATCTCGCCGAATTCGTGGAAGCGGGCTGGCTGTATCCCATCGACGAGTTCCCGAGGGTGGACGAGTACAGAAAAGAGTTCATCGGCCCGACCGCCGAGGCGCTCACCTACGAGGGCAAGCTCTACGGCCTGCCCTACTACGTGGGTCACATGGCGTTCTTGTACAACGAGGAGCATCTGGAGAAAGCGGGCATCGGCGCTCCTCCCAAGACCTGGGACGAGGTGGTCCAGCAGAGCCTCCAGATCAAGAGCAAGGGGATTCAGGAGTATCCCTTCTTACAGTTCCTGAAGGCCGATTTCTGGATGGGCGAGGTGCTCTTCACCATGATGTACAGCCGGGGCGGGAGGTTCGTCGACGAGAAATACAACGTCATGAACTACGATAAGGAGGGCTCCGCCGCGGCGCAGTCGATTCAGTGGATCATCGACGCGGCGAAGAAGCACAAGATCACGCAGCCCGGCTTCATGGAGCTCAACGAAGTCGCCGCGCTCAAGGCTTTCAGCAGCGGCACGGGCAGTTTCGCCATTCTCCCGAACTACCGGCTGCGGGCCGCGAACGAACCCAAATCCTCCAAGGTGGCCGGCAAGATCAAGATGGCGCTCATACCCACCGCCAACAACGCCAAGCCACACGTCTGCGGCTGGACGCGGTGCTACAGCATGACCGCCTCTGCCGCGAAGGACCCCGCGCGCAAGGCGATGGCCTGGAAGATGGTGGACTTCCTGGGCGGCAAGGACAAGTCGGGCACCTACCGCACCGCGAAGAAGTGGTTCACCGAGTTCGGGCTGGGCTTCGGCCACGCGCCGCTGTTCAAGGACCCCGACATCATCGCGGCGGCGAACAACTGGGGCGAGGCGAAGCTGTTCGAGAGCCAGATGGCGCTGAGCAAGCCCAAGGACGGGCAGAAGGCCGTCTGGTACGCCGAGTGGGATCAGTACATGCGTCCGCGCGTCCACAAGGCGATCCTGGGTCAGTCCGACATCGTGGGTACGCTCAAGACCTTGACCAAGCAGTGGAACAAACTTAAACGGCGCTACAGTTAATCACAGGTTACCGCCTCCCTCGGCGGTGTGCTGCCGGGGGAGGCGCGATGGAGGTTTTCTTTGGCGAATTCCCTGTCCGCCGAAGGGGCAGAACCCGCCGCCGCAACGGGAGTGAGAGGCTGGTTCACCCGGCGAATGCAAACCGAAGGCGGAATTGCGGCGTTCTTCGTAGGGCCGGCGCTGCTTTTGATGGTCCTGCTCAACATCTATCCCATCCTGCATTCCTTCTACGTGAGCGTTCACGTCTATAACCTGAAAAGGCCTCACAGAAACCCCTATGTGGGTTTTGAGAACTACATCACGTTTTTGGAGAGCGAGGATTTCTACAACGCGTTCACGAACACGATCGTCTTCGTCGTGGTGTCGGTGATTGCGGTGGCCTTACTCGGCCTCGTCTTCGCCCTGGCGCTCAATGAGCTGGGAGCGGGCGTGCGAAGGTGGGTGGTGCCGCTCATCCTCGTCCCCTGGGCGGTGCCCTACGTGGCGAACGGCCTCATCTGGGAGTGGATCTACCATTCGGACTACGGGGTGTTGAACGGGCTTCTGGTCGCCATCGGCGCTATCGACAAATACCAGACATGGCTCAGCAACCCTGCACGGGCCTTGTACACTCTCGTGAACGCCTTCGTCTGGAAGGAGGTTCCCATCGCCACCGTCTTGTTCCTTACGGCGCTCCAGGCCATTCCTGAAGATCTTTACAGCGCGGCGAAGGTGGATCAGGCCGGCGCATCGAGGCGTTTCATGCACATCACCCTGCCGGCCCTCAAGCTGGCCTTTCTGCTGGTGCTGGTCTACTCCTCGATCATCTCCATCAAGACCTTCGACCTCGTCTACATCCTGACCGAGGGGGGACCGGGGGACGCGACCGCTCTCGTCTCCTGGTACACCTACGTGGAGACCTTCCGGAACCTGCAGTTCGGCTCCGGCGCGTCGATATCCTACGTGATCGCCATCGCCACCTTCATCCTGGCGATCGGCTACATCAAGATTCTCTACAGGCCTCAGGAGGGCTAACGTCATGGCCGCGTCGACGTCCAGCGTCCCTACACTTCAATCGGTGCAGAGATACCGCCGCGCCGCCCTCGTCGGGCGGGTCGCGCTTTACCTGATCGTCGCCGCCATGCTCTTCTACGCCATCTCGCCCTTCTACTGGATGGTCAATTCGAGCCTTCAGTTCGAAAAGGACGTGGTGTCGGTTCCGCCCAACTGGCTTCCGCCCGAGGTCAACGTCGGCAACTACACGGAGATCCTCCTCAGAAAACCCGCCGACACGAGCGTCGCGTTCGACAAGAGCATGGCCGGATATTCCACGTTCCCCACGGCCGACGTGCTGCCCTCGATGTGGAACAGCTTCGTCGTGGCGCTGGGCGTCACGATCATCAACGTCATTCTGGGCTGTCTGGCCGCATACGGCTTCGCAAGGCTTCGCTTCGCGGGAAAGCAGTACCTTTTCTACGTCGTGCTGGCGTCTCGAATCGTGCCCGAAGTGTCCCTGATAGTTCCTTTTTATCTGATGATCCGAGGGATCGGACTGCTGGATACCTATATGGGGCTCATCGTGGCCTATATACCCATTTCGCTGCCCCTGGCGATCTTCGTGCTGGTCGCCTATTTCGAGACCGTCCCGAAGGAGATCGAAAGCGCCGCCCGCGTGGACGGTTGCAATCGTTTCCAGACGCTCTGGCGGGTGATTCTGCCGCTTTCTGCGCCTGCGATCGTCACGGCGGCGGTGTTCGTGTTCCTCACGAGCTGGAACGAGTTCCTCTTTCCGCTCGTCCTGACCCAGACGATGAATACCCGGCCCATCACGGTGACGCTGCTCGATTTCGTCTCCGAGTTTTCGGTGAGCTACGCGCGGATGAACGCCGCGGGCGTCGCCTGCGTCGTGATTCCCGTCGTCCTGGCTCTAATCTTCCAGCGCTATTTCGTGCGCGGGCTCACGGCGGGGGCGGTGAAGGGCTAGCCGGTTTTCGATAGGAGCGAGTGAGAATGGCGAAAGTCGTGTTGGAGAATTTAACCAAGAATTACGGTGAGGTGGTCGCGGTCGACAACGTGAACCTCGAGATCGAAGACGGCAGATTCGTCGTCTTACTCGGTCCTTCGGGATGCGGGAAAACCACCATCCTGAATGTGGTCGCGGGTCTGCTGGATCCGACCGAGGGCGCAATCCTCATCGACGGTTTGGACGTGCGCTACATTCCGGCCCACCGCCGCAACATGGCCATGGTGTTCCAGAGCTACGCCCTCTATCCCCATTTGAGAGTGCGGGACAATCTGGCCTTTCCGCTCCGGATGATGAAGATGTCCAAGGCGGAAATCGGGGAGAAGGTCCTCTGGGCGGCCGAGGCGCTGAACATCGAGGAGCTTCTGGCCCGCAGACCCCGCGAACTCTCCGGCGGACAGCGCCAGCGGGTGGCGCTGGGCCGGGCGATCGTCCGCGAACCCTGGGCGTTTTTGTTGGATGAGCCGCTCTCGAACCTGGATGCGGCGCTCCGGGTCGAGATGCGCGCCGAACTCAAAAAGCTCCACCGGCGCCTTGAGACCACCATGATCTACGTGACCCACGATCAGGTGGAAGCCCTGAACATGGCGGATGAGATAGCGCTCCTGAAAGACGGCGTGCTCCAGCAATACGCCTCCCCTTACGCCGTCTATCACGAACCGGCGAACACCTTCGTGGCGCAATTCGTGGGCACGCCGCCCATGAACCTCATGCCCGGCGCCTTGGAGCAGGAAAACGGAAGGCTGTGCTTCCGCTACGGGAACTTCGTCGTGGAGCCTCCGCCGGAACAGCGGCAAATTCTTGAAAAAGAGACGAGGGAGAAGGTGATTCTGGGGATTCGCCCCGAAGACGTCATCGTGAAGGAGGCGGGAGGCGACCCGAACGGGCACCAGTGCAAGGTGCTGCTTTTGGAGCCTTACGGGGCGGATCAGGTTCTGGAACTCGCCTTCGAGGATCTTTCCTTGATGGCGCGCACCGCCTCCACCTTCAGGGTCGACATGGGGGATGAGGCCCGCGTGGAGATGCGCGAGGACAAACTTTACTTCTTCGACGCCGATACCCAACTGGCCATCTGAGCCTACGACGCTCCCCGACTTTAAGTGTACACTTCCTGTATTCCGAAATAATCCGGGTTGAAGTTCTCCACTATCTCGGCCACCTTGGTCACGCAGGCCTCGAAGTATTGGCGGCCCTTCTCCGGCGTGGCCCGGCGCGGGTCTCCGTAGACGCCGTTGTGCACCCGGCTGTCGGGCAGGCGCACGACCGAGGTCACGCCGTGCTGAAATGAGAGCACCAGTTCGGGCTTGTACTCCCAATCGCCCAGCCGATCCACGTGCACCATGTCCGGGCGGATGTGCATCATGAAGGACGTCTCGAACTCGTTCGCGTGGGTGCCCTCGCGGAAGTTGTCGCCGATGGCGTCGCACGTCTCCTTGTCCACCATGAAATAGCTACCGGCGACGATAAGCCTATCCCCGCGTCGGCCGTAGCGGTCCATGAGCTTGAACATCATGGTCTGGAGCAGTGGGAGGTTGGGGTTGTGGCCGTTCAGGAAGAGTATCCTCTTGAAGCCGTTGCGCACGAGGCTTTCGGTGATCTCGGCGACGCACGTCATGAAGGTATCGGCCGTGAAGCTGATGGTGCCGGGGAAATTCTCCCAGACTTCCGAGTAGCCGTAGGGAAGCGGCGGGGCGACGAGGCAGCCCGTCCTGTCGCCGACGGCTTTTGCGACTTCGAACGAGCTCGATATGTCCACCTGAACCGGCAGGTGGGGGCCGTGCTGCTCGGTCGAGCCCACGGGCTGGATGATGACGGGGTTCTCGGGAATCAGGTCGCGGATTTCCATCCAGGTCAGGTCGCTCAGCATCATGGCGTCGTTTCCTCCATATGGTTTCGGACTCAGCCGGAAACAGTTTCGGCGGGTTCGCCCTCATACATTTTGAACAGAGCCAGATCGAAGCCGTCCGGGTCATAGAAAATGGCGGCCCTCCAGTAACGGCCCGGGCCTCGCCACGTCACCTGGGGCGAAGTAGCGAAGCGCACGCCCTTGTCAACAAGATCCGCATAGGCGGCGTCCAGGTCTTCGGGTTCGAAGGCGATGTGGCTGCTGCCCACGTCGTTCAGAGCCGGCGGATGGTCGTAGGGTTTTCCCTCCGCTTTCAGGAACTGGATGAGCTCCACGACCGCGCCTCCCGCCTGGAGCATGACGATCCGAAGCCGGCTGTCGGGCGTGGTCGAGGCGTATTGGATTCCCTCCTCATCGGAGCTGATGTCCTCCACCACTTCGAAGCCCAGGATGTCGCGGTAAAACGCAATCGATCTTTCGATGTCCGAAACTGTTCTGCTGGAATGGTGCATGGGACCTAACATGACGATCTCCCCCCCTTGGTCTTGAGAAAACCTTGCGGGCCAACCGTCTTTCGGGATGGCGCCCGTACCGGAACCTTCATGTACGAGATATAAAAAAAGTATAGCATAAAATTCCGGCGGGGCACGAAACGCTCTCAGGGAGGAGTAGAGCCCCCGCGCGGAGGAAAGGGAGAAACGCCTCCTGTACACATCAAGGCGGGGCGGATTCCCAGTGAGAAGAACTTCCCAAGAGGCCCTCAACTCCCCCTGAAGTTGGGTTTACGCTTCTCGTGAAAGGCCTCCACGCCCTCTTTGAAATCATCCGACTGGCGAAGCCGCGAGTAGCAATGCCCTTCGAGCTGAATGCCTAAGGACAAGAAGGTGTCTTCCGTCTCGTTGAGCAGGCGCTTAGCCGTTCGCTGCGCCAGCGGGGCGAAGGCGCACAATTCGGCGACCAGGGCGTCGGTGGCGCTTTCGAGTTCCTCATCTGCAACGACCTCGGTGACGATGCCCCACTCATAGGCCTGTTTGCCGCTGATGCGTTTTGAGCGCATGACGATGTGCTTCGTCCGCGTGATGCCGATCATCTTCTGTAAGCGCGCCGAGCCGCCCGAGCCCGGAATCTGCCCCAGGCGCTGCTCGGGGAGGGCGTATCGCGCCGTCTCGGACGCTATGCGGAAATCACACGCGAGCGAGACCTCGAAACCGACGCCGAAGCAATAGCCGCGGTTGGCGGCGATGACCGGTTTTTCGCACCGCGTGGGCGCGGCGATGTTGTCGGCGAGTTTCGAGACGTGCTCGGGCGAGGCCTCCATGAAGCCGCGAATGAATCCGCCCGAGGAGAAATTGGGGCCTAAGGCGCGCAGCACGATAACGCGCACCCGCTCGTCGCGGTCCAGGTTCTCGAAGGCGGCCCGCAATTCCTCGCGCTGTCCCATGCTTATCGTGTTCATCTCGCCGCGATCAAGAATAACGTCGCCGCGCTGTTGCTCTGCGTCCACCTCGACCGTGAAGCCGTCGAAACTGGCGCCGTGCAGGTCTTCGTCGTGTCCCATCGTCAAGGTATCCCTCCGTCTCGGTTTCGTTGTTTCGCCTCGTCTTTCGGCGCAGATGGTGTCGTTCCTATTCAGCGAGCGCCATCTGGAGCAGTGCTTTCTTGTCGATCTTATCGCTGGCGACGCGGGGGAATTCGCTGAGTTCGATGAACCGCGCCGGTATCTTGTAGGTGGCGAGGCCGCTCGTTCTGAGTGCTGCGGCCAGAACTTCCGCGTCGAATCTCTTCCCGTCATGGGTTTGAACGAACGCCCAGGGCGCCTCACCGTATTCGGGGTCGGGCGCGGCGATAACGGCGCATTCGAAAACATCGGGGTGTTTGGCGATCTCCCGTTCGACCTCGACCGGCAATATCTTCTGGCCGCTGCGGTTGATGACCTCCTTGCTGCGGCCCAGGAGTCTCAAGCGACCGTCCTCGTCTATTGTGGCGATGTCGCCGGTCGTGTTCCAGCCGTGAGACCAGACCGCCGCCGTGGCTTCGGGGTCGTTCCAGTAGCCCGAAGATGCGAAAGGGGCCGAGAGTTTGAAGTGGCCGACGCTTCCCTGGGGCAGCGCGTTTCCGTCCTCATCCTCGATTCGCCAGCCACATCCCCGGTGAGGCAAACCGACGCTGCCGTTGAGCCTGAGCGCTGCGGGCTCATTGAAGTCCGCGTGGGCGAAACCGGGGGTTTCCATACTGCCCGCCGCGACCACGACGCGACAATCGGTGAGGCTCTCGACGCGGCGCGCCGCGTCCAGGTCCACCGCCGCGGTGCCGATCCGTATGGCTCTGAGCGAGCGCAGATCGAAGGAACTCAAGTCTTCCTGCGCCATCCGGGTGAGGATGACGGGCACCGTCGTCGCCACGGTGATCTTCGCACTCTCGATGAGCGCCAGCAGCGCGCGCGCGTTATAGGTTACGGGGAACGTGAAGGCGCACGGCGTCATGCCCGACGTCACCCAGACCAAAAGACCCGCGCCCCCCGCCATCGGCGCGAAAACACCGATGTTATCCTCCGCGCTGACGCCCAATCGCGAGCCGTTTGCGCGGGCGAGACACATTTGCGCTCCTTCGGGCCATTCACAAAGCTTCGAAAAGCCGCTCGAGCCGCTCGATACCGTGATGAGTGAAATTTCATCGAAGCGGAAAGCACGCTCGGCGACCTCTTTCAGCGCCTCTGCGTCCTGCGGAGGTTTGGTCAACTCATTCCAGGGCACCCACCCTGCGGGAGGTTCCCCCGAAAGACTGACGCGAAGGGTGGGCCCGGCTCCGGCGAGCGCCTCATCCAGCCAGGTGGCCGGCGCATCGCTGCCCGGTTCGGGCGAGGCGAAGATGAGGCTGGGCCCGAGTTCCCGACAGGCGTAGCCCAGTTCCTTGCGCCGCCATTGCATGGGGGCGAAACAGCCGAGGATTCCCGCTTTCTTGAAGGCGATTCTTAAAATTATCTCGCGGTTCGAGGAGGGCATCTGCACGAGGGCGCGGGCGTCACGCTCGATTCCCCGTGCGATCAAGTTCGCGGCTATACGGTCGGTGAGTTCATCCAGCCCCCGCCACGTGATTTCCTCTTGTGAATCACGGCAGGCGATTTTTTCGGGGAAATCCCGCGCATAGGCGGCGTAACGCTCCACCATCGTCTCGCGCGACCAGTATCCGGCGGCGAGATAGGCCTCTATTTTTTCCTGGTCCAGCAGGAATGGCTTCATGCTTGGTTCCCGGATTAGCGGCCCTTGTATTCGGGGGCGCGCTTCTCAGCATAGGCTTTCAAGGCCTCGCGGCTATCCTCGGTCGCCATGCAGATGGCGTAGAGCTTGCGCTCATAGTCGATGCCCGCCAGAAGCTCCGTTTCCGTGGAGCGGAGGACGGCGTCGCGCCCGGCGGCGAAGGCCATGGGGGATTGCGCCCCCAGCGTGCGCGCCAGTTCCTTCGCGCGGGGCAGCAGGTCGGCGAGCGGCATGACCTCGGTGACCAGGCCAATCTCTTTCGCGGTTTGCGCGCCGACGCGCTGTCCTGTCAGCACCATCTGCATGGCCCAGCCCAGGCCGACGAACCGGTAGAGGCGCTGCGTCCCGCCTGAACCCGGGATTTGTCCCAGATTGATCTCCGGCAGCGCGAGCTGGGCGTTTTCGCTCGCGATGCGGATTGTGCAGCCCATGGCGAATTCCAGACCTGCGCCGAAGCAATAGCCGTTGATCGCGGCGACGCTCGGCTTGCCGAGGCGCTCGATGGCGGTCGGCAGCTCCTTGCGCAGTGTGGCCGAAGGCCCCATTTCCGAGACCAGCGTGCGTTGCTCCAGTTCGGGGATGTTGGCGCCGGCGCAAAACGCCTTATCGCCATGTCCGGTGAAGACGATGGCCTTCACCGCGTCGTCGGTTTCGGCGCGGCGGGCGCAATCGAGCAGGTCGACCCGCATCTGGTGGGTCATGGCGTTTCGCCGCTCAGGCCAGTGAAGGGTGACGATGAGCAGCTCACCGTCCATTTCGGTGCGTATGTTCTCATAATTCATATGGAATCCGCCCCCTTGTCCTGTGAGTTTTCCCGCCGGCGTCAGACGGCATCCGCCTCGACGCGCATCTGAAAGCCCATCCGCTTCTTTGTTCGCCGGAAGATGCCGGCCCGGTTCCCGGTCTCCGCTACGCCCCCAGTTTCAGCTTGAGCCAGTCGAAAATCTCGTGCGCGTAGGGGGGCACGTTGTCCATCTGGCAATGCTGGGAGCCGGTTTCCGTCCCCTTGACGATTCTAAACGTTTTGTCCTTCGAGCCCGAGGCGTTGTAGAGCTTGCGCGCCTCGGCTACGGATATCTGCTGGTCGCCTTCCCCGTGAATCAGCAAAAATGGGCAGCGCATGTTCTGCACCACGCCGTCGAGCTTGAAGTCCCCGAGTAAGTCGAGGCACTCCTCGGTGGAATCGGAGTTGAAAATCCACGTCAGGTGATGCCCGGGAACCGAGAGGGCCGTCTTGTAGGCGGCGGCGATTCTGTCTTTCCATACCTTCTGGTAGTCCCAAATCGCCCCCCAGGCCACGCACGCCTTGAAGCGGTGCTCCATGCTGGCGTTTCTGGGCGCGTAGTAGCCGCCGAGGCTGATCGCCATGACGCCGGCGTTCCCCGCGTCCACGTCTTTTCTCGTCTCGAGGTAATCGAGGGCCGCAGCGCCCGCTACTTCATGGTCGTGGCGCAGGAAGAGTTTTCTCGAACGGATGGCTTCTCCGTTTCCGGGCGCATCCACGGCCAGCACGCTCATCCCCCGGCGGGCGAGGTCTTCCGCGCCCATGATGTACTGAATTTCCTTGGAAACATCGAAACCATCGAAAGAAACCACCACGGGCGGCTTTCTTTTTTTCGTGTTCTGCGCGTGAACGAGAATGCCGGGCAGCGTTTTTTTACCCTCGAAGGGAATTTCCACGTGCTCGATGCACGGGGAATCCGTGAGCGCGGCGAAGCGCTTGAAGCTGTCCAGCGATTTACGATACGCGGCGTTCGCCGCCTTGTCCTTGGGCGTCCTGAACCGCTCGCCGAGTTGATAATAAAAACACGCCCGCTTGAAGAAGGCGGCGGCGGATAATGAATTTTTCTTTCTCGCGGCGGCCATGCCGAGGGCGCGCATCCTGTCGGCCTCGCTCACCCATTCGGCGAACCAGGCTTCGTCGTTCCCCTGCTTGCCCTTGAGTTTTCGGCAGACTCTGTCGACTTCGCCCATCGTGGAGGAGCCCCAGAAGGACGTGGAATAGGCGATGCTCACACCTGCGGACCAGCGGTAGTCATTGGGAAAATATGCGAACCATGGTTCCTTGCGAACGGCTTTTGCCATGAGGCGTTCTCCTTACGGGAAATCAGAAGTTATCGTGCGTGTATCTATTGAGGGGTGGCGCGGGAAAATCGAGAAAAACGGATCTTTCAATCCAGAACTTCTTCGAAATTCGGGCTTCCTCGTTTCATTGTTCCAATAACGAAATTTATATCACAGCAACAATTTTGCGTCATCGGCGCATTCCCGATTACTCCCCCCTTGAGGGGGAGTCGGAAAGACAAGGGCGAAGCCCGAAGTCGCGCCGGTGGGGGGAGCTTTTAATTTTGTGATAGTTTTCGTTTTAGAATCATACCCCCCACCGCATCAGCCTTCGCACGAAACGCTCGCCTTCTGCGTCGGTCTTCCCGAGGAGGAAAGACCGACCCTCAAGGGGGGAGTGAAACCAAACCTGCATGGGGAGAAGCCTGCGTCTCCCTCCGTAGTGGCAGTCCCTCATCGGGACTGCCCCACAGGCCGCGACCTGTCCCTACTACAGAGGCAGAGCCAACGCTTTGCGGAGTTTCTCTTCATGGCCGAGTCCCAGTATCCATGCTTCTTCGGTTTCGATGAGGCGGCGCTCGGTGGCGTCGAGAGAAGGAGCGCCTTGGAACAAGGGGCCTAGTCCGCCCAGTGCATCGAGCCGGGCGAAGGCCTCCGCGTTCACGCGAACCTGGGCGGCGTCGCGTATCTCACCTTCATTCTTGCGCTCTTCAACCTCTTTCCTGAGGAGGGAGGGGTAGATTTCGGCGATCACGGCGGGTGTTTGGGGCGCGCGCAAGCCGGTTTCGAAGGGCCAGACGGCGAGGCGGCCCTGAATGCGTGAGTCCGTGCTCAAGCGTTTGAGGGCGGGGAGGCCCAGTAGCACCTGTGAGCCGACCGACCCGGCATAGGCCAGTTGCCAGACGGTTTTGGCGCCTTTTGCGCGGCGATCGGCGATGCGGCGCTCGGGCGGGTGAGTCTCCCGGCCCGTGCGGCGTGATTCGCGGGTCGGCACCTCCGGGTATGGCCAGGTTCCCGGTCGGCCCCAGAAAGGGCCGAACCCCGGATAGGCGCGGTTGATCGCCTCCGCGACATCGAAGCGATTGTTGGCGTTCACTTCCGTGTCCTCGATCCTGGCCGCCAGCCAGTTCCAAAGCGTGAGGGCGGAAGCCTCACCCGTCAGGTGCGCCGCGACCCCGGCCGGGTATCCGAAGGGAAAATCAAAGCCGATCAACACGCGACGGGCGGCGTCGAGTTCTGAGGCGATGAAAGCGGCTAAGCGCTCAAGAGCGTCGTGGCGGGTGCGGGCGTATGCGGGTTTTTCCACAAGACCGTCCCGGGCGACGGCCCACCAGATGGAATCCCCGCTGGGTCTGGCGGGGCTTGGTTTCGAGCGCGCCGACCAGTCGACGATGACGTGGGTGTGGAAGATGGTCATGGCCTGTCTGGGTCGTATTTATCCTGAGAAAGGACAACCGCGGGGGAAGGAAACAAAAGGCTTACCTTGCGATGATCAGATTCGTCCGCCATTTCGTCATTCCGGCGAATGCCGGAATCCAGCGACTTTGTTTTTGTCTTTTGCTTTCATGTTTTTCATGGTCGTCCTGCGATGCCGGTATCTCCGTCGGTTCTGGATTCCGGCATGCGCCGGAATGACGGCATAAAATCCAATCCCCTGAACGGTATCATGAGAAAGGCAACCCGTCGTGGTAGTCCCTCATCGGGACTCCCCCTCAAGGGGGGAGTAATTTCGACCGGTTTACCATCTCACTGTAGGGACAGGCCCCCGCGCCTGTCCTCACGAAGGACAACCACGGGGGGTTGTCCCTACCCCCCCTACCCGCAGAGCTTCTCCTGGAGCCAGTCGGAACAATCCCTCCTTCCTCAGTCGGAATTGACCCTACCCGCAGAGTTTCTCCTGGAGCCAGTCGAACATGTAGGTCGCGCCGATGGCGTAGTTGTCGCGCTGGCAGTGCTGGGCGCCGCCTTCTTCCACGGTGAACACCCTAAGCGTCTTGTCTTCCGAGCCTACGGCGTTATAGAGCGCTTGCGCGTCTTCTAAGGGAATCTGCTTGTCGTCCTCCCCGTGCGTGACGAGGAACGGACACCGCATCTTCTGCACGACGCCGTCGAGCCTAAAGCCGTCCAGCTTGACCAGGGCGTCATCGAGCGAGTCCGCGTTCAGGATCCACTGGATGTGATGGCCCGGAACGGAGAGTTCCGCCTTGAAGGAGGCGTCAATGCGCTTTTTCCAGGTGGCGTAGTAATCCCAAATCGCTCCCCAGGCCAGACACGCCTTGTAGCGCGGCTCCATGCCGGCGATGCGCGGCGCGTAGTAGCCGCCCAGGCTGATGGCCATGACGCCCGCGCGGTTCGCGTCCACGTCGTCCCTGGATTCTAAGTAATCGAGCGCGGCCGAGCCTGCGGCCTCGTAATCGGGGCGCAGGTAGATCTCGCGCAGGCGGATGGCCTCGCCCGTGCCGGGGCCGTCCATCACCAGACAACTCATGCCCCGGCGCACGAGGTCTTCCACGCCGCGCGTGTACTGGAGTTCCTTGTTGACGTCGAGCCCGTCGAAAAAGACCACGACGGGGGGTTTGCTCTCGTTCGTGTTCTCGGCGTGCACCAGATAGCCGGGCAGGTGCTTTCCGCCCTCGAAGGGGACTTCCACGGCCTCGATTCTGGGCCTGTCCGTCAGGCGGGCGAAGCGGCGGAAGCAATCGAGTGATTTCTCGAACGTGGCCAGCGCACGCTCGTCCTTGGGCGTTCTGAAGCGCTCGGCCATCTGGTAGTAGCAGGTGGCGCGCTTGTAGTGGGAGGCGGCGGAGAGGTTCTGGTTTTTCTCCTCGGCGGCGCGGCCCAAATCCCGCACGATGTCGCCCATGCGGTCCCACTCGTCGAACCACAAGTCGTCGTCGCCGAGCTTCTTGTAGAGGCGGCGGCAGACCTTGTCGACCTCGCCGATCTCGGTCCCGCCCCACTGCGCGCTCGAGACCATTCCGCAGATGGCGGCCGACCAGCGGTAGTCCTCGGGAAAGTATGTGAACCAGTTCGTATTCGCGGGTGCTTCGGGCATGAATGGCCTCCTTTGGGCCGCATTTGGTATGCGCCGGAGCGGATGAACGCCCGATTTCAAGTCGCGCGAATGCGGGTTTTCGGGTTGAATGTAAGTGCTGAGGATCATATCTTTGTTCCACGCTGATAATCAAACCGAAGAGCGAACCGCGGGCGTCTCAAGGAAAAGGAGTGTGCGATGAGCGGGGAGAAGGATTTTGACGCAGTGCTGGCCTATATAGACGAGAACGCGGACCGCTTCGTGGCGGATCTGCAGGAACTCTGCCGCCAGCCGAGCATCTCGACGACCAACGTCGGCGTCCGGGAGATGGCGGCCCTGCTCGAAGCCCGCGTGGCGCGCTCGGGCTTAGAGACGACGCTCCATGAAACCGAAGGCAACCCGATTCTCACCGCGCGTCTTAAAGGAAGAGGGGAGAAGACGCTTCTCTTCTACAACCACTACGACGTGCAGCCCGCAGAGCCGCTTTTTGAGTGGAGCAGCCCGCCCTTCGATGCGGAGGTGGTCGATGGCCACGTCATCGCGCGCGGCGCCACGGACAACAAGGGCAACATCATGAGCCGTCTGGCGGCGTTCGAGGCTTTTCTCGCGGTGCGCGGCGAGCTTCCCTGCTCGGTCAAGTACATCATCGAGGGAGAAGAAGAGGTGGGAAGCCCCTCGCTCGAGCCTTTCGTAAAGGAAAACGCGGATTTGCTCGCGGCGGACGGCTGCGTCTGGGAGGACAATACCACGAGGGTGGATACGCCCGTGCTCTCACTCGGCAACAAGGGCCTTTGCTACATGGAGCTCACCTGCAGAACGGCGAACGTCGATTTCCACAGCTCGAACGCCCAGATATACGAGAACGCGGCCTGGCGGATGACGTGGGCGCTCTCGACCATGAAGGACCGGGACGAGAACGTGCTCGTCGAGGGATTTTACGACGACGTGCTGCCCATCACGGAGATAGAAGACGAACTCATCCGCCGCGTCAGGCCCTACAACGGCGCCGAGCGCATGGAGAAGTTCGAGTTGCGTAAATTCCTCCTCGATCTCAAGGACGAGGACCTTCCGCGCCGCCATCTGGCTACGCCTACCTTCAACATCGCGGGCTTTGACGGCGGCTACACCGGCGAGGGGGTGAAGACCATCGTCTCCGCCCGCGCGCGGGCCAAGGTGGACTGCCGCCTCGTGCCGAACCAGGACCCTTGCAAGATACGGGACTGCGTGCGCGCGCATCTGGACAAGCACGGCTTCGAGGACATCGGCGTGGAGCTTCTGTTCACCTCTTACCCGGCGAAGAGCGACCCCGAGGCCGAGGTCGTCAAGGCGTGCAATGCGGCGTCGCAGAGGCTCTACGGGGAAGACGCCATCATCGATCCCTTCGGCAACGGCAGCACGCCGACCTGGATCGTGCTGAAGCATTTGGGGATTCCGCTGTCCTCCACCGGCGTGGGCCGCATTACCTCGCGCACGCACAGCGCGAACGAGAACCTGAAGGTCGCGGACCTGATCGACGGGGCCAAGTGGATGGCCGCCATCTGCGAGGAGTTCAGCCGGTTGTAAAGAGTTCATGAGGGCCGCTCATCGAGCGCCCGTTTTTTAGTGGCGGGAGTCATACACACAGGAGAGGAAGATGCACGTTTTCGATCTGGAGAAAGAAAAGGAATTCAGCAAGGAAAAACACGTGGAGAAGATTCTGGGCCGCTTCGAGGAGGGCGACGTGACGGTGGCCTGCTGGGAGCCCGGGCAGGTGAGTCCCTACCACTGCCACCCCCACGCGACGGAAATCTATTTCTGCTACAAGGGCGGCGGCAGGATGAAGACCCCCACCGGCGAGGTCGACGTCATCCCCGGTTCTTTCATCGTCCACCCTCCGGGCGAGGCGCATGAATACACCAACGGCTCGGAACGCACGCTGCTCTACCGGGTGCGCTACGGGGGCGATAAGCTCTCGCGCCACAAGGAATGGCCCACCAATCCCAACTGGAAGCCCCGGCCCGAGGACACCGAGTATTTCAAGGACGCGTAAGCCTGGCGCCCTTCGACGGGATTAGCACAGGCCCTTCGATACGCGGCTTCGCCGCTACTCAGGGTGAGGGCGAGGGATGGGGCAGCGCGGCGATGGATGGCGACTCCCGAAAAAGGACGAGGCGGTTCACACACTGCGGGGCGGAGGTTCGCCCCTACGGACGGCACGGTAAAGCAACCCCTCATCCCGAGTAGACCCGAAGGGTCGTATCGAGGGACGAGTCCGGTTCTCATGGTGACACGTAGGGGTTGAAGATTATGGAACTTCCCAAACGGAGCGGGCCTGTGAACGACACGATGGATTTTGACGCACGCGCCTCGCGCCGGGCCGAGGCCATGTACCTCACGGGCGACATGGTCGAGGTCAGGCGCCGGACGATAGAGGCGCTCAGCCTTGCGCGAGGCGCGCGCGTTCTGGACTTAGGCTCGGGCCCCGGCCTTTTCGCCGGGGAGATGGCGGCGGTAGTCGGTTCCTCGGGATGCGTGCGCGGCGTGGATCTCAGCGAGTCGATGATCGCCATCGCGCGGGCGCGTTGTGCGGATTGCCCCCAAGTCGATTTCCGGATCGGGGACGCCGTATCGCTGCCTTTTGCGGACGGGGATTTCGATGCTGGCGTCAGCGTGCAGACGCTCGAGTTCGTGGGGGACGTGGATGCGGCCATAAGAGAGCTTTACCGCGTCTTGCGGCCCGGCGGACGCCTCGTGATCGTCGATACCGACTGGGGCGCGACGGCGTGGAACTGTGAGGATAAGGCCCTGTGCGAGCGGGTCATGGACGGCTGGCGGGAGAGTTTCGCGCATCCGGGGTTGCCGCGTTCGCTTAAACCCAGGCTTGAGGCCGCGGGCTTTCGTTCCCTATCCGTGGGCGCGGTTCCCATTCTCAACACCGCCTACGGGGATGCGGGCTGCAGCTTTCATCTCATCCGCCAGATTCTGGGCGTCGTCCCCGGCAGGACGGAGATCACGCAGGAAGAAGCCGACGCCTGGGCGCGCGACGTGCGGGCGCAGGATGAGAGGGGCGCATATTTCTTCGCGCAGACGAGATACCTCTTCACCGCCGAGAAGCCGAGCTGAGGCGAGATCAGTCTTTTTTCGACTTGAGCTTCTTGTAGACCACGGGGATGAGCGAGAGCGCTGCGAGTCCCACCAGCGCGATGATGACCTGGGGCGTGAGTATCCCCTTGGTGGTGAACTCGCCTCCCGCCTCGAATATGCTGCCGAGTCCTGCGCCCACCGAGGCGAAGACGAAAGACCCCGGGATTATCCCCAGGAACGTGCCGATAAAGTAGACGCTTAACGAAACCCCCAGGAACGCGGGCACCAGATTCACCACGAAAAACGGAAACAGGGGCACGAGCCTTAAGACCAGCAGATAGCTCAGCGCGTTTTCCTGAAAGCCTTCTTCCATCTTCTGGAGCCAGGGGCCGGCCTTCGCGCGCAAGGGGTCTCCGAGCGAGGTCTTGGCCGCGATGAAGAGAATCGTCGCCCCCGTCGTTGCGCCCACGACGATGTAGAGCGCGCCCCAGAGGGTCCCGAACAGGAAACCGCCGGTGATACTCATCACCAACCCGCCGGGGAGGGAGAAGATAGTCACCGCCGCGTAGATGAGCATGTAGGCGATGACGGCGAGCGCGCCGTTCGCGCGCACCCAATCTTTGAGCGCGCCCTGGTTTTCCCTCAGGGCCTCGAAGGAGAGGTAGCGGCCCAGCCCCGAGTAGAAGAAGAGCGCCAGGACGACGACCAGAACCAGCGGAATGACGAAGTTCTTATAGGATAGTTTTTTGGGAGATTCGCTCATATTCGGATGACTGCTTTCATGTTTTTGGTTGCGGCGTAAGATAAGGCGCATGCCCCGCATGAGAGCGGCTCCGCTCATGAGACCGGAACCGCGTTTTGCTTCTATCACATTTCGCGCGCGGGTCAAATCGCTTCCTGTTTCGGGTGGGGTGGCGATATCCGCGTGATTGCGCGAAAATAGCCTTTTGCACCGCTTTGGGAAGAGTCGATGAACCCGAGACTGAAGAAGCATCAGACATACGGAATCGCCTTGCTCCGGGTTTCTCTGGGCGTCTACTACATCCTGCATGCCTATTACGGCTTACTAGAGATCGGCGTGGAGCGCCTCACCGCCCTGAACGCATCGATGGGAATCCCTCTGCCCGCCATCGGCGCATGGGCCGTCGTGCTGGGACATCTGGTCGGCGGGACGCTCCTGCTCATCGGGCTCTACGCCCGCCTGGGCGCTTTGATGAATGGCGCCATCATGGCGGGCGCCGCTTTGCTGGTGCATTTCGATCAAGGTTTTTTCATGCACGGGCTCGTCACGAACCTCGCGACGGGCGCCGCCGTCGCCCGTGGATACGAATACTCCCTTTTCCTCCTGCTCGCCACGATCTCCATACTCCTCCTGGGAGGCGGCCCCCTTTCCCTCGACTCCAGAACGAGAGTCCGAAACCGTATGGGTGATTGATTGGGTCAATTCCGAGCGAGGAGCGAGGAATTACCGACTAAAGAAAGAAGGTGATGATGGGTGTCGCAGACCCCGCAGGCGACGACGCGCATTGGGAATCGGGCGTCTCCTGGCGCCGGATGTTCGCCGTATTCTGGCGCATCGGGATCCTGTCTTTTGGCGGCCCGGCGGCGCAGATAGCGCTCATGCACCGTGTCCTGGTGGAGGAGGAAAAGTGGCTCGACGAGCCAAGGTTCCTGGGCGCGCTCAGCTTCTGCATGCTGCTGCCCGGCCCCGAGGCCATGCAGCTCGCCACCTACGCGGGGTGGCAGCTTCGCGGCGTGCCCGGCGGGTTGCTGGCGGGCCTCTTGTTCGTGGTCCCGGGCGCTTTGGTGGTGCTCGGGCTGGCGATGCTGTACATGGCCGCGGGCCACCTGTCGGTAATGGCCGCGCTGTTTCTCGGGATCAAGGGTGCGGTTCTCATCATCGTGCTGGAGGCTTTGCTCAAGGTGTCGAAGAGGGCGCTGCATTCCGCCGTGCACTGGGTCATCGCCGGCCTGGCCTTCGTGGCCATCTTCTTTCTGTCGGTCCCGTTCCCCGTCATTATCCTGGTAACCGGCCTGGTCGGATTTTTCCTGTTGGGCGGCCAGAGCGCCGGAAAGACCGGGACCGGGCGGGGTGGCGGGTCGATGTCCGGCACGGTGAGGACGGTAGCGATATGGATGGTTGTCTGGTGGACGCCGGTGGTGCTGCTGATGGTTCTGGGCGGCTACGACATTCTGGTGCAGGTCGGCAATTTCTTCTCCCGCCTCGCGGTGGTCACGTTCGGCGGAGCCTACGCGGTGCTCGCCTACCTGGCGCAGGACGTGGTGACCTATAAAGGCTGGCTGAGCGCCGGTGAAATGATGGATGGCCTGGGGCTGGCGGAAACCACCCCGGGGCCGCTGATCCTGGTTACGGAGTTCGTCGGCTATATCGCAGGATACCGGGCGGGCGGGGTGGGCATGGGAATTGCCGGTGCGCTGGTCACGCTCTGGGTCACGTTCGCGCCCTGTTTCCTGTGGATATTCGCCGGCGCGCCCTATATCGAGCAGCTCCCGTCACAGCCTCGGCTGAAGGGCGCTCTGGAGGCGATTACGGCGGCGGTGGTGGGTGTCATTCTCAACCTCTCCATCTGGTTCGGTCTGCATGTCCTGTTCGCCGAACTGCCGTCCCGGCAATTCGGCCCGGTCAAACTCCTGGCGCCGGACTGGCATTCCCTGGACTGGCGGGTTCTGCTCGTCGGCGCCGTGAGCGCGATCATGCTCCTCTGGCGACACCAGTCTCTCATGAGAACCCTGGGCGTTGCGGCGCTGATGGGACTTGGATTCGCTGCGATGGGTCACTTTGCCGGATAACGGAACGGGCGCGGGGCGAAGGGGTGGTTCAGGGGAACGATTCTCTCGTGAGGTAGGTTGGGGCGTTGCACGAATTTGTATGCCAAAGAGGAATTTTGTCATTGGAAGCCATGGCCTGACTATTGTTGAACGAGATGGGCCAAGTAAGAGAAGTTGGCTTCCTATTGCCTATGATGTGGCTATCTGGTTCACTGGTTTTCCTAATAAGGGATATATGCTCTACCTTGACCGCAACAAGGAGTCGATCATCAAAACAATCAACAGAGCCACCGTTGCGCAAAGCAAGATAATTGCTGGCCGATCCGAAACTCTTATCCGGTCGCTCTCAGGGGCTATTAAACTCAAATCGAAGTAACAACGGTGCGGTTAAACAATGTGCACCGGCTCCGCTTCCAAGAGCGAGCGCGTGGATCGACCCATTGCTTGACATAAATAAGTGCGCCGCTTGTAAGGTGGGATGAGAGGGAAAAAAGACGGTGCTGAACTCACTCCCACTTGATCAGCCGAGCGCTTGAGAATCACTCCCCCCTTGAGGGTCGATCTTTCCTCCTCGGGAAGACCGACGCGGAAGCTAAAGACGCGAGTCCGCAATCGCGCCGGTGGGGGCAATCGTGACTGAATAAGGAACGATAGTTCCGTCTCAGAGGAAAGAGAGTATGGGTTCGCAATTCCGCGCTTTCGCTCAGAAGAATTTCTCTTTATTCGGTTGGAATTCACCCCCCACCGCATCAGGCCTCGCACAAAGCGCTCGGCTTCTGCGACATTCCCTCCCTCTTCGGTCGGAAATGACCCTCAAGGGGGGAGTGATTCACGAACCGCGCCTACTT
The DNA here is from genome assembly GCA_965218735.1 of bacterium. GTDB lineage: Bacteria > UBA8248 > UBA8248 > UBA8248 > UBA8248 > Bin107. Next base: position 250,901 of record CBDCMA010000007.1, on the reverse strand, counting down.
TGGTTCTGGCCAACCTCCCGGTTGTCACCAGCATGCGCCGGAATGACGAATAAAAAGAAACGTGCGAGCGGACCCGCGAGTCCGCCCCTGCGCTGGACATAATGATTTCATAGTAGGGACAACCCTTCTGGGTTGTCCTTCCCCCCGTGGTTGTCCCTAATTGAGCGGGCATCAGGACAGGCACGGGGGCCTGTCCCTACAGAAACACAATTCCTCTTCTCTCGGAATTGATCCTCATGGAGGAGAGCAACGAAATCTCATTGTCCGATCTGCCGCCGGTATGACCAGTCATGTTCTCGGCTCTCTTCACCGCCTCGGTGGGATAATCGTCCCTCCGGGTGCATGGAAGACCCTATTGCGATAGAGTTCTCCGCTGGTTGATGGGATGGCCGCCGCCGAATAAAGAACCCCCCGACGAACAGGACACATCGATGAGCTTGCGCAGGTGGAAGGACAGGATGGTGGCGCGTCTGCTGACGCGGTATCCGAATCTGGTGAAGAGGTGGTCGGGGTCCAAGGATTTCTCCGCCGAGATGGCCGGGTATCGCGCGGGGGCGGCGTTCACGCCCTGGACGCCGCTTACGAAGCCGGTAAGCGAATGCAGCGTCGCGCTGGTGACGACGGGCGGGGTGCACCTGAAGAATCAAACCCCTTTCGACATGGAAAACCCCGACGGCGACCCGACGTTTCGCGAGATTCCGGGCGACGCCGCGCGCGATGCGATGACGATAACCCATGATTATTACGACCACCGGGGGGCGGATGCGGATTTGAACGTCGTCTTCCCCCATGAGCGGATCAGGGAGATGGCCGCCGAGGGGCGGATAGGCGGGGTGTCGCCCGTGCACGTGAGCTTCATGGGCCACATCGACAAGGAACTCGTGGAGCGCCTCGTGGAGGAGACGGCGCCGCAGGCCGCGCGGCTGCTGCGCGAGGCGGGGGCGGAGGTTGCGCTGCTCGCGCCCGCCTGAGGGCTTTGCAATCGCTCGGTCGGGCTGATTCAGAACGCGGTGGAACGGGAGGGGCTCCCTACCGTCTCGGTGAGCATCGTGAAGGAGATAACGCTTGCGCTCAGACCGCCCCGGGCGATGTTCGTGCCCTGGCCGCTGGGACATCCCTTCGGGAAGGTGGAAAATCTTGAACAGCAGCGCGCCGTGCTGTATGATATGATCGAGTTGCTCGAGAGCGCCGATGGGCCCGGAACACTCATCGAGCGGAACCATCCCTGGTGATTTTCAGGGAGGGTGAACGCCTGAGGGATATTCTGGAATTTATCGGGTTAACGAAAATTATAATATGTGAAAATATCGATAAAATTCGATAAATTCAGGGGGTTTTTCGATAAAAACTGAAAGGTTAAGTATTTGAAATATAGCACTTTACATCGATTTCCGCAAGCCAAGGAGGTCGCCATGGACACAGCCGTCACACCCAGCGCACCCATCACCCGCCTCGCGGATGAGCTTGCGGGTATTTATGAGGAAGGCGCACGCGGGCGGGACTTCATCCACGCTGCCGAGCCTGCTCTCAAACGCTTGCTGGAAGCGGGTTCTTTCCTTCCCCCCGAGGCGATGCGGCCCTCGGAGGAGAGCTATGCGCGCCATCTGCTGTATCGCGACCCCGAGGAGCGCTTCATCGTGGCGGCCATGGTCTGGAAGCCCGGACAAGGCACCCCGGTTCACGATCATGACGGCGCCTGGGGAATGCTCGGCATGGTGGAGGGCGGTCTCGAGGTCGTTAATTATTTTGCGGACAAGGAGATCTCCGAGGGGGAAATCGCGCTCAGAAGCGATGCGCCCCATAACCCCTCGGCCGGCGCGCAAAACTCGGTTTGCGGCTGCGCGGACATCCATACGGTGCGCAACCGCCGCGACGACGTGGCGGTTTCGGTCCATGTGTACCCGCGCGATTTGCAGGCGTGCCATTTCTTTGAACCCATGGACGGTGAAGAAAATCGTTTTTACGCTCGCCGCGTCTCCATCTCCTATACGGACGATTCTTCCTAGCGATTTCCGTTCCGCTACCCAAAAGCCATAGAATAAGGTGGAATATCGAAGAACGAGGTTTTTTCGCTTTGTTTCAGGAAGCCTCAAGCCGGGAACTTGTCGAATGGGCGTACGTTGCCCGTTGCTTTATCCTTCAGCAGGAGAGAGAATTATCGTTTTCCCGATTAGATAGCATTCCTCACATATACATTCATTTTTCACCCCAAGAGGTTCATATGCGCGGCAAAGGTGGCTGGTATGCTGGATTTGAGACGGTGTCGAATTTTCAAATGTCGTTCCACGACTGGAGGCCGGCGAGGAGGAGTTCGTTTTTGCCCGTCATCGCATTGCATGGTTCGTTGAGCCAGAGCGGGATGTGGAAAGCGCTGGCGGAAGGTGCGGGTACCATACGCATGATATGCCCGGATCAAAGGGGATACGGGAGAACGGATGATCCGGGCGTGGGTGATGCCGCCGCAGATTTCGCAAGGGACGTAATCGGCCTCGCTGACGCACTTTTGCTGGATCGTTTTGTGGTGATGGGACATTCCTTCGCCGGAGCAATCGCCTTAGCCGTTGCCGCGAAGCGTCCGGAGCGCGTCGCCGCGACCGTGTTGATGGATCCAATGGTGCGCGAGGGGCCAGGCGCCAATACGAACCTGGAGGCGGCGCGAAATCGGCCAGTGGAATTCGAGAATCTCGTGCAGGCGCAGAAATTCATCACCGAGAACGAAGAAGGGTATTGGCCGCCCGCTCGGACGAGGCGATTCCTGTCCGATATTTTGGTATGCGATGGTGTTCATGGTGTTTGCAGAGTTCCCTATGAGAAAAGCAGGTTTCTGAGGTTGCAGGAATTTCAAGCAACCTCCGCGAGCGATTACGACCCTGTTTTCCTTGCAAAGAAAACAAAATGCCCCGCCCTGGTATTTCGTGGTGGGAAAAGCATGCGATTTAAGGAGGAATCAGAAAAATCGTTAATGAGCGCCCTGCCCAAGAAATCACGGGTGGTAGTGTGTGCGAAAGCTGGCCATTTTCCCAACATCTCCAAGCCGGTCATCGTGCAACGAGAACTTAAGGAGTTTCTGGCAGATCTGAAATGAACAAACCAAACGGCAATACTCTACACATACAAACCGAGCTTAGTCGAGATTTAGGACTCACATCCGCGCTTTCTATCGGCGTCGGTACGATGATAGCGGCGGGTATTTTCACGCTATCTGGCCTTGCGGTCAGGGATGTGGGTTCATCGGCCGTCATCGCTTTTCTTCTGGCCGCGTTTGTCGCCACATTCACCGCGCTCACTTATTGTGAATTCTCATCCCTGTATCCGCAATCCGGGGAAGGGTATCTCTATGCGAGGAGAACGTTTACTCCGCCGCTTGCCTATCTTGTGGGATGGACGTTGGTGCTTGGCTATACTTCTTCATGCGCCTTCTACATCAGCAGTCTCTCTTCTTATTTCAACGAATTCGTCTGGCATTCTCCCTACGAGCAACTATCGGGAATCTTGGGGATCATATGTCTCGTGCTGCTTAATATTAAGGGAACAAAGGAATCGGCTCGATTTCAAGTTTTCATTACCGCGGGAAAGGTCATCCTCTTATTTTGGTTTGTTTATGGCGGACTAGGGAATTTGGATACCAAAGCTTTGCTCGAGAGAATGAGTACTGATATTCCCAAGATTGGAGCGACGGCCGGATTGGTTTTTATTACTTTTTTTGGATTTTCAGCAATTGCGGCATCAGCTGGAGATGTCACCAACCCCACCAAGACGATTCCTCGCGCGATATTTCTGTCCATGGCAATCGTTACGATTCTATACACTTTGGTGGTTTTTGTTATTGTTACCGCGAATCTCACGGAATATACGGAAGCGGCGATGGGGAATGCCGCGCGTCTTTTCTTAGGCCCTATTGGTGGCATGGTGATTGTCGTGGGTGCACTCTTTTCGATGATTTCCGCGTCTAACGCATCGATTTTGGCAGGTTCGCGAGTTGTGTTGTCCATGGCGCAACTGGGGCATTTGCCCTCTGGCATCGCCGCCATCAATCCGCAGACGCACACTCCGATTATTTCGCTTATTTTAGTAGGAGGAACCATTGTTGTTTTTGCGCAGAGTTTTCATTTGGAGAAACTGGCGCACTTTGCGGACACCATTCTTTTGTTGGCGCTGATATTGGTGAATGCGGCGCTAATATACCACCGAAAGAGATTTCCAGGCCTAGCGAGACCTTTCCGCGTCCCGTTCGTACCATTGTTACCGCTTTTGGGAATTGGCGCGAACATATATTTGCTCTCACTGATACTAAAGCACCCCGAGCCGGTTATCATGGCCGTTCTGTGGTTGGTCGTAGGGATGCTCGGTTTCCTGGCCTGGAAGGGTTCTCAGGCCGAAGAGGAATTTTTGCCGGGTGAGCCATCCCGCGTGGCGCAGGTCAGTATGGATGGTGAGGAGAGCGATTTCCGCGTGTTGGTTCCCATTGCAAACCCGACAAACGTGGTCCCATTGATAGATCTGGCATCAGCGGTTGCCAAAGAAAATGATGGCGAGATCATCGTCGTGCGGGTCGTGTCTTTGCCTGAGCAGTCACCAACGAGTCGCGAAACTTCATATGTCGAACGCGAAAGGAGAATTTTAGAGCAAGCCCATGTTCGCGCGAAGGCGAATGATGTCAAAATTAGTTCTCTGGTGATCATAGGTCGTAATCCGGCGCGTGCCATCCTCGAGACGGCGAGAGAGCGTCATTGTGATCTAATCATGCTTGGTTGGAAAGGTTATACTTCTACCGCCAATCGAATTTTGGGTGAAGTCGTGGACGATGTCGTAAATCTCGCACGAGCAGATATTATGTTGGTAAAACTTGTAGGGGAAATGAACCTAAAAAATATTCTCTTGCCTACAACAGGGGGTATACATGCACGCTTGGCAGAGCGATACACGGCCCTGATAGCAAGCTCTTACAATGCCAGGCTTGTTGTATCGACAGTTGTTTCTCCCGAAGATGGAGGTGCTCACAAACATTTCGTCGAACAAGGCCTTAGCGAGGCAGTAGGACGAATTAACGATGAGAGCAGCGTTCATGTGGAGAGCCAAATCATTGCGCATAAATCTGTTTCCGTGGGAATTATACGAGCGTCGGAAGAATATGATGCCATTGCCATGGGCGCGGCTGGAGAGAGTTTTTATAAACAGATTCTTTTTGGCTCCATTCCAGAAAATGTTGCAAAACACACGGATAAAACAGTGATTGTGTATAAGCATTATTCGCCTGTGAAAGCTTTGGTGGGGCGAGTGATGGAAAGCTAACCAAATCGCATTGCAATCTCGGAATGCGAGAGCTTTAGGTTTCGAATAAGAACAATTAAAATTTTGTCATTGAGGAGTTTCTTTTGTCCAAAATTGTATCAAGTTCCATGGAAGCCGTTTTGGATATTCCCAGAGGAGCATCGATTCTTATCGGTGGGTTTGGCATCTGCGGGATGGCTCATAATTTGTGCAAAGCATTGAGTGAGCGGAAGGATGTTGGTGATTTCCATTTAGTGTCGAATGCAGGTGGAATGGACGGCTGGGGCGTCGGCATGATGTTTGAAAATCGACAGATACGCTCGATCATCGCCAGTCGCGTGGGTCCAGCCTGTAAAGTGTATGAAGAACAAGCCCTGAATGGGGAAATTGAAGTCGAACTCTCGCCTCAAGGAACCTTCACGGAGCGAATTCGAGCGGGTGGGGCTGGTATTGGCGGTTTCTTTACCCCAACGGGAGCAGGCACCGTCGTAGCTGAAGGAAAAGAGACGCGAATGATTGAGGGCCGAGAGTATATTTTCGAGGAACCCATCCGAACAGATTATGCTCTCATCAAGGCTTGGAAGGGAGACGAGCGCGGAAATCTGATATACAGAATGAGTGCGCGGAATTTTAATCCCATCATGGCCACTGCCGCCGAGGTGACCATCGTCGAAGTAGAAGAAATTGTTCCTGTGGGTGAAATTGCGCCAGAAAACGTGCATACGCCCGGAATTTTTGTGCAGAGGGTGGTCTTGGGTGAAGACCTTGAGAAACCTATCGAAATTTTGACGAACCGGCCTCGAAGTGTCCTTGGGGAGAGTTGATTTGTCTTTGAGTAGACATGACATTGCAAGACGAGCGGCAATGGAAGTGCCGAGAGGAGGTTATGTCAACCTTGGACTTGGCATACCTACGCTGGTGAGCAATTACATACCTGATGAATACGGCGTCACCATCCATTCGGAGAACGGTGTGTTGGGTGTAGGCTCATTTCCATACCCAGGAGATGAAGACCCGGACTTGCTGAATGCCAGCAAAGAGACCGTGACGCTTATGCCGGGTGGTTCATATTTTGATAGCGCCATATCATTTTCCATGATTAGGGGTGAGCATATAGATGTCACCATACTTGGCGCAATGGAAGTCGCTGGAAATGGTGATCTGGCGAATTGGGCAATACCTGGCCAGATGATATCTGGCATGGGAGGTGCGATGGACCTTGTCGTAGGCGCCCGAAAAGTTATTCTTACCATGGAGCATGTTTCAAGGAGAGGGGTGCCAAAGATTGTAGAAGCATGCACGTTGCCATTAACAGGTAAAGGTGTGGTGGATGTTATCATTACCGATCTGGCGTTTATTACGGTGGAAAGCGAAGGACTCTTGCTTCGCGAACTCGCCCCGGGCGTGAGCGAGAGGGAAGTACGGGAAAAAACAGCGGTGCCTTTGCAGGTAGCTTCGGACCAATGCGAGATGTTTGTGGCTGTTTGAGTTTCGATGATGATTGATCTTGAAAAATACACTCATCAATACTGGGGATTGATGCGTCAACACGCTTATCGACTCACGGGAAGTATTTTGGACGCTGACGATGTCGTGCAAGATACAATGTTACGAGCTATTGAAATGGGCCCGGCTCTCGATAGTATCGAAGATCACTCTGAGTGGCTCTATACCGCATGTACAAAAGTGGCGCTTTCTCGACTGCGGGAGAAGAAACCTTTGCAGTTGAACGAATTCGACCTTCCCGATTTAATACAAACTACAGGTTCAAGTACGAATGGAGAGACCAAATCCATAGAAGCAAGTGCTATTTGGCCAAGCGTTGCGCTTGAGTTTTTGTTCCCCCTTCAATACATGACACCCGAACAACGCGCTGTTATCGTGCTCAGGGATGGTGCGGAGGATGGTGATCGGGTCGCGGCATCTGCAATAGGGGTAAAGATACAAGAAGTTTTCAAAATTGCCGATAATGCGGATAAAAAACGATCGCAAGTTAAAAAACACTGGCAAAGGAAAGTTTTCTTCGCATCTACCAAGGATCAGAGAAAAGCAGAGCGAGTATTCGAGCGATTCGTGGAAACGCTCAGTTTTCGAGATAAGGTATTGTTACAAGGATTAATGTCGCCCGATGTGGAACTTATCGTCCGCGATGAGAGGAGAAAGGGTGATGATTTTGTGGCTGTTGCCTGTACGGAACTACTTGGCCAAATGGGAGAAAAACTGACATTCAGCCCTGTTTGGTTCAATGGTTGTCGGGGAGTGCTTATCTGGACTTGGCGGACAAGAAGAAACGAATGGCTAAGGTGTGGCGCCATCACAGTTTTAAGTGATGATTCGAATATAACAGCAATGAAATGGTATCTGGATGCCCACCTTCTGCGCGCCATTCAGGCCAATGCGCCTCAAGCTACATAGGGTTCACCTCAGGGCAACTGAAGTTTCCGAAACCACAAACGAGGATGGCTATCTGCAACTGCTAAATTAAGAAACATTTACTTTATATGGTGTTTTCTTTCCTCCAGCTTCCTTGGGTTTTTCAATGGTGCCTGTATTCGTAACCGATGCTATGCTTTGTTTTTTGCGATTTTTCTGACTGCTTCGCATATGTGGTGTGGGCCCACTGGAATCGCGAAAAATCGAGTATCTACCGCATCGGCGATGGCATTCATGATGGCTGCAGGAGTGGCGAGTATAGGTGGTTCGCCAGCGCCTCTCATGCCATAAGGTGTATCATCCGCCTTGTTCTCAATCATTATAGTTTTGAGTTCAGGTATATCCAGGCTGGTGGGCAGAAGGTATTCATGGAGACTTCCTCCATAGATCTTCCCAGCGTTGTCTCGTGGCTGTTCTTCCATAAGTGCCAAACCGACCCCTTGAAGCATCCCGCCTTCCATCTGGCCGATAACCGAGGTTGGATTCATGGCAAAGCCCACATCCTGTGAACAAACGAGTCTCAATACTTTCACCTCACCCAAATCCTGGTTTACGGCCACTTCCGCTATCTGTGCTGTGTAGATGGGGCAAGGACCCGGTACCTGTGTTTCTCCTTGTCCCATGATATAGCCTGAAACCTCCGGAGCCGCTTTTGCTACTTCACTTAATGACATAGAGCGATTCGGTGTGGATTGCGAAAAAACATATCCCCCTTCAATTTTTAGATCTTTCGGATCGGCTTCGAGTTTCTCGGCGGCAACAACTCGAATTTTCTCTTTCAGGTTATCCACGGCAACAACAACAGCGGCACCCAGTGAGCGGGTCACCATACTGCCGGCCGCGCGGACGGATTCGGGCGCGGTGTCGGTATCGCCGCTGTCAAAAGATATTTGTTCGAGGGCGATATCCATTTCTTCCGCGGCAATCTGGCACATTGAGGTTGTTGCTCCCGTGAGGTTCACAGAACCACTAAGGAGTTGAACGCTCCCGTCCGCGTTTAAGCGCGCCGTGCATGCGGAAGCCCCACCATTTCCGCGCCAAAAACTAACAGCAAGACCTCGACCGAGTTTCCAGCCAGGGCCTTCTAAATTCGCATTTGCATTGATGGTCTCGCCCCAGTTTCCTTCTTTTGCAGTGCTTTCTAAAACTTTGAGCATGCCGTCGTCTTTTTGCGTGCCGAATTGTCCAGTGTCGCCTTTTCGTATGGCGTTTTTTCGCCTAATTTCAAGCGGGTCGATACCTAGTTCACGAGCAATAATGTCGAGATGGACTTCTGTTGCGAAGAAGCATTGGGGTCCACTCGGTCCCCTCACCGAGCCGCATATGGGACCGTTGGTGTAGACGCTTGTCATTTTCACAGAAGTATGGGGAATGTTGTAGCAACTAGTGAACATCGGGATGCGGGAGCTTGCTTGGCTTGGGGCACCAGGCCCATATGCGCCATGGTCAACAATGATGTCCGCTTCACGCGCCATGATTGTGCCATCGGAGGTCACGCCTGTTTTTAAGTGTATTCTTAGGCCTTGCCTCGGACTTACGCCATTGTGGTCATCTTCGCGTGGCATTTCATGGCGCACGGCGCGCCCGCTTTTAAGAGCAAGTAATGCAACGATATGTTCGATAAACGAGTGAATCTTTCCTCCAAACCCTCCTCCGATTTCTGTGGGGATGACTTTGACTTTTGTGAGGGGAACACCTAATGCTTCGGCAACTTGCTCGCGAATAGCGAAAGGTGCTTGCGTTGTTGTCCAAATAGTGATTTTCCCATCGGCCCCTGGCTCCGCCATGCAGGCATGAGGTTCAATATATCCCGAGTGAGCGTATGGGGTTTGAAATGTGTGTTCGAATATATGGTCTGCTTTTTCCATGGCGATATCCACATCGCCCATGGACTTTTCGTAGCGACCAATCACATTGCCTTCTCCATTGGGCCCTAAGCCTATTTTGTCCCAGTCTTTATGCACATGTGGGCCCTTGCCCTCACGTGCGGCCAAAAGGTCCACTATAGGTTCAAGGATCTCGTAGGTTACCTGTATGGAGCCTAGTGCCGCCTGGGCGGCATCCATTGATTCCGCTGCAACAGCTGCTATAGGATCTCCGATATATCGGACGTAACCATCTCGAGCCAACCAGCAGATATCTTTGATTTCAAGGCCGAAATGATGTGATGGGCAATCGTTGCCGACTAATACAGTACGTGCACCCGGTATTTTTTTTGCTTCCTGTGTGCTTATAGAGACAATACGAGCATGTGGGTGTGGACTTCGGAATACTAAACTGACCAGGGGTTGTGCAGTGGTAACGTCCGCCGCGAACTTGGCCATGCCCGCAGCTTTGTCTGGGAGATCATATCTGGGGATGCTTTTCCCAGCTACCTTAAATTCACCCATGGAGCACCTCGAAAAAATATGGCGCATATGAATAACGTATAGTATTTCATACTACTATGCGCATGTTTATAAGATTCAAGACTCTTAAAGAGATAAAATAATATCTCGATTGCGAACGGGTTCCGAAAATTCTACTCTATCGTACCTAGTGAAAGAATGACAGGTTCCACGAATAAATAGCTCATTTATCAAATAAAATGAGATGGAGGAGAACATTCATGCTAAATCCGATACCACTGGGTGTTCTTGGATATCCTGCAGGTCATGTTTTGTCACCTGTACTCCATAATAAAGCAGCTGAGGTTTTGGGTGTGAATTATCATTATCTTTCCTATGAGGTTCATCCGGATTATTTGGAAGAAGCTGTACGAGGAGCCCAGGCAATGGGGTTTCGCGGACTCACAATAACAATTCCGCATAAGGTGGCTGTTACCAAACTGATGGATGAGGTCAGCGAAGACGCCCGGCTTATGGGCGCTGTAAACACGATAGTTTTTGAAGAAGACGGTCGCCTCATAGGCCATAATACGGATGGTATCGGCTGGCTCCGATTTTTGGAGGAAACAACGGGAGAGCACCCCAAGGGAAAGAAATGCCTAGTTTTGGGTGCAGGGGGTGCTGCGAGAGCGATTGCGGTCAAAATAACCCAGTGCGGGGCGGCTCACCTTGAAATTAGAAATCGAACATCTGATAAAGCCATTGAATTAGCACGTTTTGTGGAGAAGAGCATTCCTTCTTCTAAAGTAAAGGGTGGTGGTTTTGGGGATATATATTCAGCGGCTGATGGCTGTGAGATCATTGTGAATACGACAAGCTTGGGGATGTGGGGAGATACCGAACGTATGGCTGCCAGCCCTATTCCCGAGGGTGCTATACCGAAAAATTGTATTTGCTCGGATGCTGTCTACATTCCGCCTGATACGGAATTTATAAAAGCGGCTAAGCGGTCCGGCGCTCAAGTTGTTCGCGGGACAGGCTGGTTGGTATATCAAGCTGCAGCTGCTTGGAAAATGTGGACAGGAGTCGATATGCCTACTGATATAGTGATGAAGGTTTTACACGAAGCGCTGGAATTACGCCTCAGTGGCGAGGATTAATCATCGAATATCTTCCGTTTCTTTACGCGTTCTTCACATGGTGTCGCTGCATCATTGCCCAGCCATAGATCCCATGCGCCGTGATGGCCGATGTCCACTCCTTCATCCTGAGCTTTTTTTTGTAGAGCGAGTTGCAATTCATCCATAAAATCACAATCCATAAGCTCAAGGTGATCTCTCATATGCCGGTGTAATATCCTGTATACTAGTTTCATGTCTTCTACTGATGATTTGAATGAATACGAATCGCCTTGTTGTGTAAAAGCCATCGAAATTTCCTGTTTGAGTAAAAGATTTTGCAATATAAGTTACTACCATCTTTTATTCTAAAGGATTGTTGTTGACAGTGGAATCTCTCTATAGCTATTCCATGAAGGGGAAGGCCGGGGACCCGGTATTGCGCATGGGGCCGGGTCCCCGGTTGGGGGGGGGTGGTGCTCCAGGAAATCAGTTTAGGCACACCTGCTTAAAATCTTTTAAGTTGTCTAGCACATGCCCAGTTCCACGAACGACGGTGGTGAGTGGGTCTTTTACTCTGTAAATAGGAAGCCCTGTCTCATCATGAAGCCTTGTTCCAAGCCCTTTTAAGAGCGAACCGCCGCCAGCTAACACGATTCCTCGTCGATGGATGTCTGAAGCAAGCTCAGGGCTTGTTTTAGAGAGAGCTTTTCTAATCGATTCAACAATGGCTTTCACAGGACCGTCGAGAGCCTCTCGCACTGATTCATCAGTGAGCTTAATGGTGCGAGGCATACCCGTGGAAACATCTGCGCCTGAAATCTCCATTTCAAGTGGCTCTGCAAGGGGAGCTGCCGCACCAATCTCAATTTTCACACGCTCGGCTTCGAATGAGCCGATAGATAGACCGTGGTGTCTTTTAATATGGCGTTGGATACATTCGTCCATCGCATCTCCCGCCATGCGGAGAGATTCTGAATACGCAACTGCATATTGGGAAATGACGGCCATTTCAGTTGTCCCTCCCCCAATATCTACAATCATGGAGCCGGCGATTTCATGAATCGGTAGTTTGCTACCAATGGCCGCCGCCATGGGTTCTTCTATCAAATGTACCTTGGCGGCTCCGCATTGAGTGGCGGAATCAATCACAGCTTTCATTTCAACGCTTGTAATTCCTGAGGGAACACAGACCATCATCGTAGGCCGGCTAAAGGATCTTCTGGGTACGATTGCTCTAACAAAATGGCGTATCATTGCTTTGGTGACATCGAAATCGGCGATTACTCCATCTTTCATAGGACGAATCGTCTGAATTGACTCTGGAGTACGGCCGTACATTTCCTTGGCTTTTTTTCCTACCGCGAGAACCCCTCTTCCATTTCTCGTGTTCAAGGCGACAACAGAGGGCTCATCAAGAACGATTCCGGCATTTTTTGTGTAAACTAGAGTGTTAGCCGTTCCCAGGTCCATCGCGATATTTGGTCCCACCAGGGCTCTAAGTTTTCGCAAAAAATTTAATTTCATAATCCATCCCCCCCCATAAAACAAAGTTGACTAACTGCACCCCCCTTTTGAGCGAAAGCTAATGCTTCAAGAGATGATTTGATCAGGGCTTTTGAGTTTCGCGCATTTTCAGGGAAACATGCAGCACCTATTGAAATTGTGATTTCGAGTTCTTTTCCGCCATGATAGAAGGAGGTGTGATTAACGACATGCATTATTCGTTCTGCTACGGCTTCAGTATATTCTTGAGAAGAGTCTTTCAACAATAAGAGAAAACGAGGCCCCTCATGCCGAACTAAAATGTCGTTTCCCGTGGCAAATTGTTTAAGCGAATTTGAGAGATGAAGAATGATTTCTTCCTCGGGCGTATCCTTGAATTCTGGCGTAATGTCGGGAGTGATACTAAGTAACGCGAGCTGACGCCCCTTTGCTTCCACATCACAGATAATTTCATTAAGACGAGAATGGAGATATTGCAGATTCGGCTCGCCGGTAACAGGGTCGATTTCTAAACGTGCCTGCCAGCGTGACTCGTTTTTACGATTTGCAATGGCATCCGCCACAAGAGCTCCGATGATTTCTCCTCGCTGGAGAGAAGAAACATCAAATTGTGCCCTACGTTTGCTTGTGAACCCTAGACAACCAAGAATTTCACTTCCTGAGATAAGGGGAAGGCATGCGGCGGATCGAGCTTCGAAGTGGGGCTCATCATTGTGGAAGAGGGGCCTGGTACCTTTTTTCCCCTTGAGATCCGGGAGCCTCAAACTTTCTCTTTTGCTTAGAACATATCCCGCCAGACTTGCACGTTCACTAACGGTGACTTCACCCAGGAAAAGCTCCCCAAACCCAGAAGTTCGGACAAGGCGAGGGAAGCCTGCTTCCTCGTCAATAAGGACGAGGAAGCAGGCGTCGAAGGGAAGCAACTCGCGCGGTACCTGGCATATTGCATTCAACAATTGACTTTCGTTTTCGCTTGAGCGAAGTGAAGTCAGGTATCTGCTGAAGGCTGGAACGTTCATGGAGCGCCGTTCCATTTGAACTGCCGTCAGGGCACCGTCTGCAAGATAGGCGAATTGCTGGGCGAACCCTGCGAGTATTTTTTGATCTCTGGATGTAAAACACCAACTTTTTTTGCTGTCAATGGCGAGCGCCCCTTTATTGATGGAAGAGGGCAAAGGGGTCGCCATGAAGGATTTGATATCCTCGTTTCTGCTGTAATAACCGAGGACTAAAGTGTCTTTGTCGAACTGATTTACGCTTAAGGGCTCATTGTTTTCCAGAACCCAACCCATGAAGCCCTGGCCCATATCGACCGAGGCATCCGCGAGGATGTATGGGCTGAGACTGTGATAAGTAGCGAGCTGGTACGTCTTACGCCTTTTGTTTTCAAGGAATAAGCAGGCGGAGTAGGCTTCCGTGACGTTGCTGACGAGCGTGATGAGGGAGAAAAGATCTCTTTCCAGATTCGTCATTTCCAACACCCAATAGGACGGATTGGGACGCTGTGGAATATAACAGGAGCGCGGAATATATTTCAAGTAATTTTTTTACTAATTCCCGTATCATATTGTATTCATTGATTTTATAAAAAATAAAATTTACTGATATTCTGCAGCTCTTAAAGTTGTTTATGCGAAAATTATTGTAAGTTATTGATATTTATTGTATTATAGTTACAAGAATTTATTTTGAGATAGTTTCTCTACGGGTGAACTGAGAGCGCCTGTATGTTGTGTGAGGAATTTTTGTTCAGTGCAATATATTGTGGCGCTTGGGAAGAGCCGCCGGATGGCGCCTGTTCAGAAATTTATCGAATAACACCGTGAATTTATCGAATTTTATCGATATTTTCAGATATTCTTAAGCTGCAGCGAGGGGTTTTCCGTCTTAGTGCTCATACGCCTGGGTGGCGCTCACGGGAATCATGCAGACGAACTCCATGGTCTCGTCCGAATCGTTGTGGAAGGTGTGATTCTCGCCCGGGGCGACGAAAATGGCCGCACCCGGCGCGATAGCCTGCGTCTCGCCCTCGACGATCACGCGGCCCTCGCCCTTGAGCATGAACACCTGATGCTCCCAGGAGTGGGCATGGTCGGGCGTCTGTCCGCCCGCTTCGATTTCGATGACCCGCATCGCCATTTCGGTCTCGCCGTCGCGCTCGCTGAGCAGCCAGCGGATGCCCGCGCCCTTGGCCGCCTTCTCCGATTTGAGTTCCGCTTCCTTGTAGTTCATCACCTTCATGGCGTCGCATCCTCTTGAGGTATGAATCCGCGCCCGCTCCCGGCGGGCGTTTCACCAACAACGCTGCGAATCATACCACATTCCGGGCCGCGCGTGTCAAAATGAATTCCGACTGAAGAAGGAGGAATTCTCCCGCGCCGCGCGCACCATACCGAACTTTCAGATTCCACGGCCACCGGCAAATGCGGGGAAATTCGTGGTCGAACCATCCCATAATTATGAGTAAAGACGAAAATCACTCCCCCCTTGAGGGTCAATCGCGACTGATGAAGGAGCGATTGCGCTTTCCGACCGGGGAGCAGGTTTCCGTAGGGGCGGTTCGTGAACCGCCCACCCCCCGTGGTTGTCTTGGAGTTCTTTCATGCCGTCATTCCGGCGAATGCCGGTGGCGGCCGAAAGGCCGACCAGTTTTTCCGTCCGCGTTCGCTCGGTCGATGCTCTTCCCGTAGGGATGTCGGTCTTCCCCGAGGAGGGGAAGACCGAGCGTGTCCGCCCGCTACCGCGTTTCCCCGGTTTCACGACCGAGCCATTGCGTTGCCGTTTGTTCGTCCTCTTCGATGGCGATTTCCACCGCGCACCATTTCTTTTCCGGGCGGTGTCATCACGAATAAAACCTATCCACGAGGGCGTTAAGGCTGAAGGCATCTTCCCGGGTTAAGGCCCTACCGCGTTATTTTCGCTATTTGCTTCAAGGCCGGCAACAGAGCCGGTATGTCTTTCTGAACGATGTCCCAGATCAGGTCGGTGTCAATCCCTAGGTATCCATGGATGATGCGGTTGCGCGCGCCTATTATGGTTCGCCAGGGGATTTGTGGGTGGGCTTCCCGGACCGCAGCCGGGATGTGGGTGGCCGCCTCGCCGATAAGCTCCAGATTCCGCAGGGTTGCATCGTAAGTCCGTGAATCGGCGAGAAAGTTAGATTGATTCATTCCATCCGTGTAGGCTTGAACCTTCTCGGAAAATTCGATCATGTCATTCACATATAGATGCCACCGCCGTTGTTCCCGATCCGCGCTAGACACGGACGGCTTCTTTCTCGATATACGGACGCAACTCCGGGCGCAGCGCCTTGTCCGTAATCAGATCAACAGGGTGGCCCAGCAAATCCTCCAAATAGAACTGTACGCCGAAAAAAGACTTGGACGTAGCAGGTCCGTCGAAGCGAACGAGGATGTCCACATCGCTGTCGCTCGCCGCCTCATCGCGGGCGGTCGATCCGAAGAGCGCAATGTCGGCGACGCCGAACCGTTCCGCCAAGGTGGCCTTGTGCGCCCGCAACAGCATAAGGGACTTCTCTCTATTCATCTCCATCGCCTTTCGTCTCAAGCATTCTCAATTCCCCCCCCCTCAAAATACCTTTTCCTCTTCACCCTGTCATCCGGTCTGCCTCGCACCCCCCCCTCACGAATAAAACCTCCGCACCAAATCCTCGAGGCTGAAATCATCCGCGCGGATGGGCGGGGGACCACGATCTTGAAGGCTTCGTTTTTCCGGAGTGGTATCGACCTTACCCGAGGAGGGGAAGACCGAGTGTGGCCACCCTGCAATTAAGGATTTACAGGGGTTAATGATTAGAAGGAGTAGTCGATTCAACGCGCGTAAATGACTTTATGATTGAGGGTGTTTAACGCATTCTGTTCTAACTCATAGGCCCTTGTTCGTTTTTGATTTGCTTCTAAAACCTTGTCGTTAATTTGCTTTTGCATGTCGTCATCTTGCAAGAGGGGTATGTTTATTTGTGAAACGTGGTTATCGTCAATTTCGTCAACAACTGCTCCATAGGTAAAACGAGCGATCAGAGGATAAGCATAGTTACTGCTTAACCAAGCGTAAAGATAACCGGAAATATCTTTTTGTGCTGGGACTACACGAATAATATGTTGATTTGCCGTCCATCCGTCCCAATGTTTAAGCGCTATTGTTACCTTTCCAATCGTCCCGCTGCATGTAATCAGTGTCATATTTTCGTGAAGTACTAATTGATTTTTAATTCTATCAGCATGATGTCTCAATGAAAGATATTTTTTATTCACGGGGTCGAGCTCATAAAGTTGCTTGCCGCCGAAGAATACAATCCCGTTTCCTTCCTGTACATAAACCCTCTTGAACCGACCAGGCAAGATGACGGACTGGGCTATTCTGCTGTCCCCGATGTGGGTTACTTCCTTAGCGTTTTTTCTCAAATGTTGCTCAATCACTTGAACGATTGGGATATGGTAGGAGCCATCAAAGCGATTATCTAATGCGTTCAACAGTATTGAATAACTATCAAAGCTGACGCCCTTACCAAAAAGTCTGGCTTTGCTTTTCAGCTTTTCAATATCTGGCAGATTTAGGGCTTCTTTTAACATGGCTTGGGCATCATCCATCAAGTCATTGGATTCGTCCCTCAACCTAAAGGATTCCTCAATCAGATTATGAATTTCTTGCTTTAATATGGGCGGTGGGTTAGGAATAGGGATGTTGTTTAGATGTGCGGGCTCAATGTGTTTAACAACTGCGCCGTAGTTATTAGTTTCTATGAGTAACCTGCCAATTGGTGATTTTAAGTACGCATAGATAAATCCTGGATAACTCTTTGCTTCTATCCGTATTACGTCATCTGACAATGATTGGTTTTCAAGTGTTTTAGATACAAAAGAGACAATACCAATCGTGCCTGAACGTGTGAGTAATATTTGCCCTCGCTTAACTCGCGTACTTTCAATATTGATTTTTGTTTTAGGCGAAATGAACTTGACGGCTTTCGGATAAATTTCGGTTATTTGAGACGGTAAAATAAAAGGTATGCCATTGTTTTCATCAACATAAACCCTCTTAAACCTCCCTAAATAGAAAGCATCTTTAATGAATCCATCACCAAAGCTCACTACATCCCACTTACATTTTTCTAAATCCTTTCTTGCCGATCTCCCCTCAAGACCGTAAACAATTGCATCCAAACGATAATCTTTTTCAATAAACTCCTGAATAGCTATCGACGTCCACTTGAAAGGTGGTGTTTCTTCTTTTTCTATTTCATACGGTTGGGAAATGGGACGAGTTTTGATCACCATGGCAAACCCTCTTGCCGCTTCCAATTCTTGAAGACGGCAGGAACTTCACGGCTTTGGTCATCAATGATGCGCGTTTTGCTTTCGATCTTAACCGCGACATCGCCCTCTGCGGTATTCTCCATTTCATAAACATTCGATTCTTCCGGCGTCCAAATCTCACTTCCGTGTTCATCACGTTTGAATAGCGTATTGCCTCGTTTGTCGTGCCCGACTTTTTCAACCATCGCCATAAAGATGTTGTAAGGCTTGATTTTGTCGGATCGCTGCTCGGCTTCAATTTCCTCTTTTGTCTTTTTCTGAATGATCAAAACGGAAGTTTGCGTACCGTTTCTTGGCTGAAAGGTATCGACGTGCAGATCTACGCTGGTGATAATTCTTGTTTTTTCAATCAACCATTGGCGAATATAAACAAGCCCTGGATTACCCAAAATGGAGTCCGGCAATACGATTGCCAGTCGCCCACCCGGTTTGAGAAATTGAAAGCATCGCTCAATAAATAATTGTTCGGGAGGTACAGAAGTTTGAATGTCGCCTGAGCTCGCCCAACTTGTTTTCTCACTGATGTCATCTTGTTCATTTCGCCAAATATGGCCGATATCAAATTGTTCAAGAATATAAGTATCCTTAATTTCGATTTTGCTTCCAAACGGTGGATTGGTGACAATGACATCAAAAAAATCAATGGTAGCGCCGTTCTTTATGTTGCCTGCATTTATATTTAGGGCTTTTGCTAATTGTTCTTTAAGCTCTAAAGACCATACATGGGGTGGCAGCAAAGAATCATTGCGATAGATATTGCCGCTGCCGTCATTGTTCATCACCATATTCATCTTTGTGGCCTTGACTAAATCTGGGTTGATGTCAAAACCATAAAAATTTGATGCCGCTATCTCCTTGATCCTATCTTTAACAACGCTTTTCTCATGCTCTGTCCATTCGCTTTCCGGCTTGCCGTAATCTTTCTCGGCCTCTCGTTTTAATTGTTCAATAACATGATTCATTGCCATGACAAGAAAACCGCCCGTACCACATGCCGGATCACATATTTTTTCATCTGGCTTTGGATTTATCATTTCCACCGCCATTCGCGTAATGTTTCTTGGCGTAAAAAACTCCCCCCTGTCTCCCCTTAAATTAGCCCCGACCAATTCTTCGTAGGCTTTGCCTTTTACATCAACATGAGTTTCCAGCAAGCTATAGGATTGTAGTTCCGAAACAATCCATGCCAGAGAGCGAGGCTGTAATTTAATTTCGTCATTCGCCTCGAATATCTGAGGGAACTGTTTTTTTACGCGATCAAAAATTTTAGCGATCCTATTTTTTACAGTTAATTGGCCATCTTGATCAGAGCGCTCGCTAGAAGTGGAATAAAATTCAATCGACTTGCCCACATTTTGCTCATCCATTGATTTGCAGAAGATAAGTTTCAACAACTCAAAAAATGCAGGCTGTTTTTGTAAGCCTTCGGTAACATAGATATGGTTATGGCAGGTCTTAAAAACCATTAAGAGATTGTCATCATATGCTTTCTTTAATTTATTACGCTTTGGCCTATCAACATCTTCCAAAGAACCGTCTGCGGGGGGTATGTCGTTGTATTCCTGAAACTCAAATTTTCCCTCCACCGTTACTTTATACTTTACGCCATACCTCCTTGTGCTTGCCATTTGTCCACATGCCCCATTCGCAATTAAGGCAAGCGCTCATGTAGGATTTGAGTTGTTCAACACCTTCTTTTTTATTCTTTGGCTCTACTTTTTCACTCTTACATTCTACGATCAGCCAGGCGTGGTCCTGGGTAAGCTCCGGGCTATTTTTCGGAAAAACGACAATATCCGCCCGCGGACGGCGGGAGCCAAGTTTGAGAGTAAATTCTATTTTGATCCGCTTCGGTTCGTACTTGTGCTCGTTGACTAATCTTTTTTCAATGGTCTGGCGAACGTATTCTTCGGGCGTATCCTTTCGGAACTTTCCGTCGATGTAATCATAGATTTCACCATCAGGAACTTTTATTATTCTTCTTTCTGGTTGTTTGCCCATTCTTTTGCTCTTTTTTATGTGCTGGCGTGATTAGCAACCTAGAATATAAGGGCATTATTAATCAACGGACGATAAATTTGTTTAACCCTGTATATCACTTATTCGCAGCAGGGCGTAAATCGGCCCCTACCCCCCCCTCACGCATAAAACCTCTTCACCAAATCCTCCAGGCTGAAATCATCCGCGCGGATGGCGGAGAGGAGTTCCGCCTCCTTGGCGAGCACGCGCTCGGCGGTTTCGGGAACTTCCGCCGCGATTTCCTTGGGCACGACCACAGCGCCGCCGCCGTCCGCGTGGATCAGATCGCCCGGAACCACGGCCATCCCGCCGACGGCGACCGGCGTGTTCACCGCCACCACGCGCACGTCGCCGCGCGAGACCGTCATGCCCGCGCACCAGGTCTTGAAGCCCGCCTCGCGCATGGCTTCGAGATCGCGCACCACCCCGTTCGTCACGACGCCCTCCGCCCCCAGGCGCGAGAAGAGGTTCGACATGATCTCCCCCCAAAGGCACGCCGAGCGCGGCTTGGGGCCGACGTCCTGCTGCACGAGAACGCAGGGCTTGGGCGCGGCGGCCACGGCCTCATAGAGCGCGATGCGCGATGTGTGCGTCCGCTCCTCGCCCGGGGCGTATTCGCTGGTCGTGAACGTCACGGCGTAGCCCAGCGCCACGCCCATCTCGGGGAACATGCACTCGATGCTGGCGTCGGTATGGCCCAGCGTTCTCGGGCGCACGCCGAAGGATTCCACCGCGTTCGAGGCCGTGGGCGTGTCGATTGCTCTCAACTTTGCGAGCGTTTCACCAGATAGCGTCATCAGTCGTCTCCTCATGCGAAAAGGGGCGGCCCCGGCCGCACCGCGCGCGCCCCTCATGGGTCTAAAAGACATGAAAATTCTCAGGAGGCCGGATTATACGATCGCCCGCGCGATGAGAATAGCGGGGGGACCTGATCGGCGCTCCTTGAACGCTCACATGAGTCGGCTCGATCTTGACGAATATAACAATAATGTTATATTGTGCGAGGAAATGGCGAGATGTTCTTATCCAATCACCTAAGCGGGAGATAAGCAGTTGAGCGAAATTGAAATTTTCGAAGGAAGCCACAATATCTTCAAGGATATGGGGCACCCGAACGCGGATGAAATAATGTTGAGGGCGGAACTTCTGAGGGATATTCTGGATACGATTCGGTCAAGAGAACTGACGCAAAAGGACGTGATGCGGATTCTCCGGGTGAAGCAGCCCGAGGCGTCGTTTCTCATGAACGGGAAACTCTCGCGCTTCTCCCGCGAGAGACTAATCGACTACATGGTCAAGCTGGGCATGACGGTGGAGTTGCGGGTCAAGAAACCGAAAAAAAACGCCCCCTTGAAACCCGGCGCGCTGATATACGCGGGAGCTTCCTGAGAGGCCAAGGGGCTGCCTGCGAATATGATCCGACCCGATATCATCATATCCGATACCAAACCTGGTTTTCTTCTCGCCACGCTCGGTTTAGATGCCGTCATTCCGGTGTCATTTGCGACTGGTGATAGAGGAAATGCCGGAATCAAACTCGTAGGCTCACAGAGGAAACTACTCTGGGGTAACGGACGAAGATGAAAGTCACTCCCCCCTTGAGGGTCAATGCCGAACAATGCGGGAGGGATTGTCGCGGAAGCCGAGCGGTTTGTGCGAAGGCTGATGCGGTGGGGGGTATGATTTCAGGAAAAACGCCCCCCACCGGTTCACTTGCGGGCTTACGCCCTTAGTTCACCGACTCCCCCTCATGGGGGGAGTGGTTTTTTAATGATTCAACGGCAGGGATGACCCCCCGTGGTTGTCCCTACTACGGCCTGATGCCCCTACCGGCCCATCCTCGCTCGCCAGTCGCGCATGGCGGCGCGGGTGGTGTCGAAGGCGAGTTCATCGAAGTCGATCGCATCGGGGGAGACGAGCTTGACCTCGGTGGTCTCGGACAGGGCGCGGGGGGAGCCCCCCGTCACGGCGCCCGTGTAGACGATGAGCACGGTGGCGTTTCCCTCGAACGAATACACGCCCAGAAGAGAATCCACGGCCACCTCGACGCCCGCCTCTTCTTTCGCCTCGCGCGCGGCGGCGGCGGGGATTACCTCGCCCCGGTTCACGAAGCCGCCCGGGAAAGTCCAGAGTCCCTTGCCGGGGTTGTGGGCGCGCCGCACGAGTACGGCCTCGCCCCCGATGGTCGCGACGACGCCCGCCGCCACCTTGGGGTCCAGGAAATGGACGTGGTTGCACGAGGCCGCGCTGCAGCAAAGCTGCATGGTGCCGTCGCCTTCCGTCCAGGAGCGGTAGACGAGCGGACTCCCGCAGGAGACGCAGAATTTCACCCCGCCTCCGAGATGGGGGTGCGCCTGGGGTGCGTCCGGGCTTAAGGCAGAAATTTTTCGGCTCCGGGCCGGCAGAAGGGATTGGTGGATTTCTCGTGGCCGATGGTGGTCTCAGGCCCGTGGCCCGGATGCACCATGGTCTCGGGCGGGAGGGTGAGCAGTTGCGTGCGGATGCTGTTGAGCAGCACGTTCGGGTCGCCCATGTAGAGGTCGGTTCGCCCGATCGATCCCGCAAAGAGCGCGTCGCCCACGATGGCGTGCCCCGCCTCCGTCCCGTCCCCCGGCCGGTACAGGGTGACGTTGCCGGGGGCGTGCCCGTCGGTGAGCCTGATCTCGAATTCCAGGTTTCCGACCGAAATCGTCTCGCCCGGCGCGAGGTGCGCGTCCACCTCGGGAACCGGCGGTTCGGGGAAACCGTAGCCGCGCGCCGCGTTCGGCATGTTGCGCAGGTTGAAGAGTTCCGCCTCGTGGAGCCAGTAGGGAACCCTGAGCTTTTCTTTTGCTTCGGCGACGCCCTCGGCGTGATCCAGGTGCGCATGGGTGCCGATGATTTTGGTGAGGGTGAGGCCGTGCGCGCGTGCGACCGCGATGACGCGCTCCACCTCCGCGCCCGGGTCGATGTAGGCGCCCTCTTTCGTTTCTTCACAGCCCAGGACGTAGCTGTTCATCTGAAACGGGCCGACGGGTATCCTCTCGAGGATCAAGAAAAAGTCCTTTCTCGGGTCGCGGCGAGAGAGGCTCGCCTCTTAGGAATCGGGAGGGAAGATGAGAATTTCGATTCGTCGGTTCGCCCGACGGCCATCGCGCGTATTGTTGTCGGAGATCGGACGGAACTCGCCCATTCCCGCCCCCGAGACCCTGCGCGGGTCGAGGTTTCCCACCTCGACGAAGTAGCGCAGCACCCGCGTGGCGCGCGCGGCGGAAAGCTCCCAATTCGTCTCCCAGCGCTCCGCCAAACGATCGGATATCTGCACGTTGTCGGTATGCCCCTGCACCTGGACCTCGCGGTTCGCGTAGCGGCGCAGGAGGCTTGAGAACTTCACGAGCAGGGCCTTGCTTTCGGAGCGGATTTTGGCGCTTCCCGACTTGAAGAGGATGGCGCTCGCGATGCTGATCACCACCCGGTCGCCCGCGCGGCGCACCTCCACGATTCCGCGGCGGCGTTCTCTTTCCAACTGGGCTTTCATGTCTTTTTCGAGCTGAATCTGGAAACGAATCCGGTCCTCGAAGCGCAGGAGTTTCTTATGCATGGCGACGAGGTTTTTCTGCAGCTTGCGAACCCGCTGAATACCGGCGTTGTATGCGCGCTCGAAACGCCTGGCTTTCTTGGCGCTCTCGGTTTGCTGCGTTTGCTGGGAAGTCATCTGCGCGCGCAGGTCGGCCACGCGCGTTTCCGTCTGTTGGCTGTGGCGTCTGGCCATGGTGAGGGACTGGCTGAGTTCCTGGTTTTCCAGGTCTTTTTGTTTGATTTGGCCTTCGAGCCTTTCGAGCTGCCCGCGAAGTTCCGTGATCTGGTCCTCGGTCTTTTCGATTTCACCCCTGAGGCCCGCGGCTTCATCCGTTTTTCGCTCGTAGTCTTCGATGCCCACGCAGCCGGTGAGCAGGACGGTGATGAGGAATAAAAAAGCGAGGCGATGCGTCTGCATTTAATCCTCTCCTCTGGACATGAAGCGGTTGGCGTCGGCGACGTCGCGCTTGCTTCCGACGATGAAAGGAACGCGTTGGTGCAGCTTTTCGGGCTGGATTTCCATCACCCTGCGGTGGCCGTCACTCGCCGCGCCGCCGGCTTGCTCCGCGATGAAGGACATGGGGTTGCACTCGTAGAGAAGGCGCAGCTTGCCGTTCAGGTTTTTCTTGTCGCCCGGATAGAGGAAGATGCCGCCCTTGAGGAGGTTTCTGTGGAAATCGGCGACCAGCGAGCCGATGTAACGCCCCGAATAGGGACGGCCCGATTCGGCGTCTTCCTCTTTTAGGTATGCGACGTAGCGGGAGGTGGATTCGTCCCACTTCGAGGAATTGCCCTCGTTGATGCTGTAAATCTTCCCCCGTTCGGGAATCTGGATGTCGGGATGGGAAAGGAAGAACTCGCCCACCGAGGGATCGAGCGTGAAGCCGTCGACGCCGTTGCCGGTGGTGTAGACCAGCATGGTGGATGAACCGTAGATGACGTAGCCCGCGCAAATCTGCGCCACGCCCGGCTGGAGGAAGTCGTCGAGCGCCGTGGGGCCGCTATCGCTCTTGCGGCGCAGGATGGAGAAAATCGAGCCGATGCTCACGTTCACGTCGATGTTCGAGGAGCCGTCCAGCGGGTCGTAGAGCACCACGTATTCGCCACCCTCGATGTATTCGCCGGGGACGGCGTAGACGTCCTCCATCTCCTCGCTCGCCAGGGCGGCCACCGAGCCGGTGTGGTCGAGGGCCTTTCTCATCACCTCGTTGGCGTATTCATCGAGTTTCTGGACTTCCTCGCCCTGCACGTTGACCTCGCCGGTCAGCCCGAAGATGTCCACGAGGCCCGCCTTGTTGACCTCGGCGTTGATGATCTTGGCGGCCAGGGTGATCTGCGTGACGAGGCGGGTGAAGAGACCCCGCGCGCCCGGGTGGTTTCTCTCCTCCTCGCGAATGTGGCGCTCGAGCGTCATTCCCCTGAAGCTTGTGCTGCCGATGGTGACGGTTTCCTGCTGCATTCTCTCTCCAACTCCTTGGTGGGCGATCGCTTACCCGGCTACGCGGCGGCGGCCTCTTCTTCCATCGCGTCCTCATACGCTCCCGTGCGCGCTGCGCCGTTGCACTTACAGCGATGGAGGAAGAGTCTCTGGGCGAGGGCTACGTTCGCCGCCTCGCCGCCCCAGCCCTTGAGGGCGGGCGTCTGCAGCGCGCGGCCGTAGGAGAAGCTGAGTTCCCAGGGATGGGGGCCCATCGCGTTCATCGCATTTAAGTGCGCGGTGGCGACGGCGTCGCTCTGCCCGCCCGAGAGGAAGCAGATGCCGGGCACGGCGGCGGGCACGTTTCTCGTGAGAGAGCGCACCGTGGCTTCGGCCACTTCCTGCACGCCCGCCTGGGTCGGGCATTTTTTGCCCGAGATCACCATGTTGGGTTTCAGGATCATGCCCTCGAGCGAGACCCGGTGCCGGTGTAAGACGCGAAAGACGCTCTCGAGCGTTTCGTTCGTCACCTCCTCGCAGACCTCGATGGTGTTGTCCGCGTCCATGAGCACCTCGGGCTCCACGATGGGCACGAGGCCCGCTTCCTGGGAAAGCGCGGCGTAGCGCGCGAGACCGTGCGCGTTGGCCTCGATGCAATAGGCCGAGGGGATTCCCTCGCCGATGGTGATGACGGCGCGCCATTTGGTGAACGCAGCGCCCAGGGAGGCGTATTCCGCCAGCCGCTCGCGCAGGCCGTCGAGACCCTCGGTGACCTTCTCCTCCGGGGCGAAGGCCAGATCCTTGGCGCCTTTGTCGACCTTGATGCCGGGGAGGATGCCGCGCGAGGCGAGCAGCGCGCCGAAGTTCGTTCCGTCCGCCGCGCTCTGGCGCAGCGTTTCGTCGAAGAGGATGACGCCGCTGATGTACTCCTCGATTCCCTCCGTCGTGAAGAGAAGCTCGCGATAGGCGCGCCGGTTCTCCTCGGTAGATTCGACGCCTATGCCGTCGAGGCGCTTTTGAATCGTGCCCGTGCTCTCGTCCGCCGCGAGGATGCCTTTGCCGGGCGCCACCATTTGGTTGGCGATTTTCGCCAGATCGTTCATGCTCATGATTTCGCTCCCGCAAGATTTGCCATGAGGTGAAGAAGTTAGAAGAATTTCCCCCGTTCCATGAGGATTTTCCCGCTTTTCGTCGCTTTCGGATTCGCCGGTGCGGACGCCGAATTCCGGTCCGCCCCGCGTTCGATCTACCGGTTCGGAACAAAACAACCCATCGGGCGTGGAGGATAGCAAAACCATGCCGAATTAGGAAGCCGCCGCTCGGGTGGAAATCATTTTCACATCGTGGTCGAATGGGGTTTTCCCGCCCGGGTGAAGAGGTCCCGGATGCCCCGCTTTCCCCGCGCGCGCTGAGGGGGTTTCAACGCAGGAGGTTAGAGAGTTCACGTTGAATAATCAGTTCGAATGGCAAGAGGATATACCAGTTGAGGCTCAGCAAAATCGAGAAGTGTTCGCCCGCTTCGGCTTGGCGATGTATCGTGCGCAGTGCTTGGAACGCCAAATCAAATTAATGTTTGTATCTATGTACAATCAAAAGTTTTTGCAAGTTCCTCCTACAGGCAGAAACCCCTTCCTTGATGAAGAATCCATTAGGAAAACCTTAGGGCAAATAAAAAAAGAGCTCAAAGAAAAGGCTAGCTTGTCACCGACACTTGAAACTAGATTGGCTGAAGCTGTTAATCTTCGAAACTGGCTTGCCCACGATTATTTTCGAGTACGTGAGAGAGAAATGCTAGCCTTGGAAGGCCGTGAGAAAATGATATCTGAACTTCAAGAGAAGGCAGATTGGTTACAGGAATTAGACCGTGAATTCACAGATATATTAAAGAATTGGTTGTGTATAATGGGTATATCGAAAGAAGAGATTGAATCGGAAATAGAAAATTATTTCCAGGAGATAATCTCAAGTAATAGAAAAGATGTATGAAAGGATGAGTTGTCTCGACCGGTCGCTTCGGTCATGTCTTAAGCGTGCTTCTGCCAATTTTAATCGTTTGTTTCTCGTCATCGCCTTCCAGTGCTTAGTGGCGCGCCGATGAGCGCGCAAGCCCCCGGCGCAGTCCCCTTCTGGCGGATGCCCGCGTTTTATTTTCTGCATTTTTTCGGCGTGGGCGTCATGCTCCCGTTTCTGAACATCTTTTATCATTCCGTAGGCGTGAGCGGGTTTCAGCTCGGCCTGCTGAACGCAGCGCCCCGCCTGTCGAGCGCGCTCGCTCCGCCCCTGTTCGGGGCGCTTGCGGACAAGTTCCGACTGGGCCGCAGCGTGGCCTTCACGTGCGCCGTCGCGAGTTCTCTGCTCGCGCTCCTCTTGTGGGGGGCGAGCGGCTTCGTCGCCCTGTTCGTGTTGATCACATTCTTCTCCGCCATGAGAGCCCCCCTCGTGCCGATAGCCGAGAATCTTTGCCTGCGCGAGATCGAGGCCACGGGCGCGCAATACGGCCGGGTGCGCCTGTGGGGTTCGCTGGGCTTCATCGTCGCGGCCATGGGCGCGGGCCGCCTTGTCGAGACCACCGGGGTCGCCTCCATCTTTCCGGTGGTGGCGTGTGTGGGTCTTCTGCTCATTTTCGTGATCTTTCATCTGCCGAGGGAGGCGGGCCGCGCGCGCCCGCGCTTCCGGGCCGACTTGAGGCTTTTGCTTCGCAGCAGCCCGCTCGCCGTCTTCCTCCTCACGACGACGTTCGCCTCGATGTCCGCAGGGCCTTTTGGGATTTATTTCAGCATCAGGCTGAAAGAGTTGGGCATGTCGGCGGACCTGATCGCCCTGGCGTGGACGGTGGGCGTGGTGAGCGAGATATTTTTCCTCATCTACGCGCAGGCCATACAGAGAAGATTCGGCCTCAAGTGGATGATAGCCGTCGGCATGATGGCCGCAGGTCTCAGGTGGGAGTTGGTCGCCCTCACGACGGACGCTTTTTTGCTCATCCTCATTCAGCTCCTGCACGGCGTCGCCTTCGGCGTCTTCCACGCGGGCGCGATTCAGTACGTCGACCGCCTGAGCAGCGCGGCGACGAAGAACACGGCGCAATCCCTCTACAGCGCCGCCACCTGGGGGGTCGGCTCCACGCTCGGCGCGCTCACGGCGGGCTGGCTGCTCCCGATCTGGGGGTTCGTGACGCTGCTCCACGTCGGTGCGGCAATGGCGTTGTGCGCGGGGCTGGCCTTCTCCGTCTTCGGCGAGAACGTGAAGTGAGGCCGCGCGGGAGGCCGGCGTATGCGTATGCGCCTGCGCTGGACGGCTCGTCTCCTCGTATGGGAATATGGAGCGCGCTCCCTTATCGACGGCGCGAGGTGAAAATAGAGGAGAGGGGGTGAGTATGATGGAGAAGACCCTGTATCTGGCGAGTCCTTACGGATTTTCCCTACAGCAGCGCGAGGGGCCTCTGCCCGCCTTGGTGGCGGCGCTCGAAGCCGTGGGCGCCGAAGTGTGGGAGCCTTTTACGCGCAACAACCAGCCCGAGAGGCTCGCGAGCCCCGGCTGGGCGTACCGCGTGGGCCAGGATGACATGCGCGACGTGCGCGAGTCGGCGGGCTTTTTCGGCGTGGTCAACGGCTGCCCGCCCGATGAGGGCGTGATGGTGGAACTCGGCATGGCCATCGCCTGGGGAAAGCCCGTCTTCTTGTTCCGAGACGATTTTCGCCGCTCGACCGATTGTGAGAGCTATCCGCTGAACCTCATGATCTTCACCGGCCTGCCCGGAGGTCGGCTGGGAGGCTTACTTCTACAATTCGCTCGATGAAATCGCAGACCCCGAAAAAGCCCTCGCCCGCTGGCTCAGGGACGAGCCGTTGCCGTGAGGGGGTAGTGGTTCTCAAATTGGCAACGATACTCAAATTCAAAAATTTCCCGGCCGGGTTTTCATCTTGTTTGGCGCGTTATTTGACACACTATTTGACAAGCTATTTGAGGATTACAAATCCAGAAAGACAAGCCTCCCAATCTAAGCTATGGCGAGGGACTAGCAAGGGTTCAGCTTGTCACGGAAAATGGAAAGAGAATGGTTGGGGTTGGACAAAATGTGCTCAGCATCCATATGTTGCGTCCTTATCAAGACCCTCAACATCCTAAGCACAGTGGATGGGACGAGTTTCAGTCTCGAATCAAGCAGGCACTCGACACGTATTGGACAGTAGCGGAACCAAAAGGGATATCCCGAATCGGTATTCGATATATCAATAAGATAGGGATTCCACAGCCGAAGGTGGAGGTTAACGACTTCCTAAAATGTGCTCCGCCGGACGTAATTGAATTGCCGGATCGGATGAAAAACTACGGTAGTCGCGTAGAGTATTTTTACGATGATCAAGTACCCTTAGTCCTATCTAATGGCTTGATAAACCCGCCAATGAACGATATCGGACTCATCCTCGATCTTGATGTCATCTGGGAAGATGTTGTCCCGGTTGCGCAAGATGAAGCATTACGAAAAACTGAAGATTTGCGAAACCGTGAAAGGGATGCGTTCGAAGCTGTCATAACAGATAAAACTAGGGAACTCTTCGATGCTGAGTGAAACTTACGAGTCATTGTCTTCCAGAGCTTCCACTCCAGATAACGACATATTCGCTGATCTCCATCAATCGGGCATGACTGATGATTTGCTATGGCTTGCTCCCGGGAAAGAATCGCTTGCGACATCCGAGGCTGCTGTGTTGTTGGGGAAGAGAGTGGTCACCCTTGTGCGAGGTTCGTACTTCAAATGGCAAACTATGGGTGTGGTTGGCATGTCATTGAGCGAACAAATTTTCCCAATGCACGTGGATATGGACTGTTTTGAACTGGAAACGATGCCGCAGATTACCGTCGAGGATCAAGAACAAGTACGACTTACCACCAAATTGCAAGTGAGTTTTGAGGCTGATCCTCTGGAAGATGGAATAAATCACCCTGCCGAGTTGGTTATTGCGGAGGCATTGGGTTCTAAGGAAGAGCATAGAGTTCTTGATTGGTTGTCAACATTATCCTTGGATGCAGATCATCCGGGTTTTGCAGCATCTGTGCTGCGTTGTTTAGGACGACAAGACCATCCTGGCACGAGTTCATGGCGCGTTGCACTCGTGCGCGAAGGACTGGCAACAGATGATGTAGAAATTAGAGATGCCGCAGCGCAAGTGGCGGAATTGTGGGGCGACTTGGAGTTGATAGAAGTTCTGCAGTCGCACTTCGAGACGGAACCTTGGCTTCGAGACTACATTCAGGACATCATCGATAATTTACAGGAGTAGGTGATGTTCTTGGCTCGCAAAATCTCCCGCGCTAAATGGGGGCCTAAGAAGGGGTTGTCGAAAGACGAAATCCCGGCTGACGCGATAACCGGGGACATGCGGACAAAAGACAATGCGTTGTCCTTTTGGGAGTGCGGTGACGGAGCAGAAGCTGAAGTCGAAGAGGTAGCTCTGGTGCTCGCCGCCGCTAGCGAACGTATAGACAAAATTGACATCGTTTGGCTTTCCGATGATGAGCTAAGGGCGGATGGACATTCCTTAAACCATACTAAAGGACGTACACCCGTCAAGGAATTGATTGAACGCCATGTTGATGTTGCCCGGCTAGACTATGGTCGCCTCGGGAAAGTTCTCCTCCTTAATAGTGTTTTTTATCCTCCTTTAAGATGACAGATAGTTGGCTATAAATCAACATTAGAACTGGAAGGGTCGGCCTGAAGATAAGCAGAAAAGTGTTTGGATAGGGAGTATTAGATCACCCCTTCTTTATAACCACGCGCACGCGACCCTCCGGCTCGGGCGTTGCACGCTGGATGGTGTGGCCCTCGGCGGCTGCGCTTTTGGGGACGCTGGTGGCGGCCTCACCCGCGTCGAGCCATACTTCGAGCGTATCGCCCGGCGCCATCGCCTCGAGCGCGAGCTTGGTTCGCACCCAGTTCATGGGGCAGAGTTCGCCCGTGAGGTCGATGGTTTTGGCGCGCGTCATTTTTAGGCTCCTCATGAGGTTCGTCCGATGTCCGATATTGCCATTTTTTTGACCGGAACGGGAACCGGCGTGGGGAAGACGGTGGCGGGCTGTATTATCGCGGCCCACTGGGCGGCGCAGGGCAAAAGCCCCAGGGTGATGAAGCCGGCCGAATCGGGCTGCGCGCTTGAGGGAGGACACCTCGTTCCCCGCGACGCTCTGGCGCTCAAGACGGCCGCGGGCGACGGGCGGCCCGTGGATGAGATTTGCCCTTACCGATACGAAATTCCCTTGACGCCCGCTCACGCGGCCGAGCGCGAGGGCGCGGCGCCCGATTTAGAGCGCATCGCAGGTTCGATAGAAGCGCTCCGAGGAGAAGGGAGACCCCTGCTCGTGGAGGGAGCGGGCGGTCTTCTCGCCCCTTTGGCCGAAGGCGTCTTGATGAGCGATTTGGCGTGCCGCGCGAATCTGGCCCTGGTCATAGTCGCCCCGCTGGGGCTCGGGAGCATCAACCACACCCTTTTAAGCGTGCGCGAAGCCGGGAGGCAGGGTCTTCGACTTTTGGGCGTTATCTTATCCGACACGACGGGGGAGGCCACCCCGGCGGCGGAGCGCAACCCTGCGGCCATCACCGAGCTTTGCGGGGAGGATGCTCCACTTTTAGGCGTGATCCCCCACTTGGCGGGTGCGGATGAGGTTATCGCGCGCGCAGCCCCGGGCACCGAGGCCGCAGCCAAACTCCTGCGTCTGGCGGGGGTTTGAAGCTGAACGCCCTCGTGTAGCGGTGGCGGTTGCTACTTCGCGTGAACGCGCCTGCGCAGGGATTCCACCTCCTCGGGCGTGCCCAGGGCGTAGAGGTGATCTCCCGCCTGTATCTCAAAATCGGCCCCCGGATTGAAGCGCATCTCCCCGCTGCTGTGGCGGATGGAGAGCAGGTACACGCCGGTCTCCTGGCTGATCTCCGATTCCCTGAGCGCCATGCCGACCAGGTTTGAACCTTCGGGCACGGTCACCTCGTCGAAGTCTAAGTCCGTCGTCGCATGGCCGATCACCTCGTCGATAAAACCGGCGAGTTTTGGCCTCAGAACGGACTGCGCGATGCGCATGCCGCCCATGATGTAGGGCGAGACCACGCGGTTCGCGCCCGCCGCCTCCATCTTGCCGATGGAACTTTCTATCGCCGCGCGGCTCAGGATGAAGAGCTCTGGGTTCAATGCCCTCGCCGTGAGTGTGACGAACACGTTTTCCGCGTCCGTGGGCAGGGCGCAGACGAGGCTTCTGGCTTTCTCCACTTGCGCCTCGATGAGGGTTTCATCGAGCGTGGCGTCGCCGAGGATCACGAGTTTCCCCTCCTGATCGAGATGCGAGGTGATGGCCTCGTCACTCTCGATGATGACGTGGGGCAGCGACTCTCTGGCGTATTCTTCCGCGACGGTGGAGCCGATGCGCCCATACCCGCAAATGATGTGATGGTTTTCGAGTTTATCTAGTTCTTTCACCAGTTTTCGCCTCCCGAAAATCTGACGTATCCGTTCTTCGACCCTCACCTCGGCGATGATCGCGATTCCGTAGAACACCATGCCCACGCCCACGAGCAGGAGCGCCACGGTGAACATGCGTCCCGTCGTGCTCAACTCGCCTACCTCGCTGTAGCCCACCGTCGTAAGGGTGATTATCGTCATATAAAAAGAATCGACGAGCGACCACCCCTCAATTGCGATGTAGCCGGCCGTACCAAGGATGGTGATACCGACCAGACATGCGGCGATGTAGATTACACGCAAGGTTTTCCGCGCCTTCTGTAAAGAGCCGGTTCTCGATTCGCGCTGCGCAAGGATCGATTCTAACCGGAGTGGGGGGCGATGGCGAGGAGGACCATGCGCGTCTGCGCCGGAAGAACTCTACCCTATTTTCTCCCGGCCAAATCGAACAGCGCGCTCCCGAGCCTTTCCCTCGCTTCGGCGCGTATGGGTTCCGTGGCGTCCGCAAACGCCGCGTGCTCCTCTTCCGTCAGGTCCACGAAGGAGACGCCTTCTTCTTCGAGGCTCCGGCGAATCGCGATCTCCCCCGCCTGGGCGGCCTCTCTCTGGTGGTCGATGGCTTCGCGGATGCACGCGCGCGCCGCTTCTTGAACTTCCGCGGGCCAGGCGTCGAAACCCTCCCGGTGGGCGAGCAGGGCGCGCGCCCCGTAGAAGTGACCGCTCATCGTGATGAGCCTTTGGTGGTTCGTGACGCCGTAGGTCACGGTGTTCGAAAGCGGGTTTTCCTGCGCGTTCACCTCGCCTGATTCGATCATGGCGATCCCCTGCTTGAGCTCCACCGGCACGGGTTCGGCGCCGAGGAGTTCAAAGGTCCTGACGTGCGTCTCGTTGGGTTGTAAGCGGACCCGCAGACCCCGGCAATCCTCGGGCGTTCTCACGTTGCGGACGCTGTTCGAGAGGTGGCGGAAGCCATTGTCCCAAAAGCCCAGGTTCTTGTAGCCCGTCTGCGCTTCGATTCGCTCGGTGAGATGCGCTCCGAGCGCGCCGTCGAGCGCGCCGTAGGCGTGGGCGGAATCCT
Organism: bacterium; assembly: GCA_965218735.1. Taxonomy (GTDB): domain Bacteria; phylum UBA8248; class UBA8248; order UBA8248; family UBA8248; genus Bin107. The sequence continues at coordinate 217,390 of CBDCMA010000007.1, read as the reverse complement.
CGAACATGAAGGGCAGGTCGATGATTTCGAGTTCGGGCACCCTGTCGGCGAGATAGCTCGTCGAGAAATAACACATGCCGAGCAGCCCGCATTCCACCATGGCGAGAAGATCCGGCGCGGAGTAGCCGAAATCCATCACGTTCCAGAAGATGTCCGTCTTGACGCTATCGCCCAGCCGCTCGCTCATCTTCTCCTGGAAGAGAACCATCGCGCGGCTGTGGGAGGTATCGGGCGGGGAATAGCCCCCGATGCGGATGTGGACCGGCCCGGCCATCTGAAATCGCTCCTTTGAGAAGTAACGGGGATGAAGCGCACTTTAAGAGCGCGACCCTATCACATATAGCCTCTTTCTCCGATGGAAGCACGGATGCTTTCAGTATTGTCATACAGGTTCGCAAAACACTCCACTGCTTGACGCATTCGTTATGCTGGGGCATGTTCCATCCTTTGGTTTGTCTTTTGAACCGAGGAGGTAGAAAAAATGTCTTCACTTCAATCGCAGCTTTTCGTGGAAACCGCTTCTGTTACGCTGAACCGATTAACGAAAGACTTACAGAAGAAATTCGAGCCCAAGAAGGGCGATCGGTTCAACGTCGAGGGCATCACTTACGAAATCGGCCCGCCGAAATTCGTGGATGCCGACAAGGCGATTCGCTTCGAGATCAGCTCGAAGATACCGGGCGAGGAACTGCCCGAATCCTACGATCACGCCAAGTATTTCAAGCAGATCGAGAAGCGCAACGGTTCGGCGAAAAAACCCGTTGACGCCGATATGGAGAACATCGTCCGCGAAACGCGCGACCAGGAGAGAAAAGAAAGAGATTACGTGAAGCTCACCTATCAGTACGAGGAGGAGGAACTCTACGACGACCAGGAGGTCCTCAAGGATATCGAGAAGATTGCGAAAGGCGCGAGTGACAAGAAGATACCGCCCAAGGTTCCGGGCGTGACCACCCTGGCGGGTCGCCTGATACTCGAGCGGGTGGAATTCTCCCTGTACGAGGTGGCGAAGGAGAACGTCGAGTCGCTCATCGACGCGAACGCGAAGGTACGCGCGGAACTGAAAAAAAGAGCAAAGAAGAAGTAGGCCCTCATCATGGCCCTTCGTCTCGTGGGCGTGACGGCTTATACGCCGCTCGAGAGAATAGTGGACGCCCTCCTCATTATCGAGGAGGGCGTTTTTTCGTATGTGGGGCCGCGCGGGGCCTATCCCTTGCTTCCCGGGGACCACGCGCTCGATCTGGGGCGCGCGCTGGTGTGCCCAGGCTTCTTGGATATTCAGGTCAACGGCCTGGGCGCGGATGCGTTTCTCACGGCGAGCGTCGCCGGCGTGCGGCGAATCGCCCGGGAATTGGCGAGGCGCGGAACCACCGCTTTCTTGCCCACCCTCACCACGGCCTCGCGGGATGAATTGATTCGGGCTGCTCGCGTGGTGAGAGAAGCCTGGGCGCTTCAAAGAGAAGAAGGCGCTGCCGAGGCGCGAATACTGGGCGTTCATTTGGAAGGGCCTTACCTGGAGCCTCGTATGAGGGGGGCGCATCCAGAGGAGCATATCCGCGCGCCATCGAAAGAAGAGGTCGAGGCGATCGCCTGGGCCGCCGGGGGCCTTGGAGTGGGTGGTGCGCCCGGGTTGGCCATGGTGACGTTCTCGCCCGAGGTGGCGGGCGCCGCGGAATTCACCCGCTGGCTGGCGGAGAATCGCGTCGTCCCCGCCATGGGACACACTCAAGGTAAGGCCGATTGCGTGGAGGCGTTCCTCGAGGCGGGGGGTGCGTTCGCGGTTCATGCGTTCAATCGCTACGGGCGCCCGGGTGTCCCCGCGCACAGGATCGCATCCCCCATGGATTTCGTACAAAACGACGAGAGGCTCTCCGCCGGCCTGATAGCGGACGGCGCGCACGTGGCTCCGCAAACGATCAGGTCATTCGTTCGCGCCAGGGGCTGGGAGAGGACGGTCCTCACTTCGGATCTCGTAGCGGATGGGGGTTTAAGGCCCCAAGCGGACGCGGAGGGGACGAGCGGCGAGATGCCGGGCGACGCGCTGATACGCGAGGGCGTATTGAGCGGCAGCCGCCTCACGCTCTCACAAATGCTTCCCCGCTTTCGGGAATGGAGCGGGCTCGACACCGCTTGCGCCCTGGCGACGGCCACGCGAAACCCCGCGCGCGTCCTGGGCCTGGAATCCGTGTGGGGATGTCTCGCTCCGGGTCGGCGAGCGGATTTTTGCGTTCTCGATCCCGATTCACTGGAACCAATTGCCGTGATGATAGGGGGAGCGTGGATATCTGGCCCGGCGCCGATTGCAGGCGGATGAGGATTCGCTCATAATTGCTTCTGTTGCTGCTGTCGACGTTCGCGTCTAATCCGCCACGAGCAGTCCGCAATGTATGATGTCATATTTCACCATGTCACGATATTTGATGGTCTGGGCGAGGTCCCTTATGAGGGTGCGCTCGCCGTTCGCGGAAATCTCATCGCAGATGTGGGCCCCGAAGTATGTGGTTCCGCCCGCCGCGAGGTCGACGCGCGCGGTCTGGCCTTGAGTCCGGGGTTCGTCGACATTCACGGCCATTCGGATTACTACCTGCTCATCAACCCCGAGGCGCACGCGAAGGTCCGCCAGGGGGTGACGACCGACGTGGGTGGCAACTGCGGCTACGCCGCCTCCCCGATTTACGGAGCCGAGTTCGAGGAGCGCAAGAAATGGTACCGGGAGCAATTCGATCTGGACCTCCCGTTTCAGAGCGTAAGTGAGCATCTTCATCACGTGGACGAGGTGGGCGTATCGATCAACTACGCCCATCTGGCGGGCCACAACACGATTCGCGCGAGCGTGATGGGGGGTGAGGCGCGCGAGGCCCGCGCGGAGGAACTCGCCGCGATGGAGGAGATGCTCTCCGCCGGGATGGCGCAGGGGGCTTTCGGCCTGTCCACCGGATTGGTCTATGCGCCGGCCTGTTTTGCGGATAAGGAGGAACTCACGGCCCTTTGCCGGGTTTCGGCGCGGGGCGGAGGACTGCTCGCCACCCACATGCGCAGTGAGGGAGACGCGCTGCTCGAGGCGATGGACGAGGTGATGGGCGCGGCCGCATCGGCGGGGTTGCCGCTTCAGATCAGCCACTTGAAGACGGCGGGCGAGCGGAACTGGGACAAGCTCGATGAGGCTTTCGCCCGCATCGAACGCGCAAGAGAGAGGGGAGAGGACGTGACCTGCGATCGCTATCCCTACACGGCCTCGAACACGCATTTGAGCGCGCTGTTGCCCGATTGGGCGCATGACGGCGCGCTGGATGAGAAGGTCGAGCGTCTCGCGAATTCAGAAACCAGAGCAAAGATAAGGGGCGAAATCCTGGGGGCGCACCCTGAGGTCTCTTATTGGGAGAACATCTTGATCAGCCGGGTGTTCACGGAGGCGAACCAGCCTTGCGAAGGCCTCACCCTCGAGGGTCTGGGCGAGACCCGGGGCGTGGCCCCCGTGGATGCGATGCTCGATTTGCTAATCGAGGAGAAGTTGAACGTCGAGATTCTCATTTTCATGATGAGCGCCGAGAATATGCGCCGCATCCTCCGGAAACCCTACGTCATGGTGGGTTCGGATGCGGGCGCGCTCACGCACGAGCCGCCCTTGGGCGTAGGTCGGCCGCACCCGAGAAATTTCGGGACCTTTCCCTTCGTGCTGGGCGCGCTGGCGCGAGACGAGGGCCTGTTCCCGCTCACAGAGGCGATCCGGAAGATGACCTCTGCCCCTTGCTGGCGGATGGGTATAGAGGATCGGGGGCGTTTGGCGGTCGGAATGAAGGCCGACCTCGTGTTGTTCGATCCGGACGAGATACGTGATGAGTGCACGTATGAGCGTCCCATCGCGTATCCTTCGGGCGTCGAGATGGTCCTAGTGAACGGAGAAGTCGTCGTGGAAGGGGGAAGCCATACCGGAGCGCGTCCCGGCCAGGCGCTGCGCAAACATTTCCGGCGGGGGATGGCGAATGTTTGAGGTGACTGCCTGGAAGACGCTGTTCGGCGCGGTGGGAGTGCTCGCCCTTTTGGGCATCCCCGTCGTTTTGTGGATGCGCCGCCGAGCCATGAGACGCGGCGGGCTTTCGGCGCATAGATGGGGGGGACTCCTGGAAGGCGGTTCCGGGGACAGTACGCCCGACGGCTGGGAGGATGTTTCATCGCGGTTCATCGAGGATTTTATTCCTGATGTCGAGGAGGGGAAAGTAGAACCGGCGCAACGCGAGGATGTCCCCGAGGCGGATGAAAATTTGCCGGGTTCGCTGGATGACGTGGAAGAAGGTGTACGCGTGATCGAAGAGGAGAGGAGCGAAGTTCTCCCCGAAGACGAGGTTCTTCCAGAAGAGGATGAGGAGGTGGAGCTTCCAATGGATGATGCGCCTACCGCGGAGTCGAGCGCGCCTTGGTGGGAGGATTTGCCGGCGCCCCGGGAAGCGGGGTACCGCCGAACCGTGGACCAACTGGTGGACATCGCCTCGGATGAGGCGCGCGAATCACCGGAGGGTGAAACTTCTCGTCACCCGGTGGAAGACGCACGAACCGTTTTCAGGGGAGAAGAGCGGGAAGGGACTGGAGCCGACCCCGAAACGCGAATTGTGGATGAAAAAACGCAGGAAGAACTCTCGCCCGAGCGTTATGCGCCGCTCCTTGATGTGGGAGAGGCGGGGAGTGAGGCCCTTGGACCCGAGGCGGGGGACCCATCCGATGCGCAGGGAGATGTTTCTGCGGAACGGCAGGATTCGTTGGTGGAAAGTTACGGGGATTTAGTGGATGCGGTGGACAATGCGGCCAAACCGGGAATCTTGCCCGTAGGCGAAGGTGTTCTCACGAATAAGGAGGGGGCTTCCGAAGCCGACGAAACGGGCGAGAACGCAAACGTTCCCAAGCGCTTGCGGATTCCCGCTGTAAGCGAAGTTCGAGACGACGCGGCTTCCGGCGACGATGCCCCCCATGACGAGGAAGAAGGCGAGGTTCTACAACTCACGCGTGAGGGTGAGGGCGTGGCGGAGATCCCTCCTGAATCCGTGCAGGAGGCGGGAGAGGACGTGGATGATGAGGCTCCGGAGACCACGCGGGAATCACTGCCGGAGTCTCGGTTCAGGGACCAGGAGGAGAAGCAGGAGGAAGAAAACCTGCCGCCTCGGGATGCGGAGGTGACTCTCGATGGGGATGAAGCCGATAAGGTTTCCCCCGATGCGCGAGCGCTTGAGTCCGAAGATGTCCTTTCCCGGCCGGAGCCGGAAGAGGAAGTCGCTCCGGCGCTCGCTTCCGAGGACGATCTCATCTCCCTCATGCAGCGAGAGCGCAGAGAGGATGAAGCTTTTTCGGGAAGCGACGCTTCTGATGAAGAAACCGAGGAACAACTCGACGCCGAGGAGCCTGATTTTCTACTGGACGAAGATGTGGAGCAACTCGCCCGCACCGGCGACGCATCGTTGCCGGCCGCTTCGCACGAGGCTCCAGCGAACACGCCCTCTGAATTGATACGTGAACTCGTGGAGGATATTTTCCCGGGTGATTTACTTCTGATAGAAAACATGGATCAAACCCTTCCCGCCTGGACCTCGGGGGTGGTGAATGCCGCTCGCATCGATCTGGACCAGCGCGAGAATAGCCGTCAGACGCCAACGGCCGAGGAGTACTTGCGCTTGGCTGCTATCGAGATGACCCTGGGACATAACGAGGAGGCTACGGACCACCTCAAAGAATCACTGCGGCGCACGAGTCGGCTCGCCCCCGTTCTTAACGCGCTGGCCGTGGCCTCCTACCTGCGGGACAAAGTGGAGCCCGCGATATCCTATTGTCGCGAGGCTTTCCGTGAAGCGGGACGGGATGCGTCTATACATGCGGTAATCTACAGGAATCTGGGGTATTTTTATCAGCGCAAGGGTGATTACGCGCGGGCGGCGGAATCCTATGAAAAGGCGCTCGGTTGCTTCGGACCACAGGGAGAGCTCACACAACTCTCCACCTTGCGCATGCGGATCGGTCGATTGTTCCGCCGTCTGGGGGATAAGGAAAAAGCCAGGGAGCATCTTTCCGAGGCGGCGCACTTGTTCCACAGATTGGGAAATAGGCGCAGCGAGGCGCGGGCGCACATCGCGCTGGCCTCCGCTCGGAGCGAGGCGGGGGAGTACGAACTTGCGCAGGCGAGCTTGGAGGAGGCTTTGAACCTTTGCCAAAAAACCGGGGACAAGGCGGGTGAAGCCCTGGTGTTCGGCCAGATGGGGGTGAGTTTTGCGGCGCAAGAGCAATTCACGCGCGCGTTGCGGTATTACGAAAACGCCCTGCGCCTGAATCGTGGACTCGAGAACAGAAAAAGCGAGGCGGCGAACTTGAGTGGCATGGGGAACATTCATTACGCGCGGGGAGATTTCCCGGAAGCGCGCGAAGCGTATGAGACGGCCTTGGAAATTAGCCGCGAACTGGACGACGCCCTCGCTCAGGCGGTGGTGTTGGGAAATTTGGGCCGGGTGGATTTCGAGGAGCAGGAGTGGGAAGCTTCGCGCGGGCGCTTGACGGAGGCGGGTCGCATTTTTCGGGAACTCGGAGCGTCAGAATCGCTCGATAGCATCAAGGAAATGCTCCGGGCGCTGGAGAGGCGCTCCTGAGGATTTCCGGCCCTTCTTGATTCCCGTCCACTTGGAATGAACAAGGGAAACAAAGGGCCTGGGTGTGTGCGGTGATGGGGACCTTTATCGCGAGGTTTGGCCCAGCGCGAATTTCTCGAGTAGCGTGGCGTAGACGCGGGTGGCTTTTTTCAGTGAATCGACCTCGATGAATTCATCGGGCGTGTGGGCTTGTTCGATGTTTCCCGGACCTAAGAGAAAACAGTTTCGGCTCCCGGTTTGCGCTGCAGCCATTCCTGCGTCCGAATAATAGCTCACGCCCGCAGGGGTGGGTTCGGTTCCCATGATTTCTTCCAAAGTTTCCAGAATGAGTCTCGCTCCCGTGCTGTCGGTATCCGCAGTAACGGGCGGGCGATCCGCGATGGTGGCGCGCAGGGAGAATTCGACTCCGCTCACCCGGGCGCAAGCCTGGGCGGCTTTCTCGTGAATAATCCCCTGGATGTCGGCCGTCCGCAGAGGAGGGACGAAACGCGAATCTATCTGCATCGCGCATCTCTCGGAGACCACGTTGGTTTTGTGGCCTCCCTCGATGATGCTGGTGATCATGGTGCATCGTCCCAGCAGGGGGTCTTCGTAGGGTAGCTGCGCCACCGCTTCCTGGAGAGCCACGACGGCGCGGGATGCGGCGTGAATCGCGTCCGCGCCCATGTGGGGCGTCGCGGCGTGGGCGCTCTTTCCTCTGAAGATGAGTTCGAACCACATGGCGCCTTTTTGCGCCGTCACCAGGGCAAGTTCGGTCGGCTCGCAGGAAATCACGATGTCGTCCACGCCGATGTGTCCGCTCGCGATGGCCGCCTCGGTGCCGGTCATGCAGCCGCTTTCCTCATCCACCACCATGCAGAAGCGAATCGTGCGCCTCGCCTTTGCGCCGCCGTCGATTCGTATTTTAAGGTTTTCTATCGCCGCGAGGCCGGCGGCGATGCCGCCCTTCATGTCGCAGCTTCCCCGTCCCCAGATTCTTCCTTCCCCCTCGGCGGCGAGAAACGGATCGCGTGACCAGCCCTCGCCCGCCGGCACCGTATCCATGTGATTGAGAAAGACGAGGGCGGGGCCGCCGCTCGCGCCGGTGATCTCCGCCGTCACGTTCTCGCGCCTCTCGGAGACACGCTCGCGCGTAACCGCGAGTCCGATGCCCCGGAAAAACGCCTCCATCCGATCCGCCATGGCGAACTCATCGCCCGTGGGGTTCTCGCTGGGAATCCCGATTAACTCCTTGGTGAGTGAGACGGCTTGCGCCTCGATGGCCGCATCCACGTTTTGTCTCCTGCTGGTTGAGAATCGAGAGAGCATGATGCCGCATTTTGAAGGATTTGTGTATGGGCCGACTCACCCGGAATCGAGCAAACGCCTCATCAGGGAAGCGAAATTTCGCCCCGGCGTGATGTTCCCGAGACACACCGCCTCCTTCGCGCCGGTGACGCTCGGCAGGTTGTTCGCCTGCCCGGTAAGCGTGCCCCACGCCAGCAGGGCGAAGCAGACGGCCTCGACCGCATCGGGCGAGACGCCCAGCGCGTCGCTTCCGGCGAGGGGGAGATCGCCCAGGGCGTCCCGCAAACGGCGCATGAGAGTTTTGTTGTGGACGCCGCCGCCGCCGACCACTACCTCGGCGAGCGGCGGGTCTTTTGGAAAGAAATCGCGAATCGCATCGGCGACGCACGAAGCGGAAAAGGCGGTGAGCGTCGCAATGGCGTCTTTTGGGCCGCCTCCGCGCGAAGCTATATGTTCCAGGGTTTTATCGACGAACGCCTCGCCGAACATCTCTCTGCCCGTGCTTTTGGGTGGTTTTCTTTTCAGGTAGGGGTGTCGGCGGAGTTCGGCCAGGGTTTCGGGGCATACGCGGCCCGCCACAGCGAGGTCGCCGTCGGTGTCGTGTGTTTTCTCCCCGTTCGTGATCAGGTGTGCGAGGATGTCGAGCGTCATGTTCGCAGGTCCGCAATCGAAGCCGAAAACACCCTCCTCTCCTGCGGGGGGGAGGTAGGTGATGTTCGAGATGCCGCCCAGGTTCAAGAAGGCGGAGGCGGCGTTTTCCCGGCTGAAGAGAATCCGGTGCGCCCAGGGAGTCAGGGGAGCGCCCGCGCCGCCTGCCGCAACGTCGCGCGGGCGGAAATCGCAGACGCAAGTGATTCCCGCCCGCGCGACGATGAAGGCGGGGTCGCCTATCTGGAAGGTGGAAGGGAGCAGCGGTCCGCGTGCGCCCTCCATGCCTTCCGGGAGATGGCGCACCGTCTGGCCGTGGCTGCCCAGAAAATCGATTTTCTCAAGCTCGGCGCCGGAGCGTGAAGCCACTTCCAGCGCGGCTTCCGCGAATGCTTCGCCCACCTCCCGGCGCAGGGAGCATATCTCGTCCGTCCGCGCGCCCTCCTCGCCCCCGGCGAGCAGAATCCGCTCTCTTAAATTTCTCGGATAGGGGCGGCGTGAAAGCCCAGGGTTTCGATTTGCGCGCGCTCGCCCGGGAGAATCCGCACCAGGGCGGCGTCCACGCCATCGGCGGAGGTTCCCGACATGAGGCCGATGGCCAGAAGAGGGCGCGGGTTGTTCATGAGGGAGGCGTTCTCCCCCGTTTCGAGCGGTTCGCCTCCCCGTAGATTCTTTTGTATTCGTGGTAGTAGCCCAAAACTCTTTTGACGTAGTTTTTTGTTTCCTGGTAGGGAATCTCCTCGATGAAGATTTCCACCGGCTTGTTGCGTCCGGCCTTCCACCATCTTTTGACGGGTTTGCGGCCCGCGTTGTAGCTCGCTATCGCGGGAACGAGCGCGCCGCCGAACTCGCGAATGAGCGCGCCCAGGTGTCTCGCGCCCAGGCGGGTGTTGATCTTCGGGTCGAACAGGTCGCTCACCGACTTGATGCGGATTTTGTGCTTTCTCGCGAGCCTGCGCCCGGTCGCGGGCATGAGCTGCATCAGCCCCCGGGCGCCGGCGGGGGAGAACGCGCGCGGGTCGAAGGAGCTTTCCGCCCGGATGATGGCGTTCACCAGATAGGGGTTCGCCCCTCCGGGCTCTCTGCGTTTGACGACGAGGGGGTAGACGATTTCCCAGAACTCCCTCGGCAGGTCACTTCCGCCCGCGCGCACCGCGTCCCAAAAGGATTCGTTGATCAGGTAAATGGCGCGATGGCTCTGGCCCGCCGCCGTGAAGGCGCGCGCCGCATGGAAGCGCGAATATGGCGATGGGTCGAGGCGGCGGTACTCCTTGGCGGCGAGTTCATGAAAACCCATGGAGGAGAGCAGCGCGGCCACTTCTCGAAACCGAGCGCTTTTCGCGGGAGGCTGCAGCCACTCGCGGTAGCCTGCTTCTCCCAGGGGGGGCGGCTTCGGTGTGTTCGAATCTCCCCCGCGCGCGAGACGGTCGATGGCCCGCAGGGCGAGTTGTCCGTAATAGCGGTGGCGATGCTCCCGGGCGCAGGCGCGGTACTGGGCGAGGGCGTTCTTTCGGTTTCCCGTTTTTTCCTCCGAGACGGCGGCCCAGTAGGTGGCGGATGAGACCAGCCAGTGTTCGGGGTAGGTGGTTTCCATCCTGGAGAATCCCTGGTGCGCCCGGCGGTAGTCTTTGGACTGGAAGCGAAGCCAGGCGAGTTGGAACAGCGCCTTGGGCGCCAGCGGGGAGCGTGGGTGTTTTGAGATCACTTCTTTGAAATAACGCGCGGATTTTTTGTAAGCGCGGTCGTCCTCATATACGCGGGCCAGGAGGTAGCGCGTCTTCGCCGCCCATTTTCCTTTTCGCGTCTCCTTGAGCAAGCGATGCGCCTGTTTTTCGAAGGCGGGCTGGTCTCTCTTGCGCAGGTGATTTCTGCCCAGATAATACCGCGCCTCCGCCCGCCGGGAGTCGCCCGGGGCGTAGTGTTTCATGGCGTGTCTGAGGGCGAAGCCCGCCTCTTTCGTTTTGCGCAGAGAAAAGAGCGCGAGCGCTTCGTTGAAGACGATGCCCTTGTGGTAGGGAGCTTTGGGAAACAGGCGCTTCAAGTCCCGAAAGCCTCTTAATGCCTTTTCGAAGTGATAGCGTTTTCTGAGGAGCCGAGCGCGTTCGTAGTGGGCCTTTGGTCCCGGTTTTTTGAGCGGTGGAGAGAGGGAGGCGCCGATTCTCAGCGAGCGCCGTAGCGCCCTTCGCGCGCCGGGGTGCTCGGGATGCCGCCGCCACAACTCCCGAAATGCGAGCGCGGCCTGCCGGTTTCGCCGCGCGGCGCGCAGCGCCTTGGCGCGCCGGAGCAGAAAGTCGGGCGCCTCGAAGCTTTTCGGGAACAGGAGGAAGTAGCGCTTTGCGAGCTTCGCCGCGCGCAGGGGCCGCTTTTCCGCCCGGTGAATGCGTATCAGTTCTTCGTAGACGAAGGGAGGCTCGGGAGCTTTTTTCCCTTTTTTGACCAGTCTCTCGAGCGCGCGCCGGGCGATGTCGTCATCCTCGGCCCCGAGAGCGGCTTTCGCCAGAAACAGAAGCGAGTAGTTCTCGAGCGCGGGAATCTGCTCGAGCGCTTTTTGGAATGACTTGACCGCCGGGCGATACTGCTTGAGCTTCAAGTGGGCGTGTCCCAGCAGAAAAGAGCGCCTGCCGCCCAGGGCTGTTTTTTCCCGGCGCAGCGTCCGGATGAGTTCGTCGTATCGCTCCTTCGCCAGGAGCTTTTCGAGCCCTGCGGGCAGGGCCGGGCGAGCGGCCTGGCCGGGAAGCGGCGGTTTCGACGCGCGGGCGGGAAGCGCTTTCGGCGCGGGCCATGCGAGCGCGGGAAGCAGAAACATGCCGAGGATGGCGATGATGCACGATTGTGGCTTCATGTCAGTTTTCCGCTCCGTGTTTTTCATTCCCCCGGCGCGCGAATTCAGCCTCGACTTCCCGGCGCGCTTTCTCGTCCAGAAGAAAGTCGGCGCCCGTCATCGCCAGCGCCTTGGCGCCGGTGAGCAGGACGCGCCTGCCCTCGGCTCCCGCCGATGCTTCGGCGAACTCCGGGGTGTGGGCGGAAACACCCGGAGGAACCATCTGGATTTGCGGATGAATGGTGGGCGTTTGCTGGCTGACGTTTCCCACGTCGGAGGATCCCATCCGCAGGGGAGGCGCAGAGTCTGGTTCGTGAACGCCGAGCCGGTTCAGGTTTTTCAGGAACAACGACGCGAGAGGAGGGTTGACCCGCATGGGGGCGTAGGTGATGGGGTTTTTCTCCGTCTCGAGCTCCGCGCCCGTGGCCAGAGCCGCCCCTTCCGCGCAGGCGATGACCCGCGATAGCAACGCGTCGAGCCCCTCCGTTGTTTCGCTCCTCACGAAAAACCATGCGGAGGCCTTATCGGGGATGATGTTGGGCGCCTCCCCGCCCTCGGTGATCACGCCGTGTACGCGATCGCCCCGTGGCAGTTGCTGGCGAAGCAGGGAGACGGCGTTGAACGTGGCGATGAGGGCGTCGACCGCGTTGACGCCTTGCTCGGGCGCTGCGGAGGCGTGTGCGGCGCGTCCCCTGAAGTGAAAGCGAAGCTCTGAGAGCGCGAGAAAATCGACATCCACCCTGGTTTCGTCGGATGGGTGCATCATCATGGCGGCGCCCACTTCCCGAAACATACCGGTTTGCGCCATCAGAACCTTGCCGCCCCCGCCTTCTTCTCCGGGTGTGCCGAAAACGGTGACGCCCCCGTATTCGGGGCCGAGCGCTTCTTTGAGCGCAACGCCGGCGGCCGCGCCGGCGACCCCGATGATGTTGTGGGCGCAGGCGTGCCCGAGGCCGGGCAGCGCGTCATATTCCGAGAGAAACGATACGGATGGCTTTTTCTCATTCCCGGCGGGCCTGTCCGCGCGGAACGCGGTGGGCAGGTTCGCCACGCCCCGGGTGAGGGCGAATCCTTTTTGCTCGAGATAGACGCATAGGCGATCCGCCGCACGGTGCTCTTTGAGGCTGGGCTCCGGGTCTGCGTGAATCGCGAGAGAGAGCGCCCACAACGCGTCCGCCTCATCGTCGATGCGCTTCGATATGGCGGCTTTGATCTTGTGAATATCCACTGAGGGCGAAGCCTCCGGGGGCGGGCGGGAGGCTCATTATCACCAGGCTTTGGAGGAGATGTCAACGAATTGCATCGGCCCGTTTGGTTTGACGGCGACCGACAAAAGGGGCGATACTGCCTGCTCCGCCCAGGAGGAGAATCGCCTTGCTCCCGTTTTTGGCCGCGGCCGCCTTACCGGCGGGTGATTCCGCGCCACTCGCACCGCTTCAAGAAGAACTGGACGTCATCACCCTCGCCACCCAATCGGGCGGCATGGTGTTTTTCGTTTTGCTCGTGCTCGTTTTTTTCTCGCTCTCTTCCTGGGCCATCATTATCTGGAAGTTTTGGGAGCTTCGGGGAGCGAGGCGGCGCTCGGCGATATTCGTCGATGCGTTTTGGCGCTCCAAGCGCCTCGACAGGCTGTACGCGGAACTCGCCGAGCATGAGAGCAGTCCGGTGGGCGAGGTGTTCGCCGCGGGCTATCAGGAAGCCGAACAGGTGCTGAAAACGCGCTCTCGGGAAGGAGATGAGGATTCGAGCGTTCTCACCTCGGAAATGACGGGGGTGGAGAGCGTCGAACGCGCGCTGAGGCGCGCCGCGAACGAACAGGTGGGCAGGCTGGAGCGGATGCTGACCTTTCTGGCCACCACGGCGAGCGCCTCGCCGTTCATCGGGCTCTTCGGCACTGTGTGGGGCATCATGAATTCGTTTCGCGAGATTGGCGTGAAAGGCTCCGCCGGGCTCGCCGTCGTCGCGCCGGGCATCAGCGAGGCGCTCATCGCCACGGCGCTCGGGCTGCTGGCTGCCATCCCCGCCGTGATCGCCTATAATCACTACCAGGGCCGCGTGAAAGTGATTGCGGATGAAATCGAAAACTTCACGGCGGATTTCCTCAACCTGGTCGGCCGCCATTTCATGCGTTTATGACGAACGGAGCCTCCCTTGACCGTTAAGCTGAACCGTGGTTCGAGCATCTCGGACATCAACGTCACGCCGCTCGTGGACGTGATGCTGGTGTTGTTGGTGATTTTCATGGTCACGGCGCCCCTGCTCGAGACGCAGAACCAGGCAGTAAGCGTGGATTTGCCGCAGGTGCGGGCGGCGAAGGCGAACGTGGCCGAAGATGCCGTCGTCATCACGTTGGACAAAAAACACGACATGTATATTAATGATAACCCGCTGATCGCCTCCGAATTGAAGGAGAAGCTCACGGTGCTCTTCAAGAACAGGAGGCGCAAGGAAATCTTTCTCAGGGCGGACCGCGTGGTTCCTTATGGCGAAGTGGTAAAGGTCATGGCCATCATTCGCGCGGCGGGCATCAACCGCCTCAACATGGTGACCGACCCCCTGGAATCTTCTCGGGGCGGGCGGCGCAGACGCTGAAAAGTCGGTGGCCCCATGAATAAAGAACCGGAGTTCTCGCAAGATTCCAATCCTTCAGGCGGGCATTCACCCCGCTCGGGCGGGAGCCTTCGGGTGGCGAATGGCAAGAAGGGCGGGTTGCTCCGCGATCGCCGGTTTCTCCGGGCGCTGGCGGCTTCCGTTGTTTTGCACGCCGCTCTCTTCGTCTGGGTGAGCCTGGCGCCCTCTCAGCCGAAATACCGGTTTTTCGGAAGCGGAACGGCCGTCAGCCTGGTGGGAGCAGATGAAATTCCGGGAGGTTCGGCGCGGGGAAAATCCGGAGACCGGCCCGAGGACATGGAAGCGCCTACTCCTCGAAAAGGGCCGGACGAGGGGACGAGGAAGATAGCGGCGCCTGAGAAAAAACCCACGGCCGCCAAGGTGAAGAAAAAAGAGGTCGTCAAGAAGAAAACCCCCCGTAAAGAAGTTCGGCGTATTCCGAAAAAGAACCCCCAAAAGGCCGTGCGGAAAAAGAAAAAGCGCGATCCTGTGCGCGAAGCGCGCCTCAGGCGGATACGCGAGCGTAGAGAGCGCGCCAGGCGTTGGCGCAATCGTTTCAAGAAAAACGAAAAAAACACACCGGCTAAAACGAAAAAACGCCCCCGCGATGACTGGAAAAGCGATGATCGCATCGCGAAAACGGACCCCGCGCCCAAGGGCCGGGCGCCTTTGAAGGGATACGCCGGTGAGGGGGGAGGCGACGGCCAGGGCGGCGGCAGCCGCGCGGGCGGCAGCGGCGGTGTCGCGCGAACGGACAAGGAGAGATATTATGGACTTCTGGCGGAGCGAATTCGGGGTTTATGGACGGTGCCCCCAGGCATCGCTGATCTGGGCCGACTCAAGACCGACGTCACGATAGATGTGGATAGGGAAGGAAATTATCGCAATCTGCGGATCGTGCGCTACAGCGGGAACAATATTTACGACCAGGCGGCGTTGCGCGCCGTGGAGCGGGCCGCCAAACCCTCTCTGCCCAAGCCGCCTGATACGATAAAGGAAAACTGGCTTTTCCTCGGCTTTCGATTCTGCGGAAGGGATTTTTGCCGCTGATGCGAGAAAAAATTCAAACCAGACCACACCTGCGGGAGGGCCGGATGCTTCGTCGGGCGATTTTTCTCATCATCATGATCTTTTCATGGCCTCAAGGGGTGGACGCCGCGCGCGTGTTCATCGACATCTACTCCCCCACGGCCAGAAAGATACGATTGGCGATTCCCGAGTTTCGCCCCCTCGACGACCGGCGCGACGCCCTGGGCCTCAAGATGGCGCAAGTTATCGAATCAGACCTCAAGCGCAGCGGCTTGTTCTTCGTCCCCAATCGCAAGGGCTATCTGGAGAATCCCCTGCGCGCGGGGATTCGAAAGGACGAGCAGCGCTTCTCCGACTGGAGCAAGGTGGTCAAGGTGGAGGCCCTCATCAAGGGTGGTTACACCATTTCGGGAAAGACCATCACCGCGGAAGTCTACCTGTACGATACGCTCCGCTCCGCCCAGGAACTGGGCAAACGGTATCGCTACCCCAAGAGCGGCTGGCGTTTGCTGGCCCACCGATTCGCCAACGCGGTGCTCGAGCGTTACACGGGCGAGAAGGGGGTGTTCGACACCCAGATAGCATTCGTCTCGAGGCGTTCGCTCAAAGAGCGCGGAGAGATCTACATCATGGACTGGGACGGCGCCGAACTCAGGCGGGTGACGCGCAACGGAATGGGCAACAACGCGCCAGCGTGGTCTCCGGACGGAAGATGGATGGCGTATTCTTCGTTCAAATCCAGGCCGCCCGGCGTGTTTCTGCTGCCCACGAACGGGGCGCGCGAGTTCAAGGTGAGTTCTTCTCGCGCGCAAGCCATCGGAGGCGCTTTTTCTTCGAATTCGCGCTACTTCGCGTTTGCCGAGCTTGTGAGGCGAAACTATGAGATTTTCCGCTACGATTTGCGCACCCGCGTGAAGACAAGACTCACGCAGAGCTTCGGCATCGACGTGTCTCCCACGTTCTCGCCGGATGGTAATAAAATCGCCTTTACGTCGGGTCGTTCGGGAAATCCCCACATTTACGTCATGAACGTGGACGGCTCCGGCCCGAGGCGCATCACGTTCAAGGGAAAATACAATACCGAACCCGAATGGAGCCCCCGGGGGGACAGAATCGCCCTGACGAGCCGCATCAAGCGGGGGAAGGAAATAGACATCGCCACCATGAACGTCGATGGCGCCGACCTGCGCCGCCTCACGGGCAGCCAGGGCCGGAACGAATCCCCCACCTGGTCTCCCGATGGCCGGCACATCGCCTTTTCCTCCGATCGGAGCGGCAGAAAATATGTATACGTGATGACCTCGGCAGGCACGCAACTCAAGCGGCTTCAACCCGGGCAGGAACCCGCCTGGTCGCCCACGTCGAGATGAAATTTTGAAAATTGGGAAAATATCTCTCGAAAAAATGAGAAATGGACTTGCTCATCGCGCGTTCGCCCTTTATACTTTGTTTACGTATGTCTGTGGATGGATGAAGAGGGGAAGAGTTTCCGCTCCGTGATGTATCACGCTTCTCACTCTGAACATATATGAACTAGAGACTCCGAGGGGGATGTCTGCATGTTGTTATCGGCCAGTGTTAAATCTTCTCAATCCTTGTTGATGGCTGCGATGCTCGTATTCGCCGTGGGTTGCGTGAAACAGACGGTGGAAACCGAAGAACTACCGCCGCCCAAACCGCCGGCTCCCATGGTGAGAAAAAAGCAACCTCCTAAACCCGAGATGAAAAAGGAAATGAGCATGACGGAGGCGGATCGCCGTCAAAAGCGCGCCGCCTTCAAGCGCTCGTTGGCCGAGTTTGAAAACGACGTGGTGTACTTCGATTTTGACAAATCGGACATCCGACCCGACATGCGCGCGGCCTTGGACGCCAAGGCCCGCTTCCTGCAAGAGTTCCCGAGCATTCGGGTGCAGGTCGAAGGGCATTGCGACGAGCGCGGCACGGTGGAATACAACATCGCGCTCGGGCACAGGCGTTCACAAAGCTCCAGGGACTATCTCGTATCGCTCGGCGTCAAACCTTCCCGGATTGATACGGTGAGCTACGGTGAGGAGCGTCCGGCCGATTCGCGTTCCAATGAAGCGGGATGGGCCAAGAATAGACGAGCGAAGTTCAACGTCATCGGCGGTATCCCGGCGGGCATGAACTAGTCGCCCGACTGTCCTGCGCAAAAGAAAAGGACTCCCCGTCGGCACAGGCCGCCGGGGAGTTTTTCTTTATGAAAACTTTCAAGGCATCCAGATTCCAGACATTCTCGTTGGTTGCGCTGTCTCTTGTTTTGCTCGGTTGTCCCGAGGCGAATCCCCCGGGGGGCGGCCCGGGGATCGTCCCGGGAACGGGTTCGCCTCCTCGCCCTGCGCCGCCGGCTCAGGTCGCCGTGCGGAATCCATCGGTGGATGTTTCGGCGATCGCGAAGAATCTGCAAGGTTTCAGGCGCGGGATGCAGAACCAGGAAAAGCGCATTGAGGAGACGCGTGAAACGGTTCAGCGGCTCACGGACGAAGTCGAGCGAGCGCGGAAAGACTCCGAGACCTCTCTCGAAAAAGCTGGAAAGGTCGTCGCGCAACTTCAGGGCCGAATCGAAAAGCTGGAAGATAAAATGAAATTGTTGCGCTCAAAGGCTCCTGTGGTAGCTGCGCGCAAAAAAGAGGAGGTTGTCGTCACGCCGGTGGGTGCGCCGTCCCGGTTTTCGCCTGTAGGCGTTCCTCCCGCCAACGCGCGAATTCCATCCGCAGGCTTGCCGCAGAGCCAGGACGTTGGGGCCGTGGGCCGGCCCGCCACAGACGCGCGCGTCGCCGTCATTCCCAAAGAGCCGACGAGTCGACCCCAAAAACCTGCGCCCGCGCCGAGACCTCCCGATCCCGAAGAGGACTATACCCAGGCCATTCGCGTCTTGCGCGATGAGAGAAGTTTCGCGAAAGCGCGCGATTTGCTGAATGAGTTCATCTCCAAATATCCCACGCATGAGTTGGCGGATGATGCGCAGTACTGGATAGGACAATCCTATTTTCAGGAGAAGAATTTCCAGCGCGCCATCCTGGCGTTCAACAAGGTGCAGGTAGATTACGCCAACGGGGACAAGGCGCCGGAAGCCCTTCTTATGGAGGCCCTCTCGTTTTTGAACTTTGGCGATCTCTCAACCGCCCGGGAGTTTCTTGGCGAGGTTATTAAAAAATATCCGGATTCGAGTGCGGCGGCCACCGCCCGAAAGCGCCTCGAATCGCTCTAGGCGCCGCCGAGGTTTTTGTGTGTCCATAAAATGAACGAGCCGAACGTTCCTCCCGAAGATGAAGAGCGCGCGAAGGTCTTGGCGCGCCGGCTTCACGAGCATAACATTCGTTATCATGTTCACGATGCCCCGGTGATTTCCGATGCGGAATATGACCGGATGATGCGTGAATTGCGAGAACTGGAAGAGAAATACCCCGCCCTCGCCTCGCCGGACTCTCCCGCGGCGCGCGTCGGCGCCCCCCCGCTCGATTCGTTCGACGCGTTTCATCACGATCCGCCGATGCGAAGCCTGGAGAACGCCATCACGGAAGACGAGGTGTTCGCTTTCGAGGAGCGCGCGAAGCGATTTCTCCTGCAAACCTATGACAGGAATGTCGAGGCGTTCGACGTTACTTGCGAACCGAAACTGGACGGCCTGGCGGTGGAGGTGATTTACCGGGACGGCTCCTTCCACTCGGGCGGAACAAGGGGAAACGGAATCAGCGGGGAGGATATCACCCAAAATCTCAAAACGGTGCGGGGAATCCCGCTCCGCTTACGCGCTCCCGAGGGTGGCCCCGAGCCTCCGGCGTACCTTGCCGTGCGCGGAGAGGTGTTCATGAACCTTGAGGGATTCGAAAGACTGAACCGGGAGCGTCTCGAAAAGGAGGAGCCTCCCTTCGCCAATCCGCGCAATGCGGCGGCGGGTTCGCTGCGTCAGCTCGACTCGAGAATCACCGCCACGCGTCCCCTGGATGTGGCGTTCTACGCAGTCGGAGGCGTGGAGGGCTTTTCGTTTCGCAGCCAATCGCATCTGCTGGAGTCCCTTCCAAAATGGGGACTGCCCGTGAGTCCGGTGTGGCGAAAGTGCGCGAGCCTGCGCGAGGCGGTGGGGTTTTATGAGGAATTGCTGAAGGAGCGCGAGGATGCGCCCTATGAGCAGGATGGCGTGGTGCTCAAGGTGGATTCCATGGAGTTGCAAAACGAACTGGCTTCCACTTCGCGCGCGCCCCGCTGGGCGATTGCCTATAAATTTCCGCCGAAGCAGGAAACCACCCAGGTGGAGGACATCATCTTTCAGGTGGGGCGCACGGGCGCCATTACGCCCGTGGCGCTCATGAAGCCGGTGCGCGTGGGCGGTGTGGAAGTCACGCGCGCCACGCTGCACAACGAAGACGAGATGAGGCGAAAAGACGTGCGAAAAGGGGATCATGTGCTCATTCAGCGCGCGGGCGACGTCATCCCCGAAGTGGTGGCGGTCATCGAGGAAAAACGACCTCCCGATGCCGAGGCCGTCCCCATGCCCGCGAAATGTCCGATTTGCGCGACGCCCGCCGAACGCCCGGAGGGAGAGGCGGTGGTTCGCTGCCCCAACCCGGCTTGTCCCGCCGTGGTGCGCGAGGGCCTGAGGCATTTCGCTTCCAGGCGCGCGATGGATATCGACGGTCTGGGAGAGAAACTCGTGAACCAGTTGGTGGATTCGGGCCTGGTGAGCGAACCGGCGGATTTTTTCGCCTTGTCGAAAGAACAACTCTCATCCCTGGAGCGCATGGGGGAGAAATCGGCGGAGAATTTGATCGAGGCGCTCGAGAGGGCGAAAAAACCGATTTTGGCCCGGTTCATCTATTCGCTGGGCATCCGCCACGTGGGGGAACACATCGCGGAAGTGTTGGCCGAGAGGTTTCTTGGCATGGAAGCGTTGTCGCGGGCGGATGCGGAAACACTCGTCTCGGTTCATGAGGTGGGTCCTCAGGTGGCGGAGAGAATCGTGCGTTTTTTCTCCGGCCCCGGATCCAAGGCGATGGTGGACAATCTCCTCTCGGCGGGCGTGGAGCCGGAATCGCCCCGGAAAATGGCGGATGGCGACCCCGGTGGGGCGGCGTTCTCGGGACTTTCGTTCGTCCTCACCGGAGTGCTCTCGGGAAGGTCGCGAAGCGAGGCGAAAGCGGCCATCGAAGCGCTCGGAGGCCGGGTAAGCTCCTCTGTGAGCAAGAACACGAGCTTTCTCGTCGCGGGCGAGAGCCCGGGGTCGAAGCTGAAAAATGCGGAATCCCTCGGCGTTGAGATTCTCGATGAAGATGCGTTCGAGCAAATGCTCACCCGGGAAAAGGGGTCTTGACCTCGGGTTGTTCCTTTTTCTATGATCTAGGACAAATGTCACGTATTCACGCGCACCGACACATCTTTTTTCTCATGGAAACCTTCTCATGAGCCGGGTTCGCAAGGCCGTTTTTCCTGTGGCGGGACTCGGCACGCGGTTTTTGCCCGCCACCAAGGTGATCCCGAAAGAGATGCTTCCCATCGTGGACGTTCCGCAAATCCAGATCGGCGTGCAGGAGGCCTTGGACGCAGGCATCGAGGAGATCGTCTTCATCACCGGACGCGGGAAGGTTTCGATGGTGGACCACTTTGATGTCGCGTTCGAGGTGGAATCTCATTTGCGTGACAGGGGTGAGGAGAGACTATTGGCCGTGGTGGAGGAAATCTCCCGTAAAGCGCATATTACGTCTATTCGCCAAAAGCGTCCTTTGGGTTTGGGCCATGCGGTCTTGTGCGCGAAGTCGGCCGTGGGAGATGAGCCTTTCGCCGTCATATTGTCCGATGACGTCATCAGGAGCGAAGAGCCCGCCATCGGCCAGTTGGTGCGCGTGTTCAATGCGTATGGCGGCGGCGTGGTCGCGGGGCTTCGAGTCGAAAAACATGCGCTCTCCAAATACGGTATTATCGATCCTTCCGGCGAGCCGTCGCCCGCCCCGGGCGTCACGCCGCTCAAGGGGATGGTGGAAAAACCCGAGCCGGAAGATGCGCCCTCCGATGTCGCCATCATCGGCCGCTACGTTTTGCCGCCCGAGATTTTCCCGATCCTCGAGCGCGTGAAACCGGATGCGAAAGGAGAGATACAGCTCACCGACGGGTTGCGGGGACTGCTGGAGCACACCAGGCTTTACGCCTATGAGTATGAGGGAAAGCGCTTTGACGCGGGCGATAAGCTGGGTTTTTTGGAGGCGACGGTCGAGTTCGCTCTGGATCGCGAGGATATCGGCCCCGCATTTCGGAATTATTTAAGGAGATTGACGGCCTCATGGTAGCGGAAGAACCTGCGCCTGACCCCGAACCTCCGGGGCGGATACATCTTCATCACAATCAGCCGGGAGGCATTGACTGATGGATGCCGACCTGCTCTTCCGGCTCGCCGCCTTCGTCTTCCTCATGCTCTGCTCCGCCGGATTCTCGGCCAGTGAGACGGCGCTTTTTTCTCTTCCGCGTCCCAGGGTGCGCGCCATGCGCCGAGAGGGCGGCATGGGCGAGCGGATATCCGAGCTTCTGGATCGGCCCAGGCGACTGATCACCTCCATATTGATGGGCAACGAAATCGTGAACATCGCTTCCTCCGCGTTGTTCACGGGAGTCGTGGTGGCTTATCTGGAACCCGAGAAGAAATGGCTCGCGCCCGTGTTCATGACGCCGCTCCTCATGGTATTCGGCGAGATCACGCCCAAATCCCTGGCGGCCCGGTATCCGGAGCGGTTCTCGCGATTTCTCGCGTATCCCGTATCCGGCTTCGCGCGCGTCATCTCTCCTTTGCGGTGGGTCTTTTTGCAGGTGGCGAACGGCGTGCTCTCCTGCATGGGAGCGCCCCCGCACGATTCGCAGAGCATTCTCATGGAAGACGAATTCCTCCACCTTGTGGACGCGGGCCACGCCGAAGGCGAACTCGAGGAGGGCGAGCGCGAACTCATTCACAATGTTTTCGGCTTTCACGACAGAACCGTATCCGATGTGGTCGTACCCCGCACGGATTTGGAATGTTGGGAGATGAACCTGCCCATCGCCGAAGTGATCGATCTCGTTCGCACGGCGACGCATTCGCGCATTCCGATTTTCCAGCGAGACAGGGATCAGATAGTGGGCATCTTGTATGTCAAGGATTTTCTGCGCCAGGCCGGGCGAAAGAGCTTCGGTCCCGAGGAGCGCCTGACGAAACAGATGCTGCGCCCCCCCCTCGTGGTTCCGGGCGGCATGAAGCTCGACCGCTTGTTCCGGCGGTTTCGACAGGAGCGTACCCACATCGCCATCGTTCAGGATGAATTCGGCGGCACTCTCGGCCTGGTGTCGATGACGGATCTGCTCGAGGAGATTTTCGGCGAAATCAAGGATGAACACGAAGAGGTCGAGGAAACCTGGATTGCCCAGGAAGGTGAGGGCTCATACCTGTGCCAGGGCCGTGTTCCCCTGGCCGAGTTCTCGGCGGTGAGCGGCTGGGAACTCCCCGCCTACGAAGAGGCGAACACGCTGGGAGGCGCCGTCTTCACGTTACTGGGTCATGTGCCCTCGCTGAACGAGCGGGTTCGCCTGGGGAGCGTGGAATTCACGGTGATCGAGACGAGCGGTTCTCGCGTTCTTCTGGTGTGCGCGCGAAGACGGGAGGATTCCTGAATTGGATATTTTCTCCGTCATCTTCATCGGCCTCATCCTGCTCCTGGTGGAAGCGTTGTTCTCGGGTGCGGAGATAGCCATTGTTTCCGCGGATCGCGCCCGCCTGCGGGCCAGGGCGGAAGAAGGAAACAAAGGCGCATCCATTGCCCTCACGTTGCTGGAAAAACCCGAATGGCTCATGGGCACGATTCTCACCTGTCATAATGCGAGTTTCGTGACGAACGTTTCCCTGGCCACCATCGCGGCCATCAATTTCGTCGGTCCCGCATATGGGGAGGCGCTCTCGATCGCTTTGGTGATTCCGTTGCTCGTGGTGTTCGGCGAGGTGGTTCCGAAGGGGTATTGCCAGGCTCGCGCCGATGCGCTCGCCCCCTTGCTGGCGCGCGTCGTCTGGGGCGCCAGGCTGCTGGTGTATCCGTTGGTGTGGCTGATCAGCGCGCTCATCGGCGCCGCTTTGCGGCTGGGAACGCGCAATGGAGAGAGCACCCCGTTCGTCACGAGGCAGGAGTTAGAATCGCTGATGGAAGAGCAAAGCGATGGAGACGTGCAGGTTCTGGAGCGAAAGATGATCGGCCGCATCTTCACGTTCGGCGAGTTGGACATGGAAAACGTGCTGGTGCCCATTGTGGATCTCTCGGCGGTGGATGAGGAGAGCACGGTGGAGGAGGTGATAGAAAAAATCGAGAACGATGGCCACTCGAGGATTTTGATCTACAGGGAAAACATGCACCACATCGTCGGCGTCGTTCACGCGAGGGACATTCTCGGGCTGGGGGCGGATGCTGCTGGACGCCTCAAGGAAAAAAAAGGCCTCATCCGAAGCGCTTATTTCGTGCCGGAAACGAAGCCCGCCGACAGTCTTCTCGACGAGTTGATGAGTCGAAAAGAGAAAATGGCCGTGGTGGTGGATGAATACGGGGCCTGCACGGGTATCGTGACCATGGAGGATTTGGTGGAGGAGATCGTGGGTGACATCGCAGACGAGTATGATGTCGATGAAGTCCGCATGTTCCATAAGTTGAGCGAGGAGCAATACCTCGTCGATGCCCGTATGGAGGTGGAAGATGTGAGGGAGGCGCTTTCGCTGCCCATCCCCGAGGGGGATTACGAGACCTTGTCGGGCTATCTTCTGGAGCGGTTCGAGCATATCCCGAAAGAGGGGGAGCACATATCCCTGGAGGGCTGGACCCTCACCGTGCAATCGGCGAACGAGCGGCAGATTGAAACCGTTCGCCTGGAGCGAAACGGTTAGACGGTAATTTGCGGATGCGACTCAGGCGCGCGCTCTTGCGTCGATACACCGAAAACAACCTGTTCCGTGTATCAATTCTCCTGCATGGCTTCGGGCGGCTCGACGCCTAGCCAGTCTCCTATCACTTGGAGCGTGTCCCACTGGCTGGCTTCATAGGGGATGCCGTTTTTCTCCGCGTCCGCCTTTTTCCGCGCCTCGCGCTCTCCCGGAAGCAGCATCTCCGGCCCCCCGCAGCTTTTGATGTCTCTCACCGCCTCGGCCAGGCGCTTCTTCACATCCTCTAAAGGATAGAGCGCATCCAGCCTCCAGGCTTCTATCGTCTGTGTGATGCGGGCGTCGGGTTGAACGCGCAGCGTCGGAATGCGCTCCGTCGCGCCGCCGCCGATGACGCCGTCCATATCCACGAGCACGGCGAAGCCGGAACCCTTGTAGCCGAACTGCGTTCCTCCGAGGGGCAGGACGGAGCCTTTGATGAGTTCGTCATACGCCACGTGGCCGGACATGACCTCTCCGTTTTCATAAAGAAAATAATCGGGCGGAATCGCCTCTCCCGCGCGACTGGCGCGAATGGCGGGACTCACGGCGCGCTGCGTGGTGGCCACGTCGATGACGATGGCCTGATCTCCCGCAGGCGCTCCCCAGGCGATGGGGTTGGTTCCCAGCCGAATCTTTTTTCCCCTGAATGGCTTCATCCATGCGCCGGAAGTGCACGTGGCGCGGCCGGCCAGACCCCGTTCGATGAGCGCCTCGACGTATACGCACGCCGCTCCGAAGTGATTCGCGTTATGCACATAGACTTTTCCGATGCCGTATTCTTCCGCCAAATCGCCCGCGAGGCGAGTCGCATCCATCGCCGCTGCGGGGCCGATGCCGGCTTGCGCATCCATGGTGGCGACGGCCCAGTTTTCATTTCGCTGGACGCTCGGCGTGGCTTTCGGGTCGATGGCGTCTTTTCGGATGCGCTCGACGAGTTCACGCAAACCCGTGCCGCCCGCCACGCCGTGGCTCGATATTCCGCGCATATCCGCCGCCGCGAGGATTTCCGCCGTCACTCCGGCGCGCTCCTCGGATGCTCCCAGGGCCATGATGATTTTCGTGGCGAAACGAACGAGCGCCTCTTCGGAAATTCGGTTCTTCTCGGTCATGTAGGTTGATTCCTATGGAAGATTGGAACGTTGTGATTGACTAGCCGGAAACTCGACAATGAAGGATGCGCCGCCCTCGGGAGGAGTTCTCAGATCCAAATGCCCGCCCAGCATGAGGGCGGTGAGATGGCTTCGGTAGAGGCCGATTCCGATTCCACGAAGCGCGCCCGGATTCTCCAGGTCCTTCGCCACCCAGTCGATAAACGACTCGAAGCGAGAGGACGGGAGTTCGGCGTCGCGGTTGGTGGTCGACAAAACGATCCGATCGTTTTCCCTCGCGAGAAGCGCGTGGATGATGCCGCCCTCAGGCGCGATGTGAATGGCCGCATCCAGCAGATCGTCGATGAGAAAGGTGAGTCTCGCTCTGTCGCCGCATATGTCGAGTCGAGACGGCATCTCGGGCAAGAACCGAAAGGAGGGAAAACTCCACAGCCGCTTGCCGATGCGTTCACTGAACAGATGCGCGAGGTTTATTTCGGTGTTCTCGAGATTTACGTGCTGCGTTTCGATGTCGGCGGCGTCGGAGAGCGTCTCGATGAGGCGGCTCAAGCGATGGATGCTCTCGGATAAATCCTGAATCTCCTCACGCGCCTTCCAGGGGTCTGATTCCTCGGCCAGGGAGAGGAACTTTTTTTTGAGGTGAGAGGCGGGAGTTTGGAGTTCGCGTGCGGCGAGACGCAAAAACAAGGCGGCGAGTTGTTCGTTCGAAGGTTGTTTTTCACTGCCGTCTTTCATGTGATTTCCCGATGTTTCCGGTGCGATGACTTGTTGAGCGCGGCGACCGATTCCAGTATGAATTCCGCCGTTCCACTCGTCATCGGACTTAAGGAGGATATCTCCCTCATCGGAACCCACTTGGCTTCCGAGATGTCGCTCGCCGCCTGAAGTACGCCACCGATGGCTCGGCACACAAAATCGATAAGCACGTAATGAAATTGCACGCGCCCCCATTCGTCCCGGGTGACGCGGTTCAGAACCCGGCCCTCGGAAAGTATCTCCACATCCAGCCCGGTCTCTTCTTTGACCTCTCGCATACAGGCTTCTTCGAGATATTCTCCCAGGTGGACGCCGCCGCCCGGAATGCTCCAGGCGCCCATTTTGGGAGGTTGCCCCCGGCGGACGATGAGGACGTTTTCCTTATCGAGGATGATCGCCCCTACGCCGACAATCGGGCGAAGCGGATATTCACGACCCAACCCCCCGGCTCCTCAGGTGAAAGATGAAAGAAAAACACTCAGGATTTCGGATTGTAACGGTCTCATGGGAATCTCGGCTCCAAGATAGCATGTTTTACGCCCCGGGGGTTACGCCGAGTCGGTCGGATCACGGAATATGGGGGCATCCCGCCGCCATTCATCCCGTTGACACCCCGGGGTGGGAGCCGTATCATTTTTTCGTTTTTGAAGCCTGCCCTTTGGAGTTTCTCAGAATCGAGGGCGCTTTAATCCCCCCATCAGCCAAGAAGTGCGCGTGGCGAGCAGGGATGTCCGCGCCGGGGAGTCGCGTATGCCGCCCGAAGTCGTCTTCGCGCTCATGTCGCTGTGCTTTCTCGGCGTCAGTGATTTTCTCTATAAATGGGGCCAGCAGTGGGAGATGCGCAGCGGCCCCTTCATGTTCCTGCAAAACATGGCGTACCTGCCCAACGCGTTCGGCCTGGCCTATTATCGCGAGGAGTTGCTCTGGAATCCGGGCCTCGCCTTTGGATTCATCAATGGTATTTTGGCGTTCACCGCGTTTTTATTCGTCTTGCTCGCCCTGCGGCGTGGCGAGGCGGTGGCGCTCGTGCCGATCGTCCGCCTGAATTTCGCGATAACGGCCGCCCTGACGATTTTTTTCCTGGGCGAGAGTGTCAACCTCATCAAGGGCTTCGCCCTGGTCCTGGCGGCTCTCGCCGTGATTTTGGGCGGCAGCGGCGTGGCGGCCTCCGTCGGGGACAAGCGCTCCGTCGTCCTGGCCATTGGCGCCATGTGCATGTTCGGCGTTATCGGGCTTTTCTATAAGCTGGGACTCGGAATGGGCGCCAAACCCGCCATGATGACGGCCACCCAAAGCGTGGGCGTCTTTTGCATGGCCGTGCCCTTCGCGCTCATTCAAAAAGATCCGTTGCCCAGGCGCGGCGTGCCGTTGTGGGTGCCCTTCGTGTGCGGCGTTCTCACCTCTTCGAGTTATGTGGCCATCGCCGTGGGGTTCACCTATGGCGAGGCGGTCGTCGTGGCGCCCATCGCCCAGTTGAGTTTCGTGTTGACCGGGGTGCTCGCCATCATCTTCCTCAAGGAGAAATTAACGCCGAGAAAAGGGGTGGGGGTCATCTTCGCTATCGGTTCTGTCGTTCTGTTTTCCAGGGGATAATTTTACACCACGTCCTCGTTTCGAAGACGCTCGATTTCCGGGGGCGCCAAACCCAGCCACTCGGTGAGTATTTTTTGGGTGTGTTCCCCGAGGGCCGGCCCCGTCCAGGCGATATCGAGGGGCGTTTCCGACATCCTCGGAAAGGCGCCCTGCATGGGCACGGAGCCGAAATCCGCGTCCGGCACATGGCGCACCAGGTTTCTCGCCTGAAAATGAGGGTCCGCCAGAATGTCTTCGATGTCATAGACGGGGCTCGCCGTGACGCCGCCCGCGTTGAATCTCTCCATATTCTCATCACTACTACGCTTTCCTATCGCGTCGGCCACGATGTTATCGAGTTCATCCTGGTTCACGACGCGCGCCTCGTTGTTCATGAATCGCTCGTCGGTGATGAGGTCTTCGCGCCCCAGAGCGCGGGCGAGGCGCTCATACATCGGCTGGGTGGATGCGGAAATCGCCACCCACTTCCCGTCGCTCGTGGGATAGATGTTTCTGGGCGCGGAGTTTTCGGAGCGGTTGCCCAGGCGCGGGCGCTTTTGCCCGTCGATGAGATAGCGGGCCGCCTGGGGTCCCAGCATCGTGAAGAGCGGCTCATAGAGCGCCAGATCGATAACCTGTCCCTTGGCGCCTCCCAGAGCGTCGCGATGATAGAGCGCGAACATGGTGGAGGCGACGCCCTGTAGCGCCGCCGTCATATCGGCCAGGGGCTGGGGCGCGGCCAGGGGAGGGGAGTCGGGATATCCGTTCATATCGGCGAAGCCCGACATCGCTTCCACCAGGGTGCCGAAGCCCGGCCTGTCTCGATAAGGGCCGTCTTGTCCCCAACCGGATATCCTGACGACGATGAGCCTCGGGTTCACTTTCCATAACTCATCCGGGCCCAGACCCCAGTTTTCGAGCTTGCCCACAAAAAAATTCTCGGCGAGAACGTCCGCCCGGGCCGCCAGCTTTCGGATGAGGTCTTGCCCTCTTGGTTTGGCGAGGTCCACCGTGATGGACCTCTTTCCGCGGCCATAGACCTTCCACCAAAACGGATTCCACGCGCGCAGCGTATCGCCGCGTCCCGGGACTTCGACCTTGACTACGTCGGCGCCGGCATCGGCCAGCAACATGCCGTACATTCCGCCCGAGACGAGGCGGGTCAAGTCCAAGACCTTGACGCCCTCAAGGGGTCTACCCACGGATTTCTCTCCCGTTTGCCCAAAAGAAACGGCCTTTTTACTACTTCCGGAATCAATCTTTCAACGTGATCCACATGGCGGCATGATCGCTCGGCGGCCTCGGGTCTCCCGGCGGCCAATCGATGCGCGCGTCGAGCAGCCTGCCTTGCGCGCGGCGATTGATGAACGCATGATCCAGACGGAAACTCCCTCCCCCGCCGGGCGCACGCCAGGTATAGGCGCGTTTTTGGCCGTGGACGATGCGGTAGGCATCCGCCCAGCCCGTTTTCGACATGGTGGTCATAAAATCATCTTCGCGCCGGTTGAAGCATTTTACGCTCTCATCCTCGCCGATTCGTCCGGTGTTGTAATCGCCCGTCATCATGGCGCCGCCTCCGCGCCAGCGGCGCGCCAAATCGCAAATCGCATCCAGGAAGGGATATTTTTTTCCGCTCACGCGGTTGAGCACATGAACGGCGGCGATGGTGATGGGCGTGGGCGCGCGAACGTGGGCGAGCAGATGGCGCTCTTCCGGCTCAGGTGGCCTCCTCCAGTGAATGCGCTTGAGCGGCCAGCGGGAGGCGAGGAGCAGGGCGTTCTTGGCCGGTTGGCTTTCGGATGTCGTCTTTAGTTGTTGGGACAGTCCCATTTCCTTGATCCGGGCGGCGATCTCCCGGCTGGACGGGGTGCCCCGAAACTCCGTCAGTATGAGGAGGTCGGGTCTTCCTCTGCGGATGCGCTCCACGATTTTAGGTGCCCGGCGACCGCCGCCGTGCATGATGTTCCAGATGAGAATTTTCATGGCAAGTCGATTCTATCGGTAGTAACATGGCGGACGCCAACCACCCCAGTGGGTGGGAAAGAAAACAAGTTTCACACTATGTCGACGCGCCGATCGTCTGGCGGCCCGGCGGGGAGGGAATTTGCTTGAAGCGGATATGTGTTTTCGCCGGTTCGTCAAAGGGTGTTCGGCCTGAGTACCGGGAGGCGGCGCGAGTCTTGGGACATACTTTGTGCGCGCGCGGAATCGGCGTGGTGTATGGGGCGGGCGCCATCGGGCTGATGGGGGTTTTGGCCGACGCCGTGCTCGAGAGCGGAGGTGAGATTACCGGAGTGATTCCCGACAAATTGATGGACATGGAAATCGCTCATGAGGGGCTCACCCAACTTCACGTCGTACACACGATGCATGAGAGAAAAGCATTGATGGCGGAATTGGCCGATGGTTTCATCGCGCTGCCGGGAGGGCTCGGTACGCTGGAGGAGACCATGGAGATGCTCACCTGGTTTCAACTCGGGTATCACGAAAAACCCATCGGCTTGCTCAACATTCGTGGCTATTACGATCCTTTGCTGCGATTTTTACGCCATACGCACGAGGAGGGTTTCATCTCGCAGAAAAGTTTGAATTTATTCTCGGTCGATGATGCGCCCGAAAATCTGGTTCAGCGGATGCTCACTCCCAGGTGAGTGCGGAAAGGTAGCCTACGTTTTCATCCAGCGTTATTTTCGCCTCGATTCCCTGCGCCTGCTTGTGCGCCTGGATGGTTTTGAGGTGGGCGAACGCCTCCCAGAGCACGTGGCGAAAGGTCCACGCCAGGTTGTAATGAAAAATGTTGTCTTTATTCTCGTCTCGCGAAAAGCCGTCGGGGTGGATTTTGAGGACCACGTTTTCAATCCAGTCGATATACCGATCGCCCGAGGGCCATTCGTAGTTTCGAGGAATTTCTCTTTGTTTGGTTTTTTCCCGTAGAGATTCGAGGCTCTCGTTTTTCAGAATATCCAGAGCCAAATGGCAGCCGTCCTCATAAGCCGTGAGCAAATCGTCTATCTCATGAAATCGTTTTGGATCGAGGAGACGATCCGCACCACCCGTGTCGTATAGAGAACTCGGCCTCGGCAGTTCCTCTCTAAACAAGGATTTCCCCCAAACCTGTAAGAACCATCTGTAGTTCACAAAACCCATATGGCTGACCTGCTCGCGTATCGACCACTGGCCCCAGCTTTTGCCGGGTTGCTTCAGATCGAGTTGTTCTTGCGTGAGGCCCTCCACTTCCCGGGCGTACATTCCGGGTAACAGGGTGTATTCGGGAAAAATTTCCGTGGCGGGTTTTGAAGAGTTCTGCGGCATTTTCACTATCCTCGAATGGAATCAGGAGTTCAAAATATATCATGCGACATCCGGTTTTGCTTGAGCGCACCGATTTCAGGTGGAGCTTTCTCGTGCCATAATGCGCACCTATCGATTTATTACATCCCTTTATCTCTTGGATGGCCTTTGCTCGAATCACTCCCTCCGGTTTTTTTGTCGTTATTATCCGGTGTCTTTTTGGCTGCGGCGCAGACGGTCTACCGAGGGGCCCTTCAGTGGATGGGGCCCAAAGCGCTCACCTTCGTGAGTAATCTGACGCTGGTAACCTACGCCTCGACCATTTACATACTGGGCGCGGGTCTCGAAAAATGGCCCTTGGAGGGGATTTTATGGTTTGTAGCGGCGGGGTTTTGCTCTCATTTTTTATCGAGAAACCTGAATTTCATCTCCGCCACGCTCATCGGGATGGCGCGTTCTCAGATTTTGTTGCAAGTCCATCCCATCTGGAGCGCTCTGCTGGCCGTGCTTCTGTTTGGCGAGACGATAACCTTCCCGATTGCCCTGGGTACTTTCGCCATCGTATTGGGCGCGGTACTCCTGGTGCAGGAAAGGGGGGCAGGCGGCAAGCGCGCTCCATTTTGGCATTACCTCTTGCCGCTTCTGGCGGCTTTTTTTTTCTCCTTCGCTCCGCCTTTGCGCAAGTTCGCGTTTCAGACGATTCCCTCGCCCGCTTTCGGCATCGCCACTACTGCGTTCGCGGGCGCGCTTCTCCAACTCGGCTCCATACCGTTTGTTGAAAACCATGAGCTCAACCCCAAAACCTGGAGCAAAAAGAGCCTATGGGTGGTTCTCATCGGAGGGATTTTCAACATCATATCGGCCTACGCCTTTTGGCTCGCCATCAAAAACGGAAAACTCGTGGAGGTGATTCCGATTAACAGGCTCTCCATTTTATTCTTGATAATATTTTCCTGGATTTTTTATCAAAGGCTGGAACGCATCAATTTGCGCGTGATCGCCGGGGGGCTGCTCGCCGTGGAGGGCGCTGTGCTGGTCATACTGGGCAGGTAGGTACTCTTACGCCCTGCGCGAGGGTTCGCCATTTTACTTTAGGCGGCGAGGCGATGGATGCTATCGCCCGAGTCGGTCGCTTTATTTGTTTTGATGGTTGATTCGATTCGGCAGCCTTATTAGCGCCTTCTCTCTGCGGACGCTTTTCGGATTTCTGGGGGTCGTTGACATGGTGAATCTTGTCGTGGATGCGCCGCCGGAATTTCGTGCACTATTGGGCGCTTTTCTGTTCGCGTACAATCAAATTCTCATCCGCAGATTTCTCGAGCGCGCCTCGGCGCTCACGATTACCTTTTGGGTGAATGGGTGGATGGCGGTTCTCGCCGCCGTCTTCTCTCCATTATTTGATGTCTATGAGGGTGATTGGGTGGCGGCTTTCGTCTTTTTTCTCTTCACCGGCGTAGTGGGAAATCTCGTGGCGCGCTATAGCGCTCTTCGCTCGAGCGCGGACATCGGGGTGAGCAGGACGAACGCGCTCGTGGCGGCGACGCCCATCGGGGCGGCGGTGATGGGTGTGGTGATTCTGGGAGAGCGCCCCGACGTCGGCGTCTGGTTGGGAATCGTACTCATCGTCATCGGGATGATCTGGCTTACCGGTGAGCGGGGAACGGGAGGACATTCGGTGAAGCGTTATACGTTCGCTTTCATCGCGATGGCGGCTTTCAGCTTCACGCCCTATCTTCGAAAAGCCGGGCTGGCCGCCATGAATGCTCCCTGGCTGGGGATTCTGGTGGCCACGCTGATCGCCAACGTGGGCTTGCTGATTTCATCACGCTTCGCCTCGAGCGCCCAGAAATTTAATTGGAACACGCAGATGGCGGTGGCATGCGTTCCGGCGGGCTTGTTGGCGCTCTTATCCGCCGTGTTGTTCTGGACCTCGCTGCGCGATGGGCAACTCGCGGTGATTTCCCCGCTTGTTCGCATGACCCCGATTTTCGTTATTTTGCTGTCGGTGGTGTTGCTGCGCGATTTGGAAGTCATCACAAAGCGTTTGGTAGTGGCCACGCTCATCGTCGTAGCGGGGGCCGCTTTGGTGACGTCGGGCGGTTGATGCTCCATGCGCGCGTCCGGGAGTCGAGATTTTCGTTTGACCCGAGTCGTCTGACTCTGCGAGAATGAACTTGTCTTCATTCTTCCAAAGATGTGTTTTCCGCATCATGATTCGTGAGATTCGATGCGGGAAGCCCTTTCCAAAAATCGTGGGGGTGCGATGAAAATACTCAAGATCATTCCCGAGAAGTGCACCGGCTGCATGCGATGTGAACTCGCGTGTTCATACGAGCAGACGGGAACATTTCAGCCCTCGAAAGCGGTGATTCGCGTCTCCTCGTTCGAAGGCCATACGAGCTATGCGCCCTACACATGTCCGCAGTGCGACGAGGCGTGGTGCCTGACGGCGTGTCCGGTCGAGGCGATCGGCATCTCACCGGCCGGGGCGAAGGATGTGGCGGATGACATTTGCGTGGGCTGTAAGCTCTGCACCATCGCGTGTCCCTATGGAACGATGTTTTATGACATGGACACCCACAAGGCGTTCAAGTGCGACTTGTGCGGGGGGAATCCCGCGTGCGTGTCCGTGTGCCCCACCGGCGCCATCCTCTATCAAGAGGCCGATAAGACCGACTGGGTCGGGCCCTTTGCCGCGGAACGGGCGAAATCACCTGCCGGGCCGCTTGCGGAGGTGTTCTGATCATGGCCAGACATGTCATCGTGGGCGGCGGAACCGCAGGCTGGAACGCCATCACCACCATCAGGGAATTGGACAAAGGCGATTCCGAGATTATTCTCGTCGCGGATGAGACGCCGTATTCACGGATGGTGTTGCCCTATTATCTGGCGCGGGACATCGCGGAGTCGCACGTCTACATCGCCTCCCCTCCCAAGCTCGCCGCGTTGAATGTGGATGCCAGGCTCGGCGCCCGCGCCGAGAGAATCGACGCATCCGCCAACAAGCTCATCCTCGAGGGAGGCGATGAGATTGAATACGACAATCTCTTGATCGCCACGGGGTCCTCTCCTGTGAAAGCGCCCGTGCCGGGTGCGGATGGGGAGAATGTGCACAGCTTCTGGACGTTTCCCCAGGCGCGCGCCGTGGCGTCCGGCGTCGGCGAGGGCGCCCGCGTCGCGATGGTCGGGGCAGGATTCATCGCTTTCACGATTCTGAACGCCCTGGTGAATCAGGGTGTGAAGCTCACCGTCGTGGAACTCGAATCGCGCATCCTGCCGCGCATGATAGACGATACGGGCGCGGGAATCGTTCAAAATTGGCTGAACGATCGAGGCGTGGAAGTGAGAACCTCGACGCAAGTGACCTCTATTGAAGACAAGGGAGACGCCAAACTCCTCAAGTTTAAGGGAGGTCCCGATCTGGAGGTCGATCTGGTCATCATGGCCACGGGCATCAAGCCCAACATCGATTGGGTGGCGGGCAGCGGCCTCGATACCAACCAGGGCATTCTGGTGGATGAGTATTGCCGCACGAGCGTGGCGAACATCTACGCGGCGGGAGATATCGCGGAAGGCCCCGACGTCGTCACGGATGAGAAGGTCGTACACGCCATCGAACCCACCGCCATGCAGCATGGGCGCGTGGCGGCGGCCAACATGGCGGGCCAGGAGGTTGCATACAAGGGTAGTCTGCTCATGAACATCGTGGATGTCCTCGATTTGGAGATCGCCAGCTTCGGCGCCTGGGATGATGGTGACGCCGAGGTCTTGGAAGTTGTGCGGGCCGAGCGTCCCGCTTACAGAAAGCTCCTGTTCCACGGCGGGAGGCTGACCGGGGCGATCATCCTCGGCAAAACCCGGGAAATCTGGACGACGAACGACGTGGGGATGCTCAAGGGTCTCGTGTACACGGGGGTGGACATCTCCGAGTGGAAAGAGCATTTGCGCAAAAACCCGTTTGACGTCAAACGCGCGTTTCTGGCCTCGGGCGCCGCGGGCGGCTTGCTGCCGGAAACTATTTTGGGGCGTCCATCGGCGCCGGCGCGTGAAATTGCAGTCTCTTCATAAAAAAGGGGGTCGATACCTTGACTGATTACGCATATGCAGGAGAAATCCTCCGGGTCGATCTCTCGAGCGGGAAGACCTGGGGAGAGAAATTCGAAGTCGCCGACCGCAGAAAATGGGTGGGCGGCGCAGGCTTGGGCGCCAAGATTTTGTGGGAAGAAGTGCCGCCCGAGGTGGGTTGGGATCATCCGGAAAACCGTCTCGTTCTGGCCACGGGGCCCCTGGCGGGTCTCCCGGTCTGGGGAACGGGCGGTCTTACCGTGGTGACGCGGGGCGCAATGACCAACGGCGCCACGAACACCCAGGCGAACGGTTTTTTTGGCGCGAACCTCAAGTATTGCGGCTATGACGCCATCGTCTTTCAGGGAGAATCGCCCGATTGGGTCTATCTCCACATTCGTGATGATGGGGTGGAACTGCAGGATGCCGGCGAGTTGCTGGGCCAGGACACCTGGGAGACGCAGCAATCGCTCGAGAAGACGCTGAATCTGAGCGGCCATAACTTGAGCGTGTACAGCATCGGGCCCGCGGGTGAGACCCTCGTGCGCTTCGCCGCCATACAGGGTGACTACGGCCACGTGGCGAGCAAAAACGGTTGCGGGGCCGTTATGGGCAATAAAAAGGTAAAGGCGGTGGCAATCGAGCGCGGGACAAAAGGAGTCGCCGCCGCCCACCCCAGAGCGCTCTTCGCGGCGGCGGACGATATTGCCCACAGCCTTCAGACCGATCCCTCCACGAAGGGTCTGTATCTGTACGGCACCCTGGGCGGCGTCCGGAACCTGCAGGGAATGGGGGCGCTCCCGATTCGAAACTACACGACGAACGTGTGGCCCGAGGAAGTCGAAACGAAGCAATGGGAGGCCAATGGTCTGCGTGAGGGTTTCGATCACCGGGGCCATCAGTGCAGCGCGTGCGGTATGCACCATTGCCACATGCAGGTCATCTCCTCCGGACCTTACAAGGGGCAGGTCGTGGATGAGCCCGAGTACGAAGGCTGGTCGGGAGCGGGCTGGACGATTGGCGCCACGGACCCGCAGCAGGTCTCCTGGATGAACACCCAGCTCGATCGCGCTTGTGTGGACGTAAACGAGTTCGGCTGGCTCTGCGGCTGGGTGATGGAGTGTCAGCAAAAGGGTTATATCACGGATCAGGACCTGGGCTTCCGGCTGGAGTGGGGTGATATCGACGGAGCCAATAGATTGCTTGAGATGATTTGCAAGCGTGAGGGCATGGGCGATCTTTTGGCGGAGGGGACGAAGCTCGCGGCGGAGAAACTCGGTGGAGAGGCGCAGGATTGCGCCATTTACACGGAAGTAGGCAATTCCCCTAGAGGGCACGATCACCGCTCCCGGTGGGAGGAGATGATCGATACCTGCACGGGTTCGGGTGGAACGATGGATACGGCTCCCCCGGTGTTCCCGACGGATTACGGCCTGCCCGCGCGTGTGCACCCTCAGGACGCGGTGGAGGTGCCCAAGCATGTGGGCGGTCTCAGAGGGCGTCGCGCGTATGAGGATTCCCTGGGGGCATGCGTGTTCACTACGCGCGCGCCGATGGATGTCTTGTGCCGCTCCATTCAGGCAGCCACCGGATGGGACGTGGACATGCATGAAGCGATGCAGACCGGCCGACGCATCAACGCCTTGATGCGTGCGTTTAATTTG
Source organism: bacterium (assembly GCA_965218735.1). GTDB lineage: Bacteria > UBA8248 > UBA8248 > UBA8248 > UBA8248 > Bin107. The sequence continues at coordinate 180,980 of CBDCMA010000007.1, read as the reverse complement.
CGCTGCGGCATTGGGCCTGAGGTAGAGAAACCATCCAAGCGATACGGTTCCACACCGGTGGATGGACCGATCGCGGGAGTTTCGATAATGGATCAATGGGAGAAAATGCTCGATATATGGTACGAGACGGCCGGCTACGATAGGGAGACGGGCCGTCCCAAGCCCGAGCTTTTGCGCGAACTCGATCTGGAAGATGTCGCCGAAGCCCTGTGGGGTGCGAACGTATAGCTCATCTTCGGCAGAGGACGACGCCATGAACGAGACGACAAGCAATAGCGAAATTCATGTCCGGCTGGAGTTCATCTCCTGGGCGTCGACTTTCGTGGGCGGAGACGGTAACGAGCGCAAATTTTTCGATGAGCAGGTTCCAGTGGGCGCCACGCTCCGGGACGTCCTGAAAAAGATGAGCCGTCGATACCGGTCCCTGGATGAAGCGTTATGGCATAACGGCACCGGCGAGTTGGCCGAACACCTGGAGATCGCCGTAAACGACGCCCTCATGGGAATCCACCACACGCTCGATTCCGAGATGAAAGAGGGCGACCTCATACTCCTGATGGGGCAATATATGGGCGGGTGAGCGGAAAGCTCATCGAGAGGATAAACGTTTTTCGCTCTTTGGTTTCGGCGTCGTGATCAGACGCTTCGGCAGACATTCTTCTCGGTTTCCGCGCATCGTGTGAAGAAAACGCCGTATTAGAACGGATGATTCGGGTCGAGCATTCCCAGAAATTCACTACAGCGCTTCGCCTCGGCGGATTCTCCGATGGCGTCGGCGCATTGCGCCAAGCCTTGGACGGCGCGCAAAAACGGCTGATTGGCGGGGATTTCCCAGGGGATGCGTCCATCGCCGCGCCAGCCGGAGGCGCGGGCCTTATCAAGCCCTCTGTGGTAGGCGACCCGAAAGTAGGCATATGCGCTAATCGTCTCTTCGTTTGAGAGCGCAATTCGCCCCATGGCCACCCAGCCGGATAAGGCGTCCGGGTATTGAGCCACGAGGCTTTGCAGTTTCTCCGTGGATGGCCCGCGGTTTTCCTCGCTCGATAAAATTGCATCACAAAGCGAACCCAACGCGCCGAGTTCTTCCGGCTCGGGCGGTAGCGATGTTTTGGGAACACCGTCTGATGTGATGTCGAGCAAATCATCGGGTTCATTCGGCATAATGAAATCCTTTTCAGGGGGAAGATTAGGAATATCATTATAACCCTTGCGTCATGATGGCGCATTTGGCTTTCGGGATTGACGTCCCGGAGTCGGTTTGTTAGCTTCGACCCGCCCGCGAAGTTCCGTACCATATCCCACGCCTGAAAAAAGTCTGGAGGTCCCACTCGATGTCATCGGTACTTGCGCTGAGAGATCCCGATATTTTCGCCGCCATGGAAGATGAAAGAAAACGCCAGGCGGATGAACTCGAACTCATCGCTTCGGAGAACTACGTGAGCAAGGCGGTAATGGAAGCGGTGGGCGGCGTGATGACGAACAAATATGCGGAAGGATTTCCGGGAAGGCGCTATTATGGGGGTTGCCAGTTTGTGGATGTGGCCGAATCTCTCGCCATTGAGCGGGCGAAATCTCTTTTCGGCATGGCGCACGCCTCCGTGCAGCCGCACAGCGGCGCCCAGGCGAACGCTGCGGTGTATTACGGTTTGCTCGAACCGGGCGATACACTATTGGGAATGAAACTCTCTCATGGGGGCCACCTCACCCATGGGCATCCCGTCACTTTCTCGGGCCGTTGGTTCAAGGTGGTGGCTTATGGCGTGGATCCCGAGAACCACGTCATCGATTTTGACGAGGTAGAGAGTCAGGCAAAGGAGCACCGACCCAAAATTATCGTCGTGGGAGCGAGTGCGTATCCGCGAGCCATCGATTATGCGCGCTTCAGAGAGATTGCAGATGAGGTGGGCGCCGTGGTCATGGCGGACATCGCTCATGTCGCAGGACTCATCGCTGGCGGCGTACATCCGAGTCCCGCGGGTCATGCGCAGATCGTCACCACCACGACGCACAAGACGCTCAGGGGTCCTCGCGGCGGCATGATTCTTTGCGACGGAGACTACGCTGCCAAGATGAACAAAGCCGTTTTTCCCGGCCTTCAAGGCGGACCCTTGATGCACGTCGTCGCGGCCAAGGCGGTGGCTTTCAAAGAGGCAAGCACTCCGGAGTTCAAGACTTATGCAGAGCAGATTGTGAAAAATGCAAAAGCACTAGCGGACTCACTCTTACAGCGGGGTATCCATCTCGTCTCGGGCGGCACGGATAATCACCTGATTCTCCTGGATCTGCGCGAAGCCGGTTTCAGCGGCAAAAAGGCGGAAGCCGCCTTGGGCCAGGCGGGAATCACAGTGAATAAAAACGCAATTCCTTTCGACACCAGAAAGCCGGCGTTCACGAGCGGAATCCGAATCGGGACGCCCGCGTTGACGTCGCGCCACATGAAAGAGGCCGAGATGAAAGTCGTGGGCGGCTGGATAGCCGACGTGCTGGCCGATATTACGGATGAAGCGCGCATCGCCTCGGTGAGAGCAGACGTCAGAACGTTTTGCGAGAAATTCCCGATGGGCCCGGATGGGGCCAGGTCGGAGTAGCTCGGCGTCTCTGCGCTACAGAGGCGGCCTTTCCACCTTCACGACACCTCTTTTTTCCAGTTGATGAACAAGCGCCAGCGTATGGTGGTCGGCAAAAGGCGCGCCCATGATTTGCGCTCCAAGCGGCAGACCCTCTTCGCTCATGCCTGCGGGAAAAGCCGTAGATGGCCCGCCAAGGAAATTCCAAAGCCTCGTCAAAGAGATCATGAGCGTTCGAATTTCAACTTCTTTGCCTCGCACTGCCCCGGTAGACTGAGAACGCAAAGCGGCGGGAATCGGCGTGGCGGCGGAGAGGACGAGGTCTACCCGACCGAATACATCCTTGTATATGCGTTTTGTCCATTGTTCCCTGAATCGAAGCGCCTGGATATATGATGTGGCGGGAATGAAAAAGCCGGGTCTGATTCTTTCCAGGACTGCGGGATCAAAGTCTTGCGCCTTTTCTCGTATGTTTTTCTCATGTACGGCCGCTGCTTCGGATACCATCAGCACGGCGGACGCATGAAACGCGGTTTCGACGTCGGGTATTTCAATATCGACAACCTCGGCGCCCAATTCCTGAAGCGCCTTGGCCAGATTGTTCACCGCTTCCGCCACGGGAGGTTCCGAGCGTTGTTCATAGTATTCTCGCGCGTGGCCGATGCGGAATTCTTCGATGGGTTTACTTAGTGCGCCCATGAAGTCAAGCGGATCTCCGGCGATGGATGAGGCATCGGCCGGGTCGTGTCCCGCGATGGCGGACATCATGAGCGCGCAGTCCTGGGCTGATTTTGCCAATGGCCCGAAAGAATCGAGCGACCACGACAACGGCGCGCAGTCTGATTTCGTGACGAGTCCATGCGTGGGTTTGTGTCCGATGACGCCGCATAAAGATGCAGGAATCCGAATAGACCCGCCCGTATCGGAACCGATGGCCATGGAAACCTGCCCCGTTGCTACGCTGTTGCCCGAACCGCCGCTCGAACCGCCCGTGATCCGCTCGGTATCCCAAGGGTTTTTCTGATCCCCGTAATGAGGATTGTGCCCGGTGGGGCCAAAGGCGTATTCATGCAGGTTGAGTTTTCCGAGTATCACGCCGCCCGCCTGGCGTATCTTCCGGGCCAGCAGGGCATCTGCCTCCGCAACGTTCTCTTTATCGATGATGCTGCCCGCCGTGGTGGGCAGGCCTTTCATGTCGATCAAATCTTTCAGGCCTATCGGCACACCGGCCATGGGCCCCGGGTCGTCGCCTCGGGCGATGGCGGCGTCCACTTCCTGCGCCGCCTTCAGAGCGCCCTCTGAATCCAGCTTAATCCAGGAATTCAAAGCCGCGCCGATTTTCTCCGAACGTTTCAGATGCGCCTCGGTGACTTCGACGGCGCTCATTCTCTTTTCTTTAATTTGTGTGACGATTTCCGCGGCGGTGAGGTACGTGGTGTCGCTTGTCAATTTATTTCTCCCTTGCGAGGGAGCGCAAGAATCTGGAATGTCCGGCAGGTTCTGTTTTTGGCGAAAGATGTTCCCGTAATAGTAAGTGCCCTTTCTCCATATTTTCCATCGTGGCGATGATGACGGCGCGTCGTTCGGAATCAAGGGAGTCTCCAAATACATCGCCACATCGAGATTTTAGCGAATTATCTGAAATCGACATTTTTTCTCCTGAGCGAACAAGATCCTTATAAACATTTGATAGTGTGGCGATTTCTCAAGAATGGATACATGATGCTTTTTCTCAAAAGGTATTGCAATCGAAAAACCGGGATCCCGCTGGGAATGAAATGAGAGTGCTATGGGGTTTTCATTTTGTTTATGGTTGCTTCCGCGCAAATCTAAAGGCAAAATAAAGAGTGTTTTCGTTACGCTCCGCCCTTCAGGGGAACTCATGGGTAAATTCACCAAGTTCATTTTCATCATCACATTTTTGCCTTTGTGGGTGAATGGATGTGTGCCTGGAGCGATTTTTGTCGCCCAAAAGGGCATAAAGAGTGCCCTGGAGGATCGCTCTCTGAGCCGGCAGCTTGAAGATGTGAAAATACATGCGAATTTGCTGAGAGAGTATTTGTATGTCGATAGCGGTTTGCCGGTGGATGTGGATACGAACGTGTGGGAAGGAAGGGTGTTGCTGACCGGCGTGGTGGATTCGGAGAGAAAACGAGAAGCCGTTTTGAGTATTGCGCGGGGCGACCCCAGAATCAAAGCTATTTATAGTCATATTGTTCTCGGTTCTTCGGCCGAGGTGGAACGCAACCGCGCGACAGCGAAGACGAAGCCGGCCGTGGAACGCGATATCGTCAAGCTCAGCCGAATCGCCAGTGATGCATGGATAGAAGCCAAGCTCAAGGGCCAGTTCTTGGCGACCCAGGGCGTGAATTCTGTGAATTACCGCTGGCAGTCCGTGCGAAACAAGGTCTATATCATCGGCCGTGCGAGAACGGAGTTCGAAAAAAAACTGGTCCTTCAGATTATTCGCGGAACGAAAGGTGTCATTCATATCGAAGAGTATATTCAGGTGCAACCTGTTAAAAAATAAAGTTTCCGAAAAATTCCCCTTTCGTTTGGTTCTTGAATAAATGATTCGTTTGAGTGTTTTGGACCAATCTCCCATCCGCTCGGGGGGAACGGCGGCGGACGCCATCGGTGAGACCGTCCAGTTGGCGCAAGCAGCCGAGCGCCTGGGCTATCACCGCTATTGGGTGGCGGAACATCACAGCCATGGAGCGTTCGCGGGCACGTCGCCCGAAATTTTGATCGGCCAGATCGCCTCGACGACGCAGACGATTCGCGTGGGCTCGGGCGGGGTGATGCTCAGCCATTACAGCGCGCTCAAGGTGGCCGAATCGTTCCGGGTGCTGGAGACACTCCACCCAGGCCGCATCGATTTGGGTTTGGGCCGCGCCCCGGGGGCCGATAGGCTCACATCCGCGGCTTTGGCGCCTGAGCAGAGTGGTTTTCGCTACGATGATTTCCCGCAAAAAGTTTCTGACCTTCGGGGCTGGATTGAAGGGTCGTTGCCGGAGGATCATCCCTTCGCCCCGATACGCGCGATGCCTGCCGGAGAGACGGCGCCTGAAATGTGGCTCTTGGGAACCTCGGATCAAAGCGCGATTCTCGCCGCTCATTTTGGTTGCGCGTTTTCTTTCGCGCATTTCATCAACACGTATGGCAGCGTCCAGGTGATGGATATGTACCGTGGGGATTTTCGATCGTCGCCCAAATTCAAAGCGCCCATGGGGAGTCTTGCGGTTTTTGTAATTTGCGCGCCGAGCGAAGAAGAAGCGCTCTACCACGCGGCCAGCAGGTCTCTGGTAATGCTCAGAAGCCGTCGCGGCGAGGGAGGCGGCGTACCCACGCCCGAGGAGGCGCTCGCCTACCCGTGGACGGACATGGAGCGCGCCTTCGCTCAGGATATCGACAGCAGAACCATCGCGGGAGATCCGGAGCAAGTCAAGAGAAGGCTCGAGACCCTGGCTTCCGAACACAAAGTCGATGAGCTCATCATCGTGAACGTGATGTACGGCTTCGAGGCCAGAGTGAAATCCTATGAGCTTTTGGCGGAGATTTTCGAATTGCAAGGAAACCCGTAAGACCTTAGACCCGAAAGGATGGTTCTGTTACCCTTCGCCGTCGACCTGGAGGTTCATTTTTCACGCACTTATGAGCGACGATGTGCTTTGCGTTTGCCAATATACCAAAGGAGCAATTCATGGCGCTTTCCGCCGTAATGACGACGAGCCGGGGTGAGATACGGCTCGATTTGCATGAAGACAAAACCCCGGTGACGGTGGCCAGCTTTGTGAACCTCGCCAAGCGGGGTTTCTACGATGGCCTTGTTTTTCACCGTGTGATCTCTGATTTCATGATTCAGGGCGGCTGCCCTGTGGGCGCGGGAACGGGTGGCCCCGGCTATCAATTCGAAGATGAATGCTCCCCCGACCTTCCCCATGACGGTCCGGGCGTTCTCTCGATGGCGAATGCAGGTCCGGGCACGAATGGTTCTCAGTTTTTCATCACCCATGTACCCACTGCCTGGCTTGACGGCAATCATACCGTTTTCGGGCGCGTCACTTCCGGTCAAGACGTGGTGGATGCGATTGAGCAGGGCGATGGGATTGAGAAAGTCGAGATCGAGGGTGACGCCTCCGGGTTGTTCGAAGCGCAAAAAGATAGGATTGCAGAGTGGAACAAGGCGCTGGACGGCTAGATATTCAAGCGTGTTTTCTGGCTTTTAGTTCCGTTTTGCGCAACCGGAAGATTTCGGGGGTTACTTCCATGCATTCGCCCTCGCGCAAAAATTCGAGCGCTTCTTCCAGGCTGAATCGTTTGGGCGGTATGAGTTGAGCGGATATGTCGGCATGGGCGGCCCGGATGTTGGTGAGCTTCTTCTCCTTTGAAATGTTCACGAACATGTCTTGTTCGCGGCTGTTCTCGCCGATGATCATTCCTTCATATACTTCTTCTGTCGGCGCGACGAAGAGAGTCCCGCGCTCTTGAATGTTTTCCACCGCGTACGATGTGGCTTTGCCCGCGCGGTCCGATATCAATGCGCCCGTCGATCTGCCTGGAAGCTCGCCCGCCCATTCCCCCCATCCGGCGAAAATGTGGGTGAGAATGCCTGTTCCCCGGGTCTGGGTGAGGAATTCGTTGCGATAGCCGATGAGGCCCCGACTGGGGATGGAAAAATCGAGCCGCGCGCGCCCTTTGCCATGGTTGATCATTTTGGTCATTTTTCCTTTGCGCGCGCCCAAACCCTGTGTGATGGCACCGATGAATTCTTCCGGGGCGTCCACCACCACGTTTTCCATGGGCTCTGTGGTCTTGCCGTTTTCTTTGCGCGTAATAACCTCGGGTCGGCCGACGGTGATTTCATATTTCTCGCGCCTGAGTTGCTCGATCAGCACGGCGAGTTGCAAAGAACCGCGGCCGGAGACGCGCAAGGCATCCGCGGAGTCGGTTTCTTCGACTTTAATGGCCACATTATTTCTCGCCTCCCGCAGGAGCCGCTCTCGAATCTGGCGCGAGGTGAGGTATTTCCCGCTACGACCCGCCAGAGGAGTATCGTTGATCCTGAAATTCATGGCGATGGTGGGTTCATCTACGGTAATGGCTGGTAGCGCAACCGGGTTGTCCACATCTGCAATGGTGTCCCCGATTTCCACGTGCTCTAAGCCGGCTACGGCAACGATGTCGCCACCACACGCTTCTTCCATTTGGTAGCGGCTCAATCCTTCATAGCCGAATAAAGAAGTGATCTCCCCTTTCATCCTGATCCCATTTTGCCCCAAAACCAAGGTTTGGGTTTTTGCTTTGAGTTTCCCATTCCAGATTCGGCCGATGGAGAGACGGCCCACGTAATTGTCGTATTCGAGGCGGGAGACGAGCATCTGTAGTGGTTTATTTGCATCATATGAGGGAGGGGATATCGCGTTCTGGAGTGTATGGAACAAGGGTTCGAGTGTAGGAGAGAGAGCGTCGGGCTCGAGGCCGGCCTTGCCATCTCGAGCGATGGCGTAGAGCACAGGAAAATCAAGCTGGGTTTCTCCGGCGTCCAGATCGATGAACAGATCATAAATTTCGTCGAGAACTTGTTCTGGTCTTGCGTCCGGGCGGTCTATTTTATTGATGACCACGACGAAGGGGAGTTCTCGCTCTAGGGCTTTGCTGACCACGAACCGTGTTTGCGGCAGAGGGCCTTCCGAAGCATCGACCAAAAGCATCACGCCATCCACCATGGAGAGGACGCGCTCCACCTCGCCGCCGAAATCCGCATGGCCCGGTGTGTCCACGATGTTGTAGCGTATTCCTTTGAAATCGATGGCGCAGTTTTTCGCCATAATGGTGATTCCTTTTTCCCGCTCGAGATCCATCGAATCAAGTACGCGCTCAGCCACTTCTTGCCCTTCGCGGAAGATGCCGCTTTGCCAGAGCATGGAGTCCACCAGGGTGGTTTTGCCGTGATCGACATGCGCGATGATGGCGAGATTTCTCAGATCGGTTCGTTCCGTGATAGCCATTTTTCCCTCGAACAGGTTTTGCGACATTCGGGAATGCGTCCAAAGCGCGGGGATAATGGAGGAATTAAAGAGTGTTGGCAAGGGAAGGAAAGTTTTGATTTTGATTGCGGGATGCCGGAAATTCATAAATAGGATATCATGACTTGATGTATTCCTCATTTTCCTGTTCACAGTTTATCGGAGGGGCCTCGACTTGAAATTTTCTTTTTTCATGATGCCGATTCACCATCCCTCTGAAAATCCGTCGCTCGCTTTTGAGCGCGATATCTCACTCATCGAATATGTTGATGAACTCGATTTTGATGAATTCTATATCGGAGAGCACCATTCCGGGGGGTGGGAGACGATTCCGGCACCCGAGATGGCCCTTGCCATGGCTGCGGCCAAAGCGAAGCGAATCCGCTTGGGTACGTCTGTGCTTAGCGTTCCGTATCATCATCCGTTTCACTTGGTGGAACGAATGGCGTTTTTGGACCAGCTCACCAAAGGGCGCGCCATTTTGGGAGTGGGCCCGAGCAATTTGGCGAGCGACATCAAGTTGTTTGACATTCATCCGGGCGATCTGCGTCCGATGCTGAACGAATCGGTGGACATTATGGTCAAACTCCTGGAATCGCCCGAGCCGTTTGACTATGAGGGCCGATTCTGGAAGTTGAGAAATGTGTGCCTCCAGGTACGCTCATACCAAAGCCCCAGAATGCCGCTTGCCATCGCATCGGCGGGAAGCCGCGGGGCGATTGATATGGCCGCTCAGTACGAGATGATATTGCTCTCCTTCGGCGGCAAGAAAATCATGGATAACCTCTCACTCTCCGAGCAATGGCCTCATATGGAGGAATGCGCTCGAAGACACGGCACGCGAGTATCGCGCGAGAACTGGAGAATCACCACGTACGTGCATCTTGCCGAAAGCCGCGAGAAGGCCTGGGCCGATATCGAAGAATTCGCCCTACGCGACATGAATTACTTTATGGATATCGGTTTGAAGCCTGCTTATGAGGCGTATCCCGATCAGCCGCGCTCCGAGATCACGCCGAAAACAGCCGCAGAGCAAAGATACTGGATGGTGGGCACTCCGGATGACGCGATTGAGGTGATCGAGAAAATGCAGGAGGAAACCGGCGGATTCGGCGGCCTTATGTTAACGACGCATGAATGGGTAGGCGATAAAAAAATAAGAGACTCACTCGAGTTGTTCGCGCGATACGTGATGCCTTACTTCAGAGGACACACGCTGGATCTCAAAGCGGCATGGAGCAGACTGCAAAAAGACGCAGCACGAGGCGAGATGCCCCCGCCAGGGGGAACGCCCTCATGGAAGACACCCGGGTTGGAAGGACATAGGAGCAATTTGTTCACCTATCCACCAGAAAGTGGAGAGTTTCCCAAAAGAGACTAAAAGGATCATCCAAAATGGAGCAACTCAGCTCAAACGTTTATGTAGAGACGAAATACTATCCCGTGGTGAGTTTTGTCGTGACCAGCGATGGGATCGTGGCTGTCGACAGCCCGATGAACCCGCCAGAGGCGAAAGAATGGCTTCGCGTCATCGAATCCAAAGGGGAACTTAAATATCTGATCAACACGGAATTCCATACAGACCACATCATGGGCAACACGTTTTTGCCTGGCCTCATCATTACGAGCGCCTATAATAAAGCGCATTTTCTCGATTCCGCGAAATCGAACGAAAACGTTCGCGAAATGATGCTTGCGCTCTCTCCGGAGAGCGCGGAAATCGCCCAAAATTATGCACTCAGATGGCCGGATATCACGTTTGATGAACGGATGAGCCTTGAAGTCGGCGATACGGTTTTTCATCTGATTCGCTCTCCTGGTCATACAAAGGGCCAGGTGGTTGTTCATGTTCCAAAGGAGCGGGTTGTCATTACGGCGGACAATATCGTTCATGGTGCCCCACCTTTTTTTCACGCAGCGGTGCTTTGGGATTGGTTCTCCTCGCTGGCGATGCTCGAATCGCTCGACGTAGACTGGTATGTTCCAGGTCACGGAACCCCCTGCCGGAAAAATTGGATTCCCAAGCTTCGAGGGATGATGTATGGCATCATTGATGAGATTCGTCAGGCCAGGGCCGATGGCCTGAGCCGCGAGGATGTGCAAAAGCAGATTCAATACATCGATAGGCCGGGATATTTCTATCCAGAGTATATGGCGAATCGCATGAAATTGTTGCAAGAGGTGGGGATCGGAAATATTTATGATCATTTGGACTCGCATCCCGCGCGTTTGCCAGACTCCGATTTGTGCTGAAGGCGATGATGCCGCGCTTTCGCGAATGGGATCCAAAGTCAATCGATGGTTGAAGTGCTGGGCCTATGGCTTTTACTGGTTTTACTGTTGAGAACAAAAACGCCAGGCTGAAATATGGAAAAATTTAGAAATACGATGTCAGACTGGAGGTGTTGAATATGGGCGTTACGTTTTTCCACGAAGTGGAGGACGCCAAAGATCCTTTACTTATAATGGCGTTCTCTGGATGGAACGATGCGGCGGAATCCGCAACGGCGGCGGCTCGCTATCTGGTTCAGCATTTCCAGGGGAAACGGGTGGCGCAAATCCAGCCGGATGAATTTTTTCAATTTGCGGATCAAAGACCTACCGTTAAGCTCAGTGAATCCGGCGAGCGGCGTATCACTTGGCCACCGAACGAATTTTTCTATTGTCGAACTCCGGGTCTCGCGCGTGATCTCATCGTCGGAGTCGGTACCGAGCCCCATTTGAGATGGAAACATTTTAGTTGGGATGTGCTGGAGGTAGGCAATCATTATGGGGCGCGGATGATCGTAACGATGGGGGCATTACTTGCGGGAGAATTGCATACCCAGCCCAGTCATTTGATGGCTATTGCCACCGATCCGTCATTAGTAGAACCCTCGGGCGTGGAGATAACGCGCTATGAAGGACCTACGGGAATTGTGGGCGTCATCCATACGCTCATGCAAGATGAAGGTTTTCCAGCAGTGAGCTTGTGGGTGAACGTACCGCACTACATCGCCTCTCTGTCCAACCCAAAAGCAACGCGCGCGCTTTTGGACAAATTGAGTATCCTGGGAGGCTTTGAAATATCTTTAGAGGATTTTGACATCGCCATCAATACGTTTGATGGGCAGGTTGAGCAAATTATCGCCAGAGATCCTCGCATTGCCAAATATGTGGAGGATATTCAAAAAGGCCAGATTCCCGATGATATTCCAGGCGTGGATTTTGAGGATGCGTTCGATGGAGAATCCGGGGAAGAGGAGGGAAAGCTGCCTCCCGGAGCCGAGGTGGCTGATGAGATAGAGCGCTTGTTCAGGAGAAGACCTGGTGGGTCGGAGTCAAACTAAGCCATTGCATCTATTTCTTTGCAATCATGCGAATCAACTTCATCATACCGAAGAACATAAATCTTTCATGAGCGGAGGATTGTAATGTCAGAGCGTTTTTATCAAGAGATGTTTGGTGGGCCTGATGATGATGGGGATCTCATCGGAGCCAATGTGCCCCGGGTGGATGGCCCGCCAAAAGCGGACGGCTCGCCCGTGTTCGCTGCGGACCATAAACTGATCAACCCGCTGTATGTTGTTCCAGTTACGGCTCCCATCGCTTGCGGAACCCTGGAGCGAATAGATACGGCCGCGGCCGAAAATGCGCCGGGCGTCGCCTGTGTCCTGACCTCAAAGGACATTCCGGGCGCGAAACTCTACGGGATGTTGATGCCGGATCAGCCGGTTTTGGTGGAAAAGCGCATTTATTCACTTCAAGATATCGTGGCCATTGTGGCGGCGGACACGCTGGAGCAGGCGGAGTTCGCGTCCGGGTTGGTGAAAGTCAAAACCAAAACGCTTCCGGCCGTTTTTGAAACACAAGACGCATTGAAAGATGATGCGCCTATTGTCCAGCCGGATCACCCGGTGGCCAAAGGCAATGTGCTCACCCATTTGAAAATCCGAAAAGGAGATGTTGAAAAGGGCTTCGCTGAGGCGGACGTGATACTGGAAAATACGTACGAAACTCAATTCATCGATCACGCTTACCTCGAACCCGATGCGGGTTATGTGATTCCCAACCCCGATGGCTCCATTACTTGTACCGGACCCACCCAGTGTCCACATATGGTGAGACGTGTGATCGCTCCGGTGCTGGGGTTGGGACAACACGAGATTCAATTCATCTCCACTCCCCCGGGTGGCGGTTTTGGAGGAAAAGAGGAAACCTCCATTGAAATTGCCATGCGGGCGGGCTTGGTAGCGCTCAAAACACGTCGCCCCGCCATCTACAACTACACGAGGGAAGAATCCCTGGGCGGGAAGGCGAAACGAGTACCCGCGGTGGTCCAACATAAAATCGGTGCCAAGAAAGACGGCAAAATCACTGCCATGCGCATCAATATTTATCTCAACAAAGGCCCATATGCCGCAGTAGGACCCGGCATCATCAAAAAGCTCATTATTCATTCCTCTGGAGCTTATGAATGCGACAATGTCTGGGCCGACGGCTACCTCGTGCTGACGAACAACATCAATACTTGCGCCATGCGCGGTTTGGGCGTTCCTCAAGTGCATTTCGCGATTGAAAGCCAGATGGACGACTTGGCCCTCTCGCTTGAAATGGACCCCTTCGAACTGAGGCGATTGAACGGTTATAAACTCGGTTCTTCTACTGCAACCCGCCAGGTATTGGACCAGAGCGTGGGTTACATGGATTGTCTCGATAAAGCGGAAAAGGCGCTCGGGCCCCATCCGCGAGAAAATGCTGACGGCAATGGTCTGTTGCATGGCCGTGGCATGGCGGGGTTTTGGTATTCCACGGGTGCCGCATCGCCCTCGGATTCCTGTGGTGCTCAGGTTCATGTCACCGATGACGGAAAAGTTCAGGTGGGAGTCGGCATCATCGAACTCGGGCAGGGTTCACACACTGTGCTTGCCCAGATTGCGGCGGAAGCGATGGGAGTGCGTTTTGAGGATGTACGCATCATGCAGGTGGATACGGATGCCGTTCCGGAGAGTGGTTTTACGGCGGGCTCACGCTCCACCACGATTCCCGGTAATGCGATATGTGAAGCCATCGCGGAAGTTCGGGGAATCCTGTCCCCCGTAGCGGCGGAGATGCTCGAAGGCCCAGCGGAAGATGTGGCCTTCAAGAACGGCAAAGTGTTTATCAAGAGCGCACCTGAACGTTCCCTCTCATTTGCTGAGGTGGTCTCACAGGCGCTTTTGGTCGGGAAGCAGATTACCGGCCAAGGCTGGTTCAGCACGGGACCCTTGACGTTTAACCCCGAAACCGGAGAGGGCGAGCCGTTCATGGTATACAGCTATGGCGTACAGGTGGCGGACGTGGCTGTCGACCCGAGTACGGGAGAGGTTTGGGTGAGGCGAATGGTTGCGGCCCATGATGTGGGGCGAGCCATCAACCCCCAAGGGGTGACTGGGCAGATAGAAGGGGGTATTGAAATGGGGCTTGGACAAGCCTTGATCGAAGAAATCGACGTGCATGAGGGTCGTGTGCTCACACCAGATCTGGCGCGATACGAGATTCCCGTTTCGATGGATACGCCCGAGTTCACCACCATCATCGTGGAAGCGGCTAATGCGACTGGACCCTATGGCGCCAAGGGCGTGGGAGAGAGCGCTCTGGTGCCCACGTTGGCCGCGATTTCAAATGCCGTACGGGATGCTGTCGGTCATCGCTTCACCAAGCTTCCCATCACGCCGGAGAGTGTCGCCATGGCCATTCACAAAGAAGGCGTCAAAGTAGCATAGTTAGAAACAAAACCCAGCAAGACGTGCGGACTGCAATGCCCGGTTTGTTTTATTCTTAGAGCGAATCAGGGACATGGTTTCCGGCCACAGAAAGGGTGCGCGCAATGCGGGCGTTTGTGATGGCGGCTGGCTATGGCAAAAGATTGGGAGTGTTGGGAGAGGAGATACCCAAACCACTTTTGCCCTTGGGTGGTGTGCCGCTCATCGGTTTTGCGCTGGAGAAATTGGCGGCTATCGGAGTGAAAGAGGCCGCGGTCAATTTACATCATGGCGCAGAGAAGATTCGCTCCGCTTTGGGGGATTTTGCACATGGAATCCGTGTTCGGTATTTCCATGAACCTGAAATTTTGGGCACTGCCGGCGGTATCAAGAATGTGGAGGCGTTTCTGTGCGAGAATAACGAGCCTTTTTTCGTCATCAACGCAGATGCGCCGTGTGGCGCGGATCTAAAAACGGCGTTGGCCCATCATCAAAAGGGAGATTTCCTAGCCACGCTCATTCTCAGACGCTCTCCCGAAGTCAAAAAATATGGAGTGCTCGAGTTTGATGAGGCAGGGCGTTTGCGGAAATTTTTGGACGCGAGCGCTCCGGGGGGTTTGCAAGGCGCATTGAGCCAAGCGATGTTTACGGGATTGAGTATCATGTCTCCTGAAATGTTAGAGCACATCCCTGCGGGAGTGCCGTCGGATATTTCAACGCAAATCTATCCCCGGTTGATTAAAAGCGGCGCTCGGATTGGTGCGGTTTTGAGTGATTCCTATTGGATGGATGTCGGGACTCCGTCGCGGTATCTGCAGGCGAGTATGGATGTCGTATCGGGCGAATTCGAACCGGATTTTGTTTGGCCCTCAAAAGGGTTTTTGTTGATAGAAGGCCCTGCTATGAAATGGGGGGAGGGAACCATCGAGCCTCCTGTTTTTGTTGGGAGAGACGTTTTTATTCAAAAAAATGCCAAGGCGGGTCCCTTCACTGCAATCATGGGGAGTGCTACTCTTCGGAATAACGCCAAAGTTCGAGAATCCATCATCTTTCCAGGTGCGATTATTGAAGAGAATTCCATTTTGGAAAGATGTGTCGTAGGGCCGGATGCCGTGGCCTCATCTGGTGGAGGGGAAATGTGCGAGACGGTTTTTCTCCGCCAAAGAGGGCTTTCGGAAGTATGTGACGCATAAATTGATAAAGTCTTGCACCTCGTGAAGGAGCGGGTGTTGAAAGAACCGACCACAAGGATATCTTTGGCCGCAGGGCGTTCTCCCGTATTCGCTACCGGTGGCTTGGTGGCAACCAGCCAGCCCTTGGCTGCCGAAGCAGGGCTCCAAATACTGAGAGAAGGCGGAAACGCCATGGACGCGGCAATCGCAACAGCCGCGGCGTTGAATGTGGTGGAACCACAATCCACGGGGGTTGGTGGGGATATGTTCATGCTTTATTGGGATGCCGATGCTAAGGAACTCTTTGGTTTGAACGGCAGCGGAAAGAGTCCGGCCAGAGCCACGCTCTCGCGCTACCGGGAATTTTCTTCCATGCCGGAGACGGGAATTTATTCTTGTACCCTCCCGGGTGCAGTGGATGGTTGGTTCGCCGCCCACGAGCGATGCGGCAGCGGGAAGAAGAGCATGTCGGAGCTTCTCCAGCCGGCGATTCAATATGCTGAAGATGGGTTTCCTCTGTCTCCCATCATTGGCCGGGCATGGGTGAACCAAACGGAGAAGCTGAAAAAATGTGAATACTCGCATCGAATCTATCTGCCCTCTGGCCGTCCGCCAAAAATCGGAGAAAGATTCCGAAACCCAAAGCTGGGAGGGTCGTTACGGACGATAGCAGATGGTGGTCGTGAGGTTTTTTACGAAGGTCCCATAGCCGAGGAGATTGTTCGCTACACCAAGGAAATAGGCGGTTTACTCGAACTTGAGGATTTCGCTGCCACGAAATGCGCATGGGTTGAGCCGATTCGCGCAAATTACCGCGGCTATGAGCTTTGTGAAATACCCCCCTCGGGACAGGGCGTCACTGCGCTGATATGTCTGAATCTCATAGACGCATATCCTCTGGCGGAGATGAGTTACGGCTCGGCCGATCATCTCCATATCGTGATCGAAGCGATGAAACTCGCCTTCGCGGACAAAGATCGCTATGTCGCGGATATGGATAAAGCGGATGTGCCCCTGGAAGGTCTCTTATCTTCAGGATATGCCGATGAGCGCAGAGAACTCATTGATGAGAAGAAAGCAGGCAGCCCCGGAGCCGGGATTCCCAAAGCCTGGAACGACACGATTTATCTCACCGTGGCGGATTCTCAGGGCAATATGTGCTCGTTCATCAACAGCTTGTTCCACCATTTCGGCTCAGGGATCACCGGAGGCGAAACGGGCATCATGCTCCAGAACAGGGGCAATGGCTTCGTGTTGGAAGAAGGACATCCGAATTGCATCGCACCGGAGAAGAGGCCCTTGCACACCATCATTCCCGGTTTTGTGATGAAAGACGAGGAACCCTGGATGAGTTTCGGCGTCATGGGAGGCGACATGCAGCCGCAAGGCCATGTGCAGGTGCTCTCGAATATGGTGGATTTCGCCATGGACATCCAAGAGGCCATCGAAGCGCCCCGTTTCCGGGTGTTGGGCGGGCGTGTGGTAGCGATAGAGGGCGGCGTGCCGGAGGCCGTGCTCCGGGAGCTGGAATCGCGGGGACACGATGTCCGCCGCGCCGGCGGCTATGAGGGTTTTGGTGGAGGACAGGGAATCGTACGGCTTGATGACGGCGTATTCATGGGCGGATCCGATCATCGAAGAGATGGATGCGCGGCTGGGTTTTAGTTATTCCTTGTGATCACATGGAAGTAGGGTTGGCGGCGTTGAGGGGCTTTTGCCATGAAGCGTTTGCTCGTGTTGATTTTGATTGGGGGCTCCTTTCTGGTCGCTCAACCTGCAAAGGCCGCATCCGATTGTCCTCTCAAGGGTCATCCCGTGGGCGATGGTCGATGGACGCGGCGTCAATCCCCGTCTTTGGATACGCGAAACGTTCGAATCCGGTTCGAAAATGGCGCGACCTCGCGGATGAGGGCGGTGCGCCTGCGGCATGAAGGATTTGAAATCCGGCTTCACTGGCGTGAAAAATCAGAGTGGTTCTTGCCTATTGACTTGGACGTTCTCGGTGAAAAGCTGGGAGCCGCCGTCATCCTCAACGCCGGCTATTACGACGCCAACGGACGCCCCTTGGGGTATTTTCGCTCGGGGGGAAAAGTGTTCAATAGCCGCGTGTTGTATCAGGGACGCAAAATCGCCCTGCATTTCGGAGCCCTGTTCACGGTGGGGCGGAAAAACGGGAGGCCGAGAATCGTTTCCCGCCGGAAATTCGAGGATTCGGGCATCAGGGAAGCGTTTCAGGCGGGGCCCCATCTCGTGAAGAACGGCAAGCCCGTTCAGGGGCTGGTTCGGTACCGCGAGTATCTGCGCGCGACGAGGAGAACGGTGGTCGGGCTCGACGTGCAAGGCAGGCTCGTCGTTCTGGTGAGCGAGAACGAGACGCGCGGCATCTCCTGGTGTGAGCTTCAGGAGTATCTGGTGTTGCCCGAATCAAAAGGAGGTCTCGGCATCCAGGACGCCATGAATCTCGACGGCGGTTCGAGTTCGCAGTTGTGGGTGCGGGGCTCGAATAGCATTCCGGGTCGTCCCGCGCCGACGTACGTCATCATCGCTCCTAGGCGCTAAAATAGAATAACGCCTTATTTATCATATGGTTAACATGTCATAAATTTATCGAAAAACATCGTGAATTTATCGATATTTATCTAAATTTTCATCAATTCCGATTCGTCTCGATGCGCAGGAATCCGCGTGAATGATGCCGTGCGCGCCGCGTTCCCTGATGGCGTCGAATGCGAGGTAATGCGTGGGGAAACAGTCTCCCGACAGATGAGGGGAGGTCATTCTCGCCCCGGTGGACGCCTTGAATGGGTAGCCCCCGCGCCCGTCCTGACGAGGGACAACCACGGGGGGTTGTCCCTACAATGCCGTTCGGGGCGTTTGCGCACCAATGTTTTTCGCCTGTTCGTCCTGATGATGGGCGCGACCGAGGAGATACCGAATGAGAGATATGGAAGGAAAAATCGCGCTTGTAGCCGCCGGCAGCAAGGGTCTGGGGCGCGCCTCGGCGCTCAAGATGGCCATGCGGGGCGCCGCCGTAGCCATTTGCGCGAGGGATGAGGCCACCTGCGCCGCTGCCGCTTCTGATATCGCAAAACAAGCCGGCGTGGAAACCTGGCATTGCGCGGCGGACGTGAGCACCGTGGAAGGCGTCCAGAAATTCGTGCGCGGGGCCGCCGACCGTTTCGGCGGCGTGGACGTTCTGGTCGCAAACGCTGGGGGGCCTCCCAGAGGGTTTTTAGAGGATTTCGAGGACGACGCCTGGTTCGATGCGTTCGAGCTGGGCGTCATGAGCGCCGTGCGCCTCGTCCGCGAGACGCTTCCGCACATGCGGGGGCGAGGCGGCGGGAGAATCCTCTTCATCCTGTCCAGTTCGGTGCGCGAACCCATAGACGATCTCCTGCTCTCGAACGTCATGCGGCCCGCCGTGGCCGGTCTGGCCAAATCGCTCTCACGCTCCCTGGGCGAGGAGAACATTCTGGTGAACGTGGTCATCCCCGGCGTCATCAACACCGAACGCGGGATGCATGGCCGCGCATCCATGGCGAAGCGCCTGGGGATAACCTTGGAGGAATCAGTCGCCCGCGTGGAGCGCGACGTGCCGCTGGGCCGTCTGGGCGAGCCCGAGGAATTCGGCGCGATGGTGGCGTTTCTCGCCTCACCCGAGGCGAGCTACATCTCGGGCGGCGTGTTCGCCGTCGACGGCGGGCGGTTACGGGCGATTTGAGGAGGGGAATTTATTCAAATCGTTCCTGTCCGTCCGCCCCTGAGTCCTAAGAATCACCCTATCAATAGCGGCGGGAGGTTATCCTTGTCAGAGGCGTAGTCGCGTTTCTGAAACTGAGCGTTGGGGTTTTTCGGAAGTGTTTTTCACTAAAATGGGTATTTTCAGCGAATGATGAAATATGCCGAAACACTGAAAAAGCTGAAGAGCATGGCCGTCGACGGAGCATGTTTGCAGGCGATTTGAGGGGGTGTGAACGCCCTGTGGTTGTAAAATCAGGGTGTGATCACGCTCTCGTACCGGGGATTTAGGGCTTTATGCCGTCATTCCGGCGCATGCCGGAATCCAGAGAATTCATCATTTCGCCTTTTGTTTTTCGCCTGCATTCCCGCCAGTCGAGAAAGGAATGAAATGCCGCTATGTCTTCACCCTCCTCGGATCTGGATTCCGGCATGCGCCGGAATGACGGTGTGGTGAATCTGTTTCCTATCCTCGAAATACCACGTCGTTTTTACTAAGGCTTCTCCCTCACGCCGGCATCAGACGCTCGCCCTTGGGTTCCGGTATGGGGTCTCCGAACTCCTTCGCCGTATCAATCCAGAGTTCCATCGTTTGATTGACGTTCTTGAGAGCTTCCTCTTGGTGTCACCATGCGCCATGCAGTCTGCAAGCTCCGGCACTTCTGCCACGAAAGCATCGTCCACGTTGTTCCAGTAGAGAATGATCTCGTACTTGAACACCATTCCTCCCGTAGGGACAGGTCGCGACCTGTCCCTACTTACTTCAGGATGTTGGGGATCTATCTTGGTCGTTGGAATTATTCGCTTTTGCCGCTTCTTTCTTTTCCTCTACGGCGTTGCCGACACCAATCACTTCTTGAAGTCTTTTTTCTTTCTCGTGCTTGGTAATATACCAATCCTGTATCAGCGTTTCGATTAACCATATCAATTTCGACGCTTCCTCTGGTTCAACATCTATAATCTCATTAACATCTATTTCCATATGCGCGCCGATGTTTCCTGTTTCCCGAATGGCATCAATGGCCTCCCATGTCGTTGGGTCGACTCTATCTTTTAGTGCATTGATTTCATCAATCAGCCTACCTTTATTAATCCCATGAAAATCGCGAATCATTCCTTGAAGGCAACGTCTGCAAAGCGTGGCTGATGCTTTAGGACTCTCGTTGCGTATCAAACACGCTTCTTCATAGTCTTCCCGTATCGCTTGCGGGATATAGCTTGGGAAAGTTTTTGCGTTTGATCGGGGAACGATATTTTTGGGAATTATATACCAAAGTAACATTCCGGCTTATTTGGAATTAGGCTCAAAGACGATATTCGTAGGCTGTAGGATAGCTTTCGCTAGTTGCTCAGGCGTCGCAGGAATCTTTACCTCTTCCTCTAATTCTTTCTTCGACGGCTGATGGTCTGTAGGTTTTAATCTCAGGGTTCGCTTTTTCATTTCAGGGTCTCCCCGCTATAATACGTTCTTCCCGGATAATATCAAGAAGTTCTAGGTGGTTCTGCCTTATCGCCCGGCTCATAACTTCAAAGCGGGTATTCATCTTGGATTCTATCGCCTCGAACCGCTGATTGATCCGTCTTTCCATACCCTCCAGGTATTCCCTAGTTTCCTGATCCATAGCCTCCCTCCTTTCCGGCGCATAATACTACGTTTTCCTTTTGGATGATATAGGGTTAGTATATCCTTACTCTAAGCAGTTCGCAGATCGGCCTTTCGTCCGGGTCGCCTGCTGAATAGAAAACCGCTCTAGCGGGAATAAGCAGGAAGCCCACCGATTCTGTGGATTGCTTAGAGACGGCCCGGCGTATCGGGCTGTCAAGGAACTCTTGAAAGCGCGGAGGCTCCCACGCCAATGAGAGCCTCCGCATGGTGGGGTTAGCCACCAGCAACAAGTTGCGTCTTTCGTGTAGCACACCCCACCAACTTACTCAATTAGGAGGGGTGCGCTATGAGGTATTTTCTTGCTTTTGTTCTGGTTCTAGGAATTTCCGCCCCGGCTTTTTCAGCGAGTAAATGTATTATCGGTAGAAAGTGCGGATGGGAAATAAAATTTGCGCCCTACGCCAAGACGATACCGGAATACGATTTATTTTTAGAGATTCTATCCGGGAAGCATCCTGCATATAAGCAGCTTTATAGTCGTGTAGTTTCTAGTAAACGTGCGGGAGAAGCGGGTAAGGATCAACAGGAAATCTATCTGCTTTCTACAGAATATAAAAGATATCCTATACCCCTCTCAGGCCCCGTCTGTAAGTTTCATTTTAAGGGTTCTAGGGCCTTAGCTTGGTGGACTAGCGCCGTAAATATCAAATGTAGCAAAAAGGCGGAGGTAGCAGAGGATAGTTTCCATAATAAGTTCCTGAAATTATCAGGGTTCGCGATGAACGTATCCTTAGCGAGAACTATCCGGTCAGCACGTTTGAAATGTCCCTCCGTCAGCCATTCTCTGATTATAGGCGGCTATGCGAACGGGAGGATTTTCATTACTGCTCGTTGCCGCAGAGGACATGATTACGTCGTGATGGCTGACCCGAAGATAAAGCCCAGGGTTCTTATGTGTGAAGAAGCGCTCGGACTATTTATGTCGAGTGGGCTTCCGTCTAAAAGTTGTTGGATTCCGCTGAATGATCCTAAGCTGAAGCACTAAGAGGACGTATCGGGACGCTTAAGACCATAGGCCAAGAAAAACTTTGATAATTGGCCGCGTTTTTCTAGGCATGTTTCCAGCTTCTGGAAATCTTCCCTTGGATCAGAGGCTTTCTTGATAATCTCGGCTGATTCTTCGTGGTGGGGGTTATCTTTGATAGTCTGTATCGCCTGAGTAAATATCATAATACGACGCTCTAGGCAGGCAATCTTTTTTTCGTTTTCTTCATTTTCAAATACTGCTTTACCGACTTCTAAGTGCATATCATCGCTGGTCATAGATAAGTCCTTTCACGCTACCAAATCCTTATACCGGAGCCGCTTGCCGTTCAGGTCGTACGCAACCTGCTCCATCTGATCTTTCGTGTCAAGGGGCCGGAGGTTATGACGCCCGGAGAACTCCGCGACATAGCGCTGTAGATGCTTCTTGCTCATCTTGTGGTAGGTTCCGTGATATCCCCGCTTGAGCATAGCCCAGAAGCTCTCTATTCCGTTCGTATGGGCCTGACCCCGGACGTATTCCCCTGCGCTATGCTTCACGGTTTCATGGGGCTGAGAGATTCCCCAATAGCCCCTATTTTCATCAGTATAGACGGTGGCCTCGAATGAGGCTGTCTCCCGGACGAACTTCCGTAAAGCCTTCCCTTTCGTGTCGCTCAGGACTGTAGCCTCGACCCGGTTAGTTTTCCTGTCTTTCGCTCCCATAACGGCAGTTTTTCCTACGGGGCCGCGCCCGGCCTTCAACTTCTTCAACGGCTTCTTGTTACCTTCTTTCCCGCCGATATACGTTTCGTCGAACTCTACCGGGCCGGAGAAGAACGGCTTGACGCCCTCCCATCCTTTACGGAGCCTGTGCGCCAGATGCCACGCCGACTTCTGCGTGATATTGAGGTCTCGGTGTAGCTTCATGGAGGAGACGCCCTTGAGGTTAGTGCATAAGAGATATATGGCAATGGCCCATACCCTATAACCTAGTTTCGAGCCTTGCATCGCCGTTCCCATTTTTACGCTAAAGAACTTTTTGCAGCATCGACAGCGATGCGTCATAGTCGGATGCTTCGCGCCGCACTGAACGTTGATAGAGGCGCACTCAGGACAATACACTAAGCCGTCCGGCCAGCGGACTTCCTCAAACCACTTCCGGGCCGTATCATCGTCCGGGAACATTTCCATAATCTCGATAAGTGATATACCCTTGCGGAAGGCTTTACCGGGTGCCTTTTGCGCCATGTCCTAGACTCCTTCAAGAGAGTTAATTCTTGAAGGAATTATAGCAGAGTAACATAAGGAAGTAAAGCGGATAATGTTACTTTCGTATATAATTCCCATATTTTTCCATTCTCCAAAATCCCATTCGCCCGAAATCATTTTGTCAATGGCGTATTTTAATGCAAATTCCTTACATTTTGGATTTCGACAAACAAAAAAGATTGTCCGAATTCTCTGACGACCGTGTGCGTTGGTTATTCTTAGATCGTGTTCATCTGTGCTGTAATCGTCATATATATTTAATGTGGAATGATGGCCACAAAAAGGGCAAGCGTAATTTATTAAGTTGGTCATATTTTTCACCTTCTATGCTATGCGGATATCGTTAAAATCTTGGACTTTTCATCTACCAAGCGATGAATATCATTCCACAAACAACTTGGCAATTCGCGAATGACCCGAAGTTGCCTCCCCAACACTCCCCACCCCGTTGACACCTACCTCCCCCCCGCATCATATTGTCTGGTTGTCATTTCGTTCATCGCCCACATCACCCATAGAGTCGTCACGAGGAAATGAACCAACAAAATGCAGTTCTCCCCGCCGTATCCCTGATGGAAGACATCCGGATCGAGGGAGCCAGAGAACATAATCTGAAAGACATCTCCCTCAAACTCCCGAGGGAGCATTTCATCGTCGTCACCGGCCCGAGCGGTTCGGGGAAATCATCCCTGGCGTTCGACACCATCTACGCGGAGGGCCACCGCAGATACGTCGAGAGCCTCTCCACTTACGCGCGGCAGTTCCTGGAAAGAGTGGACAAGCCCGACGTGGATTACATCGAGGGCATCAGCCCCGCCATCGCCATCGAACAATACAACCCGGTGAACCATTCGCGCTCCACGGTGGGCACGGCTTCCGAGATTTACGACTACCTGCGCCTGCTCTTCGCCAAAGCCGGAAAAATCCATTGCCCCGATTGCGGCGGCGAGGTTACGCCCGCCACGGTCGACGGCACGGTGGCGCTTTTGCTGAACGCCTATGCGGATGCGAGAGGATTCTTACTTTTCCCGATGTCCCCGATGGAAGCCGAGGATCTTGAGGGAGAACTCAAATCCCTGGTGGCGCAGGGCTACATTCGGGTGATGGTGGATGATGAAATCGTGAACATCGGCCCCCCGCTTTTTGCGAGACTGAAAAAAGAGACCGAACCCCCGCCGCCCAAAGCGAAGAAACGCGGCCGTCCTCGCAAGAGAGAGCCCAGGGAGGAAAGGCCCGCCGCGGGGAATCATCGTGCGATTCGCGTGGTGGTGGATCGTTTGAAACTCTCCTCCAGAAACCGCGCGCGCCTGGGGGAATCGCTGGAGACGGCGTTTAGAGAAGGCGCCGGCGTCGCCGAGGTGCAACTCGTGGACGGGCCGAGGCTCAGGTTCAGCCAGAAGCTCGAATGCTGCGGACACACGTTCGAAGAACCCGTTCCGCACACCTTCAGCTTCAACAATCCCAACGGGGCCTGCCAGGAGTGCGGCGGGTTCGGGAACACGCTGAATTTCGACGAGGCGCTCATCATCCCCGAGCCCCGGAAAACGCTCGCCCAAGGGGCGGTGGAGCCCTGGACGAGACCACGCTACCGCCGGTATTTTGGCGAACAGTTACAAGATGCCGCCAAGAAGGATGGCCTCGACATCCACGTTCCCTGGCAGGAGATGTCCGAGGGCCAGAAGAAAATGGTGTTCGAGGGTTCGGGGGCGCTTTTGGGGGTGTATCCGTTTTTCGAGAGGCTCAAGCGCAGAAAGTACAAGGTCTGGGTTCGCGTGATGATAAGGCGCTACCAGAGCCTGCAAAAATGCGCCTCGTGCAAGGGGACGCGCCTGCGTCCCGAAGCCCTTTGGATAAAACTGGGCGCGCACACCATCGCCGACGTCTGCGCCATGCCGGTCAGCGAACTGAGAGAGTATTTCGAGGCTCCGCCGCTGACTCCCGATCAGGATGCGCACGCCGGGGACGTTTTGAAGCAGGTGCGGGATCGCCTCGATTTTCTTCAAAAGGTGGGCCTGGAGTATCTGACCCTGGACAGGGAGACCAGGACCCTGAGCGGGGGTGAGCACCAGAGGATCAACCTGGCCAATCAACTGGGCGCGCACTTGACGGGCACGCTGTATATTCTGGACGAGCCGACCATCGGCTTGCACCCCAGAGACAACGCGCGCTTGGTGAACATCCTCAAGGATCTGGTCGACAGGGGAAACACCCTCCTCGTGGTCGAACACGACCGCGACGTCATCGACGAGGCGGACCACGTGGTGGATTTGGGTCCCGGCGCGGGCGAGCGCGGCGGCGAGGTGGTTTTTTCCGGTCCCCGGGAAGAACTCGACGAATGCCGGAGTTCGGCGACGGCGAAATTTTTAAGCGGCGAGCGCGAGATCAGCCCGAGGAGGATCAAAAGAGGGGTGAACGAGGACGTCTCTTATCTTTCCCTGATGGGCGCGCGGGAGAACAATCTCAAGAACGTGGACCTCCACATTCCCCTGGGGCGTCTGGTGGCGATAACGGGCGTGTCCGGCTCGGGCAAGAGCACGCTGGTGCACGATACGCTCTACCCGGCGCTGGCGCGGATTCTCCACGACGGCAAGGGTCCCATCGGCCGCTTCGCTCGGATAGAAGGATTCGAGACGCTCGATTCCGTGGTGCTGCTCGACCAGAGCCCCATCGGGAAAAGCCCCCGAAGCAACCCCATCACGTACCTGAAGGCATACGACGCGATCCGCCGCCTGTTCGCCGATATCCCTCTGGCGAGGAGCATGGGCTACGGCCCCGGGCATTTCTCGTTCAACACCGCCGGGGGACGGTGCGAGTCCTGCACCGGAAGCGGAATCCAGAAGATAGAGATGCACTTCATGGCCGATCTCTTCATCCGCTGTCCGGATTGCGAGGGCAGGCGCTTCAAGGCCCAGACCATGGAGATCCAATACAAGGGAAAGAACATCCACGAGGTCTTGAACCTCACCGTGGATGAAGCCATGTTCTTCTTCGACCACGTGCCCTCGGTGCTGAACAAGCTGTTGATTCTAAGAGACGTAGGGCTCAATTATCTCAGAATCGGCCAGGCCGTGAATACGCTCTCGGGCGGCGAGGCCCAGCGCCTGAAGATTGCGGGCCAGTTGGCCGCCAAGCCGCCCCGCGACGTGATGTACCTGATGGACGAGCCGACAACGGGCCTGCACTTTCAGGACGTGGAGCGGTTGTTGAACGTACTCGCGCGGCTGGTGGGACTCGGGAACACGGTGGTGATCATCGAGCACAATCTCGACGTGATCCGCAACGCGGAATGGGTGATCGACCTAGGCCCCGAGGGCGGGGAGAGGGGAGGCCGCATCGTCGCCGAGGGGACTCCTGGAGAAGTGGCGCAGAATCCTAAGTCGCATACGGGCGGATTCCTCAAAAAATATTTCGAGAAAGAGAAGGTGGGCTGATCATCCTCAGGCGGCTCGCAACCCTCCGAAACCTTGCGCTCCTCATCTCGTTTTCCCTGGTCTTTCTTCTCGTCGCGTCGAGGTTCTCGCCGGAGCTTCGCCACCCCGTTGATTCTTTCCTGCTGGTACAGGGGCTGCTTGAGGGCCGGGGCGGCGGTCTGCTCTCTTATCTTACGAAAAAGCCGGGAAGAGTCGAAATTTCGCCCGAAGGAATCAGGGCGGATTCGTATGCGCCGCTCGACTCGCCCCCTTGGGGCGATGCGCCCGCGCGGGGGTGCGTCGTCCTCATCCACGGAATGAGCGCGATGGGCAAGGAGGATCATCGACTGGTCGCCTTCGCGCAAACTCTGGCGCGGCTGGGGTTTTCGGCGGTCGTCCCCGATTTGCCCGGCATGAAGCGGTTCCGCCCGGAGGATGGGGACGTTCTGCACATCGAGAAGGTATTTGCGTGGATGACGCGGGGCGGCCCGGCTTCTTTCGAAAAATGCAGCCTTCTGGCGTTTTCCTTCGCAGCGGGGCCTGCCCTTCGCGCGGCGGCGAGACCGGGGGTTGCGGAGAAACTGGCCGCCTTCATCGGCGTAGGCGCCTATTATGATCTCAAAAACGTGCTCAAACACCTCACCACGAGCGGCGGGGAGAACCGGCCCGCTTTTCCGGGAGGTCTGTCCATCCGGCACGGGAAATGGCTCTTCCTGCGCTATAACGCGAAACTTTTGGGTCTGGATGCGCATCAGGCCCACATCGACGCCGTCGTGTCGAGAAAACGAAAAGACGAAGCGGCGGATACGGGCGATTTGCAGGCGGGTTTGCCGCCTCACGCGCGCGCGATCATCGCCCTGATGGAGAACAAGTCGCCGGCTCGCTTCGAAGCCCTGTATGCGCGGCAAGGGGCCGGGCAGCGGGAGCGCTTGCGGAAATGGGGGATGCGCGACGTCGTCCCGAAGGTGGGTGGGCGCAAATTTTTTCTGCACGGGCGGGACGATCCGTTCATTCCGGCGTCGGAGAGCATTTTGCTGGCGAATCGCGCGCGCGAGACTTCAAATGGAGCGGTTTCATCCTTCGTCTTCGATGGGTTTCGCCACGTGGGAATCGAGCGGGATATCCTCTCTCCTGCGAGGATTCGGGACGGGTTGCGATTCTTGGGCTTCATCTCCTCCGTCCTGAGCGCGATGGAGGGCGGATGAGAGGCTTGGCCCTCCCGCCCGATCCGCATGGCGAACCGGGGAAGTGATGTAGTAGGCTGGGGCTCCATTCTTTTCATTTGAAGAGGGCGCCGAGGTGGCCGAGCAAAGCGAATCGAAAACCGTCGTCCGGGTGACGAACGCGCAATGGATGGGAGATTTGCGCGCGCGGATTCAGGCGCGCGATTGTCCGGAATTCGCAAGCGACGAACCCGTAGAGCGCGGCGGCCTGTTCGAGCATCCGACTCCCGCCGAGTACATGCTCGGCGCGCTGACGGGCTGCGGCGCGGCGCACGTGGAGATCTTCGCGAAAGAAGTGGGGATGCCGATTGATGATTGCACGATCGAAGGAAGGCTCACGATGGAGCGTTTCGCTCCCGGCGATCCGGGTGCCGAGAACGGCGGCGTCACCGGCGTGGATCTGGAGGTTCATGTGACTTCCACGGGCTCTGCGGAGGAACTCGATGAGGTGAAGGCGAAGTTTCGCGCGGGGTGCATCCTGTATCTGTTCATGAGTGCGGCGACGTCCGTCACGGATAACTGGACGCTGAAGCGGCCCGGGTAGCGGGGCTGTCCGGCAAAATTTTACGAACTCCCAGAAAGCGGTTATGAATCTATCTACCCATGCCGTGGGTCTGCTGTTCGCCGCCTCGGCGCTCCTGAGCTGGACGAGCCTGTCTTTTTGCGTGCGCCTGGCGATGAAGAACGCGCCGCTCCTAAGGACGACCGCCGCCATTTCGACCTTAAACGGCGTGTTCGTCGCCATCCTGGTCTTCTTCATGCTGCCGGCCTCCGCTTTTCGGCCGGAGTTCACGAGCACCTGGGTGCTGCTGCCGATCACCGGCTTTTTCATGATCACTGTTTCGAGGCTCACCTACTATTACGCCATCAGGCGCATCGGGCCCAGCCGCACGATTCCCATCGCGGCGAGCACGCCCGCCGTCACCGCGCTGTTGGCCACCATATTCCTGGGTGAGCCGTTCACTCTTCCCATCATTCTGGGGCTGTTGTTCCTGGTCCTGGGGCTCACCATAGTGGTGCGCTCCGAGCCGGCTCAGGCGAACCCCGAAGCGGGCCACACGCGAAAAGACATCGTCAAGGGCTATATCTCGGCGGGCCTGACCACGCTGAACTGGAGCGTGTCGGGCGTCATGGTGAGAAGCATCACGCTCGACATGAACGCCCTGGCCGCCTCGGCGCTGCTCATCTGGATAGGACTCGCCTTCGCCTGGGTGGTGGCGGTCGGCTTCGCGCACAAGGAGACGGAAGGAAAAATCCCCCGGGCGAGCTGGAAGTGGATGCTCATCGCCGCCGTCTTCCAGACGATAGCGGTGCCCTCGTTCAGCAACGCCATGGCGCGCACCTACGCGGTGGGCGTCACCTCCATCACGTCGGTTCAGCCGCTTCTGGTGATCATGGTTTCGCACCTGTTCCTGCGGGAGAGCGAGAACATCACGGGCAGGCTCGTCCTGGGCGCGGTGATGACGGTCGTGGGGACGGTTCTGGTCCTGAGCCGACTCTAGGGCTTCTTGATGCGCTCCACGCTCTTGCGCGCGAAGACGGCCTCATGGCCGAAACGCTCGCGAATCTCATCGAGGCTCTCCACGAGGCGCTCTTCCTTCTCGCGGTCTTGATCCTCGATCAGCAGCGGCTGCGCGCGCGCCTCATCGAGTCCTGATAGGTAGACCCCCAGCAAGCGGAATTTCCGGTTCTTGCCCTCTTTTTTGTGAGTGCGCCGCAACAAGTCGAGCGCGGGTTCGATAATTTCCTTATCCAGATGGGTGGGTTTTTCGAGGGTGAACGAGCGCGTGAGCGTCGTGAAATCGGAAAACCGGATCTTGAGGGTTATATGCCTCGCGGAGAGATCGCGTCGGCGCACGCGCGCGCTCGCCTCTTCGGCGAGTCCCGTGAGAATGGCTTCGAGCTTCGCGCGCTCTGCGGTGTCCTCCGCGAAGGTGGTCTCTTTGCCGATGCTCTTGGGGCGGCTTTCGAGCACGAGTTCGGAATCATCGAGCCCCCGCGCCTTGCGGTAGAGTTCGGGTCCCAGGTTCTTGAACTGCGCCTCTAAAAACGGCAGCGATTGTGCGCCGAGGTCGCCGATGCTCGAAATGCCCAGGCGGTTCAGTTTCCGGACCATCACCTTGCCCACGCCGGGGATTTTGCTCACCTTCAGGGGACGTAGAAAGGCCGCCTCCCCGCCCGGGTAAACGCGCAGGAGACCTGCGGGTTTCGAGAGGGCCGATGCGATTTTAGACACCAGGCGGCTCGACGCCAGCCCGATGGACGCCGAGCAGTTGGTCTCGCGCAGAACTGTTTCCCTGATTCTTGCGGCCGTCTGAAGCGGTGGGCCGTGTAAGCGTTCGGTTCCGCTTAAATCGAGATACGCCTCATCCACGGAGACGGCCTGGACCGCGGGCGTGAAACCTCCGAGTATCTTCATCACCCGTTTGGACGCATCTGCGTACTTTTTGTGGTTCGCCTCAATGTAGACGGCGTGGGGACACAGTGCGCGGGCGCGGGCCATGGGCATGGCCGAGTGAACGCCGAACGCGCGCGCCTCATAAGAAGCCGCGGAGACCACGCCGCGCCGCCCTACGCTGCCGCCCACGATGACGGGCTTCTCCTCGAGATCGGGCCGGTCCATGCGCTCCACGGACACGAAAAAAGCGTCCATGTCCACGTGCGCGATGAGCCGGTTCTCGGGTGTCGATTCCGGCGCTTCTTCGCGTAAGCGTTGCTCCATGCCTATCCCTCTGTCCGCGAACACGGCGGCGTCAATACTTTCTGAGCACGCCCACGACGACGCCCTGAATTCGTAAGTCCTCTTCGTTCACCATAATGGGCGCCATCGCTTCGTTCGCGGGCTGTAGGCGGATTTGCGCGCCCTCTCTGTAGAATCGCTTGAGAGTAGCGGACTCTCCCTCGACGAGCGCCACCACGGTTTCACCGTTCAGCGCGCTGGTCCGGCTCTCCACGATCACGTAGTCCCCGTCCTGGATGTGGTCTTCGATCATCGAGTCGCCCTTCACCTTGAGGACGTAGAGATTGCCGTCTCCCGACGACCAGGGGAGCGGTATGGTCTCCGTATCCTCTATCGCCTCGATCGGCATTCCCGCCGCGATCATGCCGCGCAGGGGAAGTTCCACCCGCACCGGTTCGGCGCTCGCGCCGATGGTGTCGGAACCCGGGACGAGCTCTATCGCCCGGCTTCTGTTCCAGCTTCTCTTGATGAGGCCTTTTTCCGCGATGTTCTGCAGGTGCTTGTGCACCGTGGCGGGCGAGGTGAGGTGAAAGTGTTTACCGATCTCCACGATGGAGGGCGCGTACCCGTTGGTTCCGATGAATTCCTTGATGTGTTCATAAATTTCTCTTTGCCTGCGCGTGAGGAACATGAAAGACCTCCCTTTTCAAAATCATGGGGCGGAGCCGGAAGCATCCTCCCGGGTCCACGATGTGAGTATTTCCAGATGGGCGGTGTGGGGGAACATGTCGAGCACCTGCGCGGCCCGCGCGCGATAGCCGTTCGATGCGAGTTCGCGGGCGTCTCGGGCGAAAGTAGCCGGGTTGCAGGAGACGTAGGCGACCCGCTTGGGAGCGAGCCCCAGAATCAGGGGCATGGCGTCGAGCGCGCCTTTTCTGGGCGGGTCGAGCACGACGACGTCGGGCCTCTCGCCGCCGAATTTCGAGACGATTTCTTCTTCCGTGAGTCTTTGGGCGGTTCGGCAAAGAAAATCCACGTTGCCGAGCCGGTTTTTCTCCTTGTTGATCCTGGCGTCGGCGACGGCGTAAGGGTTTTCCTCGACCCCGAGGACGTATTTGGCTCTTAACGCCAGAGAGCAGGAAAAATTTCCCGCTCCGCTGTAGAGATCCAGAACGCGGGATTCCCCGTTCAAACCGGATTCTTCGAGGACGTTCTTCACGAGAATCTGGTTGAGCGCCCGGTTGGGCTGAATGAAGGATTCGGGCGATACGGCCAAAGATAAACCCGGATGCTCCATATCGGGTTGGTGCTCTGCATACCATTCGGGGGGCTCCCCGGGTCTTCGTCCACCGGTGGCGGCCAGGGGGAAATGGTTTTCCCCGGCGAATTTCCGCCACGCATCGAGGGCTGCGCGGTCGATTTTTCGATTTCTTTTGTCGTGATGCCCCAAAGGATGGAGATACAGGCCCACGGACGCCTCATCCGCCGAGCCCAAGGAAGTCATTTCCACGGCTTCGACTTTCCTCGTTTTCGGCTCCGCCTGGAGCAGATGTCTGATCTGGTGGAGAGCGTTCATGATGGGCGGCTCGACCAGCAGGCAGTTTTCGATCGCTACCAGACGCCGCGCGCCCGGGGCGAAAAAGCCGATTTCAGAACCTCGTATCTGAAACCGCGCGCGCATGCGGTAGCGGTTCGCATTTTCGGGGAGAGCAATAGTTTGCACGGTAACGCCCAGTTCGATTTTCCCTATGCGGGCGAGGGTGTCGAGAAAGATTCGTTTCTTGGCCTCTATCTGGGCCTGATCCTCCATGTGCTGCAGCGCGCACCCCCCGCAGTCGCTCCAATGGGCGCATGGGGGCGGGGTTCGCGCCGGACCCGCCTGGATGATTTTCGCGAGTTCGCCGAGCAGATACTTCCCCTTGTCCTTGGTGATTCGGAAGCGTACGGTGTCCCCGGGGGCCGTTTTGGGAATGAAGACGGCGCGGCCATCCAGGCGGGCGACGCCTGCCCCGCCCGTGGCGATGCTTTCCACCTGCGCTTCATAGACGGTCTCGTTTTGACGGAGCAGAAGGGGGTTCATGGGGGTCGGGTCCTCGTAGCATACGTTTTACGAAAATAATACATTTCTAATACAAACAAATTACGAACAATTTTGCAAGTCCTTTCTTGTTTTTACTTTCCGTGAGCTTTCGGGCGATAATCCCGGAAATTTCAGGGTGAATGGGTATATACGGGATGATTTCCGGTTTTTCCGGTGAATCAGGCCTCTGCTTCCGGGGAGATAAAAATGGAGTTTGTTCGCTATGAAAAGGAAAACGCTCTCGGCCGCGTCACGCTCGCGCGTGGGTCTCACGCGAATCGCCTGATGTTCGGGATGATGGGAGAACTCACCGAAGCCCTCCTTCGCGCGGGCGAGGAGTGCGACGTCGTTCTGCTGAGTGGAGAGGGGGAGGATTTTTGCGCAGGGAGAGAGAGCGTGCGCGGCGGCGCGCAACTGCCGCCGGTGAACGTGATAAGGGAACGGTTTCGTGCGATCGTGAAAATGAACGACGCCCTGGAATTTTCGCCCGCCGTGACGGTGGCGGCCTTAAGAGGGCGCGCCTACGGGCCGGGAGCGGGTCTTATCAGCCGTGCGGACATCGTGCTGGCTTCTGATACCGCGCGAATCGCCTTTCCCGAGATCAGGGAGGGTTTTCCTCCCACGGTGGTCATCAGCCATCTGGCGAGAAAGCTGAGCCGGCGTCACGGTTTCGAGATGGTCATCACGGGTCGTGAGATCGACGCCGAAGAGGGCAGGCGGGTCGGCATGGTGAATCACGTGGTCGCAGACGCAAGCCTTGATGCGGAAGCCGAGCGCCTCTGCGCGGAATTAAGCGCTCTGGGCGGCGATTGCTTGAGGCCGACGAAGAGTTTCTACCGCTTCGCCGAAACCGCAAGACCCGAGGCGAACGCGGATCATGCGGTGAACCTCATCGCCAACGCCATACACGCGAAGGGAAACGTGGGCTGAGACCTGAGGCCTTTGACGAACCACGCGCGCGGGGCCTAATCTCAACGGACAAAAAAATTTGGTGAGAAACGGAGCGCGAAAGCCCGCGCTTGTTTCGTCGTTTTTATAAGGAGAACGGATTGATGGCGACCATGACGGCTGGACACGCGGTGGCGGATGCGCTGGCGAAACTGGGGGTGAAGCACGTAATCGGCATGGCGGGTTCGTGCATGATCGAGATACTGGACGGCATGTATGGCCGTGACGATATTTCTTTCCTCACGGTGCGCCACGAGCAAAGCGCCGCCCTGATGGCGGACGCCTTCGCGCGCCTCACGGGAGAGGTGGGCGTGTGCATGGCGACGAACGGCCCCGGGGCCACGAACCTCGTCACCGGCGTGGCGCATTCGATGATGGCGCAAAGCCCGGTGCTGGTCATCACCGGCGCTCCCATGATGAAGGACACCTTTCGCGATTCCACCCAGGAACTCGACCAGATCGCCATGTTCGCCCCCATGGTGAAATGGTCGGTGCAGGTGAGAAAACCGGAGCGCGCGTTCGACGTGATTCGCGAGGCCTATCACGTGGCCACCTCGGGCGTGCCCGGTCCCGTGCACGTCGACCTGCCGCGCGACGTATTGAACGAGAGGGCCGATTATCCCGAAAGGAACGGCTCGGCGCCTACGAGCCGGGCGCGGCTCGCCCCCGACCCAGAGGCCGTCGCGCGGGCGGCGGCGCTGCTCAAATCCGCCGAGCGGCCCTTGCTCATCGGCGGCGGCGGCGTGCTCTGGGACGAGGCGGGCGAGGAACTCATTGCGCTGGCCGAAGCGCTCGACGCGCCCATCATGACCTCCACGGGACGAGACGACGTGGTTCCGAACGGGCATCCCCTGTTCCTGGGTTCGATCGGTCGCGGCACGCTCCCCGAGGCGCACGCGCTTTTCGAGACGGCGGACGTCATTTTCGCCGTAGGCACCAGGCTCGCGCATTCGACCACGTTCTTGCGGCCCGGTTTCTTCGGGGGCGCCAAGCTCATTCACGCAGCCGTGGACCCGCATAACATCGGCAGGAATTTCGCGACTGAAGTGGGCATGAACGCGGAGGCGGGCCTTGCGTTGAGGTCCGTGCTCGGTGCGCTGGGCGAGGGGGTGAAGCGCCCCGCGTGGCGTGCGGCGGCGGCGGCGGTGCGCGCCGCGCAGGAAAAACACCGCGACCGGGCGCTGGAGTACGGTGGAAAGCCCATCGACCCCAGGCGCGCGCAGATGGCCTTGGCAAGAGTTCTGCCCGAGAACACCATCATCACGAACGACGCGGGCAGCGCCGCGGGCTATGTGTATGAGTACCAGCGGTTCGACAGCGCCAGGAGTTTCGTGGCCCCCCAGGATCTGGCGGCCATCGGCATCGGCTATCCCCTGGGATTGGGAGCCAAGCTGGCGCGTCCGCACCAGAAAGTCGTCACCATCAGCGGAGACGGCGCGTTTTTGTGCAACGGGGCCGAACTCGAGACCGCGATGCGCGAGAACCTGCCGACCGTCTGCGTCATCCTGAACAATTTCAACCTGGGTTCGGAGCGCGCCTACCAGAAACATTTCTACGATGGGCGCTACATAGCCGACGTCATCGGCAACCCGAGGTTCGACGAGTACGCGCGCGTTTTCGGCGCCGCCGGCTACCGGGTGGAGGACCCGGAAGACCTGGAGGACGTCTACGCGCAGGCGCTCAAAGAAGATGGCCCCGCCGTCGTCGACGTGATCATCGATCAGGACGTCTTCCCCGAGCCGAGGCGCAAGGACGCGGTGAAGAACTAGAGAGGGGGGCGTTTGAGGGTCATTTCCCCCGGTCGGGATTACAGTGCCTCTGTAGGGACAACCCCCTGTGGTTGTCCTGCCCCCCGTGGTTGTCCTTTCCGGGGACAGGCGCAGGGGCCTGTCCCTACTACGATTCCTTGAGTTCGCCCCGTTCGAGACGTTTGCTCCCGTAGGGGCGGTTTGCGAACCGCCCCTACAAACTCGATCTCCTCGATTCCGGGCGCGCTGTTTGCGGCCATGGCTCCGACCCCGAAAACCTAGCCTTTTCCCCGAAGCACCCACGCGCTCGCTCCGTAGAACCCCCCGCCCAGGACCGCCGCGCCCAGGACGAGCCAACCGAGCGCCTCGAAGCCGCCCCACTGTATGGCGAACCCGCCCAGGGAGGCTCCCAGGAAGAGACCGGCCTGGTTGCTCGTCGAATAGAAGCCGATGATGGCGCCTCGCGCCTGCGGGGCGATCGATATGAGGTCATCCATCACGGCGGGCCTGCTGAGATGGCTGAAGAACGAGAAGAGAAAGCCCGCCGCAATCGTGAAGCCCAGAAAACCCAGCCCCGAGAAGTGAAACGCCAGAAGCTCTCCTTGGAGTAGAACCAGGGCGGTGATGATGAGGAAGCGCCGCCGCACCCCCGCGAGCGCGCCGCCCAGGAGGCCGCCGATGAGCGCGCCCACGGACATCGCCGTGAGCAGGCTCCCCGCGGTGGATAGAGAAACATCGAAGGTGCGCATCAGAAAAACGGAGACATAGGTCAGAAAAGTGGAAGTCATGAGCCGCTCGATGACGTTGCCGCTCATCAGGAGCCACGAGGCGCCCTGGCGCATCCACGTGAAGCTGGCCAGGTAGGAAGACGGCGCGTCGGTCCGCCTCCCGCTGGGCAGCGAGCGGAGCGTGTACAGGGAAAGAGTCAGGCCGAAGAGGCCCGTAATCCAAAGAGCGTTGCGCCAGCCCAGGTGATCCGTCAGAAAAGCCACGCCCGGGATTCCGACGAGCAGGCCCATGGCCACGCCCGCCGTTGCGAACCCGATGGCCAGGCCGCGCGCTCGGCCCGTGAAGTTGTCCCCGATAGCCGCCACCGCCGTGGGTGGCACCAGGGCGCCGCTTAAGCCCGCGATGAAGCGCAAGACCGCCACCGTGAGATAACCGTCCGCGAACGAGGTTGCGATGCTGGACAGCGAGAGCCCCAGCATCCCGACGAGGATGACGCGCTTTCGGCCGTAGCGATCAGAAATTGGCGCCAGAAGGGGCGCGCCCACCCCCCAGGGGATGAAGGTGATGGCCGCCAACTGCCCCATGGCCGTGAGGGAGAGGCCCAGGTCGCGGCCCATCACGTCGAGCATGGGTCCCAGGATGAAGGCCGTGGTGTAGGCGTTGAATATGGTGAGAAAACACGCGAGGATGATCGGCCGGCCCTGTCGAATGCCGGCCTCATCCTTGCCCGTAGAGAAATCCATGCGCGCTCCTGGGATCGGGATGGCCGATTAAGGCTTATCCTTCATACCGGGTCGTCCCGCAACCCCGAGAGGCGAACGCCCGCCTCCTCCCGTTTATCTTTGCTATCGGCTCAGCAGTTTTTCCACTCGGGTTTTCGTTTTTCCATGAACGCGTTCTTGCCCTCGCGGTAGTCTTCGGTCTGGTAGAAGCGGTTCATGATGGGCCGGCACAGGCGATAGCCCTCGTACATCGACACGTTGGCGGCCACGGCGATCTCTTCCTTGGTGTATTGCACCGACATGGGCGAGCACTCGATGATCTGGTTCGCCATCGCGGTCGCCGTCTCCAGGAGTTCTCCGTTTTTGGCGATCTTCACCACCAAGCCCAGGCGGTAGGCCTCCTGCGCGTCTATCAACTCGCCCGAGAACATGTACCATCTGGCGAGTCCCGGAATCGCCTCGGGCATGCGCATGGCCCCGCCGATGCTGATGATGCCGATTTTGGGCTGGGAATAGCCGATCTTGGCGTCTTCGGATACCACGCGGATGTCCGCGCCGAGGAGCAGGCTCATCCCGCCGCCGATGGCGTAGCCTTGCGACGCGCAGATGACGGGTTTCTTGATCCAGTCCAGATCACAATACAAGATACCCTTGGGGCGGACGGCGCCTATCTTGAGTTCATCTTCTTCGAGGTTCTGATCCCATCCGGAACAAAAGGATTTTCCCTCGCCCGTGAGAATCGCCACCCACACCTCCTTGTCGTCGTTCACGTCTTCCCAGCATTTGAGAAGCTCCGTCACCGTGGCGAAGCTTAAGGGATTCAGCTTCTCGGGCCGGTTCAGGGTGACGTAGGCGATGCGGTTTTCCTTTCGGTATTTTACGGTTTTGAGTCCGAACTCTTGCGTCAGGTCCATTGGCGTCTCTCCTGTTGAAAAAATGGTCGATTCGATGAATCGACGATGAAAGCGGGGGTTTCTCAGTTCACCCTTCGCGTTCTTCCGGCCCAGTGTTTTTCCCGAATCGCGCGTCTTAAGACTTTTCCCTGCGCGTTTTTGGGAATTTCGCTCAAAAACTCGATGTGCTTGGGTTTCTTGAAGCCGGCGATGTCATTTTGCGTGAAATCGATGATGTCCGAAGGCGCGGGCGATTCCCCGGGGCGCAGAACGATCATCGCCTTGACGGCCTCGCCCCACCGCTCGTCGGGCACGCCTATCACCAGCGCTTCCAGGACGGCGGGGTGGCGGCACAGGGCGCGCTCGACTTCCGAGGGATATACGTTGAATCCGCCCGTGATGATCATCTCCTTCTTGCGGTCGACGATGTAGAGATACCCTTCCTCATCGGCGACGGCGAGGTCTCCGGTATGCACCCAGCCGTTTCGCATGGTCTCCGCCGTGGCTTCGGGGTTTTTCCAGTAGCGCGCCATGGCGTAATCCCCCCGGACGCAGATTTCTCCCATCTCGCCGGTGGCGACGGGTTTGTCGTCATCGTCAAAGAGTTCGAGTTCCACACCCGCCGCGATCCTTCCACACGAGGCGAGGCGCGCACGCTCCCCGGGCGTTCCGTCCACGGCGTGATCCCAGGGATCCAAGATCGCGATGGGCTGGCGCGCTTCGGTCAGCCCGTAGGTTTGCCGGAAGATGGGGCCGACGTGTTCGATGGCGTGTTTCAGGTTTTCCTCCGAGATGGGAGCCGCCCCGTAGGTGATTGTGTGCAGGCTCGAGAGGTCAGCACTCGCGAGCTTTTCGCATTCGATGAGCCGCTGCACCATCGTGGAGACGAGGTAGGTGGTCGTGGCCCCCTCTTTTTGCGTCATCTCAAGGAACAGCTCCGGCTCGAACGCGGGCATGATGATGTTTCGCGCCCCTCTGAGGAACGTGGTTTCGATGAAGTTGAAAGACGCATGGGTCATGGGACCCGCGTGGAGCATGGAGTCGCGCGCGCCCATCCGGTAGTTTAAGTTTCTGAAAAACTTCGCCAGCCACGCGACGTGCGTCCGGTGCGTGTTGACGACCGCCTTAGGGATTCCCGTCGTGCCCGAGGTGTAATGAAGATGGAACAGGGAATCTGGTTCGAGAATCACTCCGGGGGTTTTGCCCGAGCTTTTTCGCAGCCAGTCCTCGTATTGGGTAACGCCCGCGCCTTCCCACCCCACGGCGATGATGCGGCGCAAAAGCGGGCATTCGTTCTTAAGCTCTTCCGCGTATTCGCCGTGGTGTTCGTCCAGGAACAAGAACGAGGTTTCAGAATCGTTCAGCATGTGGACGTGTTCTTTGAGAACGTTGCGTCCGTGGAGATTCAGCGAAGCGCCGCCCGCCATCGTGACGCCGAAATTGATCTCGATGATATCGGCGCGGTTTCGCATCAGCTTGGCGACGCGATCACCGGGCTTAAGGCCGTTCGCGATGAGCGCATTCGCCGCCCGCTTGCTGCGGTCATACACATCCGAAAAACTTAAGCGGCGCTCGCCGTCCACCACCGCCTCGCGCGGACCGTATCTTTTCGTCGCCCAGGCGATGTTGGCGCCCGGATGTATGGCTTGCTCGTTCTCTCGGCTCATGGGTAGGAAATTATAGAGGCTCCAGCGTAGAAATTCTATGCGAGGGCCGGGTTTTTCGCAGGGGTGAGTCCGGCGAGAATCGGCCGGACGTCGGCGCAATCCTCAAGCGAGGAGAGTTCCTCGAAGGCGCGCTCCACGGGTTCGGGTGCGAGCGCCACCGCGGCGGCCTCGGCGCAGGAGAAGAATTTCTCCTTTCTCTCTTTTTCGCTCATGGCCCATTCGGGAGAACCCTTGATTTTCTCGTGCGTGACGTCGGCCTCTCTCCCGTCTTTCAGCTTGACGCGAATGCGCACGGGCACGAGCAGCAGGCTCTCCTCCTCCCAGATGCGCACCCTGGTTTTCCGCGCGAGTTCGATTACCTCCGCTCCCGAGACGATGGCGTCCGGATCGAAGTGCGCGATTCGCGGAACGCCCCGCAAGAGAGAAAACGCCGTCGTCCACTGCGCGCTGAACTGTGCATCCACCTGGGGGTTTTCTCTTATCTGGAATGGTTGTCCAATCATCGAGTGGCCGATGGGTGTGGCCCATACCTCGACGCTTTCTACCTCGCTTGCCTCAAAACGGCCGAGCCGCTCACGCGCTTCCAGGGCGGCGCTGATGTGGGGATGGGAAACCCGGCAGCTCGGATAGGGCTTCATGCCGATTCGGGTGACGTGGAACCTCTCGCCCAGCTTTTCGGTGAGCGCGCCCGGGTCGCCCTGGCCGCCGCCGAAGAGTTCGATGACGCCATCCGCCCCCTCGACGATGCGCCTGGGGCCGGTGGCGCCGGTTTGCGCCAAAACGGCGGAATGCACGCCTGCGCGCGCGCTGAAGGCGGGTTGTAAGCGTTTGGCGACGGAGCCGTCGAGCAGCGCCTGCCTGTTCCCGTGTGATTGCGCATAGCCGAAGCCCGCCGCATTGGCGATCCCGTCTTCACCCAGTCCCAGAACCCGTGCGGCGGCCATGGAAGCCGAGACGGCGCCGAACACCGTGGTGGGCAGCCAGCCGGAATGAATGCTCCGGTGCACGACGGCGTTCAGCCTTAGAGTCACGTCCGCTGCGCCCGCCAGGGCCGCGATGACTTCCCGGCCCGGCATCGCCCGTCCGAGGCTTTCGCCTGCGGCGAGAAGAGCGGGAAGAATCGTGACGAATACGTGGTTTTGGGTGGTGTCTTCGGTGTCGTCGAAATCGTTCGAGTGAATCATGGCGGCGTTCAGCCAGGCCGACGTCGGCGCCGGCAGCCGGCCCCCGAAGACCAGTACCGTGGCTTCGGGCGCGCCGCCCCAGTGGATGTGACGCTCGATGATCTCGGGGTTTAAGGGAGCAGCCGAGCCGGCCATGGCGCAGGCGAGGGAATCGACGATGAGGTTTCTGGTGGCGTGGACGGCCTCCGTAGGCAGATCCTCGAACCCAAGATTCGCGTAATGCGTGATGATTCT
Source organism: bacterium (assembly GCA_965218735.1). Taxonomy (GTDB): domain Bacteria; phylum UBA8248; class UBA8248; order UBA8248; family UBA8248; genus Bin107. The sequence continues at coordinate 140,332 of CBDCMA010000007.1, read as the reverse complement.
CTGCATGGGGTCCATCTGCGTCTCCAGGCTCCTCTTCGTTTCCCCGGCCCGTGCGCGGGTGTTATTTTTATTCGCGTCCCGGCTGGAAGATGGCCACCAGCCTCACGTCTTCCTCGCCCACGCAGTGGTTGCAGTGGCGCGTGCCCTTGGGCATGAAGATGAATTGCCTGGGGCCGTAGTTGATATCACCGTCATCGAGATCGTATCTCCCCGTCCCGCTCACGCAGAATATGACCTCATCCTCCTCGTGGTGATGCCAGTCGTGCGTTTGTCCCGGCTGTATCAGCGAGTAGTAGACGGTGAGGTCCGTTCCGTCGCTCCCTTTTGATACGATGGCCTTGTGGCTCGCGCCACCCGCCATGCCTTCGGATTCACGCTCCTCGGGCCGGATGAGCCGCGCTTTTCTTTGTGTCGTCGTCATGTGAGCTTCTCCCTGGGGGGTTCCATGGTGGTCGCTTCCCGGGGCGCGCTTCATGCGCCCCGCCGAAGTCGGGATGAAAATTCGCCGATATGCGAAGAATAATCCGCTTCTGCGAAATGTCAAAGCGCATCGGGAGCGCCGGGGCTTTTCTTCTTTTTCGGGTTGCCTGGATGTGAAACACATCTCTTGAACCCGGTGCGCGGCGGATGCTAACCTTTCTGGGCCGCAAATGCCTCGAACCAGGAGGCGCACCGGGGTTCACGTCGATGCAGAGGATGATTTCAGTGAATATACGTTTCAGGCAAATCTTCGTTTTTATATTCTTGACGATGGCGCTCCTTGGTTCCGGGAGCGTATTCGCGGCGCCCTCGGACAAGGAAAATGGCCCCGTCGAGAAAAGGCCCGAGGGCTTCGATACGCCCGAGCTCAGCCGTTCGCGTTTTCTCGGGTGGGTTCGTCGGGACCTCTCCAGACGCATTCCCGGCGAGGAGACCCTGATCAAACAGTATCTCGATGAGTGGGAATTCCAGTTCGAAACGCTCACCATCAATAATCGTATTTTCGCGATCAACATCGACGTGGACAACAAGTATCCATACGACATCACGCTTCTCGACGTCGATTGTGACGGAATCTATGAGACCAAGGTGGAGGAAAAACTGGGTCAGCAGCGGGTGGACATGCCGATTCCCGAATGCGTCTTTCGGGTCTCGTCGGAGCCTGCGCGCTGAGGTGCTCCATCGGCTTCTCGAACGCGGGCGAAATGATCAGGAATCGAGGTCATGCAGCTTAAGCGGCTTGAAAAATCATCTTGCTGTCTTCTTCTTCTCGTCGCCGTCGTTTTCGGCGCGCATGCGCATTCGGTGAACGCGCAGGCGGCGCCCTCCGGGCTTCGCCGGGTGGAAGTGAAGGACATCATGGTCGACCAGAGGAACGGCCGGCACATCGTGCTCCTGGAGGAAAAAAAGGGAGGCGCGCTGCTGCCAATATGGATCGGCCCGGCGGAGGCGCGTGCTATTTTCACGGAACTCGAGAAAATCCCGCCCGTCCGGCCGATGACGCACGACTTGATGCGGAACATTCTCAGGAGCCTCAAGGCGAAGATTCTTCGGGTGGTGATCACGGAGGTCAAGGGAGGCACGTATTTCGCTTTTATCGAGATGAGGGCGGGGGGCAGGAATTTTTCCGTCGACAGCCGCCCATCGGACGCCATCGCATTGGCTTTGCGGGTGAAATCCCCTATATACGTGAAACCGACCGTGATGAAGCTCGGCTTCCGGGCGCCGCGCGAATATACGCACCCCAAGAAGCTGGGCCTCGTTCTCCAGAAGCTCACGCCCGTGCTGGCGCGCTTTTTCGGTGGCGGAGAGGCGAGCGGACTTCTGGTGTCTCAGGTCCGCGAAGGCGCTCCGGCGGCGCGCGCGGGGCTTCGCCGGGGAGACGTCATACTCGAGGCGGAGGGGAAAAAGGTTCAGACGGTGGATTTTTTCGAGAGTGTTTTTCTGGCGCATCCTCAGGGTATAAATGTTTCCATAAGCCGGGGCGCGAGCGGAGCAATACGGCGCTTGAAGCTGGGAGAGGAGAAATAGGGCGATGGCTGAATACGCACCAGGCGCGCAGGACGGCCTCATCATCGTCGATCTGCAAATGGATTTTTGTCCGGGCGGAGCGCTCGCCGTCGCCGAGGGGGATGCGGTCGTCTCGCCGGTGAACGCGCTTCTGGATATCCCGCGCTGGATGAAGGTGGCGACGCGCGACTGGCACCCCGCCGATCATGCGTCGTTTCAGGAGCAGGGCGGAATCTGGCCCGTTCACTGCGTGGCCGAAACGCCGGGCGCCGCTTTCCATCCGCAAATACGCGCCGAGAAAGTGGAGATGGTGGTGTCCAAGGCCACGACCAGGGACGCCGAGGCGTATTCGGGGTTTGACGGCACTTCGCTGGCGAATGATTTGAGAGCAAAAGGAATCGGGCGTCTTTTCGTCTGCGGACTGGCGACGGATTATTGCGTGAAGGCCACGGCGCTCGACGCGAGGCGGGAGGGGTTTGACGTCGTTGTCGTGGAAGACGCCGTCCGGGCGGTGAACGTCGACCCCGAAGACGGTGAAAACGCCATCGAGGAGATGAGGGCGGCGGGCTGCGTCTTCGCTCTCTCGGGAGATATTCGTTCGGATTAGGCTGGTTTCGAGGAGGTCGTTTTGGCTTTGGTGCGTGTGCAGGTTCCGGCGAGTACGACGAATCTGGGCCCGGGTTTCGACGCCCTGGGCGTCGCGCTCAGGATTTACAACCGCATAGAACTCGACATCCTCCCCTGGGGCGTTGCGCTCGAGGTCGAAGGAGAAGGCCGCGAGGTCATCCCCAAGGATGAATCGAACGTTTGCGTGCAGGCGGTGAAGCGGGTGTTTGACCGCGTGAACCGGCCTTTCAACGGTTTGTGGATGAAACAGCGCAACCACATACCGCTGGCGCGGGGGCTGGGGAGCAGTTCGGCCGCCATCGTGGGCGGAATCGTGGGAGCGAACATCCTGCTCGGCGGCCCGCTGCGCATGGACGAACTCGTTCAGATCGCCGTGGAGATGGAAGGACACCCCGACAACGTGGTGCCCGCGCTGATCGGGGGATTCTGTATTTCGGCGACCACCACGGACGAGAAGACCATCTACACGCGAATGCCCGTGGTGGAGGACTACCGGTGGGTGATTGTCGTCCCCGATTTTGAGGTGAGCACGCATGCGGCCAGACAAAAACTGCCCGAGCAGGTTTCTCTGGGCGATGCGATTTTCAACGTGCAGCGGGTCGGCGCGCTCATGGCGGCATTCTCCACCGGGCGCGACGAGTTGTTCCGCGACGCCATGCAGGACAGGCTGCACCAGCCCTACCGGGCGGAGTTGATGGGCCCGTTGGAGGAGGTCTTCGAGGCGGCCTACGCAGCCGGCGCGCTGGGGGTGTGCATCAGTGGCGCCGGGCCTTGCGTTTTGGCGATTTGCCGGGACAACCCCGGCAAGGTGGGCAACTCGATGCGGGGGGTATATCAATCGCATGGTGTCGGGTGCCGGATGCACGTGCTCAGAATCGACCCGCTCGGCGCGCATGAAATCAACTCTGGTTCCGCTTTGAGGCAGGGCGTATTGCCGGTCGCCCGCGCGTCAGGATGAAGCGGGGCGAGAGTCTTTCTCTCTCCATTTTCGCCACAGGTATTTACCACCCACCCAGGCGGCCCCGGCCCCCAGCACGAGGATGATGACGGCTTTGCCCGTTCCCACCATCTTGCGCAAATCGTCGATGTGATCCCCGAAATAATAAGCCGCCGCGAGTAATAGCGGCACGCTCAGGAGCGCCGCGGCCAAATCCATGCCTACGAATATGCGAACCGGAAGCCGGGTGATTCCCGCCGCGAGAAACAGCGGCGCGCGCAAGCCCGCGACGAATCGGCCGAAGAAAATGGCCTTTCTCCCGTGGCGGTCGAAAAAGCCGTGCACTTTCTCCATCCGGCTCTGCGTCATGACGGGGCGAAGCAATCGGTGCTCGAGTGCTTTCGGGCCCATCCAGTAGCCTAAGCCGTAGATCATCAGGTCGCCGACCATGATGCCCAGAAGATTCACGGTGAGCGCGGGCCAGAAATCCATGGCGCCCAGGTGTGCGAGATAGCCCGAGGTGATGATGGGGATGTCTTCCGGAACGGGGAGGCCCAGACCGCAAAGCACGAGGATCAGAAATACCCCACCATAGGCGAATTCCACCAGATATCCCTGGAGAAACTCGAACATCTCGATACTCCGCTATATGGCAGGGCTTTTGGTTCCGGGCTCGCCCGCGTTGTTTTTCAAGGATTCATGGAGTGCGCACGCAGATAAAACTTACCTGGGGCCGACGCACTCCAGCATGTTTCCATCCGGGTCCTGAAAAAAGATGATGAACCGGCCCGGCACGACCTCGGTGATTTCGCCCATCAGTTTCGCGCCTGCCGCCTTCAGGGCGTCGTGGGCATCCTGTACGCTCTCCACGGTGAACGTCAGGTAGCGATATCCCGTCGATGCGTCCACGATTCCACCGCCGGCGGGCGGATCCGAATCCGCCTGGACGACTTTGAGCTGCACTTCGCCGGCCTGAAACGCCTTGAACTCGAATCTTCCCGAGGCGCAACCGGCCTGTTTGGCCTTATCTTCGGTTATCTCGACTTCGCGCACGATCGGAAGACCCAGTACGCCGCCGTAGAATTTCTCGGCGACGTCCAGGTCTTTCACCACGATGCCGACGTCGATGGATTCTTTCGCCATTTTTATCAAAGACATTTCATGCTCCTGTCGTTTTTCGGGACATCCTCACGATGCCTGCGGTTGTTATCCAGAGGTTTTTGAAACGCGGTGAGAATACCATCCTCCCCGTGCGGGGGAAACTCCCCGAGGGGTGAATTTCAGGGATTCGGGTTCGAGATATTCACCCCGCGGTATTCTTGTTAGAATCGAGAAAAATAGCGCTTCAGGAACGGGGGCCGATGTCCCGCCTCGAAATGTGCGTGAGCGGTTTTATGTCCGATGAATACATGAAGTTTTCTTTCAGGAGGGGTGCGAATGCGTTTAGATGGGAAAAAAGCGGTTGTCACGGGCGGCGGCGGCGGAATCGGTAGAGGCATCATCCGCGCTTTCGCGCGCGAGGGCGCGCAAATTTGCGTGGTCGACGTCAATGACGGGGTAACCAAGCAGGGACTCGACGACGCCGGCGAGGGGGCGCATTTCGCCCTGGCGGCGGACGTGACGAGCGAGACGGACGCGGAAAACGTCGTGCAGACGGCCATCGAGCGGATGGGGCAGGTCGATATTCTGGTGAATTGCCACGGCAGGCCGTCGGCGCTCATGGGAAACCCCATCGACAACATAACGCTCGAGGAGTGGAACGCCGTTTTCAACGTGAACTCGACGGGCGTGTTTTTGATGTGCCGGGCGGTCGCCGCCCATATGCGGGATCGGAAGTACGGGAAAATCATCAACCTGGCCTCGCTCGCCGCAAGGCGCGCGAACGAGAACGTGCCGCATTACTGCGCGTCCAAGGCGGCGTGCATGAACTTCACCATGAGCCTCGCCAAGGAGATGGCTCCCCACAACGTGAACGTCAACGCGATCAACCCGGGGATGCTGTGGACGAATCTTTGGGAAAAAGGGCACGGCGTCATCATCGGCGCGGAGACGGACAGGCCCCCGAGAAGGGTGTTCGACGAGTTCGTCGAGGCGGCGGTTCCCATGGGCCGCGAGCAAACGCCGGACGACGTGGGCCACATGGCGGTGTATCTCGCGAGTGATGAGAGCAGGAACGTCACGGGACAGGGCCTGCTCCTCGCGGGCGGCGCCTGGATGGTCTAGCGGAGGATGGAAACAAGAATGCGCCTGGAAGGGAAAAAAGCGCTCGTCACGGGCGGCGGGGGCGGAATCGGCCGGGGCATCATCCGCGCTTTTTCCCGGGAGGGCGCGCAAATTTGCGTGGTCGACGTCAATGAGGAGGTAACCCGAAGAGGACTCGATGACGCGGGCGAAGGAAACCATTTCGCCCTGGCGGCGGACGTGACGGGCGAGACGGACGCGGAAAACATCGCCCGGACGGCGGTCGAGCGGATGGGGCAGGTCGATATTCTGGTGAATTGCCACGGAAGAGGGGCGGCGCTCGTGGGAAACCCGATCGATAAGATAACGCTCGAGGAGTGGAACGCCGTTTTCGCGGTGAACGCGACGGGCGTTTTCCTGATGTGCCGCGCTATCGCCGCCCATATGCGTGAGCGCAGATACGGGAAAATCATCAATCTGGCCTCGCTCGCCGCAAGACGCGCGAACGCGAGCGTGCCGCATTATTCCGCGTCCAAGGCGGCGTGCTTGAACCTCACGATGAGTCTCGCCAGGGAGATGGCCCCCTACAACGTGAACGTCAACGCGATCAACCCGGGCCTGTTGTGGACGAATATCTGGGAGAAGGGACACGGCGTCATCATAGGAGCGGAGACGGACAGGCCCGCGAGGAGGGTGTTCGATGAGTTCGTCGAGGCGACGGTTCCGCTGGGACGCGAGCAGACGCCGGACGACGTGGGTCATATGGCGGTGTATCTCGCGAGCGATGAGAGCCGAAACGTCACGGGACAGGGATTGGTACTCGACGGCGGGGCCTGGATGGTATAGCGGAGGAGCGAAAATGCAAGCGGTCGTATTGAAAGAGTTCGGAGGTGTGGAGAATTTCGAGGACGCCGATTGGCCCGAGAGAGAACCCGGCCCCGAGGAGGTGAAAATCAGGGCGAAGGCGATCTCCGTGAACCCGACCGATTTCAAGGCCAGACGGGGCGGCAACCAGGGCGCGGTTCCCATCATCCTGGGCCGGGATACCGCCGGGGTGGTCGAATCGGTGGGCGGGGGCGTCACAGAATTCTCCCCCGGTGATGAGGTGATGGCCTACCTCCCGAGGTTCGGCGACAGCGGCGGGGATGGATATGCGCAGTTCGTGTGCATCCATACCGCTTTCGTCGTGAAGAAGCCGGCCAACACCACTTTTGCCGAAGCGGCCGCCTTGCCGCTCGTGTCGCTGACCGCCCATGAGGCGGTGATCATGAAGGCGAGGGTGCAGCCGGGAGAAGCGGTTTTCGTGGCGGGCGGTTCGGGCGGCGTGGGAACCATGGGGCTTCAGATGCTCGCGCGCGTCGGCGCGTCTCCCATCATCGTGACGGCGGGAAGCGATGAGAGCGCCGAATACATGGAGGATTTGATCGCTCAGGCCCCCGTCACCGTACTGAAGTATTCGGGACTCTCGCTCGATGCGTTGTCCCGGCGGGCGGTTGAGATGAACGGGGGGCGTCTTTTTCCGGCCACGTTTGATTTCGTGGGCCGCGAGATGAAGAAACTCTGCTGTGAAGTCGTGGACTACTGGGGGAGAATCTCCTCCATCGCGCCGGAGCCCGGAGCGCCCATCGATGAGTTCTTTTCATCCCAGGAAGGCCCCTTGTTCACCAAGTCGGCTTCGTTTCACAGCGTTTTCCTGCGCGCCCCCGTGCGCGGGGGCGGCCCCGCGTATTACGGCGTCTACAAGAAGGCGCTCGAAAAAATTCGCGACTGGGTGGAGGCGGGCGAGATCAAGGCGCCGCAGGTCACCGATATGGGAGAAATGAACGCGGAGAACATCGCGGCATCGCATACGCTCCTGGAAGAGGACCACGTGCGCGGGAAGCTGGTCTTGGGGGTTGGTGAATGAATTGGGACCTGAAGGGCATGGGGGAGTGATGATAGAGCCTCGCATGAAATATGAGAAAAAATTCGCGGAAGTTCTGGGCAAAAAGATGGCCTACGTGGAGGCGGGCGAAGGGGACCCTATCGTCTTTTTCCATGGCAACATCACTTCATCTTATATGTGGCGCAACGTAATCCCGCACGTCGAGGCGTTGGGCCGCTGCATCGCGATAGACAACATCGGGCAGGGCGATTCCGAAAAACTGGACGGCTCCATGTACCGCTTGGCCGAGCTTGGCCGATCAGCCGTTCACGAACGCGCTGTTGGATGCCCTGGACGTGGAGGAGAACGTCGCCATCGTCACGCACGACTGGGGCGCGCAACTGGGCTTCACGTGGGCGTTGGAGCGACAGGATGCGCTCAAGGGCGTCGTGATATGCCAGGGGGTGGTCGGTGATTTCGAGTGGAGCCATTGGCCGCCGGACGTTCAGGCCCTGTTCAAAAGGTTTCGCAGCGAGGAGGGCGAGGAACTCGTTTTGGAACAGAACTTCTTTGTGGAGAAGATTCTGCCCGCCATGGTCATCCGCGACGTTTCGGATGAAATTCATGATGAATACCGAAGGCCCTACCGGAATCCCGGCGAAGATAGGAGGCCCACGCTGACGTGGCCGCGCGAGATTCCCATCGAGGGGGAGCCTGCGGATGTTCTCGAAATCATCGAGCGCAACAACGCGTGGCTTGGCAAACATCCGGTTCCGAAACTTTTTATCAACACCGAACCGGGGGCCGTTCTCGTAGGAGAACACCGGACGATGATTCGTGGCTGGCCGAACGTGATGGAGGCGACGGTTTCCGGGCTTCATTATTGCCATGAGGACTCACCCGATGAGATGGGCCGGGCCATCGCGGACTGGTATGAGGCGCTTGGTTGATTTTTCGTCCCGAGGCCGCGGGATATTCTGAATGGCCGCCGCGTAGGTTGTGATGAAACCGAAAATCGGCAGACGAAAGTTTCTCAAGCGCGCAGGTCTGGTGGGCCTGGGCGTCCTGGGGTTGGCAGGGGGGTGCGCGCGGATGGGTTTGGGTATCAAGGCGCCGTCGCCGCCGCCTCCTGAAACGCAGGGGCTTGTTTCCCGCGAGGCGGAATCCCTTTATTGGCCGCATGGCGAGCCGGGGGCGTGGTTTAACCCCTGGTGGCCGAATCCGGGTTCGCGGGTAAGTCTGCTCAAATGGAAGTTTTTGTACCGAAACGAATTCGCCGAGATCAAAAACGGCGAAACGCCCCGTGTTCCCGTCGTTCCCAACGATGGCGCGTATTTGTCCAGGCCCGGGATGGAGCCTTCCATCACCTGTGTCGGGCATTGCGGCTTCATCATCCAGGATGGTCCGAACGTCATCCTGACGGACCCGCACTTCGGTGCGCGGGCCTTTTGGTATCGACGCCATCAGCCCCCGGGCGTTCCGGTGGCCTCAATACCGGGGGGTGCCGTGGCGACGATTTCCCATAACCATTACGATCATCTCGACGCATGGACTATAGAGAACCTGCCCGGGGACGTCGCGTGGTTCGTGCCCAAGGGCCTGGGCGCTTTCGTGGAATCACTCGGCAGGCGCGCCGTGGAACTCGATTGGTGGGAAAGCGCCGAGCACGAGGGGGTGCGCCTTACCTGCCTGCCCGCGCAGCACTGGTCGAACCGCTTCGGGATGGCCAGGGACTCGACGCTTTGGTGCTCCTGGCTCATCGATACCGGCGCGCGAAAGTATTTTCACGGTGGCGATAGCGGCTATTTTCAAGGGTTTAAGGAGTTTGGGCGTAAATTCGGCCCGGTAGACGTTGCGATGCTCTCCATCGGCGCGTATGAGCCCCGGTGGATGATGCGCTATCCCCACACGAATCCCGCCGAGGGCATAAGGGCGTTTGGCGACTTGGGGGCGCGCCGGATGATTCCCATGCACTGGGGGACGTTCGATCTGACCGATGAACCCATCGACTATCCGCCCCGCGTCCTGGAGGCGCACATGGAGAAGACGGGCGCCGCCGCCGGCCGCGTCAGGGTGATGGCGGTAGGCGAGAGGTGGAAAATCCTGTAAGCTATTGACTTTGCTTGTGAAAGAAGGGGAGAGAAAACATGAAGAAACGAAGGAAAGACGCCGGAGACGAGCAAACCGCGCGCAACAACCTGAACCGTCTCTTCGGCAGGCTCGCGTTCGAGAAGGGCAACGCCTACGGGCGCGCGGATGATGAGGAAGATCAGATCGCCCGCTTGAAGGATGATTCCATCGTCGCCAGAAAACGAATAAAATCAAAGAGAACCGAAGAAGACACCAGACCGCCCGAGGCCTATCCGGGACCCTAGAAGGCGCGGCTGGGCGGACGCTTTGAGCGGGGGTGCAACTCCCCGCAAAACCGTGCATTTCCCGTTATCGAGGGAGGCGTGGGCCATGGCAGAATTCCCCTGCGCTGCATTGCGGCGGCGTCTTTTCCGAAGAAAATAATGTACATTTATTTATCGAAAAACATCGTGAATTTATCGAATTTTATCGATATTTTCACATATTATTTTTTGCATTTTGCATGTTCCTCACTTCACTGGAGCGTCCACCCGGCTCTTGCGCTCCGCTCCGCCTTCGCCACCTGAAAAACCGAAGGACGACGGGCGGCCTTTCGAGCATACCCCATCGCCCTGAAAAACCCGTGACGGCGAATGCGGGCGAATGCGTGATCCATTCCGACCGAGAAGGGTCGAACTTCCCCGCTGAGGGGGAGTTCGTGTCTTCCTGAAGCGCGGTTCGCGAACCGCCCTCTCCCCTGATTATCCACACAATCCCGTTGCCGTGATTTGGTCGGCGGTGCTATCTTCAAAACCGACTCACCCGCTTCCAGGCTTGGGTTTCAATGTGAGACCGACCCCATGAAAGCGCACGTCGAGAGTCCGCGGACGATGGAGGTCTGAGCGATGCTCCGCATGCTGATCATCAACATGGTCCTGACCTTTATCCTCGCCTCCCTCGCCGTATGGGGGATTTACGAATTCGATCTGTTCCTCGTCAAAGGGCCGCAGGTGGCCTCGAGAGAAAGGGCGAAGCCGAAACAGGCGCAGAGCCGGCTCTCCCGTGGCCGGGTCGTGAGGCGCGCGCCTCTATCCAAGGCCATCCCCGCCCATGATCTCCAGGGCCGGAAGTTCGGGCGCTCCCCGCTCCCGCTTTCGCTGCCGGTCGATTGCGAGCCGGGGGTCGATTGCTGGGTTTTCAACTATGTCGACACGGACCCCGGGAAGGACTACGCCGACTTCGCCTGTGGCCGGATGAGCTACGATGCGCACAAGGGCACCGATATCGCGTTCGCGCATACGGGCAGGCTGAACGAGCGGATTGCTGTCCGCGCCGCCGCCGACGGCAGGGTGCTCGGCGTGCGTGACGGAATGCGCGCGGCGGTGCTATCTTCCCGCGTAACGGGTCGTACTCATCTCCCGCGATACGCTGCCCGTTTCCGGTCCATATCACTCGTTTTCAGGCTTAGGTTTCCAGGAGGGTCACCACCATGAAAGTTCTCATCAAGAGTCCCTGGGGTTCGGATGAATCCACGAAAGGGTCTTTCGCTTTTTTGCACGCGAACGCCTTTGCGGAGGCGGGCCACGAGGTGCGGCTGTTTCTGCTCGGCGAGGCGGTGAGCCTGATGAAGGACGCGGTGATGAACGCGGTGACGCCCGTCGGCTGGCCGCCTTTAAGAGAGGCGATGGCGCAGACGGTGGAGCACGGGATTCCCGTCCACATATGAACGGCGTGTGCGCGGGCCCGTGCGGTCGTAGAAGCCGATCTGGAAGGCAAGAACGCGCGTTTCGTGACGCCGCAGGACCTGGTGGCCCTCGTGGAGTGGGCGGACAAGGTCCTGAGCGAATAGCGCGCGTCCACGCGATACGGCGCAAACTTAAAACTTGAACGAAGGCCCGAACGCGGTTAGTCTGTTTTCGACTCGATGACCATACGCAATCGATACCGTATGGAGTCAAACCCGACCGATGAGGGAGGGTTTGCCGACCGATGAGGGAGGGTTTGCCGACCGATGAGGGGTTGTTGAAAAACCCGGTACTGGGAGCGAGCGCGTTCTCCTCGTCTTGCATGGCCACCGTATCGACCTCACCCTGAGTAGCCGCCGAAGGTCAAACGCGACTGAGAAAGGAGCGTTTGTATCGAAGGCCTGTCCTGAGCCTGTCGAAGGAGGCGCTCCCCTTCGACGCGCTCTCGATGCGCCCCGGCTCTCCCTCGATACGGCGCGCGAGCGCGCCTACTCGGGATGAGGGAGGAGTCTCGTCGCGGGCCACACCCGGGTGGATTCGCCCATCGAAGAAATCCTGGAGACCGGGCGGGGCGTCTGCCAGGACTACGCGCACGTGATGGCTTCCATCATGCGCGGCTGGGGGGTTCCATGCCGCTACGTGTCGGGCTATCTCGGGCCCGAAGCCGCAGGCGCAGCGAGAGGCGAGAGCCACGCGTGGGTGGAGTGCTGGTTCCCGGGGGTCGGGTGGACCGGCTTCGACCCGACCAACAATATCGAGGGAGACGAGCGCCATGTCCGCGTGGCGGTGGGCCGGGACTACACCGACGTCCCGCCGAGCCGGGGCGTGTTTCGAGGGACCACCGGTTCGGTTCTCGGCTCTGAGGTGCGGGTCGAACGGCGCCCGGAGAATCCGGCCTGAAACACATCACGCTGCGAGCGGCTCTTGATGCGCCGCCGCGCTGAATAGCCTTTTGATCATCGGCGTTCTGCATCAAACCATCGAATCGCAAAGCGGGAGGAAAGAAATGCGGGCATCATCCATGAAACTGCGCGTCATCATGATCGCGCTGGCGCTATGCGCGATCTTGGGCTTAGCGGGTACGAGCGCCGCCCAGGGGGCGAAACCTTCTGGTTGGTACGTGGGCTTAGGGTTAGGGATAAACAAGGCTTCCGGTATCGAGCAGGCGGGCCACAACCGCGACACCATCTGCTATCCCGAAGATGATTGCAGCCACGTCGGCGGCGCGCCCGATGGCTACCGGTGGTACTACGACCTGGATGCGGACGACGGCTCCGCGTTCGAGGTTTCCATCGGCCGCGCCTTAGGCTCCATGCGTCTGGAACTGGCGCTGGCCCAGCGGAAAAACGACGTCGAACAGAAATTCACCGACATCACATATCTCGACGGCTCGCGCATCATGGCCCGCCCGGTGAGCAACTACCAGAGCGACACCGTTTCCCGTATCGATAATCTGACGACGCGCACCCTCTCGTTCAACCTCTATTACGACTTCTCACTTCCGGGCAGCCGCTTCACGCCCTACCTGGGCGCAGGCGTGGGCGTTTCCTTCGTCGAACTCTCGGGCGTGTATTTTGAGGCCCGATATTCGTGTAAGGACCCTGGGTCGAACTGCGACATGCCCGAGCAGTACGACGGCCGCCAGAACGAGGACTTGACCGATACCGTCTTATCCGCGTATCTGCACGCGGGCCTCGATTACCGCGTAAGCGAGAAGATGCTGATCGGCGCGAAGCTCACCTACTCCATGGTGGGCGACATGGAGGCGAAGGGCGGCTACGACTTCCATCCGGTCGCCGATCTTACGAATACCACCGAAATCACCGGTATGAACCATTTCTCCGTGATGTTCGGCGTGAAATACTTCTTCGGCGAGTGAGGTTGCATCACCCGTAGCGCAAGGGTGCGGGGTCGGAGATTCGCGGCTGTGGTTTTGACGGGTTTTGATGCGTGGCGCATCATATGCGGTGCGCACCCACACCCCCTCCCCGCGTTGACATCCCTACTTCCAGCCTCCAGAATGCGCGCGTGCGTCACCGGGTGGATTGATTCTCCGATGAGACGAAAAATAGAAGGTGAACCATGAGCCGGGACTTCATGCGCTCGCGCGTCCAGAGAGGCCCTCTGGGCGATATCCTGGAAAAAGTCGAAGCGGGACTCCGCCTTTCCTTTGAGGAAGGCGTGCGCCTCTATGAGGCCAAAGACATCAACGCCGTCGGCTATCTGGCGAACACCGTTCGCGAGCGTCTGCACGGGAATCGCACGTATTACAACGTGAACAGCCACATCAACTATTCGAACATCTGCGTGTTGTGGAAGGCGTGCAAGTTCTGCGCGTTCGGCAAAAAAGAAGGCCAGCAGGACGCCTATGCGTATTCGCTGGAGGAAATCTTCAAGATGGCGGAAACGCTGGGCCGTGGCCGCACCGAGTTCCACATGGTGGGCGGCCTGCATCCCGATCTCCCCTTCGACTACTATCTCGAAATGATCCAGGGAATCAAGGAAATTCTCCCCCAACTGCACCTGAAAGTATTCACGGCGACGGAGATTCGCTGGCTCGCCGACCACGTGGCCAAGATGAGCGTCGAGGAGACGCTCGAACATCTCGTGCGCTCAGGGCTCGGTTCCCTCACGGGCGGCGGGGCGGAGATTTTCGCGGAACCCACGCGCTCCCAAATTTGCAAGGGGAAGCACTCGGGCGAGGATTGGCTCGAGATTCACCGCATCGCCCACAACAAGGGCATCCGCAGCACGTGCACCATGCTCTACGGGCACGTGGAATCGAACGAGGATCGCGTGGATCACATGCTCAGGCTGAGAGACTTGCAAGACGAGACGGGCGGGTTCACCACCTTCATCCCCCTGGCGTTTCATCCCGAGAACACGCAGATGGACGACATTCCCCCGACGGGCGGGATGCTCGACATCAGGAACTACACCGTCGGGCGTCTTATGCTCGACAACATTCCCCACATCAAGGCCTACTGGATCATGGTGGGGCAGCCCATCGCGCAAATCTCGCAGCGCTTCGGCGTGGACGATCTGGACGGCACCGTCGTTCAGGAGAAGATCTACCACATGGCGGGCGCCAAAACGCCGCACGAACTCACCGTGAACGATATTCGCCGCCTCATCCGGGAGGCGGGGCGCGAGCCCATCGAGCGCGACACGCTCTACCGGGAAGTTCTCCGCCAAGGAGATCAATGGGCAGTTCACGCTTAAACCCCACCATGAAGCTCGGCACGGTTCCCTTCCTGAACGCCAGGCCTCTTACGATTGCGCTGGAGGATAACCCCGAGGTCGAGCTGATCGTCGAACCCCCATCGAAGTTGGCGCAAATGCTGAGGAGCGGCGAACTCGACGGCGCGCTCGTCTCCTCGTTCGCTCTTTTTCAGATGCAAGGCGCTCGCTTCGTGCCCGGCGTGGGCATCACGAGCCACGGCCCGGTGGAGAGCATCCGGCTCTATTGCCGGAAACCGGCGGACTCCCTGCGCCGCGTGGGGCTGGATAGCTGGTCGCTCGCCGCGACGAACATGGCGCGCGTCTATCTGAAACACCGCTGGGGGGCCGAGCCTGCGTTCGTCCCCATCGATCCGACAAAACCGCCGCGTGAGGATGAGGCGCTCGACGCCTTTTTGCTCATCGGGGACAACGCGCTGCGCGAACCGCCGGGCGATCACTACGTGCTCGACTTGGGGGAAGAGTGGCGAAACTTCACGGGCCTTCCCTTCGTCTACGCCCTTTGGGTGTTCAGGCCGGGAGCGGGGGACGCAGAGGCCGCTGTGCTTTTGCAGAACGCGAAAAAAGAGGGCGTCGCAAAGATAGAGGAGATCGTAAACGGCGCGCTTCCGCCGAACGTGGATAAGAACA
This sequence comes from bacterium, assembly GCA_965218735.1. Lineage (GTDB taxonomy): Bacteria > UBA8248 > UBA8248 > UBA8248 > UBA8248 > Bin107. The sequence goes on along the minus strand of CBDCMA010000007.1, from coordinate 125,049 downwards.
CGGCGTGGTGTTACCTCACCGAGTGCATCCGCTACGATGTGGGCGATGAGGAACTAGAAGGTTTAAGGCGTTATTATGAGCTTCTCGTCGAAGACGGACTGGCGCCCGAGGGCTGGGAGCCCCGGGTCGTCGATGAGGAGGGTGCTCACGTGGTGGTGATGGGCGACGCGGCTTCTAAGGAGGACGACATGAGCGATGACCTTTGTTTTTCGAGTATTCACGACCTTGCAGGTATGATTCGCAAAAAAGAGGTATCGCCCGTCGAGGTGGCCGAGGCGCACCTGCGCCGCATCGAGGCGCTGAACCCCAAGATTTTCGCCTACCAGACGGTGACGGCGGAAGCCGCCATGGACGCGGCCCGCGCCGCCGAGGCCGAGATCATGCAGGGCCAGTGGCGAGGCCCCATGCACGGCGTTCCCTATGGCGCCAAGGACATCGTGGATACGGCGGGGATTCTCACCACCAACGGTTCTTCTTTTCATCGCGACAACGTGCCGCGCGAGGACGCGGAAATCATCAGGCGCTTGAAGGACGCGGGCGCCGTCATGCTCGGCAAGACGACAACGCACGAGTTCGCCGCCGCCCCGGTGACCATCAACCCCCACTACGGCACCGTGCGAAACCCTTGGAACACCGAGCGGATCGTCGGCGGATCGAGCGGCGGTTCGGGCGCCGCCTGCGCGGCGGGGCTCGCGCCCGCCGCCATCGGCACGGACACGGGCGGCTCCATCCGCAACCCCTCCTCTCTGTGCGGGGGCGTTGGGTTCAAGGCGACCCACGGCCGGGTGAGTCTGAGGGGCATTTGCCCCAACTCCTTGAGCTTCGACCACCCGGGCCCCATGACGCGCACGGTGCGCGACGCAGGCCTCATGCTTCAGGCGATTGCGGGCTATGACGCCCAGGATTCAAAGTCTCAGAACATTCCCGTTCCCGATTACACCGCAAGTTTGGAGGACGGGGTGCGCGGGAGCCGCATACTCGTCTGCCCGGATTTTCACGGGCGCGCCGAGGTGGATTCCGAGATCATGGCGGCGTTCGAGGCGGCGGTGGAAGTGTTCCGCGCCCTGGGCGCACGGGTGGAGGAGGTCTCCTTCGCGCATTATCAGAAGCTGATGGATTTATTCCCGCTCATCACGGGGCCTGAGTTCAGCGAGTTTCACAGGCCGTTTTTCGAGCAAAACCCGGGAGGCTACGGGGAGGACGTGCTCGAGCGTTTGGAGTGGTCGTTCCAGATCGCGCAAGATGATTACGTTCGCGCGATGCGCGAGCGCGTATTGATGCAGCGCGAGGTCGCCGGGTTCTTTGAGGGTGCTGACGCGCTCGTTCAGCCCGCCATGCCCTGTGTCGCCCCGCCGATTGCGACGCTCCTCAGTCGGATGAACGGCAGGGACGTTCCCTACAAGAACATTCACAGGCCGTTTCTCGGGCCGCACAACGCCACGGGTTTCCCGGCGCTCGTCACGCCGATGGGCCGGAACGCAGAGGGGATGCCCACCTCGCTTCAGATCGTGAGCGGCCCCTGGCGTGAGACCGACGTCCTGCGCGTGGCGCACGCCTATGAGGAGGCGACGCCGGAGTTCAGGAACGAGCGGCCGCCTGTCGGGGCGTGAGCACATTGAAAGGAGAACAGCTTTGCCGAAAGCGCGCGTGAACGGGATAGACATCCACTACGTTGAAAGCGGAGATGGCCCCCCGCTCCTTGCGGTGCACGGGTTCCAGAACTCTCATTTCACCTTCAGGCCCATCATCGACCGGCTCTCGGAGCGCTTTCGGGTGTTGGCGATTGATTTGCGCGGCCACGGCGATTCGGACAAGCCGAAAGGCCCCTACACCATCCAGACATTCGCTGATGATGTTTTGGCCTTTCTGGACGCTCTCGGAATCGAGCGCACCGATTATCTCGGCCAGAGCATGGGCGGGCGCACGGGCACCATGCTCGCGATTCAACACCCGGAGCGCTTAAGCCGCCTCATGCTCTCCGCCTCATCCTGTGGCCCTCCCTCGGGCGCATACCGGACAATGTTCGACGAGCAGTTGGCGGTCGCGCAATCAGAAGGAATGGAGGCGCTGCTTGAATTCAAGATGCGCCGGGGTGAACTCCCCGAGAGCCAGCGCGAAGGCCCTCTGGCCGGCGAGTACAGGGAGAGGTACTTGAAGAATACGCCGCAGACGTTCGCCGATACCGCGAACGCGCTGTTCACGATGCCCGGTTTGAGGGATGAACTCCACAAAATATCCGTTCCCGCCTGGGTGTGCCACGGGGAGAACGATGCGGGACCTATAGCTTTCAGTGAGGTGTATGCGAAGAACGTTCCCGATTGCGCCACTTCGATCATCCCCGATGCGGGGCACAGCGTATTCTGGGATCAGCCCGAAGCCTTCATCGCGCAGATGGAGAAGTTTCTGGAGAAAAACCCCGTCTAAGCCGCCTGTTTGGAGATGCGCTGTATGACCTCCGGTGCGCCTGCCGCCACATCGTCCATCGAATACTGGCGCAGGCGCATGAGCCTCGCGACGGGCTGTGTCCTCTTTCTTTTTCTCATTACCCATCTACTGAACCACGCCCTCGGGCTGGCCTCGCTCGACGCGATGGAAGCGGGGAGATACTGGTTTCTGGGATTCTGGCGAAGCGGGCCCGGCTCCTTGCTCTTTTATGGCTCGCTCGTGTGGCATACGGCGCTTGCGATGTACGGTCTTTTCAATCGCCGCAGCCTGCGGATGCCGCTCTGGGAAGCGGCCCAGATCGTTTTCGGCTTCTCCATACCCTTGTTCATGATCTCCCACGTGGTGGGCACGCGCCTGGCCCATGAGTGGTTCGGCACGGTGGATTCCTATTCTCGCATCATGTTCCTCTATTGGGAGCGTTCGCCGGACGTCGGCCTCAAGCAAACGATTTTTCTGCTCATCGCCTGGACGCACGGCTGCATCGGCCTGCACTACTGGCTGAGGCTCAAGCCCTGGTATGGGAAATGGTTTCCTGTTTCCTTATCCGCCATGGTACTCATCGCCGCTCTCTCGCTGGCGGGCTTCAGCCAAGGCGGGCGCGAGGCGGCCCGGCTTTCCGGGGATAGAGAATGGCTGCGCGGGATGCTGGCCCGCGACGGGATGCCGAACCGCGAGGAGAGGGGAGAACTCCACGCCGCGCGCGACACCCTGTGGTGGGGCTATCTGGGCCTGCTCGCCCTGGTGCTGGTTGCGCGCGAGGCGCGTTGCGCCCGGGAGCGAAGGCGAAAGACGTTTCGGGTCGCCTATGCGGGCGGACGCGAAGCCCTCGCTCCGGTGGGCTCCACTATATTGGAGGCGAGCCGCGCCGCCGGCGTCCCGCACGCCTCCGTGTGCGGGGGGCGGGGGCGGTGCTCCACCTGCCGCGTGAAGTTGCTGGGCGGGGCGGACGCACTGCCGCCCGCACAGCCTGAGGAGCAGCGCGTTCTGGAGCGCATCAAGGCCGCGCCGGACGTTCGCTTGGCGTGCCAGTTGCGGCCGGAAGTGGACCTCTCTGTTCTGCTCATTCTGCCCGCCCAGGCCGATGCGGCGCAGGGTTTTGCGCAAAAGGGCTACGCTTCGGGCCAGGAGCGGGGCGTCGCCGTCTTGTTCGCCGATTTGCGGGGCTTTACCCGCATCGCCGAGAAGAAGCTCCCCTATGACGTCGTGTTTTTCCTGAATTGCTATTTCGATGCGATGGGCGAGGCGATCACCAGGGAGGGGGGTCTCATCAACCAGTTCGTGGGAGACGGCGTCATGGCCCTCTTCGGGGTGGAAGAAGGCCCCGAGAAGGGTTGCAGGCAGGCCATCGCGGCGGCCTGCGCCATCGTGGATGCGATCGATGAAATGAGCGAGGCGTTCAAGGAGGAACTGGAAGAACCGCTGCGGGTCGGCATCGGCGTACACACGGGGTCCACCGTGGTGGGGCAGATGGGCCGGGGCGTGGCCAAATATCTCACGGCGGTGGGCGATACGGTGAACACGGCCAGCCGCCTTCAGGATTTGACCAAGGAATACAACTGCCGCCTCGTCATCTCCGCCGAGGTGGCCGAACGCGCGGGCGCGGACGTCTCCGCCTTTCCCGAGCATGAAATAGAGGTGCGCAACCGCACCGCGCCGCTGACGATCCGCGCCATCGCAAATCCTCGTGACGTGGGGCTGAGCTAAGGAGAGGGGTTCAATCCATCGGTTTTATCTGTTGACCTGCCCGTATCTCTCGCGCATTATTCCCAAGGCTTGAACTTCATCCGAGGAATCCATGACCACGGCGACGACGGCGTTCTACGAGGCGATTGAGAAGGCGGCGGGAGGCGAGCGCCTCTCTTTTGAGGAAGGACTCGCCCTGCTCGAAGGGGACGACTTGGTCGCCCTGGGCGCTGCGGCGGACGACGTGCGCGCGCGCCTGCACACGCAAGGCTACGCCACCTATTGCGTGGACCGGAACATCAACTACACGAACGTGTGCGACGTCTACTGCACGTTCTGCGCGTTCTACCGCCCGCCGGGGGAGCATCCGGAGGCCTATATCCGCACACGCGAGGAGATAAAACAAAAACTCGATGAACTCTACGCCGTCGGCGGCAAGCAGATCCTGCTCCAGGGGGGACACCACCCCGATCTCAGGATCGAATGGTACGAGGAGCTTTTCTCCTGGATGAAGGAGGAGTTTCCGGACCTTCATCTCCACGCCTTGAGTCCGCCTGAGATTCACCACATCGCCAGGCTCGAAGACATGCCTTATGAGGTGGTGCTCACCCGTCTGCGCGCGGCGGGTCTCGATTCGGTGCCCGGAGGCGGCGGCGAGATTCTCGTCGACCGCGTGCGCGATACGATATCGAGGCTCAAGGTGAATACGGAGGGCTGGCTCGACGTCATGCGTGTCGCCCATAATCTGGGCATCCGCTCCAGCGCCACGATGATGTTCGGCCACGTGGAAACGGATGCGGAGCGCATCGAGCATCTCCACCGCCTGCGCGAGCTTCAGGACGAGACGGGAGGCTTCACGGCCTACATCTGCTGGACGTTTCAGAACGACGGCGCGGCGGCGCTCAAGGCCCAAACGGTGGGCAGCAGCGAGTATTTGCGCATGCTTGCGATCAGCAGGCTGTATCTGGACAACATCGCGAATTTCCAGTCCTCCTGGGTGACGCAGGGCATGAAGATCGGCGAGATTTCCCTCCACTACGGCTGCAACGACATGGGCTCCACCATGCTGGAGGAAAACGTCGTGAGCGCCGCCGGCACGACCTACGCCCTGAACGAGGCCGACCTCCACCGCATGGCGCGAAACGCAGGCTTCACGCCCAGACGGCGCAATTTCTTCTACGAATTGACCTAACACTCTCTCGTGGCGACGGAACCGACCGGCATCCCCAAAGCGCAGAAGATGGAGCTTTGGCTGGCGGACCTGCTCTGTCCGGTGGATGGGCCGCCCATCCGGCGCGGCGCGCTCTTGACCGCCTCGGGCCGGGTTCTGGCGGTGGGGGATGAGGCCTTCGTGCGCCCCTCTATCCCGGTGGCCGAGGAGCGCGATTTCGGACGCGCGATCCTGATTCCCGGTTTCGTCAACGCGCACACGCACCTGGAGCTCTCAGGAATCGAGAGAGAGTCCGGGCCGATGGAGGAGTGGATAGTCTCGCTCGTGCGCGAGGTGAGGGGCTGGCCCGCGCATCTTTTTCTGGCCTCGGCGCGCATCGGCGTTGCCGCGAGCCTGGCGGCGGGCGTTACCTGCGTCGGTGACGTCTCGACCACGGGGGAGAGCGCAACGGCGATTGCGGGCGCAGGGATGCGCGGCGTGGTGTTTCACGAGGTGCTGGGGCTCGACCCGGCGCGGGCGGATGAGATACTGGCGGAAAAACTGAAAGACCAGGCTCTTTTCCCGGAATATAAAGGAGCCATACCGGACGCGGTTCGGCATGGCCTGAGTCCCCATGCGCCTTACACCACATCGCTCGGCCTCTACCGGGCGGTTCGGGACGAGGCGCGGGCAAGAGGCTGGCCGGTGGCGACGCATTTGGGAGAGAGCGCGGGTGAGGTCGAATTTCTACAAGAAGGCGGCGGCGCTCTCGCGAGAGCGCACCGGGAGCTGAACGGCTCACTGGACGGCTTCAAGCCCTCGGGCCTGCGCCCCGTCGCCCATCTCGACTTGGTGGGCGCGCTCGATGGCCTCACACTCGCCGTACACGCGAACCAGACCAACGCGGAAGACTGGGTGCTGCTCAGGAAGAACGGGGTGCGCATTTGTCTCTGTCCGCGCTCGGCGCGTTTTTTCGGGCATCCCTTCGCCGATGCGGCGCGCATGCGCGAGGCGGGCCTGGATTTATGCCTCGGGACGGACAGCCTGGCGAGTAGTCCCACGCTCTCGCTTCTGGATGAGGCCCGCGCCCTTCGCGAGACGGATGCGGAGATAACCGACGCCGAACTGCTCGACATGTGCACGCGCTCAGGCGCAGAGGCGCTTGGCTTCGATAACCTGGGTGTCTTGAAGCCGGGCGGCGCGGCTGATTTTAGCGTCGTCTGTCCGCCTCGCGGTTTAGGTGGTTTGAACCTGGGCAGCGTATTTGATGCGGGCGCGCTCGTCGTCTGCACCGTCACGAACGGGGAAATCCGCTACGAGGCGCCGAGCCTTTGAGGCGGTTTCGTCGCGCGCGCCCGGACTTGGAATGCGCGCCGGCATCCGGTGTGGTATAAACCCCAAAATTTCGTGCTCAGCATATCTTTTCACATGCGAGGCGAGAGGCCTCTTAGGGAGAATGAGTATCCATGGCGAGAAAATTGACGAATTTCGATAATTCCAACTGGAAAACACGCAAGGCCCGCTACGACGTGGGCGAGGCCGGCATCGGCCGTGTCCTGGCCATCCGCATGGCCCCGGGGGATGATCTGTTCGGCACGACGCTCAAGATATGCCAGGAAAAAGGCGTGAAGGCGGGCGTCATCCTGAGCGTGGCGGCGAGCCTGCAAAAGGCGGTGCTCAGAAACGTCTGGCAGTTTCCCGACCCGTTTCCCATCAACGAGGAGTGCCGCATCTTCACGCCCATCAACGGCCCGCTCGAGCTTTTGCAGATGAGCGGCAACATCACGCAGACCGAGGCGGGAGAGCCCTACCTCCACGCCCACGTCACCATATCGATGGGCCGTCCCGAGGCGACGTGCTTCGGTGGTCACCTGGTGGAGGGATGCACCATTTTCAGCACGTGCGAGATGGTGCTGGCCGAGTTGTCGGACATCTCCTTCATGCGCCTGATGGACAAGCACACCCGCGTGGGCGAGGTGTACGGCATCGAGACGAACGGGAAATCGAGCGCCGACATGAAAAAAGCGATGGCGAAGCGCAAGGCGCGTCCCAAGCCCAAGGGTGTGCGATAGTCTTCAGAGAATCAATCGTAAGAGGAATGTTCAGGGGCCGCTCCGCCGGGGGCGGCCTCTTTTTTTCGCGCCCGCTAGAGCCAGCGGCGCACGCTCTGGCAGTAGTCGCCGTATTCCTCACCGAATTTTCCCGCGAGGTAATCCTCCTCGCGCCTGATAATCACGGCCTGGATCGTGGCGATCAGCAGCGCGCCCAAAACGAAAATCCAAAGGTTGTTGAGAAAAATCCCGAGCCCCATGTAGAGGCACATGAAGCCGAGATAGATCGGGTTTCGCGAGAAGCTATAGGGGCCGTCCGTGATGAGGACGCGCGCGGGCGCATCCGTCGCATGGTTCGTGTGGGCTTTCCTGAAGCACCCCAAAGAGGTTGCATTGAGAATCGCGCCTGCGAGCACCAGCCCCGCCCCGAGCGTGAAGCGCACTTTCTCGGGGAAGACGTTGGTGGGAAACAGGGTGTCGAACCCCACGCCCATGATGAAATACATCACGAAATACCAGGCCGGTTTGATGGCGATTTCGGGGCGATCCTCAGGCTCCTCCCCTTGGGGTTCGGGGCTTTTGTCCTTCCACGGCATGAGCTTGTTCGGGTCGTCGAAATCCAGGAATTTCTTGAACCGGTCCTTCATGGGGAGATCTCTAGGAATCGCCTTGGCTGCGAGAAGCCTTGGAGCGCTGGTTCATGCTCTGGGCGACCCCCGCCATGACGGCGGCCGTCAAGTCGAAAGTAGCGTCGAGCGTCTCCTCTTCGATGCCCGCTTTCCCGGCGTCCGCCAGGCGGCGGTCCACTCACGGCTGGCAATTGCGCACGATGGCGATGGCCAGGCCGATGAGCGTTTTCTCGCGGTCGGTGAGCAGGTCCACTTTGTGGGCGTCGCGGTAGAACTGGCGGAAATCGGCGCGCTCCGTCATTTTTTCTCCCTTCAGGTAGCGGACGATGGAATGTGTGGATTATAAAGGGGCGTATGCGCATTCTCAATCATTCTTAGGCTTGTTTCGCATATCTTCAAAAAAGGGATGAACAAAATGGATTTGGGACTTCACGGGAAAGCCGCCATCATCACCGGCGGGAGCGCGGGTCTGGGCCTCGCCATCGCCAAGGAACTCGCGCGGGAAGGCTGCGACGTCTGCATCTGCGCGCGGAACGAGGAGCGCCTGGCGGCGGCCAAACAAGAAATCCAGTCGGTCTCGGAAGGCGTGGTGCGCGCGGTGCGCTGCGACGTGAGCGTCCCAGAAGATATCGCCCGCGCCGTGGAGGAGACGGTCGCTCTTTTCGGCGCCGTCCACATTCTCGTGAGCAACGCAGGGGTAAGCACGACAAAGGATTTTCTCGATGTCGAGCGCGCCGACTGGGAACGCTCGATGGGCAGCATCCTCTATGCGGCGTCCGAGTTCAGCCGTCTGGTGATTCCCCATATGCAAAAGCAAAAGTGGGGCCGCATCATCATGACGGGCTCCACGAGCAGCCGCCAGCCCCGGCCCCGCCGCGTGGTCTCGAACGCCTCGAAGGCGGCGCTGCTCAATTTCACGAAATCCCTGGCGGGCGAGTTCGTGCGCGACGGAATTCTGGTCAACATCGTGAACCCGGGGCGGTTTTCCACCCACTGGCCCGAGCGCATCGCGAAGATGGCCGCGGAAAGCGGCCGCACCGAAGAAGAAGTCTACGAGGAGGTGGTGAAGGACATCGCCATCGGCCGCCTGGGAGAGGCGGAGGAATTCGCGGCGGCGGTGGCCTTTCTCGCGAGTGCGCGCGCGAGCTACATCACGGGTGCCGCTCTGCAGGTCGACGGGGGAGAGATGTATTCGATCTGATGGATCACCCGGCGCACATCTGCTTGCACTGGGCGTGTGGAACGCCCGTGGATAAAGTATTGGTAAAGTGTGAGTAAATAACGAAGATCCCTTGCCACTGACCAGGCATGAGCTGGTGGTTCCCCGTTGCCCCGCGGCGCGGGGAATTTTTTACGCGTATGGAGAAATTTTTTGCCGAAGAAGTTTTGTAATCGTTATGTGAGCGCGGCGGTGAACTGAAACCCCGCCCAGACTGCGAGTAGGCACCCCGCGACCGAGATTGCCACGTAGAACGCGGCCAGAAGCCAGTCGCCTTCCTGGAACATGAGAAGGGTTTCGAGGCTGAAGGCGGAAAACGTGGTGAATCCGCCCAGGAACCCTACCATGGCGAACAGGCGGACCTCCTCGCCGAGTGATTCCCTGGCGACGAGTAACTCGAACATGCACCCGATGACGAATGAGCCGATGAGGTTGGCCATCAGTGTGCCGAAGGGCCAACTTGCGCCGAGCCATCTTTGCACGAAGAGTGCGAGTCCGTAGCGAAGCGCGCTGCCGATTGCGCCGCCGCCCGCCACCCAAAGCCAGTTCAAATGAAGCCCCTTTCAAGTCGGGATGAATCCACACCACCACGATCTCTTCAGAAAATGACACCATTGCGCCGGCGGCGCAAGAGTTTCGCCGCCCCCGGCTTTTCGGGCGCGCTTTTGTTTTCTACAATGACCAGATGGATGAAGCGCGCGAAGAAATCACCCCACAGCACTGGAAGGCGCAGCTCGACCATGAGTTGCGCGAACTCTCAGGCGCCAACCTGCGCCGTGGTTTGCGAACCCTGGAGGGGATGCAGGGACCGACCATGCGTTATGGCGAGAGAACCCTCGTCAACTTCTCGAGCAACAACTATCTGGGCCTCGCCAACTATTCTGCGCTCATAGAAGCGTCCGTGGAAGCCGTGAGGGCCGCAGGCGCGAGCGGGGCCGCTTCTCCGCTGATTTCCGGCCACATGGCCGCGCATGAGGACTTGGCGAGTGCGTTGGCCGCCTTCAAGCGAAAAGCCGCCGCTCTCGTTTTCGGCTCGGGGTTTCTGGCGAATTTAGGACTCATCACGGCTCTGGCCGGTGAGGGGGACTCCGTTTTCAGCGACGCGCTCAACCACGCGAGCATCGTGGATGGCTGCCGACTCTCGAGAGCACGCATACACGTCTATCCACACGGGAACCTGAATTACCTGGAAGACGCCTTGAAGAAAGCCTCCGGCGCGCGACGAAAGCTCATCGTGACGGATGGCGTCTTCAGCATGGACGGGGATTTGGCTCCTCTGCCCGGAATCTGCTCCCTCGCGCGCAAATACGGCGCGATGCTCGTGGTGGATGACGCGCACGGCACGGGGGTTCTGGGAGAGGGCGGCAGGGGGAGCGGCGCTTATTTCGGGGTGGAAGATGAGGTTTCGGTATCGATGGGCACACTGGGAAAGGCGCTCGCCTCTTATGGCGCGTTCGCCTGCGCCGATTCCGAGGTAGTGGATTACCTCGTGAACAAGGCGCGGCCCTATATCTACTCGACGAGCCTGCCGCCCGCCGTGGCCGCCGCCTCTCGCGCCGCCATTCGCATTGTAGAGGAAGCCGAGGGGGAGCGCCGCCGGGAGAATCTGGGGAGCCTGTGCGCGCGCTTTCGCGCCGGGCTGCGCTACATTGGTATCCGGGTGAACGATCCACCGCCGGGGGCTGAGATTCCGATTTTCCCCATCATCATCAAGAATACGGAAAAAACGCTGGCGCTCGCGGAGTATCTGATGGCGGCGGGCGTGTACCTGCTCGCCATCCGCCCGCCCACGGTGCCGGAAGGCACCAGCAGGCTCCGGGCCACCTTGATGGCGACGCACACCGAAGCGCAGATCGACAAGACGCTCGACGCCCTGGAGTCGGGACTTAAGAAACTGCGCGTTGTTTGATTCTCGGCCTAGTCGATTTCCACGATCACGTTGCCCACCGCCTCACCCGCTTCCACGGCCTCGTGCGCGCTTGCGAGTTCATCGAGCGGAAAACGCTCCGCGATGTGGTGGGAGAGCGCGCCATCGTCCATCGAGCGGGTGACGTCTCTCCCCGCATGGGCCAGGGCCTCGGGCGGGCAGCAGTGGACCATCACGAGTCTTATGGTGATGTTGTTGAGCATGAGTTCATAGTGGGGAAAGCGGGGCATACGGTACCCCATCGAGGAATAAGAAGCGATGACGCCGCCGATTTTCAGGATTTTGTAGTTCGTCTCCCAGTTCACGCCGAGGTTCACGTCCACCACGCGGTCCACACCCGCGCCGTCGGTGATCTCCAGTATCTTTTTTGCGACGTCTTCTTCGCGGTAGTTGATGAGATGATCGGCGGAGGATGCGCGATCCCCCTTGGCGTCTGAACTCACCGTTACGATGACGCTCGCACCCCCCCATTTCGCCAGTTGCACCGCGTAGGTTCCCACGCGGCCCGCGCCGCCGGTCACCAGCACCGTTTTGCCTGTGATGGGGCCATCCGCGAACAGGCATCGGTGCGCCGTCATGGCGGGAATGCCCAGGCACGCGCCTTCTGAGAAGGTGGTTTCTTCGGGCAGGCGGACCAGAAACTTATCGGGCAGGCAAACGTATTGCGCCGATGTGCCGAACGCGCGTTTGTAGCGCGCGTTGTAGACCCATACCCGCGCGCCGACCTCATGCCCGGCGGCGTTTTGTCCGAGTTTATCGACGACGCCTGCGCCGTCGTTGTTCGGGATGGTTCTCGGGTAATCCGGAAAATGCTCGAAATAGCCCCAATCCTCGGCCCCATGGCCGGCGCGGCGTTTACAGTCCGTGGGATTCACGCCCGAGGCGTGAAGCCTCACCCTGATTTCCCCGGGGGCGGGTTCGGGCGTTTCCATCTCCCCGATTTCGATGACATCGCGCGCGTCTCCCTTGCGCTCGTACCAGCCTGCCCGCATCGCCTGCGCTCTCCTATGAAACCCCTATCCGTGGGTGACCGAAATGCCCAGATAGACGACGATGAGCGCGAGGATCAAGTTGACCAGGAGCCACGTCTTGCGCTGCGCCTTCATGCCCTCGAAGCCTCTCGGGATGGTGAGCGCGACGCCCACGAAGATGATGACGAGCGCCAGGATGATTTTCACGACCAGCGATCCCGGAATGGCGAGGCCGCTCCACACGAGACGGGTGACGTGGTGAAGCCCCGTCAGTATCAGAATGAGAAACGAGCCGTGCAGAATCGGGACGAATCTCTTCTGGATTTTCCCCATGAAGGGCCCCCGCTCGACTTCGGGCAATGACGCCGCCGTCGGGATGACCACGAAACGAAGAAAGGCCACGCCGCCGACCGCCAGAATGGCGCTCAGAACATGCAGGGTGGTGATGATGATGTTTCCCGTGCTGTATCCCATAAGACCCACTCCCGTGAATGATGAGGAAATTCTTTTTTCTTAATCTGCGTCCTCTCCCAGCAGCACCAGGACGCCGGAATACTGGTGAAGGTGGTCGATTTCTCCGATGGGCGCAATCTCGGAACCCGTGAAGAAACCGGCAACGGGCAACCCGCGCATCTTCTCCCGAATCGCGCCCGCGTCCACATCCGTCTCGCCGTAGAGGGAACTGCCCCGGCCCGCGCAATTGAAATAAAGGCCGAACGCGCGCGCGTTTTCTCCCTGGGGAGTGGAGAAGCGCCGCGCCCCTTTTTCCAGCATCGTGCGGAGGTCCTCTCTCGCGCGAGGGCCGTCCCGTTTGGCGAAGGTGATGGCCTGACCGGTTTTGACCGGTGTGGGCAGCGCGATGATGCCCCGCTCCTCGTCCGCCCCCACGATGGGCCGCACGATGTATTCGCCGTGATCGAGAACGACCTTGTCCGGATCTCCCGGAATGCCGATGAACAGGTTCATAGCGGCGTGCTGGATGTTCTCCATCCATTCCGGGCCTGCGGCTTCGGCGAAAACGTCGAACGCGCGCTCCCCGGAAATTTCCCAGACCACGTTCTCCTCCGCCCGCGTGATGAGTTTGGGCTCGCCCGTCGGCAGATAGGCCTGGGATATTCCGATGAATCGTTTTAGCGCGCCCCCGAACACGACGCCTGATACGGCGTCGGTCTGCACCTGCCTGTCCAGGAACTGAAAGGTTCTCCCGGCCGAGCCGTCCTCCGCGGCGCCGCCTCCCACGATGATGGCCTCGCTCCCAAGTTCCTCGTGAATCCCCTGAAAAAGCGCGTCGGCTTGTAAGTGATAGCTGTCGGGCATGATGACGACCAGGGGCGGACTCTCATGAACGAGCGCGTCGCCTAAGTCTTTTTTCGCCGCCCGGCCGATGGCGCGCCCGCACTCCAAGGGCGCGTCACCCAAGCCCTCGACGAGAAAAGGCGCTGCGGGTGGGGCGTCACCGCCGACCGCCAGAACCGAGATACCCGGTTTTCGCTCGATTTCACCCTGCGCCGTCATGACGCCGAAGCCCGTGCAGCCGACGATGCGCGCGCCGCGCGCACCCTCCGCCACGGCGGCGACGATTTCGGGCCATCGTTGCAGGTGTCCGGGCGTCGCGAACAAAAAGACGAGAGAGGCGGCGTCTAGCTTCGCCTCCGCCATGGCTTCTTCTATCGCTTCGCGCGCGGCGGCCAGAGAGTCGGGATTGGACGAGAGGCCGCTGCCCGCGCGCGTCATGGCGCTTCCTCGCGCGTCAGCACGCCGAGCGGCCCGTTCGTGATGAGCTTAGGCTCGCTTACCGCCTGAACGTCCTCTACCGTCAGGCCTTCGGCTACTTCTCTGAGGTGGGGGCCTTCGGGCGTGAACTCGATGAACGCGATATCGGTGAACAGCTTGGTGACGACCCCTCGTGCGGTGAGGGGGTAGGTGCACTCTTCCAGGAGCTTCAGGCCGCCGTCTTTCATGGTGTGGGTCATGATGGCGTAGACCTCGCGTGCGCCTGCGGCCAGGTCCATCGCGCCGCCGATGCCGCCTTTGCCCAGGCCCGGCACCGTCCAGTTCGCCAGATCTCCTTGGGCCGAGACTTGCAGCGCGCCCATGACGGCGATGTCGATGTGGCCGCCGCGTATCATGGCGAAGGCGTCGGCGTGTCCGAACACCGAGGCGCCCGGAAGCGTGGTGATGGGTTCTCTCGACGCGTTGATGTAATCCTTATCCTCCTGGCCGGGTTCAGGTCTCGGGCCTGCGCCGATGATGCCGTTTTCCGCCATGAACATCACGCCGCGCTGGGCTTCCACGTAGTTTCCCACCAGCGTGGGCACGCCGATGCCCAGGTTCACCACTGCGCCGTCGGGCAGTTCCGCCGCCACGCGCCGCGCGATGTCGGCCGGCTTGAGGGCGCAGCTTTCAAGTCTCGGATCGAAGGCCAAGGTCTTCTCCTCTCACGACTCTTTGCACGTATATCGACGGCGTATGCACACTCTCGGGCGCGATGACGCCGGGGGCCGCGATTTCCTCCACTTCGGCGATGGTGAGCGGAGCCGCCGTCGCCATGACGGGGTTGAAGTTTCCCGCCGTTCCCCGGTAAATGAGGTTTCCCGTGCTGTCGGCCCGATACGCCTTGATGATAGCGACGTCACCGGGAAGGGGATATTCGAGCACGCTCTCGCGGCCGTTTATCGTGCGGGTCTCCTTGCCCTCTGCGGCCTGCGTGCCGACGCCGGTGGGCGTGTAGAAAGCCTGAACCCCCGCGCCCGCCGCCCGGATTCTCTCGGCCATGGTTCCCTGGGGGATTTGTTCGAGGTCGATTTTTCCCTCCAGAAACAACTCTCTGAACACGAACGCGCTCCTGTGGAAGGCGTAGCTGCAAATGATTTTCTTCACCTTCCCTTGCCGGAGCAGGACGGCCAGGCCGCGTTCGCCGAAACCCGCGTGGTTGGTGACGATGGTCAAATCGCGCGCGGGATGATCGGCCATGGCGGCCAGGAGATTTTCCGGGATGCCCGCGCCGCCGAACCCGCCCAGTAGAATGGTGGCGCCATCGGGGATATCGGCGATTGCGGCTTTGGATGATGGATATACCTTATCGGAAGCCAAGTCGTCGTTCTCTTTTGAGGAAAAGTCCATGAAGCGCTATTCTGCGCGAATTTCATTCTATTTATGCGGCATCAACCCGAAAAAATCCAGGTGGCCCCCAGGCTTGCCTACGCGCTTTGAGTGCCATAGAGTGCGGTTTTTGTCTTTCGAGGAGCGAATGGTGGCGAAACAGCCCAGGCGAGCGCGTGAGACCAAAGAGAAGAGCGTGGTGGGCTTGTATCTGTATTTCGCGGTTTTTCTCTCGGGTGGCTCGATTCTCGTCATGGAAATCGCGGCGGGCCGCGTGCTTGCGCCTCATTTCGGCAACACGCTCTATACGTGGACTTCGATGATCGGCATCATCCTCGCCGCGCTCAGTCTGGGCTATTCCATCGGCGGAAGGCTCGCGGACCAAAAACCATCACGCAAGCTGTTTTTTATGCTCATGCTGGGCGGCGCGGGTCTGGTGGCCCTGGTGCCGGCCTTGCGGGGGCTTCTGCTGCCATCGATGGAGAAGGGTCTCGGCCTGCGTTCGGGACCGGTGTTCGCAGGTCTTTTGCTCTTCGCCGCTCCGAGTTGCGTGCTCGCCACGCTGACGCCCTTCGCGGTGAAACTCGCGGCGAGAGGCGAGGGTAGCCTGGGGGCGGTGACTGGCAACCTCTTCACCTGGTCGACCGTGGGGAGCATCGTCGGCACGTTCGCGACGGGTTTTGTCTTCATTCCTTTCTTCGGCCTAAACGGCATCTTCCTGACGACGGCGGGCGCCCTGGCGCTGACGGCGCTGTTGGGACTGTACCTCAGTGGTAATCTCGCGTCCCTCTTCTCGAAGCGAAACGCAAGGGCGAACCTTCTTCTCGCGGCGTTCGTCTCGCTCTCGATGCTCACGGGCGCCGCGTGGCTGCGCGCCATCCCCGGCGTCGGGGAGAATACGGTGTGGGTGCGCGAGAACATGTACCACATGATTCGCGTGTTCGAGAACGACGAGGCGGGCGGCGCAAAGGTGCGCGAGTTGTACCTGGATCATCAGCCCGAAGGGGCGATGGTGGTGGGTGACGACAAGAAGTTTTTTTATGAATACACGCGCTTTCTGGAATTGGGGCCGCTGTTCGCACCCCACATGAAGCGCGCGATTTTCATCGGCGGCGGCGCTTTCACGATGCCCAAGGCGCTGCATCTCATGAAGCCGGACGTGGCCATCACCGTGGCCGAACTCGATGCGGACGTCGTCGATGCGGGTGAGAAGTTTTTCAGGCTTAAGAATTTTCCGAAGCTCAGTACCCTAGTGGGGGACGGGAGGCGCCTTCTCCGCTCGGCCGGTGAAAAATACGATCTTATCGTGGGCGACGCCTACCGGGGTTTGAGGAACATACCGCCGCATCTGATAACGCAGGAGTTTTTCACGGAAGCGCGCGCGCGTCTGGCGCCCGGCGGCGTATTCATGCTGAATCTGATCGGCTACCGCACCGGTCCCGGCGGCGCGATATACACATCCGTCTACCGGACGATGAAAAGCGTGTTTCCGGAAATTTTCGTCTACAGCACGGACCCGGCTACTCCCTCTCTAACGCAGAACATCCTGATCTTCGGGTTTCGCGACGAGGATGCGGATCGTTTCCGCCGCGCACGCGAGGCGATACGCCGCGACCCCAGGTTCGCGTTCGCCGCGCGCGCGCGTGTGGCGCCGCCGGATCCCCGCTCCTACGGCCCGATTTTGACGGACGATTACAATCCGGTGGAATATCTCATTGAAAAAGGACTCTAGTTTTCCCGGCGCGCGTGTGACGCCCATGACGCGCGCGGGAGCATGAAGGAGAAGCGATGGCGAAACACAATATTGGCTTAATCCCCGCGGATGGAATCGGGCCCGAGGTCGTCAACCAGGCGGTGCGCGTCTTAAGGGCGCTGGCGAAAACCGAGCCCGATCTCGAATTTTCTTTTACGAAATACCCCTGGGGGAGCGATTTTTATCACGAGACGGGCAGGATGTGCCCGGAGAATTTCCTGAACCGCGTCAAAAAACACGACGCGATTTTGCTGGGCGCGGTGGGCCGGCCCGATATTCCCGACCACATCACGCTCAACCAACTCCTGCTACCGCTGCGCCGGGGTTTTGATTTGTACGTCAACATGCGTCCCATCGTTTTATACGAGGGGCTGGAATCGCCGCTGCGCGGTTACGTGCCGGGCGACATTGACATGCTCTTCTTCCGCGAGAACACAGAGGGAGAATACAGCCCCATCGGCGGCAGGCATTACGAGGGGCATCCATCGGAACTGGCCGCTCAGATAACGCTCTTCACGCGCATGGGTTGTGAGCGCATAATCGAGGCGGCGTTCGAGGCGGCGCTCAAGCGAAAAAAACACGTGACCAACATCACCAAATCGAACGCGCAGGGCCATACGCTGGTGATGTGGGATGAGATTTTCGAAGAAGTCGCCGCGAGGCCCCGCTATAAGAAAGTCGAAACGGCGAAGTATCTCGTCGACGCCGCCGCCTTGGAGTTCGTGAGAAGGCCCGAGGTATTCGACGTCGTGGTGTCCACGAACTTGTTCGGGGACATCCTGACGGATTTAGGCGCCGCCATCGTGGGCGGACTGGGAGTCGCCGCGAGCGCGAACACGAACCCCAAAGGAGACGTTCCCGGTTTGTTCGAGCCCGTGCATGGCTCCGCGCCGGACATCATGGGCAAGGGAATCGCCAACCCGGTGGCCGCGCTGTTCTCCGCCGCCTTGATGCTCGATTATCTCGGCGAGGAGCGCGCCGCCAAACGGCTCGACGGCGCTGTTCGCGCGCATCTGGCCGAGGGAAACCGGACGGCGGACTTGGGCGGCAGCGGGACGACGCGCTCCGCCGCCTCCGACGTCATCAAGAGACTCTAGCTGAAAGGAGTGATCCGATGTCCATCGTCACGCGAAGAGGGGACGATGGGAACACCGATTTGTGGTTCGCGGACAGGGTTCCCAAGTATCATCCCCAGGTGCAGGCCTACGGCGCGCTCGATGAGGCGAAAGCGGCGCTCGGCCTCGCCCGCTCGACCGCGCCCGAATGGCTGAAGCCCGAAATTCTCAAAATCCAGAAAGACCTCTATCTCGTGAGCAGCGACCTGGCGACGCTTAGGGGCAAGACCGGCAGGCTTAAGGAGCGCGTGGGCGCAGAAAATGTCGCGTGGGCCGATGCGCAGGTGGCGCGCTATGAAAAAGAGATTCAAATCACCGACTGGGTCATCTCGGGCGATTCCCCCTGCGGGGCCGCCCTGGATATGGCGCTCACCATCATCCGCCGGGGCGAGAGATGGTCGGTCAAGCTTCGGGACGAAGGCTACATCGACAATCCCGACCTCCTGATTTACCTCAACCGCGTCTCCGACCTTCTCTTCCTGATGGCGCGCGCGGTGGACAGGGATGTGGAAGTGCCCGCCTGATTGGCGTGAAAATGCGCGTTGGTCTGAGAGGCGCTGTGCCACTTCGAAATGCTTTCATAGGGCAATGCAATGCCGACCCATACAACTCATGCCGCCCCAACCGCCGCACCTCGACTTGAGCATTTGAAACAGTTTTACGCTCTTCTCGCATCGCTTGAAGAGCGTCTCGGCGGAGCGAGCCGATTGTCCGATTGTACCGGCCACATGAAATGGCCTGCGCGCGGGATCTACTTTTTTAGAGAAACGGACGAGGTGCGCGCCGATAGCGGTAATGGCCCGCGCATCGTGCGGGTCGGCACGCACGCATTGAAACCCGGTTCAAAAACCAAACTCTGGACGCGCCTCAGGCAGCATAAAGGGGTAGCGCGCTCCGGCGGCGGCAATCACCGGGGATCGATTTTCAGGCTCATCGTGGGAGCGGCCTTGATTAAGAGAGATGGTCTCGACTATCCGTCCTGGGGCAAGGGAGGTTCTGCGCCGCGCGAGGTCACAGAACGCGAGCAGTCTCTGGAAAGAGCGGTAAGCACGGTAATCGGCGAAATGCCTTTTCTGTGGCTCGCCGTCGAGGACGAAGCGGGACCTGAGAGCTTGCGCGGGTACATCGAAAGAAACGCAATCGCCCTCCTGAGCAATTATGGCAGGCATCCCATCGATCCGCCTTCTACTTCATGGCTCGGCCATCATTGCAACAGGGAAAAAGTGCGGGACTCCGATTTGTGGAACTCGAACCATGTCGATGAAGATTACGATCCGGCCTTTCTCGACGTTCTGGCGTGCTTGATCGATGAGGTGGGGGTTCCCGCATGATCCTCGTCATCCAATGCGCCGCGAAGAAGAACCCCGATGCCGGATGTCTGCGCAAGCGAGACGGACGGAAGGTGATGTTCGTTGCTGACCCTGGAGCAGCACCCAACAATGCAATCTACTCTTATGCGCGGCCAGACGATGCTTCCGACACAAGAAAGACGTGGCGAACCATTCTTCGTGAATACAATGCCGATCCGGGTCATAACCCGCTTGGTTTACTTCCCGCCTGGAAACTCTACAAGAACGCGACTTATGAACTCTTGGCGGACCATTGCGGGCCGGAACATTTCTATATCCTCTCCGCGGGCTGGGGCTTGATTAGGGCTGATTTCCTGACGCCGGCGTATGACATCACCTTCAGCCCCGGCGCCGAAAAGTACAAACGCAGACGCAAGAAAGACCAATATGACGATTTTAATTTACTGCCGAAAGAAACCGGGGATGACATCGTTTTCTTTGGCGGCAAGGATTATGTGGGACTGTTTTGCGCGCTAACCGAAGGCGTCAGAGGGACTCGGCATCTCTGGTACAACTCGAAAAGCGCGCCGAAAGCGCCCGGCTGCGTGCTGCAGCGGTTCCATACGAAGACCCGAACGAACTGGCATTACGGATGCGCCAGAGCCTTTGCCGAAGGGAAAATTCAACTAGAGGATGGCTGAGCGAGAACGCTCCCGGCGTCCGTCTGTAGCGGCGATGAGAAATTACTTCAGGTAGTAGTCGCTGACGGCCTCGAGTCCCACCTTGATGGCCGCGGCGAGCGGCACGGCCAGCAGAATTCCCGCGAACCCCATCAGTTCGCCCCCTATCATGATGGATGCGAGCACCACCACGGGATGAAGCCCGATGCGGTTGCCCAGTATGCGGGGCACGAGGAAAACGCCCGCGGCGGGCGAGATGGTTCCGAACACGGCCAGCGTCGCCAAGGGGTGGAGCCAGTCCTGATGCGCAAGTGCCGAGAGCAGCAAGGCTATCGGCAGGGCGATAATCCATTCCACGTAGGGAAACATACAGGCAATTCCAGTGAAGATGCCCAGCACCAGCCACAGCGGCATGTCCACGATGAAAAAGCCCAGCACATACAAGGCGGAGAGGATGACGGCGATGAGCAACTGGCCCTTGATGAAAGAGCCGAGGAGTTCGTCGAGCCGGAAAACCCTTTTCTCCACCTCTTTGAGGTAATCGCGGTGCACGTAGGCGAAAAACGCCGCCGATATCTGTTTCCAGTCTCTCAGGATATAGAAGGTCATGACTGGAATGAGAATGAGGTAGATCATGCCGATGGCGATGGAGAAAAGACCGCTGGTCGTTCTTAGCAGGACCGAGCCGCCCGTCTTGAGAGCGGACATGGGCAGCTGCCCCAGGAGGGAGAGGTTTTCGGTGAAGTATTTCTTCAGTTCGGCGGTCTGGGGAAGTTGAAATCTGTCGAGCGTGGCGATGAGCCATGACTGGACTACGGTGATGTGGCCGGGGAGTTTTTTGGCGAACGCCGATATCTGTTCCTGCACCACGGGCGATATGCTCACCCACAAGATGAACAGAACCAGGCCCAAGCCCAGCAAGGGGATCAGGACGGCGAGGGGGCGCGGTATTTTCCAGGTTTCCAGCCTGTCGACCAAGGGTTGGAGCAAATAGGCGAGGATGAAGGAAGCCGCCAGGGGAATCAGAGCCGCTCGCGCGCTCACCAAAAGCCAGACGGCGGCGAAGAGGATGAGGATGAGCCAGATTCTCTTCCAGGTGAGGATTTGAGACGGGTTTTCCATAGTTTTTCGACCGATCTCAGCTTCGGGCCGGGGGGGTCGATTTCTCCGTCTGGCCGATGTCCGGTTTCTGGTAAATCATACGGGTGCCCACGAAAAAAAGATAATGAACCCCCGAGGCGATCGTCAGGGCGCAGGTGATCAGGAACGTAGACAACAGCACGATGTTCTGGTCCGCTCCCAGCGCCGCCGCCAAAAGAGCGGCCCCCGCGGTGACCATCTGGGCGGTCGTCGTGGTTTTTCCCAAAAACGAAGGCGATGGCGTCTGAAAGCCCACCGTCATGAACAACGCCATGCAGCCGATGCAAAGCAGCAAATCCCGGCTCACGACGACGATGGCCAGCCAGATCGGAATTTGTCCTGAAACCCCCATCATGATGTATGCGGTGAACATGAGCAGCTTGTCCGCGATGGGGTCGAGCATGGCGCCCAGTGACGTCATCTCGCCGCGCGACCTCGCGATATAGCCGTCCACGCCGTCCGCCACGCCCGCGATGATGAAAACGGCCAGGGCGATTCCCGGTTTCTTGTAGGCAAGGCACATCACGAAGACGGGTATCAGGAAAACCCGAACCAGCGTGATCTTGGTCGCCAGCGTTAATCTGTTTGGAGCAGGTGCGCTCATCGTCGAAGCGGCCTTTTTACATTTCTCTTGTGTGTTGGCGCATCATAGCACAGGAAGCCCCATGCTTTCCTTATCCGGTTTGTTCATGCGACGTGCGTTTCCTGTAAGCGCGGGTTTTTCGGCTTCTCAGCATCCACGAGAGCCTCGACCTGATGCGCGATGTTCATCATCCGCGCATCTTTTTTCTGGTGTGCGCCCACCGCCTGGGGCGCGAGCGCAATGGAGAGCCCGAGCAGAAAGAGGAGAAATTTCTTGAGAGATTTCGGTTTTCCGGGTTCTTTCGTTTTTTGATTCGCGGCTCCTTTGCGCGCCGTGCGTTTCGGGTTCGTCCTGGCCTTGGCCCAGCCTGCTTTGGACACCGGGCGCTTCGCCGGGGTGGCCAGGATTTTCGTCATCTGTTTGAGTTTCTCGACTTCGTCGTGGGTGAGCGTTCTCACGTGGGCGCCCGGGAGGCCCTTCGCCGTAATGCCTGCGTATGCGCGCCTGAGCAGCTTGATGACGGGATGCCCCACGGCCTCGCACATTTTCTTGATCTGGTGCTGTCTGCCCTCGCGGAGTTCGATTCTGAGCCATGCGTTTTTCTCCGTCTTGCCGCGGATTATCCGCACGTGGGCCGCCTGGGGTTTTTGGTCCCGTCCGCGCATCCATGAACCATCCGACATCCGGGTGAGGGCGGCCTCGGTGGGCATACCCTTGACCTTGGCTTCATAGACGCGGGGTATCTCGTATCTCGGATGGGCGAGGCGGTTCGCTATCTCGCCATCATTTGTGAGGAGCAATACCCCCTCGACGTCGAAATCGAGCCTGCCGACGGGGAATACGCGCCTAAGACCCCGGGGCAGCAAATCCGCCACCGTTGGCCTGTCCTTGCCCTCCTCGTCGCGCATGGTGGTGAGCACGTGCTTGGGCTTGTTCAGCACCAGATAGACGGGGGGCTCCTTTCGCGTGATGAGCTTTCCGTCCACCTTGATGGAATCCGTGAGCGGGTCCGCCTTGGCGCCGGGGGTGAGCATGGGCTCTCCGTTCACCTGGACGCGGCCCTCCGCGATCAAACGCTCGGCCTCCCGGCGCGAGGCGAGGCCCGCCTGGGCGATGATTTTCTGGAGTCTGACGGTGGCCATCGAAGGTTTTGCTCCCCGGTGTTGTTCTTCTGGAAATATCGTCCGTGAAATTATAGCCATTCAGAACCGAACAGGGTAACCTGTTGCGTAAAGCTTATAAAGGACATGGCGACATTTCACACTTGTTCCAGAGGAGGTTTATTTTGCCGTCTTCTCAAACCATCATCAGCATGACGCCGGCGCACGTGTGCGTGCCGCTGGAAAGGCCGCTCAAGGTGGCCACTTTCGAGGTGCGGGCGGTGGATACCTGCTGCGTCACCCTTCGCACGAAACAGGGTTTGAAGGGCCATGGCTGGTGTTTCGCCTTCGGCCCCGAGCGCACCCGCGCGATGATTGCGATGGCGCGCGATCTGTTCGCCAATCTTCTGGGCAAGGACCCGGCCGACGCCGAGGCGAACTGGGAGACGATGCGCAAGGCGGTGAGCTTCGTCGGGCGCGACGGCATCAGCGCCCTGGCGATGTCCGCGCTGGATACCGCCTGTTGGGACCTGGCCGCACAGGCGGCGGGCCAGCCGCTCTGGAAGTTCATCGGCGGTGAGAGGCGGGAGATTCCCTGCTACGCGAGCGAGGGTCTTTGGCTCAATCTGACGATAGACGAACTCATAGAGGAGGCCGCAGCTCTGAAGGCGCGCGGCTTCAAGGCCATGAAACTCCGTGTGGGTGGGAGCGTGGATGATGACGTCGAACGCATCCGTGCGGTGCGCGAGGCGATAGGCGGCGATGTCGCGCTCATGGTGGACGCCAACCAGGCCTGGGACGTGGAAACCGCCAAAGGGGCGTGCAAGGCGTTTGAACCCTTTGGCCTCTACTGGGTGGAGGAGCCGGTCGATCACGAAGACATCAGGGGATGCGCGGAAGTCGCCAGGGCCAGCAGCATTCCGATCTGCACCGGAGAGACGAACTACAACCCCCGCGGGATGCGCCACCTGCTCGTGGCGGGCGCGGCCGATATCCTGATGCCTGATCTCGAGCGCTGCTCCGGCATCACCGGCTGGCGGCGCGCGGCGGCGCTGGCGCAGGAATTCGGGAAGCCGGTGACCCCGCATCTGTTCCATGAGGTATCGGCGCATCTTCTGAGCGCGGAGCCGCACGGCGTCTGGTGCGAGCACATGCCCTGGTGGGAGTCCATCATCAAGGAGCCGATGGAGTTTAAGGACGGGAACCTAGTTCTCTCCGATAGGCCGGGTCTCGGGTTGGAATGGGACGATGAGGCGCTTAAGGAATTCGCGCCGCCAGAGGGAGGGTCTTTATAATGGGAAGGATGCTTTTGCGCGGGGGGAGCCTCCTCACCCTCAACCCGGAACTCGGTGACATCGAAAACGGCGACCTACTTATCGAGGACGATGAGATCAAGAAAATCGGCCAGAGGCTTCATGCGCCCGAGGCCGAGAGCATCGACGCGCGTGATTTCATCGTCATGCCCGGTTTCGTGAACGCCCACCAGCATACCTGGCAGACAGGCATACGCGGGGTCGCGGGCGATTGGTCGCTGGCGCAGTATTTCCACAACGTGCACCAGGGCTTCGGGCCCAGGTTTGGGCCTGAAGATGTCTATCTGGCGAACCTGATGGGTGCGCTGAACCAACTCAATGGCGGCGTCACGACGCTTTTTGATTGGTGCCACAACAATCCAACGCCCGAGCATACCGACGCGGGCCTCGACGGCCTGGAGGAGGCGGGTATTCGCGCGGTCTTCGGACATGGAACACCCAAGCCCAGGATTGCCGAGGGCGAGTTGCCGCTCAGCCACAGGCCGCATCCCCCCGAAGAGGTAAAACGCTTGCGGGCGGGGCGGCTGGCTTCGGACGGCGGTCTCATCACCCTGGCTCTGGCGACGAGGGGGCCCGATCTTTCCACGCTCGAGATGTGCGTGCACGATATTTGTCTGGCCCGAGAATACGATTTGCTCTGGAGCGCGCACATCGGTGGCGGTTTTCACCGCGAAGCGCCCGACGGGATCAGGGAATTGGAGCGCAGGGGGCTTCTGGGTCCCGATTTCAACGCTGTGCACGCGAATCAGTTGAGCGAGGAGGAATTGAGAATCCTCGTTGACTCGGGCTGTTCGGTCACATCCTGCCCTGAAGTGGAGATGCAGATGGGCCACGGCGAACCCGTCATCTCGCGGGTTCTGGCGCTGGGCGGCAGGCCGACGCTGGGCATCGACGTGGAATCGAACGTCAGCGGCGACATGTTCACCATGATGCGGGTGGGGCTTCAGTTCGCCCGCGCGCAGGAGAACCAGAAGATACTCGACGGGAAAACCTCGCCGACGCAAATCGCGGTTCCCGCGAGGCGCGCGCTGGAGTGGGCGACGATAGACGGCGCCAACGCCTTGGGGCTCGGATTCAAGGCGGGAACGCTCAAGCCCGGCAAGCAGGCGGACGTCATCCTGATCAGAAAGAGCGATTTGAACCTCTTCCCCGTGCATGACGCGCTGGAGACGGCTGTTTTTCAGGCGTCTTTCGCCAATGTCGATACGGTGTTCGTGGCCGGAAAAATCGTGAAGAAAGACGGGAAACTGCTCTATCCGCACTTGAAGGAAAAAATGGAGGCGTTGGCGGAATCGGGGAGGAGATTGCTACACTAGCGCGCTCATCGCCACATATCATATTGGATATTCGCACATCATCAATTATGGAGAATCAAGAATGAAACTGGCGCTCTATTCCGATATTCATGCCCAGCTCACGCCTCTGGACGTCGTTCTGGCGGAAATCGACAAGCACCACGACGTACACTGGGAGATCGTGCCCGGAGATCACGTCATGGGCGGGCCTGAGCCGGGCGAAGTGGTCGATCGCCTCCGTTCCCGGAAAAACTGTTTGCCCATACTGGGAAATTTCGATCGCTGGGTCATCGACCATGTCGATGAGCAGGACAATCCTTTTCCCGGGAGAAACGATAGTTCCCGCCTGACGCGCGAACACCTCACGGAAGAACAACTCCACTGGCTTAGGGGTCTGCCGCGCGAACTGACGATTACGCCCGAACCCGGGCACGATCTTCGCATCTTTCACGGCGCGCCGGGCAATGACGAGGGCGCGCTCCCGCTTCGTTTGCGTGATGACGAGATCATCGAACGACTGGCGGGGGAGAAATCCGAAATCGTGGCCTTCGGGCAGGTGCACGGCCCCTATATCCGGGAAGTGGGGAATCAGACCCTCGTATGCGCCGCTTCCGCCGCCGTGAGCTGGGACGGGGATAACCGCCCCGCCTACGTCCTGCTCGAATATCAAGGAGGCGGGAAATGGGAAGGGGAAATCCACCGGGTCGAATATGATTTTGAAGAGCAGGCGCGAAAGAACGAGGATAGCTGGCATCCGGACGGAGATCGGCAGGCCCACACGATTCGCACGGGCGAGTTCTGGAACCCCGCTCATATGCCCCATTAAAAGGGCGAAAATATCCTGCTCCTTCTGCGGATGAAGCATGGGCGGAGATTTTGCTCCTCTCGTTTTTTCTGCGAAACACCGGCTTTTCTGGCGAAGATGGAGCGTATTCTGTGGCATGTTTTCAAAGATGGGGGTATTATCTATATAGAAGAGGATGTATCCGATGGATTGATGAGGGCATGACATCGGGAGAAAGCGATATATTGAGATAAACATCGCTAGGAAGTTTCGAATTCTGACTCAGTCCCGCATGGACACTGCCCGGAGGGCAAGGAAATGAACATACCTTCTCCAGAGAATCCCGTTCCGACTGAGGCGGGAACAGCCAAAGCCGGTAACGGCGGCCCGAACGGGCAGAACCTGATTTCCCTGGAACCGCCTCGCTACAAGCCGATTGTGGTCCAGCAAATAGACAAAGTTCCCGAGTTGCAGAGTCTGCCCGAGGACATTCGCTTCAGCATGAAAGTGGTGGGGCATGTGCTGCCCTTCCGCACGAATCGCTACATGGTGGAGAATCTCATCGATTGGGACAATGTGCCCGAGGATCCTCTTTTCCAGCTCTCTTTTCCCCAGGAGGGAATGATCTCGAAAGAGGATTTTGATTGCGTGGCGGACCTGCTGAGGCGAGACGCGCCCAAGGACCAACTCCACGCCGCCATCCACGAGATCAGGGCCGGCCTGAACCCGCACCCCGGCGGGCAGCAGGCGCTGAACGTGCCCACTCTCGATGATGAGCACCTGGATGGCATGCAGCATAAATACCATGAAACGGTGCTTTTCTTCCCCGGTCAGGGGCAGACGTGCCACGCCTACTGCACCTTCTGCTTCCGCTGGGCGCAGTTCGTGGGAGACAAGGACCTGCGCTTCATCTCCACGGACGGGGACATCCTGCACAGGTATCTCGCCGAGCATAAGGAGGTGACGGACGTCCTCTTCACCGGCGGAGATCCCATGATCATGAAGACCAAGGCGCTCGAGGGCTATATGCTGCCCCTGCTCGACGATTCGCGCTTCGCTCACATCCGCGACATTCGCATCGGCACGAAGGCCCTGACTTTCTGGCCGTATCGCTTCACTTCGGACGCCGATGCGGACGACGCGCTTCGCCTTTTCGAGAAGCTGGTGAAGGGGGGCAAGCACGTAGCCATCATGTCGCATTTCAATCACAAGCGTGAAGTCGAAACCCCGATGGCGCGCGAGGCGATCAGAAGAGTGCGGGATACGGGCGCCGTCATCAGGACGCAGGCGCCGCTTCTCAGGCATATCAACGACGACGCGGATATGTGGGCGAGCATGTGGAAAGAGCAGGTGCGGCTGGGCCTGATACCCTATTACATGTTCGTGGAGAGGGACACGGGCGCCAAGCGCTACTTCGAATTGCCTCTGGTGGAAGCCCATGCGATTTACCGAAAAGCGATCTCCCAGGTGTCCGGCCTGGCGCGAACCGCGCGCGGGCCCACAATGAGTTCGGCGCCCGGCAAGGTGCAAGTCTTAGGGGTCGAGGAGATCCGCGGCGAGCGTGTGTTCGCGCTTCAGTTCCTTCAGGCGAGAAACCCCGAATGGATGGGCCGCGTTTTCTTCGCCGAGTATGACGAGAACGCCACCTGGCTCACCGGGCTCAAGCCTGCGTTCGGGGAGAAGGAGTTCTTCTTCGAAGCGGACTTCGAGGCGATGAAGCAACGCCTCGCGAGCTAGGTAGGGCCGAGGTTCTGCGCGCTGAGAAGGTCACTTCTTCGCCATGCGTAGCACCTCGTCGAATTCCTGTTTTGGTCACGGGTTGAACGCTCAGGCGTTGTCCTTTCTGGGTGACGCGCATCTCGGCCAGTTTGGGATTCTCCTTCAACTCGTTGAGCGAAACGGGCCGGGGGAGCTTTTCCATCGCCTGCAGATCGACCATGTGCCAGCGCGGGGCGTCGGCGGGAGCTTTCGGGTCGTAGTATTTCGATTTCTCATCGTATTGGGTGTGATCGGGGTACGATTCCCGCGCCACCCGCGCGGTGCCCGCCACATGGGGCGGCTTCGCGTTCGAGTGATAAAATAGAACGATGTCGCCCACCTTCATCTCCATCATGAAATTTCTCGCCTGGTAGTTTCTGATGCCGTCCCAACAGGCGGTCTGCCCGGGCTCGGCCATCAGATCGTCGAACGAATATGCGTCCTGCTCGCTCTTCATGAGCCAGTATTTTCGGGCCATCGAAAGCGCATCTCCATGTATTGGTGTGGGTGAATTCAGGGTTACGGAAAGATTACCACGTTGCGTATGGCGGGGAAATGTAAGTGAGTGATCGCCGCGCTCATGACGCGGGCTTCACCTCACCCGCGATTTGCAGGTCGGCGAGTTTCAGTGTGCGAAGAGATGAAATCGTTACACGGCGTCTTGACGCCCACCTCCGCCCCGATGCGGGAGACTGTTCCGCACAGCGCGTCGATCTCAAGACGCCTGCCCGCTTCTAAGTCATGGCAAAGGCTGCCCTTGCTGGCCGGGTTTTGCTCGTCCAAAAACCGGTAGCGGCCTTCGTCCGCGCCCTCGGGAAGGTCCACGCCCCTGGCCCGGCCTACGAGATAGACCTCGCGCATCGTCTCGCGCATCATCATCCGGGTGCCCTCATAGGCCATGACTTCGCCGATGGTGGAGCGCGTGAGCGCCGTCATTCCGCCGACCGCGCAGATGAAGATGAACTTCGTCCAAAGCTCCGCCTCGATGTCCGCTGCGTATTCCGCGTTGATTTCGGCCTCTTTGAGTTCGGCCAGTATCTCATCGCCGCGCTCGCTCGCGCCGCCCCCCGGTTCGCCGAAAACCAGGCGTCTCGGCCCTCCGATTTGCCGAATGCGCCCCGGCGCCGCGATGGAGGTGAATATGTACGCCGCCCCGCCCATGACCCGCTCGACGCCGTAGACGGCCGCGAGTTTTTCTTCGTTGTCCACGCCGTTTTGCAGATTGATGATCACGGTATCAGGGCCGACCATGGGAGCGATGGCGGGAATGGCGGCATCGTTTGCGGTCGTTTTCACGCAGTAGAGTATGACGTCGCACACGCCTGCTTCTGCGGGGGAGTCCGTGAACAACCCTTCCCGAACGGTGAATTCTCCGGGCGTCACGCTTTCCACGCGAAGCCCGTCTTTGCGCATGTCTTCCAGGTGAGCTCCGCGCGCGATGAAGGCGACGTCTTTACCGCCCCTTGCGAGCATGGCGCCGAAATAGCCGCCCACGCCTCCCGTCGCCATGATCCCGAAACGCATGTTCGACCCTTAAGAGAAGACGGTTTAACCCCGCCGCGCGTGGAATAAAAAAGGAGGAAAGCCCAGGCTCTCCTCCTTTTGGTTTTACCAGAATCCCGAGAGTTTCGTCAGGGGGTGTTCTCCACCTTCTTTTCGATGTCTTCGGGCGCAGCGGCCGCTTCCGTGAGTGTTTCGTCCGGCTCGGCGTTCCCGTTCGCATGGCCGTTCTCATGTCCGTTTGAATGGCCGTTGGGTGGCGGTGTCTCCTCCTCGGCGTCGAGCGCGATGATTTCCTCTATACCTTCCGATGGTACTAAATCCAGTCTTTCGGACGTTTCGAACTCCTCGGGCTTCGGCATATCCGAGAGGTTCTTGAAGCCGAAATGCTCCAGGAACAAGGGCGTGGTGCCATAGACGATGGGCCGGCCCACGACATCCCGACGTCCCAGGATGCGGATGAGGCCGCGCTCGAGCAGGGTATGCACCACGCCGCCGCAATCCACCCGCCTGATCTCCTCGACCTCCGCTTTGGTGATGGGTTGTTTGTAGGCCAGGATGGCCAGGGTTTCGAGCGCCGCCTGGGATAGCTTGGTTTTTTTCGCCGTTTTAGAGAATCGCCTCACCCAGGGAGAGAACTCCGCTCGCGTGCACAAGCGGAAGCCCTCGGCCACTTCGATGATTTGTAAGGTTTTGTCCTGATATTCTTCCACCAGTTCGCCCAGGAGTTTTCGGACGACCTTGACGTTCACGTTGGACACGCCTTTGAACAGAAAAGAAATGTCTCTAGGCCTGAGCGGCTCGCTCGCGACGAAGAGAATGGATTCGATGATTTTTTTCGTCTCCTCCAGGTCCATGACGAGAGGCGCGTCCTTATCGATTTCTCCCGTTTCGGTTTCCTCATCGGGTGCGTCTTCGGCCATCTCGATGGGTTCTTTCGTCTCATCGATCTCGAAGGTCGTCTCCTCTCGAGGTTCCTCCATGGCCTCCATCTGATGCTCCGCCAGAGCCTTGGCCGCAGCGTCGGGGGATGAGTCCCCATCCTCCGCGAGTTCGAAGGGAGCTTCCGTTTCCATCTGTCCTGCTTTCCGATCATCTTGTTTGGGTTTATTCATCACGCACCGCCTTCATAATACGGATTTCACCGAAATTGGATGTTTGTTGCGCCACGACGAGATTTCCTTTAACGAGTTCCAGGAGCGCCAGGAATATCACCACCACTTCGAGCGGGCGCCTCGTCTCGAACAACGCGTGGAAAAGGACGCCGTCTGCGCCGGCGTTTTCCAGGGTATCCAGCAGCCTGGTTCGCATGTCGGCGACTTCGAGCTCATCGATGTCCACGAGGTAAACGCCCTCTTCCCCGATGGATTCGAGCAGATGCTGCATGGCGCTGATGAGGTCGAAAACGCTCACTTGCAGCTTGGGCGCCTCTTCTTCCTCCTCTTCTTCGGGAAGGAGGGGGTCGCCGCCCCGCGTATGGAGCCAGGATTGCTCCTCCTCGGCGTGTCGAAACGCCTGGCTGATTTTTTTGAATTTTTGGTATTCGATGAGCTGGCGCTGGAGTTCCAGGCGCAGGACTTCGGGGTCTTCCTCTTCCGCGTCATCCTCGGTCCGGGGCAGAAGGGTTCTGCTTTTGATGTAAACCAGATAGGAGGCCATGACGAGGTATTCCGACGCCATGTTGATGTTCAGTTTTTTGAGGAGTTCCACATATTTCAGATATTGCTCGGTGATGAACGCGACCGGAATATCGTGAATGTCGAGCTTGTGCTCGCGCACCAGATGGAGCAGCAGTTCGAGCGGGCCTTCGAATACGTCGATTTTGACGTTGAACCGCTCCGAATCGTCCGGCATGCCGGAGGTGGCGTTGCCGTTCTCGGGGAAATCCGCTTCGGGCGCAGGCTCGGTTTCCAGGATTTCCCAATTCTCCGGGTTGCCCGCAGACATGTCCCGGCCCAAGGGGAGGTCAGCCGGATCAAAGTTCTCTGCAGGCGCAAGCCGACTCTCGACTCCTGGCGTATTTTCTTGGGGATTCATGCTCACCCCGGATGGGCGGAACGTGGGGGGTTTTTAGCGGGCAATTTCGCGAGCCTGCCGAGCGGGGAGGCTCTCCATTGCCCCGGAATTACTTTTAAGCCTAGGAAATATGGATGTTCTTGTCAAATAGGGGAAATCCGTCTTTTTGAAAAAATTCAATCCCTTATGCGCGAACTTCGCGGTGCGTCCGCCCGCCCGCCTTGAGAGGCGCGCGCCTCTGGGGGATAATCGGGGCTCTGGTCATCTTGTCGAGGAGAAACCGATGGCAGGCAAAATCATGTCCCTTACCGAAGCGGCGGTTCTTGTTCAGGATGGAGATTTGCTCGCTCTGGGCGGGAACGCGCTCACGAGGATTCCCGCCGCCTTCGTCCGGGAACTCGCCCGCCAGGGGCGGAAGGGTTTGCGTCTCGTGAAGACGGCCGGCGCCTATGACGTCGATTTGCTCTGCGCGGCGGGGGCCGTGGCGCAGACGCAGACGGGCTATGTGGGCTTCGAGAACCTCTTCGGCTTGGCGCCTTCCTACCGCCGCTGCGTGGAGGAAGGGCGCGTACAGGTGGTCGAACACGCCTGCTCCACGATCATCGCGGCTCTGAGGGCTTCCGCCTATGGCCTGCCGAGCCAACCCACGGCGGGTCTGGAGGGGAGCGACGTGGCCGCGCATTCGGGTTTCCGGCAGGCGCGAGACCCCTACACGGGCGCCCTGGTCTACATGGTTCCCAGGATCAGGCCCAGGTTCGCCGTTCTCCACGCGACGTATGCCGACGCGGAGGGCAACGCGCGGATAGAGGGTGGCGCGTTCGAAGACGTCTTGATGTCCAGAGCGGCCGAGGCGGTGATTCTGACGACCGAGCGCATCGAGGAGACCGCGTTTTTCGTCGAGAAACCCGACAGAACGGCGGTTCCCGCCTTTATGGTGCAAGCGGTCGTGCATACGCCGGGAGGAGCGCGGCCCGGGGGATGCCATCCCTTTTACGACATCGACGAGGATGCGGTGGGTGCGTACCTCGAATCGGCGTCTCGCGCGCAGTCCCTGCGCGCCCATCTGGATTCCTGGGAGGCGAGCGATTATGCGGGGAGCGCGGCGGCCTCCGGGGGCGTCGCATGAGTTTCGCCTTGGCTAGCAGTGTGTCCAGGGAGGTGTGCGCCCTCGCCGACAGGATGGCGGTTTTCCTGTCCAGATTCATTCGTGATGGGGAACTCGTGTTTCACGGCGTGGCCTCTCCGCTTCCGATGGCGGCTATCGTCTTGGCCAGAAAAACCCATGCGCCGAACCTGACCTATCTGAACATACCGGGCGGCGTGGACCCCCGGCCTTCCTATCTTCCGGGCTCCACGGTGGCGCGGCAGCTCATGGAAGGCGCGCTTTCGTATTTCACCCTCATGGAAATCTTTGATCTATCCGCTCGCGGCAAGCTCGACCTGGCGTTTCTGGGCGGCGCGCAAATCGACGAGCACGGCGACATGAACCTCTCCTTCATCGGGAATCCCGCGGCCCCCAAGGTGCGCCTTCCGGGGGGCGCCGGCAGCGCGCACGTTCTGCCCACGGCCAGGCGCACCGTGCTCTGGCGGACCGTGCACGACGCGAGGAGCTTTCCGGAGCGCTGCGACTTCGTGACCGCCTCGGGCAACGTGGATGCTGTGGTGACCCCTTTGTGTATTTTTGAAAAAACGGGTGGCCGCCTCCGAGTCAAGTCGATTCACCAGGGAGTGGAGCCGGATGCCTTGCGCACGGCCACGGGGTTTGATTTGGGTGATATAGAGAACGCTCCCACTACGCCGGAACCCACCGCCGCCGAGCGCGCCGCGCTCGATGCCGCAGACCCCGAGGGTGTTCGCCTGCGCGAATTCATCTGAACCGGAAGCCTCTTTTCATGTCCCCCAAAAAATTCGACGCCGTGGGAATCGGCTTGAATTCCTTGGATCAGTTCTGCGTGGTGCGCGAGCACCCGAAAGCGAATACCAAAAGCGGGATTCTGGAGATGGCGCGCGAGGGCGGCGGCCAGGCGGCGACGGCAATGGTGGGTCTGGCGCGTCTGGGTTTGTGTGCGGCCTACATCGGCGCGGTGGGTGACGATGAGGCGGGCGCGGTTTCTCTTGCGAGTCTGAAGAGCGAGGGCGTGAACGTAGATGGTGTGGTCACGCAAAAAGGACGCGCGAGCCAGTTCGCCCTGATCATCGTGCAGCAAGAAGGCGACGGGGAGGAGAAAGGCTCGCGGACGATTCTGTGGCGGCGCGAGGTCTCACTGGCTCCCGTAGATGTGTGCGAGGAGGTCGTGCGCGCGGGCCGCTCCCTGCATTTGGACGGCCACCACATCGAGGCGGAAATCCTGGCCGCCCGGTGGGCGCGAGAAGAAGGCGCGCCTGTATTCCTGGATGCGGAGCGCGCGCCCGAGGGAATCGAGTCTCTCATCGGCCTCACGGATTATCTGATGGCGGCGGAGGATTTTCCCGCTCTGCTCACCGGTGTTTCCGATCACCGCGAGGCGTTGCGCCTGCTTCACGCGATGGGGCCCAAGGTAGTGGGCGTCACCCTGGGCGCGCGCGGCGCGCTCGCATACGATGGGGCGCGGTTTTACGAGTCGCCGGGTTTTCGTGTGAACGTCGTGGACACCACGGGGGCGGGCGATGCGTTTCATGGTGGATTCTTGTTCGGCGTATTGCGAAAGATGGACCTTGAGGATACGTTGCGCTTCGCAAACGCGGTCGCCGCGATGAATTGCACAGCCCTCGGGGGAAGAGCCGCGCTCCCCCGCCTGAAAGAAGTGGAAGCCTTTTTGCGGACAAATCCGCCATGGAAAAGTTCATGAAGCGCATACTCGAAAACTCTTGCGCCGCTCTCGCGTCGTTTTGTCTATCCGTGGTTCTGGGCGGTTGTGATCTGCTGCCCGAACTCGGCCCGCCGAAGGAGTCTGTTTCCGGCGTCATTCGGATGGGAGCGAATCTGCCTGTCAAGGCGTGGCGCACGCGCACGCTCTTCATCATCCTGGAACGGGAAGGGGGAGGGCCGCCGCTGGCCGTGCAGCGTCTCGTGGAGACGAGGTTTCCCTACAAGTACATCATCACGAAAGACGACGTGATGATTCGCGGGCAAAAATTCTCCGGCCGCGTCCGTGTGCGCGCCCGCCTCGATGCGGATGGTGTTCCGGGAGCGCTGGTCAAGGGCGATTTCGAGGGGAGGGCCTCAGGCCCGGTTACCGTGGGTGCGAAGAACGTGGATGTGGTGGTAGACAAGATAGGCACCGCGCCTCCGCCTCAAGTGGCGAAAAAATCTCCCCCGAAACCCGCTCCACAGCCGGAGGCTGCGCCACCGACCCAGGGCGGAAAGACGATTCGGGGCGTGATTCGCCTCGCTCCCGCCCTGGTGGGAAAAGCAGAGGGAAAAGCGGCCATTTTTATCATCGCGCGTGGTAAGCAGCCCGGCCCGCCCCTGGCGGTCATGCGGATTCTCAATCCCAGCTTTCCTCTGGAATTCACCATGAGCGAGCAAAACGTGATGCTCCAGGGGGTGGCGTTCGCGGGCGAGGTCAGCCTCATCGCCAAGCTCGATGGAGACGGAAAAGTCGGGACGCAGGCGGGCGATATTTTCGGCGGCGCACGCGGGCCGGTTCAGGTGGGCGCGCGGGACGTGGAGATCATTCTGGCGCAAGAGGCGAAGGGCGCGCCTGCCCGAAAACCAGCCGAGATGCGCGAGGCGGGTGCGGTTATTTCGGGCACCATCGAGGTTGCTTCCGCTTTGCAGGCTTACGCCCAAGGCAAGCCCGTCTTGTTTTTGATCGCGCGCAAAGGCGGAGGAGGTCCCCCGCTGGCGGTCGTGCGCGTGGCGAATCCGAGGTTCCCGCTGGCGTTTGAGATATCAAAGAGAAACGTGATGATTCCCGGCGTTCCGTTTGCGGGAATGGTTTCGCTCGCAGCGCGCCTGGACGCGGATGGTTCGGCGGGTCCCGCTGGCGCAGGCGATCTGGAAGGCCGCACGGCGCGCCCCGTGCAAGTGGGGGCGAAGAACGTGCGCATCGTGATCGACAAGGCGTTTTAACGGCGCAAGGCCCCGCGCTCTGGCGCGGCGGCGGCAAAGTGTGCATAATCGGCCCTCGAAAATTCCAAAAATCTTTTTTCTGAAAGCAGGTTTTCCTCATTCACGTACCGATAAGGAGAAGTCGCGGTGATCATCGACCCCCATGCCCATATTGCTCCCGAGAGTTTCATTGAAGACGTGCGCCAAGGCCGTTTCGGCGACGCCGTCACCATCGAAGCGGGCGATCCGTGGGAGCTACTCGTCACGAAAAGCACCGTCCTCGGCGAAGAGCGGATTCACAAGAACCCGCTGCCGAAGGAAACCTATGACGTCGAAATGCGCCTGAGCGACATGGACAACAACCAGAACGTGGACATACAGATTCTCTCCGTCGTTCCGCCTATGACGCACTATGCGCTCGACGCAGGCCTGAACAGGGAACTCTCCACATCGTTGAACGATGCGCTCACCGCACTCACGAAAGAACACCCCGATCGCTTCCTCTGCATGGCGCAGATTCCGCTTCAGGACGCGGAAGCGGCGGCGGCCGAACTCGACCGTGCGGTGAATAACGGCCATCTGGGCTGCCAGATCGGCTCGAACGTTGCGGGGACGAACCTGGACGACCCCGCGCTCGACGTCGTCTGGGCCAAAGCGTGCGAGCACGACGTGCCGATTTTCATTCACCCGGTGGACGTCATGGGCGTGAACGACAGGCTCAAGGACTATTACCTGAGAAACTTCATCGGCAACCCGCTCGACACCACGATATCCATCGCCTGCCTCATCTTCGGCGGCGTGTTCGACCGCTTCCCGAACATCAAGTTTCTGGTCTCGCACGTGGGCGGCTTCACGCCCTGGATCCGGGGCCGTTGGCAGCACGGCTACGGCGAGCGCAGAGAGCCCAAGGTGCACGGCGCGAAAGATCCCGAGCAGTATTTCGGCAAGATTTATTACGACACCATCATCCACAACGCGGATTCCTTCGAGTTCGCCGTTAAGACACTCGGCGTGGACAAGATTCTCTACGGTACGGATTACCCCTTCGACATGGGCTATCTGGCCGGGGCGAAGGAGATTCCCGGGCTTTCGCGCTTCTCGGCGGATGAGCAGGAACAAATGCTCTACGGAAACGTGAAGAAGCTTTACAAACTGGATGTGTAGAAGCCCGCAGCGACGAAACCACTCGGCAAATATGCGGTGAGGAGGCCCGAGTGGTCCTCACCCTAGCAGAGATAGAGAAGAAGATGACGGCGATCGATCCCCATACCCATATCTACCCTGAGGGTTTTATTGCGGATGTGCGTGCGGGCCGCTTCGGCCGGACGGCGACGATAGAAGCCGACGCGCAAGGCGAGTGGCTTATCACCCGAGGAAAAGTTCTGGGGCGAGAGACGGAACTCAAGAACAAGCTCACGCCCCTTTACTATGAGTTGGGGCCGCGCTTCGCCGACATGGAGCGCATGGGCGTCGCGCATCAGGTGCTCTCCATCGGTCCCGCCATGACGCTCTACACGCTCGAAGCGGCGGCGAACAAGGAGTTGGCCGCCTCGCTGAACGACGGCCTGACGGCGCTGGCGAGGGAGTATCCCGACAAATTCTCCTGTATGGCCACCGCACCCCTTCAGGCGCCCGAGGCCGCTGCGGACGAACTTGCGCGTGCGAAGGCGAACGGCCACCTCGGCGTGATGATCGCCTCGAACGTGGCGGGCAAAAACCTGGATGATCCGGGGCTGGACGTCTTCTGGGCCAAGGCGGAGGCGCTCGATATGCCCGTGTTCGTACACCCCACGAACGTGCTGGGCTCAGAGGATCGTCTCAAGGATTTCTACTTGAGGAATTTCATCGGGAACCCGCTCGACACCACCATCGCGGTGGCGTGTCTGATATTCGGCGGCGTGATGGACAGGTTCCCGAAACTAAAATTCTATCTCTCCCACGCGGGCGGCTTCGTGCCCTGGATTCGGGGCCGCTGGCAGCACGGCTACGGCGAGCGCAGAGAACCCAAGGACTATGGCGCCAAAGACCCCGAGGAGTATTTCGGTCGTTTTTACTACGACACCATCATCCACAACGCGGACGCTTTCGAATTCGCGGCGAAGACGCTGGGGGCGGAGCGGATTCTGTACGGCACGGATTATCCGGCGGACATGGGCTATCACCAGCCCGCGCGGGAGATACCCGGCCTGAACCGACTCTCGGAATCCGAGCAGGAGATGATTCTCACGACCAACGCCAGGCGCGTGTACGGCCTTGCGATATAGGGACTGGACAAAGAGTCTTCGCGGTGTAAAATTGAAATGTTCTCTTTTGTCGAGTCGTTCCAACTGAAAAGGGGATGTTCTGATGGAGGAAACCCGGTTCCACTTGGGCGACAGGGTGCGCATCAAGGAGATGTACCCCGACGGCCATCATCGAACGACATATTTCGTGAAGGGAAAGACGGGCGTCGTCAACCGCTATTTCGGCAAATATAAAAACCCCGAGAATCTCGCCTACGGCGGCGACGGCACGCCGCTCAGGGAACTCTACTGGGTGGAGTTCGACATCAACGATCTGTGGGATCACGAGACGGGGAAAAAACAGGACAAACTCTATATCGAAATTTATGAACATTGGCTGGAGCCGGTCTAGGACGAATCCGCCGGCTCCCCCGTGAACGAGGAGCACACCATGGCGCACTCTCACGATCATCACAACGGACATACCCATCACCACGGCGACCATCCGCACACCTACAGCCAGGACCCCTCGGCGCACAACGCGCGGATGCAGTCCGACGACGCCTACCGCGAAGGGGCCGTGACCCAGGTCGAGCACGATCTGGACTACTACCAGGTGCGCATGATGGCTCTGATGAACGTTCTCCGCGAGAAGGGCATTCTCACGACCGATGAGATGAGGCGCGCGGTGGAGGAGATTTACGGCCAAAGCCCCGCCATTGGCTCGCGCATCATCGCGCGCGCCTGGGTGGATGAGGGCTTCAAGGAAAGACTTTTGACGGACGCGGACGCCGCCTGCTCCGAAATGGGCGTCGATACCACGGGCATCAACCGCGTGGTGGCTCTCGAGAATACCGACACGACCCGCTACATGGTGGTGTGCACGCTGTGCTCGTGCTACCCGAGGCAAATCCTCGGCCAGCCCCCCACCTGGTACAAGAGTTTCCCTTATCGCTCGAAAGCCGTGACGGACCCGAGGGGAACCCTCAAGGACATGGGTTTCGAGGCGCCCGATGACGTGGAGCTTATCGTCATCGACTCGAACGCGGACTGTCGCTACCTCATCATTCCCCGGCGTCCGGCGGGAACCGAAGACTGGAGCGAAGCGCAACTCTTCCAGCTCGTGACGCGCGATTCGATGATCGGCGTGGGCGATCCCTTAACGCCCGAGGAACTCGAAAAAGCCACGCAGGCGGCGGGACAGGCCACCTGATCGCGTATTCTAGCTTTCCAGGCGGCGGGGGCGGAATCCCCCGCCGCTTTTTTTCTGGATGAGGAGCGGATGGCCTCGCCTCGCGTCATTGCGATTCAGTTCGATGGTCTGCGCGCGGACGCCCTGAGCGAGCAGAGAACCCCGAATCTCCTGGCGGCGGCGGAGCGGGGCGCGTGGTTTCAGAATCACCGAAGCGTGTTTCCCACCTCGACGAGGGTTTGCGTTTCGAGCCTCACCACCGGCATTTATCCAAAAAAGCACGGCCTGCCAGGCAATTCGCTCTTTGCGCGCGAGTTGGGCGAAACCATCACAACGGGCCGCTACGAGGATCTCCTCGCCTGGGAGCGCGCCCTGGGCGGGCGTCTTCTCTTGCGGGACACTTTTTTCGAGCGTCTCGGTGGCGGCGTCATCATCAGCGCGGCCTCGAGCGGCTCCGCCTGGCTTTGGAACGCGGGCCGGTCTGCGTGTCTGATCCATCCAGAGGCGACGCATCCCGCCGAATGGCGCGGAAAATTCGAGAAGGCGGCGGAAATCCCCGCCGCCGGTGAACCCGACCTTGCGCGCTGCGCGTGGGCGCTCGATTTCGCGCTCGATTACGTGATTCCCGAACTTGAACCTGCCGTGCTCGTGGTTCACCTGAGCGAGCCGGACAGCACGCAGCATCACCAGGGCGCCGCCGGGGCGGGTTATCTCGAAGCGCTTACGGGGGTGGATCGGCTGTTCGGCGCGTTCTGGGAGAGGCTGAGAACAGAGCGCGATGATTGGTCGGAGACGACCCTTCTTTTGTTCTCGGATCACGGGGTGGTGGCGACGGCGGGAATGATTGACTTGGAAGCCGAACTAGCAGACCTCCCGGGCCGCGGTGAGAGTTGGCAGGTGGCGCACAGCGAGGGGGCCGCCCTTTTTTACGCCGAATCGGAAAAAACGCTTTTGGAACTTGTCGCGTTTTTGCGGACGAAGTATTGGGCGGGCCCGCTGTTTTCAAAAGACGGCGAAGGAGCCGAGGGAACACTCCCGGGAACGATGTCTCTGGGATTGGCGGGCTGCGGCGGACCCCGCGCGCCCGATTTGCTCATGGGCTTTCAGTGGGGCGATGGTTTCCTGCGAAGCGAGAAGCGTCCGGGCGCGCTCCCCGGCTGGGGATATTCATCGGCCAACAACAAAGGAAGCGGCGGGACGCACGGCTCGTGCAGCCCGTATGAGTTATGTAATTTCCTGATTGCGCAAGGCCCTGCCTTTCAGACGGGCGCTCGGGTAGTCGCGCCGACGGGCAACATAGACCTGGCTCCCACCATACTCTCCCTGATGGGGAAAAAGATGCCCAAGGGCCTCGATGGAGAGGCGCTCACGAACGTTTCGAGAGCGAGAGGGGAAGAGCGGGTCTACCGGGTGGAGTCGAAAGATTTTGCGCAAACCCTCTCGCGCACGGAAGTAGACGGGCGGTTTTACCTCAATTTCGCCAGGCTGGAGAAAGCGTAATTTGAGAAGAGGTTTTGTCTACGATTTGGAGTTTCCGTTACATTATTGAGGAGAGGCGCAGTGCGAGACCAATATGTTGGAGATGTCGGCGATTACGTGAAGTTAGGGCTTCTGCGTTGCCTAAAGGCAAAAAAACTCGGTGTCATCTGGTATAAAACAGGTGGAAAAGAAAACAGTAGTGATGGCAAGTTCACGGAATATCTCCATGACCCGAAAAATAAAAAATATGATGAAGAACTATTCAATCGACTAAAACAGATAGTCTGCAAAGATGGGAAACGTCGAATTGAAAGGTTAGAGAAAATACTTAAAGAGGCTTCATTTTTCGGACAAGAGATACAGAGGGGAGAGAGTCGTGATACCTGGTTCAGGAATGCTTGTGAAAAAGTGAGGGGATGCGATTTAGTTTTTGTTGACCCTGACAATGGCCTGCACGACGAAGGAAGCGAAAAACATATCTCTTTGGAGGAAGTAAAACTACTTGCTAAGAAGCATTCCCTTTTGATTTACCATCACCTGTCCCGGAACCAGAACCACAAGACACAGATAGAAAGCTGGTTGAAAAAACTCAAGAAAGAAATAGGCGGAAGTCACGAAATTACAGCTATTCGTGCCGCTCGAGGAGCCTCACGCGCTTTCTTTCTTCTTTCAAAAAAGAAGAGTTTCAAAAATAACGCAAAAAAGTTTGCCGAGACATGGGAATGTATTTTGAAGGCTAAAAATTCAAAGCTCGATATCCCTCACTACTATGAACGATGAAGGCTATTTCTGGTCCGAATACGCGGCCCGTTCCTCGTCCTTGAAATCACCCATCAGATTGTGTCCGC
The DNA here is from genome assembly GCA_965218735.1 of bacterium. Classification (GTDB taxonomy): domain Bacteria; phylum UBA8248; class UBA8248; order UBA8248; family UBA8248; genus Bin107. Next base: position 83,772 of record CBDCMA010000007.1, on the reverse strand, counting down.
CCTCTTTGGCCTGCCGGATGGCGAAGATGGGAGGCGGTACACCCGGACGCCATTTGGTGGTCTCGGGCGGCTCGGGCCACTCATAGGGCAGGTGACGGTAGGCGTTGGGCGACTGCGCTTCTTCCAGCACCCTCGCCATGTCCTCGCAAATCCTGCGCTGGCCCTCGTAATCGCCCACGAGGCCCAACTGACGACCGAAGGGATATTGGACGAACACTGCCCTGGGCACACAGACACGCTCGGTGGTTTCTGGCACATTGGAGATGATGACGGTGGGGATTCCCGCCTTTTCGATTTCACGTTGAAGCAGTCCGCCGGACCGGTTGCACAAGGGTCAGACCGGATACAGAAAAGCCGCGTCCACGCCCTCGTCCTTCATCTTCTCGATCATCAGGGGTGCTGTGCGCTTCACCAGCGGGTTGAAGTTCGGGATGTAGCCCATGATGGAGTACAGCGTGTCGGCCAGCGCGCCGATTTTCCCCTCTCTCTCGAAATCGAGGAAGATGTCGACCGGCCAGGCCACGTTCCTGTCCTCGGCCATGAAGGAGGTGTCGATGTGCAGGTGGGAATACGACACGTCGTGCTGCCCCGCCGTTTTGGGAATCTCCCGGTGGGTGGGGTCGCCCCACGTGCCCTCGCGGCGCTCCCTTTCATAATCGAAAGAAACGTCGTCCTTCATGAAAATGCCGGCCGTGGAGACCAAGGTGACCTTGCATTGTTCGAGCGGTTTTTCCATCGGCGTCCAGGGCGTTTTGGCCGGGTCCGCATGGCGCTGCGCCAGAACGCGATCACGCGAGTCGGGGTGAAAATAGAATCCATCGACTTTTTCTAGCGGCATACTTATCCTCGAATTCGTGGTTTTATGATTCAGCGGGAGATTCCCCTCTCTTATCTCGTTTTATCCACCCGAGTAACAATACGAAGACGCCGCAGAGAAAAAACATGAGCGCGAGTATCGACAAGCCCCACAGATAGGAGCCGTGCAGATCGTACAGGGCGCCCGTGGCCCAAGGCCCCGCCGAACCCCATAGGGCGAAGCCCATCATCACCACCCCGTTTACGCGCCCGAAGCCCGGTCCTTCGAAATAATCCGCCAGGATGGCCGAGCCGGTGGGCCGCATGAGGCCCAGGGCGAAGCCGTTGGTTATCGTGCCCAGGTAGAAGCGGATTTGAGGGTCACCCTGCTCGTAGGTGGCCAGAACGAAGGCGGAGACTATTCCCAAGACGACGCCGATCATGAACGTCGGCACCCGGCCCAGCCTGTCGGAAACCGGGCTGATGAGGTTCGCCGCCACCTGGCAGAATCCCCATATGGCGAACAAGACGCTCGCGGTCTGGAGCGAGAATCCCTGGTCCGTGGCGTGAGGCACCAGATGGACGAGCATGCCCGAAAAGGCGTACGCCATGGGCAGAAACGAGCCTAGAAATAAGAAAAACGGCAGGTTGATTAATGGGACCTGCGTGTCGCCGGATGATGAAGGCGCTGGTTTCGGTGGTTGCTTATCCGGCGCGTCCCCAACGAAGGGGGCATCGGCGATGGTGCCTTTGTCCGATGGGTGGTCTCTGTGAAAAACGATGCAGATGGGAAACACGATCAGCAAAACCATACCCGCCAGCGCCAGATAGCTCATCCGCCAGCCCAGGGCCGCGATAAGATATGGGGTCGCGATGTTCAAGACGAAAGCGCCGCCCTGCGCCGTGTTGACGATGCCTAGGGCGAACCCTCTTTTTTTCACGAACCAGTTCGACAGCGTGGGCAGCTGGGCGACCCACGTGCCCGCGGCGAAGCCCGCGCACAGGCCGATATACATGAGATAAAACTGCCATAGCGAGGTGATCCAGCTTCCGATGAGCAAGGAAAGACCGAACACAAGAACGCCCGCCGACATCGTGGCACGGATGCTCCAGCGGTCGGAGAGAATACCCGCCAGCGGCGAGATGACCGCCTGGGCCAGCATGCCGATGGAAAACGCCGCCGCCGTCGCTCCCCGGCTCCAGCCCAGTTCTCCCGAGATTTCCTTGAAGAAGGGCCCGATGGTGGCGCGAAAGGCGATGAGCGAGATCATGACGAGATATACTACGGCCAGAACCACCCAGCCGTACCAGAGGCGCGATTCGTCTCGCATGGAAGCCAAAGCCCTAGCCGTGTTCTTCGCGCGGCATGCGCGAGAGGCTCACGACGAAAATTGAGCCCGCGATGAACATGCCGCCCACGAGGAGAAAGCCCGCGTAGTAGTTTCCGCTCGCGTCGAAGAGCATCCCCGTCACGAGGGGGCCGAGAGCGCCTATGAGGGAGAAGACCATCATCGCGCATCCGTTCACCAGTCCGAAGCCCGGCCCCGCGAAATGATCCACCAGAAGAGAGGACGCAGTAGGCCGGACAAAACCGAGAGCAAAGCCCAACCCCATCGCGCCCGCGTATATCCGCCACTCGGGTGATGCGCGCGTGAAGGCGGCCAGGAGATAACTCGCGGCCACGCCGCATACCACGCCCACCATGTAGGTTGGGAGTCTTCCGATGCGATCGGATATCGCGCTCAGCCCGTTCCCCACGACGAGAGCTGCTCCATACAAGGCGAAGAGCGCGGCGCCCCCCGAGGGAGAGAAGCCCTGGTCCGTCGCATGGGGGATCAGGTGCACCAATACGGCGGTGAAGATGTAGGCGATGCTGCCGAATGCCCCGCCGATAAGCATGAACCTGCGGGTGAAGAAAAAAGAGAAATAGCCGGTTTCTGTTTCTTTACCCGAAGGAACGATGACGGCGCTTCTGGCGCGAGCGCGGGAGAACTCCTCGGATGTTAAAAAGGGCGCGTCGGGAGCGGTGCGCTTCTCTCTGGGGTGGTCGCGCAGCAGAGTCACGGCGAAGGGCAACACGAGAAGAAGTACAATACCCGCCAGCGCGAGATAGCTCCCCCGCCAGCCGAGGCTCATGATGAGCAGCGGGGTGAAGATGTTCAGGATGGGCGCGAAGCCCTGAGCGGCGTGCGAGAAGCCCATGGCGAGTCCACGCTTCAAGACGAACCAGTTCGAGAGCAGTTGCACCTGCGGCAGGTTGGCCGTGAAGGCGAACCCGACGGAGAGTAGAAAATACATGGCGTAAAAATGCCAGAGCGCGTCGATGTAGGCCCCGATGATGAGCGCTGCTCCGTTCACGAAAATACCCGCGCCGATCACCCAGCGCATGTTGAAGCGCTCGAGCACCCAACCCGCGAAGGGTGCCACCACCGCCTGGCCGAGCATGCCCATGGTGAAGGCGGCGGCCGTCTGCGCGCGGTTCCAGCCGAACTCGCCGGAGACTTCCTTGAAGAAGACGCCGATGGAGTTTCTGATGCCGATGGTTACCGTCAGGATGATGAAGACACTGAGGAGGATCACCCACCCGTACCACAGGCGCAGTTCTTTTCTCATCTGGTGGCGCGAGGCGATCAAGACGATGAATGATCTTTGAGCGGATGCCCCACCCAAAACGAATAGCCGGAGTAGAATTTCTCCACCCGTTTGATGGCGTGATCCGAGATGCGAACGCCCTCGACGGAAACGTCCGTAACGCCGGGGTGCTGCATGAGCTTTTGGCGCACGCCCAGGGCGTAGGTGACGCTCTTGAGCATGCAGCCGCGGCACGCGCCCTCGAAGCGAAGCGATACTTCCCCGTTTTCACTCACGCGCTCGAGCGTAATGCCGCCGCCGTGAATTTTAAGGAGCGGACGAATCTGCGTCTCGATGATGTCCTCGACATCGCAGATGAGGGCGTCGTGCTCGTTCATCGGGCTGCTCCGGTCCAAAGCTCTCGTTTTTTGGCCTCCACGTCCACGCCGAAGATGCGCGCCTGGTTCAAGCCCAGGATGTTGCGTTTGTCCTCTTCGGTGATTTGCGGATAGCCGTAGTCGTCCTGCATGGATTCTGGGATTTCCATCTCCCATATCCATTCGAGAACCGGCTTCGCGTTTCCCAGTAGCGCCATCTCGGAACCCCAGAGAACTCTCTCGGAGCCCACGTCGCGCAGGAGCCTGCCCATCCACTCGGTGAAGGTTCTGGGCGCGATCATGGGCGTATGGCCGATGCCCGAGAGCACGAGAAAGACGTTTTCATAGCGGTTCGCCATCCAGACGACTTCCTCGAAATAGGGCACCGCCAGATGGTGGACGCCGAAGAGCATATCCGGAAAATCAAGAGCCGCGCCCTCGATGTCGAGCGGTGAGAGGTCGCGCAGCCTCGCCCGCGTTATCGGGTTTCCCTTATGGAACTGAAAGACTTTAATACCCAGTTCGCGCCCTTTTTCGTAGAGGGGGTAGGCGATTTCGGGGTCGTCGCACGCCCAGGATTTCCCGTCCACGTGGGCGTTGTAGATTTTCATGGATTTCGCCCCCCATTCCTTCACCTGGCGCTCCATCTCCTCACAAGCGGCGGCCACGCTCGGGTACATGGGGTCCACGGCCCCGCAGAACAGGCAGCGCTCCGGAAACGCCTGCGCGAAGGCGTACTGCGCCTTCACGGGCGCGAAGCCGTCCTTGTAGAGGTCGAACAGGGGTACGGCCTGGGCCATCGCCATGTCGGTGCCCGAATCCTCAAAAACGAGGCGGCCCATGTCCTCGACGCTCCATCGGCGCTTGAAGCCCTCCACCGGGTCCCACCCCGCGTAGACGTCGGTGGGCGCGGTTCGCCTTCTGCGCACCACCTTGCTCACATGGTAGTGGCGGTCGTATTCGCTCTTCTCGGAGATGAGGTTTTCATCCGAGTAGTCGTACATATGCACCACGTTGTCAAAGACGAATACGTCGTCGCGAATCATGATGCGAGGCTCCTTTCAGAGGAACGGATTACCATCGCCAGATTAGCATACCGCGCGCGGCCGTGTCAGACGGGAGAGGGATTCAAGGTTTGCTTTAGCAGGAATTTTGGGCGCAAGAGTCGTGATATCCCGCCGCCGTTGGACTTAGGCCTGAAGTGCGCGTAGAAAAGGCCCTGGTTTTCACGTGGCGAAGGGTCAAAGGAGCATGAAATGGACTGGGTAACGCTTGCCGTTATCGCAGCTCTCGCGCAGGTGCTCAGAAACGCGGCGATGAAATCCATCGGCCACAAACTCGATGAGTACATCAACGTGCTGGGGCGGTTCGCGTTCCTGCTTCCCTTCGCGGCCGTGGCGGTGTGGTTGAAGGGCGTGCCCGAGATACAGCCCGGCTTCTGGTGGTTTTGCGTCCTGTTCGGCTTCCTGCAGACCATGGCCACGCTCTCGCTTTCGAAAGCGCTCTTGTACGGCTCGATGGGCGTGGTGACCTCGCTGTGGAAGCTCGCGACCATATGGCTGGTGGTGCTCGCTTTCATCACGCTGGGCGAGGCGCCCTCGGCCTGGGGGCTCGTGGGCATCCTGATCACCCTGGCGGGCGTCTACGGGTTGAACGTCTCTCGCGCGCGAATCGGCTGGTTCGAGCCTGTTCGCGCCATCTTCACCGACAAGGGGATGCGCTACACCGTGCTCGCCTCGCTGCTGTACCCAACCTCGGTGATCACCTTCAAGCAGGCGGCGGTGCTCTCAGACGCGGCTTTCGGCACGCTCATTACCTATGCGGCGGCGACGGTCGTCGTGCTGCCGCTGACCTTGTGGAAATCCGCTGCGCACTTCAAGAGCGTGCCCAGGCTCTGGAAGGGCTTCATTTCCCTGGGACTGTTCGCCTTCATCGCGAGCCTCGCACAGGCGGAGGCCTTCCGCCTCACGCTCACCTCCTACGTGGAATCGGTGAAGCAGGTCGAGATTCTCCTGGCCATCGGCGTCGGCTACGTCTTCTTCAAGGAGCGCGAGCGCGTTCGCGAAACCCTATTGGGGGGACTGGTGATTCTGGCGGGAATCGTCTTGCTGATCCTGGCGGGGTGAAACTTTTTCGAGAAGATGCGCATTCAATATCACTACCCCCTTGAGGTCAATTCCGAGCGAGGAGGGAGGATTGAGGTTTTGCGTAGGGTCAGACATATATGTCTGACCCCCGTGGTTGTCCTTCGTCGGACAGGCACGGGGGCCTGTCCCTACGATACCATGGCGCTTCCACAGGGGCGGACCTATGCCTCCGCCCGTTGTTTGTTTTTGATCGTCATTCCGGCGCATGCCGGAATCCAGGGAATTTGTCCTTCGCCTTTCGTTTTCCGGCGTCATTCCCGCTTGCTCGAAGAAGAGCGAAACGCTGCCAAATATCCGCCTCATCGGTTTTGGCCAACCTGTCGGTTGTCACCAGCATGCGCCGGAATGACGGCAACCTTCAGTTCGGCCTATGGCGGATTCGGAAATCGTAGGGACAGGTCGCGACCTGTCCCTACAAAACCATTGTAAATTCTCCTCCTCGGAGATGCTCGACCCTCAAGGGGGAGTGATTCTGGGGGCCGCGCTTTGGGTATTTCTCTTGCGGGAATCTTCAGAGAACGTCTTCGTCCGCGAGCAGCACCTTCGCCTTCGCGTCATCATCCGCGGTCAGGGCGACGTTCGCATAGCCGGCGTGGCGGTTCAGGATGTGCATGCTCTGGATGTTCACGCCGGCGATCTTGAATTTCTCCGCCACTTTGGCGAGAGCGCCCGGTTCGTCGCGCAGCCTGATGATCATCGCCTCATCGCTGATTGCCCGGAAGCCCGCGTTCTTGAGCACGTGCAGGGCGCGGTCGGACTCATCCGTAGTGAGAATGACGACGCCCTTCTCGCCCGCGACCTCGGTGTTCAAGGCTTCTATGTTGATGGACTCATCGGCGAGCGCCTTGCTGATATCCGCGATGACGCCGACTTCGTCACGTACCGTGATGATGATTCGATTCATCGAAATTCCTCCTCAGGCCGGTTGCCTGTGTTTTCGCTTCACGCAGTCATCGACGAACTCGTTAATCATCTCGCGCGTGACGTGCGGCATGGTGATGATGTGGGCGATGTCTCCCAGCGGAGCGATCTGCCACTTGCGCAAAACCTCGCCCGATGGCCTCGGAAAGACGACCGTCACCGAGTTCTTGTGACGCCACGCGGGGACGCCGCGCTCATTGAAGCATTCGACCGCGTACGCGGCAACCGCCAGCATCTCCGCCACGAGTTCTCGAAAACCGTCAAGGCCATAGCGCTCGAAGGCGTACCACAGCATGAGTGGCGTCAGCCCGCTGCGTGAGCCGGGCAGTGTGGTGTCGAGTACGCCCACGTATTCTATCGAGCGTGCGATGCGCGCCACATAGTCGCGCTTCGTCAGTACGACGCCGCAAGGCAGCGGGCAGCCGATGAACTTGTGGCCGCTGATGGAGACGCTGTCGAAGCCCGCGTCGAAGCCATAGGGCTGCGGCTCCTCGACGAAGGGCAGAATCATGCCGCTCAGGGCGGCGTCCGCGTGAATGTAGGCGTTCGTGACCGCCAGGTCGTCCAGGATGCCGCGCACCTTTTGTACGTCGTCCACGGCGCCTTTCATCGTGGAGCCGATGTTCGCCATGAAGATGACCGGCGCATCGCGGTGGATGCGTATGGTCTCGTGGAGGTCCTCGTAGTCGATTTCCCCGTTCTCGCTGCTCTTGATCATGATGTTGCGCACGTTCAGCACGCGCAGGATCTTGAGAACGCTGTAGTGCGTGTCCTGCGAGAAATAGACTACCCCGTTCGGGAACAACTCGCGCCCCATATAGAGGCCGTACATGTTGCCCTCGGTTCCGCCGGAGGTGACGTAGCCCCAGGTCTGCTCCTCCTCCAGGTGCATCAAAGAGGCGAACCGGGCGATGACATCGCGCTCCATCTCATGGGTGTTGCTGCGGAAATTACTGTCGTGAAAGGGATCACCCACGTTGTTGAGGCTGTATTCCAGAAAGGGCAGCAAATCCGAAAAATCGAAATTCTGGTTGCAGGGGTAGCCTACCTGCCGCTGCGCCAGAGCCTCGAAATCATGCAGCAGGGCGTCGAGGCGCGCCCTGGTTGGTGGATTTTGTTTGTTCATGGCTGAAACCCTCCTGCGCGTGCGAAAATAATATTCCCGGGCTTTTCGTCCGGACGCCCCACCTTCCACAGCGATAGGCGGCGGATGAGGCGAAGGTGCTACAGGTTCAAAATACCCTATTTTCGAGGGAGAGAAAACGCCAAAATACCCACGCGCAGGGGGCGATGTGGAACAAGAGTAGTGGGGAGCCGGGCCGGGTTTCGGTTTATGGCGCATCCGGGCGGCGAATTGTTGACACCACGGGATGCCAGCCGTAAGATGCGCTCGATTTGACGACCTATGCGACATAAGGAAAAAACGCGCTTCTGAGCGCCGTGGGGGCCGGGAATGCCGGAAGAGTATTTGCCCATATTGATTCTGATAGCGCTGGCGGTTGCGTTCGCCATTATGAACCTCGGCATGACGTTCCTGCTGGGAAGGCGCAAGTCCACGGTGGAGAAAGATTCCGCCTACGAGTGCGGCATCGTGCCCGAATCGAACGCGCGCGGGCGTTTCAGCGTAAAATTCTTTCTGGTGGCGATTTTGTTCATCGTTTTCGACGTGGAGACCATCTTTTTGTACCCGTGGGCGGTGAACTTGAGGAGTCTTGGCGTATACGGGTTTCTCGCGATTCTGCCTTTCATGGCTTTGCTGGTGGCCAGCCTGATATATGAATGGCGCCGGGGAGCGCTCGAATGGGACTAGAACAACAATTAGAAGGCCAGGTGGTACTGGGCCGCGCCACCGACGTCATCAAATGGGCGCGTAAGAACAGCTTGTGGCCCGCGCTTTTCGGGCTTGCGTGCTGCGCCATCGAGATGATGTCGACCTCGGCGGCGAAATACGACATTTCGCGCTTCGGCGCCGAGGTGTTTCGCGCATCGCCGCGCCAGGCGGATTTGATGATCGTGGCGGGCAGGGTGTCGCGCAAGATGGCGCCCGTGCTGCGGCAGATATACGATCAGATGCCCGAGCCGAAATGGGTGATCTCCATGGGCGCGTGCGCGTCCACGGGCGGGATATTCAACAACTACGCGCTCGTGCAGGGCGTGGACGAGGTCGTGCCCGTCGACATTTACGTGCCGGGCTGTCCGCCCCGTCCCGAAACGCTCATCGACGGGATCATGAAGCTCCAGGCGAAAATAGCGGATGAAACGCTCTACCGAGAGGATTCCAGCATCACCTCGCTTTAGACGATGCGCGAAAGCTCCCCACGCCATGTGAGTTGAAAGTCGACGCAAATGCGGGGTGAGAGCTTGTTCGTGAAGTGGATGTAAACCTTTGGGAAATGAGGGGTTGAGCCGTTGAGTGAAGAGGAGCGGGAGCAGGGGGAGGTCGAGGAGCCGATCGAAAAGAAAGACCCCGACCTCGTTTTGTTGCGGGCGAAAATCGGGGACGGCTTTCTTGGGGCGCGCGAGCATCGCGGTGAAATCTCCGCCCAGGTCGCGCCGGGCGCCTTGCTCGATGCGGCGCGGTTTTTGCGCGATCAAAGAGGCTACACGCTCCTGAGCTTCGTCTGTGGTGTGGATTGTCTGGAGTTGCCGGTTTCCTACCGGTTCAAGGTGACGTATTCGCTCTTGAACCCGGAGAAATCGCGGCGTCTTCGCATTGAAGCGACCTGCGCGGACGATCTCGAGCCGACGATGCCCAGCGTCTGCGGTATATGGCCGGGCGCGAGGCTCCATGAGAGCGAGGCGTACGACCTTTTGGGGATCAATTTCGAGGGACACCCCGAACTCGAGCGCATCCTCACGCCCGAGGGGTTCGAGGGGTATCCCCACCGCAAGGATTTCGACATCTCATCCGAGCCGGTGGCGTTTACGTTCCGGGATACGCCCGCGGGCAAGCCCAAGGCGGCGGAATAAGGATCAGGAGGCCTTGATGGCCACGCAAGCGCAGCGCACGGACCCACTCGACAGCGACATGCTCGGTCCCATACAGACCGAGACGATGACGCTCAACATGGGGCCGCAGCACCCGAGCACCCACGGAGTTCTCCGCATGGTGCTCGAACTCGACGGCGAGACGGTGCTCTCCTGTAAACCCATTATCGGCTACCTGCATACCGGCATCGAGAAGAACATGGAGGAGAAAACCTACAACAAGGCCCTCCCCATGACCGACCGCATGGATTACCTGGCTCCGATGTCGAACAATCTCGGCTTCGTTCTGGCGGTCGAAAAACTCCTGGATATGGAGGTTCCCCGCCGCTGTAAGTATCTGCGCGTGCTGCTCTCGGAGATGACGCGGCTGAACAGCCACCTGGTCTGGCTCGGCACCCACGCGCTCGATCTGGGCGCGATGACGGTCTTTTTGTATTGCTTTAGAGAACGCGAGCAACTTCTGAAGATTTTCGAGAAAGTCTCCGGCGTCCGCATGATGACGAGCTATTTCCGGGTGGGAGGCGTCGCGCGCGAACCCTACCCGACGTTTTATGAGGATTGCCGGAATTTTCTGGAACCCTTCTCCGACCGCGTGGACGAATACGAGGAACTACTCACCAACAACCCCATCTACAGGAGGCGCGCGGAGGGCGTTTGCGCCATGACGGCCGAGCAGGCCTATGCGCTCGGCATCACGGGGCCGCTGCTCCGGGCCTGCGGCGTGCCTTACGACATCCGCAAGAACGAGCCCTACTCGGGCTATGAGGAGTTCGACTTCGAGGTTCCCGTGGGTGAGCGGGGAGATATTCTGGACAGGTATCTGGTGCGGATCGCCGAAATGCGCCAATCCCGGCGCATCGCAATACAGGCGCTGGAAGGTATGCCCGAGGGACCCCTCATGGCGGACAACCCAAAAGTCGTGCCGCCGCCCAAGGAGCAGTTGGCCCACGACATGGAAGCGCTGATCCACCATTTCAAGATATTCACCGAAGGCTACAGCGTGCCCGAGGGCGAGGTGTACCACGCCATCGAATCCCCCCGGGGGGAGCTTGGTTATTACATCATCAGCGATGGCGGCCCGAGTCCTTATAAGGTAAAAGTGCGCGCGCCGAGTTTCGCGAATCTCCACGCGCTCTCCGAGATCACCAAGGGCGGGCTAATGGGCGACGTCGTGGCCGCCATCGGCAGCATCGACATCGTGTTGGGCGAGATAGATCGCTAGAGTGAAATAGAGGATGGCCTCGTTTTGGCGTTGATACGGTTTCCCCATTCCGAGCAGGAAGAACGCTTCGAGTTCTCGCCCGAGAACCGCGCGGAATTAGAGCGCGTCATCGCCAAATATCCGGTGAAGCGCTCGGCCCTCATCCCCGCGCTCCAGTTGGCCCAGGAGCAGGCGGGCTTCATCACCAGCGCGGTGATGCAGCACGTGGCCGATATTTTCGAGGTCTCCCCCATGGAAGTGTGGGGCGTGGTGAGCTTCTACACCATGCTCAAGACCCAGCCCATCGGGGAATACCACGTGCAGGTGTGCAACAATCTTTCGTGCGCCCTCATGGGAGCGGGCAGGCTGTTGCGCGAGATCGAAACCCGCCTCGATTGCCGCGCCGGCCACACGCGCGAGGACGGGAAATTCTCGATCGAGGCGGTCGAATGCCTGGGCGCTTGCGGCGGCGCTCCCTGCGTGCAGGTGAACGAAGATTATTTCGAGTGCGTCACGCCCGAGATCATGAACGATATCTTGAGCGCGCTGGAAAAGGGCGAGTCCGTCTCGCCCATCGGGGCGGATGAGGTGGCGTCGCCCGCACTGGCAGGCGCTGAAGAAACAAACGGCGAAGGCCAAGGCTGAGGGTCTGAAGATGGCGTTGGTTTTAGAAAAGATCGTGACGAGCCGCTTCGATAATCCCGATGCGCCGCATATCGCGGGCTATGAAGCCTCGGGCGGCTATGAGGCGATAAGACGCCTTCTGGGCGGCGTCGAGCCCGCCGACGTCATCGAACTCGTAAAAACCTCGGGTCTGCGCGGGCGAGGCGGCGCGGGGTTTCCGTGCGGTCTCAAGTGGAGCTTCGTGCCCCAGGTGGATGGACCGAAATACCTGGCCGTCAACGCGGACGAGGGAGAACCCGGCACGTTCAAGGATCGCGAATTGATGCTGCGCGACCCGCACCAGCTCATCGAGGGCATCCTCATCGCCTGCTACGCCGTGGGCATCGAGAAAGCCTACATTTACATTCGCGGAGAGTTCGTCGCCCCCTGGCGCGCGGTCGAGAAAGCCCTGGCCGAGGCATACGAGAAGGGCTACGTCGGCCAAAATATCATGGGCAGCGGTTTTTCGTGCGATATCTACACCCACCGCGGAGCCGGTGCCTACATCTGCGGCGAGGAGACCGGGCTTTTGGAGTCGCTCGAGGGCAAGCGCGGACACCCGCGTCTGAAGCCGCCGTTTCCGGCGGTCGTCGGTCTGTATGCGCGGCCCACGGTCATCAACAACGTGGAGACCCTCGCGAACCTCCCCCACATCGTGAACAAGGGTGCGGAGTGGTTCGCCGGCATCGGAATCGATGAGAAAAACTCGGGCACCCGCATGTACTGCGTTTCGGGCCACGTGGAGAAACCGGGCCTGTATGAACTGCCGCTCGGCCTGACGTGCGAGGAGATGATTCACGATCACTGCGGCGGTATGCGAAACGGCGCGGCCTTGAAAGCGGTGATACCGGGCGGCGCGAGCGCGCCCGCCCTTACCGCGAAGGAAGTGTATGAAGACAAGGTGACGATGGATTTCGACTCTTTAGCCCGGGCGGGCAGCATGGGCGGGAGCGGCGGCGTCATCGTCATGGACGAGACGACGTGCATGGTGCAGGCCGCTGGCAGGCTCGCCGCCTTTTTCGAGCACGAATCCTGCGGACAATGCTCGGTCTGCCGGGAGGGAACCGGCTGGGTGTCCGAGATTCTCGCCCGGATGGAGAGGGGCGCGGGAGTACCCGACGATTTGGAGACGCTCGCGTCGATAGACCCCAACATGCGCGGCAACACCATCTGCGTGCTCTCGGATGCGTGCGCCATGATGTTCGGCGCGTTTTTGACGAAATTTCACGATGAATTTGAAGCGCACATCTCTCTGGGCCGCTGTCCGCTGGGCAGCCCGTATCCCGCCGCGATGTGATGGGGGAGAGGCGATAGATGGCGAATGAGCAGGTAACCTTCGTATTCAACGATCAGAGCATAACGATGGACAAGGATCTGCCCGTCCTGGAGGCCGCGCTGCGGATAGGCGCGCACGTTCCGCATTTTTGCTATCACAAGAATCTCTCCATCGTGGGCCAGTGCCGGGCCTGTCTCGTAGAAGTGCTCGACGCGGGCAACGGCAGACCGATACCGAAACTACAGGCCTCCTGCGCCACGCCGACGGCCGAGGGCATGGTGGTCAGTTCCGTGACCCCGCGCGTCATCGAGGCGCAGGAAGGGGTGTTCGAGTTTTTGTTGAAGAACCACCCGCTCGATTGTCCGGTGTGCGATCAGGGCGGTGAATGTCCCTTACAAGATCAGACCATGGCCTACGGCAAGGCGATCAGCAGGACGCACGAGTTCAGGCGCATTTATGAAAACAAGGAGATCAGCGCCTTCATCAAGCCCGAGATGAACCGCTGCGTGCACTGCACCCGGTGTATCCGCTTCACCGAGGAGATTGACGGCGGGGCGGAATTCGGCTGGGCGCAGCGTGGCGATCGCACGGAGGTGGGCGTCTATGAGGACCTGCCCGTGACGAGCGTCGTCTCGGGCAACGTCATCGACATTTGTCCCGTCGGCGCGCTCACGGACAACAAATACCGATTCACCGCGCGCGTGTGGGAGATGCAGGAAACCCAGGGCCCCTGCACGCTTTGCAGCGTGGGCTGCCGCCAGGGCGTCTGGACGAAAGACGGCGAGATCAAGCGCGTGACGGCGGCTGAGAACGAAAAAATCAACGACACATGGATTTGTGACGTCGCGCGCTACGGCTGGAGCGGCGCGCATGGCGAGGGGCGCATCACCCAGCCGATGGTCAGAAAAGACGGTGAACTGACGCCCGTCGGCTGGGCGGAGGCTATCGGCGAGGCGGCGAGACGCTTCGGCGCACTCATGACGCAAGAGGGCGGCGGCGCTATCGCCGGTCTGGGCGGAGCTTCGTCCACGAACGAAACCGCGTATCAGTTCGGCGTCTTCATGCGCTCGGTTTTGGGAACCAACCACGTCGACAGCCGGATTCACCCGCGCGACATCGTGCAGACGGACTTACAGCGCGCAGCCTTCGGCGGCGTGGGCGGCGTAGGTTCCATCGAGGAATTGGGCCGCTCGAAGGCTATCATCATCGTGGGGAGCGACCCGTTCACGCAGCACCCGATTCTCGCGCTTCAGATCAGAAAAGCGCACAGGGCGGGCGCGGTCATCATCAACGTGAACCAAAGGCGCATCGATCTGCGCCTCCTGGGCAGGATGCATCATCTGGCGCCGGTGCCGGGGGGAATCTCGCGTACGCTGCGGGCGCTTGCGACGTACCTTCTGGACTGTGGCGCGAAACCACAAGGAGAGAATGCGGATGAATACGCCGCCATTCTCGCTTCTTCGGATGCCGGCTGCCTTTGTGAGGAGGCGGACCTGGCGCCCGCCGATATCATGGCCGCGGCCCAGGCGATTCTGGCGGCGGATGGCGGTGTGAGCGTGCTCTCCGGTCCCGGGGAGACGGGGAAGGTCGCCGTTTCCGAGGCGATCAATCTCGGTCTTTTCCTCCGCGCCAACATGCTCTTCGCCACCGGCGCGTCGAACCTTCAGGGCGCGATGGACTTAGGATTGCACCCAGAGAGCCCGCCCGGAGGCGGTTTGCCGGAGGAAGATGCGCGCGCCGCCTGCGAGGAAGCCTGGGGAAGGCCGCTTAGCGCGCAAGTCGGCAAAGATACGAACGGCATACTTGACGGTCTCGTAAGCGGTGAACTGAAAAGTCTTTATATTCTGGGCTGCGACCCGGTGGCGGAGTATCCAGACGGCGCACGGGCGAGAGAGGCGTTGGAAAAGGCCGATTTCATCGTCCTGCAAACATCTCACTTAAACGCCAGCGCGCAGTATGCGGACGTCGTGATCCCTAAGCCTACGCTGTATGAGGAGGCGGGCAGCGTCACGAACCTGGAGCGCAGGGCGCAGTCTCTCCCGCGCGCGCTCAAGCCGATGATCGACAAGATGACGCCCGAGGCCTGGAGGGCGTTCGTTGATATCGCCAAGGCGATGGAGCGGCCCTTGCGGACGAACTCGCTGGACAAGATTCGGATTCAGGCGCGCTCGCTTATCGGCGATTACGTGGACGCCTTCGGCCGCATTCCCGATGAGGGTCTGCACTTGAGAAGAGAAGGGCGGCGCGCCTACCAGATCGCGCAGATTCCCGAGAAAGAAACGCAGGAGCCGGGACTCAGGATGCTGTTGACGCCCGTCTTGTGGCTCTCGGGAGCCTATGCGGCCTCAGCCTATCATCTGGCCGACATGCCCGGCGCCGCTCTCGCCCTTTCGCCGAGCGACGCGGAGAATCTGGGCGTGGCGGATGGGGATCTCGTGGAATTCGAAGTGGGCGGCGAGACCGTACAACTCCCCGCGCATGTGGATAAGAACGCGCCCGTGGGCGTCGCCTTTGCGCCGGAGGGTTATTTGCGCGCGCATGGGGCCTCGGCCCTGAACACCGGCGGCGCGCCGGGCCGTCAGGGAGTGGAAATTCGGGTGAGAAAGGCAATGATAACGCAAGAGGTGGGCGCATAGATGATTTCGCTGCTCATCATTATCGGGAAAGTGTTCGTGGGCTTCGGCGGACTTTTGCTGCTCGCCGCCTACATGACCTGGATGGAGCGGCGCGTGTTCGCACTCATACAGGTGCGCGTGGGCCCCAACCGCGTGGGTCCGGCAGGGCTTTTACAGCCCATCGCCGACGGGATCAAGCTCATGTTCAAGGAAACCATCATCCCCGCTCAGGCGGATAAGGTGATTTACGTTATCGCGCCGGCCATCACGCTCATTCCGGCGCTGGTCGCCTTCGCCGTGGTGCCCTTCGGCGATTCCGTGACGGTGTTCGGCCAGAAGGTGGATCTGGTGCTGGCCGACGTCAACGTCGGCATCCTGTACATCTTCGCGCTTACGGGCATCGGCGTGTACGGCATCGTGCTCGGCTCATGGGCGTCCAACAGCAAATATCCGCTCATCGGCGGGCTTCGCTCCGCCGCGCAGCTGATCAGCTACGAACTCTCGCTCGGCTTGTCGCTTCTGGGCGTGGTGATGCTCTCGGGCACCCTCAGTCTCAAGGGAATCGTCGAGGGTCAGGCCGAGTTGCCCTATATCATCTTACAGCCCCTGGGCTTTTTGCTCTTCGTCATCTGTATGTTGGCGGAGACGAATCGGGCGCCGTTTGATTTGCCCGAGGCCGAGAGCGAGCTCACCGGAGGATTTCATACCGAATACAGCAGCATGCTTTTTGCGGTTTACTCCATCGCCGAGTACTGCAGCATGATTACGCTCTCGGCGGTGGGGGCGACTTTTTTCCTCGGTGGATGGCGCGGGCCGTTGCTGCCGCCCGTCGTCTGGTTCCTGATCAAGGTGCTGGCGTTCATGTTCTTCTTCATGTGGCTGCGCGCCTCCACGCCGCGCCTGCGCTATGACCAACTGATGGGTTTCGGATGGAAGGTGCTTCTGCCCCTCTCCATCCTGAACGTGATGCTCACGGCCGGCGCCATCGTTTTCATGGGCTAGCGGGCCGCTCGAAAGGGGGGGAGATTTCATGTTAGGCGAGATTTGCAGGGGATTGTGGCTGACGCTCAGGCATTCCTTCAAGAGCCGCGTGACCGTGCAATACCCCGAGGTCAAAGAAGAGATGCCCGTGGGCTACCGCGGCCTCCACAAGCTGCTGCGCTGGGAAGACGGCCTGGAGCGCTGCGTGGGGTGTAAGCTCTGCTCAGCGGCCTGTCCCGTGGATTGCATTTTTGTGGAATCGGAGGAGAACGACCCCGCTGCCCCCACCTCGAAGGGCGAGCGCTACGCCAGCGTTTACGAGATCAACGAGCTTCGCTGCATCTTTTGCGGATACTGCGAAGAGGCCTGCCCGGTCGGCGCGGTCGTACTGGGCAACGAGTATGAATTCTGTGAGGACGATCGGGGCAAGTTCCTCTACGAGAAGGGTGATTTGCTCGTGAAGCGCACCGAGGATTATCCGGAGCTTCATGCCCGCTATGACGAGAAAAACCTGCTGACGTATGTATAAGGTTCGATTTCAGGCGGGCGCCCGCCCGCTGGAGGATGGGCGGTAGTGGCCAGTTCCTTGTTTTTTTATTTTCTGGCGGTGGTGACGACGGTGGGCGCGATAGCCGTCGTCGCGTTTCCCAGCCCGCTCTACAGCGTGCTCGCCCTGATACTGACCTTCCTGGGTCTGGCCGGGCTGTACCTCTCGCTTCATGCGCAGTTCGTCGCCATCGTTCAGGTGATCATCTACGCCAGCGCGATCATGATGCTCTTCCTGTTCGTGGTGATGCTGATCAACCTGGGCCGGGAGGAGAAAAGGGAGTTGCGCCTGCCCGGCCAGAAGATGCTGGGCGCCATTGCGGGGCTCGCCGTTTTCAGCGTGCTGCTCAAGATATTCCTCTCCACCTCCCTCATGACGGGCAAGAAGGGGAGCTTTCCGGTCGCGCGCGTGAGCGAACTCGGCAACACGCAGGTGATCGGAAATCTCTTGTTGACGGATTACGTCCTGCCGTTTCAGGCCATGGGCGTTTTGTTGTTCGTGGGCATCGTCGGCGCCGTGGTGTTGGCGCGCAGACGAAGCCGCTAGGGGAGCGCGTAAGCATGGCGCCACTTGAACATTACCTGATTTTGAGCGCGATTCTCTTCTCCCTGGGGGTCGTCGGTGTCGTTGTGCGCAGAAACGCCATCGTCGTCATCTTGTGCATCGAGTTGATGATGAACGGAGCGAATCTGGCGTTTGTGGCCTATGGCCGCTTCCTGGATTCGATGGCGGGACAGATGGTCGTGTTTTTCGTGATGGCGGTGGCCGCGGCGGAAGCCGCCATCGGCCTGGCCATCGTGGTGCTGATCTACCGCAACCGCGAATCCACCGATCTCGACGAGATCAATTTACTGAAGCTATAAGAGTAAGGAATTATGGATAGTCTGACTCTCATATTGGCGTTCCCCCTCATCGGCGTGCTGGTGAATCTACTCTTCGGCTGGAAGCGCGGGGAGAAATTCGCCGGCTGGACAGCGACGCTGGCGATGGCGCTCGCGTTCGCGGCGTCGCTCCTGAGCTGGCTCCGTCTTCTGGGGATGCCCGAGAAGGGGCGGCTCATCCGAGTCTTTTTGTTCGAGTGGATTCCCATCGGCGCCTTCGAGGTCAAGGCGGGCTTCGCGCTGGATCCGCTCTCGGCCGTCATGGCGCTCGTCGTCACCGGCGTCGGGACGCTGATCCACCTCTACTCGATGGGCTACATGCACGGCGACCGGGGCGTGGTGCGCTATTTTATCTATCTGAATCTCTTCTCGCTTTCCATGCTCATGCTCGTTCTGGGCGATAACTTCGTGGTGATGTTCGTGGGCTGGGAGGCGGTGGGCCTTTGCAGTTACCTGCTCATCGGCTTCTGGTACGAGCGCAAGGCGGCGGCCGAGGCCGGGAAGAAGGCCTTCATCGTGAACCGGGTGGGTGATTTCTGCTTTCTGATAGCGCTTTTTTATATCTACAGCGTCGTCGGCTCGCTGGATTTCTCGGTGGTGCTCTCAAAGGCCCCGCAGTTGCTCGGTCCCGAGAGCGCGGCGGCGACGATTATCTGCCTGCTGCTGTTCGGGGGCGCGACGGGCAAGAGCGCGCAGATTCCCCTCTACGTCTGGCTGCCCGACGCGATGGAAGGCCCCACCCCGGTCAGCGCCCTGATTCACGCGGCCACCATGGTGACGGCGGGCGTCTACATGGTGGCGCGAACGCAGGTGCTCTTCGAACTCTCTTCCACGGCGATGCTGGTCGTGGCCGTCATCGGAGCGCTCACGCTGTTGATGGCGGCGTCCATCGCCCTGGTTCAGACCGACATCAAGAAAGTGCTCGCCTACAGTACGGTGAGCCAACTGGGCTATATGTTCCTGGCTTGCGGCGTGGGGGCGTTCTCCGCGGCGATTTTCCATCTGATGACCCATGCGTTCTTCAAGGCGCTCTTGTTCCTGGGCGCGGGAAGCGTGATTCACGCGCTAGACGGCGAGCAGGATATTCGCAGGATGGGAGGACTCCACGCGGCCCTTCCGAGAACGAGCAACACCTTCGTGATCGGCGCACTGGCCATCGCAGGCGTATTTCCCTTCGCCGGCTTTTTCAGCAAGGACGCGATCCTCTACGCCGCCATGACGGCCGAGCGCGGCGGCGTTCTCTTGTGGCTCGCCGGCGCGGCCGGCGCGCTGATGACCGCGTTTTACATGTTCAGGCTCTTGTTCCGGGTATTCTTCGGCACTTGTACGCTGAGCCTGGAGGAGCAGCAGAAAGTCCATGAGTCTCCCACCAACATGACGCTTCCGCTCCAGGCGCTGGCGGCGCTCTCCATCGTCGGCGGCTGGCTGGGGATTCCCCTCATCGCGGGAGCGAACGTTTTTGGAGATTTCCTCGCTCCTGTTTTCGGCGGCCACGTGGAGGCGCATCATGAGGTGGTGTTCGAGATTCTGATGATGGTGTTCTCACTCGCCATCGCCTTTATCGGCATTTACGCGGCCTACAATTTGTATGTCTTGAAAAACGACGGCGGCAGCGCCTACGCGGAGATCTGGCCGGGTATCCACCGCCTTTTGGTGAACAAGTATTACGTGGATGAGATATACGACGCCTTGATCGTTCAGCCGATAAAACGAGCGTCGATTTGGTGCTGGAGAGTGTTCGAGGACGGCCTGGTGGACGCGGCCGTGAACGGGGCGGGCTTTTTCGTGCGATCCCTGGGCGGCGTCCTGAGGCATCTCCAGACGGGCTATGTGAAGAGTTACGCCGTTTCGATGCTGGTCGGCGCGCTGGTGATTTTGCTGTATCTCACGGCGCGTTGATGATTTTTTCGATTCTTTGAGGAGCCTGAGGGGCGAGTGCCTGGAATAATCACCTCGATATTGTTTTTACCCATGCTCGGGGGCCTGTTGCTCTTGTTCACGCGCGGGAGCGCCCGAAAAGGAGGCGGAGGCGTTCGCGTGTTCGCGCTGGCGGTGTCCCTGGCCACGTTCGTCCTCTCGGCGGTGATGTATCTGGGCTTCAGGCCCGGGTTCGCGGGCATGCAGTTCGTCGAGGAAGCGGCGTGGATTCCGAGATTCGGGATTGCATACAAAGTGGGCGTGGACGGCATCAGCCTGCTGCTGGTGATGCTGACCACCATTTTGACTCCCGTCGCGATTCTCTTCTCCTTTGACGACGTGCGGAAAAAGACGCGGCTCTACTACATGTCCCTGCTGTTCCTGGAGACGGGGATGCTCGGCGTTTTCTTCGCGCTCGATTTCTTCCTGTTCTACGTCTTCTGGGAAGGAATGCTGATTCCGATGTACCTCATCATCGGGGTCTGGGGCGGGGAACGCCGGATTTACGCGGCCGTGAAATTCTTCCTCTACACCATGACCGGAAGCGTGCTGATGCTCGTGGCGATCATCTGGCTGTATTTCGCGAGCGGGGTCGGCACGTTCGACATTCTGGCGCATTTCAGAGAGCCGGTGGACGCCGCTCTCCAGCCGTGGCTGTTCGCCGCGTTCGCTATATCCTTCGCCATCAAGGTGCCGATTTTCCCGTTTCACACCTGGCTGCCAGACGCCCACGTGGAAGCGCCCACGGCGGGAAGCGTCATCCTCGCCGGCGTCCTTCTCAAGATGGGCACCTACGGTTTCATGAGGCTGGCGATGCCGCTGTTCCCGACGGCGGCGCGCGAGTTCGCGACCCTCATCATATGCCTGGCGTTGGTGGGTATTATCTACGGCGCGCTCATGGCCATGGTGCAGACCGACGTAAAAAAACTCGTGGCCTACTCCTCTGTGAGTCACTTAGGCTTCGTGATGCTGGGGCTTTTCTCCTTTAATCTTCTGGGCGCTTCGGGAAGCGTGTTGCAGATGGTGAACCACGGCATCAGCAGCGGGGCGCTCTTCCTGATCGTGGGTTTCATCTATTCGAGGAGGCATACGAGGCTTATCGAGGAATTCGGCGGCCTTATTCGGGTGATGCCCGTCTTTTCGGCGTTTTTCATCATCACGGCGCTGAGCAGCATCGGCCTTCCGGGCCTGAATGGATTCGTGGGCGAGTTTACGATTCTGCTGGGCGCGTTCGAGCGCAACGTCTGGTTCGCCGTATTCGCGGCCCTGGGCGTGGTTCTCTCGGCGGTCTATATGCTTTGGATGCTCCAGCGCGTTTTGTTCGGAGAGGTGAGCGTGCGGGCGAACCTGGGGCTTGCCGACATGAACAAGCGCGAGTGGATCGTCATGCTGCCCATGGTGGCCCTCATGTTCTGGATTGGGCTTTATCCCAAGCCGCTGTTCAACCGCATCGAGCCATCGGCTAAAGCCTGGCTCTCGCAGGTGAACCGGAGGGTGCTGCGCGTCGAAGCCGCGCCTGAGCGGAAAATACAAAAGGGCGAAATCGCATATGTTCAAAGAGTCGAGGTGAAATAGTTTTGGATATCGTTCATCCTACGATCCATTGGGGATATCTGCTGCCGGTCATTCTGCCGGTGGGCGGTGCGGTGCTGGTGCTGATGTGGGATGCTTTTTTCTCTAGAGGCGAGCGCTCCGCCATTATCGCCATCACGCTGGCGACACTGGCCGCCGCCCTGGGAGTGACGCTTGGTACGCGGGCTCTACCCGGTTTAGCCGCATCGTTCGGCGGCATGTATCTGTTCGATGGGTTCACACAGTTCTTATACGTCGTCATCTTGTTCGCGAGTATTTTCTCGGTGCTCATCGCCGCGGCCCAGCGGGAGTTGGACGACACCCCGGCGGGCGAGTATTTCGGCCTCATCCTCTTCGCCACCTCCGGCATGATGCTCATGGCGGCGACGCGAAACCTGCTGATGATTTTCGTGGGCCTCGAGGTTTTCTCCTTGTCGCTCTATGTTCTGGCGGGTTATTTACGCGCCCGCCCGGAGAGCAACGAGGCGTCCTTGAAATATTTTCTGCTCGGGTCGTTCGCCTCGGGTTTTTTGCTCTACGGCATGGCGCTCGTTTATGGCGCTACGGGATCGATAGATTTGATCGAAATAGCCACGCGTCTTCACGAGAACCCCGCCTCACGAGGAGCAGTCTTCCTGATGGGGCTGGGTTTCATCGTGGTGGGGCTGGGCTTCAAGGTAGCCGCCGCGCCGTTTTACATGTGGACGCCGGACGTGTACGAGGGCGCGCCCACGGCGGTAACGGCGTTCATGTCCGTGGGTCCCAAGGCGGCGGCTTTCGCCGCGTTTTTCCGGGTTTTTCTCTCGGCGGGCGATGCCGGCGGGAACCTGGATTCGGTTTTGTGGGTGATGGCCGTCCTCACGATGAGTCTGGCGAACCTCGTCGCCATCTGGCAGTCCTGCGTGAAGCGGATGCTCGCCTATTCCAGCATTGCGCATGCCGGGTATCTCATGATCGCACTTGTGGTTTCGCGCGTGAACCCGGAGTTGGCCACGAGCGGATTCCTGTACTACATGCTGGTCTACGTTTTCATGAATATGGGCGCTTTCTGCGTGCTTGTCCTCATCTCGAACATGCGCGAGGGCGGTAGCACGCAACTTGATGATCTCGCCGGTCTGGCTTCCTTCCGGCCGGGGCTCGCCGCGGCGATGGCCGTGTTCATGGTGTCGCTCTCCGGCCTGCCGCCCACGGGAGGTTTCGTGGCGAAATTCCATGTGTTCAGCGCGGCCTTGCAGGGTGGATATATCTGGCTGACGGTGATAGCGGTGCTCAACAGCGTGGTGGCCGTGTACTATTATCTGAGGCTCGTCGTGGTCATGTATATGCGCGAACCCGAGGGTGGAGCCGCGAGGCTCGGTCCGCATCCGGGTTGGTCCTATGCTCTCGCGGCGCTGACGCTCGCCGTCGCGAGCACTTTGCAACTGGGGATTTTCCCCTCCTCGGTGCTGGATTTCGCGCATCGCTCCACGGTCTTTTTTAATTGACCTCAGGGGTTGGTTTTTCGTTTGTCGCCATGATATAAATCATGGCGGTTCGTTCAGTTTCAGGCTTTTGTTCCAGGGGTTTTCGCGGGAAATGACCGCCTTGCGGCAACGATGAGAGCGGCGCATTTTTCATCACCCCTGACGGGTTGTGTTTTTGTGGGGGCCACGCATGGATGCGATGGAGGTTGTAGGCGCTTTTTTCAGGGATTATGAGGTCATCAATCCCTACGTCCCCATATTCCTGTTCACGCTCATGGCGTTCGCATTCGCCGCGAGCGTTCTGATTATCGCGCTGGCTTTCCGCCCCAACTTGCCGGATCCCGAGAAGAACTCCCCTTACGAGTGCGGCATGCCTCCTCTGATGGAGGCGCATGAGCGCTTCTCCATACGGTTTTATTTACTGGGCATACTGTTCCTGCTTTTCGACGTGGAAGCCTTGTTCCTCTTCCCCTGGGCGGTGCGGTACGACGCCCTCGGGTTGTTCGGATTTATCGAGATGATGCTGTTCATCGCCATCTTATTGGTGGGTTATTTCTACGCTTGGAGAAAAGGAGCGTTGGAGTGGGCATAGTCGAGGGTAAATTCAGCGACAATTTCATCACGTCGAAAGTCGACAGCCTGGTCGCCTGGGCGAGGAAAAGCGCGCTTTGGCCGATGACCTTCGGTCTGGCGTGCTGCGCCATCGAGATGATGGCCTCAGGTGCGGCGCGCTACGATTTCGACCGTTTCGGCGTCATCTTCCGGGCCACGCCGAGGCAGTCCGACGTGATCATCGTGGCGGGCACCGTCACCCACAAGATGGGGGACGCGATTCGCAAGGTGTACGACCAGATGCCCGAGCCGCGCTGGGTGATCGCGATGGGCAACTGCGCCACCTGCGGCGGCCCGTATGCGAACTATGCGGTGATGCAGGGAGTGGATGAAATCATCCCGGTGGACGTCTACGTTCCGGGTTGCCCGCCCAGGCCCGAGTCCTTGATGTGGGGCGTCATGCAGCTTCAGAAAAAGATTGAACAGGAAAAATACATCCGCAGGTAAAAGCCATACGGCGGACTAAGGGAAGAAGATGCCGGACGAAGTGGTGGAAGACAGCGAACAGGCAAATGGCGCGCCGGATTCCGATGAATCCGCCGAAGAGGTGAAGACCGCGCCCGGTGAGGATTTGAAAGAACTGGTGGAATCGGCGTTTCCGGGCGCCGTCCTGGAGCAAAGCGCCTATCGGGACGAGGAGGACGAGGCGACGTTCGTGATAGGACTCGATTCCCTCCTCGGCGTGGCCACCCATCTGCGCGACCACGGCGATTCGCGTTTCGAACTCCTCACCGACTTGACCGCGGCGCACTACCTGGAGGCCGAAAATCCCCTCGAGGTGCTGTATCACCTCTATAGCATCGAGCATAACCGCAGGCTTCGCCTGAAGGTGCGGATCAAGGATGGTCAGTCCGTACCTACGGTTTCGGGGATATGGAGCAGCGCGGACTGGATGGAGCGCGAGGTGTACGATTTGTTCGGCATCGAGTTTGATGACCATCCGGATTTGCGGCGGATACTCCTGCCCGACAACTGGGGCAGCCATCCGATGAGAAAGGACTACCCGCTCGAGGGTAGGGGAGAGCGGATTTACACCAAGCCGAAGCGCAAGGAAATCGGCGATTAGGGCAGCGTACCTTTTGAGGGAATGAGGGCATGGTCGGCGTAGCGAATATGTCTCGCATCGAACAGAGCACCCTGCACGGGACCGAAGAACTCGTTATCAACATGGGTCCCCAGCACCCGAGCACGCACGGGGTGCTCCGGGTCATCCTGAAGCTCGACGGTGAGACGGTGAACGATCTCGACTGCGATATCGGCTACCTGCACCGCGGCACGGAGAAGATTGGCGAGAACATCACCTACACGATGTTCATCCCGTATACGGATCGCCTCGACTACATCGCGGCCCCCTCGAACAATCTCGCGTGGGTCACGGCGGTGGAGAAATTCTTCGACTGGGAGATCCCCATGCGGGCGCAGTACATCCGCTCGATGGTGGGGGAGCTTTCGCGCATCGCCAGCCATCTGCTCTGGCTCGCCACGCACGCCCTGGACATCGGGGCGATGACGGTGTTCCTGTGGTGCTTCAGGGAGCGCGAGATGGTGCTCGATCTCTTCGAGACGGCGTTCGGCGGCCGCCTGACGGTGAACGCCTTCCGTCTCGGGGGTCTGCACGAGGACGTGCCGGATAAGTTCCTGCAACTCACGCAGGAGTTCATCGACATCTTCCCGAGCCGCATCGACGACTACGAGACGCTGCTCACCAACAACCGCATCTGGCTGCAGAGGACGCGCGACGTGGGCGTCATTTCCGCCGAGGACGCGATGGACTTGGGATTGACGGGCCCGATCATCCGGGGCAGCGGCGTGCGTTGGGACTTGAGGCGCGCCAAACCCTACGCGGCGTATCCCTATCTCGATTTCGTCGTGCCCGTCGGTGAGAACGGCGACATTTACGATCGGTATCTGGTGCGCGTCGAGGAGATGCGCCAGAGCACCCGCATCATCCAGCAGTGCCTGGAGCAGCTTCCCGGCGGGCCTGTGAGCTGCAAGACGCCGCGCACCATCAAGCCGCCCGAGGGCGAGATATACCACAGCATCGAAAATCCCAAGGGCGAGTTCGGTTTTTACATCGTGAGCGATGGGACGACGACGCCCTATCGCGTGCGCATCCGGCCGCCCTCGTTCATCAACCTGGGCGGGCTGAAGAAGCTGTGCATCGGGCAGTTGGTCGCAGACGTGGTGGCCATCATCGGAAGCATCGACATCGTGTTGGGCGAGTGTGATCGGTGAGGAGTCGTTTCGTTGGACATGGCGCTTGAAGTCGCGGTCGCCGCGATAAAGATATTCATCGTCCTGAACGTGGTTCAACTCGTGGCGGCGTATCTGACGTATACCGAGAGAAAGGTGATCGCGCACGCGCAGATGCGCCTCGGGCCGATGCGCGTGGGCTGGCACGGCCTTCTCCAGCCGATAGCGGACGGGCTGAAGCTGTTCCTGAAAGAAGACATCATCCCCGACAAGGCGGACCGGATCGTGTTCGTACTGGCGCCCATCATGGTGCTGGTGCCCGCCTTCGTCGTCTACTCGGTGCTGCCCTTCAGCGCGACGTTCTACATCACGCAGGTGAACACCGGGCTGTTCTTCATCCTGGCGATCAGTTCGCTCGGCGTGTTCGGCATCGTGATGGCGGGCTGGGCCTCGAACAGCAAATACTCGCTTCTGGGCGCGCTCAGGAGCGCGGCGCAGATGCTGAGCTACGAGATTTTCTTAGGCTTTTCCGTCATCGGGCCGCTGATGCTCGCCGGCACGCTAAATATGCAGGGGATCGTGCACGCCCAGAGCGACGTGTGGTTCGTGTTCTATCAGCCGATAGCGTTCATCGTCTTCTTCGTCGCAGCACTTGCAGAGACGAACCGCGTGCCCTTCGACCTGCCCGAGGCGGAAACGGAACTCGTGGCGGGCTTTCATACCGAATACAGCGGGATGAAGTTCGCGTTCTTTTTCCTGGCGGAATACGCCAACATCGTGGTCGTCTCGACGGTGGGCATCACGCTGTTCTTCGGCGGATGGGAGGGGCCGGACTTCATTCCGCTTCCCGGATTCGTCTGGTATGTCCTCAAGCTCGCCGTGATGATATTCGTTTTCATATGGCTGCGGGCGACGCTACCGCGCTACCGCTACGATCAGCTGATGCGCGTGGGCTGGAAGTTCATGTTCCCGCTCGTGATGATCAACATTTTCCTGACCGGATTCCTGAAGTACCTGTTCTTGTAAATCGCGGGAGAGACGCAGGGTGGAGCTATATTTCTTTTATTTGTTCGGTGGCGGGATGATTATCACCTCCTTGCTGATGATCACGCGCGCGAACGTGATTCACGCGGCCTTGTTGCTGGTGCTGACGTTTTTCTTCCTCTCGGGCACCTTCGTGCTGGCCGGGGCGGAGTTTCTGGCGGCGGTGCAGATTCTGCTCTACGCGGGCGGCATCATGGTGCTGTACCTGTTCTCGATCATGCTGATGAACGTGGAGGTGGCCGTCCGGATGCGGCAGTGGCACCGCCAGGGCGTCGTGGTGCTCGTGGCGGCCGTTTTGCTGGGTCTGGAAATATGGGCCGTGATGGGGGATGTGGAGTTCGCGACGCCCAAGCCGTGGGGGTGGTCCATAGGCGCCACGCCGGGCAACGTCGAGGCACTGGGCGCGGTCTTGTACACGAAATTCCTGTTCCCCTTCGAGGTAGCCTCCATCCTCCTGCTGGCCGCGATGATCGGCGCCATCGTCCTCGCGAAACGCACGATAGACCGATAGAGGGGAGAAAGAACCCGTTATGATATCGATGACTCATTTTCTCGCCCTGGGCGCCATTTTGTTTCTCATCGGCGCGGCGGGCGTGCTGATGCGCCGCAACGCCATCATCATCTTGTTGTCCATAGAATTGATGCTCAACGCCGTGAACGTGACCTTCGTGGGCTTCTCGCGCCACTGGGCGGATATGACGGGCCAGGTGTTCGCCATCTTCGTCATCACCGTGGCGGCGTGCGAGGCGGCCGTGGGACTTGCGATTCTCATCTCCCTGAACCGCGACCGAACGATGGTCAACGTGGACGAAGTCAACCTTTTGAAGTGGTAGGGGAATCATGATCGAACTGGCTTGGCTCATTCCCGTTTTCCCGGTGATCGGGGTTCTGATCAACGGGTTGTTCGGAAAACACGTAGGCGAGAAGGCGGGCCCCATCGCTTCCGTCATGGCGGGCTTGTCGTTTCTGGTGGTGCTGGGCATCGCCTCGGAGATGATCTTCGGCGCGGGCGGCAGCCACACCGTGCCGCTGTGGACGTGGGTGGAGGCGGGCAGCCTCAGCGTGTCGATGAGCTTTCTGATCGATCCCTTGAGCACCATCATGCTGCTCGTGGTGGCGGGCGTGGGTTTTCTGGTTCACGTCTACGCCGTGGGCTACATGCACGGAGACCCGGGCTACCCGCGCTTTTTCGCCTATCTCAACCTTTTCATGCTCTCGATGTTCCTCCTGGTGCTGGGGGACAACTATCTCGTCATGTTCGTCGGCTGGGAGGGCGTGGGCCTTTGCAGCTATCTGCTCATCGGCTTCTGGTACGAAAAGCAGTCCGCTTCCGACGCCGGCAAGAAGGCGTTCATCGTCAACCGGATCGGCGACGCGGGTTTTCTGCTCGGCGTGTTCCTCATCTGGACGCTGACCGGCAGCCTCACCTATTCGGAGGTCTTCAAGGCGGCCCCCGAGATGAGCGCTGCTGCGGCCACGGCCGTCGGTCTTCTGCTGTTCGTCGGCGCCATCGGCAAGAGCGCGCAGATTCCGCTCTACGTCTGGTTGCCCGACGCCATGGAAGGCCCGACGCCCGTGAGCGCTCTCATCCACGCCGCCACCATGGTGACGGCGGGCGTTTATATGGTCGCGCGCACGAGCCCCATCTACGTCATGGGGCCGGACGCGCTGAGCGTCATCGCGGTCGTCGGCGCGCTCACGGGTCTGTTCGCCGCGAGCATCGGCCTGGTGCAAAACGACATCAAGCGCGTACTCGCCTACAGCACGGTGAGCCAGCTCGGTTTCATGTTCATGGCGCTGGGAGTGGGCGCCTTCACCGCCGCCATCTTCCATCTGATGACCCACGCCTTCTTCAAGGGACTGCTGTTTTTGGGCAGCGGCAGCGTCATCCACGCGCTTCACCACGCGCCCGAGGAACAGCAACAGGATATGCGCTACATGGGCGGCTTGAAAGACAAGATGCCCGTCACGTACTGGACGTTCCTGATAGGGGCTATCGCCATCGCGGGCGTGCCGCCGCTGGCGGGTTTCTGGAGCAAGGACGAGATTCTGGCGAACGCTTTCTTCACGGGACACTACACGGTCTGGATCATGGGCTGCGTCGCGGCCTTCATGACGGCCTTCTACATGTTCCGGCTCATCTTCATGACTTTCCACGGCGAGATGCGCGTCGATCATCACGCCCGCGAGCACATTCACGAATCGCCCGCCACGATGACGGTTCCGCTCGTCATCCTGGCGGTCCTGAGCGTGATCGGCGGGGTGATTCCCGGCTTCCCGCCCGAGGGCGGCTGGATACACCGCTTCCTTGCGCCCTCGCTGGCGAAGATGCCGGCCGGCGGCCACGCCATGGACCAGGGAGTGCGCTTGATGAACGCCGCGGCCGACGGCGGCGGGCATGAGGGGCCGGCGGCCGTGTTCCTGATCGTCCTGGCCATCGCCATCGCCCTGGGCGGCATCGCCCTGGCATGGATGATGTACGTGAAGGACACCGAGGCGCCGAGACGCTTGTACAGGCGCATGCCGGGCATATATTACCTGCTCCTGGGCAAGTACCATATCGACGAGATCTACCAGGCCTGCATCGTCGAGCCGACGTACAAGCTCATGCGAGGCTTGTGGACCTTCGATGCGAAGGTGGTGGACGGCGCGGTGAACGGCAGTTCGCTCATCACCGTCGTGACGAGCCGCATTTCCGGGATTTTCGACCTGCGGACGGTGGACGGCGCGGTGAACGGCACGGCGAGCTTCATCCGCTTTTTCTCCCAGGTATTCAAATATCTGCAGTCCGGGATGGTTCAGAATTATCTTTTCGTGATGCTATTGGGCATCTTCGTGATGCTGAGCGCGTACCTTTTCCGCTGATGCGATGAGGTTTTGGAGGAACTATGAGTAACATGCCGCTTCTTACGCTGATCACCTTCCTGCCCGCGGCGGGTGCGGTGATTATCATGCTCTTCATGAAAAAAGAGCAGACGAAAGCCATCAAGGGTTTCGCCACGGCGGTGGCGGTCTTGGACTTCCTGATTTCGCTTCCCCTGTGGTTCCGTTTCGATAAAGCCGAAGCCGGATTTCAGTTCGTGGAGAAGGTGAGTTGGATACCCACCATCGGCGTGAGCTATTTCGTCGGCATCGACGGAATCAGCGTGCTGCTCGTCCTGCTCACGACGCTGACGATGATCGTGGGGGTCTTGTGCTCGTTCACCGCCATCGAGGAGCGTGAAAAAGAATACTACGTCTGTCTCCTTTTGCTGGCGACCGGCATGCTGGGCACCTTCGTCGCCCTCGATTTTTTCCTCTTCTACGTGTTCTTCGAGATCACCCTGGTGCCGATGTATTTCCTCATCGGCGTGTGGGGCGGGCCGAGGAAGCTCTACGCGGCGATCAAGTTTTTCCTCTATACGCTGTTCGGCAGCGTGTTGATGCTGTTGGGAATTCTGGCGTTCTACTTCGCCAACCTCAAAATGGGCACCGGAACCCTCACGTTCGATCTGGTCGAGTTGTACGGCGTGGGACCGAAGATACCGCTTTCGCTCCAGGTATGGATATTCCTGGCGTTCTTCATCGGTTTCGCCATCAAGGTTCCCATGTTCCCCTTCCACACCTGGCTGCCGGACGCGCACGTGGAAGCCCCCACGGCGGGCAGCGTGATTCTGGCGGGCATCCTGTTGAAAATGGGAACCTACGGATTCGTGCGCTTCGCCCTGCCCTTACTGCCGCAGGCGAGTCAGGTGTTCGTGCCCTTCATGATGCTTCTCTCCATTATCGGCATCATCTACGGGGCGCTGGTGGCCATGGCGCAAACCGACATCAAGAAACTGGTGGCCTATTCTTCGGTGAGCCATTTGGGTTTCGTGATGCTCGGCGTGTTCGCCCTCAATGAGCAGGGCGTGCTCGGCGGACAGCTTCAGATGATCAACCACGGAATCAGCACGGGCGCTTTGTTCCTTCTGGTGGGCATCGTTTACGAAAGGCGTCATACGCGCCTCATTTCCGAGTATGGCGGCCTTTCGAAAGTCGTGCCGGTCTTCACGGTGTTCTTCGCCATCACGATGCTGAGCAGCATCGGGCTGCCGGGGCTGAACGGGTTTGTGGGTGAGTTTCTCATCCTCATCGGCGCGTTCAAGAAGAGCTATGTGTACGCCGCGTTCGCCGTGGTGGGCATCGTCCTGGGAGCGGCTTATATGCTCTGGCTCTTCCAGAGGGTTTTCTTCGGTACTCTGGATAATCCCAAGAACGAGAAACTCACCGACTGCAATGCGCGCGAAGTTCTCTACCTTCTGCCGCTGATCGTCCTGATGTTCTGGATCGGCCTGTATCCCAAGCCGTTCCTCGGAAGGATGGAGGCGAGCGTGAAAAAGGTCGTGAAGATGGTGAACGCGGCGCAGGCTCCGCAAACGCCCGTGCTCGGCAAAATGACGAAGCTCGAGAAATGATAAACGAGATTTCGCTTGATTTGATGGAGTCTTTCTCATGCAAGTGGTGATTCCCGATATCGCCTTATCCCTGGCGGCTCCCGAAATAGGACTGGCCATTCTCGTCTGTGCGGTTCTCATCCTCGACCTGTTCGTGGCGATCGAGAACAAATCGCGCGTGGGCGTCGTGGCGTTCGTGGGGGTCGTGATTCTGGGGCTGGTCGCCTTCGGCCAATGGGGCGAGGGCGCGAGAACGACGTTCAGCGGCTTTTACGTGGTCGACAATTTGAGCGTGTTCGTCAAGGTGTGCGTGCTTCTCTGCACGGCCATTTCCATTCTGATGCTGCTTCAATACGCCAAGGTGGAGAAGATCAATTTCGGTGAATTGTACGCCATGCTGCTCTTCTCGGTGTTCGGTATGCTCGTGATGGCTTCTGGCAACGATTTGATAACGGTCTATCTGGGTCTCGAGACCATGAGCATCAGCATCTACGTGCTCGTGGCGTTCATGCGGCACGACCCCTTGAGCCGGGAGGCGGGCCTCAAGTATTTCCTCATGGGCGCTTTCGCCTCCGGCGTTCTCCTCTACGGCATGGCCCTGACGTACGGATTCACCGGAACGACCTCGATTCCCGGAATAGCGGCGGCGTTCTCAGGTTCCGGGGGCGCGGCCATCGCGCAGAACCCGTTGATGATTTTCGGCCTGATTCTCCTGGTCGCGGGCTTTGGGTTCAAGCTGGCGATGGCGCCTTTCCACATGTGGCTGCCCGACGCCTACACGGGCGCTCCGACTCCGATTACGGGCTTCATGTCCGTGGCCGTCAAATTCGCGACCGTGGCCGCCTTGATGCGGATATTCTTCGTGGCGTTCCCGGCCATGGCCGATATGTGGAACACCTTGTTGTGGGCGCTCACGGCGTTCACGCTGGTGTGGGGGAACGTGGCGGCCATCGCGCAGACGAGCCTCAAGAGGATGCTGGCGTACTCGAGTATCGGACATGCGGGCTACGTGCTGATGGGCGTGGTGGCCACCATGAGCGTTGTGGACGGCAAGGTGACGTTTACTTCCATCGGCATCAGCGCGGTGACTTTTTACCTTCTCGCCTACCTGTTCACCAACCTGGGGGCCTTCGGCATGTTGGTTCTCGTGTGCCGGGAGGGCTACCGGGGTGACAACATCGAGGACTGGAGGGGAATCGGGCAGGCGCACCCCTGGGCGGGGATGGCCTTCGTGGTGTTCCTGCTCTCGCTCGGCGGAATTCCGCCGACGGCCGGTTTCGTCGGCAAGCTCTACCTGTTCGCCGCAGCGGTGCAAAACGAGTATTACTGGCTCGCCGCGATCGGGCTTCTCATGAGCGCGGTTTCGATGTACTACTACGGCCGCATCATGATGGTGATGTTCATGGAGAACAGGGGAGAGGGCCAGGAGGTGATGAGTCTTTCGAGCGCGCCTTCGCTTTTCTTCGCGCTCGTGGTGCTGGTGGTGGCGACGCTGCTGCTGGGCATCTTCCCGGGCAGCTTCCTCGACGCGGCGAAAGGCACCGTCGCCAGCTTTATATAAAAACCACACATAACATATACAGCAGTTACGCCGGCCTCTCGCTCTTCCTGACCGGGGGGTGAAAGCGCGCTTTTGCGGACTCGATGCGCTTCATGCCGGGGGTTTTCTTTTCCTCGTGCATCATTCGTGCTACATTGTCGACACCCAAAACCAGAGGATGCCATGAAGATCGTATCAGTAATAAATTACAAAGGCGGTGTCGGAAAAACCACATTGACCGCAAACCTTGCAGCAGAATTAGCATGGCGTGGCTACAATGTGCTCATGATTGATTTGGATGCTCAAGCAAGTCTGACATTTTCTTTCATTCAACCAGACGAGTGGGAGAATGAATTTAAAGACAGTAGGACCATAAAAAATTGGTTTGACTCATTACTTCACTCCAGAAACCCAACATCCCTTTTGGATATTATTTTTAGTCCATCTAAAATCAAAAGATTCTTAACCAATAAGGGATCCGTTGACTTAATCGCATCCCACTTGGGGTTACTGAATATAGATTTAGATTTGGCAACCAAGCTCGGGGGAGCGAATTTAAGGCAAGCAAAACAAAATTATCTTGATGTACACAGTATGCTTTCCGAAGGCCTGAAAGAAATTGATGCAGATCAATATGATATAGTTCTTATTGATTGTCCACCAAATTTTAATATCGTAACTAAAACGGCCATCATTGCAAGTGACTACATTTTGGTCCCTGCACGTGCTGATTATTTGTCCACACTTGGGATCGATTATTTGATTCGTAGCACTGACAAATTAATTGAAGAATACAATGAGTTTGCGCAGTTAAATGAGGGTAAAAAAACCGATGTCATTGACCCCAAATTTCTATATGTTGTTTTTACGATGATTCAGGAGTATAAAAAAGAACCGATATCCACGCAGAGGCAGTTCATTGCTCAAGCGCATCAGCTGTCGGGAGTGACCGTGATGAAACCTTATATTAAGCGGAACGACACTGTATTTGGGGATGCCCCACAGTATGGTGTTCCTCCTGTTCTAAAAGGATATCGTTCTAATAGCCATATAAGTGTCGTCAGCGGTCTTGAGGCCGTCACAAAATCCTTTATTTCTGGGGTGGGAATTTGACACCTAAAAGAACAAATGAATCAGTAAAAACGATGGAACACCTTAGTGTTCTCTTAAGGAAATTAGCAGATTTAATTGACAATTCGCCAGAAAAAGAAATCAATGCTTTGGTACATCATGATAATTGGGAGCTCCGAATAAGTAGAGGAAGCCGTAAACGGAGGCTAGAAGCTCCTGCGAGCTATAAGTCGAAACAAGAAAAACAAATACGACAACAAGGTCCCTTATTCGATAAATCGTTACCGAATTTCATAGAAAAACTGCGCGCTTGCGAGACGCGAGACGAAGGAAGGAAATTACTGTTCGAGCAAACACCCACAAAGGCATGGATTGAAGGATTAGCTCGTTTCCTCGATTTGCCAGTCCACAGAAGTGATACGATCCAAATTCTTTGTGAAAAAGTTATCGAATCAGTAATCGGCTCGAGGTTGCGCTCAGAAGCGGTGCAAGGGAAAAAACGTATTATTTCTGCATAGGTTCATCAGCCCCCAAATGGAAACACCATGAAGCGTGATATGGATCTCGTCAGGAAAATTCTCTTGTTCGTAGAGTCAAAAGGTCAAGAAGAAATTGTATTGCAAGATATGGATACTGATAGCCCACTCGCAATAATTGAACTTCACGTTGAGC
Organism: bacterium; assembly: GCA_965218735.1. Classification (GTDB taxonomy): domain Bacteria; phylum UBA8248; class UBA8248; order UBA8248; family UBA8248; genus Bin107. The sequence continues at coordinate 49,310 of CBDCMA010000007.1, read as the reverse complement.
TCATGGTAGAGGCAGGACTTCTTGATGCTACAACAGAACCTAGCATAGATGGGCCTGGACACGTTTTAGCATATTGCTGGGTGAACAGATTGACATGGAGCGGTCATGAATTTCTGGAGGCTTCACGCGATGAAAGCCGCTGGGAAGTCGCGAAAAAGAAGTGCCTAAAAGAAATCGGAGGTCTTACGATAGATGCGTTAAAACATATCCTGCTCACCACCTGGTCTAATTGAGCAAGCGTTCCCTTGCTTCATTCTCTTGCATCGCTTGTGCTACATTCCCCCACGGCAAACATTCAAACGCGGAGGGGAACATGAGCGAAAAACAATTACCGGCCGATGTTGTAAGTCTCCTTCGAGCTATCGTGCATATCGTCGATGCTCTCAGCCCCGGTAGCTTTGAGGAACTCGGCTATCCAGAGTTTCTGGACCTTCACAACGAGCTCTATACCATGAGGGGTAAAATTCGGGGTTACACGGAGTCTTAAGGGTGTTCCTTGTTTGATTTCTTCTTGTGGTGCTTCGTCCATGGCCTTTCTCCTTGAGTGTAGAGAAATGCAAGTCAAATCAGGAGGTTTGTCAAGCCACATACGCAGTTCCCAAAATATCGATAAAATTCGATAAATTCACGGGGTTAATTCGATAAATTTCCGACAATTTATTTGCTTGGGAAATGCGCCGCCGGGTCGCAGCGCAGGGGAATTCTGCCATGGCCCGAGGCTCCCGCGATGACGGGAAATGCGCGGATTTGCGGGGGCTTTTTGTGTTAATGCTATAATTTCTGAACTTCGTCAGCGCTCACCCGGATCTCAAGATTGACATTTTGTCATGTGTAAGCCGTCTATTCCCGAGAAATAGTCAAGACGAGTAGCTGCGCGCCGGAACTGGCAAGCGTTTTCCGAGGTTCTCCGCGCATCGCAGGTCTCATATCTCACTGATATGGCTTTGGTTATACGCAGAGTTAATTTTTCGGCGGCGAATTCCCGTTTATGGCATGATTCGTGCATTTAATAGGGGTGTGAACTTCATGCCCTCAATGGGCGCCTTTAGTAGAGGAGCCTTTTCTCCCCGGTGGTCAGTTGAAGGATCCCCCGATGCTGATTCACTGACATCTCGCCAAGTGATTCGCCGTTTTTGGGCGGATTCCTTCCAAAGTGGGGCATGTCCTTCGGGGCGTGCCCCAAGTCTTTATTTGTCAATAAGTTGTTCAATTAACGCGGGTGCCTCCCGGAGAGTTGGGAGAGTCAAATCGCTGGGAATCGAGGAGGAATTGGACAGGTGAACCGACAACATTCCGGCCGCTTTGGCGGCCATCATGTCGTATTTACCGTCTCCGATGAGGATGCATTTTCCGGGTGATACGCCGATTGCCTCGGCTCCTGCGAGTACAGGCCTTGGGTCCGGCTTCCAATAACCCATATCTCGGGTGATCAGAACATCGAATGAGATATTGATTTTTTTCGCCATTTTCAGAACATGCCGCTCCGCGTTGTTCGTTACGACCCCGAAGGGGATTCTTTTCGTTCGCAGATACGCAACCAACTCGTGCGCGCCGTCGTTGGCTTCCGCCATGCCGGCAGCTTTAAGTTCATGTTTTTCAAGGATATTCGAAATTTCATGCGCACGTTCGGGAGAGAGTGTGGGGAGGTGATCCAGAATGGATATGTTCTCATCGACCAATCCCATCTCTTCTTTCATCGCGGGCCAATCAAAGGCGGGTTTCGTGATTGTGCCGTCAAAATCAAGCAACACACCCTCCATGGCTCGTTTCATACTTGCTTCCTCACAACACTTTTGAAATTTCATCGGAATCAAATCGTTGAAGCGGAGAGGTTTTCCCGCCACTCTTAATCATCACCCCAAATTCAGGCGCACATAGTCTACCGATACGAACAGCCATCGCTCCCGTCGCCAAAAGCGTTTCTCGAAGGATTTCTTCTCCTTCGGCTGGAACCGCCAACAAAAGCGCTCCCGATGTAATGACTCCCAAAGGGTCGAGCCCCAGAGCTCCGCAAATCTTTCCGCCCTCAAAAGAGATGGGGATATTGCTTTTCTCAACAATCGCCCCCAAGCCGGAGGCCTCCGCCATTTCATGGATACCTGTAGCGAGACCCCCTTCGGTCGGGTCGTGCATGGCGTGTACGCGGCCTGTTTCGGCGGCCGCAAGGGCTTGCGTCACTACGCTGATACCGGGAGAGTCCAGGTATCTTTTTGCATTCTCCAGTATCTCGGGGTCAAGGATGTTTTTCAGAAAATCGTATTTCGCATTCGCCAAGATTGCCGTTCCTTCAACAGGTATGGGGCGCGTAAGCAGAATCAAGTCATTTGCACGCGCGTCCGCGCCGCGTATCAAATTCTCCTTGGGGACTTCCCCCAACATGTGGCCCGAAAGAATCGGAAATTCCAATCCCGATGTAATCTCCGTATGTCCACCGCATAAGGTGATGCCCAAATCAGCACAAGTATCACCCACATCTTTCCAAATACGGTTTAGCATTGCTTTATCGGAGTGTCCTTCCGGCAGGAGGAGCGTCATCAGAAACCACAGAGGGGTAGCGCCCATACAAGCGATATCGTTTGCGTTCACGTGAACTGCATAGCGCCCTATGCCGTTTTCGACAAACGTAATGGGGTCTGATTTCGCGACGAGGTAACGATCTCCCATATCGATAACGGCTGCGTCTTCTCCAACCTGTGGACCCACTATGAGACGCGGGTGGGGAATCGTGTTTTCTAATAAAGCACCCAACACGTCTGGGGGAAGTTTACCCACGGGGAATGAAGATTTATTTGTCATTCTCTTACAATAAGTGGGGGATTCAGCAACATCAAGCCAGATATCGAGAGCGCAAGGCGTTTCAATGTTGACGCCCGAGATAGAGCGTTTTAGAATCCCTGTCTTTCCGGTAAAGGCATGGAAATGCTTGCCTTTCATGGGAAATGGGCCGATAAGGAGCAATTCTTGGTTGTCTGTCGATTGCTCCACATACTGCCACGGTAGCTCAGTCGGTAGAGCAGAGGACTGAAAATCCTCGTGTCGGCGGTTCAATTCCGTCCCGTGGCACCAGAAAGTCTGTAAGAAATTTAGTCCGCGTCAATCCGTATTCGTGATTCCTTCTAATTCAAGGTTTTTTCCGTTTAGTTCGACAGTGCTCGTGAGTGGAACCGCCGTTTGAACCATTTGCTCGGCGTAGCAGCCTTGCTTCGCCAATTGGATGATATGCAGGATTTTTTCTTCTGGTTCGCTTGATTCCACTTTGAAATGTGTACGCACCCTTCTGCACCCTGAGTTTACGTCGCCCCTGAGCACGGAGCCTTTTAGAAAATAATCGAATTCGACGCGACAGGTGGCTTTCTCGAAAGCAGTTTTCGTCATATGGGCGTACCGCCCAAGTTGGGTCAACAGTCAGAAACCAACCCCCATGGCGATGTATGTGAGAGGTTGCGGATACCTGTCCTCTCCTCCGATCCGGGGTGGCTCATCGCTAAAGACCTCAAAATGGCGGAATCGCCCGATTTTCAGTTGTCCATCGTCCATCGTCTCCGTCTCTGCGAGCATGGTGATCTCATAACCGTCTTTCGGAAGTTCGGGTTTGTCGATCGGTCTCTCGCCAGGCACGGTGCTCTCATGCCAGGGATAATTTGGGCTTTCCACCATGTTTGTCTGTCCTCCAGGGTTTGGACGAGAATGATTTTATTCATGTAAATTGCTGTTTATATGGGTATTAATCCCACCTCAACACGGAGATGTAACCATCTTGCGGGATGTTGACGAGCGGTTCGATGTGCTCTTCTTTTTTGTGCATCTGGATGGTTTTCAGGTGCGCATACGCCTCCCAGAGCATGTGACGGAACGTGTATTCCAGGTTGAAATGAAATAGCTCCGTATCCTCCGGGTCAATCCATACGCCGATTCGATGCGCCTTGAGGGTGACGTTTTCACGCCATTTGCGGACATCCTCGCCGGTTCCAGGCCGTATCATGCCGCGTGGCACGTGCTCGGAAATCTTTCGCTCATCCCGTATTGATTCGGGTGATTCCGAGCCGAGCACCTCCCAGGCGAGGGCGAACGAATCGCGCATGGCGTCGATAAGGTCTTGAATTTGCGGGCAGTATTCTTCTTTCATCATTCGCCCATTGAAGCGCTCGAACAACTCCTTATCGCGCGGAAGCTCATCTCCGAATAGAATGTCCCCCCAGCGAATGAGCAGCCATCGATAGGGCAGGGAGGCCATGTGGCTCACCTGGTCACGGATAGACCACAAGCCCCAACTCTTCTCCTCTCTGACTCTCTCCAATATTTCCTCGGGCAGGCCGTCGATTTCTTGCGCATATAATTCAACGACTTGCGGGAATTCGGGGAAAAGCGCGCGCGCTGAATTTTCTCGCTCCTGCATCGTTTGGATTCCTCCGGTCCGGCGTGAATAAAGCCACGTTCGATGGGGTGAAGCGGGGATGAAATTTTCAGAAAAACATCGTGAATTTATCGAATAACCTCGTGAATTTATCTATATTTATCGTATTTTCATAAATTCCCTTGGCCCCCAAAGGGCCGAATCGCTCCGCTACCATACCCGACCCGGAGCTTCGCCGCTACGGGCAAATGCGGGGTCAATTTCGACCAATGCAGGAGGAATTGACCGACCCGAGGAGGGAGAGATTGTGCGCTCCTCCGCCGCATCTCGGTGGTCCCTGTCGGACGATTGTGTGGTACTCCTTCAAAGTCCGTTTCCCGGCGATTACCTGCGGCTATGTTCCGAGGCTCCATAACGTTCATTCAGGAACCATCTCCGACATGGCGTGCCCGATGGGTTCATGCGAGAAATCCTAGAACCTGAGATAGGAATTATATTCAAGAATGAATATAAAGCGCAGCCTCCTTGGACGCCCTCTTCAGCCCGAGAAAGTTCGGCGCTTCACGGATATGGCGTGGCGAATTGCGCGGATTTTGATATCAGTGGGAAAAGATACCGAGGATATTCCCCAGGGTTTTCTTGTAGGGGTGGTTCGTCTCCAACCGGGGAAAGATTGGCTGCCTGTCTGAACAACCACCACCCCTGACATCACCGCCATCCCGTTCAGCTTATCGTGATTCCGGCGAATGCCGAACCAGAACAGATGAATTTCTCATCTCACATTCCTAGAAGATGTTTTTCGCCGGAGAATTTTGAGACACCTTGATGATCCTCAGGCTGCGAGGTTTCCGCATATCGTCGTTGCGGATAAGTGGGAGTGAAACCACAGTATCCCTCGCGCCCCGCGGAATCGTCGCAATGATGATTTCGTCATGGAAATCTTCGCCCGCAACTGCGGGGTTGGCGCCGCCTCCGGGCGCAAGGCGCACCCACACCCGGACATCTTCCGTCGCCACTCTCGGAAGTGAAATTTTCACCTGGAGCGCCTCACCACTGACCACACTGTTTCGCAGGGGCCGAATGTTCACTCTATCCGCCAAAGCCGAAGATGCGATTCGTCTGGCGACCTTGGTCCGGCCGATTTTGTCGACTGGCCGCCAGAGATTAAAGACACCGGGCACTTCGTTTCTGGCAATAACCCCCAGTCCTTCCCAGCGGGGCTTCGGTATCGACGACCCGCCGATTGGAACGGAAACCCTTGCCAGAAACGACGACGAGGTCTTGCCGCCACCAATTCCATCGTAACCGGCGGTGAAATTCAGCCAGGGATGCGGGCGCCAGTCGACGCCGAGACGCGCGCCCACCTCCCATTCGTCGGAGCCGTCTTCAGCCTGCCGGCGGTAGGCGGTCAGGTTGGCGCGAACGGTCGTCGTCAACTTGAGATTCAAGCCGAGTTCCATCCCTTCCAAAGCGCGTTCTTCGTATCCGGAATTGTAGAAAGCCAACCCGTGACAGGCAGGAAATACGTAAGCGATCCCGTCCCCCAACGCCCGGCGTAGTCCACCTTGGACGCCAACACCCGGTGCCCCTACTCCGCACTGTGCAGAGAGAACGCGGACAGGCCGACGATATCCGAGTCCGCCTCATCGGTGGACCGGAAACGGTAGGCCAGGCCGTAACGCAAATCGTCGCGAGAAACTCCCTCGGAGTCCCGCCACCGGGTGATGCCCTGCTGCAAGAATAACGAAGAACGAGCCCGCCGGTCCGTAAGCGATTCCGTAAACGCGAGCGGGATCACGGCGTCGAGATCGTTCATAAACCCGGTCCCGCTCTGATGCGTAAGATCACCGAAGAACCGGAAATTCTCCCCGAACGCTTTTTTTCCGTATTCATTTGCGGAATCCATGCCTTTTTTCAGCATGAGATTCAGTCCGCCGTCGAGAAGACAGTGCGTCCCGCTCGATGAAGTATCATCGAAAGCCGATCCGCAACTGCTCACGGCGGTCAAGGAGTCTTCCAAAAGCCAATCGAAAGCCTCTACTTCTAGGGCAGAGAAGACAAAAACGATCGCTGCTGCGAGCGCAAGTGTACGTGAAATTCCCCGAACGGCACGGCTCGCGGCAACGACAAAGGACAGAGAGGAAAACAAAGAAAGATTGGCGAACATAAACCCTTTGCAAGAACTGTAACTTGTTACCTTGAAATGAACTGTAATCTGGCGGAGGAGAAATTCACTTTGCTTTTCTGCTGTTCTCTCTACTCCTTCTTGTGACCTGTACTGGATAAAAAGATGAGAGCATGAATTTCTGAACATCCCTTTATTGGATGTCTTATTACATGGAGTTATTTCCCCCCGACAATAACCTTCCTCCCACCACCTCGCCCCGGCGGCGGTAGTCCGTCTCAGGGTCTTTCACGACTGTGCATACGCTGCCTGCGGGCCAGGGAAATCAGACCACAAATCCATCTTGTAGTCCATCTCCGGGAGTGTGTTTCCTCTGTATTCTGAAAACCAGGCTTTTGCTCTCGAAGAAGCCCGGATCCGCATCGAAGCCGGGCGGCCAACCGGCGGAGAAACCGGCAATTCGCTGGCATTCGAACCGGACCAGTCGGTTGGGGCAAGTCACTCCGCCATCGGGTAGAAATTTCCCGTCAACATCGTGTATATTCTCACGTCGTCGTCTGTCATGGTTCCCTCATGCACGCGATACCGGGCGGAGGGCTGTTCGGCTGGGGCGCGTTCGCCCCGGTTGTGGGGACAGTGATCGCCGCGGGGCAGGTTGAGGTTGCGACCCGAGACCAGGTGATCGAGCATTTTGGCGGCTGCGCGGTCGGCGCGTTCCTGTTCGCGGCGCATCGCGGGTTGCGGGCAGCGCACTTTCGGGAGTGCATCGGCCGGATGCGGGAACTGCTCGCCGGGCTCGAGGCGTAAGCGCAAACCGAGATAGAAGTCTGCCCAAGACATGGAATGAGATTTGAGAGTTCGTTTCTTGCCACTTCACACCTCACCAAAGAACGTTTTGCTCGCAGCGGCCACCGCACTTGTTGCGGCGCCCGTCATCGACTGTCCTGCCGTGCAGGTCGATTCGGCCAAACGGCCTTGGGAGGAGTTCCGGATTCAGGCGAGCGGATGCGAAACAGCGCGCAACGAGACCATGCCGGAGGGTGCGCGCCGCCTGTTCGGCAACGGCCTGAATCTTCTGCTGGACGCCGGAAACGAGTCTGGATACACCCGAACGGAGGGGATGAAATGAGGCGTCGAAGCAGTTTTGCGCTGACGGCATGTCTGATTCTCAAGGTCGTGGTCGCATTGGCTGGGCTGTCGTCTTGCGGCGGCGGTGGCGCGCCTGCACGCGAGCCAATGATCACGCCGCTCGGAAGCCGTGAGGTAATGATCACACCGCCCGGAAACCGTGCGCCCCAGGCCGTGGGGTCCATTCCTGCGCAAACGCTGACAGCGGGCGAGAACGCGAGCAGTGTGAACGTTGCGCCATACTTCCAGGATCCGGACAACGACCAACTGACGTACTCGGCGTCTTCCAACCGTCCAGGCGCCTTGATGGCCGGCATGTCGGGCAGCACGATGACCCTCACCCCCGTCTCGGCCGGCGCAACGACGGTCACGGTTACCTCCGGCGACGGCAATGCGCACGCCACGCAGACCATCGCCACGACGATGCAGGAGCCGGAGAACACGCTAACGGGCATACGGGTCGTACTGCAGAACCCGCATGCCCGGGAGACCAGTATGCGCATATTGCTGGAACCGGCGGACGCCCAGTGGTCTGGTATAAATTTCGAAATCGACCCTGATGATAATGCAGGAAATATGTGCTGCTATCAGACTTTCGCGGAAAGCATCTACGTCAGTTTCCTGTGCTCGAATAGCTACACCGGCAACGCGACGATCACGATTATTGTCAGCGCGCCCAACGGCCATGCGGTTCAAAAATCTGTTTCAGTCACTTGCCGGTGAAATCAGGTACGGTTCACCCCCGGAGCGCCGATCCCCGATTTCGTGGACAAACAACACCTGGGCGTGTAGATTGACGGCTCATCCATCGGTTCTCACTTTCTAGGATTCACTTCTTCACTCAGGAGTATGGCATGGCGGAAGCCAAAGACATGGGCGGCGCCGTAATCGGCGAATCTCTGCCCTTTCTGGACGCCCCCGAAAAGGCGACCGGCGCTGCGGATTATCTTGATGATCTCCAGCTTCCGGGAATGTTGACGGGCAAGGCGCTTCGCAGCGAATACGCGCATGCCGAGATACTTTTCGTCGACACGCGCGAGGCTCTGCGCGTCCCCGGCGTCGTCGCCGTTCTCACGGGCGATGACCTGCCGAGCCATCCCCGCATCATCCCCCACGGGCGGGCCATGCCCGTCATCGCTTACGACAAAGTGCGCTACATGGGAGAGGTGGTCGCCCTGATCGCGGCGGAGACGCTTGAGGCTGCCGAGGAGGCGATGCGGCTGATACAGGTCGAATACCGCCCCCTGCCCGTCGTCTCCGATCCGCGCGAGGCGATGAAGAGAGGGGCGGAGAAACTCTTTCCCGGTGGAAACGTCCTGAACCAGGCGAAGATACGGAAAGGAGATGTCGGCGCCGGCTTCGAGAAGGCCGACGTGATTGTCGAGAGTGAATATTCGACTCCCTCCGTCGATCATCTCTATCTCGAGGTGGAGGCGGCTTGCGCGAGTCCGCACCCCGGCGGCGGGATTCAAATCTGGGGTTCGACCCAGCAGCCTTTTCTTGTGAGACAAAACGTCGCCCGGATGCTGGGGTTGAAGGGCGAGGGTTCGGTTCGTTTCGTCCAGACGATAACGGGCGGGGCTTTCGGCGGAAAGAGCGAAGCGAGTCTCGATGTGTGCCTGCGCGCCGCCGCCCTTGCCCATGCCGCCGGCAGGCCGGTGAAACTCGTGTATTCGCGCGAGGAAAGCATGATCGCCTCCTCGAAGCGTCACGCCACGTTCATTCGCTCCAAGACGGGAGCGACAAAAGACGGACGCCTCGTGGCGGTTGAGGTGGAAGTATGGCTCGACAAGGGGGCGTATGCGGCCAACGGGGGGGACAATCCGCCCGCGTTCAAGCGCGCTACCTACCATGCCGCAGGTCCCTACCAGGTGCCCAACACGAAGGTGGACGTGCACTGCGTGCACACGAACCATCCCTATGGAGGCCAGATGCGCGGGCCGGGATGTCCCCAGGTCCATTTCGCTGGCGAGCAGCAAATCGATGAGGTCACCAGGGTTCTGGGGATCGACCCCATCGAGATCAGGCGCATCAACGGTCTGCGGGTCGGTTCCCGAACGGCCTGGAACCAGCATTTGCCCGAGAGCGTCGGCTTCCTCGATACGCTGAGAGAGGTGGAGGAGGCCTCATCCTGGGGAAGAGAGGGTAATGGAAACCGGAGACACGAAGATGGCCGCTTGCGGGGTCGCGGGGTGGCGAGTTGTCTGTATGGAACGGGCAACGCCTATTCTCCGGCCGAGGCGCATGTTTTTCTCCGGGCGGACGGCAAGGTGCAGGTGGCCGCCGGGGTCGTGGATTTCGGCCAGGGGAGCAAGACGGTGCTTTGCCAGATCGCTTCGGAGACGCTGGATATCCCGTATTCCGAATTTTTGATGGAGAGCGTGGACACCGCTATCGACCCGTTCGGCGGCACCAGCTCGAGTTCGCGAATCACCATGCAGGGCGGAAAGGCGGTCTACAACGCTTCTCTCAAGGCGCGCGTCGAATTGTTGCGACTGGGCGGGATTCTGCTCGAGGCGGACCCTGAGGATCTGGAATTGCGAGGCGGCGTGGTTCAATCGCGCTCACATGAGGAAACCCGGATCACCCTTCCCGAAATTGCCAAGGCGTATGTGGCCGATGAACTCAAGCAATTGGCCGCTGCGGACAGCATTCCGCCGCCTGCGAAGATTGATGCGGAAACGGGCCTGGGCGAGCCGTATGAAGTCTACGGATTCGGCAGCCAGGTGGCCGATGTGTTGGTGGACGAAGAGACGGGAGAGGTGGAGGTCACCGGCGTCTGGGCCGCGCACGACGTGGGCCGGGCGATAAGCCCTATGGGTGTGGAACAGCAGATCGAGGGCGGTGTCTACATGGGCATCGGCTTTTGCATGATGGAGGAAGTCGTTCAGCGCGAGGGTTTGATGCAAAACCCCGACATGCACGGCTACCTCGCTCCGACGGTGGAGGACATCCCGGATCGGATGGCGTCCATCATCGTGGAGGATTCCTACTCGAACGGCCCTTACGGGGCGAAAGGAGTCGGCGAGCAGGTGAACGTGCCCACCGCCGCCGCCATCGCCAATGCGGTGTACGACGCCACGGGCGTCCGGTTCCGTGACTTGCCCTTGACGCCGGATAGGGTCGCGATGGCGCTTTTGAAGGCGCGTGCGTGATTCCATTCGCCATCGCCGATTTCACCGGACGCCAGGAGATAGGCTTCGCGCAGGTCGCGAGAAACAGAAGCGCCTAGCGGGTGAGACGAGCGTGCATCATGGTTCCTTCCGGTCGATGGCCATCAGCAGAGTCGGCAGAAGCAGAAAATCGGCCAGGAGTGCGAAGACGAGCGTGATCCCGACCAGAAGGCCGAGTGACCAACTGAGTTCGAATCCCGAGAAAGCAAACACCAGAAAGCCCAACGATAAAACCGCGGTCGTCGTCCACAGCGCATGGCCTACGGTGTTGAAGGTGGCGCGTACCGCATCAGGCGGGGATAGACCCTCCTCACGGCGGCATTTCAGATATTTGCTCAGAAAGTGAATCGTGTCGTCCACGATGATCCCGAAGGCGATGGCGACGACGACCGAGGAGGCAATACCTACCCGGCCGACCAGATGACCCCACAGGCCGAAGCTCATGGCGGCGGGAATGAAGTTGGGCAGCAGGCTGATCAAACCCAGGCGAATGCTTTTGAAAACCAGTATCAAAATGAACGAAATAAGGGCCATGGCGATAATCGTGCCGCGCAGCATGCTGTGGATGTTTCGTTGGGAAAGGTGGGCGAAGATCATGCTGATGCCCGATGCTTCGGCCGCGAATTCGGGTAAGTTGGCGCGGAGCCAGGTTTGCGCGCGCGCGTCGAGATCGCGGTGGTCCCGGGAGGATATGCTGCGGACCACGACGGTCATGCGCGTCGTGGATTTGGAGACGTCGATGCGGTTGTTCAAGTCGCTGCCGAAGGGAAGCGAAAACTCATAGAGCAACAGATATTGCGCGGCGAGTTTGGGATCGTCCGGTATCCGGTAGAAGGCCGGATCGTCCCCGTGCATGTTCTTGTTCAGGCGTTTCATGATGTCCGGGAAGGCCCGGACGTGACTCACTTGGGGCTGCTTCCTGTACCATTCCGCGAAGGCGTCGACTTTTTTCAGGTATTGGGGGTCGGTGATGCCGCCTTCGCGTCCCGCTTTCAGCGCGTATTCCAGCGAATCCACGCCGGTCAGGTTTTTGATGACGAAATCCGTATCGCGCCGGAACTCGTAGCGCTCGTCGAAATAGTGCGCCCATCTGTCGGTCAACTCGTTGCGGGGAATGCCGCTGATGAGAACAACCGTCAGAATGGCGATGAACCAGAGCAGAGGCGTGCGGCGTTCGACGACGAAAGCGCCGAAGCGGTCGAAGAAGGAGGACTCTTCAGGTGAAATTCGACGCGCGCGCAGCGGCAGGATGGAAAGCAGCGCCGGCAGAAGCGTAATGGAGTAGACGAAAGCGCACACCACGCCGAACGCCACGAAATTGCCCAGGACGTGAAAAGGCGGCGAATCCGAGGCGTTCAGGCTCAAGAATCCGATCACGGTCGTGATCGAGGTCAGGAACACGGGCCAGACGTTCTCTCGAAACGATTCCGTGATCGCCGCGTTCCTGTCTAGCCCACGCCCCATGCCCATCAGCGTGGCCGTGACGATATGGACCGAATGGGCGACGGAAACCGCCATAATAATGATCGGGACACCGGAATTGGCGGGGCTGAACACCGTGCCGAGCCAGCCTGCGACCCCCATGGTGTTCATGACGATGAACACGAGCGCGATGATGATGGACAAGGTGCCGAGCACAGAGCGCAGGAGGAGTATGGTGGTGGCTACGATGATGACAAACACAATCGGCGTGAGGATTTCGAGATCGTCCTTCGTGGCGTCGGAGAAAGCCCGGTGCATGACGACGTCGCCGGTCAGGTAATAGGCGATGTCCGGATGTTTCGCGCGCGCCTCCTTCAAAACGGCGTTCAGATAATCGTTTATTTCGATCACCGCGGCGTCGAGGTTCTCAGGCAGGATGAAAGTGACGGCCAGAGCTCCCACGCGTCCGTCGCGGGAGACGAGGCGCCCGGCGATTTCTGTGGCGCCCAGCGCGATTTTCCTGATTCGCGCGAGGTCGGCGTCTGTAAGCGCGCTCGCGTCGTCGACGAGCGGCTCGACGATCAGATCGTCTCCCTCCGCCCGGCTGTGGGAATAGTTGGTGAGGGAGTCGACCCGGCTGGAATGCGGCGTCTTCCACGCGGCTTTGGTCAGATCCTCAATAGCGCCGAGCGCCTCTTTGGTGAACACGGAGCCCTCCCGGGGCGCGATGGCGATGAGCGCCGTGTCGGAGGTGGAGAAGGTGTTCTCGAGCGCGTTGAAAGCGGCGAGTTGCGGATTGTTTTCGCCGAACATGATGCGGTAATCGTTCGTGGTTTTGATGAAGCGTCCACCCCCCGCCATGATCAGCATGAGCAGCGTGGCGAGCGCGACGACCAGCCACCGATGGCGCAGAATGGCGTCGATATAGCGATCCAGTGGCACGGGAGTTATCGCCTTCTTGTCACAGGCTTGGTGCGGCCAGGGACTGATTTTTGTAGCTGCGCCACAACACGAGCATTGCTTACCAGTCGCTTGATTTCGACGTGTGTACGTGGTCGGGCATCTTGTAACTCAGCCCACCCTCGTCGTACACCGAGATTTGGATAAGCTGGGAGAAATTCTGTGATTTGACGAACTGACGGTCCTTCAGCATTCGCTGGATGCGTTGTTTTATTCGGAAACTGAACAGGGTCGTCGCGTTTTGAAAGAAAGAGAACTTCGGGAATTCGAACTGCTCGGCGAGGTTTTTTCCTATCAACGCCCGTGAAAGGCGGTAGGCCAGATTCGTTAACTTTTTTTGCTCATCCGGATCCGTTACGCCCGCAACTATCGGAATGGCCGTGATCAGCGTATTCGCCACGGCTACCGAGTCGGCGTCCGCCCGGGGTTCGCACATATAGCCGGTCTCGTATATTTTTTGCGCCTCGGCGCCGGTGGTATAGAGGATGGTTTCGGGGATTCCCATGATATAGCCGGCGTAGCGCCAGATGGCCAGAACGCTCTCTTGTTCTTCCTTGTTGTAGCGCGCGCCCACCGCTATCGAGTATTCCAACAGGCGCATGGAGAAGACGGAGATAGCGAAACCCAGGTGCGCCGCGCTTACGGGCGCGCCCCATGTTTCGTGGTCCCAATCCTCGGAATTATTCAGCAGGTGCCTTATTCGGGCATGAATGAAGCGAATCCGCATGGACAGCTTCCATCCATCGCCGTTTCTCAGCATGCCACCCGGGAAAAATATCTCCATCATGTGGCGGTTGTTCTGCTGGAGGCGTCTTTTGGTCATCGCCACTCGCCCGGTAATCGAGAAAGACTTGGCGATAAGCGTCGAGAAACCCTCCACCAGCACCCCGGTAACGAATGCGGTGAGCATGAGGTCTACATTTACGTTAAAGGAGCGAATCCCCAGACGGAAGGCTTCGTAGTCGAGCCAGGGAGGCTCTTCGAAATTGTAGAAGAAATCGCGCAGTATTTTTGGCGCAACCGCCAGAGTATCATCCTGCTGCTCTATGCCGGCCTCGACGAAGCGATGCAGGTTCCTGGGAGGCAACGAGGAGAGTTCCTCCATGATCTCGTCCATCACGGGGTCGCCAATCATGGTGTGCTTGATATAGTTGTCGGCCTCGGCTTTATCGTGGGGAAGAACCTTCTTCTCGTAACCCTCAACGTATGCCGATGGGATTTCCGTCATCGAATCAGACCCTCTCCGAAGTTTAACCCCATGAGTTCAAGAATCTACAAGACTTGAGAAATATGAGTCCATCTTGAAAAAAGTCAAGAACTTATACTCGTCAGTGTAGATAGAACTCAGAGAATGCCCTCGTAAAGGTAGCTTCTGCACCCGTTTGCTTCAATTTTCTTTAATAAATCTTTGCAACTTCTTTAATATACTATCCATGCATTCTCTTATGCAATAGATTTTTCAGCCGATTCCGGACGGGTTTTCCGGCTTCTTCCTTCGCCCGCAATTCCCCCGGCGAGAGTTTGCGCGCGATTTTTAGCCCTGCTCCTCAGACGAGATGGGTGTGCGCCCTCACTGCGCCGGGCAAGCCCTGGTTCACGCCTTCCTGAAGCGCCGACCGTACATCATGCGCCCGTAAAAGTTGAACCACTTCCTCGCTTCGGAATCCTGAAAGGGATAGTCCGCTCCGATCTGTCTCGCCGTCACGGGGCAACTCCATAGGGCGCAGAGGCAAGAAAATCTGCTCTAGAAATTGTACGTCACGTTCAGCGCCACGAAGCTGTCCCGCCTCGTGTCATAGATGATGTCCTCTTCGTCGACATCCATGAGAACAATCGCTTCGAGCTTCAGGGTCCACTGGTCCGAAAGGCGGCGTCTCATTTCGACGCTCAGGGTGCGCGTGGTATGGTCCACGTCCGCCAGAACGCCGGCGATGAGCTCCGTGCTCTGGGTGTCGTTCAACGCCAGGCGAACGGCGAAGAAGAGGTCGTTCTGGAACTCGGAGTTCGAATGCTCGCGCCGCTCGTCGTGATTCCATTCGGCGAGCAGGCCGAGGTCGGCGGCCGAGCCCCAGATGGAGTTGAAGGTGTATTCACCCCCGATAACGAAAGCGGCGTAGTCCTCTTTCACGCCCAGGAGGTTTCGCGCGCCCTCGCGGTGAAGGGCCTCGAGCTTGAAGAGCCACGACTCCACGGTGAGCTGGGCGTCCACGCTGAACTGGCGTATCTGCTCGTAGTGTTGACTTAAGGTCACCGCGCCACGAGAGTCCGCGCGCGGCATGAAAGAAGGCTCCCGGCTAGTGCCCTCGAATACGCTGAACCCTAAGTCGAAAGGCCCGAAGCTGTGGCTGTAACGCGCAGCGAGGTCTACGCGCCACTCCGCAGCGGCGCTCTCGTATGAAACGTGCTCATCGTCTATGAGAATCGAGGAGCGCAGGCGGCCATGGCGGCCCGGGAAGGTGCGCGCGCGGTGATAGGTCAGGGCGAAGAGTTCCAGGATGCCCCACTCCGCCGACCAGGTGAGGTGGGCCATGGGCTGGCCCAGTTTGGCCTCTTTGTTCGGATGTTCGACGAGGTCGGTCTGGTTGATGATGTCGACCAGGTGCTGCGATTCGGTGACTCCCCAGAACACGCGGTCCACGCCAAGGCGCAACTCCCATTCCCCGTCGCCGATTTCACCAAACACCAGGAGATAGGCTTCGCGCAGATCGGCATGGGTGCGGCGCGAGTCCGCCCCGTCGTAGCGAAAAAACGGCGCCAGCGTCAGGCTCCAGTTGTCCTCGTCTTTGAGATGGAGTTTCGGCTCGGCGGCGAAACCGCTCACGTGCGCGCGCTGGCCGGGATGGGCCGCGTCCTGGGGATACCACCGGCTGTCGACGTCCAGGCTGCCGGAGAGTTCGTGCTCGATGCTTTCGGCCCCGTGGCTCGACCCGGCGAGAAGGAAAACGGCCAGGAAGGGGACGGCGGCGAGCACCGCGCGGTGAAGAGCGGCGCGCAGCGGCATCACCGCACCCGTTTCAGCCCGGTCCGGGTGAAGTCGCGGTCTTTGAGGTTGGTGCGGAACTTGTAGTCCTTCCAGCGCAGCACGGTGCTTTTGCCCGTCAGGTGGTTCACCATCTTCATTTCGCCGGCCTGCCAGTAGCGATCCAGATACTTCTTGTATTTCACCAGCGTGAGCGTCTTTAAGTGTGAGTTCTTCCGGTCGTAGTACTGCACCTTCCAGGCGCGAAGCTCGCCCTTGTCCTGCCAGACGATTTGGCGCCGGTAGCCCGACCTCTTGCTCACCGGGAAGCGTTCGACGACCGTGCATGTCAGTTTGCCGCAAAGCTCATCGCGCAGGTAGCGGTAGGTGTATTTCTCCACCTCCTGGGTGCCCATGTCCTCATAAGCGAATTCGCTTCCCATGAAGGAGCCGGATTGGTTCGACGAACTGATGCGCTTGACCCGTTTGAGAGCGGGCAGGTAGAGCCATTGATCGTCGTTCTTCTTCTTGTGTGTGTGGACGAGCAGCGCGGTGCCTTTGACGTCGCGCGGGCGATCGAAGACGAACAGGCTCTTGTTGCCTCCTCCGTCCGTCTCGAGAACCTTCACGCGGAGTTGGCGCCGGCTCTCCTGCCCGTGCCTGTTGCGCAGCACCATGCTCTGTTCGGCCGTGAAATTCCCAAAACCTTTCGCTTTCTCGCGGGTCACGCTAGCGATCTTCAGCCCTTTTTCTTCGGGCGTCGCGCCCTCTACGTGCGGCGGGGCAAGCGGATGAACCAGAACGCAAGCGCAGATCGCGAGAAGAAGGAGAGTCGTGCGGGCGAGATGAGCGTGCATCATTTTTCCTCCGGTCGATGGCCATCAGAAAAGTCGGCAGAAGCAGAAAATCGGCCACGAGCGCGACAACAATCGTTATCCCGAGCAGGAGGCCGAGCGCCCCGTAATTTGCCAATCCCGATGCGGCGAAAGCCATGAAACCCAGGGAATGTCCTCGTGGAACCACCTCTTCGTTCATCTGTTTTACTTCCGACGCAACTATCCAACCATACTATGAAAACATTTCGTTTTGCGAGGTTTTTTTCAGCCGATGCCCAGGTGGGTTTTTCTGACTTCCTCGTTCGCCCACAGTTCCTGCGGCGAGGATTCATGGACGACTTTTCCGTTTGCGATGACGCAAACCCTGTCCACCGTCTTGACGGCGAAGGCGGCGTTTTGCTCGACGAGCACGACGGCGAGTCCTTCGGCCTTGAGCGATTGAATGACGTTTCCGATGTCCTGGATGATCATGGGCGCCAGCCCTTCGGAGGGCTCATCCATGATGAGGCAACTCGGGTTGGTCATCAGGGCGCGGCCCACGGCCAGCATCTGCTGCTCGCCGCCCGAGAGCGAACCCGCTCGCTGGTCCGCCCGCTCCCCGAGGCGGGGGAAGAGTTCATAGATCTCCTTGAAATCCCAGCGATAGCCCGCGTCGTGCTCCTGCTGGGCCACCAGCAGGTTTTCACGCACCGAGAGGGTCGGGAACACGCGCCTGCCCTGCGGGCACAGGCCGATTCCCATTTTTGAGATGTCGAAGCTGCTTGTGGTGGTGATGTCTTCTCCACGGAAATGGATGACGCCCCGCCTCGGCGGCACGAAACCCATGATCGAGTTGATCAGCGTCGTCTTGCCCATGCCGTTTCTGCCGAGAATGCCCAGCGTCTCCCCTTCGTCGACGTGGATGCTCAAGCCTTGAAGGACGTAGGAATCGCCGTAATAGGTATGAATGTCGCTCACGCTCAGGAGGGCCGACACGTCATTCCGCCTTTCCGAGGTATATTTCCTGAACCTTGGGGTCGTTACGGATATCGTCGCTGGGCCCTTCGGCGAGAACCTCGCCGTAGTGCAAAACGCTGATGTGGGAGACGACCCCGAATATGACGTCCAGGTCGTGCTCGATAATGAGAATGGCTATTTCGGGGTCGAGCGATTTCAGGAAATTGGCCATCTCTTGGGATTCTCCCGTGGCCAGGCCGGCGGAGGGTTCGTCGAGAAGCAAAACCTTGGGTTCGCTCGCCAGGGCGAGGACGATTTCTAGTTGGCGTTGCTCCCCATGAGAGAGGTTGCGGACTTCCTGATCCCTCAAATGCCAGAAGTTCACGTCGCTGAGCAGTTTTTCGGCTTTTTCGTAAACGTCCTTGTACTTGGAGAGGGGTTTCAGCATCACCATCTTCATCTTCCGCAAGCCCTGCACGGCGAGCAGAACATTCTCGAGCACGGTGAGCTTGGGGAACAGGCTGGTGATCTGAAAAGTGCGCGCCATCCCTAAGGCCACGCGCTTGTGGGTGGGCCACCCCGAGACATCCTGCCCGAAAAGACGGATGCGGCCCGAGGTGAGCGGAAGCACGCCCGTTATCAGGTGAAAGAGCGTGGTCTTTCCCGCTCCGTTCGGCCCCAGGATTCCCCGCCGCTCGCCGAGGTTCAGGCGCAGGTTCACGTCCTCGACGGCGTGGAGGCCGCCGAAATGCTTGGTGACGCTCTCCAGTTCCAGCCCTGGTTGCTGCCCGTTCTTCAAAATCTGGTTGCTCCTTCGGAAAGTCCGCCGGCGCGAATCCGCCGCCCGGACCGGGGAGGCCCGGGCGGCGGGAACTTCGCCCTTTACTTACAATTCGTGCACGGCGGGAACTTCTTGCTGTACACGGGGTCTTTCAGGAAATCCTTCGCCGACCACTTCCAGAACTGGCCCACGGCGGGATAGGTTTTAATCACGAGGTTCCAGAGCGAGTTCGACTTCACGCCCAGACCCAAGCGATCGCCTTTCACGCGGGTCACCCGGCGGATGTAGCTGTTGTGCACCGGGTTTCCGTAAGCGTCCAGATACACCGGCCCCCTGATGGCGTTGATGCGAATGGTCTTGAACGCCTTGAGGAACGCATCGGTGTTCTCCGGCTTGTAGCCGATCTTCTTGAGCGTGAGGTCCACCCACTGGCCCGTGGTGTAGCAGGACTCCGAGTAGTAGGAGGCCATCTTCCCGTAGCGCTGCTGATACTCCTTGACGAACGCCTTGTTCTTGTCCGTCGTGAGAGCGGCGCTGTACTGCGAGGCCGTCACGTAGCCGAGCGCCTCAGCGCCCATGCTGGGGAGGATGAACTCGTCCGCGCTCGTCACGCCGCCGAGCATCGGCATCTTGAAGCCCGCGGCGCGGAACTGTTTCGGGAAGGCCAGGGACATGGGGCCGACCATCAGGGTGAAGATGGCGTCGGCGCCCTTGGGTATCTGCGGCAGATAGGGACCGAAGTCCTTCGTGCCGAGTTTCGCCCAGATCTTCTTGACGACCTTGCCGCCGCGCGCCTCGAAGGCCTTGTGAAATCCGCCCACGGTCTCGTAGCCGAACGCGTAGTCCGCGCCGATGGTGACTACGTTGCGGTAGCCCTGGTCGTAGGCCCATTCACCGAGGGGGTGGCTGTTCTGGCTGCTCGTGAAGCCGCTGCGCAGGAAATGCTTGAAGAGTTTGCGCTGGGTGAGGTCGTCCGCCGCCGGCACGGGCGAGATGTAGGGAACCTTGAAGCGGTTGGAAACCGGCGCGAGCGCATACCCCGTGCTGGCCAGCAGGCCGCCTATGAACATGTGCACCTTGTCGCGCTTGATGAGTTTGAGCGCCTTGCGCACGTTCACGGCCGGTTTGCCGGTGGAATCCTCGAGGATGAACTTGACGTCCAGAGGACCCATCTTGTTCTTCGTGTGCGCCAGATACATCTTGAAGCCGTTGCTCATGTCCTTGCCGATCTGGGCGAAGATGCCCGTCATCGGCGCGATGAACCCGATGCGCACCTCGGCGGCCTGGGCGCTGCCGAACCCGGCGGAAAAGGAGATGCCGAGCACTGCGATGATGGTGATGAGTTTCCGTTTCATGTTTTTCCCTCCCTCATTTCGTCTAGGAGACGCGGTGCCGATCCGTCTTCAACCCTCCGGGGCTTTCGACGGGGCGGCGGGTTTGCGAAACTTACCGAACAATCCGAGAATTCCCTCGACGCCATACAAGCGTCCCAACATGATGGTGATGATGTAAATGGAGCCCAGAATCAGCGGCCAGCGCTCCACGTAGATGCTGATGAATTGTTGCAGCGATCGGATGATGGCCGAACCAATCACCGGGCCGACCAGTGTGGCGGGTCCGCCCAGCGCTACCATGAAAAGGGCCTCGGCCGAGGTGATGAGTTCGATGTCCGGTGGGCTCACGAAGAGATTGAACAGCGTCCACATCACGCCCGAAACGCCGCTGAAAACGCCCGCGATGATGAACACGAGGTATTTGTGGAGCCAGATGTTGTAGCCGAGCATTTCCATGCGCTCCTCGCGCTCCCTGATGCCGACCAGCGTTTTTCCGAAGGGGCTTCTCACGAACAAATACATCAGCCCCAGGCAGATGAGAAACACCGCGAGCGTGAAGTAGAAGAACGGCATTTCCGATTCCAGTGAAATGCCGAACAGCGAGGGTCTCCCCAGGACGTTGATGCCGTTGTCTCCTTCCGTCACGGCGCTCCAGCGATACGCCAGACCCCAGACGACCATGGCGAGAGAAAGGGTGATCATCAGAAAATACACGCCCACGGCGCGTATGGCCAGAAAACCGAAGAACGCGGCGAAGGCCATAGCCACGATCAGCGCGAATATGAAGATGTAGAAAAGGCCCAGCCCCAGCGAGTCCGTCCACTGGAAGGCGGCGTAGGTCCACGTCCAATCTTCTTTCGTCATGATGATGGCCGTGGTGTAGGAGGCGACGCCGAAATAGGCGGCGTGTCCCAGAGAGGGCAGCCCGGTGAAACCCAGGAGAAGGTCCAAGCTCATGGCCAGGATGCCGAAGACGAGGATCTCCGTCACCAGACTCTGCATGAAAAGGTCCAGAAACGGCGTGACGACGCCGAGAGCGACGATGGCGCCCAGCACGATGAGCACCCTTCTTTTCTCCGCCAGATTCTCCGCCAAGGCTTAACCCTTTCCGAACAGGCCGGTCGGCTTGATCGCCAGAATGATGGCCATGGGCGCGAAGAGCGCGAAATAGGAGAGTTCGGGAAACAGCGCGGTCCCGAAGTTCTCGATGAAGCCGACCACGATGCTGCCCAGGACGGCGCCGCCCAGGCTGCCGAGACCCCCGATGATCACCACGGCGAACGCATAGGGGAGTATCTCGAAATCGAGCCCCGGGTAGACGCCGAAGAACGCGCCGCCCACCACGCCGCCCGTGGCGGCCAGCATCGCCCCGATGGCGAATATCGCCATTTGCACGACGTTGGTGTTGATGCCGATGCCGCGCGCCATCTCGGGGTCGTCCACCGCCGCGCGCATGATGGCGCCGAGACGGGTGCGCTCTATCCCCAGGAACAGGACTACGGCCACCAGGACGGCGATGACGATCATGAAGGCGCGGTACTGCGGCAGCGACAGGCCCCAGACGACGGCGCTGTAGTTGAGGGGCCAGGGTTGTTTGAGCATGAAGTTGTCCCCGCCCCAGGTGTAGAGCGAGCCGTCTTGCAAGATGAAGGCGAAGCCGATGGTCACCAGCACCTGCGCGAGCGTGTCCTGCCCGAGAAGGCGTAGGAAAAATCGTTCGATGAACATCCCGCACAGCGCCGCGATGGAAAGCGCGACGGCGATGGCGGCTATCATCCCTGCGAAGTTGATCCTGTCGACCGGCTTGATGGGCACGTGCGGGAAGAAGAGTTCGAAGAATTTAAAGCCCCATATCAGGCTGCTCAGGGCTTCCAAGACGATATAGGTCAGCAGGAGCGCCAACGCGGCGTGTCTGGGAGCGATGTATCCCGTGAGTCCCCGCCATGCGAGATACAGCAGGGCCCACGAAACGATTTGGATGATTCGCGGCATCAGGCTCAGGGAGCCGAAAATGATGTTGTAGAATTCCAGGGCGAGATAGCCGGCGAAGAGGAAAAAAGCGGCGTGCGCGAGGTTCACGATGCGCATCACGCCGAAGATGAGCGAGAGTCCGCTCGCCAGGAGAAACAAAATCGCGGCGTAGGAGAGGGAGTTATAGCTGAGAACGAGGATGTTCGTAAAACTCAGAGTGGTCATGCAAGTCTCTCTTTAGTCCTGGAATGGCGCGCCGCACGATCAAACGCCACCTCGCGTCACCGGGTCGCCAAGCCGCGTGAGAAGCAGATGAAATATGACCCTGAAACCTTCATTATGTTCACGATTCCAGGTGTGGGTCAAGTTGACGGGAAACGGGATTTTTCTCGCTTCCTTCTATTTCGCTGGCGAAAATTCACGCGGAAAGATAGAGTTCGCAATGTCGAGTTTCTCCATTTTGCAACTATGGACGATGCGCGTTTCGTTTCTGTTAAGGTGACATTTCACTCCGGTTAAATGATCATGAGCGCCGAGATGACGGACGATAGAATTTTCAGGAACGCCAGAATTGACTTAGGGGGACCCTTGGTGGATTTGTGCGTCGCCGGAGGCCGGTTTTCGGGAATATCGCCTGAAATCGCGAACGATGCCGGCTGCGAGGAGATCGACCTGGGCGCACGCGTCGTGTTGCCCGCGTTCGTGGAGAGCCACATTCATCTGGACAAGGCGTTTTTGGAAGAGCGCGAGCCCAATCTTTCCGGCACGCTCGAGGACGCCATATCCATCACGCTCGCCCTGAAAAAAAACGTCACGAAACAAGACATGATGGAGCGCGCCGAGCGCGCACTTCGCATGGCCATCCGGCACGGCGCCACCTGGTTCCGCGCGCAGGTGGAGGTCGACCCCATCGTCGGTCTCAAGGGAGTGGAAGTCGCCCTGGCGCTCAAGGAGAAATACGCCGGGATGGCGGATTTTCAACTCGTCATTTTTCCGCAGGAGGGCATCGAGCAGCAGCCGGGTACGGAGGACTTGATGCGCGAGGCCATGCGGATGGGCGGGGACCTGGTGGGCGGAATCCCGTATAACGACCTGGACGCCGAGCGGCATCTGGATATCGTTTTCGCGATGGCCGAGGCGTTTGGCTGCGGTCTGGATTTTCATCTCGATTTCGCGGACGACCCCCGGGTAAGAAACATCGAATCCGTGGCCGCCCGCACGATGGCCGCCGGTTTGCAGGGCAGGGTGGCCGTCGGTCATCTTACCTCCCCGGGCGCCATGTCGCGGGATGAGGCTGCGCCGGTCATCGAGAAAATCTTGGAGGCGGGCATCTCCGTCCTGCCCTTGCCGGCGACGGATTTGTTCCTGGGCGGCAGGGGAGAGGAGCCGCCTCGCTTCAGGAGCCTCGCCCCCGTGAAGGACTTACTCAGTGCGGGCGTCAACGTCGCCATCTCATCGAACAATATCCGCAACGCCTTTACGCCCTCGGGGCGCGGCGATTTGCTCGAAATCGGCCTCCTCCTCGCCCACGTGCTCCACATGAGCGGCGCATCGGACAGGGCTGTGGTTCCCGATCTTTTCACGACAAACGGCGCAAAGGCGTTGGGGGTGGAGGATGGCTATGGCCTGCGGCCCGGCTGTGCCGCTGATTTCGTAGTGCTCGATTCTCGGAATTTCGACGACGTTCTCATCGATCAGCCCGAGAAGAGATTCGTGGTGAAAGGCGGACGTCCCATCGTGGAGAACGTGGCGGAGACGACCTGGGGGGAGATGGCCGGGTGGGCGTGATCACGGACGCGAACACGGAGGCCCTCTCGCGCATCACCGAAGCGGAACCCGTTTTGGTGGACGTGCGTCCGGCGGGCGAGGTGATACCGGGTTTGGATGACGGCGTGCTCCTTCATGCAGGCCCCCCGATCGAGTGGGAGCGCATGTGCGGCCCCCTGCGCGGGGCTATTGCAGGGGCTGCCGTCCTGGAAGGCTGGGCGGAAGATTTGACCTCAGGCGAAGCGCTCGCCGCCTCGGGCGGGGTCGTGTTCCACCCGAATCATCATTTCGACGCCGTCGGCCCCATGACGGGCATCACCACGCGCTCGATGCCGGTGATGATCGTGGAGAACAGAAAATTCGGGAACCGGGCGTACTGCGCCCTGAACGAGGGTTTGGGGAAGGTGATGCGCTTCGGCGGAAACGACGAAGAGGTGCTGAACCGGCTTCGCTGGCTGGCGGAACGCCTGGCGCCCGCGCTCTCAGGCGCCCTCCAGGCCATAGGGGGTATGCCTCTTAAGAGCATCATCGCGCGGGGGCTTTCGATGGGTGATGAAATGCACCAGCGCAACGTGGCGTGTACGAGTCTCTTCATGCGCGAGGCGGCCCCCGCGCTGGCGCGCGTCGTGAGCGATGGGAAGGTGCTGGAGGAAGTTTTATCGTTCATTGGTGGTAACGATCAGTTTTTCCTGAACATAGCGATGGCTACGGGAAAGGCGGTGATGGACCCGGTGCGCGATATCGAGGCGTCGAGTATCGTCACGGCGATGTGCCGCAATGGAACGGACTTCGGCATCCGGGTGAGCGCGACGGGGGATGAGTGGTTCACCGCGCCTGTGGAGATGCCCGAGGGGTTGTATTTTCCAGGCTTCGGCGAGGACGACGCCAATCCGGACATGGGGGATTCCACGATCATCGAGACGATGGGACTGGGGGGATTCGCCATGGCCGCGGCTCCCGCCGTCGTCGGGTTCGTAGGCGCGGGCAGTGCGGCGGACGCGCTGAACTACTCCCGCGCCATGTATGAGATTACCCAGGGCCGAAACCCCGAGTGGACGATTCCCGCTCTTGATTTTCAGGGGGTTCCCACGGGCATCGACATCATGAAGGTGGTGAAACTCGGCGTCACGCCCGTCATCAACACAGGCATCGCGCACAAAGAACCAGGCGTCGGCCAGGTTGGCGCGGGTGTGGTTCGCGCGCCGCTCGCCTGTTTCGAGCAGGCCCTGGAAGCCTATGGGGAGAAGATGGGCGTTGCCTGAGCCCTCAGTTCTCCAGGCGTTCGTATTCGATGTGGGCGTCGATTAAATACGGTTTGCCGCTCGCCAGTCCTTTGCTCATGGCCTCTTTGAGTTCCGCAGGCGTTTTCGCCCGGATGGCGTCCACGCCCATGGAACGGGCCATCTGAATGAAATCGAGTTCGGGCTCCTTGAAATCCATGGCGACGAATTGCCGGTGTTCCTGCGTTTTGCCGTCGAGCCTCAAGACTCTCTCTTTGAGAATCCGGTAGCTTTTGTTGTTCAGAATCACGAATACGGCGTCCAGACCGTATTTCGCGGCGCTCCAGAGCGCCTGAATGCCGTACATGGCGGAGCCGTCTCCCGACAGGCAGACAACGGGCGTATCGGGCAGGGCTTTTTTCACCCCGAGCGCGCTGGGAAGGCCCAGACCGATGCCGCCTCCCTTCATTCCGAAGATGGAATCTATCTTGCCGGCGACCGCGCTTTTGAGGCCTCCCCCGTGTCCCATGGTGAGGGATTCATCCACCAGCGCCGTCCCTTGAGGCAGGGCTTCCCCGAATGCGGCCTGAAAGGACTCTTTCGTCAAGGGGCCTCCATCGTCGCCTGCTTTTGGGGCAATCTCTTTTCTCGCGGCCGCCAGTTCTTTCTCGATCCACGCGCGGCGCTCGCTTGCGCTTTGAAGGCCCGGTTCGCCCAGTTTCTTCTCCACCTCCCCGGTGAGTTCGACGAGCGTGGCCTTGGGGTCTCCCAGCATGGCGACATCGACGGGGAAGTTCTTGCCGATCTCCCAGGGGTCCAGGTCCAGATGAATGATTCGAGCACCGCGCGGAGCCAGCGGAATTTCCGGCGGGAAGGAGAAGGTGTAGGTTTCGGTGCCGATGAAGAACACGACGTCCGCGTCTTCGATCTGATCCAGAAGCGGCCCGATCGTGTTCAGGAGTTCTCCCGCATACAGGGGATGGGTGAGGGAGAACGAAAGAGAGTTCGGGCGGTTGTCGGAAAACACTTTCGCACCGATGCGCTCCGCCAGCCGGGCGACTTCGCCCACCGCGCCCGAGCGGGTGACGCGCGAGCCGGTGACGATGTATGGATTCTCCGCTTCGGCGAGCATCTGCGCCGCGCGATCGATGGATTCAGAAGATGCGGGAAAGGCGCTCGAAAGCCGCGTGGGACGGCCTGTAGGGCCTCCCGTCTCGGCGAGCATGACGTCCCCAGGCAATGAGAGAAAAACCGGACCCGTAGGGGGTGTGAGCGCGTATTTGATCGCCCGGCGTACGCTTTGCTCCAAATCCTCCACCCTGCGCACTTCATAGGACCATTTGGTGAGCGGCTCCGCCATGCGCGGCAAATTATCCCAGAGCACGGGTTCTGAGAGTTGGCCGCGCTGGCCCTGGTTGCCCGCCGTGACGATAAGTGGAGTGCCGGCCCGCTTGATGTTGTACAGCATGCCCATCGCGTTGCCGAGACCCGGTGCTACGTGGAGATTGACCACTCCCACGCCGCCCGTGGCGTATGCGTAGCCCTCGGCCGCGCCGATGGTGACGGATTCCTGAAGACAGAGGATGTAATCGAGCCTGCTCTCGTTCACCAGCGCGTCCATGAGAGGCAGTTCGGTGGTGCCCGGGTTGCCGAACATGCAGCGGACACCCTCGTCGATGAGTGTTTCCAAAAACAGGTCCGAGCCGTTTCCGCTATTCATGCGCTCTCCCTCACGAGAATTTTTTTAGACTTAGAAGATGGATGCCGCCTCATTTTGACTTAAAACGAAGTTCGACGCCATTTGCAGGCACTTCTCCGTGCTGGGCGGCATCACCAGCGCGGCCCTGGCGTCGCGATGAAACCGCTGGAGCGGCTTGTCGTTCAGCAGGCCGGGGCCGCCCGCTATTTTCAGGGCTTTTTCCGTCATGGAAGCCGCCGCTTCGGAAGCGGTGTATTTCGCCTCGTTGATGTAGGGAATGGCCTGGGCCGCGCCCTGGGTCTCCAGCACCCAGGCGGCTTTCTGGATCATGACGAGCGCGGTTTCAAAGGCGATTTTCATTTCCCCGATCTGGCGCTGAATCGCAGGATAGCTCGCGATGGGCAGGTTATCGGGCAACAGCTTGCGCTTGAGCGCGTAGTCCACAATCCAGTCCATGGCGGCGGCGCCCGCGCCCAGATAAACGGCGGAGTATCCCAGGCCGAACCTGGGCACGAAATCGGGCTGGAGGATGCCCTCGCCCGTGCCCACGATGTTGCGCGCCGGAACCCTCACGTTCTCATAGGCGAGCGAGTGGCTGGCCGTGCCCCGCATGGCGAAGGCGTTCCAGCGGCTCGGGATGGTGATGCCCTCTGCGTTTTTATCCATCACCGCCCAGCGCAGGCCGAGCTTGAGTTCCTCGACCCCCTCGAGCAGACACCAGAGCACGTAATAATCCGCCTCTCCCGCCATGGAGCAAAAATGTTTTTTGCCGTTGATGACATATTCATCGCCCTCTCTGCGCGCGCGCGTAGAGATAGTGCGGTTCCACTGGGGGCTGGAGGACGCCTCGCCCGCGTGGCTGCCGAAGATGGCCCCGTTTTGGGCCGCCTCGGCGAAGCGGTGCTTTTGCTCTTCATCGGAGAGTGTGAGGAGAAAGTATAAAATCGAACTGTGCATGTGAAGCGTCATGGCGGTGTTCGCGCAGCCCTTGCCCAGTTCGTGGAACACCATGGCGTAGCAGACGGGGTCGCGCCAGAGCGCTTGCCCGCCATAGGATTCAGGCAGCGTGAGGCGCGTGAAGCCCTCCCGGATCAAGGCGTCGAAACTCTCTCTCGGGAAGCGTTGTTCCTGATCGCAGCGATCCGCGTGCGTGGCCAGCACGTTTCTGGCGAGTTCCCTGGCTTGCGTGATCAAAGCATCGTTTTTCGGGTTTAGGCGAAGGTCCATGAATTCTCGTTGAAGCGCTCGAAAATGATTCTTTACGCTTGTTCTTTAAGCAATCGGCGCAATATTTTCCCGCTGCCCGATTTCGGGATGGCGTCGGTGAAGGCCACCGCGCGAATGTGTTTATAGCCCGCTATTTTTTCGTTCACGAAATCCATCAAGGCTTCTTCGTCGATTTGGGTGCCTTCTTTGGGAACAACGAAGGCCATGGGTATCTCGCCCGCCTCGGGGTCCGCCCGGGGGACGACGGCCGCGTCCGCAACGTCGGGGTGTAAGTGCAGGCAGGCTTCCAGTTCGGCGGGCGCAACGGCGAAGCCCTTGTATTTGATCATCTCCTTTTTCCTGTCCATCAGATAGACATAGCCCTGCTCGTCCACCCGCCCGATGTCGCCCGTATAAAGCCAGCCGTCGCGCAGCGCATCGGCCGTGGCCTCTGGCGCGTTCCAGTAGCCTTTCATGATGTGCGGGCCCCTGATTATCAGCTCGCCCACCTCGCCCACGGGCAATTCCGTTTTTCCGGTTTCGACGTCGACGATTTTTTGCTCCTGATCGGAGACGGGCGGACCCACGGACTCCTCCCGGATGAGCGCCTCCACGGGAGGGTTCAGGTGCGTGAGGGGCGAGGCTTCGGTGAGGCCGTAGGCCATAAAGGTGAGCACGCCCGTTCTCTCCTGTACGATCCGCCTCACCTCGGGCGGAAGGGGCGCCGCCCCGCTCATGATGTACCTGAGGGAGGAGAGGTCGTATTCGCCCAGGTTTTCATGGTGCGCGATGGCCAAGAGCGCGGGCGGCACGCCATAGAAGAGCGTGAGCTTGTGCTCTTGCACGAGGCGCAGGGCGTCATCCACTGTGAATCGCTTCATCAGCACCTGGGTGGCGCCGGCGAGAATCAACCCGCCCATGATCAGCGCCCCGTATATGTGATAAAGGGGGAGAAACAAGAGACCCGCATCCTGGTCCGTGATTTGATGATTCGCCACGCACTGGTGGTAGTTCGATACCAGATTTCTGTGGGTCAGCATCACTCCCTTGGGAAGACCCGTGGTGCCGCTCGAATAGGGCAGGGCGATTAAATCTTGGGCAAAGTCGATTTGAGGCTCGGGCAAGCTCTCCGGCGAGTGCGCGCTTATCCAGTCCTCGAAAAGTATATGTTCTCCTGCGGCGTCATCCGTGCCGATGATGGTCTCGAGCGTCGGGAGTTCTTTTTGCACTTCTCGAACCACGGCGGCTCCCTCCGCCGTAGTGATCAGAATCTTCGCGCCCGAATCGTTGAGCTGATACGCAACCTCGGCTTCTTTGTACGCGGGGTTCATCGGCGTGAAGACGGCGCCTATCTTCGATGCGCCGAAAGCGGCGATCTCGAATTCGGCCGAATTGGGCAGGAACAGGCCGACGCGATCCCCGATTCCCACGCCCTCGGCGAGCATGGCGCGGGCGCAGGCGTTCGAGAGTACGTCGAGTTCCCGGAAACTCATGCGGATATCCCCATCCACCAGGGCGATGGCGTCCGGGCGACGCGCGCACGCCGTTTTGAGCAGGCCGTGAAACGCGTAATCGGGATATTCCAGCGGCGGACGGAAATAAGGAGGAAGACGGACGCTTTCATTCATCGGCGATGGTCCTCCATTGGTTATGAGCCCAGCACGTTCGCGCTGCCCTCCAGCACGGTTTTGGCGGTGAGTTCCAGGCACTTTTCCGTGTTGGGCGGCATAATGAGTCCGGCTCTCGCCTCGCGGTGAAAGCGCTGGAGTGGATTATGCCGGAACAGCCCCGGGCCGCCGGCCACCTTGAGCGCTTTTTCCGTGATGAAGGCGGAGGCTTCCGCGCAAACGTATTTCGCCTCGTTGATGGCGCCATACGCTTTGTCTGCTCCTTGGGCGTTGATCATCCAGCCCGCTCTCTGGAGCATGAGAATCGCGCCCTCGAGCGCAATTTTCATCTCCCCTATCTGGCGCTGTATGGCGTGATATGAAGCGATGGGCACGTTGTCGGGCATGAGCTTTCGGGTTTGCGCGTAGTTGACCACCCAGTCGAAGGCGCCTCCGCCCGCGCCCAGGTAGACGGCGGAGTAGCCGAAGCCGAACTTGGGCAGAACGTCCGGGCGTATCGGGTCTCCGCCACGGCCCACCAGATCCTCCACCGGTATTTGCACGTCGTCGTATATCATCGAGTGGCTCATCGTTCCGCGCATGGCGAAGGAGTTCCACTCCTGATCTATCTTGAAGCCGGGGTTGTCCGAGGGCGCGATGAGGAGCCCTAAGCTTTTCGTGAGGTCTTCCTCGTCTTCAAGCTGTACCCAAAGCACGTAGTAGTCCGCCTCTCCGGCCATGGAGCAAAAGTATTTTCTGCCGTTGATCCTGTAGACGTCGCCGTCCCGGATCGCCTTCGTCTCCATGCGCCAGACGCCGTGGAGGCTCGATGTGTTCTCGCTCGCATAGCTCGCGATGATTTT
This sequence comes from bacterium, assembly GCA_965218735.1. Classification (GTDB taxonomy): domain Bacteria; phylum UBA8248; class UBA8248; order UBA8248; family UBA8248; genus Bin107. The sequence goes on along the minus strand of CBDCMA010000007.1, from coordinate 18,969 downwards.
TCCGCTTCGGATGATTTCGCTGTATCTGCGCTTTTGCTCATCCGTTCCCAGATAGGTGATGACGTGTGATATGGAACTGTGCATGTGAAAGAGCATGGCCGTGTTCGTGCAGCCCTTGGAAAGCTCGTAGAGGACCATCGAGTAGGTGGCGGTGTCTTCGTAGAGGTCTCTGCCGCCCTGGTCTTTCGGAATCGTCAGGGAGGTAAAGCCCTCTTTTGCCAAATCGTTGAAATTCTCGCGGGGAAAAATTCCTTCCTGGTCGATTTCTTCGGCTCTCGGGGCCAGGATTTCCTTCGCATAGATTTTCGCGCGTTCGAGCAAATCTTCATTTTCAGGGTTGATACGAAAATCCACCTGCTTGTTCCTTACCGTTCACGAAATGGAGTCTATGCGCCGCCGATGTTCCAGCCCCGTCCTTCGTCGCCGTAACCTTCCGAGCCGTCTGCGGTGACGACCACGGTGTCCTCGAGTTTCACGAAGCCGATCTCGGGGTTTTTTATGTCGGTTTCGATGGACACCACCATTCCGGGTTCGAGACCCTTGGTCTCATAAGTGGCGGGGTAGGGCACGACGCCCGAGGACGTGAGGTGCGGCGCCTCGTGCTGGATGATGCCCATGCCGTGCGCGAGGAATACCATCTCCTCGTCGTGCGCGCACCTGGCCTGCTCGGCGAGGGCGGCTTCGTAGATTTCCTGTCCCGTGACGCCCGGTCGCACCACGGCGCGCGCGGCCGTCTGCACCACCTGGATTTCGCCGAGCAAATCCTCCATGAGCGGCGTGGGTTCTCCCATGACGGCCATGCGGCACAGATCGCCCAGGTATCCCTGCTTGTTACCGCCCGAATCGAGCGAGAGGATGTTTCCCTCATCCCATGTGGCGTTCGAGGGCGCGCGGTTGTAGCTCGGCCCCGTGCAGGTGAGGCAGTATTCGAAATCGAGTCCCCTCTGGGTCTCGATTTTTTTCATCTCATCGGCGACTTCGTACATGGTGGTGCCAGGAGGCGTGCTCTTCATGACGTCGAGCATACATTCGACGATAGTTTCGGAGGCCTCCTTCAGCAAGGTGAGTTCATGGGGCTGCTTCACGGCCCGGAGTTCTTCGAGCAGGTAGACGGCGTCGATGAATTTGGCGTCGGGCAATTCTTCCTGAAGCGCCTCATACGTGTCCGCCGGCAGGAAGCATTTCTCCACGGCGACGGTGCCTTTCTCATGGCCGAGCCTGCGGATGAAATCGGCCGCGTCCTTGCCGGCCTGGTCGCTGTGCCAGTGGTTGTTTCTCTTCTCGGGCACCCACAGGGGTTCGACTTCCTGCTGCCAGCCTTCCATGATGTTTCCGATGTAAAATGCTTTGTCCGAAGCACCCTTGGGCAGGCCTACCAGAGGCTGGTAGCGGCTCACGCCGATGGCGTCTTTGTGGGCGAAGAAAAAGAATTTGTAGCCGCCGAGCAAATACTGGACGTTTTCCTTCGAGGAGGCGAGAACGACGTTCGCGCCCTGTTCTTCCATCAAGGCGCTGAGCTTGTTGTCATCAAAGGGCAGGTTCATGGCGGTTTCCTCTCCAATATGTGATATCTCGGATTTGATTTTCTGGTTTTATGTCGAGAACATGCAGATACTCATCTCCCGGAAACGAATAAAGCGGCGGAGAATGCGCTGTCTCAACCATACATCAAGCAAAGGCTCATGAACCGAAAAGGGTGTCATGCAGGGCGGAAAAATGCAAGCGTAGCGTCTCGGCTGAATGAACACCAGAGGGCCGGAAGGCGAGGCGCGGGTTTTTATTGCTCCCCTTTATAAAGGCTCAACCGCCCATGGCGATGCCGCCGTTCACGTCCAGGCAGATGCCCGTGATGTATTCCGCCTCATCCGAGGCCAGAAAAAGCGCGGCGTTTGCCACGTCCAGGGGTTTGCCCACGCGCCCGAGCGGAATCTGCTTTACTATCTCTTCGTTGCGGGCGGGAAGCCACCCGTCCGTAAGCGGCGTGGCCGTGGGACCGGGTGCGATGGCGTTCACCGTGACGCCGTAAGGCCCCAGCGTTTTGGCGAGCGAGCGCGTGAGACCGATGACGCCGGCTTTTGCCGACGTGTAGGGAATCCCGCCCGCGAAGCCGCCCGAGCGCCATGCGGACGATGAGAGGTTGACGATGCGGCCATAGCGCCTCTTCATCATGTGTTCGGAAACGGCGCGGGCGCAGAGGTATTCTCCTTTAAGATTCACGTCGATCACGGCGTCCCAGTCTTCTTCTGTGTATTCGAGGTATCCCTTCTTGGGCGAGATGCCCGCGTTGTTGATGAGAATGTCGATTCGATCGAATTCTTTCAGACAGGATTCGGCCATCTCCCGCACGGCGCGGGAATCCGAAACGTCGGTCTCGCAAGCAAGAACGCCGGGCGCGTGAGCGAATAATTCGTTCGAGAGGGTTTCCACGGCTTGGCGTTTCGGTCGCAGATGAGCAACAAAGCGCCCTCTGCCGCGAAGCGCTTGGCGATGGCCTCGCCCAGACCGCTTCCCGCTCCCGTGATGATGGCTACCTTATCCGTCAGGCGCATCGGTGTTCTCCACTATTTAGAATTGCACGAAGCCGCCGTCCACGTTGATGGCCTGGCCCGTGATGCCGCCGGAGTCGTCGCATGCCAGAAGAAGCGCCAGCGGAGCGCATTCTTCCGGATCGATGAAGCGCTTCATCGGCACCCTGTTTCTTAACTCCTCCGACTGCTCTTCGAAGGTATTGCCCGTTTCGTCGGCCCATTTCTGGATGCTTTCCTCGAACATGCCGGTGGAGACGAAAGTGGGGCAGATGCAGTTCGCCGTGATGCCGAACGGAGCGACTTCGGCGGAGAGAGCTTTGGTGAGGCCCAGGACGGCGTGTTTCGACGCCGCGTAGGCGCTCCTGTAGGCCAGACCGATTTTGCCCGAAACCGAGGCGACGTTGATGATTTTTCCGGATTTTCGCTCGAGCATCGAAGGCAGGACTTCGCGAATCGCCGTGAACGGCGCCTTCGCGTTGATTTGCATGGTGCGCTCCCACACCTCGTCGGGCAACTCGTGCACCGCCTCGAAGCTCACGATTCCTGCGTTGTTCACGAGGATATCGATGGGGCCGAGCGCGTCGACCGTTTTGCGGAGCGAATCGAGGATGTCCTGGTCCTTCATGACGTCGCACGGGCATACGAGCGCCTTTCGTCCCATGGCTTCTATCTCCTCGGCGAGCGCTTCCAGTTTGTCTACGGAGCGGGCGGCCAGTGCGAGATTTGCTCCCTCGCTTGCGAAAGTGCGCGCGACGGCGCCGCCGATGCCGCCGGATGCGCCCGTAATGAATGCGACTTTGCCTTCGAGTTTCATGCTTTCTCCTTATTTGGTGAATAATTACAAGGCTTCACGCGCGCTTCGTCGAAAAGGCGCGCCTCGGTTTTGATATTTTCTAGCAAACTTCCCGGACGATGGCTTCGAATTCCTCATTCTCCAGTTGTCGCTTGCGCCAGCGGATCTCCGTGCGAACCCGCTCGACCACGTCTTTTTCTTTCTCCTGTGGGAGATCGAGACCCAATTCCTGCGCCTTGGTGCGGATGGCCCAATTGCCGGAATAGTGTCCCAAAAGATTGTGCATGCCGTTTCCGAAAATCCCGGGCTTCATGCACGAATATGCCCAAAAGCCTTCTTCCGTATCGGGCACGCAATAGTGCACCTCGACCAGGTGGGAGAACGCCGTTTTACCGACGAAGGGCATGGTGTCCGTCATGGGCCACTTCATGAGGTCGGAGACGAGTCTGGAGAGTTCGTACATTTTCTCGAGCTTAATCCCGCAGTCGATGCCGTAATAAATCTGAATCACGGCGGCGACTTCGGCCAGAGGCGCGATGTGGGCTCGCTCGCCCAGGCCGTTCACGCAGGCGTCAATGAGGTCGGCGCCACCTTCGAGGCCGGCATACAAGGCGGCGCACGCCATGCCGATGTCGTTATGGGTGTGGAGGCCGATTTGCGTGCCGGGCAGCAGGCGCTTCATCTCGCGGACGACGTATGTATAGACCGGCGTAATCGCCATGCCGTTGATGTCGTCGAGCTTGATCATGTCGGCGCCCGCGTCCACGAGTTTGCCGCATACTTCGGCCAGCCGTTCGATAGGGATGCGTGTGCAGCCCTGGATCAGGCAGCCCACTTTTTTGCTGGGGCCTGATTTCTCCCGGGCGTAGGCTACGGAGCCGCAAGCGCGCTCGATGGCCTGTTCGATGGTGATGTTCGGGTCTCCTGCCATCGATTCGAACAGGCACATCTGGTTGGGCGAGAAGGAGAAACAAAGGGTCGTATAATCCGCGCCGTGGTCCACGTTCAGGTCGACTTCCACTTTGGCGAGTTCGGGATTTAAGACAGCGGTGGGATGGACGAGGGCTTCCACGATGAGGTCCGGGTGTCGTTTTTTCACCTCCTCCATTTCCAGGGGATCGTCGTGGTGCATCTGCACCATGCTCACACCGGCGTCGACGAGCGCATCGGCAATGCGGATGACTTCATCTCGCCTTAAAGACACGCCGGGGAGTTGTCTCCCTTCTCTCAAGGTGATGTCGCAAAGCTGAAATTTCTCCGGAAGCGTCATCTGCGAGCGGATTTCCTCGGAGAAACAGTGTTGCGATATTCTCCAGTGCTCGGTGGTGGGCTCCAAATTGCTGTTTACGGGGTAGCCTGGCATTCCAACCTCCTTTTATGGATTTTCATCGCACGATGCGGGATCGGCGAAAACGAGAACCTCGCGTCAATTTTGCCGCTGCGCATTTGTTCGTTCATCCCGTTATTTGTCAGCTCTCCTGACGTTGCCGTCACAAGAATGCAAGCCATTCATGTTTTTACTCGGCTTCTCGGGGGTCGGATAAAATCACCGGCTCCACGTCCTTGAGCAGCGGCAAGACCTCACGACCGAAAATTTGCGCCTCCTCCAGGTAAGGCCAGCCGTGCATGATGAAATGCGTCACTCCGGCGTCGATGTATTCACGGAACTGGTTCGCCACTATCTGCGGCGTACCCACGAACGTGGTCGCCCCGCCGGCTCGCACCTTGTTCACGCCCATCCAGATGGTATCGGTGAGCCAAAGGGATTCCCTCGACGCCATTTCGTTGATGCGCGATTGGCTCGTGGATTCGCTCAAACGAACAGAGTCCGCCCAAGTGGCGGTATTGCCGATGTCGCTGTCGTTCAGCCAACTCTCCGCAGCGCGCCTTGCTTCTTGTCTTGTCTCCCGCACGCAAACGCAGTGGCGCACCCCGAATTCGAGAGGAGCTTCCCGTTCGAATTCTTCTTCCAGCTTCTTGACCTCTTGAATTTCTTTCGCCACCGTTTCCGGTTCATAGGCGAAAAAGACGTGAACGTCACCGAAGCGCGCAGCAACGCGCTTCCCTCCTGGAGAACTGCCTGCCAAGAAGATGGTCGGATGAGGATCCGAGTAACGCTTCGGCCAGACGTGGGCGTCTTCTACATGGGAAAAGCGGCCCTTGTAATCGATAGGTCCATCTTCCTCCCAAAGTTGATGCACCAGGTCCAAAAATTCCTCGGTCACCTCGTATCTTTCATCATGAGGCGCATGGTAGCCGTAACGTCTCAGATCCGCGGAGTTCGCGCCCGAGACGACATTGAGTGAAAGACGGCCGTTCGTGAAATAATCGAGCGTGTTCGCTTGCTGGGCGGCGTAGACCGGACCTACGAGGCCGGGATGAAAGGCGACCAGAAATTTAATTTTTTTCGTTTGCATCGCCAGGGCGGATGCCGTCTGCCAGGCATCAAGGCAATGCGTACCCGTCGGCACCAGAATGTTGACACACCCGGCGTCTTCAGCCGCTTGCGTAACCCGAGCCAGATAATCCAGTTTGGCGGGACGCTCGGGAACGGCAGGGTTGATTTGGTGCCCATCACCCGCATTGAAAGAGCATAAGGCCCAATGAAATTGAACGGCCAAGTTTTCTCCAGCACGGTGAATATACGCCGGATATTCCACCAGCTTCGAACTGGAAAGGTCTCATTTTAAGAACTATTCCGGCGCATTTTGTTCTAAATAATGGAACTATGTTGCATATTTTGGTTTTATCCAAGATAATGGATTTGGATTGAGAAGTCAACGAAGTTGGAATCGCTTCGTGATGCTGCTCGATCCTTTTCGGAAGTGTGTTTCCAAAAATATGGGACGAGAGCAAATGAATGGAATGCCTCCCCAGGTGAGAAAATTGAATTCGTGGATGATGGGGGCCCTTGGTGATGAATCGTTCGCTCATGAAAGCGGCGCAGATATTCGATACCCTCATGGAGGAGAACAAACCGATTGGCGTGAATGAATTCGCGCGGAAACTCGATATGCCCAAAAGCACGGTTTCGCGCTTTCTCTCTACGATGGAATCTCTGGGCTTTGTGAGAAGAGACCCCGGAAGTGGAAAATTTCGTTTGGGTTTGAAACTCTTCGAGTTGGGTTGCAGGGCCATCGAGGATATGGATTTAAGAGAAATCGCGGTTCCTCACATGGCGAAATTGAGAGACGCCATCAACGAGAATGTGCTTTTGACGGTGCTGGAGGGTGACCGAATCACCTATCTGGAGAAGATGGAAAGTACGCAAGCGGTGGTCACCCAAATGAACGTAGGGGCAACGGCTCCTGCGTATTGCGTCTCCAGCGGCAAGGCGATGCTGGCGTATCATCCAGAACTTGTGGATCGTGTTCTGGCGTCTGAATTAAAGAGTTATTCGTCTCACACCATTGTTGACCCCCCAAAAATGCGTGAAGAACTCGAAATGATCAGAGTGCGGGGTTATGCCCTCAACAAAGGGGAATTCAGAGAGGACGTGTGCGGCGTGGGCGCTCCGATTTTCGACGCGAGGGGGTTGGTGGTGGGCGCCATCAGCACGGCCACCCCCGCATCTCGAATGAACGAGGAGCGGTGGGAGGAGCATATCGAATCCGTATTGGAAGTGACGCGCACCATATCGAAGCTGCTCGGCGCTTCCGTGAGCCAGCTATCGATGGCTCCTTGATTATTCTCAAGCTTGTTCACCATCGTTTGGGATGATCATCCGGCATAGCGCCGCTGAAGGCGCCGCGACCTGATTTTTGTTTGATGTAGACGGTCTTGTCGTGGTCCTCGGGAATTTCTCCGTTTAATGCTTTTCTCAACCAATCCACGGCCCAAGGGTTCAGGTCCAGACCACCGAGTCCCTGCATTCCCCATACCCTGTGGAACTCGTTTTCCAGCACCCAGAATTCCTTGGGGGCTGTGATCTTGTCGAAAAAGCGGAAAGCATCTTCCAAATGGCTCAGCGGGTCGAATTCCCCGGTGGCCAATAGTGTCGGGCAGGTGATTTTCTCACCGCAGCCTTTAAGCGTCATTTTCCCGGCCATTTCATCAAATGCATCTTCGTCGGTGTATCCGGCCATATACATGAATATCTGTTTGAAGCGAGGAGACGCTTCGCCGAAGATGACGTGTTTGTCCGAAAAGGTGGCGCTGCCTCCCGCGCAAGCCCTGATCCTCTGATCTATCGATGCGGCGAGCGGCGCCCAATAAGAACCCATGCTGATGCCGAATACGCCGATTTTATCTGCATCTATTTCCTCGCGGGTCACCAGATAATCAATCACCGCCGAAACGGCGCGTTCATAATTGTTTTCGGTTACGCGAATTTTGCGCATGTTGGAGATGCCCTGCCCGGGGCCGTCGATGGCGCATGCGTGCATACCTCGCCGAATCATGTCGTTCTGAAGGATGTAGGGATAGAATTCTTTTGTCTGGTCCATGCCGGGAATATAGATGATGCACGGGGCTTTTCTCTTCTCCGGCAGGAGATGAAGAATAATTTGAATCTCCTGGCCCTCGAAAGGAACCTCGATGCGCTCCACTGGATAATCGGCCAAGGCCATCGCCCGGTCATAGCAGCGGATCAACCCGGCGTGAAGTTTGATCTTCTTCGGGTGGTCATCTTCAAAGATGACGTGTTGTCCTTTGCGGTATGATTCCGTCGCCTGGATGTAGAGTTCAAGCGCTGTTTCCCGCATGCCGGCCTCTTCCGCCGCCTGGGCGATTTCTTCTTTGTGCTCCGCGTTCTCGCCCTGGAGCTTGCTGATCATCTTGTAGTTCTTGACGCCCTTGGGAAGCTCGAACTTATCGTCTTCAAAGTTTTGGACCATTCCTGCCGTTTTGGCGATGTAATCCAGTATCCATTGCTGATTGTCCCGGCGGCGTACGTGTTTCAAAGGCATGAATTTAACACCTTATATTATTATAAACTATTGAATAGTAATGGTTTATTTTGATATAAATTTTCCATTTAATAATTGTCAACACTATAGCAACACGACAACCCGACTGGTGATGCGATATCATATGCCAGTAACTGAATGAAAATACCGATGATGTTTTCAATTCAACAGAAAACCGAACCCCACGTAATCTGATTAATTTTAGGAGATTATCCCCTTGGCAACTCCTTGCTGATCTAACATCAACTTCTTCTGTTTTTCGATCTACCCAAGAGGATATTATGAAACCAAACCAAAATTCCGGTAACTACTTACGGTAATTATTACCATCTTGGGCTGCAACTCTAAAGAATCGAGCAAAATAGTAAAGATGGCTCATGTACTTGAAGAACCCCGAACTGCAAATTGTCGAGAAATGGGAATGTTTTGACCGTACTCATTATATTTTGTGGAAAGACAACTGCGGAGCGTGTCGCTCTCGTCCGAGGCAGCGGAGGTGCCGGCGAACGTCCCCCGAGTTGCGGGCAATCCCTGGCAAAGTCGGGGGAGAGCATGTACGCAACTTGAACGATCCTTGGGAGATCGTCCGGGCGCGCCGGTGCTCGGCCGTGTACAAGCCGGATGTGCAGTAAGGAGCCGGCTCGATGTCGGGGACTTGCTTCGCCGCACCCTGGCCAGCGTTGGATAGTCATGGGGGAGCGCCATTTCCTTGTTGACGCGCGTCTTCGCCGGACAGTCGCCCGGGAGCGGACTGCGCGCGATTCCGGCCCAGGAAATAATCGTTTTTCATTTCATCCCGTCTGTGTTATCAATATTCATAGATAAATATCGTTTTTCATGGACAGGAAACAATTTTGAGATGAACGCCACCGATAAGAATCGTTTTTCAGGCCCGGTTACCGTTTTTCAGGAACGGCGGCTCCCGGAGACAGCCACACCGGCCGGATACGCCGCGCTCATCAAAGCCTACGGGCTGCGCGTGCCGCTCCCGCGCGTACTGAGCGCCACGGGTGAGCGGCACAGGCGTATCGAGGATGGCGGCTGGCGCATCTACTCGCCTCGCTATGCGCCGGATGCGAACCTCGAAGGCCATCTCACCTTCGCGCTGAAGCACGAGGGGCTTCAGCTCTCCGTCCTCAAGCGCCTGTTCGCCGCGAACGGCCCCGCGCCCATCGAAACCATCGTCAAGGCCAGGCCGACGGGTGCCTACGCCAGGCGTATCTGGTTCCTTTATGAGTGGCTGAGCGGGACGCGGCTTGCTCTGCCGAACGCAGATCGCGGTGCCTACGCGCAAGTCGTCGATCCGGACCTGCAATATGCGGTCCAGGCGGAAACCTCGTCACGGCACCGGGTAAAGAACAACCTGCCGGGCACGCCGGAATTCTGTCCACTGGTGTTCCGCACCGAGGCGCTGGAGCGTTTCATCGCCATGGACCTGCGCGCGCGCGCGCAGGATGCCGTCGCGGCGGTCCCGCGCGATCTCCTGGCGCGCACGGCGGCCTTCCTGTTGCTGAAAGACTCCAGGTCCAGTTTCGCCATCGAGGGCGAACATCCACCCCACGACCGCATCCAGCGATGGGGCCGCGCCATCGGCCAGTCCGGCCGGCAAGCGCTCGATCTCGACGAACTGCTGCGCTTGCAGCGCATCGTGATCGGCGACGCCCGGTTCGTCCGTCTCGGTCTGCGGAACGAGGGCGGTTTCGTCGGTGAACGGGACCGCGAATCAGGCATGCCGATACCGGTCCATATCAGCGCCGGACCGGAACATCTGACCCGACTCGTAGAGGGCATGATCGCTTTCGATCGGCAGGCCGCGCAACAGCTCGATCCGGTCGTGGCGGCGTCGGTCCTCGCGTTCGGCTTCGTCTACATCCACCCTTTCGAGGACGGAAACGGCCGGCTGCACCGCTATCTGGTCCACCATGTCCTGGCCCGGCGCGGTTTCAACCCGCCCGGCGTCGTCTTTCCCGTGTCGGCGGCCATCCTGGATCGGGTCGACGACTACCGTCTCGCGCTCGAAGACTATTCGCAGAGACTGCTACCGGTTGTGGACTGGGAGCCCACGAACAGCGGCAACGTCGGGGTGTTGAACGATACGGACGATTTCTACCGGTTCTTCGATGCGACGCCGCAAACCGAGTTCCTGTATGGGTGCGTGCAGTGGACCGTCGAGCACGACCTGCCGGGAGAAGTCTCCTTCCTGGAGCGCTACGATGTGTTTCGCAGGGAACTGAACCTAGTGGTCGACATGCCGGAGAGGCTGTCCGACCTTCTGTTCCGGTTTCTGCGCCGCAACGGCGGCAGCCTTTCCCGCCGAGGCCGGGAAAAGGAATTCGCCGCCCTCACCGATGACGAGGCGACGCGAATCGAAACGATTTACCACGAGGTGTTCGCCGATGCCGGGGACTGAAACCGATGGACTTGTGATCGGTCTGTCCAGCCGGCTGAGCGGTCGTGGCGCCGGTAGACAGCGCGCCGGACCATGACCGCAAACGAGTTGTCTCGAGTCGGATTATCGAGAAAAGAGGTGCGACGGCGACACCGCCTCGCCGGGATACGCAATAGTTTGAATTCATCCGCTTTCGGTTTGATTACATCTTTTTGAAACCGGATCTAAATCGAAACTCAAAAAAACTAATATCTGCAATACTTTCAATAAACTACAAAAATGTCATCGCTGCTGGAAATCCCCCAACGTCTGTAAACGGGCGGAAGACTCGCTAATCCCCTCAATGATTGGCGGGGGTTGATATCAAATGCACAATACAGAAAATATCGTTTGGAGTCGTAAAGAGCATTCATATTTATCAGGGTTGAATCAATCGCGCTTTCCGTCGACACTTCTCGAAGTTTCAGGTTACAGATGATTGTCATGGATTGAAGATTGAAATAGCATGAATTTCGATTTGCTGGTTTTCGAACAAAGAATTCTGAAGTATCCCGTGACCGAGTTACGGCCGATGGGATGGACGCGCCTTCCCGGCAACATCACACTTGGGCGAGACGACATCGTCTACCGCCCGGCAGGGAGGAACGACCATGGAACAGGTCCACATTATCGGCATCGACTTGGCGAAACAGGGTTTTCAACTCCACGGAGCTCGTGCGGACGGGTCGGTCGCGTTCCGCAAGAAGTTGACCAGGACAAAGGTGCTGGATTTTTTGGCCTCGCAGCCGCGTTGTCTGGTGGCGATGGAAGCATGCGCGAGCGCGCACTACTGGAGCCGCGAGATCGGTGAACTCGGTCACGAGGTGAAGATCATCCCTCCGGTCTACGTGAAGCCTTTTGGTCAAACGCCACAAGAACGACGTTGCGGACGCGGAGGCGATCTGCGAGGCGGCCTCCCGCCCAAGCATGAGGTTCGGTGGCGGTGAAGAGCGAAGCGCAGCAGGCCCGGGGGATGCTGTACCGCACGTGCGATCTTCTGGTGCGTCAGCGCACGCAGGCGATCAACGCCCTGCGGGGCCATCTGGCGGAGTTCGGAGTCGTCGCCCCCCAAGGCCGAGCCCACCTCGCGCGGTTGGCGTCGGCCGTTGCCAATCCGGGTTCGGGGTTGCCCGAGGCGGTCCGCGAACTGGGCGTGGTTCTGCTCGCGCATATAGCCGGCCTGAAGGAGAAGATACAGGAGTTGGAGAGGCGACTCCGCACGAGCGCGTACGAGGATGAGGAAGCGAGACGACTGATGAGCATTCCGGGGGTCGGTCCGGTCTGCGCGTCGGCGATCCAGGCCTTCGCCCCGCCGATGGAGAGCTTCCGCCGGGGGCGGGACTTCTCCGCCTGGCTCGGTCTCGTGCCGCGACAGCACTCGACCGGAGGCAAGCCGCGACTGGGTAGGATATCGAAGATGGGCCAGCGCGACGTGAGGCAGTTGTTGATCACGGGCGCGATGAGCGTGGTGCGCTGGGCGGTCCGGCGAGGCGCGCCTCCCGGATCGTGGCTGGCCCGGATGCTGGCGCGTAAGCCCAAGATGCTGGTTGCGGTGGCGCTGGCCAACAGGATGGCGCGCATCGCCTGGGCGCTGATTACGAACAGAGAATTCTACCGGGAGCCGGCGCCGGCCGCCTGAGCGGCAGGCGAGCGGAGCACGGCGGGAATGTGAGCAGGCCGAATGAGGAGGTAGGGGCGAACGGTCATTGAGACGGGGTCGGGAAAACCAGGACCAGATTTTGGAGTTTTTCAAGCTCGCACGGTCGATTCGGACCCGATCCTCGCATTTCCATACGGGCCCGCGGTAATAGTGAAACGCCGCAATTGAGAGGCCGTATACACGAATGAGTCTGACCATAACGCACCAAAACCTCCGGGCCAACGCTTGCATTCTTGGGCGCGTCCATACACAAATCTGTTGTATGGCCGTCTCGAATCCAGCGGCCCTCCCGCCCGTTTCTTTATCGTTCACTCCATCGACGAACCTCACGTCTGCAATTACGTCGGCCAGATGACGGAAGCCACGTAGCCGGCGCCATCGCTTCTGGGCGCTCATGGCGAGCTGGTGAACCAGACTCAGCGCCGTCTTCTCGCTCAGGCAGTTCCTCGTCTTCGCCGTTCGCAAGCAGATGGTGGCGAAGGTCGATTCGATGGGGTTCGTCGTCCGAAGGCTCTGCCAGTGCGCCGCCGGGAAGTCGTAGAAGGCGAGCAGCGCCTCGCGGTCCTTTGCCAGGCAATCGGCGGCTTTCGGGTACTTCGCCTCCCAGGTGGCACAGAAGCGCTCAAAAGCCTCCTTCGCATGCGCACGGGTGTCCGACCCCCATATCTCGTGCAGCATCGACTTCGCTTCGCCCTGAACCCGTTTGGGCAGCCTGTCGAGCACGTTCGCCGTCTTGTGCACCCAGCAGCGCTGCGCTCGGGTTTCGGGATATACCTCGGCCAGGGCCGACCACAACCCCAGCCCACCGTCGCCCACCGCCAGCTTCGCCGCCTTCACGCCCCGGTCCCGCAGGCTCAACAGCACCGCCTCCAGCTCTCCTTCGACTCCCTGAACCCGGATTCCAGGGCCAGGAAGCGCTTACAACCACGCGTGTCGCAGCCCACAACCACCAGCAGACAACGCCGCTCCTCGCCGCGCACGTTCACGTATATCCCGTCCGCCCACAGATACACGAACTCCTCGCCATGCCAGTCCCGCCCGCGCCACTGCGCGTACTCACGCTCCCAGCCGTCCTTGAGCCGCGCGACGCTCGCCGGGGACAATCCCCCCACCGATTCGCCGAACAGCGCCGTGAGCGCTTCACCGAAGTCGTTCGTCGATACCCCCTTCAGGTACAGCCACGGAATCACCGCCTCCATACGCCTCGTCTTCTTCAAATACGGCGGCAGCAACTCCGAGCGGAAGCACCGGCCCGCGCCCGACCTGTCCCGCGTCCGCGGAACCCGGACACGCACCGGGCCGATTCCCGTCAACACCTCCCGCGACGGCAGGTAGCCGTTGCGAACCACCGCGCGTCGACCTTGCGCGTCACGGTCGGCCGCATACCCTTCCAGAAAGGCCTCCAACTCCGCTTCCACCGCTTGGCGGATGATTCGTTGCGCGCCCTCGCGCACCAGTTCGCTCAACTCGTCCCGTAGGGCTGGATTCCGGAAAGGAATCGTCGTATCTTCTCTCATGGTGGAGCATCTCCTGTGTGCTGAATGACCGGGCTTTGGACAACCCTATTTCAGCAGGATGCGTCGCCTTCTTCAATTCAGCTCATACACAACTTCTGACAGTAACTCGTCGGGGAGTGCCCATGGATCCAGGCTGCGACCGAATCACCACCGAGGTCATCGCGCACCGCTTCGCCGCCGCGGCCGACGAGATGATGGCCACCCTCGTCAAGACCGCGTATTCCCCGAACATCAAGGAGCGGCGTGACTGCTCGGTCGCGATCTTCGACACTGCGGGCAACCTCCTCGCCCTGACCGCCATCGCCCCCCTTCACCTGAGCTCGCTCCTCGGCCTCGTGGAGAACATCACCCGGCGTTACCCCCTCGACCGCTTTCGCCCCGGCGACGGCTTCCTCACGAACGATCCGTACGTGGGAGGCGGCTCGCACCTGCCGGACCTGACGCTCGCAAGCCCCGTCTTCTTCGATGGCCGGCCGGTCGCGTTCGTCGCCAACATCGCCCACCACTCCGACATCGGCGGCAAGGTGGCGGGGAGCGAGAGCGCCGACTGCACGAGCATCTTCCAGGAAGGGCTGCGAATCCCTCCCGTCAAGCTGCTGGACGAGGGGGAGCTGTGCACCGACATGCTCGCGTTCGTGCTCCTCAACTCGCGCACCCCGCGCGAGCGCGAGGGCGATCTGCAGGCCCAGATCGCGACCAACGCCATCGGGGTCCGCCGGGTGCAGGAGTGCTTTGCTCGCTTCGGAGCCGATAGCGTGCACCGGGGCGCGAAAGCGCTCCTCGACTACGCCGAGTCGCGCACGCGCGCCGAGATCGCGAGGCTGCCGGACGGAACCTACGAGAACGAAGAAGTGGTCGACAACGACGGCGTGGCCGACGGCATCGTTCGCCTCCGCGTCAAGATCACCATTCGCGTCGATCGCATTCACTTCGACTTCACGGGCACCGACGGGCAGATCGCAGGGGCCCGGAACATGCCGCTCGCGGCCACCCTGTCCGGCGTCTACTACGCGGTCAAGGCGGTGACGGACCCGGCGCTGCCGCCCAACTCCGGGTACTTCCGCGCCATCGGCGTCACCGCGCCGGAAGGCACGGTCGTCAACTGCCGCCCCCCCGCCGCCGTCGGGGATCGGGGCGCGACCGGCAACGTGCTCGGCGACCTGCTGCTGGGCGCGCTCGCCGACGCGGCGCCGGACCGGGTGATGGCCGGCTGCGGTCCGCTCCACGGGCTTATCTTCAGCGGCGTCGACCCGCGCCGGAACGAGTACTTCGTCGACTACGAGACCTACGCGGGAGCGTCCGGCGCGCTTTCCGCGCTCGACGGAAAAGACGCGGTCCGGGTCCACGTTTCGGGCGCGGCCAACCTGCCCATCGAATCCGTGGAGCAGGAGTTCCCGCTGACCGTCGGCCGCTACGAGCTGATCGCCGACTCGGGAGGCCCCGGACGGCATCGCGGCGGCCTCGCGACGCGCCGCGACGTCACCATCTGGGCGGAGCGGGCGAGGCTCGCAGGCCGCGGACTGCGCCAATCCCGAGGCGCGTCCGGGCTGTTTGGCGGAAGTTCGGGGTGTCCCGGCGTCTTCGTTCTGGACCCGGGCGGAAACCGCGAGACGAAGCTTCCTGGCTCGTTCTCGGAGCTCAAGGTGGACGCGGGAACGACGGTTCGGGTCGACACCCCGTCCGGTGCCGGCTTCGGCGACCCGTGGGAACGCGATCCGGAGAGGGTGCGCGACGACGTGGCCGCTGGCAAGGTGACCGCACCCGCGGCGGAGCAGAGCTACGGCGTCGCGCTCGTCCGCGGAAGCGTCGACGCCTCCCGGACCGCGGCCTTGCGGGAGGCCCGCCAAGATTCGAACCGTGGCGCCTGAGCGTTACGTCCTCGGCGTCGACGTCGGCGGGACGTTCACCGACTTCGCACTCGTCCGCCTCTCGGACGGCAAGACGTGGTTTCTGAAGACACCCTCGACCCCGGACGACCCGTCCCGGGCGATTGCGGCCGGCATTCCGGAGCTATTGGACTGTGCAGCCGCCGGTGCCGGGAACGTCCGCTACTTCGGCCACGGAACGACGGTCGCCACCAACGCGCTCATCACGGGGGACACGGCGGTCACGGGCCTCATCACCACTGAAGGGTTTCGCGACATCCTGGAGATCCGCCGCCAGCGCCAACCCCACAACTACGACATTCGGATGCCGAAGCCCCCGCCCCTCGTCGCGCGCCACCTCCGGCGCGAGATCGAGGAGCGCACCTATCTCCTCGGGCCTTCCGACGTGCCGCCGGACCTCGAAGCGCTCGATGGAATCCTCGACGACTTCCGCCGCGAAGGCGTGGAGGCGGTGGCCGTCTGCTTCCTGCACAGCTACCACAATCCGGCCCACGAGGCCGCCGTCGCGGCCGCGGTGCGCGAGCACCTTCCCGGTGCGTTCACCTGCGCATCCCACGAAGTCGTGGCCGAGTTCCGCGAGTACGAGAGGACCACGACCACCGTGCTGAACGCATCGCTGGGCCCGGTCGTGAGCCGCTATCTCGAGCGCCTCGGGGAACGGTCCCGCGCCCTGGGCATCGTGGGCCCGAAGATCCTCCAGTCCCACGGCGGCGTCGCCTCGCTTCGGGATGCGGGTGCGATGGCGGGCCGCTGCCTCATGTCGGGGCCAGCGGCGGGAGTCACCGGCGCGGGCTTTCTCGCCGGAAGAGCCGAGTGTCCGGACGTCATCACCTTCGACGTCGGGGGAACGAGCACCGACGTCTGCCTCATCGAAGGCAACCGGCCGCTCGTCGCAAAGGAGCGGGAGGTGCGGGGGCATCCCATCCGCTTTCCGATGGTCGACGTGCATTCGGTGGGAGCCGGAGGGGGCAGCATCGCGCGCGTGGACACGGGCGGCTTCGTGCACGTGGGCCCCCGGAGCGCCGGCGCCGCGCCCGGCCCCGCCTGCTACGGCCTCGGGGGAACCGAGCCCACCGTGACCGACGCCAACGTCGTGCTCGGCCGCCTTTCCGGCGAATCCCTGCTGGGCGGCCGCATGAGCCTCCGTCCCGACCTCGCGCACCGCGCAATCGCCGACAAGGTGGCGGCCCCGATGGGGCTCGGGGTCGAGGAGGCGGCCGAAGCGGTGCTCACCATCCTCAACGAGAACCTGGTTCAGGCGATACGCGTGATCTCGGTGGAGAAGGGTTTCGATCCGCGGCACTTCACCCTGGTGGCGTTCGGGGGGGCGGGGCCTCTCCTCGCCTCCGCGCTCGCCCGCGAGCTGGGCATGACCCGGGTCATGGTGCCGCCCGGACCGGGTCTCCTGTGCGCGCTCGGGCTCCTCGTCGCCGACGTGCGCTCGGATTTCAGCCTGACGCGGATCGCCGATCTCGAGGGAACCGGCGCCGCCGGCATCAACGTCACCTTCACGGAGGTCGGACAGCGAGCGCTCGAATGGTTCGACCGGGAGGGGGTGGAGCCCGGCGAGCGCACGGTGCAACGTGCCATCGACATGCGCTACGTCGGACAGAGCCACGAGATCACGGTGGCGGTTCAGGAGCGGGAATTCGCCGACCACGACCTCTCGGCGCTGGTCGACGCTTTCCGGCGCGAGCACGAAAGAGTGTACGGCTACGCGCCGGACGCGCCGGTTCAACTGGTCACCTTTCGCGTCACCGCCCTCGCCCGGGTGACGGCGCCCCCGGTCGCGGGTGCCGCCGGGACGGGCGGCGACCTGCGCGCGGCGGAGCGAGGGAGGCGCCGGGTGCATTTTGCAGAGCTCGGCGGATTCGTCGATTGTCCGATCTACGCCCGGGAGGGCCTCCCCCGGGGCGCCGATCTCGAAGGCCCCGCGATCCTCGAGCAGATGGACTCGACGACCGTCGTGCTGCCCGGACAGGTCGCCCGCAGCGACGAGCAGGGCAACCTGAACCTCACGGTCGTGTCGGCCCCGCACGACGCAGGGAGCGGCGGTAGCGGGGGGCTCGCATGACAGGGCCGAGAGAGACGGAGGGAGCATGAGCAAGGATTCGGAGCGATTCCAGGTCTGGCTCGACGGCGGCTCGCAGTTCGCAGGGCCACAAGTAGTCGGATACGGCAGGCCGCCAATACAAGTCACCGCCCGGACGCACCGTGGAGGTAACTTGAAAACACGTTTCCTGCACTGCGGACGTCGCTCGTACTTCATGATAGGCTTATCGCAGTTGGCGGGACTGCAGGCACTGTTCAAGCCCCGGACGCAGATCATTTCGGGATCACAATGTCGAGAGCATCGGCGAGATCACCCCGCCCTGCGGGGTACCCGCCACCGGCCTCTGCAAGGCGTCCTCTTCGAGCACCCCCGCTTTCAGCCATTTGTCGATCATGCGCCTTACGACGCCGTCCTTGATCCGCAGGTCGAGGAATGACCGGAGGTGGGTGTGCGTGATCGAGTCGAAGCACTTCGAGATATCGGCATCGATCACCTTTCGCTTTCGCATGGGCCCCCTGCGCGTGTTCGCCTGCCACGGCAGCCCGCGCCAGGTCAACGAGTTCCTGTGGGAGACTACAACGCCTTCGCACTTTCTCGCGAAGCTCGCCACGGACGCCGACTGCGGCGTGATTCTGGGCAGGCGCACGGGGAATCACTGGAGCCGCCGGTTCGCGCGCCGGGGCTGGGTACGTGAACGCCGGGGCCATGAGGCGTCCGGCCATCTACGGGCGAGCCTGCGTCTGGTATGCTACGCTGTCCACGGACGCGGACCGGCTGGAAGTGGAGCATGTTCCGGTCCGCTACGATCACGAAGCGCTGGCTCGCGAAATGGCGAGAGAGGACATCAGTGAGGAGTTCGTCACGACGATTCGCACCGGGTGGTGGACCACCAGCCTGGAGTTCCCGCCAGGCAGGGAACGGGCTCGCGGGAGCTACTGAGGGTCCGTGGTCCCGGCTTTCCTCCGGTGCGCCAACCGGGAGGCGCCGTTGAGTGCTCACATCGCCTATCTGGACGGACCGCGCCTGCGCCGGTCTCTGGTCGCTGCCTGCGAGTATACCCGCCAGCAGCGGCAGGAATTGAACCGCATCAACGTCTTTCCGGTGCCCGACGGCGACACCGGCACCAACCTGGGCCTTACCGTGGCGGCCATCGCGGACCGCCTGCGGCGCAACCGCGACCGGGCAGTTTCAGCCGTC
>CBDCMA010000006.1:0-83082 GCA_965218735.1 bacterium | reverse complement strand
ACGAGGCTTCGGACGATGAGGGGGAGAAGCCGGCTGATTCTTCCGCCTGATCGTTCTTGCAGAGAACCGGGGAAAATGAAACTGGGGTTCGGATGGCTGCTGCAGTTTTGATCGTCGGTCTTGGCAACCCCGGGGTAGAGTATGCGTTGACGAGGCACAATCTGGGGTTCTGGGCGGTGGATAGAATGGCCCGCTCCCATCGCGTGTCGATGAATGATTCGAAATACCATGCCGTTCTGGGCGCCGGGTCGCTCAGAGGGTGGAAATTCACACTCGCAAAGCCTCAGACGTTTATGAATTTAAGCGGCAAGGCGGTGCGAGCGCTCCTGCTTGGTGAAGGGCTGGAGCCTGAACAGTTGCTTGTGATGCACGACGACATGGATATCGAACTCGGTCGTGTGAAGTTCAAGAAATCAGGTGGAGACGCGGGCCATCATGGCGTCGGCAGCATCATCCACTCTTTGGGTACGGACGAGTTTTCTCGTTTGCGCATCGGGGTGGGCAGACCGCCGCGTGGAGTGAACGGCGTGGATTGGTTGTTGGATTATTTTCTCGATCATGAACTCGAAGCAGTGGAACCTGCTGTTGATGAGGCGGTGCAACGGGCGTTTGAGTTTGTTGTTGGCAATAGATCCTGAATCCGTCTTGTTCATTTCAAAACTGATAGTCCATCTTAATACCTCTCGCTAATAAGCCCGTGAGGAGGAGGAAAGGAAGATAATGGTTGCTTTCTCAAACTTGGCCGCAATCTTCGGGATTGCGGGGTTGGTTCTGGCGGCGGCGATTTATAGTTGGATTTCCAAACAATCAGACGGCAACGATCTGATGCGGAAACTCGCCGGCCAGATTCATGACGGGGCAATGGTGTTCCTGAAAAGGGAATACAAGATTCTCGCCATTTTCGTCGTGGTCGTCTTCGTTCTCTTGAGCGTCGCCATATCCGTAAAAACGGGTATCGCCTTCATCGTCGGCGCCATCTGCTCGGTTCTCGCCGGCTTTTTCGGCATGAACGCGGCCACGAAGGCGAACGTGAGAACGGCGGCGGCGGCGAATTCGGGCGCCGGTCAGGCGGGCGCGCTCTCCATGGCTTTCTTCGGCGGAACCGTCATGGGTCTTTCCGTTGCGAGTCTGGGGCTTTTGGGCGTGGGCTCGTTGTTCTGGTATTTCGAGGTGCTCAAGAATGCGACGAACGTGACCATCATCAACGGCTTCTCGATGGGCGCCAGTTCCATCGCGCTCTTCGCGCGTGTGGGCGGCGGCATTTTCACCAAAACCGCAGACGTGGGCGCGGACCTCGTCGGCAAGCTGGAGGCGAACATTCCCGAGGACGATCCGAGGAATCCCGCCGTCATCGCCGACAACGTGGGGGATTGCGTGGGTGATGTCGCCGGAATGGGAGCCGACCTGTTCGAATCCTACGTCGGCGCCATCATTTCCACGATATTCATCGGCTCGACCGTCGGCACGGTTTTGGGCGCCAATAGCTCGGCGGCGATGGCGCTGCCCCTGTTGCTGGCCATGATGGGCCTGATTGCCTCTTCGTTCGGCATCGCCTCGATGAAGGTGCTGGCCTCGAAAAACCCGGCCGTCGCGCTCAGGAGCGCCACCGGAATCGCGACGATCATATTCATCATCCTGGCGTATTTCATCACGAGCGCACTGGGTCTCAAAGCCGGCGTGTTCGGCTCGGTTCTCTTCGGCGCGGCCGGCGGCGTTTTGATCGGCTGGCTCACCGAGTATTACACCGGAACGGGCGGAAAGCCCGTCGGCGAAATTGTCGCTGCGTCCGAAACCGGGGTGGCGACGAACATCATCAGCGGCTTCGCCGTGGGGCTTGAGAGCGTGTGCGCTCCCCTGCTTGTATTGGCGGTGGTTACCCTGGTTTCGAACACCTGGGCGGGGCTCTACGGCATCTCCATCGCCGCCGTGGGAATGCTGGCGACGATTGGCATCACGATGTCGGTCGATGCGTATGGCCCGATTGCCGATAACGCGGGCGGAATCACGGAAATGAGCGAGTTGGGGCCCGAAACGCGAAAGATTACCGACGGCCTCGACGCGCTGGGCAACACCACGGCGGCCATGGGCAAGGGGTTCGCGATTGGCTCTGCGGCTCTGACGGCGCTGGCTTTTTACGCCGCGTACACGAAAGCGGCCGATTTGCAGCAGATCAACCTCACGGAAGCGAAGGTTGTGGCCGGTATGTTCATCGGCGGGGCGATTCCGTTCCTCATCGGGGCGCTCACCATGAAATCCGTCGGCAAGGCCGCATTCATCATGATTCAGGAGATCAGGCGTCAGTTCCGCGAGATTCCCGGCATCATGGAAGGTACGGCGGACCCCGATAGCGCACGTTGCATCGACATCAGCACCCAGGCCGCTCTCAAGGAAATGGTGCTCCCCGGCGTTGTGGCTGTTATCGCTCCCATCGTGGTGGGGTATCTGATGGGCAAGGAAGCTTTGGGCGGTATGCTCGCAGGCGCCCTGCTCTCGGGCGTTCTCGTCGCCTTGCTGATGGCGAATGCGGGCGGAGCCTGGGACAATGCGAAAAAAGAGATAGAAGACGGCAAACTCGGCGGCAAGGGCTCCGATGCCCATAAGGCCGCGGTCGTGGGCGATACGGTGGGAGACCCGATGAAGGACACCTCGGGCCCCTCGATGAACATCCTGATCAAGTTGATGTCCATCGTCTCTCTCGTGTTGGCGCCGCTTTTCTAGTGAAAGCGAGGGTTTGAACCAACGCAGAATTTTCGCGGCTCCTTTTCGGAGTTGCTATGGCCCGCCGAGGGTATGTGTGTTAACCTTCGGCCTATTATTGGCTCCTCGCTCCGGTCGGCGAAGGCCGGGGCCGCTCAGTCCGGGAGGAGGACTAGATGAGACAGTACGAAACGATGGTTTTGCTGTCCCCCGAACTCACCGATGAAATCGTGGATGAGAAGATTTCCGGTTTCGAAAATAAGGTGACCGAAGGGGGCGGAGAAATTGTAAGCGTAGATCGCTGGGGCAAGAAGCGCCTCGCCTATCCCATCAATCGCCAGCGTCACGGCATCTATTTCATCGTCACATATCATTCAGAGTCGGCAGTTGTGGCGGACATCGAGCGCGATATGCGCATCGATGAGCAGACGTGGCGCTATATGACGGTGAGAATGGATGAGGCTCTCTTGAGAAAGCTTGAGAAAAATGCCAAAAGCGCGGCCGCCAGGGAAAGGGAGGGGGCTTCGGAGGACGGTGATTCTCCGAGGCCGTCCAGATCCGACTCGTCGGGTGACTCCTAAATGTCAGGAGTATCGTTATGGCCCAGATGAATTCTGTTTATCTCCGCGGAAACATGACGCGCGATCCCGAAAAGCGGTTTCTGCCTTCCGGTAATTCCGTGGTTTCTTTCGGGTTCGCGGTCAATCGGCGATATCGCAGCGGGGAAGAATGGAAAGAAGATACGTGCTTCGTGGATGTGGTTGTCTATGGGCGGCAAGGCGAGTGGGTGATGGAGCAGACGGGCAAGGGCAGCCCGCTCGTGGTGGAAGGTCGTTTGAGTTTCCGTTCATGGGAAGCGCAGGATGGATCGAGGCGCAGCAAGCATGAAGTTGTGGCGAATAACGTTCATTTCTTGGCCACCCGGGACGAGATGACGGGAGGCGGCGGGTCGAGAAGCACGGAATCCTATGCGCCGCCGCCACAAGACTCGCCCATGACGGACGATGACATACCATTTTGATATCGAAATTTGTTGTCAGATTTAGGAGATAGATATGGCGCTTGTTCCCCGCGGGTTTGGAGACAAGAAAAGAAGGAAAAAAAAACGTTTTCAGCGAAAGAAAATATGCCGTTTCACGGCGGATGGGATAGCTTATATCGATTATAAGGACGTGAAAACGCTGCGAAACATGGTCAGTGAGCGAGGAAAAATTATTCCCCGCCGTGTGACCGGCACATCCGCCCGCTTTCAGCGGCAGTTGACGACGGCGATTAAGCGTGCCCGCTACATGGCGTTGATGCCCTACACTGTAGACCATTCATAAGTCGGAGATATTGAACGATGCGCTTGATATTGCGTAAGGACGTAGAGCATCTCGGAGAAGTGGGAGATGTCGTCGAAGTAGCCGACGGCTACGGGCTCAACTATCTCATCCCGAAAGGCTTGGCGCTTCATGCCACGGCGAGCACGGTGCGCGCGACGCAGCATGAGCAGCGGTTGCGGGAAGCGCAAATCCAGGCGGCGAAACGTGGCGCGCAGGATTTTGCGGGCGAATTCGCAGGTGTCGAGCTTGAATTCTCGATGCGCGTGGGCGCAGACGGCAGGCTGTTCGGCTCGGTGACCAACCGGATGATCGAGGACGCCTTACAGGAGAAGGGTATCGAGGTGAACCGCCGGAGAATCGTTCTGGATGAGCCGATTAAAAAGGTCGGTACTTATGACGTCGACATCCGGTTGCACCAGGAAGTAAGAGCATCGGTGCAGGTGAGAGTGGCGCCCGACGAGGCGTCCATGGCGGCTGCGGCCGCAGCGGAAGAGGCGGCCGTGGACGAGGCGGAGGAATCGGCTGAGGCTGGGGATGAAGTTCAGGCCGAAGCGGAAACGGCAGCGGAGGCGACCGATGCCGTAGTAGAAAATGTATCGGGGGAGAACCAGGACGCGCAAGCCGAGGAAGAGACGCCCGAATAGCGTTTCACATTCTCAGCCGTTTCCCGGCGTGTAGTAGCAATGCCCATGAAATCATATGGATAAAAGGGGCTGCCGAATGTCGGCGCCCCCTTTTTTCGTTTGATTTGGAAATTACTGGTTTTGGTATTTTGATCTTGGGTTCATCTGATGTAATCTAACCTTCACGCCCGTTCTTTCCACTGATTCATCATTGGAGTTTGGAAGTGGAAATGCCCGCTCGTGATGAGCGGTCCGGGCAGCCGGGCCAGCTCCCCCCCCAAAACATAGAAGCCGAACAGCGCGTTCTGGGCGCTTTGTTGCTTGACGGCGCGATGGTTCCGCCCGTCATGGAGGTGTTGCGGCCGGAGCATTTCTACCGCATGAGCCATCGTGTGATTTACGAGGGCATGCTCAGCCTTTTCGAGAAATCCGAACCCATCGACCTGCTCACCCTGGCCGATGCCCTGAAAAAGGCGGGAAAGCTCGATACCGCGGGCGGACCCGAATACATCGCGCGTTTGGCGGATGATGTTTCCAGCGCCAGGCGCGCGGAAACCTATGCGAAACTCGTCAGAAGCACGGCGTTGCTCAGAGAACTCATACACACCTCGAACGCCATCGCGCAGAGAGCCTTCACTGGCGAGGATGATATCGATACCCTCGTGGACGACGCAGAGCGCGCGATGCTGGAGGTTTCATCCGGCCGTTACCAGCAAAGCGTAGAGGGAATGCGCGACATCATCAAACATACGTTTCCCTATCTGGAAGACCTCTACGATCGCAAGGAACTCGTTACCGGAGTGCCCACGGGGT
The DNA here is from genome assembly GCA_965218735.1 of bacterium. Classification (GTDB taxonomy): domain Bacteria; phylum UBA8248; class UBA8248; order UBA8248; family UBA8248; genus Bin107. The sequence goes on along the minus strand of CBDCMA010000006.1, from coordinate 77,624 downwards.
TCTCGGATATGGACAAGCTGACGAGTGGTTTGCAGCCCGGGGAATTGGTCATCATCGCCGGTCGTCCCAGCATGGGAAAGACGGCGTTCGCTCTGTGCATCGCCGAATACGCCGCGTTGGCGTCGAAAAACCGCCACGGCGATATTCAGTCTCGAGATGAGCGCGCGCGCATTGGCCATTCGCATGATGTGCGGCCGCGCCATGGTGAATTCCAGGCAGCTTCAAAGCGGCTACATGCCGTCTCAGAAGTGGCCGGATTTGATTCGGAGCGCGGGCGAACTCTCTGATGCTTCCATTTACGTGGACGACGCGACGGATTTGTCCGTGTTCGACATCCGTGCGAAAAGTCGCCGTATCCAGGCGGATCAGGGTCTTGGCCTCGTGGTGGTCGACTATCTCCAGCTCGTACACCACAGGGGCCGCTCCATGGAGAATCGCCAGCGCGAGATCAGCGAGATATCCCGGGGGCTGAAAAGTCTGGCGAAAGAACTCGATGTGCCCGTCGTGGCCTTGAGCCAGCTCTCGAGGGCGGTGGAATCCCGAGAGGGCAAGCGCCCCAACCTGGCCGATTTGCGTGAGTCGGGCTCGATAGAACAGGATGCGGACGTCGTGGCCTTGTTGTATCGCGAGGAGTATTATGACCCCAAACCTGACAACAAAGGGGTCGCCACCGTCATTCTCGCCAAGCAGCGCAACGGGCCGACCGGTGAGTTGGAACTCAAATTTTTCCCGGAATATGCGCGATTCGTTAACCTGGACACATACCATGAAGGCGCGGCCGTAGGCGCACAAGATGCCGAACCCGGCTACCCGGAGGAACAAGAGGCGCCGTTCTAGCTTCGCAACGGCCAGGACGTCTCCAAAAAGGGGGCCTTCTTTTTGAGCGAACATTTGCTGCCGTCCGGATATCGGAACGCTCTTTTCATCGATCTGGACATCCTGATTCGAAATTATAAAAATCTGACGAGTTCCCTTCTCTCTCAAGAGCCGTTCGCCGTCGTGAAGGCGGAGGCCTACGGGCACGGTGGCGTAGAGGTCGCTCGCGCCATGTATCAGGCGGGCGCCAGATGGTTCGGTGTGGCGGCGATTGAGGAGGCGGAGTCGCTTCGCGCCGCTGGTGTTGAAGATGGGTTCGCCGAGGCGCGCATATTGGTGATGAGCGATACGTTGGCGTATAACGCGAAAAGGCTGGTCGAGGCGGATTGCGACGCCGCCGTCTGGCGCATGGAGCAGATGGAGGGTCTGGCGCGCGCGGCGAAAGGAGCGGGCAAAAAAAGCGAGAGGTCCACGTCAAGGTGGATACGGGGATGGGGCGTCTGGGATTGCGCCCGGCGGAAGCCGTCGATTTCATCGAAAAGACGTCGCGTGAGGAGAACGTCGAGGTTGCCGGGTTGATGAGCCATTTCGCCCGGGCGGACGAAGAAGAAGGAGAGGCTGCGACGGGCGCGCAGATTCGCGAGATGGAGGCGCTCATTCATGCGCTGAGGGAGAAGAACCTGCTTCCCCCCCATATCCACATGGCGAACAGCGCGGGCTTGTTGAATTATCCTCGAGCACCCGGCAACCTGGTGCGTCTGGGCATCGCGCTTTATGGCTCCTCGCCCCAGTATTCAAAGAGCGTGGCCTTGGGATGCGCCATGAAGTGGGTGGCGAGAGTACTGCAGGTGAAAGAAATCGATGCAGGCAGGCCGGTCGGCTACGGCGGGACTTATGAGAGAAATTCTCCCGGGCGAGTCGCGATGGTGGCGACGGGGTATGGGGATGGCTACCCGCGCATCTTGTCCAACCGGGCGGATGCGCTGGTGGGCGGCGTGCGGGTTCCGGTGGCGGGGCGCGTATCCATGGACATGCTGGCGCTCGATGTGTCGAAAATCGAAAACATCGCGCCGGGAGACGAGGTCGTCCTGCTGGGGGAGCAGGGCGATGGGGCCGTCAGTTGCGAGGAGATGGCCGACAGGGCCGAGACGATACCCTATGAGATCATGTGCGGTGTGGGCGTCCGTGTGCCGAGAATCTACTTGCGAGAAGGTCGGGTGACCCATGTTCGCAAGCTGTAGCGAGTGTTTGTTTGATCTAAACGAGAGTGACCGTGACGAAGATTGAATACAAGGCGGTGGAAAAAAGTTTTGGTGAGAATCACGTGCTGCGCGGCGTGGATTTTCAGGTTCCGAGCGGGCGCATCACCGCCATCATCGGGCGAAGCGGGGAGGGCAAGAGCGTTTTGCTGAAGCACTCCCTCGGCCTTTTGCGCCCCGATGGCGGTGAGATTCTCGTGGACGGCGACGACATTTCAAGATTGCGCGGAAATAGGCTCAACGAGGCGCGCTCAAAGTTCGGGATGCTCTTTCAGGGAGCGGCTCTGTTCGATTCGATGACGGTGGAGGAGAACGTGGCGTTTCCTCTGGTGGAGCACTCCGCTCTGACGCGCCCGGAGATATCGGAGCGCGTGAGGGAAACGTTGCGCCTCGTGGGGCTCGACGGGGTAGAGTCGCGGATGCCTTCCCAGTTGTCGGGCGGAATGAAGAAGCGCGTGGGACTGGCGAGAGCGATAATCCGCGAGCCCGAAATCATCTTGTACGACGAGCCGACGACGGGGCTCGACCCGATACTCACCGATTCCATCCATCGTCTGATCATTCAGATGCAGGAAGTATTGCAGGTGACATCCCTGATGATAAGCCACGATGTGGAAAAAGTGCTCGAGTTCGCGCACTACATCGGGATGCTGCACGGTGGCAGGATGGTGTTCGCCGGCAGCCCGGATGAGGTCCGGGCCTCGGAAGACCCTCTCGTGCGGCAGTTCATCGCCGGCAGTTCCGAGGGGCCGATAGAAGTCCTGTGAATACGGCCCTGCAATTTCTCGTCACCGCTCAGGACGCCAAGAGCAAAGCCCGTACGGGCCGTCTCACGCTTGCGCACGGTGAGGTGGACACACCGGCTTTCATGGCCGTCGGCACTCAGGCGACTGTGAAGACTTTGGCGCCTGAGGATTTGTCGGCGGCAGGCTGCCAGATTATTCTCGCCAACGCATATCATTTGTCGCTGAGACCTAGAGATGAGGTAATCGCCAGACTGGGCGGGCTTCACCGGTTCATGGGTTGGGACGGCCCGGTTCTGACCGATAGCGGTGGGTACCAGCTTTTCAGCCTGGCGCCCCTCGCCCGGATATCCGATGAGGGAATCGACTTTCAAAGTCACTTGGATGGCGCGCGGATGATGTTGACGCCCGAGCGCGCCGTCCGGATTCAGGAGAATCTAGGCCCCGATATCGCCATGGTGCTCGATGAACCCCTGGGTTTTCCCCATACGCGGGACGAAGCCCGCCAGGCCCTGGCGCGAACGAGCTTATGGGCCCAAAGGGCCAAAGAGGCGCATACCCGAGCGGATCAGGCGCTTTTCGGCATCGTTCAGGGCGGAGGTTTCGAGGAGTTGAGAGAACAAAGCGCTAAAGAGTTGGTGGAGGTCGATTTTCCGGGCTACGCCATCGGCGGCCTTTGTCTGGGGGAGACGAAGGGGGAAACAGAGTCTCTTCTCGATGCCGCCACGGATATTTTGCCGCTTCAAAAACCGCGCTACGTCATGGGAATGGGCACTCCGGCGGATCTGATTCGCGGCGTCCTCAAGGGCGCGGATATGTTCGATTGCGTGATGCCGACCCGGCACGCGAGGCGCGGGAATCTTTTTTCATGGCGGGGTAGGCTCTCCATCAAGAATGCCGTGCACGCCGAGGCGCCTGAGCCGATCGACCCTGATTGCGGGTGCTATACCTGTCGCAAGGGATACAGCCGGGCGTATCTGAGGCATTTGTTCCAGGCGGGGGAAACTCTGGGCCAACGCCTCATGACGATTCATAATCTTTATTTTTATCAGGATTTGCTCGTCCAGGCGCGAAAAGCAATCAACGAGGGCCGTTTCTCCTCCTGGGCGGAGGAGCAACTCGCGGGACCCTTGGGCCGGGACCCGGAAGGACCTCCGGGAGGTGGTGGAGGATTGCGGCGGGATCGCTCCGGGCGTCTTGTTTCGGGGATGTCCGCCAAAGAATAAGCGACTGATTCTTAATGCCTTTGTTGACAAGGAGCGGGGGCTTTGCTACGAAGCCTTGGCTACGCTGCCCGACGGAGCGCCTTTTTCATGGAGATATAGAGAATGTTGGATTCTTTAGCGGCATGGTTAGCCGATTCTTCTGTTGCGTACGCCATGGCTCCTCCTTCTGGCGGCGGCGGTGGCTCACCCAGTTTCTTGATTCAGTTGGCGCCGTTCCTGATGATTTTCGCCATCATCTATTTCATCATGATCAGGCCCCAGCAGAAGAAACAGCAGGAAATTCGCAGGATGCAAGAGGCTCTCAAAACCGGAGATCAGGTGGTCGCTAGCGGGATTCTGGGTGAAGTGGCGAGAATCAAAGACGATATTGTGACACTGAAAGTGGATGAAAACATGCGTATTCGCGTACAAAGGTCTTTTGTGACGGTTATTCCTTCGAGCGCGAGTGCGGAGAAGACCAAGGCTCCCCAGAAAGAAAAACCAGAAAAACAAAAGTGAAATCATTTCGCCCTTCACTCGGTGAAATGATTTTAGGGACGGGTGGAATCGAACCACCCGGCGTAAGGAGAGTTTCATGAGGGGTGTAAGCTGGCGGGCGGCTCTGATAGCCATTGTGATCGCCGTCTCCGCGTTTTATCTGGTTCCTCCGAGCGAGCGCATCAATCTCGGGCTTGATTTGCAGGGCGGTATTCACCTGGTCCTCGAGGTGCAATCCGAAAAAGCGGTGGAATCGAAAATGAGCCGCTATTTCACGGAGTTGAGAAACCGCCTTTCCATAGACGACATACGCACCCGAACCTTCAAGCGCGACGGGCTGAGGCTGACCGCGACCCTTCATCGCCCCGCCGACAGGGGGCGCTTCCTCACGATGATGCAGAATTATCCGGACCTCACCCTGGAGAGAGAAGAGGGCGCGCCGCCGACGTTCGTATATTTCCTTTCATCACAACAAGTGGAGCGCACGAAAGAGCAGGCCATCATTCAGGCGCTCGAGACGATTCGAAACCGCATCGATCAGTTCGGCGTGCGTGAGCCTACGCTTCAGCGCCAGGGAGAGCGGCGCATCATCATCCAGCTTCCTGGGGTGGAAGACCCCTCCCGGGCGAAGTCTTTGATCGGCAAAACGGCGCTCTTAGAGTTCAAGATGGTGGACAATCAGGCCAATGTCGCGAGTGCGCAGGAGCGTGGTCGCGCGCCCGAGGGTCTGCAGCTTTTGTATGAAGTATCGAGAGACAGGGAGACGGGCGAGGTGATCGAACGCACTCCCTTGCTGGTGAAGAAAGAAGCCGCCCTGACCGGGGACAACTTGACCGATGCGCGCGTGGAAATCGGAGATCGCTTCAACCAGTCCTACGTGGCCATCGCGTTTGATTCCGTGGGGGCGGATTCGTTCGACCGCCTCACGGCGGCGAACGTGGGCAGGCGTCTCGCCATCGTGCTCGATGGCGTCGTCTACAGCGCGCCAGTGATTCAGGAGCGCATCAGCCAGGGCAGGGCGCAGATAACGGGAAGTTTCACGCTTGAAGAAGCGACGGATCTGGCGATAGCCCTGAGAGCGGGGGCGCTCCCCGCCCCGGTGGAAGTTTTGGAGGAAAGAAACGTCGGCCCGTCGCTGGGGGCTGATTCCGTACGCCAGGGGCTCATCAGCATCATCGTCGGGTTCATACTCGTTTTGATATTCATGGCCATCTATTACAAATTAAGCGGCGCGGTGGCCATCATGGCGCTTCTTTTCAACCTGTTGATACTCCTGGGTGCGCTCGGGTTCTTCGGCGCCACGCTGACCCTGCCGGGAATCGCGGGCATCGTGCTGACGGTCGGTATGGCGGTCGACGCCAACGTCTTGATTTTCGAGCGAATCAGGGAAGAGTTGCGGTTGGGGAAAACCATTCGCTCCGCCATCGATTCGGGTTACGGCAAAGCCTTTCTCACGATTCTGGACGCGAACGTAACGACGCTCATCGCAGCACTTGTGCTCCTGCAATTCGGGACGGGCCCCATCAAGGGATTCGCCGTCACCCTGAGTATCGGCATCGTGGCGAGCATGTTCACAGCGATTTTCGTCACCCGTTTCGTATATGATTACTTCTTGTTCCGAACCGACGTGAGGAGTTTGAGCATTTAATGGAAATTATCCGGCCAGACGCATCATTCGAAATCATCGGCAAAACCAAGCTCTTCGTCGGCATATCCACTGTGGTCGTCGTTCTGTCCCTCCTCCTTCTTATGACCAAGGGGATCAACTACGGCATCGATTTCACGGGAGGAACGCTGGTTCAGGTGCAGTTCAAAGAAGCCAAGCCGATTGGCGATATTCGCAGCGCCGTCGGGGGACTTTCTTTGGGCGATACGGTCATCCAGAATTTCGGTTCCGAGAGAGAGTTTCTGATTCGCGTGGAGAAAAGCTCGGGGAACATCAAGGGCGTCGAATCTCTGGTGAAAATCGCACTCTTGAAAAAATTCGGTAAAGATGCGTTCGAAATGCGGCGAACCGAGATGGTGGGCCCCAAAGTAGGCGCGGACTTGCGACAGAAGGCGCTGAGCAGCATGCTCTTCGCCCTCATCGGAATCCTGATTTACATCAGTCTCCGGTTTCAGTTTCGCCAGGCGATTGCCTCGGTCGTGGCGCTTTTGCACGACGTCGTCATCACGCTCGGCGTCTTCTCCTTGTCCGGCAAGGAGTTCTCACTCCCCATCGTGGCGGCCGTTTTGACGATCATCGGCTATTCACTCAACGACACCATCGTCGTGTTCGACCGCATTCGGGAAAATACGCGGGCTTCGAGACGCGCCGAGTTTTCAGGACTCGTCAACAAATCCATCAACCAGACCCTCTCCCGCACGTTGCTCACTTCCGGGACCACGCTGGCCGCCGTGCTGACGTTCCTCTTCCTGGGGGGCGACGTGATTTCCGATGTTGCGTTCGCTCTGGCGATCGGTATCGTGGCCGGTACGTATTCTTCCATCTACGTGGCGAGCCCCATCCTGCTGGCGTGGCCGGAGACGGCGCGCCGCGGCTCCAGAAGCAAGAAAAGCTCCACGGCCAAAGCCTGAATATCTCGGGATAGAGTAAGGTCGTCTCGAATTAGGAGGGCTGTTGTTCACGGGTGTTCAGCTTGTGACACGCCTCGCGGTAGAACCTCGATTTCAGATAATATTATCCAGCACTTTACAGTTCAAAGTTCAGGAATTACTTTAAGAATTGCGTTGCGCGCGCACGCGAAGCCTTAAAGCGTTCAGGCGGATGAATCCTTCGGCGTCTTTTTGGGTATAAACCTCATCTGCTTCGAACGTGGCGAGGTCGGGACGGTAGAGGGTCATGTCTTCGGGCGCTTTTCTTCCCACGACGCTGCAAGCGCCTTTGTAGAGTTTCAACCTGGCGGAGCCGCAGACCGATTCCGCCGCGCGATCGATGGCTGATTGCAGGAATTCCCGCTCGGGCGCGAACCAGAAACCGTTGTAGACGAGTTGCGCGTATTTGGGGATCAAGGAATCGCGCAGTTGCATGACTTCCCTGTCCATCGTGAGGGATTCCACGGCACGGCGCGCCGCATGGAGAACCGTGCCCGCGGGCGTCTCGTACACCCCTCTGCTCTTCATGCCCACGAAGCGGTTTTCCACCAGGTCCACCCGGCCTACGCCGTGCGCGCCCGCCAGGGTATTGAGTTGCTCCATCATGGCGACCGGGGCCAGGGGTTCCCCGTTTAAGGCCACGGGATCACCCTGATGAAATTCGATTTCGACGTATTCGGGCGTATCGGGCGCTTTTTCGGGCGATACGCTCAAGACGTACATATCCTCAGGCGGCTCCGCCCAGGGGTCTTCCAGGACTCCGCCCTCGAAACTGATGTGCAGGAGGTTCCTGTCCATCGAATAGGGTTTTTCCGCCGTGACGGGTATCGGTATGCCGTGTCTTTCGGCATAGGCGATGAGATGGGAGCGCCCTCCGAAGTCCCAGTCGCGCCAGGGCGCGATGATGGTGACGTCCGGGTCGATGGAGGCGTAGGTCAATTCGAAGCGCACTTGATCGTTCCCCTTGCCCGTCGCGCCGTGGGCGACGGCGTCGCCCCCCGTTTTTTTGAGTACGTCCATGTGGCCCTTCGCGATGAGGGGCCGGGCGATGGATGTCCCCAGCAGATAAGCCCCTTCATAAACGGCGCCCGCGCGGAGCATGGGGAAGATGTAATCACGCGCGAATTCTTCTCTTAAATCCAGGATGTGGCAGGACTCGGCGCCCGTGGCCAGCGCCTTTTCCTCCAAACCGTCTAGTTCGCCGGCGCCTTGGCCGACATCCGCCGCATAGGCCACGACGGGGCAGTCATACGTTTCCTTGATCCACTTGAGCATGACGGAGGTATCCAAGCCCCCTGAGTAGGCGAGGACGACCCTGCTCGGCTTATGCGCCATCACTTCCTCCGGCTAGAATTTGAAGGAGAATCTTCTGAGCGTGGAGTCGATTCCCTGTCTGCGTGAAAACGACGCTCCTCGGACCGTCCATAACATCCGCCGTCACTTCTTCCCCCCTGTGCGCGGGGAGACAGTGCATGAAAACGGCATTTTCGTTTGTATGTCGAAAGACTTCTTCGTTCACCTGATATGGGGCCAGTACCTTTTGGCGACGCTCGTTCTCCTCTTCCTGGCCCATGGAAGTCCACACGTCCGTATACACGGCGTCGGCTCCAGCGCATGCCTCTTCCACGTCCTCGGTAATCTTGATTTGCGCGTTAGATTTTCGCGCCGAATCTTGGGCCTGCTCCAGAATTTCGGGGTCCGGCCAGTACCCTTTCGGACACGCCGCGCTGATGCCGACACCGATTAACGCGCCCACGATCAGCAATGAATGCAGCACGTTGTTCCCATCACCCAGGTAGGCGAGCTTCAGGTTCTCCAGCGTGCCGTAGTGCTCTCGCATCGTGAGAAAATCTGCGAGGGCCTGGCAGGGGTGGTGAAGGTCCGTCAGGCCGTTGATGACGGGGACGCTCGCATTCGAGGCCATTTCCTCCACGCGCACGTGCGCGTATGTTCTGACGATGATGCCGTCCACGTATTCGCTCAGCACCTTTGCGCTGTCCGCGGGGGTTTCCCCCCGGGCGATCTGCGTGTCGTTCGGAGCGAGGAAAATGGCGTTCGCGCCCAGTTGAGAGAGACCCGCCTCGAAGGAAACCCTCGTTCTGGTGGAGTGCTTTTCAAAAAGAAGCGCGAAATTCTTTCCCGCCAGGGTGGTGCGGAGTTTCCCCTCGGCGGTTTCTTTTTTCTGGACGAGCGCCTCTTCGATGAGTTCCAGCGTTTGCGCGGCGCTCAGCTCCTCGCCGGTGAGGTAGTCCAGTTTATTCATTTCACCAGGTCCGCGAGGGCTTCATCCAGAAAATTCATCAGCTTGTCGATCATCTCTTTTTTCACGACCAGGGGAGGGATGAGCCGAATAACCTTCTGGACGGCCACGTTGAGCAAAAAGCCCGCTTCGAGCCCCTTCGTGACGATGGAGGTCGCGTCCACATCCACCTCGCAACCGATGATCAGCCCCTTGCCCCTGATATCCTTGATGATGGCGTGGCGCGTGGCCAAATCCTCGAGTCCTGCGGTGGCGTATGTCCCCATCTCCTGCACGTGTTCGAGGAATCCGGGCGCGGTGATGGCGTCCATCGCGGCGCACCCAGCGGCGGTGGCCAGGGGGTTGCCCCCGAACGTCGCCGCGTGGTCGCCGGGCTCGAACGCCATGGCCTTGTCCGAGGCGACCAGCGCGCCGATGGCGGTTCCGCCCGCCAGAGCTTTTGCGAGGCACATGGCGTCGGGCGCCACGCCCTCGTGCTCATACGCCCAGAGTTTTCCCGTTCTGCCCAAACCGACTTGGACCTCATCGAATAACAGCAACAAATCGTTCGCGTCGCAAATCTCCCTTAAACCCTTGAGATAGCCATCGGGCGGCACGTTCACGCCCCCCTCGCCCTGTATGGGCTCCACCATGATGGCGCAGGTTTGCTCCGAAACCGCGGCGGCCACCGACTCCACGTCGCCGAAGGGCACGTAGCGGAACCCGGGCAGCAGCGGCTTGAACGCCCCATGAAACTTCGTCTGGCCCGTGGCGGAGAGCGACGCCATCGTGCGGCCGTGAAAGCTCATGTCAAAAGTCAGTATCTCGTGGCGGCCTTCCCCGTATTTTTTGTACGAGTATTTTCTGGCGAGCTTCAGCGCCGCTTCCACGGCTTCTGTTCCACTGTTGCAGAAAAACGCCTTATCGCCGAAGGAGAGCCGGTTGAGTCTTTTCGCCAACTCGATTTGGGGCTCGATGTGGTAGAGGTTCGAGACGTGGATCAGCTTTCCGGCCTGTTCCCTGATGGCGGCCACCACGTCTGGATGGCAATGCCCGAGGTTGCATACGGCCAGGCCGGATACGAAATCCAGATATTCTTTTCCGTCCGCATCCCAGACACGGCATCCCTCGCCACGGACCAAAGCGATGGGGTAACGCCCGTAGGTGGGGGCGACGTGTTGTTCAGCGTCCGAGATCAGTGTGGAATTGTCCATGCTTTTCCCCAAAAAAGAAGCTATCTGACGATTTGCGTGCCCACGCCTTCTTTCGTGAACACTTCGAGCAAAACCGCATGCGGAACCCTGCCGTCCACAATGTGGGTTTTTGTGACGTTCGATGAGAGAGCGTCCAGACACGCGTCGACTTTCGGAATCATTCCGCCGGTGATGATTTTGTCCTCTTTGAGTCGCTGCACCTCATCGCGCTTCACGGTGCTGATGAGGTTTTCGCTTTCATCCAGAATGCCGGGCACGTCCGTCAAGAGAATGAATTTTTCCGCGTGAAGCGCCCCGGCGATGGCGCCGGCCGCCGAATCGGCGTTGATGTTGTAGACGTTGCCGTCTTGGCCCACGCCCAGAGGAGCGATGACGGGAATGAACCCGCCATCGGTGAGATAGTGGATGATGTCGGGTTGTATGGCCAGGACCTCGCCGACGCGTCCCAAGTCATACTCCACGTCTTCTCCCTCCGGTCCTTTTCTGCTCATGATCAGCTTCTTCGCCGTCGTAAGGCCGGCGTCCGAGCCGGAAAGGCCCACGGCGTTTCCCCCGTGCCGGTTGATGAGCCTCACGATGCTCTTGTTCGTGGCGCCGGAAAGCACCATTTCCACCACCCCGACGGTTTCCTCGTCCGTCACCCGGAGGCCTTCGATGAACTCGCTGGTCTTGCCGATTTTCTTGAGGGTCTCGCCGATTTGGGGGCCGCCGCCGTGGACGACGACCACGTTGATTCCCACATACTTGAGAAGCACGATGTCCTGGGCGAAGGGGGCGTGAAGCTCCGGCTGCACCTGGGCTGCTCCGCCGTATTTGACGACGATGGTCTTGCCCGCAAACTGTTGGATGTAGGGCAGCGCCTCAACCAGTGTCGCCGCCCTGTCTCTCGCTTCCATGCGAAAACCTTCAAAAAGAAAGAGTAAAGTACGGGTTTCTCGTCATAAGCCGAGAAATATACACTCCCCGGAGGTTTGAGGCCAAGGGGGAGGGACAGAAGGTTTAGAGAATATAGCGGCTTAAGTCAATGTCTTCGACGATGTCGCTGAGACGCTCGCGCACGTAGGCGGCGTCTATCTCCACGTTCTCGCCGGACATTTCCGGTGCCCGGAAAGAAATTTCCTCGAGAAGCCGCTCCATGATGGTGTGGAGTCTTCTGGCGCCGATGTTCTCGGTCTGCTCATTGATGCGAAAGGCGAAGTTGGCCACTTCCGTTACGGCGTCTTCCCCGAATGCGATGGTGACGCCCTCCGTCGCCAGAAGAGCCGGGTATTGCCGCACCAGCGCATTCTCGGGTTCCTGTAGTATGCGGATGAAGTCATCGCGGTCGAGGGAATCCAGTTCCACGCGGATAGGGAAGCGACCCTGCAGTTCGGGCAGCAGGTCCGAGGGTTTGGCGATGTGGAACGCGCCCGCCGCGATGAAAAGGATATGGTCCGTTTTCACGGGGCCGTATTTGGTCTGTACGGTGGAGCCTTCCACGATGGGCAGCAGGTCTCTTTGTACGCCTTCTCGCGAAACGTCGGGGCCGCCGCGTCCGTTGTTCTGCGAAGCGACCTTGTCGATTTCATCGAGAAAGACGATGCCGGATTGCTCGGTGCGCTCGATAGCCTCGGCGTTCAGGCTGTCCGGGTCGATGAGCTTGTCCGCCTCATCCTGGGCGAGGAATTCAAAAGCCTCCGGCACTTTCATACGCCTGCTCTTGGAACCCTGGGGCATGAAGTTTCCCATGATTTCCTGCATGTTGATGCCCATTTGCTCCATGTCGCTCCCGCCCATGAAGTGAATCTCGGGGCCCTTGTCCGCCACTTCGATTTCCACTTCCCTGTCGTCGAGTTTTCCCTCGAACAACAGGGCGCGAAATTTCTCCCGCGTTCGCTGGTAACTCTCCTCGCCGAGCGGGTCCTTGGATTGGCCGCGTTCGTCCATCGCGCCGAAACCGGGGGGATGCGGCAAGAGCATGTCGAGGAGACGCTCTTCCGCCAGTTCCTGGGCTTTGGCCTTGTTGATCTCGCGCTGTTCTTCCTGAACGATGTTTCGAGCCAGTTCGACGAGATCGCGAATCATGCTCTCCACGTCGCGGCCGACATAGCCCACCTCGGTGAACTTGCTGGCTTCGACCTTGATGAATGGGCTTTTCGTAAGCTTCGCCAGGCGCCTGGCGATCTCGGTTTTTCCGACGCCGGTAGGGCCTATCATGATGATGTTCTTGGGCGCCACGTCCTCCGCCATCTCGGGCGGCAGTTGCTGTCTGCGCCAGCGGTTTCTGAGCGCAATCGCCACGGCTCGTTTGGCGTCTTTTTGGCCGACGACGTAGCGGTCGAGTTCCTCGACAATTCGTACGGGTGTGAGATTTTCCATTAAAGCACTTCCACTGAAATGTTCTTGTTGGTGTAGACACAGATATCCGCTGCGATTTCCAGAGATTGTCTTACGATTTCATCGGCGCCGAGTTCGGGCTCCAGACTCAGCATGCCGCGCGCGGCGGCGATAGCCATCGAACCGCCGCTGCCGATTCCGAGTACCCCGTCATCAGGCTCGATGATGTCGCCCGTGCCCGAGAGAATGAGAGAGGTTTCCTCGTCCGCCACCGCCAGGAGGGCTTCGAGGCGGCGCAGGACCCTGTCCGTCCTCCAGTCTTTGCCCATCTCCACGGCGGCGCGCGAGAGATTTCCACGGTATTCCTCGAGTTTTCCCTCGAATCGCTCGAACAGGGCGATGGCGTCAGAAGCAGAACCCGCAAAGCCGGCGAGCACTTTTCCGTTGCCGAGCCTGCGGATTTTCACGGCCCCGTGTTTCACAGCCGCGTCTCCCATGGTGACTTGGCCGTCCCCGCCCAGAGCCGTTTGTCCTTTATACCGCAGCGCGAGAATCGTGGTGGAGCGAATGATTTCACCTGGCGTCGTCATCGGTCATCCTCGTTTGCGTGTTCATCTTTGCCCTGGGGTGCGCATCGTCATACACGGCGCGCAAGTGGGAAAAATCCACCTGCGTGTATCTTTGTGTCGTGGATAGGCTCGCGTGCCCTAAAAGTTCCTGAATCGATCTCAGGTCGGCCTCCTGGCTCTCAAGTAAATGCGTCGCCGCCGTATGGCGAAGAGCATGAGGGGTGAAATGATAGCTGAAACCGCCTTTTTTTTCATACGCGCGGAAGATGGAGCGCACGAAGGCCGGGGAAATTCTCTTTTCCCGCTTGTTGATGAAAAGAGGCGAATCCTCTAGCGGGGTTATTTCCATATGTGCAAGATGGCCGGTTACGGCTTTGGCCGCCTCTTTGGTGATGGGAACGATTCTCTCTTTTCTTCCTTTTCCGCGAACGCGGATGAGTCTTTCCGCCATGTCCAAATCGGCATAGTTAAGTCCTGTTAATTCGCTTACTCTCAAACCGGACCCGTAAAGAAGCTCGAATATCGCCTTGTCCCTGACGCCTTCGGGGGTTGACGTGTCGGGCATTTCCATGAGGCGAACTGCGTCATCGACGGGCAGGAAGGTCGGCAAGGGTCTTTTTTCTTTGGGGGAGGGCACTTCCCCCGCCGGGTCGGCCAAAGGGAGTCCCTCTCGCCTTAAAAAGCGAAACAGGCTGCGTATGCTCGACAAATGCCGGTTCACGGTCGTCGAAGACACCCCCTTGCGATAGAGAAAACCGAGGTAGCCACGAATGGATAAAGAATCGATTTTATCAAGCGGAACAGGCTTTTGCGCCCAATCGGTGAGAAACTCATCGAAGTCTTTCAGGTCCGCCGCGTATGCGCGAACCGTGTGTTCCGAACTGTCGCGCTCATCGCGCAGATGCGCATCAAAGTGTTCCCGGGCTTCGCTCAGGCTGTTTGTGAGGCGAGTTTGTTTCGCCATTGCTCCAAATCCTCGATAGCGCGATTGGTGACGTGCTTTTTCCTGAATCTTTTGGGAACGCGCTTTTCCAGGGGCGGGAAGAGGCCGAAGTTGATGTTCATGGGTTGGAAATTTCTCGGATTCGCTTCGATGATGTAACGATTCAAAGCGCCGAGCGCCGTCGTTGTCGGCGGGGGAGCGATGGGTTCTCCCTGGATGGTGGCGGCCGCGTTGATTCCGGCGATAAGGCCGATGGCGGCCGATTCGAGGTATCCCTCGACGCCGGTGAGTTGGCCCGCCATGAAAATATGTGGGTGACGCTTGAGTTGCAAGGTAATCCGCAGCAGGCGCGGCGCATTGATGTAAGTGTTTCGGTGCAGGCTTCCGTAGCGCAAAAAACGCGCTTTCTCGAGAGCCGGTAGCGTCGAGAAGATGCGTTTTTGCTCCGGGTAGCGCAGCCTGGTCTGAAAACCCACCATGGAAAAGTAATCTCCCGTCAAATCCTCACGCCTGAGTTGAGCGACCGCGCAGTATGTTTCCCCGGTTTCGGGATGTTCCAGGCCTACGGGCTTCATCGGCCCGAACGCCAGGGTGTCTTTTCCGCGAGCGGCCATTTCTTCGAGAGGAAGACAGCCCTCGAAGTAGATCGCGCGCTCGAATTCGCGAAGGGGGATTTTCTCGCCGCCGAGAAGATCCTCGACGAATTGGTAATACTGCGATTCGTTGAGCCCCAGGTTGAGGTAGTCGCCCTCGCCGCCTTCTTCGTTGCCCTTTCCGTAACGCGAGGCCGTGAACGTCATCGCCATGTCGATGCTGTCCGCATGCAGGATGGGTGAAATGGCGTCATAGAAATACAGATACTTGCCTTGCGTCAGGCGGGCGATTTCGGCGGAAAGAGAATCGCTCGTGAGCGGGCCGGTGGCGACGATGGTGGGGGTTTTCTCCTCCAAATCCCGGATTTCTTCCCTGTGGATGGTGATTCGCGGATCGTTTTCGATTGTTTCGGTGATGGTTTTGCTGAAAGAGGCCCGGTCTACGGCCAACGCCAGGCCTGCGGGAACCCGGCAAGAGTCGGCCCCTCGCAGGATGAGCGAATCGAGCTTACGCATTTCTTCTTTGAGCAGGCCCGAAGCGTTTTCGATGGAATTCGAGCGAAAAGAATTCGAGCAGACGAGCTCGGCCAACCCGCTGGTTTCATGGGCGGGCGTTTTCTTGTGAGGACGCATCTCGTAGAGGTCGACCTGTACGCCCCGCTTGGCCGCCTGCCAGGCCGCTTCACAGCCGGCGAGACCTCCGCCGATTATCCGCAGTCTCTCGCTCAAGTCGTGGCCTCCTGGGCAGTAGTGGTTTTCGAGGCTTCCATCCGCTCGACGAGCTCAGGAGGACACTCTACCGCATGCCCGCATTCTTTTTGGGGACAAACGAGCCGGTTGCCGTTTTTCTTGGTCGTCTTGATGGTGAGGATGGGGTGTCCGCAAGAAGGACAGGGCTGTGGCACGGGCCAGTCCCATGCGACGGTCTTGCACGCCGGAAAGCGATTGCATCCGTAAAATGGCTTTCCGGTGCGGCGGGAGCGCCGCTCGACGAACTCCCCATCACAGCCCTCACGGGGGCAACTCACGCCGGTCGACTTGGGAGCAGCGGGCGATTGTCCATTGCCGAGCGCTTTTCTTTTCTTGTGCTCGTTCGGGGATGCCGTGCAGGACAGATATATTCCAAAGGGCCCGCGCTTCGCCTGCATGGGCGCGCCGCACTCCTCGCAGGGCTGGGCGATCTCCTCGATGTGGGCCATCTCTTCCGCTGCTTCCGGCTCGGGCTCGCTTTCGGTGGGAATGCTCTCCGAATAACGGCAGCCCGGGTATCCCGAACAGGAGATGAACCAGCCGTTTTTGCTGAATTTTTTCACCAGTTCGCGCTCGCATTCAGGACAGTTTCTGCCGATGGGTTCTCCTCTCGTCTTGAGATTCGGCAGTTCTTTTTTGGCTATCTGGATTTTTTTGTCGAAACTGTCATAAAAATCTTTCATCACGGGTAGCCACGGCGTCGTCCCGTTCTCGATGTCGTCGAGATATTTTTCCATTTTCGCCGTAAAGCCTACGTCGATCTGGTCAGGAAAGCCCTGGGTGAGGAGACGATTCACCTCGCGGCCCAGGGAGGAGGGCGTGAACTGCCTGCGCTTTCTTTCGATGGTGACGTATTTGCGCTTCTCTAAAGTGTCGAGGATGCTCGCATAGGTGCTCGGACGACCCACGCCGTCTTCTTCAAGTTCCTTCACCAATGATGCTTCCGTATAGCGCGGCGGAGGCTGGGTGAAGTGCTGCTCGGGCGCGACGCCGGTGGGCGCGGATTCGGATTTTACGAGCGATAGAGGGTCGCCGTCTTCCAGAGGCGGCAGGAGCCTGTCTTGCTCGGAATTTGGCGGCCTGGCTTTCGCGTCCTCCGCATCGCCCCGGGATTCGGTGGCGTTCTGGTAGAGACTAAGAAACCCCTTGAATTTCAAGATAGAACCGCTCGCCCTGAGGAGGAGTTCTTCTTTGTCCGCTATGTTCACCGTCTGGTGGTCGGGGGTGATGTCCACACTCGTTTGATCGTAGACGGCCGGCGCCATCTGGCTTGCGAGGAACCGCCGCCAGATGAGGCTGTAGAGGGAAAATTGTTCGAGCTTCAGAAATGCCCGCACCTTATCGGGCGTGAGGCGCACGTCGGTAGGCCGAATCGCCTCGTGCGCGTCCTGGGCCGTCTCTCTTGTCTTGAAAACGTTGGGTTTCCGGGGAAGGTGGTCTTGGCCGTAATTCGTCTCGATATAAGTGCGGGCTGCGGCGATGGACTCCGGCGCCAGGCGCACGGAATCCGTTCTCATATAAGTGATGAGGCCGACGTTTCCCGCTTCCCGTCCTAGATTCACCCCCTCGTACAATGATTGCGCAATGCTCATGGTCTTTTTGGCGCCATAGCGCAGTTTGCTGGAACTCTCTTGCTGAAGGGTGCTGGTGATGAAAGGAGCGGGCGGTCTGCGCCGCCGCTCTTTTTTCTCTACACTGGAAACCCTCAAAGCGCTGGATGTTATTTTCCCCGCCAGTTCCATCGCCCTGGATTCATCCGGAATTTCCGCCTCTTTTCCGTTGATTCGGTGTAATTTGGCTTCAAAACGAGGCTCAAAGCCTGCTTTTTCCAGATGCGCCGTGATGCTCCAGTATTCTTTCGGCTCGAAGGCCTCTATGTCGTCTTCCCGCTCGCATATCAGTTTAAGCGCGACAGACTGCACTCGGCCCGCGCTGAGGCCGAATGCGACCTTGTTCCAGAGTATTTCGCCTGAGAGCTTGAATCCCACGATTCTGTCCAGCTTTCTGCGGGTTTCCTGCGCGTCTACTTTTTTCTGATCAATTCGACCGGGATTCAAGAGCGCTTCCTGCACCGCGCGCTTCGTGATCTCGTTGAATGTCACCCGGTAGAATTCGCTTTCGGCCCCGGAAGCCCCGAGGAGTTCCTGGATGTGCCACGCAATGGCCTCACCCTCGCGATCCGGGTCGGGGGCGAGATAAATCTCTTTCGCCGCCGTAGCCGCTTTTCGCAACTGGTCTATAGTTTTCGCTTTTCCCTGGATGACGCCGTAATCGGCCTGGAAGTCGTTGTGAACGTCTATTCCCATTTTCCGCTCGCCCGTTTTCCGCAAATCCCGCACATGGCCTCGCGATGCGAGAATGTCGAAATCCGAGCCCAGGAATTTCTGGATGGTGCGTACTTTCGTCGGCGACTCCACGATGAGGAGTTTGGACGCGGATTTTCCGGTTCGCGCGCCGCGAGAGGTACTTTTGCGGGTTTTACCCTTGGCTGTAGAGAGTTTCGATGCCGCTTTATTCGAGGTTTTATGGTCGGTCATTAATTTACTCTTGCCCACGGATTGTTTTCCAGGGCGCCATCTGCGGATGAAATTTCTTGGTGGGCGGCTATCGTTTCTCGACTTCCATTCACTTGCGCTTTGAGTAACCGATCTGTCGAATCTGGTGTGTAATCCAGGAGAAATTCATAACACAAATCTAAAATTCCTTATCAAGGAGCGAGTCAATCGCTTTATCATGGAACTCGTTCGTACATGCCTGAATTGGTTTGCCTCACGAGGCCTTCCAGTTCCAGGCGCAACAGAGCGGATGAAACTTCCTGCGCCGGTAGGCCTTGCTGTTGGGTCAGGCCTTCTATGGTGTTGTTTCCATTCTCCAGCAAGAGCAAAAGCGCATTTTCATCTTCCGTGAGATTCGGGCGCTGCGTCGGCTTTGGAGCGTCTCCGACTTCGCTTTTCTCTGGCCCGAATCCCTTGATTCGAATCTGCGCTGGATTATCTAGCATACTTCGGGCGTATTCTGGAAGGGCGTTGACGATGTCGTCCACGTTTTCCACCAGATGCGCCCCTTCTTTTATCAGATAATGACAACCGGTGCTTTTCTGGGTATGAACGGGTCCGGGTACGGCCATCACCTCGCGTCCTTGTTCGAGCGCCAGGCGGGCGGTCAGGAGGGCGCCGCTTCGCTGCGCGGCCTCGATGACGACCGTCGCCAGAGACAAGCCGCTGATGAGGCGGTTTCTCCTCGGGAAATTCTCTTTCCTCGGATGAGCCAGGAGGTGGAATTCGGAGATCACGGCGCCGTGGGCGGCAATCTCGCCTCTGAGTTCCTTATGGTCGGTCGGGTAGTTCTGGGTAAGGCCACACCCGAGGACGGCAATGGTTCTACCCCCTGCATCGAGCGTGGCTCTGTGGGCTTCCGCATCGATACCGTAGGCCATTCCGCTGACGATGGTGACCCCCTTCCTGGCGAGGTCGGCCGCAAGCTGTCTCGCCACTCGTCTTCCGTAGTCTGTCGGGCGTCGCATGCCGACGATGGCGACGGCGAGGCGATCTGCGGCCAGAATTTCTCCTTCGGTGAAAAATGCGCCCGGCGGAGCGTAAATCTCGTGGAGGGACTCGGGATATTGGGCGGAATCGCGCGTGATAATCCCTGCGCCTATTTTCGATGCCTCCTGGCGGATCTTCGAGGCCAAATCGAGAGGAGAATCCTTATCCAGAACTTCACGCGCTTTCCGGCCGCAAAGGCGCGCGAATACGTCGGGAGGCGCCTCGAAAACTTCCGCAGGAATCGGAAACGCATCCGTCAATCGATTCAAACGCTCAGGCGTCATACCCGGGAGGGTTTGCAGGACGAGCCAAGCATCGTCCAGGCCCAAAGAGCCTTGATTTTGAGAGCGCATGATGGAGTTCCAGGTGCTCATTTACGATCTCCGGCGTTAATTATTACCCCTGCATCCATAACACGGAGTCCGTATCTCGTGTCAAGACATGGAAAAAATTCAGGGGCGAGGGGAGTATAGTTCATTTATTCTTATCAGGGTTTTTTTCGGGTGTAGTGCTTGAGATTTTGGAGTTGGACCCTCGCCTTTTGGGATAGTGGGTGAGCCGGGAATTTTTCGAGCAATTTTTCAAATTCAAGCGTTGCATTCAGGGGAAATGCGCGCCGGATATAGGTGAGTCCTCGTTTGTAATAAGCGTCCGGAACTTTGCGACTGTTGGGGTATCTGGTGATGAGGTTAAGAAATTCATCCAGCGCCTCGGGGTATTGCATGAGCGCGTAATAGGCCTCCCCAAGCCAAAACTGGGAATGGGGCGCCAGTTGACTCTTGGGGAACAGACGTAAGAAACGGCGAAATCCACGAATGGCTTCACCGTTTTTCCCGTCCCTGACGGCCCGATAGGATTTGTTGTAGAGCGCTTGCGGAGTGATAGACGCGCGTCCGGGCTTTTTCGGCGTTACGGCCCGCATTCTGGGCGAGGTTTTTGGCGCTCTCATCGGCCTTCGCGGAGGTGGGGGAACCGGAAAGCTCTTTGCGATGATGTTTTCGCGCCTCAGCCTTTCCACGGTGGCTTCCAAGACGCTGTTTTTCTTTTTCAGGTCGCGAACACCCTGGGTGAGCGTCTCGATTTTCTTAGCGGATTCGGACACTTGGGTCTGAAGGCGCGCATTACGCTCCTCGGCGGTGGATAATTCTTTCTCGAGCGCCTTGATGTCGGAAGCGCTTCGGGGCGCCTCCGAGGGAGTGGAGTCTGGAGCGAGTTGGGGAAAATTGGCGCACCCCGCCATGAATATAGCGAGTGCCAACGCACATGCACTCCGCCGCATATCATCTACCCTCAGGGCGGCAAAATCATGAAAAAAACGCAGGGCGCCTCATTATAGCCGAACGACCTCGAAGCCTTCGCGATGTAGTTCGGCGTCGCCTTTGATGACCAGTTGTATGTTGAGCAGGTTTTCGAGTTCTTCAACGTGTCTTCTTTCTTCATCGAGGAGGATATCCACGACCTCGGGGTGGATGTTGATGAGGAATTTCGCGGCATCTTTGTGTGCTCTTCTCATTCGGCGCACTTCCCGCATGGCTTCATAGCTTACCGAGATCGCGGATTTCACCTGTCCGCGTCCTTCGCAATAGGGGCATGCGGTGCAGAGTGTTCGTTGAATGCTGTCACGAACGCGCTTTCGGGTCATCTCGACGAGCCCCAGTTCGCTTATCTTCAATATGTTGGTGCGCGAGCGGTCTTTCCTGAGTTCCTCTTTGAAGGTGTTGAATACTTTTTCCCTGTTTTCTTCTTTTTCCATGTCGATGAAATCGACGATGATGATTCCGCCCAGGTTGCGCAGGCGCAATTGGGATACGATTTCCCGCACCGCCTCCAGATTGGTTTCGAGAATCGTTTCTTCCGGGCTCTTCTTGCCCACGAATCGCCCGGTGTTGACGTCGATTGTTGTAAGCGCCTCGGTCTGATCGGTCACGATATAGCCGCCGTTTCGGAGCCACACGCGCTGTCCGAGGGCGCGTTCGAGTTCGAGTTCGACGCCGAAATAATCGAATACCGGCTCATCGCCATCATAGTGCTGGAGTTTGGGAACCAGATGCGGATAGTAGTTTTGCAGGAATTTCCTGGTCTTCAGGTATTGTTCTTTGTCGTCGATGATCATCCTGTCGACGGCGGAATTGAACAAATCCCTTACGGTCCGCTCTATGATGTTTAAATTCACATGAATTCGGGATGGGGCCGAAGCCGATTCGTTTTTGATTAAAATATCTTCCCAAAGCGCATGCAGGAAATTCACGTTGGCCTCAATGTCTTGGGCCGGCATGGTTTCACTCGCCGTGCGTACGATGTATCCGGCCCCTGGTTGGCGGTTCCTGCGGACCAGTTTCTTGAGTCTTTTTCTTTCTTCTTCGTTCTCGATTCGCCTGCTGATGCCGATCTGCTTGATCGTGGGCATGTAGACCACGTACCGGCCGGGCAGGGTGATGTAGCTCGTCAGCCGGGAGCCTTTGGTGCCCAGGGGTTCTTTGCTGACCTGGACGATGACGTCCTGGCCGTCTTTGAGCAGGTCTTCTATGTGTCGTTCTTCTTTGTCCCAACGACGCGAACGTCTTCCGACGAGGGTGCGATGCGGCGAGCCATTTTGTTGCTCGTAATCGTCGTTGTCGTGCTCGTCCCCGTTGCTGAAGTCGTTGCCTTCGAAATCGAGGTCATCGTCGTCCTCTGATTGCTCAGCAGCAAGTTTCCGGTAATTCTCGATGGACTCGATGGTGTCCACGTCGCTCACGTAGAGAAAACCCGCTTTTTCCAGCCCGATGTCTACGAATGCCGCCTGCATTCCCGGCAGCACTTTCGTCACTTTTCCCTTATAGATATTGCCGACGATGTTTTTCCCGCTTTCGCGTTCGATATAAAGCTCGGCCGCTACTCCGTTTTCGAGCACAGCGATACGTGTTTCAAACGGTTCGGCGTTGACTACGATTTCAGACGGCATTTGCAATCACGCGGGACGTTCCCGCTCTCCAGTGGATGGATATTTTCAGAATTCGGGCCCTCAGGCACGCCTCGGGAGACAACCCGAAGCATCTGGCGAGAATTTCCGTTACCTTCGGTTTCACGCCATCTCCATAGCGCAGTGTGACGTGCAGGCGGATGACGGTGTCCATCGATGATTCGAGCGAAAACCGCATGATGGATGGTCGCGCGTCGAAATGTTTTATCTTTCCTTTGTATTCACGCGTTATTTCAATACTTTTCTCGTTCATGAAATCTTCGATAGTGGTTCTGATCTGTGAATCCAGCGCTTCGGACGAGTCCAAATCTTTTCGGGACAAGGAGATTTCATACGTCGCCGCGCTGAGCGCATTGGCGGATGAAGGTGTTTTCCCCTCGATGCGCCATCCCGAACGTGGCTTGAGGTCTCGCGGGAGTTCTCGTTTCAGGTTTTGAAACAAATCACGCAATTCGATGCGTCTGTCGATCTCCAAAAGCGAGAAATCCACCACTTCCGCGCGGCTTTCCACGCCCACGGGCAGCGCGTAAGAGAAAACGATTTTCGGGTGCGGATTGAAGCCCCTGGAATGTTCGAGGCGGTAGCCTGCGCGCTGAATGGCGCGGATAAAGGTTCTCAGAATCTCCAAATGACTTAAAAAGCGCAGGTCTCCGGATTTTTTATAGATGAATCTGAATTTACGGATGGGCGCGTCGGGTTGTTCCTCGGCGAGGCCGGGGTTGTCGTCATGTGAACCCTCGAAACCCACGGGAACGGGGCCGGATTCACGGGCCACGTTCTTACGACGCCTCTGCTTGGGGTGTATCGGTTCGGGCCGGGCCTTGGCGATTGCGAGTTCCACGGGCTCGGCGGGAGCAACGTCTTGCCCGGGAGCCAGATCCGCCGCCTGAGGGACATCGCTCATCCCTGCCGGTCCGTTGATGATGGGAAGAGAGGATTTCATCTCGGGCATGGGTTTTTCGTAATGATATTTGATGCCCTTGTATTTATCCAGAATGCCGCATTGGCCGCACGCCTCGTAGCGGCAATCGCCGATGGTGACCTCGCGCAGGGATCGTCTCCAGTCGGCGAGTTGGTACTCCTTGGTCACTCCGCAGTCGAGGTGATCCCAGGGCAGCGGGGCATCTTCGGGGATTTCGCGGTAGGCGTACCATTCCGGGTCAAGTCCATGGGTTTCGAAGGCGGCCATCCACTTCTCGTAATCGAAAAACTCCATCCAGCCGTCGAATTTGCATCCCATGTCGACAGCCGTCTCGATGACATCCGCCTGGCGACGGTCGCCTTTTGAGATGACCGCCTCGAGAAAACTGTGCCGGGGATTCGACCAATGCAACTTGATCCGCCTATCCGGCACCGCACGCTTGATGAAATCGAGCTTCGCCTTGATTTCCTCTTTGGTGTTTTGAGGAAACCATTGAAACGGCGTATGTGGTTTCGGCACGAATGTGGAAAGGCTTACGTTGATGAAGCGGAACGGGTCGCCCGTTTTTCGCGAGCGCATTCTCATGCAGGACATGAGCATGTCCGCCATTTCCTGTAGGTCGTCGAAATTCTCGGTGGGAAGACCGAGCATGAAGTAGAATTTCACGCCCGGCCAGCCGGTATCGAGGATGTCCTGAAGGTTTCGCTTGAGATCCGCTTCGGTCAACACCTTGTTGATGACGTTGCGCAGACGCTCGCTGCCGGCCTCGGGCACCAAGGTGAAGCCCGTGCGGCGCACGCGCGCAATTTGGGCCAGCAGATCCGGGCTCATCGCACCGACGCGGAGCGATGGCAGGGAGATGGAGGTCTGCATGGGGGCGAGGCGCTCCATCAAGCGGGGAACCAGCCCCTTTAGCGGCTGATAATCGGCGATACAAAGCGATGAGAGGCTGATTTCTTCATAACCCGTATTTTTGAGGGATTCCTCAGCGAGTTCGAGAACCTTGTGCGGGTCCCGGTCCCGAACGGGGCGGTAGACCATCCCTGCGTGACAAAAACGGCATCCTCTCGTGCATCCGCGCTGCACCTCGAGCGTTACCCGGTCGTGCACCACCTGGGTGTAGGGGATGACGGGCTGCGTGGGGTGGGGCGAATTGTTCAAATCCTCCAAAACGCGCGCTAAAACGGGTTCTTGATGTCCGCTGAGGTGATGGAAACTTTTCACTTCGCCGCTCGGATCGTGTTCGACCACGTAGCGACCAGGGATGTAGACCCCGTCAATCTCCTCCAGCATCTCGAGCAGCATCTCTCTCGGCTCGTTCGTCTCCCGCCACTTTTCGTGAACCCTGATGACCTCGGGGAAGAGTTCTTCTCCATCACCGAGGGCGACGGCGTCGAAGAAAGGCGCCATAGGCTCTACGTTGAACGTCACGGGGCCGCCCCCGATGACGAGTGGGTCTTCCTTGCGCCTTTGGGCGGCGCGCCTGGGGATGCCGGCCAAATCGAGCAATAAGACGATGTTGCTGGCGGCCAGTTCGTATAGAAGCGATATTCCCAGAATGTGGAACTCCCGGATGGGCGTTCTACTCTCAAGAGTGCTCAGAAGCGCGTTCTTGCTTCTCAGGATGGCCTCGAAATCATTCCAGGGGAGAAAAACCCGCTCTGCGGCAACGTCTTCATCTGCGTTCAGGAGGTGATAGAGAATGCGGATGCCGTTGTGCGACATGCCGACTTCGTAGGTATCCGGGAAGGCGAGGGCGACTCGACTCCTCACCCTGGCGAGGTCCTTATGGATCGCGTTGACCTCGTTTCCCAGATAACGCGAAGGCTTCTGGACGAAGGGAAAGATATCCCTTGCGTAGTCTAAATTCATTGTAATCAACCTGTTAAACCTCTCGCCATATACGAGGGGCATATATTCTTCTTTCGTTCCCCGACCTGCGCCTTTTTGGGGGTCCGGGCGAACCGGTCCCTTATAATGAAGGAAATGGAAAGAATTAGCAACCAGGATAAAAGGGGAATGCGCGCCGCCAGCTTTCACGCGCATGTCTTCGCGTGGGATCGTCAAAAGCGGATGAGAGCGATTCGCCGTAATTCGGAGAGGGGGTATTTCCAAATTTGTTGCTTTTGGGGATATCATTCTGCGGATTCATAACTATTTCTGACCGATTCAAGGAGTCTCGCGGATGCAGCCGATGAATTTCTTACTCTTGATGGATGATGAGCACACCCAGAATACTTTGGGTTGCTATGGTCATCCCCTCGTCAAAACGCCGAACATCGATGCGCTCGCCGCGTCGGGCACGCGCTTTGAGAGCGCATATACGAACTGTCCCATCTGCGTACCGGCCCGCGCGAGTTTCGCCACGGGGAAATACGTGCATGAAATCAGCGCCTGGGATAATGCGCACCCCTACGAGGGAGAGCCCCCGAGCTGGGGGCATCGCCTTCAGGAGGCCGGGGTGAGAACCACCTCGGTCGGCAAGCTTCATTACCGAAGCGCCGAGATTCCCGTCGGTTTCGATGAGCAGATCATCCCCCTGCATTTGCCCAAAGGGGGTGTGGGCGATATTTACAGCGCGGTTCGCGACGAGAAGGGTCTGCCGCCCAGGAACCATCCGGAATGGATGGCCGAACGCATCGGGCCGGGAGATTCCAAATACATTGCGTATGACGGAGAAGTCACGGATTTGGCCTGCAAGTGGATAGCCCGGGAAGCGCCCAAGCATGACGAGCGACCCTGGGCGTTGTTCGTCTCCCTCACGTGTCCGCATTTTCCCTTCATCGGACCGCCCGGGTTTTACGACCTCTATCCGCTCGAAGACATACCCCTGCCCAGGCCGCACCCCTCGGGTGGATACGATTGGCACCCCTGGATTGAGGCGCTTCACGAATGCGCTCCATACGATGTTTATTTCGATGACCACAAGCGCCGCGTCGCTCTGGCGTCTTATTTCGCCATGATCAGCTATGTGGATTCGAACGTCGGAAAAATCCTGAAGGCCCTGGAAGAATCGGGTTTCAGGGAAAATACGCGGGTGCTCTTCGCCAGCGATCATGGGGACAATCTGGGCGAGCGCGGTCTTTGGGGAAAATCCACCATGTATGAGGAATCCGTCGCCGTGCCGCTCATCGTGTCCGGCCCGGATGTTCCGAGGGGGGAGGTATCGCGAACGCCGGTCTCGCTCATCGATTTGTTTCCCACGGCGCTCGATTGCGCAGGCTTACTCGAGAGTGATGAGGAAAAAGGGCTGCATGGCGACTCCTTGTTCCGTATCGCGAACGAACCCGATGAGCCCGAGCGCGAGATTTTCAGTGAATTCCATGCGCTCGGCGCCAAGACGGGATTGTTCATGATTCGTCGCGAACGCTACAAGTATATCCATTACGTGGGGCACGAGCCTGAACTCTTCGATCTGGAGAACGACCCCGAAGAACGCCATGACCTCTCCGAAAGCCCAGCGCACCAATCCATCCTCTCCGAACTCGAAGCGTGTCTTTTGCGCATCCTCGATCCCGAGGAGGTGGATAGAAGCGCAAAGGCGGAGCAGGCGGCGCTGGTCGAGCAACACGGCGGGCGCGACGCCGTGATCGCCATCGGGAACAGTTTCGCGTCCCCGCCCCCGGGCGAGAACGAATACGGGGAGTAGGGAGGTTAACCGAACAGGGGAGTGAGGCTTTTTCGCCTCATGCCGACGTTTAATACAATGCCGATGGCGATGAAAGACGAGATGGAGGCGCTCCCTCCATAGCTGACCAGGGGAAGCGGGATTCCGACAATGGGCATCAGGCCGAGCGTCATCCCGATATTGAAGATGATGTAGAGGAAAAACGCCGTGGTGATGCCTACTGCGAGCAAGGCGCCTTCCTTGTCGGCGGCGTTCAGCGCTGCGCTCAGACACCGCAGAATGAAAATGAAGAACAACGCCAACACGGTGACGCTGCCGATAAAACCCAGTTCTTCGCTCAACACGGAGAAAATGAAATCGGTGTGTTTTTCCGGCAGGAAATGAAGCCTGCTCTGGGTTCCCTGGAGAAGTCCTTTGCCCCAGAATTCCCCGCTACCGACGGCGATGATGCTTTGCATGCTCTGGTAGCCGGCGCCGAGGGGGTCGGCGTCGGGGTTGAAGAACGTTAAAATACGGCGGCGTTGATATTCCTTTAGAAAAAACCAGCCCAGCGGCGCGCACGCGATCGCCACGCTTCCGATGGTGAGGATGACTCTTCTTTTGACGCCGACGGCCAAGACCATCGCTCCCGCTATCAGGAAGACGGTGAGACCGGTGCCCAAATCGGGTTGTCGGACAATCAGGAGCACGGGCGCAATCGTCAGAAAGAATGCCGGGATGAGTTCCAGGAAACCAATGGGTGTTTCTTCTGCGCGGGAGCCGAAATACCTGGCTAGCACGAGAATGACCGCCAGACGCGCCAGTTCGGAGGGCTGCAGTCGAAAGGGACCGAAAACGAGCCAGCGTTTTGCGCCGTAGACCATCTGCCCCGAGAAGAGGACGACGATGAGCAGGACGATGATGAGGGCGTAAAGAAGATAGGCCCATCGCGTAAAAGTGTGGTAGTCGAAAAAAAGGATGCACAGCAGGACGCATAATCCGAGAGTTGACCACAGCGCTTGTTTGAGGTGTAGGGAATTTTTGAGAAAAACGGGGTTCGAATGTATTGAGCTGTATATCATGAAAATGCCCGTCAAACTGAGCAAAAGCGTGGCTAGAAGGAGCAGCCAGTCCATCTGCGAGAGGGCTCGCCGAAAAGGCGATGATTGAGAAGGAGCAACACCTGTCATCTACGTTCTCCCGGCGCCCGATTGTCTGAGGCGGCTGATTTTTCTTCAGTCGTTTCGTTCGAAGCCAGAATCTCTAGCTCGTTTTTCTCGAGATGAAAGGAAATCAACTCTTTTGCGTAAGGGGCGAAAAAAGACCCCGGCCTGCCGGCGTTTTCTCCCAAAATGGCGATCGCGATGGTGGGGTTCTCGTAGGGGGCGAATGCGACGAACCAGCCATGGTCCCGGAATTTCCGCAGCAACTCTTCGGGTTTTCTTTTGCGGCCCGTGTATTTGAGGTCGACTGTCTGGGCGGTGCCCGTCTTGCCGGCCACGAAGATGCCCGGTACCTGGGCCTTCTTCGCCGTACCCCGCTTGCCGTGGACGACTTCTTTGAGCCCTTCTCGAACTTTCTGGAAAATGTCCTGGGAGATCGGAATCTTGCGGATGAGTCGGGGCCTGGATTCGAACAGTGTTCTGCCGCCGGGGCTCAGCACTTTTTTCACGATGTAGGGTTTCCAGAGATAACCGCCGTTCGCCACGGTGGCGATGAGGTTGGCGGCCTGCATGGGCGTGATGAGATTAAAGCCTTGGCCGATGGATACGCTGATCGTCTCGCCTTCATACCATCTTTCATTGAATCGGCGGCGTTTCCAGGCATCCGATGGTACGAGTCCTCCTTTTTCGGCGGCTCCGAAACCGGTGGGCGAACCCAAGCCGAACATGCGCGCGTAACGAGCGATTCTCTCGATGCCCAGCTTGTGGCCGTTGGTGTAGTAGTAGACATCGCAACTCTGGGCGAGTGATTGAGTGAAGTCTATCGGCCCATGCCCCCCATTTTTCCAGTCGCGAAACAGTTTTTTTCCGAATGGGAACGAACCGTGGCAGCGTATCTTTTCATCTGCATGCGCGATTTTCTCGTTCAGAATCGCGAAACCCATCACGATTTTGAAAATCGAGCCGGGGGGGTATTGGCCTCGGATAGCCCGGTTTTCGAGCGGTTTCAAGGGGTCATTCATGAGGCCTTTCCAGTTTTTGGCGTCGATGCCGCCGGCGAAGATGTTCGGGTTGAAGGATGGCTTGCTCACCATGGCCAAAATGGCGCCGTCCGAGGGATCGAGGACGATGATGCTGCCTTCATGCGCTTCGAACAACTTTTCCGCCTTTTTCTGGAGCTCTATGTCAATCGTCAGGTAGACGTTGTTCCCCGGTTTTTCCACAAACGGACGGACGACGCGCAATTCTCTTCCGTAGGCGTCTACCTCCACTTGCTTGAAGCCGCTTTGTCCTCGCAGAAATTTTTCCTGGGTTCGCTCTACGCCGTATTGGCCGAGCAGATCTCCCTGACGGTAGTTTTGTTTTTTCAGGCGTTGCAACTGACGGTTGCTGACCTCGGCCATATAGCCAAGAAGATGGCTCGCCTGCTCTTTTGAGGGGTATTGTCTGAGCGGCGTCACCTGAACGAATACGCCGGGATAATCGGGCTTGTTTTCTTCCAGGAAGGCCATTGTTTTGCGACTGATGTCCGCCTTGATCAGGAATGGCCGGAAGGGATTCGCATACCGGGTTCTCTTGTAGAGTTCCTCGAAGGGTTGTTCCGTGATTTCGGCCAGCAGCCGAATGGTCTGTTTTAGTTTTTTTACATTTTCGCGGATCATATAAATATTGAACGACGCACGGTTGTCCGCAAGCAGTTCTCCCTCCGAGTCGAACACCATACCCCTGGGGCTTTGCACGAGTCGGTAAGCGATCCGGTTGTCTTCGGAGAGGGTGCGGAATTTTGCGCCCTGGATCACCTGGAGGTTCCAGAGTCTGATGAACAAGCCGAAGAGGATGAGGCCAAAACAGATGCCGAAAATGAAAACACGGCGCTTGAGCGCGTCACTCGTCGCGGGATTTGAGTTGAATTGCCACTCTTTCATCTCAGGATCGCTCCGGATAGGGCGTGCCCGCTTCGGATGGTAGCACCTTTTCCTCCATCTTTCCCATAAGGCTGATGACGAACGGCGCCAAAACGACATTCAGACCCGCCGTCTTGATGGAATCTATCCAATAACTGATGGTCAGAAATTGATCGGGTAAAAATATTTGCACGAGAAGGAAAGAAAACAAGATGTTGAATATCGAGGCGAAAAACACCACCGCGCACTGAAACATGACGAAGCGCGCCGTCATATTGGGTTTCAGTCCGCCCGTGTAATGACCAATCAACCCTTTGAGGAGCGCGTTAAAACCCAGCAAGCCCCCTGAGAGCACGTCCTCAACAATTCCGAGACTGAATCCTCCGATGAGTCCCGTCTCCCTGTCACGATGCAGACCCAGGAAGACTGTGGCAAGAAGTATGGCGTCTGGCCTGGCGCCAATCCAGATCGAAAAATAATCCGCCACCGACGTGTGCAGGACGATTGTTAATATGGCGAGTATAATATAAAATAAAACAATCATTTCCAAGGGTTTTCCTTAGGCTTCGTCATCAGGATCATCACCTCTTCCAAATTGGAAAAATCCACCATCGCTTTGGCCTTTATTTTCGGGAACAACCCTCTGACGTCTGTGACTTCCGCTATATGGGCCACGGGGAGTCCTTTTGGAAAAATGCCCCCCAACCCGGAGGAAATGAGCAGATCCCCACGCTTCATTTCCACGTGGAGCGGCATGTAGCGCACCTCGCTCTCTCCTTCCGAGGAGATGGCGAAAACCCCTTGCGCGCGTGAGCGCTGGGCGATGACGTTGACGGCGCTTCTCGAATCGAGCAGGGTCAAAACCTGGCTCACGTTGTTCCCCACACGAGAAATTCTTCCCACGAGGCCCGCCTGGTGCATGACCGGCATATTCTTGTGTACGCCGTCTCGCGATCCGAGGCCAATCAGTAGCGATTCTCCATAGATGCTCTTTTGGCGGGCCACAATACGGGCGAGGCGAACGGGCGCCTCGAGATTCCCCGAAGCGCCGAGCAGTTTCTCGAGGCGTGCGATTTCCAATTTCAATTCCTGCATCTGCGCATGATTTGCACTGAGCGATTGCAGTTTTTGCCTCAACTCTATGTTTTCTTCGTGTGCATTTTTGAGGAGCTGGTATTTTTGCCAGAGCTCGACCGACCATTTTCTGGGTATGTCGGCTACCTGGATGGCTGACCCGACGAGAGAGAGAAGCGCTCTTTCCATCAAAGTGGATTGACCCCGAAAGCGCACGCTCAGAGTCATAAGCGAGAAGCAGACGACAAACAACCCTACGAGGAGGGCTAAACTTCTGCGTTCGACTAAAAACTGAAACATAGTATTCTAGGGTTGATTTCCAGAAATGCGCGCGATAGCGCTATTGTGGGCAGTGACCGAAACTTCGGTGAAGTATATCGGCTATACGGCCAGTTTTCCAAGCAAGTCGAGTTCATCGAGCACTTTGCCGGTTCCCATCACAACGGCGGAGAGCGGATCTTCCGCTACGGTGACGGGAAGGCCGGTTTCTTCCTTGAGCAACACGTCGATTCCCCGCAAGAGGCCGCCGCCGCCGGCGAGAACGATTCCTCTGTCCACGATGTCGGCGGCTAGCTCCGGAGGTGTTCTCTCCAGTGCACCCCGGACGGTTTCGACAATGGCGCTTACAGGTTCGGACAGGGACTCGCGAATCTCCTCATCCGTTATGACGACGGTTTTGGGAATGGCGGCGATTAAATCGCGGCCCTTTATCTCGAGCGTTTTCTTTTCTCCTACTTCATAGGCGGAGCCCACCTGTATCTTTATCTCCTCAGCCGTTCGCTCCCCGATCAACAGATTGTAGTTGCGCTTGATGTAGCTGATGATGGCTTCGTCCATCTCGTCTCCACCGACGCGCACCGATTGGGCGTATACGATGCCTGCGAGCGAAATGACGGCCACCTCCGTGGTGCCGCCGCCGATGTCCACCACCATGTTGCCGCCGGGCTCTTCCACGGGCAGTCCCACGCCGATGGCCGCCGCCATCGGCTCCTCGATCAGATAAACCTCCCGGGCGCCCGCATTCTCGGCGCTGTCGCGAACCGCGCGTCTCTCCACCTGGGTGATGCCCGAAGGCACGCAAATCACCATGCGGGGCCGAACGAAGGTTTTTCTGTTGTGGACTTTCTGGATGAAGTAACGGAGCATGGCCTCCGTGATTTCGAAATTCGCGATCACGCCATCTTTCATGGGGCGGATGGCCATGATGTTTTCAGGCGTCCTCCCCACCATGGCCTTGGCTTCCGAGCCCACGGCGAGCACGTGCTTGGAGTCTTTTTGCACCGTCACCACGGAGGGCTCGCGCAGGGCGATTCCCTTGCCTTTCACGTAGACGAGCGTGTTCGCCGTTCCCAGGTCAATGGCCAAATCGTTGGAGAACAGGCCCAGAATCGATGTTAACACCATAATGGCGGGAATTCCTTTTGGTGGAGAATGTCGTATTCATTCCATGGGCGGAATTTCGACTACGCCTATGATTACATTCCAAGCGAGAATAATCAAGGAAAACACCAATTTCAAGGATAAAGGAGCCTCCATTCGATAACAATTCCATCGGGTGGCGGGCAGGGTGCGAAAAAATCGCCTCATCCGGTTTGCGATGACACGAGAGGTGGGCTATTTTCTCTTTTGCTTGTTGTTGAAATCGTGCTCGATCGCATGAGCGGTCGATTTGGAAGGAGTGCAACATTGATGCTTCGCTTTTTGAGGGAAAAGGGAAAAAGCTGGGTTCTGAAGGTGCTGCTCGGCTTCGTAGCGCTCACATTCGTGTCTTTCGGCGGGTTTGCGCTCTCGGACAGGCAGAGTAACTCCGGCGGCGGCCGGGTTGCGGCATGGGTGGGCGATACGCCCATATCTGTGCGCGAATTCGAGCAACGCTATTATCAGCAGGCGGAAACGCTCAGGCGGCAGCTGGGCGCCGCCTTTAATGAGGAACTCGCACGCCGGCTCGGCCTCAGGCGCCAGACGCTCGATTCTCTCATTTTGGAGAAACTTCAACTGCGCGAAGCCCGGCGGCTCGGCATCGAGGTCACGAACTCAGAAGTCGCCCTCCAGATACAAACGCTCGCCCCCTTTCAAAAAGACGGGAAATTCGACGCGCAGCGATATCGCAGCATCCTGGAGTCGAACGGCATCACCCCCCGGCAGTTCGAGGAGGACCATAGGCGGGTCGTTTTGCTCAACCAGCTTCGTGATTATGTGAACTTGGGCGTGTTGGTCAACGAACAGGAAGCGCGGGGCGCCTATGAGTGGAGAAACGCGGAAATCAAGTTGGCCGCCGTTCGCCTGAAGCCGGAGACCTTCGCCGCAGACGTGCCTAAACCGGATGCCGACCTGATGGTCTATTATGAAAAAAATAAAGATCAGTTCAAAACCGGTCCGCAAAGGAATGTGTCATGGTGGCATCTCCCGTTTTCCGCAGTGGAGAAAGACATCAAACTGAATGATGCGGACTTGCGCTCTCACTACACGCGAATCCGCGCGAAGTATGCGCGCAAAGAGAGCGTAGCGGTGAATCAAATCTTTTTGAAGCTTTCTCCCGATGCGAAGGAAGAGCAAATCGAGGCGAGCCGGAAACGGCTCGAAGCGCTGCGCGAGCGCGTCATGAAGGGAGAAAAATTCACGGAACTGGCCAAAGCGCACTCTGAAGGCCCGGGGGCGAAGCGAGGGGGCGAGCTCGGCGTTTTCGGCAGAGGACAGATGCTGCCCGAGTTGGAGAAGGTGGCCTACGCCCTGAAAAAAGGAGAGGTGAGCCAGCCGGTGAAGACTTCTTTCGGGATGCACCTGCTTTGGGTGCGGGATAAGGTGTTGCCCGGCGAGAAGCCGTTCGAGGAAGTTCGAAAGCAAGTGGAAGAAGATTTGCGTAGTTTGCGCTCCAGAGAGCGGGCGAAGAATGAACTAAGAAAAATCCGCTACGCGTTGGAGGACAAGAAAGCGGAGCCTGCCCTCGACGGACTGAAAAAGGGCGAAACCGGTTTCTTTGAAAGAGGCCGTCTTTCGCAGACGGCGCCTGCACCCGGCGTCGTGAGCGAGCTTGCCTTCGGCCTGAGCGGCGAGGAGAAGATATCCAGAGAACAGGAAGGGGATGGGGGCGTCAGCTTCGTGCGCCTCGAGGCGAAAAAGGCGCCCTTTGTTCCGAAATTCCTGGAAGTTCGCAAACAGGTGGAGAGATCATTTATAGGCCTCAAGGGGGCCGAGTTCGCGAAACGAAATGCGGCGCTTCGGCTTCAGGAGTTGAAGGATGAAAAACGCAACCTTTCCTCCATCGCCGAGGACCTCAAACTCAAGGTGCTCAAGCCCGAAGCCTTCAAGCGAGCGGGTGTTCCCGACGAACTTGGACCTTCTCAGGAGCTTTCGAATCTCGCGTTCACCCTCAAGAAGGGTGGGTTCGGGATGGCCCAGGCCGGTAATGACGTGATTTTGTTCGAGGTGTTGGAGGGGCCGCAGACGGACATGAAAAAGTTCGATTCCGAGAAAGGCGATTTCCTCCAGGGCCTGCTTCGCCTGAAGAAGGCGATGGTATTCAACCAATATCTGGACAAACTCAAACAAGCGGCCAACATCCGCTTTGAGGAAGGATTCAGCCTGTAGGGGATTTTGCAGCGGTTTCACTTTTCTGGCTATTTGCCGTTACCGCCAGAAATCTTCCCGATCCTCGGGCCTGATTTCGTGTTTTTCCTGCATTCCTTTCTCAAACAGATCGGCCGCCTCTTTTCTTCTGGCCGCTTGTTGACTCATCAAATCCTGAATGTCGGGGGTTTTCTTCCTGGCAGCTTCGGCGAACGGGTCTTTTACCTGATGACGCAGAATCCGCACGGAATCCTCCCCAATCTCGAACCTGATTTGATTCCCGGGCCCGGCGTCCAGGGATTTCATGACACCCTTGGGAAGATGGATTCTTCCCCCCTGACCGATTTCGACGATGTATGGTTTCTTCTCGTTCATGAATAATTCTCCTCCGAGCCTGCTGATCAGCCCTTCGTTTCGAACAGCTTACCAAGAGTGAGGAGAAACATGAAATGCGCTCTTACGCGCTCCGCCGCCTAGCCCCAGGTCAAAAGGTGCAGGCCTAGAGGATGAATGAGGTGCGGGTGATGGGGCACTGCGCGCACCGACACGCCGTGCATGCCCGTTCTGCGGCATTCGATCTCGCCATGGAAGCGATATGCCCCGCCGCCGAGGTCTTCCGAGAAGAGCATGGGGGAGACCACCTCGCCGGCCAACTGGTTCTCCTCTTTCAAGGCGCCCTCGTAAATCTCGAGACGAACTTCTTCGGGAGAGAGCCTTCCGAGCGAAACCTCCGCTTCCACCCTCATTCTGGCGCCCAGTGGAACGACGCCGTTTTGCGACATCGATATTTTGGTGATCTCCACACCGGGCCATGCGTCGCGCACGCGCTCTTTCCATTCGGAGAGCGACTTTGCGGGAGTTCTCTCATCCGCCATGAGGCGTGCATGGTGCGCTCCCAAGGGCAGGTAAAATTTTTGAGCGTATTCGTGCACCATTCGACTTGTATTGAAGTAGGGACAGAGGGATTGCAGTGAATTCTTGATCATCTCTATCCAACCGGATGGAATGTCCTCATCGCCTCGTTCATAGAAAAGGGGAACAACGACTTGCTCGAGAGTGTTGAACAAACTTTCACACTCCATCTCGTCCTGGTAGCCGGGGTCGCTATACGTCTCGAGACCTCCGATGGCCCACCCCAAATGACTCGCATACCCTTCCGCCCACCAGCCGTCCATGATGCTCAGGTTCAAGGCGCCGTTGGCGGCGGCCTTCATGCCGCTGGTGCCGCTTGCTTCCTGAGGGCGGCGGGGATTGTTGAGCCACATATCCACTCCCTGAACGAGTTGCCGCGCGACGTGGATGTCGTAGTCCTCCACGAATACGAGTTTGTCCCGCACGTTTTCCCTGCGGGCGAAGTGGAGGAGTTCGCGAATGAAACTCTTGCCTTCCATGTCCCTCGGGTGGGCTTTACCGGCGAATACGATTTGAACGGGTTTTTCCCTGTTCGTGAGGAGTGAGACGAAGCGTTCCGGTCTCTTGAGCAAAAGAGTGGCCCGTTTGTAGGTGGCGAAACGTCTGGCGAATCCGATCGTCAGGGCCTTGGGGTTGGGGAGTATGGTGATGTTGGGGCGCGTGACGCTTCCCAATGGCCGCTTGAGCGCGTGTGCGCGGCAAAACTCGATGAGCCGCTCGCGGCTTTTCTCCCTGACGCCCCAGAGTTCGCCATCCGGGATGGAGGCGACTCTCTCCCATTTCTCAGGTTTGTCCGTCTCATCCACCCAGGCGCCGCCCAGGTGCTTGTCGAACAACTCCTTCATACCGGGCGATACCCAGGTGGGAAAGTGGACGCCGTTCGTGATGGAGTCGATGGGAATATCCTGCTCGGGGACTTCCGGCCACATGGATTGCCACATTTTTCGTGAAACCTCACCATGCAGCTTGCTTACGCCATTCGCCGCCGAGGAAAGACGCAGCGCGAGGACCGCCATGTTGAAAGGTTCATCCCCCTGTTCGGGGTTCACCCGGCCCAGACCCATAAAGTCGTCCCAGTCCATGGAGAGGGATTGCGCGTATTCGCGAAAGTATTTTTCCATCATGTCGGGCGGAAAAATGTCGATGCCTGCCGGAACGGGCGTGTGCGTCGTAAAAACGTTTCCTGCTGAGGTCAACTCCCGCGCCGCCCCGGCGTCGATGCCGAATTTCCCCATCGAAAAACGGATTCTCTCGAGCGCCAGAAAGGCGGAGTGCCCCTCGTTCATGTGGCAGACGACAGGGGGGAGGTTCAGCTTGTGGAGCAGTCTCACGCCGCCGATGCCGAGCAGTATCTCCTGGCGAATCCGCGTCTCCATGTCCCCGGCGTAGAGGGCCAGGGTGATTTCGCGCAGAGAGGGCGCGTTTGCGGGTACGTCGGCGTCCAAGAGGTAGATGGGGCTGCGGCCCACCTGCACGTGCCAGACTTGCGCGGTGAGCGGGCCGTCGGGGTAGTCGATCTCGACCGTGATGGGCTCGCCGTTCTCATCGCGCTCGAGGTGGAACGGCGTGTGATGGAAATCGTTGTCCGGGTAGCGTTCCTGTTGCCAGCCGTCGGGCCCTAAGTGTTGGCGAAAATACCCCTGGCCGTAGGCGAGGCCAACGCCGATGAGGGGGAGCCCCAAGTCGCTCGCGGATTTCATATGATCCCCGGCCAGGACGCCCAGGCCGCCCGAATAGTTGGGCACGGATTCCGTCAGCCCGAATTCCATGCTGAAGTAGGCGATGCGCAGATCTTCGCTCTTTTCGTTCTCGGGCAGGTTCTGGTACCAGGATGGTTTGTGGAGGTATGCGTGAAGCTCTTTGACCACGCTTTCCATATCGCGGAGGAAATGCGCATCGCGCGCCGCCGCATCGAGCCGCTCCTGCGAAACGGACTTCAGCATCGCGACGGGGTTGTAGTGGCAATCCTCCCACTGGGCCTCATCCAGGTGGGCGAACAGCGCGCGCGCGCGATGATTCCAGTCGAAGGCGATGTTGTTGGCTATTTCTTCGAGCCCTTCCAATTCAGGAGGAAGGCTGGGCACTACTTGAAACGAAAGTACAGTGGTCATTTTTTGTCCCTAAAAGGATTTTGGTTTATCCTTATTATACCGTTTTGTGAAGATGACTTAACGCATCAGACCCGAATTATTCAGCGAGCCCATAAGCGCCTTTTTCCCTGAGCGCTACGTTGGGACCCGGAGGTGAATATAAAACCATATATTTGAAAAGCGCGTCACCCGTGCTCGTGATTTGGTGCATCTTGCCCGGAGGTACGAAAACCGCATCGCCCGCCTCGACCGATATCTCATCCCCGTCAATGTCGATCACCCCCGTTCCGCTGATGATGTAGAAGGCATGCTCCTCGGTGTCGTGTTTATGGGCGGTGGAGGTGAGGCCCGGGTCGAATTCATTGATGAGCAAGGCGAACCGCCTGGCGCCCACGCTCTCCTCATCCAGCAGAATGCGGAACATGCTCCTGCCTCCGGGCACGGGCAACTCCCCGCTCAGGGCTTCGCTCTCCCGCACGCGCAAGGGTTTTTTATGCCGATCGCTCATGATGCCTCCTTCCTTTCAGTGAATCGTTACCTGAAATATAAAAAATCCGCATCCGCGAGAATTTGCGATTCATCGGGACTCCTCTTTGCGTCGGCGGTACATGTGGTTAAGCGGGCCTCTTCCGTTTCCAATGGCCAGCGCGTTCTCGATGGCGCCTTGAATGAAATCTTTCGCCTTTCTCACGGCCTCGATGGTGGACTCCCCAAGGGCCAGCCCCGCCGCGATGGCCGAAGATAGCGTGCATCCCGTGCCGTGGGTATGCGGGGTGTCGATGCGCCTACCTTCCAATGCGAACTCGTTGTCTCCGTCGAAAAAAATATCCACCGCCCCATCTGTGATGTGGCCTCCCTTGAGCAGGACGCATTTCGCCCCGCGCTCATGGAGGGCTCGGGCGGCGTCCTTCATCTGCGCGAGGTTCTCTATCTCGGTGCCCTCCAGTATATCGCGCGCCTCTTCGGTGTTGGGGGTGACGACATCGGCCAGCGGAAAGAGCTTTTCGACGAGCGCGTCTCTGGCGTCGGGCGCCAGGAGGCGGTCGCCGCTTTTGGCGACCATCACCGGGTCGAGCACGA
This sequence comes from bacterium, assembly GCA_965218735.1. GTDB lineage: Bacteria > UBA8248 > UBA8248 > UBA8248 > UBA8248 > Bin107. The sequence continues at coordinate 39,058 of CBDCMA010000006.1, read as the reverse complement.
CGCGCGCGAGCGCGTGTGCTTTGAGTTTCTCGGCCACGACCTCGATGACGCCGACCGTGGCGAGCATGCCGATCTTGGCGCTTGCTACGTTTAAGTCCGAACACACCGAATCGAACTGCGCCGCGATGAAATCGGGCGGCGCGCCGTGGACCCCCTGCACGCCCACGGTATTTTGCGCCGTCAGCGCGGTGATGACCGAGGCGCCATAGACGCCGAATGCGCTGAAAGTCTTGAGATCGGCCTGAATCCCGGCCCCGCCGCTTGAGTCCGAACCCGCTATCGTCAGGGCGACGGGAGGAACCGTCGCGGTTTTAGCCATATCGCTTTCTCCTTTCACATCACATCATAAGGCGATGCGCCATGAGAATGTAGCACACCGAGCATATATTGGGAGTATGTCAAGAGTATGTCGAAGATGAGAAAAAACGGAAAAACTCTTTAATGGGTAATTCTTGACAATTTTGTTTAGGAATTATAGTCTCACGCTCGGCTGGGTCCATGTAAAAGATTTGAAGGGGTACTCTCATGGCATTGGGCACACGGGGTCGTCCGCCCCAGATTATGAGGGCGCTTCCCTCGCTCATCGATCGCATCGGGGGCACGAGCCTCGTCCAACTGCAACGCCTGCCCGACGCATCCGGCGCGCGCGTGTTCGCCAAACTCGAGCAATATAATCCCGGCGGAAGCGTGAAGGATCGCATCGCGCTCAGCATGGTGCTCGACGGCGAGCGGCGTGGACTCTTAAAGCCCGGCGGAACGATCATCGAACCTACGAGCGGCAACACGGGGATAGGCTTGGCGCTCATCGGCGCCATACGCGGCTACAGGACGATTATCGTGCTCAGCAAGAGCATGAGCCACGAGCGGCACTCTCTGCTCACCGGCTACGGGGCCGAGGTGGTCTTCAGTTCGAGCGAGGGCGGCATGTATGGCTCCCTCGTGATGGCGGAAGCCATATTGGCCGAAAATCCCGACTATTTCATGCCCCAGCAGTTCAACAACCCGGCAAATCCGGAAATCCACCGCAGAACCACGGCGCGTGAGATTTTGCGCGATATGGGCGCGGAATCGGTGGACGCCTTCGTGGCGGGCGTGGGGACGGGGGGCACCATCACGGGAGTGGGCGAGGTCTTGAAGGAGAGAAGGCCCGAAACCCTCATCGTCGGCGTGGAGCCCGCCGCATCGCCCGTTCTCTCGGGCGGGGAGCCGGGTCCGCACCAGATACAGGGAATCGGCGCCGGCTTCATCCCTGCGGTGTTGAACCGGGCGATAATAGACGAGGTGGCGCAGGTGGGCGATTCGGACGCCTACGACATGAGCAAGGCCTTGAGCCGCGAGGAGGGCATGGCCGCAGGCATTTCGGCGGGCGCCGCCGTTTGCGCGGCCCTGCGCGCGGCCGCCCGGATGAGTCCCGAGGAAAACGTGGTGGTCGTCATTCCCGATGGATGGGAGAGATATTATAGTCTGGAGCAGCATTTTCATTAGAAACCTTATTTCGTCCACCCCGAAGCGAGGGGTTTCAGATCAGGAGACAGAAATGGCGGTAACGGTTCGTATTCCGACACCTTTGCAAGAGTTCACCCAGCAGCAGGACGCCGTGGAAATCGCGGGCGCGGACGTCAAGGAAGTGCTCGCAAACCTCGACAGCCAGTTCGCGGGCATCGGCCAGCGCCTCTATGACGAGCAAGGCAAACTGCGCCGCTTCGTGAACATTTATGTGAACCAGGAGGATATCCGCTTCCTGCAAGGCGAGGGAACGGCGGTGAGCGATGGGGATGAGGTCTCCATCGTGCCGGCCATCGCGGGCGGCCTGTAATCACCCGCAAAACCCCTGAGAGGAGAGTCGCCCCTTGGGCTTGAGCGAAGAGCAGATTCAGCGCTACAGCCGCCATATTCTGCTCCCCGGAGTGGGAGGAGTCGGGCAGGAGCGCCTTCTCGCGTCCTCCGTCCTCCTCGCGTTTTCCGCAGCCGAGGAGAACGCCGCCCTCGTGGCCCTGACCTATCTTTCCGCTGCGGGCGTGGGCCGCATCGGCTGGTGTCCGTTAGATGAGGCCGATGAATTCAAGGAGAAATCGCCGCTCACCGATTTTCTGGGTAGCAGCCTGGAAGATGGCTTAAGGAGCCTCAACCCCGATTCCAGTCTGGTTCCTTATCGTCCGGGTGAGGGAGCGGGGGAGGATTTCGACGCCCTCCTCCGGCTGGGCGATGAAGCAGGCGCGGATTTCGAGAAATTCGATGTTGCGGCAAGATTCACCTTGAGAGGCGTTTCAGCAGGTGAGGCGGGTGAGATTCTCGAAGGCCCCGGCGTTTTCGGGAAGCCGGGCGTAACCTCTGCTGGAGGGGATTCGCCATCGATGGCGACCCAGGGAGCTTTGGGCGCATGGCTGGCCGCCAGAGTCTTGCGATATCTGGTGGATGGAATGGATACGGTGGGGTCGACTTCGCAGGCCCGTTTCGATCTTTCGCATGGCTTCATCGAAGCGCGTGCGAACCTTTCCTGAAATTTTCAGGAACCAAGTGCGAGGGCCATATCAATGGTCGAATCGACGGTGGAGAATCCTGTGGGCGCGTTCAGAAATTTAGGGGATTCCCAAATCATCAAGTGCATCGGCAACACCCCCTTGCTCGAAATCAAGTTGTTCAAGAGCGAATTTCCCGACGTGGAGGTGTACGCCAAGGCGGAGTGGTTCAACCCGGGCGGTTCGGTGAAGGACAGGCCCGCGCTCTTCATGGTGAAGGACGGCCTGGAATCGGGAGAATTGCGCCCCGGGAAAATTCTTCTCGATTCCACGAGCGGGAACACCGGCATCGCCTACGCCATGATAGGCGCCGCACTGGGGATTCCCGTCCGCCTCGTCCTGCCTGCGAACGCGAGCGATGAGCGCAAGGCGACGCTGAAGGGCTACGGGGCCGACATTGTTCTCTCGGACCCCCTGGAAGGCTCGGACGGGGCGCAGCGCCTCGCGGCGAAGATGCGCCGCGACGAGCCGGAAAAATATTTCCTGCCCTGTCAGTACGACAACCCCGCCAACCCGCTCGCCCACGTGGAGACCACGGCGGTCGAGATTCTGGATCAGACCGACGGGCGCGTGGAGCACTTCGTTGCGGGCCTCGGCACGACGGGCACCCTGGTGGGGACGGGGCGCGGCCTCCAGGCGAGGAAGCAGGACGTTCAGGTTCATGCCGTCATGCCCTCAGAATCGTTTCACGGCCTGGAGGGCATGAAGCACATCCCCACGGCCATCCGCCCGGGGATTTATGATGAGAGCGTACACGATCACCTGATTCCGGCGGGCACCGAGGAGAGCTACGACCTGGCGGAACGCATAGCGAAAGAAGAGGGCCTTTTTATCGGCCACTCGGCAGGCGCCGCGCTCGTGGGCGTGCGCGAGGTGGCGAAGCGGATAGGAAAGGGCGTCATCGTCACCCTGTTTCCCGACGGGGGAGACAGGTACTTGAGCGAAGCGCGCTAGGGAGGCTTGATTTGCGTCTGAATCGTGAACAGGTGGAGGCGATGCACCGCCACGCGCGCGAGGCGTATCCCGATGAATGCTGTGGGTTGATTATCGGCCCCCTGCCTGCGCAGGAAGACAAGGAAGAAACTTTCGCCCTTTTGCCCTGTAAAAACGTGCAGAACGAAATGCACGAGAAGGACCCGGAAATCTATCCCCGGACGGCGCGGCGCGCTTTTCTGATCGATCCCTTCGAGTTCGAGCGCATCGTGCGGCGGGCCGAGGAGGCGGGCGAGGCGGTTCGCGGCATCTTTCACAGCCACCCGGACGAGGACGCCTATTTTTCCCAGGAAGACGTGGATGCGGCGGTTCCTTTCGGCGATATTCCGGCGTTCCCGGATGCCGAGCACGTCGTCATGAGCGTGCGCGAGGGCGTGGTTCTCGGCCAGAAGGTGTATTTCTGGGATGCGGAGCAAAAGACTTTCGTTGAAAGCGATTTGGAGATATTCGAGGAGGCGGGCGCATGAGCCTTCATACTCCTCACGCGGGGCTGCCCGATGCAGCGCCGCCGGCGTCCGCAAGCGCATCCACGGGTCGGGTGAGCGATAAAAGCGTTCTGGCTGCTTCATCCGTCCTGATCGTGGGAGTCGGCGGCCTGGGCTGTCCCGCCGCGCTCGCCCTTGCGGCGGCGGGCGTTGCGCGCATCGGGCTTGCGGATCACGACACGGTGTCACTCGACAACCTTGCGCGTCAGATTCTCCACCGAACCGAAGACATCGGTCGCCTCAAGGTGGACTCGGGCGCGGATTCCATTTTCAGGCTATCCGCCGAGGTAGCGGTGGATAAAATTTCTTTGAAGCTCACGAATGAGAATGCCGCCCGAATTATCGCACCTTATGATGTAGTGGTCGATGGAAGCGATAATCTCGCGTCCAAAATGGCCTTGAACGACGCCTGCGTCGCATCGAACAAGCCGTGGGTGATGGGGGGCGTTTTGCGCTTTTTCGGCCAGGTTCTGACGATTCTGCCCGGCGAGAGCGCGTGTCTGAGGTGTCTCGTGGGCGAGGAGGACGCAAACGCGCGCGGCCTCGATTGCGGGGATGCGGGCGTTTTCGGCGCGGTGGCGGGCTTCGTGGGCATGGCGCAGGCCGCCGATGCGCTGCGTGTTCTCCAGGGGCTTGAACCGGCCTGGTCGAACAGGCTGATGACGGCCGATTTATGGAAAAACGCCGTCGGGAGCGTGCGTGTGGCCCAGGACCCGGATTGTCCGGTCTGCGCGCTCGCCGAGCGCGGACAAACGAAAATCCCCGTGCGGCGGGGAGCGCTCGCTTAGCCAATGAGGCTGAGACAGATGATGAAAGGATGCCGCCGATGAAGATATCGACCAAGGGACGATACGCCGTGCTCGCCATGATAGAGTTGGCCAGGCATTCGCAGACGCATCCCGTTCCCTTGCCCCAGATAGCCGGCAAGCTCGGTATCAGCCAGCACTATCTGGAGCAGTTGTTCGTAAAAATGCGCAGGGCCTCTCTGGTGAGCAGCACGAGGGGGCCGGGAGGCGGCTACATACTCGCGCTGCCGCCCTCTGAGATCAACATGCGCGACGTTTTGTGCGCGGTGGGGGAGACGATAAAGCCCGTCGATTGCGGCGATGAGCCTCCCTCGACGCCGTGTCCGAACATTCCGGTGTGCGGGAGCCGCACCCTGTGGAAAAAACTAGAAGACGCCATAGACGAGACGCTGCGCGAGACCACGCTCGATGAGTTGAGCGCGGCGCCTGCCGATGCGGGTGGCGGCGTTCGCCTGCCCAATTTCCAGGTGAGCATCTAGGATAGGCGCAATGAATTAACCTTTTTCGATTTTTATTTCACGTTCATAAACACATGAACAGCGGACTCGACCAATACCCGGACTCTTCATTGCTCAAGGAGAAACAATATGTCGTTCGAACCCGTGCGCGCCGCCTCGATGGGGCTGGGGCGCTGGGCCGACGTGCTCGCCGACGCCGCGCTGCGCGGCGGCAAAATACGGCTCGTCTCTTGCTTCAGCCGCACGGCGGAGAAGCGCCGCGCTTTCATGGAGCGCTACGGCGCGCGCGAGGCGGATAGCCTGGAAGCCCTCTTGAACGACGAGGAAATAGAGGCCGTCATCCTCACGACGCCGAACCACAACCACAAGGAGCACATCGAGGCCCTGGCCGCCGCGGGCAAGCACGTCTATTGCGAAAAACCCATCGCCCACAGCATGGAGCATTCGAGCGCCATCGTGGATGCGGCGGAGGGCGCGGGCGTCAAGCTGGCCGTGGGCCACAGCGCGCGCCGTCTGGCCGTATCCCGGCGCATGAAGGAGCTGATCGAGGCGGGCGAAATTGGAAAAATATCGATGAGCGAGAGCAACTTCTGCACCGAGCGGGGGCTGGAACTCACGCCCGATAAATGGCGCTCGAGCCGCGAACTGAACCCCACGGGCGTCGTCATCCAGCTATCGATCCACCACATCGATACGTTCCGCTACCTGCACGGGCCGATAAAGAGCGTCACCGCCAGACTCAAGCGCGCCTACGCGACCGAAGACGTGGACGACACCTCGATGATGATTCTGGAGCATGAAAGCGGCGCGCTTTCCTACGTGGGCGGCGGCTGGGCGTGTCCGTGGGCGTTTCACATGAACGTGCACGGCACGAAGGGCGTCGCGCATTTTCGCATCACGGGCCAGCAGTGGCGCGACCCCTCGAAAGCGCCCGAACCCATTCGCTTGCATGTGGACAGGGACCCGCTGGGCGAAGATGTTGTATTCGACATGCCGGAGGGCGACATGTTCCGCGACGCGCTCGAGGATTTCGCCGATTGCGTGCGCGAAGACCGCACGCCCGAAGTCGACGGCCGCGCCGCGCACGAGAACCTCGCCGTCGTCTACGCTGCGGACGCCAGTTCCCGCCTCGGCAGAACGGTGGAGGTGCGTGAGTATTTGTAGGTCCCGGACGCGCGGCCCGTCTCATCCGTTTTGTTGTTCCTGTTTATCGCTTCCCGCCGAAGCCCGCCGCCAGGTCGACGCGTTCGAGTACGCCGCCCATCGCCTCGTGCGCGACGCCGAAAAACGCGCCGGTTACCTGGCCGTCGTCTCCGCCGGTCTGGATGAAGGTATTGCCGCGAACCTCGATCGTGTATCCCAGATCGCCATCGCCCCACGTCGTACCGCTACCGGCTGCTCCCGGCGCCTCTTTCACCCCCCATTTTTCCATGTTGCTGAAGTCGATTCGTCCGTTAAGACTCGCCAGTCCGACGGTGAGGCGGGCGTCGCCTGCGACCGTTTCCGATGAAGGAGTAACGCCCAGGAGCGCGCCGTTCCAGGCGGCGCTTCCCGACAAATCATTATTGTCCACGAGGTTCGTCCATGGCGTCGGGCCCGCAGCCCAGGGCTGGGCCAGGCCGTTGCTAGAGGCGACGCCGAAAGAAGCCTGTCCGCCCGGAAAATCCGCATCCCCGCGCAGGTGAAACGACGTGTCGGTCCAGGCGCCCAGGTTTTCAGCCGTCAGTTCCTCCGGCTGAGCGCCCGGTTGGAGCCTGCCGTAGGCCGCCAGAAGGGCCGCTCTGTCGAGAGGAAACAGGATTTGCCCGGGTAGGGTTCGAGCTTTTGGTGTCATGAGGAAGCCCAGATTGCGGTTGCCTACGCGCTGAGCTGTTGTTGCCTTACGTGCGGGCCGAGCTGCTGTTACATTGAGTGCGGGTTCATCTGTTGTTTCCTCGTTAGTCGCGCCAGTATAATTCAAGGACATAATGATAACGGCCGAGTCCGTGGGCAAGTAAGGTGAATATACGTTTACCTGGCCCTCGTTTATAGTGGGATGCATGATTGATTCAGTATTTCTAGTTTTGTCGGTATGATAAAAGCCGAGGGCATGCATGAGTTCGTGAACAACGACTGAAAGGAATATCTCATCGTTAACCCATTTGATGATCTTGTCAGAATTCTCCACCCGGCTATCCAGATATTTTGTACGCCAATATTCCTCTAATATTTCTTTCCGATTCTTATACGATAAATCCAGTTCTACCCCCGGCGGCGGGTCAAACACTTCGGCCTTACGCATTTCTCGTTCATTTATAGTGACAAGGGCGCTTAACGCCTTTTGGACTTTTTCTTCATTTGTTTGGGGATCAACAAGGTAATTGCTTAATAGTCTTGTATTCCCTAGCGCGCCTGATGCGAGCGAACCGAATTTGAGAAAAATCTCTCCCTCCGGGATGTCATCGAGTTCCGTATCTGTCGGCAAAGTTGCCGTGCCGAGCGTGATTCGCTTCTCATAGGGCAAGGCGCTGTTGATCAACTGAACGGCGCGCGCCGCAAACCCGGTGTATAAATCGCTGGTTCCCTCGGCGAGGCGGATGGTCGGCGGTTCGGGAAACGTTTCGAGACCCGGGGCGCCTCCCACACCGGCATGGGCAATCTTATCTTCAAGACTAACGTGCCGATTCATAAATTCGAGGACTCTCTCCGCCCCGATGCCGTCCTGAACCTGTCCGTATGAAACGCGCACTCCGTTGCGGTCGACACCTGTGGTCAACTCGTCGGCCCGAGGCGCGGCGTCGGACCCCACGCCCAGGACGACTCCCAAGTCGAGAACAGGCGGCTGCGCCGCTTCGGTGGCCAGCGGCAACGGGATGGCTGGAAATCCCCCGGGCGGGACAAGCGTAAAGCTGGGGGCGCCCCGGGAATATCTGTATTTCACCGAGCCGTCAGTTCCGACGTAAATGATGCATGCCAAGCCGCTCGAAGGACACGTAATTACCGTGTTGCCATGCTCTTCCGATACACCGGGAAACATTAATATCTTGCCTGTGGCGATACCAGGTTCCCAAGGCAGAGGAAAATCTTCTTCCTGAAAATCTACCTGAATGAGGTCAATGACATCTCGTTGCTCGGTTTGAGCATTCTGCGTCGAACCGGCGGGGGCGTTTCCTCCCTCACCTTGCGTCGAGACGCTGTTCGGCATCACGGCAGTGATGAAATCGCCGCCTGTCGCCGGGTTGGCGCCAGAGCCACCGCCGCAACCGAAGGAGGTGACGGCCACGGCCACCAGCAGAACGATAATCGAGAATCGCAGTTTTTTTTCGTTCATTTTCCTTCCCTTTCTTCGAGCGCTTTCCCGGTTCAGGAGTGTGGCGCCCAAGGTATGGATCGAGATCGAATCTTGGGGGGGGAACACCAAGTCCTCTCCGCGCAATCTCATCCATTTGAAGGCGGCGACATCTCGACCATCCCGATCGACGGCTCGGGGAGGCCGTACACAGCTTGCGGATTGACAAAAAGTTCACGCGCAATCCCGCAAGGAATACGCCTTGTTGCGGCGGCTGCCCGAAAAGGGCTGCTATGTAGGTGAGTTGGGTCCTAATTTGACTGACAGGTTAAATATCAGGCCAACGGCGTAATATGTCAAGTCCTGGCTAAACAACCCCAGGGAGTATGGAGATTCAGGAGATTTTGAATGCCGCGCACGAGAACCTCGCCGTCGTCTACGCGGCGGACGCAAGCTCCCGCCTCGGCCGGACTGTGGAGGCGGGGCAATATTTGTAGGTTCGGGACGGCGCGGCCCGTCTCATCCGTTTTGTTGTTCCTGTTTATCGCTTCCCGCCGAAGCCCGCCGCCAGGTCGACGCGTTCGAGTACGCCGCCCATCGCCTCGTGCGCGACGCCGAAGAACGCGCCGGTTACCTGGCCGTCGTCTCCGCCGGTCTGGATGAAGGTATTGCCGCGAACCTCGATCGTGTATCCCAGATCGCCATCGCCCCACGTCGTACCGCTACCGGCTGCTCCCGGCGCTTCGTTCACCCCCCATTTCTCCATGTTGCTGAAGTCGATTTGCCCATTCAGGCTCCTCAACCTCACGGTCAGGCGGGCGTCGCCTGCGACCGTTTCCGATGAAGGAGTGACGCCCAGGAGCGCGCCGTTCCAGGTGGCGCTTCTCGGCAACACCGGGTTGTCTGCGAGGTTCGTCCATGGCGTGGGACCCGCAGCCCAGGCCTGGGCCAGACCGTTCATCGAGGCGACGCCGAAAGAAGCCTGTCCGCCCGGAAAATCCACATCCCCGCGCAGGTGAAACGACGTGTCGGTCCAGGCGCCAAGGTTTTCCGCCGTCAGTTCATCCGGTTGAGTGCCCGGATCGAGTCTGCCGTAGGCCGCCAGCAGGGCCGCTCTGTCGATAGGAAACAGGATATGCCCGGGTACGGTTCGAGCTTTTGGTGTGATGAGGTAGCCCGGCCTGCCTCTGCGTTCGGCCTGATCTGTTGTTTCCTCGTCAGTCGCTCTACTAGTAACTGTCACGTTGACTACGATTACGGCCGAGTTCACGGGCAAGTAAGGTGAATATACTTTTACCTGGCCCTCGTTGATAATGGGATGCATGATTGATTCAGCATTTTTAGTTTTGTCGGTGTGATAAAAGCCGAGGGCATGCATGAGTTCGTGAACAACGACTGAAAGGAATATCTCATCGTTGTACCATTTTATGATCTTGTCAGAATTCTCCACCCGGCTATCCAGAACTTTTGTGCCCCAATATTGCTCTAATATTATTTTCCAGTTGTCCTCCGTGTTCTCAACCGGTTCCGGCGGGGGGTCATACACAAAGGCCTTACGCATTTCTTTTTCATTTATAGTGACAGTGGCTTTCTTCGCACCTTGTGAATTGCCAACAAGTCTGGCACCCCCGAGCGTGCCTGATGCGAGAGAACCGAATCTGAGAAAAATCTCTCCCTCCGGGATGTCAGCGAGTTCCGTATCTGTCGGCAAAGTTGCCGTGCCGAGCGTGATTCGCTTCTCAAGGGGCAAGGCGTTGTTGATCAACTGAACGGCGCGCGCCGCAAACCCGGTGTATAAATCGCTGGTTCCCTCGGCGAGGCGGATGGTCGGCGGTTCGGGAAACGTTTCGAGACCTTGGGCGCCTTCCACACCAGTATGGATAATCTTATTTGCAAGACTAGCGTGCCCATTCATAAATTCGAGGAGTCTCTCCGCCCCGATGCCGTCTTGAACCTCTCCGTATGAAACGCGCACTCCGTTGCGGTCGACACCTGTGGTCAACTCGTCGGCCCGAGGCGCGACGTCGGCCCCCACGCGCAGGACGACTCCCAAGTCGAGAACAGGCGCATGCGCCGCTTCGGCGGGCTGCGGCAACGGGATGGCTGGAAATCCCCCGGGCGGGATAAGCGTAAAGCTGGGGATGGCGAAGTAACTATTGTAGGTCACCAAGCCCTCAGTTCCGACGTTTACGATGCATGCCAAGCCGCCTAAAGGACACGTAATTACCATGTTGCCATGCTCTTCCGATACACCGGGAAACATTAATATCTTGCCCGCGTAGAGACCATGCTCCCAAGGCAGAGGAGAATCTTCTTCCTGAAAATCTACTAACTGATGGCCGTCAGGGACTGGTTGTTGCGCGGTTTGAGCATTCTGCTCTTGCACGGGTTGAGCACTCTGCGTCGAATTGCCGGGGGCGTTTCCTCCGTCACCCGGCGTCGAGACGGTGGGGCTGCCGGGCCCTCTTTCCCCGCCTCCATTCGATGGGAGGTCGCCAGGGCTGGAGTTTCCGCCTTCACTGCTGGACGTCGAGCCTGTGCCCGGCACCACGGCAGTGATGAAATCGCCGCCCGGCGCCGAGTTGGCGCCGGAGCCGCCGCCGCAACCGAAGGAGGCGACGGCCACGGCCACCAGAAGAACGATAATCGAGATTCGCAGTCTTTTTTCGCTCATTTTCCTTCCCCTTTTTCAGACGCTTCCCCGGTTCGGGAGTGTGGCGCCCAAGGTATGGATCGAGATCGAATCTTGGGGGGGCACCAAGTCCTCTCCGCGCAATCTCATCCACTTGAAGGCGGCGACATCTCGACCACCCCGATCGACGGCTCGGGGAGGCCGCACAGCTTGCGGATTGACATAAAGTTCACGCGCAATCCGCAAGGAATACGCCTTGTTGCGGCGGCTGCCCGAGAAGGGCTGCTATGTAGGTGAGTTGGGTCCAAATTGACTGGCAGGTTAAATATAAGAGCAACGGCTATATTTGTCAAGTTTTGGTAAAATAACCCCAAGGAGTATGGAGATTCAGGAGATGTTGAATGCCGCGAGGAGTACCTGGCCGTCGTCTACGCCGCGGACGCCAGTTCGCGCCTGGGCAGAACGGTGGAGGTGCGGGAGTATTCGCAGGTCCGGGACGGCGCGGCCCGTCTCATCCATTTTGTGGTTCTCCTTATCGCTGCCCGCCGAAGCCCGCCGACAGGTCGGCGCGTTCGAGTACGCCGCCCATCGCCTCGTGAGCGGCGCCGAAGAACGCGCCGGTTACCTGGCCGTCGTCTCCGCCGGTCTGGATGAAGGTATTGCCGCGAACCCGGATCGTGTATCCCAGATCGCCATCGCCCCACGCCGTACCGCTCCCGGCCGCTCCCGGCGCTTCGTTCACCTCCCATTTCTCCAAGCCGGTGAAGTCGAGCAGCCCATCCAGGTTCGTCAACTGCACGGTCAGGCGGGCGTCGCCTGCGACCGTTTCTAGTGCAGGAGTGATGCCCAGGAGCGCGCCGTTCCAGGTGGCGCTTCCCGACAAATCATTATTGTCCACGAGGTTCGTCCATGGCGTCGGGCCCGCAGCCCAGGGTTGGATCAGGCCGTTGCCAGAGGCGACGCCGAAAGAAGCTTCTCCGCCCGGAAAATCCACATCCCCGCGCAGGTGAAACGACGTGTCCTCCCAGGGGCCCAGGTTTTCCAGCGAGATGTCCGCCAGCGCAGCGGCCGGCTCGAACCTGGTGTAGGCCATCAGCAGGGTCTCGCGATCGAGCGGCAAGAGGATGTGTCCGGGCGCGAATCGGGAGCCCATAACCGACGCGGGGAATCGATCCGGGTCTGCGTGTTCGGGGAGGGCGAGTGCGTGAAGGAGTTCATGAGCCACGATTTTGATCACCGTATCGTCGGAGAAAAATTTGACCAGCGCGTCGGTATCATCCACGCGCTCCTCCAGCACTTTGATTTCCCATTTCCCTTCGTCGAAGTCGAACACCCAGGCGCTGAGCATGGATTCGGCATCGATCATGACGCGAGCTTTGAGCTTTTCGTATAACTCCTCCATCGTATCCGGGTTCCGAGAGGCCAAGCGCAAAGCATTTTGGGCGATTCCCACCGCCCCTTCCGGAGACGGGTTCCAATGCTCCCCCGGGACGAAGTCGATGTGAATCGCTCCTTCGGGAACATCATCCATGGACGCCAGGGGAGTCGAAGGGTCGCTGCTGAACACCATGCGCTTCTCGTAGGGCAGGGCGGCGTTGAGCAACTGAACGGCCCGCACCGCGTAATCGGTGAACTGATCGCTGGTTCCCTCGGCGAGGCGCACGACCGGTCGAGCGGGAAACGCTTCGTGGCCTATCCTGTTTTGTTCCCTCAAAAACGCGATGACTACATCCGCTCCCAGGCCATCCTGCACCCGACCGGCCCGAATGGCGACGTCGTTATACGTCCCTCGCGCCATGAGCTGATCGGCCGGCGGCGCGATGTCGGCTCCAACGTGCAGTAGCCCGTCGAGGTCGACGATAGGCGCCTGAGCCGCCTGGAGGCGCCCTTGCAGCGGAAGTTTGGGCAAATCCTCGGGCGGGAGGAGCGTAAAGTCGGGGATGCCGCCCATTTTATCATAGGCCGCCATCCCGTCCGGCCCTATATTGACGATGCAGGCCCCGCCGCCCTCGGGGCAAGTGAATACAAGGTTGCCGCGCTCTTCGGATTCGCCCGGCTGGACGGTAATTTCGCCCGCAACCAGCCCGTGCACCGAGGGCAAAGGCAATTCTTCTTCCGTATCGTCGTTAGCGAAGAGTTGCTGCGCGTCCGGACCATTCGGCGTCGAGACGAAGGAGCCTCCTCCCGGCGCGGGACTGCCGGGGCTGTTGTTTTCTCCAGTCCCGCTCCGTGTCGATCCGCCAGGGCTATCGCCTTCGCCGCTTGGCCCCGAACCGACGTCCGGCGTCACGACGGGGGTGAAGCCGCCGACTGGCGGCGAGTTGGCGCGGGAGCCGCCGCCGCAGCCGGAGAGGCCGATCGTCACCACCATAAGAAGAACGATGATCGAGGTTCGCAGCTTTTCAGCGCTCATTTTTCTTTCCTTTTTGCGAGCGCGTTCCCGGTTCAGGAGTGCGGCGCGCAAGGTGTGGATGGAGATCGAACCTCAGGGGAAGAACCCCAAGTCCTCTCCGCGTGATCTCATCCATTTGAAGGCGGCAGCGTCTCGACCATTCCAGGCGACGGATTTGGGAGGCCGCCAAACGGCTTGCGGATTGACATGAAGTTCACGCGCAATCCCGCAAGGAATACGCCTTGTTGCGGCTGCTGCCCGTAAAGGGCTGCTATGTAGGTGAGTTGGGCCCGAATTTGACTGGCAGGTTAAATATCAGGCCAACGGCGTAAAATGTCAAGTTTTGGTAAAATCTCCAAGGAGTATGGAGATTCAGGAGATTTTGAATGCCGCGAGGAGTACGAAGCATCCCGAACGAGGGGATTCTTCATCCGCCGGGATTTCGGGAATCCTCCTTTCTCAGTCGGATTCCACCTCCTTTCTCAGTCGGATTCCACCTCCTTTCTCAGTCGGATTCCACCTCCTTTTCAGTCGGATTCCACCTCCTTTTCAGTCGGCAAACGCTCGCTCCTCACTCGCGTTTGATGCCGGAATGACGATGCTCCCGGTATAGGTCTGCTTTGATCACGCAATTCCCCGCATTTGGCGTCATCGCGCGCCGTGGGCGTTTCGATAGAGTGGCGAAGCGGTCCACTCCCTCCTTGGGGCGAGGCGGGCGGATCGGGCAGGACGGTCGAATTTGTGCGGCCTTCATGAGGAAGGGGCGATGACGAGGGAATTTCAGGCGCTCATTTCATCCCGGCGGTTGAGGCGGGCGAACATCACGCGCTACGCTCACGTCGGCGAATCCACCGGGGCGCTGGAAATCTCAGGCTCCTTCGGGGACGCGCAAACCGCAATCACTCCTTCATCAGTCGCGCGCAATCGCTTCTTCATCAGTCGCGATTGATATGAAAAATACGATAAATATCGATAAATTCATGAAAATATTGTTGGGGCCTATTAACAAGATATTCGACATATATTCAATTAGTTGTCTGTGTAATTAAAAGTAAAATATCAATATATTTCAGAAATTTATCGAAATAAAAGTTATCTAAGAACTCCGCATTTGCTCTCCGGAGCATGCCTACTCGTCCGGGTTGGGTTCGGGGAAATCCTCGGGCCAGTTGTCGATGAGCGATTGCAGGTAGGCCTTCATCTTGTCGGGATTCCCGCGCACGGATTTCCTGATCTTGTTCACCTCGCCCTCATCCTCGATGGGGATGCCGAACGAATCCATGAAGCGGTTCATCATGCCCTGCTTGCCGCTCATGAGCGACATCTCGACGATCTCCCCGTCGGTGAAGTGCCGCTTCACCTCTTCGAGCACGCCCGGGTTCTCGCGCGCGGTGTTTCGAGTAAAATGCTCCGCCCACAGGCAGGCGGCGCGCTCGCGCGGATTCAGAACCGGGGATGTCATGTAATCATCCGAGGCGATGGCCTCGATTTGCTCATCCGTGATTCCCGTCGCTTGACCAAGCGCCGTATTGTGCGCGATTCAGTAGGCGCAAGCGTTCACGAAGCTCGTCTTCAAGACGACGATCTCCTTTATCCTGCACGTCAGGAGCCCGCCCATGCCCTCGCGCTGGAGCGTGGCGTTGAAGGGAAGGTAGAACCGCGCGATGTAGGGCGTGTTCGCAAGCGCGAGCGCGGAATTGGGGATACGGCCCAGAAACTCGCGCGTCGCCTCGAAAAAACGCGCCGTATCTCCCGTGGCTTCCTCCGGGTCGAGTAATTCGATTTTGCTCATCTCGCTTGCATGGTTCGACATGATGTCCCTCTTCATGGGTTTCAGAATTTCGGGGGATTATAAGAGAACCCTCGACGCTTGGGAATCGGGGGACGCGCGCGTTCCGCAAGCGCGGCTGTTTTGATAACATGCCCCATCGCGTCTAGATATTACCAATACACGCATCTGAAAGGAGGGCCGCATGGCGGATTTTGATCTGAAAGTCACCGATAAACTCTTGTCCATGACGCGTTCCGTACGCAAGCGCCTGGATTTCGAGCGCGAAGTACCGACAGAGGTCGTGATGGATTGCTTGGAACTCGGCCTTCAGGCCCCCACGGGTTCGAACCGGCAGGGCTGGCGCTGGCTGGTGGTGACGGATGAGGGCGTGCGCCGTGAACTCGGGCGGCTTTACCGCAAAGGAACCGGAGACTACCTGGAGCAAGGCATGGCGCAGGCGCGAGACAGCGGGTCCGCGCAAAACGAGCGGGTTTTTGATTCCGCCATGTACCTGGCCGAAAACCTGGAGCGCGCGCCCGTGCACGTGATTCCCTGCATCCAGAATTTTCTGCCCGAAAACCCGCCGAGATTCATGTGGGCGGGCCTTTTGGGGTCCGTCATACCGGCGGTGTGGAGTTTTCAGTTGGCGCTGCGCTCACGCGGGCTGGGCTCGGTGTTCACCACCTTGCACCTGAGGTGCGAGGCGGAAGCGGCGGAACTCCTCGGCGTGCCGGATGATTTTATGCAGGTGGCGCTCATTCCGGTGGCCTATACGCTGGGGACGAGCTTCAGACCCGCCGAGCGGCGCCCGCTCGATGAAATCGTGCATATGAACACCTGGGGTTGAGACCTGTTCTGAAGGTTTTTCTGCGTGGTGACCCCTAGGGGACTCGAACCCCTGTTACCGGCGTGAGAGGCCGGTGTCCTGACCGCTAGACGAAGGGGCCAAGCAGCGGTGCCCGCCCGCATCGCGCGCATAGGTGCGATGGCGAGAGACGGGAAGGGTAGTCCCATCGCTTTTTCGCGTCAAGCGGGAGCGTGCAACCCATCCCCGTATTCTAGCCCCCTCATCAGCGAAAAGAGCACGGCGGCAGCATATTTCTCGAGGGATGAACACGCCGTTTGCTCCTATGCTGCAGGCCAAGACTCAACTGCGTGGCGAGCACGGGTTCCGGCCCCAGGCGTTTTCCGCGCAGCATGAGCCAGCCCGCCGCCGATTTGCGGATGCGGCCCAGGCGCGCGAGGTCCCTGAAATCGCGAATGTGGGCTTTTCTGCGTACCTCGACCAGGCGTTTCGCCCACGTGGGGCCGATGCCCGGCACGCGCATCAGAGTCCGGGGGTCCGCGGTCATGATCTCCACAGGGAATTGCGAGAGGTTTCGCCTGGCCCAAGTCGTTTTGGGGTCTTCATCAATCGCCAGATTACCTTCCGAGGCGGGAATCTCATCGAGCCGAAACTCATACTCGCGCAGAAGGTGTTCCGCCTGATAGAGCCTGTGCTCGCGCGTTTTGGAGACGGAAGGGACGCCGTCCATGGGCGTGTCCTCCACAGGCTTGAAGGCGCTGAAATGGGTGTGGCGCAGGAGACCCTTCTTCTGGAGCGAATGAGACGCCGAGAGCACGTCCATGTCGCTCTCTCCGCTGGCGCCCACGATGAACTGCGTCGTCACGCCGCCGGTGATGAGGCCGGTTCTTTCGAAAAACGATTCGCGCGCCATCTTGCCCACGTAGCGGAGGGCGGGTTTTAAGTCCGATTCCAGTTTCTTTTCGGGCGCCATGGTGTGAAGACCCCTATGGGTGGCGGCTTCTAGGTTCACCGAAAGTCTCGTGGCTATCTGGGCGGCGCGGCTGAGTTGGGAATCCTCCACGCCGGGCAGCATCTTGAGGTGGATGTAGCCGCCAAAACGATGCTTGAAGCGCAGGATTTCCGCCGTGGCTATCATCCTGTCCACCCCGGTGACGCCGCTGCCCGGAATCCCGCTGGTGAGAAAAAGCCCCTCGGCGCGGTTTCTCTTTTTGAGCGCCATGAAGGTGTCGGCCAACTCCTCTGGGCTGAAGGCGTAGCGGGGCATGTTGCGCGAAGCCCGCATGGGACAGTAGTGGCAATCGTAGCTACAGGCGTTGGTCATCATGGTGGATAAAAGCGGCATGATGCGCCCGCCGGAGAAGGGGACCGGAAATATAGCAGGCGTATCCGAGGCCAGGAATTTGCGTCGGTATTTGGGCAGCTTCCGCATGCCGGGCGGGCCCTCCTTGTCGTCGAAGGATTGTCCGCCGAGAATGGTCAGTTTGTGGAGGGTTTTTTCCGTCACCATGATTGTTCTCCCAGTATGAATTAGCGTGATGAAGAAATATACACGAAAATATAACGAAAGTAAATATATTTTTTAAATAACTGATAATTTATTTATCAATAGTTACTTATGAGGGATATGCTGAAGTAGAAGATGATAAAATATCGAAAGTAGGGGAGATTTTCGCCCGCTTTTGGAGGTGTTGTAAGCGCTAGGTCGGCGTGGGGCGCGTCCGCCGGGTTTCCACGAAAAGAACTACGAGGAACGAACTCTTTGGGTGGGGTGCTTTTATGTCCGCTGAGGTACGGAATGGTTACCTTTAGTGAACTTGCCGCTGGGGGGCATATTTCGCCGATTTCTGGAGAATTGCATGCGTTTAACTCTGTGCCTTAAACGCCGTTCCCTCGCCAGGATGCGCGCGCTCGCTTGAAGGCCTCGATATCGGGCGGGATGCGTCCCGGCCTGCCGAGCGCCTCGCCCGCCACCTCCGCCGCGTTCTTGCCCGTGCCCGTGCCGATGCAGACGATAGTTTCATCGGTTTCCGGCTTCCCGGGCCGCTCGGCCCCCTCCATCAGGCTCGACACGGACGCCGCCGAGGCGGGTTGCAAGAACAGCCCCTCGCGTCTGGCGATCAGGAACTCGGCTTCCAGGTTCATCGAATCGTTCACGAGCACACCATGACCTTCCGAGCGCCGCACCACTGCGGCCACGCGCTCACCGGCACCGGGGAAGGGACTCGTGAGACCGGCCGATTTCGTGCGAACCTCGCCCCAGGGCTCGACTTTTCCGCCCGTGTGGAGGGCTTTGACGATGGGCGCGCAGCCAACCGGCTGTACGACGTCGATCGCAGGCATCTTGTCTATCCAGCCCAGGGTCAGTAGTTCGCGGAAGCCCTGGTCCATCGCGAGCGCCATGGTGCCTCCCGCCGTCGGGCAGACGACGCGATCGGGCGCGCGCCAGCCGAGTTTTTCGGCGATTTCGAAAGCCGCCGTCTTTTTCCCTTCGATTCTGTAAAGGTTGCGGGGCAGGGTGGCGTGCAGGCAGCCCAACTCTTTGGATACCGCCTCGGCGAAGCGCCCGCCCGTGCCCTGATCGCCCTCGATGATGAGCGCAAACGCCCCGTATGCCCCGACTTGCAGGCAATGAACGGCCGAGCTGTCGTCGCGCACGAAGCCGATGAATTCGATTCCGCCCCGCGCGCAATACGCGCTGAAACAAGCGGCCGCGTTGCCCGAAGAGGGCAGCACGATGCGGTCCACGCCCACTTCCTTGCACTTGCTGATGGTGACCGAACCGCCTCTGTCCTTGAACGAGCCGGTGGGGTTTCTCGATTCATCCAGGATGTAGAGGTTGCTGTACCCGAGCGATTCCCCGAGCCTTTCGGCGTGGATGAGGGGAGTATCTCCCTCTACGAGTGAGACCACATTTTTCTCATCCCGCACGGGCAGCAGTTCGCGCCAGCGCCAGATTCCCCTCGGCCTGCGGGCGACCTCGTCCCTATCCACGTGCGCCCTTATCCACTCGAGGTCGTAGCTGCCCTGTAAATTCCCGCCCGTATCGGGGCAGGTGAAGGGGTTTTCCATGTCGTCCACAATGCGTCCGGACTCTAAGCTCAAATGGCCTTTCAGCGCGCTGTACAAGTGTGGTTCTCCTTAATCATTTTGTTCGGTCGCGGGTCTGCGATTCTCATCTATGGCGAAATTGGTCTTGAGGGCTGCGGCTACGAAACCTCTCATTCAGGAAATATCTAGGCGATGCCTTCTTCCTTCATGGTCTGCACGCCCGCCTGGAAGGCGGCGAGCGTTTCCTCAATCACGTCATCCGTGTGGCACGTGCCTACGAGCGCGCGCGCTCCGTTGAAATCCACCCCGTGGAGGATCAGGGCTTGGCGCAGGGCGCGGCTTTTTTGCGCATTCTTGGAATCGAGACGCCGCCAGTCGATTCCGCTCACTCCCTGATCCGCCCCGTCGCGTGGCGGGGCGTCGGCGGCAAAGAAAATTTTCCAGTCGCTGTATTCTCCATACACCTTCCAGGCCACGGCCTCTTGCGCGAGAATCTCGTTCATCCCGTATCTCAGCTTTTGGGCCTGCGCGTTTACCTCTTTCGTGGCTCGGCCGTCGGCCAGCGAGGAGAGCATGGCGACGCCTGCGGCGGCGGAAATGGGGTTGGCGTTGAAGGTGCCGTGATGGGCGATTTTCGTGTGGCGGTTTACTTCGGGGTCCGGCTTGGTGGCGAGGTATTCCATAACATCCGCCCGACCGACGACGGCCCCGCCCGGCAGGCCGCCCGCGAGTACTTTGGCGAGGCTCGTGAGGTCCGGCGTCACGCCGTAGTGCGCCTGCGCACCGCCCGGCGATACGCGAAAGCCGGTAACCACTTCATCGAAGATGAGCAGCGTGCCCGCTTTGCGTGTCTCCTCCCTGAGCGCGGCCACGAAGTCCCCGTTCATCGGGATGGTGCCGAAGTGCCCGCCTGTCGGCTCCAGGATGAGCGCGGCAACATCGCCCGGGGCGAGTGTTGCCCGGATGGCTTCGATATCATCCGGCGGACATACGGTGACCAGATCGGTCACCTCTTCCAGTTGTCCCGCTTCCGGCTCGTTCGTGTAGGGGGCGCGCACACCGATCTCGAGCCCCTCGTGCCAGCCGTGGAAGTGGCCCGCGAATTTCACCACGCGCTTTCTGCCTGTGAAGGCGCGCGCGAGCCTCAGCGCCATATGTGTGGCCTCGGTGCCCGAGGCGGTGAAGCGCACCCGCTCGGCGCACGGCACCAGACGGTTCACCCATTCGCCCCATTCCACCTCCCGCCTGTGGCCGGCCCCGTAGTGCGAGCCCTGGAGTACGGCCTCACTCACGGCGTCGCGGATGTGGGGCGGGTTGTGCCCGAACAAGAGAGCTCCGTGGCCCATCCAGTAGTCGATGTAGCGGTTGCCGTCCACGTCCCACTTATAGGCGCCCTCGGCGCGCTCGACGTAGATGGGGAAGGGCTGCATCCTGCGGGTGTCGTGCGTCACCCCGTCGGGAAAAATTTCCTTCGCCCGATCGTAGAGGGCGCGCGAAGCAGGCAGGGATTCGGCATAAGCGTCCGCGAGTTTGGGAGTGTCCGTGGGCTGCTGCATGAAGTTCTCCAGAAGGGTGGGGATTCTGAAAATCTGTTGGGGATAACGCTACGCCCAAGCACGCCCGAGCGTCAAGGCGGGAAGGCCGAAGCGCCTCCGCGAAAAAGGGTGATTTTCAATCGCTTGACATGGTTCGGCGTCTTTCCCATAGTGTGGTTATGGGGTCAGCAAAAATATATGGCTGCACTACTTGCCCGCAGGTTTCAGTTGGCCGGACGGCTGCGAAGCCGCCTGCTTTTATGTTCTTCGCAAGATAAGGGAGGGAGAGGAAATGAGACGATTGTTTCTTGGATTGATCCTGTTCGTATTCGCGTTGTCTCTGGGCGTGAGCGCGGAATCGGCCGAATCGGTACTGGAGAAGGTGAAGAAGCGGGGAACCCTCGTTGCCGGGGTGAAGTTCGACTTCCCTCCGATGGGCTTCATCAACAAGAAAACGGGGAAGCCGGATGGGTTCGACGTGGACCTCGTCAGGGAGATCGCCAAGAAACTGGGCGTGAAGGTGAAGTTCGTCCAGGCGCTTTCGAAAACGCGCATTCCCTTGATCGTGAACGGCAACGTGGATTTGATCGCCGCCACGATGACGCACAAGCGCGCGCGCGATAAGGTCATCGACTTCTCCATGCACTACCTCATCACGGGGCAGCGCTTCATCACCCGAAAAGACACCGGCATCAAGCACATTTCTCAGTTGGCCGGGAAGCGCGTCGCCTCCGTTCAGGGCGGAAACTCCGGCCCCAACCTCCTCAAGGTTCAGCCCAAGGCCATCATCGTTCCCTTCCAGGAGCACACGGAGAACCTCCTTGCGCTCAAGCAAAAGAAGGTGGACGCCATGGTGACGGACGATATTCTCCTCCAGTGGTTGGCGGCGAATAACCCGGGTCTCGTCGTTCCGGGCAAACTCTACACCATCGAGCCTTATGGCATGGGCCTTCGGGAAAACGACTCGGATTGGCGCGATTACATCAACAACGTCATCCTGGAGCTTTGGGAGACGAAGAGATACCACGCCATCTGGAGAAAATGGTTCGGCAAGAATCCGGATTTCACCTTGCCGTGGTTCCCGAAATAAAGGGGAATTATCCGAGCGAGAGCCTTTAATGTTCATTTAAGGCGGATGCGGCCGCCCGGCTCCGGGTGGCCGCTTTCGCTTGGCGGGAGTGTGGATGGTTGGCGATGCGTCAAGCGCAAGCGTGATTCGAAGCGCGAAGAAATGGAGGCTCTTCGAGAGTCCCCGGGAGAGAAATGCGTTTTTCCTCACATGGGGGAGCGTCGCGCTATTCGCCGTATGGTATTTCATCTTCGATTTGTGGCCCATCGATTTCGAGACGGAATTCAGCTACCAATGGCGCTGGGGCGTGATCTGGGATTATCGGATGTTCCTGCTCCGAGGCGTGGGCATGACGATGTATATCTTTGCGTGGTCGCTCGTGATCAGCCTGGTGCTCGGCGTTTTTTGCGGGATCGGCAGGACGACGGAAATTCGGTGGATACGCGCGTTCTCGACCGCATACGTCGAGGTGTTCAGGAACATCCCCCTGCTGGTGCAGATGTGGTGGGCGTATTTCGGCTTGCAGGAAGTGTTGAATGCGGTCATCAACGAGCCCCTGGGGATTCAGATTCTCGTGCCCAGCACCTTCGCCTGCGTTATTGCCCTCTCCCTCTACACGGGGGCCTACATGGGCGAGGTGGTGCGCTCGGGCATCCGCTCGATCACGAAAGGCCAGTGGGAGGCCGCCGCCTCCACGGGATTGTCCCGCGCCCGAACCTGGCGCTACATCATCCTCCCCCAGGCGCTCGTCATCGTCATACCGCCGATGTCGAGCCAGGTGCTGAACATCATCAAGAACTCGGCCGTGGCGATGACCATAGCCATCACCGACCTTATGTATTTCTCGCAAAAGATAGAAGAGGAAACCTTCGCCGGTTTCGAGGCGTACAGCACGGGGACTTTGTTGTTCCTGCTGCTCACCCTGATGACGGTGAGCGTAATTTACGGGGTCCAGTCTTACTTCGGCCTGAAGGTTCGCTCGGGCACGTAGGCGGCTGAACGCGGAGGGGAATTT
The DNA here is from genome assembly GCA_965218735.1 of bacterium. Classification (GTDB taxonomy): domain Bacteria; phylum UBA8248; class UBA8248; order UBA8248; family UBA8248; genus Bin107. The sequence goes on along the minus strand of CBDCMA010000006.1, from coordinate 16,259 downwards.
TCGTTGGAATCTTTTTGGAAGTGGCACGTCATTCCGGAGAACTTCGGGTTTTTCGCCCAGGCGTTTCAACTGACCATCGAGATTTTCGCCATCAGCTGGGTGGGCTGCTGGACGTTCGCCGTCGTCTTCGGCGCCATGCGGCACTCGAAACTCTGGTGGCTTAAGCTACCGGCCGCTGCCGTGGTGGAAGTCATACGCGGAACGCCCGGCCTGATGTTCGTCGTCTGGGTGTATTTTTTGAGCAGGCCGCTGGTGGGGTTTTCGCTGAGCCCGTTCTGGGCGGCCGTCTGGGCGCTCATGCTCCACAACGGTTCGTATGCGGCGGAAATCATCCGCGCGGGGCTCGACTCCGTCCCCAGGGGGCAGATGGCGGCAGCGTACTCCACCGGGCTGGGCTATATCCAGGCGATGCGCTACATCGTGCTGCCCCAGGCGCTGCGCAACATGGCTCCCGCCATCATGAACAGAACGGTGGCGCTCTTCAAAAATACGTCGCTCGCCTTCGTAATCGGCGTCATCGAATTTTTCCGCTCGGGGACCATCGTCAATGGGCGCGAAAATGCGTCCTTCGCCGTGTTCACCTTCATCGCGGCCGTCTATTTCATCTGTTGTTTCACGCTGTCACAGTACGGGAACCGGCTGGGCCGTTTGAAGGGCCAGCAGGCCATCGAGGACACGACGGCCGTCTGAATTTTCTATGCTGCGCGCGCTGTGCCGAGATTGTTCGAGCCTGAGACTAGAGGATTTTCTCCAGAAACTGCCTGGAACGCTCCTCCTTGGGGTGGGAGAAGAAGGTATCCGGGTCCCCTGTTTCGACTATCAGCCCCTCGTCCATGAACACGACCTCGCTAGCCACCTCCTTGGCGAAGCCCATCTCGTGGGTGACCACCGCCATCGTCATCCCCTCGCGCGCGAGGTCGAGCATGACGTTCAGCACTTCGTGGATGACTTCGGGGTCCAGCGCGCTCGTCGCTTCATCGAAGAGCATGACCTTGGGGTGCATGGCGAGAGCGCGGGCGATGGCCACGCGCTGCTGCTGGCCGCCGGATAGTTCCGAAGGATAGCTTTCCGCCTTTTCGGGAATTCCCACCTTGCGGAGCAGGTCGTGGGCCGTCCGCTCGGCCTCTTCTTTTTTCACGCCGCGCACCTTGATGGGCGCGAGGGTGATGTTGTGCAGGGCGCTCATGTGGGGATAGAGGTTGAACTGCTGGAACACCATGCCGACTTCCGAGCGTAGGTGGGTCATGTTCGTCTTCGGATCGGCGACCGACAGGCCGTCTACGACGATGTCTCCCGCCTGGATGCTCTCCAGGCCGTTGATGCAGCGCAAAAAAGTGCTCTTTCCCGAGCCGCTCGGTCCGCAGATGACGACGACGTCGCCTTCCTCGATGTCGAGCGATACGCCGCACAGGGCTTGGAAATCGCCATAAAATTTGTGAACGCCCGTGGCTTTCACCATAACTTTGCCGCTCATGAGAATTCCCGCCACTTTTTTGTTTTTTATCCAGCCGAATGGCTCGGGCTCTTTATTTGAAGGGTTGCAGTGTTGCCGCCGCTTGTCAAACTGCCCCTAAATTGTTCATGATGCCGCGTCTCCTGTGTTGATAGTTCAATTTCATTTCCATATTGGAGGTTCACGTGCCCAGCTACGATCATGCCAAAGTATGGCTCAACGGAGAGGTGGTGCCGCCCGAAGACGCCAAGATCAGTGTTTTCAGCCAAGCTGTTCTGAGGGGCTCGAGCGTGTACGAGGGAGTTCGCGCCTATTGGAGCGAGGAGAGAAACAACCTGTTCCTCTGGAAGATCGAACCGCACATCAGGCGGCTGTTCGACTCGATGCGGGTGATGCGGATGACGCCGCCCTATACGGCGGAAGAGTTCAAGGACGCCGTCATCGAATGGATACGGGCGAACGAGCTCAAGGAGGACCTCCACTTTCGCCTAAACGTGTATTTTGACGATTCGGGGCCTTTGGACATGAAGGGCTATGCGGCGGACGAGGTGGACACGTGCGTCTTCATCAGCGGGGGGCCGAACAGCAACCGAAAGCGCCAGGAGCAGGGCGTGAACCTGTGCGTGAGCAGTTGGAGGCGCATTTCGGACGATTCCGTGCCGCCGCGCGTGAAAGCGTCTGCCAACTACCAGAACGGCAGGCTCGCAGGCGTGGAGGCCCGGGTGAACGGGTACGACGACGCCCTCCTGCTGAACCGGAACGGCACGGTGGCCGAGGGCACGGGCACGTGCGTGATGATCATGCGTGAGGGCAAGCTCATCACACCGCCCGTGACGGACTCTATTTTAGAGAGCATCACGCGCGACAGCGTGCTGGAGATGTTCGGGAGGCACATCGGCCCCGAACCCGTGGAGCGACCCATGGATCGCACGGAAATCTATGTGGCCGATGAGGCGATGATATGCGGCTCGTCCGCCGAGGTTGCGCCTGTGCTCTCTCTTGACCGCATCGAGGTCGGAGACGGAAAACCCGGGAAAATCACGCGCAGGCTGCAAGAGATTTTCTACGCCGCCGCCCGGGGCGTGGATGAGACGTACGAGAAGGACATCCTGCCCGTCTATTGATTTGATGAGCCGAAAAGGGCCGCTCCCGCTGGGGGGCGGCCTTTTTTATTTTTTCTCACACGTAGCGCACACACCGTCGGGCATGTTCTCGCGCGCCGTTTGGCAGGCTTCTTTCGTGTCGTATGGGCCGAGAACCATCTCGTTGGGCAGCGTGAGGCAAAGGTTCGCCGAAACTTCTGTTTTTTTCTCCTCCTCCGAACAGCCCCCGAGGAGAAAGAGGCCCATCAAGAGCAGACCCGACAGCAGAAGCGGTGATTTTCCGTATGTCATAGAAATTTCCTTCCTCTGGGAATGTGGGCGGGTTAGCCGAGGTGGCGGAATACCTCGCCCACGATCTTCATGCCCTTTTCGATCACTTCTTCATCCACCGAATAGGTGAAGCGCAGGTGGTTCTCCCCCGCCTCGCCGAATTCAGAACCGCTGCGAATCGCCGCCCCGGCCTCCCAGACGCGCTTTCTCACTTCGACCGAAGGAAGAGGGTACTCATAGCGGCAGTATTGATAAAACCCGCCCTGCGGCTCGATGGGAATGAGGCCGGGAATGGCTTGCGTCATCTCGTTCATGAGGCGGCCCCGCTTGTGGTATTCGCGCCCCATCTCCTCCACGCACTCCTGGGAGCCTCTAAGCGCCGCCGCGCCCGCGCGCTGGACGAAGGTGTTGATCGGCCCGTTGATGGAGCGGTGCACGCTGAACATCGTCTGGCTCAGATCCTCCGGAACGACCATGTAGCCCAGTCGCCAGCCGGTCATCGAATAGGTTTTGGAAAAAGTGTCGAGCAGGATAAGGCGATCCCCGTGCTCGGTGAACGAGAGCAGGGGTACGTGCTCGAAGCCGGGTTGCAGGATTTTCGCATACGCCTCATCCGATACGACCATGAGATCGTGTGTTGCGGCGAGTTCGACCAGCGCCGCAAGGTCGTCGCGCCGGTAGACCACGCCCGTGGGATTGTTCGGGTTGTTGACGAGGATCAGGCGCGTACGCGGGGTGATGGCGCTACGAACGGATTCGACGTCGATCTGATAATCCGCATCGTGCGGCACGTGGACGGGGACGGCCCCCAGTTGAAGCGCGACGTGGGCGTAAAGCGAAAACGTGGGGTCCATCAGTATGGCTTCATCCCCCGGGTCCAGGAACGTCGTCATGACGGCGTAGATGCCCGAACTGGCGCCGTTCGTGGCGATGATGGAATCGGGCGTGTACTTCGCGTTCGCCTCGCGCTCGATGTGTTCGCACACGGCTGCGAGAAACTCCGGGTCCCCCTGGCCCGGCGCATAGCCGGTGAGGCCCTGCTCGAGCGCTTCCCTGGCGGCCTCTCGTGATGTGCTCGGGCGTGGGGAAGTTGGGCGTTCCCGAATCGAGTGAAGCTATACCCGGTGGTTTTCTGGACGTCATGTGGGAGGCTCGCTCTCCCCCTGATGTCGCGGCGACGGTTCTGGCGATGTGTCTTTTCATGTTTTTATATTTTCTCCAAGTATGAATTATTTGCGCAATGACGGGAGGCGCAAACGCGCCGTCCCTAATCTCTTGTTATCACCACTTTCCCGAATTGCAAGCCCTCCGCCACGCGCTCTATGGCTTCGCGGAACCGGGAGAGGGGGTACGTGGAATCGATGTGGGCCTTCACCTTGCCCGCGGCGGCAAGAGCCATCGCCTCCCGAAATTCTTCCGGCGTCGCCATGGTGGAGGTGTGGATGTCGACCTGCTTGAAGTACAGATCGCGCAGGTTCACCTCCGGGATCACATGGTTCGCGGCCCCGCCCACGATGGTGATGCGCCCGTTTAGCGCGACGCATTTCGCACTCACCGCGAAGGTGGGCGCGCCCACGTTGTCGACCACCACGTCGGCTCCCCGGCCTTCGGTGGCGTCCATGACGGCTCCGGCGACGTCGGTCGTCTTGTAGTTGATGCAGACGTCGGCCCCTAAGGATTCGGCGGTCTTGAGCTTTTCGTCACTCGATGAGGTGACGATGGCGAAAGCCCCCGTCTGCGCCGCGAGTTGCAGGCAATAGAGCATGACGCCGCCGCCCACCCCGTGGATGAGCACGCTCTCGCCCGCTTTGAGCCTGGCTCGGCTGATGAGCTGGCGATAGGCCGTGCAGAGGGCGAGGGGAAGCGCAGCCGCTTCCTCGAACGTCAAGTTCTGTGGTTTTGCGAAAAAATTCTTTTCCGGCAGGACGATGAACTCCGCGTGCGTGCCCGCACAATGCGCGCCCACGAGGTCGTAGTCAGGCTTCGTGGGGTCGCTCAGGTTGGGATCGAGGATCACCTCATCGCCCGGCTTTAAGGTCGCTCCCGGTCCCACCTTATCTACGACGCCCGCCCCGTCCGCCCCCATGGTGTGGGGTTTTTCATAACGCACCATGGCGGGAGTGCACTGGTAGACGTCGATGTGGTTGATCCCTGAGGCCAGGAGTTTTACCCGCACTTCGCCTTCTCCCGGCTCGAGCGTAGGAACCTCGCCGTATACCAGGCCTTCGATTCCGGCGTCTCCCTGTACGGTTATTGCTTTCATTCCTCATCCTTCATGAGAGTGAATCCATGCGCCATGAAACAAGCGCACAGGAGTCGCTATGCCATGACCTCACTTAGGCGGAAGCGAGCCTGCGAACTTCGCCGCCCGGCGCACCCAGGTTTTAAGAGCCTCATCCGGCTCGATTCCCGCCGGCTCCACCAGCGCCCATCCTTTCATCACCCGGCCCGCCATGTCGGCCGGTTTCGTGTGCGGTTCTGAGAGCGTTTTATCGTGATTTTCTTTCGCCAGCCGCACGATGAGCGAGCCCTTCCACGTGCCTGCGCACATATTGCCGTTGATCATGAAACAGACGCCGCCGAACATCCGCTTTTCGGAAAATCCCTTGCGCCGCCTGAGAATCGGGCGTATCCGATCGATCAACACCTCGTCTTCCGTCACCTTCATCCTCCTGTCTCACCCCAGCGGCTCTCGTGTGGCGCCTGGGAGCGACACGCCATGCGACGCATACATATCCAACGAGAGGCTTGAAGATGCCACAAGGAATGAGCGAACGCCACCGCAGGGAGGGGAGGGCGCGTTTTCTCCCGGGTCTTATCCTTCCCTGGGCGACCAGGCGGGAGAGCGCTTTTCATGCGCTGCGGCCATGCCCTCCTGCGGCTCGCCGGTCCGAAAAGAAGCCTCGAAGGCGTCGATAGAAGGCGGAATAGCGGCCTCGAGATAATCCTTCGTCCATCGCCTCAACAGCGCCTTCTGGGCGCGCAGCGCGCCGGGAGCGGCTTCGAGAAGCTGCCCCACGGCCGCTTGCGTCGTTTCTTCCAGGTCTGGCGGCGGGCATATCCTCTGGATGATTCCAAAGCGATGCGCCTCGCGCGCGTCGAACGTCCTACCGGTCAGGAGGATGTCCTGCGCCGTGCCCAAGCCGCAAAAAGGTACGAACAGCGCCGCCTCGATGACGGAGGGCACACCGACCCGCACCTCGGGCATTCCGAATTTCGTATCATCCGCAGCAACGCGGAGATCACAGCCGAGCATCAGTTCCAGCGCGCCGCCCAGAACGTAGCCCCGGCACTTGCAGACCACCGGCTGCGGGAATTCGCGAACACAGCGGATGAGGGAATGCAGGTTCGAGATGAAGGCGCGCGCGTTATCTTCGCTCAGCGCGCCCATTTCGAGCACGTCGGCCCCCGCGGAGAAGACGCTGCCGGCACCCTCGATGATCAGGACGCGCAAATCATCCGCTCCCGCAAGTTCGGCCATCGCCGATTTCGCCTCGTGGGTCATCTCCGTGTTCATGGCGTTTCTTTTTTCAGGGCGGTTGAGCGTGAGCGTGGCGAGCGGGCCGTCCCGCTTCACGAGAACCAGTGGTTTTTCCGGCATCGAAACATCCTCCTTGAAAATCGAGACGCCAGACTATGCGAGCCTGGGAGAGAGCGCAAAGGCGAATCCGGATTCCTGCATGATATGATGATGCTTTACGCCGGGGAAATTCCCCGACCCTGACCCGGGAGAGAATGCGGATGCCGATAGAGTTCAAGGACGTTTGGGATTTTCACACCGATCTGCGCTGGATGGTGGATTTACCCGATGAGCGCGCCTATCTGGCGGAGCAGATCGACATTCCCACGGCGGCGAAGCTCGGCGGTGTGTTCTCTGCCCTGGAAAGGCTGGGAGGCGCGCCGCAGGAGGCGCAATTCGATTTGATCAGGCGTGATCTGGAGCGGATTCGCTCGGCGGAGGGTTTGAGCGTCGTTTTCACCCGGGCCGACTTAGAGGGAGTTGGCAGGCAGTTGATCCACGCGGAAGGCGTCTATTTCATCGAAGTCGAGGACGACCTGAAATACCTCGACTGGCTGTGGGAGGAGGGCGTGAGGAGCATCGGCCCCCTTTATAACGATGACAACGCACTGGGCGGCGGGGCCATGGGAGACCCTGTGCGCGGCCTCACGCCCCTGGGCCGCGCCTTTCTCATGCAGGCCTGGCGCATGGGTTTTATGGTGGATTGCGCGCACGCGAATCACCGGACGAAATCGGACATGATCGATCTCGCCCTCGTCACCGGACAGGAGATGCACTACTCCCACGGACATCTGGACGAGCCGGTGCTGCCCGTCTTCGGTGAACGGGGGCTTCCGCGCGATATGGCGAGGCGGCTCCTCGAGACAGGCGCGCTCATCGGATTTGCGCCGCATCCGGGGTTCCTGGAGACGTTCGAGCGCTATCTGGAGGAAATCGAGTTTCTGGCCGAAATCGCCCCCCATCAAGTGGCGCTTGGCAGCGACTTCGCGGGCATCAACCGGCCCGCTCCCGACGGGAGGCGCCTTTTCGATGAATTTCGGGGTATCTGGGGAATCAAGGGTTTTGCCGAGCGCTTAAGCGCCGCGCACGGGGAGGATTTCGCCCGTTCCTACTGCGGCGGCGCGCTGAAGGCGTATCTGGAGCGCTACTTGCCGGAATGATTCAAGGGCGAGAAGGCTACGGTCCTTTAGATGGACTTCAGGAACTTCGAAGTTACGAGGACGCCGCAGGGCTTGGCGAGGCTGCGCCCTCATCCTTCACGCTCATGAACTGGATGGCGATCATGGCGGCCATGATGAGCGCACCCGTAATCTTCATCCAGGCCACGTAGAAGAACAGCAGACCGCCCGCCAGGGCGAAGACGATTCGCTCCCAAATCTCCAGCTTTCTCCGCATGTAGCCCTCGAGCGACGCCGAGGTGCAGAAAAAGCCCATGAAGCCGCTCCCCCACACGACGAGGATGTCGAACCACTCCGAGCCCGGCGTCATGTTGATCGGGGTGTAGGCCATCAGGAAGGGGACGATGTAGAGCGCCTTGCCGAGCTTGAGCGAGGCGAAGCCTGTGCGCATCGGGTCTGCGCCCGCCACGCCCGCCGCGATGAACGCGCCCAGGGCGAAGGGCGGCGTGAGCGAGGCGTCTTGACTCAGCCACAAAATCATCAGATGCGCGCTCAGCAGCGGGACGCCGAGTTCCACCAGCGCCGGGACGGCGAGGATCGAGAGCAGCACGTAGCTTGCCGTGATCGTCATGCCCATCCCCATGATGTAGCTGGCGACGGTGCAGAGCAGAATCGCCACCGGAAGCGCCGTTCCCGTGATGCCGAAGGCGTTGTCGAGGAAGGACGCGTAGCCCAGGATGATCGAGGAGAACTTGATGCCCAGACCGGGCATCGACACTCCGGCGAGCACGATGCCCATGACGCCCGCCGTCACGCCGATGATGAGCGAGTTGACGGCCCCTCTTTCGAGCCCGTCGAGAACGCGCGGAGAAGACAGCATCGCCGCTCCGAGCAACGCCCAGAAAACCGCCTCGAATATGGTATGTCCCGCCATTGGCAAAACGATCAGAAGGCCCAGCCCGGCGAGCAGCGGCCAGTTCTCCATCAGGGGATTTCCGGGGGGATCCGCCTTCGCTGCTTCCAGGTAAGCGGTCGCCTCCGTATCGGCATCTTCCAAGCTCTTGCCCGACTCCATGAGTTTTTTAAGGTGTTTCGCGGCCTGGTATTCGAGCCTGTCGTTGCGGGTGCTCCACCCGGGCCGGCCAACGAGGCGCGCGAGAATCGGCGGCAGGGCCAGCAGGCGGGTGTCCTCGCGGAAAAATCCCAGAACCATCGCCAGAATGATGGACCACAGCGCGGCGTCGAAGGGCGAGCGTCCGATGACGAGCCGGCAGATGAGCAGCGCCACCGGCAGCAGCAGGTAGCCGTCTTTTTTCAGCAGGGGCAGCAGTTCGGGCAACTCTTCTTTCGAGAGGCCGTGGATGCCGTCCAGCCCCGAGCGGAAGTGAACCGACATGTAGACCGAGAAGTAGTACATCAGCGCGGGCACGAGCGATATGAGCGCTATCCACCCGTAGTCCGTCTCGGTGAACGCCGCCACGAGAAAGGCCGCCGAGCCCATGATGGGCGGAAGCAGGTGGCCGCCGATGGAAGAGACCGCCTCGACCGCCGCCGCGTAGTGGGGTTTGTAGCCCGCGCGCTTCATGAGCGGAATCGTGAAGGTTCCGGTGATGACGATGTTCGCCGCCCCGCTTCCCACCACCGAGCCCACCAAGCCGCTCGATACGACCGAGGCCTTGGCGGCCCCGCCGCGCAGACGGCCCACCAAGGCGTAGGAGAGGTCGATGAACACGTCGCCGACCTTTGTTTTTTCGAGAAAGACGCCGAAGAGGATGAACAGAAAGACATAGCTCGCATACACGTTGGCGATGACGCCGAAGATGCCGGACGTCCCGTATATGAAGTTCACGACCTCGTTATAGGAAAACCCCTTGTGCAGGAGTCGTCCCGGGAAATAGTTGCCGTACATGGCGTAGTAGAAGAAAAAGAGACCCAGCAGCGGTAGCACCCAGCCCAGCACCCGACGGCACATTTCGATCGAGACGATGACGGCGATCGTGCCCATCACGACGTCCGTCCAGAGGACGAGACCCGCCCGGTCTCCCCTGTCTGCGAAGTTCATGATGTATTCCACCGTGAAAACGACCACTCCCGCGCACAGGAGGAGGTCCACGGCGGAGGGCCGCCTCGTCGGAGCACCCGCCCGCGCGGGATAAAAGATGAACGTCAGGATGGCGGTGAAGATTACATACAGGGGTAGATAGAAATGAAACGCATAGATGGCCAACCCCGGGAAGTGGAGCGTCTCCCATATCGCCGAAAGGGATTTCTCCATCCCGGCCGTGAGGAGCGGGGAGAGGACGTAGACGATGACCTCGCCGAACCCCAGGCCGAAATCCACAGGCGCTCTGTTCGCCGCGCCATAGAGAAAATAGGCGGCGAACACGAACGAAGACAGCAGGATCGTCGGCTTCGGCAGAATGCACAGGCCCGAGACGTAGAGCCAGATGAGCGCGTAGAGCCAGAACTCGAGAGCGGGGAATTCGACCTCCTGCCATTCCCAGGAGATCTCATAGGGAAGGTAGAGGTTGTATTTTCTCCCTGCGAAGATAACGATGTAGACGAGGAGAAGGGCGGAGAGAAACACAAAGACGGGTATGTTTTTTTTCTGGAGGCCGGGCTCGATATCCCGGCGGATGGCCGACTCCGGGGCGAAGATGAACCGCATCCACCCCCAGAGAAAATCGAAAAACTTCCGCATCGCCACCCTTTCTCACCCGATTTCGAATGACAGCCGCCTGAACCAGACGCCCCCCGGAAGGCGGTCGCCCTCCGGGGGAATCTACGAATCCGGGAAACGTCTAGTTGACCATGTAACCTTTCGCCTTCCAGTAGCGCGCGGCGCCGGGGTGGACCTTCAATTTGAAGCTGCCCATCTGCTTGATGAACTCATCCGATTTGGCGGCGAAGTCCAGCCCGATCTTCCAGCCCTTGAATACGTTGATCAGGAAGTCGCGGTTCGCCTTGTCGTACACCCGCCGCGTCACCTCGTAGATGACGTCGTTGGGCACTTTTTCGTTCGCCACGGCGAAGATGGTGTAGGCGACCGTCTTGAACTTCTTGCCCTTCATCCCCTGGTAGGGGCTGGCGTCCTTGTTGTCCTTGTAGTAGCCCGAGCTCAGGGCGACGAACTTGTCGCGCACCTTGTCGGGGATGCTCAGGATGCGGAGCGGGCCGCTGCGTGAGGCGCGCAGAATCGAGGGCGAGGGAACCGGGTTCGGGATGCCGAAGGCGTCGAGCTTGCCGTCGATCATGTTGGTGGCGGCGGCGGCCCAGCCCATGTAGTCCTTGCGGATCTTGTCGGTGATCCCGATGCTGTCGGTGATGAACTTCATCATGAACAGCGTGGAGCTACCCCTCGGTCCCATGTTCACCCGCTTGCCGGCGAGATCGTTGTAGGTCTTGATGCCGGACTTGTGGAACGTCGTCACCTGGAACCAGGAGGTCGACACCGGGCCGATGCCCCGGATGGTCATCATCGCCTTGCCCTTGTGGAAGGGTTTTTGCTTGCGCTGGATGAAGTCGACGAAAATCCCGTTCGTCATCCCGATCTCGGAGCGGCCGCTGGCGACGAGGCGGGTGTTGGCGACGAAGCCCTTGGACTCGCGGTTGGTGACGTTGACGGTCTTGCTCGTCTTGTTCACCGCTTCGGCGAGACCCGCCGCCATGCGGAACGCGCCCGCGCCCTTGCCCGCGCCGACGATGGTGATGTTGGTGGCGGCGGCGCTCGCCAGTGAGGCGGCGAAACCGGCCACGGCGAAAACGGCAGTTGCTACGATCAGTTTTTTGTGGGTACGCATAAAATCCCCCCTCCGTTGAGATGACAGAGAAACAAGTTTTTTCCTATAGGGTGATTCTAGCGGATCAGGATACTTTCGCAAGCGGCGTTTCCATTAATTCGGCAAGTTTTTCGGAAAAGTAACACGCGCACCGTTCGGAATTCCGTCTCCTTCACCGGCGTCAATTGACGGGGGCCGGACGGCGGCGCCTGTTCGATGAATGTCGCGGCGTCCGGGGGATAAGAGGCTTCACCGATCGCTTGGGCGGCGCGCTGAAAGCGCAACGAGAGCGTTCCTTGCCTGACCGAGGTGGGCGCGTGATCGCCTAAAACCCCAGGCCACGCGGGGGCCTTGTCGAAGGTTGGTGGCGTGAGCGGGCTCATGTTAAATTCGCGGAACGCCTGGAGGTGAAAGCCGGATCGCTGTAACGGGCGAGAGGAGCGGTTCTTTTGCCGATTGGGTTTTTGTACGCGGGTTTTTCGAGGGGGAGGGAAGGGGAGATGGCGATTACGGGTCGGGGCGTTCGCAAAGACGCCATAGCTGTTCTCGTCTTGAGTCTGGTGGCCATGTGGCTCTACGGATCACAGTCGTCGGCCCAGACGATTCAAACGCCGAAATGGGGCAAGCGCGCAGCGCTCATAGAGCCGAATTCGGAAATGGCGGTCGCGTATCTTGACGGGAAAATCTACGTTGTCGGGGGATACCCCTTGACGCGGGTCAGCGTGGACACCGTCCAGGTCTATGACACCAAGTCCGACACCTGGCGCCTGACGACCCCCTATCCGACCACGATCAACCATGCCTCGGCAGTCGGTTTCGACGGGATTCTCTATGTGATCGGCGGGCAGACCAATGCCGGTGGTCGGAGGAAGAAGTCCCTCTACACGTCGGCCGTCTACGCCTTCGATCCCAAGACGAAGAAGTGGACGCCGCGCGCGCCGATGCCGACGTCGCGCAGTGCGATGGCGCACGACGTCATCGACGGCAAGATTTACGTCGCCGGCGGTCGTCCGCCGCGCGGGCGCGATTTCGCCGTCTACGACCCGAAGGCCGACAAATGGACGGCCCTGCCCGATTTGCCGACGCCCCGAAATCACATGGCGGCGGCGGCGATCGCCGGCAAACTCTATGTTGCCGGAGGGCGCTTCGGCGGCGGCTTTCGGAGCGAGATCACCGCGGTGCTCGAGATGTACGATCCGGTAAGCAACAAGTGGAGCGCCAAGCGGCCGATGTCCGAGGCGCGCAGTGGAAACAACGGTATTGCGGTGAACGGCTGTTTCCATACCTTCGGCGGCGAACATCCGACGGCGGGACCGTCGGGCGTGTTCCCCCATCACGAGGTTTATGATCCAAAAGTCGACCGCTGGACGCGCTTGCCCGATATGCCCATTCCCGTGCACGGCGTCACCGGGCTGGTTTACCTGAATGGCTGGATTCACCTGCCCGGCGGAGGCACCCGGATGGGCGGCAGCAGCGGCAGCACGCTTCATCAGGTGGTTCGCCCCGCGATGAAATGTGGTTGAGGCGCCGGCGGAAACTCTGCGCTCCTGACTTGCCCGCCGTTTCCCTGTTTGCGCCGGTGGCCGTGGGGAAGCGGGGCGCGCGCTCGAAACCGCGTGGGAGGTGATGGCGCGCTTGCCTTAAGAATCTTGACGCTGAAAGCCCTGAATGCTAGCTAGTGCGCATCTTGCAGGTTTTCTCGCGAAAACGCGCCGAACGCATTCTGAGTGGAGATTGTCTTGTCCCGCCTTCTGGAAAACGATTCACTGACGCTGCTGAGCGAAGGCGGCGTCCCCGTTCCTCGTTTCGAGGTTTGCACTGACGCAAGTGAAGCCGCCCGAGCCCTGGAGCGCCTGGGTGGGCGCGCCGTCATCAAGGCGCTCGTGCCAGTCGGCAAACGCGGCAAGGCGGGCGCGGTCAAGTTCGCCGCGCAGGCGTCAGAGGCGTGTGCGCACGCCGCTGCTATTCTCGGCATGGAAGTGCGTCGCTTCCCGGTCAGAAAACTCATCGTCATGGAAGCGCTCGACATCAAGCGCGAAATCTTCTGCTCCATCTCCTTCGATGCGAAGAGAAAATGCCCGCTCATTCTCTTCAGCGCCGAGGGCGGCGTGGATATCGAAGAGTTGAGCGAACACCACCCCGATAAACTTCTCGAATGGCCCGTGAACATCTTAGAAGGGCTGAAAATAGAAGACGCTCTCGAATTGGCTCATCGCGCGGGGCTTTCGGGCGACTTGGCAAATCAGGCCGCGCTTGCGGTGTGCGCGATGTATGGCGTTTTCTGCGCCCATGACTGCGAGATGATAGAGGTGAACCCGCTGGCGGAACTGGCTGATGGCCTCGTGGCGGCGGCGGGCGTGGTGCAACTCGACGCGCAGGCGCTTTTCCGCCACCCCGACCTCGAGGCCAAGCTGGGCGTTGAGGGCGGAAACGGCTGGCGGCCCTTCACCGAACTCGAGATGCGCATGCGCGAGATAGACGCCATCGACCCACACGTGGGTGCGATTCGCTTCAGCGAAATGGACGGCGATATCGGCTTCATGGTTACCGGCGGCGGTTATGGTCTATCGAGCCTGGAAGCGCTTCTGGATTCGGGCGGAAAACCGGCCAGCACGTTCGACATCACGCCCGGGCGCTACGAGGAGAAAATGCGCCGGGCGGTAAAGGCGGTGCTCTCTAAGCCCGGCATCAAGGGACTATTACTTGCGGGGAACGTGAGCAATTTCACGCGTGTGGACATCAAGGTGGCGGGCGTGGTGCGCGCGCTCAAGGAAGCGGAGCTCGATTTCGAAAAATTTCCCGTCATCATCCGTTACGCCGGTCCGGGGGTGGAAGAAGCCAGAAAACTCATCGCCGAGGTCCCGGGCGTGGAGTGGCACGAGGATGAGGCGTCGATAGAGGATCTGGCGCAGGCGAATCGTGGCGCGCAGCTACGGAGTGGAATAGGTTTAAGAATTTCGCCGGACCGCTCTCCTGAGCAAGGCGATTTTAATTGGAGACGTAAGTGAGCATTCTGCTGGATTCAGAGACCCGGGTGCTCGTGCAGGGAGCCACGGGGGCCGAGGCGAGGCGGCTTTTGCCCACCATGACGGACTACGGCACCCGCGTGGTGGCGGGCGTATCTCCGGGCAAAGGGGGCGAGTCGGTGGGCGGCGTGCCGGTCTACGGCGCCGTGGCCGACGCCATCAAGCGCGCATGAGGTGGACCTTTCCGTGTTGTTCGTGCCCGCGCGCTTCGTCCGCGAAGCTGCTCTCGAGGCCATCGAGGCGGGTATTCCCACCGTGCACGTTCTCGCAGAGGGCGTGCCGCATCACGACGCCTGCGCGCTGCTCACGCGCGCGGCGGAGCGGGGAACCTTCGTCATCGGTCCCAACAGCCAGGGCATGGTGAGTCCGGGCAAGGCGAAGCTCGGCGGCACGGGCGGCGAGGTGCCCGACCTCATGTTCCGACCGGGGCCCGTGGGCGTGGTGAGCAGAAGTGGGGCATGGGGGCGGAGATTTGTCTTTTCCTGACGAGGGCGGGTATCGGCCAGAGCACTTACGTGGCTTTGGGCGGCGATTTGCTCATCGGCTCGGCTTTCGTCGAAATGCTCGCCCTGTTCGAGCGAGACCCCGAGACCCGCGCCGTCGTCATGTTCGGCGAACCCGGCACGGACAGGGAAGAAGAAGCGGCGCGTTTCATCGCGTCTGGCGGGTTCACCAAACCCGTGGTGGCGATGATTCCCGGTGAATTCTGGGAAACCTCGCCCACGCCCGCGAGCGTGAGCCATACCGGCGCGCTCATCGAGCGGGGCCGCGGCGCGCCATCGGGCAAGAAAAAGCTCCTGTGCGAAGCGGGCGTCCTCGTGGCCGAGCGATTCTCCCAGGTCGTGCCGCTGGTGAAACAAGCCCTCCAGAACGCCTAGAAAACTACCTGAAAGTCCCACAAAGAGCGGGCGGGGTCTTCTTCCCCGTCATTAGACTCCCGAGCGGCATGATGCCGTCATATAGAATTTGAAAAATAAAGCATATAAAAAAAATCGAACGAGATGGAGAATAAGATATTTGAGGTATGAGCGATTTCCGGCTTGGGGATATTGGAGATCATGGAGAATGGGGATGTTTGAAATTCACGTTATAGCGATATATGCTTGTTCATAAGAGGGAAGCATGGGTACGAAACGACGAAACAAAAAAAGGACTCAAAATGGAAAGGGAGAAAGCAGTAGCTAAAACGAAAACGCTTCATTGGTGGTTGCATTGGATAGGGTCTCCGGTCGCGATATTCGCCATACTGGGAAGCGGATTGCTTTATATCGCCCAGGCCGAAGTGAAGCCGGTGATTGCGAAAGTGAATGGGGAAGTCAAAAGACTCGACGCCATGGATGGGCAGCTCCAGAAACAAGTCACAGAAGTCAAAATGAATCTGCGAGAGAGATTGAAGCAAATCAACGCGGACCTGAACGCCTTCAAAGCTCAAATGCATGAAGATTTCAAAAGAGTAGCGACCAAGGATGATTTCGGTTACCTGAAATCTGACATGGGCAATCTCAAAACTGAAATGGGTAGTCTGAAATCTGACGTAAGTAGTCTGAAATCTGACGTGGGCAGTCTGAAAGCTGACGTGGGCAGTCTGAAAGCTGAGTTGAATAATTTGAAAGAAATACTTGTCACGCCGCAACAGATTCGAAGCATTATGAGAGAAGTGCTGGAGGAGCAACGCATCCGATAAGTCCGAACGAGTTTTCAGGAACCGCATCCACCGAATCGCCCCTGCTCAAAACGGGGGCGATTTTTTTAAGAAGCGGGCAAATCGGGAGGCGGCCTTTCTTCGTACAATCTTCTTTTCGCACGCGTCTCAAAGCGCACTAGCTTTGGATCCAACTGCTGAAACCAAAACCCATGTGAGTGGCGAGAGAGCCGGCAATATTAAACCATCGTCGCGCCGCCGTTCACGTCCAGCGTGACGCCGGTGATGTAGCCCGCCTCCTTGCTGCAGAGGAAGACGACCGCCTCGGCTATCTCGTGGGGTTCGGAG
>CBDCMA010000005.1:0-22834 GCA_965218735.1 bacterium | reverse complement strand
TACTTCGAACTTCGGCCCGATGTCGCGCGCCATGAAATCCAAGGAAATGGACGCTTTCGAGAAGAAGTTCGGCTACAAGCCGGGCCGCATTCGCGTCGGAGTGGACGCCCTGGCCGTTTTCACGAACAAAGACAACCCCCTCAAGTGCCTGAGCCTGCCGCAGGTTGACGCCATTTTATCCAAGACCCGCAAGGGCGGCATGAGGTCGGACATCGGCACGTGGGGCGAGGTCGGCCTCCAGGGCATGTGGGCGAGCAAGCCGGTTTCCGTGTATGGCCGTAACTCGGCTTCGGGCACGTATGGCTACTTCAAGAAAGTGGCCCTCTACAAAGGCGACTACAAAGACTCCGTGAAGGAGCAGCCCGGCTCCTCGGCGGTGGTGCAGGGCGTGGCTTCCGATAAGTTCGCCATCGGCTACTCCGGCATCGGATACAAGACGGCGGACGTAATCGCGCTCCCGATCTCCAAAAAGACCGGCGGCAAATGCTATGGGCCCGAAGCCGCGAACGCCTATTCGGGCAACTACCCGATCGCGCGTTTCCTCTACATCTACGTCAACAAGAACCCGAACCAGGCGCTCGATCCCCTGAGAGCGCAGTTCATCAAATACATTTTCTCGAAAGCCGGTCAGCAGGCCGTCATCAAAGCCGGATTTTTCCCCGTGAACTCGGCCATCGCCAAGCAGGACCTGAGCGGCCTCGGCCTCGGGATGGGAAGCAACTAGTTTTTCCGACGCAGCGCAGCGGCGGGGACGACGGAGCGGATTCGTCGTCCCCCCGCTTTCATTTTTGAAAAAGAGAGATATGGGCAACGGACAAGTTCCAGACGCAGGTGGTAATGGGCGGAGGAAGCCGGGGCAATCGCGTGACCTGAGCGCGAGGCAATCCGTCCGGATAATCGACAAGATCGCCACAAAGGTGATTACCATCGGCGGGCTTTTCGTAATTTTGGCCGTTCTCGGAATCATGGCGTTTCTCGTTGCGGTGGCCCTGCCGCTGTTTGCCGGAGAAACGATAACCGGCTCGGGCGTCTTCCGGGTCGCCGCGCCCCAAAGCCCTCTCCTCAGCGTCGAGTTGGATGATTACAACACCATAGCCGTTTTGGTGTCGGATGACGGCGTTTTGACTCCCCTCCACGCATTGACCGGAAAACCGCTCAAGCAGCGGAAACTCGATTTCGCTGGCGCGCGGGCGACCGCTTTTGCGCGAACGCTCAAGGGCGGAAACATCGCCTTCGGCTTTGCGGATGGAACGGTGCGGTTCGGCAAAATCAGTTTCCGCACACAGGTGCTGCCCGCTGACAGGGCGCCGAAGGGGCTCACCAGGATCAACGATCGCGATTTGAGCGACGGACGCTTTATTTTTTCAAAAATTCCAGGTGAGCAGGTTCGGAAAATCTGGCTGGAAGCGGAGGTCAAGGAACCGCAACAGGTCGCGCCGAAAGGAACGGCCATCGTCAAGCTCGATTACAAGGTGGGAGGCACCCCCGAGCGCCCGAGCATCTCCTTCGCCTCAATGGACGCCGAGGGCGTGGCGCGCCTGAGCCTGACGGAGACGAGGGTCAATCTTCTGACGGGACAGACCACTTCGTCCGTGGAGAGCGTGGTCCTGCCCGACCTGCCCCGTCATGCGCGCGTCGTGGGCATACTCCTCACGGAAAAAGCCGACAAGGTGTATATCGGCGTCGAAAAAGGGTTCCTTCTGCGCTACGACGCAAGAGACTTCAACGCCGTATCCCTCGTAGAAAAGCGCGACCTGCTTTCCATGGATGAAAAGTTAACAATCTTTAAGGCCCTTATCGGCGAGGAATCCATCGTCGTGGGGGGCTCCAAAGGGTCTTTGAGCATCTTTTTCCATGCGCGCACTCCGGGCGCCGTGACGTCGGACGGATTGGTGATGGTGCGCGGGCACGAACTGGAGAGACACGCCGCGAGAGTTACGGGTTTTTCCACCTCCCAGCGGAGCCGGATGTTCGCCACGATGGATTCAGGCGGAGACATTTGGCTTCGTCATGCTACGAGCGAATCGACGCTGTTACGCTTCAAGGTGAAGGAAATGACGGGTCTTAGGCGCTTCGTCCGCCTTGCGCCGCGCGATGACGCGATCGTCGCCGCGGATCAAAACGGCGTGGTGAATTTCTGGAAATTCTCGGCCGAACACCCTGAGACGACCTTCCAGACCCTGTTCGGGAAGGTTTGGTACGAAGGTTATCCCAAGTCCGAGTATACGTGGCAATCCTCCTCGGGAGACGATGCATTCGAGGAGAAGATATCCCTCATCCCCCTGATATTCGGGACCATCAAGGGAACGGTCTATTCCCTGATCTTCGCGATACCCATCGCAGTGCTGGGGGCTATTTTCACCTCCGAGTTCATTGGTCCGGAAGTCCGCTCCGTCGTGAAGCCCGCAATGGAGATGATGGCCTCGCTGCCCTCGGTGGTTCTAGGCTTCGTGGCTGCCCTGATTCTGGCGCCCATTGTGGAGACGTGGATCGCCGCGGTCCTTCTCTCGTTCATGCTGATACCGCTTCTCCTGTTACTCTCGGCCTATCTATGGCAACTGATGCCGCCGCGCATCTCCCTTCCCTTGTCGGGATTTCCGAAAATTAGTCTGGTTTTCTTCGTGATCATTCTGGGTTCGTTGCTTGGTTATCTTATCGGGCCGGGGTTCGAGAGGTTTTTCTTCGGCGGCGACTTCAAGGCGTGGGCGAACGGAAACATCGGACTGGCGACGCCGATGCTGTTCATCATTTTCTTTCCCGTGTCTTTTCTGGTCGTTGCTTTCGGAGCCGAGCGGCTTTTCGGGTATGAATGGAAACAAAGGCTCAGGCGGATGACCCATTCGCGAAGCGCGTTCTTCGAGCTTCTTCGCTGGGCCGGAATGCTGGTTGCCGCCGGACTGCTGAGCTGGTTGACGGCCGTGGTGCTCACGGCGCTCGGCCTGGATGCGCGCGGCGGGGTCATCGACACCTACGTGCAGCGAAACTCCCTCGTGGTGGGCTTTGCGATGGGCTTCGCCGTCATCCCGCTCATCTACACCATCGCCGAGGATGCGCTCAACTCCGTACCGAGCCACCTCAGGGCGGCGAGCCTCGCTTGCGGCGCAACGCCCTGGCAGACGGCCCTTTGGGTCATCCTGCCCACCGCGGCCAGTGGAATTTTCGCCGCCGTGATGATCGGAATGGGCCGCGCGGTGGGTGAAACGATGATCGTCGTCATGGCGGCGGGCAACACCCCGGTTCTGGATTGGAACATTTTCTCGGGCCTCAGGGCGCTTTCGGCGAACATCGCGGTGGAGCTTCCGGAAGCCGTCAAGGACGGGACGCTCTACCGGGTGCTGTTCCTGGCTGCCCTCGTCCTCTTCGCGATGACGTTTGTCGTCAATACGGTGGCGGAGGTGGTTCGCCTCCGCTTCCGAAAGCGCGCCGCGCAGTTGTGAGGATAGGATGAAGGCGAAAAGTCCAAAAGAGCGAAAAGACAATCCAGGGGCGGGGGCGCCGGTTCCGGGCGGTGAACCGGGGAACCACAAAACGCCCGAGCCCGAAGTGGCGCAGACCGCCGAAGCGGGGGGAAGCCCGCCTGGCAGGACGGGTATTCGCGCATCGCTCGACTTCAAGGCCAGAGGAGAGCCGTTCATCTGGATCATGGGCGGTGCGCTCGCTTTCGGCGTATTGATGATCGTCGGCTTTCTCGCACTCGTTCTATGGAACGGCATCGTGACGTTCTACCCAGGACCCGTGGAAGTGGTGACGCTCAAAAACGGTGGGCGCATCGCCGGCGAGCCGTTTCGCTCGGAGAGCTTCCGTCCCTCCGAGGAGCAGTTGAAAGGGGTCGACGCGGAATCCCGGCGCGCCATCCGGGAGGCGGACGGATTTGCGAGCCGCACGCTCTACCGGATCGGAAATTTCGACATCTACAACGAGGACTTCAAATGGGTGGTGGCGCATCAGGTCGCCAGGACCGAGACTCCGCCCGGCATATTCTTCGTCGAGCGCAAGGAATGGGGCCCGTTTATCGGCTTCATCAAGACCCTGGGCATCGATGGCCGCCGCATCCCGGGCGAAAAAATATCCCTGGAGGAGTTGTATGCGGCCCATGACGGGGCGCTCGACCGGAGAAGCGCGATTCGCTCCATCGAGGTGGACGAGATAGGCGCCATCAATTACTACATCGAAGAAGATCGGCTCGCCTTGCGGCGCACCGCGCTGGACTACGGGAAGAAGAGCGCGGAGTATCGCACCGGGAAGGAGAAGTTCGAGCGCCGGACGAAAGAGAGGCGGGCCGGATTCGCGGTGCTCAAGAAAAGAATCGCCTCGATCAACAAGGAAGACAAAAAATACACCGTCATTCTCCAGGAGATCGGCGGTCGCGAGAAAAACCTGCGGCTCTCCGACATTGTCCGCATCTACCCGGCCAACCGCCTTTCGTTCTTTGGGAAGATGGGCGTCTATTTCTCCAGATGGGGAGAGTTCCTGACGGACGACCCGAGGGAGGCGAATACCGAAGGCGGCGTCTTGCCGGCGATATTCGGCACCGTCATGATGACGCTGCTCATGATCGTCTTCGTCGCCCCGTTCGGCGTGATCACGGCCCTTTACCTGCGCGAGTACGCCAAACAGGGCGCCCTGGTTTCCATCGTGCGCATCTGCGTGAACAACCTCGCGGGCGTACCCTCCATCGTCTACGGCGTATTCGGCCTCGGGTTTTTCGCCTACACCGTCGGGGTACGGATCGACCAGTTGTTTTATCCCGAAAGGCTCCCGAACCCGACGTTCGGGACGGGCGGTCTTTTGTGGGCGTCGCTCACGCTGGCGCTCCTCACCGTTCCCGTCGTGATCGTGGCGACAGAGGAGGCGCTCGCCGCCGTCCCCCGCTCCATGCGGGAGGGCTCTCTCGCCTGCGGCGCCTCGAAATGGCAGACCATCCGGAACATCGTTATGCCCCAGGCCATGCCGGGCATCATGACGGGTCTGATACTGGCGATGGCGCGCGGCGCGGGCGAAGTGGCGCCCCTCATGCTCGTGGGGGTGGTGAAGCTGGCGCCGGAGCTTCCCTTCGACAGCTTCTTTCCGTTCCTGCACCCCGAGAGAAGCTTCATGCACCTGGGCTTTCATATCTACGACGTGGGCTTCCAGTCCCGAAACTCCGAAGCCGGGAAACCCATGGTTTTCGTCACGACGCTTCTTTTAATCGGGATCATCGCCTTCATGAACGCTTTCGCCATCATGGTGCGCAACCGCCTTCGCCGGAAGTTCGTGGAAGGCCATTTTTAATGGAGACGTATTGAAATGGTGTCCAACGCGGCAATTATCGATCTGCAAAACGAGTTCGAAGCGACGGCGTACCATCCCGTCGAGAGCGAACTCGGGAGCGTTATCGACATCGAAAGCTTCAGCCTCTGGTATAGCGAAAAACAGGCCCTGTTCAACAACACCCTGAAAATCCAGAAAGAGCTCGTCACCGCCCTGATTGGCCCTTCGGGTTGCGGAAAATCCACGCTCCTTCGCTCGTTCAACCGCATGAACGACCTGATCGACGGCATCCGGCACGACGGGACCATTGCGATTGACGGAAGCGAAATTCACGATCCGCGCGTCGAGGTCATCGAGCTTAGAAAGCGCCTCGGCATGGTTTTCCAAAAGCCCAATCCGTTTCCGATGTCCATATACGAAAACGTCGTCTATCCCCTGCGGGTGGACGGAATCCGCGACAAGAGTCTCCTGGAGGAGACCTGCGAGCGCACCCTTCGCGACGCCGCGCTCTGGGACGAGGTGTCCGACCGCCTCCAGGACAACGCGCTCGGCCTCTCCGGGGGACAGCAACAGCGCCTGTGCATCGCCCGGGCGATTGCTTCGGAGCCCGAGATCATTCTGATGGATGAGCCCTGCTCGGCGCTCGACCCGATCGCCACGGCCCGAATTGAGGATCTGATCGCGCAACTCAAGGAGCATTTCTCCATCGTCATCGTAACGCACAACATGCAGCAGGCGGCCCGCGTCTCGGACAACACCGCTTTCATGTTTCTGGGCCGATTGATTGAATACGGGGAGACGAAGAAGATTTTCATGAACCCCATGCACGTTCGCACATCCGATTACATCACCGGAAGATTCGGCTAAGCACTGGAGGAGATTTGGCATGGCACTGACGAGTGGAAGGGCGCACACGAGTTCGGAATTCGAAAACGAACTCCAGGAACTCCGCCGCCTGATTCTGGAGTTGGGCGCCAAGGTGGAGGCGATGATGGCGAAAAGCATCGAAAGCCTCACCCGGCGCGACTCGGGTATTGCCCAGACCGTCATCGAAAGTGATTCGGAAATCAACCAGCTCGAAGTCGACGTGAACGAGCTTTGCTTGCAGATGGTGGCGCTCAGGCAGCCGACGTCGGTGGACCTTCGCTTCATCACGACGGGTCTCAAAATCGCCTCCGACCTCGAACGGGTGGGTGATTTGGCCGTCAACGTGTGTGAGCGGGCGCTGGAGTTGAACGAGGAGCCTCCTCTCAAGCCCTACATCGAGCTGCCCCGGATGGCGAGCGCTTCGAGCCAGATGCTGCGCGAGAGCCTGGACAGCTTCATCAAGGAAGACGTGGTGCTGGCGCGCAAGGTGATGGCGAGTGACGACGAAGTAGACGACATGAACGAGGAGCTGTTCCGCGAACTGCTGACCTACATGCTGGACAACCCGCGCAACATCAGCCGGGCGACCCGCCTGACGTTCATCTCGAAATACTTCGAGAGAATCGCCGACCATGCGACGAACATCGCAGAGGCCGTCCTCTTCATGGTGGAAGGCCGGAACCCGAGGCGGAGCGCCGAGTAGTCTTTTTCTTCACCGCGCGCGATTTTTGTTACACGATCTTGCAGATGATGAATTTCTAATCGGGGGAGATGCGGCGGGGGATGCGCCATTCCCCATTTGTCCGCTGGGTCGGCGGAGCGGATTTCAAGGGATTTTTCAGTCTGCGATTCCCATCATGGATTTCAGGCGATCGAAGTTCTCAGGGTCCATCTCTAATTCCTTTCGGTTGATCGCTCGCGCCAGTTCGCTCACGCCAAACCCTCCTCGATGGGGGAAGTTACTTCTCCTTGAGGAGTCGCGGCCAGTTCTTATCCCCTTGCTTGATATGTCCGGGGATATCCTGCTCCCAGGTTTGCTGAACGCCCTTGCTGTAGTTCAGATAAAGTTTTCCGTCCACGATTCTCCATGCTTCGGGGACGATGCTCGCGGTGTAGCCCTGGCTCACGGCGTATGCGCAGTAGCCGCCGTACCGGGGGGCGTATTTTTCAGGATTATCGCGGAACAGGTCGCGGTTTCGCGCACTCGAAAAATACCAGGTGGCGCCCTTCCATTTGTGGGAGAAATCCTTTTTCCCCTTGACGGGTTTTTTCTCCGTGAAATAGGCCACCGGGTCGTATCCTCTGATGGCGCCCCCGAGATAGGTGGAATAAACGGGCGCGATGGCCTCCGCCGGGCTTACAAGAGCGAAGAAAAAGACGGCGAGACAGGTGGCCGTCCATACCCGCCGGAGACGGGGGGTCCGGGGCGTTTTATTCGGTTTTTGCATCTCTCCAGTTATCCTCTGAAAAAGAAGCGGCGACACTACGGGGCCATGTAATGCCCCTACGACGCATTATACCCCAAACGCGCAGAAATGCGTTTCATAAGCGTGACGAAAAACCCCTCAACACGCATAAAATTCAGGCAGGGTGAGGTAGCCCTCGCGCGGCAGCTCATTGTTTAACGGGAGGCCTTGTCTTAGTTTTTGTCTTTGGGCGGTTCGCAAGTGAGCGAGCACGTTCCAGTAGACGTGGCGCAGGACCGCGCCGATTTCCAGGTGGAAAAGACCGGGGCGTTCCGCGTCTTCATGAAACCCGAAAGGATGAAGGCGGGTGGACATCCTGTGGTAGTCGACGGGTTTGTGCGGGTCTCCCGGGCGGGAGGCTTCGGGGTCCGTATAATAAGTGAACGACAAGGAGCGTAATCTCTCCGCGCTTTCGCGCTCGATGATTTCACCACAAAGCGCTGCCCAGGGCCGCATGAAGTCGACCACGGCCTTCCTGTCGCCGGCCGCTTCGGGCGGGACGTGCCGGATGCCCGCGCCGATGAGGTCGGCGATGAGCCCGGCGGTATCGGGAAAAGTGTAGCCTTCTCTCAGAAGCATCTCGCCTGCCCGCATGGACAGCCACACCGGAGTAACGAGGGCGATGTGGCGCAGTTGTAAATCCATCGACCAGCGCGCCCAGGGCGGCTCCTCGTTGGCGTAGGACATCTGCTCGTGGGTCAGTCCTTCGACCTCCCCGTACACGAGGTCGGGATAATTTTGGAGACGGGTCTTTAGTTCGGGCCATTCCGCATTCATCTTTTTCACCTCTGGGGTCAGGTTTTCATGGGGAGCAAGTGAAAAGATTATACCTTGTATGCGGGAGAAAAGAAGGGTAGAATCTTCTCATCCATTTGAATTTTTCATCTTTTCGCGTTCTTTTTTTTCGAGATTGTCTGCTTTGCGCTGTTCGATATCCTCGCAAGGGGGATATTTCCATTCCTGTTCAGGGAGGGTAGTGCCAATGGCAAAAAGAATCGTTCCCATCGTTTTCGCCTCCATCGCGTTTCTCCTCGCTCATGGGGCTGCGCCCGCTCTGGGGGCCAAGAAAGTCATCATCAAGGTAGGCCACATGTACAGCAACAAGAACCCCACCCATTACGGAGCCATCGAATTCGGAAAAATACTCGACAAGCTCAGCAATGGAACCATGGAGGTGCAGGTGTTCCTGAAGGGTCAGGTCGGCGACGGCAAAACCCAGCTACAGTCGGTTCAGTTGGGCGCCATTCAGGCGACGTTCCAGGGTCTCACGCAGTTTCCCGCGTATGACAGCCTGAACCTCCCCTATTTCTGGAAGAGCACCAAGCACGTCCGCACCGTCGCCAACGGGCCGCTGTTCGAACGCTGGCGCAAGGAGTTCCTGAAAAAGCGCGGCACAATCATGGTCAGCGTCATCAACCGGGGCGCGCGGCACGTGCTCTCGCGCAAGAAGCCTCTGAAGACGCTCGCCGATTTCAAGGGACTCAAAATCCGGGTTCCGCAGGCGCCTCCCTGGGTCTTGGCCTTCCGGGGGCTGGGCTCCAAGCCCACGCCGATGTCCTGGGCGGACGTGTATAACGCCATGCTGCTGGGCACGGTCGACGCCATGGAGAACACCCTGGAGACGCTTTACACCAACAAGTTCTACGAAGTGGGCAAACACCTGACGCTCACCGCGCACCTCTCCTCGACGTCGTACTTCATGGTGAACGACAAGTGGCGAAACGACTTGAACAAAGAGCAGCGCAAGTGGTTCGACGACGCGCTGACCAAGGGAATCGCCCACGCGCAAAAGATATACACGGATCTCGAGAACGCCTATCTGGATAAGTTCAAGAAAAAAGGCGTGAATATCTACAACATCAACGTGGACGAATTCGCCAAGAAAACCGCCTCGGCCGCGGTGACCATCGGCACGAAGGGATGGGGCAAGGACTTCTTCGAGAAGGTCAAGGCGACGCGCTCGAAGTTCTAAAGGAAAAGTTTCTTTATGCGCGCAGGCTGGTCTGCACGGCGCGCAGTCACGAAAAAGACACCGCCGGATATGGTGAGCCGGCGGTGTTTTTTTGTTTCGTTCTAATCGACGGGCAGCAGCAGGTTCGGCAGCCACATGACGAGCGGCGAATAGTAGACGATGGAGAACAGGGTGACGATGAGCGGAATATAAAACGGCGTAGTCGCGCGGACAATGGTCCAGAAGGGAACTTTCGTGATGTCCGAGACGACGTAAAGCGCAAGGGCGAAGGGAGGCGTGAGGTTTCCGATAACGAGGTTCAGCACCATGAACACGCCCAGGTGCACGAGGTCGATGTCCAGCGCCTGTGCGATGGGCAGCATGACCGGCGTGACGATGAGCAGCAGGGGGGTGGGTTCCATCACCATGCCGCCGATGAGCAAAAAGATGTTCAGCACGAAGAGGATGAGCCACTTCTCCTCGAGGGCGGTCATGAGGAAGTGGGCGAAAATGAAGGGAACCCGCTCGATGGTGATGAGGCGGGTGAAGACCGAGGCGGCGGAGAATATGAACAAGACCACCGCCGTATAGATGATCACCGTCGAGAGGATGCGGGGGATGTCCGCGAGGCGGACCTCCTTGTAGACCACCATCCCGAGGAACAGGGACCACGCCACGGCGAGCACGGCCGCCTCGGTGGGCGTGGTGGCGCCAGAGCCGATTCCGCCCAGGATGATCGCCGGGGTGAGCAGGGCCAGAAAGGCGGAGCGGAAGCTCTTCCATATCTGGGCGAGCGAGGCGCGTGGATACTTCTTGTATCCCCGCTTGCGAGAGATGAAATAGACGATCACCATCATCGCGCCGCCCATGAAGAAACCCGGAATCACGCCGCCCAGGAACACGCGCCCCGCCGATTCCTCGGCGATGCTCGCGTATATCACCATGATGATGCTGGGGGGGATGATGGGCCCGATACACGAACTCGCGGCCGTAACGGCCGCCGAGAAAGGCTTGTCGTAGCCTTCCTTGGTCATCCCCTCGATTTCCACCCGGCCCAGGCCCGCCGCGTCGGCGAGTGCGGAGCCGGACATACCCGCGAAGATGATGCTGGCGACGATGTTCGCGTGTCCCAGACTTCCGGTGAAATGGCCGACCAGCGTTTTGGCGAAGTCGAAAATCCGGTCCGTGACCTTCGCGATGTTCATGATCTGGGCGGCGAAAATGAACAGCGGAATGGCGATGAGAGAATAATGCTCCAAAGAGCCGATCATGATGCTCGCCAGGAAGGTGACCGGCATCTCGGAGAGGAACGTCAGATAAAACAGACAGGTGAATACCAGAGCCATGGCTATCGGGGTGTTGAAGGCGAGGAAGACGAAAAACAGTATAACGAGTATCATGGCGTTCATGCCGACTCCTTCGCGATCAAACCGCCGGGGAACTCCGGTGGCCCAGTTCCGCTTTGCCTATCGTCAGAGCCCATAGCTGGCGTCCCGAGTGGATGACCATCAGGGTCATTCCTATGGGAAACGATGCGCTTTGGTAGGTTTGCGGGAACTCGAGCGCCGAGGAAGGATAGGTCCATTCCAGAATCGCCACCAGGATTCCCTGATAAACGAGCAGCAAGAGAGTGAAGAAGATGAGAATCTCGATGGTGACGTGAATTTTTCGCTGCAACCGCAGCGGAAGCTGGCCGACGAAAGTCTCCATGGTCAGTTTTTCGCCGTGCTTGTATGCGAGCGCCGCTCCGATGAAAACGCCCCAATGAAAGCAGAGCAGCGTAATCTCCTCGGCCCATACGATGGGGTCGTCCAGAATGTATCTGAAATACACTTGCATGAAGACGAGATATCCGATGGCCGCCAGGAAGGGAAAGGCCAGAAGTTCTTCCAGATTACGCAGCAGGAAACCCCCGCCCTCCATCTTCACTTGGCGGACGACGTATATGATGAGGCAGGCGATGAGGATGACGGGGACGATGTAATGAAAAACGGGGATGCTGATCAGGATGAGCGGCGGCTGGACCAGGGTGTAGAACACCCACGAGGATATCTTGTATATCAGTACGAAAGGTAAAGCTATCCACTCCGACAAGAAATAACCCCCTTATGGGGAAGCAAGTGTCCAATGCCCGGGATTTTGCTTTTTCAGCATGTATCCCTTGTACAGAAGCATGGAAGCGGGGTCAACCGGGCGTTTACGCGGAGTCGACTACGTTTATGCGGAGTCGACTAGAGGCCTCGCCACGGTTCGATGACGGTTTTGACCTGTTCTTCTTCGGGAAACTCTCCGCCCGTGATGCGCACGGCGCGCTCCGCTTGGGCGAGAGGGAAGCGGTGGGTCACCATCTCCGTGAAGGGGTAGAGCGAGTTCGCCGCGAAATCGAGCGCGCCCCGCACGGCGTCGCTCGTGTGGCTGTATGCGCCCTGGATGCGTATTTCGCCCCACACCAGGGGGTCTAGATCCAGAGTACCCTCCTTGCCGCCGGTGAGTCCGGCCAGCACCACCGTGCCCAGCCTGCGGACGAGCCTGGGCGAGAGGCTCGCCGCAGCGGGGCTTCCCGTCACGTCGACGACTACGTCCGCCATCCGGCCGCCCGTGAGTTTATGGACTTCCTCGGCGGGGTCTGCGGCCTCGATGTTGATGATGTGGTCCGCGCCGAAGCGCTTTGCGGTTTCCAGGCGCTTGGCGTCGCGCGCAAGCCCGGTGATGATTACCTGCCCCGCGCCGGTGTGTTTCGCCACCGCGCACGCGCAAAGGCCCTGCGGACCCGGACCCTGCACCACCACGGTATCGCCGACCGAAATTCCGCCCAAATCGTGCGCCCATCGCACCCCGTTCGCCAAGACGGCGGTGATGAGCACGGCGCATTCGTCGCTGAGTCCCTCGGGCGCCTTGTGGATGCCCGCGCCCGGCGGCAGGTAGACGTATTGTCCGTAAGCCCCCCAAAGATGGGGAGGCGCTTCGCAGGAGCGCCCGCTGCCGTAGATCATGGCATCCTTGCAGAGGCGGCGGTTGCCGGTATGGCAGTACCAGCACTGGTTGCATCCCACCTGGCCTTCCACCACGAGGCGGTCGCCCTCTTTCACGCCGAGGCGTTTTTGGACGTTTTTGCCGACCTTGGCGAGGCGGCCCACCATCTCATGGCCCATGATGATGGGGTAGTTCCACCTGTGGGCCACCTTGCCGCCAAAGTATTTATAATCCGAGGAGCAGACGCCCGCCATGTCGACCCGGAGCAGGCCGTCCTCATCGCCTATCTCGGGCAAGGAGAATTCTTGTAAGCTGATTTTACCGGGCGTCTCTACGACGGCTGAAACCTCATGCGTCATGGCGGCCTCCTGTAAATCCTTTGCGCCGCGTCAATCGGTGTCGAACTTCTGCGCGAGGCGGGGGAAGAGGTCGCGCATCGATTCGCCCTGGGCGATGCGCCCTTTAACCTCTTTTTCGATCTCCCGAATCCGGTTGGCCTGCCGCTTCACTTGCTCCATAGAGCTTTGCGGAACGACGGCCACGCCGTCCGGATCCGCGACGACGATGTCCCCAGGCTCCACGCGCACCCCGCAGCAGGTTATGGCTACGTCTTTCGCCACGACTTCCAGGCGCATCGGGAAGGCCAGGCTCCACACCGATTTGCTGAACACGGGAAAATCGAGATCGCGGAGCGCTTCCAGATCGCGCGTCGCCCCGTCGATCACGCAGCCGACGGCGCCGCGCCGTTTGCAGACGCTGCTTGCGCCTCCGCCCCAAACGGCCAGAGGAGAGCCAGCCGCGTCGACGACGACCACTGAGCCTGCGGGCACTTCTTCCACCGCGTCATAGAGGCTGAACAGAGCCTTGGCTCCCGGGTCCCGCACCGGCGCGAACACCATCGTGGCGGCCGGCCCTGTGAATCGGGGCCGGGTCTCTGGGGTGGAGGGCGTAGGGCCTTCCATGATGAGGTTCAACCCCAACGCCGTGGAGGCGTCGCCGAGCGTCGCCGTGTCGACATCTGAGAAAAACGCTGCGTCAGAATCCATCCGCATCTCCTTTTTTCAATAAAGTCCTCGCCTCGCGGGGCGCATCCGTCATACTCGGGATAGGGCGCAGTATAATCTTTTCAGGAGAAAAATACATGAAAACCCACCGCCCGACCCGGTGGGCCTACCGCAGCGGCGTTCGCCGCGACTCTGGATGCGGATTTCCGCCGCCTTCCACCATACGGCTCGCACACCCCTAAGCCGGGTGAACAAACCCCCCGTTCGGGCTAAGATGCAGCCATCGTCCAGGTCTTTTGAACGGGAAACTCATGAGCCAGGAATCATTTGTTGGGGAAATCGACCCCATATCCTTAGAAGTCATCAACGAATCCTTCGTCGCCGTCGTTCGGGAAATGCGGGCGAACATGGTGCGGACGGCGTATTCCTCCATCATC
Organism: bacterium; assembly: GCA_965218735.1. Classification (GTDB taxonomy): domain Bacteria; phylum UBA8248; class UBA8248; order UBA8248; family UBA8248; genus Bin107. Next base: position 8,886 of record CBDCMA010000005.1, on the reverse strand, counting down.
TACGAGGGACACGATTTCTCCTGCGTGCTCGTGGATGGTGCGGGACAGCTCGTCGCCATGGCGGAGGACAACCCCGTCCACATCTTCCCGGTGCCGATGGAAGTCGGCCAGATGATTGAGCGCTTCGGGGGTGACATCCACCCGGGCGACGTGTTCATTCACAACGATCCCTATACGGGCGGAACGCACTTAAACGACGTGGCGATGATTTCGCCTCTGTTCCACGGCGCACGAATGGCGGTCTACCCCGTCGTCCGCGCGCACTGGGGCGACGTGGGCGGCACGACGCCGGGGAGCATTTCCGGAAAAAACACCGAAATTCTCCACGACGGGGTTCGCATCCCCATATTGCGGATCATCGAACGAGGAGAGATCAACCAGGGCGTTCTCGACTTGCTTCTCCACAACATGCGGGTTCCGGACGAGAGGCGGGGAGATTTTTTCGCCATGCTGGCCACCTGCCACACGGCCCACAAGAGGCTGGAAGAGTTGGCGGCGAAATACGATTGGGGCGTCATGCTCGCCGCGAAGGATCGCCTGCTCGATCGCGCCGAAGCCTCCATGCGGCGCAGGATCGCCGCCCTGCCCGAGGGAGAATCCATCTACGAGCATTTCATGGATCACGACGGCCACTCCCTCGAGCCGATACGCATCCGGGTGCGGGTTCAGAAAACCGGCGATGGGCTGCTCATTGATTTTCGCGGAACCGACCCGCAGACCAAGGGAGCCTACAACGTAGGCCCCGCCATGGCTCCATCCGCCGCCTTCAGCGTCATCAAGGCGTTCTTCGATCCGAAGGGAGCGATCAACCACGGGGCCTTTCGTCCGCTCACCATCGAGGTCGAGCCGGGCTCCCTGCTTTCGGCGCGTTACCCCGCGAGTTGCGCGGGCTCGATGGAGGTGAGCCACGCCGTGGTGTCCGCTCTTATCGGCGCGACCGCGCCCTTTGCGTCGGGCGTCGTTACGGGCGATTTGAAGGGCACTTCGAACCACGTCTACATCGGCGGGAGGGACGCGCGAAACGGCAAACCTTTTCTCTTCTACGAGTTTCCGGCGGGCGGCACGGGAGGCTTCGCAGAGAGCGACGGCAATAACGCCACCCGGAATTTCACGGAAGGGGATTTCGCCTCGATCCAATCGGTCGAGGTCATCGAGCAGGGCCAGCCGCTCAAGATCAGGGAACTATCCCTGCGCGCGGATTCGGGCGGGGCCGGCGCTCATAGAGGCGGGCTGGGCCTTCACCGCGAGGTGGAGGTGCTGGCGGAGAGCGCGCTCCTCTCGATTTCCTCGGACAAGAACATCATCCCGCCCTTCGGGGTGCTCGGAGGCGGACCGGGAAAGCCCAACCGCTTTGTCGTCGAAAGAGGCGCTGAGACCCTCATGCCCACGGAAACGCCCGGCAAGGCGGCGGGTTTTCCGCTTGGGAGGGGAGACGTGCTCGTTGTGGAGACATCCGGCGGAGGCGGCTATGGCGATCCGTTCCAGCGGGAGCCCGAGTCGGTTCTCGCCGACGTGCGCGCGGGCTACGTCACCGAAGAAGGAGCGAGAAAAGACTACGCCGTCATCGTGCGCGGGGGGGCCGTGGACGAGGAGGCTACGCGCACGCACAGGCAGGCCGCCCGCGCGACAAGGCGCGCGCTTACGCTCGTTCTAAAAGATGAAAAGTCCTATGGGGATTCCCGCCGCAGGTGCTATATGAGCCCGGCGACACTCGCGGGGCGTGATCTTGAAAAAGGGGATTTGGTCGAATTGCGCGGAAAATGGGGGGTACCGCTCCGCGCGTGGACCGAAGAGGATGCGGACGTGCCCGAGAACGCGGTGGGTCTGGATAAGGACGGGGTGGCCATACTCGCCGCGGAGGAGGGAGACGGCGTCTTTTTGTCTCCCGTGAGCGTATGAGCTTTTTTAAGGTTTTTTGAAATTTCCGTTTCGGCCCGGATGGATTGCCGCCCGGATTTTTAAGAAATTACAGAGATTTAACAGGGAAACCGGGTTGGAGCGGTTACGCCGGGGAAACGGGGAGTTCACTGTTTCCAGGCGTTTGTCATTCCTTGATTGGGAACATATCGATAGATGTGGTCCAGCGTGGACCTGGACCACCATTTGAACTCCAGGGTTTTGAGATGTCCGGTATCGTCCAGGCCGATATGGGTAATTTCTATCGAAGTGGACTGGCAATCTCTCCTCGAACGAATTTTCCACCCGTGTCCAGCCGGGAACTTGCACCTTCCAACTTGGTAATATCTCGGCCCACGGCTGTCATACACCCTGCCGATACCTTCCTCATGACACGTAAAATACTGGGTCTTCCTCCCGTTGACCTTCTCCCGGACCCAGACCATTTCCTGCTCGCCCGATTCCACGTTCAGCCATTGCTTCGGCCCCGTGATTCTGGTCTGGCTCTTTCTATTCACAGTGAACGTATTGTTGACCTTGTGCATGCACGGCCCGTCCTTGCGGCCATCCCAACTCGCGCCTGTCCATAGCTGGTATGGCACGAACATTTTGCGAGTCTGGCAATCGTAAAGGTTGCCGATGCGCCACGGAGATGAACTCGGAGGATAGTTCGCACACGCAAGATTGTGGAAACTCTGTGCTGTCGTATCTTCAGCCCATATCGACGTAGCGGAACCAACGAACAACCCGCAGACAAGAATGGCCAATACTGCCGGGAGTAGACTCTTCATAGCTGTCTCCTCATTATTTCGTCATACATATCAGAATAGGGTGATAGACTAACAAAGTTACTTATTGTATCGGTGGCATGTCAATTTGGATTCGTCGATGGTTGTCCTGTTTGTTTGATGATTCCCCATGAAGTGGCGGGAAATCAGAGATATGTTTGTCGGAAATTGTATATAATCCCCAAAATTTCGTTCTTGCCCGGATGGACAGGTTCCTGCGTCGATGGCGGGCTTTTTTCCCTGGAATGATTCTTAAGGGGCGGCTGGTTCATTGAGTCTCGTCGGCATAGACACCGGAGGAACCTTCACCGATCTCGTTTTCTACGATGAAGACGAGAAGCGGATAGAAGTCTCTAAAATTCCCACGCTTCGGGGAAATGAAGATGCGGTCTTTTTCGAAGGAGTCGAGAGTCTCGACCTTTCTTCTATCGAAAGGATTACGCACGGCACCACCGTAGGCACCAACGCGATACTGGAAGGCGCGGGCGCGCGCGCGGCGATTCTGACGACGCGCGGTTTTCGCGACGTTCTGGAAATCGGCCGGACGCAGCGCCTCGTGCCCCAGAGCCTCTTCGATGCGAAGTTCGTTCGGCCCAAGCCGGTCGTTCCCCGCGAGTTGCGGCTCGAAGTCGAAGAACGCGCCCTGGCCGATGGGCGGATAGAGATTCGCGTGGAAGAAGCGGGGGTCGAGGAGCAGGCCGAACACTTGAAGCGCCTGGGCGCGGAAGCCGTCGCCATCTGCTATCTGCACGCCTACGCCAACGGGGAGAACGAAAGGCGCACGGCGGAGTATCTGGGGAAAATGCTGCCGGGCGTATATCTCTCCCTATCCCATGAGGTCGTGCCTGAATACCGCGAATTCGAGCGTTTCTCCACGGCGGCCTTGAACGCCTATCTCGGGCCCAAACTGAAGAACTACGTGGGCCGTCTGGAGGGAGCGCTAAAAGAAAATGGATGCCGCGCGCCCCTTTTCATCATGGCTTCGAACGGCGGAATGCTCGACGCCGGGCGGGCGGCGCAATTCCCCGTGCGGACGATACTCTCAGGCCCTGCGGGCGGCGTCGTGGGCGGGGTTTCGCTCGCCGGGTCGCTGGGTCTTGCTCACCTCATCACCTACGACATGGGCGGCACCAGCACGGACGTATGCCTCATCCGGGATCGCCGGCCCGTCGTCAGCACGAACAACACCATCGGCGCCTATCCGCTCAAGACCTCCCAGCTTCAGATCAATACCGTGGGCGCGGGCGGGGGGAGCATCGCGTGGCGCGATGAGGACGGCGCGCTGCACGTGGGTCCAAAGAGCGCGGGCGCGCGTCCGGGACCTGCGTGTTACGGATTCGGCGGCGAGGAGCCGACGGTGACGGATGCGAACGTGGTCTTATCCCGCATCGGGCCGAGCACCCTGCTGGCCGGGGGGATGGAACTCCATCCCGAAAAGGCGCGGAGCGCTCTCGGAGCCCTGGCCGGTGAACTGGGGGTCGGCGACGCGGTTTCGATGGCGCGCGGGGTGATTGACCTCGCCGCGGCGAAGATGGTGAGTTCGATTCGCGAAATTTCCATCGAGCGCGGCTTCGACCCCAGAGAACACACCCTGCTCGCCTACGGGGGGGCGGGGCCGCTGCACGCCGCCCTGATAGCCGGGGAACTCTCCATGTCGAGCGTCGTGGTGCCGCGCTTTCCGGGGAATTTTTCCGCCGTCGGCCTCCTCATGGCGGACGTGGTGCAAGAGAGCGTCGAGACTTGTTTCGTCGCGCTCGAAAACGCGGAAGAAAGCGCCCTCGAACGCATTCTCGAAGAATTGACGGCGCCTTGCGCGAGCCGTCTGCGCGCCGCCGGGCTGGATGGGATTCAAACTCTCCGCTCCGCCGACGTCCGCTACGTCGGGCAGGCGTTCGAGCTCACGATTCCGGTTCCTGAAACCCCCGGCTGGCTCGAAGCCTTGGGCGGTGAGTTCCACGCCCGCTATGAGGCGCGCTACGGGCATTGCCATCCCGGCGATCCGCTTGAGATCGTGAACCTGCGGGTGCGTGTGTCGGGGCTGGTGGACAAGCTCAAGTGGGTGAAATTGGAGAAGCGCGCAGGCGGGCCAGATGATGCGCTGGTGGAGAGAAGAAGCGTCGTTTTTGAGAATAATGTTCCCGATTGTCCCGTCTACAGGCGCGATTTCCTGCCCATTGACCTGGAAATTCACGGGCCTGCGGTCATCGAGGAATACGGCTCGAACACCCTGGTTCCTCCCGACTGGCTCGTGCGCCTGGACGCCCGGGGCCATCTTCACTTGCGGGCGACGAGCTGAGGCGGCTTGGGGGCATCCATGGGCGCAGCGATACGATACGGATACGGCTACGGGATGCAGCCCGGCGAAGTCCCTTGCCACTCCGATTTTCTGGGCTTCATTGAAAAGGTGGAACGTGCGGGATTCGATTCTTTCTGGCTGGATGATCACATCGCCTTTCGCGGGAATTTTCTGGAAAGCCTCGCCGCTCTCGCCGCCGCTGCGGCCAGAACCGAGCGCATCGTTCTCGGCAGCCTCGTCTACCTCCTTCCCCTGAGACGACCGGCCATCGCCGCGCAGGCGGCGGCCACGGTGGATTACCTGAGCGGAGGCGGGCGGTTCATCTTCGGCGTAGGCGTAGGAGGCGAGGAGGCCCGGGAGTTCGAGGTTTGCGGCGTGCCCAAAGCCGAGCGCGGCGCGCGCACGGATGAGGCCATAGCGGTGTTGCGCAAATTGTGGTCGGGAGAGGCGGTGAGTCACGAGGGAGTATTCTTTCGATTTTCCAATGCAAGGCAAAGCCCTCCGCCACCGAGCGCGGGCGGCCCGCCGATCTGGGTGGGCGGCAGAAGCGAGGCCGCCCAAAGGCGCGCCGCTTTGCTCGCGGATGGCTACGCGCCTTATCTTTTTTCCCCGTCGCGCTACGAGAGGGGGGTGGAGTTCATTCGCGGCTGCGCCTCAGAACATGGGAGGGACCTGGACGATCCGCAAAAGCCGTGGACGCCTGCGCTTCACCTGTTCGTGAATCTGCGTGAAAACGAGGACGAAGCCCTCGATGGTGGTGCGGGAAATCTCTCGATGCGGTATGGGATGGATATGCGCGAAGCGGCGAAAAGGTATCTGCTCCACGGCTCCGTGGAGCGTTGCGCCGAGAGAATTCAGGGGTTCTGGAAGGCGGGGGTTCGGCATTTCATCTTCAAGGTGGCGGCGCCCGCCGGTGAGGAAGTGGAGCACATGTTGAGACTAGCTCAAGAACTCCTGCCCGAGGTCAGGCGCCATGTCGGCTGAGGCGAGCGGACACGTCGATACGTTCGCGCGGGATAATCTTCCCCCGAAGTCCTTGTGGCCGGAGATGGATTATGGCGTCCTGCCGGAACTTGCGGCCTATCCCTCCCGGATAAACGCAGGCGCTGCGCTCATCGACGAGATGGCCCGAGGCGCGCAGGCCGGGCGGCCCGCGATTTATTACGGCGAGGCTCTTTGGAGCTATCGGGCGCTTTTGGAAAACGCCAACCGTATCGCCTCGGTGATGACGGATCGGTTCGGCCTCGTGCCCGGAAATCGCGTGCTCGTCCGTTCATCGAACCACCCGACCCTCGTGGCCGCGTGTCTGGGCGTTCTGAAGGCGGGCGGCGTGGTGATTCCCACGATGCCGGTGATGCGCGAGCGCGAACTGGCCTACGTGCTCGATAAAGCCAGGGTCGGGTTCGCGATTTGCGACGCCCGTTTGAGCGCCGATTTGCTCGTCGCCGCAAAGGCCTCGAAATCCCTTGAAAACGTCGTTCTCTTCGGCTCGGACAAACCGGACGGCCTGGAAGCCTTGATGGCCGGAGCGTCGGCGGAATTCCGAAACGCCGATACGGCGGCGGACGACGTCGCGCTCATCGGCTTTACCTCGGGCTCCACCGGAACGCCCAAGGGCACGGTGCATTTTCACCGGGATCTGCTCGCGGTCGCGGATACGTTTCCCAAATACCTCTTCGGCCTGACTCCCGATGATATCGTTTGCGGCAGCCCGCAGATAGCTTTTTTGTACGGGTTTTGCGCCTTCATCACGGACGCCTTGCGGTTCGGCGCCTCCTCGGTTCTGCTCGATAGGGGAACGCCGCGCGATCTTCTGGAGGCCATCGAGGGGTACGAGGCGACGGTGTGCTTCAGCACGCCCTCCGGCTACAAGCAGATGCTCGACATCGCGGAAGGATATGACCTCGGCAGCCTTCGCGCCTGCATTGCGGGGGGAGAGCCTCTTGAGCCTTCGGTGTTCAGGGGGTGGCGCGAGAGGACGGGCGTGGCGATCATCAACGGGCTGGGCATCTCGGAGCTTCTCCATATATTCATATCGGCGAGTGGGGAGGAAATCCGCGCCGGAAAGATTGGCCGCGCGGTGCCGGGCTATCAGGTGCGCGTCGTGGACGATGATATGCGCGATACGCCCCCGGGCGAGGTGGGGCAGATGATCGTCAAGGGACCGACCGGATGCCGGTATCTCGATGACCTCGAACGACAGCGGAATTACGTGCGAGACGGCTGGAACATGACGGGAGACCTCTGCCGCGTCGATGCGGAGGGATACATCTCCTTCGAGGCGCGAACCGACGACATGATAAACACCGGGGGATACAACGTGTCGGGTTTGGAGGTCGAGGCCGTGCTGCTCGAACACCCCAGGGTGCGCGAGTGCGCGGTGGTGGGTTCGCCGAACCTAGAACGCGGAGAAATCGTCAAGGCGTTCGTCGTTCTCTCGGGAGACGCCGAAGAAGGCTCTGAGAGCACGCAGGATGCAATGGTGCAGGAGCTTCAGGATTTCGTGAAGGCGCAACTCGCGCCTTATAAATACCCGAGAGCCGTGGAGTTCCTGGAAAGCCTGCCCCTCACGGCCACGGGCAAGATACAAAGAGGCGCTTTGCGGAAACTCGAGAAAGAACGGGCCGGAGGCTGAGTCGGATGGATGGTTCCCATCTTCTCGGTGGAATGGCGCTTTCGCCAGGAGGGGTTTTTCCGTAACCCAGGCAATGCTGCATTAAACTCCAGAGCCTTGCGGCGGCTTTGATAAACATGGTATTCTCTGCTCTCGTCATCATAAATTCATACAGTTTCTCTCGGTATAGTCTTGTTCCGAGCAGGAGGAATCGAAGGAAAGCCATATCTTCCCGATACACTGATTGCGCCCCGCCCTTGGGGCGTTGATGAGTCCATGAAGCAAGCCGCGAATCCTGCGGCCAGAGTGGAGGCTGAAATCGTGGATAAAAGAACGAATGTCAGGGATCTTCTCTTCAAATCGGCTTTGGCGGTTCTGCTGGGAGTGGCGCTCGTCTTCACGTCCGCCACGCCTTCCGAGTCGGCCGTCAAGCGAGTCATCATCACCCAGGCGGTCGAGAGTCTCGCCTTCGTCGGCAACTACGTGGCGCGCGCGAACGGCTACTTCGTCGACGAGGATCTGGCCGTCGAGGTCATCTCCACGCGGGGCGGCGGGCCGGACATCAAGGCCAACCTCGCGGGCAAGGCGGAATTCTCCGTAGCGGCGGGCACCTACCAGATCAACGCCGTCAAGGCGGGCGGACGCCTCATCGCGGTGATGAGCTGCCTGAACCGCAGCATCGTCAACTCCGCCATCCGCAAGGACGTCGCCAAGAAACTCGGCATCACCGCCAAAACGCCCTACATGGAAAAAATTAAGAAGATGAAGGGCTTGACCGTCGGGGCCACGCGTCCGGGCGCGCTCACCTACAACCAGGGGGAATACTGGATCCGCCAGGCCGGCTACACGCCCCAGAAAGAAGTGAAGCTCATCGGCGCAGGCGCGGGCCCCGTGCTCATCGCGGCGCTCGAGCGCAACAAGATTCAGATAGCGATCCAGACCATCCCCGTGCCGGAGACGGCGATATTCCGGGGCCACGCCATTCCCTTCGTCACGAACTCGGCGGGCGAGGACCCGAAGATGGATCAGTTCATGATGGAGGTCCTGCTCGTGCGGCCCGATTACGCGAAGAAGAACCCCGAGACCGTCCGCAAGGTGGTGCGGGCGCTTCTCAAGGCCAACAACTGGATTTCCAAGCACACCGCCGAGGAGATTCGCGAGAAAATCCAGATTTACTTCGCCAAGACCGACAAGCGACTGCTGCGCACCAGCATCGCGGCGGTGAAGAAGGCCGTCTCGCTGGACGGAAAAGTCACCCAGCGCGCGGTGGACATTACCCAGAACCTGCTCAT
>CBDCMA010000004.1:0-75659 GCA_965218735.1 bacterium | reverse complement strand
AGTGGACGGAAACGTAAAATCGGCCCCCACGCCCTTGATGCTCGGCCATGAGAACTCAGGCGTCGTGCTGGAAGTGGGCGCGGAGGTCGATTCCGTCTCTCCGGGCGATCGCGTGGTGGTCGTAAGCAAGCAGACCTGCGGGCGCTGCCGCATGTGCCGCCTGGGCCATGAGGAGATGTGCCTGAACTCCCCGGGACGCCTGGGGATAGAGATAGACGGCGGTTTCGGCCAGCTCGTCGCGGCCTCAGAGCGAAACCTCGTGAAAATCGGGGCCAACGTCTCTCTGGCGGCCGCCTCCCTCATCGGCGGGACGCTCGGCTCCCCGCTCCACGCCATCCGCATGGCGCGGCCCGAACTCGGCGAGTGCGCCGTCATCTTCGGCGTCGGGGGCCTCGGGCTGCACGCCCTTCAACTCCTCCGCCACCTCGGCGCGAACATCATCGCCGTGGACGTGAAGGACGAAAAACTCGCCAAGGCGCGCGAACTCGGCGCATTCGAGACCGTGAACGCGATGGAGACCGACCCGGTGAAGGCCGTGATGGACATCACGAACGGATTCGGGGCGGACATCGCGCTCGAGATCGTCGGCGGGGCAGCCGTGCCGCCCGTGCTCCAGCAGTGCATCGACCTGCTCCGGCCCGGCGGACGCCTCATCGTCTTGGGCTACGTCTTCGGCCAGAAAATGGAAATCGAACCCGCGCAGCTCATCACCAAGTGGATCCAGATCATCGCGTCGCACAATCACACGGTGCGCGACGTGACCGATGCCGCGAGCCTGGTGAACGATGGCCGCGTGCGCGCCGTCATCACCGAGGAGGCGCCGATGCCCGACGCCAATGACGCCCTGGCCGCCCTGCGCGCAGGCGACCCGGTGGGCCGCATCGTCCTCACTTGGTGAGTTGGGGCGCGTTTCAGGAATCGCCGTCACGAAAAGGCGGCCGGCCTGAAGAGACCATAAGACCAAGACCGAAAAAATCTTTACAACGCATCCGCAGGAGGCAACATGGCGTATCGAATCGAAACGGACAGTATGGGCGAGATCGAGGTTCCCGAAGATAAATACTACGGCGCGCAGACCGCGCGCGCGCTCGTTCACTTCAAGATAGGCGGCGACCGCTTCCCTCGTGAAATCATCCGTGCTTTAGGCATCCTCAAGAAAGCCGCCGCCGTGACGAACGAGGAACTGGGAATCCTGGATTCGGATAAGGCTGCGCTCATCATCCAGGCGGCGGATGAGGTGATCGCGGGCGATCTGGACGAGCATTTCCCGCTCGTCGTCTGGCAGACCGGCAGCGGAACGCAGACGAACATGAACGCGAATGAGGTCATCGCGAACCGCGCCATCGAAATCGCGGGCGGCGAGATGGGCTCCAAAGACCCGGTCCACCCCAACGACGACGTGAACAAGGCCCAGTCCTCGAACGACACCTTCCCGACGGCGATGCACATCGCGGCGGGCGAGCAGATGACGAAGAAACTTATCCCCGCCGCGGAAGCGCTGAAAAATACCCTCGCGGCGAAGACGAAGGATTTCGAGACGATAATCAAGATAGGCCGCACCCATCTCATGGACGCAGTTCCCTTGACGCTGGGCCAGGAATTCTCGGGCTACGCCCAACAACTCGAAAACGGCATCGCGCGCGTCAAGATGTCGCTGGACGGCATCTATGAGCTGGCGCTTGGCGGTACGGCGGTGGGCACAGGTCTCAACACGCATCCCGACTTCGCGGACAAGGCCGCCGCCAGAATCGCCGATATGACGGGGCTTCCCTTCCGCTCGGCGCCCAACAAGTTCGAGGCCTTGGCCGCGCACGATGCGGTCGTCTTCGCGAGCGGGGCGGTAAAGACCCTGGCGGCGTCCTTGATGAAGATAGCCAACGACATACGGATGCTGGCCTCGGGCCCCCGGTGCGGCGTGGGCGAGCTTCTCATTCCCGAGAACGAGCCAGGAAGCTCCATCATGCCCGGCAAGGTGAATCCCACCCAGAGCGAGGCGATGACGATGGTGTGCGCCCAGGTGATGGGCAACGACGTGGCCGTGAACATAGGGGGCGCTACGGGGCATTTTGAATTGAACGTCTTCAAGCCCGTGATGATCTTCAACCTCTTGAACTCTGTGCGCCTGCTGGCCGATGCGTGCGATTCGTTCAACGAGCATTGCGCGGTGGGCATCGAACCCAACCGCCCCGCGATAGACGCATATCTTCAGAACTCGCTCATGCTGGTGACGGCGCTAAACCCCGTCATCGGGTATGACAACGCGGCCAAGGTGGCGAAAAAGGCCTTCTCGGATGGCGGCACCCTGCGTGATGCGGCGATTGCGCTGGCCCTGCTCACGGGCGAGGAATTCGACGCGGCGGTGAAACCCGAGAACATGATCGGGCCGAGAGGGTGAGGGGTCGCATATCTCGATAATTTGTCATTTTGACCTGTAGCAAACAACCCAAGAGGGTTGTCTGACCCCCTGTGGTTGTCCCTCCTCAGCCGGGTGGATTCATCAGGACAGGCACGGGGGCCTGTCCCTACGGCCCTTACCGATTATCCGGATTGTATTCATCAAGCGCCCATTGAAGCGGATTGTTCTGGATGTATTCGCGAACGCGGTAGAGGTCTTCATCGTCGCGGATAACGTGGTCGTAGAATGATCTTTGCCATAGTTTCCTATCAAAGGGTCTCCATTCACCATCCTTAACGCCTGTTATATATCTATGGGCTGCCAATGATTTGAACCGATGCACAATGTCCGACAATGACAACGTAGGGACAACCCCCTGTGGTTGTCCCTTGGGAGGATGGACGCAATCAGGACAGGCACGGGGGCCTGTCCCTATGGTTCTGTGGTGAAATTCGTTTCCCGTAATGACGATGATGCCGTGGACGTGATTCGGCATGACCTGGAATTGATCTGTCTCTATGCCTCGATAAAATTCCGGCAATTCATTCCATATTGTTTCCACCATTTTCCCTGCGGCATTTGCAACCATCTCGCCGTCGATGATTTCGCCGAACAATTCCTCTCTACTTTGCACACAAATCGTCACGAAATAACATCCCGCCTGCAAATAATCATAACCTTCCAACCTGTTCGCCTTCCTGTCTTTCATCTTCAAAACCCCAACATTTTCTTTCCACGCCTATTTCACACAAGATTTTGTAGGGACAACCCTTTTGGGTTGTCCTGCCCCCTGTGGTTGTCCCTCCTCAGCCGGGTGGATTCGATCAGGACAGGCACGGGGGCCTGTCCCTACGCAAAGACATCCACGCGCATCCTAGCCTACCTCTCCGCGTAGCCCGTAAACGCCGCCGGAATCGTCTGGATGTCCTGAATCAGGTCGGGCGGCAGGTCCTTATCCGCCGTGGGCAGCATCCCCCCGTAGAGCGTATCTACACCGCCTCCGAAGCGGGCTTCAATGGCCCCCTTGATGTCTTTATGCAGACCCACCGCGGCGAAAAGGCGCACGAGGTCGTCCGGAATCTCATCGGCGAGCGCGTCCCATTTGCCCTCGCGCGTCATCTGCCTGAGCTTGGGGCCGAGATCGCCGTAGCCGTGCATCTCGAGCACGGGCCAGTAATCGGGTGTGGAGCCGTAAAAACCCAACCGCACTTTGACCTCGTCCATCCCCCGGCGCAGCGCCTCCGCATCCTCTCCGGTGACGACGTAGCCCCCGCCCGTTATCTCGAAGTTCTCGCGCGATATCGCATTCTCCACCAAACCTTCCTCAATCTTCCCCATGCAGAATTCCTCGAAATATTTTCTCGTGCAGAAAGGATGGAGCCTTACGCCGTCACAAGTACGTCCCGCCACCTTGAGCATGGCCGGCCCCACCGCCGCGATGGTGACGGGCGCCATGGGCTGCCCGCCGGATGGAGGCGTGAAGGCGGGCGTCATGAGGCTGAACTGGTAGTGTTCGCCCTGATAATCGAGTTTTTCCCCATTCTTCCAGGCGCGCCATATCGCGCGGAGTGATTCCACGTATTCGCGCATCCTGGCTGCGGGGGCGCTCCAGGGCACGCTGAAACGGCGCACGTTGTGCGGCCTGATTTGTGGGCCCAAGCCCAACACGAACCGCCCGCCCGAGCCGACTTGTAAATCCCAGCCTGCGTTTGCGCACACCATGGGGCTCCTCGGAAAGGCGATGGCCACGGCGGTCAAAAGCTCCACGCGCTCCGTCGCCACCGCCGCCACCGCCAAGGGCAGAAACGGGTGGTGCGCGTTTTCCATGGTCATCACGCCGTCATAGCCCGCAGCTTCCAGGGCTTGCGCGGCGGGGCCCGCTTTTTTCAGATCATCCATCGGAAGGGTGGTCACAATCCGCATGTCGAAACTCCTGTAGTGGGAAAAGAAGATGCTGCCCGGGAGGCTGCGCGGCGCATGATACATGATCCCAAGCCGCGGCACATCGTGATATGATGGGCGCATCGAACACACGCTCAAGCGCGCATCCAGTGGAGGAGGCGTCATGTCCCAACCGTGCCGTCTCGAATACCGGGGCTTTCATCAACTGGAACTCGTGCGCCACGCAGACGAGAAAATCCGTATCGGCGGGCGGCTGCGAACCCTGCAAGAACCTCCGCCTAAGGTAACCTCGCGGCCTCCCGTCGATACGGTGCAATACGTCTACGCGACGTGGGATGCAGGACGCGAGCGCGTGAAGCTCATCGCCTCGACGGCAGGACATGAAACCCTGGATGGCGAGGAAGTGATGCGCGGCGAACCGGCAGCCCTGCTCGTCGGCATGGGAAGACCCTATGAAAGCAGGCCCAGGCACTACCACTGGGCGGACAGGCCCGAGCACAGAAAATTCATCCTGAGCCATCACAACCGAAAGCGGGTCGAGTGGAGACAAAGACTGCGCGGGGATGCGGTGATTTCCGCTGACGGGTGGCGCGAGGTATCGCCTGATCTCTCCGTTTCTTTTCTCGTATGGGGAGAGGAGGCGATTCACGTGGAAATCGAGGGCGAGGTGAAGCATGAGAGGGCCGCCTCGCCGCTGCTGTTGGGCTTAGGCCTTGATGGCGCGCCGCCTGCATCCGCCGACTTGGAGGTCACGCCGCAGACGCAGCGCTTTCAACTCAAAATCGAGAGGAGGTTCCCGCGCGATGAGGAGGGTTTTCACACTCTCTCCCTCTACGGGCAAACCGAATCGGCCTCTCACACCATCCTCAAAAACGTGAGCGAACTCAGATTCTCCACCCCAGGCTAAGGAGCACGGCGATTAACGAATCCCCGCAAAACCCCAAATTCCTGAAAGACTTAGGAGTCCGCCGCGTCATCAGCACGCGCACCCGCCAGACCCGCATGGGCGGCTCGAAACTGAGACCCGAGGTATGGGCCGCCATGCAGGAGGCGAACGCCGCCCAGGTGGAAATGACCGAACTGCACGCAAAAGCGGGCGCGCGCATCGCGCAGATGACGCAAAACGAGGCGGCCTACGTCACGAGCGGCTCCGCCGCCGGCCTCGTGCTGAGTGCTGCGGCCTGCATCACGGGCGGGAACCCGGCCCTCATGGACAAGCTCCCGTTCACCGACGGGATGAAGAACGAAATCGTGATCCACCGCTTTCAGAGAAACCATTACGACATCAACATCCGCCAGGCGGGGGCGCGGCTCGTGGAGATAGGCTCCCACCGCCAGACCCACCCCTGGGAACTCGAAGAGGCCATCGGCGAGAAAACGGCGGCCGTCTTCTACTTCCCGGGCCAGTATGCGGGCGGAAACATCCTCAAGATCGAGACCATCATCGAGATTGCGCACGGCAAAAACGTGCCCGTGGTCGTGGATGCCGCGGCGCAGCTTCCCCCATCCTCCAATCTGTGGCGCTACACGAAGGAGTTGGGGGCCGACGCCGCCATCTTCAGCGGGGGAAAAAGCATCGGCGGGCCCCAGAACACCGGCATCATCGTGGGCAAAAAAGAGATCATCCAGGCCTGCGCCATGATGGGAAGCCCCAGGTACGCCATCGGCCGGCCCATGAAGGCGGGCCGCGACGACATCGTGGGCCTGCTCGCGGCGCTTGCGCATTATCTGGACGCCGGCGAGGCCGCCCAGTACGCCCACAACGAGAGGTGGTGTGAATTTTTCATGGAACGCATCGGCGGGATGCGAGGATTGTCGCCCCGCCTCAGACGCCCCAACACCCTGGGGCAGGACTTGCCGGAAGTCGTGATCGAAATCGATGAAGAATCACTCGGGAAATCACGCGATGAGATCGCCGATGCGCTCTGGGAGTGCGAGGTGCGGATCCAGATAGGCGTATCGGGCGAGTCGGAAATCTACATCTCGCCCGACCCTCTCACCGATGAGGACGCGGAATACCTCTGGGCGCGGCTCAAGGAGGTCGTTTCGTAAGGGGTGATTGGGAGGCGGCGAACGGATAGCGCCGTAGGGACAACCCCCCGTGGTTGTCCTTCGTCAGGACAGGCACAGGGGCCTGTCCCTACGACACCGACGAAACATTTCGCGATGGCGGACAACCTAAGGATTGCCCGACTAACCCTTAATTCTCGCCGCTCTTCAAGAGCTGTCTCAGCACGTACTGCAGGATGCCGCCGTGCTGGTAGTAGGCCACCTCGTTGGGCGTGTCGATGCGCACGATGGCGTCAAAGACGATAGCCGCACCGCCGCCCTCAGGCGTGGCGACGACCCGCACCTCTTTGGCCTCGCCCTGATCCACACCCTCGACGTCGAAGGTCTCGCGGCCCGTGAGTCCCAGGCTCTCAGCCGTGTCGCCCGGCTTGAACTGAAGCGGCAGCACGCCCATCCCCACCAGGTTCGAGCGGTGGATGCGCTCGAAGCTCTCGGCGATGACGGCCCGGATGCCGAGCAGGCTCGACCCCTTGGCGGCCCAGTCGCGCGAGGAGCCCGTGCCGTATTCCTTGCCGCCCAGAACGACGAGGGGAATCCCCGCTTCCTGGTACTCCATCGCCGCATCGTAGATGGGCATGACCTCGTTTTTCGGGAAATAGGTAGTGAAACCGCCCTCCGTGCCCGGGGCCGCCCTGTTCCGCAGGCGCACGTTCGAGAAGGTGCCGCGCATCATCACCTCGTGGTTCCCGCGCCTGGAACCATAGCTGTTGAAGTCGGTGGGTAGCACGTCGTTCATCACGAGGAACTGCCCGCCGGGGCTGTCGCGCTTGATGGAGCCCGCCGGCGAGATGTGGTCCGTCGTCACCGAATCGCCCAGAAGCGCAAGGCATCGCGCGCCGCTGATGTCCTCTACCGGCTCGGGCTCGTGCTTCATGCCGTCGAAATAGGGCGCTTTCCTGATGTAGGTGGACAAATCGTCCCAATCGAAAAGACCGCCCTCGGGCGTCGGGATGCCCTGCCAGCGCAGATCGCCCCGGAAAACGTCGCCGTAGCTTTTCTGGAACATGTCCGCCTTCACGTGGTTCATCACCACATCCTGAACCTCGCTCTGGGTGGGCCAGATGTCTTTGAGATACACCGGGTTGCCTTGCTTGTCCTCGCCCAGCGGGTCTTTCGTGATGTCGAGATCCATGCGTCCGGCGATGGCGTAGGCCACCACCAGCGGGGGCGATGCCAGGAAGTTCATGCGCACCTCGGCGTGCACGCGGCCCTCGAAGTTCCTGTTGCCCGAGAGCACCGAGCAGGCGACGAGGTCGCCCTCGGCCACCGCTTGTGAGATGTGCTCGGGCAAGGGCCCTGAGTTTCCGATGCAGGTGGTGCAGCCGTAGCCCACGTTGTGGAAACCGAGTTCCTCGAGATAGGGCGTGAGGCCCGCGCTCTTCAGATATTCCGTCACCACCATCGAGCCGGGAGCGAGTGAGGTCTTGACCCAGGGCTTGGCTTTGAGGCCGCGCTCGGCCGCTTTTTTCGCCACAAGCCCTGCGCCCAGCATGACGGTGGGGTTCGAGGTGTTGGTGCAACTCGTTATCGCCGCGATGACGACCGCCCCGTGCGTTATCTCATACGTTTTCGCACCGTCTCGCACGGTGACCGCCGCGGGGGCTACGGCCGTACCGCCGCCATCGCCTCCGCCGAGTTCGATCAGCATCTTGTCGAGTTCGCGCTCAAAAGTGGCGCTGGCGTCCGTGAGCACGATGCGATCCTGCGGCCGCTTGGGGCCTGAGATGCAGGGGACGACGTCGCCCAAGTCGAGTTCCAGCGTGTCGGTGTAAACAGCTTCTGGCGAGTCCGCCTCGCGGAACATCCCTTGCGCCTTCGCGTAGGCCTCCACCAGCGCAATCTGCTCCGCCGGCCTGCTCGTGAGCTCCATGTATTTGAGCGTTTCCCGGTCGATCGGGAAAATACCGCAGGTCGCGCCGTATTCGGGCGCCATGTTGGCGAGCGTCGCGCGATCGGCGAGCGGCAGGTTGTCCAGACCCGGGCCGTAGAACTCCACGAACTTGCCCACCACGCCCTTTTCTCTCAGCATCTGTACGACCACGAGAACCAGGTCGGTCGCCGTGGCGCCTTCTTTCAGATCGCCTGCGAGCCGGAAGCCCACCACGTCGGGAATCAACATCGAGTAGGGCTGGCCCAGCATGGCGGCTTCGGCCTCGATGCCGCCCACGCCCCAGCCCAGGACGCCGATGCCGTTTATCATCGTGGTGTGCGAATCCGTGCCCACGACGGTATCGGGAAAGGCGCGCGAAACGCCCCCTTTCTCGTCCGTGCCCACCACCGGGGCGAGAAACTCCAGATTCACCTGGTGGACGATGCCGGTATCGGGCGGCACGGCGCGGAAGTTGTCGAACGCGTTCTGCGCCCAGCGCAGAAAGGCGTAGCGCTCGGTGTTCCTGTCGTATTCGAGCTGCGCGTTGTTCTCGAGCGCCGTCTCGGTGCCGAACTCATCCACCTGCACGGAGTGGTCGATCACCAGATCGACGGGTTGCAGGGGATTGATGAGGTCGGGGTCGCCTCCCAATTCCTTCATGGCGTCGCGCATGGCGGCGAGATCCACCACGACGGGAACGCCCGTGAAGTCCTGCAGCAAAACGCGGCTCGGCATGAAGCCTATCTCGGTAGCCACGTTGCTCTTTGCGTTCCAGGAGGCGAGCGCCTCGATGTCTGCGGCGCGCACGGAGCGGCCGTCCTCGTTTCGAAGCAAATTCTCCAGCAAGACCTTCATGGCGTAGGGGAGCCGGGCGACGTCGCCTTTGTCGCTGAGGGCGCCTATCCGGTAAATCTCATAGGTTTTCCCGCCTACTTCGAGCTCCGAGCGGGCATTGAAACTATTGCTCATCGTTCACCTCTTTTGGGCGGTAGCGCCGCTTCCCCCAAAAGCCACCGGGAAAGCGGACTCCGCCGCATCAAGCGCTCTTCGCGTCCAAAACCAGCCCCCGGTTCAGGGTGATTTCAGGCAAAAAGCCGTTATCCATGGAGTCATACGGAATGACGAAAAAACGAGTTTCACACACGCCGGATGATACCACAGATGGAAGGATAGGACGAGGGCGGTTCACCACCCGCCTGAAAAAGCGGTTTACGCCTCTTTCACCACCATGTAGGTGGCCGAGGCGAAACAGACGAGTTTTTCCGCATCATTCAAGATACGCATTTCCCACACCGATGTTTTTCGGCCCAGATGCAGGGCCTTCGCCTCGCCGATGAGGGTGCCCTCCGATACCGGACGCACGAAGTTGATCTTCATCTCCACCGTCACCACTTCCGTCCCGACCGGATAGCTCACGTAGCTGCCCACGCCGCCGACGGTATCGGCAAGCGCCGCCAGCGCGCCGCCGTGGATGATCCCGAAGGGCTGAAAGAGCCGGGGCTCCACAGGCAGCGCGACGCGGGCGAAGCCCTTATCCGCTTCCAGCACCTCGAAACCCAGGAGGTCGTTGAAATTCCCCCGCCAGCGGGCCTGGAATACCCTTTCGACGTCCTCCCTGCTCCAGGACTGCTCCATGACCCATCCTTTCGGGCGCATATCGGCCTCACGGGAGGGATATGCGCGTGAAATTCATTTAAGAATTTATTGGCAAGTCGATAAAATGGAAATATCCCGGGAAGGCCCGGGAACCTTCACGAAACGCCGCAACTTACGCTGTTCTCTGGAGCAGGACCGCCAGGGCTTCGATTGATTTCTTCAACCCTTCGCTCGATTTCCGCGATCCTTCCCGGGCTTCTTTGCCCTGGGCGATAATTTCATCGAGCGCCTTCTCCCTTTGCCTGATATCGGCGCGCATGGTGTAGAGGCCATGCCAGATTACTGCGCATTGCGCGATGGCTATGAGGTTTCCCGTATTGATCGGCTGCAAATCGATCACCTTTCCGCATCCTCTCGTTACGGGTCCTCTGTACGGCATACTCGTGAATATTAGAACCAAAACGCGGGATGAGCGCAAGAGGATCGAAACCCTCCACACTCATACGACTTTCCCCGCTTCATCCGGGCGGCGGCCATATCCGTGAAAACATATGAGGCCGATAACGCCAGAGGATCAGCCGAAGATCTGCGTCGGCACGCGCCCCCAGGCGGACGGGTCGGTGAGGATGTCGCCGCCATCGTCCTCGTAGGAGAAAAACAGGATTTCGGTTTCGGTCTTCTTGCCCTTTTTCTCGAGACGCCGCACGGTGATCGTCGGCACATGGACGCCGAGTTTAAAGTTTTTCGCGTGGCTCACCGAGACGATCGCCCCGAACTTGGCGGCGCATCCCTCGAGTTGTTCTCTCGTCGTCTTCACCCGGCCGTCCGCGAGGATTTCTCCGCCGAAATTCTCCGTGAGATCGACTACAAAAATATTCGGCTCCAGCATGATGGCGTATTCTCCCTTGAAACGTGATGAACGAAACCCCGAAAAGTGTTTTCCGGGGTGTCTGAAAGCGCGGAGTCTAGCAAAATAAGGAGGAACTGACAAAAAGCGCGACACGATTCGCCCGTCGCCGTTTACCGGGTTGCCGAGAGAGGTCGCGAGAGTCCCGCTTTTATGAGCCGCTCCCGGGTTTCCCCCCAAGCCTTACACTTGCCACATCGCTTCGGAGTGGTTGAGGGGTGTTTATGCTCGCGCCCCTCCGGTGCGGGCAATAAGCTCTCTGAGAGCAATCATGCTTTGTTCCTGGTTCGCGTCCGTTCGCTCCATCCACTTGTCGAACACCGCCGTTCTTCGATCCTCGTTCGCATCCGTTCGCTCTATGAGTTTGTTGAACGTCGTTGTCCTCCGCTCCTCATTCGCGTCCGTCCGCTCTATGAGTTTGTTGAGCGTCGCCGACCTTCGCTCCTCGTTCGCGTCCGTCCGCTCTATGAGTTTGTTGAGCACCGTCATGTTCTCATCGTGATTGGATCGGGTGCGTTCGATGAGTTCATCGAGCGCCCTATCCCGCAGAATCGCCGCGCGGCGCATGTATAAAAGGCCTATCCCGATGAGCAGGCACTGCGCGAACCCCACCGCGCCGGCAACCCATACGCCCATATACTGCACCGCCAATGATGCAACTTCGTACTGCGTCATCTCCGTTCCCTTTTCGGTCTCCGGAAGTCGCTCCTTATATCCTACCAAATCCCCATATACCCGACAAATTTGTCCGTGCGCCGTTTTGTCGCCCGCATAGGGATTTCCGGCTGTTTTGGGTAAGGGGATTTTGTTGCGTGCGCCGTACAAGCGTGGCCAACCGGGGCTTGAGGCGCCTATGGACGGTGAGGAGCCTCTCGCTCCCCCCGAAAACCCTACCAGTCCCAGAAGAGCGTATACGCCCTTCCGGTGACGGGCTGGTTCTCTTTCCATTCGAGGCGGGTCTGGCCGGTCTCGTTCAGCATCCGGGGATAGACGCGGCGCTTGTTGAAGCTGTTCGAGGCGCCCTGGGATTCCTCCCTGCGCGCGCCCACTATATGGCGCCCGGGGGGAACGAGCACTTCCAAATGAAACGCTTCTGGAGAACGACTACTAAAAATCCGGCTCCAACGTGATGGCGCATTCTCCCTCAGAATCACGTATCGAAATTATCGATGCTCCTGTCCCCGTCAAAATGAGAAGCAAAATCAGGCGGGCTTTTATCCGTCCGCACTCTCCCAAAAATCCTTCACCCTTTGGCTGGCCTCGGCAACCGTCTTGATCTGTGTTTCCCCGGCCGTCCAGGGCCTTCCAGAATGAAGGATATCCCACTAACTCCGTTCCGTCGTCCCGCGTCTCCGGCCTTGATCGTGCTTTCCGAAACCATCCAGGCAACTATTCCAGACGGGCCTGCACCGCTTTATGAGCGCCTGCTCGGTGAATCCGATCCAGACGGGAACGATCACCAACACCCGGCACGAAAAATCCTTAATATCGAGATTCCTCACCGGTTCGATGGAGCGCGCATGCTGCCTGATCCTCTCCCGCAACACCGGATGCTCGACGTCCAGTTCACCGCCCGTTCTCGAGCCCTTGGGAACCGCTTTACCGGCGTAGATGGGCCGCGTCCCGTCTGCGATGGGCTGGTACTCGGCCATTGAACCCTCATAATACAGCGCGTAGATTCCCGGCCCCTTAACTCCCGCGACTTCGTCTAGTGGAATGCATTCCTGTTTTTCGAAGTGCGCGACAGTCCCGGCCATCAAATTCTCGTAGGTAAGCGGATCCCAAAGTTCCGGCATTACGTGCGCCTCAATTCCACGATGGACTCGTAAAGCGTACGGCCATTCGCCTTTCCTGCGCGAACGCTCGAGTTGATGATGCTGTTGCCGACCCGTGCTTGTCGGGGAACGTGAATACCTGCAACCTCGAAGCCGCGAGATTCTGCGATTCTGGCGAGGAACCGGTCCGTCGGGATCGGAACTCCCTGTAAGATGGAGTTGCCAATGACCACTAAAGCGGTCGCTCCGTGTCGCAGGCACAATGCCGCGCCATCGGCGAAGCGCGCGCAGTCGTTGAAATAACGCGCCGCATAGTTGGCCCAACCACTTCCCCCGTAGATTCCCTTGTTGGGATTCTGGCGTCGCACTTCGGCGAGTGTCCGCCGAATATCCTTGTCCTCGATGGACGGATCGAGTTCGACACGATCCCGATCCCGCGCATTCTGCCAATAGGTTCCGAAATTGAGTTCCTCCAAATACTTGATGTCGCTCGGGGAAGAGCAGAATCCGAGCCAGTACATATGTGGGCGGGTGTTCCGGTTATAGTGGTAGTTGTTCAGATATGGAGGGGACGTAATGAGAAGGTCTACACTTCCCGCTTCGAGATTCGTATAGCCCTCAAAGAACGATTGCTCGAAAATCCGCCCGTCCTTCCGCTTTCGCGTGTCGCGAGCATCGTGATACCAAGCGGCATCGTCCGCCATCTGGAGCACCTTGGCCATCATCGCCTCGGCTACGTCGTAATCGTCTACGTCGGGCCGTCCGACAGCCGCTTTACGGCCCAAACTCGGTTCATAAGAGTAATTCGAATAGCTGACCATCGTCGCCGCAAACGCCAAGCGATAGATGTCAGCGATTCGGGGTTCCAGGTCCGCGATGAAGTCCAAGGCCATCAGCACCTTTTGCTCGACCTTCGGGCTGTAAAAAGGCGCGCGGGTGCAGAACGCGGGTGGAGGGGCCGTCTGTGGCTTGGTCCCTCTCCGCGCGCCCTGTTCCATGAACGCCATGAAGCGACCCACAGCGCCTCGCAGGTGATCCGTATCGATCCGGTGGGCTTTCAACTTCGCTTGCGATGCGAATGCCGCGTAGGGGTTGATCTCGAAGCCGACGGCCTCATGCCCCGCAAGATCGACCTCGACAAGCGTCGTGCCGACTCCCGCGAACGGATCGAGCACGACGCTCGGTCCAGAGGTATAGCGAGCGAGCGCATCCTCGACGAAGTGCTTGGAGTATCCGGCGATCCAAGGAACCCACCGGTGGATCGGAGCATCCCGATTCGTCATAAACGCGGGATCGCGGAAGGTGCTTCCATTCTGAACTTTAACGTCGAAGGCTGTCACCGGATCACCAAATCCTTGTATTTCCTTATTCGGCCAACCATATCAACCACGATTCTCGTCATCCGATCCGCAGTATCCATCGAGTCCTGGTCATGACGACACAAGAACTCCGTTACATATCCATTCAGATGCTTTCCGCTCATCTTATGATAACCGCCGCAACAAACGCGTTTGAGAATAGCCCGGAGCGACTCGTTTGCGCGCGAATGGGCTTTTGGCATCCATATAATATGTTAAGGCGGACTGTGTTAATTCAGCGGGCGGGTCCTCGCAAGTTCTTTAGGTATCAGTATAGATGATCGAACCTCCCGCCGCAAAACTGCGGCGAGAAATCGCTCGCTCCCGAAACCCCTACCAGTCCCAGAACAACGTATACGCCCTTCCGGTGACGGGCTGGGTTTGAAGCGTGTATACAATGGCGTTTATTATACTTGTAGTCGTAAACACACAAGAGTATATGAAAACGAGTTTACTTTCGGGTTAAACAAATAGAATTGACCGTAAAGAGATAATAATGATTACTCAAGAAAATTTCCCAAAGCTACTTGATTACTTGCAAT
Source organism: bacterium (assembly GCA_965218735.1). GTDB lineage: Bacteria > UBA8248 > UBA8248 > UBA8248 > UBA8248 > Bin107. Next base: position 61,244 of record CBDCMA010000004.1, on the reverse strand, counting down.
TCAATCGCAATGACAAAGTTTATACAAAGTCATTCGGCTATACCGACTTAAAGGTTGATTTCTCAAAGCAAGAAATCATTTACCCGGAAGAAAAAGGATTAAAAGTCAACGAACGCCAAACCTGCAATTTTTCATCCAATGAGAATTTTGTGGTGTTCGAGTGCATTCATCGCTTGCTGCAAAAGGGCTATAAGCCTGAGCATCTTGAATTGGAGCCCAGATGGAAGATAGGTCATGGTGCCAGCGGTGGGCGGGCGGATATATTAGTCAATGACCAACAAAACAAACCACTACTGCTAATTGAATGTAAAACGGCAGGTGCGGAATTTGAAAACGCATGGCGCAAAACTCAACAGGACGGCGACCAGTTATTCAGTTATGCTCAGCAAATATCTGAAACGCAATATCTATGCCTTTACTCATCGGAATTCAACGATGACGGCACAAACCCATTGCGCATTGATCAAAGAATAATTGCACATAATGATAACGATAGGATTCTCGCGCTTGATTCAAAACTTAAATCCTACGCCACAGCAAGTGATGTTTCAGAACGATTTGCCGTATGGCGAGATACATATAATTTTGGTTTCACGGAAAGCGGCATATTTGAAGAGAACATCCAGCCCTACCAGATCGGCAAGAACAAATACACGCTTGTTGATGACACCAAACCGATAGACGCCTCAGACAAGGAAGGAAAGTATCACCAGTTCCGTACTATTCTAAGAAAGCATAACATTGCACGTCGGGAAAATGCGTTTGAAGTATTGGTCAATTTGTTTCTGTGCAAAATTGTGGATGAAGAAGAAAACAAAGATGACCTTAAATTCTACTGGAAAGGGCAAGAATACGACAATTATTTCGATTTCGTAGATCGGTTACAAAATCTATATCAAAGGGGAATGGATAAGTTTTTACAAGAGAAAATCAGCTACATTAGCAACGAACAAATAGACAATGCCTTTTGGACTGTCAAGAATAAACGCAATGCCACCAAAAAACAGATCCAAGCTTATTTTCGCGAACTTAAATTTTTCAGCAATTCCGCCTTTTCATTTATAGATACATACAACGAAGAACTATTCCAGAAAAATGCGGCGGTACTGCGAGAGATAGTGGGGATGTGGCAAGGTTTAAGGCTTAAAACTGAAGAACACAATCAATTTTTGGGTGATATGTTCGAGTTTTTTCTCGACAACAGCATCAAGCAATCTGAAGGGCAATTCTTTACACCTCTTCCAATTTGTAAGTTTATTATTGGTTCTTTACCTCTCGTACACAAAATTGAGAATTCGTCCGAACCCCTGAAAGCATTGGACTATGCATGTGGCGCGGGACATTTCTTGAACGAGTACGCTTATCAGATAAAACCTCTAGTAGAAGATATAAAACATGAGGACCCTGCCCATTATTACGAAAACATTACGGGGGTTGAAAAAGAGGGTCGTCTTGCAAAAGTCGCCAAGGTTGCCGCTTTTATGTATGGGCAGGAGCAAATCAAGATATCGGAGGCAGATGCACTTGCTGCTCACCCAGATATCCCACAGGCTGGTTTTGATGTGCTTGTAGCCAATCCGCCCTTTGCGGTGGAAGGGTTTTTACAAACCCTGAACGATGAGGATAAAGAACGCTATCAACTAATTAAGGAAACAGGGAAAAGCAGTAACACGAATAATATTCAATGTTTCTTTTTGGAACGTATCCATCACTTAATGGCCCCAGATGGTGTAGTTGGGGTGATTGTCCCTTCTAGTATTTTATCCAATTCCGATGGCTTACATATTCGAACCCGTGAGGTGTTATTGCAGTTTTTTGATTTTGTGAGTATCGCCGAACTTGGTAGAAACACTTTTGGAAAAACAGGCACTAATACCATTGTGCTGTTCTTGAGGCGAAAAAAAAAGCAACCTGAAGCTGCTGAACATTACCGTAATCGAGTAGATGATTTTTTCGAGGGCGATGCTGAAGGCGATGAATATCAAGACCTTCATCTGAGCAGAGCGTATTGCGATCATATTGGAGTTCCATATGACCAATATATCAAACTCTTTGGTCAAACAGATGTTGAATCTCTTACAGAGTTATATCAATACGATATTTTCAAAGACTACAGGAAAGACTTTGAAGCGAGTACTAAAGTCAAGAATTTGAAAAAATCTAGAACATTCAAGAAAAAAGAAAAAACCGATCAACAATTGGAGCTTGAAAAGAGTTTCGTTACCTACCTAAACAAAATAGAAAAAGACAAACTCTACTATTTTATTTTGGCGCATGAGCAAATGGGCAAGGTTTTGATTGTTAACGCTCCCAACGATAAGAAGAAGAGTAAAGAATACCTAGGCTACGAATGGAGTAAAGCCAAAGGTAACGAGGGTATTAAATATTATGGCGGTGACACGGTGAATGACATTATCACTCCGATGTTTGACCCACGAAATTTAGATAATAGTGAAAAAATCAACACTGCCATTAAAAAGAATTTTATCCGTGAAAGCACCGATCAGCTTCCTGATTATTGTCATTATGCCCGTCTCGTAAACATCCTTGATCTCCACCTTCCTAAATTCAAAAAGATTCTGAGTCTTTATCCTCGACAGAATTTGGAAATTAAAACAAAATATAAGACAGTGCGTATACCCAACACACTCCAAGAAATGGAAGGGAATACATCAAAAATACCTGAGAACGAGATTTTAGAAACTGGGAAAGTTCCTATTGTAACTCAGGAAAGCGGACGTTTGATTTCTGGGTATACGAATAAGGTTAATGACGTTATCACCGATTTGCCTGTGATTGTTTTTGGAGATCATAACTGTACTTTAAAGTATATAGATTTCCCATTCATAAGAGGAGCAGATGGCACACAATTACTAAAAGTCGATGAAGAAAATTTCATACCTAAGTATTTTTATTACGTGTTTCAAATGATTGAGATACCGAATAGCGGAAGGTATGAAAGACATTATAAATATCTTGAGGTATGCAAAATTCCTAAACCCCCGAAAAATATTCAACAGCAAATTATTACTGAGTGTGAAGCTATAGATAAGGAAGCCGAACAATATCACCAAATCATCATTGGCGCGAAAAATAAGATTGAGGAAATGATTAATGTTCCTGAAAAAACTTCAAAATTAAATCAAGTGTTTGAAAGAATATCTGATGTAGTTAATCCTAAAGAAAAAATTGGATTGATAAACTACATAGGACTAGAGAACATTGAAGGCGAAACTGGTTACTTATTGGGTGATATTGAAACTGATTATTCTACGATAAAAAGTAATAAAAATATCTTCAAGAGAGGCGATGTTTTATACGGCAAGTTAAGACCCTATTTGAATAAAGTTTACTTGGCAGATATTGATGGGATTTGTTCAACTGATTTCTTAGTTCTCAGGCCCAATGATCCAGATTCGGCAGTTTTTTACAAGAACTTTCTTTTATCGAAAAGTTTTAATTCTCAAGTTTCAAAATCAATGCGTGGTCAACAACTACCTAGGACACCTTGGGAAGAAATAGATAAAATCCCCGCCCCTTCTTTAGGTATCGCAAAGCGACAAGTAGCGGAGGTAATAAAATTAGAGCAAAAGATTTCCAAAGCTCGAACAGCACTGGATAGTATTACTGAGCGCAAGAATGATGTGATAAAATCGCATTTGCATTAAAATGCGAAGCTTGAAATGTCAGCTTATGAAACTAAAATCTAAAATGTAGTTTATGTATTGATTTTTGCGTCTGCGATATCAAACTCCCCCTCCCCCTTACCAGTCCCAGAAAAGGGTGTAGGCCCTGCCGGTGACGGGCTGGTTTTCCTTCCACTCGAGGCGGGTCTGGCCGGTCTCGTTCAGCATCCGGGGATAGACGCGGCGCTTGTTGAAGCTGTTCGAGGCGCCCTGGGATTCCTCCCTGCGCGCGCCCACTATATGGCGCCCGGGGGGAACGAGCACTTCGAGCCAGAATTCTTCGGTGGGATATTCGACGAGGAGGGTGACCCACTCGTTTCGCGTGGTGAACGCGCCCCGCAGGCTCAACTGCTGGCGAAGCTCGAAATCCGCTCCGTCTCGAATCGTTTCCGCCAGAGGAAGGCGGGCCGAGAAATCCGCTCCCGCCCCCTCTTCGATGTGATATTCCAGGGGCGTCCAGCCGGACTCTCCGGCTCTTCCCTCATCTACGAGCCGGTAGGAATACGCCACGTCCCTGTCGCCGCTGCCTGTATGGTAGCGCGTTCTGAGCTGGGACAAGTCCCGCAGGGCCAGACAGCGCCGCACGCTCTCCATGCGCGCGTTCTTGCCCTCGACGTCCCCAATCGTATATGTCCGGGCGTTCAGGAGCACGCGGTAGTCGTAGTCGTCCTCCTTGTCTCTCTCGATAGAGGGGGCGGCGTGGCCCCCCTCTTCGATATGATGGATACGGGCTTCGAGCGCGTCCATCTTCCCGGCGAGTTCCTCCTGTCGCCTTAAAATCGAAGAAATTCCGCTTGCGAGTTCATTGAGTGCGTTTTCCAGTTCCGGGTCCTTTTCCGACATGCTTTGAGTCCTCTGGGATCTGCCGCTGCCCCATGCGCATTCGCCCGCATTGGCCGTGCTTTCCGCTTATCGGAACAAGGTATACCAACATACCGGGGGGATGGGCAAGAAAGCTTGTCCCGCACCTCGTTTTTCAGTGAAAATATGTAAAAATATCGATAAAATACGATAAATTTCGATAAATTCACGAGGTATTTCTGAAAGTTTAAATATTTGATTTATATGGGATTAAGCTGCTTCAGGCGGCTATTAAACGCCACGCGGCTCTCGTCGGCCAACTGCCCGCACGCCGCGAGGATATCGCCCCCCTTGCTGATGCGCGTGGTAGCCACCAGGCCCGCTGCCAGGAGTATCCGGCGGAATTCCTCGACCCGCCCATCGTCTGGCCGCTCATAGGGAGTTCCCGGAAACGGATTCCACGGAATCAGGTTCACCTTGCACTTGAGGCCGCTCAATAGCCGGGAAAGCTCCCTGGCGTCTTGTTTCGAGTCATTTACTCCCAGGAGCATGACGTATTCAAAAGTGATACGACGCCGCTCGCCGGTGGGCAGTTCCCGGCATTCATCGAGCAGCGCCCTCAGATGCCACTTGCGGTTGACCGGCACCAGTTTTCCTCTCGTCTCATCATCCGCCGCATGAAGCGACACCGCCAAGCCCACCCCCGGAACGGCGGACACGAAATCCCGGAGCCTCGAGATGACCCCCACCGTCGATACGGTAAGCCGCCTGGCGCTGACGCCATTCGCCCGGGGGTGCGTGAGAATCCGCACGGCGCTTACGGTGGCGTCGAAATTGTCGAGCGGCTCTCCCATTCCCATGAAAACGACGTTGTGAAAACGCTCTCCCTCGGCGAGACGACTCTTTGCGGCGAGGAATTGGCCGACAATTTCACCGGGCGTCAACTGCCTGACGAAACCCATCCTGGCCGTCAGACAAAACGTGCAACCCATCGCGCACCCTACCTGCGTGGATATGCAAAGCGCCCACCGCATGACGCCATTGACGTTCCGCATCGGTATGCGGACGCTCTCGACCCGCGCGCCGTCGCGCAGGCGCCACACATATTTTTCCGTTCCATCCGCACTCTTGCTCTCCCGGTCGAGTTCGAGCGTTTCGATGCGGGCCGTTTTTTCGAGTTTCGCCCTCAAGCCTTTGGGTATATTCGCCATTTGAGAGAATTCACGCACGCCGTGGGCATACAGCCAGGAGAATATTTGGCGGCCTCTGTAGCAGGCTTCCCCCATCCGCTCACACAGCGAAACGAGTTCTTCCTCACCCATGCCGAGAAGCTCGATAGAGCCGGAGGGCGGCAATCGACCCGCGCGATCATTTTGAATTTCAGATTTCACATCCTGTTTCATCCATCAACCCATGGTGTTATGGTTTGCCCGTTTCGTTGCTCGTTCGCATCATATCATGGTTATCCATGCCTGGATGGAGAGTGTTCATATGACCATACGCGCGCTTCTTTTAGACCACGACGGCACGCTTGTCGACAGCTATGAGGGCATCGCAAAGTGCATGCGCCTCATGTGCCGGGACCTTGGCGTGCCCGAAATGACGGATGAAGAGATTCTCGCATCCATCGGTCCCACGCTCGAGGAAAGATTCACCGAACTGTGGGGAGAAGATATGGCCAACGAGGCGGTGCTCATCTATCGCTCTCATTACAAGGTTCACAACATCGCGGGCACCCATATTATACCGGGGGCTAAAAAAACACTCGAAACCCTTGCGCATCGGGGTATTCAGATGGCTTGCGTGTCGAATAAAACATGGTTTTTCTGCAAGGAACAATTAGAGCATGTCGGGCTTCTCCCCTATATTCGAACGGTGTTTGGACACCGCCAGGGATATGCGCCGAAGCCGGACCCGGAAATGTTATTCGCCGCCATCAAATTGCTTGAAGTGAAACCAGAGGAAGTCGTCATGGTTGGAGATACGACGACAGACATACAGGCCGCCAGAAACGCATCTATCCCCGTATGGATTATCCAGGGAAAATACTCACAGGCTGCCGAGATAAAAAAACTAAACCCAGATAGATATCTAGAAAAGCTAGAAGATATTCTGGACTTGCTGTAATTTCCCACTCCGCCGCTTGCGAATATCATGCTGGTTGCCTATCTTTTACGTCGTTGAGAAGAAAGGCGAAGTGCTTCTGCGCCGACCAGGCATCCTCCCTGGATTATGTATGTTTTGAGCAGATATGTATTCAGTCCTTTATCACGCGGCCTTACTAGTCAATCTATAAGCTATAAGGGAAACCGTTCGGCCTATACTCACTCAAACACTTTCCTTGGAATAAATTTCATGAACCTCATCGTTGGCGCATTGATTGCAGTTTACCTCTTATTTTTAGTGCTCGAGCTAACGGACCTGCGTCGTGGCCGAACCAATTACATATGGGCGCTTTGCAGAGTCCCTCTAGCGGGAATCGTTCTCGCCGGTGTCTTGATGCTCTATGCACAACCTTTTCCGTCCATCTCGGAATTGATAGAGCGAAAAACGATTCCCTTTCCCACCAAAAAAATTCACCTTGATGAACATATCAGGACAACGACAAGTGAAAGTTTCGGGAGTGGAAAACCTGGAATCTTTTGGTACATACATAATTTTTCCAGGCTTTACGGGGTAGATCCCTTGTTGGTGCGCGCTGTCATCGAGGTGGAAAGTAACTTCAATGCAAAAGCAGTATCTCATAATGGCGCCAGAGGGCTCATGCAAATCAATCCGATTACAGCGAAACACCTAGGACTCAACAATGTTTTCGACATCCGCGAGAACATCGAGGGTGGTGTACGCTACCTACGATATCTGCTTGAGTTATATGGCTGGAATTTACATATGACGTTGGCCTCATACAATGCGGGTCCCGCCAACATCCAACGCTACAACGGGATTCCCCCCTTTCCAGAAACACGCCGGTACGTCTCAAAGGTCATTCGAGTATATGAGCGCCTTAAAAGAACGAAGGAAGTGTTCAACAGCAAATCTCGACTTTCCTCCTTGCTTCGCCAGGCGCCCGGCGCTCAAACAAAACCAGACAGCGCAACTCGGTAGGAAATCGTACTCCCATGCCCATAAACCACAAAGATTGGCTTCATTTGAATGAAGCGGAGGTATTTGAAGTTTGTGGTAATGATGCATCATTATAAAATTAGACTGCCAAACCACGCGTGATTTCTATATTTTGAAAATTCAACGAAAGCCACTCGGACCCGATTCATTAAAATTCATAGCACCAGGAAATAGAATGCCGACCAGAACTGCCTCATCAACCACCCGAAAACGAAAAATCCTGACCCTCGCGGATAGATTATTATCTCGTTTCGGGAGGCCGAAGCGCATCAAACGAGGCAATCTTTTAGATGCCCTAGTCGAAACCCTCCTTTCACAAAGCACGACCGACCATAACCGCGACCTGGCGTTTGATTCCTTGAAAAAAACTTTCGCCAACTGGGATGAAATCGCCGACTCCCCTCAAACGGATCTTGCCCGGGCAATTCGTTCCGCCGGCTTGGGCAATCAAAAAGCCGGGCGAATTCGAGACTTCCTCAGATGGCTTCGGAAGGACCGAGAGCATCTCTCTTTGGAATTTCTGCATCAAGAATCAGATGATTTCGCCGTGCAATATCTTACTCGTCATAAAGGCATCGGCATCAAAACCGCTTATGTCACCTTGATGCTGGCTTCAAACCGGGATTTATTCCCTATAGATGTTCACATTCACCGGATCATGATTCGCCTGGGCATAATCTCCGAGAAAATCACGCCTGAAAAATCTCACTCAATGCTAGCGCCACTTATTCCAGAAGGACGTGCTCATGAATTACACATGAATATGCTGAGTTTTGGGCGGACCATTTGCACCGCTCGAAACCCAAAATGCGCTGATTGTGATTTGAGGCGAATGTGTCACTACTACAAAGACAAGAACCCAAGGAAATCTAAAGGCGGAGAAATTCATCTTCCCAAAAAGCAAATCAGCCCATGAACTTGATCCAACTGGTCGGGCCGGGAGAGTTGTTTGCAATCGCATCTTCCATCACATTCTCCGTGGCGCAAACTTTTCTCAGACAAGGAATGAGAAGCGTATCTCCGCTCGCTACCGCCCTGATTGTCAATGGAATCATAAGCCTGGGCGGCTTTGTTTTATCCATCCTGAATGGCACACTTCTTACTTCTAAACCAGAAGCTATTCTTTGGTATGCCGCTGTGGGTGCTACGGGTCCCACTATTGGAAGATACTGCTACTTGGTGGGGGTATCTCGCATGGGGCTCAGCCGCACCGTCCCCATATCCTCCGCCGCCCCAATTTGGGGAACCCTGCTAGCAATCCTATTCTTGGGTGAAGCACCAACAACCATGGTTCTACTCGGCACTCTCGGCATCGTCGTCGGCGTATCTATTCTCGGCATACAAGATGACAAGTCCCAATCGTTCAAAAGCTGGTTTCAAGGAGCGCTGGTATTCCCACTCGTCGCATCACTGGCATATGCGGCGGCACCCATCTTCGTTAAACTCGCGTATACCCATCAGGCGACGCCTATTGTCGGCATGGCCGTATCTTTTGCTACGGCTAATTGCATTCTTCTCCTCACCAAGCCAATCCTACCCGGCCAAAGAGAAATTAAGGGTGATAAAAGAGGTTTCATATGGGTAGGAGGGGCGGGGCTTATCGGCATATGTAGTTCTTACATGCTTTGGACAGCTTTTACTTTAGCGAACGTATCCACCGCTCTGCCTTTGAGCAGAATCGCACCGATTTGGGTATTGATTCTGAGCTACTTTTTCTTAGGAAAGCTCGAAACAATCAATCGTAAGACAGTTTTGGCCACGATTTGCGTTGTCGCAGGCGGAGTGCTAATCACCGCTTTCAGGAACTAACTCTCGTAAAGCGAGCGAAACCCCAAACTTCGTCCCGATGTCGAATCTCTACCGCCTCACGGAACCCTATCTTCCCGCCGCCGCCTCGGCCACACGCGGGGAGTAGACGAGATCGTCGACTTGCGGCGGATCTTCGAGGAAACCTGCCGCTTTAAGCGTCAGCACATCGTTCGTGCCGTCTGAATGTAGAAAACTCAAGGCATCACGCATGAGTTTCTCGATGGGGTTTTTCCGCATATACCCCGCTGCTCCCCATAGTTCCATGGCCGCTTGACAGACCTTTACGGCGGATTCGGATGCGAATACCTTACTCAGCATCGCATTTTTTCTGTCCATCTCCTCAAGCTGGGTGGACCACGCCGTACGCCACAAATAAGAACGAGACGCTTCTATCTTCATCGCCATGCGCGCGAGCCTCACTTGCTGAAGCTGGTGTTCAAGCAAAGGCACGCTTCCCTGAATTCTGGCATGCGCATACTGCAAAGAGAGATCATACGCACGTTGCGCAACACCCAAGACGGTGGCACCCGCCTGAATGTTACTTCCGTGCCTTATGAACAAATTGGCGAGCGCCGGCAAAGCTTGGCCCACTTCCCCGATTTGATCCTCTTCCGGAATTTCCACATCGTGAAACTCCAATGTGCCATTCTGAACACACCTTTGGCCGAGTTTGTCCCACACTTCCGTGACTTCAAAACCCTTGGCGTCAGAGGGAACCAAAAAGGCCGTGAGACTATTCATCATAGGATTATTCTTATCCGTACGGGCGGCAATTTGATAAACTTTGGCGAGTCCCCCATTCGATATATAGCGCTTGGCGCCATTCAGCACCCAACGGTCTCCTTTTTTTTCAGCATACGTCTGTATTCCAGCACCGGGATTTTGATTGGGCCATACATTGTCACTACCCGCCATAGGTTCCGTCCAGGCTGTCCCCAGAATACATTCTTCATCATCCATTATTTGGGGAAGCCAGCGTTTTTGCTGTTCTTCATTCGCCATGTTGGCAATCGATGTCATAATCTTCCATGTCTGGTCAAAGGCAACAGCAAGTCCCAAATCACCATACGCGAGGGTTTCACCCACAATAGCGCAGGAAAGCACATCGGCGCCTTCACCTCCGAATTCTTTCGGGACGGTAAGCGTTCTGAGGCCTCGCCTTGAACCTTCTCTGATGACTTCCCAGTTAAAGGATTTTTCAGGGTCCTCTATGCGGTCCGCGACCTCAGCGGCGGGAATCATCACTTCGGTAGCGAATCTTTTCGCAATATCTCTGAGTTCAGTCTGCCGGGGTGTAAGTTGGAAATCGACCATCGGTTTCATCCTCCAAAGAGAACACATGTCATGTCTATTTCATCGCGATGAAATTGTTGTGAATCATTATGCCAAGGAGAACCCGTGCTTGGGTTCCCGTGTTTGCTAATGCGCAGAATGGGAGAGCATTTTACTGAGCCGATGCATTCTCGCATAACTCGATGCGAATGTTTCCGGGCCCCCTAACGTAGGCGATCATGCGCCCTCCAATACCACGGCGCACGGGCTCTACCATAATCTCCGCTCCTTTATCCCTCAGCCACTCAACGGCGGCTTCCACATCCGGGACGCCAAACCCAAAATGATCCAAACCCTGAACCAGTTCCGGCCCCACGGAATCTGGCGTTTCTTCAGGCCTGACGCCGCGCGCGAATATCACCAAGCGACCGATTTGGATCGCCGCATTGGGCGAGCCCTTGAAGTCCTCATCATAGCGAACAATTTCAGCGTCAAATATCTTTTGAAAATACTCCGCAAACGCCCTCACGTCCGCACAGACATAATGAATGTGATCAAAACCAAATTCCATCAAATCCCTCAAATATGAGATTACGGCACGATAATAACAGGAGAATCTTCCGAATCCGCACTTTCTAAAACGTCGCTATCCTCAGCACCCTCTTCTCGCATTTCCCCCTTCTCGTCCTGAGATGCCTGGACTTGACGGACAATTCTCTCAAGCATCACATTTATGGAGTATTTAACCATTTCGACAAGCAGGGACGTGGGTTCATCCGTATCCACTCGCACCTCATCCGCTAGCGTCACACATTCACGCGCCATCGCTTCATCACCCGCTTGATGGAAAATGTAGGCATTGTCTTCCAGTTGACCCGCGATACGCTCTCGCAACGCCTTATCCTGGAAAATTTCTTTTGCGCTATTTTCCACTATCTGTTGAAGACGTTCTTTTTTCTGCCTTTCATCCATCGCCACCTGACTTTCCATCGACTGCAAAAATTCTTGAAAATATGGCGCCACGTGCTCTTCATCCATCACCCAACTCCAAAAAGGTCGATGGGCGAATATCGCGCGCACCTCCATCCTCTTATCGCCTTGTGCAAGAGAATTCACCATTCTACGTACCGGGTGTGGGCCTTCCACGGGAAACACATCAGCTTCCGCCAAGGGGTCGAGCATGAGTTTCGCGTGTGTAAAGCCACGAGGCAGTGGCGTTTCTCCCGCCTCATTTTCGCGCTGACTGCGCTCAAGAAGCCAAATGGCATAACCAGCAGGCACTTCTTGTGATGCCAAGGTGGGAATTTCTGAAATTCGGCGAAAAACATTTCTCAACTCTTTAGCGCTCATTTCCGCATCCGTGAATTCAACAATTCCCCGCCCCCGATGCAAACGCGCCTGGACAAGATACCTTCCGCGGGGAACACGAGAACGGGCAAGCCACAAAAGCATCTGCCCACGGCCGTCTACGGCACTCACCACTGCATGAACATAATCCGGATAATTGGTTCGATGGGCAGTGCGTATTCCCGTACCAGAGAATTTTTCAATTTCTATGCCTTTGTTTTTCAATCGGAATATCGCTTTGCGAATTCGGGACAACGTATCTTTGTCTTTAGTGGATTCCGAGAGCTTTTGAAGCGCAGTTGCGGCATCACGCGTACCCATTTGCGCCAGGATTTCAATGAAATGTGCAGGTGGCAGTGTTCCTTCCTGGGCCATCGCTTCAGCCAGCCCGAGCGCGCGAGTTTCTGCAACACCACACATGTTTTCAAAACTGTCACGCAATGCCACTTCCTGCAAAAAAGAAGGCATGTTCTTCAATGACGATACGACAGATTTTACGGAATCAACCGTCAGGGACTCATTCTTCCTTAATTGCTCGGAAATCTCCCGGGCGTCACTTAAACTTTCTGCATCGAAGCCATTCGGCAATTCCGCTTTCGCACCCAACGCTCCGAGAGTCTCCAGAAGCGCTGTGAGTCCTGGTATCGACCAGCGCATCGTCTGAATGAGAGAGATGAGTTTTGGGACGACGGACACATCGTCCAACTCGCGTAGAGCGAGAAGCGTGGGGATACGCCCTTCTGGAGTGGTGGAAGACAGATGGTTCAATACACCGGCGACCCCGGCTTCTCCCATTTCCTTGATTTCATCCAAAAGGGGTGCGGGCGCCATGGCGCCCGGCGGAGCTGGCACCGTGAACGACGCTTCAAGACCAGCTGCCACGGCGGCAGCTCGAACCAAATCTTCTTTTGAAAAAGTTTTTTTCGAGGCTTTCATCCTCGATTTCTTCGCCAAAATCGCTTCTCCTGTAACACTCAGCTTAAAATTTACATCATCGGGGGGGATGGCGCGTACTGTCAAGACGATGTCGAGCAGCGCCTTTCTCCTTTTCGCTTTTGCCAACCACAACTCACACATGACACAATTATCGATATGTTGGTTTTTGGAGATAACGTGAACTTTCGATTTGCCCATTGCGGTGATTTCCATCTCGGTTATGACTTCGACTACCTCCCGCCTCGTAAAGCCGCCGCGCGTCAAGCCGATCTTCGAGTGGCGTTTTTCCGTTCTGTCCGCGAAACACTCAAATGGGGCGCTCAGGTATTCCTGATCTCGGGCGACCTGTTCGACACCTCTCATCCAAGCGAGCGTGACGTTGAAATCGTTTCGAAGAATCTTGCACATTTATCCAAAAAAGGTGTGCGCTGTTTCGCCATTCCCGGCAATCATGACCCGATACAACCCAAATCCGTGTGGAACCTGCCCCAAATTGCGAACAACATGCATCTTTTCCGCAGTGATCCTTCCACTGGGTTGAATCAGGAAAACATTACTGAACTCAACCTCACGGTTGCTGGAATCCCCTGGGATATCAAAGACGCCTTCAAACCGCCTTTGCAGGAAATCCTCAAACAGAAACTTCGTTTGAACGATAGATCCATCTTGCTCTTACATGGCTCAGAAGCCACCCTCGCTTCGGAACACCCCGCATTCAAGGAACATACGTTCCAAGCAGCAGATCTGAAGCGTCTGCCCTTTGGGTATGTGGCGATAGGCCATTACCATAAACCCTTGGATGTCGCCCGGTGGAGTGGCGGCGGTGCATGCTACAGCGGTTCGCCTGAAGGGTTGCGCTTTAGCGAGCACAATCTAGGTGACCGCTCTATGGTCTTAGGGGAAATGGATGATAGGGGTTCTCTTGTTCAGTTGAAGCGAAAATCCCTCAATGCACGCACTATGAGAACGCTCTCATATTCATCTGGTGATGGGACCACGGCAGATGACTGGTTTCGGGCTATTGATGATATGAGAAATCCGGATACCCTTTTGCGGGTGCGCATGCCCAAACAACAAGGCTACCAACAAAGGAGGGCGGAAGTTCTCTTATCCTCCCTATGTAGTGATTTTTTTTATCTGGACATCGTATGGGAATCATCCTCGTGAGCAAAAACATTTGGTGCGATGTCGCTTTTGCTCACCCGGAAATTCCTGTGCGACTTAAAGATGCGTATCAAGCACGTGGGGAAAACACACAAAATATTGTATGTGTCGTGATAGACATATTAAGGGCCACTTCGAACATCACCGTTATTTTGGAGAATGGATGTCCCGCCATATATCCTTGCGCTTCTCCTGAAAAAGCGTTTGAATTGGCCAAAAAGCTACGGCTCCGTCATGGTTCCGAAAAAATACTCCTGGGCGGGGAGCAAGACGGCAAACCCATTGAGGGATTTGACGGAGGAAATTCTCCTCTTGAATACACACGCCCGAGAATCAGCGGAAAAACTTTGATACTCTCCACGAGCAACGGAACCAAAACACTCTCCGCCGTAAAGAGTTGCGGGGAAATTTTCACTGCCGCTTTCGTGAATATTACCGCAATTGCCCGACGCGTAACGTCCATATTGCATGAAAACCCGAGCCAATCTCTTTTGATCGCCTGCTCGGGCCGCGAAGGAGGCTATTGCGAAGAAGATACCGTGGGGGCGGGAATCTTCTTGCATCTCTTGTCTGAAAGTTTAGATACCCTGGAGTTCTCCGATACCGCTCGAGCAGCCCTCCAAGTCGCCAAAAGTGCTGAAAAAAACCTAGAAAAAATGCTTTTTGATAGCTGCTGGGGAAAACACTTGTCCGCCTTAGGACTCGGAAATGACATATCCTTCTGTGCGCAGAAGGACATAACGAGCATCGTTCCCAGACTAGATGACGGGGTGATAAGGATTGCTTAAGTTTCAAACCCCTTTGGCAATATGCCTTCAACCAAAGCTTGTGCTTCCGGGGAATTCGCCCCAGGCTTCAGATGAAGAAAGAACTCCCGGTTTCCTTTTGCTCCCGTAATCGCACTTAAAGCGATTCCTTGAGGGGCCAATTTCATTCGAAGACTTTCATCCCAAATGCGAATGAGTACTTCACGGTGAAGTGCGGGGTCGCGGACTATTCCTCCCTTCCCGACACGGCCCTTACCCACTTCGAACTGTGGTTTGATGAGAACGACTATCTCTCCACTTTCGCCTAGCAACTCATGAATCGGCCCGAGCACCTTCGTGACGGAGATGAATGAAACATCCATGACGCATAAACTTGGCCTTTCTTCTCCCGCCAGCATTCGAAATGTCTCAAGTGTCAAATGCCTGGCGTTCACACCCTCCAAAAGGGTGACTCTAGGATCATTTCTCAATTTCCAGTCGATCAGACCTTTACCCACATCTACCGACGTGACCCGGCGGGCGCCAAGAGTGAGCAGCACATCGGTGAATCCGCCCGTCGATGCGCCGATATCCACGCAATATCTCCCTTCCGGATGAATAGAAAAAACATCCAGCGCGCCTGCGAGCTTCAGTCCCCCCCGGCTTACATAGGGACAAGCATCTTTTTTAAGGGTGATCGATGCGTCCTGCGGAAATGAAGAACCCGCCTTCGTGGCGGGTTTGCCGTCAACACTCACAAGGCCTGCCAAAATCAGACTGCGCGCACGTTCCCGGCTTGGGGCCAACGCACGTTCAACGACTAATTTATCAAGCCTCTGTTTTCTTGCCATGGACCGCTAAGTCGGCAGAATCAGGCTCGACTTTCATCAAATCACGAGCTGCTTGCGTAATTTCGCCTGACGTGAGCCCACAATCCTCGCGCTGGAATTGAGGCGCCCCGTGCTCAATAAAACGGTCGGGAATACCCAAAACCTTTACGGAAACATCTCGTATGCCATGCGCCGCCAAAAGTTCCAAAACACCGGCGCCCATCCCGCCTATGCGCGTCCCTTCCTCGATCGTTACGACGCGCGTACATTGCCTTGCGAGTTCTAAAACTTTCTCTTCATCCATCGGCTTGACAAAGCGAAGGTTCAAAACCGATGCCTGTATTCCGAGTTCCTCTAATTGCGCAGCGGACTCCATGGAGAGGCCCACCATGGGGCCCAAGGCAATGAGCGCCACATCATCACCATCACGAAGCAGTTCCGCTTCCCCGACAGGAATCGTCTCGATATTTTCATCCATCGGGACTCCCTCACCGGAACCACGCGCAAAGCGCAACGCAGCCGGCCCGGGATGTTCGATGGCTGTCAGAACCATTTTCTGAAGCTCATTTTCGTCTTTAGGCGACATGATAACCATATTCGGCAAACACCGAAGATAGGCCAAGTCATAAGCACCCTGGTGGGTGGGCCCGTCATCACCCACAAGACCGGCTCGGTCCAGCGCAAAGGTGACGGGCACATTCGTGAGGCAGACATCATGGATGAGCTGATCGTAGGCGCGCTGTAAAAACGTACTGTAAATAGCGGCGACCGGCTTCATCCCCTCAAGCGCCAGCCCTGCAGCAAAAGTTACTGCATGTTGTTCACACATCCCTACGTCAAAGCAGCGATCCGGCAATACTTTCTGATAGTTCACCAGAGCCGTGCCCTCAAGCATGGCTGCCGTAATGGCCACAATCTTTTCATCTTTTTGGCTGAGTTTGATCATCGTATCGGTAAAAATTTTAGAATAGCCGGGAGGCCCAGGCGCTTTTTTGTGGAATTTACCGGATTCGGGGTCGAATTTCGTTACGCCGTGATAAGTGATGGGTTCTGCTTCACTGTAGGGATATCCATGTCCTTTGCGGGTAACGACGTGAACCAGATTGGGACCATCTAAATTTTTCACATTTCTCAAAGTGGGAATCAACAAATCCAACCTGTGGCCATCGACCGGGCCGATATACCGAAAGCCCAATTCCTCGAACAAAATGCCCGGCACGATGATATTTTTCAGTGACTCCTCTATCCTGTCCATCAGGGTGACCGCATGGCCACCCACCAAGGGAAGGTGACTGACTATTTTCTGAACTTCACCCCGCACCTTACGCGCCCGGTTGGCCCATTCACCCGTCATGATTCGCGCGAGATATGAGCACATGGCGCCCACGTTATGCGAAATTCCCATTTTATTGTCATTTAGAATAACGGTGAGATTTCTCTTCGCATCGCCGGCATTGTTGAGCCCTTCCATCGCCATACCGGCCGTTAAACTGCCATCTCCGATGACGGCGACGACCTGAAAGTCCTCTCCCGAGAGATCCCGCGCCGTCGCCATACCCAGCGCAGCCGATATGGATGTGCCTCCATGCGCCACATTCAAGTGGTCATATTCGCTCTCACGCCTGTCCGGGAATCCAGCGATTCCTTCCCATTGTCTCAGCGTATGGAACTGATCCCGGCGTCCTGTGAGAATCTTATGCGTATAGGCTTGATGTCCAACATCCCAAATCAACTTGTCTTTCGGCGTATCGTAGAGATAGTGGAGCGCTACAACCAGATCCGCAGCCCCCAAAGAGGCTCCAAGGTGACCACCCGTATTGGACGTCACCTGAATGATCATGTCCCGGAGTTCATCCACGACTTGAGGAAGTTCGTCTTCCGGCAGTCGCCTCAAATCCGCCGGGCTATCAATGCGCTCGAGCAGTTCGCCCATATCATCTCCCCCAGGGAAGTGATTTTAAAACTTATTTCGCACCATTACTCAAATGACTTTGACTCCGGTATTCCACCTCTTTCAAAGGATAACCAAGCACTATAGTCAATCATCAAAACCTACGCAAGACAATAAAACGCGCCAAGGATTCCAGCTCAGGGGCTTGATTCGGGAAAATTTCAAGTGCTTGCAAAGCTTCCTCGCAAGTGGAGCGCGCCAGTTTTTTCGATGCTTCTATCCCGTACAAGGCAGGATAAGTCGCTTTGTTCAATCCCTCATCCGAACCCGTGGGCTTTCCCATGAGCGCTTCATCGCCTTCCACATCCAAAATGTCATCCACAATTTGGAACGCCAGCCCGATCTTCTCACCATAAACACGCAGCGCTTCCATCTGCGCTTCACCGCCGCCACCGAGGAGGCCCCCCAAACAAACAGAAACTCTCAAAAGCGCACCTGTCTTTCTCCTGTGGATCTCCTCTAAATGCGCCACATCACTAACCAGGCCATTTGCCCGGATGTCCAAAAGCTGTCCCCCCACCATACCCGTTGCGCCTGCCGCCTCTGCGAGCATCCGAGTCGCTTTCACATGACGCTCAGGTGAAATTTTTTCGCCCATATCCTCACTCGCCATCAACTCGAAGGCCAGGGTCTGCAATCCATCGCCCGCCAGAATCGCTGCCGCCTCACCATAAACCTTGTGGCTCGTAGGCATACCCCGCCTGAGGTCATCGTCATCCATGGCGGGCAAATCATCATGGATCAAAGAGTAGGAATGAATGCATTCGAGGGCGCAAGCAGCGGGCAGAATCCATTCAGGGCTCCCACCTACGGCTTCACATCCAGCCACGCAAAGCACGGGGCGCAAGCGCTTACCCCCGGCGAAAAGGCTATAGCGCATAATCTCGAAGATCTCAGGAGGCTCAGACGATTTTGACACAAGACGATCGAGCTCTTCTTCCACACGTTTCGCCCAACCGTTCAGGTAAGCCGCCGCATCGATGCCACCTGGAACCCCGGTTTCATTCATCATCTTCACCATCTTCAAATGGTTGCAACAAAAATGTTTCTTCCGACTCTCCCACGAGTTCCTCCACCCTCTTTTGCGCCGCGTTCAATTGCTCTCGACTATAGCGGAAGAGCTTCACACCCTCTTCATATAGCGAAACGGCTTCTTCTAAAGAGGGCTCACCCTCTTCGAGTTTTTCCACGATGACTTCCAAACGCTCTAGCGCAGCCTCAAAACTCTTTGGTTCCGCATCGGGATTCGTGGATTCATTTCCAGTACTCATGGGCCCTCTCCTTCCGGGAAAACTTGCTCTACTCGGCACAACAAGCCGCCCTCCGATAAACGAATCCGCACGGATTCTTTCTCTTTCACATCGCCGGCTTTTTTAACCAGCGCACCATCGGGCTCTTTACGCACCAAGCTATACCCCCGCGCCAAAACGGCGAGCGGCGATACCAATTCGAGGCGTCCAGCGGCGGTTTCGAGCGCATCCGTCCTGCGTCTCACAAACAATGCGCGCGCTGCACGCAAACGCTTTACGTGGCCTTCCAGCCCCGATATGGAAATCCCGATTTTCTCTTTGGGCGATATCGTCCGCAGCCTCGGAACCATCCCGGCCAAATATGCCCACCGCATTTGTTGCCGATGCCTCGCTTCTCTACCCATGCGTTCATAGAGGGCATCCACACGCTGGGCCAATACCTCAAGCGGGGCTTCCGGTCTTCTGAAAGCGGGCTCCCTGAGCAAGCGAGAAAACCTGGCATCGAGCGAGGCTATTTGCTCCCCTACTGCTCGGCGCATATCATCAAACAAATCGTTTATGTCTCGGGCAACACCCTGCCAGCCTCTGGCCACGCGCTCCGCCGCCGCCGTAGGCGTAAGCGCCGACTCATCGGCTGCCAGATCGCTAAGCGACGTATCGACCTCATGGCCTACCGCTGAAATGACCGGCGTCCTGCATCCGGCGATCGCCCGAACCACTTCCTCTTCGTTGAACGCCCACAAATCCTCCCGGCTTCCTCCGCCGCGGCCCATGATGATGAGATCTACGGGACATTTCATATTTGCGAGGCTTTGGTCCACTTTTTGAATCGCCCCCGCGATAGAAGGCGCGGCGTTTTCTCCTTGCACCGGTGTGTGAACGATGACGAGTTCTACAATCGGCGCGCGCTCTTTGAAAACTCGCAACATATCCTGGAGGGCGGCGCTCTCTCTGCTCGTCACCAATGCCACACGATGGGGGCGTTCAGGAATCTCTTTTTTTCGTTCGGGTGCGAAGAAACCCTCCTTTTCCAATCGTTCATGTAACTGGCGAAAAGCAACCTCGAGCGCGCCTTCGCCCAGGGGCTCCATAGAAAGCGCCGACACCTGAAAACGGCCGTCTTTCTCATAAAGCGTCACCCGGCAACGGATCATCACGCGCATGCCTACTTCCGGCTCAAAGCGCAAAAACCGCCTGCGGCCCGAAAACATCACTGCGCTAACCTTGGACGAGGTGTCTTTTAAGTCAAAATAGGAATGTCCCGATGGATAGGTGCGCCAGGAGAAAATTTCCCCCTCAACGAGAACCTCACCAAATTCCCCTTCCAATAATTCTCTCACGCGCGCGTTGAGTTGTGAGACGGTGAGCACCGCAGGGGTTGCGCGAGGCGTATTGTCACCGAGAAGGTCCACGTTCATCCGAAAATCCTCATCAGTTCGGTGGCTTCTCTCCTTGCAACTCAAGAGAATACGCGCGAACCGTGTTCATCATCAGCATAGCGACCGTCATTGGCCCCACCCCGCCCGGCACGGGAGTGATGGCGGAAGCTTTTTCACGCAAAGGCTCGAAATCACAATCACCGACCAATTCCCCGTCCATACGGTTGATACCAACGTCAACCACGGTCGCACCTTGCCGCACCATATCCGCCGTCAAGAATTTCGGCCTCCCCATGGCAGCCACTACGATATCGGCTTCTCGCGTGATCGAAGGGATGTCCCGGGTCCGGGAGTGACACACCGTCACCGTCGCATTTTCATGCAACATCAAAATGGACAAGGGGAGTCCCACAATCTTACTGCGCCCGATGATGACGGCTTTTTTCCCTTCCAGGCCGATATCGTAGAACTTCAAAATCTCAAGCACCCCGGCAGGCGTGCAGGGCTTGAGCGTACCTTGTTTGAGCGCCAGCTTTCCGAAATTTTCCGGATGAAACACATCGGCGTCTTTTTCGGGGGACACCGTCCGCAAAACTTCCTCTTCATTCAAATGCCCGGGAAGCGGCAACTGGACCAATATCCCATCCACTTTTTCATCCCGGTTCAATTCTTCGATAAGAGAGACGATATCCTCTTGGCTCGTATCCTCGGCCAAGCGATGATCAAAAGTCTTGATGCCGAGTTTCTTGGCGGAACGGCCTTTGATGCGGACATATACCTGAGAGGCCGGATCCTCGCCCACGAGAACGACGGCCAGACCGGGTGGTCTGCCTATCCGGGGAAGCAGGGCATCAATGGAGGCTTTAAGCTCCTCCATGACCTTTTCCGCCACAGGTTTACCTTCAAGGAGCAAGGCTTGTGCCATCTTCATCCTTTATCATCGGGCGCGCCGGAGACGGATTTTATCGCACTTAGCGGCTAGAGTAGAATTTTTCCATCTTCGATGATCAACTGATCATCCGCCCACACCGTGGGGTTGTCGAAAATCATGTCAATGTGGAGCGGGGCTTCGATATTGCCTCCGATACTCCCGCTATCACCCACCGCCATGTGACAAGTACCCCACGTTTTTTTCGCCTCCCGCATCGTCTCCCGAGGCCTACATGCCGGATTCGTGCCAATCGCGAATTCAGCCACGTTCTTCGCCAAATCCCCGTTTTCATCCAACAACTTCCAGAACCGCTCTGCCGCCGCGCTTCCCGTGATGGATACAACTTTACCGTCCTTAATTTCAAGACGCATGGGCTCGGTGACAAAACCCAAATCTTTTCTCTCGATAGAAAAAGGATTCACCATCACTCCGTTGGATGTGCCCTCCAAAGGACTCATGGCCGCTTCTCCATCGGGACATGCCGCGAATTCTCCGGATTTCCTGGCCACGCCGATGAGAGGGAAGCAAGTTCTCCCTTCCAGGGAAAAGTGCATGTCGCATCCATCCGGCGTCGTGAATCGGCCCGTTTTGGCTTCGGTGTATATGTCGGAAATTGTTCGGGTGACCCGGGCGACTTCGTCGTAATCGGCCAAAGCGCCGCCGGCGACCATCATATCCTCACGCCATCCCCACATGTCCAGTACGCGCGCGCCCTGCCTGAGCGCGTTCCTCGCCGTCTCGGTATGAATCGTGGCGAAGCTGGTCTGGAGAATCACCACATCAGAGGCCGCCATTGCCGCCCCCACATGCGGCAGCGGATCGATCCCTCCATTCATATGGGGGGGCATGTGCATGATGGACAACTTCGCGCCCGCAGCGCTCAAAGCATGCGCAAGTGCTTCCGTGACTGAGGCTGGACGATCCGAATCCGTTATGAGAAGCACCAGTTCGCCCTCTTTCACGTCAAGAACCTGCTCTACGATTCGCCTGGCGGTAGGCGCCATATTAAACTTTATCATTTGATCACCCCTGCGTATTGGAAGCTAAGAATTGACGATGCCTCGATTGGAAATAAATCGATTCCCAGCGAAACTTCCTTTGAATTCATCGCATTATATGGGCCTATAAAACATAGTCGCAAGGGCGCGGCTTCATATGCGAAAATCAGTTGCAATTCATCGATCTCACTTCACAAAAAAGCGAGCAAAAAGATGCAGACCCCCAGAAACCCTTATCTTACGGTGGACATCATCATCGAGTTCGAGAGCGAGATGGGCGAGGAAGGCATTGTGATGATCCAGCGGAAAAACCCGCCACATGGCTGGGCGCCGCCGGGCGGATTCGTCGATTATGGAGAAACGCTCGAAAGGACAGCGGTTCGAGAAGCAAAGGAGGAAACCTCGCTCGACGTGAAGCTGGTTCGTCAATTTCATGCGTACAACGACCCTAAACGCGATGCGAGACAACACAACGTTACAGTCGTATATATCGCAAGGTCTCTCGGGGGGGTGCTCGCAGCACGAGACGATGCGAGGCGCGCAGGCGTTTTCAGTAAAAATTCCCTTCCTACCATGATTGTATTTGATCACGCAGAGATACTAAGCGATTATTTTTCAAAGAAGTATTAAAAAGAGACCCCAAGATGAAAGCCATATCCAGACACATTGTGCTATCATAAATAAATGATGCGGGGGAACACATGTGTTTCCCCGATTTTCTTTGAAACAGGATTTGCATGATATGAGCGGATTCCTCGGAACTCTCGGTCGTGGATTCGATTTGATTCAAAAGGATATCGCCGCCGTCATGGAGCGCGATCCCGCCTGCAGAACGAAAATGGAAGTGATTCTCTGCTATCCAGGGTATCACGCTGTATGCCTGCATCGCATGGCCCACTTTCTCTGGAGAAGGCGTTCGCTGCTCGTTGCGCGGTGGCTGAGCCACTGGAATAGATTCATCACAGGCATCGAGATTCACCCGGGCGCGCAGATCGGCGAGGGGCTTTTCATAGACCATGGAATGGGCGTCGTCATCGGAGAAACGACGCAGATTGGGAAAAACTGCACCATTTATCAAGGCGTGACGCTCGGCGGCGTGAGTCTCAAGAAAGAAAAAAGACACCCCACATTGGAAGATAACGTCGTCGTCGGCGTTGGCGCCCAGATTTTGGGGCCACACGTTATCGGCGCCGGCAGCCGCATCGGCGCAAGCTCGGTCGTCATTTCAGACGTCCCTCCCGGCTGCACGGTGGTGGGTGTGCCGGCACGCATCGTCTATCGTGAGGGGCAAGGCAAAACGGATGATCTTCTCCCCGTTTCTTTTGAGCACCACGAATTACCGGACCCGGTGGAGGCGGCCATTCAAGCACTGAACCAGCGCATCGCAGCCCTTGAAAAAGAATTGGCCCAGACGCAAGAGCCGACGCCGGGAAAATAAGAGGCATCATGAAAACCATCTATATGGACCACAACGCAACCACACCGCCGCGTCCTGAGGTCTTGGCCGCGCTTCAGCCATATCTCGGCGAGAAATTCGGAAATCCAAACAGCATCCACCGATATGGCAGAGAAACCAGAATCGCGATCGAAAACGCCCGTGACCATGCGGCGGCCCTCATCGGCGCGGCGGATAGTGATGAAATCTTCTTCACCTCCGGCGGAACGGAGAGCGACAATTGGGCGCTTCGGGGCGTCGTTTCCGCCGCTCCAGGAACAAGCCATATTGTCGCCACAAAGATTGAGCACGAGGCCGTGCTCACGACGTGCCGGATGCTGGAAACGGAAGGGGCGGAAGTCACCTACGTGAAACCGAATCGGAAAGGACGCATCTCGCCTGATGATGTGGCCTCGGCGATTCAGCCGAACACGAAAATCGTGTCCGTCATGTGGGGCAACAACGAGGTCGGCACCATCCAACCGATCCGTGAAATCGGCGCTATCTGTCGGGAGCGCGGGATATTGTTTCACACCGATGCCGTGCAGGTGCTAGGCAAGGAATCCATCGACGTAGAACAAGCCGGCGTGTCTCTGCTTTCAGCCAGTGGACACAAAATCAACGGCTGCAAGGGCACGGGCTTTTTGTATGTAAAAAAAGGAACCAAGCTCGATCCTCTTATCGCCGGCGGCGGGCAGGAGCGAAAACTGCGCTCGGGCACGGAAAACGTCGTCGGCATCGTCGCCATGGGAGAGGCCTGTCGTATGGCGAAACAAGAGGGACCGCAATTTGCAAAAAACATTTCCGCTTTAAGGGATCGGCTTGAAAATGAAATTTGCGAACGCATTCCCGATGTGTTGGTCAATGGAGATACGGACCACAGGCTTCCCGGCACATCGAACCTAGGCTTCATCGGCGCGGAAGGGGAAACGCTCCTGATTCGCCTTGATTTAGAGGGCATCGCGGTGAGCACAGGAGCCGCCTGCAGCTCAGGTTCTCCGGAACCCAGTCACGTCTTGCTGGCAATGGATTTACCAAAAGAAACCGTACAAGGCTCGCTGAGATTCAGCCTCGGCTACGGGAACTCGGATGAGGATATCGATAGGCTGCTCGAAGTATTGCCGGAGTCCGTCCGCAAGGTTCGCGAGATGGCGCCTCGTCTTAAGTCAACAAAAACATGAGAAGAAGCCTTGGCTCCAAAAGACGATTATCACTATAACGACACCGTGCTCGCCCACATTGCGGATCCGCACAACATCGGCGCCCTCGAAGACGCAGACGCCCAGGGGAGCGGAACGAACCCAGCCTGTGGCGATGAAGTAACGCTCTATCTCAAATTCGAAGGTGATACGGTCTCCGATGCCAAGATGCAGATTCTCGGTTGCGGGGCGATCACCGCCACGATGAGTTCATTGACGGACTTGGTGCGCGGCATGACCGTTGATGAGCTAGGACAAATCACTGCAGAGGAAATCACGAAAAGCGTCGACGGTCTCCCATCCCACAAGCGCCACTGCGCCACTCTCGCCCGGCGCGTGCTGCAAAACGCCCTAAAATCGAAAAGCGCAAGCTGACCCCTCATGAGGACATCACAACCGGTCAGAATCCTGGAACTCGACGGTTTCAAGGGTTGGGCGTTACGCGCCGATGAACATGCAACATCAGAGTACATCGGCCTCATACAGGCTCGCCTACTCAAGATTTGCGCGAATCTTCCCAGAATCGGTCCCGCTTGCGGACTCGACTATGGAGAGCAGGGATACGAGGCCTGTTGGAGAGCGCTTTCAGAACTACCCGTACCAGAGGAACTCCATGAGATAAATTTACCGGGCGGATGGCATGCGGTGGGAACGCACATTGGGGGCTACGACACACTTTGCGACACCGTAGAAAAGATGCTCACCCAATGGCTGCCACATAGCGGATTCAGGAAAAGAGAAGGCCCATTGATGTACCGGTACATCGCCGACCCCCGCGAAACGATAGAGACCGACCTCAGAACCGAAATTTGCTTACCCGTTCAGCCCGACCCGATCGAGTGAGCGCCTTTAGCAAAGCGCATTTTCTATATTTTGGGAATTATATAAATGACTCGACAGTGAGATTCCGGGCTTTGGATTCGAAAGGGAACGATGTAATCACTTCCCCCTTGAGGGGGAGCCAATCGGGCGGACACGCAGGTCCCCGGATAGCTGACCATTGAATCGATTGTAGGGGCGGCCCCCCGTGGCCGCCCGCCCCCGTGGCCGCCCATGGTCTGCCTTCGGTCGGCATTCCGCTCGATGAGGAAATTGCAAGGACAGGTCACGACCTCGGACAACCACGGGGGGTTGTCCCTACTACGAAAATCGCGCGTATCGAAACGACCCGTAGGGGCGCTTCGTGAAGCGCCCTCTCCTCCGATAAAGGCTGTTCACAAGAACGGCCCACTACGAAAGGCGCGGCATTTGCTCGTCATTCCGGCGAATGCCGGAATCCAGAACCGATGGGGGTGTATAGATTCAGGTATTTCGTTCCATCATTAAACGAGCGTGAATAAATACGAAAAACCAAAGGCGAAACCCTGGATTCCGGCATGCGCCGGAATGACGATGCCTTTGCTCGGTCAATAAACAAGAATGTAGGGACAGGTCGCGACCTGTCCCTACGGCAGCGATTCGATATCCCCATCCGCTCTGGATTCCGCATTCCCTTCCGCCTTGGTCGGAAATGACGCCGGAATGACGGCAATCTGCGGTTGCGGGATCGTAAGGACGTAAGCCTCGGACAGGCACGGGGGCCTGTCCCTACGGAAACCACGCAAATCGAATCGAACCCGTAAGGGCGGCCACCCGTGGCCACCCTGCCTCGCGAACGCCCTCTCCTCCGACAAGGGTCCTTCACGTGCTTGGTATAATTCCCAATATTCTCGACACTTCATGCCTTGCTGATTCGGCATAACAAACTCTTCATATTCGTCTGGTCCGACACCGGATCGCGTTGCGCGAAATCCGTCAGAAAGTTCACGGAGCGCCAAGGATGGTAGGGCTGCCGCTCTCCCCAACCGATGGGAACGTACACCGAGTCCTCTCTAATGCCTGCATTCACCCAAGCCATCGCCTCAATGGCCCCATGCGTGGTCTCGACCTTTAGTTTCACTCCGTCTTCGATTCCCAACTCTTGCGCTTTATGGGGATGTATCTCGCAATAGAGATCCGGCCACATCTCTTGCGCCTGCCAGAAATAATGCGTCCAGCTATGAAAATGCGGAGCAGGCGGCCGCCCGGTTATCAATATCGTTTCAAAACCTTTTCGGCGAAGTTCATCGCCGAGGCTTTCCTCATCCGGCTGAACGATTCTGGCGGTGCGAGAGCCTGTGGGCACCTTGCTGAATGGAGAGATGATTTCCAGATCATCATCTTCGTGGACATATTCGAGATAGGGTAATTGCGACAGGTTTTCTTTCTCGCTGTAAAACTCCGGCAGAGCGGATAATCCCACTTGCGCGAATTTTTTCTCCATTTCCTCCGTCCAGAACTCAAGCCGTCCGCTCGGCGTAGGAAAGCGCTTACCCTCGGGTTGTCCCGTGGCGGTCGTCCCTTCGAGGTAAAGCGTTTCCTGCTCGGGAGCATCTTCGCTTGCAACGGGAAAACGCACCCATCGATAGGGAACCGAGTGGAGTCTTTTTTGTGTGACTCCCCGCAAAAAATCATTGTCGATACACATCTCATCCCAGAACTTCCCCGGATCCTTGTATTCCTCTTTCATGACGTCGCCGAACCCCAGGCGTCTTCCGAGTTCTATCCATATCCATCCATCGGGCTTCGCCTCTCCCGGCGGGTCGATCATCTTATCTATCCAGACAATCCTTCTGTCATCATTCGTGCGGCCCAGTTCTCCTTTTTCGATGCCGCCCGCTGCAGGCAACACATAATCCGCAAACGCGGAGGTTTCATTCGGGAACAATTCGATATGGACGATGAGATCGAGCGCCTTAAAAGCCGCGCGCGATTCATCCTGCCCCGGCCATTGCGCCAGTGGATTGTTGCACGTGATGAGACCCTTGATGGGGTATGGCTTTCCTTTCCGCATGGCGCTCAGCCAACCGGCCGGGCTTCTGCGAACCATCGGTTTTTGAATTTCCACCCTTCTGTCTTCCGGCGCATTGGCGGCTATGGGCGGGCCCGCCGTCATGTTCACGTAGGCTCCGCCCTTGCGGCCCCAATTCCCCGTTATCGCCGCCACAAACATCATCACCCGGTTGGTTTGCACGGAATTGGTATGCTGATTGAGTCCCCGGCTACCAAAGATGACACAGCCATCCGCCTTGGCCACATCCTCTGAAAGCGCGCGAATCTCCTCCGCGGATATACCCGTGATGGCCTCCGCCCAATCGGGGGAATATCCTTTGGAAAATATGAAATCGCGCCAGCGCTCCCAGCCCAGCACCCATTCATCGCAAAAACGCGGGTCGTGCATACCTTTTGAGAGAATATGGTGCGCCATGGCCAGGCCAAGGGCCATGTCGGTGCCCGGACGAATGGCGAGCCATTTATCCGCCTTGCTCGCCGTCGCCGTGTACCTTGGGTCCACCACCACCATCCTGGTTTTGTTTTTGATGCGCCAGTCATTCACCTTGCCGAAGTAGACTGGCCGCGTCTCGGCCTGGTTGTCCCCGATATAGAGATACATCTGGGCGCTGCCGATATCCTCAGGCGTATAGCTGTTCCCGTTTCCATTGATCCCGTGCGTCACCTCGTAGGCGACCACCTTGCCCGCCGCACAAAACGGGTCCGTCCCCTGCAGATTGGGGGTCCCCCACATCTGGCTGAACAACCGCACATACCCTTTTTGCGTAATCAAACCCGTGCGGGTCCCCACGAAAAGCGCCAGCGCCTCCGGGCCCCATTGTTCTTTAAGAACCTCGAGTTTCGCTGTGATCTCATCGAGCGCCTGATCCCAACCGATGCGCTCAAACTCGCCTTCACCCCGGGCGCCGACGCGTTTGAGAGGATATTGCAGGCGATGCTCATTGTGGTGGAGTTGAAGCGTGAACTGCGCTTTGGGACAGAGCTTTCCGTTCAGGACAGGATCCTCTTCGTTTCCCGTCACGTTGATGAGCTGTTCCCCTTGAAAATGAAACTTGGCGGTGCAGCAGTTGAAACAAAAATTGCACCCTCCGGGCACGACACGGTCCGCCTTCAACGTCTTTTTATCGTGCAGGTAGGGGAAGTCGGGCCCTTTTTGCTCAAATACGTCGTTCGCTCCGGGTGAATCCACAAAACGAGGCCGACTCGGGTTTTCGTATAACCGTGAGGCATCCGCTTCTTTTGCGAGGCCATTTTCTCTTTCGATTTTTTCAAGATAGACCGTTTGCGGTTTCAGGAGGAAATGATCGTGATCCCGAGCGCGCCGACCTTCTTCGTCCGCTTTTTCAAGAAGCGTCTCCCTTTCCCCGAAAGAGATGGCGAAGCCCGGGCAAATTTCAGCACAGGCGGGTTCCAATCCCTTTTCCCGTCTGTCCGGGCACAGATCGCATTTCACCGAATGATGTCCTTTGGCGTCATAGCCCATCGCGCTATAAGGACACGCCATGACGCATTCCCCACAACCCGTGCAAAGCGCTTCATCCACTTCCACCACGCCGGTATCGGGATCTTTCGTTATCGCCTTGGGGTAGACGGGACAGGCCCTCAGGCAAGCGGGGCGCTCGCAATGCTGGCAAGTCAACGTGAGGAAATCGGGCGCTCCAGTAGAAGCATCTCCCAACCAGACCACCTTGTTTCGGTATTCGCCGGGGCCCAGCCTGTGCTCCTGCTTACAAGCCGCCTCACAGCTCTTGCAACCAAAGCACCGTTCCAAATCTATCATCAAGGCTAGCTGACCCAAGACGCGCTCCTTGAACACATGCGGACTACCACCTCGTCAGATGCCACCAGTATATCTCACCCCCGCCGGAGACATAACCCGCAAAAAAAGTGACGGTGACGACGTGCCCCAACATACCGAGGATAAAGACGAACGCCAAAGCGATGTGAATCAACCGCCAATAAGCCTGCGCGGGAGACACACCGGCGCGCATTCCCATCAACTTGTTTTCCTGGCCAACCAGCCGGGCATAAGCGAGCGTAAGGCCAGGCCTGGAGAACCAATGCTTGAGTCTCGGGGAAAAGGCGCCCTCATTCGCTCCCGGCTCGAGTCTGGACAAAAGGGATTCTTTCTCCTGGATGAGACGGGCCATGCGCTCTCGGTTATCCGAGCCCAACGGAGAGAAGGATTCGTCTCTTGAAGCGAACGTGGCCGACATCCGCCTGGAGAGACGAACACGCGCCCACACGCCCAGAATCACCAGGGCAAAAAGCGCGACGAGCAGCAACGCCGGGGCATAGCGAAGAAACCCGCCCGAGTGGATGCTCACCAACACGCCACCCAGGGTGGCCGTCACCACATGGGCGGAAAACCACCCCAGGGGAGAGCCGCCCACGCCTGTTCGTTTCGTGATCACGAAAACCACGGAGACGCACAAGAGAACGGCCCCTGCAACGCCGACCAAATACAGCGTCGGGGAACCCGGCAGATGCCATTCGCTCGATAATTTATGCTGAAACGCGAAGAAGGTGACCAGAACAACCGCTGCCGCGAAGAGGAGATACACAAGCAGCTTGTCGCCGATATCGAATCGTCTCATGAAAATCAGGGAAATTCTATTTTTTCGACATCCACGATTTCAAAATTTCTCACGCCACCGGGCAACTGAACCGCCACCTCATCGCCCGGTTCTTTTTGCATGATCCCGCGTGAAAGCGGCGCGCTAAAGGAGATAATTCCATTGGGGAGGTCACTTTCCTCCTCGCCCAATATCTTATAGGTAATCTCTTCATCCTTATCCAGGTCAAAAAGAGTGACTTTTGTGCCGATGGTGACCTTATCGCCAGAGATGGGGAGTTCTTCTATCACGCTCGCCTCACGGATCTTATCCATAATCCGGCTCACCTCGTTCTTCAGGTTGCCCTGCAACTCAATGGCCGCCTCCCACTCGGCGTTTTCGCTCAAATCACCCAAACTCGCCGCCTTGCCGATCTCTTTCGACACCTCATGCTTCAGGCGGTGCTGAATTTCTCCAACCTTTTGCCTCAATCGCTCGAGCCTCGCTTTGGTTATGTAGTACGGCATCTCTTCCTCATCCACATGTGAAATAATCTGGAAATGCGCCTCAGGCGTCTTTAGCTGTTTTTTCTTTCAGTTGTTCTCGAAAATCATACCCGGTATCTTCCACAAACGCTTCGATCAGGCGTTTCGTGACGGGCCCTGGAACGCGCGCGCCGGGCTTGAAGCTGTCAATTTCACGCACCGGCATGGCGCATATCGCGCTCGATGTGATGAAGTACTCTTCCGCCTGCGCCAAATCGTATGTCGTGATGTCTCTCTCTTCGACTGGAATTCCCAAACGCGCCGCCAATTCGAACACCGCCAGGCGAGTTACTCCTTGTAATATATTCCTCTCCGGCGGCGTCCAGAGAACGCCGTCTTTCACCATGAAAAAATTGGCGGACGAGTTTTCCGCCACGTTCCCCTGAATGTCGAGCATCAAAGACAAAGAACCCGATGCCGCTGCATCCAGTTCCGCCAGAATCTGATTCATCTTGCTCGTCACCTTGGCTCTCGTCTCCACACACTCGGGAGGATTGCGCCTCGTGGGCGTTATCGCCAGACGCACACCGTTCAAATAACGCTCCGCGAAAGACGCGACGTTCACGGGCCGCCAGAATATGAAGACGGAGGCGGGCCCCGCCGCGTGCGCCGCCATGGAAGGATCATCAAAACCACGGCTCACCCAATGGCCGACACGGTACATGGCGCCTTCTTCGAGACGACATAAATTCGACTCCAGGGTAGCCAGCGTAGCCTGCTTCATCTCTTCTTTGCTGAAGCCCACATCGATGCGAACATATTTGAGTGAGCGATAGAGGCGATCCAGATGATCATCGAGCCGATACAGCTTTCCCGCAAAACAAGGGGTGACCTCATATACCCCGTCGCCCCAGAGGAAACCGCGGTCGAAAGGCGATATCCTGGCGCTCTGCTCTTCTATGATCTCTCCATTGAGATAAACGAATCGCTCACCCGGCATCGGACAATCCTCCCATCCGCATCAACAAAGAAAGGCCGGCCCGAAGCAACGGGCGCAGCCACATGAAAGATATAATATCATCCTACATCCACTCATCTTACAAAGAAAAGCCCCGAGGGCAAACCCGCTCCGGGAAATTCCGCCATCCGCTATAACCGGCTTCGGGTTTTACCATTCATGCTTAAGGGAGTTGTTGAAAAACCCAGCCCTGAAAGCGGACGCATTTGACGCTCCCTCCTCGCTCGCGTCAAGTCCTCGTCTTGCCCTGACGCTATATTGACCTCACCCTGAGTAGCCGCCGAAGGCGGCGTATCGAAGGGCGCTCCCTCGATACGGCGCGCAAGCGCGCCTACTCGGGATGAGGGAGGGGTGAATACCGACCTAAGATGATTTTTTCAACAGCCCCTTATGGATCGGGCTCAGAGTTAAAAATTTCCCGAAGAGGAAGGATGCGTTCAATCCTTCCTCCCCCAACCACCACCGCCCGGCGTTTCAAGACGTACCTTGTCGCCAGGCTTCGCCGAAAACCGGGCTTTGCCGGAGAATTGCTGATTTTCGCCTTCCCTGATGAGCAAATTCCGGCCTTTCATCCCCGGCTCCCCTCCTTGCAGGGGCCAAGGCGCTATTTCCCGTCTTTCCGTCATGAATGAAACGGTGGCGTCTCCCAGAAGTTCGATTTCTCGAACAATTCCGTCGCCACCCCTATTTTTCCCCCGACCCCCACTGCCCCGGCGAACGGTGTACCGGCTCACACGAAACGGGTAGGCATGCTCAAGCGCTTCAATCGGGGTGTTCAGGGTGTTGGTCAGATGGGTATGAATCGCATCCTCCCCTGCGCCCCATGGCCCCCCGCCCATGCCGCCGCCCGTGGTCTCATAGTAGGCGTATGGACGACCCTGCCTGGGTCCCGGGCGATGGTCTATTCCTCCTACCGTGAGGTTGTTCATCGTGCCGCAGGAAGCGGCGGGGATTTTATCGGGGCAGGCTTTCGCGAGAGCACCGAGTATCACGTCCACCATCCTCTGGCTCGTCTCCACGTTTCCCCCCGCAACGGCCGCGGGAAATTCCGCATTCACGACCGTGCCCGCCGGAGCAATCACTTCAATGGGAGTCATGCAGCCTGAATTGTTCGGGATGTCGTATGGCACCAAACAGCGCAGAGCGTAGTACGCCGCCGTGCGGGCGATGGATTCCACGGCATTCACGCTTCCTTGCGTCTGTGGAGCCGAGCCGGTGTAATCGACGCGCATCCTGGAGCCGCGTATGGTGATTTCCACCCGTATCGGAACAGCGCCGCTGCCGAAACCATCATCATCCATGAAATCCTCGAAACGGTAACGTCCATCGGGTATATCCCGAATCACCGCCTTCGTCAGACGCTCGGCATACCTTTGAAGCTCCACCGTATAGCGCAGCGTCTCGGCCAAGCCATGTCGCTCGATGATCTCCAGAATTCTCCGCTCACCCACGCGATTCGCCGCGATTTGCGCGGCGATGTCTCCCTTGCGCTCCTCGGCCGTACGCACGTTCGAGAGTATGAGAGCCAAAACATCTTCCTGCATCTCTCCCCGGCGCACGAGTTTAACCGGCGGAATCACCACGCCATCCTGAAATATCTCCGTCGTAATGCTCATCGAACCGGGAGCGATGCCGCCCACATCCGCATGATGCGCCCGATTGGCCACGTAATAAATCAGTTTGTCTTTTCTTCTCTCCCTGACGTATACGGGCGAAATCATGGTGATATCCGGCAGGTGGTTCCCCCCGTGGAAAGGGTCGTTCAACACGACTACGTCACCCGGTTCAAGCACCATCCGCTCGATGACGTATTCCACGGACATCGGCATGGAACCCAAATGAGCGGGCAGATGCGCCGCCTGAGCCGCCATCCGGCCTTTTACGTCGAATATGGCGCATGAGTAATCTTTTCTTTCTTTGATATTCGGGGAAAAAGAAGAGCGGCACAGCGCCACGCCCATCTCTTCTGAGGCCGCAAACAACAGATTGCGAAAAACTTCCAGGAGTATCGGATCGTATTTACACGCCATCGCGCTCACTCAGCTCAAGTTTTTCAATATCAGATTGCCCCAATCATCCACCCGGCATTCCCAGCCTGGAGAAACGACTGACGTGGCGCTGAACTCGCACACCAGCGCCGGGCCCTTAAAGCGATTGCCACGAGAAAACATATCCCGCGCATACACCGAACCCTCGACTTCTCTTCCTGCAAAAATCATTTTTCGCCTTCCCATGAGCGCATGAGAAACGCTTTTGGGAGCTTTGGGAAGCCGCCTCATGGGCGGACGCTCCACCTCGCCGACGACCCGCACCCTGAGCGTCACGATCTCGATGGCGCTCTCGGGGCTCGAAGTGCCGAAGCGTTCATCGTGCAACCTATCAAACGCCGCTCTGAGGCTCTTGCGAAGGTCCACGCCCGTCTCGGGCCGATAGGGAAGCGTTAGTTCATATGATTGCCCCAGATAGCGCATATCGATGAAGAACGAAAAGGCGGGTTTCGGGAAACCCTCGAATTTCAAGTCATCCCGCCCCTTTTTCAGTAGAGGCGCAAAATGACCAGCCAGAGATTTCTTGCTCAACCCCTCGAGCGGCAGCAGCACCGTTCTGGCATAGTCTTTCACCACGTCCGCGGTCAGCATCCCGCGCGCGGAGAGAATCCCCGGGTCATTGGGAACGATGACGTGCGGAATCATGAGGATCTCCGCCAAAGAGCAGGCGTGCATCGCTCCCGCGCCGCCAAAGGAGATCAGGGCGAATTCACGCGGATCGTGACCTCTCTCCACGCTAATCAGGCGAATCGCGCGCGCCATGTGCTGGTTGGCTACGCGAATGACGCCTTCGGCCGCTTGCCGAGCATCGAGGCGCAAGGACTTCGCCAGACGCGCGATGCCGACTTTCACCGGCTCCATGTCCAGGCCCATCCTGCCACCCAGGAATTGTTCGGGATCAAGACGACCGAGAAACAGGTTCGCATCCGTGACGGTGACCTCGCTACCCTTCCCGTAGCATATGGGGCCCGGATCGGCGCCCGCACTCTGTGGGCCGACGGCCAGAGCCCCACCCGGATCGACCCGGGCGATGGAGCCGCCTCCCGCGCCTACCGTGTGGATGTCGATGAGAGGAACCCGAATCGGGCAACCGGCCACTTCGGTCTCCGCCGTGAAGCCGATGCCGCCATGCAGCAAGGACACGTCCGTACTCGTTCCGCCCATATCAAACGCGATTGCATTTTCAAACCCCGCTCTTCTCGCCACCTCACAAGCACCCACAACGCCGCCGGCGGGACCGGACAAAATCGTTCGAATGGCCTCCTCGCCCGCCATCGTGCTCGAAATGACGCCTCCGTTGCTCTGCATGATGCGCAAACGCGCCGAATCAAGGCGCGATTCCAAATCCTTCAGATACCTGTTCATCATGGGAGATACATAGGCATTCACACACGTTGTGCTCATACGCTCGTATTCCCTGAATTCTGGAAGCACCTGACTGGACATCGACACATGAATGCCGCTTCGCCGTACCGCGTCAGCCACTTTCTCTTCATGAGAAGGATTCGCATAAGAGTGCAGCAGGCAGATGGCGACGGACTCGACACCCGCTTTCTGGAGTTTTTGTTTCAGCGCTCTGATGGCTGAATCCTTTAAGCGAAGGAGCTCACCGCCCTTTTCGTTCAGGCGTTCCGCCACGCCCATTCTGAGATTCCTCGGCACCAAGGCCGGGGGCCTGCGATACGCCAGATTGTAGAGTTCTTTTCGGTTTTGGCGGCCGATTTCGATCAGATCCTCAAAACCGGCCGTCGTCACGAGAGCGGTCTTTGCGCCCCCGCGGGTGAGCAGGGCATTCGTCGCCACGGTGGAGCCATGGGTGATATCCAGAGCGACGCCGCGGCCTTCTAAAAGTTCATCCAACCCCTGGAGGATGGCGCGCTCCGGCGCATCCGGCGTGGAGGGCACTTTGTGAACTTGCACCCGCGCGCCATCGAACGAGATGAAATCGGTAAAAGTTCCCCCTGTGTCGACGCCGATTCTAAGCGTCTTTTTTTCATGCCCGGACATCACCGCCTCCTGTGCGGCCAGGCTTCCGGATTCAGCAAATCAGGAGGGCGCTTGCCGAGCAAATAGGCATTTACGTTTCTCTCCACACGTCCTGAAACCGCGTCTCGACCCAGATCGGTATTCGTCCCCAGATGCGGCATCATGACCACGTTCTTCATGCGCATGAGCCTTGGTTGCGGCCTGGGCTCATGCTCGAATACGTCCAGCCCCGCTCCGCCGAGGCGGCCCGAGCGTAGCGCTTCGACCAGAGCCTCCTCATCCAGAATGGGGCCTCGGGCCGTATTGATTATCACGGCCCCTTTTCTCATAAGAGCGAACTCCTCCGCCCCGATGAAATGGTGTGTGGCGTCGTTTAAGGCCAGGTGCACGCTCAGAAAATCAGACTCCCTGAGAAGCCGCCGGAAAGAGCGGTACGAGACGCCCACCTCCTCTTCCATCTCGGGGCTTTTTCTGTTTCGGCTCCAGTAGCGGACCCTCATGCCGAACGCATTCGCCATGCGCGCCACGGCGCAGCCTATGCGACCCAGACCGATTACCCCCAGGACTCTGCCGTTCAGACCCCGGCCCTCCAACAACGTGGGCGTCCAGCCCTTCCATTTTCCCGTCCGGATGTAGGAATCCGCCTCCACCACGCGCCTGCCCACCGCAAGCAGAAGCGCCATGGCGCATTCCGCCGTAGGCTCCGTAACGACGCCGGGCGTGTTGGTGGCCAGGACTCCGCGCCTTGTGACTTCTTCCATATCGATATTGTTAAAACCGACTCCGCAGTTGGCGACCAGTTTGAGTCGAGACGCCGCATCCAGGAAATCAGCGTCTATGGCGTCTCCCACCATCGAGATGAGAATATCCGCATGACGCACGGCGCGCCTGTAGCCGCCGGGACTCGGCTTCACGTCTTTTGCGTGCATGATGAATTCAGTGGATTTTTTCAATTCATCGAAGTGAGGCGGAGGAAACCTTCTGGAGAGAAATACGCGCGGGAGAGCGTCCGGGGATGCCTTGCCACTCATTTTCACAACCGCTTTACGGCATCCGCGATGCGATCGATCGCCCGTTCCAGATTCTCCACGCTGTTGGCGAAGCACATTCTCAGGTGATTGTCCGCATGAACGCCGAAGGCGGAGCCGGGCAAAGTCGCCACTCCCACCTCATCGAGAAGATAATCGGCGAAATCATCCGCGCTCATGGGAACCTGACTCACATTCGGGAACGCATAAAAGGCGCCGTCGGGGTATTGGCAGGATATTCCTTCCACTTCGTTGAGCCCTGAAATAAAAATATCCCGCCTGCGCTTGAAATCATCCATCATGGCGCGGCTCTCGGACTGATCCTCCAAAAGCCCCTTCGCACCCGCCAACTGAATGAAAGGGGGCACGCAACTCACCGAGTTGGTGATGAGCTGGGCGAGGGGTTCGGCAAGCGCGGCGGGAGCGGCGATGAAGCCGAGGCGCCAGCCGGTCATGGCATACGTTTTCGAGAACGTCTCGAGCATGATGGTGCGCTCTCTCATGCCCGGCAGCGTGCCCAGGGATACGTGTTCTCCCTCGAAAAGCATGTGGGCATACACCTCGTCCGATAAAACGATGATGTCGTTCTCCACGACGATGTCCACAATGGCGTCGAGTTCATTACGCGTCAACGTCCCGCCGGTCGGGTTGTGCGGATAGTTCAGGATGAGGAGACGGGTTTTGTCGGTGACCCGCGCGCGCAGATCATCCGCCGTAAACCGAAAATCATTTTCCTCCAAAATCGGCAGCGGCACGGGCTTCGCGCCCGCATAGAGCGCCACGGACTCATAGACCGGAAAGCCCGGATCCGGATAAATCACCTCATCGCCCGGCCCCGCCGTGGCCATGATGGTGTAGTACAAAAATGGCTTTCCCCCCGGCCCGACCACGATTTCGCTCGGCGAATAATCCCCGCGTCCATCGCGCCTGAGCCATTCGCAGGCGGCTTCTCGAAGCTCCAACACACCGGCGGATGGGCAATAGTGCGTCTGGCCCGCTTTTAGTTGCGTATACGCTTCCTCCACGATGCTCGAGGGCGTGTCGAAATCGGTATCGCCAATTTCGAGGTGGATGATGTCCCGACCCTGGCGTTCCATTTCACTCGCTTTGGCGAGAACCACGAACGCACTTTCTGTTTTGAGCAGTTTCATCCGATCAGCCAAACGCATTTTCCATCTCCGTTTCTTATATCGGCGAGCGAAGAGGCGCATTCGCCACGACACCACACCTCATAAGCACATTCAACACTTCCCTCACGGGCAGACCCACCACATTGGTGTAACTTCCCTCCACCCTGTCCACCAGGCTCCCGCCCAGTCCCTGAATGGCGTATGCTCCCGCCTTGCCCATGGGTTCGCCACTTCTTACGTAACGCTCGATGGTTTCTTCGTCCATTTCCCGGAAGGACACCTTCGTAGCGACCACCTCCCCATGCCGGGAACCCGCCCCGAGGAGAGTGAACGCGGTTATCACCTCGTGCGTTCGTCCCGAAAGCATACGCAGCATACGCGAGGCGTCATCCGTACTCGATGGCTTTCCTAAAATTTTTCCCTCCAGCACGACTACGGTATCGGCTCCGAGAACAAACACACCGGAATACGCCTTCGCCACACAGCACGCCTTGGCCAATGCGCGACACCCGGCCTCGGCTTCGGCCCCAAGCCCTGGCGCAATGCCCTTCTCCACGTCCGGGGGCGCTTGTACGACATCAAAAGCAAGGCCCGCATCTTCTAAAAGCCGTTTTCTGCGGGGAGAGCCAGAAGCCAGGATAAAATGTTGGATCTGTCGCAAGAACCAGACCTGCGGAAGGCTAATTGTCTCGATCAACAATGTAGTCGGCGATGTCGCGCAATACGTCGACATGGGAGGAATCCGGCAAGGCGGAAAGAGCCGCTTTCCCGGCCTCCACATATCCCCGAGCCCTATCAAGGGTGTAGTCTACCGCCCCGTATTTGTTCATCAACCCGAGAACGTCATCCATGTCCTCCGTGCGGATCTCCTCCGCGTGAACCACCAGGTGATTGAGCCTCTCGAACTCCGCATCCGTGGCCTGGGCGCAAACCCTGAGCAAAGGCAGCGTCACATTCCCCTCTCGCAAATCCTCGCCCACGGATTTTCCCGTTCTCTCGACATCTCCCATGTAATCAAGGGCGTCATCCACCAGTTGAAAGGCATATCCGATCTGGACGCCGAATTGGTGAATCGCTTCCGCGAACGTGGGCGGACTGTCGGGGATCAAGGCGCCGACCCGACAACTCGCGGCGATGAGGGCCGCCGTCTTGCGGTAGACGACATCGAGATATTCCTCTTCGGTGAGCTTGAGGTTGTACATATTCACCAGTTGGAGCACTTCCCCCTCGGAGAGAAGGGTGCAGGCCTCACTCATGGTTTTCATTATCCGGGTGTCTGAGTCTGCGGCCATGAGCGAGAAGCTCTTGGCGAACAGAAAATCTCCCACCAGGACGCTCGTCTCATTGCTCCATTTCGAGTTGGCCGATGGGTTGCCCCGTCTCATCTGCGCATCGTCCACCACGTCGTCATGAAGAAGCGTGGCCGTGTGGATATACTCCACGACACACCCCATCGTCGTGGCGCGCGGCCCCTCATAACCACATGCCCTGGCAACGAGCACCAGGAGCATCGGCCTGATTCTCTTGCCGCCGGAACCAATGAGATAATCACTCACATCGGGTATCAAAACGACGTCCGAATGAAAATTCACCTGAATCGCCTCCTCCACATCATTCAGTTCAGAAGCGATTGAGTCCACTATTTCAGAAAATTTCATTCCACCTCCGACTTGCGAGAGCAACCCCCACAGCAGGGTTTTCATCTTCTCGACATTTACTCCGAAAACCCATCATGCAAACAACTCAATCTATTGAGGACACACATGGGTGTCAAGGCGTTGAAACGCCCCTTTTCCTCAGAGCGAAGCTCGGCTATGTTGCCAGAAATGAAGCGAGTATCCAACCACGGGGAGAATCTTGGTTATGGACAAAAAAATTCAAATCACCGTCGGCGACCTGAAAACGAAGGCGGGACTGACAGAGAGCGAAACCGCGAACGCCTTGTGGGAGGCTTTGCCGATTACCGGCATGGCGAACGTCTGGGGTGAGGAAATTTACTTCTCGATTCCCGTCGAGGCGCCTTTGGAGGATTCCGCGCGCGAGGAGATGGAAGTCGGTGAAATCGCCTATTGGCCGCCCGGCAGCGCATTTTGCATTTTCTTTGGGCGCACCCCGGCGAGCGTGGACGATGCGCCCCGCGCGGCCAGCCCCGTGAATCCGCTCGGGAAAGTGGATGGCGACGCGAAAGATTTCCTCAACATCCGCTCAGGAGAAGAAGTTCGCCTGGAGAAAACACAGTGAACCCCGAGGGACCGAAAGACGGCTACATCCTCATTCATTACAACGAGATTGGGCTCAAGGGGAAAAATCGCCCGATTTTCATCGATCGTCTCGCCAAGAGAGTCGAGCGTGCGGCTTCTTTGTTTTGTGAAGCGAAAGTCAAAAAACGCACGGGAAGACTTATTCTGGAAACAACCGGCCTCAAGGATTCAGACGCTCTGATCGAGGCGCTCGGCAAAGTGTTCGGACTGGCCTATTTCGCCAGGGCGCAAAAAATTCCACTCGACCTCGAAGCTGCGACAAAGACAGCGCTCGAGATGATAGCTCCCCTCAAAATCAAAAATTTTCGGGTGCGAACCCGAAAATCGTTCCCTTCCACGCCCGTCAGCACGAGGGAGTGGGACAGGACCATCGGCTCCAGGATTCAGGCCAGAAGACATCTTCCGGTCGATTTGGAGCATCCCGGCCTGACGGTCCACATCGAAGTCATTCCAAGAGAAGCCTGGGTGTACGTGGAGAAAATACCGGGTCCGGGCGGTTTGCCCATCAGCTCGCTTGGAAGGGTGGCGGCGCTCCTCTCCGGCGGCATCGATTCTCCACTGGCCGCCTGGCGCATCATGAAGCGCGGCTGCGAAGTGGTGTTCATCCATTTTCATGGCGCACCCTATCTCAGCCGCGCATCCGCCGATAAAGCGGAAGATTTGGCCCAGGTGCTGAACAGCTACCAGTTGGGCAGCAGGCTGTATATGGTGCCGTTCGGAAACCTGCAAAAGGAGATCGTTCTCACCACGCAGCCCGAATATCGCGTCGTCCTTTACCGCCGGTTCATGACGCGCATCGGCGAGCGAATAGCCAAACTCGAGAATGCCCGCGCCCTGGTCACCGGAGAGAGCCTGGGCCAGGTGGCGAGCCAGACGCTTCCGAATCTGGCCGCTATCGAGGATGCGGTGCAAATCCCGATTTTAAGACCCCTGATCGGCATGGACAAAGAGGAGATCATCGAACAGGCGAAGGGAATCGATACGTTCGACATTTCCATTGAGCCCGACCAGGATTGCTGCTCGTTGTTCGTACCCAAACACCCGGCCATTCGCTCTCACGCGGGTCACCTGCGCGGGATCGAATCACGCCTGCCCGTCAATGAAATGATCGAAAAAGTAATTCATGAAACAGAAATCATCGATCTCGACGCGCAAGGACGGACGAAGAATTTTTCTTTTTCCCAAATTCATCCCGCGGCCGAGGAAGCACGCATCCTGCCGAAAGCATAGGCGCGCACTCTTTATTCGTTTTTCTCTTTCTCCATGTCCGCCGCCAAATCCCTTTGCTCCACGAAATGCGTATCCTGGTGGAGATAGCCCGCGAAATTATCCTGACGTATCGGCCCGCAAGCCTCGAAGGCAACCGTGTCTTCCAGATATTCCGCCTGATGTTCGGTATGCGGCGGTACGTACCAGACATCGCCCGGCTTTAACACCGCTACCGGTTCGTCTCCACACTGCACGCGGGCGGAGCCGCTGATGAGGCAGAAAATCTGCTCCGCCTCATGGTGGTGCCTCCGCGTGGACTTCCCGCCTTTCGCGTGGATATAGCTGATCATGCAGTGCTTTCCGCTCACGAGACCCACTTCCACCCCCGGGAACGGTACTTTCACCGGCAGTTCGTCCCAATTCGTCACTGGCATTTTCGTCTCCTTGGCAAACGCGATCCCGTCGCCCCGGTTGAAGAGGGCAACGGGTTATCGCGGACATCGGAAATCGCGACGCTTCGGCCGCCTCGCGCCTAGGCCTCCTGCATTCTCCTGACGGCCTCGGCGGGCAGGGATTCGCCGCAGGCGGCGTTTTGCGCAGATTGCTCGGGCGTTCTGATGCCGGGAATCACGCAACTGACGTTTTCGTTCGAAACGCAGAACCGGATGGCCGCCTGGGCCGGTGATATCCCCAGATTCTCCGCCACCTCGCGAGTACGGTTGAGCTGGTCCTGGAACTTCCGGATGTTCTCAGGCGATAGTATGCCTTTTCTCCGGTCGCCCTCGGCGAACTCGAACGCCTCGTCGATCCGCCCGGAGAGAAACCCCCGCTTCATCGGTACGCGGGATATCACACCCACATCCGCCTCTTTCGCGCGGGCGAAGGCGGGCGCCGCCTCCTGGCTGATGACGTTGTACTCCATCTGCAGGGTGGCGGGCTTGGCTTGCTCCACCGCGAGATTGCATTCTTCCACCGTATTCACCGAAACGCCCCAGTGCTTGATTTTCCCGTCGTCTTTGGCTTTTTCGAGCAGCGCATAGCTGTCCTCGGCCGCCATGTTGTCGACGTTGGGGTTATGAAGCTGATAGTAGTCGATCGCATCGACTCCCAGGCGCTTGAGGCTTCCCTCCAGACAACCGGCAATATAATCGGGCGTGAAATTGCGCGCGCCCGTCGCCATGTCGTTTCCGCCTTTCGTGAAAATCAGGATTTCACCGCGGTCGGAACGCTCGGTGAGGAATTTGCCGATGACCGTCTCGCTATGGCCCGCGCCATAGGCGTCGGAGGTGTCGATGAAATTCATGCCGGCGTCGATGGCGACGTGCAGCGCGCGGTTGCTCTCGTCATCATCCACCGGGCCGAACGCGCCTCCAATGGTCATGGCGCCGAACCCGATGACCGTAACCTCCAAACCCGTGCGTCCGAGTGTTCTTCTCTCCATGCTCTATCTCCATATAAAAATGAGGAAATTTTGAAAATCCCATGGGGAAGTCCCAAGACTCCCTGGACGCTCATCTATAAAGACTAGCGATGGGATGAATGTCCGCGAAGATGGCCGCATCATATCTCTCTTCAGCCGATATCCGCAATCGAACTCGCTGATATGCCTCAGGCGGGTTTGAGCAGGCGAGATCTGTTCTTACGCATCTCCCGCGTATCAAATCGAACCCGTAGGGGGTTGTTGAAAAACCCCCTCAAGGGAAAAATGCCTGCGGCGCATTCGCCGCCCTGGCACGTAATGCCTCTCTCGTCCCGAACAGGTCGCGCCAAACAAATCCTCGCTCCTCAATCGGATTTGACATTCATCACTCGCGTTTGACCCGCGACGACACTCCTCCCTCATCCCGAGTAGGCGCGCGCGCGCGCCGTATCGAGGGAGAGCTGGGCGCATCGGGAGCGCGTCGAAGGGGAGCGCCCTTCGATACAAACGCTCCTTTCTCGGGGTTGTTGAAAAAGCCCCCCTGACAAGGGGGGTTGGGGGGTTCATGGCAAGGAGGGATGGGGAGTTCGGAGGGAATCATGCTTCACTCACCCCGCTCACCCTCCCTAGGCTTAAAAACCAACCCCCCTGTCCCCCCTTGTCAGGGGGGTAAAAGCGACGCCCCCCGGCGAGGGGTTATTCAACAACCCCCGTAGGGGCGGATGCGCGAAGCCGCTCAGGTCACGACCTCGGACAGGCATGGGGGCCTGTCCGCTACGGCGAGCAATCTCGAAGGTTTGTCCGACCTCCACCTCCGTCATTCCGGCGAATGCCGGAATGACGGTGGGTTACCTCGGTCGATGAAGAAAAGAACACGGACAGGTCACGACCTGTCCCTACAAAACCGAAATCACTCCCCAAACGGCAACAAACCTCAAGGGGGGGTAATTCAGTTCTCCCGGCTTTTCGTGCCCGGCCAATCGGGCGGACACGCCGTTCCGCCCCTACGGTAGACCGAAACCCCTATCATCCGGCAAATCCACCCTCCCCGGTCGGTCGATTTCTCCCGCATTGGTCGAAATCGAACCGCAATTCCCCGCAATTGCCGTACTCCCTGAAAACCTGGACTACGCTATCTTGCGCGCAGCGCGGGGAGGCGATTTTTCCGCACTGGATGGAGTCGATACCAAGGAGGCGAGGGTTTCCCCATGGAGCCGAACCACGGGTCAAGAGCGAAGAAGGCGAATTCTTTCTCCCCGGGCGGAATCGAACCGCGCCAAGAGAGGCGCCGCGCTCATGGATACAAGGAGGGCGGAGAAATGAAAATAATCAAATTTTCTGTAAATATCGATAAATTCACGGGGTTATTCGATAAATTCCTGAAAACCATTCGCATCACAACCTATTGTAATAAAAAAGGTTAAGTCTTAAATCTGAGTGTCGCGCACCCAAAGATAGCGGTAAAAAAAGTTTTTCGTCTCCCCCGCATTTGCCCGCAACAGCCCGCATCTGCGCACGCGATAGAGAGAGGCTTTCAGGGGCCGCGCGGCCTCCATACTCCCCCTTAGCCGAAGCCGGGACATTCGACAGTCCCATATACGAAACACATCGCCTGGGCTATACTCTCCCCATCCAACCACCATCATCTGCGCCACCATGTGGAGGAAAACATGGACGACCTCAGACAAAATG
Organism: bacterium; assembly: GCA_965218735.1. Taxonomy (GTDB): domain Bacteria; phylum UBA8248; class UBA8248; order UBA8248; family UBA8248; genus Bin107. Next base: position 16,684 of record CBDCMA010000004.1, on the reverse strand, counting down.
CTCTCGATTATCTCGACGCCCAAACAGGCGAGGCGCGGGAAATCGCCCAGGAAATATGGAACTTTGCGGAAATCGCTCTCGAGGAATTCAAATCCGCGGAATTGCTCGAAGACGTTTTGGAGCAAAACGGCTTCGAGGTGCAGCGCGGCGTGGGCGACCTGCCCACCGCATTCATCGCGAGATGGGGCGATAGTGGTCCCGCCATTGGAATTCTCGGGGAATACGACGCGCTCCCCCACTGCGGGGATTCACACGAAAAACAGGGCCACGGTTGCGGGCACAACCTCTTCGGCACGGCCGGCGCCTATGCCGCGATTGCGGCGGCGCGCGCGCTGCGCGAATCGGGGACGAAGGGCCGGGTCGTCTGCTTCGGCTGTCCGGCGGAAGAAACATTGGAGGGCAAGGTGTACATGGCGCGCGATGGCGCGTTCGACGGCATCGCCGCCGCCGTCACCTGGCACCCCGGGGAGAAGAACTTCACCCGGGGGGGCAGCACCAACGCCATGGATTCCATCGTCTTTGAGTTTTATGGCGAAACCGCCCACTCGGCCCGCGACCCGTGGAACGGCAGAAGCGCGCTCGATGGCGTGGAAATCATGAACTACGGCGTCAACATGATGCGCGAGCACGTCATCGAGCCCGTCAAGATTCACTACGTCATCACGGACGGGGGTGTGGCCCCCAACGTCGTGCCCTCCTATTCGCGCGTGTGGTACTACGTGCGGGCGCCCAAGAGAGCGATGGTCAACGAATTGAGCGAGCGCGTGCGAAATTGCGCGAAAGCGGGCGCGCTGGCATCGGGCACGCGGATGAAGGAAACCCTGCTCACCGCCGTGTACGAGAATCTTCCCAACAACGCCCTCGCCCACTGCGTGCAAAGGAACCTGGAATTCGTGGGCGCGCACACCTATTCGGACGAGGCGAAGGAATTCGCCCGAAAACTGGGGTATGAGACGCCGCTCTCCGAAGAGATATCTCCACTCGACCCGGCGGACATCCGCCCGAGCAACGAGCGCGGCAACGTGAGCTGGCTCACGCCCCTGGGCAACCTGATGACCACATGCCACGCACCGGGAACGCCTGGGCATTCCTGGCTCGCCACGCAGCAATACGGCATGGAAATCGGAGAGAAGGGCATGATGACATCCGCCAAAACCATGGCGGCCGCCACGCTGGAACTCATCAGGGACGAGAACCTCTTGAAACAGGTGAGAGAAGAGTTTCAGGAGAGGACGAGAGGTTTTACCTACGACCCCCTCATCCCCGAGGGACAAAAACCGAACCCCCTGGGCATGAGGTAGAAATTATCCAGAGACCATGCATAGCATAGCACGCACGAGAGGAGCAGTTCATGAAATTCGGCGTCGCGATTTTCCCGACAGATTATTCCATCGCCCCGCACCAGGTCGCCAAAGAGGCGGAAGACAGAGGTTTTGAATCCATCTTCTTTCCGGAGCACACCCATATTCCGGCGAGCAGAAAAACCCCCTGGCCCGGCGGCGCGGAACTCCCGCTTGAATACTCGCACTCGCTCGATCTCTTTGTGGGTCTGGGGGCCGCCGCCGCGGCGACGGAAAAAATTATGCTGGGCACGGGCATATGCCTCGTCATCGAGCGCGACCCCATAATCCTGGCTAACGAAGTGGCCACGCTCGATCACATCTCGAACGGCCGCGTGCTCTTCGGGGTGGGCGGCGGCTGGAACCGCGAGGAGATGGAAAACCACGGAACCAGTTTCGAGAAGCGCTGGTTCGTCCTGCGAGAGCGCATCGAGGCCATGAAAGCCATCTGGACCGAGGACGAGGTGAGTTACCACGGAGATTTCGTGGATTTTGAGCGCATCTGGTCCTGGCCCAAACCGATCCAGAAGCCGCACCCGCCGATATTCGTGGGTGGAAACGGGGCGAGAACGCTCGAGCGCGTGGTGCGCTACGGAGACGAGTGGATGCCCCTGCCCCGGGGGGATGTGGATATGTCTCCGCGAATCCAGGAGCTTCAGGAACTGGCGGCCAAAGCGGGGCGCGCTCCCATTCCCGTCAGTATTTTCTTCGCACCTCCTGACGCCGATAAGCTTCGCGCTCTCGATAGCAAAGGGGTGGGGAGGAGCATTTTCATCCTGCCCTCGGCTGGGGCCGACGTCGTCTTGCCGAAACTCGACGAGCTGGCCGGCGTCGTGGCGCAATACGGCTAAGCCGAGAAAAACCAAAAGTAAAAGGCCCCCGGCGGGATTCAAACCGCCGGGGGCCTTTATCGTTCGAATGCGGCTAGTGGCAGATGATTCCGTTTTTCTCGGCATACTGCTGGTGGTAGTCCTCACCCATCCAGAATCGCGGCGCCTGCGTGATCTCCGTCACTATCGGTCCCCGATGACGACCCGATTCTTCCTGCTCCTGCTTGGAGGCTAGCGCATCGGCCTCCTGCTCGGGCGAGAAGAAATAAATCGCCGAGCGATACTGGGTGCCCACGTCAGGGCCCTGGCGGTTCAGCGTGCAGGGATCGTGAATCCGCCAGAGCACATCCAAAAGCTCCCGATAAGAGACTTTCTCCGGCTCGAACTCCAGATAGACGACCTCCGCATGGCCCGTGCGGCCCGTGCATACTTCCCTGTAGGTAGGCTCGTCCTTCGCGCCGCCCGCGTATCCCACAGCGGTGTACGCCACGCCTTCCACCTTGCGAAACGCCGCCTCCACCCCCCAGAAACAACCTGCGCCGAACATGGCCTTTTCCATAAGCGCTCCTTAGTGAAAAACAAAAATTACGGCTCTATCTCCACGCTCCCCGGCGGGCCTTCCACCACCTCGCCGAACACGGCGGCGGGAGCGACGCCCGCTCCATGAAGCTCATCCAAAAGCGCTTCCGCCTTGTCCGCATCCACCGCGATGATGAGTCCGCCGGATGTCTGCGCATCGTTGAGCAAGGCGAGCATCTCCTCCCCAACGCCCGGTTTCGGCTCGACGAACGACTTGGTCCACACGCGGTTGCGATCGCCCCCTCCCGCCGTGCCCGCGATGGCGTGGGGAAGCAAATCTTCAAACCTGGGCACATCGGAGAAAACGACGCGCGCCCGCGCGCCGCTGGCCTCCATCACGTTGTGCAGATGGCCCAGAAGGCCGAAACCGGTCACGTCCGTGCAAGCGTTTACGCCCACGCGCATCATGCTCTCGCTCGCCTTTTTATTGAGCGCCTGCATCGAGGCCACCGCCTCTTCAAACACGCCGTCGCGGAGTTTTCCGTTTTTTCCAAAAATGCCGCGCGCGGCCTTCACCACCGGGTTCACCTGTTTCGTCATGTTGGTGACGACGCCGGTGCCTATTTTTTTCGTCAGAATGAGCTTATCGCCGGGTTTAGCCCCCTGGTTCGTCACCATCTTCCTCGGGTCAACCGTTCCGGTGACGGCGATGCCGTATTTGGGCTCCGCGTCATCCACGCTGTGACCGCCCACGATGACGCCGCCCGCCTCACGCATTTTATCCGCGCCGCCCGCCAGGATTCTCCCCAGCACGTCCAGACCGATGCGGCAGGGAAACCCCACCAGATTCAACCCGGTGATCGGCTGCGCGCCCATGGTGAAGCAATCGCTCAGCGCGTTGGCCGCTGCTATCTGGCCATAAGCATATGGGTCATCCACGATGGGCGTGAAGAAATCCACCGTCTGGACGATGGCCAAATCCTCTCTGAGCCGATAAACGCCCGTGTCGTCCCCGGCGTTCGTCCCGTAGAGCAGATTCGGGTCCGAAAACGGCTCGAACTGGCTCAATGCCTCTCGCAGGTCCTCCGGACCCAGCTTCGAGCCTCACCCGCCCGCCTTGACCATCCGGGTAAGCTGTACTTTTCTCTCCGATGCCGTTGCCATCATCTCTCCTGAAAATTCCTGCGCGGCTTGGGAAAATCTCCATCCGGGGGGATAATAGTACATCTTCAGATGATAGACAAAAAACATATATCTTTCCCCTGTTTCCAATGAATGCCTCCAGAAAGGACACCTGAATGAAAGTCGTGATTTCAGATGATTATCAAGACTGCATCCGCAGCCTCGCGTGTTTCTCCAAAATGGCGGCGCACGACGTCACCATCCACAACGACACGGTCGACGACCTGGACGCACTCGCGGAGCGATATCAGGAAGCGGAGGCCATCGTCCTGATCAGGGAGCGCACCCACGTTACTGATGCGCTGCTCGCCAGACTCCCCAATCTCAAGATGGTGAGCCAAACCGGCGCCGGCTTCGGCTCGCACGTTGATCTCGAGGCCTGTACGCGCCACGAGGTGGCCGTGGCCGCAGGCGGCACGGGTACGCACTCCACGTGTGAGATCACATGGGGCCTGATTCACTGCGCCATGCGCTCCATTCCCCTGGAAATCCGGAACCTGGCGGACGGCGGCTGGCAGACCACGCTCGGCGAAGACCTTTTGGGAAAAACGCTCGGCGTGTATTCCTACGGCAACATCGGGAGCCAGGTGGCCGCCGTGGGAAAAGCGTTCGGCATGAACGTCATCACCTACGGGAGAACAGGCTCCGCGGAGCGCGCCCGGGCGGACGGCGTCACGATGACCTCCAGCAAAGAGGCGCTCTTCGCAGAAGCCGACATCGTGAGTCTCCATATTCGCATGACGCCCCAAACCAGGGGCATCGTGACGGCGAAGGACTTGAGCCTCATGAAGCCGAGCGCCCTTTTGGTGAACACCAGCCGCGCCGGACTGATAGAAGAAGGCGCCCTCGAGGCGGCGCTCAAGGCGGGGAGGCCCGGTTTCGCCGCCGTGGACGTGTATGAGCGAGAGCCGGTTCGGGGGGCCGCGCATCCGCTATTGGGCATAGAGAACGTGATTTGCACGCCGCATCTCGGCTACGTCACGCGAGGCACGTTCGAGAGATACTTCGGGATAGCCTTCGAGCAAATCAACGCTTTCGCGGATGGAAACCCGATAAACATCCATAACCCCGAAGTTCTGGATTGAGAGGATTTTTGCGCTCACTTCGCCGTCTGGCTTGATTTTTCACGCCAGCCGTTGTTCAATCGCGACCCGAAGCCGAAAAACCTTTTCACCTTTGAGGTTCGCCAACTTGGATTTCGCTTTCAACGAGCGCCAGGAACTCATGCGCCGCACGCTCCATGAACTTCTCGAGCGTGTCTGCCCGCCAGAATACGCAATGGAGTGCGACAAGAAGGGCGAAGCTCCCATCGAGGCCTACAAGGCTTTGGCCGACGACGGCTGGATAGGCGTGTCCACGCCCGAGGAATACGGCGGCATGGGGGGCGATGCGCTCGATCTCGCGCTCGTCCTCGAAACCGCAGGGATGCACTACCTGGACCTCGCCACCATGATCTTCAGAAACGTCTGCTACGGAGTGGACGCCCTACTCGTTAGCGGAACGGATGCGCAGAAAAAAGAGTTCATTCCCGCCACCGTAAAGGGCGAGAAGTATTTCGCATTCAGCCTCACCGAGCCGGACGCAGGTTCGGACGCCGCGGCCATCATCACGCGCGCGGATCGCGAAGAAGACCGCTTCCGGCTCACGGGTACGAAAAACTTCACCTCCGGCATGCCGACGGCTACGCACATACTCGTCGCCGCGCGCACGGACAACTCAGGCGCGAAGCACGAGGGCATCACGAATTTCATCCTTCCCGCCGATGCCGAGGGCGTCACCTGGTCGAAGCTCGATTTGCTCGGCCACCGGGCGATGGGCACCTGCGTGGTGCATTATGACGCCGTGGAGGCGAGCGAAGCCGACGTCCTGGGAGGAGTGGGAGACGGCTGGAAGGGCCTGATGGCGTACATCACCACCGAGCGCTTGTGTCTGTCCGCGGCGCGAACGGGCGCGGCGGCGGCGGCTCTCGACCTGGCCCTGAACCACGCGAAAGAAAGGAAACAGTTCGGCCGCCCCATCGGCAAGTTCCAGGCCGTCAGCCACATGCTCACCGAAATGCACATGCTCATCGACACGGCGAGGCTCCAGGTCTACCGGTTCGCGTGGCTGGTCTCTCAGGGAAAAGCGGGGCGCATCGAGGCGGCGACGCTCAAGCTCTACGCCGGAGAGGCCTACAAACAGGTGGCCGACCTGGGCGTTCAGGTGATGGGCGGGTACGGCTACAGCGGAGAATACGCCATGGAGCGCCACTACCGCGACGCGCGTCTGGCCACCATCGGCGCGGGCACGAGCGAGGTGCAAAGAAACATCATCGCCAAGGCGCTGGGGCTTTAATAATTCCACCCGGGATACTTGATGATTTCGCCGAAAGAGCCGAAACTGAAAGCTACCCGAGCGATGAAGCAGTATCCATGAGGAATCGATTTCATGCCGTTGGATAAAAGCGTACTGGAAAGAACGTTCCCCGGGTTCGAATTCCGGGTCGAGCGCGGAAAAATCAGAGAGTACGCCCTCGCTTTGGGGCTGACCGACCCGGTGCATACGGACCTAGAAGCCGCCGGAGCCGCGGGCTTTGACGATCTGCTCGCTCCGCCCACGTTCGTGCGCCAGTTCTGGCATGAAAACCCCGGGAACGATCCCATGTCGCATCTGGGCTACGACCCCAAACGCCGTCTCCACGGAGAGCAGGAATTCGAATACCACAAGCCCCTGGTCGCCGGCATGAACCTGAAGGGCCGAAACGCCATCGTCTCCACCCGCGAGAAAGAAGGCCGCCGGGGCGGGATGATGACTTTCGTCGTCATCGAAACGAGATTCGTGGATGAAGGGGGCGAGTTGGTTCAGGTGGCGAGGCGCACCCTCATCGAAACCGCGGCCCCTCCCAAAGAGGGTTGATGGAGCTTTTAGATGACGACAGCTACTCAATACGCGAAATGGGAAGAACTCACCGAAGCCGCAGAGCGCGAGTTGACGGTAGGCCCCATCACCCGGACGGACCTTGTCCGCTACGCGGGCGCCAGCGGGGATTTCAACCCCAACCACCACGATGAGATTTACGCCATTCGGGCGGGGTTCGACAAACCCTTCGCGCACGGGATGCTCCAGGGCGGATATCTCGCCCGCCTGCTCAGTGAATGGCTGGGGCCCGATTCTTTCAAAAATCTCAAAATCCGCTTCAGCGCGCAGGCATGGCCTGGAGACATGGTGATTTGCAAGGCCAGGGTCGTGCGCCAATACGAAGAGGCGGGGAACCGTCTGGTGGAAATCGAGGCAAGCGCCGCGAACCAGCGCGGCGACGTCCTCATCAAGGCCACGGCAACCGCCGCTCCTCGCACTTAATTTCAGGATCTGTCTAAAATGCTGGAAGGCTACCGCATTCTCGATCTCGGACAAGTCATCGCCGGAACCATCGGTAGCATGATCCTCGCCGACATGGGCGCCGAGGTCATCAAAATCGAATCCCCCAACGGCGACATCGGGCGCAACCCCGCCATTGCGGGCATCGGCCCCGTTTCGAGCATCTTCCTCACGTTCAACCGTGGCAAGAAGGGCCTCGTCATCGACCTCAAAAAGCCCGAAGGAAAAGGGGTGTTTCTCTCCCTGGTGGAAAAATCAGACGCCGTGATGGTGAATTTCCGCCCCGGCACGATGGAGCGGCTGGGCCTGGGGTTCGACGTGATGAAGGAGAGAAATCCCGACATCGTATTCGTGGATTCGAGCGGATACGGGGAACAGGGGCCCTGGCGCGACAAACCCGCCTTCGACCTGGTCGAACAGGCCGTGAGCGGGCACATGTCCATCACGGGCGAGCCGAACCGCCCACCCGCCAGAAACGGCTCGCCCACGGCGGATATCTCCACCGCGCTCTATACCGCCATCGCCTGCATGGCGGGCCTGTTGGCCAAGGCGAAAGGAAGAAGCGGGGCGCACCTGGAAGTGCCCATGTTCGACGTTCAACTCGCAATGCTCGGTTATATCTCCACCATGTATCTCAACAACGGCGACATACCCGAACCGCCCGGCAGCGCCCATGAATACATGGTGCCCTACCAGGCGTTTCCGACGGCCACGATTTACATCGTGCTCTCACCGCGTGAGGAGCGTTTCTGGAAAAAGATGTGCGAGGTCATAGGAATCGACGAACTGGCGGACGACCCGCGCTTTCGCACGAACGACCTCCGTTCCAAGAACAGAGACGTCCTTCTCCCCATCATGGAAGAAATTCTGATGAAGCGATCGGGCGAGGAATGGCTCGCGCTCTTTGAGGCGGCGGGGGTGCCCTCCGCACCCGTGAACCCGCTCGATCGCGCTCTCGACAACGAGCAGGTCGAAGCGAGACGCCTGATCCGCGAATATGAATATCCCGGATACGGAACGGTAAAAATAGTGGGCAATCCCATCCTGAACCGCACGGAAAACGGAAACCCAGATCCCGCCCCCGCTCCCCTTCTGGGGGGCGACACCGAGGGTATACTCCGCGAAATTCTTCATTTGAGCGATGAGGAAATCCACGCGCTCGTCTCGTCCAAAGTCGTCATGGCCGCCGGCTCGGAAGTTTCCAAGAAATAATCCGCACCCGCCATGCACCTGGACGCTCACCGAACCTCGACTCGTCCTCGCCCACATACGCCCCACGACACCGAACGCTCGCAAACTACCGGCAATCATTACATCCTCTTCGCGCCGACGCCCTCTTTTCCCCCAAAATACTCCCGGCGTTCAGCAGAAATCTAAAAGAAAATTATATTATTTATACTTATAAACGCTGAAATTCATGAAACCAGGGTTGATTTCGTTTTATATTCGTTATAAGTTTCGCTTTATATTTGCTGCTCCACGAGACAACCTGGAGAAAAACCATGCTGGCCAAAACCCAAGCAGCAGCCGTACTGGGCGTGGACGCCTATCCCGTTGAGGTGGAGGTCGACCTCGCATCGGGTCTCCCGTATTACTCCACCGTCGGCCTGCCGGACGCCGCCGTCAAGGAGAGCAAGGACAGGATTCGCGCCGCCATCGTCAACACGGGCTTCATCTATCCGATGGGGCGCATTACCGTCAGCCTCTCGCCGGCGGACGTTCGAAAGGAGGGCAGCGCCTTCGACTTGCCCATCGCGCTCTCGCTGCTGCGCGCGAACGGGGTGTTTCAGGCCCGCTCCCAAACGGAGGATTCTCTGTTGTTCTTGGGCGAACTGGCGCTGGATGGCTCCTTGCGCCCCATCCGGGGGGCGCTGAACATCGCCGTTCTCGCCAAGAAGATGGGCAAGCGCGGAATCGTTCTCCCGGCGGAGAACGCGCCTGAAGCGGCCGTCGTCGAGAAGCTCGATGTCTATCCCGTGCATACGCTTCCCCAGGTGGTGGGATTCATCAGAGAGGAAATTGAGGTTCCAGCGGCTTGCTGCCAAAAAAACGGCGTCGAAAAAAAAGATACCGGAAAAATCGATTTTTTAGACATCCGGGGACAACACCAGGCCAAGCGCTCCGTGGAGGTTGCGGCCTCGGGCTCGCACAATCTTTTGATGATAGGCCCGCCCGGCAGCGGAAAAAGCATGTTGGCGAAAAGATTCCCCACCATATTGCCCCCGCTTTCCCTGGATGAGGCCATCGAAACCAGCCAGGTGTGGAGCGTGCTGGGCAAACTCACGCAGAGCGATTCCCTGATTCAGGAAAGACCCTTCCGCGCTCCGCACCACACCATCAGCGACGCAGGCCTGGTGGGCGGAGGCGCGCTGCCCCTGCCCGGCGAGGCTTCGCTCGCGCACAACGGCGTGTTGTTCCTCGATGAATTGCCCGAGTTTCGTAAAAACGTGCTCGAATCCCTCCGGGGTCCGCTCGAGGACGGGAAGATCACCATCAGCAGGGCGCAGGCGAGCCTCTCGTTTCCCGCCCGCTTCATGCTCACTGCGGCGATGAACCCGTGTGTTTGCGGCCTGCGGGGAGAGGGCGCGTGCACCTGCACGCCCAAGCAGGTGGCCCGGTATCGCTCCCGTATCTCGGGGCCGATTCTCGACCGCATCGACATCCACATCCAGATGCCGAGGGTGCCGTGGAAAGAACTCGCCGAAGACCCCGAGGGTGAAAGCTCGGCGACGATTAGAAGCCGCGTTCTCGCGGCGCAGAAAATGCAGAAAGCGCGCTTCCAAGAACACCCCGGCGTCTACGCCAACGCCCACATGGGGCCCGCTCTCATCAACGAGCACTGCAAGCTCGACATGGAGGGCAGGCGATTGCTCAAACTGGCGGTGGAAAAGCTGGGCCTATCGGCGCGCGCCTATCATCGCGTGTTGAAAGTGGCGCGGACGATCGGCGATCTGGCCGGAGAGAGGGATATCGCCCCCCAACACGTGGCCGAGGCGGTCCAGTACCGGCAGTTGGATAGACAGATCCCCGTCTAATCCTCTCGCCAGAAGGCGGTTTTTCCGATTGTCTTTTTGCCTTTCAGGCATGGGGTGAACCAACACCGTCTCCAAAAGACTGTTTCTCATCGCATCCGCCTTGTTTGTATTTTCAGAACCGGGTGGGAGGCATATACATTCCATCATTTTGGATTATACTATGCCCCATCTCTCACTATAGAAGGTCTTGAATATGGGGACAGAATACGCATGGTTTCTCCCGTCGGCCAGGGCGGGCGACGGCTACAAAATCAACACCAAGGTGCCTGAGCGAAAACCCACCATCGAATATCTCTCCCAAGTCGCGAGCGCCGCCGAGAGGGCCGGCTTCGTGAACCTGCTGGTGCCCACCGGCACCCACTGCATGGACGCCTGGCTCGTGGCTGCGGGCGTGGCCCAGCATACGGAGAGAATCAAATTCTGCGTGGCGTTTCGCCCGGGCCTCACCAGCCCCGTATTCGCCGCCCAGACGGCGAGTACGCTCGACGCGCTCACCGGCGGGCGTCTGACGCTCAACGTCGTCACCGGCTCGAGCCACACGGAACAGATGCGCTACGGCGACCATCTCGTACACGATGAGCGCTACGACAGGACGGAGGAGTTTCTGGAAATCGTCACCCGGATTTGGAGCGGCGACGGCCCCCTCACCTACGAGGGCAAGTATTTCGACATCAGAGGAGCCGCCTTTTTCCCGATCCAGCTCTCCAAGCCCTGGCCGCCCATCTATCTCGGCGGGAGTTCGGAACCCGGCCGCCGGGTGGGGGCGAGATTCTCCGACGTGCACATGATGTACGCCGTGGACGTCAAGACCATCGCCAAGGACGTGCTCGACATGAAACGGCGCGCAGCGGAGGTCGGCCGCGAGGATCAGATAAAATTCGGCGTCCGGATGCACATCCTCTGCCGGGAGACCAAAGCGGAGGCGAGACGGGCGGCGAATGCGCTCATCGAGGGAAGCGACATCTCGAACGTGCAGGCCTGGGCCGACATGAAGACCAAAACGGAGAGCACCGGCCAGACGCGCGTCAACGAACTGGCGAAGGGCGAGTCGCTCTGGATAACCGACACCATGTGGATGGGCGTGAACACCGTTCGCGCAGGCGCGGGCGCCTCCCTGGTGGGCACGCCCGACATGATCGCCAAAGCGCTCAAGGAATATGTGGACGTGGGCGTTCATACGTTCATCCTCTCCGGCTGGCCGCACGTCGAGGAAGTGAACATATTCGGACGTGAGATAATGCCGCTGCTCGAGGAAACGGAGCCCATCACCCTGGAGCCGCCTCTGCCCGCCCTCGCCGAATACGATTGATAAGAGAAAAAACCACCAAGGCAACGGAAAGAGGAAACCTTTGATGAACAGTTCCGCCGGTGCGCTTTGCGCCGAATCGCAAAAATGGGTCGATATCGCCGAATCCCTGGGACAGGAGAAATTCGCGCCGCGCGCGAAGATGATCGACGAGGAATCACGCTTTCCGGCAGAGAACTACCAGGACCTGGCCAACGCCGGTCTTCTCGCCCTTATGGTGCCCAGGGAATTCGGCGGCATCGGGGCGGATTCGCTCACCTACGTCACGGTGCTCTCCAAGATTGCGAAAGGCTGCGCCTCCACGGGCCTCACGTTCAACATGCACAGCGCCGTCGTGGATTTTCTGGGACAAATCGCCTCGGAAGAACAAATGTCGCGCTACTTCTCGGAAGTGGTGAACGAGGGCGCCATCTTCGCTTCCATCACGAGCGAGCCGGGCAGTTCCTTCCGGGACAAGCTGGCTGTCCGCACCTCCATTCGCGAGGAGGGCGGCGGCTACCGCATTCACGGGAAGAAACATTTCTGCTCCCTATCCACCGGGGCGACGTACTACTTCACCTGGAGCTACCTCGACGGCGCGGAAAACCTGCAAGACGGACTGCTGAACGTGATGATTCCCGCCGAGAGAGAAGACATCGAGATCATCGACGATTGGCACACCATCGGCATGCGGGGAACGGCGTCCAATTCCCTGATGTTTCACGACGTCGCCGTGCAAGCCGATGAGATCATCGGGGAGCCGGGCAGCATTCTGGGCAAGGACATGAGCATGTGGTCCTTAGGCTATACGGCCGTCTACATCGGCATCGCGGAGGCGGCGTATCAATTCACGGTGGACTACGTGAAGAAAACGAAATCGGGCATGGGGGTTCCTCTCGGGGAACTGGACAGAACGCAGCGCCAGATCGGCGAGATGGCCATGCTTCTCGAAAACGCGCGCCGCGCCGCGGAAAAACTGGGCGAGTTGAGAGGAAACCTGGGGAAGATGGAGTTGACCTTCATCCTCAACCAGGCGAAATACCTTGCTACCGAAGCCGCCAAGGAACTCGCCGAGCAGGGAATTCGCCTGTGCGGCGGACGCGGGCTTCACCGATCCTTGCCGCTCGAGCGTCACTTGAGAGACGCGGTGGCCGGCATCGTCATGCCTCCCGCCAACGACAGGTGCCTCGAAACCATCGGGCAGATCGCCCTGGGCCGCGAAGCGAAAACACTCGATTTTCAATAGCGAATCGTCTTACGCACCCGCATTCGGGTGGCGGGGAAACGGACGAAGGTTTCGCAGGTGGCGGCCCGACCGCAGAGGGGTTTACCTCTCCGTTTATCTTGCCATCAAAAAGGTTCTCATCACTCCCCCCTCTGGAGGGGGTAGATTCTCGTCTGTAGGGGCCGCATATATACGACCCCTACAAAAACGAAAGGCGACAAGGCAGGCGGCCACGGGGAGCCGCCCCTACGCGATATTTCATCCGCAAGGCATCTCTGCATTCCGCATAAAAGCATTGCGGGACGACGATCAAAAACAAAAGGCGGGCCGCATATATCAGGGGACAACCCGCCCCCTGATCCTAACGCAATCCCCCCGCGCGCATCCGAAAAATATGGTTTTGAAAAACAGCCCGGCGAACAGGGAGGATTTTGCCTATTCCCTCGTACCCGCCCTTCCCGCGCGGCGCGGGTCACCAAAAGCGGTGAGGCGGCCGCCATCCCCCGCCTCCACGGCGTGCACGCCGCCGAAGAAATGGTGCGGGTACACACGGGGTGAAACCTTGAAACCGTTTTCCCGCGCGCACTCCAAAACCGCGTCTTCCACCGCATCCTCCACATGGAGGGGGCCGACGTCCATGTGCATGCGGGGGGCCTTCACCGCCTCTTCAAGCGGCATCTCCCGGTACAACAGATTCAGGAGGACCTGCGCCACCGCCGTGGGGATGCGGTAAGAACCGGAACTGCCGATAGCCAGTCGCAATTTCTCCCCCGCAAAGGCGAGTGTGGGAGCATAGCCCGCCATGGGGCGTCTGCCCGCGCCCAGGGAATTTCCGCGCCCAGGGCGGGGGTCCATCCAGTTCGTGTGGTTGTTCAAAACGATGCCCGTGCCCGGAGGCACGACGGCCGAGCCCCACGCCATGCCCAAAGTCTGGGTATGGCAAACCACGTTGCCTTTGTCGTCCACAATCGTGAAATGGGTGGTGGAACCCGGCTCCGCGTCGTGGATGTGAACGCCGGGCGCTCGCTCCTCCGCTATCGTGGCAGCGGCATACTCCTTGCTCAAGAGACGCTCCACCGGCATGTCGTAATGGTAGGGGTCGCCATAGACCGAGAATCTATCGCGAAACGCAGCGCGCATGGCGCGTGCGAAAGCCAGGCCGCGCGCGCTCTCATCCGCCGCATCCCATTCGGGCAGCAAGACCTCCAGGAAATTCAGTATCTGAATCAGGATGAGGCCCGAAGAAGGAGGCGGCGCCGTGAAAAAAAGATGATCCCGGTAACGCGAGGCGAGCGGCTCCATCCACCGCACCCGGTAGTCTTTCATATCAGAAGTGCCCAGATAACCACCGCCGCTTCTCACCTCCTCCGCAATGACCTTTGAGAGCGCGCCTTCATAAAAAACGCCGACGCCTTTCTCTGATATTTCGCGAAGGGTTTTCGCCAGATCCGGCTGGCGCAAACGCGCGCCCTCAGAAAACGGCGCGCCGCTTTCTGAGTGGATTCCCGCGAACTCAAGGTACTCTCCACAAAGCTTCCTGAAGCGCGGCTCCGCCTGCTGGCGGCAATAGAACCAGCCGACGGGAAAACCCGCATCCGCCAGACGAATCGCGCTCTCGAACAATCCCCTCCAGGGCAGCCGCCCGTATTCGCCGTATATGGCTTCCAGCCCGCGCAGCAATCCGGGAATCAGGATGGAACGGTGGCCCCGGCTGTGCGCATGGCCGGTGTGTTTTCCGTTCTCATCGCACTCGAAAATGCCCGGCTCCATGCCGACGGGGCATTGGTTACTAAAATCGATGAACCGCGCCTTTTTCTCACTCTCCCGCCAGAGGAGCGCCACGCCACCACCGCCCAGACCGGAATAGAAAGGCTCCGCCACGCCGAGGGCCAGGGAGACGGCCACCGCAGCATCACAGGCGTCTCCTCCTTCTTCTATGACGCGTAATCCCGCTTCCACCGCTTTCTCATGGGCCGCCGCTACGGCGTACATATAAACTCCTCCCGTGTCTTCTCCAGCATCAACTTTTGGGATTATAAGCACACCGAGGCTCCAGAGCGCACCCGCGAAGACCGGGGCCCTGCATCATCCCGTATTTTGGCCTCCCATGATGGCGAACCTGCATTATTTGCTGTAATTTAAGCAGGTTCTCTTCGTAAATCACGGTTTTTGATGCGTCGCCACTTTCCTCGAATTCTGGACCGCTCCGATGACAGACAAACCGCCAGATGGGGAAAATCCCGCCCTCACCGGCCCCCATGAGGGGGAGAAAAATCCGCTGCCCCCAAAAAGTCGGCGACCCCGGAAACGGCGCTTCACATTTTCTTTCGTCAGGAAATTCCTCCTTTTCCTGGTGCTCGGCGTGGGCTTGTTCGCCGCCGCCGAGGGAGGATATTTCTGGTGGCAGCACTGGGAGCGATACGTCTCGACGGACAACGCCTATGTCAAGAGCACGCTGACGCCCGTGAGCACCGAGATTGCGGGCGTGGTCAGAAAACTCATGGTCAAGGACAACCAGGCGGTCCGAAAAGGGGACCTCCTTCTCGTCCTCGACAAGCGGCGCCTCGAGGTGGCTCTCCAAAAAGCCAAGGCCGCCGTGGCTGTCGCCCGCGCAAGATATGAGGCGAGCAAGGTGTCCGTCACCCACTCCATGGGCCGCGCGAGCGGTCTTCAGCAGGAAGCAAGCGCGCGCCTGGAGACCCTGAGGCGCACCCTCCGCTCGGCCCGCTCGCTGTTCGTTCAAAGAAAAAACGAAGTGCGCGCCCATGCGGCCACGGTGAACCAGGTGCGCGAGGATTTGAACAGAAAGCGGCGTCTGCACGAGCAAAAAATCATCTCCGACGAGAGCCTGGCGCTCGCGCGCGCTTCTCACGACGTCGGCAAGGCGAATTACGACGCCTCCCGAGCCGCGCTCAACGTGGAGGAGAACAAGGTTTCGGCGATCGTGAACCAGATCGAAGAAGCACAGGCCGCCGTGGCGCTGGCCAAAAACGAAGACCGCTCCCGGCGCATGAAAAGCCATGACGCCGATTCCCTCAAGGCGGAACTCGAAGAAGCCCTCGCCACTTACAGGGAAAAGGAGCTTCTCCTCTCCTACACCGAGATTCGCGCGCCCGTGTCCGGCTACGTGGAGAAATCCGTCGACCCGGGAACCTACGTGCAGCCCGGGCGTCCTCTGCTGCTCATCGTTCAACTCGACAAGGCGTACATACGGGCGAATTTCAAGGAAATAAAACTCGAAGGCATTCACGTGGGCCAGCCCGTGGATATCGTTCTCGACGCCTATCCGAACAAATCGTTCAAGGGCCACGTCGAGAGTCTGTACTCGGGCACGGGAGAGACCTTCTCCCTCCTGCCGCCCGAGAACGCCACCGGCAACTGGGTGAAGGTCACCCGCCGCATTCCCGTGAAGATATTCCTGGACGAAAAGCCGGCGGCGAACTTCCCGCTTCTGGTCGGCATGTCCGCCTATGTGACCGTGGATACCAAAATACGGCGCGGCCCCCGCCTGCTGGCGTACCCGATGAACAAAAAACCCAAAAACCAGAAACCTTGAACGAACAAACGACTTCATCCGCTCCCCGAAGCGGGGGAAAACCCACCTCGGATACGGGCTACCCCACCCCCTTCAACCGCGCGATGATAACGCTCGCCGTCGTATCGGCCGCGTTCATCTCCATAATGGACGCAAGCGTCGTCAACGTGGTGATGCCGCACATGCGCGGTTCGTTCAACGTCGATCTCTCCACCATCACCTGGGTGGCGACCATCTACACCATCGCCCAGATCATCACGATCACCATGTCGGCCTGGTGGAGCACCTTTTTGGGGCGGAAGCGGTTTTTCCTCATCTCTTTCGTCATCTTCACCCTGGCGTCTATCCTGGTCGGCACCTCACAAACCTTCGCGCA
>CBDCMA010000003.1:0-408460 GCA_965218735.1 bacterium | reverse complement strand
GAGCGCCATTTTCTCTTCTTCGGACGCCGTGATGCCCAACTGCTCCAGGAACAGGTTGATCGAATCGATGCCGCTGCCCTTGCCGATGACGGGCTCGGGCTCTTTCTGGCCGACGAGGCTGGCGCGGAAGGGCACGAGTTCGGTCGGGAAATCCTTCTCGCAGTTCTTGAGCCAGCTCACGATGATGCCGCTCTCGATGTCGTAGAGGTTATCGCCCACCACGCAGCGGTTGGGCGCCAGGCTGATGCGTCCGCACTCCTGCACGAGCCGCGAGACCTCGGTGAACTTTTCGGTCTTGAGACCCATGTCGACGCCGTACATCGTCAGCATGGCCAGGGCCAGTTCCTCATAGGCCGCGTTGCCCGCGCGCTCGCCGATGCCGCTCACGGAAGTCTGCGCCACCTGGCAGCCCTCGGCCATCGCCATCAGCGTGTTGGCCACGCCCATTCCGTAGTCGTCGTGGAAATGGGGCTCGAAAGGCTCGTCCGGGAATACCTCGCGCATCTTCTTGATGACGTAGGGCACGGTATGCGGGCTCAGCACGCCGAACGTATCCACGATGGCGAGCGCGTCCATGTGGCCTTCGGTCGCCACCTTCTTCAGCAGGCCCAGCACCCAGTCGAGCGGGGCGCGGGAGAAGTCGATCGGGAAGAACACGGTGTAGAGGCCGCATTCCTTCGCCACCTGGGTGGCCTTCACCGAGGTGTCGATGGCCTTGTCGAGTTCCCACTTATAGGCGCGCTCGATCATGTGCGTGGAGCTGGGCACTTCCATGACCACGCCCTTCACGCCCGTGTCGGCGGAGCGCTTCACGTCGTCCGCCATGCAGCGCGCAAAGCTGAACACCTCGGTGTCCGTGCCCTCCAGGCGCTTGACGATTTCGCGAATGGCCGCCTCGTCCGACGGCGAGACCACCGGCATACCGGCCTCGATGCGGTGCACGCCCGTCTCGGCGAGCGCTTCGGCGATTCTGATCTTCTCATCCTTGTTGAACATGACTCCCGCTTGCTGCTCCCCGTCCCTGAGCGTCACGTCGTGAATTTTGGGATGGGGGTCGAAATTGATGCCGTCGGTCACCTCGCCCTCGAAATTCCACGGGCTGGTGAACCACATATCGGTGTTCCAGGGTTCGCTCATCTCATGATTCTCCTATTCGCCTTTTCGGGAGGCGATTTCCCCTGCGCATCCAGAAAAATAAAAGCGGCTCCCGCCCGCGCCCCAGGCGGCTGCGGCGCGGACAGGAAGCAACAACCGCTATTCGGGCAACTCGAAGCGAGGCTCGCCGCGTGATTTCGCCGAGAAATCGAAGTACGGCGAATCCTCGATGCACTCGTCGTAGTGCGAGGAGCCGGTGAAGACGATGGGGCCGTCGGGGCCGACGAGCACGTTCTCTTCCAGACGCACCGTCTGCGGAAGCCCGGGATGGCCTGCGAACGTCTCGATGGCGAAGTACATGTTCTCCTTGATCTCCACGGGATAATCGAGGCTGTACGCCCGGCTGATCCACATGCCCTCATAGAGATCGAGACCGATGGAGTGGGCGAACTGCTGGAGCGTCACCGTGCCGTACTTATCGTCCGCGTAGACGGGGAACTCCGAGGCCACGTCCTTGGAGGTCTTGCCCGGCACGAGCTGGCTCATGCCCGCATACATGGTGTCGTAAACCTCTCTGTAGAGCTCTTTTTCCTTCTTCGTCCAGCCGCCGCCGCACTTGAAGCAGCGCACGTAGTCCACGAAATAACCGCCCGGGCCGATGGCGTTGATGTCGACGACGACCAAGTCTCCGTCGCGGATCATCTTGTCGGTGTGCCAGCGGCGGTAGGGGCTCGTGTTTCCGCCCGAGGCGACGATGATGTCGTAGACGAAATCGAAGCCCTCTTCATAGAGCAGGTTGTTGACCCACGCGGTGAGGTCGCACTCGCGGATGCCGGGTTTGAGCCACTCGTTTCTGATCTTCCACATGCAGGTGTCGCCGATGGCGGAGCTGATTTTGAGGCACTCGATTTCCTCGGGCGTCTTGATGACGCGCGCCTCGCTCATCACCGGCCATGCGTTCACCAGGTTCACGCCCTTCTCGGTGAAGGCGCTGTAGGCCTGCATGTCCATGATGTCGATGCCGATCCTGCCGTTCAGCGGAACGTTGTTCTCCTTGAGAACGTCGATCACCGAATCCGCCATGCGGTTCACCATCATCTGTTCGGCGGTTTCGGACCACTTCCAGGTGATGGCGGGCCGGATGTTGCCCTCGAGCCAGGGCGCGTCGATGCGCGCGCACTCAAAGTCCGAACCGGCCGTCTCGAAGAGCACCGGCGTGTCCGCTCCCCGGCAGAGCACGGCGTAGCGGATGAAGATGTTGTTCTTCCAGTTGCCCTGGAAGACCGACGCGGTGTAGCGGATGTTCTCGCCCTTGTACATGATGATGGCGTCCATATCGTGTTTTTCCATCATCGCCTTGGCGCGGTCGAGCCTGTCGATTCGCATCTGGTTGAAATCGACGCGGCGCTGCCAATCACTGCCCGTCTGGCTATAGACACGCCGGGGGGACTGGTAATGCTCTTTCTGCAGAAAATCCATCGGCATGCCTTGCTTGCTCATTTCCACCATGAAAATTCCTCCTCTACGGAAATGGGGGTGAAGCGTTCATAGAACGACATCAAAAAAACGTCCGGCAATCAGACTCTCGATAAAGCGCGTCCGCCTCGTCCGGCGGTTCACGCAAGATACGCATCGGCCCCGCCCGCTCAAAAGCGGCTGGGCTCTCCGTTTCGCGATACGGCCAGCGCCTCTTGTAAGCGCGCGCCCTCGGCGGCCATGTGCTCGCGCATGGCGAGCGCGGCCATCTCCGGGTCGCCCGCCTCCACGGCCGCAAGCAGCTTCTCGTGTTGGCGGAGCGCCTCGTCCGGCTGGCCGGGGGCGCCGATGATCTTGCGCTGGCTTTTTTCGATCAGCCCCGAAATGGCCTCCCACACCGTCCGCAATACGGCGTTCTCCGCCGCCTCGCACAGCGCGCGATGCCAGGCGACGCCCGCGCGCACGAAGGCTTCCGATTTGCCGATGCGCTTTCGCATCTCCTCGGTATGAGACCTCAGCCGTTCGAGTTGCGCCTCCGTTCTGCGCTCTGCCGTCAGTCGCGCGATTTGTTCTTCCAGCCCCTGCCGCACCTCCCAGAGTTCGAGCAGGGTGTCTTCTTTCACGTCGAGCAGAAACGCCAGACTCTCGCGCACCGTGGCGAGATAGGGGTCCACCGAGAGGTTGCGCAGAAAAGCGCCCTGGCCGCTCCGCACCTCTATCAGGCCCGTGGTGTCGAGCGCGCGCAGGGCTTCCCGCACCGAGGGGCGGCCGATGCCGAGCGTGGCCGCGAGTTCGCGCTCAGACGGTAGCCTGTCGCCGGGCGCGAGTTTCCGCGTGCGGATGAGCTGTTGTATCTGCTTCACCACGTCTTCGTAGAGTCTTGTATTTCGCACCGGCCTGAGCAAGGAACCGCCTCCTAAGGACGCAAGCCATCCCGAGCGATGCACGAAAACCACACGGGGATTTATCATTTTTTTTACGAAACCCGAAATTCCGGTCAGGTGGTATGACCAATACTAGTTTCGAGCCGCGCCCGTGTCAATAGAAAGAAGCTGATTTTTTATCCCGCATCCGCGCGCGATAAACGGGAGTTTTCGGATTGCGCGCACCACCCGGCGGGTTTCCGCTCAAAAGGCCCGCAAATCCGGCTCCCGCGTTGCCGCTCCTGTCTTCAAAAGCGTATAATTCCCCCGCAGCAAGCGCGCCTCATCATTTCCGCTCATCAAAGGAAAACCCTTGAGACTCGACTATGCCCTCTCGGCGCATCTTTTCGCCTATGAACCGCTGCGGTTCGACCACTTAAAAGAGGCGGCGGACACAGGTTTCGCAAAAATCGAACTGTGGGCGATGACGCCGAACCTGGACACAAGCGACGAAACCAGCCTCGAAACACTCAAAAACCGGCTGGATACTCTCTCCCTGTCCACGCCTACGTTTCATGCTCCTTTTTATGCGGATTTGAGCGAGGCGAGAAAAGGACGCTGGCTCTCGCTCGCAGCCCCCGACCCGGATGCGCGCGCGAAGGCTTTAGAAAAAACGATTCGCGCGGTTCGCGCCTTGCGCCCTCTGGGCGCGCGGGTGGCCATCATCCATCCGGGCGCGCCGTCAAAAGCGGGGGATAGGGATACCTACGAGGCGTTAGAAGAAAGCATCGCGCGGCTCCTGCCCCTGGCCGAGGAGATGGACGCCGTTCTCGCACTCGAGAACATCCCCTCCGCCCTGGGCCGTGCGGAGCCGCTCGCCGCCTTCGTGAAGCGCATCGACCATCCGAGGCTTAAAATCTGCATCGACACGGGCCACGCGTTCATCACCGAGGGGAAAAACGCGCAAAGCGCTATCGAGCGGCTGGCGCCCCTGTGCGTCGCGACGCACTTACACGATAACGACGGGCAAAACGATTCTCACCTGATTCCGGGAGAAGGCGGTTTCGATTGGGCATCTTTCTTCGCGACGCTCGAAGCCCAAGACTACCGGGGGCCGCTTACTCTCGAACTGAGAAAAAAAGACGAGCCCTACGCCAAGACGCTGGCCGCCTCGGCGCGCGCCACCCGAGCGCTCGCATCACAAAACAAACCGAGTCCCGCATGAAGGCGGACCTCACCGAGCAGACCCGGGCGCATGAACGCCTGAAAACCCTAGCGCGCGATCATTTCGGCTGCGGCGTCTCCTCCCTGGCGCCCCTGCCCGGCGACGCCTCGACGCGCGCCTACGTGAGACTCACCCACCCGGGCGGCGCTAGCTTAAGTTCCGTCGGCATGATTCTCCCTGAGCCTTTCAGGGAGGAGACGCTCCCCTTCATCGACGTGCAAGCGCATTTCACCGAACTCGGCCTCAAAGTCCCCCGCATTTTCAGGGTGGATGCAGAAGCCGGCGTCATCCTGCTTGAGGACTGCGGCGATGAATCGCTCGAAGACGTATGGCGCGATGGAGGATGGGAGAGGGCGGAGCCGTTTTACGCCGACGCCACCAAAGCGATGGCCGTCATGCAGGGGGCTTCTACTGCGCCCGCAAACGGCAGGCTCGCGCTCACGCGCCGTTTCGACCCGGAGTTTTTCACCAAGGAACTTCACCACACGCGCAAATACGCTTTCGAGAACCTCCTGGGGGTGGAGACTGACACGGGGGAACTCGATACGTTATTCAGGAAATTGTGCGAGGAAATCTGCCGCACCCCCTTTCGCCTCACGCACCGCGACTACCACAGCAGGAACCTCATGGTCTCCGGCAGCGAAGTGTTCATCATCGATTTTCAGGACGCGCGCATGGGTCCCGTCCTCTACGATCTGGCGTCTTTGGCGTTCGACAGCTATGTCGCGCTCGATGGCGGAGCACGGGATTACCTCATCCACAGCTACTGGGAGACTTGCGGCCACCTGCATTTCTCGGATAAAGAAGAATACGAACGCGCCTTGCGCGCGGCGGCCATACAGCGAAACTTGAAGGCCATCGGCACTTTCGCCTACCAAAAGGCGGTACGCGGGGCGGAACGCTACCTGGAGAGCATTCCGCATACCGTAAGGATGCTTCAGGGGCATTTCGAAAAGAGGAGGGATCTCGCCCGTCTCCATGCTTCTCTCGAGCCCTTTCTCGACGCGCTTCTTCAATAAAGGAGTCATCCCCTTTTGGATTTCTTGAAAACGACATTTCTTACGTCGGTGGAATTGTGTCTCTATGATTTTCCGCATCCCGCCGAAATACCGCCGAGCGAGGCGAGAATCGAGGTGGAGCACATTATCCTCGATGGTGCCTCGCCGAATCGCCGGCTCATATCCGACGTTCAGGGCGAGCACCTGACGAAGACGCGCTTCGACCGGGGCGAGAAGTGCTTCGTCGCGCTCGAAAACGGCAAGGCGGTGAGCTACATCTGGGGAGCGCGCGGCGCGGTGGGCGTGGAGGAAATCGACCAGGCCGTGAAGCCCGAGCCCAAGGAAATTTATCTCTACGACGCCTTCACCCTGGAACCCTGGCGGGGGAGGAACCTCTACCCCTCCGTGCTCAGGCGCGCCCTGGAATACGGCGAGAAGCTGAGCCTCACGCGTTCTCTCATTTTCGTGGAATCGCGAAACACGCCCTCGAGGCGCGGTGTGGACAAGGCGGGCTTCATCCAGTTTCAGACGCTCTACTTCAGCCGGTTGCTCTTCTTCAGCCGCTCGCGCCTCTCGGACCCCCTGGCGGGCCACCCCCCGGCCACGTTCGTCGGGTTGAACGAGTTGATCTAAGCGGGCGTAACCAACAAGCGTCCCCCGGGACGCGATGGATGCGAAGGAATCCCGATGTCGCGAAGTTCATGCTCCTCGTTGCAGACAGAAGTTTTCTCATCACCAGAGGCGTTCGTCGATCTCGAAGCCGAATGGCGCGCGCTGATGGCCCGCTCCGCCCACGCGCACCCTTTCTACGACCCTGCGTGGCATGCCGCGTGGTGGCGGAATTTCGGCGCAGGCGAGTTGCACGTCTACGCCATGCGCGAAGAAGGCGGCGCGCTCGCCGCCGTGGCGCCTTTCGTGCTGAGCGAGGGCGGGCGATTGCGGCTCACGGGAGGGGATGATCTTTCCGATTATCTCGACATCATCGCCGCCGACGGGGCGCATCTCGGGTGCTGGCGGGCGATTCTCGCCGCTCTCGACGAGGCGGACGCGCCCGATTGGCGGGAACTCTCCCTGCGGGGAATCCCCGAAACCTCGCCCACCATCACGGCCATCGAGGAGTTGACGGGAGGAGGCGCTTCGGTTTCAGAAGAGGAAGTCTGCCCCGTCATCGAGCTGCCGGGTTCGTGGGATGAATACGCCGGGATGCTTCATCCCAAAGACGAGCGCGATTTAAGAAGAAAGATACGAAAGGCCAACATGGAGGCGGGGCTTGTCTATGAGCAAACGAATTCGGCAGACGCCCTGGCCGGTGATCTGGAAGATTTCATCACCCTTCACGCGCTGAGCCAGCCTGAAAAGGCGGATTTCTGGAACACCGACAGAAGAGCTTTCTTCCAGGACGTGACCCGGGCGATGCTTGCGCTCGGCTATCTGGATTTGAGCGTCATGCGGGTGGACGGGCATCCCGTCGCCGCTAATCTCTCCTTCGATTACGCGGACAGGATTTATCTCTACAACTCGGGCTTCGACCCGGTGGAGCACGAACTGAGCGGCGGGCTGGTGCTGCTCGCCCACAACGTGGAAGAAGCGATTCAGGCGGGGCGTTCTACTTTCGACCTCCTAAGGGGCGATGAGGCCTATAAATACCGCTTCGGCGCGCAGGATGAGCGCGTGATGCGCGTGCGAATCGAGAGGAGCGGCCGATGAGGGCCGGAGGCGACCCGTCTGGCGATCCTCTCGATGCACACCGACCCGCTCGCCCCCTTGGGAGGCGACTTCACGGGCGGGATGAACGTCTACGTGCGCGAAATCGCTAAAGCGTTTGCGAGCCTGGGAGTCGAAACGGACGTCTTCACCCGCCTGGAATCGGAAGCTCTTGAGGAGCAAATTTCCCTGGCCGGGGGATGCCGCTTCATCCGCATCGAGGCGGGCCCCAAGGAAAGACTCGACAAGGATGCGCAATACGCCCATGTGGATGCCTTCGCTCACGGGATTCTCGCGTTCGCGGAAAAAGACCAGACCCGCTACGACGGCGTTTCCGCGCATTACTGGCTCTCGGGCCTTGCGGGTGAGAAGTTGGCCGAAGCGTGGGGAGTCCCCCTCGCCCTTCGCTTCCACACCCTGGCCGCACTCAAAAACGACGCCCTGCCTACAGACACGAGGCGCGAGTCGGACACAAGGCTTGACGCCGAACCCAGGCTCGCCCAGGCGGCGGACGCGCTTATCGTCTCATCTCCCGCCGAGGCGCGCGCGGTAAGCGAAAAGCTGGGCGCGGGCGAGGCCCACGTCGTTCCCTGCGGGGTGGATCCGGAGAGATTCAGGCCCCATCCGAGGCCCGAGGCGCGCGCGCGTCTGGGCTTCGAGCCTTATGGCGCATACATATTAAGCGTGGGCCGCATCGAGCGCGTGAAAGGACTCGACCGCTTGATAGAGGCCTTCGCCGTCATGCGCCGCGAACGACCGGGGCTGGATGCCCGTCTCCTACACGTCGGGGGCGAGATAAGAAAAGGCGCGGTCAGAATCGGTGAAAGCTATCATCCGGAGGATTTCGCCTCGCACGCACAGGGAGCCGAAGTCGCGCGGCTGGAATCCCTCGCGCGGGTGCTCGGCGTGGCGGACGCCATCATCTTCCTGGGAGCGAAGCCGCAGGAGGCGCTCCCTCTGTATTATTCCGCAGCGGATTTGTTCGCGCTCCCCTCGCGCTATGAGAGCTTCGGACTGACCGCCGTCGAAGCGGCCGCATGCGGATTGCCCACGCTGGCCTTCGACGTGGGCGGCGTCTCCCGGGCGGTGCGCGAGGGCGTGAGCGGTTATCTCATCGCAGACGGCGACATAAACGCCTACGCGGGCAGGATGCGCGAAATTCTGGAAACCAAACACGAGCGTCCGCACCGCCGAGCCCTCGCATGGGCGGAATCGTTCGCCTGGACGCGCATAGCGGAGGCGGAACTCGACATCTGGGCGCGCCTGCTTCAGGAAGCCGCGCTCTCATCTCCCCACGTTTCATAAACACGGAAGGAAAAAGGCATTGGCTCGCACGGAATTTCAGGAAATACTCGTCATCGTCGCCCATCCCGACGATGCGGAACTATCCGCGGGGGGCAGCATCTCCCGCTGGACGTCCGAGGGCGCCAACGTGCGCACGGTCGTCTGCACGAACGGGGACAAGGGCACGAAAGACGACATCAGCCCTTTCGACTTGGCCAAGATACGCGAGGCGGAACAACTCGAAGCCTCCCGGATACTGGGCGTCAAGGAGACCATCTTCCTGCGCCACCGCGACGGGGAACTCGAGGACACGCGCGCGTTCAGGAACCAGATCGCCTTCCTGATCCGCCACTTCAAGCCCGACACCATCCTCACCCACGACCCCTGGCGCACCCACTACCAGCACCCCGACCACCAGGCCATCGGCCACGCCACGTTCAAGGCGGTGGTCTATGCGCGGGATCAACATTTTCTGCCCGAACTCACCTACGCAGGCATAAAGGCGCACCACACGAACAACCTCCTCTACCTCAACACGCGCGAACCGAATTTCTTCGTGGACATCTCAAAAACCTTCGACGTGAAAGTCCGCGCGGTGTGCGCGCACAAGTGCCAGATCAAAAACCCGGAAGCCTTTGAAAAACGCACGCGCCAGCGGCTCGAAGACGTGGGCCGGGTGGCCGGCCTCCCGATGGCGGAGTCTTTCGTCATCGCGAGGATGCGGGAAGGCTAAGGGGCGCGCATGGACACAAGCACCCCCGAAGCCAGGGCGGGCCGGCACATCATGGCAGGCTTCGAGGGTGTAGCGGCCCCGGCCTCGCTCTTGGCGCGAATTCGCGCGGGGAGAATCGGCGGCGTCATTCTTTTTACGAGAAACATCGAGTCCGCCCGCCAGACGGGGGCGCTCATCGCTTCCTTACAAGTTGCCGCCCTCGCCTCTCCGCTCGAAGCTCCCCTGCTCGTGGGAATCGACCAGGAGGGCGGGCGCGTGAGCAGGCTATCCCCTGACTTCACGATATTCCCGGCGGCGCGGGGCTTCGGCGACTTTGGGGATCCCGCCCTTGCCAGGGAAGCTGCGCGCATCACCGGAGCGGAGCTCGAGGCCACAGGCGTGAACGTGAACTTCGCGCCCACCGTGGACATCTTCACGAACCCCGAGTGCGCCGTCATCGGCGACCGCGCCTTCGGGACGACTCCCGAGGTCGTCGGGCTTTTAAGCGAGGCCGCAACCGCCGGACTTCAGGAGGCGGGCGTTGCCGCGTGCGCCAAACATTTTCCCGGCATCGGCGACATGGCCCCGGACCCCCACAAAGTGCTGCCGACCTCTCGCCTCACGCTCGAAGATTTATGGGCGCGCGAGCTTACGCCCTTTCAACGCTTGATCCGCCGCGCACCTCCCGCCTGCGTCATGGTGGCCCATGCGGTCTTTCAGGAAATTGACGACGCTGCGCCAGCCAGCCTCTCACCGATATTTCTTCAGGAGGTTCTACGCGGAGAACTCGGGTTCCGGGGCGCCGCGATCACCGACGATCTGGATATGGGCGCGATTGAAGACCCCGCAGAGGCCGCGCTAAAAAGCATCCTCGCAGGGGCGGACATCGCCCTCATCTGTCATTCAGAAGACACGCAGGAACACGCTGTGGACGCCATCGCGGGGGCTATCAGAGACGGAAGCCTGCCACCGGAGCAGGAAGAAGCCTCATCGGATCGGATACGCAGACTAAAGGAAAGCTACTGCCGCCCGAACTGGCGAGCGGAAATGCTCGAAATTATCGGGTGCGCGGCGCACCGGGAGGCTAGGGAGCGAATCCTCTCGGCACTGGAGCAAGTCGGGTAGCGGGGAGATGCACTAAACCCAAGGTCTTAGCGCACGAATGGCCCCTGAAATCCGCGCATGGGTCGATCTCGAACGAGAAGAGAGGATTTGTTCGTCATTCCGTGATGGTTTTACACGGAATCCAGGCGGATGAGATATTCATCTGTTCTGGTCAACCTTGCGGTTGCCACCAGCATGAGCCGGAATGATGATCGAAAACCACCCTCGCCCCCACATTGTGTTTCTCTACGAAGGGCGAAACGCTCAAACGCCCCTCCTGATCATCACACGTTAAAGCGCACGTGGAAGATGTCGCCGTCCTTTACGACGTAGTCCTTGCCTTCGAGCCTTAGCGTTCCCCTGTCCCGCGCCGCAGAGAGCGAACCCGCCGCCATGAAGTCGGCGTAGGTGACCACCTCGGCGCGAATGAAGCCGCGCTCCAAGTCTGAGTGAATCGTCCCCGCCGCGTGCAATGCGACCGTGCCCGCGCGAACCGGCCAGGCGCGCACCTCCTCCCCGCTCACGGTGAAGAAACAGCGCAGGTCGAGCAGCGAGAATGACGCCCGGATCACCTTATCGAGCGCAGAGGATTCGAGATCGTAATCGGCGAGAAACTCCGCCTGTTCCTCACCGGGCAACTGCGCGAGTTCTTCTTCCAGCCTTGCGGCGAGAGCGACGGGGGTTTCGCCGTCGAGTTCACCGAAGGCGTCTCCCGACTGCTCCTCGCCCACGTTCACCACCACGAGCAGCGGCTTAGCGGAAAGAAAGCCGAACCCTTTCACGGAGCGCTCTTCTTCATCACTCATCTCTAGTGAGCGGACGGGACGGCCATCTTCCAGCGTCTCCTGAATCTTCGTAAGCAGCGCGAATTCCGCCGCCTCTGCCGGGTCTTTCTTGACGCGCACCAGTTTTTCCAGCCGCTCCCGGCGGCGTTCGACCACAGACAAGTCGCGCAGGAGCAAATCGATGCGCACGTCGACCAGATCGCGCGCGGGGTCGATGCTCTCCCTGGGATGCGGAACCCCTGCGTCCTGGAATGCGCGCACTACTACCAGGAGCGCATCCGCCCCCTCCAGCGCTTGGGGGATGGCCTCCGCATTCTTGGCCGCGCCCCCGTCTCCCACGCCCGCGTCCACGAAATTGACCGCCGCGTATGTCGTCTTTTTCGGCTTGAACACCTTGCTCAGCGCGCCCACCCGAGGGTCGGCCACATGAGCCGCGCCGATGTTCACGCGAGCGGCCCCGTATCCTCCCGTCGAGGCCGCGCCTCCCGTCAGCGCGTTGAAGAGCGTCGTCTTGCCTGCGGCGGCCAAGCCGATGATCCCGATTTTCACGTCTCTTAAACTCCTTGATAAGCCATGAACGAACAAACGCGCGAGTGTACATAGAGGGGGGCAAGAGGTCAAAAGGGATTGTGGCCAATCGCGACTGGAGAGGGGGGAATTTTGAGGGACGGGTGCAAAAAGTTCGGGCGGACACATAGGTGGCAGACATATATGTCTGACCCTACGGTGGCATGAAGGCACCAGAATTATGTAGGGGAGAACCTGTGTGTTCTCCCTGATGATCTGAGGACTCCGATAGCAATGGCTGTAGGGACAGGCCCCTGTGCCTGTCCTGATGGAGGATAACAGGGGGGACAACCACAGGGGGCTACAACGAAAACCGCAATCCCTCATTCTTCAATCGGGATCGACCCTCAAGGGGGAAGTGCCCCGATCCTCCGAGAGGGTTTACCCTCGCCGAGAAGGGGGATTGATGGGCGTATTCTATTATGCGGCGTTGTGGGTCTTATTGCTCGTCGAGTACTCGTAACCTTTGCTCCGACAAAGCGGCGAGAGCCTGATTGTCAGATGCACGCGCCAAGTCGCACGCTCTCTCGAAATCCCGCCGCGCCGCGTTGGTGTCGCCCAGAGCAACATGCGCTACGCCTCGGTTGTGGTAGGCAAGAGCATAGTCTGGCTTCAAGCGAATCGCATTGCTGTAATCCACGACGGCGTCTTCGTGTCGTCTCAGACTACCCTTTGCGTTACCTCGATTGGTATAGGCCCCAGCATAATTCGGATCCAAGCGAATAGCCTTGGTATACTCATCAATGGCGGCCTCGTATTGCCCCAACTCAGACCTCGTGATGCCCCGGTTATAGTAGCTTTCGGCACGGTTCGGATCCAAGCGAATGGCGTCATCATAATCAGCGATGGCAGCTTCGTGTCGTCCTAGACTGCTCTTCGCATTACCTCGGTTGTTGTAGGCTTCGGCTAAGTTCGGGTTCAGGCGGATGGCTTCGTCGTACATGGCAATAACTTCTTCGTGCTTTCCATTTGGTTGAAGCAGATGGCCTACGGAAAACCAAGCCCTGGCAGTGAGATCACTATCAATCCCCCGGGCAGCATTAGCGATTCCCCTCCATGCTTCTAGTGCTTTATCTTTCTCTCCTTGCCCCTCAAGGGATAGAGCCTCCTCAATTTTCTTGGAAAGGTTTTTTTCCTCCGGTGAGGATTGGGGATTTTTGCGGATACCCTCAACATACTGCCTCACCTCCTCGGGATCACTCTCTGCAGTCTCGGCGGTCTCGTCTCGGATAGCTTTGGTTTCGTCTCGATATTCTTTTATCTCCTCAACGAGTTCCTTGGCATCTTCAGCACTTTTTCGCGCGTCGGTCGCAACCTGATCAGCCACCTCTGCACTTTTCTGGGCATCAGCCACAATTTGTTTGGCCTCCTTCGCACTTTCTCGCGCATCGGCTACGATCTCCCGGAAAATCCTAATACCAAAGAAACCACCAATAGCAACGACAATACCAAAGAATGTCAGGACTATGGCGACGACGGCGAGCCACCACTCTATGCTGTCCGCCCGATCATCCAGCAATTCACGTTTCAGTTCGTTGAAACGACGCTGGATTTCAACTTCTGTGGCGGGAGGGATTGCTGGCTTATTCAGGGGGATGGCCTTCTGATCTTTCGGCTTCTCCAACTTCAGCGGGGCGGCTTTCTGAACTACCGGCTTCTCAGCCTTCGACGTTTGGGCGAGGGGCGCGCTCATCAAGACCCAAAGGGCTATCGCCAAAGCCACAATGAGAACCGCCAGAATCCGCTTACCGGAAAATCCTCTCACCTTGTTCTCCTCAACTCTTACACCTCACATATATCGGACTCGACCAGGCCTGGCCGCCGTCGACCTGCAGAACGCGCACCCAGTAGGGGTTCACGGCGTCGGGGGAGGCGTCTTCGTCCGTGAACTGAAAGCGCGCGCTCCAGTCCTTGAGCGTCGGGGCCATCTCGCATACGAGAACCCGGATGTTCACGCCGCCGGCTTCGATGATGGTGGGAGCCTCGGAAATTTCGCCGAGGGGAATATCGAAACTCTTCACATTGCTGAAAAAAGAGAGGCGGGCGTTGGCGGGGGCATCCACGTCGATTAACACGCCGTCCGGATCCCCCGAGGTGGCCGTGGCGAAGCGGAGCAGCTTGTTCGATACGCGGGTGATGGCGTCGTCGTACTGATCGAGCGCATAGGGCGTGTGCGCGAGCATGGCCCCCTTATCGAGCGCGATGCCGCCGCGCCATTCGACTTTCTTGTCGCGCCCGCTTTTTTGCGTCACCCCGCTCCACTGCACGCGGATTCGGCGCGAGCGGCCCGTGGCTTCGGAGATTGCGTTCACCGGGTGGCGGTGGATGGTCCGGGAACCGCGCTTTAGTTCCACGTCCAGCAAGGGCGCCGTGCCGTGGACTTCCACTTTTATCGTCGGCGGGCCTTGGGTCTCCACCTCCTCGCCCATGAGGGCTTCGCCGCAGGAGGTCTTGAGATAGATGCGCTCGCCGTTCGTGGCGTAGGTTCTCCGCGCGCGCATCGCCTCCCAGACGGCCTCGCGCGTGAGTTCCTCCGCATAAAGGCCCATGAGGCCGCCCTTCACGTCGAAGGTGACGACGTTGTTCGAACGCCTGTTCGCGTAGACCAGCCCCTGGCGGCCCGTGTGGTCGTCGCTCCCGCCGATGAAGCCGACCGTAAAGCCGCGCGCGAGCACTTCTTCCGCGAACCACTCGAAGGTGCCGTGGTGGGAATGTATTTCCGCGAGATGAACGAATTCCGCGTCAAAAAAATCGAGGTTACACGCCCGCCCGCCCACGTGGGCCACGCTCATCACGTCTGTTCGTCCGCGAAAGGTCTCCCAGAGGGCCGAGATGGGGAACCTGTCGTCCGCGACATCCGATAAATCCTCCACGCCAGCGTGTGAGCTTCTGTGAATGGCTCCCTCATCGCCCGCGTAATAGATGTTGTAATCGCCGCCGCCTGCGCGCGTGCCCGACCACTCATAGCCCAGGAGGGTCACGAAGCGGTCCGGATCGTTGAATGCCTTACACTCCCGGACGACCTCCTCCCAGTCTTCCTTGCGAACCCTGAAATCGTTGCCCTGCCACGCGGCTATGTCCACACCCGCCTTATCACGCGCGAAGCGGAAATACTCCTCTACGGTGCCCGTGCCGACTGTCGAGCGCGTCTGCCCGTGAATGTCTCCCCAAAAGAGCGAATAGGGATCATCGGGAGCCTTGGGCAGAATCGGCGGACTCAAAGAAACCAGCCCCGCCGGGTCCTCTAAACGCAGGCGGTAGGGTCCCTCGCCCATGAGCCGCGCGCCGCCCACGCGCTTTACGCCGCCGTCCCCGGCCAAGAACTCCACTCGGCCCGGTGCGGCGTCTTCTTCACTCCAATTCGATAGACTTTTTCTGACCGACACCCCGCCGGTAAATTCTTCCGCCGGGTTTCCCCAGCTATCCACGCCGCGCACGATGGCGGAGAACTCCTCCCCGAGCTTTGGCGTTTGCGAACAGGCCAGATGCCATGTTTCGGGCGCGCCGCCCACCACGCGGATCGACGGGTCTTCGGCCAGTTCGTAGAAATGCTTGCGGTTAAAGGTGTCCACCACGATCTTGAACGTGTGGCGGGATTCGGGGAACGTCTGCGCGCGCATCCCCGGTCCGCCGCCGCTCGTGTCTCCGAGAACGAGCGTTACTTCATCGCCTTGGCATAAAAACCCCCGCGCCACTTTGATGGCGACGCCGGAGCGCCAATCGTCGAGATAGCCCTGTTCCTGATAGGAGAGCGTTAAGCCGACTTGCGGGTTCGAGCAGGAGACGCTCACGTAGCCCGACGCCGCAGGGTCCGTGAACTGGGGGATCTCCATGTCGCTGGACAGGCGCTTGCACACGAGTATCTGCGCACCCTCATCCACCCCGTAGGTTCCCGCGGTGAAGATAACTTTCAGGCTAAAGAACGCCCCCGCCACGATGGGGGTTTCAGGCTCCACGCGGACGCGGCCTACGTCGAAGCGGTAGGGGTCGAGTCGCTTGTCCATCAGGAGGGTTCCTTCGGGAGAACTTCTGCACTAACCGATACACTCGGTTCACCGGAACTTGCACTGAATTTAATAAACAACGGCTCCGGCTCCATAAGTACAGATGAGAGCAACTCAATTCGCTCTACAGCCTCTTTGAAGCCAACCATTTTTGTGCCATACAACCATTCAATCTCCCGCAGTATGTCATTAGCCAGTTGACGCATTGCAATATGACGATTGGGTTCTCTCCCGTTTTGTAATTCACGTATAATTTGTGAATTGTCCATCTCAAATCTAATAACAGGCGAGGCTTCTGCATTAATTGCCACAATGAGCGTAGCTTCAAACTGATCACCTAAGTCTGTGCGTCGAAGTTCCTTAATTCCAGGAAAATTAAACACTGCATCAGCAACCTCAAGGTCGGAAGCCTCACCATCGATAAACTGTCGATAATGCTCTAAGTCGAGCACCCTAAGAATGAACATTACAACCGTCATCCTAGCGAACAAAGGTTGGTCTTCGCGCAACGACGCGAATACCAGCCCTAGTCGATGGATGGCCTGCCCGATCTGGCGAAGGCTTAAGTCAGGCGTAACAAAGAAAGCCTGCAAAAGGTTTCGGGCTATTCCTGCCTCTTTTAACGTCTCTTCTATCCTGAGTGGACCTTGCTTTTCAGCTCGCTCCAAATAACTATTTAGCCCTGTCTCCTTCATTATCGCATCAATGAATTCGGTACGGTCGGGCTCAGGTAGCCGAAATTCCAAATCAAAAAAACGGCCCAAATAACCCAAGGCATCGAACTCATCCCCATAAAGCGCCTTGACCGAATGCTTGAGTTGGGAGCGGTTAACTCCCAGCACGAAGACCACGTGATCCACAGCGAAAATGTGTTTAGCGACTTCGAGAAGCTCGACGGCGTAGGAAGGGCGGCATCTGTCCAACTCGTCAATCATTACGACCAGCGGACGGCCTTCCTTCAATTTCGACAAAGTATTCGCCATGTCTTGCAGGGTAGAACGAAACGTCTTAATCGATTTCCGTGCTTCCTCGTACGCGTTCAGCCTTTCTTCCGCCAAGGAAGCGAGTGCTTGACCCAATTCGCCTCCAACTAACGGAATGCCGGCAGCAGCAGCCTTAATGATTCCCGGAATGAGTGATCGGGCGACCTCCTTCGCTTTGCCCTTTACTTCATCAACCTTCTTTTTCAGCGACTCCTTTAGCGAAGCATCCGCACATTTTTCACATTCTTGATTAAGACCCTCCGTCAATTCGGTAGAAAGCGCGATGAAAGGCTCTTCGGAGAAGTCCGTCTCCCAGGCGTTGAACTCGACGACAGGGAATTTCTGTTTGTGGAGGTATTGCGCCCAGATTTTGAGAAACGTGGTTTTTCCGGCGCCCCACGCGGCATCGACCGACAGAACACACGGCCCCTCGATGGAACGGACGATGCTGGTGAGAACTTGCACCGTTTCGCGCCGTCCGAGCAGATCGTATTTGAATGGATTGTCCTCGGGCACATCAATTTCTAATGGCTGAATACGCATTACCTTTCCCTTTGTTTCCTCACAACACGTTCAGGATGACTAGTGGGCAAATGAAAGAGGTAACCGCAACAAGAACCGCTCTAGCTTCGTGCTTCCTATTCCCCGTAGGCGCGGGCCTCGTCCACGAAGCGCGCGAAAAGCTGCGCCGCCCCGTCCATGTCGGCGTAACCGTAGGCAGACATGGATTCAGGGTGCCACTGCACGCCCACGACGAACTGGTGCGAGGGGCTTTCGATGGCCTCGATGACGCCGTCTTGCGTTCTGGCTGAAACGCGCACGCCCGGCCCCACCTCGCGCGCGCTCTGGTGGTGGTGGCTGTTCACCACCGACGAGGTTCCGAGCACCTCGCCCAGGATGGACTCGCCGATTTCTATCTCGTGGAACGTGTAGGTATTCTCGTCCGTGTTCAGGGGCCGGTGCCTGAGCGCGCACGCCACCTGGGAGGGGATGTCCTGATAGAGCGTGCCGCCCGCCGCGATGTTGATGACCTGCATGCCGCCGCAGATGCCGAGCACGGGCATGTCGCGCGACATCGCTCCGCGGCACGCGGCCATCTCCGCCGTCTCGCGCTTGGGGTTCGTGGGGCTGCACTCTGGAAGGCGCTCCTCGCCGTAGAGCATGGGGTCGAGGTCGTGCCCGCCGCCCGAGATGATCAGCCCGTCGATGCCGAGGATCAAAGAGACGCTCGCCTGCTCGTCCTCCACCGCGGGCAGAAGCAGTGGCGCGCCGCCCGCCTTGATGATGGATTCCACATAGGCGTCCATGAG
The DNA here is from genome assembly GCA_965218735.1 of bacterium. Taxonomy (GTDB): domain Bacteria; phylum UBA8248; class UBA8248; order UBA8248; family UBA8248; genus Bin107. The sequence goes on along the minus strand of CBDCMA010000003.1, from coordinate 390,350 downwards.
CACGTGTCGCGGGCGCACCTTGGGTTCTTCGGGAAAATTTCTCTTGCCCACGTCACAGGTGATTCCGATTCTCGGCCGTTTCATCCGTTGCCGCCTCCCTCGCCAGGATCATAAAAACAGAGGAAAATCCATAAGAATTGCGCTCGCCCGCGCACCGCAGGCGCAATGTGAATATCACCACATTTCGGGCGAAACGGAAACCGCCCGCCCCCAGGAGACCAAAAACGCGCGACCCGGCCCGAAACCGGGCGGCGGAAGGGTGGATTACCGCGCCCGCGCCCTTTATAGTCCGAACAAGAGGTTCGGCGCGCTTCACCCGTATCTCGCGCGCCCGGCACGGGTTGTCCTCTTCGTGGCAATCATGGAGGTTATGAAACCTTGCTTCGGCTGTATCTCACGCGACTGGTGCTGCCCATCCTCTTCGTGGCGGGGATGGTGGCGATTCCCTTCGTCTGGCTGCCCGAGGTCGCGCCGCCGGACTCCCCCCCCGCGCCCGGCGAAAAAACATCCGGCGCAGCGGCTTTCGATAAAACCAGGCGCGCCACGCCGTTTCAGAAGACGATGACGATAGGCTTCGCCCTCATCCTCGTTTCGGTGACGGGGGGCGGCTTCATGCTCTACCGCATCACCCGCTCGCAGACGGCGAGCTGGCGTCGCCGCTTCGCCCCCAAAAAGCGCCGGGGGCGGTGAGGGGCGCGCCCTCCTTCCTCAGTCGCATTTGACTTTTCCGGTCAAGAGGGTTTGACGAAACACAGGCTCTCTTTTTATAGTCATAATCGTCTAAAGCACCAGAGGACCCTTTCTCTGGGAGAAAGCGCATAACGACGTATGAATATCTGAACCTTCTCGCTTCCTACAGCGGCCTAGGACTGCTCTACTACGGCATCCGCGTGATGGCGAAGGGCGCAGAAATACGCGTGACCGACTCTGATCGCAAGCACACCGAAGTGATGACCGAATCCGAGCGCAAGCACAACGAGTTCATGGGAGATTCCGAACGCAGGCACAACGAATCGATGACGGCTTTACGCGAACTCATCGAGCGAACCAGATAGCAAAGCCGGGCGGTCACACAGTCAGCTCCTATGAACGCCGCATCCTGAGCGACACCCCGCTCAATACCGACGACCCCGCCGCGTAGGCCAGGCACATGAACGCGAGGCTCTCCACGCTCACGCCGTAGTCGATCATCCAGCCCATGACGACGGGCGAGAGCGCAGTCGACACCACCAGGAACGAGGTGGCGAGGGAGCGGATGGCCCCCAGATTCTCCACCCCGTAGATTTCCGCCCAGATGGCCCCGCCGATGGTGATGCGCACGCCGACGGTGACCCCCGTCATGCACAAGTAGACGAGCGCGACGATCCAGTGGTCGGAACTCCCGAGCGCCACGAGTCCCAAGCACATGGGCGCGAGATGCCAGGGGAGAATCCGGACCGCGCCTACCCGGTCGACGACGGGGCCGGTGAGCAGCGTCAGGCCGACCGAGGCGACCGTGTAGAGCGTGTACGCGCCCGTGAAGAAGGCGAGGCTCCACCCCTTGGCCTCCACCAGATGCCCCATGTGAAAGAAAAAGCCTGTGGCGATGAATGCGGGCGCCAGAGAAACGGGCATGATGAAGTAAAAGCGCAGGTCCTTCAGCACCTCCCTCCTCCCCCACTCCACTTTGGGGCCGGAATCGGACGCCTCCTGCACGCGCGTCTTACGGTCTAAATGTTCGTCTTGATGATCCGCAAGCAGCCAGGCGACGGAGGGAATCAGCACGAGGGCGGAGAAGGCCGCCATCACCAGCCAGATGTGCCGCCAGGAGAACCACGCGCCCAGGGCCACCGCCACGAGCGCCATCACCGCCTGCCCGGAGGGTCCGCCCATCGAGATAATGCTGACGGCGCGTCCGCGCTCAGCGGCGAAATGCCGGCCGATGCTCGTCACCGAGGTGTGGATCATCAACCCCTGGCCCGTCAAGCGCAGGGCGAACAGGGCGAAGAGGAGCGCCGGGAAAACGGGCGCCGCCGCCATCAGGACGCAGGATGCGAGTAACCCCAGGCAGACGCACAGGGCGAAAATCTTGAGCCTCGTCTTGTCGATCATCCGGCCTATCCATATCAGGCACATGGCGCTCGATACGGTGGCGACGGCGTAGGCGAGGCCGAAATCGCCGTGTGAGAGCCCGAAGGCGCTCCTGATGTCCTTGTTGAACACGGCGATGAAATACGACTGCCCGAAGAACGAAAAAAACGTGAGCAGGAGGCCAAAGGACAGAAAACGGCGGTTTTTCCACGCGAAGGAGAGGTATGCCAATGGACGCCTTCATGCAGGAGAGCGGGGGATGTCGGTTCGAGGGGGTAGTATAGCACGGGGGCGAGAGGAACGGAGTGCACCCTGAGGATTGATGCCTGGGAGGGCTCCGTATCTACAAACCCGGCCCGTAGACGCCTTGCTTTGTAGGGGCGGTTCGCGAACCGCCCCTACGCCTTCATTTCATTGCCGGATCCCGTAGGGACAACCCCCTGTGGTTGTCCCTCAGCGTACAGGACAAATACGATGACCTCGGACAGGCACAGGGGCCTGTCCCTACAGACTGATGCGGTGGGGGGTCAATTCTAACAATGGAGGGAAGGATCGCAAAAATAATTAAAAGTACCCCCCACCGGTTCGCTTGCGGGTTTATACCCTCAGTTCACCGACGGACTCCCCCTTCTCGGGGAAGCCCGACCCTCAAGGGGAGTGATTCCGTAGGAGCGTTCAGACGAACAGATGGCCCGCCCGGACGTCCGGCTTGACACGACTGCGGGCCGCCCCATAACCTACCTGCATATCCAATCACAAAGGGGCCCGACTCACCATGCGATTCCACATCGGCCTGCTTCTCTTCCCCAACCTCACCCAACTCGATATGACGGGTCCGTACGAGGTCTTCACCAAGTTCCCGGACACGGAAGTCCATCTCATCTGGAAGACGCTGGAGCCGGTCAAGGCCGGCGGCGGCATACAGATATTGCCGACCACGACATTCGCCGAAAGCCCGCAGCTCGATCTCATCTGCATCCCGGGCGGCGCGGGCATGAACCCGCTGCTCAACGATGAGGAGACGCTTGCCTTCGTGCGCCGCCAGGCGGCGGGGGCGCGCTACGTCACCTCCGTATGCACGGGGTCGCTGGTGCTCGGCGCCGCGGGACTGCTGCATGGCAAGCGCGCGACGTCGCACTGGATGTCGCTGCCGATGCTCGCCGCCTTCGGTTGCGAGCCCGTGGCCGAGCGCGTGGTCGTCGACGGCAACGTGATCACCGGCGGCGGCGTCACGGCCGGCATCGATTTCGCCTTGACGGTGGCGGGGGAACTGCTGGGGGCCGAAGCCGCCCGGAAGATTCAGCTCGGCATGGAGTACGACCCGCGCCCTCCGTTCGATTCCGGCAGCCCTGAGCGAGCGGACCCGGCGATGGTGGCCGCCGTGCGCGAGGCCGCCGCCGCGCGTCAGAACGAGCGGGAAGCGGCGGTCAAAGAGGCGGCTGGCCGAGCAGCGGAAAACCCATGAAGAAGGGAACTTCTAAAGAACTCACCGGGGAGCAGAAGGCGGAAATCGAGGCGCTCGCGGCCCTTCCCGATGAGGAGATAGACACGAGCGACTTGCCTGAGATTCTGGATTGGTCCGGCGCCAGGCGCGGCCTCTTGTACCGACCGGTGAAGCGGCAGATCACGCTCAGGCTCGATGCCGACGTGGTGGCGTGGTTCCGGGCGAACGCACGGAACGGCCGGGGATACCAGACCGAGATGAACCGCGTGCTACGTGAGCACGCCAAGGGGAGTATGAAGCGGGCGTAGGGGAGCGTCGGCGAGCTGTGCGCTTCTCCCCTTTTTCGTCATTCCGGCTCATGGGGGAAAAATCGCAACCTCTTCCCCATTCTTCACTCGAGATCGACCCCCCACCGACTCGCTTTCGGGCTTCGCCCTAACCTCGCCGACAATCCCTCATTCTTCTATCGGGATTGACCCTCAAGGGGGGAGTAAATTCCAAGACCACATCACCTAACGAAGAAGCAAACGGCACAAAGCAAACAGGGCCGTCCTCACGAGTGGTCTCATACCCGCAAGAACGGCCCCTGGTGCGATGAGGCTACTACACTACTCGTCGAAATACTCGCGCGTTACCTTGAAGACCATCGGCGCGAGCAGCAACAGGCCGATGAGGTTGGGCACCGCCATCAGCCCGTTCAGCGTGTCGGACAAGTTCCAGACGAAAGCCACCTTCACGTTCGCGAAGCCCAGCGCCGCGAGCACCCAAAGGCCCCGGTAGACCATGAGGCTGTTCTCACTGAAGAGATACTGCCAGCACCGCTCGCCGTAGTACGACCAGCCCAGAATGGTGGTGAAGGCGAAGACGGCCAGCGCGAGCGTGACGATGTAGCTCCCGCCCGCGATGGTGCTCTGAAAACCCGCCGAGGTGAGCAGAACGCCCGTCAAGCCCGCGCCGTCCGCGCCCTTCAACACCCACGCGCCCGAAGTCAGGATGACCAGCGCCGTCATCGTGCAGACCACGATGGTGTCGATGAAGGTGCCCAGCATGGCGATGACGCCTTGGCGCACGGGGCTGTTCGTCTGCGCCGCCGCGTGCGCGATGGCCGCAGAGCCCAGGCCCGATTCGTTCGAGAACACGCCGCGCGCGACGCCGAAGCGAACCGCCGCCGCCACAGCCGCGCCCGCGAAACCGCCAGCCGCAGCCGCCGGCGTGAAGGCGTGGGTGAAGATGAGCGCGATGGCCCTTGGAACCTCGGCGATGTTGATGAGAATGATGATGAGCGCGGCGGCCACGTAGAGGATAATCATGGCGGGCACGAGCTTGCCCGCCACTTCACCGATTCTCTGGATGCCGCCCAGGACGACGAAGCCCACCAGCGCGGCCACGATGACGCCCGTGATCCACGTGGGAATCCCGAAGCTGCCCTGCAGCGCCGTCGCCATCGAGTTCACCTGCACGGCGTTTCCGATGCCGAAGGCCGCCACAGCGCCGAACACGGCGAACGCGAGCCCCAGCCACTTGGCGAGTTCGGGCGCGAATTCGCCCACGCCGTTTCTCAGGTAATACATGGGTCCGCCCACGTACTTGCCCGCCCCGTCCACCTCGCGGTAGGTGACCGCGCAGACGGCTTCGGCGTATTTCGTCGCCATGCCGAAGAGCGCGATGAGCCACATGTAGAAGATGGCCCCCGGTCCGCCCAGGGCGATGGCGGTGGCGACGCCGGCGATGTTCCCGGTGCCGACGGTCGCTGAGAGCGCCGTCATCAGCGCGTTGAAGGGCTTGACCTCGCCCTCGCCGACCTCCCCGTCCGTGTCGTACAAGAGCCTGAAGCCGTAGCCCACCTTGCGCCAGGGCATGAACACCAACCCCAGCGTGAGCAGCACGCCCGTCACGCCCAGCATCCCCAGCATCGGCGGACCCCAGGCGAAGGCGTTCACGGAACTAATCACGGAATTCAGCCAATCCATCGCATCTACCCCCCTTTCCCCTACTACGAAGTCGGCGGAATGCTGCTGTGTCCCGGTTCAATGGGCGGCGGACGCCATCCCATATGAATAAAAATACCAAACGAAATCCGGGCGGGTAATGATTCGATTCGGCGGGGGACGCCGGAATAAAAATGGTACAAAGAAACGACGCCCTTCGCAAATGCGCGGGATCGCCCCCACACGGCATCTGAAAAGACCTCCACCGGAAGCCCTCCCCTATTTTATTGCTTGCGCGGCCTCCCACGAGGCGTTCATAATCGAGACGATAACGACACAAAAGAGGACCGACCCGGCATGAGCAGAGCGAACGAATCCCAAACCGACGGCGCGGAAGCCACGCACGCAGACGAGAGCGCCGCCGCCTACACCCGGGGGGGAGACGCCAGAAAAGCCCCGCGCCAGAAGCTGACCAAAAGGGTGTATGAGGCCGAACTCGCGAGGCTCCAGATAGAACTCGTGAAGCTCCAGGAGTGGATACGGCAGGAGGGCCTGAAAGTCGTCGTCATCTTCGAGGGGCGCGACGCGGCCGGCAAGGGCGGCGTCATCAAGCGCATCACGCAGAGCTTGAGCCCGCGCATCTGCCGCGTGGTGGCGCTGGCCGCGCCCACCGAGCGCGAGCAGACGCAGTGGTATTTCCAGCGCTACGCGCCGCACCTGCCCGCGGCGGGCGAGATGGCGCTCTTCGACCGCTCCTGGTACAACCGCGCGGGCGTTGAGCGGGTGATGGGCTTTTGCACGGATGAGGATTACCGCGAGTTCCTGCACTCATGCCCCACGTTCGAGAGGATGCTCGTGCGCTCGGGCATCATCCTGATCAAATACTGGTTCTCGGTGAGCGACGAGGAGCAGGAGCGCCGCTTTCACGCGCGCATCGAAGACCCCACGCGGCGCTGGAAGCTCTCTCCCATGGACCTGGAATCGCGCACCCGCTGGGTGGAGTATTCACGAGCGAAGGACGAGATGTTCGCGCACACCGACATCAAACAGGCCCCCTGGTACGTGGTGGACGCGGATTCCAAGCGCCGCGCGCGGCTCAACTGCATCAGCCACCTGCTCTCCCTCATCTCCTATGACGATTTGACGCCCTCGCCCATCGAACTCCCCCCGCGCCGGCCCGATCAAGCCTACGTGCGCCCCCCCATCGGCGAGCAAACCTTCGTGCCCGAGCGGTATTGAGGGGGGGGTTGTCCTGATTCACCAAAGTACAATAAGAAATTCCGCTATATGCTTTTAGCGTCGAAAGTAAAATAAGAAACCACTCTATTAACATTTAGCGCATAAAGTTCAATAACAAATCCCCTTATTAAGGGTTAGGGGTTAAGTCTTAATAAGGAAGTTCTAATTAAGAGATAAAGCTGTAAATGTTAATAAGGGGGCGTGGACATTACATTGAAAGGAAGCCAACTTTACCAGAGTCACTAACATACCGAAATACCTGTCGTGATTCCCAGGATGGTGCAATAAGGTGAATAAAACGTGGATATGTTATAAACGAATCATCAAGCCCGAAAGGCAAAGGAATACCGTCGAGGGATAAGTCTCTAAACAATTGGAGCAAGTTCAAGGCTAAAGGTGAAGCTTTATGGAGGGAACTAGGCAATTTCAATCCGAAATCATGCAGGCCGCACTGGCTCTTCCAAATGGTGCGCGGTTTTATCGTTGCGCCTTGCAGGTCAATCCATTCGCCTATCTAGTCAGACACGATAAAACGACATCTTTTCAGTCCGAAACTGAATATAACGATGCAATTATAGCGGCTTGTCTTGCAATTGGAATTGAGGTGATTGGTGTCACGGATCATTACCGCGCAAAAGATTCCTTAAATCTAATTAATGCCGCTCGCAAAGCTGGATTGTGGGCTTTTAGCGGATTTGAAGCCGTAACGAAAGACGGCGTTCACATTCTTTGTCTTTTCGACCCCGACAAAGACGAACAGCTAGAAAGATTCATCGGTGATTGCGGTATTCATGATTCGAACCAACTCTCACCAATTGGAGATTTAGACTGCACCGAGCTTTTGGAACATTCAAGAAGTTGGGGAGCCGCTTGCATCGCCGCGCATGTAGCATCAGATGGTGGCTTACTCAGAAAACTTTCAGGACAAACACGAGTTAAAGTTTGGACATCGCCAGATTTACTTGCCTGCGCGCTTCCTGGGCCAGTTGACGACGCACCAGAGGACATCAGGCCAATCCTTCAAAACAAGAATGCCGAGCACAAGCGAACACATGCCCCAGCCGTCATAAATGCCTCGGATGTGAACAACCCAGAAGACCTACAAGAAGAACGTTCCTCTTGCTTCATCAAGATGTCAGAAGTATCAGTCGAAGCACTTCGTCAAGCGTTCCTTGACCCAGGATCCCGTATTAGGCTGCACAGCGATTCGCAACCGGAGTTTCATGCCGAATTTCTGGCGATGACATGGGAGACAGAGGGATTTTTGCGTGATACCTCTGTTCATTTTAATGGTAATCTCAATACCTTGGTCGGCGGACGTGGAACTGGCAAATCAACAGTAGTTGAAAGCATCCGCTATGTGCTTGGTCTTGACCCAATTGGAGAAGATGCGCGCAAAACACATGAAGGAGTAATACAGCATGTACTGAAATCCGGGACGAAAGTTTCGCTATTAGTTCGTTCACACAAGCCATCTGAACGGCACTACACCGTCGAACGTTCAGTACCGAATCCGCCCACTGTAAAAGACGAGAATGGTGAAATCCTCATGCTCTCGCCCCTAGACGTGATGCCCGGTGTGGAAGTATTCGGCCAGCATGAAATTTCTGAACTTACTAAAAGTCCCGAAAAACTCACTTTGTTGCTGGAGCGATTCGTAGATCGCGATTCGTCTTTGTTGGAACGCAAGGCAAGTCTCCAACTGGAGCTTGAGAAGTCCCGTAGCCGAATCGTGGACGTAAAACGAGAGATGAAAAGGTTTGAGGAACGACTGGCGGCGCTACCCGGCCTCGAAGAGATGCAAAAGCGATTCCAAGAAGCAGGACTGGAAGAGAAGTTAAAAGAGAAAAGCCTTCTCATTCGGGAAGATCGCTTATTCTCTAGTGTTGAAGAAAGGTTAGCCCCGATGAGAGTGCTTAACAGGGAACTAGCCGATGAACTTCCGATTGATACGGCTTTCATCTCGCAAAATGCGCTTGAAGGATTACCAAACGCGAGAATTTTAAACAATATAGAGGAAATTTTCGAAACTCTTAGTACACGCCTCAAAGAAGTTGGAGATCAACTAGGGCAAGCGCTGTCCGAAACCGACTCAGCTATCGCGGATACTAAATCGCGATGGAACGAGCAGCGCAGAACTATTGAGGAAACTTACGAAAAGCTATTGAGAGAACTTCAAAAATCAAACATCGATGGTTCAGAATTCATCCGTCTACGTCAAGACATAGAGGAGTTACGCCCTCTAAAAGATAGGACAGAGAAACTTAACCGCGATTTGTCCACTCACGAGTCGAATCGCCGCATGTTCCTCTCAGAGTGGGAAGACATTAAAGCTACTGAATACCGTGAAACTGAAGCGGCTGCTAGGAAAGTTTCGAACAAGCTACGTAATCGAGTACGAGTAGAAGTCACGATGTCGGGAAACCGCGAGCCACTTGAACAACTTTTACGGGAGGAGGTTGGCGGCAATCTCGCTGCAGCTCTTGAACGACTTCGCAGGATGTATCAACTGTCCCTTCCAGAGTTCGCGCAGCGATGCCGAGAAGGTAAAGAATCCTTGATCGAAAATTATGGTTTTCCTTCAGGAGCAGCGGATCGGATAGCACACGGTGGCCTTGATTTATTCATGAGAATCGAAGAGTTAGAACTTACAGCTACAACAAGAATCGAACTAAACACGTCACCGGAAAATGAACATGCCAATTGGCGAACGCTAGAAGCGCTTTCTACTGGGCAGAAAGCAACAGCTATCCTTCTGCTACTTCTGCTCGAATCTGAGGCCCCGCTTGTAGTAGATCAGCCCGAAGATGATTTGGACAACCGCTTCATAACCGAAGGTATCGTTCCAATTATTAGGCGAGAAAAGCGGAGACGGCAATTTGTTTTCTCAACGCACAACGCGAATATTCCCGTATTGGGCGATGCCGAACTCATTCTGGGCCTCGCCGCTTTCGGTGATGCAGACGAAGGGCAAGCCAGGATTGCTCAAGAACATATGGGTTCGATTGATTCCGAGCCAGTTCGTGAGTTGGTCGAAGAAATTTTGGAAGGTGGTAAAGACGCTTTCGAGATGCGTCGTTCTAAATACGGTTTCTGAATCATGACGACACGAACAGAATTACTGGAAATAATCGCAAACGACGAAAATTCCGGTGTCGACTTTAAGCGAGATACTTTACAAAACCATGACCTCGCGAAAACGCTTGTCGCCTTCTCGAATTTCGAAGGTGGAATGGTGCTGCTTGGCGTGGATGATGATGGAAACGTTGCGGGTCTGACGAGAGATCGTCTGGAAGAGTGGGTCATGACTGCATGCCGGGACAAGATTAGGCCAGCCATCATTCCGTTTTTCGAAACGATCAAGGATGTGGAACAGGGCAAGGACGTGGCGATTGTACGTGTTCCGCGCGGCGGAGATGTGCACAGCCTCTGGCATAACAACAGGAATATTTATTACATTCGAGTAGGCTCGCAAAGTCGGGAGCCGACGCCTCAGGAACTCAGTCGGCTTTTTCAGCAGCGTGGCACATTCCGCGCTGATTTACGAACTGTCTCCGGTGCATCGATTAACGATTTAGATCGCCGTCGGCTCAAAGATTACTTCATCCGAGTTCGCCAGCAAGAAGTTCCAGCAGATTCCAGCGACTCTGAATGGCAATCCTTGCTTATCAATACGGAGATCCTGCTCGAAGAAGGCGTCACCCTTTCTGGCATGCTCCTCTTTGGAAAAACACCGAACCGGTTTTTGCCACAGGCGGGTATTGATGCGGTAGCATATCCAGGAACAGAAAAAGATTATGTCGCTAAAGAACGAGCGGTTTTGCGGGGGCCGATGACACCACTTCAAGAACAGAATGGCACTATTCTAGACTCTGGGCTAGTCGAGCAGGCAATGGATTTTGTTAGACGCAACACTGCAGTAACTACCGTTCTTGAAGATGATGCGCGTCGCGTGGAAAAGAGAACATATCCAGACAAGGTGATCCGAGAGGTGATAGTAAATGCCCTAATTCATAGGGACTACCTTCTGGCGGACACCGATATTGAACTGGCAATTTATAAGGACCGGTTAGAAGTAATCTCACCCGGCAAACTCCCAAACGGCATCACGCCGGATCGTATGCGCATTGGAACCCGAGCCGCGAGAAATCAACTCCTTAAAGACATAATGCGTGACTACGGGTATTTAGAACATATGGGTATGGGTGTACCTCGTATAATCGTTCGTGGAATGAAAGAACATAACGGAACCGATCCCTATCTTGTAGAAGAAGGCGAAAGATTCATGGTTCGTCTACTTGCGGGGGGTCAATCTAAAAGCGAGTAACAACCTAAATATTCGCATATAATTTCTCCAAAACTCACCCCTCCACATTCCCCCTCAACCTCTTCTTCTCGGCGCGTTCGCGTTTGTCCTGGAGGCGTTTTTCGGCCGATGAGCGGGTGGGGCGCGTGGGGCGTCTGGGTTTGGGAGGCGTAGAGACTTCGGCGAGGGCGGCGCGCAGTTTTTCTAAGCAATCGGCGACGTTTCGGCCCTGATCGCGAAAGCGGCTGCTCGCGATGACCACGTGGCCCTCGCGCGTCACGCGGCGCGGGTGGAGAGTGCTGAGCCTTTCCTTCACATCTTCGGGCGCGCTCGGCGAGGCGGCCATGTTCCAGCGCAGCACCGCCTTGCTCGACACCTTGTTGACGTTCTGCCCGCCGGGGCCGGAGCTTCGCGCGAACTGAAAGTGGATTTCCCGCAAAGGGATTCGGAGCCTCTCGTTCACAATGAGCATTTTTCATACTCCGCGTGTGTTGGGGCGGCGGGTGGCGGCGGCGGATTCGACTCGATGGAGAAAACGGGCGCGCACGGAGCTTGCGTCTCCCCCATCCGCATCCGGGCGCGGGCCTCTCGCCCGGTTCGGCAAACTGCAATCGCTCATTCATCGGTCGTCCATTCCTCCCGCCTTGGTCGGAATGGACACTCGTTCTTCACTCGCGTCAAACGCTCGCTCCTCGCTCGCGTTTGACCTTCCTCAGTCGCGATTGATCACGTGCGCATTTGCCCGCACTTGCGCGTCGGTCGAAACCTGCGCGCGCGTGTAGATTACACCACGGGCCGCGCCTCGAGAAAGGCGGCGCTCATCCCCACCGGGAGCGGGCAGGCGCATCGGCCCAAGTGGCGCCTCGGCCCATCGCTTCCGAGCCGGATATGACGACCCCGCGACCCAGCATTCACCGGCGCCTGCCGCACCATCCCGAACACCCCTCCCGCAGCTAAAAAATAGTAAACAATACGATAAATATCGATAAATTCACGGGGTTATTCGATAAATAAACGAGCATTTACGAGAGGGTCGGGAAGAGGCGGGTGATGCAGTAAGCGGTTTCATTTCAGTGAGTTATCGGTTACACGACGTTTTCCGCGCGCAGGCGGGCGATTTCTTGCGCTGAGTAGCCGATCTCGGCGAGAATCGCTTGCGTATGCTCGCCCACCATCGGCGAAGGCCTTGAAAAATCAGGGGTAACGCCTGCGAACGCCAAGGGTGAGGCGGGCAGAAGCCCCGGCCCCGCCACGGGGTGGTCGACCTCGACGAAGGCCTCCGGGAAGCGTTCTTTCACCTGCGCCACGTCGTTGATGGCGCTCACCGTAACCCCTTGAGGAATAAGGAGTTCCTCCCACTCGTCGGTTGTCTTTTGGGTGAGGATATCTTCTAAAATCGCGCGCAGGTCGTGGTCGTTCGCCACGCGGTCTTTGTTCTCGGCGAAGCGGGGATCGTCCGCAAGAGCAGTCTTTTCAATGGCTTCGACGAATACGCGGTAGCGGCTCGTGTTCGAGATCGCCACGAATATGAGGCCGTCCTTCGTGCGAAAGCCCGAAAAGGGAGAGACCACCGGATGGGAAAGTCCTTCTGGTTCAGGTACTTGGCCTGTGAACGTGTGGCGCGCCACCGGGTTTTCCATGATGTTCACCGTCGCGCCCATCATCGAGGCATCCACGCGCATGCCCTCTCCGGTGCGTTCTCGGCGAAAAAGGGCGGTGAGAACGCCCGAGAGGAGATAGAGGCCGCTGGCCACGTCCACAATCGAGACGCCCACGCGCACGGGCTCCCCGTCCGCAGGCCCCGTCACGCTGATGAGGCCGCCCGCGGCCTGCAGGAGGCTGTCGAAAGCGGGACGCCCGGCGTTTTTCCCGCTCTGGCCGAAGCCTGAGACCGCGCCGTATATGAGCCTGGGGTTTTCCGCTTTCAGGACATCCCAGCCCACGCCCAGGCGATCCATGACGCCGGGGAGGAGGTTTTCCACCAGAACGTCCGCCCCGCGGCAGAGTTTCCTGAATACCTCCACTCCTTCCGGGTTTTTGAGATCGAGCGTGATCGAGCGCTTGCCTCGGTTCAAGCTCATGAAGTAGCTGCTCTCGCCGTTTTTGAAAGGACCGATGGCGCGGCTGTCCTCACCGCCGGGGCGCTCCACCTTCACGACTTCCGCCCCATAGCCCGCCAGATAGAGCGATACGATGGGGCCGGCATTGAACTGACTGGCGTCAATGACCTTCAAACCCTGGAGGAGTGGCATCGGATGCGTGCGTGCTCTCTAGCGGGGCTTCCTGGCGCTTTTGGGGGCCGTTTTCTTCACAGCGGGCTTTTTCGCCGTTTGGGCGGGTTTTTTCGCCACTTGTCGCTTGGCCGCCTTCTTCGCGGCGACTTTTGGGGTGGGGGCTTTCTTCGTTGCAGTTCTCGCAGCTTTGGGGGCGACCGTCTTCTTTTTGGCCGCCGTTTTCCTCGTCGTTGCCGCTTTTTTCCGGGCGGTAGCCGTCTTCGTCTTGGAGAGGGTCGTTTTTCTCTTCACCGCGGTGGTCTTCTTGGAAGCAGCGGCCGCTTTCTTTTTCAAAACGGTGGCTTTTTTCCTGGCCGCCGTTCGCTTCTTCTGCGCCGCTGCTTTTTTAGACGCTTCTTTCTTCCTTTGCTTCTCCTCTGCTATGCGCGCTACCTCAGCGGCCCGTCTTTCTTCTTCCGTAGGCGGAAAAACAGGTTTCCTCCGACCGGTAATCAAGCGAAAGGCATACCCCACTTGGGCTTCGAGCCATTCATTCTCCCCGAGATCCTGCAACACAAGTTCGACCGGAGAGCCTGGAACCAGCATGTCCCGATAACCTTCCCAATCGATTAAATGGGAATTTATCTTTATGCCCTCATCGAGGAGTATTACCGCAGAAACGCGCTCTTCGTTCCCTTCCACAGAAGAACGCGTAACCGTGGCCGAAAGAAGTTTGCCCTTTCCGCTTAGAAGCACTTCACTCGTGCTACGCGGACAAACCGGGTTATCACAAGTGGTTTTCGAGCCGGTTTTCGGAAAAAAATACTCTTCGCATTCCTTACAAACAGACCCAATGAGTTTGGGCTTATGACGAGAATTCCTGGGAATCGTAAAAACGTCGCGCATAAACGGAACAACAATTTTATTTTTGTCAGGGACAAAAACGGAAGGCTTATTCTGGGGCGAGTTCATGTACTACCCTGCCTTTGAAGTTCCGAAAAATCAAATCTAAATAAACGAAATGTAAACAGCTAGTTAAAACTTATAGGCATGCATGGATTAGTGCGCGAACACTATCAGGGGGCCAAGAGAGTGTCAAGATGAGTTCGGTGTGGGTAAATCCCGATATACTAAATTTTTTCGCGCCTCCAAGCCATTATTTGAAGATGTCGTTTCTTCATAGCCGCGATGTATCCTAAGCTAACCTTGATCTAACGACTTGACCATTCAAAACATGCAATCTTATATTCATCCATTGTATCGACATAAAGGGATGCGATATGACTGACCCATACAACCCGAGTTACCAATCTACAGTACTGCGACTCTTACCTTCCGTGGACGAAATTGTTACTCGCTTAAAAAATGACGGCGTCAATAGTTCATCTGATGCTGCATTATCCGATGCGGTCAGAAAAGCAATCGGGATCAAAAGACAGCTTCTGCTTGAACAAATGAACAAAAACTTCCCGAAAGCTACAGAAAGCCCACCAGTGTCCGAACAAACCCTTCAGGATATTGTTGTAAATGACGCAAAACGGATTCTTTCTTCGAATAAACTGCTTGGATTAAAGAAAGTCATTAACGCCACGGGAATCGTGCTACACACGAATCTGGGCCGCGCGCCCTTAAGTGACGCCGCAAGGTCCGCCCTCAATGATGTGGCGCAAGGATATTCAAATTTAGAATTCGACCTGAATCTCGGACTGAGAGGAAAAAGAGGGGCAGACGTTGAATCTCTTCTATGTCAGTTAACAGGGGCGGAAGCAGCTTTGGTCGTCAATAATAACGCTGCAGCCGTGATGTTCACTATTCATGCGATGGCCCATTCCGCTGAGGTGATCGTTTCACGAGGTGAGTTGGTTGAAATCGGTGATTCTTTTCGAATTCCTGATATTATGCTTCAAAGTGGCGCAAAATTAGTAGAAGTAGGGACAACGAACAAAACGAGAATATCCGACTACCGCAACGCCATTACCCACGATACGGCTTTACTGCTGAAAGCGCATACAAGCAATTATAGGATTGTCGGCTTTACGGAAGAAGTATCTCGCGATCAACTCTCAGCACTGGGCAAGGGAAAAAATATACCCACCTTAGAAGATCTGGGGAGCGGTTCACTCTTTCACATTGATGGTCTGCCGCATGAGCCCACCGTGATGGAATCAATACGAGCAGGTATCGACGTCATTACCTTTTCTGGAGACAAACTGCTGGGTGGACCACAGGCTGGTATTGTTGTCGGCAAGACCATTTGGATAGAAAAAATGAAAAAACATCCACTCATGCGCATTCTCAGACTAGATAAACTTACGCTCGCCGCCTTAGAGGCAACGCTCAGGGCATATCTCGATCCTGATACTGCGCGCACCCAGATCCCAACTCTTCAAATGTTGTCCACCAACCAGAAAAAACTGAAAAAGCAGGCTGAATCTTTGATGAATTTGATGGGAGAACATACTTGTTCCGTCCTCAGGGCCAATGGGGAAGAAACTTCCGGAATGGTGGGTGGCGGCGCCATGCCCCTAGCGGAACTCGATAGTTACGCCGTGACACTATCTCCTCAAAATTTTTCCGCCAAAACATTGGAAGCCAAGCTACGCAATGGTTCCCCACCTGTCGTGGCAAGAGTGCATGAGGATAAAGTGATACTGGATCTGCGATGTATTAGCGAAGATGAAATAAATGAGCTTGCCGTTGTTCTAAACGAATTCGCAAGGTAATTTTTAACCTTCTTTACACATAACCTTTCTTGCCATCACGAAAACAGGGGCCAATTTTCCGATGCCAAATGTAAACTCCGAAGGTGTTGCAATAGATTATGAAGTCATCAATCCCGACCAAACCAATGCGCCTGTCTTTTTGATTAGCGGGTTAGGAGGCATTCGCGCATCATGGACGAAGCAAATTAATGCCTTTTCTGCGGATAGGCCCCTCATTCTTCATGACCACAGAGGAACAGGAAAAAGTGACAAACCAAGTGGAGTTTATAGCGTCCCGAATATGGCGAAAGATATCACCGCCATCATGGATGCGCTTGAAATAGAAAAAGCGCATCTCGTCGGCAGTTCAACCGGCGGAGCCATCATCCAAGTAATGTGCATTGACTATCCCGACCGTGTCAAAAGCGGCTCCATAGTAAGTTCCTGGCCCAAGAGCGACGCATATTTTACCCGCCAGTTTAGTGTACGCAAAATAGTCTTGCTTGAAATGGGATGGGAAACTTACACGAGATTTTCCACATTCACCTTGCATAGCCCAAAGTTTTTCACCGACAACTTTGAGGAAATACAAATGCAAGAAAACCAATCGATCGCCAACGCGCCTCCGGCTGAGATTATGGCCGAGAGAATCGAGTGCATTATTGCGCATGACCAGCTGGATCGCTTGGCTCAAATCACAAGTCCGGTCCTGGTGGCCGTTGCAAGGGATGATATCGTCACTCCGCTTTATTATTCTCAACAATTGAGTGACGCCATCCCCAGTGCTGAACTAAAAATTTTTGATGAAGGCGGCCATTTCGTTTATCTCGAAAAACCGATTGAATTTAATGAGTCCATCCTAGAATTCATCCAACGCCATGACTAATCTATGTTTTGATATCTCGCCGATCAACCAAAAAGGCGAAGCCATCTTATGAAACATGTTGTTGTAGGAACCGCTGGCCACATCGATCATGGCAAAACCTCTCTCGTAAAAGCATTAACCGGCACAGACACCGACCGCCTCAAAGAAGAAAAAGAACGTGGTATCACCATCGAACTCGGGTTCGCCGAGCTTATTCTAGATGACATCCACGCAGGCATTGTTGATGTTCCGGGCCACGAGCGATTCGTCAGGAATATGCTGGCGGGAGTCGGAGGGATCGATTTGGTGATGCTGATCATTGCCGCCGATGAAGGCGTCATGCCGCAAACGAGGGAACATTTGTCCATTTGCCAGCTTCTAGGCGTAAAAACAGGCCTCATCGTACTTACGAAAACGGATTTGGTTGAACCGGAATGGGTCGAGCTTGTTACAGACGACATACAGGATTTCGTAAAAGATACTTTTCTGGAAAACAAACCCATCGTACCGGTTTCGGCTCATACCGGAGATGGCCTGGGGAATCTCAAAAATACTTTGACAGAAATCGCGAATGTGACGCCCGCAAAAAGCGAAACAGGGGTTTTTCGAATACCTATTGACCGTGTATTTACGATGCGGGGCTTCGGTGTCGTGATAACGGGAACCTTGTTCAGTGGGAGTGTGGCCGTAGGTGAACAAGTTGAAATCTATCCCAAGGGTCATCAGGCGCGCGTTCGTGGCTTACAAGTACATGGGGAGTCCATGGAAAAATCAACTGCCGGCCTCAGAACCGCCGTAAACCTCCAAGGTCTTGAACGCACCGATGTGTTCAGAGGAGACATTATTGGTCATCGTGGTGAATTGAAGACGACGTATATGCTTGATGTTCATCTTGAACACCTGGCCGATGCGCCTCGCGCACTTAAAACCCGTGATCGTATCCGCTTCCATGCAGGCACTGCTGAAATCATGGGCAGGATATCTCTCATCGGACGGGATCTGCTCGAACCGGGAGATAGCTCTTTTGCCCAAATACGGCTGGAGGAGCCTATAGTCGTACTTCCTAGAGACCGATTCGTCATCAGGAGCTATTCGCCAATCATCACGGTAGGCGGTGGTGAAATTTTAGATGTTATGCCTCGCAAGCATAGACGATTGCGGAGTTCATCCATGAATCACCTGGAATCACTTTATCAGGGAGATGAGACAGAAAGATTACTCATACTACTTAGGGACGCACGATTAAACGGGGTTGAACTCGCCGACCTTACGGGCCGCCTCACACTAAAACCAGACGGCATCGAAAAAACCATTCAAGAATTATCTACTCAAGGACAGGTGCAAATTATCGACAAAACTAACCTCCTGGCCATGACGACGGCGCATTTCGAGGCCGCTAAAAAAAATATTATCTCTTTTTTGGGAGAATATCATGCTAATAGCCCTCTTCGCCCAGGGGCCCCTAGGGAAGAAGTTCGAGGCAAGACGGGGGAACTCAATGAAAAAATATTTTCCGCCGCACTCAAACACTTGAGCGAATCAAACGGAATTGTTGAAAATGGCGCCATCCTGAAACTCGTCTCTCATTCAGTAGAAATTGATGAAACACTCGGAGAAGTCAAAACGAAACTAGAGAAAGTTTTCAAGAATGCCCATTTTCAACCGCCATCCGTCGAAGATGCATTCTTACAAAGCGGCGGCAAAGGCAACTCAAATCAAAATGCCTTGCAAATCCTCATCGATGAAGGCGCTCTATTGCGACTGAAGGACAACATTATCTATCATCAACACGCTTTAAACAAAGCAAAAAATCTTCTTAAAGAACATCTATCACACAACAATGAAATTACAGCGGCGGAATTTCGGGACATAATGGGCATTACAAGAAAACACGCCATCCCTTTGCTGGAATATTTTGATACCGCGCGCATCACGCTACGAGTGGGAGATAAAAGGGTGCTTCGGCCAGACCCAAGATGAAATCCCTTCATAAGGAATAAAAAATGCCTCTCGACAACAATAAAATCCAAAAGCTGCGCTCCGATGTCCCGGCACTCCAAAATCAAATCTATGTCAACTGGGGAGGAGGAGGCCCATCCTCGAAATCGATTCTTCGCGAAATGGATAAGTTCACGAAACGCGAATTAGAACTCGGCTCATTTCATCCGAAAATCAGGAATGAAACCAACGCGGCCTTGCAACGCACTCGAGAGAGCTGCGCAAAACTCATCGGCGCAGAAACGTCGGAAATAGCCCTGACGAACAATACAACGGTCGGCATCAACATCGCGGCGGCCGGATTGGCATGGGATGCAGGAGATGAAGTACTTGTCTCGGACTTGGAGCATCCAGGCGGCTACCTACCCTGGTTGGTATGGCGGAAGAGAAATTCCATCAAAGTGAAATTATTCAAAACCGGCCAAAATGACCATGAGCTTCTCCGAAATTTAGAAAACTCTATCACCCCAAAAACAAAAGTGGTTTGCGTGAGTCATATCTCGTGGCTGAATGGCAGGAGACTCCCCTTAGAATCGATCGGCCAAATCTGCGGCCCCTCAGGTGTACTCCTCATCGTAGATGGCGCCCAATCCGTCGGACATATACCAGTCAAAGTCAAAAACACCGGTGTTGATGTCTACACCATATCAGGGCAAAAATGGTTGATGGGTCAGGATGGCACGGGCGCCGTATATATAAAGCACGGAGCAGGCAAAAAGATTCATCTTTCATCTGCAAGTTTTCGATCAGCTCAAAAAAAGAGATTAAAAACCCTATCTTTTACGCCGGAACCAAGCGCCATGCGTTACGAAGTCGGCACTCTTCATACACCCGGTTTCCTGGGGTTCCGTGCTGCGGTCGAACACTTCAAGAGAACAGGGCCCGTATCCATCGAAAAAAGAATTCTGGCGCTGGCGAATCGTCTGCTGTCTCAAATACGTGCAATCAAGAATGTTGATGTCATTACGCCCGAAGGAGAGGCGCAGTCTGGCTTGATTTCTTTCCGGATTCAGGATATCGAATCTCAAAATGTGGTAGACAGGCTCTACAGAAGACACCAAATAATTCTCAGGGCAGTGGTAACGGAACCTCCCGTCGTGAGAGTTTCCATTCATTATTTGAACACGGAAGAAGAAATGGACTCGATTGCAAATGCGATAGCCACAATAACTGCTGGCAGGAGAAAACGATAAAAGAAAAACCCAAAACCACACAAAAAAGGCGACCGTTATTTCACCGCCGCCTTTTTTGTTGTTTGGCTCAGAGTTATTTTTTCAGCGTTACGTTCACAGCCGTAGCAGCGCCACCCTTCACCGACACCTTCATGGACTTCTTGCCCAAAACCTCGTGCCAAATTTCGAGGGTATAGGATCCTGCGGGAACATCTTTTATCTCGAATTTGCCCCCGGCCCCCGTGACGCCGACATAGGGATTATCCGCCACAACGATATACCCTCTCATCCAGTCATGTACGTCACACTTCACTGCAATAATACCGGGCTTCTTGAAGTAGCGGGTCGACATTCTCAGTTTTTTCTTGAACTTCGGCTGCGCGATATTGGCTATCGAGTTCCCGGTTTTACCAGGTTGGGTGTGGACATTGTGGAGAATTTTGTCACTGTTTTTCATCAACAGTTTCGTTTTTTGCTTCATCACGGCGACTCGAGGCAGGTATATGCATCCATTTTGATCAACGACCGCTTTTTTCTGGCTCTTCGACCACTTTTTGCCGGATTTCACGCCTTTCAAAGACACGACGGCCCATACCACGCCGCCGTCTTTCACAACCAGACTATCATCGGTAATCGGTTTTTTGCCGCAAACTTTTTTGTCTTTGTTCACAGACAATGTTTTGGGCTTCGGGGCGGTGCCTTCGAATTTGATTGCTCCGCTAATCGATCCCCCACCGCTTACTTTTCCTTCCTTATAAGCATCCGCGGAGCCAGCAAAGGCGATGCTCAGGCACATCGCAAACATCAAGCACAATTGAAAGCGTTTGGGAATCATACCTACTCCTCTCAAAGAATGTTTCAGATTAGCAGTTTGCTGTTTTCAAAAGCGTGCAACGCAGTCATTCGCACACGAAATATCGGTGATTTCAGGCACAGGACCTATAAAATTGACTTCCATTCAAATCGAAACCGCCAGGAACTCACACCTTCTCCATTCAAGTAATGCACCTTTCACTTTAAGTCAACCCTCTTCGTAGTTGGCCTTGAAATTCACCTTGATTCATTGCCTCATTGGGCCGAATGCTGTTATGAAAGAGCGCATGAATTCCGCCGCGTAAAGAGGCCGATCAGTGCAGATTTCAAGAATATTTTCAGTGAGATAAGAACTATGAGAAATTTCCACTACTTGGCAATCAGTCTCTTCCTCTTGTTTCTATTCTGCATTGCTTTCTCCCCTCGTAACAGCCCTGCGCACCACACCAGTTCCATAGCCTATGTCCTTCAAGAAGTCGGCAAGAAGAAAATAGGAAATATCGAGATAGAACTGAACACCATGCCTCCGAGGTTGATTAAACATAGAAACATCACGCAATCCCTTGGACACACCCATAAGCTCCTATCTCGATTCACCCATCGTTTTGAAATGCGGATTAGCAACGCCAAAAACAGTAATTATTCAACGAGAAAAATTGATGTGAAACTGAAATTCGTCCAAAACGAATGGGGAAAAACCTTCACGCTCAAAAAATTCAGGAAAGACAAACAAAAAATCTATGGCGCAAACGTGAGATTGGGCGAAAAAGGTCCATATACCATCACGGCTATCATATCCGGTATCTCATCCCACCCCACACGAACGCGTTTTTCTTTCGATTTCGACCCCGAATCGGTCAAGAGCGTGATGAGGGACCTGGAAAAAACCATGGCGAAACTAGGTCGTGAAACGCTCACCTTGGGTCTTGACGGCAAGTCCATCCCACGGCGAAAAGAACACCAAATCGGGCAATTAGCCGAAAAGTTCCGGTACCTCGTTCCCTGGATATCGAATCTCCGGGAGGGAGAAGCGCAAGAGTTATATGATGGCCTGACCCGGAAACTATTCGACCTTGCCCAAATCATGGAAAAAAGCGCCCAAAAACCGGATTATGACCGGCTCGCCGAGAACCTCGCCGCCGTGAGAACGCTCTGTTCACAATGCCACCAAATCTTCCAGGAGGCGGACTCCACCGGCAAACCCATCCAGTTGCCCGCTTCATCATCTACCCGGTAGCCGGAAGGGCTCCAAAGCCGTGATGTTTGCAACATGACGGACTCTGGGGTATCTCTTTTCCCAAGACGGCTCATCGCCGATACGCTCGATTCTCCGGGAGTAAACAGTGAATCCGAATCTCAAAGACGCCAAAATGCCCGAAACGCTCGATGGATGGGCGATTCTGCACCACATTTTCAGGGTGAATTGGCCCACCTGGAACCGCTTGGAGAGCGCTCGGCAACACAGCATCCTGGATGAAGCGACTGAATACTTCGCCTCCATCGCCCGGCCCGAATCCGGAGAAAGCGCTCTTTTCAGCCTGCTGGGCCACAAAGGAGATTTACTGTTTCTTCATTTCAGACCCACGCTCGATGCGCTCAATGAAGTCGAACTCGGTCTACGACGGCTAGCGCTGGCCGAATATATGGATGAAACGACATCCTACCTCTCGTTCCTGGAACTCGGCCTCTACGAAATTACCGTGAAACTCCACGCCCAGTTCGTGGATGAGGGCCTCGAGCCGGGAAGCGATGACTGGAAGTCGAAGTGGTCCGAAGAAATGGACAACCAGCGCGAGCGAATGAAAGAGCGCCTCTATATGGATATCCCAAAAACGAGGTATTTGTGTTTTTACCCGATGAACAAGCGCAGGGGCGAGGAGAAGAACTGGTACGGCCTGCCCATAGAAGAGCGCCAGCAAATGATGCGCGAACACGGTTTCGTCGGCAGGCGATACGCCGGCCGCGTGCAGCAAATCATCACGGGCAGCATAGGCTTTGACGACTGGGAGTGGGGGGTATACCTGTTCTCGCAAGACCCGCTCGTTTTCAAGCGCCTCGTATATGAAATGCGCTTCGATGAGGCCAGCGTCTGGTATGGCGAGTTCGGCCCCTTCTACGCCGGTCTTCGCGTGATGCCACACCATCTGAAAAGCATATTTCACGGCAAAGTCCCCTCCCTCGAAACGCCATAGCACACCAATCGACCTTTCATGGCGAACATTCTCATAGTGGGTTGCGGCTATGTCGGCTCTTCGCTCGGGGCGGCGCTCGCAGGTGAGGGCCATCTCGTCTGGGGAATGCGCAGAAATCCCGAAAATCTGCCCGAATCCATCAAACCGCTCGGGGCCAACGTCCACGATAAAGACCTGAGCGATTTCCTCCCCGAGGGTCTTGATTTCATCTTCTACACCCTCTCCTCAGGCGGCGGTGGCGAGGCCGGCTATCAGGCGGCGTATGCCGATGGCCCCCAAAATCTCATCAAAACGCTTGATAAAAAAGGAGAAAAACCCAGGCGAATTTTCTTCACTTCTAGCACGGCCGTCTATGCGCAAACCGATGGCTGCTGGGTGGATGAGGAATCACCTACGCAGCCAACCCATTATTCGGGTCGCATCCTGCTGGAAGGTGAGCGTACTTTACTGGAGAGCAACCATCCCGCCACCATCTTGCGTCTCGCGGGCATATACGGCCCCGGCCGCACGCGACTGATAGACTCCGTCCGCACAGGCCGGGCCGAGAGCCATACGGGGCCCCCTCGCTTCACGAACCGCATTCACCGCGACGATTGCGCAGGCGCCCTCGCCCACCTCATGCAGATGGACGCGCCGGATGAGATATACATCGGCGTCGACGATGCGCCTGCGGATCGGCGCGAGGTGCTGAACTGGCTGGCGGATCGGCTGGGCGTCCCGCATCCACGCGAAACCGGGGCCGGTAAAGCCGCCTCTGCGCGCGCGGCGACGAACAAGAGATGCTCGAACGCCAGACTCAAAGCAACCGGATATCAGTTTGTCTACCCATCGTATCGAGAGGGCTACGCCGAAATGATCGCAGATCTAAAAACCGATTGAACACAAGAATAATCAACTGTTTAGAAGGACTCTCAACTCCCGCCTCAGTTTCTTCAAGGAATCGGCGTCGTTGCTGTGGTAATAGCCGCGGATGGTGAAATTCCTGTCGATGAGCACGAAGCGCGAACTGTGGGTAATCAGGATTCCCGGTGTCTTTCCCTCTTCTTGATGTCCGGGATGATGGGCGTGCGCACTGGGCGAAAGGAGTCGGAAGACCCAAACACCGATGCCATCCGGAGAGCGCATGGCTTGTTTGGTCGCATAGCTCAGACGAAAACCCTTGAGCGCTAAGTCTTTGATTTCTTTTTCCTTACCCGTGAGAAAAAACCAGCGCGCCCTGTCCACGCCGAACTTGCGCGCATAGGCCGCCAGGATCGCCGCCTTATCATGCGCCGGGTCCGTGGTGATGGAGATCTGCCGGAAGTCCTCATGCGCACCGAACACCTGCTGAAGCCGCCGCATCTCGGCGGTTTGAAGCGGACAGGTATCCTCACAGCGTGTGTAGATAAAGTCCGCCACCCATACTTTTCCGCTCAGGCGCTCTCTCGTGAACTTGCGGCCCGATGCGTCAACCAGTTGAAAATCAGGCAGTTGTGAGTAGACGGGCAGGCTCTCGAAAAGGCTTCTCTCGAGCCAGCGCCAGCCGGGCGCACCCGCCAGGCCGATGAGAACGCCCAGGGTCAACACCAAAATCATGCGCCGCGCCATGTCCGTCTCCACACGAAAACCACAAAAATCCAACCGTGCGCATTCTGGCAAAACGCGCGCGCCCATGCAAAGCCGCCCGGGGGAATTTCACCCCAGCAACTCCCCGCAAATCTGCACATTTTCCGTCATCGAGAAAGTCGCGGGCCATGGCAGAATTCCCCTGCGCTGCGATGCGGCGGCGTCTTCCCGACCCTCTCGTAAATGCTCGTTTATTTACCGAATAACCCCGTGAATTTATCGATATTTATCGTATTGTTTACTATTTTTTAGCTGTGTGAGGGGTGTTCGGGATGGTGCGGCAGGCGCCGGTGAATGCTGGGTCGTCATATCCGGCACGGAAGCGATGGGCCGAGGCGCCACTTGGGCCGATGCGCCTGCCCGCTCCCGGTGGGGATGAGCGCCGCCTTTCTCGAGGCGCGGCCCGTGGTGTAATCTACACGCGCGCAATGATTTCGCCGGACGAGCAAGTGCGGGCAAATGCGCACGGGCAGGAAGGTCTACGTGGTGCAGTCCAGAGGACCCGGGGGTACCAAACGCGTAACGCTGGGTCGGCACGGTGAGATGTCGGCCGATGAGGCGAGGAAGCGGGCGGCCGGCGTCATCGACCACATCAAGCGGGGCGAGGACCCGACGCCTAAGCCGCCCGAGGCGGAACCCACGGTGTCCGGACTGGCCGAGCGCTTCATGCGCGTCCACGTAAGCGTCCATTGTAAGCCGGACACCGCTAAAGTGTACCGCTCCGTGCTCGATAATCACATCCTGCCGGTGCTGGGCGCAATGGCGCTGGGTGAGGTTGGCCGGGTGGAAGTCTCGGAACTGCGCCAGCGGCTGTGCGGGACGCCCGCGGTCGCGAACCAAGCCGTCCGATCGCTGTCCCTGATGTACCGCTTGGCCTGCGATTGGGGCATGGTTCCCGAGGGAATGAACCCCTGCCGCGCAATCGACAAATACCCCGGGCGCAGGCGGGAGCAGTTCCTCACGGAGGCGGAATTCGACCGCCTGGGATGCGCTCTGGACGAGTCGGAAACGCGGGGCGGGGCGTCGGCGCCAGCAGTGGCGGCTTTCCGCCTTCTCATGCTGACCGGGTGCCGGAAGTCGGAGATCCTCACGCTCCGCTGGGAGGACGTGGCGCTGGATGAAGCCGAACTCAGGCTCGCAGACTCCAAGACGGGCGCGCGGTTGGTCTCGCTCTCGCCGCCTGCGGTCAAGCTCCTCGCCGGTCTCCCGCGCCTCCCCGGCAACCCCTGGGTCATCCCCGGCAAGAAGCCGGGAATGCACCTGTGAAAACTCGATGACGCCTGGAAGGCCGTCCGTTCGCGCGCGGGCCTCGAGGGCGTCCGGATCCACGACCTGCGTCATTTGTTCGCCTCGCGCGCCCTGACGCTCGGCGAGGGACTTCCCATGATCGGAAAACTCCTGGGCCATGCGCGGATCGAGACCACGGCGCGTTACGCCCATCTCGCGCGCGATTCGGTGCGCGAGGCGGCGGAACGGGTCGCGGAGAGCATCGCGGCCGACGTCCTGGACTAATACGGGAGACTTGTTTCGGGTTCATGACATTGTCGCCGTTGCGCCCCACGCGCGTCGGGAACGGCTGTTCGGGAGCGCAGATTTATGTTCTCGACGAATGCCGAAGGCAACGCTGATATCCTTGGACAATCACAAGCATACTCGTCGAAAAAACCAGTTACGCCTGAAACCTCGTGGCTGCGGAAAATACGCGGCGTTTTTCCGCGATCCCGGGGCCGCTGTCCTCAATCACAGCGAACGCCACGGCTTCCAACCTGTTAAAAATATCGGGCAGTTTCCATCGGCAGATAAATTCCTATATCCTATTGATATTTCTAGAGTTATCTATTGTTGTCAATCTCATTTGGAATCTCTCTTCCGCAGTATTAGATGAACTGATCCGTTTTCATCGGCCAAAATATCCTGTTATCATATTGATATTATTGGTAATACATATTGTTTAGAAATCTCGTTCGGCACCTGCCTTGCGCAGTCTGTAATCAAAACGAAAGCGGATTCATTAAAACTCCTGCGTATCACGGCGAGTCCCTGTCGGTAAGCGTTCAACCGCGTCGGTTCTGGCCAGCGCCGTATTCGGCTCCATCTCCGGCAGCGCGGCAGCCACGCTGACCTGCATAGGCGGCGTGATGCTGCCTCGGCTTGAACGGGCCAACTATCCGAAGGGATTCTCGGCCGCGCTGATCTCCAACGCCGCGCCGCTGGGACTGCTGATCCCGCCGAGCTCGATTCAGATAATCTATGCCTGGGTCACGCGCCAATCCGTGCTGAAATGCTTTCTGGCGACATTCGGTGCCGGGCATCGTCCTGGTCTTCCTGCTGTGCCTGGTGAACTTCGTCATGATGCGGCATAATAAGGGCATCATGGTCGAGGAAACGCCGGAGTCCTATGTGGCGGAGGCCCGGAGCCGTACCGTTCGGGCCACGCCGGCTCTCTTGACGCCGATGATCATCCTTGGCGGCATCTACGGCGGTATCATGACCCCCACCGAATCTGCCGTCATTGCCGTGTTGTACGCGCTGTCGGTATCGGCCTGGGTGTATCGTCGCGGCCTGGACTGGAAGGGCCTCAAGGAAGCGGTGATCGATTAGAGTGCTACGATGGGCTCGGTCATGGTAATGTTCTTCATGGTCATGATCGTCAGCCGGCTCCTCGTCTTCGAGAACGTCTCCGAGATCGCCAAGAATGCCATCTACGCCATCTCGGAGAATCCGCTGGTGATTCTTCTGACTATCAACGTCATGTTGGTGGTGATCGGAATGCTGGTGGACGACGTATCCGGGGTCCTGCTGTCGGCCCCGCTGATGTTACCCATCGTGCGCGAACTGGGGGTCGATCCGATACAGTTCGCGGCGATCATCGGAGTGAATCTCGGTATGGGCAATATCACGCCGCCTACCGCGCCGTTGCTGTACTTGGGAGCGCGCCTCGGAAACACCCCCGTGATCTCCATGCTGAAGCCTACGCTGATGATGAGCCTGTTCGCGTGGATTCCTACGCTTCTGTTGGCCACCTACGTCCCGGAGGCGGCGCTCGCGCTGCCCCGGCTGGTGTTCTGACCTTGAGGGCCGCCGTATGACCCATGCGTTCCTTGCCGATCTTGCCGGCCGGATCGAAACCCTGAAGGCCGACGGTCTGTTCAAGAAAGAGCAGGTCATCTCATCGCCGCAGCAAGGCGAGGTCACCCTGCAGACGGGTACGGCCTGCATCAATCTCTGCGCAAACAACTACCTGGGCCTGTCCAATCACCCCCGGCTGGTCGAGGCCGCAAGGGCCGCGTTGTCCCGGTACGGTTTCGGAATGTCGTCGGTCCGGTTCATCTGCGGGACCCAGGTTCCCCACAAGCTGTTGGAGGAGCGTCTGAGCGAGTTTCTGGGAATGGAGGACACAATCCTGTTCCCCAGTTGTTTCGACGCCAACGCAGGGCTGTTCGAGAGCCTTCTGGGTCCGGAAGACGCGATCATATCGGATGCGTTGAACCACGCGTCGATTATCGACGGTGTGCGTCTTTGCCGCGCGAAGCGGTTCCGTTACGCCAACAACGACATGAAGGACCTCGAGGCCAGGTTGAAGGAAGCGGCCGGCGCGCGCTATCGCTTGATCGCCACGGACGGGGTTTTTTCGATGGACGGCCATATGGCCGATTTGCCGGCCATCTGTGACCTGGCGCAAAGACACGATGCCATTGTGATGGTCGACGACAGCCATGCCGTCGGCTTTGTCGGCGCCACCGGACGAGGCACCCCGGAGCGCTGCAATGTCACGGGGCGGGTCGACATCCTGACGGGGACCCTCGGCAAGGCGCTGGGAGGCGCGGCCGGTGGTTACGTCTCGGCCCGCCGAGTTATCGTGGAATGGCTGCGCCAGCGCGCGCGCCCCTACCTCTTCTCCAACACACTGGCCCCCGTCATCGCCCAGACCAGCCTGACAGCGCTGGATTTTCTCGCCGGCTCCACGGAACTGCGAGAGCGGCTTTGGCGCAATGTGAAGCACTTCCGCACCGAAATCACCGCCCTGGGATTCGAACTGCTACCGGGCGAGCATCCCATCATTCCCCTGATGCTGCGCGATCCGAAGCTGGCGCAGAACTTCGCCGACGGACTTCGCGACAAGGGCGTATTGGTCACTGCGTTTTCGTTTCCCGTTGTCCCGCACGGGCAAGATCGGATCCGCACGCAGATGTCGGCGGCCCACGATATGGAGGATCTCGACTGCGCCATCAGCGCCTTCGCCGAGGTGGGCCGCCGACTTGGAGTCATCACGTAGCGCATGGGAAATAAGCATGTTCAAGCTTGAAGGACACACGGCCATTGTCACCGGCGGCGCCAGCGGCATCGGACTCGCCACTGCGCAAACGCTGGCGGATGTGGGCGCCAACGTCGTCATCGCCGACCTGAACGAGGAGGCGGGTGTGCAGACGGCGGAAGAGTTGAAGGCGCGAGGCGCCGCGGCGCTGTTCGTCAGGACCGACGTGGCCGAGGCCCGAGACGTCGAAGTGCTCATCAAGGCGGTTACGGACCGGTTCGGCTCGCTGGAAATCCTGATGCATTTCGCGGGGATCGGTATGGAGATACACGCCCTGGAAACCACCCTTCAGGATTGGGAGCGCATCATCGCCGTCAACCTTACGGGAAGTTTCCTGATGATGCGGGCCGCCGGCGCCGCTATGGTCAAGGCAGGATATGGCCGGATCGTGTCGATGTCTTCGGTTGCGGGGTTGCGGGGCGGGACGGGACGCGCGGCCTACGGTGCGTCCAAAGGCGGAGTCGCGGCATTGACACGGGTGATGGCGTTGGAGTGGGCTGAGTTCGGAGTGACGGTCAACACCCTGGCGCCGGGACCCATCGAAACCCCGTTGGTGAAGAAAATGCACGACCAGGAGACCCGCCGGGCCTATCTCCAGGGCGTTCCGGTGAACCGCTACGGGGTCCCGGAGGAGGTGGCGGCCGCGGCCGTCTATCTGGCGCTGCCGCAATCCGGCTACATCAACGGCGTGACGCTGCCAGTGGACGGCGGTTTCGACGCCAGCGGCGTCCTCAAACGTGGCCCCGGCTCCGGTGGACCCGAGGGGTCCGGGACGACCGCCTCCTGAAGTACGGCGTACATCTCCACCGCATCACGCTTAGGGCGCGGGAAACGCCACGATGGCCAAAACACGGAAGTACGATACCCCATCGTTTTAGGACTTGGCGGCATGGGGAGCGCCACGCTCTATCAACTGGCGCAGCGTGGCAAGCGGGTGCTCGGCATCGAACAGTTCGGCATTGTCCACGACATGGGATCCTCCCACGGCGTCACGTGAATCATACGCCTCGCATATCATGAACATCCGTCATACGTGCCTCTGGTGCGGTGAGCTCTTGAACTTTGGCGGGACCTTGAGAGGGCGAGTGGAGAGCAGATACTCCACGTCACGGGCACGCTGGACGCAGCCGCGCCGGCCAACACAGGCTTCATGGGCGCCCTGCGTTCGTGTGCGGAACACGACCTGTCCCACGAAGTGCTGACCAGCGCGGAGGTCACCCGGCGCTATCCAGGCTACCGTCCGCCGGCGGAAACCATGGCCGTCTTTCAGCGTGACGGCGGTTTCCTCCACGCGGAGTGATGCGTCGCCTTGTTTACGGAACTGGCGCAGCGGCTCGGCGCGGCCGTGCATACAAACGAGCGCCTGTTGGAGTGGCAGCCAAGCGCGAACGAAGGCGCCGCTGTGGAGAGACAAAAATAATTGCAAATTGAAACAAAAATAATTGCGAATGACCAGGAAAATCCCCTGGTTTTCCGGTCGCTTTTTGCCTGGAAGATTTTGCCCGGTTTTGATACGTTTACGCTCGCTATCGACCCGATAATATAAAATAATCGAGGCCAAATCATGTGGCTAGCTTGCCATGCGAATGGAACATAAGGAGGTGTTTCGCCCCGTTTAAGAGCCGTTTTTCCGAACTTTTGCAATTATTTTTGTTCGGCTACACAGACGATCATCAGGCTTAGGGCTGAACAGGGCCTCTTGAATCGCTGAATACACCGGCTCAAGCGGGTCTTCTACATCGATATCGAGCGCTGTTCCCTTGTTCCTCTTCTTGGGTATTTGAGAGGAGAAATTCGAATGAACTATTTTTGGTATTTAAAAGTTTTTTCGAGAATAAGCAGCCGTGACGCTCTCATCGTCTGTGAGGGTAGTGCCTACCGGGCCCGACTCATCAAAACCTCCCCTTGTTCAACCGCCGGTAGGCGTCGGTGCCCTTAAGCGCCTTGTTCTTCTGTGCGTAGTCCCAGGGAGTTCTCTCCTTCTTGTCCCGCGCCTTGGGGTCTGCGCCCGACCCCAGCAGCGACCGAGCGGTTTCCGGCTGATTGCGTCCCGCCTTATTCAGCCCTCACCCAGCGCGAGACGGGGGACCGGCTTCTCGTCAATGGCCAGATGGACGATGGCCGCGAACACCGCGAAGAACACGGCAGCCCACCACATCAGGTCGTACGAGCCGGTGCGATCGTAGATAACCCCACCCATCCATACGCCGATGAAGCTTCCGAGCTGATGGCCCAGGAACACGATGCCGAAGAGGGTCGCCATGAATTTCAACCCGAAGAGCTGCATGACGATGCCGGTGGTCAGCGGGACCGTTGAGAGCCACAGCAGCCCCATCGATGCAGCGAACAGATAGATCGTCAGGTCCCTCGCCGGGGCCATCAGGAGCGCGACGATGACCAGCGCCCGGGCCAAGTAGATGACGGAAAGACTCATCTTCTTGCTGAACCGTTGGCCGATGGCGCCCGACATGAACGCGCCGAAGATGTTGAGCAGCCCGACGATCGAGAGCGCATAGGCGCCTACATGCGGCGAGAGGCCGAGATCGGTGACGTAGGAGGGGAAGTGCACGACGATGAACGCGACGTGGAACCCGCACACGAAGAACCCGACAGTGAGGAGCACGTAGCCGCGATGGCTCATCGCCTCGCTGAGAGCTTCCCCGAGAGTCTGGCCCGATTCCAGTTCGCCGACTGTCTTGCCCGCGCCCCGTAGGGTGAACGCGAGCGGAATCATGACCAGCGTGATGAGAGAGATCAGCAAGAGCGAGTCGTACCAGCCGTAGCTCGATATCAGGGCCTGGCTGAGCGGTGAGAAGATCACTTGGCCGAGCGAACCGGCCGCGGTTCCGAAGCCGAGGGCGAGCGAGCGGCGTTCCGGCCCCACGACCCGCGCGATGGCGGCGAGCACGAGCGAGAACGAGGTGAACGCGACCCCGAGGCCGACGAGGAGGCCGCCGCTCAGATGGAGTGCGAGCCCGCTGTCCGACACCGCCATGCCTGCAACGCCCATGGCGTAGACGATTGTGCCCAAGGCGATCACCAGCGCCGGTCCGTGCCGGTCCGCAATGGCCCCGGCGACCGGGACGCCGACTCCCCACAATAGATTCTGGACCGCCATCGCGAACGCGAAGGTCTGGCGCGACCACCCGTTCGAAACCGTCATCGGCTCGAGATAGAGCCCGAAGCTCCCCCGGACCCCAAATCCGATGAGCGAGATCAGACAACCGGCCACGATCACCGCGAGCGCGGTGCCACGGCCGGGATGGATATCGGTGGCGATAACGCGGCTCATGGGGATTCGGTCTCCATCTCAAGCAATGGTCGAAGCACGGCGCGGCCGTCTAACTGTCTCTGCCACGCATGCGCAAAGTGCGCAATGTAACACGCCTGGAGTCGATATCGAATCCGGGCCCGGATCATCCGTCTCGCAGAGCGACTCCGCCGATTTGGCGCTCTTCCTCTGCTCGCCCGAGGCGGACTACCTGACGGGCCAGACGTTGACGGTGAACGGCGGATGGCTGATAACGTGAGGGGGGGGCGCGGATGGAATGGCGAAATTGGCCAGAGCGGCAAAAACGGGTGGGCGCGGGCGCAGCCAGGCGAAATCCCGCTTTGCCGTGGGCGTGGACGTGGGGGGTACGTTCACCGATGCGGTGATCGTGGACACGGAGCGGGGCAGGATCTATCAGTCCAAAGCCCCGACAACTCCCCAAGACCTATCGCAGGGCGTTTTCGACGCGCTGAACCTCAGCGAGGGTTTCTCGGCCGAAACCCTCCTCCCCCGGACGAACAAATTCGCCCACGGAACCACCCAGTCCACCAACGCCCTCTTCACCCGGAACGGGGCCAAGGTGGGCCTCATCGCCACCCGTGGGTTCGGGGATCAGATTCTCATCATGCGCGGCGGGGGGCGCGTGGCGGGGATGAGCCTGCCCGAGCGGCGCCACTTCGCTCCGACGTACAAACCCGATCCCATCGTCCCCAAGCCCCTCATCGTCGAGGTGTCCGAGCGGGTGGACTACAAAGGGGCCGTCATCACCCCCCTCGACCCCGAGGAGGCGCGCCGGGCGGTCGAAGCGCTTCTGGAAAAGGGGGTGGAGGCCGTCTCGATTGCCCTCCTCTGGTCCTTCCGCAATCCGGCGCACGAGCGCGCCTTGCGCGATATCGTTACCGCGCTTTCTCCCGGCACCTACGTGAGCGTCTCCTCGGAACTGGCGCCCGTCATCGGGGAGTACGAGCGAACCGCCACCGCGGTCATCGACGCCTACGTGGGTCCCTCCACCGTGGATTACATCCGCCTCCTGGCGGAACGCCTCCGTGACGCCGGACTTCGAAGCGCCCTCCTCATCCTCCAGGCGGGAGGGGGCGTCAGCCGAGCTGAGCAGGTGGTGCCGGTTCAGACCATCGAGTCGGGCCCGGCGGCGGGTATTCTGGCGAGCCAGTTCCTCGCCGAAAAACTGGGCCACCGGAACGTGATCGCCACCGACGTGGGCGGGACCACCTTCAAGGTGGGTCTCATCGTGGAGGGGGAGTGGGCTTACGCCCGGGATACGGTGGTCGAGAAGTTCACCTACCGCGCTCCCATGGTGGACGTGACCTCCATCGGTGCGGGGGGCGGCTCCATCGCGTGGGTGGACGAGGGGAGGCTCCGAATCGGCCCCCAAAGCGCGGCGGCGGAGCCGGGGCCCGCCTGCTATGGCCGGGGGGGCGCGGAGCCCACCGTGACGGATGCGGACGTGGTGCTGGGCTACATCGATCCTGATTATTTCCTGGGTGGGCGGATGCCCCTCGAAGGCGCGCTGGCGGAAAAGTCCATCCGAGAGCGGATCGCGGAGCCGCTCTTCGGGGGCGACGTGGTGCGGGCGGCGCTGGGAATCCGCCAGGTGGTGAACGCGCAGATGGCGGACTTGCTGCGCAAGGTGACGGTCGAGCGGGGGCACGACCCCCGCGACTTCGTCCTCATGGTGTACGGTGGGGCGGGGCCTACGCATTGCACCCTTTTCGGCCCGGAGGCGGGCGTCGGCCGGGCGGTCGTCCCTTTCACCGCGCCGGTGCACTCCGCCTTCGGCGCGGTGACCTCGGACATACGCATCACCCTGGAGCGGTCGGACCCCCTGGCCGCGCCGCCCGAACTGGGCCGGGTACGGAGTCTGTATCGGGCTCTTGAGAATGAAGCCCTGGAGCGGCTCAAGGCCGAGGGCAAGCGTCGGGGGGAGATCGAGCTTAGCCGCTCGGCCTCGCTCCGCTACCGCCGGCAGATGCATGAAGTGAGCGTTCCCGTTCCCGCTGGAAGGCTCGACGGAAAGGCGCTCGCGGGGACGGTGGACGAGTTCGAGCGCCGCTACGAGGCGCGCTACGGTCGGGGGGCGGCCTACCGGGAGGCGGGGGTGGAGTTCATCGGCTTCAAGGTCGAGGCCGTCGGAAGGGAGGCGAAGCCCCGGCTCGAGCGTCGGCGCCCGAAGGGGAAGAGCCCAAGCGGCGCGCTCAAGGGCCGGCGCCCGGTTTGCTTTGACGCCGTCAAGGGCCACCGGCGCACGCCGATCTACGAGGGTGAACGGCTGGCGTCCGGCAACCTCGTCCCGGGGCCCGCCATCATCGAGTACGCCTCCACCACGGTAGTGGTGGGGCCGCGCCAGCGGGCCGAGGTGGATCCATACCAAAACGTGACGCTCCACCTAGGGGGAGGACGGAGGCGATGAGCGGGAAGCGCCTGGACCCCGTAACCTTCGAGGTTATCCTGCACAAGCTGAACCAGATCGCCGAGGAGATGTGCATCAGCTACGTGAATTGTTCGGGTTCGGAGCCGCTTGTCCAGGCCAACGACGCCAACGCGGGGATCACGCTGCCGGACGGCTCCATGGTGGTGGTGGGGCCCTACGTCATCATCCAGGCCAACGTCCTTCCCCTCACCGTCTCCCATATCATGAAGCGGTGCCGGGAGAATCCGGGGATCGGCGAGAAGGATATGTTCATCTGCAGCGACCCCTGGGTGGGCCCCATCCACCAGCCCGACATCACCACGGTGGCCCCGCTCTTCTACGAGGGCGAGATCTTCTGCTGGACGGGCGCCTCGGGGCACCAATCGGACATAGGGGGGAAGGACCCGGGCGGGTTCTCCATCGGGGTGGTGGACGTCCACCAGGAGGGCCTCCGGATGCCCCCGGTCAAGCTGGTGGAAGAGGGAGAGCTCCGCCAGGACCTTTTCGACTGGATCGTGAACTCGGTGCGGGATCCTCTGGTGGGCCTCGACGTCAAGGGCCAGATCGCGGCCAACCACGTGGGCCAGGAGAGGCTGATCGAACTCATCGGGCGCTTCGGGGCGAAGGCGGTCAAGGCTTCCATGGAGGAGTCCATCCGCTACACCGAGAGGCGTCTCCGCAGGCGCCTGCGCTCTTTGCCCGACGGCACCTGGCGCACCCGCCAGCACATCGATCACGACGGCCACGCGCCCAACCTCTACAAGATGGAATGCACCATGACGAAGCGGGGCGACAGCCTCTCGTTCGACTACGAGGGAACCGACCCCCAGGTGCGCAGCCAAGTGAACTGCACCTACACCGGCCTCATCGCCGGGACCCTCACCCCCGTCTATATCATGCTCGCCCACGACATCCCCTGGAACCGCGGCATCCTGAACCGGGTGGACATCCGCGCCCCCGAAGGGGTGATCAACAACTGCACCTATCCGACGCCCTGCTCCATGGCCACGGTATCGGCCTGTTACCTGACGCTGGACCTCGCCGCGGCCGCCATCAACCAGATGTGCGCGGCCTCGCCGGACTACCACGAGGAGGCCATGGCGATCTGGACCGCCGCCTCGGTGGCCCCCATGGTGAGCGGTACCAGCCAGCACGGCCATCCGTTCAGCCTAGTCGAGATGAGCCACTTCGCCGCGGGGGGCGGTGCCCTGACCCACAAGGACGGACAGGACAGCGCCGGGATGTACTTCACCACCACCCCCCTCATCTCCAACATCGAGACCACCGAGCAGTTCTACCCCGTCCTCTACCTCTTCCGACGGAATCTCCCGGATACCGGGGGGGCGGGCATGTACCGGGGTGGGTGCGCGGGCGAGA
Source organism: bacterium (assembly GCA_965218735.1). Taxonomy (GTDB): domain Bacteria; phylum UBA8248; class UBA8248; order UBA8248; family UBA8248; genus Bin107. The sequence continues at coordinate 354,412 of CBDCMA010000003.1, read as the reverse complement.
TCGCCTTCATCCCGCACGACATGCAGAAGGAGTTCCACGAAACCGTTCTCATCGGAACCGGTCACGAGATGCCCAACTCAATCGGGCTGTGGGGTGGATTTCCCGGCGGTACCGGACGCCACATTCTCATACGCGGCTCGGACGTTCTGGACCGAATCGCGAAGAAAGCGGCCCTTCCCGCCACCCTAGAGGAAATGGGGGGCGAGCAGGTGGTCTTTCCGCCTAAGGCGCCCCGGACGCCCTTCTACCCGGGCGAGATCTGGTACTCGAACTGGCAGGGGGCGGGCGGATACGGTGACCCCCTGGACCGCGACCCCGAGGCGGTGCATGCCGACCTGTCGGCGGTGCTCGTCACCCGCGCCTGCGCCGAAGAGATCTACGGCGTGGCCCTGGATCCAGACGGGCGGGTGGACCATCCGGCCACTTCCGCCCTTCGGGAGCGCCATCGGGAGGCGCGGCGCGCGCGGGCGGGAGGCGGCTCCGTCCGCCCGGGCGATCCCCCGGCCCTTGCGGGAAGAGGGCTTCGGGCGAACGAGTACGTTGTCTGGGACGATGCGAATGGTGAGCTCGCCTGCCGCAAATGCGGCTTCGGCTTCGGCCCCATGGACGCGGATCCCAAAGAGCGTGCCCTCTGCGAGGACGCTCCCCTCGCGGTCGGAGGGCCGGTCATGGGGCAGCTCTATGACCGGGGGCGGTTCGTCTTTCGGCTCTATTATTGTCCCGGCTGCGTTTCGCTCCTGGAGTGCGAGGTTCTCCGGAAGGGGGACCCACCCGTCTGGGGCAGGCTCTCGGCGACCCAGCCCTGGCCGGGGAGAAAGAAGGTCTGAGGTCGAATGGGAAAAAGAAGCGACACTTCTTTTTTTCGGTCCATCGAGAGACCCTTGTTGACGTTGATGAAGAAACGGTTCCTGACACCGTTTCTTGCTACCGGTCGAATTCGCCTCGTTCAGCGGCTTTTCATTCTCTGTTCGGCTCGTATTCTCCGTTCCTTCTAGACTTCGTCCATACGGGTTATTCCATTTTATATCAATGAGTTGAGCCAAATTATCCACCTCAGGCAGGTAACCCGCGACAGGGCCGGGGACGGCGCTCGGCCGCAGTGTCAGGAACCAGACAACGGACTGTTAAGAGGGCTGCCCAGCTCAAAAATGCTCCCGGATTTGGCAGCAATGTGAGAAAACAAAAATAATTATTTTTGTTCGCCTACACGCATCGAAACCGCAGTCGATTGTGTCCTGGTCATCGCCCACAACCCGGGGCTCGAAGACCTCGCCGCCCTGGCCGCGTTCGCAATCGAGGCGGCGCGCTGGTCCTCCCTGCGCAAAGGCGCGGCGATTCCCACCGACTTCGTCCTGCCGAAAGATCTCGCCTAGGCCCGCCAGAAACCGCGTGCGGCGCGGTATCGCTTCCAGACCGGGCCGTGGGTTGTTCCAGGCCGAAAACGACCCGCAAAAAAGTTATTTTTCCGGGCAAAAACGGCTGGAAAATTGAGAGATTTTCCGGGGCATTCTGAATTATTTTTATCTCGATTCGCAATTATTTTTGCTTCCCCACACTGGCGCCGCTGGCGAGATCGCCTCACCGGCTCAAGGCGTCACTTGTTACGAGCGGGGCTGCCGCCCCGAAAACGCTCCGCCTTCGTCACCCCGAAAGGGACTGGTGGGTCTTCATCACGTTGTAGCTGTGAAGGTCCCGGAAGAAGCCAATCCGCGGGTGATCCTCAGGCGGGGAGTAGGGCCTGTCGAGAGCGAACGGGATCCGGTCCATCGTCTCGGCGAGCGTCCATCCGGCGCTGTGCGCTCCCCGCACGGCCTGGGTCACGTCGCTCAGGTATTGCATGTATCCGCCCAGGAGCTCCGGCCCCGACATGGGGTTGTGGGCGGGTATGAGGGTTTCGACCTCGAGCGTCCGGGCGAACCGCGCGATCGTGTTCATATAGGTCGGCGCGTCGCTCTCCAGGGGGACGATGAGGCTTCCGCCCGTCATGTTGCCCGTCCAGGCGACCTTCGCCTCGGGAACGTAGGTGATGGTGTCGCCGGGGGTGTTCGCCGGGCCGAAATAGTGCAACTCCACCACCTTTCCCCCCAGGTCGATCCGCAGGTAGTCGTCGAAGACGACGTCGGGGCGGCGCAGCTCCACCTCCTCTAAAATCTTCGGGTCGTTCCCCACGCAGGGCAGCATGAAGCGTCTCTCTTCCTCGTGATAGGGAACGAGGTCCGCCGTCCGGCGGTGCTGGATGATCACCGTCTCTGCCGGAAACGCGCAGTTCCCGAAGGTGTGGTCCCCGTGGTAGTTGGAGTTGACGAGGTAGCGGATGGGCTTGTCGGTCACCTCGCGCACCCGCTCCTGAATCTGGCGCCCCATGGCCGGGTTGATGTGGGCGTCGACCACCAGCACGTCTCTATCACCCACGACGAAGCCGACGTTGTCCACGTTGGGGACGGACGAAAGAAGCGCGTACACCCCCGGGGAGAGCTCCTTCGCGTCCAGCCGCGCCCCCGTCGGGTTGAGGAAGAAGGGGGTGAACCCCTCCGGAAAATCCGCCCACTCCAGGCATTTCCAACCATCCTTCGCAGAAGCGTTCATCTCGGACTCCTTTCAGCTATCGGCTGGTATGCGCGCCTCACTACTGTAGCCGGACAAAAATAATTGCAAATGATCTAAAAATCAACTTTTTCCAGGCCATTCTGAATTATTTTTGTTTGACTACAAACAGGCGGTTTTTCCAAGCCATTCGCAATTATTTTTGCTTCCCCACTGTCTGCTCGGTCGGCCCTGCGGGCGAGATGGGTCTCATGAGCCGCGACACCGAGCAGCAAATCCAGATCGTGGCCGAGATACTCGAGCCCGGCGGCGACAAGGCCGCGTGATGACGTACCAAGAGGGGATTGCCCGTGGCGCAGGTACAGCCCCCGCTAGAAGCCCAGGGAGTGCGCCAGGATCAGAAGCAGAAATACCGCCGCGCAAAAATAGAGACACATCATGATCGAGTCAAAGAGCAAGTCGCTCATGTCCTTCAATATAGGCCCGAAGCCCCGGCCGCGCAAGCCAGGAGGCAGACCATGACGAAGTTCATGTTTCTGGAAGAGGCGCCCCGCCGATTCCATTGGCCGATCGAGGTGCGCGTCCCCGGAGAGGGCGACCCCGAGATGTAGAAGTTCACTGCCCACTGTGGGGATGTGGTACAATATCGCGTCCAAAAACCAGCCTGGGAAACGGCGTTGAAACCCCAATTTTCCGAGCAAAAAACGGCCCGAAAAACAGTCATTTTTCCGAGCATAAAAGGTCCAGAAAATCACGGGTTTTTCCAGGGCATTCGTAATTATTTTTGTCCGTATTTGCAATTATTATTGTTCGATTACACCCGATCCCAGATCGGCAAGATGCCCGGCGGCTCCTGGAGCCCATCGGAAACATCTCGCCGGCCGAAGCCGAGGAACGCCACTACGCTATGCTGGAGCAGTCAGCCATGGTGGCGTGACTCAAACAAAATGGCCTCCGCCAAACCCGGCGCGGTTCAGCGTGACAGCGATGTTTTCTGTTACAAATCTATGGTATAAAGAATCCCGGAACTTCCTAGTTTAAGATAAGAAAGAGAACAGCCAATGATGACTGTCATCAAGCCTGTGAATACCGTAAAGCTGGCCATTGCAGGGGTTGGAAATTGTGCGAGCTCGTTGGTTCAGGGCATTGCGCATTACAGGAAGGGCCGCGTCGAGATCCTGCCCGGTCTGATGCACCCCTATATCGGGGGCTGGGGCCCGGGTGATCTGGAGGTCGTGGCCGCCTTTGACGTCGACCGCCGAAAGGTCGGGCGACCCCTGGAGGAGGCGATCTTCGCCAAGCCCAATTGCACGATGGTCTTCGAGGATGAGCTTCCCTCATCGGGCGTCGTGGTCCAGATGGGACCCGTTCTCGACGGCGTTGCGCCACACATGGCGGATTATCCCGATGACGAGGCATTCCGTCCGGCCGATGCCGATCCGGTTGATATCGCGGATGTCTTTAAGCGAACCGGCGCGGAGGTGCTGGTCTGCTACCTGCCGGTCGGCTCGGAGCAGGCGGCGCTGCATTACGCCCAGGCCTGCCTCGACACGGGCGTTGCCATGGTGAACTGCATACCCGTGTTCATCGCCTCAAATCCCAACTGGGCGGAGAAGTTCAAGATCGCTGGGGTGCCAATCGTGGGCGACGACATCAAGAGCCAAGTCGGCGCCACGATCGCACATCGGCTCTTGACACGTCTGTTCGGCGACCGCGGTTACACCCTGGACCGCACCTATCAACTGAACACCGGCGGCAACACCGACTTCCTCAACATGAAGGCCCTGGACCGGCTGACATCGAAGAAGGTGTCCAAGACGGAATCCGTTCAATCGCAACTCGATGTGCGCCTCGGCGGGCGCAACATCCATATCGGCCCGTCAGACTACGTGCCCTGGCAAGGCGACAACAAAGTCGCCTTTATCCGCATGGAAGGACGCGGGTTCGGCAGCGCTCCCATCGAGATCGAGATGCGCCTCTCGGTCCAGGATTCGCCCAACAGCGCCGGCGTCGTCATCGACGCCGTCCGCTGCGCCAGGCTCGGCATGGTGCGGGGTATGGCGGGTCCGCTGGAAGCGCCGTCTTCCTATTACATGAAATCGCCGCCGGTCCAGATGCGCGATTCCGTCGCCCGCGACTTGTGTGACGCGTTCATCGAAGAAGGGCGCGCCGAAGCACCGGCGGCCCGAATCGTGAAGTCGGCGGCGGAGTAGACGCGTGTTCCAACCACGGTGGGGGAGCCTGGTGACATGACCGGAGAGGAGGCGAGCGCCGGCATGTCCGGGCATTTCGCCAGGGTGGCGGAGGTCTACGGCACGGTCCGGACCACCGATCGGGACCCGGTCCACTATATTCGCGATGCCCTGGCCGATCGGGCAAACGTGCGCGCGGCCGATATCGGATGCGGCGACGGGCGCTACGACAGGCTGCTGTTCGACCATATACCCAACCTGCACCTCGTCTGCGTGGATTCCAGCGCGCCGATGCTGGAACGCCTCTTCGATTACCTCGCTGAGGCCCGCATCGACAATTTCGTGACCCGGTTGTCCGGCGTCAACGACTTGGCGCTCGAGGACGATTCCCTGGACGCCATCCTCACCTTCAATGCGGTGCACCATTTCAACGTTCCCGCCTTTCTGGCCAAAGCCCGGCGCGCGCTCAGAGACGACGGCCGCCTGTTCATCTATACACGCACGCCCGAACAGAACGCGGGCACCCTATGGGGGCGTTTCTTCCCGTGCTTCACCGAGAAGGAATCGCGGCTCCACACTATCAAAAGCATGGAAGCATGGATCGCCGGGACACCCGGCCTCGAAATGGTCGAGGCGAGAGTGTTTAGATATGCCCGGACGGCAAGCCTGGACCGCCTGTTCGAACAAATGCGGAGCCGGCACTACTCGACCTTTTCGCTCTATGACGAGCGGGAGTTCGAGGAAGCATGTCGTGGTTTCGACGAACGAATCCGCGACGCGTTCGATGATCTCGAGGCCATTCGATGGTACGACGAGAACATCATGCTGCACCTGGTTAGAATCGAGGTCTGACCGGCCCCTGTCCGGGACACGGCTCGCGGACTCGGTCGCCCCAGGCCGGCCGCAGGAAGTCCGGCTCCGTGTCATCGATTGGCCCGCGCTTTATGATCCGGATAGGAGTCACGCCCGCCGAGATTGCCGGTGTTCAGGGCGTCAACGGTGTGTGCCGACTGCCAACGGCGACCGCCGCCTAAACATAGGACGTCACATCCACGCCCGCGCCGACGAAGGGGCAACGGATGCGGAAGGTCGCCGTGAAAATCTGGCAGATGACGGCGGACGGCGAGATCCTCTTCCACACCTGGGCCAGCCTCCGGCGCGTGCTCGTCGGCTATGCGTTCGGCGCCACAAGTGCCGGGGAGATTGGAGCTATGATGCGGAGAGGGCTACCGAGGAATCCGCCTCAATTTACCGGTGATTCATGGCCCGATAATCGGCCTTTTTCCCAAGCATAAAAGGGCCGGAAAATCAGCGGTTTTTCCAGGCCATTCGCAATTATTTTTGTTCGGCTACAGCGGTGGTGAAATGTTCCACCGCGTCGCATTCCCGCGTGTATACAACGCCACGGACGGTCTCAGATCCTGAAGCATTCGATGAGGTCATAGTTCGGCGCTCTCGTTTCAATGTAAGGCCCATGCGATCCTGAGAGATAGAACAGGCGCAACCGCCGGCCAAGTAAGATAATAGACAGAGCGCCAGGAGATTTAACTCTGATTACAGCGGGCCATCGTTTGAATCAGAAAACCGGCGTTTCCCGGTAGGCGCCCCAGACCGACTTCAGTTTCTCGGCGATATCTCCCATTGTTGCGCCCTCGCGCACAAGTTCAATGGTGATGGGCATGATGTTCTGCGTTTCGTCCTTTGCGACCGAGACGAGCTTGTCCAGAAGCATCTCGACCTTGGCGTTGTCGCGTTCCTCGCGCACCCTTTTCGTCCGCGCGATCTGCCGATCGGCGGTCGTGGAATCATAGGGATGGGTCTCAATCTCCTGGTTTTCGTCCTCCTCGACCATGGTGTTGACCCCGATGACCGGCTTTTCACCGGATTGCTTGCGCAAGGCGGTCTCATAGGCGAAGTCGGCGATCTGCTTCTGGAACCAGCCTTCCTCGATCAATTTGATCGTGCCTCCATTTTCATCCACATAGTCGAGAATCTCGAAAATGCGCGTCTCGAACTCGTTGGTCAGGCTCTCGACATAGTAGGAACCGCCCACCGGATCGATGACGTTGGTGACGTTTGTTTCCTCTGCAATTATCTGCTGCGTGCGCAAGGCCATCCGCATGGCGTCCTCGGTCGGAATCGCGAACGCTTCGTCATAGCCGTTTGTGTGCAGCGACTGGCAACCGCCAAGGACTGCGGCGAGGGCCTGGAACGCAGTGCGCACGATGTTGATCCGGTATTGCGGCTTGGTCAGGGTCGCGGCCGCGGTCTGGCAATGGAAACGAAGCCGCATCGATTCCGGGTTCTTTGCGCCAAAGCGCTCTTTCATGATCTTGGCGTAACAGCGGCGCAGCGCCCGGAACTTGGCGATCTCCTCGAACAGGTCCGCTTGCGAGACGTAGAAGAAAGCAAGCCTCGGCGCGAACTCGTCGACGTTCATGCCGATCTTTAGCACCTCCTCCACGTAGACGATCAGGTTGGCCATGGTGAAGGCGGCCTCATGCAAAGGCGAGGAGCCGGCCTCCGAGATGTGATAACCCGAGATATTGATCGGGTTGTACCGCTTCATATTGCGGCCGCAGAAGGATATGCAATCGCGCACGATGCGGACCGATGGCGCGATCGGATATATCCACTCCTTCTGCGACATATACTCTTTCAGGATGTCCGCCTGGATGGTGCCTGAGAGCTTGTTCAGGTCGAGGCCGCGCTTCTCGGCCAGCGCCACATACATGGCGAGCAAGATCCAGGCACTGGGGTTGATGGTCATCGATACGGAGATGTTCTCGAGATCGATGCCGTCGAACAGCGCCTCCATATCGGCGAGCGTATCCACGGCCACGCCTTCGCGGCCCACCTCGCCCTCGCTCATCGGATGGTCGGAGTCGTAGCCCATGAGCGTGGGCATATCGAAGTCGGTCGATAGTCCTGTCTGCCCCTGCGAGATCAGATATTTGAAGCGTTTGTTGGTGTCTTCGCCAGTACCGAAACCGGCGATCTGGCGCATGGTCCACACCCGACTGCGATACATCGTCGGGTAGGGCCCGCGCGTAAAGGGATAGCGCCCCGGCAGACCGATATCCTCGAGTGGCGTTTCAGCAATATCGGCAGCGGTATAGACACGCTGCACCGGAAAATCGCCGGTTGTGAAGAATTGCTCCTTGCGCTCGGCTTGTTTCTTCAGGAAGGCGGCGACCTCGTTGCTCTCCCAATGCTCGATCTCGCTCCGGAGTTTCTCAAGCGAATTTAGAGTGAATATCTCGTTCATGGTCTCCCTCTCTTTCGAGCGTCGTCGAGAGCAATTCTTCCGCCAGGGAATAGGGGTCGCTCTCTCGGCGCATAAGCTGTTCGGCAAGTTTCGCGCTCGCCGCCGCTGTAGCAACGTTAAATCGATCATACAATAGATTTTCGGCGGTCTTGCGCAGCCGGAATTCTGCGATGCTTTTGCGCCGCGCCCGGCCCGCATCAGTATCTGAGGTCACATCGCGATGCCGGGCAATCGCCTTCAGCAGCTCGTCGATCCCTTCTCCGGAAACAGAGCTGGCACCGATCACGGGGACAGCCCAGTCGGATGGTTCGTGCTCGTGCATTCCGAGCGTCAGCATTTGCTTCAAATCGGTCAGCGTCCGATTGGCGTCGCTGCGGTCGCATTTCGACACTACATGGATGTCGGCGATCTCCAGAAGGCCCGCCTTGATCGCCTGGATCTCGTCGCCAAGGCCGGGCGCGGAAACCACTACCGTGGTGTGGGAAGCCCGCACGATCTCGACCTCGTCCTGGCCCACGCCAACGGTTTCCAGAATGATGACCCCAAAACCGGCGGCATCAAGAATATCGACCGCCTCGAGAGCCGCGCGCGCCATGCCGCCAGTCGCCCCGTGAGTCGCCATGCTGCGGATATAAATGCCGGGATCGGCCCCTATGTCGCTCATGCGAATGCGGTCTCCCAGGATGGAGCCGCCCGAAAAGGGAGAGGATGGATCAATCGCAATGATGCCGACCTTGTCGCCGCTGGAACGCAGTCTTTGCGCCAGCTGGCTAACGAGTGTGGATTTTCCGCTGCCGGTTACCCCGGTTATGCCAACGACATGCGCTCGTCCGGCAAGTTTGTGAATCTGGGCGAGTGCGTCACGCGCTTCCGCCAGGCCCGACTCCGCGCGCGATATGAGGCGACCGATCGCGGCCGGCTCGCCTGTTTGAACGCGAGAAATGAGTTCCACGGAAGGGACATAGACTCCCATCAGCGGTTTTCTTCATCCAGTTGTGTTTGCATCTCCTGGAAGACGGCCCTATCGTCGATCACGCGGCGCGCCTTGAAATCCGTTCGGGGGATCGAGCCCGGCTCGACGATCTCCACGGCCGTCCGCAACCCGAGCATCTTCTGCAATTGGCGCCCAACCTCAGTGCAGAACCGGGCGGCGCCGTCAGCATTGGCGAAGGTCTCGGTGTCGGCCTCGACGCTCAACAGTAACTCGTCCATTGCCGCCTCGCGGCTGATCACGATCCGGTGCTCTCCGCCATAGTGAGCAAGTTCGTTGAGCGCGGCGTCTATCTCGCTTGGATAAACATTCTCGCCGCGGATCGTGAACATGTCATCGATGCGCCCGAAAATACCGTGCGGCAGGCGCGGATAGGTCCGTCCACATGGGTTCAGTTCGTTGACCCATCGAGTCAGGTCCCCCGACGCCAGGCGGATCATTGGCTGAGACACGCGTTCGAGATGGGTGTACACAGGCGTTCCTCGTTCCCCGTAGGGGACCCGACGCATGGTTTTGGGATCGCACACTTCTGTGTAGACGACGTCCTGCCAGCAGAGCATTCCGTCCGTCTCGGCCGAACTCGCCACGTTCATCCACGGACTCATCTCGGCCATGGAACCGCTGTCGTAAACCTTGGCCCCGTAGAGCCCCTCGATGCGCTCGCGGATGGCCGGGATCGAGGCGCCGGGCTCACCGGAAAAGAACATGATTTTGAGCTGCATGTCGCGAGGGTTCAGGCCCTCGTCTTCCGCGACCTGGGCGAGGCGCAGGGCGTAGGTCGGCGTACCGTAGAAGGTGGTGGGCTTCAGCATGTTGAGCCATTGCACGCAGCGCGCCGACATGCCAGACGCGCCGGCGCCAAACGGGAAAGATTTTGCACCGAGGCGTTCTGCGCCGGCGAGCGCCCCCCAACTCCCCATATAGAGAGAAAATACAGCGGCAATACAAATCGTATCCCCGGGGCGCAGACCCATGCTCCACATGATACGCGCATGCGCGTTGGCTATAGCGCGCCAGTCGCCCTGTGAGATGGCGAAGGCAGTGGGTCGCCCGGTCGTGCCACTGGTGCCATGGATGTGAAAGACATCGTCTTCGCCCACGCAGAGGTAACCACCAAAGGGCGGATTGCGTTCCTGGGCCTCGCGCAGGTCCTTCTTGGTAAGGACCGGGACCTTCTCCTCGAAGTCCTCAAGCGACTTAAGCCGGCTCGGGTGAAAACCGGCCTCATCCCATTTGTGGCGATAGAGGGCTGCATGCTCGTAGGCATAGGCGCAGACTTGCTGAAGGCGCCCCAGGATGGCCTTCTCCCGGTCTCCCGCCGGCATTGTCTCCCGCCGGGGGAACCAGTAGCGGCTATCTGGAGCCGGCAGAAAGTTCTCGTCGTAAGCGGGTGGGAATGACCAGGACTCCATGGATATCGGATCAGCGCGCGCCGCGCTCCTCCACGAGACGGGTCAGTGTATCGATAATCGTTTGCGGTGGCGTATCCTGCAGCAACACCTTGCTTACCCCCATTTTCTTGAGATGGACCACATCTTCGTCCGGCATAACACCGCCGGCCACGACGATCATGTCATCGGCGCCGTTGGTCCGAAGCAGGTCGAATATCTTGGGGAACACCGTCATCTGCACACCGGACAAGAGACTTACGCCGAGCACGTCAACGTCTTCCTGTACGGCAGCGGTCACCAACTCTTCCGGTGAGCGGTGAAGGCCGGTGTAGATCACGTCCATACCGGCGTCCCGCAGGGCGCGGGCGACGATCTTGACGCCTCGGTCGTGACCGTCAAGACCCACCTTCGCCAGCAGGACGCGAATTGGTTGACTCATGGGGCGTTCCTCATCGAGCTCTTATTTGTATACGAAAACAGTATCCAACGTGCACAAAAAGCACCATACTGTCAAGGGGAAACAGAATCGACTCGCAGGAAGGAACGATCTCGTGGACGCTCTTGCTCACCCGAAGACACTCGTTGTGAAGTGACAAAAATAATTGCGAATGGCCTGGAAAAACCGCTGAATTTCCAGGCTGTTTCGCCTTGGAAAAATCGCCGGTTTTCGGAGGGTTTTCGGGCCGCAACGGCGACGAAGTCATGAAACCGAAGCCGGCCTCCAGTCTTCACCCAGAATGTCAGTCGCGATGCTCGCGGCGATGCGCTCCGCGGCCTCTTTCACCGAATCGCGCGCCAGATGCGCATAGCGCGCCGTGGTCTCGATCTGGCTGTGGCCCAACAACTTCCCGATCATCGGGAGGGACTCGCCCAGCGCCAGGGCGCGGGAAGCAAAGGATTGCCCCGGCAACCGGACGCTCCGCCACGAGACCCATCCAGCGGGAGGGGTCACCAGCGTTTCGTACCGCGCAGGACGAGTCCGCTTGCGGGTTTTTCATCGCTTCTAGATTCGGTGAGGCTCGCCTCGAGGCTTACTTCGAGCGAGGGACCGAGCCTGAAGCGCGCGCCCGCCGCCCGGGTCCGCCCCCCGGAGCGTATGTTGGGCACCGTATACACGGGAGTTCCGGCGCCGGGCAGTCCGCCGATGAGGCCCGCGAACGCGTTGCCGACGCCCTGGCCGATGAGTTCCCGGTCCGGGTCGTGGCTCGTGCGGGTGAGCGAGTCGGCCACCAGGCAGGTGAGCAGACTCACCACCGAGCCGATCAGGGCGAGGATGAGCGCGGGCTCCACGGCGCGCGCCAGAAAGCTCAGGGAGGGCAGCCCCAGTTGCAGCCCCGGCAGGCCGGTCGGCACCTTCCCGATGACGGGCGCGGGCGCCGAACCGAAAAAGGGCAGTACCTGAATCACCATCACGAGCACGCCGATGCCGGACATGAAGCCCGAGACGACCACGTAGGGCGTGTAGGCCACGAAGCGGCCGAGCTTCAAAACGCCCAGAAGCGCCTGGAAGAGTCCGCCGAGGACGACCACCGTCAAGGCTTCGGTGAGATTCTCCGCGTAGTTGGTGATGATGACCGCCATGACGATGGCCATCGGCGCCGTGGGGCCGGATATCTGGGTCGCCGTGCCGCCGAAGACGGCCGCGAAAAAGCCCACCGCTATCGCGCCGTACAGACCCGCCGCAGCCCCCATGCCCGAAGCCACGCCGAAGGAGAGCGCGAAGGGCAGCGCGACCACCGTCGAGGTTACGCCGCCGAAAACGTCTCCGCGAAGCGTCTGAAGATTGTAGTTCAAGTGAGGAAGCCTTTTCCCGTCATTTGGCGCATCCTCCGCATCAAACGCCTACGAGAGGCTTCGCTATCTCTCGCGCCTCGTCCAGGTTTTCGACGATGCGCTCCGGCGGCACCTCCCGCAGGACGTCGAGCGCATCGAGGGTCTCCGCGACGTCGCCCGAAAGCCCGATGACGATGGTTTCGGTCTCCTCATCGGTGGCGACGTCGATGAGTTGCTTGATGACCATGGCGGCGCTGTCGTCGATGTAGGTGGCGCCGGAGAAATCGAAGATGACGACCTCGTGATCCTTGATGTCCAGGCTTATCGTCCGAACCAGTTTCTTGGACGACGCGACGGTGAAGCTCCCCCGGAGCGCCACCATGCCGACGCGCGCCTCGAACGGGTCCGCCCCTTCCACCTCTTCTCCTTCGTAGAGAAACATCTGGTCCAGCAGTGGCACGGAGACCACGCTGTCGAGCTCCATGTTCTCGAGCTGTCCCGCGTGGGCGAGACCCGCGACGATGAGGCCTATCGCCACGGCGCTTATCAGGTCGACGAACACCGTCAAGCACAGCGTCGTCAGCAGGACGAAAAGATGTTCGCGCCGGATGCGGTGAAGTCGGGTGAGGAGACGCCAGTCGATGATGTCCAAGCCCACCTTGATCAGAACGCCCGCGAGCGCGGCGAGCGGAATCGACTCGACGTAGGGCCCGAGACCCAGCAGGAGCGCCAGCAGGAGCAGCGCGAATATCGCGCCCGCCGCCCGGGTCCGCCCGCCGGAGCGGATATTGGGCACCGTATACACCGGGGTGCCTGCGCCGGGCAGTCCGCCGATGAGGCCCGCGAACGCGTTGCCGACGCCCTGGCCGATGAGTTCGCGGTCCGGGTCGTGGCTCGTGCGGGTGAGCGAGTCGGCGACCAGGCAGGTGAGCAAACTCACCACCGAGCCGATGAGCGCGAGAATGAGCGCGGGCTCCACCGCGCGGGCTAGAAAGCCGAGGGAGGGCAATCCGATTTGCAGCCCCGGCAGGCCGGTCGGCACCTTCCCGATGATGGGCGCGTCGTTCAGCCACAAGACGCCCACCAGCGTGCCGACGACGAGCCCCACGAGGGGAGTCGGCAGGATTTTCCAGAACCGTTGCGGCCAGAAGACGGCGACGCCGAGCGTGACGGCGCCAACGCCCAAGGCGCTCGGGTTGACTTTGGCCAGCGCCTCAGGCAGCGCGAGAATCATGCCCACCGCGCCGCCGGACGCGGGTGCCGAACCGAAAAAGGGCAGGACCTGAATCGCCATCACGAGCACGCCAATGCCGGACATGAAGCCCGAGACGACCACGTAGGGCGTGTAGGCCACGAAGCGGCCCAGCTTCAATACGCCCAAAAGCGCCTGGAAGAGTCCGCCCAGCACGACCACCGTCAGGGCTTCGGTGAGATTCTTCGCGTAGTTGGTGATGATGACCGCCATGACGATGGCCATCGGCGCGGTGGGGCCGGATATCTGGGTCGGCGTGCCTCCGAAGACGGCCGCGAAAAAGCCCACCGCTATCGCGCCGTACAGACCCGCCGCAGCCCCCATGCCCGACACCACGCCGTAGGCCAGCGAAAGCGGCAAGGCCACCACCATGGCGGTGACGCCGCCGAAAAGGTCTCCGCGAAGCGTATCGAAATCGTATTTCAATTTCACGCGACAATGCCCCTTCGCGCCCTCTTGCAGGCTCTACCATGGTGACCGCATAGTCGTTTCAATCACACAATATCAAATCCTCATGTATCGCGCATGGGTGCAGAAAGGCCATCGTCTGGTTCCCTTCCCCGCACCCGCCGTTTGATGGTATGAATGGCCCCGGCTTCATCATTGACCCTCTCTCCCCACCCGGGAATTTCTATGGCATGAACTTCAACGCCAACATCCTCATCATCGCGTCGAGCCACTCGGTGAACTCGGTCTACAACCGGATGCTGACGCCCATCCTCCCGCTCATCATGGCGGATTTCGGCCTGAACTACGCGCAGACGGGCCTCATCGCCTCGGTCTACGCACTCTCGAGCAGCCTCTTTCAGTTGCCCATCTCCTTTCTGGGGGATTTCACCGGAAAAACCCGCCTGATTCTGGGCCTTTCTCTGCTGTTCAACGCCCTGCCCGCCTATTTCTACGGCTATTCGACCACATACGCGGCCCTGCTCACCTTCGTCTTCTTAAGCGGATTGGGATGTTCGGCCTATCACCCCGCTGCGGTTTCGATGATCGCCCGTGAAAGCCCCAGGAACCGGGGACTCGCGATGGGGCTTTTCAAGGCGGGCGGTGACTTCGGCAGCATCCTGACGCCGGTGGCCATGGGCTGGCTCGCGGTCTATCTCGCGAGTTGGCAGGCCGCGGCTCAGTATTTCGTGCTGCCGGGCATCGCCTGCGCCCTCGTCATCTGGCTGCGGTTTCAGGACGTGCCCAGCGAGCGAAAATCGATGGCGAAAGAGGCCAAATCCACCTTCAGCGAGTTGTTCGGCGATAAATTCATGATCCTGATGACGCTGCTCTCATCCAGCCGGGTGATGGGCCTGCGCGGCATCATGACGTTCCTGCCCCTGCTGCTGGCCGAGGGACTGGGGCTCGGCACCATCGAGGTGGGCTGGGTGCTCACGTGCTATTTCCTGGTCGGCACGGTCTTCGCCGTGATATGGGGGAAATACACCGACGGGAAGAACGAGACGCGCATCATCATCCTCATGATGGCGACGAGCGCCCTCGCCCTCGCGTTTTTGTCACAAGCCGAATCGATGATTATCTCCCTGGGCCTGCTCGCGCTTTTGGGCGCGTGCCTCAATCCCTCCCAGAGCCTCATGCTCACCCTCACCACCGGCGTGGTTCGCGAGAAAAACCGCACCAGCGCCATCGGCCTCATGTACACGGCGAACGAGGCGGCGTCTGTCGCATCGCCCTTCCTGGGGGGACTCATCGCCCAGGCGGTGGGCCTTAGGGAATCGTTTCTCTTCTACTCCCTGCTCTGCCTCATTGCCACGAGCATCGCCTGGCTCATTCACGCGGAGCAGAAAAGACGCGCGCGGGCGAGCGCCGCTCCCTAGGGTCTCTTGCGCGCGGACGCCGCCTTCACGGATAAGGGGAGTCGGTGCCGTTTTCCATCATCAAAGGGCTGGAATTATTTACATAAAGGCGCTGTTTTTATACACTGACTCAAACATCCAATCATTTCACCCGGGGAATCTGCTCCCGGATAAGAGAAACTTACACGATAGGAGTTCACCGACATGAGCACGAAGAATTCACTCGATAGTCTGGAAGTGGCGCCGACGGGAAGCGCTTTGGGCGCTGAGATCAGGGGCGTCGACCTGGCCCAACCCATGCCCGAGGAGGTGAAAGAAGCCCTGCGCGACGCATGGACGGAGCATCTCGTTCTTTTGTTCCGGGATCAGGAGATGACCGAGGAGCAGCACCTGGACGCCACGCGCATCTTCGGGGAGGCCGTGGCGCCCGCCGCCAAGGCCTTCTACGACAAGGCGGGAAAAGAACAGATCTGGGCGGCCAAGTATGCCGAAATCACCGTCGTCCACAACCTGGATGAAAACGGCAATCCCGTGCAGCAGAACGAAAGCCTCGGGAGCGGCGAGGTCGTCTGGCACAACGATAATTCCTACGCCGAAAAACCGCCCGCGGGCAGCATGCTCTACGGGCGGAAGCTGCCTCCATCGGGCGGGAACACCTGTTTCAGCAACCAGTACACCGCCTATGAAACCCTGCCCGAAGAGGTAATGCAGCAGATCGAGGGCAAAACCGCCGTGCACGATGCGAGCAGAAACTCCGCGGGCACGCTCAGGCCGGGCGTGAAGCTGCCCACCAAACCATCCGAGGTGCCGGGGCCGCACCATCCCCTCGTGTGCACGCACCCCATATCGGGGAGAAAAGCGCTCTACCTTGGCCGTAGGCGGGTCTATCCCTCCCAATACATCGACGACATGGAAGAGCAGGAGAGCGAGGCTCTTCTCGATTTCCTCTGGGAACACGCCAGCCGCGATGAACTCGTCTGGGCGCACGTGTGGCGACTCGGCGACGTTCTCCTCTGGGACAACCGCTGCACCATGCACTACCGCGAGCCCCACGCGGGCACGCATCCGCGCCTGATGCACCGCACCCAGATACAAGGCGCGCAGCCGGTGTAAGTTTTGGGCTGCGGTGAAGGTAAAAGCATATAGTTGCGTTATGCCAAAATTTCACCGGCACTGAAAAATACAATCAATGGTATAGGTGCGGTAGTATATCGAATATGGCGTTAACTCCAGCTGTGAAATCAATTAAAGACCTCTTTGGGAAATTAGAGCGAGAGGCTTATCGTGCATTTCACTCGCAAAAGAGAATCCACAAGGAAGAACATTTCTACAATTTTTGTGTAACTGCGCATTCGATGAGAGACTATTTTTTCGAATTCGAAGGGATCGAATCGAGAACAGAGCAAAATATTTACCATCAGGAATGGAATAAAGACGAATTCCTCGTTGCTGCAAAAGAGATTGCAAACACTTGGAAGCATTTCAGGCTGAGAAGCCAACCAAAGACCAAGGAGGTACATCAAGGAGAGGGGTTTTTTGTCGAAGTTGAAATTGACAACAACAAGGTTAGAGACAGGATCGTTAAATTGCCAGACTTGATTGTGACCCTTGAGAGCGGCAAAGAATATGCCCTGCACGAGTTCACAATCCACGTTAAGGACTATTGGGACAAATTCCTTGGCTCTAAGTCTATCAATATCCAAAGACAGTCAGTGAGTGAACTCTTACCTTGAATATTCCCGAAAATTTCGAGTACGACCCAATCGAGAATATTCGTTGCACTATCGATCTTTGCGCCGAGTTTGCGCAAAAGATTGAAGAGCAGCCCACCTATTTCAAGTGGCTCGTAATAACAACCCACGACATTTTGCAAGGCGCCTTGGTATGCGCGCTAAGCGGTAGTGACAATGCAGGTGCGCTCAAAAAGGATATTCAAAAGAAAGTACGTCGTTGGTATCTAGAGAGAAGACAAAATCTTAATACCCCATATCCCGAACTTGGAAAAGCACCTCTTGCTGGCTTCAATGAACTATTAAAACGCGCCCAAAAAAAAGAGCGGTCAAGTTCCGGCACAGCAGCGCTATTAACCCTCACTGAGCGACAAAAAGAAGAGCTCATTTTTTTACATGAACTTAGAAACGATTTCGTGCATTTTGAAAACGTGAGTTGGTCAATCGAAAGTGGCGGTATGGGTGAAATGCTTGAAATTGCCCTTGACGCGGCAATATCTCTCATCAATGAATCACAAGTACGAAATCAGATAGAGGACGATGTTCTGCACAAAATGGAATCAGACTTGTCAAAAATACAGTCCCTTCTCAAAATGTGGCCCGAGTAGGGACAGACCGCGACCTGTCCCTACAGTTGCACAACTTTATTTTCACCCAAAACCTCCCCCTCGTCCCGATATATGGAACGAACAACTGAAATTCGGGCCGTACTTCTCTTTTCAGGATTCACACGATTTGATACCCTCCACTACCATTAAAACGACACGATAGTTCGGGAGCACAGTGGCCTTAGCGGAATGTTTCGGCGTATCTGAATCCCCCCTGGTTTAAGGAACACATCATGTATCTGAATGAAGAGCGCGCGCGCGGGCTGATGGCCGATTTCGGCTTCGACGCCATCATCGCCAGCACGCCCGAGAACGTCACCTATCTTGCGGGCACCGTGGGCTGGTCGAACAAGGTGTATGCCTATTCCGTCCACATGTTCGCCGTCTTCGCGCGCGACGAAGGAACGGCCCCCGCCATCATCGTGCCGGGCCAGGAGGTTACCTACGTCTCGGCCCAGCAGTCCTGGATAAAAGACCTCTACACCTTCGGCGGCAAGAGCGCCCTCATCCAGCCGGCGGGAGCGCAGGCCCAGACCCCTGAAGAAGAAACCTACCTCGGCATGTACAACGACGACGCCAAGCGCGCCAAGAACCCGGGCGCGGCCTTGGCCCTCGCGCTCAAGGAACGCGGCCTCACGAAAGCGCGCTTGGCGCTCGATCAGGAGCGCGTGATGCCGAACGTGCGCGCCCAGATAGAGGCGGCCCTGCCGGATGCGGAAATCGTCGACGCGGCGGATTTCTTCCGCCTCATCCGGATGGTCAAGACGCCCGATGAAATAGCGGCGCTCGCCGCCGCCGCCGAGGTGAACGAAAAGGCGGGAATCGCCGCATCGAACGCGGTGGCCGAAGGTGCGACCGAACGCGAGGTGGCCTCCGTCTTCGCGGCGGAGGTGGGGCGCATGGGCGGCAAATGGCAGTGGTTCCACTTCTGCTCGGGCCGCCGGGCGACGGGCATCTTTCCGCCCACGGACAAGAAGATAGCCAAGGGCGAGATGTGGAAGTTCGACGCAGGTCTAGTGCTGGGCAACTACCAGGGGGACACCGGCTGGGGCGGCGTGCTGGGCGAGCCGAACCAGGCGCAACTCGACCTGTGGAAGGCGACGGAAGAGGGCTTCGAGGCCGCGATGTCGAAGGTCAGGGCGGGGGTGCCCGGCTCCACCATTTTCAGGACCATGCTCGAGGCCACGCGCGCGGCGGGATTTCCCGAACACAACGGCAACTTCGCCGGCCACGCCATAGGGCTGGAGCAGCGCGAAGTGCCCTACGTTCTCGCGGACCCAGCGCCGCAGGGCAGCCCCTTCCTGCCGGATTCGAGCGATTTCCCGCTCGAGGCGGGCACGACGATTTGCGTCGAAAACCCCTGCCAGATATTCGGCATGGGGGGAACCCAGATAGAAAAAACCGTGGTGGTCACCGAAACGGGGTATGAGTTCATCTACCCGCAGGAGAGAAAACTCTGGGTCGTCTAGGCGACCCGGAACAACCGATTTCCAACCAGTGAAGGATAGCCCATGTGCGCGACGCGATTCATCGACCTGAGCACCCCCATCATGAACGGCTCGAACGAGCCGCGCCCGCCCGAGGTCACCTACCTCGGCCATGAAGAGTTCGGCGCGCGTTCGGCCAAGACCTGGGACATCCCGATAGAGGAGTTGCACGACGGCGTGGGCGGGGCGGCGGAGTTCGTCACCGTCTCCACCCACTCGGCCACCCACATGGACGCCCCCTGGCACTACGGCCCCACCGTGGCGGGCGAACCCTCGCGAAAAATCGACAAGGTGCCGCTCGAGTGGTGCTATGGCGACGGCGTGGTGCTCGACCTGAGACACAAGAAAACGGGCGACTGGATTACCGAAGAAGACATCGTGGCCTGTCTCGCCAAAATCGGCTACGAGGTTAAAGCGGGCGACATCGTTCTCCTGTGGACGGGCACCGACGAGCACCGCGACAGCCCCGATTACCCCGAACTCCACCCGGGCATGAGCATTCCGGCGACGGAGTATCTTCTGGATCGCGGCGTTCGCGTCATCGCCATCGACGCCTTCGGCTTCGACAGGCCCTTCAGCTTCCAGGTGCCCGAGTTCAAGGCGGGCAAGCGCGAATCGCTCATGCCCTGCCACCACATTCTGGGCAGGCGGCGCGAGTATTTCCAGATCGAACAAATCACCAACATCGGCGCGATTCCGAAGCCGCACGGCTTCAAGATTTGCTGCTTTCCCATCAACGTGAAGGACGCGAGCGGCGCATGGGTGCGCCCGGTCGCGATTGTGGAAGATTAGGACGAGAAATTTTTCAGGAGGGCGCATCCCATGAAAAAGTTTCGACTCGTAATCGCCGTCGCGGCCCTGTGCGCCATGGGCGATGAGATGTTCGTCGAACTCACGCAGAAGATCCGAAACCTCCTCTACGTGGAAGGTTCCCTGAATTAGGGAAGAGGCCGCAGGCGCACCCGGAGGAGCCACCAATGGAAAAGCTGATGATCGTAAACTGCGCGGCGGACACCTCGATGCACGAGGGCGTGCCGCAACGTTTCGCGGATTCGCAAGTCCTTGCCGATTCGGTGGAAAAAGCCTTTGAGGCGGGCGCGTGTATCGCCCACATCCACGCGCCCCCCACGAACTACGACGCCTGGGAGTCTCACTCCAAGGCCATCCGGGAGCGGTGCGGCATCATGCTCCAGTACGGTATCTCGACCCAGACGGTCGAGCAGCGAAAAGAGGTGGTGAAGAACCATCCCGAGATGATGTCCGTCGCCGTGGGCGCGCACAACATGGCCTTCATCGCGCGCGACGTGATGATGCTCCACCCCCGCGAGGAACTCGCCGAGATGATGCGGCTTTGCAAGGACTATAACGTCAAGCCCGAATTCGAGGTCTTCGCCCTGGGCGAGACGTGGATGATCGACGATCTGCTCCAGAAGGGCCTCTTGGAGCCCCCCGTTCTCATGACGTGCTTCTTCGGGCGTCCGGGCGGGGCGTGGTCGCCACCCTCGCTGAGCGAGTTCTTACACCGCGTGGCGAACCTGCCCGAGGGTTCGATTTACATCGCAAGCGCCACCGGCCCCACGCACATCCACATGCAGACGATGGCGGTGATGCACGGCGGCCACGTGCGCGTGGGGACGGAGGATGAGCCCTATCTCCACCCCGGCGAGCTGGGCGACAACGCCGATCACGTCGCGCGCATCGCGCGAATCGCGGGCGAGATGGGCCGCGAAATCGCCGGCGTCGATGAGGCGAAGCAGATGATAAAGGTTTCATAACCCACACTTTCTGAGGATGAGAAAAACATGCCCAAGATGAGCGGGGCGCAGTTCATGGCTGACGCCCTCCACGCCTATGGCGTCACCCACATTTTCTTCGTGCCGACGATTCTGAGCCACTCCCTCGCCCAGATGGATGAGCGCGGGACGAACATCGCCCGCGTCCTGACGCACGGGGAGAAGGCCGCGGCCTACATGGCGGACGGCTACGCGCGCGCCTCGGGCCGCCCCGGCGTCTGCATGGCCCAGATAGTCGGCGGCGTGAACTTAGCAGCCGGCTTGCGCGACGCCCACCTCGCCTGCACGCCCCTCATCGCGTTCACGGGCGGCACCACACCCCAAATCCGCTACCGGAACGCCTACCAGGAAACAGAGGACATCAGCGCGTTCGACCCGGTGACCAAGTTCAACGCCACGGTCGAATCCGTCGAGCGTTTTCCCGATCTGCTCAGACAAGCCTTCCGCGTCGCCACCTCGGGCACGCCCGGGCCCGTGCACCTGCGCTTCAGCGGGAATTTGGGGCAGGTGGAACAGGAAGTCGCCGATCTGGAACTCATCGTGGAGGAGAATTTCAAACAAGTGCCCGCCTTCAGGCCCGAGCCGGAGCCCGCGAGCATCACACAGGCGCTGGAAGTAATCGCGAAAGCCGAGCGGCCCATCATCGTCGCTGGGGGCGGCGTGCGGACCTCCCAGGCCAACGCGGAGCTGGTCGCCTTCGCCGAAAAACTGCAAATTCCCGTCGCTACCTCGATGAACGGCAAGGAAACCATCCCGGGCGATCATCCCCTCTCGGTCGGCGTGGTGGGTTCTTATTCCAGACGCAGCGCGAATGAACTCGTATCGGAAGCCGACCTCGTCTTTTTCATCGGCACCCAGACGGGCGGCATGACCACCCACTTCTGGCGCGTGCCGAAGATCGGAACCCCCGCAGTGCAACTCGACATCGACCCCGAAGAACTCGGGCGCAACTACCCGCTTAAGGCCTCCATCATGGGCGATGCGAAAATAGCGCTTGGGAAGCTGACAGAAGCGGCTGGCCCCGCTCCTAATCGCGGCGAATGGCTCGCGCGCGTGAACGAGATGGGCGCTGCGTGGCGGGCCGAGTTCGCGCCGTTCTTAAATTCAGACGACTCGCCCATGCGGCCCGAGCGGATTTGTAAGACGCTGAGCGAGCATTTGCCGTCTGACGCCATCGTGCTCGCCGACACCGGGCATTCGGGCATGTGGACGGGCGGTTATCTCGATCTCAAAAGCCCCGGCATCAGCTTCATGCGCGCGGCGGGCCACCTGGGCTGGGGATTCCCGGCGGCATTGGGGGCCAAGTGCGGCGCGCCCGAGCGGCCCGTCATCCTCTTCACCGGCGACGCGGGTTTCTGGTATCACATCGGGGAAATCGAGACCGCCGTGCGCTGGGGCATCAACGCCGTCATCCTCGTGAACAACAACGGCTCCCAGAACCAGGAGACCAAGATTTTCGACGACGCCTACGGCGGGGAGCAGCACGGAAAGGCGCACGAACTCTGGCGCTTCAACCGCACGAATTTCTACGAGATCGCAAGGTCGATGGGCGCAGAGAGCATTCGCGTGGAAAAACCGGGCGAACTCGGCGCCGCGATCGACAAGGCATTCAGCATGAACAAAGGCCCCGTGATTCTGGACGTCGTCACGGACATCGAGGCCCTCGCGCCGGGAGCCTACGGGCCGGAGGGGTAAAAGTTGTCAATCTGCTTTGTAATTTCGGAGAGCAATTGATTTGCTTTCTCTTTACTACCAGAACCATACTTCAGGCTAGGACTAACTTCATGATCAAATATAAGACGCCAGTGTTCTTTCAATAGAGGAGAGGTCTTGTCTTGGGACCAACTATCAAACCCGAAGAACCCATTGATATCGTCCCATGTAACGGTTGATGATGCGATTTTTTCATATAGTTCCGGATCGCTATGCCGAATAATACAGACGCCCGTAACGAGGAGAACATTCTCTACACCTCCTGCAGAATTCCCCGCATAATACAAGGCGAGATTCGTCATAATTTTTTCTACCGTTCTCAACGAAACCCGACGATTTTGGAAAACACTTTCGAATGACTCACGAAAATTAACACTCCCATTATTTAGATCCATAGGCGGCAAGTTTAGTTGAAACCATAGGTGCTCAATATAACTCTTTGTCGTGGTATTTCTGTAATATAGTGGAGCGGGAAATTTAACCCGCACATCGTAGAACTTCTCGAGATAGACGAGAGCATGTTCTTCATCGCCAAGGCCGTGTGTATTCTGGAAAATTTTAGCCAACTGCGGAAGATGAGCAGACAGCACGAAGTGAACGCCAGGCACAGAGAAAACGTGTTTTATCTTCTCGATGAGTTCCACTGCAAAAGAAGGGCGGCATCTGTCAAGCTCATCGACAATCAAGACGAGTGGCGTTCCTTCTTCCGGGGATATCCCTGCCGCCAGTTCCTCAAGCGCCTCACGAAAAGACTCCAGAAGTTGCTTCTCTGCTTCTGCTGCTTTCAACCGCTCCTCTATAATTGCCGAAACATCATCAGTCGGGTCTTCACCCGATTTCTGGACGTCTTCAAGCGAAATTGCACCAGAACTCAGCTTACTTATCGCAATTCGGGCTACGATGGAGAGAGAAGCCTTCCCTAATGATTTCGCGCTTTCAAGAAAATTCGCACGGGTAGAATCTTCGATTGATTCTACCATTTGAGCTGCAGCGAATATCTCCGCCGATAAGACAATAAACGGGTCCGCCTGATAGTCTTTAGCAAACGCATCGAATTCAACCACAGGAATCCTAGCGTTTCTCAACTCCCCCGCCCATTGTTTTAGGAACGTGGTTTTCCCATCTCCCCATTGAGCATCCAACAAAAAAACGGTCGGGTCTTCTATGTTTTTGACAAGGTTGGTGAGACGAGCGGCGAAGTCTTTACGTCCAAAAAGATCGTGTTCACCAAAACCAGTTTCATCTCCTATTTCAAGCGGTTTAGGCTTGAGTCTCATAAACTTTCTTTCTCCTTTTTGTTCCTCGTGATGTATGGTGCATGTGCAATTTAATTGAACATATATTACCAAATATAAAGTCTTATTACATAAGATATAGCTAATAATACGAAATATGACGCTTGTGGTTTGTGGGCCTAACGCGAGCGTCCCCCTAATGTGGCCGTTGAAAAAGCCCTGATTTCGTGATTCGGCGTATGGAGCCGACCGGGGAGGGGGTCCGTAGGGACAGGCCCCTGTGCCTGTCCAAGGTCGCGACCTTTTCTTACAAAGCGGTACGGTTTTGTTCGTCATTCCGGCGAAAGCCGGAATCCATGTGTTTTGCCTTTGTTTTTTGATTTCTGATTGATTCCCGCCAATGACGGGGAGATGAAAAGCCGGAGTATTGCCATTCCGCTCGGCAATGGATTCCGGCTTTCGCCGGAATGACGGCGGTGGTGAATTCCAACTGCATAAGGAGGAATTCTTCCGAGCGAAGAGGATGGATTTACGGACTGATTCCTCCTCATCCGCCTACATTGCAGTTCCTCCCTTCTCAGTCGGAACTGACTTCCTCAGTCGCGATTTTCCCTAATGCGACAATATCTGACTCAGGAAGAGTTTCGTTCTTTCCGATTGGGGGTGGTAGAAGAATTTCTCAGGTTCGTTCTGCTCGACGATCTGGCCCTCGTCCATGAAGATCACCCGGTGGGCGACCTGCCGCGCGAAACCCATCTCGTGGGTCACGACCAGCATCGTCATCTCGGTTTCGGCGAGTTCGACCATCACGTCGAGCACTTCCTTTATCATCTCGGGATCGAGTGCTGAGGTGGGCTCGTCGAACAGCATAATCTTGGGCCGCATGCACAGTGAGCGCGCAATGGCGACGCGCTGCTGCTGGCCGCCCGATAGCTGGCCGGGGTATTTCAGGGCCTGCTCGGGAATCTTGACGCGGGTGAGGTATTCCATCGCGATTTCTTCGGCCTCCGCCCGGGGCGTCTTGCGCACCCAGATGGGGGCGAGTGCGCAGTTCTCGAGCACGGTGAGATGCGGGAAGAGGTTGAACTGCTGGAACAGCATGCCGACTTCACGGCGCACGTTATCGATTTGTTTCAGGTCGCCCGTCAACTCGATGCCTTCCACCACGATGGCGCCTTTCTGGTGTTCTTCCAGGCGGTTGATGCAGCGGATGAGCGTCGATTTGCCCGAACCCGAGGGCCCGCAGATGACGATGCGCTCGCCCCGGTAGACCGTGAGGTCGATGTCGCGCAGAACGTGGAACTGGCCGAACCACTTGTTCATGCCCTCGATGCGGATAATCGGCTCGTCCGAAAGGGTTTCCGTATCTACGGCCCCGGCTTCGCCCGCGTTTTCACTCATGAATCGGTTCCTCCCGCTTAATTTTGGTGGCCCGTGTCGAGCTTGCGCTCGAGCCACAGGCTGTAGCGCGACATGCTGAAGCAGAATATGAAATAGATGAGAGCCGCGAAGATGTAGGATTCATGCTCGAGGCCGAGCCATTTGGGGTCCGTCACCGAGGAGCGGGCCACCAGCAGCAGATCGAACAGCCCGATGATCGAGACCAGGGCGGTATCCTTGAACAGGGCGATGAAGGTATTGACGATGCCCGGAATCACTATCTTGAGCGCCTGGGGCAGGATGATGAGCTGCATCGACTTCCTGTAGTTCAGCCCCAGCGCCTGGGCCGCTTCGGTCTGCCCCTTCGGCAGGGCCTGCAAGCCGCCGCGCACGACCTCGGCCATATAGGCGGATGCGAACATGATGAACCCGATCAGGGCGCGCAGCAGTTCGTTGGCGTTCACCCCCTCGGGCGTGAACAGCGGCAGCATGAAAGAGGCCATGAAGAGCACCGTGATGAGCGGCACCGAGCGCCAGAGCTCGATGAAGGCGATGCAAATCGTGCGGATGACGGGCATCTCCGAGCGCCGCCCGAGCGCGAGCAGAATCCCGATCGGCAAGGAGAACAAAATGGCGACCGAGGCGAAGACGAGGGTGAGCGTCAGGCCGCCCCACTTGTGCGTCGGCACGGCGGCGAGGCCGAAAGCGCCGTGGAGCAGAATGTAGGCGACGATGGGAAAACCGCATACCAGGAAAAGCGCTGCGAAGGTGCGGCCCGGCACCCTGTCCGAGAGAACCGGCAAGAGATTGATGCAGAACAGGATGAAGGTGAGGTTCACCCGCCAGCGCTCGGGCTCGGGGTAGAAGCCGTAGATGAACTGCCCGAATCGTTTCGGTATCAGAACCCAGCAGGCGCCCTCAATCCCCCGGCAATCCTTGTTCGACTCCCCTTCCCAGAGCGAGTTGACGAAGGCCCACTCGAACAGCGGCGGCACGACCAGATAGAGGAAATAGAGCGTCAGCAGCGTGAGCGCCGTATTGGTCGGCGAGGAGAAAAGGTTCGCCCGCATCCAGCCGGCGAGGCCCGCGGTCGAGATCGGCGGCGCCGCCTCGGGGATATTTTCGGTGCGAACGAAGCTTCTGTCCGGATTTTTCGCGGTATCGCTCATGGCCTCATCTCTCCACCAGCGATATGCGCCTATTGTACCAGTTCATGTAGAGCGAGATCAGCAAACTGAAGGTGAGATACACCACCACGCACATGGCGATGATCTCGATGGCCTGGCCAGTCTGGTTCAGCGAGATGCCGCCGAAGACGTTGAACAGATCGGGATAGCCGATGGCGATGCCGAGCGAGGAGTTTTTCATCAGGTTCAGGTACTGGCTCACCAGCGGCGGCACGATGACCCGGAGCGCCTGGGGAATGATGACGAGCTTGAGCGTCGGCCCCGGCCGGACCCCCAGCGAATAGGCGGCTTCCTGCTGGCCGCGCGAGACGGCGAGAATGCCGGCGCGGACGATTTCGGCGATGAACGAAGATGTGTAGACCGTGAGCGCGGCCAGCGAAGCGAACAACTCTATCTGGATTTCGAGGCCGCTCGTGAAGTCGAACCGGCCCAGTTGGGCGTATTCCCAGGTCAGCGGAAAACCGGCCGCAGCCGAAGCGAGCAGCGGCGCGCCTATCAGTACGCCGAGCGACGCCCAGAACACGGGGAACTGCTCCCCGGTCGCGTCCTGGCGCCTGCGCGCCCATTTTTTGAGATAGACGACCGCCGCAATGGCGAGGAAAACCGATATCACGACCACCGAGAAGCCCGGCTGCGGGATAGGCTTCGGCACCGTGAGGCCTCGGTTGTGGATATAGATCGTATCGAAAATCGGTATCGCCCGGCGCACCAGGGGGAGCGTCTGAAAGACGGCGAAGTGCCAGAACAGAAATTGCAGCAGCAGCGGCACGTTGCGCACCGACTCGATATAGACCCCCACCAGGCGTGAGACCAGCCAGTTGTTCGAGAGCCTGAGCACGCCGAGAATAAAGCCCAAGATCGTCGCCAGCACGATGCCCAAGACCGAGATGAGGAGCGTGTTGAGCAGGCCGACGATGAAGACTGCGCCGTGGGTCGAGCCCGCCTCGACGGAATACGGAATGAGCGTGAGGGGAATCTCGAAGCCCGCCGGGTTATTGAGGAAATCGAACCCTGCCTTGATGTTTCGTTTCTCGAGATTGATGATCGTGTTGTGGATCAGGTAGACGCCGAGGCCGATGAGGGTCAGCACGAAGGCGACCTGGAACGCGATCGCCCGAATCTTCGGGTCATACCACCAACTCAGGGCGCTTGGCCGCGCGCCTGCGTCTTGAGAGTCTACCGCCATTTCGAGCCCCCGGAGTGCGAAGTCGCCGGCGCGGTATCTTTGCTCTGAGAACGCGCCGCCCGGCCCCGGGGAAATCCCCGAGGCCGAAGCGGGTTCATGTTACCGGTTGCAGAAGTAGCCTAGCGGAACGGAGGCGAGTAGAGAATTCCGCCGTTCGTCCACAGGTTGTTGTAGCCGCGCGCGAGGCCGATGGCCGTCTTGGGGCCGATGTGGCGCTCGTAAATCTCGGAGTAGTTGCCCACGCCCTTGATGACGTTGTAGACCCAGTCCTTCGGGAGGCCGAGCATGCTGCCGAAGTCGCCTTCCTGACCGAGCATGCGCCTGATCTCGGGGTTGCTCGATTTCTTCATGGCGTCGACGTTGCCCGAGGTGATGCCGAGTTCCTCGGCGACGATGAGCGCGTTGCGCACCCAGCGGGCGATGTCGCCCCATACGTTGTCGCCGTGGCGCACGACGGGGCCGAGCGGCTCCTTCGAGATGATTTCGGGCAGGACCACGTGCGCGTCCGGGTTCTTGAGCACGGAGCGCTGGGCCGCGAGGCCGGAGCGGTCCGTCGTGTAGGCGTCGCAGCGGTTGGCTGCGTAGTTCTGGCGCGCCTCGGCCGCGTCCTCGACGACGACCGACTTGAACTTCATCTTATTGCTGCGGAAATAGTCGGCCAGATTGAGTTCGGTCGTGGTGCCCGTCTGAATGCAGACCGAAGCGCCGTTGAGCTCCTTGGCGCTCTTCACACCGAGGGACTTGCGGGTGATGAAGCCCTGCCCGTCGTAATACATCACGCCCACGAACTCGAAGCCCAGGTTCACGTCGCGCTTGAAGGTCCACGTCGTGTTGCGCGAGAGGACGTCTATCTCACCCGATTGAAGCGCCGGGAAGCGCGTCTTGCCGGTCAGCGGCTTGTAGGTCACCTTGTCGGGATTCCCGAAAACCGCGGCGCTGACGGCGCGGCAGTAATCGACGTCGAAACCTCTCCAGACGCCCTTGTCGTCGGGTGCGGAGAAACCCGTGAGGCCGGTGTTGACGCCGCAAATGAGTTGGCCGCGTTTTTTCACCGTCTCCAGCGTCGGGCTGGCGGCGAACGCGGCGCTTGCGATTACCGCTACTACGGCAACCACGCTAAGTACGAAGAACATATGCTTTTTCATCGTAACTTTCCCCTCGTAGGCCCTCACGGGCATTCAGAAACTAAAAAACTGCCCCCATGTCATGTCGCGCTGATACAAGGAAAATAGCATGACGTAGATGTTCCGCACAACTAAAAATTTCGCGGAATTCAAGAGCCGGCGGGGTGGATGAGACATTCAGAAAGACTGGGTATGGGTTGAAGGGGGAAATACCGGCATAGCCGCCCGGAGCCCATAAAATCGTTGCCGGGCGCTCAAGCTACAGATAGAACACCAGCGGAACACTCCCCCTATTCTCTAATTGTCTCGATGACGCTCAGCGTCTGCGCGCCGGGGGTGGGAATCCACATGGATTTTTGTCCCTCGCCGCCTCCGACGATGAGGATGAGGGCGTCCGCGTGGGTGAGGATGGGAACGGAGGCTTCGGGGTTCGTTCTGTCGACCCAGACGGGAAAGGTGGGGCCTTTCGATTTTCCGCGAACACTCACGTGCTTCCAGGGCTTTCTCGCCTTCTCGAAGAGATAGCGCTTCACGTCCGCCTTGCTCCAGCCCGCCCGCGCGATATAGGCGGCGTGCTCGGGCGCCATGACGAGAACGGGCTCTCCCTGGGAGGAGAGATTGTTCCCGCCCAGCGTCGCCATCGAGTCCGCGTAGCCGAAGAGAAGCGCGTGGGGGGCAGTGTTGTAGTTGTCCGTGATGCAGTGGGGCGACTCGCCGCACATGAGCGTCACCGTGCTCTCATCCCGCGCGAAACCGCGCTCCACGTGATAGGGCTCCCAGGGGTTCGCGTCTTCGTTCTCGGCGATGCAGTAGGTGTATTTGCCCGGATGGGCGTGCTGGGCGCGGTCCACCTCGCCGGGAATGGCGCCGCCCAGGTTGATGAGGCAAAGCCTGAGCGCGCGGCCTATCGTCGCGTTCGCCCGCCAGCCGGGGCCGAAAAGGCCGGAGCCGGAGTTTATCTTGAGACGCCTTGCGATGGGGCCGTTCACGATGATGAGCGCGGTAGCGGGGTGCGTCGTCGTCTGGCGGTGGCTGAGGCCATAGCGCGGTCTGGTGACGGCCGAGACGGCTGCGACCACGACGGGCAGATACTCGGGCGCACAGCCCGCCATCACGGCGTTCACAGCAATCGCGCGGATCGTCGCCACCCCCATCAGAGGAGGAACCTCGGCGATTTCCTCGTCCGGCTCCCCCGGCCAGCAGGCCAGCAGGTTCTCTACGCGCTCGCTCGTGGGCGGGACGATGGGCAGCCCGTCCGTCCAGCCACGCTCGTAGAAATAGGCGTTCACCTCATCGAGAGAGCCGGTGATAGGCAGAACCCGCCTGCCCGCCTCCGCGGAGGGGTTTTCGACGTTGCCGGCCAAGTTCCACCTCCCCTATTTCGGGCAAAGATTCCGGGGTCCTTTGAATTTCTTCTCCCTGTATTCGGCCTGGAGCTCTTCCGCATCCGCCGTGAGCGCGTGGATAACCTCCGCCACGACGGCGTCCGCCTTGGGGTGAAGCGCTTCTCTCTCAGGTGCTGCGAGGGGATGGTCCATCTCGATGATGGGCAGGCCGCCGTAGCCCTGCCTTCTCGCTATGGCTCGCCCACTATGGCTGAAGCCCCGGCTCACGATGACGCAGGCGGGACTTCCCAGCCTCTCAAGCTCCACCGCGTCGCGGACACTCCACGACGTGGAGGAGCCTCAGTGCCCCACGCCGACGAGAACGGCGTCGCAGCGCGCGTTCAAGTCATCGAAAATTTCAGGGGATGCCGGCTGTGCGAGGTGGTGCTTGCGGCGCTGGACGACTTCTGTGATTTCAAAGGACGTCCGAAGCTGATCGCGCACCCTGTCCAGCACCCAGTCGGAGAACTCCTTGTTGTTCTCCAAAACTCCGAGAACCATTCCTTTCAGCGTCCCGGGTCTGGGTTTCAGAGCCTCATCCGGTATTCTGGGAATGCCTGCGGGGGAGATGACGTCCGTATATATCTCTTCGTTCATCGGATTCTCCCGGTCCCGGTCTTCTATCTGCCCGTGAAGACGGGCTTTCTCTTCTCCATGAACGCCGTGCGGCCTTCCTTATAGTCGGCGCTGTCGAAGCATTCCTTCGAGATTCTGGCGATCATCTCGAAATCGCGATCCGCGCCGTCTTTCACCACCTCGCCGATGGTGTACTTGGACGCCTTGATCGAAAGCGGCGCGTTGTTCGCAATGGTGGAGGCCATATCCACCACGAAATCCTCCAATTCGTCCACAGGCGTGACCTCATTCAACAGCCCGATTTCGAGCGCTTTCGCCGCCGGGATGCGCCGGGCGGTGAAGAGAATCTCCTTCGCCTTCGCCGGTCCCACCAAGTCGACGAGCTGCTTCAGGTTGTCAAAACCATAGGCGATGCCCAGACGCCCGGCAGGGATGCCGAACTGCGAATCATCCGAAGCCACCCGGATGTCGGCGTTCAGCGCGATGCCCAACCCGCCGCCCAGGCAGTAGCCCTGGATCATGGCGATCAGGGGCTTTTTCATCCCCACCATGATCTCTTTGGCTTCTTCGGATATCCGCGTGTACTCGGCGGCCTGCTCCGCGTTGCTCCTGTTTTTAGCGAACTGCGAGATGTCCGCGCCCGAGACGAACGCCTTGTCTCCCGCGCCCTTCATCACCACGACGCGGACGGCGTCGTCGGCCTCGAAATTTTCGAGTATCTCGGCGATGGCCCCCCACATCTCGAGCGAGAGCGCGTTTCTACGCTCGGGGTTGTTGAATATCATCCAGCCGATTCCACCATCCACTTCGAAAGCCATCTTCTCCGTCGATAACTGCATTCCATGCTCCATACGTTGCGCCCCCCGAGGAGGCAGGATTGTTTTCAGACGATGCCCTCATCTCGCAATTGACTTATCGATTCCGCATCGTAGCCCATTTCCTCTAAAATCTCTTCCGTATGCGCCCCCAACTCGGGCGTCGCGCCACGCATCTTCTGCGGCGTGCGCGCAAGCTTCACCGCCTGGCCCACGATCTTTATCGACCCCATTTCGGGATGCTGAACTTCTGGCGACATGTTCAGTCCCTTCACCTGGGGGTCGGCGAACGTCTGGTCGACCGTGTAGATCGGCCCGCAGGGGATTCCCGCCTTATTGAGAATCTCAATCCATTCGGCTCCGGGCTTCGTCTGCGTCCGGCGCGCGATGGTCTCGTGCAGCGCCTCGCCGTTCTCGAAGCGCTTCTCCATATTCGTATAGTCGGGATGTACGATGAGTTCGGGCATTTCCAGGGCGTGCGCGAGGCGCTCCCAAAGATGCTGGGGGCCGGACTGGATGTTGATTCGCCCGTCTGCGGTCTCGAAAACGCCCGCAGGCAAAAAGGTGGGGTGGTTGTTCCCCTGCTGTGTGGGCACCTCCTCGAACAGCAGATATCTGGCGGCCTGAAAGTCCATCATCTGAATCTGGGCTTCGAGCAAGGACGTGTGCACCCATTGTCCCTCGCCCGATACCTCCCGCTCGAGCAGGGCGATGAGAATCCCCTGCGCGAGCATGAAGCCCGCGGAGAGGTCGGCAATCGGGATGCCCACCCGCATGGGGCCGTCTCCCGGCTTTCCGGTGACGGACATGAGGCCGCTCAGCCCCTGGGCGATCTGGTCCAGCCCCGGCCGCCTGCGGTATGGCCCCTCCTGGCCGAAACCGGAGATGCTCCCGTAGACGATGCGCGGGTTGACCGCGCGACAGGCCTCGTAATCCACCCCGAGGCGGTGCTTCACGTCGGGCCGGTAGTTTTCGATCACGAGGTCGGCGTTTTGCACCATGCGGAAGAATATCTCGCGGCCCTTTTCCTCGCGCAGGTTGAGCGTCATGGCCCTTTTGTTGCGGTGGAGGTTTTGCGCCTCGTAGCCGCTCCGGGGATTCATCATGTTGTCGGCATAGCCGCTCGAGAGAGGCGCTTCTATCTTGATGACGTCCGCCCCCCAGTCCGCAAACTGGCGAACCGCCGTGGGGCCGGCCCGCGCGCGGGTGAGATCCAAGACCTTGAAACGCGACAGGGGTAGAGAATTATCTTGCACGAACAGGCTCCTGTGAAAAAATGAAATCGATTTTGAATAAGGGATTTCTTCGCCCATAAGGTATCAGAATCTATCGCGTTTGCGCAGTGCGGAAAGGGGTAATTTCACGATTTCGGAGCGCGACCGCCCCTCGGCGCGAAAGGGCTTCAAAGAGAGTATTTTTCTCTGGTCGGGGCGAGAGGATTTGAACCTCCGACTTCCTGCTCCCAAAGCAGGCGCGCTACCAGGCTGCGCCACGCCCCGGTGAGGCGGCCTAGCGTACCACAACCCTTTCTCGCACTGGAACCAAAGGGGAGAAAATCCCGGGTGAAACGGGGTTTGCAGGCGAGCGCGGGTCAGGCGGGCGCCGGCTGCGCCGTTTGCCCTTTTCGCCTGCTGTGCTGATACCAGTACAAGGCGGCGAACACCGCCACCGCCAGAAGCTGCACCACGGGGCGCGGCCCGCCCGTGAAGCCCGTTATGAGCGAGGGCCGGAACGCCGCGATGCTCACCACCATCAAGAGCGCCCGCTCGCCCCAGTTGCAATTATCGGCGAAATAACCCTGAAGCGCGGACGCGAAGGCGAAAATCGCCACAAGGGAGACAAAGCACACCCAGGCGATTTTCATCACGTCGTTGATCCAGATGATCTCTCCCTTGGGGCCGACCCCCTGCATCATCAACAACTCGAGGTTGTAGATGAACACGAACGGTAGGACGGCGGTCCGCAAGTCGTAGACGAAGCCCTGCACGCCCGTCTGGATGGGGTCTGACTTGGCTATCGCCGAGGCGGCGAACGCGGCGAGACCCACGGGCGGCGTGTCGTCTGCCAGGATGCCGAAATAAAAGACGAACAGATGGGCCGCGAGCAGCGGCACCAC
Organism: bacterium; assembly: GCA_965218735.1. Classification (GTDB taxonomy): domain Bacteria; phylum UBA8248; class UBA8248; order UBA8248; family UBA8248; genus Bin107. Next base: position 320,861 of record CBDCMA010000003.1, on the reverse strand, counting down.
GAGGCCCGCCTTGCCGCCTAGGCTCACGATGACGGGCGCGGTGAGCGTCGCCATGACGATGTAGTTCGCCGTCGTGGGCAGGCCCATTCCCAGGACGAGGGAACATATCGCGGTGAGCAGGAGCATGAGCACCACGTTGCCCAGAGAGACGATTTCAATAAGCTCGATGAAGCGGCCGCTGAGACCGGTGAGCGTGACGGTGCCGACGATGATGCCCGCCGCCGCGGTCGCCACGCCGATGCCCATCATGTTCTTGGCCCCCGCCAGCATGCCCTGCCACACGTCGCCGAAGCTCTGGCCGAAGCCGGTGAGCACCCCGTACCAGAGGCGATCTTCGAGTTCCTGGAAATGCGCCTCGCCGAATAGCTCCCGCAGATGGGCGACGTTTTTCTCCCGCTTCATGTCGCGCAGGACGGCGATGGTGTTTTGCATGGGACGCTGGACGACGATGATCGCCATGGTCAGCAGAATCGCGTTGAACGCGGACGCCACCGCCGACATGCGAAGGATAACCAGCGTGTAGATCAAAGCCAGGATGGGAACGATGTAGTGGATGCCGCTGATGAGCGTGTTCCAGAACAAGGGCAACTCATCCGCTTCGAGCGGCCTCAAGTCGAGCTTGAGCGCTTCCAGGTGAACCACGTAGAAAAGGGCGATATAGGAGAGCAGGGCCGGCAGTATGGCGGCGCGCACCACGTCGAGATAGGCCAGACCCAGAAATTCCGCCATGATGAACGCGGCGGCGCCCATGACCGGCGGCATGAGCTGTCCGTTCGTGCTCGCGGCCACCTCCACGGCGCCCGCCTTGTAGTCGGGCAGACCCACTTTTTTCATCAGCGGAATCGTGAAGGTTCCCGTCGTCGCCACGTTCGCGATGGAGGAGCCCGAGACCAGCCCCGTCATCCCTGAGGCGACCACGGCCGCCTTCGCGGGTCCGCCCCGGAAGCGTCCGAGCGCCGCGAAGGCCACCTGCACGAAGTAGTTCGCCGCCCCCGCCTTGTCGAGCAGGGAGCCGAACAGCACGAAGAGGAACACGAAGCTCGTGGACACCCCGATGGGGACGCCCCAGATGCCGCTGTCGCTCAGATACATGTGGTCCACGACGAATTCGAGCGGAATGCCCGGATGCGCGATGAACGAGGGCATATAGGGACCTACGAAACAATAAAGCAAGAATAGGATGGCGAGAATCGGTAGTGCGGGTCCGAGCGCGCGGCGCGCCGCTTCCAGGAGAAGAATGACGAGAATCGCCCCTATGATGACGTCGCGCTGGATGGGAAGGCCCGAGCGCTGGATGATGTTCACGTAGTCCCAGGCCATGTAGAGCGCGCCCATGCCTGCGATGATCGCCAGCGCGTAGTCGTACCAGGGGATGACCTCCCGCGTGGAGCGCTGGGGCCGCAAGAAGCCGGGGAAAAGCTGGAGAGATACACGCTGAACCCAACTCTCACCGGGCTTTTTCGTCCCCGGGAAGGCCAGATAGACCATCATGATGGCGAAGGTGAGGTGGATGCTTCTGGCGATGATGGAGTTCAGGGGGGTGTAGGCGATGTAGAGCTGAAAACAGGACCAGGAGATCGCCAGAACAGATACGAGCCAAGCCGTCAGGTTTTTGGGCTGCCGCCCGCCGGATTCCGCCTCGGCGGCGATTTCCTCCGCCGCCCGCTTGGATTCTTCGTCGATCCCTGCGCCCAAAACGTCAGCGGAATCACCCGGCTCGCTCATTCATTCACCCCTCAAACGATTCCCTCACTTCGTTGAAAGATCGAAATTCGAATCACCACACGAAACCGGGGGGCGCTCGGCCCCCCGGCCCATGCGGCGGACGTTCGTCCGAAATTACGCTACTTCATCAAGCCTTTTTCCTTGTAATAACGCGTGGCGCCCGGATGGAAGGGAGCCGAGAGGCCCCCGAGCATGTCTTTCTTCTGCAAGTACTTGAACGCCGCGTGTGTGGCGCGGAGCTGGTCGAGATTATCGAAGATGGTCTTCACGACGTTGTAGACCACGTCGTTGGGCTGCTTGGAGCCGGTCACGAAGGTGGCCTTCACCGCGTAGGTGGGCACGTCCTTGTTGACGCCCTTGTAGATGCCGCCCGGGATGTTCGTCATCACGTAGTAGGGCTTGCCGGCCACGAGCTTCTGGATGCCCATGGAGTTCACGGGAATCATGCGGATTGCCGTGCTGTTGGAGATCTCCAGACCGCCGCCCCAGGGGTTGCCGACGGTGTAGAAGAACGCGTCGATCTTCTTGTCCACCAGCGCGCGGTTCGCTCCGCCCTGCTGCAGACCCTCGGCCTTGATGTCCTTGTTCTGGTCGATGCCGTAGATTCTCAGGATGTCTGTCGCGTTTCCGCGCTGGCCGGATCCGGGGTTGCCGATGTTGATGCGGCGTCCCTTGATGTCCGATACCTTCATGATGCCCGAATCCGCACGCGCGACGAGCATGATGGTTTCCGGGTGAACGCTGAAGACGCTCCGGAGACCCTTGTAGGCTTTGCCCTTCCAGTCGGCCGTGCCGTTATACGCCTGAAAGTTCCTGTCGGACTGGGCGACGCCGAAGTTCAGAAGACCGCGCTTGATGGCGTTGATGTTGAACACCGAACCCAGCGCGGGACGGCCGATGCAGTTATAGCCCTTGGCCTTCAAGCCCTTGTTCACCAGCTTGCAGACGTTCAGGGCGACCTGGTAGTACACGCCCGTGGTGGAGCCGCCGCCGACCACCAGGAATTTCGCGGCGCTCGCCGGAACCGCCGTTCCCGCCAGTGAAACCGCCACGACGGAAGCGATGAGGAATTTTATTACTTTTTTCATCGGGCATTCTCCTTGATTGGGGTGAGATGGATAATAAACTTGTCGAGCCTGACTAATGAGCGTTTTCTCTGTTTCAACGGCACCCGGTTCTGCCCTTTGTGGATGACGAATTCTAAGGGAAAACCTCTCAGTATCGGCCTTTGCCGATTTTTTGTTCTCGGTATGATTGCCCGATTCAAGGATAGTGAGCGGATAACCTGATGTCAACTGATAACTAAATGCCAGCAAGCCATTTCCAAAGCTTTGGGGTATCCTCAGCGCCGGAAGAAATTTTTCGTCTTTATCTTATTCTGGCTTCGAGGTTGGGGGATGAACAGGACAACGTGGGACGTCATCGTGGTCGGAGGCGGCATACTCGGCCTTTCCACCGCCATGGAGATCACCCGCCGCCACCCCGAGAAGCGCGTCCTCGTCCTGGAGAAAGAAGCCGACGTCGGCCGTCACCAGTCGCTCCACAACAGCGGCGTGATCCATGCGGGCCTCTACTACCGCCCCGGCTCGCTCAAGGCGAAAACCTGTGTGGAGGGCGCGGCCGCCATGGTGCGCTTCGCGCAGGAGCACGGAATCGACCATGAAATCTGCGGCAAGGTGGTCGTCGCCACGAACGAGGCGGAAATCCCCCGCTTAGAAGAACTACGCCGCCGGGGCGTGGCCAACGGCATCAAGAACATCGCGGTTCTGGGACCCGAGGAACTGAGAGAGATCGAACCACACGCCCGGGGCGTCAAGGCCCTCCGGGTGCCCTCCACGGGCATCATCGACTATGGCGGCGTCGTGCGCGCCTACGCCCGCATCATCACAGCGGGAGGACAGAAGATCCAGACCTCGGCGCAAGTCACCGGAATCACCGTCTTAAAAGGAGAAAGGCGCGTCGAGACGACGGCGGGGGATTTTGCGGGAAAACTCATCGTGAACTGCGCAGGACTTTACGCCGATAGAATCGCCAAGCTCGCGGGCGGTGCGCCGCCGATGAAGATCGTGCCCTTCAGGGGCGAGTATTACGAACTCACGCCCGGGCGCCGCTCGCTCGTCAAGAGCCTCATCTACCCGGTGCCGGACCCTGCGTTCCCCTTCCTGGGCGTGCACTTCACCCGCCGCGTGAACGGGAGCGTGGAAGCCGGGCCGAACGCCGTCTTGGCCTACATGCGGGAGGGTTACACGAAAACCGGAATCAGCCCCTACGATCTCTTCGAAACCCTCACCTACCCCGGCTTCCTCAAGCTGGCCCGGAAGTACTGGAAAGTGGGACTGGGCGAGATGGTCCGCTCGGTCAGCAAGTCCGCCTTCACGCGCGCGCTGCAAAAGCTCATGCCCGAGATTCGCGAATCGGACCTCGTTCCCGCAGGCGCGGGCGTTCGCGCGCAGGCGGTGGACAGGGAAGGCGGCCTGCTCGATGATTTCTCCATCATCAGGACGGAGGGCGCGGTCCACGTGTGCAACGCCCCCTCGCCCGGGGCGACGGCATCCTTGATGATCGGCCGCGCCATCGCGGACATGGCGGAGGAGATGGCGGGCTGAGAGCCTCCCCCCCTATATGCAAAAAGAGGGGGATATTCGAATAACCCCTTATTTATCAACAATATAAATTTTCAGATATTTATCGCTATTTATCTAATTTTATCGATATTTATCGGTATTTTCACCCATTCCGCGCGGTCCCGGTTCACCGGTTCGCGGCTCGATTCCGACACGCCCCCAAGCGGTCGCCATGACGGCAAATGCGGGGAGGCGCGGGTCAAACCCGACCGGGGATGGGTCATTTCCGACTGAAGAAAGAGGAAATGCCGATCGATGAGGGATAGTTTGACCGATCGGGCATGCGGTTGCGCCTCCGTAGGGGCGGGGCCCCGTGCCCGCCCAGTCTGATATGTATTCACCCTAGCGACGCGCAGATGGAATCGTCGAATAAACAAGGCGGCACGTAAGATTCACAGGACAGGCACAGGGGCCTGTCCCTACGGGGAAAGGAACAAAAGAGACACTCCCCCTTGAGGGTCAAACCCGACCGGGGAGACGTCTTTCTTTTCAATCCCGGGAAATGCGGAAAATCGTTCCCGCCTCACGTCATCAAGGCGACGCGCCGGAGCCTGCACGGGCCGTTCGCGAACGGTGGGGCGGGCGCATAGGCGGCAGGCATGTATGTCCGCCCGTGCGATTTCTTTCCTTGTCAATACTCGAACACCGTGGGGCCATCCACCTTTTCGGCCAGCGCCGAGACGGCGGCGCGTGCGGCGCCTAAGCGCCATTCGCGCTCGGCCTCGGGCGTCTGCGAGGGATCGCCGAAAGGATGGTGAAAGTGCCCGGCGCGGTTGTTGACGATCCGGTTGACCCCGATGTCGCGCGCCACGTCGGGCAAACAGGTGACGATGACGGTGGGGATGTCCTCCCGCTCTAAAGCTCTCGCCAGCGCAGCCCCGCTGCGCGTGCCGGTTCCTCACGTGGCGGGGAGGACGACGCCCTCGACCCCGGCCTTTTTGAGTTCCGCGGCCCAGGCGCGTCCGATTCCGTCCATCTCGGCGAAGGCGCCGCCGTTCCCGCAGGTGCTCAGGAAATCATCGTGGAGCGCGGCGATTTCACCCTCGCCCTCGAGCCGCCGGAAGGCGTCCACGGCGAGCATGCGGTCGGGCTCCTCGTTCACGAACACGGTGTTGAAGCCCCCGTGGATCGAGATGAACGCGCCGCCCGGAAGGGCGTCTTTCCCCTCGAAGGAGTAGGTGGCCCAGTTCTCGTTCCTCGAGCCGGCGAAGCGATCCGGGTTGCCGGGGGGAACCATGCCGCCCTCGGATACGATGGCGATACGGGCTTTTTTGAGATCGGGGATCGGCTTAGGCGGAGCTATCTCTTCCAGAGCGGGAACTTCGAGTTCAGTCTGGTAGGGCTCTCCCTTGATTTTCTGGAGGACCATATCGACGGCGCGCCGCGAAGTCGGAAGCTCGGCGATTTCGTTGTAGCGGATGCCGCGTGGTAGGTAGCCTTCGTCTGCGGCGTTGCCGATGCTCTCGCCCCGGGCGAGCTTGAGCCCCAGGCGGGCGGCGGCTTCTAAGGCCTCTTCCATACCGGCGGCGGAATCGGCGGCGGGGACGGTGTGAACGCTTAACCCGGCGGCGGGAAAGCCCGGATTCTCAGGGTGCATGGCGGTGACGACGGGAACGCCCGCCTCGAGTGCTGCGCGGCAGACGGCGGCGCAGGCGAGCCCGTAGCGCCCGGCGTTGAAAGCGGGTCCGGCGAGAACGAGATCGGGAGAAAACTCCAGAATCCGCGCAATGGCCTCGGCGGCGCAGGTTTTTTCGTTTTCGGCGAAAAGACCGTCTCCGGCAAAGACGGCGCCGACGACTTCGGCTTCTTCGCCCAGGATTTTATCGAGCAATACGCCGGGGCCGACCGGGCCGGGCCTGCTGGATACGGGATGATCGCTTTTCTCCTCGCCCCCGATACCGGCGAAGAACTGGTTCAAGTAGTGAACGACCCGAAGTTTACCGCTCATGGCCTGGCCTCCTCGTATGAATTCATCCAAATCAACATTTAGGAATTATATACAATCTTACCCACCCCGCCTTACTCAACGGACTTCTTGAGATAATCCCATTGCTTTTTCGGCGGACCTTGCACGATGGCGCGGGCAACGTTCTCGGGGGTGTCCGGTATCGGGGGAGACATTTCTTTTTCGACTGGACGGCCTCTGGGCTTCTTTTCGGTCATTTTTCTTTTCCTAGCTCAAGTTGGCGTTTCTTCTGGCTTTGGAAAATCAAGTCTAGCTTGTTCTGATGGTTGCGGTTCTCTAATAAGAAGGAGCGGCGTTCCTACAGTACCGCTCTTTCCGATTAGGTTCTCATCAAAGGTTTCAAGCGCATCTACCGTGAGATAAATAGCTGTCGCCACATGAATGGCATCTTTTGGTTTGATGGAGTGGTCCCAAACGAGGACTTGTGCCGATTCAGCGATTTTTCTCGTAACGTTATAAACACGTATGTAGCTACGTCGGAAGAATTTTTGCACTATCTCAGCCTTGTCCTTTGTGATCCGTGGAGCACCACGCATCCACAAGACTTCGGCAATTGTAAGAGCCGATGTGACGATGATCACGTCTCCTCTGTCAGCCCTTTGCAACACTCCGTCGCATTTCTCGACTTTCCCTTTCTCGTCTTGAAAGTGGCCAAGGAAACAATCACTGTCCCAATAAATCTTTTCCACCCTTATGTGCCTGCCATTATCCCGCGGACATCATCCGCTGTAGGCAATTCATCATCTTCCGGCAATTTTTCGATCACTTGGACTTCAATGCTAATTGGAGTGCCGTTACTACGATAGTGAATACGCCCCTCTATCTCAACGCGACGCCGGAAGTTATCAAGTACCTTATTGATCAGGCTTTCCGGTACAACACAATTTATTGCACGCGGATAGAGGAAGTCTCTGACCCTGATCTTTAAAGCCCCGGCCGTGTCTGAAATGGCCTCTAACCTGCCTTCAACTGTACCAAAGTCGTAATAATCGCTTCTCCAATCCTCTCGGATAACCTTCGCGATTCCAGAGCTTATGTTAATTGGTTTCTTCTCAACCCAAAGATTGACGCCCTTGCCGTTCTGATGCTTTCCAACCAAGTTAGATAGATTTTTCAAGTGGTCTATAGCCTTTTCAGATAATCCCGCATCCTCAATGTTACCGTTAGCTAGTGCTATTGGTCCATGTCTCGCCTTCTTGTAGATCATAGCCAGCCTAGATTTCGGTGCAGATGGGTCTGGTTCGACTCCAACCAACGCACTCCCTTCGTGAACGCGAACAGTCCATGTAATGTCGGCCCCATCGCCCTTTTGCGCATCAGTAATCTCGGTGACGTAACCCATGAAATTGCGAATAGCCGAAACAAATTCGTTGGGAGACAAGTCGTCTCCCAAGTCGATGGTAAGGTCAGTGGGTATTTGATCCGGCGTAGCCATATTTCTTAGTCCTCTCTAACATGATTCTACACCAACCACTAACCCCTTTAGTTTCGGTCAGATTATGTTATGAAATCAAGTCTTTATAGTGGAACCTCTTACCGTTCATTCCCAAAACCATGGATTCATCTGGTCGATGGTGTCCATAGAGCGGAGATTTTGACGGCCTGAAAATCCGCCACGTAACGGCTCAAGTGCTTGCGGCACATCTTGTAATAGGTCCCATGATATCTGCGCATATTTTGGCTGGAAGCAAGCTCACCCATTTACACCTTGCCCCCATCTTTCACACGATCTTGAATGAACCCTCGCAAAGTGTCCTTATCGGTCGGTTCTAGCGAACAGACCTTGATTCTATTTATTTTCGTAATTTTTACGCTATTCGCGGTTGCCTTGTCAACGATTCCCCGACATTCCATCTTCTCGCGCTCGGCCTTCGGCATGTTCTTTCGCTTGCCGCCCACGCAGGTCTCGTCCGTTTGCACCGGGCCGGAGAGCAACCCGCCGTTTCGCGGCGATTAACGACAATGCCCCCGGCCTCAATAAGCCTTGCCCACCATGTTGTTGATGTCCTTCGCCCACTCGCTGGCATAGTAGTCGCTGTCGACCAGGGTAAAGGCCTCGCGGACGTTGCATCTCTTGCCGTTGTAGAATTCGACGACCTCGGAGCCGATGACCCGCTCCACCGCGGGGGCGGCGATGCGCTCACCCTGCATACCCTTGGAAATGATGGCGTCGGCCTCGGGCACATGAAAGACGAGCGGGAACTCACCCGACCCCGGCCGGCCCACCTCGTAGATGATCGGAACGGCGCTCACGCCCATCTGCTCGAGCGCCTGGACGGTGAGCCAGTAGTCCACCGTGGAGTTGCCGCCGCCCTCGAAGGCGAGAACCGCGCCGTCGGCCTTAAGGAGTGTGGCAATCTTGGCCACGTAGTGCGCCGAGCGCTCCTTGAGCGCCTGGTTGTCGTGGTGGCCGCGCGTGATGACCATGCCCGCGAAATTGAGGTCCACCCCGTGGCGGCGGTAGAGCTCGTATATGAGCGGCATGTTGCAGTGCAGGTAGGTAGGAACTTTCTGCTGCGTCTTGTAATTCGCCCCCACCACCGCGCCGTCGAGCATCTCGTTCGGGTGAATGAGCGTGGGAAGCGAATCTCCCAGATTCTTGCCGTACATGAAGGTCTGAACCATGGACGCCTGGTGCATGACCTGATCGACGAAAATAACCCGGGGAAGGCCGGGGTCGACGTCCCCGAGCTCGAACGTCTCTAAGCTAACGGGTTCGAGCTCCGCCGTGTGCGCGGCCAGACGGGATGCGATCTTGAGCGTCGCCAGGCGCACGGCGTCGTCATGCGCTTCGTTCGAGGCGCCATCCAGCGGCTCGTAGCAGGCGACGAGATTCGCGGTTTCGGAATTCGTGCAGTGCATCGCACCGGGACCGGACATATCGATAATCCCTTCGCGAAAGCTCATGATGCCCGTCATGGGGCCTAAGAAATGGGTGGTGCTGATGACGCACATTCCGGCCAGCTTGTGTGTGCGGCCTGCGCCTGCGGTCTTCGCCGGGCCGAGGAATCCGGGGAAAGCGCATGAGCGCCCGCTTACCTTGTAGAGAGGCTCCACAGCGTCTAAGACGTTGGTGATCCGCACCGAATCGCCCGGCATGGCGGCGTGAAAGCCGACATCCTTGAGCGTGCCGTCTTCGAGCGCCAATTTACGGAGCGCATCGGCATCCACGGTGAGCGTTTCATCCCGGCACGCGAAGCGCTTTCCGAGGATGATTTTTGATACGGGGAATATACCCATCTCCAATTTCATGGACATCATATCCTCCACTACCTTGCCGTGCGCATATCGGCGAGGTCGCTTTCAATCTGCGGCAGATCGAGCACCATTTCCATCATGAGAAGTTTATCGGTGTACAGGTCCTCGGGAACCTGGGACCGCACCTTTTCCTCTAAGATATGAAAAACGGGGAGTCCCAACGAGACTCCCGCCAGGGGCCCGGCCCAGCTTGGGTCCCCGGTGGTCAGCGTTTCGGCCGCGAGTCGAAGGCCTTCACCGGGCATTCCCAATACCACCATCAAATTCTCCGGCCCGACCTCATCCGCAATCAATTTGATGGCGGCCTGGCTTTCCAGGTCCATGGCGCCAGCGGAGGTTCAGACGAAACACTCCGTCTTCTGGAATACGATCTCCGCTCCCGCCGCCTCGAGGCATTCGGCAATCAGCGGACCGGGAACGCCGTCCCGCTCGCCCAGCGCAATCACCTTCTTGCCCTTGAACATGAATATCCTCCCGCTTGCCACAAAAAACGAACGAATCATGCTTCTATCAATACCGAAGCCCCGTCGGCCTGCTGGGACATCCGGCCCAAAAACAAACTCCCTTTGGCGACCACCATTGTACTCCGTAGGTGGCCCGCCCGCATCCTCTTAAGAGCGTGGCCGAGAAAGGGAACGCCCGCGGGAATGTGCCCCTGCGTAGGCGCGAATCCGGGCATCCCGTGCGCCTCGATGAAATCCGGAATCTTCTCGCGGGCTATTTCCCCGCCCATCACCGCCATGGCGGCCAGCATTCTATAATTCGTAGCCGCGACGTCTCCCGCCCCCGCAGGCACCATCACCTCGGGGTTATGCAGTTCGACGGCATACTTATCGACGCTTCTCAGCTTGCGCCCGGCCCGGGCCAGCGGGTCCCGCACCAGAGCCTCCGCCAGCCCCTGGGGAGTGGACGGCTTTCCCGCCGCGTGGCGTCCCGCGATTTCAAGATTTACCCGGGCGCCGCCTTCCGAATTTTTGGTGAGAAAAAACGCCACCCCGCCCAATACGTCTTCTAAAACGGGCATCTCCTTTTCCAGGTGGTAGTACGCCTTCATCCCGAGCTTCGCCATCGAACCGCCTCCGACGACAATGGCGTTTCCCACAAAACCCGCCTGAATCAGGGCCGCCGCATGTATGAGCGCGTACACCGGCGCCGCGCAGAAAGACTTCACATCGACACCGGCGGCATTCACGCAACCCGCCATCTCGGCGATCGCTTTAGCGAGATTGCCTCCACCACGATTGTAGCGATCTCCCACTGCCTCCTCGGAGCAACTGATGACGTACTCTATTACGTCTGGAGCGATGCTCTCCTGCACGAGAAGCCGGCTGAGCGCGTATGCGCCGCTCGCCTTGGCCGCCAGGTTCTCCAGAAGAATACGGGCATCGAGTGATTCGTCGGAATTATGATCGCGGCGAATGCACCCGATGAGGCCTTTATTCTGAAAAAGCGGCAGGGCCTCTCCTCGCTCGATGCGTCCTAAAATGTCTTCCTGTGGATATTCCTTTAGGGGTTTTTCTGTTTTCAGGAGAGCGGAAGCGGATTCCGAACATATGACGCCCGGAACAAGACGCTCCGCATCAAGCATGATCAATCCGAACTGATCGGCCGCTTCTAAAAGGGAGTAGAAAGAATCCTGCGGGAGGATTTCCCCGAAAGCGCCTTGAGGCGAAGCGCCTGCGAGAGAATTCTCGTACCAGGGAGAAGGGATTTCACTCAACTTCTCGGGCGCAAGATTGCCGATGAAAACCTGGTTCGGCGCATAGTCGACAACTTCGCCGAAAGACCGCAGATTTGTGAATACGTCGCCAGGAGCCTGATCCCTCCTTGAAGCCTCGCGCCAGGGTTTCGAGCCGTAGCGAACCAGATCGGGAACATGAACGAGAACGTTCGCCGCCGCACGCAGATACGCAGTCATATCACCCGCCCGAAAAGGAGGAAGGAAAGATTTCAGGGGCATTCGTACCGGAAATGAAATGCCGCATCATCTCACCCGGCAAAACCATTCACCACGCGTTTTTTCAGCGTCCGCGCAGCTTTTACGCAAACGCATCCAGGTCAGGAATTCATCATAAAGGCCGGCCCGCGGGTTGCCTGAAAACCCCATCAGCCCCCGGGTCGATAGGCGCTCTCGTGCGGGTCGGGTTTCCTCCAGCGACCGATGAGCTTTCCGCCCCGGTAGGCCGCCTCGTAAGGGCCGCCGGGCGTCAACACCACGAGAGGCTTTTTCCGTCTGCTCATCTTCCGGCGGTAGAGCCTGCTCTGCGCCATGTAGAGTTCGCGCTCTGCGGGCAGCAGTTCGAAAAGCCGGTTGAAAAAGCGCAGGAATTCATCGACGAATTTCTTGGTCACCACGCGGTGGCGATCCACCAGGTAGCATTTATTCTCCAGCACCCTGTTGTAGACCAGGCCCAGAAGGTTCTCCTCATTGTCGAAATAGGGTTCATAGGGAAACGTGCGGCACGAGACGGAGCGGTTTCCCCGCTCGCAGTGCGCTACGCCTCGGCATTCGATGAAAACGCTCTGCTCCGCGTCGACTTCTTCCACCAGCGCGAGTTCAGACGCCGAGCGCGGCCTGAACTCATGCCAGAGCCGCGTGCGGGGTTTGAGAAACTCCCACTCCCTACGATAAGCGACGGGAACCACCCAGCCCGAATCGCAGCAAAAAGGCACCCCCTCGTTGAAGGGCGCGCACTTTTTCCCGCAGTCGAACCGCGCGGGCGGACTCGCAAAGCCCGCGTAGAGCGCCTCGAAATCCTTTGATCGCAAGCCTGTCTCGTTCATCTTTTCTCTCTACGCCTCGTCTTCGCTTGCGTCTTCGGGCGAATCCGCCGAGCGCGCCCCGGGAGCGCCGGCCTCCGCAGCGAGGGACCAGGCCCGCGATATCGCCACCGCGGCCTGTTGAAAGAGGATGGAGCAATAGTCGACCTCATCGTCCGGTAACTCTCGCGGCGTATCGAAGTAAAAAGAAGCCACCCCCACCGCTCTTCCCAGGGCGACCATCGGAAAGACCACGGCTCCGCGCACCTTTTCGATCTTCAGCGCCTCGGGCGCGTCGTGCCACGCATCGATAGAGGGCACCTCGACGATTTCTTTTTCCCGGAGCGCGATTCTCTCCGGCAGACCCGAGGCGGGCGAGGCCAGGCCGCGCCGGTAGGCGTCGCCCAGGCGCGAGGAGCATAACTCCAGAAACCTGTCCACCCCATCGTCATACAGCGCGACGTAATACCTGTCGGTCGAGACGAAACGGGAGACTTCCCCCGTGGCGGCGATAATGACGTCGCGGAAGTGCGCTCCACCCGCCACCGATTCACTCACCCTGGAGATGAGCGCGAGTTGCGCCGAACCGAGGCGCCGCCTGAAGACCGCCTCCCCCTCCTGCGCTTCGTCCGTCCGGCGGACTGCGGGTCCTCCCCCGCTGCGGACCCCAAGAAAATAGAACAAGGCGAGGGATGCGAGCCAGCCCGCCGCCAGCACGACGTCCAGTATCTTCAGCCCACCCCCTGAGTCCGCCGTCCCCGAGCGGTCCGCCACGTGGACGAGGCGCAATTCCCGCACGCCCATCGCGAATACGGACTGCGCCATCGCGCGTTTGCCCTGGTTCGAGGCGTTGAACGCGGCGGGGTTGCAGCAAGCCGGAATATCGAGGGCCGTGGCGAGTTGCCTCTTGAAAGCCCCGTCGACGCTACCCGCCAGGAATTGATCTCCTAGCCGGGCGAAGAGAATTTTCTGCTCGGGTTCGAGCAAGGCGAAGACGCTCTCGCCGGGAGCCAGCGCACTCTTTCGCAGGGGCAACAAGGATTCCGCCGAAATGATGACGCCCCAGAAACCTTCGGTGGACCGCGAGGAAGCCAACAGATAAACAACCGGCACGCCGCCCAGGATGCTCGATTGGATATCGAACTTCCTCCTCGCGGGCACCGCCTCCTTCTCGCGCTTCGACAACGAGAGGAACGAACGGCTCGCCCCCGCCCAGAGACCTCTTTCCTCGGGCCCCGCCGCCGGCATCTCCCCCACCCGGCGCGAGCCCACAATCTTGCCTTGCCCATCGAGCAGCACCGAGGCGGCGAAAGAATCGCGGGATTCCCCGCCCAGGAGGAACGAAAGCACTTTCCCCAGCCTGTTCGGGCCGTTCGGAGCCGCAGCCATGAGCAACTCGGCTCCCTGAATCTTTCCGAGCAGGGCATCGACGCGGCCCCGCATTCCGGCGCCGAAATCCTGCAGGCGCCTCGCGTCGCGCTGCGCATACCGGCTCAAGACCGCACCCCGGTCGGCCCGGTGGACGAAAAATATCGCAGCCACCGTGAATAGGGCCGTGACAAGCGCAAAGAGGAAGAGCGGGGAAATTGATATTTTGGAATTTTCACCCATCACACGTCGGCCGATGCCCTCGCCGGGCGGAGCGCCCGTGGCATGAGGAAAAGCGATGCGCCCGCACATCGCCGGGCGACGGATGGAACCGTCTAGCCCGCGGGCGTCCCATTCGTTTTCGGCGCGCCGCCATAGAGTTTTTCAGAGAAATGACACGCCGCGAAATGACCCGTCGCAATCTCCCGCATCGGCGGCTCCTCCCTGACGCACCTGTCTTCCTTGTAGGGGCATCTCGTATGGAACCTGCACCCCGAGGGAGGGTTCACGGGACTGGGCACGTCTCCGGTCAGGATCATGCGCTTTTTCTTGAGCGTCGGGTCGGGAATCGGCACGGCGGAGAGCAGGGCCTCGGTATAGGGATGCTTCGGCTCCATCACCACCCTGTCGGCCGTGGACATCTCCACGATCTTGCCCAGATACATGACGGCGATGCGGTCGCTCACGTGCTGGACGACGGCCAGATCGTGCGCGATGAGCACGAATGCGATTCCGAACTCTTTTTGCAGGTCTTCGAGCAAGTTGATCACCTGCGCCTGAATCGACACGTCGAGCGCGCTGACGGGCTCGTCCGCGATGATGAGCTTCGGGTTGAGCGCCAGGGCGCGGGCGATCCCGATGCGCTGCCGCTGACCGCCCGAGAACTCATGCGGATAGCGCCGGATGTGCTCCGGCCTCAGACCCACCCGGTGGAGAAGCGAGGCGACTTGCTCTTCTTTATCCTTTCCCTTGGCGATGCCGTGGATGGTCAACGGTTCGCCGACGATGCTGCCTACCGTCATGCGCGGGTTCAGGGAAGCGTAGGGGTCCTGGAAGATGATTTGCATCTCCCGCCTCAGCTTGCGCATCGACTCCCTGTCCAGGGAGCAGACGTCGGTGCCCTCAAAGTTCACCTCGCCCGACGTCGGCTCGATGAGGCGCAGGATGGCCCGGCCAGTGGTCGATTTCCCGCACCCGCTCTCCCCGACGAGCCCGAGCGTCTCGCCCGGCTCCAAATCGAAGCTCACGCCGTCCACGGCGCGCACATAGTTGCGAACCCGGGAGAATACGCCCCCCCGAACGGGGAAATGCTTCACCAAATCTTTTACTTCGAGCAGTTTCTCGGCCACGGCAACGCCTCTCTTGTTCAATTAAAATTTACATTATTCAACATGTCTAAATTCAATTTCTATCATTGAGGCCGCTGCCGGGCAAGTCGAAAAAACCTATTCCCTCATTTGGAGAACAAATTCCCCGTCTCTCGTCCGGGAGGCGGCTGCGCCCGGTCCGAGCGCGGTGCGATTCGGCCCTCTCTTAAAAATCCTTTTTCCTCCCGGCGCGCCCCATTCCCCCGACGCCATTGATCAAGAAACCCCGTTTTGCTAGGTTTGGCGGTCAGCCCGCTTGGGCGGAAACCATTCGGCGAGATCATCCTCCACCGGTGCGGACGGACGCGCACCGGGGAGACGATTCGTTTCATCACTGGAGAGGAAAATGGCGGAAGAAGAAAAAAACGAAGCGGAAGCCACCGAAGAGAATGCAGAGGCTCCCGAACCGGAAGCGGAAGCTCCCCAAGAGGAAGCGGCGGCTCCCGAACCGGCAGGTCCCGTTTTAACGGCGAAAGAGATCAACAAGATGAACGTGCCCAAGCTCAAGGAAGCCGCCCTGGCCTACGGCGGAAAAATCTCGGGCGTACACGGGATGGACAAAACCCAGTTGATACGGGTGCTCAAGGAGATAAACGACATTCCACTGGTCGAGGCGAAGCGCACTTCCAAAATCGACAGAAGCTCCGTCAAACAACAGATCAAATCTCTCAAAAACCTTCGGGACGGACACGTCGAGGCGAAGGACGAGGTTCAGCTCAAGCGCGTGAGAAGGCGCATTAAATCGCTTCGCAGAAGACTGGTGCGAACCGCTTAGACTCAACGCGGCGACGCTGCCGCCTCGGGAGAAAAAATGCCCGCAACGATATCTTTGCCTCTTTCCTCAATCGGCGCTCCGAAATTCATGGACCGCATCCGGGGGGATGCGGCGAATCTGGATCGCACGGAACTCTCCACGCTGCAGATCAACGTGGGCAAGTACTGCAACCAGAAGTGCGCGCATTGCCACGTGGGCGCGGGCCCGCACCGCAAGGAGATCATGACCGAGGAGACGGCGAACCGCATCATCGAATGGATCGAGGATACGCAAATCCCCAACGTCGACATCACGGGAGGCGCGCCTGAACTGAACCCCCACTTCAGGCGCATCGTCACCCACGCCCGCAGCAAGGGCCGGAACGTGATGGTTCGCTGCAACCTCACGGTCGTGTATGAGCCGGGCGAGGAGGATTTAATCGATTTCTACCGGGAGAACCGGGTCGAACTCATCTGCTCGCTGCCTTGCTATCTCGAGGAAAACGTGAACGCCCAGCGCGGAGACGGGGTGTTTGAAAAATCCATCCGCGCGCTCCGGGATTTGAACGAAGCGGGGTTCGGCCCCCCGGGAGATTTGCCCCTGGATCTCGTCTACAACCCCGTGGACGATCATCTCCCGCCCCCCCAGGAGGCTCTCGAGGCGGACTACAAACGAGAACTCCTCCGCCGCTACGGCATCCGCTTTCACCATCTCTACACCATGACCAACATGCCCATCACCCGTTTCGCCAGTTATCTGAAGGTGAACGGCAAGCTGGATTCCTACATGGCCACGTTGCGCGAAGCCTACAACCCCGGGACGCTCCCCGGCCTGATGTGCCGAAGCCTCATCAGCGTGGGATGGGACGGCGTCCTCTACGATTGTGATTTCAACCAGATGCTCGACATGGCCCTGGGCAACGGGACGCCACTGAAACTGTGGGACGTCGAACCCGCCGACTTGCTGGGCCGGGAAATTCTGCTGGGAGATCATTGCTTCGGCTGCACGGCCGGCGCGGGGTCGTCTTGCGGAGGCGCTCTGGCTTAACCCAAGAGGCGGAATCCCGGAAAAGATTTTCCGGTTTGCCTCGAACCACCAGACTATGATGTTATCCTGTATTGTTGTTTACGAACTTGAATACGCTTTTCGAGACGAAAACGGAGCAAACTCCATTGTCGCGCTCACGAGGAACCAGACAGCAACATGTATGGTTGCGTGGCCTGCTTGCCCTGACTTTGAGCCTTGCGCTCCTGAGCACTCCGGCATCCTGCGCATGGGCGTCGGACCACGACCCCGACCTCGACAAAGAAGAGCCGACGGTTGAATCCATAGACCCGTTCGAAGAGTTCAACCGCGTAGTCTTCGGTTTCAACGAAGCGCTGGACGCCGTCATTCTCCTGCCGCTCGCAAAAATATACCGGTTCATATTCCCCAAACCCATCCGCAATACGTTCCGCAGCTTCATGCGGAATCTGAACGCCCCCTTCATACTGGTGAACGATCTCCTCCAGGGAGAGGGCGCGCGCGCCGGGGTGACCCTGAACCGGTTTTTGCTCAACTCCACACTGGGACTGGGAGGGCTTTTCGACGTGGCGAAAGAGGTAGGGCTTCAGCATCACGATGAGGATTTCGGCCAGACCCTGGCCGTCTGGGGAGTGGGCGAGGGGATATACCTCGTGCTCCCCATTCTGGGCCCCTCGACCGTGCGCGACGGCTTCGGCAAGGTGGGGGACGCCTTCATAAACCCGCTCAATTACGTGGGCGCCAGCGGTGACGATGCGGAAAAAATCTTTTTCGGACACAGGGTCGACCTGGCGAATTTTCTTTTCGGGGTGAGGATTATGGAGGGCATCGACGCCCGCGAGCGTCTGATCGAACCCCTCGATCTGCTCAGAAAAGACCCCCTGAACCTGGACTACTACAGCCTCATTCGCAGCGTCTTCCTCCAGAACCGCAAGCTCGAAATCTCGAACAAGAAATAAACTTCGCCGGGCGCGCCTCCGAGCCGTTCCCGGCCATGCGCGGATATATGGGAAAATAAAATCCCTACCCCCTGTCTTTTCCCTCATAGACCTCGATGACGCGGGCGGCGTCGTCCTTGCCCCAGCCCGCGTCCAGAGCGCGCTGGAACATCTCGCGGCCCGCCTTGACGATCCGGAGGTCGACCCCGTTTTCCCGCGCCAGGTCTATCGCCATGCCCATGTCCTTCACGAAAATCTCGACTGCGCCCCTCGGCGCGAAATCCCTCTCGAATATCCTCGGAACCGTCTGCTCGAGCATCGCTCCGCGAACCGAGCCTTTCCCCAGACAGCGCATCATCGTCTCATGGGAAAGTCCGGCCCGCTCGCCGGTGAGGATCACCTCGGCCAGAAGCGCCACCGATGCGTTCACGTACAGATTGGTCACGATTTTCATCGTGGCGCCCGAGCCGCTTTCACCCGTGTAGTCGAAGCCGGCCGTGAGGGGTTCGAAAATGGGCCGAACGCGATCGAACACCTCTTTTTTTCCGCCCACCATCATCGTGATGGTTCTGTCCATCACATTGGGGTGCGAACCCGAGATGGGGCAATCGAGCATGTCGATCCCGTGGGCTGCGAGCCTTTTCGCCAAACCCGCCTGCCAGCTCGGCGGCATGGTGCTCATCTCGATATAGACCAGCCCGGATTTATTGGCGGAGACGACCCCGTCCTCTCCAAAAGCGTTCTCCTCGATGTGCTCGGGCTTGAGTAAAATCGAGCAGACGATATCCGCGTTCTCGGCCACCTCTCCGCCCGAGTCGAGCGGGCGTCCGCCGGCGTCCGCCAGCATCTGCTTGCGCTCCTCGTCCACGTCGTAGCCGCATACCTCGTGGCCGTCTTCCAGTAAAACCTTCGATAAGGCCAGCCCCATCTTGCCCAGACCGATATAACCAATCCGCTCACCCATGCTCTGCTCCCTCCCATTCTTGATGATGACCGTGGTATATGAACGCCCTTTGTATCACCCACCGCTTGAGCGCGCACCGCTTTTCAGGAGAAAGGGAATGCCGCAAGATGGAGCGGAGATTTCATTCACCTGGAGATTTTCTTGACTACCCTTTTTCTCATCGTCCTCACGGGGGCAATCGCCTACTGCCTGGGCTCGGTTTCCCCGGCTTTTTACGCCGCGCGCGCCCGGGGAATCGATTTGCGCGCGCAAGGAGAGAGGAATCTCGATTTCACGAACGCATGGGCCACGCTCGGGGGGCGCGTGGGCGCGCTCGTCTTCCTCGCCGATTTCCTGAAGGCGCAACTGGCCCTGGGCCTCGCCTGGTATATGGGCGGCTCCCCCTGGCTCGCGGCTCTGGCTTGTGTCGCCGTGGTGGCCGGTGAGGTGTGGCCGGCATTTCACGGGTTTCGGGGCGGACGCGGAACGGCGAGCACGGCGGGCGCCCTGCTCGGCATATCGCCGTTCACTCTTTTGATCTGCGCGACTCTCGCGCTGCTCGTCTCATCCTTGACCGGCAGGCGCGATCACGCGGAACTCATCGCCGTACTGCTGCTGCCCGCCGTCGCCATTTTCGTGGGCAAGGGAGACATCCCCCTCATGAGCCTCACCATCGCCCTGACCGGGCTGCTCCTTTGGACGCGCAGGGAATTGGTGGGGGAACTGATAGGGGCGGAAAAAGAAGAGAACTAGGAATACGCGCTCCTCAGAGCGCGGGACGATGACCACGGACGCGGTCCTCATAACCACCGATATTCCCGGTGGCGACTCATTATGGCCCTTGCGGCTCTACGTGCGGAATATAACTTCGCGCGGTCGTATACCTTCAGGGTTTCAGCACCACCTTGATGGCGGCGCCGGGCTGGTCCTGAATGGCGAACCCCTCGGGAGCATCATCCAGGTCGAGGGTATGTGAAATCAAGGGCCGACGCTGGACCTTGCCGCTTTCCACAAGCTCGATGGCGCGGCGGTAGTCGTCCCCGGTCCAGGTCCAGGACCCATGGATGGCTACGTGTTTGCGCACCACCTGGTTGAAATCCAGATCCGCGCGATGCTCGAACAGGGCGACCAACACCAAACGGCCGTATTGCTGCTTCAGCATGAGCAGGCCCTGGTTAGGCGAAGACGGTGCGCCGGCGCAGTCAATCACCAGATCGGCGTTGCCGCCGCGAACGCCGAAACGCTCCACCGGCCTGGCGCCGCCGGTGAGTTCAATCACGGCTTCCACCGGGTCGGTTTCGCTCAGGTTGACAACGGCGTCGGCGCCGAGACGCTTGGCCATGTTCAAGCGGCGTTCGGAAACGTCGACGGCGATAACGCGGCAGTCGACGGTCGCGCGGATGGCCTGGACACAGCCGAGGCCGATAATGCCTGCGCCCAGCACGACCACCGTCTCACCGGCCGCGGGCCGTCCCAGGGACACGCCATGCAAAGAGGTGGCCAGCGGTTCAAGCGTCGCGCCGTCCTCGAAGCTGATGTGCTCCGGCAGGATGTGCGGGCTGCGTTCGGTAACGCGAACCGCCACGTACTCCGCAAAGCCGCCGTGCCCTAACCCGGTGATGCGATCCCCGACCCGAAAGCCGCTGACCTTCTCCCCCACCTCGACAATTTCACCGCTCAGTTCATGACCCATAATGCGCCGGTCCTCGTCAATCGAGCGCCCCAGCACCTCGAACATGCCGAGGCGGTACATGTGCAAATCAGAGCCGCAAATACCGCACGCCCTCACCCGCACCAATACGTCATCATCACCGATTGCCGGCCGCTCCACCTGCTCCACCCGGATGTCCCGCGGTCCGTGATAAACGGCTGCTTTCATTCGCATACATCGTCCCCTTTGCGCCAACAGCGTCGGGTCGCCTGAATCAGCGAATCATACGGGCGGCCCGGTGCGGGAAAAGACAAAAACCAGGAATACGCTCCTCAGAGCGCGGGACGCCGATTCCGCAACTCGGGCGTCGCCGCCTCATAGGCGTGGACCGCGCGAAGCACTTCCGCCTCCTCCCAGGGTCGGCCTATCACCTGGAGGGAGAGGGGCATTCCTTCTTCCTCTGAAAACCCCGTGGGAACCACCGCCGCCGGGAATCCCGTCAGGTTCTGGTGGGTGAGGAACGGCATGGTGAGGGCGAGGGAGTAAGCCACCTCCTCCCCGTTGATCCGCGCCTTCAAGTCGTCGAGCCGCGGGGCGATGCACGGAATAGACGGCGTGAGGATTACGTCCGCCCTATCGAAGAGGCTTAAGACCTCGCGCCGCAGCGCCTCCCGCTCGCGCCCGGCCCGGATGTACTCGTCCAGATCGGCCCCCGCGAGACTCGCCTCCACCCGCTCGCGCGTAGAGCCTCCGTAGCCATCGGGGTTCTTCTCATAAAGCGGCCTGTGGAACTCGGCGAACTCGCACTGGATAATGACGCGGCTCACCTCCATGAGACGCTCCGCTTCGCCAAAGGGCAGCGTATCTACCTGCGCGCCCAGTTCGCGGAACACACCGACGGCCCGCTCGAAAGCCCGCATCACCTCGGCGTCCGCCTCGAAGCCGCCCGAAAGACCGGGGCACAGGCCCACCCGCAGACCCTTCGCGCCCCCATCGAGCAGGGCGGAAAAATCGGGGAGCGGCGCATCGCGGCTGTAGGGGTCTTCGGGGTCGTAGCCCGCCATCCCTTGTAAGAAGAGAGCGGCGTCTCGCGCGGAGCGGGCGATAGGCCCCACGTGGTCATAGCTCAGGCAATTGGGGCACACGCCGCGCAGGCTGACCCGCCCGTGGGTGGGCTTGAGCCCCACGAGCCCGCACAGCGACGCGGGCCCGCGAATCGAGCTGCCCGTGTCCGTCCCGATGGCGGCCGGGCAAAGGCCTGCCGCGACCGAGGCGGCGGAACCCGTGCTGGAGCCTCCCGTCATGCGCGTGAGGTCCCACGGATTGTGCGCGGTGCCGAAGTGCGCGTTTTGGCTCAGCGGCCCCGAGGCGAACTCCTGTGTATGGCATTTGCCCAGCAGAATCGCGCCGGCGCGCTTGAGGCGGGCGACGCACTCCGCATCCGCGTCGGGTATTCTGTCCCGGAAGAAGCTCGACCCGCGCGTTGTCCGCACGCCCGCCGTGTCGATGATGTCCTTGACGCCGAAGGGAACCCCGTGAAGCGGCCCCAGCCTGCGCCCGGCGGCGATCTCCTCCTGCGCTTGTTTCGCCTCGGCCAGCGCGGCGTCTCCCGTCACCTCGAGGAAGCCCAGGATGCGGGGGTTGAGCGAATCGATGCGCCCCAGGAGCGCCTCGACCACGTCCACGGGAGAAAGCTCGCCCTCCCCGATTCGTTCGGAAAGCTCGTGAATCTCCAGCCAGAAAATATCTTCTCCGCTCATGGTACGCCCTCCCCGGGAAACGCGCTCCCTCTCCCTCATCCCCGGATGCGAACCCCCGCAC
This sequence comes from bacterium, assembly GCA_965218735.1. Taxonomy (GTDB): domain Bacteria; phylum UBA8248; class UBA8248; order UBA8248; family UBA8248; genus Bin107. The sequence continues at coordinate 298,663 of CBDCMA010000003.1, read as the reverse complement.
GGATAAGGCGTTTTCATCCGCCGGGCCGCATCCCGTATGCGTCGGGAACGGGTGCACAGGTTCTGATTTTCGGCCTGATGGTACGAAAGAGTATACTTTTGCGCCCTCGAATGGTATAGTCGCCACTATAAGAAACAATATGTGTTGTCGCTTCTACACCCCCTTCCCCTGAAGGAGTGTTGCGGCATGTGTGACTACCACTCCAGGCCTTCCCTTCTTTGCGCCGAAGCATACCCGGGGGAGGCGCGCGGATGATTTTCTGGCTCACCCAGTTATTCAACGGCGTCTCCTACGGCACCATCGTCTTCCTCCTGGCCATGGGCCTCTCCCTGATATTCGGCGTCATGAAGGTCATCAACGTCACGCACGGAACCTATTTCCTCGTGGGCGCATACTTCGGACTCACGACCCTCAAGCAGACGGGGAACTTTTTCCTCGCGATCCTGATTGGCGGAATCGCGATCGCCATCATGGGCATCGTGATCGAGCGCGTCTTTTTGCGCCGCCTTCAGGGAAACGATCTGGGCCAGGTTCTCATCACCATGGGTTTCGTTCTCGTTCTTCAGGATGCGATCCTCGTCATATGGGGCCCCGACCCGGTCAGCATGGACGCGCCGAAGTTTTTGGCCAGCACGGGACGGATCGGGGGATTCTCCTTTCCGATGTACAGATTGTTCCTGATCATATTCGCCGTGATGACAGCGGCGGTGCTCTGGTTCTTCGAGAGCAGGACCAAAATCGGCTCCTCGGTGAGAGCGGCTGTGGATGATGTGGAGATGGCGGGGGGGATGGGGGTAAACGTGCCCGTCGTGTTCAGCCTGGTTTTCGGACTCGGCTCGTTCCTGGCCGGCATGGGTGGCGTTCTGGCCGCGCCCTGGCTCGGCATCCATTCGGGGCTGGACTTTGAAATTCTACCGTTCGCTTTCGTCGCCGTTATCGTGGGTGGAATGGGCAGCCTCAAAGGCGCAATCATCGCCAGTTTGCTTGTAGGCATTATCGACAACATCGGGAAAACATTCTTCCCGGAATTCGCCTATTTCACCATATTCTTGCCCATGGCCGTCATCCTGGCGATTCGGCCCGCCGGCCTGTTCGGGAGAGCGATGTGACGGGTGATCTTTTCACCAACCGAGGAAGAGTCGTTGCGATCGCCGCGGGGTTGGCTTTTTTTGGCATATCTCCGCTGTTCCTGGATGAATTCTCCGTGATCGTCCTGAACCAGTGCCTGATCTGGGGGGTTCTCGCCCTAAGCCTCGACCTCATGCTGGGCTACACCGGAATGGCCTCGCTGGGCCACGCGGCCTATTTCGGCACGGGGGCCTATGCGACGGCAATCATGTCGGTGAACTACGGGGCTTCGTTCATCGAAGCGCTCGCCGTCGCATTGATCGTCGCCGCGGTAATAACGGCCATCTGCGCGATTGTCGCGCTGCGGGCCTCGGGCGTGTATTTCCTGATGATCACCTTCGCTCTGGCCATGCTCGTTTGGGGGCTCGCCTACCGCTGGGACTCGATGACCGGCGGCGAAAACGGCATCGCGGGCATCGAGCGCCCGCTATTCCTGGAAGGTACGGTCGTCTATTACTACTTCACCTTCCTCGTGGCCGCCGGCGTCTTCTTGTTCTTCTGCGTTCTCGTTCATTCCTGTTTTGGAAAGACGCTGGTGGGAATCCGCGAGAGCGAGTCCCGGATGCGGGCCCTGGGCTACAACGTATGGCTCCACAAGTTCATCATCTACATGATCTCGGGCATGTTCAGCGGCCTGGCCGGTTTTCTGTGGGTCTACTACAACAGCTACGTCGCTCCGACCGACGTCGAACTGCTGACCTCGTTCAACGCCCTGCTGATGGTCTCGCTGGGAGGACCGGGAACGCTGGCCGGACCCCTTCTGGGCTCGACCATATTCATCATTCTCGACAACACCGTGAACATGTTCACCGAACGCTCGCTGACCGTCGTGGGTTGCATCTACATCGTGGTGGTTCTTTTCGCGCCCCAGGGCATCATGGGCTTCATCAAGCAGTTGCGGACGCGGATTCAAGGAGCGGACAGCGAGTGATCGACCCACTCCAGGGACCGCCATCGTCCATAAGAAGAGGAGGAATTCCCGTGATTCGAAAACTCTCTGTTTTTCTCGTCGTTCCCCTCGCTTTTGCACTCGCTGCTCTAATCGCCGCCGGGCCGGCGCTCGCGGCGAAGGGGCCCATCAAAATCGGATTGCTCACCTCCAAGAAAGGCGTTCTCGCCAAGCACGGCTCGGACCAGATGAACGCTCTCAAGGTGTTCCGTGAGAAGTTCGGGGACAAGGTCGCCGGCCGCGAGGTGAAATTCTTCGTGGAGGACAACGAGAGCAAGGTGGCCCTGGCCGTGACCCGGGTGCGGAAGCTCCTCACGCGAAACAAGGTACACATCGTGATGGGCGGTCTTTTCGGCTCGACCGGCTACGCGATTGCGCCGTTGGCCGACCGGTACAAGACCCCGATCCTCATCTGGTCCTGTCCCGATGATATTTCCAAGCGAAAGCGCAAGAAATACGCGATCACGTATTTCTCTTGCAGCCAGCCCATGCACGCATTCGCCCATTGGGTCCGGACGTCGATGCCGAACATCAAGAGGGTGATTACCCTCGGCCCCGATTACGCGTTCGGCTATGAGTCGACGGGTGGCTTCCAGCAGGTGTTCGAAGACATGGGCGGCAAGGTGGTCCAAAAGATGTATATGCCCATCAGCACGGTGGATTACGGACCCTACATCGGCAAGCTTCGAAAGGACGCCGACGCCCTCTTCATCACCCTGGCGGGAGCGGTGCAGGCCCTGCGGCTGCCCAAACAACTGAAGGAGGCGGGTCTGGCGAACAAGTACGTGATTCTGGGCAACGGAACGAATACGGACGAATTTGTCCTCTATGCCCAAGGTGATGAAGTGCTCGGCTGGATTTCGGGCCTGATCTACAGCGCCGACATCCAGACCAAGGATAACCAGGATTTCGTCAAGGCGTTCAGGAAGCACGCCAAGAAAGACCCCGGCTACTACGCCGAGGGGTATTATGGCGGACTGCGGCTCATCTACAAGGCGATCGAAGTCGTAGGCGGCAACGTGGAGGACAAGGACAAATTCTTCAGCACGTTGAGGAGCCTGAAGGTGGCCACCGGCTTGCCGGCGGGGCCGAGGGAGTCCGACGGCCACGGGACGTTCAAGATGAACGTGTACGTCCGCATGGTCATGAAGGATGAAACCGGCGTGAAGAAAAACAAGGTTTTGGCGGTCATCCCGAACGTGGGCCAGTTCTGGACGTACAAACCGGATGAATTCATGAAGCGGCCGCCCTACAGCAGGGATTACCCCCCGTGCAAGAACTGCGGGAAGTAGCGGCCGGTTTGCGTACCTGACAAGGGCCGCCGCGCGCGGAACCGGGGTTTTCCCTCATCCGCGCGCGGTGGTCCCCGCATCCCCGCCGGCGTCGGCTGAACGGGAGGGAGGAGGTTGCGCCTTGGAGCAGGCAGCCCGTGAGGTTCTGAAAACGGAGTCCGCCGCATGCCTGAAAGTAGAGACACTCACCAAGCACTTCGGCGGTCTCGTCGCGGTCAAGAACGTCGACCTCGTAGTGGAAAACGGCGAACGCCGGGGCATCATCGGTCCGAACGGAGCGGGGAAGACGACGTTTTTCAACATGATCGCAGGCGAACTCGACCCGACGCACGGGAAGGTGCACCTCTACGGAGAGGACATCACGCGGCTGCCGACCCACCGGCGGACCCATCTCGGCATGGCCAGGACTTTTCAGATCACCAACCTGTTCCCCAACCTCTCCGTATTGGACAACGTCCTGCTGGCGGCGCAGGCCCTGGAGCGGTCTAAGTTCTCGATGCTCCGCACCATCAAGAGCCAGCGGCATATTTACAGCAAGGCCGAGGAGATGATGAGGAAACTGAATCTGTGGGACATGCAGAACCTTCTCGTGAAAAACCTCTCCCACGGCTACCAAAGACAAATCGAAATCGCCCTCGCTCTGGTCGAAAACCCGAAGCTGCTGCTTCTGGATGAACCCACGGCCGGGCTCTCGCCCGCCGAATCCGCCGAGGTGGTTTCCCTGCTCAAGGATCTCGACCCGGACATGACGATGCTCATCATCGAACACGACATGGACGTCGCCTTCGAACTCGTGGACAAGCTCATGGTCATGCACGAAGGGGAAGTCATCGCCGACGGCCCGAAAGAGGAAGTCCGCGCGAACCAGACCGTTCAGGAGATTTATCTGGGATATGACTGATAACGGCCCGATGCTGAAAGTAGATGAGATCCATACCTATTACGGGGACAGCTACGTCTTGCAGGGGCTTTCCCTCGAAATAGCCGAGGGCCAGGTGATGGCAGTGCTCGGCCGAAACGGCATGGGCAAGACCACGCTCATCCGCTCCATCATCGGATTCACGAAGCCGCGCACGGGAAAAGTCACGTTCGACGGCGCGGACATCACGGGCTTACAATCGCACGAGATCGTAAATCTCGGCGTGGCCCTCGTGCCGCAGGGACGGCGAATTTTCCCCTCGCTCACCGTGATGGAGAATCTCCTGCTCGGAGAAAAACAAGGCGCCGCCGGTGACGGCGAACAACTCTGGGACATGGACCGGGTGCTGGCTCTCTTCCCGCGCCTGAAAGAGCGCCTGCGCAACATGGGCAATCAGCTAAGCGGCGGGGAGCAGCAGATGCTGGCTTTCGCCCGCTCCTTGATGACGAACCCGAAAATGCTCCTGCTCGATGAACCCACCGAAGGGCTCGCGCCTCTTCTGGTGCGCGCGATGGGAGAGATTCTTTCAAAACTAAAAGAGAGCAAGCTCGCCATCCTGCTCGTCGAGCAGAACATGAAGTTCGCGCTCGCCTCGTGCGATTACGTTCACGTGCTGAACCGGGGCCGCGTGGTGCATTCCTCCACGCCCGAGGAACTTTCCGCGAACGAGGAAATCAAATCCCGCTTCCTGGGCGTCTGATTCGAGAGCAAAACCGCTCGGCACTTCCCGTAAACCTAAAAAAATCAACCCCCCGATTCGGCTGACGCCGGGAGCGCTACTTTCGCCTCTTCGGATGCGCCCTCTTTCGCCCACCAGCAGTTGTTCATGAACTCCGCGAAGTCTTTTTTGTCGAGCACGGCGGATTTCGTGAAAAGGGTCATCTGGTCCGAGCCTTCCAGGTCGGTCTCGAGGGCGTCGGTAAAACGGTTCCACATGTTGAAATACCCCGAAACCAGCGTCGCCTCGACGAGCTGGGCGTGATCGTAGTGCTTCTTCATGTTCGCAAGCGCTTCTGGGTTCTGGGCGAAGGTGTATTTCGTGAGGTGATACGCCCAGGCGACCGCCGCCTTCTCGGCGTCGGTGAACAGATCCGATTCCTGATACGCATCGTCCCTCACCGCGTCAATCTGCTCATCGGACAGCCCGCACGCTCGACCGAACGTGACGTTGTGGGCCGTTCAGTACTTACACCCGTTTTCCATCGAGGTCTTCAAGATCAGCAGCGCCTTGGTCTTCGCGTCGAGCACGTCGGTAATCTCGGCCCTGCACAGCGAGAGCAGAAAACCGAACAGCGGCTGAAGCATCCTGGGGCTGGCCGAACTCACCCGTATCGCGTTCGCCACGCGCCCGAACATCTTGCGGCTCGCGTCGAACACCACGGTCGCTTCGGGGCCTGCCTCCTCATCACTCAAAATCGGTAGTTGCGCCATTTGAATTTCCTCTCCCTTCCTGGTTGTTCGGCCTTAACTCACCGGCGGCCACAGGCGGCGGCCCACGCTCGGGCTGCCGGGCGCGTGTATGAGCGTCCTCACCACCCGGCCCGACCAGCCGCTCTCATCCAGCGAGAGGCTCTCGTGCTTCTGGAACCCCTCCTCCCTCGCTTCGAGCGAGATGAACTCATAGAAAATCGAATGCTTGGCCCAGCCTGCGGCCGAGAGCAGCTTCCGCGCGCCGATGCAGCCGGGCATCCGCTCCATGAATTTCAGGCGATACTGCGCGTACCACGCGCCCAGGTCGTGCTCCGCCTCGGCGTCTTGGGAGAGAAACTGCCCCATCTGAATCGCGGGTCCCGGCGTGATGCCCGGCCCCCTCGCGGCGACATCCGGGCCGTCGACGCGCGCCTCCTCGCTGAATACGCAGGCGCGAAGCCCTGTGCGAAGGCCCAGCATGGCGTGCGTCTCATCATCTTGTTCTTTTTCGACGTCGGCGAGCGTGGGGTCGAAAAACACGTGCGGCGACGCAGCCCCGAACAGGAGCACGTACTGCGTGCCGCCGGGAAGCTCACCGGGCCCCGCATAGGTGAGCGCCGCGCTCTTCACCTGCTCCATCTGCGCTCCGCCGCCTGCGACCTCATAGTGCGCCGCCCACAGAAAGCCCGCCCGCCGCAGCATGGCCGGCAGGTGACGCCCGTGCAGCCACGCGCAGTAGTCTTCTTTATTCTCTTCGGGCAAATCGTACCAGGACGCCCAGATTCCTCGGTCCATCGCATGACTCCATTTATGGGTTGGTGAGACTTTATTCCACGAAGGTCGTGCCCGCCTTGTCGTGGTGGGAGCAATTCCCGTAGGTGGCGATGAGTTCGGCGGGCTCGGTCGAACTGGGGTTCTCCTGCCCGTGCGGCTCGCCGGCGGGCGCGTAGCAGAAATGCCCCGCCTCGACCAGGGTTTTCTCGGGATTTTTCGGATCCCCGCTATAGACGTAAATCGGCCCCTTGTTCACGTAAAACACCGCGTCGCACGCATGGGTGTGCATCTTGTTCCGCCCGCCGGGGGGGATGATGGTGCGCTGCATGGTCATGACCTTCGTGTCCGTCGTCTCGTCGTTCACCCCCCACATGATGGAATAGGGAGGCTCATAGGCGTTGTCCTTGTCGACGCTCATGGAATTGATGATTTTCACAGAAATGATCTCCTCGAAACCGCGCGCCGCGCGCGCCGCTCATCCGAACGGATGGAATGAAAGTTTGCTACTGCCAAGCGATTGGTGAATAATACGCAAACCCGTAGCACAAAACCACTTCATCGAGTGATGGGGAACGCTTCCGGGTCGGCGAGAGAAAAAGACCCCTTGCGACAGGATGCACCATGTCTTCGGACGAAGAATCGACGAACGCGCCGAGTCCCATGATATTGCGCCTGGAAATCTACCTGGCGGCCGCGATGGCGCTCGCCTCGGCGGGACTTTGCATCTTCATGCCATACTTGATCGCCTCGGGCGGCATCACCTCCGCGCAGGATTTCCTCACGCTCTCGCCCGTCTTCTTCCCGAGGCTCGCCTTCGCCGTGCTCACGGCCCTGTGCCTGCTCTACCTGCTGGACGCATGGCGAAAGGGGCGTTACATCCGCTACGCCGCCGACCCTGGCGAGACGACGCGGATCCTACGTGGCGCGAAGATGTTCCTCATCGTCGCCGCATATTCCATATTCGTTGCGATCCTGGGCTACGGCCTCTCGACGCTTTTGATGGCGGCGGCGGTCATCTTCTATCTGGGCATCCGGCAGATATGGGTCATCGCGCCCGTCGCCGTGCTCATGCCCATCGTCGTGCGCTTCGTCTTCGAGAGGTTGCTGCTCATCTCGCTGCCGAGGAGCGATTTCGAGGCCATCGCCGTCGTCGAGGACGCCATCATGAAGTTCTTATCCGCCGTCTTTCTCGGGAAATAGAGAGGGCCTGGACTTGCTCGATTCCTTTTTTCAGGCCTTCGCCCTCCTGCTACGGATAGACACCTATATCTACATCAGCGCAGGGCTTACCATCGGCATGTTCGTGGGCGCGATGCCGGGCCTCACCACCATCCTGGCCATGTCGGTTCTACTGCCCATCTCATTCAAGCTCGAACCCATGCTCGGCATTCCTTTTCTGATCGGCATCTACAAGGGCGGGATTTACGGGGGCAGCATCCCCGCGATTCTGGTCGGCATTCCGGGAACGGGCGCATCCATCGCCACGACTTTCGACGGCCCCGCGCTCACCCGCAAGGGCGAGGGGCGAAAGGCGCTCGAGATGGCGCTGTTCTCCTCGACCATCGGAGATACGCTATCGGACATCTTCACCCTGGCGCTCATCGGCCCCATCGCCATCGTCACGCTCTTGATCGGCCCGCCCGAGGTGTTCGCCGTCATCATCTTCTCCCTGGTGCTCATCGCCAGCGTATCGAGCGAGTCAGGCTTAAAGGGAGCCATCGCCGCCTGCATCGGCATGGGGCTGGGCTTCATCGGCACCGACGCCACGACCGGCGCCACCCGCATGACGTTCGACCTGGAAGCCCTGAGCGCGGGCATCCCCCTCATCCCCTTGGCGATCGGCATATTCGCGATGCCCGAGGTGCTCGAGGCGGTCGAATCGCGCACCGTGCGCTTCATCAAGGAGCACGTGGACCTCGCCAAGGCGGGCGAGCGCCTGCGCTGGCATGAGTTCAAGGCGTCTATCCGCACCATCGCGCGCTCCACCGCCATCGGAACGGGCATCGGCATGGTGCCGGGCGTGGGACAGGTGGTGGCCGCCTTCATCGGCTACAGCGCGGCGAAGCGCGCGTCCAAGAATCCCGAGAACTTCGGCAAGGGCGAACTCGACGGCATCGCGGCGCCCGAGGCCGCGAACAACGCCGTGAACGGCCCCACGCTGGTTCCCCTGCTGACGCTGGGCATTCCGGGAGACAACGTAACGGCCATTCTCCTGGGCGCGTTCGTGGCGCACGGAATGCGGCCGGGACCCCAGATATTTCAGGAACAGGGCGCGCTCATGTACGCCCTTATCCTCACCATGGTGCTGGCGAACGTGCTGTTCTTCTTCCTGGGCTACGTTCTGCTCAAGCCCTTCGCCCACGCCATTCAGCTTAAAAAGGCGTATCTCATTCCCGTCATCGTGGCGCTCGCCTTCGTGGGCACGCTCTCCACGGGGTCGGACACGGACGTGATACTGATGGTCATCATCGGCGTATGCGCCTATATTCTAAGAAAGTTCAAATTCGACCTGGCGCCCCTCATCATCGCCTTTGTGCTGGCCGAACCGATAGAGTACCGTTTGAGCCAGTCGATGCTGTACGCGAAGGGCGCTCCGTTTTCGTACCTGTTCATACAAAGACCAATCGCCTCCGCCTTTCTGGTGGCGGCGCTGATTTGGGTCGGCTATCTCATTCTTCGCCCGATGTGGCAGCGCGCCAGGGGGCACGCCGCTTCATGAGGGCATATTCATCAAAGGAGATCATCATGAAAAAACGCTTCTTCGCCATTCTGGCCGCGCTGGTCCTGCTCGTCGGGCTGGGGCTGCCCTCCGCGAGCACGGCGGCCTATCCCGATCGTCCCATCACGCTCGTTCTCCCCGTGGGCGCGGGCGGCAGCCACGACCTCCACGCGCGCGGCATCACCAGCATCATCGCCGACATTCTCGGCCAGCCCATGGTGGTGAAGCTCGTGCCCGGCGGCGCGGGCATGAAGGGCACCGGTTTCGTGGCCAAGGCCAAGGCGGACGGATACACCCTGCTCTTCAGCCACAACGGCTTCGATCAGCTCGTGCCGCAAACGCGCAAGGTGCCCTTCAACACGCTGCGCGATTTCAAGGCCGTCGCCAAGATCAACCACGGGCAGCCGGTGTTCTTCTCCCTGTCGAACAGGCCGTGGAAGAACATGAAGGAATTCGTCGCCTACGCCAAGAAAAACCCCGGCAAGGTCAACTGGGGCCACAGCGGCGTCTGGGGGGCGGGCCACGTGCCGGCCATGCAGTTCGTGCGCGCGGCGGGCATCAAGGTGAACTTCATCCCGCATAAGGGCGGCGGCCCCGCTCTGCGCGCCGTCCTCGCCGGACAGGACGACGTGGGCATCGCCTTCCCGACCCAGCTTCGCCCCCATAAGAAGGCCGGAAAGGTCACCGTGCTCGCACTCACAGGCAATGCGCGCCTCTCGAAGGACAAGGACTTCAAGGAAGTCCCCACCACGGATGAACTCGGCTACAAGGGAGTGGGCTTCACGATGGACCGCATCTTCATGGCGCCTGCCAAGACGCCCGCCGACAGGCTGAAGACGCTCCGTGACGCTTTTGAGAAGCTCACGAAGAACAAATCCTTCAAGCGCTTCATGCGCAGCATCGGCGAAAACGTGGTTTTCGTGAGCGGCGCGGATTATGAGAAGGTCAGAAAGCCGAACTACGACGGCTACACGAAACTCATCAAGGCCATGACGATGAAATAGGCTCCGGCCTGCGCATTACAGGGGGGTGGGCGGCGGCACGGAAAGTCCAAGCCGCTCATCCCCTGTTTTTTACGCGCCGCTCAGCCTCACCCACAGCAAGCGAACGCCATTCCCGACGCCCGGCGCCGCTTGGCGAAACAAAGACTCCAAGCTATATTGCCCGCCGAACAAGGGAAGAGCAGTTTCCCCACTCTTAAAAACACCCACGCGCAGGGAGGCTCCTGTTTTGGCCGACATCATTACAGGCATGATCAAACGCTACGCCACCGACGATCGCTTCACGCCCGAGCCCGACCCTTCGGGCCGCTCCATCCGGCTGGTCGTGAACGACGTCTGCTGGTTCGAGATCGCGAAAAACGAGGACGACGGCAAACTCCGCATCAGCTTCGCCACCGCCGACCGCTACATGAACGAGGACATCGAACTCGCCATCCTGGACAGCAAGGATCCGATTGACGATTTCGTGTACGACGGCATGGAGGAAGCGGGCGAGGAGGAAGAACATAAAGTCGAGCACTACCACGACGGCGTGTTCCGTTACGCCATCGACCTGCCCCTCGACAAGCCGGGCGTGGACGAGCAAGCGGCGCGCGTGCTCGACGGCCTGTTCTACACCTTTGAGGAATTCGCCGAAGGCGACGATTAATCCTTCATACTTCGCTGCGAGAGTCCGGGTATTTCCCTTGCCGGTCGCCAAGCCAGCGGCTGCGCGTCCGGCTCGGATTGATCAGGACGCATCCCCGATAATCTGGACTTCCACCCGCCTGCTCCTCGGGCGGTTGTCGAAATCGACCAGGACAATCTGCTGCCAGGTTCCGGTGACGAGCGCACCCTCTCTGAGCGGCAGGGCGAGGCTCGGCCCCAGCAGGGCGGCGCGGACGTGGGAGAAGCCGTTCCCGTCCCCCCATCGCGCATCGTGCGCATAGGCCATCCCCTCGGGCGCGATTCGCGCAATCGCGTCTTTCATATCCGCAACTGCACCAGACTCATATTCCATCGTCGTCAGGCCCGCCGTCGAGCCGGGTACGAACACCAGGACTATCCCGCTGCGGACCCCGCTTCTGGAAACGGCGTCCTCCACCTGCGGCGTGACGTCCAGAATATCCGTCCGCCCCTTCGTTTCGATCACGAAGCCGTCTTCGAACGCCACGGGAGTGCCTCCTCGGTTTGGGATTGCGCCGAAAAATCCGAATCATGAAAAACCAGGCGAAAAAAAGCGGCTCCCGTTCGAGAGCCGCTTTCCGGTTCGCGCCTATTGTCTACCCGCGCTCCCCGATCGGCTTGTACTGCGATTCCAGATCGCCGATGTAGACCGCGCGGGGCCTGAAGAGCCGGTTCTCGGGCAGATATTCGAGAATGCGCGCCGACCAGCCTGCGATGCGCGGCACGGCGAAGATGGGCGTGAACATGTCCGTGTCGATGCCCATGGCGTCGTAGATGACGCCCGAGAAGAAATCGACGTTGGGGAAGATGCCCTTGCCGCCCAAGTCCGCCACCACCAGGGCTTCGAGCTTCTTGGCTATCTCGTAGAGATTGCCCGTTCCGGCGCGCTCGGAGAATTCCTTGGCGATGGGGTCGAACAGCCGCGCCCTCGGGTCGTAGGCCTTGTATACGCGGTGGCCGAAGCCCATCACCTTCACCTTCTTTTCTTTCGCCGCCGCGAACCATTCTTCCGTCGTGGCGGGGTCGCCTATCTCCTGGAACGTGCGCAGCGTGGCCTCGTTCGCCCCGCCGTGGAGAGGCCCCTTGAGCGAGCCGATGCCTGCGACGATGGAGCTGTAGAAATCAGTCAAGGAGCTGTTCGTGACCATCGAGGAGAAGGTGGAGGCGTTCATGCCGTGTTCGGCGTGGATGATGAGGGCCATGTCCATCACTTCCGCCGTGCGCGGGTCGGGCGTCTCGCCCGTCATCATGCGCAGAAAATCCTCGGAGAGACCCTGCGAGGGGTCCGGCTCCAGGAGGAACTCGCCCCTTCTCGCCCGCTGGATGGCCGCCACGAGGGTGGGGAACTGCGCCGTGAGCGTGAGGGCGATGTCGTAATCGTTTTCCACCGTCACCTCGAATTCCTTAGGATTAAGACAGCCGAGCATGGAGACGGCGGTGCGCAGCGTGCTCATGGGGTGGCACCTGTTGGCGATGTGCACGATCAGGTCTTTCACATCCTGGGGGATGGTGCGGCGCAAGGCCAGATCCGCGTTGAAGATGTCGAGTTCGCTCCGGGTGGGCAGTTTTCCGTTGAACAGCAGGTAGGCCGTTTCCTCATAGCCCCCGCCTCCGGCGCACAGGTCGTCGATGCTGTATCCACGATAGATGAGCTTGCCGTTCGCCCCATCCACGTAGCTGATGGCGCTTTCGTTCGTGATGGCCCCCTCAAGACCTTTCTTGAATTCCACGCTGCCAACGAATTGGCGGGGTTTTTCTTCAGCCATGGGCGTCTCCAAGCGCAAAGTGATGAATTGGCTCTAAAAATACTTTGATTATCAGCGGGTTCCGCCATCCAGCCCCTCGTGGGCGAAACCGCCATCAATAAAGTATACTGTATACAATTTAATTAATTACACAAGTACTTATACTATACAAACATTCCGCCCCGCCATGCAATCGGGATTGTTGAACTGAAAAAGATCGGAGCAGGTGGCTGAAACGAAACGGTTCGAGGAGTGACGCCTCAGGAGCCGTGCTTGACCGCAAAAATCTCGTTCGAGTAGATTCGGTGTTTGGCCGACAAGAGACCGCCCAATCCCCCCCGCACAGGAAGCCAGAACCATGGCCCGACTGACCGATTACCATGTACTGACGTTCGACTGCTACGGCACCCTCATCGACTGGGAGAGCGGAATATGGGACGCGCTGCAGCCGCTGATCATGGGGGGCGGCGACTCGGCGGTGACGCGAGAGGCCTCACTCCTGGCCTTCGCTAGATGGGAAGCCCACCACGAACACGCCTCGCCCGAGCTTCGCTATCCCGAGCTTCTCGCCAAAGTCCACCGGAGCATGGCGGAGAGCTTAGGCTTCGAGACGAACGATGCGCTCGATGATGCGTTCGGCGCATCCGTGCCGCTATGGCCTGCGTTCCCCGATACCGCGGACGCGCTGCGCGTCTTAAAGCGGCATTATAAGCTCGTCATCCTCTCGAACGTCCACCGCGAGGGCTTCGCCGCCTCGAACAGAAAGCTCGGGGTCGCGTTCGATGCGGTCTACACCGCCGAGGACGTCGGCTCCTACAAGCCCGCCGACGCCAACTTCGCGTATCTCCTCTCGCACCTGAAATCTGACTTCGATCTCGACCGCTCCGACGTCCTGCATACCGCGCAGAGCCTGCGCCACGACCATGCGCCGGCGAACCGTTTCGGCCTCGCCAACGCCTGGATCGACCGGCAGAGGCTCTCCGAGGGGGGAAGCTGGGGGGCGACGGAGAAGGTCGCTACGACCCCGACGACCGATTTCATATTCTTCTCGATGGCCGAGATGGCCGAAGCGGTCGAGGCGGAGGCGGGTTAGGGGGAGTGAGCCGGGAGGGAGGGCTTCACGCGCGGTAGTAGAGGTTGAATCCATCGACGTAGATATATGTCCGCATCACTTGCCTAAAAAAAGCAGGGGCCTCCGAAGAGGCCCCGCACCCGGCGGTCGAAACCATCCGGGGGAGTGAAGAAAAGATGTCGCTATCCCGGCTCAACGTCAACAGAAAAATATAGCGACTCCACCCGCATCCGCCGGGGATTGTCGGGAAGTGTGGCGCGTCAATACGTTTCACGAGAAGGCCTGGAACGCCTGCCGGGAGATGCGCCAGACGTTCGTTCAGTTCCCCCGTCGCTGGAGCACGACGCGGGAGTAGACCCCCTCGATGTTGAGCGCGCGCCAAGCGGCGTAGGAACCCCAATCCTTGTATTTATCGAGGGTGATCGACGCCTTCATCTCCTCCAGGCTCCGCCCCGCGCGCGCGGCGGCGGCGACGGCGTTGTACAGGTCCTCGTGGTACCGGCGATGATCGGCGACGTCCTTCTTGGCGCCCATGGCCCCGTGACCGGGCACCAGGATGTCGAAATCCAGCCGCTCGACACGCCGCAACGAGTCGATCCAGCCGGGGTAGTAGGAATCGGAGAGGTTGCGGTAGGGCAGGCGCTTGACCGACACGAAGTCGACGGCGAACAGGGTCCGTTCGTCCGGGAACAGCATGACGATCGAGTTGTCCGAGTGGTTGCGGCCCGTGTAGATGAGTTCGACCCGCTTGCCCCCCAGCTCCACCGTCATGCGGTCGGAGAACGTGACGTCGGGCACGGCGGTCGGGCGGCCTTCGCCGATGATCGCGGCCTTGGCCCTCTCGTGGGCGATCACCGTCGCGGTGTCGGCGAAGACCTCGCCGCCGGAACTGTGGTCGCGGTGATCGTGGCTGAGGATCAGGTACTTGACCGGCCGGTTGAATCGCTTGGCGATCTCGGCTTTGAGCCAGGTGGCCGCCTCTTTGTTGATGGGATCGGTGACGATCACGCCATCCGGCGTCACCAGGAAGACGGAATAGTGAAAATTGTTCTGGAAGCGGTAGAGATCGCCCGCGATGCGGGTGATGGCGCGTTTGGCCTGTGCGTGAAGCGCGCCGGGCGCCAGCAGGGCGGCGGCGAGGAACACGGCGGCGATAACACGCGATACGGCTGGTTTCATGAGGTTCTCCTTGCGCTTTGGCGGCGTGGTGGGAACCGGCCCCGCCCGGGAGCAGGACGCAGCAACCAAGCGTACTATCCCGTGCTCGGCGGGGTCAAACACACGTTCGTGACCTGCGGGGGCATGAGCTCGCGACCCTGATCACGCCGCGATGCCTCCTTTCTCCGGCTTCAGCCCCGCCGCTCGAGCCACCACCACGCCGCCCAGACCGGGAGACTTAAAGTCACCGCGTAGAGGGCGATGGCGACAGGGCCGAGCAATCCCGCCACCAGCGACGCCGCCACCGTGAGGACGCCGAGCCCGACCCCCGCCATCCAGGCGGTGCGACGGTAACCCAGCCGCCACAACCGCCGGCACCCCAACGCCAGCGGCAGGCCGCAAGGCGCGACCGGAACCAGCGACCCCATCGACATCAGCATCGACATCCACATCGCGGGCTCAGCCCCGAAGCGCACGACCGCAGTCGAAACCAACCCGACCGGCAGCCACAAGAGCGCCAGCGCCCAGAAGCCGCGCCGCCCGATGAGTTCTTGTCTATCCATGCCCCATCTGACCCGAATCCCGAAGCGCACGCAAGCCCGGACGCGGGCCGATGATTACGACCGGCAACCCGAACTTTGACGCCTGGGGCGAGGTGTTCGAGGAGCGGGTCATCGCCACCGCCATCCCCGACATGCGCTCCATCATGCAGGCGCCATCAATATCCGGGGAAAAACTCCTTCCGGTTCAAGGAGAGGCTCGAATCCGGGCCGAAGAGCCTCGGACCTCACCCGAGGACGGAGAATCCTCAACGGCCGCAACCGGGGAATACCAGGCGACCTTGGATATTGCACTCGATATGTGCAATTCTGGTTGCCTCCAATGAACGGTTTCCAGTTTTCACCTGCGGACACGTCGAAGCGAGTTCAGGGGAAAACGGCATGGTGAAGATGGCGTTCCGGCGATTTGCACTGGCTATAAATGTCCTGGCGACAAGCGCCGCGATGGCCATCATCCTTGCCTCCGGGCCGGCGCTTGCAGCCCCCCGCCCGATCACCATCGTCGGCTATCTGGAGAATGCGACCATCCAGCTCCGTGGCCTGCCTGACCTGGCCATCAAGGCGAAGATGGATACCGGCGCGACCATGACGTCCATCCACGCCGTCGACATCGGGCGTTATACGAAAAACGACGAGGTATGGGTGCGTTTCACCGTGAAGGCGGGAGGCCGCTCAGTGGTTTTCCGGCGTCGCCTGGTGCGAACCGTGCGCATCCGCCGCGCAGGAACAGCCACGGTCGAGCGCCCGGTGGTGAGAATAGGCATCTGTATCGCCGGCTATTACAGGCTTGCGCAGGTCAATCTGATGGATCGCAGCGGGATGGGTTTTCCGCTGCTGGTCGGCCGGCGCTTTATGGCGCCCGGCAGACTGGCGATCGATTCGGAGAAGACCTACCTCGGATCGGCGGTCTGTTCCAGGGCACCTTAAAGGTCTCGTTGAGCCTGGGCGGGCAATGGGCGGGATACCGGTCTAATCGTCACGAGCGCTGGACTCCGCTCTACTCACGCCCCATCACCAGCGCGAGTTCGCGGACGATCTTGGCGGCGGCTATGGCGCTCGCGCCGGTCGGGTCCCATTCGGGGGCGAGTTCCACCACGTCGGCCCCGATGATGCGGGCGCCCGAGGCGTCGAGAACTGAGATGCAGTCCATGAGCGCATCAAGCCCAAGTCCGCCGGGTTCGGGGCTGCCGGTTCCGGGCATCTCGCCGGGGTTTATGACGTCCACGTCGATGGTGAGGTATATGGCGCGGTCGCCCGCTTCTTTCAGAGACGATTCCACGGCCTTAAGACTCAGGGGGCGCAGCGTCTCGTTCGCGTGCATCCATGCGAATTCCTCGCGCGTGCCCGAGCGGACGCCAAACTGGCGAAGCGGGCCGACACCCTCAAGCTCCAGAATGCGCCGCATGACGCAGGCATGCGAGAGTTTTTCGCCGAGGTAGTCTTCTCTTAAATCCGCGTGCGCGTCCCACTGGAAAACGGCCAGACCCGGGAAAAGTTCGAGCGCCGCCTCCACGGCGGGAAAACTCACCAGATGCTCACCGCCCATGAATATGGGGCGCTTGCCTGCGCGGAATATCTCCCTCGCCTCGGCCCGGACGGAATCGAGAACGGCTCCGGTATCATCGGAGGCGAAATCAACGTCGCCCAAGTCGCACAGGGCGGCGTCGCCCAAGTCCTTATCGAGATGGGGGCTGTATGTTTCAAGGCAATCCGACGCTTCGCGTATCGCTTGGGGTCCAAAGCGCGCGCCTCGTCTGAAACTCGCCGTCTTATCGAAGGGGCATCCCAGGAGAACGGTGCGCGCAGGTTCAAACGCGCTCTCGGCGCACAAAAAGCGCGGCCGGGCCGACCGGCGCATCAGCCTAGAATCTCGGCCACGTATGGCGGGTGTACGAATGCGGCCGCATGAACCTCGGGGGAGTAATAGTGGGTCTTCTCATCCGGGGGCAGCGCCCTTGGTTTCGCGTGAGAAAGAGCTTTCCCTGATTTCGGCGCGAGGGCGAAAGACCATATCCCTCCCGGATAGGTCGGCACGTTCGCCAGATAAGTCGATGCGCCCGGAAACACCCGCCTGATGCGCCTGGTGATCCTCCCCATCCTGTGGCCCTCGAACACGGGCCCTTGCGTCTGCGCGGCGTAGAGTCCGCCGGGGGCAAGCGCGCGCTTCGCCGCCCGGAAAAAGGAGGTTTTAGTCAGCGGACTCGCCATGGCGACCGGGTCCGTGGAATCGACAAGGATGACGTCGAACGCCTTCTCCCGGCCCTCGATGAACTTCACCCCGTCCTCGATTCTTACATCCACGCGCGGGTCGTCGAGACCTCCCGAGATGCTCGGCAGGAACTCACGGCAGCAATCCACCACCATCCCGTCGATCTCGACGAGGGTGACGCGCGCAACCGTCTCGTGTCTCAGCGCCTCGCGCACGCAGCCGCCGTCCCCGCCGCCGACCACGAGCACGTTCCTGGGCTCTGGGTGCGCGCACATGGGCACGTGCACGAGCATCTCGTGGTAGATGAACTCATCGCGCTCGGTGGTCTGGATGACGCCGTCGAGCAGGAGAACGCGCCCGAAATCCTCGGTTTCCACCAGGGTGATGTCCTGAAACGCGCTTTTGGCGGAATAGAGCGTCCGCAGCACCTTCATCGTGATGCCCGTTCCCGGACCGTGGTACTCGGTGAACCAGGTCGCCGGCTTCTCAGGCGGGCTTTCCGGCATGAAGGGGGCTTTCGTCAGTTCCACAGGATGACTCCAGCGAAAGCGGCGCCCGTTTTCTTAACGACGTGCTCGGCGGCGACGCTCCTGATCTCCCGGATTTTCTTTCCGCGAAACGCCATGCCGGCCTCCGCCATGCGCCGCACCTGCTCCTCGGCCACCGCGCGGGGGGCGTGGTCGTGATGCTCCATGATGAGGCCGGGGTGGTCCTCGTCCTCGGGGATGGCGATAGCCACCGCAGCGGTAATTACCTCGCCCGGCGCAGCGGAAGTCACCGAAGTGTAGGCCGTGGGCACCAGCGCGCCCGGCGGCAACTGGATGGACGCCACCTCCTCGCAGCGGGGCGGAAGGATGCTGCTCATGCGAACGAGGTTCGTGTCGCCAACGCCTGCGTTCATGAGGGCTGCGTCGAATGCGTTTAGCTTACTGATGCCCTCGGCGCACCCGTGGGCGATGAAATACTTCGTCGGCGTGGGGATTATCATCGCTCGCCTCCCTCTCCATTCCCGAGGGAAAGGGAAGCCTCCCCATCTCCATTTGAGGCGAACGGCGCACTCAATGACGCCACGCGCCCCTCAATGACCCCGCGCGGCACCTCTTTCATCTCCACGCGGGAGGGCAGGAGATGACTCGATAGATAGCGCACCGCCGCGTCGCAATCCACGTCCCCACAGGAGAAATAATCCACCGCCGCGTAGCCGTATTCGGGCCACGTGTGGACCGCCAGGTGGCTTTCTTCCACCACGACCACCCCGCTCACCCCGTGGGGGCTGAAGGTGTGGAACACGCTCTGCACGACGGTGGCCCCGCTCAAGCGCGCGGCCTCGTTCATCAGCCGCTCGATGCGCTCCGGATCGTTCAGTACACCGGATTCACAATTATAAAATTCCGCCAGCAGGTGGCGGCCCAGGGAAATCAACTTTCGCTTCCTCCCCACACGAATCGATGAACCATTCCGTCAACTCCCGAGATTAAAAGCTAGGCGGCGTGGACACCCACAGGAGCTTCGCCCGTTTCTTGTAGGGGTTCGCCACCCGGTGGTTTCTATCTGAAGCGAAATAAAACCACTCGCCTCTTTCCGCCGCGGCGCGTTTTTCCCCGTATGTGACCTGCACCTTGCCCTTCAAGACGTACCCGAACTCCTCGCCCGCGTGCGCGTCCTCGCTAATCGACTCTCCCGGTTCCATCGTCACGAGGGCGGACTCCATATTGCGGTTCGCCGCTCCGGGCACCATGAGCTCGAAGGCCCGCACTTCGGGATAGGTCGCCGCGTTGCGCGAATCCGCAGCGCCAAACACGATGCGTCCTTCCTGGTGGCCCTGAAAGAAGCGGACGATGTCGGTGTCGAGGGTTTCCAGGATTTCCAAGAGACTCTCGAGCGAGGGTGAGGTCAGGTCACGCTCTAATTGGGAGATAAACCCCTTGGTGAGGTTCGAGCGATGGGCCAGTTCTTCTTGTGTCAAGCCATGCGAGCGGCGCAGACCCCGGATGCGCGCGCCCACGCGCAACAGGCTCTCGACGGAGCGGCTCGTGCCGGACCTGTTCGATTTCTCCGTCAAATCCTGCGCCATCTCACCACCCGTCCAGCCGTCTGCGCCGATTCGGCACCGGCATCCGGCGCGCAACATCCAAACCCAACCGATGGATTCAGGCCGCACGATTCCGCACTGTAAGAGGGGGAGCCGGGCGGTCGAATCCGTTGTTTAGCAAAGAATGCTTCTGAAAATATGTTTCCTAAACAACAAGGAGAAGATTTATATATTTTTTGGGCTTCCTTGTCAATAATTTTCCGCCGCGCAAGACGCCCTGAACACCCTCCTCTTCACGCGGGCGGCCCAAGGCCGCTCCCCGCGTGCAAAAACCTCTCTTTTGGATGACGATTCATCGAGATTTTGTTATTTTAATGCCGGGCGTCTCGCGAGAGACGCAGAACTACCAACCCATCTATGCCGTCTTCATGGAGAGAAAAATGGCAGCACAAATCGAAGTCTACACCACCCAGCCCTGCACCTTTTGCCTGGCCGCGAAAAATCTCTTGAAAAAGCGCGGTCTCGAATGGACCGAACACCTGGTGTTCGGCGGCACGCCCGAATGGGACGCCATGCTCGCGCGCACGGGCGGCAAGTCGGTGCCCCAGATCGTCATCGACGACGAGGTCATCGGCGGCTTCCCGCAGCTCCAGGCCTACGACAAGGAAGGCAAGCTGAGCGAACTGGCAGAAGCGTAGAGCCTCCGGGGCCGTCCGCGTGAAAAAAGCGTGGCCGGCCCCCTTTTTTGCGCACGCCGGGTGGGGCGGCGTTTCACCGAAGCGCCAAAGAAGATACCCTGTCCACTCACCGACATCACAGACGCCCGCCTCGAACGGGTGCGGCCACGAACCGGGAGGAAAACGCCATGCCGCTCATGAGTCCCAGTGAATACAAACAAAGCCTGCGCGATGGCCGCGTGGTCTATTACCGGGGCGAGCGGGTGGAGGACGTCACCGCACACCCCGTCATCGGCGTGGCGGTCGATCACGCCGCCATCGACTACGAGATGGCGGAAGACGAGCCAGAACTCGCCCTGGTCGAAGGTCCGAACGGCCCCTACTCGCGCTACTACCACATCCCCGAAAACGCGGACGATCTCTTAAAGCGCAGCGCCTTGATCGAGCGCGCCACGGCCCTAGGGGGAACCCTCGTCGTCCTGATCAAGGAGATAGGAACCGACGCGCTCTTCGCCTTACGTCTGCTGGCCTCCTACATGGACAAGAACATGGGCACGGACTACCTCCCCCGCGTCCGGAAATTCCACGAACACTGCCGGGACAACGACCTGGCCGTCGCCGTCGCCCAGACCGACGTGAAAGGAGACAGGGGCAAAGGCCCCGGCGATCAGGCGCATCCCGATTATTACGTCCGCGTGGTGGCGCAGGACGACGAAGGCGTCACCCTGCGCGGGGCCAAGGTGCATACCTCCGTTTCCACGAATGCGCACGAGATTATCGTGCTGCCGACGAGAAACATGCGCGCGGGCGATGAGGCCTACGCCGTGGCCTGCGCCGTGCCCGCCAACGCGGCCGGCCTCACCATGCTGGCCAGCGGCTACGGCGGCAGAAAGGGAACGGAGTTTGAAAACCCGATTTCGACCAAACACAAGATGATGGAGACGCTCACCATATTCGATAACGTACGCGTCCCCTGGGAGCGGGTGTTCCTAAACGGAGAAGGGGACATGGCGGGGCCACTGGCCAAGACTTTCGTGGAGTTCCACCGCTTCACCGCCGTGAGCTACAAGCTGCCCTTGGTCGATCTGTTCGTGGGCGCATCCCACCTCATGGCGGAGTACAACGGCATCCTGCGCGCGGGACACGTGCGGGACAAGCTCGCCAAGCTCATCTCCTACGCGCAGATATGCAGGGGCATGACGCGCGAGGCCGCGAGGGAATGCAAGGTCATGGACGGGGTCGCCATACCCAACGCGGAGATCATCAACATCGCGAAGCTGCACTTCGCCACGGGCTACCACCAGGCCCTCGCATGGGTGCAGGACATCGCGGGCGGATTGCTCGTGACAGGCCCGAGCGAGGAGGACCTGGACGACCCAAAACTCGCCGAACTCATCGACAAATACCTGGGCGCCGCCCCCGCCGCCTCGACGGAAGAGCGGCTCAGGCTCATGAACCTCATCGCCGAGATTACCGCGTCCGACTTCGCGGGCTATCAGGCCGTGCTGGCGATTCATGCCGAAGGCAGCATCGAGGCGGAGAAGATGACCATCTGGCGCGAGCACGAAATCGGCCCCGCCATCGATTACGCGAAACGTCTCGCCGGCATCGAATAAGGAGATTTTTGGGATGAACCCGACCCAGGCGCTCGTCGCCATCTGGCTGAACGTCGACTCCGAAAACACCGAAGAATTCAGGAAGTGGCACAACTGCGAGCATTCCACGGACAGGATGGACGGCCCCGGCTTTCGCGTGGGTTACCGCTACAACGCGATAGACGCAGGCGCGCATCACAACATCCTGTGCACCTTCGAGGGGGATACCCTCGCGGCGTTTGAGAGCGGTTACTACCGAGAATCGAGGGACAACCCCTCCCCCTGGACGCAAGAGTGCATGGCCTTCATCCGAAATGCGGAGCGCGCCGCCTACAGCCTGCAAGCCTCTATCGGCGAGCCGCACCGCTACGACTCGCCCTATCTCTACATGGTGAGTCCCAATCCCGACAGCGAAGAGATGAAAGAGGAGATGCTCGCCTGGTACCGCGAAGAACACCTGGACCGCCTCTATGAGGTCGAGGGCATGACGCGGGGCCGCGTGTATCAGCTTGAGACCGCCGCCACCGGAGGGGCGACGGCTGAGGCCGAAATACAGGAGACGATAACGGGCGCGCGCCGCATCATCGCGCTCTACGACATGGAAGACCCCGCCATACCCACCACGGACGCCTGGGAGGAAGCCGCCTACGGCACCCCCAGAAGCGCGGCGATAAGACCCAAGCTCAAGAACGCGGTGAGAGAGACGTGGTGGCTGGATTTTGTGAAGTGGAAGAGGTAGGGGGTGGGGGGGTGAACAATAATAAACGGATACTCACAACTTAGGTAGATGTAATGTCAGACACTACACGCTTTAGTTTATTGACTCTAATCGAAGCCGCTAATTTACTCACATACAAGAACCAAGCGGAATTTAACAACTTTAGTCTGCGTTTATGCGCGGAACAATACGTGCCAATGAGACTCGACCTAAGCAGAGAAAACAAGGCAAACATATTAATTCAGTTTGCTAAGGAAAATCCCAACCATCAAACGGTTTCAGGATCGAATTTGATAGATGAGATAGTGGAACAAGCAACAGAGATAGTAGAAGAATTAAGAAACCGCGGGGCAGATAGTCTTCAATATGCAGCTTTTCTCCGTGCTCTCGCACGGGATGGATTCTCATTGACGGACGAAGGTATGCTCCGGAAGACTCTTCCTCCAATAGCGGATATTCCTATTGCCGATAACGAACTCCACACACTCTTGGATGAACTCCACATGACTCAGGCTAAAGGTCACCTGGATCAAGCCATCGACAACCATTCACGGGGACAATGGGCGGCGGCAAACGGGCAGTTGAGAACATTCCTGGAAGGTCTATTTAATGAGATATTCCGGCTTTTGGAGCCGACAAGGGCCGATGAGCCGTTATCTAGCGAGAATCGTAGGCAGTTATTGGCAACGAGAGAGCCACCTTTTTTCCAAGAGTCTCTAGGCGAGTGGGGTCAGCAAGGAAAGAATTTTACAAATGGTGTATTCAAACGGCTTCACAAAAAAGGATCGCATCCAGGACTCTCTGACGAAGAAGATTGCACATTCCGATTGCACTTGGTGTTGATAGTTGCTCGATATTATTTACGGAGAGCACAGAGTTACATAAACACACCATAGCCCAGAGACTAGAGGACTGCCTGCTCAAAGGAATGAGAAGCGGTTCAAAACCCCGAATCTCCAAAAACGGAAGGGAAAACATGAAGACGGAAATGCATTTGCTTTCAAGAATCTTCAGAGTCCTCCCAGCGGGAATTTGTCTGTGCCTCATGGCGTGGGTGAGTGTTACTCCTACGATGGCGGCGGGAGTTTCGTGTGATGACTGGAACACACCGATGTTCTTTTTGGGCGCTGATACAACAGATATCTCCCGTTGCCTGAAGGCTGGGGCCGATCCGAATTCGCGGAATATATTAAACGGAGAGACTCCCCTATACGCAGCGGCGGCTTTTAGTAAAACACCTGTGGTCGTGAAGGCGCTGCTGGACGCCGGGGCCAATCCGAACGCACGAAATGTACATGGAGTGACTCCCCTGCACGCAGCGGCAGTGCTCAGCAAAAACCCGTCGGTCGTGGCGGTGTTGGTCAAAGCCGGAGCCAAGGTCAACGCTCGGGATGAATTCGGAAAAACACCCTTACACATGGCGGCACTAGACAACAAAACTCCAGCAGTCGTAAAGGCTCTTATGGATGCAGGAGCGAACCCGACGATGCGAGATAAATCCGGCAAAACGCCTTGGGACTATGTGAAAAATAACGCCGCGCTCAAAGGGACGGAAGTCTACTGGCTGTTGAACGAAGCGCGCTTCAAGTAGGCCAGAACGTAGAGGCCGAAGGATAGGGGCGAATTTGGTTTTCGTCACTCCCCCTTTGAGTTCTTCCAAATCACTCCCCCCTTGAGGGTCTGGCTTTCCTCCTCGGGAAGCCAGGCAGCGAGGTAAGGGCGCAAGCCCGCAATCGAGCTGGTGGGGGGTCAATTCCGAGCGAGGAGCGAGGAATTGCGAACCGATGTTTTCCTCATTCATGGCCTTTGCAAACCCTCCCTCTCCGGTCGGGTTTTACCCCCCACCGGTGCGACTTCGGGCTCACCCTCGTCTTGCCGACATTCCCTCCCTCCCCGGTCGGGATTGACCCTCAAGGGGGGAGTGATTATTCGCTACTCTTCAACAGGGACAGGTCGCTCTACGGTTCTCTCCTTGCCCTTCAAGAAAGGCGGGCGGACACATAGGTCCGCCCCTACTTGGTCTCTCGCCCGTCATTCCGGCGCATGCCGGAATCCAGAGATTTCGCCTTTGGTTTTGTCTTTTCGCTTTATCGTTTATTAGGGTCGTCCTGTGATGTCGGCGCCTCATCGGCTCTGGATTCCGCAATCGCTCCCGCATTGGTCGTGATTGACCCTCCCTCCTCGGTCGGGAATGACACCGGAATGACGGCGGTATAGTCTGTTGACACTACGAGATCGACAGCCCGTTCTTCATCCGCCTGGGTTCAGGCATAATCGGAATAACGAGCAAGGCACAAAATGGGAAACGCCGTGCACGAGAGGTGGCGGTTTGATTTCGTGAAATGGAAGAGGTAGGGGGAAAAGGAAGAAACTGAGATGCCTCTACTTACCGGACTTTTCAGAGCGTTCCTTACGGGATTCTGCCTGTCACTCATGGCGTGGATGGGCGCGGCGTCCGACGCGGCGGCGGAAGTTTCGTGCGATGACTGGAATACGCAGACGTTCTTCATGGGCGCTGATGAAACGGATATCTCCCGTTGCCTGAAGGCGGGAGCCGACCCTATCTCGCGGAGCATATTCAACGGAGACGCTCCCCTGCACACAGCGGCGGCTTTCAGTAAAAATCCGGCGGTCGTGGCGGCGTTGATAAAAGCGGGGGCCGACCCGAACGCGCGGAATTTGTATAAAAGAACGACTCCCCTGCACGCGGCCGCAGCGTTCAGCAAATCGCCGGAGATAGTGAAGGCGCTGGTGAAAGCCGGAGCCAACCCGAACGTGCGGGACAAATACAAACAAACGCCCCTGCACACGGCGGCGCTGGACAGCAAGACTCCGGCGGTCGTGGAGGCCCTGCTGGATGCAGGAGCAAATCCATCGGCAAGAAACAAATCCGGTAAAACGCCTTGGGATTACGCGAACGAGAACGACGTGCTCAAGGGCACGGAGGTCTATCTGCGGCTGAATGAGGCGCGGCTCAAGTAGGGGGGATCAGGGGCGGACACGCTAGTCTCCAATTTGTTCGAGGTCATCGCTTGTCTCCAGGAGCGCGAGGGGCTCCGCCTCGAAGTCCGCGCGGTTCGTTAGATCAATCGCGACCGAAGAGGAAGCGATTGAATTGTCCAATACTTCCTCAGGAAATCCGGGCTTGCTCCACGGACTCGATTCACATAACCTGTTCATGCCGATTTCATGAGGGGAATTCGCCATGCCGACGCTCAAGGTCAACCTGACAGAACATCAGGAAGAACTGATTGAAAACCTCGTCTCATCGGGCCAGTACCGCGACGCCGGTGAAGTGCTGCGAGCGGGCATCCGGCTGCTGGAGCGACAGGCGGCGGAAGACGACGCTCGCTTAGAAGCCCTGCGCGAAGCCGCCGGTTTGGGGATCGCCGATATCGAGGAGGGGCGATTCCGCTCCTTCGATAAGCCGGGATTGCTCCGCGGACACCTCTCTCAACTAGCAGTTGACGCCATCAAAGACCGCGCCACCGAGGCATAGGGGTGGCGGAGCGCCAACGCTGGCAACTTGTTCGAGGTCATCGCCCGTTTGCAGGAACGCGAGGGTCTTCGGCTCAAAGTGCGCGCGGTTCGGTAGTTCAATCGCGATTGGTGAGGTCAGTCCCGACCAATACGGGAGGGGTTGGATTGCCGCCACCAATGCGGGAGCGATTGACGCGAACGGGTAAGTAGGGATTGCCAGAGGCCGATATAAAAACCGGGCGGACACTTAGGTCCGCCCCTACTGAGCCTTCACTCGTCATCCCGGAATTCCCTGATCCTGTAGCCGGCGACCTTTCCAAAAGGCTTTTCTGGATTCCGCATTCTCTCCTCGGTCGCGATTGGTTCGTAGGGGCGACCCCCCGTGGTCGCCCGTTTTGGAACCCAACCCATACAACGGCGTGAACAGGGTAAAGGCGAGGGTCTTTAGGGCAGGCACAGGGGCCCGCCCCTACGGATGCGCAACCACATCCCCAGTCAGCAAACCCTCATTCACCGTTCGGGCTTGACCACGCACCTCCCCGCATTAGCGGCCTTCGAACCGAAAGAGTGTACGTGTATGATGGCGAAGCGCATCGCCGCGTTCGAGAATAAGAAATTTCTGACAATTTCGATAAATATCGATAAATTGACGGGGTTTTTCGATAAATTTCTGAAGATTGAATCGGCGAGAATCGGAGCCTGCCGGGGGTTATTCCGGTGGCGCGATGATGTATATTAGGCGCATCGCCGCCCTCATAAAAACAGGAGATGCGAGCAAATGCCGCAAATTATCGACCTTTCCATGCCCGTCCACATGTGGATGGAGCGCTACCCGGGCACGCCGCAGCCCGTCATCCAGATGATAGAGACCACCTTCGAGTCGGCCAGGCGCATCGGGGCCGACAAGATGGGCTTTCCCGAGCTGTTCGCCCACAGCGTGTGCATCTTCAGCGAGCATTGCGGCACGCACATCGACGCGAGAAGCCACGGCGGACGCAACGATTCGTGGTCCGAGGACATCCCGCTCGATAAATGCTACGGGCCGGGCCTGAAGCTCGACATGCGCCATAAAGACCCGGGCGAGCCCATTCAAATCAACGACTTAAAAGACGCCCTCTCGAAAGAAGGCTGCACGATTGAGGGCGGTGAGATCGTATTCCTCTGGACGGGAGCCGCCGCCTACAACGACGAGCCGCGCTACCTGACGGAGCACCCCGGCATGGTGGGCAAGAGTGCGGAATGGCTCATCGACCAGGGCGTGCAGGTGATGGGCATCGACGCGCCGGGCTTTGATTTGCCCATCAAGGAGATGATGGAGAGAAAAGACCCCTGGCCGTGTCATCGCCTGTTCCAGACGCGCGAATACTGGCACATCGAGAACCTATGCAACCTGGACGCCATCCCCGCCGCGCATGGCTTCACGGCCAGCGTCTTGCCGCTTCACTGGCAAGGCGCCACCGGGACGCACATTCGCGCCGTCGCCATCGTGAACGGGTAGACGAGAGTGTCTTTCCCCCTCCTGCGAGAAGCCATTCGGGCGAGAAAACGGGCCCTTTGCTGCGTCGTCTTCGCCTTCTCCATCGTCATCGCGCCGTTCTTCACCACAGGGGTTGCTGCTGCCGCGAAACCGCCTAACTCACTGAAATCGAAAGCGAAGCAAAATCATAGCCGTGAGGCGCGCATCAAGCTCTATGAGCAAACGCTTAAGACACATCTCGCATCGTACCCTTATCCTTTGATTGATCTGGAAATCTCGCTCGATAGGTGGAAAAGCGCCGAGCAACTCATCGAGGGCATGGACCGCGCGGGCGTCGCGTTGGGCGCCGTCACCGCCAAAAGTGAAGAAGCCATCCAAAAGGCGGTAGCGCGCTACCCGGGGCGGTTGATTCCGCTCACCACGTCCGCCGCTCAAAAGGACTGGGCGCAGACCGAGGGCGGCTATCTTTCGAGCATCAAGCGACAATTAGGGGGCGGCGCATTCGGGATAGGGGAGATCACATGGAGGCCGGGGTCCGCAGGTAAAGCCGAGTCGGCGCGGGTAAGAGAGGCATTGGGGGCGATTATCCGTCTGGCGACGGAAAAGCGCAGCCTCCTCCTGCTCGACATGCCGCCCGACGATAGCGGTCTGGAACAACTCGAACGGCAACTGAGAGCTGCGCCCGAGGCGAGAGTCGTCTGGACGCAAGCCGGCAGGATATTGAATTTGAATGCTTTGCCCGGCTATGGACACGGCCTGCTCAGGGCGCTCAGCCTGAGGCACCCCCACCTTTTCTTCACGCTCACTCAGGACCCGCCGCCCCCCGGCGATACACCCGTTCCACGGAAAAATCACCTGTATGACCCCGGAGCGGTTTTCTCTCCCGAGTGGAGGGAGCTGCTCGAAGCGCGGGTGGGTCATTTCATGGCCGGAAACGATTCCTCCACGGCCGACCCGGCTGTATATGCGGGAAGAACGCGTCTTTTTCGTGAAAAGGTGCTCGAAAAAATCAGCCCGGCGGCCGGAAGGCTCATCGCCTACCAGAACGCATGGCGTCTTCTGACGAACCGGAACTGGAAGCCTTGATTCATGAAATTCTCCCGAATCCGTTGCATCCAACCAAGCGCATGTAGATAATGCCGATTCTCGGGGTTGAAAACATCCTGGAAAAATGATTTCCCGACAAAAGAGCTTACGCGCAAGGAGTTCGCCTTATGTACAGCATACGTCACCCGCAACGGACCTGGTTCGGCCTCGGAACCATCTCGAAGATCAAGGATGAAGCGGAGTTTTTAGGCGCGCGCAACGCGCTTTTCCTCACGGACAAGGGCGTGAGGGGCGCAGGCGTAGCGGACATGGCGCTGGGCCCTCTGAAAGAGACCGGTGTAGAAGTTACGATATACGATGGGTGCCCGCCCGAACCCGCCATCGGTGATCTGGAAAAGGTTTTCGAGGAATACAAAAACGGCTCTTTCGACCTCGTCGTCGGAGTCGGGGGCGGCAGTTCGATGGACATGGCGAAATCCATCGGCGTACTGCTGGGAAACGACGGCGCACCCAGGGATTACCTGGGGATTGAACTCGTGCCGAAACCCGGCATATCCACGATTTTGGCGCCCACCACCAGTGGAACGGGCGCCGAAGCCACGCCCAACGCCATTTTCTCGGTGCCGGAAGAACAAGTGAAGCTGGCCATCGTCAGTACGCACGTCATTCCCTTCGCCGCCATCGTCGACCCGAACCTCACGCTTTCCGCACCGCCGAAAGTCACCTCCGCCGCCGGGGTGGACGCCTTTACGCATTGCCTGGAAACCTACGTGGCCAGAAACGCCACCCCCTTGAGCGAGATGTACAGCCTGGAGGGAATGAAACTCATCGCTCGTTCTTTACGGCGCGTATGTGAGGATGGAAGCGATATCGAAGCCAGAACCGACATGGCCCTGGGCTCCTACTATGGCGGCGTGGCACTCGCCGGCGCGGGGGCGGGAGCCATTCATGCCCTGGCGTATCCACTCGGCTCGCGCTTTCATATTCCCCACGGGGTCAGCAATTCACTGATGTTCTCTCACGTCATGAAGGAGAACCACTCCGCGGCGCCTGAGAAATTCGCCCGCATCGCCCAGATACTGGGCGAATCCACCGATGGCATATCCCAAGCGGAAGCCGCCGAGCTTTCCGTCGGCGCGGTCAAGAAACTTTGCCGTGATTGCGGGGTGCCCACCCGGCTCGGCGAAGTCGACATTCCCCCGCACGCCATACCGGAGTTGGCCGAAGCCGCTTTCAAACTCGAGCGTCTCTTGAATTGCAATCCCAAAGAGTTGACGCTCGAGGACATCGAGAGAATCTATCGCGCCGCAGCTTGAAAATGCCCATACAATCAACGCCTCCGCAAAACTTGCACCCGATGATGGATATTTCCCCCGGCGATATGGTCTGCGTCATGGGCGCCGGCGGTAAGGCCACTCTCATGAAGCGGCTCATACGGGAGATGCTGGATGAGCCGTTTCCCGTCATCATCACCAGCACGACGAATCTCCACGCTCTGGGTGGTGAAAATTCTCCGCCCGTTCTGCTGAGCGAGGAGGGACGCGTCGAGTTGCAATCCGTCGCCAAGGATTGGTCCGGTCGCGGCGCCGTTGTTTGGGTGGAGCGAAAATTGCCGCAAAACATGTTCCGTGGCCTCGAGGCGAGCCAGGTGGAAGCGTTGCACCGCTCTGATTTTCACGGCGTGATGATTGTAAAAACAGACGGGGCAAGAAAACGGCTCATCAAGGCCCCGGGGCCAAATGAGCCGGTTATCCCGAAAGGAGCGACACATTGCGTCCTCGTGCTGGGGCTTACTGCCATTGGACAAAAAGCGGACGAGCGAATTGTTCATCGCATGGAAAAAGTTCACGCCATTGCGGGCTTGAAAGCCGGGGAAGTAATCGAACCGCATCATTTGACGAGGCTGGCGAGTCATCCGGATAGCTATCCGCATCGTTTTCCTCCAAACGCAAAGCGAATACTTTATTTGAGCCATTGCAACTCTAAAAAGGCCCTTCAGGATGCCCAAACGATCTTCGAGGCCATTCCGGACGGCATGTACGATGACCTGCTCGCAGGAGATTCCATCACGGGAAATTTTTATCGCAAAGGATTAGATGAATGATCGGTGCGGCCACTATCAGAAAATCCCTTGAAGCCCGAAAAGATGAAATCATCGAGCAAATCGCTCATGTGGTGAACATCGACTCCCCGACGTTTCCCAATACGGGAACGAACGCCGTTTCCTCCCATTTTGCGGAAAAATACCTTGAAATGGGGGCCGAAGTAGAGATGATTCCAGGTACGCATGAAACGGGAGATCATCTTTTGGCGACGTTTCATGGCGCAAGAAAAAATGGCCCCCAGATATTCTTGATCGGGCATTGCGACACCGTTTTTACCGAGGGAACCGCCGCGCAACGGCCGTTCACCATAAAAGACAGGATAGCCTACGGCCCCGGGGTGGTCGATATGAAAGGGTGTCTGGTGGTTTGCCAATTCGTGATGGAAGCGTTACTGGCCGAAGGGTTCCAAGAGTTCACGAAAATTCAAATCTTATACGACACCGATGAAGAACGCGGGAACCCCTCCTCGAGAAAAGTGATAGAGCGAATCGGAAAAGACGCCGCCGCCGCGTTGATCATCGAGTCTGGGCGCGCAAACGGCTCCATCGTATCTTCGAGGAAAGGAAGTTGCTACGGGAAATTGCTCGCCAGCGGCGTTTCGGCCCATGCCGGCGTCGAACCCCAAAAAGGGAGGAGCGCCGTGCATGAACTCGCCCACAAAATGGTAGCCATCCAGAACCTGGAGCGAGGAGGCGGCACCATCAACATCACCGGTCTCTCAGGTGGGTACAGGCCGCATATCGTGGCGGATGAGGCTTCTTGCCACATTGAAGTGCGCGCGGAAAGACAGACAACCCTCGATGCCATGACGGATGAACTGCACCGCATAATTTCCGAACCCCACATCGAGGGAACAAGCCTGGAATTCAAAAAAATCAGCGGAAGACCCGCCATGGAATTCAACGATGGAACGGAAAAACTCTTGTCTATCGCAGCGGAAATCGCCCCAGATGCAGGTGTCAAGCTTCAGCACGGCCCCACCGGTGGAGGTTCCGATGGGAATTATCTCTCCCCGCTCGGAGTCGCCGTTCTGGACGGATTAGGTCCTGTGGGAGGAAATTTACATACAGATCAAGAATACCTGGAACTAGATTCCATCGCTCCAAGAGGCGCGCTGCTCGGAGGCTTGATTGAAAATTTATCCTCAGGGTGAGGTGTATAGCGGGAGCCCCTAGTCTTCCAAGGGCATCCCGATCTCCGATCTGGGTTTAGGCTCTCCGACCACTTTATCTTTCAAGAACTCTTCTATCTGCTCATCGCTGAACCCGAGGATATCCGACAATACCTCCCGGGTATGTTCCCCGTGCAAAGGTGCCGGCCCCTGGACCTTACCCGGGTTCTCTGAAAATTTAAGTGGAACACCGGTGGCGTTCACTTTACCCAGAAGCGAATGGTCCGTCTCCACCACCATCTCTCTATGGCGAACCTGTTCATCTTCGAGCGCTTCCCGCACGTCATAAACCGGACCACAGGGAATCCCCTTCTCTTCCAGCAATTTCAGCCATTCATCTCCATTTCGCTCGACGAGGCGCCTCTCCAGTATGGGGATGAGTTCGTCCCGATTTTCCGCGCGGCTGGGAATGTCGACGAATCTCGGATCGTTCACCAGTTCAGGGGCATCGATGATATGGCAAAAATAATTCCAGAAACGATCGCTCGTCACCCCGATGATAATTTCCTTATCCTTCGCCCGGAGCGCCTGATAGGGAACGATTTGAAAATGCGCCGACCCCCATCGCCCGCCAACGCTGCCATCCATGAAATAGCAGCCACTCAAGTTGGTGAGCAGCGACACGCTGCTGTCGAGAAGGGACAGATCGATGTATTGCCCCCTGCCCGTCTTCTCCCTGGCGAACAATGCGCTGGTTACACCATAAGCCGCCCACATGCCCGCCGTGAGGTCACTCAACGGAATCCCGGCCTTGCAAGGCCCGCCATCCGGCTCACCCGTCGCGCTCATGATGCCGCTCATCGCCTGGCCGATAATGTCAAAACCCGAGCGCTCCCGATAAGGACCCGTCTGTCCAAACCCAGAGACGGAAACATAGATCAAGCGAGGATTCAGCGCACGGAGTTCGTCATACCCGACGCCCAAACGCGCCGCGACACCCGGGCGAAAATTTTCAACGACGACATCCGCCTGTTTTGCAATGGCGCGAGCGATTTCGAGGCCCTCGCTTTTCTTGAGATCGACCACGATACTTTTCTTCCCGCGATTCACGCTCAAAAAATAGGCGCTCTCCCCCTTCTCGAACGGGGGACCCCAGGTGCGGGTTTCATCCCCGGCTCCGAGGGATTCGAGCTTGATAATTTCCGCACCCAAATCTGCAAGCATCGTGGTGCAAAAGGGTCCCGCGAGGATGCGGGACAAATCCAACACGCGAATTCCCTTCAATGGTCCTTGTGCGCTCATCGACCCCATCCTGAATGATAGGCAAGAAGATTTTACAAAAGCATAGAATGTGCAAAGGTGTAGGCAGTCTGTCAAGGAATCTTCGTGAAATCCAACGCACCGCTTCTCGGCATCGGGATCATCAGAAAAAATATCTTCCCCGCTTGGCGTTGGCGCCTCAACTAGGAGAGCAAACCCTATGGCGCGGCTTGGTCAAGAGATCGGTTTTCGCCATCAAACGCTTGACCCAGGCGGTACGGCCATCCATTTGTTGTCTACGAGGGATGCTTTGGGGCGGAAAAATGCTCCCAGGCGAGGTTTTCCAATGCGAAAATTCCCTCCGCTCGCTTCACGGAAACCCCTTTTGAGGCCGATACGATTTCTCCGATAGGCGTGAGCGGCGCCCCTCCCGCCTGCCGGACGACCTCTTGAAGCGCATGGACAGATTCTGCGGGCGTCGTGACGAGAAGTTCGTAATCTTCTCCACCATGCAAGGCCCATCCAAGAGGATTTTTCGCCACGGTGGACGCTACTTCCAGTAAGGCGCCGGAGATGGACAGTTCTTTCTCCCAAATGATTGCGCCTACTCCACTCGCATCACACAGGTGATGGATATCGCCCGCCAGACCATCGCTGATGTCCATCATGGATGTGGCCAGCCCCGATTCCGCGATGGCTACGCCCTCCGCGACACGGGGCTGCGGCTTGAGTTGCGCGGAGGTAAGCGAGGTATACAAATCTTCGCGGATTCCGATTTGCGGTTGGGATAACAAATGCAGGCCCGCGGCGGCATCGCCCAGGTGCCCCGTCACCAGAATTCGATCTCCCGCGCGAGCGCCGCTTCGGCGAAGAACCTTTTCTTGCATCATTTCGCCAACGAGAAACACGTCGACGAACAAAGGGCCACTCGTTCGCGTGACGTTTCCGCCCAGAACCAAAATATCGTATCGCTCCGAGAGGGCACGCACCCCCCCATACACATCATCCAGGAACGAGACCGCCGTATCCTCGGGTATACCCAATGAGATGAACGCAAAGCGCGGCTTTCCTCCCATGGCCGCCACATCGCTCAGGTTCACGGCCAACGACTTGTAACCTACCGCGAAACCAGAAATATCCCCCGAGGATGGGAAATGCACTCCGCTTACCTGCACATCGCACGTCACCACCCAGCATTTCCCGTCTCCCGCCTTGATGACAGCCGCATCATCCCCATTACCGACGATGACATCCGCGTTGTTCCCCACCGAGCCGAGCTTGTTTCTCAAGCGCTCTATCAAGGCGAACTCTCCGATCCCTTTCGCTGATTCGCTATTCATTCTCTGGCTCTCTCTATGCGATTGCGCAACTCTCTGGCCGCGGCTTCAGGGTCGGGCGCTCCCATAACCGCGCCGATCACGGCAATACCGGAGGCTCCGGCCTCCATTACCGACCCTACGTTGTCGATGCCGATTCCCCCTATGGCGACAGCGGGCAACCCAGGAGCGTATTCGATTATTTTTCGGAATCCTTCCGTTCCAATGGGCGGCCTCGAATCAGCTTTGCTTCCTGCCGCATAAATAGGGCCTACGCCGATATAGTCCGCGCCCTCTTCGGCTGCCCGCGACGCCCATTCGGATTTTCCAGCCGTTACACCATAAAACAACGCATCCCCGGCTATCGCTCTGGCTCTCGGAAGAAGGAAATCCTCCTGGCCCAAATGAACCCCATGCGCGCCGGAGGCCATGGCGACATCCACCCTGTCATTCACCGTGAAGGAGCAGTCGGTTCCTTCCAGAACCTCTTTCAATTCATCCGCCAGACGAGTCATTTCCACGCCACCTATATTTTTCTCACGAAGCTGGATCATGGTGGCCCCGCCCATAGCGGCGGCACGAACCGCGTCTTGTAACTTCCATCCGGAAGCCCGAGACAGAATACCCCTGTCTGTTATGACTATGAGCGACGGGTCGAATTTCATGAGGCCCTCGAGTAAGTGATTTACCGAGACGAGACGAACACTTTCGTTTGGGTGGTCGGCTTATGTGCAGCTGATTTCCTTTGAAGTGTGCGGCGGATAATGCCGCTCGCCTGATCGCTGCTCCAATCCGTCACCCCCACAACCCAGGCGACCAATTGCTGATCGCGGTCGATGAGATAGACCGTCGGCACGTAGCGCACGTTGTGCGTACGGCGAGACGACCAGGTCTGATCGTGGAAAATCGGATAGTTCAACTTCTTGTTCTTCGCCCATTTTTGCACAAACCCGGGGCCGACCCTATCCACGGAAACTGCCAAAACCGTGAAGCCCTGGTCTCCATATTTTTTCTGGAGGGCGGAAAGCTTGGGCACCTCCTCCTCGCACAAAGGACACCACGTGGCGAAAAAAGCGAGTATCACCACTTTGCCTTTATAATCACTGAGTTTGTGTTGCTTTCCCGTGAGGTCCAGATATTGAAAATCAGGGGGCGGCACGGAGTTTTCAGGGGCCATTCGCAAGACGTTAAAACGACTTTGGGCATCCGCTGGATCTAACGACACCGCCAGGAACAAGAGGACGCCAAGAGCGAAAAAACACAGTCTGGAGAATGGAATTGGTCGCATGGCGCTCCCTTGTGTAGACTTAATATCGCCCTATGCAAGATAGCACATTTCAGATTATTCGAGCCAAAGGAGCCTTGCACTACATTTTGATGGAACGGAAACCGGCCATGTGGCTCATCCTCGCCATGCTATCGCTCCTCATCCTTCATGTTTCCGCACAGGGCGCACCGAATACCTGTGCGAGAAATCCCAAACTCGTCAAAATCCCGGCGGGCCCTTTTTCGATGGGCAGCGACAGGGCCGAGCGTGATTATGGCTATCGAATCGGCAGTCATGCTGCCCGCAGATGGCGCTGGTTCGACAACTGGGAACTACCGCGTCAGCGCGTCGCCCTGCCCGAATACTTCATAGACAAGAACCTGACGACTCAGGCCGAATACCGTCGCTTTGTCCGGGTGAGCGGTCACCGCGCTCCTTTCATCTCGCCTACAGATTATAAAAACCAGGGCTATCTCGTTCACCCCTATGCGTCCGTGCGACACTATCTTTGGGCCAAAAACAAAAATGGTCGACCTACATACCCAAAAGACCTGGCGGATCATCCCGTCGTGCTCGTAAGTCAATCAGATGCGCAGGCATATTGCACCTGGCGAGGCGGAAAAGCTCCGGCGCGATACCGGCTGCCCACGGAAGCGGAATGGGAAAAGGCGGCGCGTGGCGCCGGCGCCGGCTACTTCCCCTGGGGGAATACCTTCGACTCCGAACGTCTGAACTATGGCTACAAAATGCATGGCACAACGACCGTGGGCGCGTATCCGCAGGGTAAAAGCCCATATGGCGTGCTCGACATGGCGGGAAACGTCTTCGAGTGGACATCCACTCCCTTTTCCAGATCAAAAACCACGATGAAAGGAGGCGGTTCCTGGGACGATCAGCCGGGCATCACGCGGGCAGCCGCTCGCCATGGACGGGATCCGAAGGCCCGCCACCTGCTTTTTGGTTTTCGGTGCGTTTGCGTGAACCCATAAGACCAGATGACCCATGAAACATTGCCAATGTCGTTCGAGTCATAAAAATTTTTTCATTCATCCGCACTCGCTTCATGAAGGAATGCGCGCCCATACAGGAAGATGCTTGATGGTCCTTCTTGCGCATTCCTCATATAACTGAGAATCTCCTTCCCTTATCCTCAGAGGAGCTCGTCATGGCTTGGATAGAACCTATTTCTCCGGATTCAGCGGAGGGAGCAACGAAAAAAATCATAGAACGTCTGCGCAAGGCGAAAAAACCAATTCCCAAGATGTTTCTTCAAATGGGCAGAAGGCCCGATGTTTTGGCGGGTCGCGAAATGCTCCGCAGTTCGGTCCATGGCGGCTCCAGCCTCGGAACGAGGCGAGAGGAGTTGCTCGCCTTTTACGTAGCGGCTCATGGGGGGTGATACGGCTGAGCGATGAACCACGGACAGTTGTTCCGTGACGCTTGCGATGACGCCTCCATCGCGGAAGTAGCCCAGGTATTGGACGAGCCAAAACGCGCGAGAATTCTCGACCCCGCCGACCGCGCCATGCTCGCCTATGCGGAAAAAATGACCCATACCCCTCATCAAATGAAAAAAACAGACATCGAACGCTTAAGGCGCACCGGCTTCAGCGAGGAAAACATCGTCGACATCATCGCGGCCGCGGCTTACAGAAACTTCGCTAATTCAATCAACTACGCCTACGGACACGTAGAGCAAAATCCCCAAGGCCCGAAGGAGTTGAAAGCGGCCATTCAGAGGTTAAAAAAGAAAATTCGTGGATAAAAAATCTCACGCGCTCTCATCCATTTCTTATCTGGGCTTGTTCATATCGAGCGCTTGCGCACTGGCCGCCGTGGCGTCAGGGCTGGGTCATCGCTGGGACTTATGGCATTTCAGCGCGGGATTTCGGATTTTCAAGGCCGCATCCATCATCGCGTTGCTCTCCGTGGCCGTCTCCATGGCGGGAGGCCTGTTCGCCCTGCGCGACGCTTCGAAGTTCAAGACTTCGGCCGCCGCCCTAGGTATCGCATTGGGTTTCACCGTAGCGGGCTTTCTTCACGCGCACATGCAAATATCGAGACGGGTGCCCAAGATTCACGACATCACGACGGACACCCAGAACCCGCCCTCTTTTCAAGCCGTTCTCCCACTGAGAAAAAGGGCGAAAAATCCGCCCTCTTATGAAGGCATACGCATCGCTCGGCTCCAGAAAAAAATGTATCCGGATATCAAGCCACTCATTTTCCGAGATCCAAAAGAGGAAATTTTCAAACGCGCTTTGGCCGCCGTACGCGCCATCGGCTGGCAAGTGGTGTCATCAAAACCAGCCGAAGGTCGCATCGAGGCGTATGACACTACTTTTTGGTATGGTTTTATCGATGACATAGTCATCCGGATAACGTCGAATTACGGGATGACGCGCCTCGACATCCGCTCGAAATCTCGCGTGGGCGTAGGTGACATCGGCGCGAACGCCAGGCGAATTCGCACCTTTTTCGAAAAGCTGAAAGTAAGATAGACTTGGGTATTCCACTTTTGTGATCGGGGATTCTCTATGAAATGATGACTTTTTGAGCATCGTATCGAGGAGCTAATGACTGACTACCAAATTCTAGGCAAATCCATACCAAGACTCGATTCCGCAGAGAAAGTTTCCGGATTCGCGGATTTTGGAGATGACTTGCGCAGGCTCGGCTGCCTCACCGCGAAATTGCTCTTGAGTCCCCACCCCCATGCCCAAATTAAAAAAATCGACACCACCGACGCTTTGAAAATCCCCGGCGTACACGCCGTCGTCACGGCGGAGGATTTCTCCGGCATCCGCCACGGCAGGCTCGTG
This sequence comes from bacterium, assembly GCA_965218735.1. Classification (GTDB taxonomy): domain Bacteria; phylum UBA8248; class UBA8248; order UBA8248; family UBA8248; genus Bin107. Next base: position 260,154 of record CBDCMA010000003.1, on the reverse strand, counting down.
CGCGATGAACCGCTGCTCGCCATGGGCAAAGTGCTTTACATTGGCGAGCGCGTGGCCGCCGTGGCCGCCGAAACCGCCGAAGCCGCACAGGCCGCACTCAAGAAAATTCATGTAGATTATGAAGTGCTCCCCGCCGTATTCACGACAGACGACGCCCTGAAAGACGACGCTCCCCTCCTCCATGACTCCCTGGATGATTACACGTCGTTTCCAGGCATCGTGCGGTATGGAAACGTGGCCACCGATATTCTTATCCGGTCGGGTGACCCTATCGAGGAAGCGCTCACACGGGCTGATTTCGTTTTCGAAGACGAATACGAAACGCCCCGCGTTCACCAGAATTATCTCGAACCCCGCGCCATGCTCGCGGAACCCGGACCCGAGGAGAGCACGGTAGTCTATTCACCCACCCAAGCGGCTTTCGTGGTGCGCGCCATTGCCTCGGAAATACTCGAACTTCCCATGAATAAACTACGCGTCGTGAGTACCCATGTAGGAGGCGCTTTCGGTGGCAAATCCCAACATCTACTGGAAGCCCTAGCCGTTCTTTTGAGCAGAAAATCGAACCGGCCCGTTCAATTGACTCTCAATCGCGAAGAGGAAACCATCACCGGAAACCCGAGGCACGCATACCGTATGCGCTATCGCACAGGCGTGACGCGGGAAGGAAAAATCATCGCGCGCCACGTGCAAATAACATCGAACAACGGCGCCTATTGCATGACGGGTCCGATGGTGCTTGGCAAATCCTGCTACACCAGTACGGGACCATACAAAATTCCCCATGTCAGGGTCGATGGTCTACTCGTATATACGAACCTTCCCCCCAGCGGTTCCTACCGGGGTCTGGGCGTGGCGCAGGTCGCCTTCGCTTGCGAGCGACATACCGACCGCATCGCTTCAGAATTGGGAATGGACCCACTCGCTTTTCGGCTCCTCAATGCGATGGATGAAAACGATGCGGACCCGGCCGGCACGATTCTACAAAGCGTGAGCATAAAGGAAACGCTTGAACGCGCGGGCCAAAAGGCGGGCTGGCGGAAGCAGAAGGAGAAAAATCAGGACCTCAGAATCAGGCGGGGTTTGGGCATAGGCTGTGCACGCTACCCCACGGGCGGAGGGGCATCGGGCGCCGTGGTGAAGGTGAACGAGGATGGGGGCTTGGCGGTATTGGCCGGCTGTTCCGACCTGGGCACGGGGGCGGCCACCTTGATGGCGCAGGTGGCGGCTGAGGTTCTGCAATCCGACATCGAAAAAATTAGCGTTCGTATCGCCGACACCGAGACCACGCCTTTCGACTCCATCACCGCGGGCAGCCGAACCACGTTCAACATGGCGCACGCAGTGCGCATGGCGGCGGAAGATGCTCGCGAACAATTGCTTCGTCAGGCGGCGCGCATGCTCGAATCCTCCCCGGAGGATCTGGATATCGGCGATGGAAACATATTCGTGCGCGCGGCGCCCGCGCGCGCTATTCCGTTCGCCGAAGTGGCGTATTCAGCCGTATGGAAAGGCGATGGACCCGTGACCGGTCGCGGCGCCTATCGTGGAGAGAATCCTCCACATCGGGCGGATAATGTGCGTGGCCATCCAGAACCCTCGAGACCCGGGCCTGAATTCGCCACCCAAATCGCAGAAGTCGAAGTCGACACCGAGACGGGAGAAACCAAGGTCTTGAGAATCACCAGCGCGCAAGACGTGGGCTTCGCCATGAACCCCCTCACCCTGAACGGACAGATAGAGGGCGGCATTGCGCAGGGTCTGGGCTGGGCTCTGGCCGAGCAGATTCACCATGAAAAGGGCGTCATCGTTCATGCGGATTTCGAGAGCCAACTCAACCCCACGAGTTTGGATGTCTCGGAAATCGAAAGCGTGATTGTGGAATCGCCCGACGTGGAAGGTCCGTTCGGAGCCAAGGGAGCGGGGGAAATGCCGCTCATTCCAGCGGCTCCCGCGATTGCCAACGCGATCGCCGATGCCATCGGGGATCCGGCCAACCCGAACCTCAACAAACTGCCTATCGCACCGGAGGACATCGTTCGCGCGGTTCGCGAACAAAGCGCTTCCGAATAAGCTCCTTAGTTTTTCAGCTCAAATTTCTCGTCATAAACATAAAAGTTCGATGACGCCGCGATATCTCGCGCCTGTGTGATGAGCTTGCGCGACAATCTTGAAATGTTCGAATTCTTGAGAAACTCGACATAGAAATCGTAGTAAAAAGCATCTGGCCGCACGTGAACGCGCACCCTGAGCCTCGCCGCACCCTCGGCTCGTCCTCTTCTGTATCGAAACGTGATGGATTTTTGAGGGGGGATGCGCGTGTCATAGATTTCGCGGCTGAAATCAGGCGAAAGTTTCCGCTCGATCACGTTAATCTGCCTTGACCCCGGTATGGTTCGCCCACTCTTATTCTCCATCTCGGAGATGACATCCACAGAAGGCGTAATATAGGTAGGGAAATAATGCCCGGCGCCTGAGTTCGTGAGCTTAATTTCGGCCGTAACGATTTCCGCGTGCGCGTCCTCCCCGAGCGTGACGTCTATTTGTACGGCGCCCTGGGTCATATCCTTGTCATGTATGCCTCGCCACAGATGTGCGCGCCCGGGCATGTGGCAACTCTGGCAGGCAACGCCCTCTTTGCCCCAAAGCGAGTTTTTCCACTCGTTGTACGTATTCTGGATAGCTTTTCCATTCGGCCCGGGAAACGTGTGCTGGTGGCAACCCATGCAAAATTCCGCACGGCTGAAAAAAGGCGTGCGCTCTACCCCTGCGTGTGGGCCACTCCTTGTCGTGTCATCCACCCCTTCGGGAGTTTCCTTCTTGGGTGGACCGTGCACACGCCAATCACGTACATGGCATGCGGCGCAGGCCAGTCCGTGCATCTCCAGTTTTCGATCGTGGATTGGGTTTTTCCGCCAATTCGCAAAAGGACCCGCCCCCAGCTTCGCGCGCTTTTGCTGTTCCGCCAGAGGCGCATGGCACTCATTACAGCTTTGCGCTTCCTCGGGACTTGTTTTCCACATATCGACGAGTTGTCCGTAGATGCCCGGGCTCATCGCCTTGGCGTGAAGCGTGGTTTTCCATTGTTTGTACTGATCGGGATGACAACTCCCGCAACTCTCGGGCAAAAGAGAACGCTCAGCGCCTTTGTATGATTTCGGCGCCTCGCCCATCGGGGACAAAGGGTAGCCGAAATACTCCTTCACGAAATCCCGCCAATGTTTCCATTTGCCGGGAATCTCTTTTTGTTCCGCCGCCTCAATGGAGGAGAAGACGAATTCATTCGATGTCTTCTGAAAAATAAAAGGGAGGACGAGAAAGTAAATAGCAACGATTATAACCATGAAATTCAAGCGCATTTCATACTTCCTGTTCTAGCGGCTCACCGGTATGTCCTGCCTGCTCTTGTGCAAAAACATCCATGCGGAAAATGCTCCGAAAGACAAATCCAAAAAATTGTAGCGCTCTCACGAGCAGGTTTCCAGAGTGACGTGAAAACGCCGTTTTTCTTAACGGGTGGATTTCCGCACAACACTCAAGAATCCGCCGTCTCGGAGAGTTGACATCCCTAAGATGTGAATGGGTTTTACTTGTTTGATTGAATTAGATAAGGTCTCTCCAACAATCGAAACCAATACGCATCGAACTCGGAGTAATGATGAATTTCGCCATACGCCCCGCCACTGTTGAGGACGCAGAGAAAATTATCCAATTCAACATCGAGATGGCCCTGGAAAGTGAAAACCTGCGCCTCGAGCCTGAGAAAATCCGCCAGGGCGTGCAAAAATCCCTCTTAAACCCATCAATGGGACGATATTACCTCGCGCATCGGGGCGATGATATTTCAGGGCAAATCCGGGTTACTCTGGAGTGGAGCGACTGGAACAACGGCCACTATTGGTGGATTCAGAACGTATATGTCGTTCCATCGGCGAGAAAACAGGGCGTCTATAGCGCCTTGCACCACCACGTCAAAAATCTTGCCGCCCAGGCGGGAGCCTGTGGCCTGCAACTATACGTCGATGTGCAAAACTCAGGCGCGCAATCGGTGTACAGGAATCTGAACATGCTCGAAAGCCACTATCTTATTTTCGAGCAAATGGAGGATTAGCCCAAAAACCGGGGGAGGCGCTGATCTGCATCACACGATGGATGCGTCGAGCCGGCCTTTCAGAAGAAATCCTTCCCTATCCTCGGGTGAGCGACACAGAATCCAAAACGTCTCTTTCGCGCCCGTAAATCAACGCCCCTCTCGATTTCTCTTGAGGGGTATGACATCCGCATGCTCCTGATCATCATTGCGGCGGCGCCCACGCCAAGAAGAAGGCCAGACATATCGCACGCGCCATAGGGTTCGGGCAGCTCCTCCCACCGCCCACGTGACGACGCTTCCCGCATCGCGCGTTCTTCGTCCCAGCGAGCGAAACGCCTTTTTCCCGCCCTCTTCACCAATGGATACGAGGCGCGACGTAGCCTCTTTGGCTGCGCCAATCGGCCGGAGGGCCTGCGCGATCGCCTGGCGCAAAATCCATTTCAGAACCAGGCAAAACACGATCGAAAAAGCGAAAAATACGCCGAACACCTTAAGCCCGCGGGCGGGCTCATCCACTATCATGACGCTCATTTGGGCGATGCCGTAAAATATCAGACCCACCATGGCCAAACAAACGGCCACGGCGCCGCCCGAGCGCGTGATCACCCGGAATAAACCAAACATCGTCGTCTCCGAATTTCCGCAGGCGCCAGAGAATACTTCTGATTGGGCTAGAATACCTCATTTTCGAAATCGAAATCCACCGCGGAGGTTTCACATAGTACAGATATTTCCGTTGACGCGCGCAAACTCTCGTTTTATGTTCACTAGCCGATATGGAAACCACATGAGGAGCAAGAAATTGTTCGACATCCGTCTCATCAGAAACGACCCTGAAGCGGTGGCGCGCACGCTCGCCCGAAGGGGCGGCGATTGGGACCTCTCCGGAATACTGAAAATCGACGCCCGAAGGCGGGATTTGACCCATCAGGTGGAGAGCCGGGTGGCGGAGGCGAGAAAACGCAGCAAAAAAATCGGTGAACTCAAGCGCAACAAAGCGTCCGATGAGGAGGTCGAAGCGTTTTTGGCCGAGAATCACCGATTGACCGACGAGGCCAAGTCCATGGAGGGAGAACTGGCCGAACTCGCGCAAAAACAAAACGATTTTCTGCTCGATCTCCCCAACGCGCCGCACGAGACCACCCCCGACGGCCAGAGCGCCGATGACAACGCCCTCCTGAGGGTCTGGGGTGAAAAACCGGTTTTTAGCTTCAAGCCCAAAGCGCATGATGAACTCGGCGAAACCTTGGGCATTCTGGACATGAAGCGCGCCGCAAAGATAGCAGGCGCCCGCTTTGCGCTGTACCGGGGCGCGGGAGCGCGTCTCGAGCGCGCCCTCATCAACTTCATGCTCGACCTGCATACGAACGAGCACGGCTACACCGAGTGGCTCCCGCCGTTCATGGTCAACCCTGCGGCCATGACGGGCACCGGCCAGTTGCCGAAATTCGAAGAAGACCTCTTTCGGGTCGATGACGGAAAATTCTACCTGATTCCCACCGCCGAGGTGCCCATCACCAACATCCACAGGGAGGAAATCCTGGACGGGCGGGATTTGCCGCTCAAATACACGGCCCATACCCCTTGTTTCAGGAGCGAGGCCGGCTCCTACGGCCAGGATACGCGCGGCCTCATTCGCCAGCACCAGTTCAACAAGGTCGAACTCGTCAAATTCGCGCGGCCCGAGAGCAGTTACGAGGAGTTGGAGAGCTTGACCGCCGACGCCGAGGAAATCCTGAAGCGCCTGGGGCTTCACTACCGCGTCGTCACGCTGTGCGCGGGAGATTTGGGCTTTTCCGCCGCCAAGACGTATGACATCGAGGTCTGGGTGCCGTCTCAGAACACTTACCGGGAAATCTCCTCTTGCAGCAATTTCGAGGATTTCCAGGCCAGGCGCGCCCAGATCCGCTATCGCCCCGAGCCGGGGACCAGACCTGAATTCCTCCACACCCTAAACGGCTCGGGGCTGGCCGTGGGACGCACGCTGGTGGCGATTTTAGAGAATTTTCAGCGTGAAGACGGCTCCGTCGACATACCCGACGCCTTGAGTCCCTACATGGGGGGGATGGCCTCCATTTCAGCTTAAATCCACGCAACCCATTCAAAATCAACAATATAAATTTTAATATATTTTCAGATATTTATCCTTATTTATCCTTATTTTCACCAATTCCCTTATCCCCGGATGAACCTGTCCGCCCCGCCAGTATACGCGCACTCGCCTGATATCCACCGACGGCGCATGCGGGCAAATGCGGGTTAAACTCGGCGCATGCCGGAAGGGTTTGCGACCGAGAAGGGAGCGTCGATGCGCCCACCCGCGTCATACATCATCAGGGAGAACACACAGGTTCTCCCCTGCGCATCTATCCCTCCCGGGAAACTTTGAAGCGGCGGCGTAAAGCGAAAATCTTTACGCAATCTTTACACTGCGTCGCCGCCCTCGCTGGTAGCATTTCCATGTGGTTATCGGCGTTTCCGGGCGTCTGTGGACGGGCGAGCCAGACGGGGAACTCCGACCCTGTCGCCGACTGCGACCCAGAGCCGGCGGCAGGACGGACACGCCGCGCGGGGGTCGATTCCGAGGGAAGACCGAGGAATTGCGGCCCCGTATACGGGCTCTCGATCCGAGAGAGGAGCGCAAACCCGGCCGCGTGGGTGCGCGCTGAAAACCCGCCCACTGGTTCGCTGTAAACCCCGTGGCGACCCTGGGCGAGTCCTCCCAGGACGAGAAACCCGGAGGCGGCAATTCCTCGCTCTTCGCTCGCGATTGACCCCTTACGGCCCTTTGGCGCCCCCCGGTCGCGGCAATCGCTCATTCTTCATTCGCGAACGGTCCCTTCAGGCGAAGGTTGCATAAGAACCAGGGCGGAAACATACGAACTTCCCCGAGGAAGGGAAGCTCATGCCGAGCGATGTGGAGAGGTTCATCAACCCCACATGAACGGATAAAATAGCCTTTTGAGGAAATTCCGTTATTATTTTATAATCAAGAACATGGCGACACGCATCACTACGAGGAGGAGCAAAGACTCAAGCCATCCTGAACCGGTAATGGATACATGAGAGAGGTTTGGCGGCTTTCCTCGGTAGCCTTCATCTTTTTCATCAAGTTCTACCTTATCGGAAAGGAGAGCGACGATGGCCGACACTCACGATAGGCTTTTCGGAACGGACGGCGACGACACGAAGATCGACCTGAGCGCCCAAGGCGGGGGCGAGATCATCATCGAGGACTTCACTTCGACCGACCTCGACGCGACGGACTTCGACTTTTCGATGTGACGGCGGCATGGAGGACATGGAGCACCGCACCGGAATGACGGCGTAGGGACAACCCCCTGTGGTTCTCCTTTGTCAGGGAAGGCGTGGACCTCGGACAGGCACGGGGGCCTATCCCTGCAATCAAAACCTCCCCTGGGCGGCAATCCTTTCTTCTTCAGCCGGAAACCCGCAGTATTCCCTTCCTCGGGGTGGGACGACCTCAAAAGGTGGTCGCGAATGACCATCTTAAAAAGCATTTCAAGCCGTGCTAACATGAGGGGTGAGAATTCCCCCGCTCGCCGGGTCAATCCCGACCGAGGAGGGAGGGGTTGTCCCGACCGAGGAGGGAGGGGTTGCATTTTTCGCGGAGGGATGGCCGAGCGGCCGAAGGCGGTGGTCTTGAAAACCACTGAGCGAAAGCTCCGGGGGTTCGAATCCCTCTCCCTCCGCCAGTTTCGTACTGACAGGGTCGGTGAACGCCCAAGCCTCTCGTAGCCTCTTTCGTATGGGCGAACCCGGTGGAAACCTGAGTTTCCGGCAGCCTTCTTGCAGCCATTTAGTGGGGGTGCGCCAGACATCGCCATCTCCAAGAAAGATATGCCCGGGAGGCGTTGGCGCCGCGATTGATCTTGGCGGTGAAGTTTTACCCCTCTTTTCGTATCGAACCACAATTCTACGGAGGTTCTCGAATCTCGGAAGTCCCGACTCGTCAATATAACAATCAAATCGAGGGAGGTTACCTATGATACCAGCGGACGAGACATTCGATGGCGCATGGCCGTATGAGCCGCGTTTTTTCGTAGGGAACGGCTTTCGCCAGCACTATATTGACGAGCGTGGGGGTGACGAGGGAGCGGACGACGTTATTGTTTGTCTCCACGGGGAACCGACGTGGGGTTATCTGTACCGGAACTTCATTCCCAGGTTGCGCAAGCTGGGGCGCGTCATCGCGCCGGACCACATGGGCTTTGGCAAAAGCGAAACCCCTCAAGACAAGGATTACTCCATTCGCGAACATAGCGATAATCTCGAAGCGCTGCTCCTGGAGCTCGACGTGCGGAACATCACCTTCGTCATGCAGGACTGGGGCGGTTCCATCGGCACCAGCTTCGCCGTGCGGCATCCGGACCGCATCAAGTGTCTATGTATCTGCAACACCTATGCGTCCTGGGCGAGAATACCCACAGACGGAAAATTCCCTACTCCGGACCATAAATGGTTCAACTGGGTGCAGACGGATCAATACGAACCCACTCTTTTGAATCTCGGCGCGACTGTGCTGTCGGTGATGAAGAGAATCGGCTTCGAGCGCACGGCGCACGTGGACGAGACCTGGGTCCGGGCGTACGCCAGTCCATTTCCCACTCCGGAGTCCTGTCGTGGCGCGCTGCAATTCCCTCGCAACATTACGGATCCAAAAACCTTTGAATTCTTCCAGGAGCTTGCGGACAAGCACGACGTGGAAGTCTTGAAGACCATTCCCGCCATGTGCATCCATGGGGAAGAGGACCGGGCGATGCCTGCCAGGTATACGGTCTTTCGGTTCAAGAGTATCTGGCCCAATGGACCCGTCGTCACCCTGCCGGGCGTCGGTCACTTTGTCCAGGAAGACGCGCCGGAGACGGTGGCGGCTCTCATCGAGCAGTTCGTCCAGATGAACAATCCGCCCGTCGACGCTTTTTCCGAGCCGAGCCGGGCGTGGAACGAAGGCGACCGGTGGGCGAAAGGCAGGGAGTGATGAGACGAAAGCACGAAGCGAGATGTATCGGCTCCCCCCTTGAGGGTCGGCGTGTCGGGGATAAATAAACATAACTCCTTATTTATCAACGAGATAAGTTTCAAGATATTTTTCGTTTTTTATCTGTATCTATCGCTATTTTTCGTTTTTTATCGATATTTTCGGATATTCTAGATGGCCTCGACGCACCGGCGCGCAGAGGCCCAGGCCTCCACGTCGGCGAGCAGGTAGCGTACCCGGGAGCCGAACTGGTGGAAGACCGGCCCCTCGCCGCTCACGCGGTAGCGGTCCAGCGTCCTGGCGAGAGGCCGAGCCACGCGGCCGCCTCCCGTGCGCTCAGGTAGTTCCTGCCGTTCTCGTTCATGCGCATCTCTCCTTCCCGTTCGAAGTCGGCCCCGGACCCGGCAGGCGAGAGCGGGGCGGTGAATGCGCCGGGCGCCGTCGTCCCGGCGAAAGGGTCCGTTATGTCCGTCAGCCTGTCGCGGATGGCCCGGAGCTCATCCTCCCTCGCGTGAGCCGCCATCCAGGAGCGCACCCGGTCGACCGTCGTAAGCTGAGGCGAGGTTCCCCTGCGCAGCCTTCTCACGAAGGAGGGATTGCTGGCGGCCTCTTCGCCCGGCATCGAGAGTTTGGTCCCGGTCATGGCCAGGAACGCCTCGACCTCGCGCCGGAAGCCGGGACGCCTCGGAGCGGGGAAAACACGCCATTCGCGCCGAAGAAAAAACAGAACGGGATAACGCGAGCGACTTGCCTCGGCGCGTCGAGGGCCGCCTCGAAGGCGTTCAGGAGCGACTTGTCGATATCGACGTCGAACAGGTCGGAGCAGGTCATGAAGCGCATGCCGTCGACGCCCTTTTCCGGATCGGCGGAAAAATCGGGCGTCTCCCCGTCTCCGGGGGAGTATGGATTCAGAAGAATCGGGCTATCCCCCGTACTCGGATGCCCCCTCGAATACCTTGATGCTCTCCTTTGCGATCAGGTCCAGGCACCCCGCCTTGGTCTCCATGAAGGCCTGGGATGTCAGCATCGTCCGCGCCCGCGGCCGCGGCAGAGGCACTTTGAGCTCCTGGATGATTCTCCCCGGCTGCACCCCCATCACGAAGATTCGGTCCGCCATCAAAATCGCTTCGTCCACATCGTGGGTGATGAAGAGCATGCTCATCTGGTGCTCTTCCCAGAGCTTGAGCAGCCACTCCTGCATGAGGAGGCGGGTCTGGGCGTCGAGCGCCGCGAAAGGCTCGTCCATGAGGAGGATCTCCGGGTTGTTGATGAGAACACGGGCGATGGAGACGCGCTGCCGCATCCCTCCCGAGAGCTCGTCCGGGTGGTGGCGCTCAAAACCCGTGAGCCCCACGCGCTTGACGAATTCGCGCGCGCGAGGCAGGAATTTCTTCCTGGGCACTCCCCGGATCTTCAGCGCGAAGGCGATGTTGTCTTCCACGGTAAGCCAGTGAAACAGGAAGTGCTCCTGGAAAACGACGCCGCGCTCCGGGCCGGGTTTTGTGATGGGGCGCCCTTCGAGCAGCGCCTTCCCCTCGGAGGGTAGGATGAACCCCGCGATGATGTTCAAGATGGTGGTTTTTCCGCACCCGCTCGGGCCCAGGAGGGCGACGATCTCCCGGTCTTCGATGCTGAAGGAGACATCCTTCAGGGCCACCGTCTCCCGTCCTTTTTTGGGGTCTTCGAAGATTTTGGTGACTTTTTCGAGCCGAACTTTTTCCGTCATTTGGGGAGGATTCCTAATCGAGCGTATTCAGGCGCCCCGCGACGCGCTGCGAGCGGCGACAATGTGGATTTCGGATACGACGCCCCCACCCTCCTTCCCCAGCCTTTTCCGAAGAAACGCTTCTTCTCTTTCCGCATCACACCACCCTGTAGTGGACGAACATGCGGCGGGAGAGGGCGTGAACGGAGCGATCCAAGCTGAAGCCCATCAAGCTGAGGGTGACGAAAGCGACGAACATCCGCTCCGTCTTGGTATAGATCTGGGCGTCCCAGATCATGAAGCCGACCCCCGATTTCGCGGCAAGCATCTCCGCCGCCACGATGGTCATGAAGGCGTTGCTGAGGGCCAACTGCAAGCCGGTGACCATGTAGGGAACCGTCTCGGGGACGACGATCCGGAAAAGGACTTGGGTCCCGGTGGCGCCGAGGCTTCGGGCGGCCCGGATAGCGCCCTCCCGCACCGAGGCGGCCCCCGCCATGGTGTTCACCACCACGATGAAAACCACCGTGTAGAAGATCAGGACGATTTTCGATTCTTCGCCGAAGCCGAACCAGATGATGAACAACGTGACCAGGGTCACGGGCGGGACGAAGCGGAAGTATTCCAAAACGGGAAGAGCGAGCGCCCGCACCCAGGGGAGCCGTCCCATGATGATGCCAAGAAAAGAACCGACGACGCCCCCGAGCACCCATCCCGAGAGAACCCGGAACAAGCTCATCACGATATTCCAGGGCAACTCGCCGGTGCGCGTGATTTCGATGGCCTTCAGTATGGTGGCCAAGGGGGAAGGGAGGAAGATCGGGGGATACACAAAGGTAAAGCCCCACCAGGCCACCAGGAAAATGGCCACAGAAAGGGTGTAAATCGCGACGGCTCCCTCGATCCTCAAATCTCCCTTTCCCCCTTTCGCCCGCTTCGTTCTAGTACGGGAAGTCCGTCACCCTGGAGGCGTCCACCGCCCGGAGGAAGCTTGGATCGATGATGCTCCTCCAGTTCGGAATCTGCTTGATGTGGCCCAGCTTCTTCTTGAACGCGGAAACCTCCTGAAGGGTATCGAAATAACTCTTATTGAGCCAGATTCGCAATTTGTAGTCGTTCAGCGCCGCCTTGGCGTCCGCCGCGCTGGAGCGGGTGACCTTCTGGAACACGGCCGCCGCCGCTCCGGGATCCGCGTTGGCCATATCCGTCGCCTCGATCAGAGCCCGCAGGAAGCGTTTCAGGGTTTTGGGTTTCTCCTTGGCGAAACCTCGGCGGACCGTCAAGTGGAAGTTGGGCTCGTAGTCGCTGGCCTTGCTTGCCGCCAGGATATGGAGGGCATCCCCCTTAATCTGCATCACCTTGCGCGGCCAGGGTTCCCAGAACCACATGGCCTCCACGGCGCCCTTCACCAGGGTGGGGGCGGCTTCGGGCGGGGGGAGGTTGACGTGATCCAGCTTCTTGTAGTCGATGCCCCTGTTTGCGAGGAACTTGATGAACCCGAACTCTCCGCCGGTTCCGCCCATCCAGGTCACTTTCTTTCCGATGAGGTCCCGGGGGCTCTTGATCGACTTTTTGGCCACCAGCTTCATGCTCTGGTTGCCCTGCGCCGTCGCGGCAACGATGATGGCGTCGATCCCCTTGGCGATGTTCGAGATGGTGGGCGGATCGCTCTGAAAGGAGATGTCTAATTGGCCGCTGCCGATGGCCCGCAGGCCCACCAAAGCGGTGTGGCCCATGGTGTTGGTGGTCTTGAGTCCGTGCTTCTTGAAAATCCCCTTGTCCTCGGCCAGCCAGTAGGGTATCCCCAACGAAGTGGGCTCGCTCGAAAAGCGAACCACCCCATCGTCGGCCGCCCCCGCAGGCCCGAGACCGACCGCAAGGAAGAACGCCAACACGGCAATTCCGACAATTTCCCGTATCCAGTTTCTTTCACACATCATAGGTCATCTCCTCTTTTCACTGGGTGAAGTTCCATGAGGCAACGCATCGCAATTGAAACCCGGCGCATCCGTTTGCGCCGGTGCTGGAGGTGAGTGGAATCGAGAACCCGTATCTAGCTCGTGAGCGATGTACGGAAGGATTCGGAATGCGGAAGGGTTTCGGAATGAAATCATTCTTAGCCCTTTCATCCAGACCGGCAGTTATTCCGGTTCACACCACCCGATAGTGGGAGAGGAACCGGTAGGCGAGGAACCGAAACACCCGATCGGTGGCCAGTCCCAAGAGGCCCAAGCCGAGGAAGCCGACAAAAATCTGATCGGTCAGCATGAAATTTCTTGCAGACCAAATAAGGTATCCCATTCCGGAGCGAGCGGCAAGCATCTCCGCCGCCGCGATTACGATGAACGCGTTTCCCATGGCCATCCGCATGCCCGTCACGATGTAGGGCACCGTTTCGGGCACGACCACCTGGAGCAGGACCTGGGTTTCCGTCGCTCCCAGGCTTCGGGCGGCGCGCAGGACCCCCGGGGGTGCGCTCAAAGTGCCGGCCATGGTGTTGATCACGCTCACGAAAAACGAGGTGTAGAAAACGAGCATGATCTTCGAGGCTTCACCCAGCCCGAACCAGACGATGAAGATGCCCACGAACGAGATGGGCGGAATGTAGCGCAATCCCTGGATGTAGGGGGTGGCGAAGGCGCGAACGCCGGGCAGCCAGCCCATGAGCAGGCCCAAGGGAATTCCCAACGCGCACCCCAGAAGCCAGCCGCCCATGATCCGGCCCAGGCTCATCATAATGGATTCTTGGAGAAAGCCCGTGCGCGCCAGCTCGATGGCCGTCATGACGGTGAGCCAGGGTGAGGGAACAAAGAGGGGATGGGAGAACTCCGCCACTATCCACCAGGCGCAGATGAAGAGCGAAAATCCCAAGGTGGAGAGCATCCCCGACCATGGCTTTCTCCGCATGCTCTCCTCCCCTCAAGCTTCGCGCCCCGTATCATGAGACGGCTTCCGCAATTCGGATGAGCATAATAAATTTCGTATGGATCCTAGTATATCATATCCATCGATTGGAGAAATCCGCTAGAATGGGAGGAGCAGCGCCGCCTCGGCTCCGGGGCGAATGGGGATACCCTTGTTTTTCAGGCAATTGCGGTCTGCGGCTTCACTCGGGCGGCGCGCCCACGATGCCTCGCCGGGTAAACCTTTCCTCGGCCGGAGAACCGGAGCAAAATGAAGGCCTGGCCCGACGGCATTCGATTCCATTTCGGAAGGCTTTTCACCGAGGGGGGGATAGCATGGATTCATTCCTGAACTTTGAAGGGCAGGACGTCATCGTGACCGGCGGAGCGACAGGGGTGGGGGAGGCGAGCGCGCGCCTATTCGCCGAGCGGGGCGCTTCCGTCGCCATCCTCGACATCAATGGCGAGGGAGCGGAGAGCGTCGCCGCCGACATTCGAGAGGGAGGAGGAGACGCGCAGGCTTTCGAGGTGGATCTCACCGATTGGAATACCACCCGCTCCGCCGTTGAGGCGGCCTACAACCGGCATGGGCGTATCGACGTGCTCGCGCACGTGGCCGGCGGATTCCCGGAATTCTTCGGCCTTCTCGACTGTCCGCTGGAGACGTGGGATCCGATGGTGGCGAGCAACCTGAAATCGATGTTCATTCTGCTGAAGGCGGTCGCGCCTTACATGATCGAGGCGCGCTACGGCCGCGTCGTCTGCTTTTCCAGCCTGGCCGCCCGCAGCGCGGTCAACCCGAACCCGCCCCACTACACCGCGGCGAAAGCCGGCGTTCTCGGCCTTGCGCGTCAAGTGGCGGGCGAGCTGGGTCCCCACGGCATCACCGTAAACGCGATCGCGCCCGCCAACGTGGCCACACCGAGCACCATGGCCATACGCAAACCCGAGCGCATTCGGCATATCGAAGAAGTGACGCCCGTCGGCCGCTTGTGCCAACCCGAAGAGGTCGCGGCGGCCGTTATATTCCTGTGCAGCCGGGAGGCCGGCTACATCACAGGCGTCACGCTCGACGTGAACGGTGGGGCGACGATGATATAACGTCATCCGAACTTTCCGGCGCGGCAAGAGAGCCGGAACGTCCGGGCCCTCGACAACATAGGAGCACGTAACCGCCCGGCTCGTGGCTATCGTCATAGGATACGCTTCTTCTATAGTCTTGTTGTTTCGAATACTGGACGGCGGCGCATGGAACGATTGGCGGGTTGCTCCGCAAAGTCGCGTTCCTTTATTTGGGAAAGGGGAAAGCACATGACCGTCAAGATCATCAATTCACCCAGGATCAAAAGTCTCGGCGTCTACAATCAAGCCATTCAGGTGACCGGCGGCTCGCTCCTCTTCGTGAGCGGCTGCGTTTCCGTGGACGGCGAGGGAAACCTGGTGGGCAAAGGGGATCCGGCCGGGCAGATGCGCCAGATCCTCACGAATATCCGGACCATTCTCGAAGAAGCCGGCGCGGGACTCGAAAACGTCGTCAAGACCACGGTCTTCAGCGCGGATCTGGACAATCGCAAGGTGATGAACGAAGTCCGCCAGGAGATGTTCGGCGGGTATCTCCCGGCTAACTCCCATGTCCAGGTGGCCCGCCTCATCGACCCCGACTGGCTCGCCGAGGTCGAGTGCATTGCCGCCCTGCCCGCCTGAGCGCGCCCGGCGTCCGCCTGGAACTCGACATGATCGCCGTCGTTCCGAAAAAATAGTTTTTCGCGAAATTCGCATTTCTGGTGAATACCTACGGAATTTTTACGCCTGAATTTGCAGCGGTAAGTGTGAATGCAGAGCGCGGAACAGTGGACTCGAAAGCTGCGTCCCGACCTCGGTCGCGCTTATGGCTCACTAAAATGAACCAATGCTCGGTGAAATTTGGATCTCTCGGAAATCTGATACCAGGAAAATCTGCTAACCACCAAGGATCAATCCGCTTCATTTTCCTGATTATGAGGCTTTGATGATTGGGTTTCCCGATAAATCGCCCATCCCAGCGAAACAAACGTAATCAAAAGGAACGCCGCGCTGAGCGGACTCTCTATGAATATCCAGAAACTTCCCTCCGAAAGTATGAGCGCACGCCTTAGCGAAGTTTCGACCATGTAACCCAGAACCAGCGCGATCACCATCGGAAGCAGGGGAAACTTGAACTTCCTCAAGATGTAACCGAAAAATCCCACGATCAGCATCACGACTACATCCCCGACACTTCCATTGATGCTGTATGCCCCGACGAAACTTACTCCGAAGATAAGCGGGGCCAATATCTGCGGGGGGATTTGAACCACCCTCAGCCAAAATTTGATTCCCATCAGTCCCACGGCCAGCATGACGATATTGGCCACGAACAGGACGGAGAAAATACCATAGATGATGTCCGGCCTTTCGTTAAAAAGGAACGGGCCGGGGGTCAGGTTCTGGAGCATAAGAGCGCCCAAAAGGACGGCGGTTGTCCCCGAGCCTGGAACTCCAAGAGTCAACAGAGGAACGAGTGCTCCTCCCACCGTCGCGTTGTTGGCCGATTCACAAGCGACGACACCCTCGATAGAACCATGGCCGTATTCTTCTGGATTTTTTGAGGTTCTTTTCGCTTCGTTATAGGCAATGATGCTACCAATGGAGGCGCCGGCCCCAGGCACAATACCCACCAGCGTCCCAATCAAGCTGGATCGAAGCATACATTTCCAATACCCGACTATTTCTTTCCATTTCATTCTTTCAGAGGAAAACGAACCTCCCGTGAACCGGCTCCCCTCTCCCTTTTCGATCACGAAAAAGATTTCCGATATGGCGAATAACCCGAGCATCACCGGGAGAAAACCGATCCCGTCGTACAAAAACGTGAGATCGAACGTAAATCGCTCACTCCCGGTGAGGGGATCCGTACCTACCGTTTTGATCAGGAGACCGATGAATGCAACGAGAAGTCCCTTCAGCCAAAATCCGCCCGTCAAGCTTGCGATGACGGAAAGGCCGAAGACACCCAAGCTGAAATACTCCACCGGACCGAATGCGATCGCGAATTCAGCGAGTGGAATGGAAAACAGGATCAAGATGATCGTGCTGAAGATTCCCCCGAAGGTCGAGGAGGTAATCGAAGCGCTCAAGGCCCTGCCGGTTTGCCCTTTTCGAGTCAGGGGATAGCCGTCCACCGTGGTCATCGCGGCTGCGGGGGTCCCCGGCGTAGCGATGGTGATTGCGGTGATGGAACCACCGTATTCCGCGGCGGTGTACAGGGAAATGAGAAGCGCAAGGCCGACAATGGGCGGAAGCGTGTAGGTGAAGGGCACCATCAAGGCAACGCCGGTGACGGCGTTCAGCCCCGGCATCGCTCCCACACAGATTCCCATGAGAACCCCGGCGGCAATAGCCACAAGGACATCCATTTGAGCCAACTGAGCAGCTCCGACGAGCCAATTCTCAAGCATCCGCGCTCTCTTCGGTTTGCCTGGCGGCCATCGGTCTCACCTCAGCCCAACAGGGAGGGGAGAAACTCTTGGGGAAGCTGGAGTTGCAATAGCCGGATGAAGAAGAAATACACGAAAATGACGAATCCCGTAGCGACCATGGCTCCAGTTGTCAAGGAAACGCGCAATGCAACCAAAAAAGCCGTCAGGCCAATCCAGATGGAAGGGAAAAACCCCAACTCTTCAAAAGAAATGACCTGAAAGGCCATCGCTCCCATGCAAAGCGCCATGGTCGTGCTTCGCCCCCATGTAACATCTTCAACATCTTTTTTGGGAGACAAGTTGCGACAAATCAGTAAAGCCGCGCAGATGCCTATTCCCACGGCCAAAAGCCTTGGGTAATAGGATGGGCTGAGCGTTTTATTGCCGACCAGCATAGAGCCCATCTCAAAATTACCTGAGATGACCCAAACAGCTACACTGACAACCAGTAAAGTCACACCAATCAGGATTTCACCAATTCGCATACTTACTCACATTTCACTCAGGGCAATGGTTGGCGCGAGCGATTGGCTCTAGCCCCCCTTCGATATGCGCCGTTACTTTTTCATCATCCCTTTCAGAATTTTGCCCAGTTTCTTGTGCTGTTCCACAAAGAAAGACTGAAACTTTTCCGGTCCCCCCATATATCCGCTGACTTGAGCGGTGGCTTTGTTGAATTTGATGAACTCGGGGTCTTTGAGCATGGATAGAAAGGATTTGTGAATCTTATCCACGATTGGCTTGGGCGTTCCAGCCTTCACAAAAACACCGCGCCAAAGGCCGTACACCACATCGAAACCCTGCTCCCTGAAAGTGGGCCAATCCGGGAACGGTTTCAGCCTTTCGGGATGGGCCACACCCATATAACGGAGCTTGCCCGCCGCCACCTGCGCCTGCGCCTCGGAGGGGTTCAATATGGCGATGTCCACGTGGCCTCCCAATAGACCGGCGACCATCTTGGGCGGACTGTCGTGAGGGATGTATTTCACCTTAATTCCGCCGGCAGCCCGAGTTAGAAGACTCACGGTCAATGGGTCGTTTCCGATGGCGTGGGCGCCCGCCCACCGGAGCTTTCCCGGGTTTTTCTTCGCCCAGGCAGCCACATCCTTAAAATTCTTCCAAGGCTTACTTGCGCTCACGGCGGCCCCCTGGGGGTCCACCTGCATCCGAATCACCGCTTGCCAGTCGGTGGTTTTGAACTTGATTTTCCCGATGGACATCAGCATGGGCATGTTCGCCGTCTCGATGATGAGGTGGGAGCCATCGGCCCGTTTTTTCTGAATATATCCTTGGGCCTTTGCGCCTCCGCCGCCTTTTTTCCATATCACCACGAGAGACTTTCCAAAGTGTTTTGGGGCGATTTTGGCCATGAACCGCGCAAGACGGTCGACACCCGAGCCGGGCGCGGACTTAATGATCAAATTGACCGGGCGATTCGGGTACGCGTGGGAAGGGGTAGCAAAAAACAAACCAAGCAGGAAAAGCATACAAATTCCCAAACAAAATACGGGTCGAAATGTTTTCATCTTCTTCTCCTTTTCAATAGGTCAGAACATGGAAACGTTCAGGTTCTTTTGAATCTCCTGCATTCATCCGCTTTTCGGGAGACTTTCCTCTGTCTGGTGCGCCCGCAAAAACCACTCGTGGTGGCGCGTGACTTGGAAAACAACGAGAATCATCAACAACACGAATCCTGAACCTTGGACTGCGTATCTAGGCCAAAGCATCATAAATCCTCCCAGAAGGAGTCCTCCTCTCTCCAACCAAGATGCCCTCCCGATCAAATATCCGCTCAGGCCGGCCATTCCAGCGGCAAGCGCAATTCCAGTCGTCAAGACAACCAGGATGATTTCAGCCACACTTCCGTTTAATAAAATAGCAGGGGCATAGGCGAAAAGAAATGGAATCACATAGAGGCCTTTGGCCGCTCTGAAGGAAGTCCAGCCGGTCTTCATTGGATCCGCCTGGGCGATGGCGGCGGCAGTATACGCAGGAATACAAACGGGAGGCGTGTAACAACTATCCAAGCTGAACCAGAAGATGATCATATGGGCCGTCACGGCGCTCATGTTGCCCAGGTCGATAAGAGCGGGGGCGGCCATGGCCGCCAGGACGATGTAAGCGGAACTGCTCGGAAGCCCCATCCCCAGAACGAAGGAGGCCACCCCGACCAAAATGATCCCCAGGAAGAGACTCCCCCCGGAAGCCGAAACAACGATGGAAGAGAACTTGAGTCCCAACCCCGTGATCGTCGTGGCCCCGATTATGATCCCCGCAGTCGCACAGGCAGCGGCTATCGGGGCGCACTGACGAGCCCCTCGAACCAAAGCCTTGATAAGTTTACTCAATCCGCTTCTCAAATAATCAAGTGCCACAGCAACAGAAAAATTGTTTTCCCGGAACCCTTCACGGAGATAGTCAATTGCTCCCAACAACGCCATGGAAACAATCGTGGCAATGATTCCGGCTACACCTGAATACTGCACCGACCTCCCGATGACCATAAAATAAATCAAAACGGCCGGCGGTATGAGAAAAACAAACGCGCGACCAATCGTGCTGAAAATATCGGGAAGATCCTCCCAACTCAAACCATGAATGTCGTTTTTCGCTGCCTCCAAATGGACGAACACAAAAACGGACATGAAATAAAGCAATGCCGGAATGACCGATATCTTGATGATGGTGAAATAGGAAGTTCCGGTGAATTCGGCCAGCAGAAACGCCGCCGTACCCATGATGGGGGGCATAATCTGTCCTCCGGTGGAAGCCGCTGTCTCCACCGAAGCCGCTATGTGGGGTCGATACCCCATCTTTATCATCAAGGGGATGGTGAAGGTGCCCGTGGTGACGATGTTGGCGGTGGCGCTTCCCGATATGGTTCCCGAAAGTGCGCTGGCTACTACGGCTGCCTTGGCGGGCCCGCCACGCATCCGGCCGGTCAACAGGAACGCGAAGTCAATGTATATTTTCCCGGCGCCCGAAGCGTCGAGCACGGCCCCAAACAGGATGAAAAGGAACATGTAATTGACGAAAACGTACATCGGAGCAGACCAAAGGCCCCCATCGGTCAGGTAAAAATGATCGATGATGTCCAAAAACCCGATGCCGCCGTGCCTAAACTCCCACGGCATCCAAAGACCAAAGTAGGTGTATGCAAGAAAGAAGAGCGCAACCAAGGGCAAGGTCAGATTGATTGCCCTGCGCGTGGCCTCGAGAACCAAAATGATGCAAATGACTCCAAAGAAAATATCCAGGAACAGGACATCATCCACATACCGGGTGCGTTCGAGTAGCCGGTCGAACTCCCGAAGCAGCCACATTACGGAAACCACTGCGGCAACACCGAGAAAGGTGACAATCACCTTGCGCCATTGTGGCGACAAGGCTCCGGCCTTTTTTGACGAGGGAGTGAGAAAAATGATGGCGGCGGCGGCCATATAAAACATCGGCCGCTCGAAAACCGCGTCCATCCCGCCGGTAACGGCAAGATAGATCTCCGTAAGAGACATGCCGATCGCAATCAGCATGACAAGATAGCCGACGATTCCCTTAGGGGGAAAAATCTCGCCTTGACTAACCATGAAGAGCGCCTTCCGGGATTATTTGGAAACGGGCGCTAGAAAAATTGCGCGAACCCATGGTGCCCGATCATTCCTTTAGCATATTGAACTTGCGCCTTCTCTGGTTACATTGCCCCCACTTCCTTGTAATAACGGACTGCCCCTGGGTGCATGGGAACGCCTTTCATATTCTTCACGGAACCCTTGGGCTCCAAAAAACCGTAAAGCCTGTGGGCGCCCTTCAGATAATCCTTGTTTTCAAAAACGGTTTTGGTCACTTTGTAGATCAGGTCGGGCGACTGATCCTCTCTTGTGAAAAGAATCGTTCGAAGACCGTAGGTGTTGAGGGGTTTCTTCTGGCCGGGATAAGTATTTGCGGCCACAACCGATTCCACCAAGCCGAATTTTTCCAGCCTTTGCCGCATGCCCAAAGTGACCTCGGTGAAATTGATAGGGCGGCGCAAGGCTGCTTGTTTAATCAACCCGTTTCCGGGGCCGGTGTGAAACAAAACAAAGTCCACATGCTTATCCTGATAGAAACGCATCATGGCCCGACCTCCGCCGAGGCGGACCGTCACACCGGCTTTTTTCAGCGCATCGGTCGAAGTTCCGTACGCCTTGAAAAGGTAGGACCCGATGTTGTAGGTTCCCGTCCCTTTCTTCCCGATGGTTATCCCGGCCTTGGGCTTTTTTTGCACGAAATCCTCGAACGAGTTAACCCCTTTTCCGGCCAACTCCGGCGCCGCCATGAAATGAACGGCGGAAGTGTAGAGCCACACCATTCCTCTCAGGTTCGGGTGCGCTTTTTTGTATGGCTTTTTCCCGGAAATAGCGTTTCCCACGTAATACGTGTAGCTGTAAGCAATGGCAGACTTGCCCACCCCCACCAATTGGGGATTGGACTTTCCCCCACCCAGGGTGACGTTCAGGGAGTAATCCTTGTTCTTACGATTGAAGACATCCGCAAGGGCGCCCGCCATGACATAGAGTGTGCTGGCGACAGTGGCCGCCCCCAGTTTGACCGTTTTTTTCGCAGCCTCGACTTGGAGTGGAGCGACTAACACAAAAGCAAACAAAGCGGCGTACGCTACAATCAATGCTGCGTGCCGGCGACAAGTCCTTTTGAGCATCAATTTACCCTCCCTCATGAGAGCAGGATGATCTACATCCTGGAATGGGACGATTCTAACCAACACTTCGAGTCTTATCTAAGCGCTCGGTTTCATAGTGGCAATCGCTTTCTCCGTATATTCCTTGAGGTGGTTGTAGGCCCTGTCGGAAAGTTTGCATACCTCGGAGCCGTAGGCGCCGGGTCCCCGCACGTGTGTTGTTCTCAGGCTCTCGAATACGGTCAATTCGGTGAGGGCCCGCCGGGCCTCCTCGTCTATATTGGCCTCCAGGAAATCGTGGTCCGCGTAATCAAAGAGATACCATGTATGGGCAACGTCATCTTCTTCGGGAATGATTCCTTTTGCATGTAGGGCGGCATTTATCCAATTCGAACAGATGTGCATCCGGGCCCACATCACCGCCTCGAAATCATCCGTGGGGTGAAGTTTTTGCATCGATTGCGCAAACCGATCGGCTTTGGCCATATGCTCCTCGATTTTCATGGTTTATCTCCAGAGTTTTTAGTTAAACCACTCTCCAGACCGTGGGCCGTGCCGCATCTCCGACGATTTCCAGAAAACCCGCTTTTGCCTCCTCCAGACTTAGCAGGCATTTATCCATGACCACCCGGCAAATCGGTTCATTGTCCCGACAATGTTTGGGGCGAAGCTGCTCGATAAATTTCAGCGGTTCCATCGCAGCTTGAAGATTTGCGCTGGGCTTCTTGATGTATCCGTCCAAAGTGGGACGGAAGGTATGGGCGTGGTCCATCAATTGGGTAGTGATCCCTTCCACGTGGAGAGCCGCGTTAAAATAGTGCGTGGCGGCAAGCATACACGTCTCGATGATCATCTCGGGGTCGTCAGCGGGATCTAATTTACGAAGAGAGGTTTCGATTCTTTGCGCTTTTGCGACGTGGTCACGGGGCTCCAATATGGATCTCCTCCGCTTTCCGGTGAGGACTTTAAGCGAATACAACTGTATCTACACCCATTCCCTCCTAACCCCTTCGTCCCAGGGAATTGCGCCATCAGCTTCAAAATAGCTCAGAATAACTATCAAATATCTCCCGCTCAGGAGGGGTATGTCAACTACTCGAAAAACAACCTCTCGATCACATTGAATTTATATAGAAATCATGCCCGGGTGTTTTCATGAAAAACAATTTCCCGTTAACTAAAATTCGACCATATCAACCGTATAAAATGGCTACAAATTCCCTAATGGGCGTCTTGAAAACATGTTGTTTGACTTCACTTCGCATCAGACACCATATTATGGGCACTTCGCGAAAACCCAATCTCACCTATGAGTTGGAGGCCTACCCATGAGCCCAGTCGATCAAGCGGAAACCACAGACGTCTTTGACGCCTCAACCGGAAAAAAGATGAACATCATTGATTGCGACATGCATCCCCGAATGCCGAAAGGGGTTCAATCTCTTAAGCCATATCTCCCCGAAAAGTGGCAGGCCCGGCTCGGAATGAAGGGCGCTCTGGTGAAAGACGAAGCCAATCCCCGAAATACGTTTGCAGTTCCAAGACGCGCTTTTTTTCATCCCCATCCGGGGGGGTCCGGGCGAGTGGACGCCAGACCACCCGATGGCGGACCCATCGGTTCCGACATCAAATTTATCACAACTCAGCTTCTTGACGAGCACGATATGAACTACGCCATTATCGTCGGGCAGGACGCCACGGGGGTCTCGGGAATTCCGGATGCAGACCTAAGCGCTGCTTACGCCTCCGCCTACAACGATTTTGTTCTCACCGAATGGGCCTCCACCGATCATCGTCTCAAGGCCTGTATCTGGGTGAGCCCGCGCGATCCGCAACTTGCAGCAGAGGAAATCGATCGATTGGCCGATCATCCGGATATCGTCTCGGTCCAGATTTGCCCGATGGATATTCCATTGGGCAAGCGATACATGTGGCCGATATACGAAGCGGCTTCGCGTCATAATCTCCCCGTTGCGATCCACGGCGGCGCTGAAACCTCCGGCGTCAATCCACCGATGCTGGCCGTGGGGATGCCTTCTTATTTCATCGAACTGCATAGCGGTTTGCCTCAGGTGGGGTGGATGCACGTAACGAGCATGGTATGCGAGGGGGTATTCGAACGCTTCCCGAACCTGAAACTTATTGTCCAGGAAATGGGTTACGCATGGGTCGTGGGTCTCATGTGGCGTCTGGACAAGGAATGGAGGTCCCTGCGGCTGGAAGTTCCCTGGGTCAAGAAGCCGCCCAGCGAAGTCATTCGGGAGCACGTGCGGTTTACGAGCCAGCCTGTCGAAGAGCCGCCTAAACCCGAATTCAATGAACAAATGCTGAAAATGATTTATGCGGAAGACACGCTTCAGTTTTCATCAGACTACCCGCATTGGGATTTTGACGATCCGCGCTATGTTTTCCCCAATATCGACCCGGAACTGCGCAAAAGCATCTTTTATAAAAATGCGCTTGATACTTACCCGAAGATCAAGAAACTCGTGGTGGGAGAAAACGGGGAAACCTGATGGCAAAACATATCGTATCCAAGGTAGCGGACCTGCCTCCCGGCGAAAGGAAAATCGTCGAACTCGAAAATCGCTCCATCGGGGTATTCAACATAAAGGGCGATTATTTCGCGTTGAGAAACATATGTCCCCATCAGGGGGCTCCTTTGTGCATCGGTCCCGTGCGTGGAACCATGGAGGCAAGTACCCCCCACCAGATTCAGTACGTGAAAGACGGTGAGATACTCGTTTGTCCCTGGCATTGCTGGGAGTTTGATATTCTCACGGGTCGCTCCGTTTTCAACCCCCACCGCACCCGCGTGAAAGCGTACAAAGTGACGGTCGAGCGGCCTGAGGATATAGAGGAAGACCCCTCGGTGGAAACGTTTCGTGTAACGGTGGAGGATGACCTCGTCGTCTTGCACGTGTGAGGCGAACCATTCTGGCCGGATTCCCCTATCAGGCTTCTTCCAGAGCACTCTGAACTTGCCGAAGTTAATGATGAATATTTGTGAGCCTAAGCCAGGAAAACCTATTTTCACTCACTACAGGAGGAAAGGCATGTCGTTAGAACCCGTGCGCGCAGCCTCGATGGGGCTGGGCCGCTGGGCCGACGTGCTCGCCGCCGCCGCTCTGCGCGGAGGCAAAATCCGGCTCGTCTCTTGCTTCAGCCGCACGGCGGAGAAAAGGCGCGATTTCATGGAGCGCTACGGCGCGCGCGAGGCGGATAGCCTGGAAGCGCTCTTAAACGACGATGAAATAGAGGCCGTCATCCTCACGACGCCGAACCACAACCGCAAGGAACACATCGAGGCCCTCGCGGCAGCGGGCGTCAAGCTGGCGGTGGGCCACAGCGCGCGCCGTCTGGCCGTATCCAGACGCATGAAGGAGTTGATCGATGCGGGCGAGATCGGACGCGTCTCGATGAGCGAGAGCAATTTCTGCACCGAGCGGGGGCTGGAACTCACGCCCGATAAATAGCGCTCGAGCCGGGAGCTCAACCCCACGGGCGTCGTTATCCAGTTCTCCATCCACCACATCGATACGTTCCGCTACCTGCACGGGCCGATTCAGAGCGTCACCGCCAGGCTCAAGCGCGCCTACGCGACCGAGGACGTGGACGACACCTCGATGATGATTTTAGAGCATGAAAGCGGCGCGCTCTCCTACGTGGGCGGCGGCTGGGCGTGCCCCTGGGCGTTTCACATGAACGTGCACGGCACGAAAGGCGTCGCGCATTTCCGCATCACGGGCCAGCAGTGGCGCGACCCCTCCAAAGCGCCGGAACCCATTCGCTTGCGCGTGGACAGGGACCCGCTGGGCGAAGACGCCGTATACGACATGCCCGAGGGCGACATGTTCCGCGATGCTTTGGAGGATTTCGCCGATTGTGTGCGCGAGAACCGAACGCCCGAAGTCGACGGCCGCGTAGCGCACGAGAACCTCGCCGTCGTCTACGCAGCCGACGCGAGCTCACGTTTGGGTAGGACGATGGAGGTGCGGGATTATTTGTAGGCTCGGAAGGTGAACCCCGCCCCACCTACTTTTTCTTGATCGCTTCCCGCCGAAGCACACCGCCTATCGCCTCGTGCGCAGCGCCGAAGAACACGCCGGCGCCGACTGCTCCCAACGGTCTATTCTCTCCGCATTTTTCTATATGATAAAATTGATATTTCTTACTATAGCGCATGCGGTCGCAGCATTGTCGGAGCGATGGACCTATATCAATGTTTTTTCTCTTTTTTCACAAATTCCGACCCGTCTCGACGCGCGGGAAATCACCGGGGATGATGCCGGGCGGGCCGGATGCCGCGCCTCGCGCGTTTGCCCGCATCACCCCGCGCCTGCCCGCATTTGCGCGAGGCGCTACTTGCGGATGGTGCCGAAGCTGAAGCCCGTGACGAGGTGCTTCTGGATAAGGACGCCGAGAATGACCACGGGGATGGTGATGACGGTCCCTATCGCCGCCTGGGGGCCGTAGAGCCTTCCCTCCATCGCGCTCTGGAACTTGTTGAGCAGGATGGGCAGCGTGATGACGTTCGGCTGGGTCAGCGTCAAGGCGAGCAAAAACTCGCTCCAGTTCAGGATGAAGATGAACAGGAAGGTCACCACCATGCCCGGCGCAACCAGGGGCACAACCACGCGGCGCAGCGTGTAGATGCGGCCCGCGCCCATGATTTGCGCGGCGTGCTCGATGGTTTTGGGCACCTCCTCGATGAAGTTCAGCATCATCCAGATGACGAACGGCAACGTGGTCGCCGTGTAGAGGAGGCCGAGGCCGACGTAGGTGTCGATCATGCTGATTCTAATCCCGAGGACCGATTGGGTGGCGAACGGAATCACGATGGCGTAGTACATCACGACGGGAATCGCGATGATGATGGGCGGGACCATGCGGATGGTCAGAATCATATAGCGGAAATACTTTCCGCCGACGCCGAACCTCGATATCGAATAGGCCAGAAACGTGCCCAGCAGGAGCGCGAACAGCGCGCTGATGGAGGAGATGAGCATCGAATCCCGCACCGCTCCCCAGATGGTGTAGGCCTGATCGGTGGCTTCGCGGCTGAGGCCTTCGCCGTGCCCGACCACGCTGAAAATCTGCCGGTAGTTCAGCAGAGTGGGTTCATACCCCCCGCCTAAGAAGGTCGGAAACCAGTTCGGCGGCCAGGCCACCCAGTCGCCCGAATCCTTGAAGGAGGTCGATATCATCCAGAAGATCGGGAACATGATCATGATGGCCCAGCCCAGCAGCGCGGCGTGGCGGAACCAGAAGAAGAGGTTGTAGCGCTTGGCGAAAGACATTTCCTCGCGCATGCCTGCGTCATTCGTCATTTCATTCGCTCCTCTTCGACGATGGAACGCTCACGGACGAGCAGATAAATGCCGTAGAAGATGAGTCCCCCGAACATGAAGAGCAGCAGCACCGAGGCGGCCGCGCCGAAGCTGTACTTGTTGAACTGCCACACCTGGCGCCAGAGGAAGAACGCGATGGTTTCAGTCGAAGTGCCCGGCCCGCCGAAGGTGAGCAGCACGGATAGATCGAAAAGTTTGAGCGCCTCCATCGATCGAATGATGACGGCGATCACGATCGCGGGCTTTAACAGCGGGAGGTGGACTTTCCAGAATATCTGCCACCTGCTCGCTCCCAGAACGCGCGCGGCGTTGGTGAGTTGCTGTGGAAGCGCGGCGAAGCCAGAGAGAAAAATCAGGAACGTCAATGATGTCCACTGCCATACGTCGGCGAGGATGATCGCCCACTGCGCGGCGATGGGGTGAGAGAGCCAGCGGATGCGCGGGTTCACGCCCAAAGCTTCGGTGATCGGAGCCAAAAGCTGGTTGAGGGGTCCTGAGTCGATGTAGATCATCGAAAAGTTATAGCCCCCCACGACTGGAACCACCATCATGGGAATCAGGAAAATGGTGATGTAAAGCCGCCTCCCCCGGAACTGTCTGTAGGCCAGCATGGCGAGAAGAAAACCGAAGAGCAACTCGAGGGTGACCGCCGTTCCCGCGAAATAAAAGGTTCGCCCGAGGGCCCACCAGAAATCTTCGGTGGTGAGGACGCGGACATAATTCAGGAAGCCGTGAAAATAGGCCCGCTCGAAGGGCCGGTTGGCGCGCCATTTGAGGAGGCTGATGTAGATGGTGAGTATAAAAGGAACAGCGAGAAGCAGGAGGAAGGTCGCCTCCACCATGACGAACGGAATCAGGCGGAACACCTTCTCCTGCGAGAGCCAGGCGGAGAGACTTTTTCGCTGCTTTATCGACGCTTGGGCCATTTTTCCGTCTTTATCTCAACGTGTATCGCGCAAGGCGCCTGCCCCGGCTTGGTGCGCCGGAGCAGGCGCTCTTGAGCGCAGTGCTTAATTCGTCGGTGCGAACTTGTCGATATAGGCGCCGCTGGCGACGCTCGCTCCCCAAGCCGCGATCTGCTCTTTCCTGCCGATGTCGTCGGTGATGCGGTTCCAGCCTTTCTCGATGTTTTTCGCCGCCTGTGCAGCGGAGATGTTGCCCTGCATGACCTGGGCCAAGTTCTTGTCGAGCACGTTGAAGTACTCGTAGTTACCCTCGATCATGAGAAGGGAAATGGCGTTTTTCGCATTTTTCAGCGTCATCTTGACGAAAGGTTCGGTGTGCTTGGCGAGCACGGCCTTGTTCGTCAAGTTCGAGGCGCGCATCGGGTCCCAGAAGCCCGCGGGATCGGCGATGGCTATGTCGCCTTGGGTCGGGCCCGTGAACCACTGGATGAAGTAATAGGCGAGCTCGGGGTGCTTGCTGTGCGAGTTCACCATGTAGCCGGTGCCGGCCGCCTGGGGAGCGCGGCGAACCATCTTGCCGCTCGCGCCTTTCACGGCGGGAGCCGGGCAGGCCAACTGATGGCCGCTGATCTTGCTCTTCGGGCTGCGGTTGGCGTAGCCCATCGCCGAGGGGAAGGACATGAAGGAGAAGGCCCGTCCACTTCCCCAGTGAGGATAGAGTTGCGGCGTTCCCCAACCCTGCACGTCGGGAGGCATGTACTTGACGAGGGAGGAGAATTCCTTGATGGCCCGGATGCCGTTCGGGCTGTTGACGGTGGGGTTCATGTTCTTGTCGAAGAGCAGTCCGCCCAGATATGCCGGGAAATGCCGGTAGGAGAAGTTGATGCTCCGGTAGGCCTGGGCGCCGTAGAGCGGCTGGTCGAACTTTTTGCCCCAGCGGGTCTGGCCCTTTTTCGTGTGGAAGAATTTGGCCATCTGTTCCCACTCGGCCATCGTGTCGGGACACCCGGGCGCCTTGCCGAATTTGGCCTTGTATTCGGCCGCGCCCAGCTTCATGATGTCCGAGCGCAGGAACAAGGCGAGGTGGTCGCCGTCGAGAATGAACCAGTAGGTTTTCCCCTTGTATTTCTGTTGAGCCAGCAGGCCGGAGTCGATGCCCGTAAAATCGGGTTTTCCCTTGGCCATGTAGGCATCGAGCGGCTGAAGAGTGCCCGCGCCTACGGCGTCCGGTATGACGTAGGGGAAGTGGTTGATGACGTCGTAGTTCCCCGTCTTCGCCACGGCTTCCGCCATGATTTTGGCCGGAATGTCGGTGTAGCCGTACTGGATGGTCTTGATCTTGACGCCGGTGAGCTTCTCCCATTGCCTCAGGTATTTCGGCTGGGAGTTCTTGAAGAGCGAAATCAGAAGCATGGTCTGGGTCGGATTCTTCAGATTGTGCTTCTTGACGTACGCTTTCGCTCCATTGATGGCCCGCTCCTCGACCGTCTTTCCGGGGTGCACCATCATGGCGGCGATAGCCGTTGAGGCCACGAATGCCGTGAAGCCGATCAAAATCAGCGTTGCGAGAATGATTCTCTTCATCTTGATTCCTCCTCCCTCCGTGTTTGGAAAGGCGATAACTTGCTTCTGAATCGCCGAGATCGAACACAAAAGCTCTGAGACCAGGTTGTTTCCATCGGCGTTGCAACTTCCATGCAGCACTGTATGTTCAAAACCTTCGTTTTCGCGCTTCTAAGTGCGCTGCGGGTTTTTATTCCAGCCGTAACCCGCTGTCGGCGTCGAAAAAGTGTATAGCGCTCGACTGAAAACCAAAGCGGATTGCATCGCCGGGGCTGAACTCGCGCTCGGCGTCGACTTTGGCCACGAGGAATTCCTCATCTCCGCAGGAGAAGAAAATGAGCGTTTCGTCTCCCATCGGTTCGATGAGCCGCACCTCGCCGGGCACTCCCTCATCCCCGATGGTTACGTTCTCGGAGCGTACCCCGATGTTAAGCGTTTTGTTTCCGGCGGATGCGGGCACGACATCCGGCGCGATGTCCATCTCGAAATGCTCGGACAGGAACCTTGAAGAGCCGTTGTTTTCAATATGCCCCGAGACGACGTTCATCGTCGGTTGACCGAAGAACGTGGCGACGAACTGGTTCTTGGGTTTTCTGTATATTCCGAGAGGCGTGTCGATCTGCTGCACATATCCGCTTTCCATGACCATGATGCGGTCCGCCATGGTCATGGCTTCGGCCTGATCGTGGGTGACGTAGACGAAGGTGGATTTCAAATTCTCGTGGAGGCGCTTGAGTTCCGTGCGCATTTCGATGCGCAGCTTGGCGTCCAGGCTGGAGAGCGGCTCGTCCATGAGCAATACTTCCGGCTGGGTTATTATCGTTCGCGCCAGGGCGACCCGCTGGGCCTCGCCGCCGGAGCACTGGGCGGGTTTTTTGGAAAGAATATAGGATATTTTCATGGTTTCGGCGACTTTCGAAACCCGTTCTTTTACTACCGCATCCGGAGCCTTGTCCACCCGCAAACCGAAAGCGATGTTTTCAAAAACGCTCATGTGGGGAAAAAGAGCGAGGTCCTGGAACACCATCCCCAGACCCCGGTCTCCCGGTTCGAGGTGATTCACCACGCGATCGCCTATCAGCATCGTGCCGCTCGTGGGTTCCTCGAATCCGGAAATCATGTTGAGCGTGGTGGTTTTTCCGCAGCCAGAAGGTCCGACCACCACCATGAACTCGCCGTCAATCACCTCGAGGTCGACACCCGCAACCGCGGTGACGGTTTCACCAAATTTTTTGACCAGGTTTTTGAGCGTAATGGACGCCACCGTAATTTTCCCCTTCAAATTCGATGCTCAGAGAACATCGTCCCGAACGCAATGGACGATGCGGCAGAAAGATTTTGCTCTGATAGTAGAATTATGCGCGGGTTTATCTTTTTTTTCAACCACTTCTTTAAGCGCCTCGCCCCCAACGCCTTGAGTCCGCGTGATGCGAGGGCGGTTTTTGGTTTCAAATTTTTCTCATTCATGTGTCCAAGAGATATGCAGGCATTCGGCCCCAAGGCGATTCTGCTTTCGTTTCTCATTTGAGCGCTCGATGAAAGTGCGCAGGCGGAGAGAGGCGTCGACATGCGCAAGCGCAGCGATTCGTCATTTTCCTCGTGTTGAATTTATTTGCATAATTGATTACTAGAACAAAGTTCCATACAAACCGGGTTGATGCCTTGATTGGTGGTGGGGGATAAAATTGGCTCAAAGAATTCTCATCATAGAAGACGAGTCCGATATTCGCGAACTTCTGACCTACAACCTCGACCTGGAAGGATTCGATGTGGTGGGCGTGGCCAACGGCGAGGATGCCCTCAAGGCGCTCCAGACCGGGTCGATTCAACTGGTCGTTCTCGATCTGATGCTTCCCGATATTTCGGGTCTTGAGATTTGCCGCTACATCCGGCGCGATTCCGCCCTGAGCCGGCTTCCCGTCATCATGCTGACCGCCAAGGGCGAAGAGGTGGACCGGATCGTCGGCTTCGAGTTGGGCGCGGACGATTACGTGACCAAGCCCTTCAACATCCGGGAAATGATTCTACGGGTGAAAGCGGTGCTCGCGCGATCGAAGATGACGCCGGTTGCGGGCAAGGCGCTCAAGCGCGGCGCGCTCACCATCGACCCCGAGCAATACGAGGCGACGGTGGACGGGCGCCAGCTCTCCCTGACGGCGACGGAATTCCGCCTTTTGCATCACCTGGCGGCTCACCCGGGGCACGCCCGGAATCGTGACGAATTGCTCGACATCATCTGGGGAGAGGATAAATTCGTCACCCCGCGCACCGTGGACACGTATATCCGCCGCCTCCGGGAGAAGCTCGGCCCGGCGGGGGATATGATCCAGACGCTTCGGGGCGTAGGCTACCGGTTCCAAAAAATGTCCGAAGAGTAAGCCTCCCTGGCGCTTGGGGGAAACCCGTATATGCGCAAGTCGTTCTACAAGAAGCTGATGGCGAGCTATCTGGTAGTCATCACCGTGGTGTTCGCGGCGGGGATGATCTATCTCCATTTCGGCCTCTCCGCCCAGTTGATGGAGCAGGCCGGGGAGAACCTCGCGCGCAATGCGCGCCTCGCCCGCCGCCAGTTGGTTTCATCGACTTCCCGGAACGCGCAAGGTTACCGGATGAATGAACTTGTCGATGAAATCGGCCGCGCGCTTGGAGTGCGGGTGACCGTCGTGTCTCCCTCGGGGCGGCTGCTTGCGGATTCCGACCTCGCTCCCGATTCATCCGGGAAAGCCCAAAGCCGCGCCGACCGTCCAGAAGTCATCGCGGCGCGGAAGAAGGGAATGGGCTCGAGCGTCCGGCGCAGCCCGATGGGCGGCGGAGATCTGCTCTACCTGGCTCTTCCGATAGACAGGGGCCCGGTTTCCGGCGGGGTGATCCGGCTGGCCATGAGCCTTCGCGAAATCGAGGAGACGATAGGCAAGATGCGGGGCCTTCTCCTCCTGGCCGGCGCTTTTGCGTTTTTGCTCGCCGTCGCGGTCAGCTTCGGGGCGGGGGTGATCGTGCGCCGGGGGTTTGACGAGATATACAATGCCGTGGAGAAAATTTCCCGAGGCGACTTCAGTTACCGCATCGCTTCCAGGCGCCGGGACGAGTTGGGCGAACTCGCCCGAACCATGGACAGGCTCGCCTCGGAGGTGGAGGCCCATCTCGATGAACTGCGTGAGGAGCGCGACAGGCTGGAGGCGATTCTCGAGGGAATGACCGAAGGCGTCATGGTCACGAACGCCTCGGGAGATATCCTTCTCGTGAATTCCGCGCTCAGGGATTTCTTTCCCTCGCTGCCTGGTTTCGAGGACGGCGCGCCGATCCCCCTGGAGGCCGTGCGCTCCACCGAGGTGCAAGAAGCGGTGCGGGATATGCTCTCGCGCTCCGCCACCCGCATGGAGCGTGAGGTCGAAGTTCTGCCCGCCCGCACGTTGACCCTTCACGCCAAGCGGGAGAGGGCGGAAAAGGAATCGAACCTCGTTCTGGTGTTTCACGACATCACCGAGGTCAAGCGGCTCGCGGGAATTCGGCGGGAGTTCACCGCCAACGTCTCCCACGAGTTGCGCACGCCCCTGACGGCGATACAGTGGGCGTCCCAGACGCTCGAAGTGACGGCGCATTCCGACCCCGAGGCGACGCGCCGGTTCGCCTCGACCATCAACCGGCACGCCCGGCGGCTCTCGGCCCTGGTGGAGGACCTGCTCGAGTTGGGCCGGATAGAATCGAAGGAAGAACACGTCCGGCCCGAGGAAGTTTCCATACGAAGCACTTTGGACTCGGTCGCGCATACCCTGGCGCCCGCCGTCGAGAAAAGAGGCATTCGCCTGGATATGGAGGTTTCCGAGGAGGCCGACCGTGTCTGGGCGGACCCGGCGGCCCTGGAGAGGATTCTGATCAATCTGGCCGAAAACGGGGTCAACTACAGTTCCGAGGGAAGCCGAATCAGCGTTTCGGGAGAGTTGCGCGGAGATGGTTTCGTCGAGGTCTCCGTGGCCGATGAGGGAGAAGGGATTCCCCCCGAGCATCTTTCCCGGATATTCGAGCGGTTCTACCGGGTGGATTCGGCCCGTTCCCGGGAGAACGGGGGCACGGGCTTGGGGCTCTCCATCGTGAAGCACCTCGTCCAGGAAATGGGTGGAGACGTGTGGGTCGAAAGCGCGCCCGGCCGAGGCTCCACGTTCCGCTTCACCATTCCCACCCCCTGAGAGGGAAAATTTCCTCTATTCCCTGTGCTTTGGTTCGAGCGCGCCTCATGCCGGGGCGATTCCGAACGCTGCGCCTCCTGGATCGATCAGAAAGAAGCCGGCGTCCCGGTAAATTGATTTGTCCGAAAAATCACGCCATTTTCATCCTTTCGTAACATTTCCCGTTCCTTTTTTCTCTATAGTCCGTCTCGTTCGGGGAAATAATCGCGGCACAGGGTGTTTCCACCCATGGCTGCCGACAGGCGGCCGCCAAAAGAGGCGATGAAATTCTCCGTGCGCAGAGGCACGCAGTCCATGGGGAATGGGGGCGCCGGTCTGTCTGGAGGTGAAAAGCGCCCGTGTCGCGGTATGTTCACTGTTTTGTCGCACAAATGTAACAAAGTCTTTTCCTTTTTCCTGTAGTTTCAATCCAGTCAAAGGAGGAAGTTAGAATGTCGGTAGCCAGCAGGTTTTCCAGAGTTTGGGGCTTGGCCCTTGTTGCTGCGATTTGCTTCGTGCTCGTTGCGCAGCCCGGCAACGCCGCCCTGATGGTGGACCCGAAATTGCCCGTCTACAAGGCCACCAGCGGCGTTTCCGGGAACGTGAAATCCGTGGGTTCGGATACGCTGAACAACCTCATGACGCTTTGGGCCGAAGGCTTCAGGCGCTCCTACCCGGACGTGAAAATCGAGATCGAGGGGAAAGGCTCTTCCACGGCTCCTCCCGCGCTCATCGCCGGTACTTCGAACTTCGGCCCGATGTCGCGCGCCATGAAATCCAAGGAAATGGACGCTTTCGAGAAGAAGTTCGGCTACAAGCCGGGCCGCATTCGCGTCGGAGTGGACGCCCTGGCCGTTTTCACGAACAAAGACAACCCCCTCAAGTGCCTGAGCCTGCCGCAGGTTGACGCCATTTTATCCAAGACCCGCAAGGGCGGCATGAGGTCGGACATCGGCACGTGGGGCGAGGTCGGCCTCCAGGGCATGTGGGCGAGCAAGCCGGTTTCCGTGTATGGCCGTAACTCGGCTTCGGGCACGTATGGCTACTTCAAGAAAGTGGCCCTCTACAAAGGCGACTACAAAGACTCCGTGAAGGAGCAGCCCGGCTCCTCGGCGGTGGTGCAGGGCGTGGCTTCCGATAAGTTCGCCATCGGCTACTCCGGCATCGGATACAAGACGGCGGACGTAATCGCGCTCCCGATCTCCAAAAAGACCGGCGGCAAATGCTATGGGCCCGAAGCCGCGAACGCCTATTCGGGCAACTACCCGATCGCGCGTTTCCTCTACATCTACGTCAACAAGAACCCGAACCAGGCGCTCGATCCCCTGAGAGCGCAGTTCATCAAATACATTTTCTCGAAAGCCGGTCAGCAGGCCGTCATCAAAGCCGGATTTTTCCCCGTGAACTCGGCCATCGCCAAGCAGGACCTGAGCGGCCTCGGCCTCGGGATGGGAAGCAACTAGTTTTTCCGACGCAGCGCAGCGGCGGGGACGACGGAGCGGATTCGTCGTCCCCCCGCTTTCATTTTTGAAAAAGAGAGATATGGGCAACGGACAAGTTCCAGACGCAGGTGGTAATGGGCGGAGGAAGCCGGGGCAATCGCGTGACCTGAGCGCGAGGCAATCCGTCCGGATAATCGACAAGATCGCCACAAAGGTGATTACCATCGGCGGGCTTTTCGTAATTTTGGCCGTTCTCGGAATCATGGCGTTTCTCGTTGCGGTGGCCCTGCCGCTGTTTGCCGGAGAAACGATAACCGGCTCGGGCGTCTTCCGGGTCGCCGCGCCCCAAAGCCCTCTCCTCAGCGTCGAGTTGGATGATTACAACACCATAGCCGTTTTGGTGTCGGATGACGGCGTTTTGACTCCCCTCCACGCATTGACCGGAAAACCGCTCAAGCAGCGGAAACTCGATTTCGCTGGCGCGCGGGCGACCGCTTTTGCGCGAACGCTCAAGGGCGGAAACATCGCCTTCGGCTTTGCGGATGGAACGGTGCGGTTCGGCAAAATCAGTTTCCGCACACAGGTGCTGCCCGCTGACAGGGCGCCGAAGGGGCTCACCAGGATCAACGATCGCGATTTGAGCGACGGACGCTTTATTTTTTCGAAAATTCCAGGTGAGCAGGTTCGGAAAATCTGGCTGGAAGCGGAGGTCAAGGAACCGCAACAGGTCGCGCCGAAAGGAACGGCCATCGTCAAGCTCGATTACAAGGTGGGAGGCACCCCCGAGCGCCCGAGCATCTCCTTCGCCTCAATGGACGCCGAGGGCGTGGCGCGCCTGAGCCTGACGGAGACGAGGGTCAATCTTCTGACGGGACAGACCACTTCGTCCGTGGAGAGCGTGGTCCTGCCCGACCTGCCCCGTCATGCGCGCGTCGTGGGCATACTCCTCACGGAAAAAGCCGACAAGGTGTATATCGGCGTCGAAAAAGGGTTCCTTCTGCGCTACGACGCAAGAGACTTCAACGCCGTATCCCTCGTAGAAAAGCGCGACCTGCTTTCCATGGATGAAAAGTTAACAATCTTTAAGGCCCTTATCGGCGAGGAATCCATCGTCGTGGGGGGCTCCAAAGGGTCTTTGAGCATCTTTTTCCATGCGCGCACTCCGGGCGCCGTGACGTCGGACGGACTGGTGATGGTGCGCGGGCACGAACTCGAGAAACACGCCGAGAGAGTTACGGGTTTTTCCACCTCCCAGCGGAGCCGGATGTTCGCCACGATGGATTCAGGCGGAGACATTTGGCTTCGTCATGCTACGAGCGAATCGACGCTGTTACGCTTCAAGGTGAAGGAAATGACGGGTCCTAGGCGCTTCGTCCGCCTTGCGCCGCGCGATGACGCGATCGTCGCCGCGGATCAAAACGGCGTGGTGAATTTCTGGAAATTCTCGGCCGAACACCCCGAGACGACCTTCCAGACCCTGTTCGGGAAAGTCTGGTACGAAGGTTATCCCAAGCCCGAGTATACGTGGCAATCCTCCTCGGGAGACGATGCATTCGAGGAGAAGATATCCCTCATCCCCCTGATATTCGGGACCATCAAGGGAACGGTCTATTCCCTGATTTTCGCGATACCCATCGCAGTGCTGGGGGCTATTTTCACCTCCGAGTTCATTGGTCCGGAAGTCCGCTCCGTCGTGAAGCCCGCAATGGAGATGATGGCCTCGCTGCCCTCGGTGGTTCTAGGCTTCGTGGCCGCCCTGATTCTGGCGCCCATTGTGGAGACGTGGATCGCCGCGGTCCTTCTCTCGTTCATGCTGATACCGCTTCTCCTGTTACTCTCGGCCTATCTATGGCAACTGATGCCGCCGCGCATCTCCCTTCCCTTGTCGGGATTTCCGAAAATCAGTCTGGTTTTCTTCGTGATCATTCTGGGTTCGTTGCTTGGTTATCTTATCGGGCCGGGGTTCGAGAGGTTTTTCTTCGGCGGCGACTTCAAGGCGTGGTCGAACGGGAACATCGGACTGGCGACGCCGATGCTGTTCATCATTTTCTTTCCCGTGTCTTTCCTGCTCATCGCTTACGCGTCCGAACGGATTTTCGGATATGAGTGGAAACAAAGGCTCAGGCGGATGACCCATTCGCGAAGCGCGTTCTTCGAGCTTCTTCGCTGGGCCGGAATGCTGGTTGCCGCCGGACTGTTGAGCTGGTTGACGGCCATGGTGCTCACGGCGCTTGGCCTGGATGCGCGCGGCGGGGTCATCGACACCTACGTGCAGCGAAACTCTCTTGTGGTGGGCTTTGCGATGGGCTTCGCCGTCATCCCGCTCATCTACACCATCGCCGAGGATGCGCTCAATTCGGTGCCGGGCCATCTCCGGGCGGCGAGCCTCGCTTGCGGCGCAACGCCCTGGCAGACGGCCCTTTGGGTCATCCTGCCCACCGCGGCCAGTGGAATTTTCGCCGCCGTGATGATCGGAATGGGCCGCGCGGTGGGTGAAACGATGATCGTCGTCATGGCGGCGGGCAACACCCCGGTTCTGGATTGGAACATTTTCTCGGGCCTCAGGGCGCTTTCGGCGAACATCGCGGTGGAGCTTCCGGAAGCCGTCAAGGACGGGACGCTCTACCGGGTGCTGTTCCTGGCTGCCCTCGTCCTCTTCGCGATGACGTTTGTCGTCAATACGGTGGCGGAGGTGGTTCGCCTCCGCTTCCGAAAGCGCGCCGCGCAGTTGTGAGGATAGGATGAAGGCGAAAAGTCCAAAAGAGCGAAAAGACAATCCAGGGGCGGGGGCGCCGGTTCCGGGCGGTGAACCGGGGAACCACAAAACGCCCGAGCCCGAAGTGGCGCAGACCGCCGAAGCGGGGGGAAGCCCGCCTGGCAGGACGGGTATTCGCGCATCGCTCGACTTCAAGGCCAGAGGAGAGCCGTTCATCTGGATCATGGGCGGTGCGCTCGCTTTCGGCGTATTGATGATCGTCGGCTTTCTCGCACTCGTTCTATGGAACGGCATCGTGACGTTCTACCCAGGACCCGTGGAAGTGGTGACGCTCAAAAACGGTGGGCGCATCGCCGGCGAGCCGTTTCGCTCGGAGAGCTTCCGTCCCTCCGAGGAGCAGTTGAAAGGGGTCGACGCGGAATCCCGGCGCGCCATCCGGGAGGCGGACGGATTTGCGAGCCGCACGCTCTACCGGATCGGAAATTTCGACATCTACAACGAGGACTTCAAATGGGTGGTGGCGCATCAGGTCGCCAGGACCGAGACTCCGCCCGGCATATTCTTCGTCGAGCGCAAGGAATGGGGCCCGTTTATCGGCTTCATCAAGATCCCTGGGCATCGATGGCCGCCGCATCCCGGGCGAAAAGGTATCCCTGGATGGAGTTGTATGCGGCCCATGACGGGGCGCTCGACCGGAGGAACGCGATTCGCTCCATCGAGGTGGACGAGATAGGCGCCATCAATTACTACATCGAAGAGGATCGGCTCGCCTTGCGGCGCACCGCGCTGGACTACGGGAAGAAGAGCGAGGAGTATCGCGCCGAAAAGGAGAAGTTCGAGCGCCGGACGAAGGAGAGGCGGGCCGGATTCGCGGTGCTCAAGAAAAGAATCGCCTCGATCAACAAGGAAGACAAAAAATACACCGTCATTCTCCAGGAAATCGGCGGTCGCGAGAAAAACCTGCGGCTCTCGGAAATTGTCCGCATCTACCCGGCCAACCGCCTTTCGTTCTTTGGGAAGATGGGCGTCTATTTCTCCAGATGGGGAGAGTTCCTGACCGACGACCCGCGGGAGGCGAATACCGAGGGCGGCGTCTTGCCGGCGATATTCGGCACCGTCATGATGACGCTGCTCATGGTCGTCTTCGTCGCCCCGTTCGGCGTGATCACGGCCCTTTACCTGCGCGAGTACGCCAAACAGGGCGCCCTGGTTTCCATCGTGCGCATCTGCGTGAACAACCTCGCGGGCGTACCCTCTATCGTCTACGGCGTATTCGGCCTCGGGTTTTTCGCCTACACCGTCGGGGTACGGATCGACCAGTTATTTTTTCCGGAACGCCTCCCCAACCCGACGTTCGGGACGGGCGGTCTTTTGTGGGCCTCCCTCACGCTGGCGCTCCTCACCGTTCCCGTCGTGATCGTGGCGACAGAGGAGGCGCTCGCCGCCGTTCCCCGCTCCATGCGGGAGGGCTCTCTCGCCTGCGGCGCCTCGAAATGGCAGACCATCCGGAACATCGTTATGCCCCAGGCCATGCCGGGCATCATGACCGGTCTGATATTGGCGATGGCGCGCGGCGCGGGCGAAGTGGCGCCCCTCATGCTCGTGGGGGTGGTGAAGCTGGCGCCGGAGCTTCCCTTCGACAGCTTCTTTCCGTTCCTGCACCCCGAGAGAAGCTTCATGCACCTGGGTTTCCATATCTACGACGTGGGCTTCCAGTCCCGAAACTCCGAAGCCGGGAAACCCATGGTTTTCGTCACGACGCTTCTTTTAATCGGGATCATCGCCTTCATGAACGCTTTCGCCATCATGGTGCGCAACCGCCTTCGCCGGAAGTTCGTGGAAGGCCATTTTTAATGGAGACGTATTGAAATGGTGCCCAACGCGGCAATTACCGATCTGCAAAACGAGTTCGAAGCGACGGCGTACCATCCCGTCGAGAGCGAACTCGGGAGCGTTATCGACATCGAAAGCTTCAGCCTCTGGTATAGCGAAAAACAGGCCCTGTTCAACAACACCCTGAAAATCCAGAAAGAGCTCGTCACCGCCCTGATTGGCCCTTCGGGTTGCGGAAAATCCACGCTCCTTCGCTCATTCAACCGGATGAACGACTTGATCGACGGCATCCGGCACGACGGGACCATATCGATTGACGGAAGCGAAATTCACGATCCGCGCATCGAGGTCATCGAGCTTAGAAAGCGCCTCGGCATGGTTTTCCAAAAGCCCAATCCGTTTCCGATGTCCATATACGAAAACGTCGTCTATCCCCTGCGGGTGGACGGAATCCGCGACAAGAGTCTCCTGGAGGAGACCTGCGAGCGCACCCTTCGCGACGCCGCGCTCTGGGACGAGGTGTCCGACCGCCTCCAGGACAACGCGCTCGGCCTCTCCGGGGGACAGCAACAGCGCCTGTGCATCGCCCGGGCGATTGCTTCGGAGCCCGAGATCATTCTGATGGATGAGCCCTGCTCGGCGCTCGACCCGATCGCCACGGCCCGAATTGAGGATCTGATCGCGCAACTCAAGGAGCATTTCTCCATCGTCATCGTAACGCACAACATGCAGCAGGCGGCCCGCGTCTCGGACAACACCGCTTTCATGTTTCTGGGCCGATTGATTGAATACGGGGAGACGAAGAAGATTTTCATGAACCCCATGCACGTTCGCACATCCGATTACATCACCGGAAGATTCGGCTAAGCACTGGAGGAGATTTGGCATGGCACTGACGAGTGGAAGGGCGCACACGAGTTCGGAATTCGAAAACGAACTCCAGGAACTCCGCCGCCTGATTCTGGAGTTGGGCGCCAAGGTGGAGGCGATGATGGCGAAAAGCATCGAAAGCCTCACCCGGCGCGACTCGGGTATTGCCCAGACCGTCATCGAAAGTGATTCGGAAATCAACCAGCTCGAAGTCGACGTGAACGAGCTTTGCCTGCAGATGGTGGCGCTCAGGCAGCCGACGTCGGTGGACCTTCGCTTCATCACGACGGGTCTCAAAATCGCCTCCGACCTCGAACGGGTGGGTGATTTGGCCGTCAACGTGTGTGAGCGGGCGCTGGAGTTGAACGAGGAGCCTCCTCTCAAGCCCTACATCGAGCTGCCCCGGATGGCGAGCGCTTCGAGCCAGATGCTGCGCGAGAGCCTGGACAGCTTCATCAAGGAAGACGTGGTGCTGGCGCGCAAGGTGATGGCGAGTGACGACGAAGTGGACGACATGAACGAGGAGCTGTTCCGCGAACTGCTGACCTACATGCTGGACAACCCGCGCAACATCAGCCGGGCGACCCGCCTGACGTTCATCTCGAAATACTTCGAGAGAATCGCCGACCATGCGACGAACATCGCAGAGGCCGTCCTCTTCATGGTGGAAGGCCGGAACCCGAGGCGGAGCGCCGAGTAGTCTTTTTCTTCACCGCGCGCGATTTTTGTTACACGATCTTGCAGATGATGAATTTCTAATCGGGGGAGATGCGGCGGGGGATGCGCCATTCCCCATTTGTCCGCTGGGTCGGCGGAGCGGATTTCAAGGGATTTTTCAGTCTGCGATTCCCATCATGGATTTCAGGCGATCGAAGTTCTCAGGGTCCATCTCTAATTCCTTTCGGTTGATCGCTCGCGCCAGTTCGCTCACGCCAAACCCTCCTCGATGGGGGAAGTTACTTCTCCTTGAGGAGTCGCGGCCAGTTCTTATCCCCTTGCTTGATATGTCCGGGGATATCCTGCTCCCAGGTTTGCTGAACGCCCTTGCTGTAGTTCAGATAAAGTTTTCCGTCCACGATTCTCCATGCTTCGGGGACGATGCTCGCGGTGTAGCCCTGGCTCACGGCGTATGCGCAGTAGCCGCCGTACCGGGGGGCGTATTTTTCAGGATTATCGCGGAACAGGTCGCGGTTTCGCGCACTCGAAAAATACCAGGTGGCGCCCTTCCATTTGTGGGAGAAATCCTTTTTCCCCTTGACGGGTTTTTTCTCCGTGAAATAGGCCACCGGGTCGTATCCTTTGATGGCGCCCCCGAGATAGGTGGAATAAACGGGCGCGATGGCCTCCGCCGGGCTTACAAGAGCGAAGAAAAAGACGGCGAGACAGGTGGCCGTCCATACCCGCCGGAGACGGGGGGTCCGGGGCGTTTTATTCGGTTTTTGCATCTCTTCAGTTATCCTCTGAAAAAGAAGCGGCGACACTACGGGGCCATGTAATGCCCCTACGACGCATTATACCCCAAACGCGCAGAAATGCGTTTGGTAAGCGTGACGAAAAA
Organism: bacterium; assembly: GCA_965218735.1. Lineage (GTDB taxonomy): Bacteria > UBA8248 > UBA8248 > UBA8248 > UBA8248 > Bin107. Next base: position 217,881 of record CBDCMA010000003.1, on the reverse strand, counting down.
CCCCTCAACACGCATAAAATTCAGGGAGGGTGAGGTAGCCCTCGCGCGGCAGCTCATTGTTTAACGGGAGGCCTTGTCTTATTTTCTGTCTTTGGGCGGTTCGCAAGTGAGCGAGCACGTTCCAGTAGACGTGGCGCAGGACCGCGCCGATTTCCAGGTGGAAAAGACCGGGGCGCTCCGCATCTTCATGAAACCCGAAAGGATGTAGGCGGGTGGACATCCTGTGGTAGTCGACGGGTTTGTGCGGGTCTCCCGGGCGGGAGGCTTCGGGGTCCGTATAATAAGTGAACGACAAGGAGCGTAATCTCTCCGCGCTTTCGCGCTCGATGATTTCACCACAAAGCGCGGCCCAGGGCCGCATGAAGTCGACCACGGCCTTCCTGTCGCCGGCGGCTTCGGGCGGGACGTGCCGGATGCCCGCGCCGATGAGGTCGGCGATGAGCCCGGCGGTATCGGGAAAAGTGTAGCCTTCTCTCAGAAGCATCTCGCCGGCCCGCATGGACAGCCACACCGGAGTAACGAGGGCGATGTGGCGCAGTTGTAAATCCATCGACCAGCGCGCCCACGGCGGCTCCTCGTTGGCGTAGGACATCTGTTCGTGGGTCAGTCCTTCGACCTCCCCGTAGACGAGGTCGGGATAATTTTGGAGACGGGTCTTTAGTTCGGGCCATTCCGTATTCATCTTTTTCACCTCTGGGGTCAGGTTTTCATGGGGAGCAAGTGAAAAGATTATACCTTGTAAGCGGGAGAAAAGAAGGGTAGAATCTTCTCATCCATTTGAATTTTCCATCTTTTCGCGGTTGTTTGTGATGCGCTCTTCGATATCCTCGCAAGGGGGATATTTCCATTCCTGTTCAGGGAGGGTAGTGCCAATGGCAAAAAGAATCGTTCCCATCGTTTTCGCCGCTGTAGCGTTTCTCCTCGCCCAGGGCGCAGCACCCGCTCTGGGGGCCAAGAAAGTCATCATCAAGGTAGGCCACATGTACAGCAACAAGAACCCCACCCATTACGGAGCGATCGAATTCGGAAAAATACTCGACAAGCTCAGCAATGGAACCATGGAGGTGCAGGTGTTCCTGAAGGGCCAGGTCGGCGACGGCAAGACCCAGCTACAATCGGTTCAGTTGGGCGCCATTCAGGCGACGTTCCAGGGTCTCACGCAGTTTCCCGCGTATGACAGCCTGAACCTCCCCTATTTCTGGAAGAGCACCAAGCACGTCCGCACCGTCGCCAACGGGCCGCTGTTCGAACGCTGGCGCAAGGAGTTCCTGAAAAAGCGCGGCACAATCATGGTCAGCGTCATCAACCGGGGCGCGCGGCACGTGCTCTCGCGCAAGAAGCCTCTGAAGACACTCGCCGATTTCAAGGGACTCAAAATCCGCGTTCCGCAGGCGCCTCCCTGGGTCTTGGCCTTCCGGGGGCTGGGCTCCAAGCCCACGCCGATGTCCTGGGCGGACGTGTATAACGCCATGCTGCTGGGCACGGTCGACGCCATGGAGAACACCCTGGAGACGCTTTACACCAACAAGTTCTACGAAGTGGGCAAACACCTGACGCTCACCGCGCACCTCTCCTCGACGTCGTACTTCATGGTGAACGACAAGTGGCGAAACGACTTGAACAAAGAGCAGCGCAAGTGGTTCGACGACGCGCTGACCAAGGGAATCGCCCACGCGCAGAAAATCTACACGGATCTCGAGAACGCCTATCTGGATAAGTTCAAGAAAAAAGGCGTGAATATCTACAACATCAACGTGGACGAATTCGCCAAGAAAACCGCCTCGGCCGCGGTGACCATCGGCACGAAGGGATGGGGCAAGGACTTCTTCGAGAAGGTCAAGGCGACGCGCTCGAAGTTCTAAAGGAAAAGTTTCTTTATGCGCGCAGGCTGGTCTGCACGGCGCGCAGTCACGAAAAAGACACCGCCGGATATGGTGAGCCGGCGGTGTCTTTTTGTTTCGTTCTAATCGACGGGCAGCAGCAGGTTCGGCAGCCACATGACGAGCGGCGAATAGTAGACGATGGAGAACAGGGTGACGATGAGCGGAATATAAAACGGCGTAGTCGCGCGGACAATGGTCCAGAAGGGAACTTTCGTGATGTCCGAGACGACGTAGAGCGCAAGGGCGAAGGGAGGCGTGAGGTTTCCGATAACGAGGTTCAGCACCATGAACACGCCCAGGTGCACGAGGTCGATGTCCAGCGCCTGTGCGATGGGCAGCATGACCGGCGTGACGATGAGCAGCAGGGGGGTGGGTTCCATCACCATGCCGCCGATGAGCAAAAAGATGTTCAGCACGAAGAGGATGAGCCACTTCTCCTCGAGGGCGGTCATGAGGAAGTGGGCGAAAATGAAGGGAACCCGCTCGATGGTGATGAGGCGGGTGAAGACCGAGGCGGCGGAGAATATGAACAAGACCACCGCCGTATAGATGATCACCGTCGAGAGGATGCGGGGGATGTCCGCGAGGCGGACCTCCTTGTAGACCACCATCCCGAGGAACAGGGACCACGCCACGGCGAGCACGGCCGCCTCGGTGGGCGTGGTGGCGCCAGAGCCGATTCCGCCCAGGATGATCGCCGGGGTGAGCAGGGCCAGAAAGGCGGAGCGGAAGCTCTTCCATATCTGGGCGAGCGAGGCGCGTGGATACTTCTTGTATCCCCGCTTGCGAGAGATGAAATAGACGATCACCATCATCGCGCCGCCCATGAAGAAACCCGGAATCACGCCGCCCAGGAACACGCGCCCCGCCGATTCCTCGGCGATGCTCGCGTATATCACCATGATGATGCTGGGGGGGATGATGGGCCCGATACACGAACTCGCGGCCGTAACGGCCGCCGAGAAAGGCTTGTCGTAGCCTTCCTTGGTCATCCCCTCGATTTCCACCCGGCCGAGTCCCGCCGCGTCGGCGAGTGCGGAGCCGGACATGCCGGCGAAGATGATGCTGGCGACGATGTTCGCGTGTCCCAGGCTTCCGGTGAAATGGCCGACCAGCGTTTTGGCGAAGTCGAAAATCCGGTCCGTGACCTTCGCGATGTTCATGATCTGGGCGGCGAAAATGAACAGCGGGATGGCGATGAGCGAATAATGCTCCAAAGAGCCGATCATGATGCTCGCCAGGAAGGTGACCGGCATCTCGGAGAGGAACGTCAGATAAAACAGACAGGTGAATACCAGAGCCATGGCTATCGGGGTGTTGAAGGCGAGGAAGACGAAAAACAGTATAACGAGTATCATGGCGTTCATGCCGACTCCTTCGCGATCACACCGCCGGGGAACTCCGGTGGCCCAGTTCCGCCTTGCCTATCGTCAGAGCCCATAACTGGCGTCCCGAGTGGATGACCATCAGGGTCATTCCTATGGGAAACGATACGCTTTGGTAGGTTTGCGGGAACTCGAGCGCCGAGGAAGGATAGGTCCATTCCAGAATCGCCACCAGGATTCCCTGATAAACGAGCAGCAAGAGAGTGAAGAAGATGAGAATCTCGATGGTGACGTGAATTTTTCGCTGCAACCGCAGCGGAAGCTGGCCGACGAAAGTCTCCATGGTCAGTTTTTCGCCGTGCTTGTATGCGAGCGCCGCGCCGATGAAAACGCCCCAATGAAAGCAGAGCAGCGTAATCTCCTCGGCCCATACGATGGGGTCGTCCAGAATGTATCTGAAATACACTTGCATGAAGACGAGATATCCGATGGCCGCCAGGAAGGGAAAGGCCAGAAGTTCTTCCAGATTACGCAGCAGGAAACCCCCGCCCTCCATCTTCACTTGGCGGACGACGTATATGATGAGGCAGGCGATGAGGATGACGGGGACGATGTAATGAAAAACGGGGATGCTGATCAGGATGAGCGGCGGCTGGACCAGGGTGTAGAACACCCACGAGGATATCTTGTATATCAGTACGAAAGGTAAAGCTATCCACTCCGACAAGAAATAACCCCCTTATGGGGAAGCAAGTGTCCAATGCCCGGGATTTCGCCTTTTCAGCATGTATCCCTTGTACAGAAGCATGGAACCAGGGTCAACCGGGCGTTTACGCGGAGTCGACTACGTTTATGCGGAGTCGACTAGAGGCCTCGCCACGGTTCGATGACGGTTTTGACCTGTTCTTCTTCGGGAAACTCTCCGCCCGTGATGCGCACGGCGCGCTCCGCCTCGGCGAGAGGGAAGCGGTGGGTCACCATCTCCGTGAAGGGGTAGGGTGAGTTCGCCGCGAAATCGAGCGCGCCCCGCACGGCGTCGCTCGTGTGGCTGTATGCGCCCTGGATGCGTATTTCGCCCCATACCAGGGGGTCCAGATCCAGAGTACCCTCCTTGCCGCCGGTGAGTCCGGCCAGCACCACCGTGCCCAGCCTGCGGACGAGCCTGGGCGAGAGGCTCGCCGCAGCGGGGCTTCCCGTCACGTCGACGACTACGTCCGCCATCCGGCCGCCCGTGAGTTTATGGACTTCTTCTTCAGGGTCTGCGGCCTCGACGTTGATGGTGTGGTCCGCGCCGAAGCGTTTCGCCGTTTCCAGGCGCTTCGCGTCGCGCGCAAGCCCGGTGATGATTACCTGCCCCGCGCCGGTGTGTTTCGCCACCGCGCACGCGCAAAGACCCTGGGGACCGGGGCCTTGGACCACCACGGTATCGCCGACCGAAATTCCGCCCAAATCGTGCGCCCATCGCACCCCGTTCGCCAGGACGGCGGTGATGAGCACGGCGCATTCGTCGCTGAGTCCCTCGGGCGCCTTGTGGATGCCCACGCCCGGCGGCAGGTAGACGTATTGCCCGTAAGCCCCCCAAAGATGGGGAAGCGCTTCGCAGGAGCGCCCGCTGCCGTAGATCATGGCATCCTTGCAGAGGCGGCGGTTGCCGGTGTGGCAGTACCAGCACTGGTTGCATCCCACCTGGCCTTCCACCACGAGGCGGTCGCCCTCTTTCACGCCGAGGCGCTTTTGGACGTTTTTGCCGACCTTGGCGAGGCGGCCCACCATCTCATGGCCCATGATGATGGGATAGTTCCACCTGTGGGCCACCTTGCCGCCAAAGTATTTATAATCCGAGGAGCAGACGCCCACCATGTCGACCCGGAGCAGGCCGTCCTCATCGCCTATCTCGGGCAGGGGAAATTCGCGCAAGGCGATAGTGCCGGGCGTCTCTACGACGGCTGAAACCTCATGCGTCATGGCGGCCTCCTGTAAATCCTTTGCGCCGCGTCAATCGGTGTCGAACTTCTGCGCGAGGCGGGGGAAGAGGTCGCGCATCGATTCGCCCTGGGCGATGCGCCCTTTAACCTCTTTTTCGATCTCCCGAATCCGGGTGACCTGCCGCTTCACTTGCTCCATAGAGCTTTGCGGAACGACGGCCACGCCGTCCGGATCCGCGACGACGATGTCCCCAGGCTCCACGCGCACCCCGCAGCAGGTTATGGCTACGTCTTTCGCCACGACTTCCAGGCGCATCGGGAAGGCCAGGCTCCACACCGATTTGCTGAACACGGGAAAATCGAGATCGCGGAGCGCTTCCAGATCGCGCGTTGCGCCGTCGATCACGCAGCCGACGGCGCCGCGCCGTTTGCAGACGCTGCTCGCGCCTCCGCCCCAGACGGCCAGAGGAGAGCCAGCCGCGTCGACGACGACCACTGAGCCTGCGGGCACTTCTTCCACCGCGTCATAGAGGCTGAACAGAGCCTTGGCTCCCGGGTCTCGTACCGGCGCGAACACCATGGTGGCGGCCGGCCCTGTGAATCGGGGCCGGGTCTCTGGGGTGGAGGGCGTAGGGCCTTCCATGATGAGGTTCAGCCCCAACGCCGTGGAGGCGTCGCCGAGCGTCGCCGTGTCGACATCTGAGAAAAACGCTGCGTCAGAATCCATCCGCATCTCCTTTTTTCAATAAAGTCCTCGCCTCGCGGGGCGCATCCGTCATACTCGGGATAGGGCGCAGTATAATCTTTTCAGGAGAAAAATACATGAAAACCCACCGCCCGACCCGGTGGGCCTACCGCAGCGGCGTTCGCCGCGACTCTGGATGCGGATTTCCGCCGCCTTCCACCATACGGCTCGCACACCCCTAAGCCGGGTGAACAAACCCCCCGGTTCGGGCTAAGATGTCCCATCGTTCACGCCTTTTTATGGAACGGGAAATCCATGAGCCAGGAATCATTTATGGGGGAAATAGACCCCATATCCTTAGAAGTCATCAACGAATCCTTCGTGGCCGTCGTCCGGGAAATGCGGGCGAACATGGTGCGGACGGCGTATTCCTCCATCATCTACGAGGGACACGATTTCTCCTGCGTGCTCGTGGATGGTGCGGGACAGCTCGTCGCCATGGCGGAGGACAACCCCGTCCACATCTTCCCGGTGCCGATGGAAGTCGGCCAGATGCTCGAGCGCTTCGGGGGTGACGTCCATCCGGGCGACGTGTTCATTCACAACGACCCCTATACGGGCGGAACGCACTTAAACGACGTGGCGATGATTTCGCCTCTGTTCCATGGCGCACGAATGGCGGTCTACCCCGTCGTCCGCGCGCACTGGGGCGACGTGGGCGGCACGACTCCGGGGAGCATTTCCGGAAAAAACACCGAAATTCTCCACGACGGGGTTCGCATCCCCATCTTGCGGATCATCGAACGAGGAGAGATCAACCAGGGCGTTCTCGACTTGCTTCTCCACAACATGCGGGTTCCGGACGAGAGGCGGGGAGATTTTTTCGCCATGCTGGCCACCTGCCACACGGCCCACAAGAGGCTGGAAGAACTGGCGGCGAAATACGATTGGGGCGTCATGCTCGCCGCCAAGGATCGCCTGCTCGATCGCGCCGAAGCCTCCATGCGGCGCAGGATCGCCGCCCTGCCCGAGGGAGAATCCATCTACGAGCATTTCATGGATCACGACGGCCACTCCCTCGAGCCGATACGCATCCGGGTGCGGGTTCAGAAAACCGGCGATGGGCTGCTCATTGATTTTCGCGGAACCGACCCGCAGACCAAGGGAGCCTACAACGTAGGCCCCGCCATGGCTCCATCCGCCGCCTTCAGCGTCATCAAGGCGTTCTTCGATCCGAAGGGAGCGATCAACCACGGGGCCTTTCGTCCGCTCACCATCGAGGTCGAGCCGGGCTCCCTGCTTTCGGCCCGTTACCCCGCGAGTTGCGCGGGCTCCATGGAGGTGAGCCACGCCGTGGTGTCCGCTCTTATCGGCGCGACCGCGCCCTTTGCGTCGGGCGTCGTTACGGGCGATTTGAAGGGCACTTCGAACCACGTCTACATCGGCGGGAGGGACGTGCGAAACGGCAAACCCTTCCTGTTCTACGAGTTTCCGGCGGGCGGGACGGGAGGTTTTGCGGAAAGCGACGGCAACAACGCCACCCGGAATTTCACGGAAGGGGATTTCGCTTCGATCCAATCGGTCGAGGTCATCGAACAGGGCCAGCCGCTCAAGATCAGGGAACTATCCCTGCGCGCGGATTCGGGCGGGGCCGGAACCCATAGAGGCGGCCTGGGCTTGCACCGTGAGGTGGAAGTGTTGGCGGATAGCGCGCTCCTCTCAATCTCCTCGGACAAGAACATCATCCCGCCCTTCGGGGTGCTCGGAGGCGGACCGGGAAAGCCCAACCGCTTCGTCGTCGAAAGAGGTACTGAGACCCTCATGCCCACGGAAACGCCCGGCAAGGCGGCGGGTTTTCCGCTTGGGAGGGGAGACGTGCTCGTTGTGGAGACCTCAGGCGGAGGAGGCTATGGCGATCCGTTCAAGCGGGAGCCCGAGTCGGTTCTCGCCGACGTGCGCGCGGGCTACGTCACCGAAGAAGGAGCGAGAAAAGACTACGCCGTCATCGTGCGCAGGGGGGCCGTGGACGAGGAGGCTACGCGCACGCACAGGCAGGCCGCCCGCGCGACAAGGCGCGCGCTTACGCTCGTTCTAAAAGATGAAAAGTCCTATGGGGATTCCCGCCGCAGGTGCTATATGAGCCCGGCGACACTCGCGGGGCGTGATCTTGAAAAAGGGGATTTGGTCGAATTGCGCGGAAAATGGGGGGTACCGCTCCGCGCGTGGACCGAAGAGGATGCGGACGTGCCCGAGAACGCGGTGGGTCTGGATAAGGACGGGGTGGCCATACTCGCCGCGGAGGAGGGAGACGGCGTCTTTTTGTCTCCCGTGAGCGTATGAGCTTTTTTAAGGTTTTTTGAAATTTCCGTTTCGGCCCGGATGGATTGCCGCCCGGATTTTTAAGAAATTACAGAGATTTAACAGGGAAACCGGGTTGGAGCGGTTACGCCGGGGAAACGGGGAGTTCACTGTTTCCAGGCGTTTGTCATTCCTTGATTGGGAACATATCGATAGATGTGGTCCAGCGTGGACCTGGACCACCATTTGAACTCCAGGGTTTTGAGATGTCCGGTATCGTCCAGGCCGATATGGGTAGTTTCTATCGAAGTGGACTGGCAATCTCTCCTCGAACGAATTTTCCACCCGTGTCCAGCCGGGAACTTGCACCTTCCAACTTGGTAATATCTCGGCCCACGGCTGTCATACACCCTGCCGATACCTTCCTCATGACACGTAAAATACTGGGTCTTCCTCCCGTTGACCTTCTCCCGGACCCAGACCATTTCCTGCTCGCCCGATTCCACGTTCAGCCATTGCTTCGGCCCCGTGATTCTGGTCTGGCTCTTTCTATTCACAGTGAACGTATTGTCGACCTTGTGCATGCACGGCCCGTCCTTGCGGCCATCCCAACTCGCGCCTGTCCATAGCTGGTATGGCACGAACATTTTGCGAGTCTGGCAATCGTAAAGGTTGCCGATGCGCCACGGAGATGAACTCGGAGGATAGTTCGCACACGCAAGATTGTGGAAACTCTGTGCTGTCGTATCTTCAGCCCATATCGACGTAGCGGAACCAACGAACAACCCGCAGACAAGAATGGCCAATACTGCCGGGAGTAGACTCTTCATAGCTGTCTCCTCATTATTTCGCCATACATATCAGAATAGGGTGATAGACTAACAAAGTTACTTATTGTATCGGTGGCATGTCAATTTGGATTCGTCGATGGTTGTCCTGTTTGTTTGATGATTCCCCATGAAGTGGCGGGAAATCAGAGATATGTTTGTCGGAAATTGTATATAATCCCCAAAATTTTGTTCTTGCCCGGATGGACAGGTTCCTGCGTCGATGGCGGGCTTTTTTCCCTGGAATGATTCTTAAGGGGCGGCTGGTTCATTGAGTCTCGTCGGCATAGACACCGGAGGAACCTTCACCGATCTCGTTTTCTACGATGAAGACGAGAAGCGGATAGAAGTATCCAAAATTCCCACGCTTCGGGGAAATGAAGATGCGGTCTTTCTCGAAGGAGTCGAGAGTCTCGACCTCTCTTCTATCGAAAGGATTACGCACGGCACCACCGTAGGCACCAACGCGATACTGGAAGGCGCGGGCGCGCGCGCCGCGATTCTGACGACGCGCGGTTTTCGCGACGTTCTGGAAATCGGCCGGACGCAGCGCCTCGTGCCCCAGAGCCTCTTCGACCCAAAATTCGTTCGGCCCAAGCCGGTCGTTCCCCGCGAGTTGCGGCTCGAAGTCGAAGAACGCGCCCTGGCCGATGGGCGGATAGAGATTCACGTGGAAGAAGCGGGGGTCGAGGAGCAGGCCGAACACTTGAAGCGCCTGGGCGCGGAAGCCGTCGCCATCTGCTATCTGCACGCCTACGCCAACGGGGAGAACGAAAGGCGCACGGCGGAGTATCTGGGGAAAATGCTGCCGGGCGTATATCTCTCCCTATCCCATGAGGTCGTGCCTGAATACCGCGAATTCGAGCGTTTCTCCACGGCGGCCTTGAACGCCTATCTCGGGCCCAAACTGAAGAACTACGTGGGCCGTCTGGAGGGAGCGCTAAAAGAAAATGGATGCCGCGCGCCCCTTTTCATCATGGCTTCGAACGGCGGAATGCTCGACGCCGGGCGGGCGGCGCAATTCCCCGTGCGGACGATACTCTCAGGCCCTGCGGGCGGCGTCGTGGGCGGGGTTTCGCTCGCCGGGTCGCTGGGTCTTGCTCACCTCATCACCTACGACATGGGCGGCACCAGCACGGACGTATGCCTCATCCGGGATCGCCGGCCCGTCGTCAGCACGAACAACACCATCGGCGCCTATCCGCTCAAGACCTCCCAGCTTCAGATCAATACCGTGGGCGCGGGCGGGGGGAGCATCGCGTGGCGCGATGAGGACGGCGCGCTGCACGTGGGTCCAAAGAGCGCGGGCGCGCGTCCGGGACCTGCGTGCTACGGATTCGGCGGCGAGGAGCCGACGGTGACGGATGCGAACGTGGTCTTATCCCGCATCGGGCCGAGCACCCTGCTGGCCGGGGGGATGGAACTCCATCCCGAAAAGGCGCGGAGCGCTCTCGGGGCCCTGGCCGGTGAACTGGGGGTCGGCGACGCGGTTTCGATGGCGCGCGGGGTGATTGACCTCGCCGCGGCGAAGATGGTGAGTTCGATTCGCGAAATTTCCATCGAGCGCGGCTTCGACCCCAGAGAACACACCCTGCTCGCCTACGGGGGGGCCGGGCCGCTGCACGCGGCCTTGATTGCAAGAGAACTCTCCATGTCGAGCGTCGTGGTGCCGCGCTTTCCGGGGAATTTCTCCGCAGTCGGCCTTCTGATGGCGGACGTGGTGCAAGAGAGCGTCGAGACGTGTTTCGTCGCGCTCGAAAACGCGGAAGAAAGCGCCCTCGAACGCATTCTCGAAGAACTGACGGCGCCTTGCGCGAGCCGTCTGCGCGCCGCCGGGCTGGATGGGATTCAAACTCTCCGCTCCGCCGACGTCCGCTACGTCGGGCAGGCGTTCGAGCTCACGATTCCGGTTCCTGAAACCCCCGGCTGGCTCGAAGCCTTGGGCGGTGAGTTCCACGCCCGCTATGAGGCGCGCTACGGGCATTGCCATCCCGGCGATCCGCTCGAGATCGTGAACCTGCGGGTGCGTGTGTCGGGGCTGGTGGACAAGCTCAAGTGGGTGAAATTAGAGAAGCGCGCAGGCGGGCCGGATGATGCGCTGGTGGAGAGAAGAAGCGTCGTTTTTGAGAATAATGTTCCCGATTGTCCCGTCTACAGGCGCGATTTCCTGCCCATTGACCTGGAAATTCACGGGCCTGCGGTCATCGAGGAATACGGCTCGAACACCCTGGTTCCTCCCGGCTGGCTCGTGCGCCTGGACGCCCGGGGCCATCTTCACTTGCGGGCGACGAGCTGAGGCGGCTTGGGGGCATCCATGGGCGCAGCGATACGATACGGATACGGCTACGGGATGCAGCCCGGCGAAGTCCCTTGCCACTCCGATTTTCTGGGCTTCATTGAAAAGGTGGAACGTGCGGGATTCGATTCTTTCTGGCTGGATGATCACATCGCCTTTCGCGGGAATTTTCTGGAAAGCCTCGCCGCTCTCGCCGCCGCTGCGGCCAGAACCGAGCGCATCGTTCTCGGCAGCCTCGTCTACCTCCTTCCCTTGAGACGACCGGCCATCGCCGCGCAGGCGGCGGCCACGGTGGATTACCTGAGCGGAGGCGGGCGGTTCATCTTCGGCGTAGGCGTAGGAGGCGAGGAGGCCCGGGAGTTCGAGGTTTGCGGCGTGCCCAAAGCCGAGCGCGGCGCGCGCACGGATGAGGCCATAGCGGTGTTGCGCAAATTGTGGTCGGGAGAGGCGGTGAGTCACGAGGGAGTATTCTTTCGATTTTCCAATGCAAGGCAAAGCCCTCCGCCACCGAGCGCGGGCGGCCCGCCGATCTGGGTGGGCGGCAGGAGCGAGGCCGCCCAAAGGCGCGCCGCTTTGCTCGCGGACGGCTACGCGCCTTATCTTTTTTCCCCGTCGCGCTACGAGAGGGGGGTGGAGTTCATTCGCGGCTGCGCCTCAGAACATGGGAGGGACCTGGACGATCCGCAAAAGCCGTGGACGCCTGCGCTTCACCTGTTCGTGAACCTGCGTGAAAACGAGGACGAAGCCCTCGATGGTGGTGCGGGAAATCTCTCGATGCGGTATGGGATGGATATGCGCGAAGCGGCGAAAAGGTATCTGCTCCACGGCTCCATGGAGCGTTGCGCCGAGAGAATCCAAGGGTTCTGGAAGGCGGGGGTTCGGCATTTCATCTTCAAGGTGGCGGCGCCCGCTGGTGAGGAAGTGGAGCATATGTTGAGACTAGCTCAAGAACTCCTGCCCGAGGTCAGGCGCCATGCCGGCTGAGGCGAGCGGACACGTCGATACGTTCGCGCGGGACAATCTACCGCCGAAATCCTTGTGGCCGGAAATGGACTACGGCGTCCTGCCGGAACTTGCGGCCTATCCCTCCCGGATAAACGCAGGCGCTGCGCTCATCGACGAGATGGCCCGAGGCGCGCAGGCCGGGCGGCCCGCGATTTATTACGGCGAGGCTCTTTGGAGCTATCGGGCGCTTTTGGAAAACGCCAACCGTATCGCCTCGGTGATGACGGATCGGTTCGGCCTCGTGCCCGGAAATCGCGTGCTCGTCCGTTCATCGAACCACCCGACCCTCGTGGCCGCGTGTCTGGGCGTTCTGAAGGCGGGCGGCGTGGTGATTCCCACGATGCCGGTGATGCGCGAGCGCGAACTGGCCTACGTGCTCGATAAAGCCAGGGTCGGGTTCGCGATTTGCGACGCCCGTTTGAGCGCCGATTTGCTCGTCGCCGCAAAGGCCTCGAAATCCCTTGAAAACGTCGTTCTCTTCGGCTCGGACAAACCGGACGGCCTGGAAGCCTTGATGGCCGGAGCGTCGGCGGAATTCCGAAACGCCGATACGGCGGCGGACGACGTCGCGCTCATCGGCTTTACCTCGGGCTCCACCGGAACGCCCAAGGGCACGGTGCATTTTCACCGGGATCTGCTCGCGGTCGCGGATACGTTTCCCAAATACCTCTTCGGCCTGACTCCCGATGATATCGTTTGCGGCAGCCCGCAGATAGCTTTTTTGTACGGGTTTTGCGCCTTCATCACGGACGCCTTGCGGTTCGGCGCCTCCTCGGTTCTGCTCGATAGGGGAACGCCGCGCGATCTTCTGGAGGCCATCGAGGGGTACGAGGCGACGGTGTGCTTCAGCACGCCCTCCGGCTACAAGCAGATGCTCGACATCGCGGAAGGATATGACCTCGGCAGCCTTCGCGCCTGCATTGCGGGGGGAGAGCCTCTTGAGCCTTCGGTGTTCAGGGGGTGGCGCGAGAGGACGGGCGTGGCGATCATCAACGGGCTGGGCATCTCGGAGCTTCTCCATATATTCATATCGGCGAGTGGGGAGGAAATCCGCGCCGGAAAGATTGGCCGCGCGGTGCCGGGCTATCAGGTGCGCGTCGTGGACGATGATATGCGCGATACGCCCCCGGGCGAGGTGGGGCAGATGATCGTCAAGGGACCGACCGGATGCCGGTATCTCGATGACCTCGAACGACAGCGGAATTACGTGCGAGACGGCTGGAACATGACGGGAGACCTCTGCCGCGTCGATGCGGAGGGATACATCTCCTTCGAGGCGCGAACCGACGACATGATAAACACCGGGGGATACAACGTGTCGGGTTTGGAGGTCGAGGCCGTGCTGCTCGAACACCCCAGGGTGCGCGAGTGCGCGGTGGTGGGTTCGCCGAACCTAGAACGCGGAGAAATCGTCAAGGCGTTCGTCGTTCTCTCGGGAGACGCCGAAGAAGGCTCTGAGAGCACGCAGGATGCAATGGTGCAGGAGCTTCAGGATTTCGTGAAGGCGCAACTCGCGCCTTATAAATACCCGAGAGCCGTGGAGTTCCTGGAAAGCCTGCCCCTCACGGCCACGGGCAAGATACAAAGAGGCGCTTTGCGGAAACTCGAGAAAGAACGGGCCGGAGGCTGAGTCGGATGGATGGTTCCCATCTTCTCGGTGGAATGGCGCTTTCGCCAGGAGGGGTTTTTCCGTAACCCAGGCAATGCTGCATTAAACTCCAGAGCCTTGCGGCGGTTTTGATAAACATGGTATTCTTTGCTCTCTTCATCATAAATTCATACAGTTTCTCTCGGTATAGTCTTGTTCCGATCAGGAGGAATCGAAGGAAAGTCATATCTTTACTATACACTGAGTGCGCCCCGCCCTTGGGGCGTTGATGAGTCCATGAAGCAAGCCGCGAATCCTGCGGCCAGAGTGGAGGCTGAAATCGTGAATACAAGAACGAATGTACGGGATATTCTCTTCAAATCGGCTTTGGCGGTTCTGCTGGGAGTGGCGCTCGTCTTTACGTCCGCCACGCCTTCCGAGTCGGCCGTCAAACGAGTCATCATCACCCAGGCGGTCGAGAGTCTCGCCTTCGTCGGCAACTACGTGGCGCGCGCGAACGGCTACTTCGCCGACGAGGATCTGGCCGTCGAGGTCATCTCCACGCGGGGCGGCGGGCCGGACATCAAGGCCAACCTCGCGGGCAAGGCGGAATTCTCCGTAGCGGCGGGCACCTACCAGATCAACGCCGTCAAGGCGGGCGGACGCCTCATCGCGGTGATGAGCTGCCTGAACCGCAGCATCGTCAACTCCGCCATCCGCAAGGACGTCGCCAAGAAACTCGGCATCACCGCCAAAACGCCCTACATGGAAAAAATTAAGAAGATGAAGGGCTTGACCGTCGGGGCCACACGGCCGGGCGCGCTGACCTACAACCAGGGCGAATACTGGATCCGCCAGGCCGGCTACACGCCCCAGAAAGAGGTGAAGCTCATCGGCGCAGGCGCGGGCCCCGTGCTCATCGCGGCGCTCGAGCGCAACAAGATTCAGATAGCGATCCAGACCATCCCCGTGCCGGAGACGGCGATATTCCGGGGCAACGCCATTCCCTTCGTCACGAACTCTGCGGGTGAGGACCCGAAGATGGACCAGTTCATGATGGAGGTCCTGCTCGTGCGGCCCGATTACGCGAAAAAGAACCCCGAGACCGTCCGCAAGGTGGTGCGGGCGCTTCTCAAGGCCAACAACTGGATTTCCAAGCACACCGCCGAGCAGATTCGCGAGAAAATCCAGATTTACTTCGCCAAGACCGACAAGCGACTGCTGCGCACCAGCATCGCGGCGGTGAAGAATGCCGTCTCGCTGGACGGAAAAGTCACCCAGCGCGCGGTGGACATTACCCAGAACCTGCTCATTGCGGCGGGCAAGCTCAAAAAAGCGTTCCCCAGGAGCGTCCTGGTGTCGGACGAGTATCTGCCCGGTAAGATGTGAGCGGTTTTTTTCTACTCTGAAAATCCGCCGGGGACGGGTTGGTGAACGGCCCTCCCCGGCGGTGGAGATTCATGCCCCGTGCCACCTATTCTCTCGATAAAGAATCTGCATAAGGAATTTTTCTCGCGGGGAAACCGCGTCGTCGCCATCGAGGATTTGAGCCTCGACGTCGAAGAAGGCGAATTCCTCACCATCGTGGGGCCTAGCGGCTGCGGGAAATCCACGCTGCTCAATTCCATCATCGGGCTGGTGCACCCCACCTCGGGAACCATCACCTACCGCGACAAGAAGTTGCGCGGCATCAACACCGAGATCGGCTACGTGCCGCAGTCTGACTATCTCTACGCCTGGCGCACGCTCATCAACAACGTCGCCTTTCCCCTGGAGATGCGCGGGGTCGACCAGAAAACCAGACTCGAGAAGGCGCGCCAATTCATCCAGCGCGTAGGCCTTGCGGGGTTTGAGGATCACTACCCGCATGAACTCTCGGGCGGAATGCGCCAGCGGGCCAACATCATCCGTACTCTTATCTACGACCCCGAGGTCATCCTGATGGACGAGCCCTTCGGGCCTCTCGACGCCCAGACGCGGATTATCCTTCAGGATCAGCTTTTGAAACTCTGGCGCGAAGCGCGCAAGACCGTCATATTCATCACGCACGATCTCGTCGAGGCGATAGCCCTGGCCGACAGAGTCATCGTCATGACGAGCCGGCCCGGTATGCTCAGGAGCGTCGCGGAAGTGAACATCCCGCGTCCGCGCGACGTGTTCACCATTCACGGCGAGGAAGTTTTTCGCAAGACCTACGATCAGCTGTGGGAGGAATTGCGCGAGGAGGTCCAGCGCAGCGAGGATTGGATGAAAAACGGGACCGCGGGATAAAATACGCGGATGAGGAGGGGGTTGCCATGGTCGACATGATCGATAAACCAGGTGAGCGGAGGACAAGGGATCGAGCGAGCCGGTGCAGAGCGTCCAAGAGGTTCTCGCCCGGATCAAGCTGCCCAAGTGGGGCGCGTTTCTCCTGACGCTCCCCCTGCCGGGCGTTCCGCAACTCTGGCGAGGAGACTACCTGAGGGGCGCGCTCCTGCTGGGCCTCACCGTGGGCGGCTACATGGCCTGTTCGGTCACGGGCATGTTATTTCACGCCATCGCGCTCGTGGACGTCTCCATCACGCGAACCGGGCGCATCATCAAGAACTCGCGCTTGCGCATGTTCGCCTACCGGGCCTTTTTCGTGGGCGGCTTTCTGGCCATGTGGGAGTTGAGCGCCTGGGAAATCGGCCCCAAGCAATGGCTCTGCGTGGACCCGTTCTGGTTCGGCTCGCCCGTGCGCGTCCTGAGCTATCTGGTGGAGATAACGCTTTCGGGCGCCGTCTTCATCGATACGTGGACGACGATGTACGAGGCGTTCCTGGGCTACATCATAGGCGCGGCTTTGGGTGTCGCCATGGGCTTCGTGCTGGCGCGGCTCGAGACCCTGGCCGAGATACTCGACCCCTTCATCGTCGCGGTGAACGGCATCCCGCGCGTGGCGATGGCGCCGATTCTCATCATCTGGTTCGGTATAGGCGTGGAGTCCAAAATCGTGCTGGCGGTGAGCCTCGTGCTCTTCCTCACCTTCATGAACACATACTCGGGCCTCAGAGGCGTGGACCCCAACCTCAAGAATCTTAGCGCAAGTAATGGGCGCGAACGAGATGCAGGTTCTCTGGAAGGTCACGCTGCCCGCAGCGATGCCCTGGATATTGACGGGCCTCAAGATAGGCGTTCCCTTCGCCGTCGTCGGGGCCATCCTGGGCGAGTTCATGGCGGCGAGCCAGGGTCTTGGCTTCATGATTCAGCATACGAGCAACCTGTTCAACATCGCGGGTTCGTTCGCGGGCCTTATCCTGCTCATGTTCATCGTGCTCATCGCCAACTCGGCGGTGAACTGGCTGGAGCGCTATCTGCTGCGCTGGCGGCCCAAACAACAGGCCGCAGGCGAAGGCGCGACGGAGGTGTATTAGGGTTCAAGGGTTCGGCGAACGCTCTTCCGCGGCTCCGCAGGGGGTGGTTCGCGAACCACCCCTACAGGTCCAAAGCCCGAGAAATTTCCTCCTGATTGGCCGGGAGAGTCTCTCCTTCCCTGGTCCGGTTTATTCCCAATCGCCGTCATTCCGCCTCGGTTTCCGAAAAAAAACGGATGGATTCTCGCGCCGAAATGGGTGATAATGCGGACTTCCAACACCAGGAACAGTATTCAAGTTTCTCGATTCGCATGAAGCGAGAGGCATGTCTTTTCCAACCAGGAGGTAAGCAGATGAAAATGTATCGCACCTTGTGTCTTGTTCTGATAGCTGTTTTCGCCGTCGCATTGCCGCTGCAATCCGCTTCGGCCGCCTATCCCGATAAGCCGATTCAGTTCATCATTCCCTTCGGTGCGGGCGGTGGCGCGGACATCGAGGGACGCCTGCTCGCCAAGGGGATGGCGAAAGAACTCGGCGTTCCCGTGGTGGCCATCAACAAGCCGGGCGCGGGCGGCGCCGTCACCTACACGTTCGTCAAGAACTCCAAGCCCGACGGCTATACGGTTGCCTGGAACTCCACCTCCGTTCTCACCTCCACGAACATCGGCAACGTGCCTTGGGACTACACGGCGCTCGATCATATCGGGCGGGTGCACTTCCAGCCCCTGGTGGTGGCGGTGAACGCCAAATCGAAGTGGAAGACGGCCAAGGCTTTCGTGGCCGACTGCAAGAAAAAGCCGAACACGCTCAAGATCGGCCACGCGGGCACCGGCAGCACCACGCATCTCACGGCCGTCGTGTTCACGAGCATGACGGGATGTAAGGCCATTCTCGTTCCCCTGGGCGTCAAGCGCCGCAACGCAGCGCTTCTGAGCGGCGAGGTGGACGCCATGGGAGCGCCTCTTACGGGGGCGATTCGTCTGGCGAAAGCGAACAAGTTCCGCATCATCACCCATATAACGGGCAAGCGGAACCCGGCGATCTCGGACGTGCCCACCATGAAGGAACTCGGCTACGACATCTCCTTCGATCACTTCCGCGGTCTCAGCGTGCCCAAAGGAACGCCCGCGGCCGTGAAGGCGAAACTCGTCGACGCCATGACGAAGGCCGCCAACTCGAAGGCTTTCATGAAGCTGGCCAAGACGAAAGGTTTCACAATCGACCCGAGCGGGCCAAAAGAGTTCGGCGAAATGCTCGCCAAGCGCGACAAGATTGTCGCCGACATCATGAAGGCGACGGGTATCTACAAATCCAAGAAGAAATAAAGGCGCCAATCGTGTGAAACATGGGGGCCGCCTCCCTCTTAAGCGAGGGGGCGGCCTTCATTTTCGAGTTGTTTTCTCTTTCAGGGCAGGTTGTCCGTATGGGTCTAAGAAATATCGTCGGCGGGGTATTCATCCTCGCCTTTACGCTCTACTACGGCGGTCTCGCCACCCTGCTTCCGAAACGAACCACGACCGACGCGCCGGGGCCCCATTTTTTCCCGTATCTGATCACCATCTCGATACTCGCCCTCACCGCGGTGCTTCTCCTCCAGGGGGTGAGGGGGCTGAAAGGCTCATCCGGCCTTGCCGATTTAATGCCTGAGAAATCCTCCTCGAATCAAGATTACAGTCTCACTCGCGCAGTGGCCGGGTTGCTGCTCACGGGCCTTTATTTTTTTGCGCTTTCCATGTTTGGGTTTTTCTGGGCCACTCCCGTTTTCTTCGCCGCTCTCATGTGGGTGACGGGCGAGCGCCGCCCGCATATTCTTCTCGGTTTGGCGATTTTCGTCCCCATGTTCTTGTTCTTCTTGTTCCGCGACCTTTTTCAGCTTCCCCTCCCGAGGGGAAGTTTTTTTGGATGATGCAAGATGAACGGTGACATGCTTCAGGGGTTTTACCTCGCACTCGCGCCGACGAGCATCCTGGCCACCGCCTTAGGGGCCCTGCACGGCCTTATATGCGGGATGATGCCGGGCCTGACGACGAGCGCGGGCATCATCATCCTCTTTCCGGTCACCTTCATCCTGGAGCCGACCACCGCCGTGGCGCTGCTGCTCGGCGTATTTGCGGGCGGAATGACGGGGGGAAGCTTCGCCGCCATCCTCATCAACATCCCGGGTTCGCCGTCGGCTTCGGCCACCACGATGGATGGATACCCCCTGACCCAGAAGGGAGAGGCCGGGCGCGCGCTCGGGATTTCCATCATATCGAGCTTCACCGGCGGTCTTTTCAGCTTTTTCTGTCTGGTGTTGATCGCTCCCCAACTCACGAAAGTGGCCCTTCAGTTCCGTGCGGCGGACCTGTTCGGGCTGGTCTTTTTCGGTATGTCCGTCATATCCGCCTTCGCGGCGAAATCGCTCGTGAAGGGCCTGTTGTCCACATTTCTCGGCCTCATGATCGTGACGGTGGGGATGGATCCGCTCGTGGGGACGGCTCGTTTCACCTTCGGCGACGTGAACATGCTCTCGGGCATCCACTTCATCCCCGCTCTCGTGGGCCTCTTCGCCATTCCGGAGATAGTGGCGAACCTGGCGGAGGGGAACATTCGCTCGGTCGCTTCGCGATTCGGCCGCGTGTTTCCGAGTTGGGAGGACATCAAGAAGATTCGTATTCCGGTAGCCATCGGCTCCATCGTGGGTACTTTTATCGGCATTCTGCCGGGAGCGGGTGGCCCGATAGCTGTTTTCGTGAGTTACGACTACGCCCAGAAAGTCAGCAAGGAGCCGGAGAAATTCGGCAAGGGTTGCATAGAAGGGGTGGCCGCTCCCGAATCGGCGAACAGTTCCATTGCCGGCGGGGCGCTCATTCCCATGATGACGCTGGGGATTCCGGGCGATCCGATAACCGCCATCCTCATCGGAGCCTTGCTGGTCCACGGGATGGCGCCGGGGCCGCTGCTTTTCGTGGAACAAGGCCCTTTTGCGTTTTCCGTGCTTTTTTCGTATTTCATCGCGATTTGCAGCACGGCGCTGGTCGCGTTCCTGGGCTTGCGGCTCATCGTGAAATTGCTGTCCATTCCCCGATCGCTCCTTCTTCCGATCATCGTCGCCTTGTGTGTTCTGGGGACGTATGCGCTGAGAAATTCCTTTTTCGACATCTACGTCATGTTCTTCTTCGGCCTCGTGGCGCTTTCCTTCAAGTGGCTCGATATTCCGGTCGTCCCCATGTTGCTTGCGCTCGTGCTGGGGCGGCAGCTCGAGGAGCACATGCGGGTCGCCCTCGCCGCATCGAAAGGCGATGTCTCGATTTTCTTCACTTCTCCGTGGTGTCTGGTTTTCCTCTGCCTCTCGTTGGTCTCTTTCGCCTGGCCTTTCCTGCTCGAATGGAGAATAAAAAAGAGGGCGCAGTAGAACGCCTCCGTCCATTCATCCGCATAGAAAGCGCATCGGTTGGTTCCTTTGGGTCCTGAACGGGGTTGGAGTTTTCGCAAAGTTTCCGGCGCAGCCGCTCTGATGAGAACTAAAACGAAACACGCGGCTCTTGACCCTGAATCGAGGCTCATCTAACCTGCCTTCAACGGTAAAAATGAAATTCCACTAACGGCCGGTTTCGGTGGTGCGGCGCGTCTGATTCCGGTTTTTCGGGTTCGTGTATTTCTATTCCCAGGGAGGGATTCCCATGTTTTGTCGTAGAAAAAAAGCATTCTTTGTCGGGGCGATGATCCTGGCGATTGTGTCATCCGGCGCGTCCGCCTCGTTTGCGGCGAAAACCATCAAAATCGGCGCTCTCTCTCCGCTGACGGGTCTTTATTCCATCGTGGGGAAAAGAACGAGCCAGGGCATCAACCTGGCCGTCAAGGAAATCAACGACTCAGGCGGCGTTCTGGGCCATAAGTTCGAGGCGCTGATCCGCGACTCGGAGACCAACCCGGCGAGTTCGGTGCGCACCGCGAGACGTCTGATTCTGCGCGATAAGGTTTTCGCCCTTCTTGGCCCTTTGCACGGCGGGGCGGCCATCGCCGTTTTGCAGGAATCGAAAAAGCTCAAGACGATGAATTTTCCATGGGCGGCGACCGAGGAGATCAATACGAAGTTCTGCAGCCGCTACACCTGGCGGGTGGGAAGCAGCGCGCAGCAAACCTCACGCGCAGGCGCCGTCATCGCCCATCGATTGGGCTACAAGACCTGGGCGACGATATCTTCTGATTTCTCGTACGGCCGCTCCGTCGTTCGGCAGTTCTGGAACTATCTCAAGGAACGCGACCCGGGTGCGAAACGCCCCTATGCGGCATGGCCGAAGCTGGGTGAGAATGATTACTCCGCCTACATCAACAAGATGCAGAAGGCGAAGCCGGATGCAATTTTCGTCGGCCTGTTCGGGGCTGACCTCATCAAGTTCATGAAGCAGGCCCGCTCTTTCGGGATGTATGAGAAGGTGAAGATATTCACCGATTTCGGCGGCAACCACGTGTTGCTCAAGGCGCTTGGTGATCAGGCCCCGTTTGGTCATTGGGCGAGTTCGCGCTATCTGCACAACTATCCGGTTTCCGCGGGCAACAAGCGCTTCGTGGACAACTTCCGCAAAGCGTACAATGTATATCCGGACATGATGGCCGGCGAGGCCTATTCGACCGTCCACGTGATTGCGGAATCCATCCGCCGCGCCGGCGTGGTGGACAAGGAGAAGGCGATTGACGCCATGGGCGGCGTCGCCTTCAACTCACCCGAGGGATGGATCATCATGCGCCCATCCGATCACCAAGGGTGGCAGTCCAGCTTCTGGGGCGTGATTTCAAAAAGCAAGAAATATCCTTTCCCGATTCTCTCGAACATTCAGGTGATATCTCCCGTCGAGGGTTCTCACCCGGACGAGAACACGGGCCAGGGCTGCCGGAAATAATCATCACGCGTGAAGCCACCGACGCCCCGGAAATCTCCCGGGGCGTCGCTTCACCTTTTTCTGGAGGCCCGGGCGCATGGAATTGGACGTTAGTTTTTGGTTGACCCAGTTTCTGAACGGGTTGGCCAACGCGATGATTCTCTTCCTGATCGCCTCGGGTCTCACGATTCTCCTGGGCGTGCTGGGTGTCCTGAATCTGGCCCACGGTTCGTTTTACATGCTGGGGGCTTTTCTGATTTTTTCGAGTTCGCTCATCAAGAATCCAAGCTGGTTCTGGGTGGGCCTGCTCTTCGCACCCCTCGTGGTGGCGGGGTTTGGAACCATCATCGAAGCGTTTTGTCTGCGCCCTCTCTATCATCGCGAAAGACTCTACACCCTGCTTTTAACCTATGGCTTCACCCTCATTCTCGATGACCTGGTTTTGCTGATTTGGGGCCGAGATTACAAGTCCGTACCCATCCCCGCGCTGTTCGAGGGCCGGATCTCCATAGGGGATTTCAGTTATCCCGTGTATTTTCTCTTCATCATCGCAGTCGGTCCACTGGTGGGCGTTTTTCTGTGGTTTATCCTTCACCGGACGAATTTCGGGAAACTCATACGCGCCGCCTCCACGGACAGCGAGATGCTCGACGCCCTGGGGGTCAACGTGAACCGGGTATTCACCGGCGTATTCGCCCTAGGCGCCTGGCTCGCGAGCCTGGGCGGGATTCTGGCCGCGCCCATGAGGAGCGTCGAGCCCGGCATGGGGGTGGAGATCATCATCGAATCATTCATCGTCGTCATCATCGGGGGGATGGGGAGTTATCTGGGCGCGTTCGTGGGCGCCGTGCTCATCGGGATGCTCAAGGCGTTCGGCATCGAAATTCTCGAGAATTTTTCGATGGTTTTCATCTACGCCCTCGTGCTGCCGATTCTAATCTTAAGACCCCGTGGTCTGTTCGGCGAGACCACAATCTAGGAACGGGAGCCTGGAAAGACGCATGGAAAGTTCATCGAGCAAAAAAAATTTCTTGAGCCGACTCACGGAGCGCATCCCCAAACGCTTCGGCATCGCGGTTTTGCTCGGATTGGTTGTTCTCGCGCCCTTCCTGGTTCAGAACGATTATTATATTCAGCTTTGCACGGAAATTCTCATCGCGAGCCTGCTCGCCATCAGCCTGAATTTTCTGATCGGATTCACCGGCCTCGTCTCCCTGGGACATGCGGTGTACTTGGGCGTCGGCGCCTATGCCTTCGCCCTTTTGACGAAGAACGTTTATCCCTCCATGTGGGCCGGATTGATAACGGCGGGCGCCTCCTGCGCTCTTCTCGCATGGTTCATGGGTATTTTCTGCGTGCGTCTGGCGGGATTGTATTTCGCCATGTTGACGCTCGCGTTCTCTCAAGTGGTCTACACCGTCGCCTACTATTGGCGCGACGTTACCGGCGGGGATGACGGGATGCTCGGCATCCCGAAGCCTGAGATAGGGATTCCGGGCGTGTTCAGCATTTCTCTGGAATCGTTTACGAACTTTTATTATTTCGTGCTGATCATCGTGGCGGCCTTGATCTTTTTGGCGTGGAAAATCGCCAATTCACCTTTCGGCAGGGTATTGCAGGCCATTCGGGAAAACCCCGAGCGCGTGGAATTCATCGGCCTGCCCGTACACAGGTACAAATTGTTCGCATTCATCATCGCCGGGACCCTCGGCGGTTTCGCTGGTGGTCTGTACTCGACTTTTCAGGGCTATATTTCACCCGATTTGCTCTACTGGACCCAATCGGGCGAGATTGTTTTGATGACGATCCTGGGCGGTATGTATTCTTTCCTGGGTCCCGCCTTCGGCGCGGGGCTGCTCTTGTTCATCCGGGACACGGTTTTGAATTTCATGGAGTACTGGAGAATCGTCGTCGGCGGTATCCTGGTGCTCCTGGTCTTGTTCCTCCCCGGCGGAATCCTGGGGTTCTTCGAGGGGTGGATGTCCAGATTATCGATTGCTGGAAACGATGGCGACGACGCCCGTTCTTGAGACCCGGAGTCTCAGCAAACAGTTCGGTTCGCTTCTGGCGGTCAACGAGGTGGACTTTGAAGTCCCGCAGGGAGAGTTGTGCGCCGTCATCGGGCCCAACGGGGCGGGAAAAACTACCTTTTTCAACCTGATTTCGGGGAGGCTCGAGCCGACCTCGGGCGGCATTTTCTTCGAGGGAGAAGATATTACCGGCTTTCCTCCGCACGCGGTGGTGAAAAAAGGGGTGGGCCGTTCTTTTCAGATCACGAACATATTCCCCCGGCTTTCTGTTCTGGACAACGTGCGCATCGCCGTTTTGGCGAGACGGGGCAAGACGCTGGATATGTTCTCGCCCATCGAGAAGCACACCGAAGAACAGGACGAGGCGCTCGTAATACTCGGTGAAGTGGCACTCGGCCACAAGGCGCATCGCCCGACCACCGAACTGGGTCACGGGGAGAGAAGAAACCTGGAACTCGGGATCACGCTGGCGCTGGAGCCCCGGTTGATCCTGCTGGACGAGCCGACGGCCGGTATGTCGATCGAGGAGACCTCGAGCACCATCGATCTCGTAAAAAAGATATCCGAGGATAAAACGGTCATCTTCACGGAACACGATATGAGCGTGGTTTTTTCGATCGCCGATCGCATATCCGTCCTGCATCAGGGGAGCATCATCGCCGAGGGAACGCCGGATGAGATTCGCAAGGACGACCTCGTTCGTCTCGCCTATCTGGGGGAAGAGGTGTGATTCTCATCGTCGAGAAAATAAATACGTTCTATGGGCACAGCCATATTTTGTTCGACGTGAATATG
Source organism: bacterium (assembly GCA_965218735.1). GTDB lineage: Bacteria > UBA8248 > UBA8248 > UBA8248 > UBA8248 > Bin107. The sequence continues at coordinate 193,024 of CBDCMA010000003.1, read as the reverse complement.
AGCATCGCCGAAGGGGAGGTGGTGAGCCTTCTCGGAAGGAACGGCGCGGGAAAGACGACGGCGCTCCGCTCCATCATGGGGTTGACGCCCCCGCGCGAGGGCAGCGTGCGCTGGCTGGGCGAAGAAGTGCAACGCTTAAAGCCGCATGCGATTGCCAGAAAAGGTGTGGGTTTCGTGCCCGAGGACAGGAGAATTTTCTCTCGTCTCAGCGTGGAGGAAAATCTCGAAATAGGGGCTTTCAAGCTGGATCGGGCAAGCGGCTGGACACTTGAGCGCATATATGGTCTTTTTCCTCAACTTGAGCAATTGAAGGCGCACAAGGGAAACCAGCTCAGCGGCGGTGAGCAGCAGATGCTGGCCATCGCCCGCGCGTTGATGGGGGCGCCGAAGCTCGTTTTGCTCGATGAACCCTCAGAGGGTCTAGCGCCGGCCATCGTGAAAGACGTGGGCGAGATGATAGGGACGCTAAAGGACGAGGGAATCGCCGTATTGCTGGTGGAGCAAAACGCCCGCTTCGCCTGTCGACTCTCCGATCGCGTTTACATCATCGATAACGGCAGGGTCCGCTTCGGTGGTACGGTGGCGCAGCTCGAAGAGGACGAAGAACTCAAATCGCGTTATCTGGCCGTTTGATTTTTGTTTTCCCGGCAGGGAAACGAGGAGGGTTTCGGATGAACTCCCGTGTCGAGTTCGGTTTGATCATGGCCTTGACCATCAGGGGGCTCGCCGTCGGAAACTTTGAGGACATGAAATCGGTGGCCCAGGAGGCGGAGAGGCTGGGCTTTGATTCGGTATGGCTTTGCGATCATTTCCTGACGCTCGACCCGAGTTCGTATGCCAAAGACGCCGGATTCGAAGATGGCGGGGAGTCGGAGGGCGTCGGTTCAGGCTCCATCCCCTTGCTCGAAACCTGGACGGCGCTCAGCGCCCTCTCGCAGATTACGAAAAAACTCCGCCTCGGAACCAGCGTTCTCAGCAATTCCTACCGCATCCCCTCGGTGCTCGCGAAGATGGGCGCGACGCTGGATCACATCAGCGGAGGGCGGCTCGATTTGGGTCTCGGCGCGGGCTGGATGCAGGAGGAATACGAGGCCTACGGCATTCCTTTCCCGAGGGCTTCGGTTCGCATCGCCCAGATGGAAGAAGCCGTTCAACTGATCCGCAAGATCTGGACGGAGCCCCACCCCACGTTCGAGGGCGAGCATTACACGATAAAGGGCGCGGTGTGCGACCCCCCGCCGGTTCAAAAACCATCGCCTCCGATATGGATTGGCGGGGAGGGCAAGAAAGTTCTTCGCGCGGCGGCCAGATACGCCGATGGCTTCAACGTGCGCTGGTGGCCTCCCGAGCGCTATATCGAACGCAAGGAGGAGATTGACGCCAACTGCGAGGAGGCGGGGCGCGACCCGCAAGCATTCAGGCGCTCCTTGATGTGCCTTCTTCTGCCGAGCCATGATCGCGCGCGCATCGAGGCAGAAAAAAAGCGATTTGCCGCCATTCCGGAGACTGGTATAATTTCGGGCACACCCAAGGAATGCGTGGAACGGATGATGGAATACGTCGACGCGGGCGTCAGGCATTTTTTATATACGATCCCCGACGTAGCCGACATGGATATGCTTCGTCTCGCGGGAGAGGAGATTCTTCCCGAAGTCAGGAATCTGGCGAACGGGAGTTGAAGCCGTCTTATCAAGCAGGGAGATTTTCAAATGAATGAAAACCAGGAACTCGCCGATTATCTGAAACCCACGGAATTCATCGATTCGGACAATCCCGACATCGTCTCGAAAGCGGAAGAACTCACCGACGGCTGCGAGGATGAGAAGGAAAAACTCGGCAATATCTATTACTTCGTCCGTGATTTTCCCTACGACATTCTCGACTCGTTCCGCTACCTCGCCGAGGGAAAGCGCCAGGCGAGCGACGTGCTGAACAACGGCAAGGCGTTCTGCATGGGCAAGGCCAGCATGTTCGCCGCCCTTTGCCGGGCCTCGGGCATCCCCTCGCGCATCGGCTTCCAGCAGCTTCATTGCCCGGACAAGCCTTTCATGAACGAAGAAGTCGCCAAGATATGGGGCGACCGCAAGCTGCCGTGGCACTCGCTGGGAGAAGCGTATCTGGGCGGCAAGTGGCTTAAGCTCGACGCCACGATCGACAAGGAATTCGCCGCGCGGAAAGGGCGTGTATATTCCCAGGAATTTGACGGCGTACACGACATACCTTCCGTTGAAGGCCCCCTCATCAAGGATCTCCCGAGCCACAAGGACTACCCGAAGGACGTGGCCGACTGGTATGAACAGGTCGCCAAGGACGTCGTCGCTTCCGTCGAGGAAGATGTGGTTCACGAAGACGTTCTCAGCGATGAGGAATGGTCAGGCCCCGAGACGGAGAAATTATAGAGCCGGGCCGCCTCAGTAGGGGAGTCCGGTCGAAATAACATTCAATTTAAGGAGCTTTTTGATGTCGGGTAGTGTTGTGAAAGTGGCCGAGTTTCCGCTCACCCAGGAAGTGGAGCAGCAATTCATCGACGGCGCCTGGGTGAAAGGTGAGCGCGGCGAGCCGATAGACGTGCTCAATCCCTCAAATAACGAGACGATTTTCCAGTTGTTTCCGGCGTCGGATGCGCAGGTCGATGAGGCCGTCGCCTCTTGCTGGCGGGCGTTTCATGATGCGGCCTGGAAAAAGATGCCCGCGCTCGATCGCGGAAAATTGATTACGAAACTCGCGACGCTGATGCGCGAGCACGCGGAAACCCTCGCGAGACTCGAAGCGATCAACACAGGGATTCCCATCCGGGAGAGCCGCCTGGAGTCCGCTTCCTCCGCGCGGCATTTCGAGTATTTCGCCGGATGGTCCGGAAAAGTGGCGGGGAGCGCGCAACCCCTCATGAACGATCGGCTCATGTATTCGATAAGGGAGCCCTTGGGCGTCGTGGCCATCATCGTCCCGTGGAACACCCCGCTCAAGCTCATGTCCCGGGGGCTGGCCGCCGCTTTGGCTTGCGGCAACACGGTGGTCATCAAGCCCTCCGCCGTCGCCCTGGCCTCGGTGCTGTATTTCGGAAAACTGGCGGAAGAAGCCGGGTTCCCGCCGGGGGTGATCAACATCGTCGCGGGCTCGGGTCGCTCGACGGGCGCCAAGCTCGTGGGCCATCCCGATATCAGGAAAATCGTCTTCACGGGCGGCACGGAGGGCGGCCTGGAAGTCCTCGGGCTCGCCGCCACGAACGTCACCCCGGTGCTGGCGGAGTTGGGCGGCAAGGGCCCCATCATCGTTTGTGAGGATGCTGATTTGGACGAGGCCGCCGACGGCGTGATGAGCCAGGTGTTCGCCCGCCAGGGGGAGGTCTGTTTCGCCGGAACGCGGCTGTTCCTCCCTGGCGCCATCCACGATGCGTTCGTGGATAAGATTATCGAGCGCGTCGAGGGAATTAGCGTCGGCGACGCCATGGATGAGGTGACCGACATGGGGCCGCTCATCTCCCCCGATCATCTCGCAGACGTCGTCGGCTACGTCGAATCGGCAGTGGAGGACGGGGCGCGCGTCGCCTGCGGGGGCGGCCGCGCGACGCCGGAAGGAGGGCCGGACGGCAATTTCATGAAGCCCACCGTGCTCACGGGCGTGAACCAGGGGATGAGGGCGGCGTGTGATGAGATTTTCGGCCCCGTTCTCACGGTTCACGAGTTCGATTCTCTCGACGATGCGGTCAGGGACGCCAACGCCACGGACTTCGGGTTGGCGAGTTACGTCTGGACGAGCGATCTGCGCCGGGCGCATCGGCTCGCTCAGGAACTCGATTGTGGAAACGTGTTTATCAACACCTACCGCTACGGCTCCGAGATTCCTTTCGGCGGCGTGAAGAAAAGCGGCATCGGCAGGGAGCATGGCGAGGAGGCGCTGCGCGAATATACCCAGGTGAAAAGCGTCTGCATCGGACTTTCGAGATGGCATTCCTGGAATCGGGACTAAGACGGCATCATGAATTCGAGTAATTTTACAACGTATTTCTATTCCAAGGAGGAATCACCATGAAGAAGTTCTGGCTGGCTTTAGCACTTGCCTTCGTCGTTGCGGGAGCCTCGGCTGTACCCGCCTTGGCGGCGTATCCGACGAAACCGGTGGAGATGACCATCACCTTCAAGCCCGGCGGCGCCGCGGATATTTCGGGCCGCACCGTGGCGAAAGCGGCCGAGAAAGTATTCGGCCAACCCATCGTCGCCGTTAACCGCCCGGGAGCGGGCGGAACAATCGGCTTCGCCTACGTCAAGACCGCACCGCCGACCGGATACAAGATCGGCTGGCTTTCGGCTTCGATTCTCACCGGTACGACCATGGGAAAATTGCCCTATGACTACCGCGCATGGGATTACGTTTCCCGCCTGGTGTTCGAGGGAACCGCCATCGTCGTCCGATCCGATTCCCCGTATAAATCGCTGCCAGAGCTCGTAAAGGCGGCCAAATCGAAGACGCTCAAGATCGGAAGCGCCGGAGCCGGCAGCTTCACCAGGCTCACGGCATCCGCACTCGCCCAAAAGGCGGGATTCAAGTTCCGTCACATCCCCCTGGGCAAGCGCCGCGTACCCAGCCTGCTGGGCGGCGAGGTCGACGCGATTTCCGTGCATCCGCCCGAGGTTCTGGCCCTCCACAAGGCGGGCAAAGTCCGCATGCTGGCCGTTTCTTTCCCGAAACGCCACCCGGCCTATCCCAAGGTTCCCCTGTTCAGCGAGCATGGGTGGGATGTCGGCTTCTATCAGTTCCGCGGTCTGCATGTTCCCAAGGGAACGCCCAAAGAAGCGGTTCAAGCGCTCCACAAGGCCTTCGCGGCGGCTGCCAAGGATCCGAAAGTCCTGGCCACCGCCGAGAAGAGAGGTTTCCTGGTCTCCTACATGGGCCCGGATAAATTCCCGGCCTTCGTGGCCAAGCAGAACGCTCTGATCAAGGAGGTCGTCGTTTCGCTGGGTCTGGACAAGAAGAAAAAGAAGATGAAGAAATAGCCTTCTGAATTGTACCGAGGACGAAAAGCCACAAGGGATCCGGTGTTCATGGCGGAGGAGAGTAAAAAAATCAAAAGCAATGTCGGACGCTTCGTCGTTCCGATCCTTCTGGTGGTTTTTTGCATCTGGTATGGTTCGATTATTCTGGAGTTGCCCCAGGGGCCTGGAGCAGAAGGTCCCCTGGGGCCTTCTTTTGTCCCCTGGGTGTGGGCTGCGCTGCTGGTCGTCCTCACGCTGGTCGATATCGGAACGGACTACCTCGGTAAAGCGCAAGAGAAAGCGTACGTCGTCATCGAGCGCAAGGGCATTCTCGACGCCTTGACCCTTTGCCTCATGCTGGCGGGCTTCGCGCTCCTGATGCAGTATGTCGGCTTTTTCGCCTCGGTCGTGGTGTTTCTCGCCGTCTCCATCTGGTGGAGCGGAATCCGCGCCCTGAAAATCATCATCCCCTACGCCGTCATCTTCGCCCTGGTGGTGAACTATGTTTTTCACCGCGTTCTCCAGGTGCCCTTGCCCCAGGACTGGCTCTTCTAAAGATGGATCTCCTGGCGGACGGCCTCGTCCAGGCCCTGGCGTGGAAGCCTTTTTTGTTCGCCGTTCTGGGTAGTTTTCTGGGTATCGTATTCGCGGCCATTCCGGGCCTGACGGTGAGCATGGGCATCATTCTCCTGCTGCCTTTCACCTTCCACATGGCGAGCGTCACGTCGATGAGCCTTTTGGTGGGCGTTTTCGTCGGCGGGATGACCGGAGGAAGCATCTCGGCCATTCTGTTCAACATTCCCGGCAATCCCGCCGCCATCGTCACGAGTCTGGACGGACACCCACTCGCCCGGAAGGGCCAAGCCGGGGTCGCGCTGGGGGTGGCTTTTTTCTCGAGCTTTTTCGGGGGGTTGTTCAGCCTCGTCTGCCTGGTGACCATAGCGCCTCAACTGGCGGATTTCGCCCTGAAATTCGGCGCGCCCGAACTGGCGTCGCTGGTCTTGCTGGGGCTTTGCCTCATCTGTGGATTCGCTCAAACCTCGATGAGCAAGGCGCTCATCTCGGGCGTGCTGGGCTTGAGCTTTTCCACCGTCGGCATGGACCCCATCGATTCGATACCGCGCTTCACGTTTTCCGTCGTACAGATTCAGCAGGGGGTTTCTTTTCTGCCGGTGATGATAGGACTTTTCGCGGTGCCCGAGATCATCTCGGGCATGCGCGGCTCCGCCGTCTCTTTGCCGGATTTCTCCACTCGCCTGCGCGATTTGCTGCCCTCGCCGGGAATCTTCGTCGGTCTCTGGAAGACGCTCGCGCAATCCTCTCTCATCGGGACAACCATCGGGCTCCTGCCGGGTACGGGAAGCGCCGTCGCCGCCGTGCTGAGCTACAACACGGCGCAGCGCCGCTCGTCTGAACCCGAATCGTTCGGCAAGGGGAAAATCGAGGGCGTATCCGCGCCCGAGGCCGCCAACAGCGCGATGACCGGCGGCGCTATGATTCCGATGCTTACGCTGGGGATTCCCGGCGACCCCGTGACCGCCGTGATGCTCGGCGCGCTCACCATCCAGGGGCTCGCGCCGGGACCTCTCCTGTTCGAGAGCCACGGCGGTTTCGTGTTTTCCATATTCGGGTCTTTTTTCATCGCCTTGTTCCTGACCATCATCATCGCGCTGCTGGGCATACGCCTGTTCGTCCAGGTTTTGCGCGTGCCCCCGGGGCTGCTTTTCCCGAGCATCGCGGTGTTCTGCGTCATCGGAGCGTTCGCGCTTCAGAACAGCTTTTTCGACGTATTCCTGATGATTGGTTTCGGGTTGCTCGGCTTTTTTATGCAGAAGTTCCATTATCCGATCATGCCCTTGTTGCTGGCGATCATCCTGGGTCCCGTGTTCGAGAAAAACGCGAGAATGTCGCTCATCCTCTCGGACGGCGACCCCGGGATTTTCTTTCGCAAGCCGATAAGCCTGGTGTTTCTGGCCCTGGCTTTGATCTACCTCGTCAGCGTTTTCGTGAAACGGACTTCCCTGTTGAAAAAGCAGGGTTCCGCCTGATCCGCCATTTCTTTTCGCCGTATGGAGGGAGGCACCAAACCATGAAACGGAGCACCGAGAGAATACTCACGACCCACACGGGGAGCCTGCCGCGTCCCCAGGAGGTGGTCGATTTGTTGCTGGCCCAGGAGGAAGGCGGCGCGGATTCCGGCGAGCTCGATGCCGCCGTGGCGCGCGCGATAGAGGACGTCGTGGAGAAACAGGCGGCGGCGGGGGTCGACGTCATCAACGACGGCGAGCAGGGCCGGCCCGATTACACCTCCCACGTCAAGCACAGGCTGACGGGCTACGAGGGGCCGAGCTCGCCTCCGCTCGGCACGGGCGAAGAGGGTTTCCCCGAACTGTCCGAGATACTCTCTCAATTCGCCTCGCCCCTTCAGAACCGCCCGGCCTGCTCCGGCCCCGTGGCGTGGAAGGACTGGCCCGCCGCCGAGGTGGACATCGAGCGCGCGAAGAGCGTCCTCGGCCGCGCCGAAACCGAAGAGGTGTTCATGACTTCCCCCTCGCCGGGGCAGATATCGCGCTACTTGAGGAACCTCCACTACCCGAGCGAGGAGGAATACATTTTCGCCCTCGCGGACGTGATGCGCCACGAATACGAGGCCATCGTGGATGCGGGCCTGCTCTTACAACTCGACTGCCCCGACCTCGCCTTGAGCCGCCATACCGTGTTTCGGGATTTGAGCCTCGCGGATTTTCGCAAGGAAATCGAGATGCACGTCGAAGCCCTGAACCACGCGGTGCGGAACATCGCGCCCGAGCGCATGCGGATGCACATCTGCTGGGGCAGCACCCTGGGGCCGCACCATGAGGACGTTCCGATCAAGGACATCATCGACGTCGTGCTCAAAGGACGTCCCTGCGCCGTCTCGTTCCCCGGCGCGAACCCCCGCCACGGCCATGAGTGGAAGGTATGGCGCGAAGTCGACTTGCCCGAGGGGAAGAGCATCATCCCCGGCGTAATCGATTCGACGTCCAACTTCGTGGAGCATCCAGAATTCGTGGCGGAGCGCATCGTGAACTACGCCGAGGCGGTGGGCCGCGAAAACGTGATAGCCGGGGTCGATTGCGGTTTCGGCACTTTCGCCGGACGCGTCCAAGTGGATCGCCGCATCGTGTGGATGAAAATGGCCGCCCTCGCCGAGGGCGCGGCCCTGGCGTCCGAGACGCTCTGGTAGGGTGGTTCCAGGAGACGCCCTTACTCTCCCGCCACGGTGAGGCGGATGAGTTTTTCCGCCTTCTCTTCCGCATCCAGAGCGCGGCAGGTTTCGATGATTTGCGTGTAGCGAGACTCCGGTATCGGGAGGCCTGCCGCGATGCCCCCGATGCGGTTCGCGAGTTCATCGAAGCTGAAGATGAACTCCCGCCCGGTGGCCTGTTTGGTGAAGACTCCCCGCTCTTTCGTGTAGATGCTCACCTTGGGAGCGAATAGCCCCATCTCGCGTGAGGGGATGATTCTCACGCGCTCCATCATTTCGAGCACATCGGGCGGGTCGTCCTCGCCGGGTGGTTTGTTCAGCAGCGGATAGCCGCGCTTCACGACGCCGAAGGCCGCGTAGTAATGCGTGCCGCCCGGGCGCGCCGCGCCGTCCTCGCGCCGGTTCGCGAAGGCGGGGCTCGGGTATTGCGTTTCCAGCCAGTTCACGAGAGTCTCCACGCGCTCGACCTCTTCTGGGCGGATATCGTTCTCCTCGCAGAGGCTGGCCGTCACGTCGATGTGGGCCAAGTTGTAGCCCGAGGTGGAATAGATGCGGAACAGCGTTTCGAGAAACAGCCACTCCTCCCCCAGCCCCGTTGTGATTTTACCTAAGCTCGTTTTCGTATCGCCCGTGAAGCTATACGCGAGGCGCCCCTCGTTGTTTCCCGTATAAGCGTGGTAAAAACCGGCTTCGCCCTCGAGCACCGTCTCCCCGCCGACGTGGCCTCGCTCGGCCAGGGCCGCCGCGAGGAGCGCGTTGCGCACCGCACCGCCCTCCCTGAGCACCTGTCCCCCGCTGCGCGGACCTTCCAGGTTTCCGCTTGCGAGACTCACACAGAGCGCGATGGCGCTGTTCAACTGCTCCTCGTTTAAGCGCATGATTTTCGCAGCGGCGACGGCGGCCCCGAAAATCCCGAAAACGGGACCCGCATGAAAACCGCGCGACATCACCGTGGGGATGAAGTCGGACGCCAAGCGCTCCATGACCTCATAGCCCGCGGCGATTCCCGTGATGAAATCCGCCCCCGAGGCGCTCCGTGTTTCCGCAGAGGCCAAGGCGGCGGGCACGATGCCGGCGCCCGGGTGGGTGAGCATACGGAAGGTATCCCACTTGCCGCCCGCCAGGGCCATCTCGGAGTTGGCAAACGCCGCGCCTCCTTTCGTCGCCCTGGCCCCGCTCACCATGATGGTCGCGCCATCATGAACGCCCGCTTCCTCTTCGGTGATGAGCGCGACGGCCCTTCGCCCGTCTTCGGTTCTTGAGCCTAAAAGAGCGGAGCCGATGGCTTGTAAGGTGACGCCCTTGGCGCGATCGACGACCTCGGGCGGCAGATCCGCAAAGCGAAGCCCCGCCGCCCACCTTGCGAGCCGACGGCTTAAGGACGCCATCTTGGCGGCCTCCCCGAGGGTGCGGGGCGCGTCTCAGGGTTGGGGAGTCGCCTGGTTCGCAGGAGCTTGATGATGTGAGTAATGGTCATGAAGTGGCCAATCCTCGAAACATGGGCGAAACAAAACAGAAACGACAATTTAACCGAACTGCAAGATTCCCGTAAAGAAACCCCTCTATATTTCTATCCCGTCAACGGAGATTTTAAGTGTTCATTTTATTTTCAGGCCGCACGAGGCGGCCGCTTTTACAAGTTATGACAAAAGAAGGGCCTCGTGAAGCCCGAACCCTGGAGCAAGCACACGAGTCCGGACAAGAGCTGTGACTGGGCAAATCACCAGGGAACATATAAGAAGACGACGGCCTAGTCGCAAGAACCGCCCGGGGGAAGCCGAATCCGGCTTCCCCCGGGCGGCCCAAAAAAGAATACGTGAATCGCAAATACCGGCCGGAATACGGCGTAGGAGGGGGTATGCAGCAAGCCGGCGGCGATTCCGCGTGGAGCGTCGCAGGGATTATTTTTATCTCGCGTCCTTATTCTGGTTTTCGTGCTCGGCTTTGGCATGGCGGCAAAGGGAGAAGCGCAAACCGAAACGTTTTCACCGGCAATCCAGGCGGAAGTTGCACAGCTAGGATCGAAGAATAGAAAGAAAAGAAGACGCGCTGCCCTCGGTCTCGCGAAGCGCCTCGAGCCAAAGCTGCTACCCCTTCTTTTGGCGCTTCGCGAGGGCAGCCTTTATCAGTTGCAGCCTGAATCGGGCGGGGAGCGGGTCTGGCGGGCGGCTGCACGCGGCTCTCCGGCCCCGGCGCGCTGGTTCGCCGGCTGGCAGATTCACCCGAGGTCTTAAGAAAAACCCATTTTGTAATCTGGAACGTCGCCAGAAAAACGCTTTTCGGCCGGGAGGCGACGCCGCTCAGAAAGTTTTAAGGGGGAGGCGGTGCGCGTTTTCCTCTTACGCAGGGGCGGCCCCCCGCTAATGACTGCAATACACCACTACCCGGTGCACCAGCATACGATTGTAAGTTCCTGCCCCATTTGATAAACCAAATGGCAGAAGTATTAGTTGCGAAAAATGTCCTGATTTTGCTGCGTTGGCGTTTCTTTTGAATTCATGGAGTGTCCCGGTGCTACCCAATTATCGGCGACAGATCACCAAGTGTGCCCTGCTGTTAGTGTCTGTCGTTGTCATTGCGGCCTGCAGCGGCGAACGGCCCTACCGGACCGGCTACAATCACAGGACCGTTTCGGACACGGAACTCGGCTTCGAGCGCGTTGCCGTAAGAGTGAATCCGAAAACGGCGGTGGAAACCGTTCGGCTTCAGGTTACCCAACTGCGAAAAAAACAAAGACGCTCTTACAGGAAATATCGCAAGCGCCGTGACTCTTATGGAAGCTGGACGACGCGGGAAACACGAAAGGGAGAAAACAGGCCCGCTTCCCGCGTCCAAGTTGTTCTCTCATCGGTCTCCAAGGGTCTTTCAGTAGATTTTTTAAACAATAGGGACAGGACGAATTCCGATGGAGTGGTTCGGGTTCGTTCGAGACTGAAACACTCGTTCCGGGTTTTTGCAGACGCTCCGCTCGCATCAGTGGTCAGACACCCGTACATCACAAAACGGGACATACCCAAATCCACCAGGGAACGGGAATCATTTCGTCTGAGGACAAAATCGAATTCGGCCAAAAGGCGTACCTACAGATCCTCCCACGACACGTACGATGTCCGACCGATGTTGAGAAAGCTCGTTCGACTGGTGCATGCGGACAAAACCGTTGTCGTTCGCATCGTTCCAGCCAACATAGACTCGCGTTATCCCTTTAGCAGGGCTTCCATCACGCTGTCTCCGCAAAGGGGAGTTGATGTCGACCAGAGAAAATGGTTGAGGAAACACCTGAAAGATGATGAACACCTGTCCTTAGCCACCAGGAATTTCCCGTGGTTCGTCCAAAAGAAAGCGTTAAAGACATCGAGTCGAAACGGGGCCGTTTTCCGCGTGGTTCCCGGACCTTATAAAATTACCATAGCGCACCCCAAGTACTATTATTTGGAGAAGACGATGGAACTGGGCCGGGGCCGGAGGGAAGTGAGGGTTCTCATGTCCGAACTCGGAACCAAACACCGCGTCAGGATAGTCAACTAATCAAAATCTCCAACTTATTTTGATGCTTATCCCGGATTTATCCCCCAAAATTCGACCGAGCGATTCCGCCTGCTCCTAGAGCGGGCCGAAATCCGATGAGGGAGGGTTTGTGATTCTGCAACTCAGCGGTTTGGTAGGGTCAGACATATATGTCCGCCACCTGCGTGTCCGCCCTTTTTTATGGTGTTTTTCGCGCTGTTCATATAGGTAGGGTTCGTGATCTTTCTGTTTGTTGCGGGCGGACACGCAGGTCCGTCCCTACGAGACATCGTCATTTTCCGTAGGGGACAACCCTTCCGGGTTGTCCCTGCCCCCGTGGTTGTCCCCATGTCATTTGGTTGTCAATCCGACTGTAGGGGACGAACCCCTCCTCGGGGTCGCCCCACGCATATATGCGGCCCCTACAAGAGCGTTCCACCGCTGGGACAGGCACAGGGGCCTGTCCCTACGCATACGGCGATAGCGTTCTCGTTCGTCATTCCGGCGGTTCGCGAACCGCCCCCCCAATCGAACCACGCCGTCCGAACCCCTTAGATTCCGCCTACTCCGGGAGCGGGCCGAAATCGGGCGGGGGTGTGAAGCGCATCGGCCGCTCTGCGGTACGAAAGTATTTGTAAGCCATCACTTGACAATTCTGCCGCCTACGGTTAGCTTGCGTCCATGATTGGGAGCATTCGGCACAAGGCCCTTCGGGATTATTGGACAAGAGGACGGGCGAAGGGCCTGAACACCGATTGGATGGGTAAGTTGCGGCGAATTCTCTCGGGTCTCGAGGCCGCCGAGAGGCCGGAGCAGATGAACTATCCCGGCTCATACTTGCATTCGTTGAAAGGCAAACCCTCCCGCATTGGTCGTGTTTGACAGGCGGGTCGCTACGCCGTTCGCCTGAGCGCCAATATGCGCGTCACATTCGGATGGGACGACGGCGCAGTGGACGTGGAGATAGAGGACTATCACTGATGATCGAGAGACACCCTTCCATCGACCCGGCGCATCCGGGGGAAATCCTGCGCGAGGACGTCCTGCCCGCCCTCGTGGTGAGCAAGACGGCGGTGGCCGCGGCCCTCGGCATTTCCCGGCAGACGCTCTACGACATCCTGAACGAGAAGCAGCCGGTCACCGCCGAGATGGCGGTTCGCTTCGGCAAGCTCTTCGGCAACGGCCCGGGCTTTTGGGTCAACCTCCAGCGCAACTACGATCTGGCGCGCGCGGAACGTTCGGTGGACGTAAGCGGAATACCGACGCTCGAAGCGAGGCATGCTTAGGATGCCGTAGCGCGACCTGTGGGACGACCCCGAGGAGGGGTTCGTCCCTACGGGTCTCTCACCCTATCCGATCGGGACGAACCGCCCCGATGTCATTCCGGCGTATGCCGGAATCCATGTGTTTTGCCTTTGTTTTTTTTATTTTCTGATTGATCCCCGCCAATGACGAGGAGATGAAAAGCCAGGGTATTGTCATTCTGCTCGGCAATGGCCAACCTGTCGGTTGTCACCAGAATTCGCCGGAATGACGGCGGTGGTCAATTCCGACCGAGGAGGGGTTTTTCAACAACCCCTTGAGGGGGGAGTGGTTCTACAATCATGCAATGCCCGGTAGGGACAACAGGACAGGCACAGGGGCCTGTCCCTACGCCTCGTTTCGAGAGCGGGATTCCGTAGGGGCGGCCCCCCGTGGCCGCCCACGTTTTGTCAACGGTCGAACCGCCCCTCTACCAAACAGCGCCGCCCGAACGCCTTCGGTTGCGCCTACTCCGAGAGCGGACCGAAATCGGGCGGGGGGATGCGGCGCTTAGAAGCCGCCTCATACGTCGAGGCGATCCGGAGCAGGGCGTCCTCCCTGCCGGGTTCGGCGCGGAACACGAGAGAAAACGGCAGACCCGGTTCTGGGATGGTGGTGGCCTGATCGTTGGGAACGGAGATGAACCGCGTCCCGTCCTCGCTCAACTCGAAAACGGGATCATAGGTCGTGCGCACGTAGCCCGCCGGCACGAGCACTTCCGTCAAGCCTGCGTTCGGCCCGCTTTGCGATTCGGGCCGTGAGTTCAGCACGAGGCCGGGCTGTACCGCCCCTCCGATGATGGCGGGCGGAAACGGCGTGTGCAGGCGCACGAGGGCGTCCAAGTTGTTCTCCAGAATCACCATCATGTCCACGCGGCGCAGGAGTTCGCGCAGCATGATGCGCTCGTTCACTCCTTGTCTGCCGCCGTGGGGATTGCGCGGGTCGGAGACTTCCTCCCAGTTCCTGAAGGCGGCTCGATGGTCGTCGCCCCAGAATTTAGAGCGCGCGTTCAACTCAGAAAAGCCGGTGATGGTCTCGCTGAATCCGCGCGCTTGCCAGTCCTCGGCCCGGCGCGAGAGGTACTGGTGGATGTGGTAGCGAAACGTCATGGCGAGTTCCTGCTGCTGCACGGTGGCGAGGTCGAGGTTTACAGGCTGCTCGATTCTGCCCTCGCCCATGTCGAGCATGTAGTCGATGGGCTGCATGTCGCCTGAGCCGAAGACGACGCCCGGCGCGAACTCGGTGGGGACGATGGCCTCGGCGAACTCCTTGAAGAGCGGCGCGCCCTCGGGCGTGAGCCTAAACATGATGTCTGGCATGAAGACGGGGATGAGTCTTGCGAGCGCGCGTCTGAAATCCGTTTTCATCGTCTCGATTACGGGATCACCCGCCCAGAGCGGGTCGGTGGATTCCAGGAGCTTGGCCCCGAGCTTTTGGCCCAGGACTTCCTTTATCTCCCGGGCCGCCGCGTTGACGATGGGCTCTTCTGATTTCGAGCCCCTCGGATACACCATGGACTCGCGGATGACCCCGATGCGCACGCCCTCGAGCGCGCCGGGCTCGCCGCTCGCGCGCACGTGCGCCGCGTAGGGCGTATCCAGGACGGAGGAACGCGGCACCGTCGTGAACGGATCGCGCGGGTCGTAGTAGCCGTTCACCGGGTCCTTCAAGGCGTCGAGTACTTTCGCGCAATCTGCGAGTGATTTCGTGATGATGCCGCTCCTGTCGCAGTAGATGTCCGCGCCGATGGCCCCGCCGTCGAAGCCGAGCATCGCCTTGTGCGGCAGAATGAGCGCGACGGCGTTGTGGTTCGACGGCCCCCGGCAGGAGGCTCTCGTCTCCTCGCCCAGGCTCGCCATCACCATGTTGGTGCTCACCGAAAGCGCGGACCCGGAACTAGAACCCAGAGAGGCCGCCCGCGTGGTGTCGTAGGGGTTCGAAGGGTTTCCGCCCCACGTGCTGCGCTGATAGCCCAGGACGGAGGGCAGCACCTTCTCGGGTTCGTGCCGCCCGCCCGGATCGCCCGCGCGTCCGTTGTATTCGGTGCTGACGGCTTTGGCGAAGATGATGGCGCCCTTGTT
This sequence comes from bacterium, assembly GCA_965218735.1. Classification (GTDB taxonomy): domain Bacteria; phylum UBA8248; class UBA8248; order UBA8248; family UBA8248; genus Bin107. Next base: position 177,914 of record CBDCMA010000003.1, on the reverse strand, counting down.
CCTGAGCTGCCCGACGAGAATGTGGTCGCGCGCGGGAAAATCGATGTCGTAGCCGGCGTCGCCCCCGCCCGTTGAGCGCATGTCCTTGGTGTCGAAGGGGTCCTTGAAGGAGAATGCCACGCCGTACATCGGCATTTTTTCGAGGTTGGGGTTCGCACCATATTCGGCGTCCAGTTCCGCCGCGCGCTCTAGCGCGTCGGGGTAGTGGCGAAAGACCTCGCACATGGGCGGCGCGCCCGGCGGCAGCGGGCCTTCTGATGGATGCCTGTCGAAATCGCCCCGGCAGGTGACCGAGCGCTCGCCGCGTATGTTCAAGGTGGCGAGGGCGTTCACCTGGCCCGCGCCCGGGATTCCGGCGATCATCCCGTATTGCTGCTGGACTTCGGGGTCGGACGCGGTGGCCTCCATGCGCCCGAATTCGAGCGGCGGCCCCTTGTATTTATCCAGCTCGGGCAGTACGTCTGCGGCCTTCACCGTCTCTGTCGGGAAGCGAAGCGGGGAGCCTCCCCGCATCGCGCCCGTAGCTTCGGGAACCGGCGCGCCGTCTTCTGTAACGAGCATGCTGGCGACGCCGTTATACGCGCGCACGCGCTCCAGGTAGCGTTCCACGACTTCTACGCAGGTCGTGCGCCCGGCGCGAATCGCCTTGTGTAAATCCTCAATGCTCGCTTCTTCCAAGCGAAACGCCCCGGTCTTATCCTCCATGACGCATCCTTTCGTATCCTCTCGTGTCGGCTCGCCCCCGCCCTGCGCAGGGAGCGGTTTTCGGTTTCAAATGATTCGGGAATACTATGGGCGACGCCCGATTTTCGCAACGGCGTTTTGGGAAAATGAGGGGGAGGTATCCTGAAAACACTCCCGCATCCCGCCGGTTCTCTCGTGCGCATTTCCCCGCATTTGCCGATCTAGTCGATTCTGCTTTGTCGACCGGGGTCAGAAAAGTCGGTAGGCGCATTTGTCCGTATTCGCCGACCTAGCCGATTCAGCTCCGCCGAAAGAAGCCGGTAAGCCGATGGGTGGTTTACGCGGCGCAATTCCCCGCATTTGCCGCTCGAAGACTTACGCGCGTTCCCTTATCATCCCGGAGCGGATTTCAGCGCGAATCCCCCGCCCCCCGGTTCCGAAATACTGTAAATTACGATAAAATTAGATAAATTCACGATGTTTTTCGATAAATACATGAAAAGATGTCATACGCTAACTATCTGAAAAATAATCGGTAAAGGGGTTTTGGTTGAAAAACGAGGCGAAACCGGACCTCGACGCCCTCATCGTGGGCGCGGGCATCTCCGGGCTTTTCATGCTCTACCGCCTGCGCTCGCGGGGCTTTAAGGCGCGGGTGTACGAGGCGGGCGGCGACGTGGGCGGCACCTGGTACTGGAACCGTTACCCGGGCGCACGATGCGACACGGAGAGCGTCCAGTATTCCTATCAATTCTCCGAAGAACTCCAGCAGGAATGGGAATGGAGGGAGCGCTACGCGAGCCAGCCCGAAATTCTGCGCTATATCAACCATGTGGCCGCACGCTTTGATTTAAAAAGGGATGTCGTCTTCAACACGCGGGTGGCCTCCGCCGTATATGATGAGGAGGCGAGCCATTGGGTCGTCGAGACAGATAGCGGCGAGCGGATTTCGGCCACCTTCTGCGTGATGGCCACCGGGTGTCTCTCCTCTCCGAATTTCCCCGCTTTCGAGGGTTTCGACACCTTCGCCGGCCCCGTTTTGCACACCGGCCTCTGGCCGCATGAGAAGGTGGATTTCTCAGGCAAGCGCGTGGGCGTCATCGGCACAGGGTCATCGGCTATGCAGTCCACCCCCATCATCGCGCGCGAAGCGGCCGAAGTGTTCGTCTTTCAAAGGACGGCGCACTATGCGGTGCCCGCGCACAACGGTCCCATCAGCGAGGAGCGCGTGCGCGAAGTGAAGGCGAATTACCCGCAGATAAGACAAAGAGCCAAGCGCTCGGCCACGGGTTTCGACCAGACGTTCAACGACAAGGCGGCTCTCGAGGTCAGTGAAGAGGAGCGCGAGCGCGAATTCGAGAAACGCTGGGCGCACGGGGGGTTGCCCTTTCTCTCCGCCTTCACGGATTTGCGCTACAGCGAGGAGGCGAACCAGACGGCGGGTGAATTCGTCCGGAACAAGATTCTGGAAATCGTGAAGGATCCGAAAACAGCGGAACTGCTTTGCCCCACGACGGTCATCGGATGCAAGCGCCTCTGTGTGGATACGGGGTATTTCGAGACCTATAACCGCTCGAACGTGCATCTGATTGACGTGAGCGAATCGCTCATCGAGAAGATAACGCCCGAAGGGGTGATGACGGCGGGGCGGGTGTATGAAATCGACATGCTCATTCTGGCCACGGGGTATGACGCGATGACGGGAACCTTGCTCAGAATCGACATCCGGGGGCGCGGCGGGCGGACCTTGCAGGACAAATGGAAGGCGGGTCCCCGCACCTACCTGGGCCTCATGACGGAGGGGTTCCCGAATCTGTTCACCATTACTGGACCCGGAAGCCCCTCGGTGCTGACGAACATGCAGACTTCCATCGACCATCACGTCGAGTGGATAGGCGCTTGTCTCGTGTATTTGCGCGAAAACGGGCTGAAGTCCATCGAGGCGTCCCTGGAGGCGGAGGACGCCTGGGTGGCGCACAACAACGAGGAGGCCGCAAAGACGATTCGCTACCGCTGCACCTCCTGGTATCTGGGGGCGAACATACCGGGCAAACCGCGGGTGTTCATGCCCTACATCTCCGGGTTCGACGTGTATTCGAGAAAATGCGCGGAAATCGTGGAGGCGGGATACGCGGGTTTTCATCTGATTCGTAACGAGGAAGCCGTTCCTTGCGGTTCGGAACCGGCTTCACCCAAAAGGAGGGAGGCCAGATGAAGCTCAAAGGCATTATGGGAGCGCCCACGACGGCGTTCAATCCCGATGGCGGCGTCGATTACGACACCTTCGAGAGACAAATCAATTTTCTGATTGAACAGGGATTTCCCTTCATCGCCCATCCCATGCACATCGGCGAGTCCTTGAACTTAAGCGAGCACGAGCGCAAGGAACTGGCGCGGCATCTTGTGAAAGCCGCCGCGGGCCGCGTTCCCGTGTTCGTGAACGTGACCGCTTCGGGACCGGACAATTCCATCGATTTGGCGCGGCACAGCGAGGCGATAGGCGCAACAGGAATCGTCGTGCTCTCACCCTATCACTGGGCGCCCGAGGAAGAGGCCCATTTGGATTATTTCCTGACGTTGGGAAGAAGCACGGATGTCGCGATGATCGCCTACAACAATCCCAGGCTTCAGGTGACCATCTCCCACGACATGCTGGAGGAGATGGTCGAAAAACTCCCGAACCTTCACGCCTTGAAAGACGCCAGCTTCGACATGAACTACTTTACGGGCGCGTGCCGCATAGCGTCCGCCGCGAGAGCGGATTTTTCCGTATTCACCGGTATAGAGTGGCTTCTCACGTCGATTCCCGTCGGCGGCTCGGGGTCGTTCTCCAATTGCGGGGAGGTTGCGCCCCGCCTGGTTCTCTCCCTGTTCGACGCCTGTGTCTCGGGGGATTATGAAAGCGCGCGCGCCCTCCAATATAAAATGGGCGTTCTCTTGAAATTGTTACAGACGAACTATCCGGCGACGGTGAAATACGCGATGGAACTCATGGGCCGACCCGTCGGGGAGACCCGAAAACCCATTCTGCCTCTCGATGCTGACGCCAAGGCCCATACGAGAAAGACGCTGGAAGCGCTCGGAATTCTGGAGAGCGAACCGCAAGGCTGGTAGGTTTATATATCCTTGTTTTCGCATTATCCAGGCTCTATCTTGCTTCTCCGCTCTGGGTTTTCTAGGGCGATGCCCTATGATGATTTCTTGTATTTTGTTGAAGGAGCCGTATTTTGACACGTATGAATGGTGGCCAAATTATCGTCGATTACCTCATTCAGGAAGATGTTCCCTATGTTTTCGGCCTGTGCGGCCACGGGAACATCAGTTTTCTGGATGCGCTCCATGAACGCGCCGATGATATCAAGACGCTCTCGGTGCGCCATGAGTCGCTGTGCGGCTTCATGGCCGACGTGTATTACCGGGTGGCGGGCAGGCCGGTGGCGACGTTCACCTCCTGCGGGCCGGGCTCGGCCAACATGCCGATTTCCCTGGCCAACGCCTTTTTCGATTCGGTTCCGTTTCTGGCCGTGACGGGTAACATTCCCACCAACCAGTTCAACCGGGGAGCGTTTCAGGAGACTTACCGCCATTACCAGGCGGATTTCCCCTCGACCGTGCAGGCCTACTGCAAGCGGGTGTATCAGCCCACGCGGGCGGAGATGGTGCCGCAGTTCACGCGCCAGGCGTGGAAGACGATGATGACGGGCAGGCGCGGACCCGTCGTGCTCGATGTTCCTTTCGACATCTTCAAGGAGGAAACCGAGGTGGAGATGCCGCAAGCTTCGGAGTGGAACGCGAACATTTCCTCTCGCTGCGGGGCGGACCCGGAGGGGGTGAAAAATGCCGCCCAGATGCTCTCCTCCGCCGAGCGGCCCGTGATTCTCGTGGGCCAGGGCGTGAAATACTCCGGCGCCGCCGCGAAGATGGTCGCGCTCGCCGAAAGACTGAAAATTCCCGTGGTGTGCTCATCGAGCGGGATGGGGGCCATCGACGCGAAACACCCCCTGGCTTTGGGACTCATCGCGAGAAACGGAACCTATCCGGCGAACCACGCCGCGCGGCAGGCCGACGTTCTGCTGGCGCTCGGCGTGCGTTTCGACGATCGCACCTCGAGCAGCTGGCTGCCCGGTTATTCGTTCAACATTCCGCCCACGAAGCTGATTCACGTGGATATCGACCCTGAGGAAATCGCGCGCAACTACCCGGTGGCTTTAGGGCTCATGGCGGACGTGGATGTTTTTCTGGAGCAGGTTCAGGACGCGCTCGGAGCTAGAGAGAGCGTGGAAATTCCAGAGGCGCGGGAGGCGTGGCTTCGCAAGATCGACGGCTGGCGAAACGAGTGGGAGGAGTTCACGGCTCCCGGCTACCGCGAGGACACCGAACCCATGCACCCCCAGCGGGCGGCCCATGAGATCGACAAGGCCTTGCCCGATGACGCCATTATCGTGAGTGACGTCGGTGTTCACCACAACTGGCTGCTTCAGTGCTGCCGTCCCAAGGGGCCGCAATCGCTCATCGGCTCGATGGGCTTCGGCGCGATGGGCTTCGGCGTGGCGGGCGTGCTCGGAGCCAAGCTAGCCGCGCCGGAGAGACCCTGCGTCGCCGTATGCGGAGACGGCGCTTTCGCCATGCACTTGAGCGCCATCACCACGGCGGTGGAATACGACATCCCCGCCGTCTGGGTCGTCTGGAACAACTACGCTTTCGCCTCCATCCGGGGGCTTCAGCGCGGCTATCTGGATGGCCGGGAACTCGCCACCGATTTTCAGGAGCACGCCTCCGCGAAACCCTACAATCCCGATTTCGCCGCCATGGCGGAATCGGCGGGCATCACGGGCGTGCGGGTGGGCAAGGCGGCCGATTTGAGCGAAGCCGTAGCCGAAGCGGTGAAGGCCGAGCGCCCCTACGTGATCGACGCGAATATCCAGGGAGAGGGAAATCCCGTGGGCGCAGGCGCCTGGGAGTTGCCCGGTCTGGGGTATGGAGAGCCCGCCATCGGCGAGCGGACCATTTTATAGACGAAAACAGGGCGAAGCGCGTTCGTTGAGGGCGATGCCCGCGGGAGGAGACGATAGATGAGCGATGAGGCGAGGCTGCGCGCGGCGGCGGACAAACTGGAGATGATGGAGGTGTGCATGTTCTCGCACGTCTGCCGGGATGCGGGCGATTGGGATGGCTTGCTGGATTGTTTTCATCCCGATGCGGACATCACCACCTCGTGGTTCATGGGAAACGCGCATGCGTTCATCACGGAATCGAGAGATATGATGGACGGTCATCACGAAGACGATACCCAGAAACACATCGCCGGAAACACGCGCGTCCGTGTGGATGGTGAGCGCGGGGTTTGTGAGTATTACCTCACGCTCCATCAGAGGCGGACGATGGACGGCTATGACTTCGACTTCTCGACCTGGAGCAGCGTGGTGGATTTGTTCGAGCGCAGAGACGGGCGGTGGCGCGTCATCAAGCGCACGATGATTTATGAGAAAGATCGCATGGATCCCCACAAGCCGGGCGAGGTGCCCGCGTCTTATTTCGAGGCGATGGACCTGACGCCATATCCCAAAGCGCTTCGCTACCATTGCTGGCGCAACGAGAAATTCAGCGGCAGCCCGCCGTCCGAGAATCTCGTGATGGAAGGAACCGAGAAGGCAAGACAAATCAGGGAAGAAGCGCGCCGCTGGGCGCCCTGATCCGCCTGGCAGCCTACAGCAACTCCATATAAATCCGCTTCATGTCCTCCGCGTCGGCGGGCACGGGGTTCGTCGCCACCGTGGTGCTGGCGGCCGCCTCGTGCGCCATGCGCTCCAGGTATTCTTCCTTTGCGCCGATGGCCGCGAGCGAATCGGGTATCCCGATGTCGTCCGCCAGGGCGCGAACTCGCTCGACCGCGAGTTCCGCATCCTGCGCCTCGTCCGCTCCCTCGTCGGGGTTCGCCAGGAGCGGGGCCAGCCGGGCGTAAGTTTCGCGCATGGCGGGCAGGTTGAAGCGCATCACGGGGGCCAAGAGTATTCCGTTGGTGGTGCCGTGGTGGCCGCCGAAAAAGTTGAAGACCGGATGCGTCAGTCCGTGCACGATGCCGAGCCCGGTGTTGGTGAAAGAGGCGCCAGCGAGGCACGCTCCGAGCGCCAGGGAGTCGGCGGCGTCGGGGTCTGCGGGGTCGGCGACGAAGCGCCGCGCGTTCTGGCCGATCAGGCCGATGGCCTGGAAACAAAGCGCCTGCGTCCAGGGGGTCGCGCGCGGGGAGCCGAGCGATTCCACCGCGTGGGTCAAGGCGTCCATGAGCGCGCCCGCGGCGAAGAATTTGGGCAGCGTGGCGAGGAGGGAGGAATCCACCACCGCCACGTCGGCGTAGAGCGCGTCGCTGTGAATGCTCGATTTGGTGCCGCGCTCGATATCCGTGATGATGGAGGCGCGCGTCACCTCGCTGCCCGTGCCCGCCGTGGTCGGGGCCGTGATGAAGGGCGGAATGGATTTCTCCACCTTATCCGCGCCGTAGTAATCGCTTATCTTCCCGCCGTTTGCGAGGAGCGCACCCATCGCCTTGGCGGTGTCGATGGCGCTTCCCCCGCCCGCTGCGATTATCCCGCCGCAATCGTTTTCCTCATAAAACGCCTGGGCGCGCGTGATGCTCGGGTCCGAGGGGTTGGGTTCAACCTCTTCATACAGGCGGTATTGGACGCCCGCCCCATCAAGGCCCTCCGTCACGGAGGTGAGTACGCCGGCCTTTGAAAGCCCGGGGTCTGCGAGCAGCATGGGGCGTTTCATACCCAGTCTGTTTGCTTCGGCGCCGATGGAGGCGGCCTCCCCCCTGCCGAAGCGCACGCGCGGCACGGCGCACATGCGGAAAGGATCGATCATGGCTGGTTTCTCCTTGTAGAAATTCTCCTGATTACCGGCGCGCGTCCGGAATTTTCACTCATTCCGGCTTCGCGGGTTGTCCTCCCTCCGCCTGGTTTGTAAGCGCTTCTTTCGGCGGCCAGTCTTCGGATCGGTTCTTGAAAGAAAGATAGACGAGAACCTCATCGCCCGGATTCTTGAGTTCATGCTCCACCCCCAGAGGGATGTGAACCACCTCGCCTACGCCTAGGGTTTTCTCTTCTTCCCCGACACGGAACCAGCCTGCGCCTTCCAGTATGTGGATGATTTGCTCGCAGCCGTGGCTATGCGGGCGAGTCGCCTTTCCGGGCGGCTGCTCCTGGCGCGTCAGGGTGGTGAATGCGCCCAGGATCATGCTGCCCTCCGAATCCGTGGTCGAGACGATGTTGCGCTTTTTCATGTCGTCCCAACGGTAAAAGGGCATGATCGCATCCTCATGGGTGAGGTGGAATACGTTCCTCTAAACGGATTCGGTGATTTTCGCCTGGAGAAGCTCGTAGTTCGCGCGGCCCATCTCTATCTCGCCGTCGTCTATCATCCGTGCGATCTCGGCCACCGCGTCGTTGAAGGGAGTGGGGATGCCGAGTTCTCTCGCCCTGCGCGATACGAGACCGTTGATGTATTCCATCTCGCTCTTTCGGCCCTTGATGTGGTCCTGAATCGGGGCGGTTCGCGAACGGGGCCCCACGTGGCCGAGCAGCGTCTTCATGGCCGTGACGAGCACCTGATCGTCAGAACCCGCTAAGTCATCCGACGATAAGCCGAACACGGGCTCCACCCCGTAACCCAGGGCTTCGCCCACCGCCATCGCCTCTTTTCCAAGCCCGACCGAAAGATCGATGACGCCCGGCAGCTTCTTCGTCTCCGCGTTCTTGAGCCCCAGCAGGCCGAAAGGACCCATCGTCATGCAGTTGGCGATGAGCTTCGTCCACTTGGCGCCCTCGATGTTGGTGCTCAGTTCGGTGACGCCGACTTTGGCGAAGATGTCGCGCACCTCCTCCGCGCGCGGAGTGATAGAGCCGTCCAGTTCCCCCACGGCGAACCAGGTGCCCTTGCGCGGAGTGTTCCGCTGGATGAGGCCGGGCGTGAATATCTCCGCCGATAGCTCCACGCAGCAGCCCACCACGCGCTCACGCCCGATGATGGAGGCTATCATCTCGTTGTTCATGCTGTTCTGCGCCCCGACGAATATACCGTCGCTCTTCAAGTAGGGCTTGATGAGTTCGCACATCCAGCGGGTGTCGTAGGATTTGACGATAAGCAGGACGATGTCGAAGGTCGTCCTGAGCGAGGCCAGCTCGCACAGATGATGCGCGCGCACGGGCGTTTTGAGGTCCAGGTCCGGCATCTGGACGTGTAAGCCGTCTTTTTGCATCGCCTCCACGTGCTGGGGCCATTGGTCGATGGCGGTGACGTCGAGACCAGCGTCGGTCAGATCGGCGGTCACGCTGCCGCCGATGGCGCCTGCGCCCAGTACGGCGATCTTCTTGTTCATGTTACACCTTGCCTTTCAGGGCTTGCTCCCTCAAGAGAATGAGAATGACGAATCAAATATGCATTTCCTGATTAAAAGTAAGCCATGGTGCGGACCCGCTGCGCCTGGTTGGTGCCGGCCGAGTGGAGGAAGCTGATGACGTCGCGCAGGTATTTCTCCATCGGCGCGTCCGTCATGTAGCCCGCCCCGCCCCAGACCTCGAGCGCGCGCGTGGCGATGCGGAAACCGGCCTCCGATGCGTACGCCTTCGCCATGTAGCCGAGTTTCGGGTCGTAGCCATCGCGCATCGCCCGCCAGGCGGCGTAGTGGAGCATCCGGCGCGAAGCCTCGTACTCGACGAAGCAATCCGCCAGCATGAAGCCCACGCCCTGGTGTTCGATGATGGGTTTTCCGCCCTGGATTCTCGTTTTCGCGAATTCGAGCGCGTCCTCATAGGCGGCGCGGGCGGGACCCAAGGCCGTGGCGGCGGATTCGATGACCGAGCCGCGCGAGAAAGGACCCGAGCGGGCCGCCACGCCCCCGCCAACCGGCGTGACGCGGTAGTCGTCCGAAACGCGGCAGTCCTCAAAAATGAGTTCCGCGTTTTGGGAGAGTTGCTGGCCCATCTTCTCGTGAATCTTCCCAATGGAAAATCCCGCCATGTCCGGCGTCACCATGAAGTAGGTGACGCCCTGCGATACGCCGACGGTGGGGTCCGTACGGCAGACGAGCACGTAGAGCTTGGCGATTCCCCCGTTGCTGATGTAGTGCTTCTTGCCGTTGATTAGCCAGTCCGCCCCATCACGCACCGCGCTCGTGCGGACGCCGAGTCCGGGGCCTTCCTCGGGGATGAAGTTTTCAGAACCCACCTCCGGTTCCGTCATGCCGACGGCGAGGTGAAAGCGGTGGTCTTCCAGAAACGCAGGCAGAAATTTCTCGCGCTGCGCATCGTTCCAGACGATGTCGAGAAAATGAATCACCTTCCAAGTCTGGTCGAAGGTGACGGCCACGCCCAGATCGCCCCAGCCGATCTCCTCCCCCACGATGCAAAGCGTCAGTATGTCGGCCCCGCCGCCGCCGCTTTCTTCGGGGATGGAGAGCGTTCTCAGGCCGAGCCTGCTCCCGGTTTCGAGAATGTCCCAGGGGAATCTTTCGCCCGGGTCCGTGATGCGCTCGCGTTCGCGCACATGGGGCCTCAGTTCGTTTTTCGCGTAATCGTGCGCCAGTTTTTGCAGTTTTAGTTGCTCTTCGGTGAGAGTGAAATCCATCGCTCGCCTTTAGGTTAGGAGAAAATTCGCTCAGTCCATCACGATCGCCGCGCGGCCCGTAATCGCACCGGCTTCCAGGCGTTCGTGCACTTTTTCGGCTTCTTCGAGCCGGTAGATTTCCGTGACCAGGGGCCAGACTTCTCCGCGCGCGCAAAGCTCGAGTGATTCGATGAGCTCCTGCTTGGTGAACGAGCGGCTGCCCATGATTTCGAGTTCCCCGTTCAAAAGGCTGCCGGCGGAGAGGCGAAACGGCTTGGGCGTGAAGCCGCCCAGCGTCACCAGTCGGCCGCCTTTATCGAGAGCTTCGGCCGCGGCTTCGAGCGTGGTGTCATGGGAGACGAAATCGATCGCCACGTTCACGCCTACACCGCCCGTGAGCTCCAAGAGGGCCTCCGTCACGTTATCCTTCGAGGCGTCGATGGTGGCCTCCGCCCCGAGTTCTTTACACTGGGCCAGTTTTTGCTCGGAAACGTCCACGGCGATGACGCGCGCGTTCGCCCAGCGGGCGAGCATCACCATGTGAATCCCCACGCCGCCGCCCGCCCCGATGACGGCGACGGTCTCCATCGGCTCGATCCTTGCGCGGCGCACAACCTTGTAGGGGGTGACGATGGCGTCACAGATGACGGCGGCCTCGGCGGGGTGCGCCTTGTAGTCCAGCCCCTCCGGCAGGTGGACGTAGTTCTGCGCGGGGAGGTTGATGTATTCGGCATATCCGCCGTCTAGGTGCCTGCCGATGAAGCCTGCCATGTTGTCGCACAGAGGGTTCTCTGTTCACCCGGCACCAGCGGCAATGCCCGCATGTGAGATAGCAATGGAAGGTGACGATGTCGCCCGCCTTCACGTTCGAGACTCCGCCGCCCGTCTCGACGATCTCGCCCACCACCTCGTGGCCGATGATCATGGGGTAGTCGATGTCCACGCGGCCTGCGCGCGCGTGGTGAATCGTGAGGCCCGAACCGCAGGCGATGACGCGCGCCACGGCCTCGCCCGTCCCGGGCGTGGGGTCTGGCACGTCTTCAAAAGAAAAGGGCGCTCCTTTTTCCCTCAACACCATGGCTTTCATGCGAGTCTCCTCCGAGAGAACCTCCGCGCGCGATGCGAAAACGCGAACATGTGTGGTTGGTGGGGGACAATATATCGGGATTGCCAGAAAAATGACTATAGCGAAGGCGCAGGAATCGTAGGGGAACAAAAATAGCTGAAAGCGCACTATATATTATGTGAGTTGTTCGCCGACCGGCCGGCCGTTCTTCACGGGAGTGGCGGTCCCTCGTTCAATCCTCTTCCAGGGCGGCGAGGGATTTCGCGGCCCAGTCGCAGCCCACCTGGCTTGCCCACAGGTCCATGAGCCGCTTGGTGACGGGGCCGGGCGCGCCGTGCGCCATAGGGGTTCCGTCGACCGAGGAGACCGGCAGAATGCAGATACTGTTTCCGGTGTGGAAGGCTTCGTCCGCGATTAGAAGGTCGTAGCGCGTGAGGTTGGTCTCACGAACCGGGATGCCGAGTTCTTTCGCCATGTCGATGACGTGGGTGCGCGTGACGCCGACCAGGCAATTGTGATCCGTAGGGGTGAGGAGCTCGCCGTCTCTCACGAAAAAGCAGTTGTAGCTCGACCCCTCGGCCACGAAGCCGTTGATGTCGAGCATGATGGGCCACGCGCCAGCCTCCTGGGCCTGGAATTCGGCCTGTACGTGGTTCATCTTGTTGCCCACCTTGGCTCGCGGTTCGATGCACTCGGGCGGAATGCGGCGCACACCGGTGACGACCGAGGGGACGCCCTCCCGGTAACCATGGGCGTAGCGCGTATAGTCCATCGGCAGGGTGAAGATGACCACCGTGTGCGCCCCGTGCGTATGGACGGCGGCGGAACTGACGCCGCCTCCTCGCGTCACCCAGTGGTTGATCCGGAACTCCTCCCCGTCACCGTATACGCCGCGGTTTCGCTCTATGAGTTCCATGGTGAGGGCTTCCATCTCGTCCGCGCTCATGCCGGGGTCGAGCCGCGCGTAGCGGCACGAGAGATAGAGCCTGTCGATGTGGCCTCTCAGATGCCAGGGCCGGCCATTGAAAGTGCGCGATGCGTCATACACGCTGTCGCCATACAGAAAGCCGCGATCCAGGATGGACACGTTCGCTTCGGATTCCGGCACGAACCGGCCCTTGACGTAAGCGATTCTCTCAGTCACTTTCACATCCTCCATGGTTTTGCATCATCGTCCCATCCACGCATCATCCTAGAGCAAACCCATCGCGGCGGAGCGCGTGGCGTGGCCCATACCGAATGCGTGGGAGAAAGCCACGACGTCGCGCACCAGTCTTTCCATGGGCGCTTCGGTCATATAGCCGGCGCCTCCCCACACCTCCATCGAACGGCGCGCGACGCGCTCGCACGATTCGGTGGCGAAGGCTTTTGCGAGAAAACTCCGCCAGGGGTCTGCCTCACTTTGCTCCGCCTCCCAGGCCGCCGCCTGGAGGCTTCTTCTGGCGGCGTCGAGTTCCATCAGGTTATCACAAAGCATGAAGCCCACCGTCTGGTGCTCGACGATGGGTTTTCCTCCCTGCACCCGCTCACGGGCGTGGTCGAGCGCGTGTTCGTGGGATTTTCTCGCCGTTCCGACCGCCGCCGCCGCTGGCAGGATGCGGGTGGCGTGCGCCGCGTCTCGCCACGTCTCCTCCGTGCAATCGAGTGGATGCCTGAGTTTTACGTCGTCGAAACGCAGGTCGACATCCTGGCAGGAGCGCATACCCATGGAATCATGGTAGTGGGCGACATCGATTTCCCCTCCGCCCTGGTTTTCTATGAGAAAAATTTGGGAGCCGTTCTCTTGGGGGGAGCTTGATTCCAAGAGAAAAAAGCGGGCCGCAGCGCCATTGAGCACATGCCGCGCAGTGCCCTTCAGGCGCCAGCCATCGCCATCTTGCTCTGACGGATGCGCCCTGGCGCAGCATCCGCCTTATAGGGGCTTTCTGGCATCAGGCGCAGGCGTTTCGCCGATTTTCACGTGAGCGAGGTGGCGCGCATGATCTTGCGTGAAATTTTGCGCGAACGCCTCGAAGTCCGCCTCGTCCCACAGGCGGGATATGGCGTTTGCGAGCGCCCAGTCCTGCGCGTAGATGACGCCTACTCCCTAAGTCCCCCCAGCCGATTTCCTCCGCCACGAAGCACAGGCTCAACAGGTCGGCGCCGCCCCCGCCATGGCTTTCAGGTACGGGGAGGGTGCGCAGGCCCAAGGCGTCGCCTTCCTCCAGAATTGCTCCGGGAAAACGGTTTTCCGGGTTTTTCTCCTGATCGAGCGCATCCGTGAGCGGAGCGATCTCTTGACGTGCGAAATCGCGCGCCAGCCGCTGAAGCGCGAGAGAGGCCTCTCCGGGAGCGAAATCCATGCGCACAAACCCTTATAGAATAGGAGGAACGGCTCGGATTTAGTCGATAAGGCCCACGCTCTTGAGATCCGAGGTTAGTTCCGTTTTTTCATCCGTGCTCAAGGGAATCATCGGCGCGCGCGAAGGACCGCCGTGCATTCCCATCAGGTCCATCCAGTCCTTGAGGGCGGCGATGGGGAACGCTCCCCGCGCCCAGGGCTCCCAGAGCCATTTATCGGACACGCGGCGTATCGGGTTCATGGACTCGCGCGCGGTCCAGGCTTCCTCGAGGTTCCCCTCGTCGATCAGGTCGGTGTATTTCTGCATGCCCAGGTTGCCGGTGCGCTGTAAGAGAAACGGGTCGGGGCCGCTCATGTAGGTCTGCTGCTTGTGGTAGGCGCGGTTGAAGAACCACTGGGTCTCCATCGGGTCGCTCACGACGATGTCATCCCCGACGGCTTCGCGCACCTCGTCGCAGTGGTATTTGGGCTGCGCGTTCTTGATGCAGCAGAGGTTCTCGTTGTCCTCCACGATTGCCTTGACCAGGGGCGCCGAAAGGGAATAGCCGGACGCCGCCGTGTTGAACAGGGACACGCCGACCTCCACGTTGCTGCAGAATTCCTTGAAATACGCGCGAACGCGCTCGGGAATCCCCTGCGCGCCGAGGTAGGGATTCGCCAGAATCGCATAAGTCGCGCCCGCCTCTATCGCCGCGTTGGTCAGCTCGATCGCCTCTTTGGCCGAGGTGTGGCCGGTGTGCGCGATAATGGGCACGTCCCCCGCCTCGTCGCAGGCGATTTCCTGTCCGCGAAGGCGCTCTTCTTTCGTCAAGCACCAGAATTCACCGATCATTCCGCCGATGAAAAACCCCTTGATATCGAGGTCGTCGATGTAATGGCGGATGTCGGCGCGAAAACCAGCCTCGTCGATGTTGTCGTTTTCATCGAAGGGATAGGGGATGGCGGCCCAGATTCCCTTCATGTTTTCCTTGCAGTACGCGCGCGCGTCCGATTTCTTGTAAGAGGGCATTGCAGTCTCCTTCTCGGTGTGTGACGAGAAATCCCGTCAGCGTCAGTTTACCATTCATCCTCACCGGCGGGGGCGAGAAGCGGCGCGGCCTTGAGCTTCACCGCCTCGTTCGTGCCGAAGCCGTGCAGATAGCTCAGCACGTCGCGCCAGCATTTCTCGGGCGTCGGCCTGTCGTCGCGAAAGGCCGCGCCCGACCTCCCCCAAATCTCCATCGCCATTCGGCAGACCTTGATGCCCGCCTCCGAGGCGAACACCTTGGACATCAGGCGGCGTTTCGAATCATCCGTCGGCTTTTCCGCATGCCAGGCCGCAGAATACAGGTACGTCCGCGCCGCCTCAATCAGCATATACATTTCCGTGAGCGCCATCTGCGCCCATTGCTCATCCGCCGCACCGCTCTCCTGCGCCGCAGTCCGCGCGAGATCGTATGCGAGGCGCGAGGGGCCCATCACCGGGATGAGCGCGCCGCTCACCATGCGTTTTAATATCGAGAGGCCGCCGTTCCATTCGCCGAAGAGATTGTGCGCGGGCACGCGGCAGTTCCTGAGCACGAGTTCGCCGTTTTGCAGAAGACGCCTGCCGAGCTTCGAGTGCGCCTCTCCGATTTCGAAACCCTCCGTATCGCGCGGCACGAGGAAGCAGGTGAGGCCCTCGCTCATCTTCTTCTCGGGCGCGGTGCGCGCGAAGATGAAGTAATACTTCGCCAGGCCGCCGTTCGAGATGTAGTGCTTCGTGCCGTTCAGGATGTAGAAAT
Organism: bacterium; assembly: GCA_965218735.1. GTDB lineage: Bacteria > UBA8248 > UBA8248 > UBA8248 > UBA8248 > Bin107. The sequence continues at coordinate 162,460 of CBDCMA010000003.1, read as the reverse complement.
CGCCCTCTCGTTTCGCCGTCATGCGCGGGCCGGCGTGCGGTTCGTCGTGCATGAGGAAGGTGTCGGTTCCGCTTTGCGGCTCCGTGGTGGCGAGGGCGAGCAGGGCCCTGGGGTCGTTCATGAAGTCTTCCAGATACAAATCGCGTTGTTTTTGCGTGGTCTCGTTCGTGAGCAGTTGCGCGAATTTATAGGTCTGATCCATCGAGACGGCGACGCCCAGATCGCCGTAAGCGAGTTCTTCGGCCACCATGGCCTGCACCAGATGCCGCGCGCCGAAACCGCCGAACTTCTCGGGCACGGTGAGCGTTCTGAGTCCTGCGGCGTCGAGCTTATCGGCGATACGCCAGGGATAGGCCTCGCCGGGGGCGTAGTTACGGTCTCTCGCTGCGGCGATGGGCAGGATGTCCTCACGCGCAATCCGGCGCGCGCGGCGCACCATCTCGGATTCTTCGGGGGTCAAGTCCGGCATCATGGCGTTTGGGCGCATCCTTCTGGAAGCGAGTCAAGTCGATGGTGATTTGCCCGATTCCATAGCACTACTTGAGACGATATGTTCTGTCAATCATATTGGGGTATACCATGAATGCGTAAACCCACGAACGGACAGAGCGTTTTGACCGCAAACGAGCATTAAAAAGAAGAGCAGACGATCATGAAAATCGTGATTCCGGATGACTACGAAAGAAGCCTTGCGGACTCGGCCCAACTCGCGCGGCTCGAGGAGCTTGGCGAGGTGGCGCATTTCACCGATCTGCCACGGGATGACGAGGAGATGGCGAAACGCATCTTGGAAGCGGAAGTCATCCTGACCGTGCGCTTTCAGACGGATTTCAAGAACACGGGCCTGCTCGATGCCGCGCGTGCACTGCGCTTCATCTCCATATGGGGCACGCGCCCCCGTGCGGTGGACATGAAGCGCGCCGGTGAGCGAGGGATTTCCGTCGCCGTAACGCCGGGGGCGGGGAGTCCCTCGGTGGCCGAGCACACGATGATGATGGTCTTAGCCTTAGCGAAGCGGCTCCCGTTTCAGGGACCCGCCATGCGGGCGGGTGAGTGGGAGCGCGTTCAAGCCGTGGAGCTTCTGGGCAAGAGCTTATCCGTCATCGGCTTCGGGCACATCGGGAGCAAGGTCGTGCCCATGGCGCGCGGCTTCGGCATGGACGTACTCGCCTGGTCGAAGAACATGACGGCAGAACGCGCAGCGAAAGAAGGAGCGCGCGCGGCCTCGCTCGATGAGTGCATGCGCGCCGATTTCGTGACGATCCAGCTTCACGTGACGCCCGAGACCAGGGGCATCATCTCGCGTGAACGCATCGCGCAGATGAAGCCCGCGGCGTTTTTGATCAACACCTCGCGCGCGGCGCTCGTGGATATGGACGCCCTGTTCGAAGCCTTAAGCGCGCGGCGCATCGCGGGTGCGGGGCTGGACGTGTTCGAGCCGGATGAACCCTTGCCGGGCGATTCTCCGTTAAGAGCGCTCGATAACGTGATCCTCACCCCCCACGTCGCCGCGCATACCGAAGGCGCGGTTGCGCGGGAGGCGCGCATATCGGTGGACAACGTGGCGGCCTACGTTCGAGGAGAGCCCCAGAACCTGGTTTTCGAGGACGCTTAGTTTTTCATGCGGGAGGCGCTTTCAGCCATACGCAGAAATTAAAATGACTTATAGTAATCGTGAAGATAACTTAAGTCTTCATACCTTTAGCAAAGAGAGGAAACGATATGTCGTATCGAATCGAGATGACCGAAGTCCAGGGCAGCGAGATGGAGATTTTCCTGTACGAACCTGCGGGCGACGGGCCGCATCCGGGGCTGGTGCTCTGCCAGCACATACCGGGCCATCAGGGAATCGAGGGCGACCCCTTCACGGTGAAAACGGCGGAGCGCTTCCGGGCGAACGGCTACGCGGTGTCCGTTCCGTTTCTGTATCACTGGTGGTCCAAGAGTGACGACATGCAGGTAAAACGCGATGAGTTCAACGACGCGCAGACGGCGCTGGACCTGAAAGCCGGCTTCGACGCCCTGGCGGCGATGGAGAGCGTGGACGCGGGCCGAATCGGCATCGTAGGCCACTGCTGGGGCGGGCGCGTGAGCTGGCTGGGCGCGTGCACGGATTCACGCTACAGCGCGTGCGCCGTCTTCTACGGCGGCGGGGTGAAGGAGGTGCGCGGGGAGGGCAACCCGCCCGCCATCGAGCTCAGCGGCAACATCGCGTGCCCCGTCATCGGGGTTTTCGGCAACGAGGATCAGAATCCCTCGCCCCAGGACGTGGACGATTGCGAGGCGGCGCTCAAGAGCGCGGGCGTCGAATACGTTTTCCACCGCTACGACGGCGCGGGCCACGCCTTTCAGTGGGAGGATAGTCCCGAGCGCTTCCGCGCCGAGCAAAGCGAGGACTCATGGGTGAAAACGCTGGCGTTTTTTGATGAGAAGTTGGGGTGAGGGGGGTAGATAAACGCTTTTGGGGAGAAGTGCAGGTAGTAATGATGTTCCATTGTTTATGTAGTAGGGCGAGTGTTTGCCTTCAAGCCGGAAGATTATTCTTCGATAAGACGTTGTTTGGTGCTTTTTAGGTGTTCTTGCACAAGGTCGTTAAGTTTCGAAGTAATTTTTTCCACAACATTATTAGTATTTTCAGACCAGTTAAATTTATTCCAGCGACGGACGATTTCATCACCCTCGACACTAAATTTGCCGAAGTCTTTCAAGCTGTGTTGAGAGCCGATTTCAAAAACGTAGCAATTCTCTAAACTTGGAACACAAGTAACCACAAGAATTAACTGCTTCAAGCTATGAAATTTTGGCGTCAGTGTAATCTTTAACTGTGCTCTTTCCATCTCACAATTTAGCAGGAGGGTGTAGATATTTCGATATGTCCGGTTATCTCCAAATATTCCGAATAAAGACTCGAGCGAATTTCGGGGATCCCTTCTGCCCGTATACTCTTTCTGGATCGTAGCAGTTACGAAATTGTCAGACCTACTCTCCTTTGAGAGTATAGTTGTGATAAATATCTTTGCAGTTTCTTCCTCAAAGTCAGAATGTTCGACGATGTTTAAGTCAAAGAAATCTGAAAATTCATCATTCGATACTTTTTCGATCAAATCGTCGAAAAACGTGTTTACAAAAGATGTGATTTTTTCACGCGTTGCTATGTTTCTTTCGGTTTCTTCTAGTAAGGTTTGTAGGTTTGGTGCTGTGGACGGAGTTTGTTGATTTTCATCCTCTGATTGTAATGATGATTCTGCCTGTGTCGTCAATTTAGCTCTCAAGGTATTTAAGCGCTTGGCGTCATCAATAAATTGTTCACGCCCTGTGACTTGAGATACGAAGAATGGTGTCTGCTCATTGTTTTGAATAAACTCATCTCTCAGAGTACTAATTATGTCGGTGTAATATATAATTCCTTCTTTCTTCCGAAGTGTTGAGGCACGAAATTTTTCTGTGAATATGCTAAGGGGTTCTCCAATGAGCGAATTCTGGGATTGCTGGCAGGAAGATATTTGTATCAGATTCTTAAATCCGTGCTTTTCATGAAATATAAACTCGTTATCTGCTTTTATGAGTAGTGTGCCGGAATTACATGCGTCAATTACTTTAACCACCACATCAGCATCGGCAAGTTTTAGCAATATGTGCAAGTCACTATTTGAAAGCCCTGTCTGATTGGCCGTTTCGAGTCGAAATTTGTAGCGCAGAAGTAGAATTCATCTTCTTGTAGACAACCATGGCCAGTAAAATAAAAAAACAATTCTTCTGTGGACGGAGTTTTGTCGATTGCATCACGCATTTTGGATTTAAGTTCATCGGCGTTATCGTTTTCGATGACCTCAATTCCAGAATATTTATCGGTAGCCTTTAGTAATTCTTTCATGGCCAATAGATCATCATGACAACACTCTAAGGTGCCTAGTGAATTATACTGAGAATTTCCAACCAGCACTGCTGTGTTGGTCATAGCTAACCTCTTTGAAGAAATATCAACGATACCACTAACCTAGGTTATTCATTTTGGCCTGATTTTGTGTTGCGAACAGAGTGTGATTAGTTGTCAGAGTGTCTTCCTTTTTAAACAACGAAATTTCCGTTCCCACCATGCTAGACGATATCCTCATTCTTTTCTATTTTCCAGCCGTCTTGGCCATGCAGAGGTCGTCCACCTGGACTTGTAAGAGTTCGTAGTCTCTTCCCCACAGGGGGCGGATGGGGGGCTGTTGAAAAAGCCCCTCAAGGGAAAAATGCCTGCGGCGCATTCGCCGTCCCGGCGCGTAATACCTCCCTCGTCGGTCGGCAAACGCTCATTCATCACTCGCGTTTGACCCGCGACGACACTCCTCCCTCATCCCGAGTAGGCGCGCTCGCGCGCCGTATCGAGGGAGAGCCGGGGCGCATCGGGAGCGCGTCGAAGGGGAGCGCCCTTCGATACGCCGCCTTCGGCGGCTACTCAGGGTGAGGTCGATACGGTGGCCATGCAAGACGAGGGGAACGCGCTCGCTCCCAGTACCGGGTTTTTCAACAACCCCGATGGGGTCGCGCTTGGGCGCTTTCACCTGCGCTGCGGGATATTTATTTTCACGGGCTTTTTATGTAGGCTTCCTCCATGCCGAAATCATCCTTGAACCGCTTGATTCAAGACATCCAGCCCCTCGAGAAGCGCGAAGCGTTCCTGCGCGATCCGCTCGAATTCGCGCGAGGGTATGACGTCACCGACGCGGAACTGGCGGCGGTTCGAGATTCCGACGTGCGCGCGCTGTGGTCGTTCGGCGTAAATCCCTACTTGATGCGGGTGCTGCAAATGCGCGCAGGGATATCGGATGAAGATTTCCGGGCGGCGCTGGCGGGTTTCTCCTTCCCGCGTCCCGGCGAGGGGGAGATATAGGATGGCCAAGATTGTCGGGGCGTTCGCGGCGAGCCACTCGCCTCTTTTTTTACTCAGGCGCGACATGCCCGCCGAGGACGTGCAGGAGGAGGTCTTCTCCGGCTACCGCAGGATGGCCCGCGAAATCGTGGCGCGGGGGGCCGAGGCGCTGGTTCTTCTGGGCAACGACCATCTGCACGCCTTTTCTCTGGACAGATACCCCGCCCTGGCGGTCGGCGCGGGCCCTCGTTTCGGCCCGGTGGAGACGGAGCCTTTTCTGCCGCGCGTTGTATACGAGGGCGCCGAGGCGCTGGCCTCTCACCTGGCGCGCGGATTGCTGGAAAGTGGTTTTGACCCCTTGCTGTGCCGCGAACTGACGCTTGATCATTCCTTCGTCTCGCCCCTGGCCTTGATGGGCGATACGGGTCTTCCCGTCGTTCCAATCCTTCAAAATACCGTGGCCCCGCCCCTGCCGCCCGCCGCGCGATCATACGAGCTCGGCGTCTCGCTCAGGCGATTGATAGAGGGCTACTCGGGCTTCGAGCGCGTGGCCGTCGTGGCGACGGGCGCGCCCTCTCACTGGATAGGAACCCCCGAGCAGGGCGAGGTCGACGAGGCGTGGGACCGCGAGGTGATCGACATGCTGCGCCGCGCGGACGCGAAGGGCCTCTCCGCGTGGCCGCAAGCCAGGATCGATGCGGGCGGAAACGGGGGAAACGAGATCAGGACGTGGATATCCGCCGCCGCCCTGAGCGGAGACACGGAGGCGAATCTGTGGGTATACCGGATAGAACCCCTGTGGTTTCTGGGGGTGACGATAATCGAGTGGCCCATCGGGCCTGCTCTGTGAGTGACAACGAGGGAGGATGAGCGAATGCCGAAAGCGATTCTGTTCGATGAGCTGGGTGGTGCGGACGTGCTCCGCGTGGCGGAAGTTCCTGACCTTGAGCCTGCGGAGGGCGAGGTGCGCATAAAAGTGGAAGCGCTCGGAATCAACCGGGCGGAGATTATGTTTCGAGAGGGACGCTACCACGACAAGCCCGTGTTCCCCTCCCGCATCGGTTACGAGGCTTGCGGGGCGATAGACGCCGTGGGTACGGGCGCGAAAGGTCTGGCGGTCGGGGACCGCGTGAGCACGATTCCTTGTTTCTCGATGGTGCAGCACGGGGTGTGCGGCGAGCAGGCGGTCGTGCCGGCGTTCGCCGCCGCCCGCTACCCGGACAACCTGACGCCTGTTAAGGCCGCGGCCATCTGGATGCCGTATTTCACCGCATACGGCGCGCTCGTCGAATTCGGAAAGGTGGGGGAAGGGGATACCGTCCTGCTCACCGCGGCGAGCAGCAGCGTCGGCATCGCGGCGATCCAGATTGTGAAATCAAAAGGCGCGCGGGTCATCGCCACGACGCGCGGAGCGGGCAAGAAGGATTTCCTCCTGAATATAGGCGCCGATCACGTCGTCGTGACGGATGAGGAGGATCTGGCGGAATCGGTGATGGATATCACGGGAGGCGCGGGCGCGAACGTCATCTTCGACCCCGTCGTCGGGTCGTCTTTGCCGAAACTCGCCGAAGCGGCCACATACCAGGGCGCGATTTTCCTGTATGGCCGCCTCTCGCCCGAGGATGCGGTCATACCCCTGCTCCCGGCTCTCAAGAAAGGCCTGACCTTCAGATGCTATACGATTATGGAGATAACGAAGTCCCCGGAAAAAAGAGAGAAGGGGAAGAAATTCATCTACGACGGCCTGGAATCGGGCGCGCTCAAACCCATCATCGCCAAGACGTTCCCGCTCGATGACATGGCGGGGGCGCACAAGTACATGGAATCGAACGCGCAGATGGGCAAAATCGTCGTCGAGGTGTAGGAGGAGGCCAGTCTACCCGAACGGGCGGGCGTGGGAGTAGGCCATCTCCTCGCTCGTGATGAACTCGAGCAAAGCGGGCGTTCCCTCTTCGGTCTTTCGCCTCGCCTCTACGAACGCCGGGCCGACTTCCGCCGGATCCTCCACGCGCTTCGCCCATCCGCCCAACGCTCTGGCGATGTCGGCGTATTCACCGCCCACGTCGCGCGTGCCGTATTTTTCATGGGAAATCGCCATGTGCGTGGTCTCCACCGCCATGGTGGAATTTTTGAGCACTACGGTGCAGATGGGCAGGTTCTCGCGAACGGCGGTCTCGAAATCCAGCCCCGTCATGCCGAACGCCGCATCGCCCATGAAGTTCACGCAGAATTTATCGGGCGCGGCCAGCTTCGCACCCATGGCGAGACCGAGACCCGTGCCGAGCTGGTGGGATTTTCCCCAGCCGAGATAAGACCTCGGCCCGTCCGACTGATACAAGGGCAGCATCTCGAATCGCGGGTTTCCCGAATCGTGGGTGGCGATGACCTCTGCGGGGGGTACGTTTTGCATCAACTCCCAGATGACGCGGTAGGGGTTGATGGGTTTTTCATCCGAGGTGAGTTTGGGCGCCCATTCATCGAGCCAGGTCTTTCGCATCTGCGCCACCTGTTCCTGCACACCCTCGCCTCTGCCCGCGCTCTTCACCCGTTCTGTGCAGCAATCGATGAACTGGCGCAGTACGAGCTTCGCGTCCCCGAGCACGGGATGCGCGGCGTGATGGCTCTTGTTCAAGTCGACGGGGTCGTTCGTCGCGTGGATGATCGTTTTTCCGCCGGGCACGGGCGTGGCGAGTCCGTGGTCGGTGAGGCTCGTGCCGACGGCGAAGACGAGATCCGCGTCTTTCAGGAAATGATACGCGGGGCCGCTCATGACGCTCGAGGCGGCGCCGAGCGCCAGGGGATGGTTTGCCTCCGAGATCGCGCTCTTACCCTCCATGGTGGTCATCACCGGAATCTGGAGAAGCTCCGCCAGCTCTCGCAACTCATCGGTCGCCTCGGCGTAGAGCACGCCCGCGCCCGCGATGATCGCCGGGCGTTCCGCCGCCAGCAGGGCATCGGCTGCGCTCTCCACGTCCTGCGGGTCCGCCTGGGCGCGCGCGCGCTTCACCGGCGCATAGCCGCGGAGAATATCCTCAGAGACTTCCATGCCCGCCACGTCCGCTGGCAGTTCCACGAGGACGGGGCCGGGGCGTCCGTTCTTAAGGGCGTGAAAGGCGCGCCGCATGGCGTCGGCGACGCGCTCGGGCACGTTGATCTGCTCGGCCGATTTCGTCACCGAGGCGTAGGAGTCGACGGAACTGAACATGGGGAACACGCGGTCGCGCCCCCTGGCGTGGCCCAAGGGAAGCAGGAGCACGGGCGTGGAATCGGAATACGCGGTGGAGATGCCCGGAAAGGCGTTTTCCGCCCCCGGCCCGTACTGCATGGCGAAAACAGAGGGCGAAGCCCCGTTGGTGACGCGGGCGAAGCCATCGGCGATGCCCACCCCCACGCGCTCCTGGCGGCAGACGATGGGTCGGATACCGATGGCGGCGGCCGCTTCGATCAGGACGGTGGTGGGGTAGCAGTTCAGGTGGTTCACCCCTTCGCGCTTCAGGATTTCAGCAATGACGTCGACGACGCGCATGAGTGCTCTCCTATCGGTTCGGTGAATGTGTTTCGTCCGGTGTCAAGAGTTTCTCACAAGTTTATGATTAAGGAAATTTGCGCGCACAGGAGCGCGCATTCCGGCGGTTTTGGGTACAATGGCCGCCTTCGAACCGGCGATGATTTCACGGAGCGATAGCGTCGCACCCGCATCTTTTCAGAAAAAGGAAGCCCGGCCATGGCGAATCGAGAGGCAACCACGTACGAAGTGAAAAACCACGTCGCGTATCTCACCCTGAACCGCCCGGAGAAGAAAAACGCCATCAACTACGCCATGCGGAAAGAAGTGCAGGACGCGTACGTGGACATCAAGCACAACCCGGACATTTGGGTGGCCATCATCACGGCGGCGGGCGATGTTTTCTGCTCGGGCAAGGACATCGTGGAGAAAATGCCCGAAAGCGACGGGCAGGTGATGTCGAACGATGAGCTTTATCTTTATCTGCGGTATCTCTACAAGCCGATTATCTGCGCCATCAACGGGCCCTGCCTGGCCCAGGGCGCGGGCTTTGCGCTGAACTCCGACATCCTGATTTTTTCAGAGCGCGGGTCCATGGGCTGGCCGCAGGTGCTCCGGGGCATCTCGTCGGTGAGCGGCCCCGCCATGTGCGCGCATGCGATTCCCTGGACGCAGGCGATGAGCTACCTGATGCGCGGCAAGTTCATCCCCGCCGATGAGTGCCTTCGCCTGGGCATAGCCACCGAGGTGGTGCCGCACGAGAAGCTTCTCCCGACGGCGGAGCGCTACGCGCATGAGATATTAGAGGCCGCCCCCATGGCGGTTTGCGCCATCAAGGAGGCGGCGCGCCGGGGCGAGGACCTGGCCTATCAGGACAGGGTTTACATGTCGCGCGACGTGGCGGATCGCATCCTGCACACAGAGGATTCGAAAGAGGGAATCCTCGCATTCCGCGAGAAGAGAAAACCCGAATGGCGGGGCAGGTAGCGCGCTCGGTGTTGTTTCTTGTTTTTCACTATCAAGAGATAAGGATGAATTGTGAGTAAACAAGTGGTCTGGGTGGGAACCCCCTTCATACTGAATTTCGATGATCCGATGGATATTTTTCAGCCCCTGGTGGATGAGGGGCTGGAGGTTCGCCTCGACGAGTGCCGGGGCTACATGCCAGAGGAAGACGTCATCGCCTGCCTGCCCGACGTCACGGCCGTCATCGCGGGGGCGGAGCCGTATACTCCCAAGGTGATGGAGAGCGCGCCTGCTTTAAGGATTATCGCGCGCGCGGGCGTGGGCGTGAACAACGTCGACATTCCGGCGGCCACCGAGCGGGGCATACTCGTCGCGAACGCGGCTGGGCAGAATTCCCAGTCCGTGGCCGAGCATCTCTTCGGCCTGATGCTCTGCGCGTGCAGGCGCATCGGCTGGCTGGACGTGAACATCAGAAAGGGCCTCTGGCGGGAGATTCAACCGCCCGTGCGTCCTCTGAACGGCATGACGCTGGGGATACTGGGGTTCGGGAACATCGGCAAGCAGGTGGCGAAAAGGGCCGTCGCCTTCGACATGAAGGTGATCGCCCACGACATCGTGCAGGACGAAAAAAGGGCCGCCGAGTTGGACGTGCGGTTCGTGAGCTTAGAAGAGCTGGCGAGGGAATCGGACTATCTGACCTGCCACGTGCCCTTGACGCCCGAGACGACGCACATCATAGGCCGCGAGATTTTAGGCCTCATGAAGCCCGACGCCTACGTCTTCAACACCTCGCGGGGGCCCGTATTCGATATCGACGCGGTGGCGGACGCCCTTCAGAGCGGCGTTATCCGGGGCGCAGGCATCGACGTGTTCCCCGAGGAGCCGCCCGATTACTCGCATCCCATCTTCGGGCTGGAGAACGCCGTGCTCGCGCCGCACCTCGGCGGCCGGGGCGAGGATGCGATTCGCAACACCTTGCACCACGCGACCAAGTGCGTTCTCGCGTACTTTAAGGGCGAGAGGCCGTCCACGCTCGTGAACCCTGAAGTTTACGGGGTGCTGGAGCGGGGGAGGTGAGGCCCGCTATAAAACCCCGGCGCGTTCCTGTGTAGGGGACGCATATATGCGTCCCGCACCAAGGGGGATCGGCGAATACCACGCTGATTCGGGGGATTTCCCGCACAGGCTGGAAACCATGGAGAGGGGCGCATATATGGGTGGCGGACATATATGTCCGACCTACAAAGTCCCGTTGATGGCGTAGTTGAGAATCCGAACGACCTGTTCGGGCTCTTCGGCCACGGACATGGCGGCGGCGTCGACTTCCTTGAGCGCGTGGGTGTGGCCCGGGTCGTGTAGGGTGATGACGGCTTTTCCTGAAGCCGCCGCGTAGCCCGCGTCGAAGGCGGCGTTCCACTGCCTGTATTTCTCGCCGAAGCGAACGACCACCACGTCCGCCTTTTCAATCAGCGTGCGCGTTCTGATGGCGTTCACGCCCGCGCCCTTGCGGTCTTTCCAGAATGGTTTTTCCTCACCGCCGAGAATCGATACGCCGCAATCATCACTCGCGTCGTGGTCCGTGACGGGCGCGAGGAAGGTGATCGGCAGGCCCGCTTTTTCCGCGCCCTGGGTGATTCTCTCTCGCCAATCCGTATGCACTTCGCCTGAGAGATAGACCGTCCAACTCGTCTGAGACATGAAACACGCTCCTTATCCCTGAAAATAGATGGTGTGAAAAATGGGGTTTTTCACTTCAATCGACATGAAAAACCCCGGCCCTCTCGGACCGGGGTTTCACATCGTTCGGTGGCCTGGTGGGGATTCGCCTGGGCGAAGATGAACCCGGGAATCTCCTCAGGGCTCTCTCCCCTAGACGCCGGCCACCTCGTCCCTACAGTCTATTTTCATATTAGGATCACCTCCTTTCTGACGTACTTGAAATCATCGGAAAAGCGCAGAGAAAAGTCAAGGTGCTATGCGAATCACGGACTGACAGCCCCACGCCGTCCATGATATACAAACCCCCGCATGGCCAATTCGCGATTGTCCGAGTGGCCACATGACGCGGAGAGGTGTCCGAGAGGCCGAAGGAGTACGACTGGAAATCGTATAGGCGCCCAAAAGGCGCCTCGGGGGTTCGAATCCCCCCCTCTCCGCCAGTTTGATACCGGCAGGCGCAGGCAGGAAATTTGAGTTTCTGGTAGCCATTTTCATACGGGCGTACACTGCGGACGCCCGAATTTCCGACAGCCGTTTTGATTGTCATCTCTCTGCTTGCCGCGCCGCTGATGAGATATCCGCCCGATCCCGGGGATTCTACGCCGACCGGGCGATTCGAATCACCGATTTGCGGCGATGAATCATCAAGTGCTCATCAGTCGCTCGGAAGGGCTGATATACCGAACCGGCCTCACCACGACATCCCGACCCTGAGGAAGAACGTCCGGCCACGGACGGAGTCGAGCCTTGCGTCCGCGGCGCCCGACTCCAATCGACCGCCGACCCGCCGCGCTTCGTACTTGGTCGCGCGCAGCCGGCGGAGGTCGGCAACCAGATTCGCCTATCCCGTGTTCCACCCGGCGCGGGCGCGGTGCTCTCGGTGGAATTGCCCTTCGCCACAACCCGTTCGGAGTCGCCGAGGCTGAGGCAATCCATCTGCTCGACCTTGTCCGCTTTAGACTGGTTGTTCGGTTGGCCGCTCACGAAGAGATGGGCAACTACTCAAGAGTGGGACACAGGCGCATACGATTGGTTCGCTCTTCTTGATTTTTTCCTCGAAGTATTGATACGGTTCTGAATTGCGACACGGATAACTACGGGGTAAGGGAAGACCCAAACCATCCTGCATACCGCAGAACCGGATTCGGTGGCGAAGTTCGTAAAATTCCCGTCCAGGAATCGAGATTGTCCGGTTTCCTGGAATGGCGAACGGCTGGTCGACTTTCCTTGATGATCCCCATGTTCACGTTTCGATTTCAAGCGCGCCGAGCGTTCCGATCCGGGTTATGGAGACCGACAAAATTCGAAGCCCCTGGTTGTCATTATGCAACTAGAGTTTTTTTTCGCCCTCCCCGGACCCGGCAGGAGCAGAGAAGCCGGGCGTTGTGCGGGCAGGCCGCTGCGGCGGGATTCTGAAACAGTGGCCGGGCCTGTTCGCAGGACGGCAGCGTCTTCACCGGCTCCATTCGGCGCCGGTTACATACGGAATCGCATGATGAACAATTTGTTGTGTCGCCACTGCAGGCAAGGTTCCACATGTCATGTCTGCCGCACCCAACCCCGACGGCGGTCAGCGCGCCGATGAGAAAATCGGGCCTCTATCGAAGGTGCAAGTTTTTCAGATACAACCTGTTACGTCGGCTGCCGGGAGATTGGGGACGCCGTTACCAACGCGCATTCATGGGGCTACAGGCTCCGGCGGCGCTTGACGAGGCGCTCCGCCGCTCCGAAGAAATGACGTGCATAGATCTGGGAGCCAACATTGGCGCGCACACCAGAAAGATGGCATTGGGGACCAAACAGGTGATTGCCTTTGAACCCGATCCATGGGCGCACACGGCGCTTCAGGCGAATGTTGCGGATCTCGACAATGTCAGGATAGAGAATGCGGCGGCGGGCATGTGCGAGAAGAAGGTTCTTCTCTATCGGCATGCCCATTCGCGGACAATCCCGTCTTATATTCGGAATCGAGTTCGGTCATTGCCGGCAAGAAGAATGTCACCGAAGAGGGCGCCGTCGAGGTCCGGCAGATTGACTTTATCAGCTATCTGGAGGATCTCGATGAAGACATCGGAGTACTGAAGATGGATATCGAAGGCGCCGAGGTCGACCTGCTGGAGTCTTTGTTTGACCGGCCGGACATTTTGGCGCGCATCGACCATATTTTCGCGGAAACGCATGAAAACCGGATTCCCGGTCATAAGCAGCGGGTCAACGCACTCCATGAAAAAGCCCGAAGCATAAAACGGCCGTGCATCAACCTGTGGTGGCGTTAATCGGCTCTGGAATAAACTTAAGTAACGGCGCCGCGCCCAAGAGATTTTCCGTCCCGAGACGCAAAAAATCCTCGCCGGCTTCAGCAGACGGCGGGGATTTTATGGTTATACGGTTCCGGCGTTCCAGGTAGGCTCGGGAGAGCGGCACGGATGCCTACCCGAAAAACAGCTCCGCGGTGTCGAAGAAATCCTCGCGCAGGGTGTTCACCTTTCCGAGAACTTTTTCCAATGGAACCGGATTAATATCGCGCCCCTGAAGCGCCGCCATGACGCCCCAGGTTCCCTCGTGCGCGAATTCGCTCGCCCGCACGCCCAGGCGCGTCGCCAGCACCCGGTCGTAGGGCACGGGCGAACCACCTCGCTGGATGTGCCCCAGAATGACGGCGCGCGTATCCACGTTCATCCTGTCCCCGATCTGCTGGGCGAGGTATTCACCGACGCCGCCGAGTTGCACGTGTCCGAACTCATCCACCGCCTCGCTGCGGGTGATGTAGTTGTCTGTTCCCTCGGGCTTCGCGCCCTCGGCCACGACCACGTTGGCGAAATTGCGCCCGCGCGCGAATCGCGCCTTGAGAACGGAGACCACCTCCTCGATGTCGAAGGGACGCTCGGGCACGAGGATGAGGTCCGCGCCGCCGGCGATGCCCGCATAGGTGGCGAGCCAGCCCGAGTGGCGTCCCATGACTTCCAGGATGATGACGCGGTCGTGCGCCTCCGCCGTGGTGCGCAGGCGGTCGATGGCGTCGGTGATGACGCCGACGGCGGTGTGAAAGCCGAACGAGTAGTCCGTGAAGCCGATGTCGTTGTCTATCGTCTTGGGCACGCTGATGACGTTCATGCCTTCGGTGTTCAGGAAGGCGGCGACGCTCAGCGTATCATCCCCCCCGATGGCGATGAGGCCGTCGATGCGCGAGGCGCGCCAGTTTTCCTTGAGTTGTTCGAGCATGGCCGGGTCTTTTGTGGGGTTCGTTCTGGAGGAACCCAGAATGGTGCCCCCCTTGTCGAGGATGCCGGAGATCATCGGGCCCGTGATTTCGACGAAATCTCCCTCCACCAGGCCGCGCCAGCCCCGGCGGATGCCCAGCGTATGGCTCCCGCGATGAAAGTTCGATGCCGTCACCGCGCGGATTACCGCGTTGAGGCCGGGGCAGTCTCCGCCCCCCGTCAATACGCCTAGCTTCATATCTCGTATTTCCTTCTGGTGAGGTGGGGTTCATCTGCTTTTCGCATTCGACCTATTTTATCACACCCGGGCTACGGCTAGGTGTCGACCGCGTTACGATTCGATGAAGAGCTGTTTTCCGGTTTTCCCGAGAGGATGTGGTTGCAAATAATACCGACGCGACCGGAAGAGAGTTCTCGCCCGCGTCCCCAAAATTATGGTTTGCAATGCCGTCCGCCTTTTGTGCTAAAATCCGGCCAGTCGAAAAACAGAATAGTGATTCTGGGTGGATTGTGCGCCAGAAGGGGCCGTGGTCGGCCGTTGCTTTATTAAAAGTGGCCGTTTCATCTCAACCGGAGGAGAACATCATGTCCAGCAACGAGTTTCATGAGCATCCCGAAATCATCATTCCCGAATCATCCGATCTCACGCGCAGGAGCTTTATCCAGACCCTTGGGGTCGCAGGCGCTGCGGCGGTGGCGCCGATGGTGCTCACGACCCGCAAGGCGAGCGCCGCGAATTGGCCCGCGCGCCCCATCACGGGGGTGGTGATGTACGCCGCGGGCGGCGGCACGGACACCGTCATCCGCACCCTGTGCGGCGAGATGGCGAAATCCACCGGCTGGCCCGTCAACGTCATCAACCGTCCCGGCTCGGTGGGAGGCGTGGCCACCCGGTACGTGCTCAACAAGGCGGCCGACGGCTACACCTGGCTGGGCGCCGGGAACTACAACAAGTTCGTCCGGCCGATGGGGTACACGGATTCGGCGGCGTGGGTGGACTGGCAGCACTTCGCGGCGGCTGCTTCGCTCGCGAGCTGGTCGGTGCGGCCCGACTCGCCCTTCAAGACCTTCAACGACGTAGTCGCTGCGGCCAAGAAGAAATCCGGCAAGCTCACCATCTCGACTTCGGGCGTGGGCAGCATCTGGCACGAGGTGGGCGCCACCGTCGCGGACGCAGCGGGCATCGAATTGCGCTTCGTGCCCTACAAGGGCGGAAAACCCGCAACCGTCGCGGGCTTACAAGGCGAGGTGGACATCGCAGGCGGCGGCGTGCACGAACACGTCGAATTCCTGCGGGCGGGCAAACTGAGAAACCTCATGCACACGGGGCCGAAGGATCTGGACATCCCCGATTACGGGAAGGCTTACAACATCGCCAACTACATACCCGCGCTCAAGGCCCTGTTACCGATGGGCGGGATGTACAGCATCGCCCTGAGGCGGCAGACGCCCGTCGACGTGCTCGAGAAGATCAAGCCGGTCTGGATCGCGGCCTCCAATTCCGAGGCCTTCGGGAAAATCGCCAAGCGCAAGTACTTCCAGATCGACATCCGCGTGGGGGAGGACGCGGATCGCCGGGCCGCGCAGCTCGAGTGCCTGAGCGCTGCGACGTTGCTCAAGCTGCAGAAGCACATCGGCAAAAAGGTGCGCGGACCCAAGGAACTCGGATTGCCCGACCCGAAGGATTTCGACGCCTGGTGGCCGCCCAAGGGATACAAGCCCCGCATGAGCTAGACGGCTTATCGCGTAATGCCGGCTCCCGGACGGGCCGCCCGATTGAGGTGGCGGCCCGTTCGGGGAGGCCGTTTTCCTTTATTCTGTAATACTCCGAGAGAGTTGCATGGTTTCTTCGAACGACGATGACCGCAAGACCCATCCGCCTACAGAAGCCGCGGATGAGCCGGAAAGTTTCCCCGGCTCGGATGCCGCTACCCCGGGAAAAGACCTGGCGGCGGCGATCCTTGTAGGGGCCGTGGCGGTTCTCGCCATCATCCTCGGGCTGCTCATGCCCAACCCCGAGAAAAACATCTTCACCGCTCCGGGATTCATGCCCATTCTGACGGGCTTGAGCCTGCTGGCCATGACCGTGGGTCTCGCGGTGAGCGCCCGCAAAAAGGGCGCCTGGGAGAGTATGGATTTCTCGCCCGGAGAGTGGCTGCGTGGTTATATCGGTGATTATGAGAATCAATGGGCGCTCATTCTGATGGGCGTGGTGGTCGTGTACGTGTTTCTTGTCGATTGGGTGACGTTCGACGTCACGATTCCGCTGGGGATTGCGGGGTGGCGCTTCGGCTTCAGCAGCTTCGAGGTCGTAACCATACCCATGCTGGCGATCATACTCCGCATCTTCTGGCCGAAGCCCTTTCTGCGGTGTCTCATCGTTTCTTTCGTGTCGACTATGGTTCTGGCCGCCGCGTTCCGCTACGGCTTCCGGATTCCGCTGCCGGGCTCGGGGTAGGCTATGTTTTTCATCGATCAGCTCATCCACGCCCTAAACCCGTATCTGGTGCTCATCTGCGCTCTGGGCACCATACTGGGACTGCTCTGGGGGTCGATGCCGGGCATCTCCACGACCATGTCCATGGTGCTCCTTATCGGCCTCTCCACCCAGATGAGCCAGGACGTGGCCATCATGTTCCTGCTGGGTGTCTATACGTCGAGCGTCTTCGGTGGTTCGATCACCGCGGTGCTCATCAACATTCCCGGCACGCCCGCCGCTGTTCCCACTATGATCGAAGGGTACCCCCTGGCCCAAAGGGGGGAGGGCGGACTGGCGCTGGGCACCGCGCTGGTGGCGTCTTTTCTCGGCAACTGGGTGGGCATTCTTCTCTTGGTGGCGTTCATCCCGCTCATCCTGCTCATCGCCTTGCAGTTCCGCTCCTGGGAGATGTTTCTTCTCGCCCTGTGGGGAATCGCCATCTGCGGAACGCTCACCTCGGGCGAGGCCCCCATCAAGGGCTGGATATCCGGCTGGCTGGGGCTCCTCATCGCCTTCGTCGGGCTCGATAATATATACGGCGTTCCGCGCTTCACCTTCGGGAGCGTGCTCTTAGAGGACGGCATCAGCTACATCCCGGTGATCATCGGCTTTTTCGGCCTCACCGAGGTTCTCTGGGTGCTTCCCCAGAAAGAGCCGTCCACGATTCCCGAAAAGGTGGGCCGCGTAGTACCTCCCTTCTCTATGCTGTGGCGCTACGCGCGCTCCTCGGTGCGCTCGGGCATCATCGGCACGGTGATAGGCGCCATCCCCGGTGCGGGCGGGAACATCGCCGCCTTCGTCGCCTACGACGTGGGCAAGCGCCGGGCCAGCCCAGAGGAACGCGCAAAGTTCGGCAAGGGGAGTTACGAGGGCATCGTGTGCGGCGAGGTGGCGAACAACGCGTGCATCGGCGGAACCATTCTCCCCACGCTGACGCTCGGCATTCCGGGCAGTCCGCCCGCCGCCGCCTTCATGGCCGCCCTCGAGCTCAAGCACGTGGTGATAGGCCCTACCATCAACATCGAAAACCCCGGCCTCGTTTATTTCATCTACGGGGCGCTCATCGTTGCCAACTTCCTGATGTACGTGTTCGGCCTCCTGCTGGTGAGGCCGGCGGTCAAGCTCTACAGCCTGCCGCGCACCTTGTTGATGCCCATCATCATCCCCATCTGCATCCTGGGGGCGTACGCGGTGCGCCTGAGTATGTTCGACGTCTACGTGATGCTGGCCGCAGGCTTCTTCGGCTACGCTCTCAGGAGCATCGGCCTCCCGCTGGCACCCATGGTTCTGGCCGTTATCCTGGGATCGCTGGCCGATGAGAACCTACGCCGCGCGCTGATCACCTTCGAGAACAAGCCGTTCTGGTATTTTCTCGCAAGCCCCATCGCCACCCTTCTGATGGCCGTCTCCGTGTTCACCTTCTACGACGGTATCTTCCGCAGAGGGCGCGCGAAGAAGACCTGAGGGTGGTGAGCCCGGGTATGCCCGCGCGATTGACATTTTCGGGTCAAGTGATAGCATCTTCGAATATCATTCACAAAACCATGAGCGGCGGTTTCATCGCGCTCGCCGAGTAACGGCTTAGGAGATGAGGATTGGGCGAACGCGAGGCTTGCCTGATAAGGCCGGAAACCCGGAAATACAAAGTTCTCGACGGTGGAGCGCAAGCCTGGCGGATGACTTCGCGAGAAGACCACGGCTGGAACGTCGACGCCTGGCTCACGGTTTTCCGCCCCGGCGAGACGCATGATTGGCACGATCACGAAGAAGACGAACTCATCTACATCATCGATGGCGAAGGCCGATACGAACTCGAGGATAAGAGCATCGAGTTTCGAGGGGGAGACTGCATTTTTCTTCCCCGGAAAACCATGCACCGGAGCATGACGGGAGGAGAGAAGGACGTAAAGCTGCTGGCCGTATTTCACCCGGCGAGAGAGTAAAAAGGAGCTCTTGGTCGGTTTTGGTCGTTTTATCTCTGAATGACGTAGAGGCAGTAAATTCTCAATCGTGGAGGAGAAAAAATGAAAAGATTCGGCTTGGTTTTGATTGCAACGTTTGTCGTAATGGGCATGGCCTCGAATGCGCTGGCGGCGAAAGGCGTCATCAACTTGATTCACGACAACACCTCGCATGCCGCCATCCCGTACATCGCTGAAAAGAAGGGCTATTACAAAGCCGAGGGGGTCAACGTGAAGCGCCGGGTCACGAGCCCCCGCGCGCTGATTGACGCTCTCATCGGCGGCACCGCCGACATCATCAGCACGCGCGGCTCCCGCGTGGGCCAAATCGCCGCCCGTGGGCTGGACGTCGTGGGCATCGCGCTCAACCGCTACGGGAACCAGAACATGGTGCTCGTGCCCGTGAAAGACAAGACCACCAAGTCGATCATGGACCTCAAGGGCAAGACCGTGGGCGCACAGATGGGGACAGGCACCTGGGCCACGTGGATGACGTATCTCTCGCGCATCGGCTTGTCGGAAAAGGACTTCAAGATCCGCAACACGAAAACCGGTTCGCTGCCCGCCGCCTTCGAGACCGGCGCGCTGGATGCGGGGCTGACCTGGGAGCCCTGGGGTTCGATCATCGTCGACAAGGGTCTGGGCCGGATGGTCATGGGACCGAAGGAATATGACGATCTGCTGGGCTACACTTCCCCCGTCTTCCTGACGAGTTCGTGGTCCTACATCAAGAAGGAAAATCCCGACGGCGCGCAGCGTTTCATGAACGCCCACGTTCGCGCGATGCGTTTCCTGAACCGCAACAGGGATGAGTCCACGAAGATAGTGCAGGAGTTCTGGAAGAGCCAGGGCTTCGACTTCGACCTCAAGAAAGTGAAAAGCAATCTCTACAGGTTCATGCGCTGGGATCGCGCGATGATCACGCACAGAGACATCAAGGAAGTGCAGGACGGCGTGGAAGTCAGCGTGAAGAAGGGCAAGCTGCCCAAGCGCGTCGACGTCACCGCCCACATCGACACCCAGTTGGTGGAGAACGCCTACTTTAATTTGATGAAGTAAGGCGAGAGATATAATTCCGAGCGGTTTTTACCCCTCTGGGGGATGGATTCCTTCCTCCAGAGGGGTGAGATTGTTTTGTATGCGTATGAAGTGCGTTTGAGGAGAATCGCGAATCATGGATGAGCTTCAAAAGAAAGTCGTCGACGCGGTGGATGAGGAGTTCCTCGTAAAAACCACCATGGAACTCGTGGACATACCGAGCCCCACCGGATCGGAGGAGGAGGCGGCCCGCTACATGCACGCGAAGTACGAGGAGGCCGGCTTCGAAGCGCATCTGCAAAAGGTGGCCGAGGGCCGCTACAACGCGGTCGGCATCTCGCCGGGCGCCGGCGGCGGCTATTCCCTGATGTTCAACGGCCATCTGGATACCTCCTATTCCGGCGAGGAGCCAGAACTCACCCAGCCGGGCTACAAGAACAAGGCGATTCGCGAAGGGGACTGGATTTTCGGAAACGGCGCGGCCAACATGAAAAGCGCCGACGTCTCCTACCTCGGCGCGGCGAAGGCCCTCGCGGACGCGGGCGTGGAACTCAAGGGCGACATCGTCCTGGCCTCCGTCGTGGGAGAGATTGAAAAAAACCGGATCGACCAGTACCAGGACGTGCTCTACGACGGCTACGGCGTCGGTACCCGCCACCTCATTTCGCACGGTTACCTGACGGATTTCTGCATTCTCGGTGAACCCACCGGCATGCAAGTCGCGCCCTGGCACGGGGGCACGGTGTGGTTCAAGATCATTACGCGGGGGCTGATGGGCCATACCTGCTATGGCGACTATACGGCCAGCGCCATCGAGCGGATGGAAAGGGTGCAGGCGGCCATCCGAAGGTGGATACCCGAATACCGGGGACGCAATGAATTCCTGGGGGAACGCCCCCACGTGAACATGGCCGCCATCGAGGGCGGATGGCCATATCGCTGTGCGCGCTCGCCCATCGAGTGCCGTCTTTACGTGGACGTCCGCCTGGTTCCGGGACAAAGGGTCCAGGACGTGGAGGTGGAATTCAAGGCGATGATCGCGCAAGTGAACGAAGAGCAGCCCGACATCGGAGCCAAGGTCGAGGTGTTCTCCTCGCATCCGCCCTCGGGCATTCCCGTCGATTCGCTGCCTTCCAAGGCGATGATCCAGGCGCACGAGCAAATCATGGGGGAGAAGCCCAACATCATCGTGAAGACTTCCTATCTCGACGCCGCCCACATGAACCGCTACGGCATCCAGACCATCACTTACGGATTGGCGGGCCGAACGGCGACGGCGGGTTACGGCTGGAACGCCGATATCGGCGAGCACATCCACGTCGACGCGCTGGTGGACACGACAAAAATATTCGCCCTCGCAGCGCTGGATCTGTGCACACGGGAGCGTAACGCCTCCGCCATCGCGCAGGACCCCTACGCGAACCTGCCCGAGCCCGGACAAATAGAAGCTCTCGGAAGCGGACGAATAACGGCTCTCGGAAGCTGAGAAAGGAAATTTTCGTGGCGACGGCCGATAAAGCGCAAGGGCAGCCCGGAGCAGCGCCGGGGACAGAGAGAAAACTCGGGCCTCCGAACTGGAACGTGGTTTTCCGAAACTCCGGTAAAGCGCTCTTTCAGATGACGGCGCCTCTCATCGGGTTGCTCATCTTCTGGGAGTTGCTCGCGCATTCGGGAACGCTTCATCCCGTCCTTTTTCCACCACTGGAAGTCATCTGGTTCACGATGGTGAAGCAGGCGAAATCCGGTCTTCTCTGGCTCGACATCTACGTTTCACTTTACCGGCTCCTGATCGGGGCGGCTCTCGCCATCGTTTCGGGAACCCTGGTCGGGTTGGTGATGGGAATGAACAAGACGGTGGAGCGGGCTCTCGCGCCGCCGATGTACTTTTTTCTGGCCGTGCCGGGTCTCGCGCTGTTCCCCATCGTCATCCTGTGGTTCGGGCTGAGTGATTTCACCCTCATATCCGTGCTCTGGTTCGAGGGAATGATCACCGTGATGGTGAGCGCCTGGACGGGGGTGAAGACCGTGGATGCGTCCCTCATCCGCGCGGGCAGAGCCATGGGCGCGCAGGGCATGACGCTCTTCTTTCAGGTGATGGTTCCGGGCGCGATGCCGAGCCTGATCGCGGGCTACCGGATTGCGTTCAGCCGCGCCTGGCGCATCGTCGTGACCGGCGAGATGATAGTCGCCCTCGAGGCGGGGCTTGGTTTTCGGATTTTCTCGGCCCGGGATTTCCTGGCGGCGGACATGATGTACGGGGGCGTGGTGGTCGTCGGAATCCTGGGCGTGATCGTAGAGCGTGTTTTCTTGCGGAGCATCGAGCTGGCCACGGTCCAGCGTTGGGGAACGCTGCGCGAATAAAGCAGTGATAGGAGAGTGTCTTGGCGATTCAGGGGCCAGTAAAACTGCAGGTCAAGGATTTGGGGAAAATCTTCACCATCGACGAGGGATGGGGGAGGAGCACGGACATCACCGCTCTCGAAGGGGTGAACTTCGACGTCCGCGCGGGTGAGTTCGTCTCCCTTATCGGGCCGAGCGGATGCGGCAAGAGCACGCTGTTGATGATTGTGGCGGGCCTCTATGAGAAAACCTCGGGCGACGTCGTTTTGGACGATCACCACATCGACGGCACGGGTTTCGACCGCGGCGTCGTGTTTCAGGAGTTCGCCGTTTTCCCCTGGCTGACGGTCTCTGGCAACGTCCGCTTCGGCATGCGCATGAAGGGAATACCGAAAGCCGAGCGCGACCCCGTCGTCGAACGTCTTTTGGGGCTGGTGGAACTCCAGGGCTTCAAGAACATCTATCCCTACCGGCTCTCGGGCGGAATGAAGCAGCGGGTGGGCATCGCGCGCGCGCTGGCCTTCGATCCCGAGGTGATGCTCATGGATGAGCCTTTCGGCGCGCTCGACGCCCAGACCCGCTCGAGCCTTCAGCAGCTTCTCGTGCAGGTATGGATGGAAACCCACAAGACAGTCCTCTTCGTGACGCATAGCGTTCGTGAGGCGGCCTATCTCTCCGACAGGGTGCTTATGATGTCTCCTCGTCCCGGGCGGATAGCGGAGGAGATCAAAATCGACTTGCCGCGTCCTCGCGATGCGCTTTCAGTCGAATTTCTCGAGTGTGAAAGAAAGGTGGCCGAGACGCTGGCCAGGCTCACGGGTCAGTCCGATAGCGGACCCGCCTGGGTGACGGATTAAATAAAAACCTAAAGAGGAACCTACGACATGATCCAGAGACAGTTCATGCAGCCCGACGACATGTGGTCCCGCGTGGAAAACGGAGTGTTGCTCTACGTGCCCGTGGTGACGATCCATGGCGCGGACCACGCCCACGTCTATCTCTCCGGCCAGGTGCCCCGAAAGCCGAGCGGCGAAGTGGTAGGCGTGGGAGACATGCGCACCCAGATACGCGTGACTTGTGAGAACATCGGCAAGGGTCTGGCCCACGCGGGCGCGACTTTCAACGACATCGTCAGTTCCACGACGTATGTGACCGACATCATGGAGTACTACAAGCATTCGGATGAGCGCTTCAAATACTTCAAGGACGTTCGTCCGGCCAGCACGCTGATCGAAATCTCCCGGCTGGGTCCCCCGGACGCGATGGTAGAGATAACGGTGGAAGCCATCATCGAGCCCGAGCGGCTGCGCGTTCAACCCTAGCGCCGCGCAGGAGTGGGGAAGAGTCCGCGCTCCCGGCCAAGTCCACGGGATATGTGGCGTGTAATCGAGCGTCCATGGCGGGGGTCACTCCTGCCGAGGCGGCGGCGAATCTGACAAAAGTCCGGCGAGAGCAGCCGGGGTAATCCCGCGCTTTACACCACCGGTTTCAGACCCGGCGGCGTTTACCCCGGGCGGGCGATCATGTAAGTTTCGGTTATCTTCCATCCCAAAAATATCGGGAGTCTCGCATGGATGAGCTCAGGGTTTTATCCGTTTGTGGCAATCTCGGCTACGGGTTTCCGGAAGCCTCACTCCAAAACGGCTTGGCGCAAGACCCGCACGTCATGGGGGCGGACAACGGCTCTACGGACGCGGGCCCCTATTATCTCGGCAGCGGCGATCAACTCACCAAGCGCGCGCAGATTCTTCGCGACCTGGGCTTTTCGCTGGCCGCCGCCAGAAAGAAGAAGATTCCCTACATCATAGGCTCCGCCGGAACGGCGGGCGGAGACCCCCACGTGGACAGCGTGCTCGACGTGATGCACGAACTGGCGCGGCGCGACGGACACCGCTTCAAGCTCGCCGTGATTCGCTCCGAAATGGACAAGGAGTTCGTGAAGCGCGCCGTTCGGGAAAAAAGAACGCGCACCCTGGGGAAACTCCCCGAACTCACCGAAGAGATGGTGGACGAGAGTGTCCGCATCGTGGGACAGATGGGCCTGGAGCCGTTCATGACGGCCCTGGAGGGCGGTGCGGACGTCGTACTCGCCGGACGCTCCTGCGACACGGCGATATACACCTCTTACGCCGCGATGCGGGGATTCGACTTGGGGTTGGCCTTCCACATGGCCAAGATCATCGAGTGCGGCGCGCAGTGCGCCATGCCCATCGGTGCGAACGACTGCATTCTGGGCACGCTGCGCGCGGATCATTTCGTGCTCGAACCGATGAACGAGGGGATGCGGGTGACGCCCAACTCCGTGGCGGCCCACATGATGTATGAACAACCCGATCCTTATTTGTTCTACGAACCGGAAGGGATGATCGACCTCAAAAACTCGGAGTTCGAGCAAATAAGCGCGCGCCGCGTGCGGGTGAGTGGCAGCCGCTTCGTGCCCGCCGAAACCCCCACAATCAAGATCGAGGGCGTGCGCCTCAGGGGATACCGCACCATCGCCGTGGCGGGCATGACGGACCCGCGCCTGCTCGCGAGCCTCGATGACGTGGAGGCGAGCGTAAAGAGCACCGTCGCGGAAATGGTCCGGGGCGCGTTGTCGCCCGAGGACTACGAACTGCGCTTCATCTTCTATGGGCGAGACGGCGTGCTGGGCCGACCGACTCCGGCCGGCCCACGACCGGGGCCGGATGGGCCGGGCGCCCCACGGGAGGTCGGCGTGGTCATGGAGGCGGTCGCGAAGGATCAGCAGACTGCGAACGCGGTGTTGTCGCTGGCGAGGAGCAGTTTTCTCCACTGCGGGTTCGATGGCCGGAAGGCCACCGCGGGGAACCTCGCCTTCCCGTTTTCACCCTCTGATTTCGAGGGGGGGGCCAGTGTATGAGTTTCATATCTATCATCTCGTGGAACTCGAAGACGCAAGCGCGCCCTTCGAGGTCGAATTCGCGCAGGTGGGCTGAGAATGGAGCGGCTCTACGACCTCGCCGAAGTGCTGCGAAGCAAAAACGCAGGCCCCCTGCACATCACGCTGGATCTGCTGTTCGCAGACGAGGCGACCTACAAGCGGGTCGCCGACAGCGAGGCGCTCACGCCGGGCGTCGTTTCCGAGTTGTATGAGATGGAGGCCGAGGACGTGAAAATCGTCCATTTCGACGCGGCCAACGCAATCAAGATCACCATGCCGAGAAAGGGGCCGACCTCGGGCGCGCCGGGCGACCGCGACGTGTACGGAGCGCAGCAGCACGGCCCGCTGCTCGGTCTCATGATTCCCTGAAATTCCAGACTTTCCCCTGCCGGGGAGGAGGAGGTTTTCTGATGGATGTCGAACGCGTCATCGCGCAAATCGAAGCGGATTTCGAATCTTCCCACATCGAGCGTCTTTTGAAGTACATACGCCAGCCGAGCGTTTCCGCCCTGAACCTGGGGAACACGGAAATGGCGCGGATGCTGGCCGATGAGATCATCGAGGTCGGCGGAGAGGCGGAGGTGGTGGAGACGGCGGAGTTTCCCGTCGTCTATGGCTTGATCGACGAGGGAGCGGAGCGCACCCTCCTTTGCCACGGACTCTACGACGTGACGCCGGCGGAAGAACCCAACTGGATTAATCCTCCCTTCGAGCCTGAGATTCAGGAACTGGACGGCCTGGGACGCTGCGTCGTGGGCCGGGGAGCGGAGGATATGAAGACCGGCATCGCCTGCGTGATGAACACCGTCTACGCGGCGCGCGCCGCAGGCGAGAAGCTCCCGCTCAATCTGATGTTCGTGCATGAGGCGTCTGAACTCGGCAGCGGCGGCATCAAGGATTTCTTCCCGCGCTACAAGGAGAAGATGCAAAAGGCGAACGCGGCCTACTGGATTTGCCCGATGGGGCAGACCGACGGCACGCCGATCGTCCCGCTGGGTCTCAAGGGCAACCTGATGGGGAGATTGTTCTGCCGTCCCGGGGACTGGGGCGGGCCGGTGGGCAACGAGATTCACGCGCTCAATTGCAACTGGATAGGAAACCCGGCGGAGCACATCGTCGAGGCGATTGCGTATCTGCAGGGAAGACTGGAGGAGATTTATCAAAAAGGCGAGGGATGGACGCCGAGCGACGCCGAAGAAGATTTGTGCCGCCGGTTGTCGGAGCGGATGGACCCCGAAAGGATGAAGCAAAGCCTGGGGGTCAAGCGTTTCCGGCAGGATGATTTCCACGCCGCCGTTCACTCCCACCTGTTCAAGGCGGAATTCACTCTCACGGGCCTTCAGGCGGGCTTCGTGGGCGAGGGGAAATCCGTGAAGGTCAGCATTCCTTCGGAAGCCCAGGCCGTGGTGAACATGCGCTTTCAGCCGGGAGAAGACCCCGATGAGCGCATAGAGAACGTGCGCGCCATCCTGGCCGAGGGTGGTTACGGCGACGTCGAGTTCGTCGTGAACAACCACTACGCGGGCGGAGGAACGCCACTCGAGCATCCTCTGATCCAGTGTTTCCTGCAAGCCCATGCGGACATGGGCGCGGACCCCGAGGTCTGGCCCGTGCACCCTGCGGGAATGCCCGTGGCCTTGTGGACGGAAGAGTTGGGCGTGCCCTGGATCGGCGGGCTTCCGTGTAACGCCATGCGAAAACACGCGGCCAACGAATACGCGCAGGTGTCGGGCATTCTCCAGTCCGAGAAATTCCTCGCGCGTCTGTTCGAAGGATTCTCGAAACTCACGTATTGATTTCGTTTATGTCTCCAGGCTCCGAGCCTCTTTTCGCAAGGGGGCCTGGTATGCGGGAGGACTGCGGGACGCGGAAAGGCGGTCATCCGGCGGATGAGAGCGTTCGCGAGCGAATCGTTCAAGTGCTTCGTGTTTTGGGAGGTAGGGTGACTTCGGATTGCGAGGCGTGAGCGCGTAAAATCATCCCTCACCCGCCCCGGTTGCCTGGATTCGGAGGAGATAGGGAATGAAATTGTTATCGTATGGCGCCGCCTGGGGAGGCGGGAGCATCGGCGCGCTGGTAGGCGAAAATACGGTGGCCGACCTTCCCCTCCTCTCGGTCCGGTTTCGTCCGGGGGAGCCTTTCCCCTCGACGATGATAGGCTTAATCGTCCAGTGGCAGAGGCTTCGTCCCCTTGTGGAGGAAATGCTGGCGGACGCCCCGAAGCTCAAAGACGCGAAAGAGGGGGAAGAGTGTTTCCTGCCCGAGGCGGAGGTGAAATATCTCCCGCCCATCCCCTATCCGCCCAAGAACGTGAACTGCCAGGGGGTGAACTACCATGAACACGGACAAGAGGGCCTGGGCGCGAAAACCCTGGCGCGCGATTCCGTCTACGTGGATCATCCCGTCTTATTCTCGAAACCCCACACGACGCTGCTCCCCCATCGGGGCGGAATTATCCACCACCGCGCCACGCAGGCCCTGGATTATGAGGGAGAACTCACCGTGGTCATCGGCCGGGGTGGAATCAACATCGAAAAACAAGACGTTTATGATCATATTTTCGGCTATGCGAACGGAAACGACACGCCCGCGCGCGATCGCCAGCGCATGCACAAGGGAGCGAAGGGAAAATCCATGGACACCCACTGTCCGATGGGCCCCTACATCGTGCCGAAGGAGTATTTCGGCGACCCCATGAACGTCATGCTCCGCACCTGGGTGAACGGGGAGCTTCGCCAGGAAGCCAGTACGGCGAGCATGATCCACGATATCCCCACCTTGGTTCACGTGCTCTCGCTGGGCACGACGCTCGAGGTGGGCGATCTGCTCATGACGGGCACGCCGAGCGGGGTGGCCTACGCGCGGGAGAATCCTGAGTTCCTGAAACCCGGCGACGTCGTGGAAATCGAGGTGGAAGGACTCGGCAGGCTGCAAAACACCGTCGTGGCCGAGGATGGGGTCTGATCCCATCGGGCTACGCGCCACTCTCTTTCCATCAACTACCCATCAACTAAAAATTCGAAATAAAATCAATGGCTTATGGTATTTAGGGGCGGATTTTTTCGTTTCCTGTCAACTAAATCATATCCCCTGCAAGGCTTGTTGGCTCCCATCATCCCAAGTGTTTCCCCTCAACAATCCCCCGCAGGCGGCCAGATGCGCTCGCCCACGCTGGGAGAACTGGGAGCGTGGACCAGGGTGCTCACCGCCTGTCGCGAGCGGTGTATCTTCTCGGTAACAAAATTTTTCTCCAGGGATTCAAGAGATACCCACTCATAGAGAATCCCGTGCTTGGCCCAGCCGGAGACCGAGACCAGATTCCGCGCCCCGACGCACCCCTCCATGCTCGTCAACCGGGGCATCCGCACCTGGGAGTACCAGCATCCGAGTTCGTCCTCGTTTTCGACGGCGTTGATGTTGAAGGTTCCGAACTGGATGCCGGGTCCGGGCGCGATGCCCGGCGCGCGGGTTTTCACCTCCGGGCCGTCGACCCGGTTGTGCTCCATGAAGACGCAAGAGCGCGCGTTCTTGCGCATATCAAGCATTTCGCGCGCCTCCTCCGTCATCTTCTCCGCCATTTGCTCGGGACTCGGGTCCAGAAAAACGGTGGGGCCCAGCGCGCCATAGAGCATCAGATACTGAACCCCCGTGGGGACGCTCGCGTCGTCCGTGTGATGGACGGCTCCGCGAATTCTCTCCTCACGCTCGGGCGTCACTACGTTTTTCACGTGCGCCGCCCACAGGTAGCCCGGACGCGCGAGCGCCTGAGGTATATGGGCTTCATGAAGCCAGGAAATATATTCATCCTCACCTTCCTCGGGAAGGTCGTACCATACCGCCCAGATTCCTCGATCCATTTATGGGTTCCTCTCTTTGGAGTGATTCATGGACGCCTTCATTCGTTAGGCTGCGGGAAGGCGTCCGGCCAGTTATCGAGAATTTCCTGCAAGAACTTTTTGAGCTTTTCCGGGTCCGGCCGAAGACGGCCCACGTCCTCGACGATTTCCACCTCATCGTTCGGCAGCTTCAGGGAGTCGTGGTAGCGGTTGCGCATGTTGAAGTAGCTGATGACGAAGGTGAGCTCGACGAACTCGGCGTCCGTGAAATAGCTTTGCACCTCCCCGGCCACGTCGTCCCTGAATTTGGCGGTGTTGCGCGTCACGTGCTCGGTCCACAGGACGGTTGCTTTTTCCTTAGGCGTGAGGAGGGGAGAGTTCATGTAATCGTCCGAGGCGATGGCGGCGACGTGCGCATCCGTGATTCCCAGCACCCGGCCGAGAGCGGTGTTGTGGGCGAGTCAGTAGTCACACCCGTTCATCCGGCTGGTCTTGATGACGGCGATTTCTTTTATCTTCGAGGAGAGGACGGTGCCGAGCCCCTCGCGCATCAGGGTCTGAACGAGGGGATAGAAAATGCGGGCGAGAAACGGGGAGTGCGCCGTCGCCCGGGTGGAATTGACCTGCCTGCGCTGGAAGTTACCCAGGATGTCGAAGGTGCGCGCGATCTCACCCTCCGCGCCTTCTCGGCTCAGCAGCGGAACTCTGGACATGAACCCACTCCTTCTCGAATGCGTGCTTAGGACTTTTTCTCATGAATAGTGAATCTTCCCATAATGGACGTAATCTTTCACGCCGTCTTCAAGGTTCCGCCTCAAAGAGGTCTCTCGAATCAAAGGGAGAAATCCGCTTTCGAGCCTCCTCTCAGGATGACACGCACGGCGATTCTTGCTATATAACTCCCTATACGCATATTTGATGCAAGGTGGTTCGAGCGTCCCGGAATCAAGGCCCCCTCCACGAAGGCGGCATGAATGAGGACGCCGCCTGTTCCATATCAGTGAAGAGGGCTGGACGTGCGAAAAGCCGATGTCTGTACAGCGGTCGTTTTTCTGCTCTATAGCCTCATCGGTTTTTTCTATATCATTCCGACGCAGATTCAATACGCCATTCCGCCCGAAGAGGTCTCGAACGCCGTCTTCCTGCCGACGTTCTTTCCCACCTCGGCCGTCGTCACCTTCGGGTTGGTGAGCCTCATGTTCCTGTTCGGAGCGCTCAAGAGAAATGAAGCGGGCGCGCAAGTGATAACGAGTAAAAGAGCGCTCTTGCAAGTCTGCGCCGTTTTCGTCCTCTGCTACGTCTACGTCGAGTCTATGGCGTATTTCGGCTTTCTGGCGAGTTCTCCCGTTTTTCTCGCGATCCTGATCACCTTCATGGGCACGCGCGACTGGCGATACGTCGTCTCCATGGCCATTCTGTTCCCCATCGTGGTGAATTATTTCTTCTGGTTCGCCTTCAAGCTGGCGCTGCCCGAAGGCAGCCTCTTTAGTTAAGGTCGCGTATGTTCGAGCAGATACTCCAGGGAATCACGATGGCGCTCACGTGGCAGGGTCTGGCCATGATAGCGGTGGGCGTCTTCGTGGGCATCACGGTGGGCGCGATTCCGGGACTCACCAGCGTCATGGCGACGGCGATCCTGGTTCCCTTCTCCTTTTTCATGCCACCCGTACTGGGCATTCCCTTTTTGCTGGGGATTCACAAGGGAACGCTCTTCGGCGGCTCCATCCCCGCCATCCTGGTGAACACGCCGGGAACCGCGCCCGCGGCGGCGACTTGTCTGGACGGGTTTCCGCTTGCGCAAAAAGGAGAGGCGAGGAGCGCTATTCAGATGGCGCTGTATTCCTCCACCATCGGAGATACCTTCAGCGATCTCGTCCTCATCCTGGCGGCGCTTCCGCTGGCCGCTGTGGCGCTCCTGTTCGGGCCGGCCGAGTTTTTCGGGCTCCTGCTCATGGGAATGGCCATCATCTCCAGCGTTACGGGGACCTCCGTGGTGAAGGGGATACTCTCCGCCCTCATCGGACTCCAACTCGGCATGGTGGGTACGGACATCATCTCGGGAGGGGAGCGCTTCACGTTCGGCCTTCCCGGCCTGGCCGAGGGGGTGGGGGTGGTGCCGCTCCTCATCGGGCTTTTCGCCGTGAGCGAGGTTTTCATCCAGTCGGAAAAAAAGGCCGCCGACCTGGCGCGCCCGCCCGAAACCCTGCACCTGAAAGGCGGCAGGAAGCTCAAAATCATCGAACTCTGGCATTCGGCGCGCACCATCTTGCGCTCATCCATGATAGGCACCTTCGTCGGCGCGATTCCGGGTACGGGGGCGGCCATCGCCACCTTCGTCAGCTACGCGGCGGCGAAGCGGGCATCCAAGAAGCCGGAGGAATTCGGCCACGGCAGCTACGAGGGCGTCGCGGCTTCTGAAGCCGCCAACAGCGCGGTCGCGGGCGCTGACCTGATACCCACCCTCACGTTCGGAATCCCCGGGGACCCGAGCGCTGCGATTCTCATGGGCGCGTTCATCGCCCAGGGGCTGCGGCCGGGGCCGAGCCTTTTTCAGGAACACGCCCCCGTCATGTACGCCATCTTCACGCTGCTACTGATAGGGAACCCCATCATGCTGATCCAGGGCTGGCTCCTCACGGGCATGTTCGCCAAGATCGTCACCATCCGGCAATCGTTACTGGTGCCGGGCATCATCGTCTCCTGCCTCGTGGGGGCGTACGTCTATCACAGCAACCTGGGCGACCTCGTTCTGGCACTCATCGCGGGCATGTTCGGATACGGGCTGAGAAAACTGAAATTTCCCATGGCCCCGCTCGTCATCGCGTTCATCCTCGCGCCCCGGGCGGAGGAGGCCTTACAGCAGACGCTCATTATATCGAGGGGCGATTATTCGGTTTTCATCACCCGCCCCATCGCTGCGTTTTTCATCGGCATGACCATATTGATGCTGGCATTGAGCATTTGGAGGCGTCCGTGGGCTTCGACGTTGAAGCCGCAAACGGGAGCCGATTCAACCAACTCCAAGGAGGAACCAAGATGATGCGCAAATCATGGAAGATCGCCCTGGCGGTAGTCTTGTCGCTCGGGCTACTCACTTTCACCGCCCTGCCGGCCGGGCGGAGAAGTATCCCTCGAAACCCATCAAGATCATCGTGCCCTTGGGCGCGGGCGGCTCGCACGACCTCCATGCGCGCGCCGTGGCCAGCGTTCTTCACCAATACATCGGCCAGCCGGCGTTCGTGCAGCTCATGCCGGGCGGCGGCGGGAAGATAGGGATGGGAGCGCTCAAGCGGGCCAAACCGGACGGCTACACCCTCTTGATGGGGTCGAACAGCCAGCTCTACCTGTCTACCCATGTGAAGGACATGGGTATTGACCCCTTCAAGGATTTCATCCCCGTTTTTAAGATTAACGAGCTTCCCTATCTGCTGGTCTCGTTGGGGAACAGGCCGTGGAAGAATTTCAAGGAATACATCGCCGCGGCGAAAAAGAGCAAAGGCGAGATCATGCACGGCTCTACGGGAGCGTATGGCCTCAGCCACACCATGCTACTCAAGATCGCCTACGACACGAAGACGACACTGAACCACGTTCCCTTCCGTGGGGGCGGCCCCGCCATGCTCGCCATGCTGGGCGGACACGTGCAAACGGCGGGCGCCAACCCGGCGACGGGCGGCGTTCTCTCCAACTACAAGTCCGGCAAAATACGCATTCTGGCCGTCGCCGCCGCGAAGCGATACAAAACGTTTCCGGATGTCCCGACTCTCAGGGAGGAGGGAGTAGACCTTCTCCTGCATTCGAAGCGAATCGTCATGGCGCCCGCGGGAACGCCCAAGGATCGCATCGACATCCTGGAGAAGGCCCTGCTCAAGATGTCCAAGGACAAGACCTTCAAGCGCCTTCTCAAGAAGATGGGCGTTCGCTCCCAGCCGGTCGTCGGAGAGCAGCTCTTGAAGGAGTTGAAGGCGGAGTACAATAGCAACAAGACTATTTTCAAAAATGCCGGGGTCAAAATTAGAAACTAAAGCCCGGGCGTTCATGAGAAGCGAGTCGCTTTGGCGGGGGTGGACGTTCGCGCCCCCGCCTGCGGCTTTTTCGCGTAGGGGCGGGAACAAGATATGCGGCGCCTGAGCGAGCACCTGGTGGCGGAGACCGAATATCTCTGGGCGAACGTGGGCGCGGGCGTCACCGAGGCCGGCGTGGTGCTCATCGACTGCCCCGTGCGGCCCTCGGATTCACGGGACTGGCAAGGACAACTGAGGGCGCTTAGCCCCAAAGGCATCCGATACCGCATTTCCACGGACTATCACGGCGATCACACCATCGGCTCCGCGTTCATCGAGGATGCGAGGGTCGTCTCCATCGCTCCGCAGCGCGTTTTCGATGCGCTCGCCGCGAAGGATAACCCTCTCGCCGGGCGCGAGACCTTCATCAACACCTTGAACGATATCGGCGCAACAGAGGAAGCAAACGAAATAGCGCGAGCCGTCCTGCCCCTGCCGCAGGTGTGTTTCGATGCGGGGATGACGCTCCACTTACATCCCCTGACGTTTCAGATTTATCGCCTCGGCGGCCACACGCCCGCCTGCAGTTCGGTATACGTGCCGGAAGAAGGCGTCATCTTCACGGGCGACGTGATGATAAACGAGCCGGGCCCCGGGATGCGCGAAGCCCGTTTTCAGGAATGGATCGCGGCGCTCGCGTGGATAGAGAGCCTTCCCGTGGCGCACGTCGTCCCCGGCCACGGTGAGATATGCGGAACCGGAGAAGTGCGGCGTTTCAGGAACGGCTTCGAAGAAATGTGGGGGATGATGGAAAAGCTGGTGGCGGAAGGAACCGAGCGAGAAGCCGCCGCCTCGGATGTAAGTTTCGAGAAATTCTTCTGGTCCGATACGGGGCGGGGCGAATCCTGGGTCGCGCACAGGAGGAGGACTTTCCGGCGGGGGCTCGAGAACCTCTACGCGGAGGTGAGGGAGAGGGAGGGTTAGGTATGCGAGCGGAAGAAAAAAAGCTGGGTCGCGTTTTTCATCTGGAATTCGATGAGGACGATGATTTTTTCGAGGAATTCAATTATTTCGTGAAGGAGAAGAACATACGGAGCGCCTCGCTCATCGTGTTCGGCGCGCTCAAGGAATCAGACGTCCGCACGG
Source organism: bacterium (assembly GCA_965218735.1). GTDB lineage: Bacteria > UBA8248 > UBA8248 > UBA8248 > UBA8248 > Bin107. Next base: position 128,485 of record CBDCMA010000003.1, on the reverse strand, counting down.
GTTTCAGGGACATCATCGGCCCCTCGGCGCAGCGTTATTTCCACGACTGGCGCGAACTCATCGCCGTGGGGAACATCTCCTGGCCGGAGGAGCCTCCCGCCGTCCGGGGGGATGAAACGTGGGATGAACCCGAACCGTATATCCACCTCCATCTCGCGCTGAGCGGCGGCCCCTACCAGCCGGGAGAAATCCTGGTCGGCCACCTGAGCGGGGGGATCGTGAAGGGCATGTTCGCCGAAGTGCATGAGTTCATCTGAGGAAACGTCATGGAAGCGGACAGAAGAATTCAGGAGAATGTGGACAGGAGCGAGATAAAGGACATTCTCTCAGTCGTGAACTACGCGCGCGACGCAGGGCTCTGGGAGGAGTGGAGCGCGTGTTATCACCCGGACGCCACGCTCACGACATCGTGGTTCAGCGGAACGCGGGATGAATTCGTCGACGCCGCGAAAAAGATGAAAATCGCCCGCCACCCCGGCGAGAGCCAGAAGCACACCGTCACGAATCCCTGGGTTCGCCTGAAAGACACGCGCGCCGCGGCCGAGCACGACCTGATCCTCTACCAGAGAAGATTGATCGACGGCGTGGAGCTTGATTTCACCACCTGGAGCCGCGTCCTCGCCCTGCTCGAAAAACGAGACGGCGCATGGCGCATCTGGAAGCGGACCAACATCTACGAAAAAGACCGGATGGACCCGTATAAGCCCGACGAACTCCCCGCTTCGTTCTACGCCTCCATCGACCTTTCGGGCTATCCCCAAGCCATTCGATACCATTGCTGGCGAAACGCGAAAATAGGCCACCCACCCGCTGAGAACATCGTCTTACAGCACAGCACGGAGGAACGCGCCGTCCGCAAGGAGGCGGAGGAGTGGTTGAAAGGATGATGCGATAGGGGGTTTGCCTACCCTCTCAGATCCATCGCGTCTTTTCGCCTTTGATCATCACTTCCCCCTTGAGGGTCAACCCCGTTTGATGAATGAGGGATTGTCACTGAAGCCGAGCCTTCGCCCGTAGGGACAGGCCCCCGTGCCTGTCCTGATGTAGGATAATCAAGGGGCGGGGACAACCACAGGGGGTTGTCCCTACAACGAAAACCGCAAACCCTCCCTCATCGGTCGGTCAATTCCTCCCGCGTTGGCTCTTAAGCTGACCGCCTCAGGGCTTAAGCTTCTCCATCAGCCAATCCGCGATGTAGGTGACGCCGAGCGAGAGGTTGTCGCGCTGGCAGTGCTGCGAGCCCCCCTCCTTGACGGTGAATATCTTGAGCGTCTTGTCCTTGGAGCCCACGGCGTTGAAGAGTTTCCTCGCGTCGCTCGTGGGCACCTGCTTGTCGTCGATTCCGTGGGTGAGCAGGAACGGACAGCGCATCTTCTGCACCACGCCGTCCAGGCGGAAGGCTTCGAGCTTCTTGAAGGTGTCCTCATAGTTTTTCGTGTTGAACACCCACATGATGTGGTGGCCGGGCACGGAGAGTTCCGTCTTCATCGAGGCTGCGACGCGCTTTTTCCACGTCGCGTGATAATCCCAGCACGCCCCCCAGGCGACGCACGCCTTGTACCGCCTCTCCATGCCGGCGATGCGGGGCGCGTAATAGCCCCCGAGACTTATCGCCACCACGGCGGCTTTGTCTGCGTTCACGTCTCCCCGCGTTTCGAGATAATCGAGCGCGGCGGAACCCGCCGCTTCGTAGTCGGGGCGCAGGTATTGCTCCCTGAAGCGGATGGCCTCTCCGGTTCCCGGCCCGTCCATGACGAGACAGCTCATGCCCCGGCGCACGAATTCTTCCGCGCCGCGCAGGTATTGAATCTCCTTGGTGATGTCAAGACCATCGAAATAGACGATTACGGGCGGTTTGGCCTTTTTCGTGTTCTGCGCGTGTACGAAATAGCCCGGAAGGTTCACGCCGTTCTCGAAGGGGACTTCCACGCGCTCGATCCGGGGAGCGTCGGTGAACTTCGTGAAGCGTAAAAAACTGTCGAGCGCGAGCCTGTAGGCGTCTTTCGCCCGCTTGTCCTTGGGCGTGCGGAACCGCTCTCCGATCTGGTAGTACATCGCGGCGCGCTTGTGGTGGTAGGCCGCGCTTAAGCGGTGGTTGTTCTCCTCCGCCTCCAGCCCCAGATTGCGCACCTTGTCCGCCATGCGGAGCCATTCGCGGAACCACAGCGCGTCGTTTCCGATGTCTTTTCTGAGCCGTCTCCCCACCTGATCGACCTCGCCGATGTCCGCCCCGCCCCACGGAGCCACGGATAAGCAGTTCACTACGCCGGAAGACCAGCGGTAATCCTCAGGAAAGTAGGTGAACCATCGGGTGTTGGCAGGGGCTTCCGGCATGACACGCTCCTCTGTGGGTAGTGGGGTCGTCCGGGTTTCCTCCCGGGACCCTCTTTTAGTTTGCTGGAATCAAATCATCCTCTGTGGATGCTCCGTGGATGATATGTTCGAATTGTTTGGCTCGTGTGGCTCGTTGGATTGACTAATTTCCGACGGCGGAGAGTTGTGCCCGCTACTTTCTTCGGTTGTTTTAGGGGCAGTGGATTCCTGGATTGGGTCGCGCTTATCGATTGATGGAGGTGGGGGAGACCAACGCCGCAAACGCTGACCGATTCGGTCGTAGAATTCAGGCACTAATTCTTCCAGATCTTCAATGAAGTTTCGTGGTCTGGAGAAACGGCCTGCGAGGTATTTGACGATTACCACTTCAAAACTCATAAGCGTTGCGCCTGGGCGTCCTATATCTAGACAATTGATATCGCCTCGGACCGTTGATAGGTACTCCTGAGTCTTTGCTCCCCTGGGCCATACAGCTCGAATGATCACATCATTCCCGTCAACGTCTCGCAGTTGTCGAACGAGCCAGTTTATTCTCGCGCTGGCTCGCTTCTTGTCGCCGGGCGCATTGAGTCTCATGGAGCAGGAAATCGTCCTGCGTTCCAAATTTGCCGTTACTTCTATATCGCCGGCGGCATTCGGTACGGTGAAGATGGAGCGCAGTTCATAGGAAGCAATCAGCCAATCACATGCTTCGCGAAGCCGGAGCGCGGTATCGTTCTGATGCTTGCGAGAGAGGCGGATGTCGACGTGTTTTCCGATGCGACGGCTCAACAATAGACAAACGTCCCGTTCTTCCTGATGCCAACTGGAAATCGTATTCTCGATCTCTGGAGAGGAGCGGCTGAACTTTTCACCGTTACTAATCCCGACGACGAGTGGCCGCCATTCGGTATTCATCTGGTCGAAGCGTTTGAATCCCGGACTTGGGATGTTCAAAATAATGCGTCATTTCTTCGAGAATAAATGCCTGCTCGCTACTTATTTCTTCTTTGTCTCTTAGAATCAATGATGCTTGGGTGAGTACGCTAATCCAAGAAATGTGAAAGAAATCGACACGATTACTGAGTGTTTTCGGAATTGAATACGGGATATGCGTTGGTAAAGGCGTTAGCTGATTCGACAACGTGATCACCGCGTCGATTCCGCATTCGCGCGCTATCCTTGCGTATTTAAGCACTTGTTCTTGATCAATCTCGACATTGTCAATCTTGGCTTCGACGAGTGCTCTCCATTGGGACTTGCCAGTTGATAGAATCAGGACACCGTCGGGCCGATCTTTACTGTTTCCATTTTTGCTTTCGTCGGAGGATGGGAATTTGACCTCCGTATAAGTGAGCAACTTGGACGTCTTTCCCATCCGCACCCCACAGCGTTCTAATAGCTGCTTAGCGAATGGATGCACCACGGCCAGAGTCGCGAGCAGAACGGATACGAGCCGTTCTTCCTTGCGTGATTCCGCAGTTGTAGGAATTAGCCTTGCGCGGTGAGCCTTCTCCAAAATGTTGTCCATGTCACTCATTATTCCACTCCATTGTTGGCAATCCGGAAATTGAGTCCCTCAAGCGCGCGAAAATTACGCAAAATGGCAAATCAAAATCGGGCAGATTTGTGGGAGATTTATTTCGCTGGAAGCTATCACGGCGTATTTTGCTTGTAAAGTTTTGCAAGGTTGAACAAAAGCATCGCCACTGAGTGCCCGCGAGTCGACCCAAAAGTGAGCACAATCTACAAAAGAAAATCCGGATTTGTTAGTATTCAAGAGTGTTGCGACACGGAGCACCGAGGGACAGGAAAGACCCGGGCCACCTACAGACCGTAGATCAGGAATGGACGTCGGCGTGTAGAAAACTCTCGTCCATGAATTGAGAATATGGAAGCGGTTGATAATTCCTATCATTCACTTCGGCCGAAACGAATCGGCCACATTGTGCGGGAGGCGTAATTTTGGCGGATATGCCGGCGGAGGCGAACTGGTTCACATATTTCCCGGGCGAGTACCGGTGGTCCTCGGCGGTGTGTTTTCTGATTTCCTGCTCCAGATGGGGCGCTTCCGAGATTGGAGAGGTCGACCGGGTGGGGCGTCGGCTCGCCCGCAAGCCGGGGGATGACGAGGCCTGGTTCCGCGAGTGGGTCCGCATGGCCGGTCACGTTCGCGTGCTCGCACTTGCTGCGGAGCGCGAGGCTTCGAGTCTCACCGCGGCCGCCCATCATTTGAGAGCCTGCGTCTACTACCAGATGGGCGAGCGCTTCCGTACGCCCAAGGACAGGCGGGGCCACACCGTCTTCAAAAAATCGCTCGATTGTTTTCACCGCTTCGCCCGTCTGAGCGAGCGTCCGCGAATCGAGTGCGTCGAGATTCCCTACGAGAACGGCGCGTCGCTGCCCGCCTATTTCGTCCACGCCGAGAACACGAGAAAAAGAAAGCCTCCCGTCGTGGTCTTTTTCGACGGCTTCGACAACACAAAGGAACTCGTCTACGTCCGGGGGGTGGAGAGCCTGGTTGCGCGCGGGATGAGCTGCCTCGTCGTGGACGGGCCGGGTTCCGGCGAGGCCGCGCGCTTCAGGAACCTCTACCTGCGCCACGATTACGAGGTGGCGGGTTCGGCCGCGCTCGATTACCTCGAAACGCGAGAGGACGTGAATGCGCGCCGGGCGGCCGTCATTGCGCTCAGCGCGGGCGGGTATTACGCGCCGAGGGCGGCGAGCATGGACCGCCGCTACAAGGCCTGCGTCGCCTGGGGGGCGATTTGGGACTACCACGCCACCTGGAAAAGGCGTCTTGCGGCCTGGGGCACGTCGCTGCACGCGGTGCCCGACCATCACATCCTGTGGATCATGAACGCGGAGACGGTGGAAGAAGCGCTTCGTAAGCTCGAGGGTTTTCGCCTGGACGGCGTGGTGCAGAAGATGCGTTGCCCCTTTCTCCTCGTCCACGGGGCGGAGGATAGGCAGATACCCATGCGCGACGCCAGGAAGCTCTTTAACGCCGTGGGTTCAGAGGATAAGACCTTCAAGGTGTTCACGTCGAAAGAAGGCGGCGCGCAACACTGCCAGCGCGACAACATGACGCTCGGGACGACCTACATCTACGACTGGCTGCGCGAGAAACTGGTGGTTTGAGGAGCGTCTACTCCGTCAGGCCCCTCGTCGTTATCGATGACGACACCCACTACATACATGGGAAAAACGCCGCGGGGGGTTATACTGCGCGCTTGAGAATTTTCTTAAGAGTTTAAGAGAGGGCCCGAGGCTCCCGAGCGAGGAGGCGTCGCATGAGCGTTACCGAACGGATGGCGGAATTCATCGTCGAGACGAAGTGGACCGATTTCCCCGAGCTGGTTATCGAGCGCGCGAAAAAGGCGGTGGTCGACACCGTGGGGGTAACCCTGGCGGGAGCGGGTGAACCCGTCGGGCGCATCGTGGCCGATTTCTCGCGGCGACTCGGCGGCGCGCCCGAGGCGACCATCATCGGCGTCGGGGCGCGCGCGGCGGCCCCGATGGCGGCTCTCGCCAACGGGGCGATGGGCCACGCGCTCGATTTCGATGATTCGAGCTATCTCCTGAGCGGCCATCCGAGCGTGGGCGTGCTGCCCGCCGTCCTGGCGCAGGGAGAGGTGCAGGGCGCTACGGGCCGCGAGGTTTTGGAGGCCTTCATCATCGGCTATGAAATTTCGACCAAGCTGGGCGAGGGCATGAATCCCGAGCACTACGGCGCGGGCTGGCACGCCACCTGCACGCTCGGCACCATGGGTGCTGCGGCCGCAGCCGCGCACCTGCGGGGATTGGACGTGGAGACCACGCGCCACGCCCTGGGCTGCGCCGCCTCCCATGCGTCCGGCGTTCACGCGAACTTCGGCACCATGACGAAGCCCTTACACGCCGGCCTGGCCCCCGAAGCGGGCCTTCGCGCGGTTGCGCTCGCAGCCGCAGGCCTCACGGCGAGCACGACTATCCTCGAAGCCCCGCGCGGATTTCTCGACGCCTTCGCCGGAGGCGGCTCCCCCAACCCGGAGGAGATTGTCGAGAGCCTCGGGCGGCCCTACGCCCTGGCGGAGCCCGGCATGAACATGAAGCCCTACCCGTGTTGCCTCTCGACCCACCCGGCGGTGGATGCGCTCTATGACCTGATGGAGGAGTCGAAGGTCACGGCGGCGGACGTCGCGCGGGTCGAGGTCTCACTCGTCGAAATCGCCACGCAGGTCCTGCGCTACCATGCGCCCAAAACGGGCCTCCAGGGCAAATTCTCCATCGAGTATTGTCTCGCGCGCATGCTGCTGGATGGCGATTTGCGCCTGGAAACTTTCAAGGACGAGGCGGTGCGCGAGCCCCTGCTGCAGGAGTGGGTAGGCAAGGTTCACGTCACCGCCGACGACATGGGCTGGGAGCCCGGCATGCGCAAGCCGAGCGACGTGCGCCTTCACTTACACGATGGCCGCGTGCTGAGAAAGAGAACGGACGTTTCCCGTGGCTGCGCGCTGTGGCCGATGGAGGATGACAAGATACGCTCCAAGTTCCGCGACTGCGCGAAATCCGCTCTGGAAACCGAAGAATACGAGGACGTGCTCGCGCGTCTCGAATCACTCGAAGCTGAGCCTGAAATCGATTCCTTGATGCGCCTTCTGGGCGGTGCGGGTGCGCGGGAGGAACCTGCGGAACAGGCGGTGTGAAACTTTAAGGGCCATTCTCCGTGAGATTCCCGGCGTCGTGATGTGCTAGCGGTGCATTTTCTCGCACCGGGCTATCGCGGCGGATAGTTTCTCCTTGGGCTCCGTCCCGATATTCACCGCGAACTTGAGGCCGGAAAGATTTTTGATGCACGCCTCGTAGGGGAGGTTTCGAAAAGCCCCGGCGAAATGTTCGCATCCTTGTCTGTTCCCGTCGAAGGTGTATCCGGAGATTTTCTCCGCACCGTCGACTTCCACCTTGATCGTGCAGAAATGCAGCACCGTTTTTGCCACCTGAACTGTTTCGCACTCCGTCACCAATTTGCGGTGCACAGGGGCATTGGGCCGATTGGGAGTAGAATACTCCACGATTTTCTGGCGGCAGATGTTCTCCGGCACCGTATAGGTGAAGGCGCTTCTGTGGTCCCAGGTATACAATTTCCGGCCGCCGACCGCGACGTCGCTGTCCGGGTACCCTATCTTCGCGACGAGGCTCTCGACGGACGCGCCCACCATGGCGGCGAGGCCTTCGTGCAATACCCCGTGGGTGGGAAACGTCTGGACCGCGCAGCCGGAGAGAAACAAAATGAGTGCGATTTGGCTGAGGAGTCTGGATGCGGACGAGGCATTGCGGCGCATGGTGAAATTCCTCCAGGGTCCTTGAATAAGATGCCTGGGTCCTCCAAGGAATATTACTATACCCTCTTGGTTTCTTGAATCGCCCGGAAGCGCGCTTGGGCCAAGTTCCCGTGCGAAAAACCGGCGGATTCTATAAGATGGTGAAAACCAACGTCGTCATGAAAGGGATTTCCGAAACTCTGGTTGTTCTCACAGGGAACAGCCGCCCCGCGCACTCTCTGCGCAGTATCAGGGGAAAAGACAAAAGGAGACGTATGAAATGCCATTTTACAGAATTTCCGAGATGGAGGCCGTGCGCGCCTCCGTGAGTCCTGCGACCGCAAAGACGGCGCCGGGCGAACTGATGAAGGTGGGTTTCGTCACCTATCCCAAAGGCAAGGTGTCGAGGCCGCACTACCACCCGAACGAGGAGCAGTTCCTCCTCATTCTCGAGGGCAGGCAGTGGATGATAGTGGGCGATGAGGAGCGCGTCGTCGAACCGGGCGACCTCGTCCACATTCCCCGGAACACGCGCCACGGCGGCGTCATCATCGATGACGAACTCCGCATGTTCACCGCCAAGAGTCCTTCGGGCGACGGGCGGCTCGATCAGGATCACAACGACGCCGAAGACGCGGAGGCCATCGTTCGCCGCTTAGAAGAGAAGCTGCGCGAATTCACCCCATAGGGCCGTTGCGGGCGTACGTTTTCCCGCTTGATAGTGGACGCCTGAAAGAGAAAATTCACGGATACGCTTGAAGGAGGACGAACGAATGCCGTTTTACAGAGTTTCCGACATGGAGGCCGTGCGCGCCTCCGTGAGTCCTGCGACCGCCAAGACGGCGCATTAACTGATGCTGAGCGGTAAGTTTCTGGGGAAGATCGTGCTTACGCCTTGAGGGTGAGAGGAGCGGCATCGTGAGCGATTACAAGAAGCTTATCAAGGAGTAACATTTCCATGCGGTAACTCCACGATGAGCGATGTGAATTTGATTTAAGGACATCAATTTTATTTGAGGTGTTTCAATCAGTGCCACAGAAAAGGTGTTCCGCATGACTGAATCCAAACTATTCTATACTAAGGAGAATTTGGATCGTCTTTGGAATTCTTATGACACTGTTCGTGGAAAATACGATGATCTTAGGACACGATATTTAACGAAGCGTTTCGAAATCGAGCAAGCGCGTGAGTTTGCGAATCATGGTTTTTGCCGCCGTCTGGGAATTCTTGTGCACTGCATTGACGGGGTATTTAAAGCGTTGCCGCCCGATCTGGATCAGCGTCCAGAGCGAGGTCAAATTCTCGATGCGACAGTTTGTCTTCAAGCCTTTGTATTGAACGTATATGGGTGCATCGACAATCTTGCATGGATTTGGGTATTGGAGAAGAAGATAAAGAGGGACGACGGGACACCACTTCCGAAGTCATGGGTGGGGTTCGGCACAAACAACTCCGAGGTTCTCAAATCTTTGTCGGAGATATTTCGGGAATACTTGGGAGAACGCAGGCCGTGGTTGAACTACATCGTGGATTTTCGCCATGCCTTGGCGCATCGGATTCCTCTTTATATACCGCCATACGTTGTGCCGACCGATAAAATTGATAAATATAATGACCTTGAAGTTCGTATTGCCAAAGAAACTGCGGATAAAAATTATGAAGAAGCTGATAATCTAAGTGGTGAGCAAGAGCTTTTGACATCATTCACGCCCATAATAACGCATTCATTCAGTGAAAAAGCACCCTCGGTTAATTTTCACCAGCAAATGTTGGTTGACTTTTTTACGGTTGAGGAGTTTGCACAAAAGCTACTTGAAGAGTTTGATCGCTAAGTCGACGCATTTTGGAAGTAAAGATTGAAGCGATAATCAGGAGAAACTAGAATTCGATTCAGAATTGATTGAGAACATTCAGCGGAAAGTTTCTCGGAAAAATCGTCCTCACGCCGTAAGCGGGCGCTTCGCCCTCGCTAGAGCTTCTCCACGAACCAATCGAGAATGTAGCTCCTGCCCAGTTCGATGTTGTCGAAGTGGCAGTGCTCGGCACCTCCTTCCTCATGCGTGAAGATGCGGTCTATCTCGTCCACGTTGCCGCCACAGCTCAGCGAAATGCAGGTGACGAACGAGCGCATGTAGTTTCCGGGAAAAAATTCGTGCATGGGGTCTTCCTCTTAGAACGGGTCGTCCTCGGGGGGCGTATCGGGGGCCTCTTCGCCTGCGGGGACGCCCTTGAGACTCCAGGAGGTGTCCTTGACGTAGATGGTTTCCATGTCTTCCAGGGCAACGGTGGAGTGTACGGCGTTCGGCGGTATGTGGATGACGTCGCCGGGGCCTGCGAGGTGTTCTTCCCCGTCGACGGTGATGCGCTGGCGTCCTTTCAAGACATAGATGAACTGCTCGCAGGGGTGATAATGCGGCTCGGCTCGCGTGTCTTTGGGTCTTCTCCTGTGGCAGAAATACATGCGCTCGCCCTTGATGGACTCGCCCCGGTTGCTGGAGAGGTTCGGGTTTTGCTGCACGGTGGGTAAATCCTCGAAACGATAGACGGGCAGCGCGCGCTCGCTAGAAAAGTCCCGTGATTATGCCGTCGGCGGTGATGTCCATTCCCGCCGCTGCGGGAGTTTTCGCGAGGCCGGGCATCTGCATGATGCTCCCCGCGATGGCGACCACGAACCCCGCCCCTGCCGATACATTGACCTCGCGCACGTTCACCGTGAAGCCCGCCGGCGCGCCGAGTTTTTTGGGGTTATCGGAGAGCGAGGCCTGCGTCTTGGCGATGCAGACGGGTAATTCGCCGTAGCCCAGCCTCGTGAGCGAGCGCAGGCTGCGCGCGGCGGCCGGCTCGAAGCGCACCCCCTCCGCGCGGTAGATGCGCGTCGCGATGGTCTCTATCTTCTCTTTGAGCGGCATGTCGAGCGGGTAGAGGGGCGTGTAGCGTTTATCCGCGCCCGCCGCGAGGTCATACGCCGTCTCGGCGAGTTCGAGTCCGCCCTCCCCTCCCCTTGCGTGTAGTTCATGCGCGCAGCAGGGCGCTCCCGCCTCGATGCAAAGTTCCTTGACCCGCGCCACCTCCGCATCCGTGTCCGCCGCGAAGCGGTTCACGGCCACCACCACGGGCGCGCCGAAACCCTGCATGTTCTCGATGTGGGTTCTCAGGTTCGCAAAGCCCTGCGTGAGGGCCTCTACGTTCTCCTCGGCCAGGGCGTCCTTATCGAAGGGAACCCCTCCGTGGAGTTTGAGCGCGCGGACGGTGGCGACGATCACGACCGCGTCCACGTTCAGCCCCGCCGTGCGCGCGGTGATGTCGAAGAATTTCTCGGCGCCCAAGTCCGAGCCGAAGCCCGCTTCCACGACCATCGCGTCGGCGAGCTTGAGCGCGAGCCTGTCCGCGATGGTGGAGTTCGTCCCGTGGGCGATGTTCCCGAACGGCCCCCCGTGGACGAAGGCCGGGGAGTGTTCGAGCGTCTGCACGAGGTTGGGCTTGATGGCGTCTTTTAAGAGCAGGGAGATGGCGCCTGCCGCGTTCAAATCCCCCGCGGTGACGGGCGCTCCCTTTCGCGTATAGCCGACCACGATGCGCCCGATGCGCTCCTTCATGTCCCCCGGGTCGCTCGCGAGACAGAGCACGGCCATGACCTCGGACGCCGCCGTGATCATGAAGCCCTCCTCACGGGGGACGCCGTGCGTCCTGCCGCCGAGACCCACAAGAACGTTTCTCAGCGCGCGGTCGTTCATGTCCAGCACGCGCTTCCAGGTGACGCGGTTCACGTCGAGCGCCAGTTCGTTGCCGTGGAATACGTGCGCGTCCAGGAGGGCGGAAAGCAGGTTGTGGGCGGAGGTGACCGCATGGATGTCGCCCGTGAAATGGAGATTGATGTCCTCCATGGGCAGCACCTGGGACATGCCGCCGCCCGCAGCGCCTCCCTTGATGCCGAACACGGGGCCCAGCGAGGGTTCGCGCACGCAGATGACGCTCTTTTTACCCAGCCGCGCCAGGGCCTGGCCGAGGCCCACCGTGGTCAGGGTCTTGCCTTCGCCCAGCGGGGTGGGCGTCATGGCGGTGACGAGGATGAGCTTGCCGTCGGGGTCGTTCTCGCGCCGCGCGAGCGCGTCGAGGCTCACCTTGGCCTTGTGCGCGCCGTAGGGTTCTATCTCATCGGCGCCCAAGCCGAGTTCTTCGGCAATCTCTACGATGGGCCGGAGCTTCGCCCCCTGTGCGATTTCGACGTCCGATGCGATGGCCATAGTCCCCCCTCTGGACTTGCGGCGGCGAACGCAGGGCGGTTGTGTGGAATGCCAAGCAAACCTAGCGAGGCGCAGGGTGCGTGTCAAGAAGAAAGAGAATAGAGAGAGCGCCCAAACTCCCCATAGCGGAAAATCTATTCACGTTATTTAGGCGCTTTGGCGTGAATGGGATTTTTGTTGAGAGAGGGCGGTTGAGTTTGCTCTCATCGGGAGAAGGGGCTAAAAGAGGGGTATCCAATAATTGGATATTGCGACACACGAGGAATAGGACCCGATGAGCGAGGCCGCTGCTCGCGTCAAGATAAACAGGCTGCTCGAAGAGGCGGGCTGGCGCTTTTTTTCCGAAGACGGAAAGCCCGCCAACATCCGCCTGGAGCCGAGCGTCACCATCAAGGCGTCCGACCTGGACGGCCTGGGTGATGACTTCGAGAAAGCCTCCAAAGGCTTCATCGACTTCCTGCTGCTCGATGAGGGGGGATTCCCGCTCATCGTCCTGGAGGCGAAGTCCGAGGAGAAGAACCCGCTCGCCGGCAAGGAGCAGGCCCGCAGATACGCCCGCTCGCAGAACTGCCGCTTCGTCATCCTCTCGAACGGGAACCTCCACTACTTCTGGGATCTGGAGCACGGCAACCCCGGCCCCATCACCGCGTTTCCGACGCCGGACTCCGCATCCGCACGCAGGGAAGTTCCGCCCCCCGACCCCAAGCGTCTGATAGAAGAACGGGTGGCGCAAGACTATATCCCCCTCACCCAGCGTCCGAACTACGCCAAAGAGGCCGCCTGGAAGAACGCCCACGAGCGCGAAGAATTCAAGCGGACCAACAAGCTGCGCTTTCTGCGTCCCTATCAACTACAAGCGGTTCACGCGCTGCAAAAAGAAGTGAAAGAAGGCGGTGATCGCTTCCTGTTCGAGATGGCGACGGGCACCGGCAAGACGCTCACCGCCGCCGCCGTCATCAAGCTGTTCCTGCGCACGGGAAACGCCCGCCGCCAGACCATCCCCGCCTTCCGCGAGAAAGGCGTGTGGAAGATCGGGGAGTAGGGGGGGAGTGGGGGCAACCTCGGTATCAGAACGACCGTGACGGATTTTTAACCTAGCTTCAGAATGACCGAGGTGAAAAGATGGTTAAGCCACTTCATAATCAAGCCAGTTTTTTCAAGTATTACACAGCCAAATCCGCTAAAAAGACTTTGCTTGAAACCACGCTAAAGTGGTCCAGCCCGAAACTATTCAACGATCCATTCGACAACCAGTTTAATTTGCAATTCGAAGAACCCACTGAATTTGTTGCACGACAGCAGACAGATGAATTTTTGAACAGAATTGCTTCTAATGAACCGATACGGGATGGCCAGTTTGGAGCTAGGACTACTAAAAAACTAAGAATATTGCAGCAAATTTTCACGAAAAACCAACATGACTTTTCTGATGAAGAGCGAGAATACATTCGCCAAGGTCTGATGGGAGGGATGGGTAATCTGAAGTCAAAGGAATCAATGTACAACCAAGAAATTCATGAAATCCTATTCGATATAAGCATATTTTGCGTGTCAGAGACTCACGACAATATATTGATGTGGTCACACTATGCCGATAACCATAAGGGTGCAGTGATTGAATTTCACGCCCAATTGGAAGATTCAGCATTCATTCGCGCGCAACCGGTCCGCTACGTGTCCAACATACCGGAATTCACCTATCAAATGGTGATTGAGGACCAACGCGCCGAGTTGTTAAATCAAATTACGCTTACAAAATCAAAAATTTGGGAATATGAAAAAGAATGGCGTATCGTAGCCACAATGCGTGAAAAATCCAAGGATCATGAAATTTTGCCGTTTTCTCCGGAAGAAGTCGCCGCAATTTATTTCGGATGCCGAACTACCGATGAATGCAAGAGAGAAATCATAGAAATTGTGAATGATAAATACCCTGATGCGAAAATTTATCAGGTGCGTAAACCTGAACGAGGATTTTCTCTTGTTTTTGATCCTGTTTGAGATGTAGCGACACTGAGATATTGAGTAGGAGTTGCTCAGATTACATCGAGATCAAGGGTTGGCTTTGGTGGCTTTGAGCACTTCATCAACCCGTGATTTGAGTTGATCGGGAAGCACACTAAAACACTCCCCCCTTGAGGGTCAATTCCAGGATACGCCGTGGATATTTCACCTTAAACCGGGGTTATTTTTACTCGTTCGCAAGGGCGCATTTGCCCGCAGTTGCCGCTGTCGCTCTCCGGGCGGGATGGGCGAGAATCCGGCGCGCGAATAGGAGTGTTCCAAGCGATAAGAGGAGGCGGGAAAATGAAAAGGGCGATTCGGCTCGGGCGGTGTGAGATTTCGCTCATCCGTCGGCACGACCTTCAACTACCCGGTCGCAAACCGCACTCGCTCCTTCCTCAGTCGCGATTGATCTCCTCGGTCGGCAAACGCTCGCTCCTCGCTCGCGTTTGATTGGCCGCTTCGCCGGAATCGACTGGTAAGGAACAATCGAAAATAGCCTGAAACAATTCGATAAAATTAGATAAATTAACGTGGTTATTCGATAAATAAAGACAAATTGCCGGCGGGGCGATCAAGTTAAAACGCGAGCAAAATCAATCGGTTATGGAGTTTCCTGACGCGCGGCGGCCTCTTTGCGCCTACCCGGGCCTCCGAGAGAAGAACTCACGATACCTGGGCGCCAGCGGCGCTTCCCGCCAGTCGAAGCCGGTGGCGTCGGCGGCCCCCTCCATCTCCCCCGCGCTCCAGTCGTTCTCATCCGCCAGATGGTTCAGCGAGCAAATCCCGGCCCGCCCCGTGGCCTTTCAGTGGACGAACGCAGGCCCGTGGGCCTTGGCGTCCGTGAGCGCGCTGCTTACCTCGGCCAGTGAATCGGGACTGAACTCAGCAGGCGAGACGGGGATGTTCACGTAGCGCATCCCCAGCGCCTCGGCTTGGGCCCTGGCGCGCGCGGGCGGCAACTCGCCCTGGTCTTCCTCGGGAAAGCGCGTGTTGATGATGGTCTTGACCCCCCTGGCGGCGAGGGCTTTCAGGTCGGCAGGCTCCGGCTGTGAGCCGAAGGATATGCCGGGCGATGCGTCAAAGGATTCCATGTAATACTCCGTATTTTAGGGATTAATCCGCCGTTACGCCTTCGATTTTGAAAGGCTCGCCGTTCACCTCCACGGTGGAGTTCAAAGGCACCGGCTCGGTGATCAAGCCCTCGGCGAAACAGCCGTTCTTGGCGTTCTTGATGAGATGCGCGAGCTTGTCCGCAGGCTCGTCCGATTCGACTTTCAGGTGCGTGTCCACGCTCTCCCACTTGTTGAACACGGTTCCCTTGAGCACCGAGCCGCCCAGCAGCTTCTTGAACCTAACCGAGACGCTCGCTCCCTTGATTTCCATTTTCATCATGTGCGCGTACCGCGACACCTGGGTGAGCAGTCAGAACCCCGTCGCCATCGCCAGATAGGCCATCGGCGAGGGGTATTGGGCCGTGCCGCCTATGCCCGCGCCCTCGTCACAGAAAATCTCGTATTTTCCGGCCGTTCCGCGTTTGAGCTGCAAGGCGCCCTCGATCATCTCGGTGTGGACGGTGTTGTCCGTAGACAGCCCCCCGGAGGGGTGTTCGGGCTTGTCGATGACGCGCTCACCCGGAACCGTGGACGTGCCGTGTCCATCTATCGGGCCTTCCATGAATTTCTCCTTATGAATATGTTCTCCGCATGATTCCCGTTGATAAGTTGAGAATACGACAAACGCTTTGCCAAGTATAGTTTCTCAAGCATCGGCGGGTTTGATTGTGGAATTCCGGCAAGCCTGCTAAACAGATAGGTCATCAAATTTCAAGACATCGATGCGGCGGGCGGGGGAGATTCCCGCCGCCGCGCCTGGCCGGGAGGAAACGCGAATATGTTCAACAAGTTTCATCACATAGGCGTCGCGGTGAAGGATATGGACGCCTCCATTGCTCTATATGAAAGCATGGGCGCGAAATTGCTCGCGAGAGAGACTTCGGCCGACGGCGCGACCGATCTGGCCATGCTGGATCTGGGCGGCGACCTCATCGAGCCCATCTCGCCCATCAAGGAAGGCACGCCTCTCGCCAAGTTCATCGAAGAGCACGGCGAGGGCCTCCACCACGTGGCCTTCGACGTGAAGAACATCGACGGCGTGCTGGCCGACATGAAGGCGCAGGGCTTCGAGTTGATTGACGAGAAACCAAGACCCGGCTTCGGCGGGCACCTCATCGCCTTCATCCAGCCCAAAAGCACCATGGGCACGCTGTGGGAACTGGTGGAGGACGTCTAGGATTTTCCGGAGGCCGGCCCTGAGCCTTACTCGCCCCTGATGAGGCCTTCCCTCACCTTGGGCATGGTGCGTCCGATGTCCCGTATCGGGAGGCCGTGCGTCGGCGCGACCACGTCGACGTTCAACGCATCCATCAGTTCTTCCAGCTTGTCTGCATAGATGTTCATGTCGGTGAAAGTGGTCCAGAACAGGGCGCGCTCGGCGAATACGCCCAGCACGTCGACCAGATCGAGAGAGGTGGCCTCCTCCGCGAACATCCCGCAATGGCCGTCCGTATGGTAGTGGCTGTAGGCGAAGCCGTCTCCGGGAAAGAGCACGCGTCCGGCGGTCTCGAATCCCCACAGAGAACTCCTCAAGTCCCTGATCACGGGCTCCACGGCCATGAATTGCGTGTTCCCCAAGTCGATGGCCTCTCCCACCCGCATTTCCTTGAAGCGATCCGCGTGCTGCGGGAACGCCAGGTGGTAGTCGCACATGTCCCCGTGGATGGTGAGGTCGGGGTATTGGTCGAGCACGCGGCCCAGACCGCCCGAGTGGGGGGTTTCCTGGTGGGTCAGGAACAGGTGTTTGAGCGGCCCTCCGCCTCTGGCCAGAATGTCCCGCATCTGCCCCTCGATGGCGGGAAAATCCTTGGGATGTCCCGTCTCGACGAGTATGGAGGCTTCTGAGCCGATGACGAGAAAAGCCGCGTTGTAGGAATGGTAGATTTTCCCCTGGGAGTGCTGAACCAGGCAGTCGCCGAGCCAGAAGACGCCAGGCGATATCTCTCGGGGCAGCGGAATGCTCATGGATTTGTCCTATCTTTCGAGGCCCAGCGCGACGTATCCAGGTTTGACCACCTTGCGGTCGAGGCCCGCCAGAACCTCATCGAGCACGGCGAATTGCTGCTCGACCAGATGGCGTCCGCGCAGGATGGCGCCGTATCCCGGAGCGATGGTTTCGATCTCGTAACGCTCGAAAACCTCGGCGATCCCTTTCCGTATGTCGTCCGTCCTCGCACCCTCGAGCCACCAGTAGCGCGTGTTCAGCAGAAACGAGCGGACGAAGGCGTTTGTCGTCACGTCGTCTTCATCCAGCATCCAGGGGCCGTCGGCGCGTTCCTGCCAGATGTGGGAGAACATGTCCGAGGAGAAAAGCGTGCGCGTATCCTCATCGTAAATCCAGCGGGTGTTGATGAGGCGGATAGGCGCGTTCATGACTTCGATGTGTCTCGCCCCGATATCAAGGAGGTGGAGCGGTTTCAACAGCGTGGTGTGGAGGGTGGGATTGCCGTTGTTCCCGCCGTTTGGGTCGATGGTTTCGAACTCGAGCCACTCGTTGATTTTCGGCACGGGAGCCAGACATTCCACCACGTTGAAGCGCTTGGCGACCGCCATGGCGTTGCCCACCGACATGAACTCGTTGATGCGAAGCGGAAGCAGCGACAGCGGCGTCTCGGGGTCGAGAATGGATGCGAGATGCGCCAGGATTTCGGCTTCGTGAACCGCATAGCCCGTATCGAGCAGGAGCGCGCCCGCGTCTTCTTTCAAGAGATAGCAGTTCGAGACGCTGTGCCCGCGCGCGCTGATGGGATAGGCGCTGATCCGGCCATCGAGGGGAAACGTGTTGTGGAGGACGTAGGCCTTTCCCTCCGAGAGTTCGACTAACTGCGAATATGACATGCGTCCGGTGGCCTTTCCGTATTTGGCGCGAAAAAAGATACCCGCGCCAAGGGCTTCGCGCGATCAGGTGTTTGAAAATCCATTGTAACCCCATTGCGCACGAAATGGCGACATCCGCAGCCTATCAGAGAAATTTCTGACAATTGGTTCATACGGACGACGGCTTCTCGATGAAGATTCACTCTAACGCCATGTTATATGAAAAGTTACCCGTTTTCCCCCGGCGACCCGATCCGCCACTTCAAAAATGCCGATGCCCCCGCTTCCCAAAGGCCTGCCTACGGGGTAGGATTTCCCTGAGAACCTGCAATGGATTCGGCCGGTTGGGTCTTGTGCGGCGGGAGCCTGCAAACCCCGTCAGGTCCGGAAGGAAGCAGCGGTAAGTGGATGCTCCCGGGCGCCACGAGGGCGCCTGGCCGGTCGACTTCATCGCAGGGTCCGTTCAATTCTCATGAGGTGCTGGACTCGCTCGATGGTGAAAATCCTTTAGGATGGATTCTTGATGGCCTTCATCGGTAGCGCCAGAAAATGGCGGCCGCAGCGTTTCGAAGAACTCATCGGCCAGGAACATATACGGCGAACACTCTCCAATGCGCTTGCCTCGGGGCGCGTCGCGTCCGCTTATCTGTTCAGCGGAACGCGCGGGGTCGGCAAAACGACCACCGCGCGCATTCTCGCCAAGGCGCTGAATTGCGAGTCGGGAGAGGGCCCTCTTCCCGAGCCGTGCAACCAGTGTTCATCGTGCGAGGAGATTACCAGGGGGAGCCATCCGGATATTCTGGAGATCGACGCCGCCACCTATACGGGGGTGGACAATGTGCGTGAACTGCGCGAGGGGCTGCGCTACCAACCCGCGCGCGGGCGATACAAGACGGTGATTTTCGATGA
Source organism: bacterium (assembly GCA_965218735.1). GTDB lineage: Bacteria > UBA8248 > UBA8248 > UBA8248 > UBA8248 > Bin107. The sequence continues at coordinate 109,779 of CBDCMA010000003.1, read as the reverse complement.
AGTGCACATGCTGTCCAAAAGCTCTTTCAACGCCCTCCTGAAGACGCTCGAGGAGCCGCCGCCCCACGTCGTTTTCATTCTGGCCACCACGGAAGTCAAAAACGTCCCCGACACCATTTTGAGCCGCTGCCAGGTGTTCGAGTTCCGGAGAATCGCGACCTCGGTCATCGCGGAGCATCTCTCAAAGATCGTCGAGGAGCAGGGGAGGAAGATGGACGAGGCGGCCGTCAAATTGCTGGCCCGGATGGGCGAGGGCAGCATACGCGATGCGCAGTCCTTGCTCGATCAGGTGCTGGCTTTCGCCGCCGAGGACCCGGCCTCGAGCGAGGAAGTGGAAAAAGTGCTCGGCGTGCCGCCGGGGAGCATGTACAAGGCCCTGGTCGAGGCGGTGATCGAGCGCGACGGCAACAAGGCGCTCGTCGAACTGAAAAGCCTGTTCGACGCAGGCCACGATCTCAGGCTCTTCTCCGCGAACCTGTTGGAGTATCTGCGCGACTGCATGGTGCTGTTATCGGCCGGTGACGACGAGGCGCTCTTCGACGTGGCGCCGTCGGAGATTGCCGAGCGCAGGGAAGTGGCGGGGAAGATGAATTTCGCCGAGGCGCATCAGGCGTATTCCATTTTACAGGGGGCGGAAACCGAGCTCAGGACTTCGGATCATCCCCGAATGACGCTTGAAGTCGCGATTCTGCGGATGTGCCAGATTGAGCCGATAGTGGATTTGGGCTCTTTGATGGAAAGGCTCGAAACCATGGGCGGAGGGGCATCGGAGAAGCCTCCTCGCACCGGCTCGCCTCGGGGAGAAGCTCCTGCGAGCACGCCCTCTCCGGTTCATCGGGAACCCGCGCCGCCCGCTCCGGCGGCGCCTGAGCCCGAAAGCGCTTCTGGAGGTTCTCCCGTCGCGCAGGCGGAAGCGCAGAAGTGGGATTCCGTCCAGGCGCGCAGCGTATGGGCGGGAGCGGTGGAGGCCTTGCGTTCGACGAGGCGCACGCTTTTTCAGGACGTTGAACTCGACTTTGAAACAGAAGGACTCATCCGCGTGGTTCTCGCCCGGGAGAACAGAAACGCGCAGGGTTTGCATTTGGCGCAAGAGGTGCTGGAAGAACTCGAGGAATTTTTCAGGACGCACTCCCCCTGGAGCGCCAGGGTCGAGATAGCGGGCGTGGAGAACGGCGCGCATCCGCAAACCGCCAAGGGAGCGTTTCAGGCCGGCGACGCCCGCAGCCAGAAATCAGATGAAAATGAAGAGGCGGTGATTCAGGAAATCGTGGATTTGTTCAATGGGAAGATAGTCGACATGCGCCGCACGCAGGTGCGAAAATCAAATGGAAATTCAATGGCTTGAGCAGTCAAGGAAATACCTCGGGGAGATTCTCATGTTAAAAGGTGGCATCGGCAATCTGATGAAACAGGCGCGCCAGCTCCAGGACAAGATGGCCAAGCTCCAGGAGGAGATGGCGGACAAGACGGTGGAGGCTTCGGCGGGCGGCGGCATGGTGAACGTGACCGCCAATGGAGCGGGCGACGTCGTGGCGGTGAAGATAGACCCGCAGGTGGTGGACCCCGACGACGTGGAAATGCTCGAGGATCTGGTGCGCGCCGCGTGCAACGAGGCATCCAGGAAAGGGAAAGATATGATGTCCGAAGAGATGAAGAAACTCACCGGCGGCCTGCCCATTCCCGGCCTGTTCTGAGCCGATGCGCGGCCTCGCCGCCGCCTATTGTTTTCGTGTTGGAGATCATATCGTCTTCATCGTCGCCCCAGGCCGCCGCCCTTAAAATGCGAGTGAGAAAACGCCATGCAACTGAGCCGGTTTCCCGCCATAGAAGAGTGCGTCGAGGCGTTTCGCCGCCTTCCGGGGGTGGGGCCGAAGAGCGCGCAGCGGTTCGTCTTTCATCTGCTGGGCAAAGACCCCCAAGCCGCCGGCAGAATCGCCGCTTCGTGTAAGGCGCTTCATGAGAAAGTGGGCTTGTGCGGCACGTGTTCGATGCTCGTGGAGGGTGAAGCAGGCGGAGAGGACTGCTCGGTCTGCAGCGCGCGCGAACCCGGCGTCATCTGCGTGGTGGAAGAGCCGGCCGACGTGTTCGCGGTGGAGCGCGCAGGAGGCGTGAAGGGCCGCTACCACGTGCTGATGGGCGTCATATCTCCTCTCGATGGCGTGGAGCCCGAGGACCTCACCATCGCCAGGCTGATCGAGCGCGTGAAGGGAGGCGAGGTGAAAGAGGTGATTCTGGCCTTAAACCCCAATATGGCGGGAGAGGGAACCTCTCTGTATCTCGCCCAGGTGCTCAAGCCCCTCGGCGTGCGCGTCACCCAGTTGGCGCACGGCCTGCCCATGGGGAGCCATCTCGAGTACGCCGACGAGATGACGCTCACCCGCTCTCTGGAAGGTCGGCGCGAGATGTAGCGCCAGGGGAGCGTTTTTCCGGCCGGCGGTTTCGCCGCCCCTCCTTCATGCAGTAATCATGGAGAGTGAACCCGGATCGAGATGATCTTCACCTCTTTTTGGGGCATGCTCCCCGTCCCCACCGGGGTTTCGCCGATTTTCTCCACCACGTCCATGCCTTTGACCACCTTGCCGAACACCGTGTGTTTGCCGGCGAGCCAGGGGGTGTCGATCAGGTTGATGAAGAACTGCGAGCCGTTCGTGTTGGGGCCTGAATTCGCCATCGCGAGCACGCCCTTTTGCGGCGGGCGTGATTTGAGCTTCTCGTTGAAGCGATAGCCCATGTTCTCATAGGCGTCTTTGAGCGTGAGATTGTCGATGCGCTCTTTTACTTCTTTCATGCGCTTGTCGAGGTCGGCCTGGGAGCGGATTCCCATCTTCTGGAGCAGGGGATGCATCAGGGTGCGCTGAAAATCGTTCTGGTTTCTGATGGGCAGATAACTGTGGGGGCGGCCGTCCTTCAGCGCTTTTTGTTTGTGGAGACCTAAGTCGTCCGCGTTGATCTCGTCTTCAAAGCTGTAGCCGGGTCCCCCGGTTCCGTTGCCCTTGGGGTCGCCTCCCTGGAGCATGAACTCCTTGATGACGCGGTGAAACTTCAGCCCATCGTAAAACGGGCGCGTCACCTTCGTCTTCGTCTTGTGGTCGACGAAGACGCGCTTGCCCGTGGCGAGGTCCATGAAGTTCGCCACCGTCTTGGGCGCTTCTTCGGGAAACATCTCGATGTAGACGTCGCCGAAATTCGTCTTCATCAGGAGAACCGGGTTGGTGGGCTTTTCCCTGGTTATCTCTTGCGCGAAACAGATTGGAGCCACGAAGAGCAGGACGGCGAGTGCGAGGGTGATTCTCATCGACTATCTCCAGATGAAGGCGTGAAAAAAAGTAGCTTCCCGGACAGTTCGGGCGGGGTGATCTCCCTCAAATTCCGGGGGTTCGAGAAAAACTCCCAGGCGGCATCAAGCGGAATGGGAAGCTACTGGGTCGTATCCAGGCAGAAGAAGTTGAGCCGTGTTTTCTTCCCGTTCTTGCCGGTTCTCTGCAAAACATCATCTCCATCCGAACGGCCGGGTCGAACGAGACGGCGCCGATAATATGCTGCGGCCAGTTTATCACGAAGGCGGGCTTGCGTGTGGCGGAGAGAGAGGGATTCGAACCCTCGAGGCCAGTTTCCCAGCCTACTCGCTTAGCAGGCGAGCGCCTTCAGCCACTCGGCCATCTCTCCGTTCAGGACGCGCATCTTATCGCACAACAAGGTGCGGTGGCTATACGCTTTGCGGGAAATCGACCCGGCGCCGAGTGGATGTCGTGGAGCGCCTGGGCGACTCAAAACGCCCGCCGCCAGCCTGCAAGAAACGTCAGTTGCGCTTCCGCGGCCCTGCGATGGCCGGGATATTGACTCCAGATAACGCCGAGGCGAAGTTGCCCGCTCGCCAGGGGCCTCTCCCACCGCGCGGCGATATCGATCTGCCGCTCACCGGGTGCAAGAGCCGACGCGACCGTTGTGCGCAATACCCTGCCGTACTTGGTTCGCGCAAACGGAAACGTCAATGACGCCCGGCCGTTCTCGACGCGCAAGGGCTGTGACAGGGAAAGACGCACTATGTCCGTATCCGTGACGGCGGTGCTCGCGTGCAGCGTGAACGCGCTGGTTGCGATTGACGAGACTTCGTCGATGATCCCGCCTTGTACCTGCGGACGCACGGTTCCCCATTCCGCGTTGGCTCCGAGCCGCCACGCGCCGAGTTTTGCATCTCCCTCGAGGCGGAGGAAGGTGGTATCCGCAGCAAACGTTCCGAAAGCCCCTCGGCCTTCGCCTCCGAGAATAGTTTTTCCCTCGCCTATCCACCCGACGCGAAGACCGACCGGCGACCCTTCCGGATGCCAGTTCAGCATCCCGCCCATGGCATCATGCTCTCTGTTGGTCGCGAAAATGGAGGTGGAGAGGTCACTCTGGCCGGCGAACGTCACCATCACCCCGCCTTCGGCCAGAGAGAGATGGCCGCCTCCGGTTTCTGCCGACATCTCCTGAACCTTTACATGCGGCCATCGTGAAGCGCCGCCGGACGATCTGGCGGCGTCCCCCAAAAACCAGGGCGCACGCGTCAGAAAGCTCCGGACCCGCGCGTCCATCGGCGGGCCATTCGCCACCGCCACGAAATCGCCAAGCCTGTACCAGAACGGCGCGCCGAGATCGTCTAAGGCCATGATTTCATGGTTTCCGACCGAGCGGGCGAACCCGTTCCCGAACGGTGTCCCCATGCGCAGGCTCGTAGCGCCCGGGCTGCTCCCGGCCTGGTTCGTGTTTGTGTTCATCAGAAAACCCGGAACGCCCACGGGATGCGTGGCGGCGGCGAGGTCGAGCTTGCCCCGGCCGTAGATGCTGCTGTCCGAGTACACGCCGGTATCGTCGGCGGTTTCGAGGAGGCGCGTTACCAGTTCCGTGTTCGAGATCTGATCCCGGAAGAGTTGTTTCATGATCGCGAGCCCGCCGGCCACCATCGGCGCGGCAAAGGATGTTCCGTTGGCGTCCAGGCCGACGCCTCGAATAGGATCGGGATTGGTAGGGTCGGGGTCGGGCCCGAAAAAGGCGACACGAACGTCTTCTCCGGGCGCCGCGATGCAAAAATCGGCCGCGATGCCGCAGCGATTGGAAAAATCGGCGATTGCCGAATCATCCGGTTTCAGCGCCACGACGGCGATGGAATGTCCCCGAAGTTCCGCGATGCGCGCGGCAAGACCCGGCAGCACCTCGACCGAAACCGCGTTGACTTTGTCGTTCTCGCAGTTGTTCGTCATGACGGACGGATCGCATGGGTCTCCGTGGGCGTTGCCGGCCGCCCAGACGAGAATCGCCTTATCAGTGGCTCCCGCCTGCGCCATCGCGGCGATCGCCTGTCCGAAATTGGTTCGAAGGTCATTTTCGCTGTAGTCGTCGATGAGACCCAGTAAGCCGATACTCAGGTTCAGTATGTCGACGCGCTTTTGGCCGTTTCGCCACGCCAGTACCTGATTGAGCCGCGTCGCCCAGGTGGCGTCTCTCCCCGCCAGGTTCGTGAGTGTGATGGGGTCGTACGGACCGCCACCGGTGCCGAGGGTAAACGCGAACATGGCGATATCGGCGCCCCACGCGAGACCTTGCGGTCCAGCGGTGTAAACGGGCCGGTGGACGCCGGCGGCGACGCTCGCGACGGCCGTGCCGTGAGAAAACCGCGTACCCGTCTCGTCCGTAGCGCTTCCCAGGAACACTTCGGTAATCGTCTTTCCCGCGAACATCGGGTGCGCCTGATCGATGCCGCTGTCCATGAAGCCGATGGTCACCCCGGAGCCTGGCCCGGCGTTTTCACCCTTGAGGAGGTTCACGTAGGCGTAGGCCCAATGTGCGCCGACGGCCTCCAGACCCCATTGATTCTTGAAGGAGTCCTCAAGGAGGTATTCATCGATAAGCTGCTCCGCAGCGGTGTTGAAATCTTCTTCTGACGGGCATGTCCCGTCGTGGAGCGGGATGCAGTCGTCTGGCGACACCTGAACGTGGGGCATCACCGCGACTCTTGGTTGTGGTTTCGATCCGCCGCCACCACAGCCGGTAACGACGAGCATCGCAGAAAGGATGACGGCGCAAATCGAGGCCCGATTGACCACGAGCGCGGCGCGGGCGCCGCGCCCCTCATCGACGAGGGAAGAGGGAGAACCAACCGTGTGCCCGCGTCCAAGCCGGCCGTTTATTTTGGCCTCGTCACGGCATTTTTCCCGTCGTGCAATTACCATGTCACCTTCCGGTTCATATAACGAATCTGTTGGTCATTGTCCTGGTGGACTGCCGCAATTACTCAATTTTCCAAGAATTTTCTCAAAAAATATAGTGAAATCTTAATGCCGCACGTTTCGGCGGCGGTCGGTTCCGCCGCGAGGGTAACGTTGACCGCCCCGGGCTTGCGCGGGACCCGGACGAAGGACTCCCCCGAAGGGTCGTCGATACCGTGGACGACATGGTCGTGAAGAAGCGCCTGTTCGGCTGGACGGGAGGTCGACTTTTGTCAGGAAGGTGGAACGCGCCACGATCCGTAAGGGTGTGCTGCGAAGAATGCCGTGCGCTTGCGGAGGGGGGGCAGTAATGGGGGGGATACGATGACTCGTCCCCGGCCGTTTCAGCTTTCTTGTACCCGGAGGGTTTCCAGAATTCCGGCGGTTGGCACCTTTATCGCTAGGGACTGTTTGCAATCGCGCTAATCGAACCCGGCTCGATGGAAACGTAAATCGCAGCGCCCGATTCGAGTATCGGCAGCCGGTGTCCATGCACGCGGATTTTCTGGCTTCCGGCGCTCAGCCAAAGCTCCAGCACGCCGCCCATATATACCGCCTGATCCACGGTGCATCTGATGAGGTTCGGGGTGCCTTCCGGAGGCGCGCCCAGGCTCGCGACGCAATCCTCGGGCCGGATCGAAAGCAACACTTTCGAACCTTCGGCGACGCCGGTGGTCTTGCAAAGCAACGTGATGTCGCCAACCTTCACCGCAGTCCGCGCGTCGCCCATACCGGCGGCGACTACCTCGCCTTCGAGGAAGTTCGAAACCCCGACGAAACCGGCGACGAATTGATTGGCGGGGTTTTGGTAGACATCGCTCGGCGAGCCCATCTGTTCGATGCGCCCGTTGTTCATCACCACGATAATGTCGCTCATGACCATGGCTTCGACCTGATCGTGGGTGACGAATATGGTGGTGATGCCGGATTCGGTTTGCAGATCCTTGAGTTCCAGGCGCATCTCCTCGCGCAACGCCGCATCGAGATTGGAAAGGGGTTCGTCGAGAAGCAATACGTCGGGCTCGTATACCAGCGCGCGGGCAAAGGCGACGCGCTGCTGCTGGCCGCCTGAAAGCTGCGAGGGGTAGCGCTCCCCCAGGCCGTCGAGCCGCACCAACCCCAGGGCGCGCTCCACGGCGCCTGCGATTTCGTTTCTCGGCGTTTTTCGCATCTGCAGGCCGAAGGCGACGTTGTCGCGCACCCTCAGATGCGGCCAGAGCCCGTAGGACTGAAAGACCATGCCGAGGTTCGCTTGTGCGCGGGGACCAGCACGTTTTCAGAAGCGCTCGAGATCAGCCTGTCGCCGACGTGGACGTCGCCGCTGTCGGGGGTTTCGAAACCGGCGATGATGTTCAAGGTGGTCGTCTTGCCGCAGCCGCTCGGTCCCAGCAGGGTCAGCAGCTTGCCCTTGGGCACTTCGAACGAAACCCCGTCGACGGCGACCACGTCGCCGAAATTCTTGACCAGTTTCTCCACCCGCACGTTTTGCATCAGGTCAGGCCCTCCACGTCCTTTTGTTTCGTGAGCCAGCGCACCAAGGCCACCGAACCCAGGGACAAGATGACGATGATGAGCGAAAGAATGCACACATGGGAAAAGAGCCCTTCGTCGTAGAGCTGGATCAGGATCGTGCCGATCACCTCCTTGTTGGAGCTGAACAACATGATCGAGGCCGATAGTTCGCGCATCATCGATACGAAAAGAATGACCCAGCCGGCGACGATGCCCGGCATGGCCAGCGGCACCAGGATTTTCCAGAAGACGACGCCCCAGTTCGCGCCGCTGACGGCTGCGGCTCGTTCCAGCTCCTCATGGATTTGCGTGATGGAATTGGATACCGCCCGCACGCCGAAGGGCAGGAAGCGCGTGATGTAGGCGATCAGGATAATCCACAGCGTATGATACAGATCGAACGGTTGGCGGATGTAGGCCCAGAGCATGGCGATGGCGATGACCGCGCCCGGAATGGCCACCGGAATGAGCGCCAGAAAATCGAGCGTTCCCCGGCCCCGCCAGGTGCTGCGGACCACGAAATAAGCGACGACGGCGGAGAGACCGATGCCTATCGGTCGCGCCGAGAAAACTCAGAAACAGGCTGTTCTGGATGGACCGGAGAATGACCGCGCCGCCGTCACCGGTAATAATCTCGTGGATGTGGCCCAGTGTGAGGGAATTCCAGGGTCGGCGGGCGTCCGCGATTGGAGATGAATGTCCCGTAAATCAGCGTCAACACGGGCAGAATCGCCGAAACCAGAAGGTAGGCGGCGGCGAACCCCAGCGCGACGTATTTCCACGGGCCGAGCTCCACGAGCCGCGGCCGAAAGCCCTTGCCGGCGACCGTGGTGTATTTGGCGCTTCGCCCCAGCGCCCTGGTCTGTCCCCAGAGCGCCAGCCCGCAAACCAGCAGCACGGGGATAGACATGGCGGCGGCATGGGAGAAGTTCGGCGGAATGCCTATCATCATGCGCCAAAGCTGGGTCGAGAAAACGTATATGCCGCCCGAGACGCCGATAGTCGCCGGTATGGCGAAAACCTCCAGCGACTGGATGAACGCCAGCAGCGCGCCGGACAATATGGCCGGCGCCGCCATGGGCAGCGTAATCCGGAGTGTCGTTTTCCACTGGTTCGCGCCGCTCACGTGGGCGGCATTCTCCAGCGTCGGGTCCATGTTCTTGAACGCCGTGACCGTGAAGATGAAAACATACGGCGCCAAAGACAGGGCCATCACGAAGATGAGCCCGCCCATGGTGAAAATATCGAACAGCGGCTCCTTCGTGCCGACTATCCACTTCCAGAACAGGTTGACGAAGCCGACGCGCGGCGTGCCGAGATATGCCCAAGCCACCGCCACCACCACGGGCGGCATGATGAAGGGCAGAATCGCTATCATGCTGATGTAGTTTTTGAACGGCGTGTCGGTGCGCCCGACGATCCAGGCGAGCGGAACGCCGATCAGGACGGACAGACTCGTGACGCCGGCCGACATGACGGCCGTGTTCCACAGCACTTCACCCATGTAGTCGGCTTCGTAGACGGCGACGAAGGCATCGAAGGTGAAGTCCGAACTCATCGGGTTCGGTCTGAAGCTGCCCAGCAGCAAGCCAGAACAGCCGGATACAGCACCAGAAAGCCGATGACGAGAAGACATCCCCATTCGAGTAGGCGAACGGTGCCCGGAGCCCTGAACATGGCAAACGAACGGGGACGCATCTCAGGTCATCGCCGAAGGCTGATCATTTTTTTCTCTTCGCCTCACGGATGTGCTTGGTCATGAAGGCGCGATATTTCTTCTGTTCGTTGGCGACTTTCTCCCAATCCGCATACAGCGGCGTGAAGGGATAGGGAATGCCTTTCACGTGCGGCACGTCCGAACGCGCGGAGTTGATCTTCACGTTCTGGGTGATAACCGTCTGGCCTTCCTTGGAAAGTATCCAGCGATACACTCTTTCCGCGTTTTTCGGGTTCGGACCGTCCTTGATCATGCCGAACGAAGCCGGTATGACCGGGGTGCCTTCCTTCATCTCGGCGATCTTGATCTTCGCACCCTTGTTGATGCGCCGGATGGCGATGTATTCGAACACCATCGTCACGTCGCGCTCCCCTGTGGCGACGCGCTCGGTCGAGGAGCCCATGCGCGATTGCACCAACGTTCCATTATAGAGCAGACCCTTGATGTATTTCTCCCCAAACCCCTTCGAGCCGTAGAAGAAATCCCACAGGCCCGCGGACTGGAACGGATCCACCAGCACGAGACGGTTCTTCCATTTCGGCCCCGTCAGTTCCGCAAAGCTCGTCGGCGCCTCGCCGGGTTTCACGTTGTCGGTGTTGTAGATGACCTGGAGCGTCGGCGCGCGCAGGCCGACCCATTGCGCTTTTTCGTCCTTGCCCCAGGCCGGGAAATTCTTGGCTTCGGGGAATTGCGTCACGTTCTTCACCCAGCCTTCCCTGGCGAGGTGGTACCAGCCCGGCGTGTAGCTGAAGTGCAGTAGATCGATTTTGCCCTTACCCACCGAACGCTCGGCGACGAAGCGTTGATAGAGGCTGACGCCGCCTGCGGTGATGGACTGCACCTTGATGTCCGGGAATTTCTTTTCTATGCCCTTCACCAATGTGGCCTGCGCAGCGGTGGTGAGCGAGGAGTAGAAGATGAGGCTGGATTTTTGCGCCACGGCTGCCTGGGACGTAAACGCTACGACCCCGGCAACAACCAGACTTACGAGAATCGACTTGATGGAAAGTTTCATGTTTGCCTCTCCTTGACGGTGGATAAGATTGCCCCAGAACAAATCCGATGGGGACTCGTTCTCTGTGAGTCTTTCCGAAGCGGTTCCTTATTCGGTAGAGCAGTAGAGTTTTATATTTGTATTTATTAGAGCAGGTTTGGGTGATCGGGTCAAACCTTGCGCCCGCAAGGCGAACGAGATCGTACTACCCTAAAGTTCGGGTTTTCTCTTCCGCCATTTGGGGGTCGCCTCCTCGTAGGCGTGGCCGATCCGGAACCCTCGGGCCTCATCGCCGGGGCGGGTCGTAATCTGCATCGCCATCGGGAGTCCATGCGCCGAATCGAAGCCCGTGGGCGCCATCAGGCCGGGAAAGCCGAGAAAATTCTGCACGCCCGTGAGATTTCGCGCCAGGCCGATGAAATCCATCTCCTTCCCGTTCACGCTCGCCATGGTCGTTTCGATGGGCGCGGCGAGGCAGGGATAGCCGGGCGAGAGCATGGCGTCATAAGGCGCCATGAGGTCGAGCATCGAACGCGTCAGCGCTTTGCGGCGATTCAGGGCATCGATATACATCGCCAGCGTGGTTTTCTCGGCGTTTGCGATTCGTTGTTGTAAGCGAACCCCGTAGCCTTGCGGATTCTCGTGATATCGCTCGCCGTGAACGCGATAGAATTCCGCGTCCGCGATGACCCGGCGGTGGGGGTTGATCTCCTTGGCGAAGGGGCAGGAGACTTCCTCGATTTCAGCGCCCAGCCCGCGCAGCACCTCAAGCGCCGACTCGAACGCCTCTGCGATCGGCGCGTCGAGCTCGACGTCGATCAAATCGGTGGAGATCATGAAGCGCATGCCGCCGACGCCCTTTTCCAGGTCGGCGGAAAAATCGGGCGTTTCCATATCGGCGGAGAACGGGTCGTCCGGGTCGTAGCCGGCGAGCGCCTGAAACAGCAATGCGCAATCGCGCACCGTCCGCGTCAAGGGTCCGACGTGATCGAGGCTGGTCGCGTTGGGATACACGCCGCGCAGGCTGATCCGCCCGTAGGTCGGCTTCAGCCCGACCACGCCGCAAATCGCCGCCGGTCCCCGCACCGACCCCCCGGTGTCGGTCCCGAGCGCGCCGGGCGCCATCCGCGCAGCGACCGCAGCACCCGAACCGCCGCTCGAGCCCGCGGGCACGCGGGTGACGTCCCAGGGATTGCGGCACGCCCCGTGGTGGGGGTTCTTGGTCGCCGATTCAGCGGCGAACTCCGCCGTGTTGCACTTGCCGATCATGACGGCGCCGGCATCGCGGAGCCGCCGGACGCATTCCGCATCTTCTGCCGGCACGTTATCGCGAAAAAAACTAGACCCCTGCGTGGTGCGCACACCCGCAGTGTCGATGATGTCCTTGACGCCGATGGGCACGCCGTGCAGCGGCCCCCGGACCTTGCCGGCCGCGATTTCGGCCTCGGCCGTCTTCGCCTCGGCGCGCGCGCGCTCGTGCGCCACGGTCGTGAACGCGTTCACAATCGGGTTGAGCGCATCGATGCGCGCCAAATGCGCATCGGCCACCTCCACCGGCGAGAGGTCTCCATCGGCGATTTTTTTCGATAAATCCACAATGCTGAGATCGCAAATTTCGGTTGCGGCCATTCTCTTCTCCCCCGGTTCCGTATGGTCTGGCCGAACGCGGTACTGACGGCGTCGGCGACATCGAGTAAGCGATGGTTCTTTCCCGCCTTTCGGCCTAAAGGGGCGTGACGGTCGCCTTGATGGTGACGGACACGTTTTGAAAGGTTTTCACGAATCTTGTCGTGTTCGCCGCGATGGCCTCGAAAATTTTCTCTCCTTTTTCCGCCGATGCCAGGGTGGCCGCTCCGCCGACTCCCATCGCTTCCCGGTTTTGTCCGTATTCCTCCATTGTCGGCGGAAAGGAGAGTTTTGGATTTTCAACCCGGTTGACGGCGTGGTCCACGGAAACGAAGCGGTGCTCGAATTCGCCCACCTCGGGAATGGCGTCCACCGCGCGCTCCATCCTGACCTGATCGCCATACTTGTACAGCATGAAGGAGGTCTCGGATTCGCATCCGTGGCCCACTCCTCCCGGGGGACTCTCGCACACGGCGCGAATCTCCTTCCCGGCGATGAGCGCCAGGTCCACTATGGCGACGGCCGCGCCCGTTAAGTTCCTGACCCGCACGACGGCAATCTCGAGCGGGGGGAGATTCGCGACCCGGTGCCCGTTCAAGATCACGATATGCTTGAAGCCATGAATGACGAGGCTGTTGCATACGTCTTCGACGACGCGCGTCAACGTCTCCGCGGCGAGCGATACGGTTCCCGGAAACGCGAGATGATGAGGCGACCACCCGAACCACAGGGGAGAGGCGATCAGGGCGTCCGCCCGCTCGGCCACCTCCTCGGCGGTCGCGATGGCCTCGGCCGCATCCGTTCCGATGGGACAATGAGGCCCGTGCTGCTCCGTGGCGCCGACGGGTACGAGCACCGAATCCCCATTCTCGAGGTATTCCGCTACGTCCGGCCAAGTCAGTTCCTGTATCCAGCGGCTCATGATTCTTTCTCCTCATTTTCGCGGACGGCCCGGTGGCTACGGTTTGGGCTCCACCCACCCCGACCAACTGCGCCTGAGGGCCTCGCATTCGGCCACCCGAACGCCCGTGACGAGATTGACGGTTCGATTCCCCATGGCCAGGAGCTTTTCGACGGAATAGTCTCCATAGTCGGTTCGCTTCATCTCGGCATGGCGCGCGCCCAGAACGAGCGTTTCGATATTCGCCAGGACGATTGACCAGCAGCACATCGGGCAGGGTTCCATCGCCGTATAGAGCGTCGACCCGGACAGGTCGGGAGAACCCAATGCCCGGCATGCGTTTCGAATGGCGTCGGTCTCGCCGTGGCAGGTGGGGTCGGCGTGAGAGTTGACGCGGTTTTGTCCCCTGCCGATCACTTCTCCATCTCTGACGATTACCGAGCCGACGGGAGAGTTCCCCGCCTCGAGCGCAAGACGTGATTCCTCGAGCGTCAACCCCATGAAATGATGATGATCTTCTAACATTGAAGTTCCTCCATACATGCGGCGGGATGAAATAACGCAGGCGTCTGAACGCGCGCGCCACACGTCTTCGGCGCAGACCATGAAGGGCCGGGAGAAACCCGGGCCTCACCGACTCCGCCCATATCTAAATGGCGGAAAAACCCACCACCCTGCCAATGGTGCGATGGACCACGTTTAATTTTCTGCTTGAATACGCCTTCATTTGATGCCGCTCATATGCGTTTTGATTATGAATCGACCGGGAGGGCCAAAGTGACCCTCGGCCGGCACGGGGAGGTGTCCGCCGATGAGGCGAGGAAGCACGCGGCCCTCGTCATCGACCGCATCAAGCGGGGGGAGAATTCTACGCCTGAACCTCCCGAGGCGGAACTCACCGTGGCCGACCTGGCCGAGAGCTTCATGCTCGTCCATGTAAAGGCGCATTGCAAGCCGGGCACCGCCGTATCGTAGCGGTTCGCACTCGAGAAGCGCATCCTGCCGGGGCGTGTGGTCCCGCCCTGTCCGCCTTGTTCGCGCCGTTGTATGTGCCGGATTCCAAAATGGGCGAACGCACAGGTTCGCCGCTACAAAAGGCGCGCATTTTCCCGCACTTGCCGTCATGGGGTAGACGCGCGGGCGTGTAAGAACCGCGCCGCGGGCCGGTGCGTCGAGGCCATCCAGAATATCTGAAAAAAGGGAAAAAAAGCAATAAATATCGATAAAATTAGATAAATAACGATAAATATCTGAAAAATTATCTTATTGATAAATAATAGGTTATGCGGATTTTCCCTTTCGGGGCGCTATGGGGGAGCTACCCCGCGCGGAGTGCGCATCCCAGGGAGGGGTGTAGGAGATTTTCGGCTGGGAAAAGCGGGCTGCAGTCATCGGACGCACCCCCGGAATAATTGACATCTAATCGGATTTTTGCTATCCCTGCCTTATCTAAGCAGATTAGAAGACCGCCAGTTAAGCCCTAAAGTGCGGAGTGCGTGTTCCCCGCAGATTCGGAGGGAGTTCGGGTATGGATGCAAACAGTCGAATCGAAATCATCAATCCCATCGCCGCCGTGGCCCAGGATGACGGCCCCCGCGCAAGTGCCGCAGTGTCGGGCCTGGGCGGGCTCCGCATCGCCCTCCTCGACAACAGCATGCCCCACGCGGGCGATTTTCTGAACTTCGTCGGCGAAGCCTTTGCAGAGCGGCACGACGCGAAGCTCTTGGTGCGCAAGAAAGGCTGGGCCGCCCAGGGCGCCGGGCAGGAGACGCTCGATGAGATCGCCTCGAATTGCGACGTGGCGGTAACCGGCTTCGGGGTCTGAGGGGGCTGCACGTCGTGGAGTGTCCACGACTCGGCTGAACTGGAAAAACGCGGCGTCCCCACCGTCGTGGTGGTGGGCAACGGGTTCGAGACGGCGGCGCGCAGCTTCGCCCGCGCCTACAAAACCCCCCACCTCCGTCTTCTCCTCGTAGATGACACCGTAGCCCACCAGGGCGGAGACGCCCTGATGCGCATCGCGCAAAACGGCGTGGATTCGGTGGCCGCCGAGTGGATGAACACCGCGAACGGAGGAGCCGACGACGACGAGGAGGACCTCATCGAGCGGGTCCTCACGATCGCAGGAGACCCCGCCGGCGCGAACCGCGCGCTCTTCGATCTGGGGGCGACGGACGGACTGCCCATCATCCCCCCCACCCTGGAAATGGTGGAGAGGTTCGTGGCGGCATCGGGCCGCAAGGGGGATGAGGTCATCACCCGCCTCATGCCGAGGCTCGCGGACATCACCGTCGAGCGCATCGCGGCCAACGCCATTATGGCGGGCTGCGCGCCCGGAACCATGTCCATCCTCGTGACGGCGGTGCAGGCCATGGCGGCCGAGGAATACCACGTCAACCACGTCATCACCACGGCGCATACCCTGTTTCCCATCGTCGTGGTGAGCGGCCCCATCGCCCGGGAGATCGGGATGAGCGACGGGCGCGATTTGAGCGCGCAGGGCTGGGGAGTGAACGCCTCCATCGGCCGCGCGATCAAATTGATCATGTTCAACTGCATCGGCGACCTCGAAAACCGGGGCGCCACCTGTCAGGGCCATTTCGCAAAATATTTCGACGCGATCACCGAGAACGTCGAGCAGAGCCCCTGGGAACCGCTCCACATAGAGAAGGGTTTTTCCGAGACGGACAGCGTGGTGACGGTGTTCACTGCCGAGCCGCTCCACATGGTGGATGACCATAGCGCGCTCACCGCGCAGGGCATCCTGGGCACCTTCGGGACCGTCGCCGCCTGCTCGGGCACCCGGCCGCAGTTTGGCCGCTGCGAGATCATGCTCATTTTCGGCCCCACCCATGCGAACAAGGTCGCCCAGGCCGGGTTCGACAAGAAGCTCGTGCGCGATTTCCTTTATGAGGTCTACCGGGTTCCGGTCCAGGCCTATCCCCCCGAATCACGGGAGCGCTGGAGCGACTGGAAGCAGATGCTCTACGGAGTGAACACGGTGGAGGGCGCGACGATGCCCTTCGTCGAGGACAAGGACGACATCACCATCTTGGTGCACGGCGGCGCGGGGCCGAACTCCCTCCTTGCTCCGGGCGCCCTGAACCACAGATCCATCACGCGGAAGATCGACTAAGCCATGCCCGAGGCGCTTCTGAGCGAACTACCGCCAGGTGCGGAAGCCGCCCTCGAAGCCGCGATGGAGGCAGGGCAGGGAGACGGCCTTCCCCTCGTCCCGCCAACGCGCAGAGCGGTCGACGCCATGCTCGCCGCCGTCCAGGAGGGTTCCGGCCACGTTCTGGGAATAATAGCTCCCGCCATGGAAGAGGTGACGGTTGGAGATGCGGCCCTCTGCGCGGTTATCGCAGGGTGCAAGCCGGCGTACTTCCCTGTGGTTCTGGCGGCGCTCGAAGCCGTGATGGAACCTGAGTTCAATTTCCTTGCCATTCAGGCGACTACCGAACTCGCCTCCCCTTTGGTGATCGTCCACGGGCCGATTGCCGAGCGGCTCGGAGTACACTCCGGCAGCGGATGTCTGGGGCCGGGCTTTAGGGCGAACGCCACCATCGGCCGCGCCGTCCGCCTGGCCGCCGTACGGCTGGGGATGGCAGTGCCCGGCGAGACCGACATGGCCACTTTCGGCCACGGGGGTAAGTTCTCCGCGTGTTTCACCGAGGCGGCCTGCGGCTGGGAACCGCTCCACACAACGCGTGGATTTCGCGCGGAACAAAGCGCGGTGACGGTGGTGGGCGCGGACGCCCCGGTGAACGTGAACGATTACGCGAGCGGGAGCGCTGAGAGCGTACTCCGCATGATCGCAGGCACGATGGCCTACCCCGGTTCGAACAACGCCCAGGGCGGCGGCGAGGTCTTGGTCGTCATCAGCCCCCAGCACCTGGGTCTCCTCGCCTCGGGCGGCATGAATCGTGAGGACGTGCAGCGTGCGCTCTTTGAACTTGCGCGGGCGCCGCTCTCGAGTTTTTCGCCCGAGATCGCCGAGCGCGTGCGGGGCAGGCGTCCGCAGCTTTTTGCGGACTCGGAACCTGAGGCCGTACCGGTGGCGGATGGGCCGGAAAACATTCTCCTCGCCGTTGCGGGGGGGCCGGGGAGCCACACGCTTTTCTTCCCCACATACGGAGAGACCCGGGCGGTCACGAAGCCGATACGGGATAAGACCTGCGCGAATACCTGAAAAACGCCTCCCGGCGGAGGTTCACTCGGAGAAAAGGAGACACCCGTGGCGGATAGGAGCAACGTCGACGTCCTCGTAGTCGGAGCAGGCATGGCCGGTGTGTGCGCCGCGATAGCCGCGGCGCGGGGTGGAGCGCGCACCGTCCTTACGGATCGCTACGCCTTCCTGGGAGGCAACGCGACCGCGGGCCTTCTCGGCAACTTCCTCACCTTCCACAACATGAAGGGGGAGCAAATCTGCAACGGCATCCCCCAGGAGATCGTGGACGAGCTCATCCGGCTGGGCGGCGCCTTTCCGGAGGGCCACCTCCACAACGCTTATGGCAACTCCTACTCCGTAACGCCCCAGGACGGCGAAGTGCTCAAGCTCGTGAACCAGAAGCTCTGCCTGGACGCAGGCGTGGACATGGTGCTGAACACCTACACCATCGGACCCGTCATGGAGGGCGACAGGGTGGCCGGCGCGCGCATAGTGAACAAGAGCGGGGAGAGCGAGATCCGCGCGCAAATCGTCATCGACGCGAGCGGGGACGCGGACATCGCCGCGCAGGCGGGCGCGCCCTTCCACCTCGGGAACGAAGAGGGCCAGATGATGTCCATCAGCCTCTTTTCCCGGATGGGGAACGTGGACCTGGACCGGCATATCCAGCACGTCAAAGCCAACCCACGTAATTTCATGCTCGGCGAGGACCCCTATATCGGGAAAAGCCGCGAGGAGATCGCCGCCGGTCTCCGCACCCACAAGGACTACCCCCTCGTCACCGGCTATTACGAGTCGGTAAAGCTCGCCCAGTCGCGCGGGGAGTTTCACCCGAACAGACAGCGGGTGGTGTTCTCCATCACCAACATTCCCGGCGTGGTCACCATCAACTCGACGAGCATGCTGGGCTACAGCGGAATCGACAACGACGATCTGAACAAGGTCGCCATCGAGGGCCGCGAGCAGATATTCAAGGTGCGCGATTTCTACCGCAAATACGCGCCCGGCTTCGAGGAGTGCTACGTCATGGATTCGGCCTCGGCCATCGGGGTGCGCGAGACGCGCCGCATCATCGGGGAGGAGACCCTCACCACCGAGGACTGCGTCGAGGCGCGCAAGGGGCCGAGCGACATCGGCCAGGGGGCCTACTGCCTGGACGTTCACCAGCCCACCGGCGTAATCGAGCACAAGCACATCAGGGACGGCGAGTCCTACGGCATCCCCTACGGCGTCATGCTCCCCCAGAAGATAGAGAACTGCCTCGTGGCGGGCCGGCCCGTCTCGAGCGACCGCTTCGCGAACGGCTCCGTGCGCAACCAGGCCCACATCATGACCATCGGCCAGGCGGCGGGTACGGCGGCGGCCATGTGCGTGGAGCGCAGGACGACCCCGCGCGAACTGCCGATCGAGCCGCTGCGGGAGAAGCTTCGCCAGGATGGAGCGGTCGTGTGACCGCTTCTTGGACTTTGCATCATCCGATCACCCAGAAAAGGGAGGAGTAACGATGAAACGTTCCAGACGCTGGCTGTGCCTTGTTGCCGTGGCCGCCTTGGTGGCGGGGCTCGCGCTGCCCGCCGCGGCGGCCAAGAAGGTCACCCTCCTCATCCACCCGACCCTGTTCAAGGCGGCGGGCGGGCCGAAGGGCGTCGTGGCCGACCTCGAGAAGGAAATGGGCATCAAGGTGACCGTGGTGACCACCCCCTACGGGAAGATCAAGGACAAAGCGGTGCTTTCCTTCGCGGCCGGGGGCGGGCAGTTCGACGTGGTGTCCTGGGTGGACGCGTGGGTCAACCCCGAAACCATCGGCTTTCTCGAACCGCTGGACACATACATCAAGAGCGCTCCGGCGGCATACGCCTTCGGGGACATCATCCCCGCCCTCTCGGGGACCACCCGCTTTCCCAAACCTAAAGGGCCCTCCTACGGTATTCCCTACCGGACGGGAACGGGAATCGTCTACTACCGCAAGGACCTCTTCGCGGCGGCCAAAGTCTCGATTCCCAAAACCTGGGACGAGTTCCTCGCCGCGGCCAAGAAGCTGAACCAGCCCGGCAAGGTCTACGGCGTCGTCCAGCGCGGAAAACCCGGCGTCCACGTGGAGCAGGATTTCCTGCGCTATCTCCACAGCACGGGCCACGGCGTGCTCTCCGCCGACAACAAGTCCTGCCTGCTCGACCGCGCCGATTCGATCAAGATGCTCGAAATCTTCGGTAAACCCTTCCAGAGCGGCTGGTCCCCGCCCGACATGCTGGCCTGGGGGCGGGACGAGTACCGCACCGCCATGATGCAGGGCCGCGCCGCCATGGGGGTGTACTTCTCCCCCTACTGGGGCCTGATGACCAACCCCAAAAAATCCAAGACGGCCGACAAGCTGGGCTGGTTCCTCGTCCCCTCAATGGACGGGAAGAACCGCGGCGCCACCCTGAACGGCGGCTGGTACCTCATCATGGACAAGAAGAGCAAGAACAAGGCGGCGGCCTGGGAACTCATCATGGCGCTCAGTAACAAGAAGAACCAGCTCCGGGGCGCCCTGCACTGGGCGAACGGCCCCATCCGCAGTTCGGTCTACACCAACGCGGACTATCTGAAGAAGTTTCCGGTGGCGAAGGCGTGGCTGACCGCCCTCAGCCGGGGAAGCGGCGCCGCCCAGCATCCGCGCGCGTCGGAGATCAGCGACGCCACCTCGAAGGAAGTCATCAACTTCCTGCAGAAGAAGAAGAGCGCCAAGCAGGCCATGCAGGACGCCTGCAAGCAAATCAGTGCGGTTCTAAAGTAAAACACCCGTGGCCGGAAGACGGACGCGGAGGCGCACCCCCCGGGGGGAGGGCGATTCATCCTCCCGGGGGAAGGCCTGATTCTACATCCGCGAGGATCGGCCGCAGGCTGAGGGACGGAGAGGGTCGTGAATACAGGAGCCGTTCAGGAAACGGCGCGGAGGAGAGGCCGGGCGTGGCTCACCCCCGCGCGAAAACAAGCCATGGCGCCCTATCTGCTCATGGCGCCCGCCTTCGTCATCCTCGGCGGAATCCTGGTCTATCCCTCCATCTACAACATCTATCTCTCCATGTGGAAATGGCGCCTCACCACGCCGCATCTCTCCGCTTTCGTCGGCTTCGAGAACTACGTCCGCCTGCTCACGATCGACCCCGACTTCTGGCAGGTGACCCGCTTCAGCCTGGGCTTCACCGTGGCCACCATCGCTCTGGAGTTCATCCTGGGGGTGGCGAGCGCCCTTCTGCTCTACGGTCTGGTGCGCGGCCGGCGGCTCATGACTTCTTTTCTTCTCACCCCCTACATGGTCGCTCCCATCGCAGTGGGTCTCGGCTGGCGGCTCATGTGGGACCGCGATATCGGCATCGTGAACTTCCTCATCACCCTCGTGGGAATCGCCAAGGTGAACTGGCTCGCCGAGACCGGGCCCGCCTTCTGGGCCATCGTGATCTGCGAGGTCTGGCGCTCGACGCCCTTCGTCACGATGATCCTCCTGGCGGGCATCACCGCCCTGCCCAACGAGGTATTCGAGGCCGCCCACGTGGACGGCGCTAACCGCCTGCAGGTGTTCCGGCGGATCACATTTCCGCTCATCCTTCCCCCGCTGGTGGTGGCGCTGCTCTTCCAGACCATCTTCAAGCTGCGGGTGTTCGACATTCCCTACATCCTCACCGAGGGAGGGCCCGGGACGTCCACCATGCCCTACGGCCTCCTCATTCAGCGCACTTATTTCCGCTATTTCGACGTGGGCAACGCGGCGGCCACCTCGGTCGTCCTCCTCGTGCTCGGCGCGGGGATTGCGTTCGCCTACCTGCGGCTCATTCAGGACAGGGACGGCTAGGCGATGGCGCGGGGCGAAGAACAGATCGGGCCGGGGATCCCCTCCTTCCCGGCGGCGCGGGGGGCGATGATGGTCCTCCTCGCGTTCAGCCTGTTCCCGATCGTCTGGATCATGCTCACCTCGGTGAAGAACGAGACCGCCATCTTCAGCATTCCGCCCCAGGTCTTCGTGAGCCCGGATTTCTCCTCGTACTGGAAGTTCCTCGGGATCGGAAACGAATCGGCCCTCCGGTTCATCTGGAACAGCACCTTGATCGCGGTGGTGACGACCTTCATCACCCTGTTTGTCTCCTCCCTGGCGGCTTACGCGTTCTCCCGCTACCGCTTCCGGGCGTCGAACTACCTGCTATTCTTCATGCTGGCCACGCGCCTGCTGCCGCCCGTCACCGCGGTGGTGCCGCTCTACCTGCTGTTCCGCTACCTCCAGATCCTCGACACCCGGTTCATCCTGATCCTCATCTACACCGCCCTCAACATCCCCTTCGCCACCTGGCTGATGAAGGCGTTTTTTGACGGCATTCCGAAAGAACTCGAAGAAGCCGCCGCCCTGGACGGTTGCGGCGCGCTGCGCACCCTGGCGCGGGTGACCTTTCCCCTCGCATCCTCGGGCATCGCCGCGACCTCCATCTTCGTCTTCCTGCTGGCCTGGAACGAGTTCATGTTCGCGTTCATGCTGACGAACGTGCACGCGCGGACCATCCCCGTCCGGCTGGCGGAGACCATGGGCGAGATGCAAGTCTTCTGGCAGGACATGTCCACCCTGGCGACGCTGATCATGCTGCCCGCCCTGCTCGTGGGCTTTTTCATGCAGCGCTATCTCATCCGCGCCCTCACGGCCGGAGCGGTGAAGTAGGAGGAGTCGACTTGGGCACCGTCAGCATCGAGAACCTGAGCAAGCACTTCGGCAGCGTGCGCGCCGTGGACGGGATCGACCTTGAAGTGGCCGAGGGGGAGTTCCTCGTCCTGGTGGGGCCTTCGGGCTGCGGGAAGACGACGACGCTGCGCATGGTGGCCGGGCTGGAGTTTCCCACCGACGGCGAGATCCGCGTGTCGGGCGAGCGCGTGAACGAGATTCCCGCCAAGGATCGCAACATGGCCATGGTGTTCCAGAACTACGCCCTTTACCCCCACATGACGGTCTACGAGAACATGGCCTTCGGCCTCCGCGTCCGGCGGATTTCCCAGGGCGACATCGACCGCCGCGTCAAGGAGGCCGCCTCCCTCATGGGGCTCGAAGATCTCCTCCACCGCAAGCCCCGCCAACTCTCCGGCGGCCAGCGGCAGCGCGTGGCGGTCTGCCGGGCCATCGTGCGCGACCCGGTCGCCTTCCTCTTCGACGAGCCCCTGAGCAACCTCGACGCCAAGCTCCGCGTCACCGCTCGGGCCGAGATCCGTAAACTCCAGCGCCGCCTGGGCACGACCTCCATCTACGTCACCCACGACCAGACCGAGGCGATGACGATGGGCGACCGCATCGTCGTCATGGACGAGGGGAAGATACTCCAGGTGGGCCCCCCCATCGAACTCTACGACCGCCCCGTCAACCGCTTCGTGGCGGGGTTCCTCGGGAGCCCGGCCATGAACTTCATCAAGGGCCGCGTCCGCCGGGCGGAGGGCCGGCTCGAACTGGAGGCGGGCGCCCTGCGCTTCCCCCTGCCGGAGGGGTGCCGGGAGGAAAGCGCCTACACCCTCGGCTTCCGCCCCGAGCATTTGGGCTTTCGCGAGGGCGGGGAGCGCCTCGTCTCCGCCAAAGGCCGGGTGGAACTCGTCGAGCCCCTGGGCTCGGACACCTTCGTCGCCTTGGACCTCGCCGGAGAGGTCCTCACCGTCAAGGAGGAGGGCCATTTCCGCGCGCAGGTGGGAGAGCGAGTCCGGGTGTTCTTCGACATGGACAACGCCCATCTCTTCGACGGCGCCACAGGGGTGCGGATGGAAGGCTGAGCCCGGCGCCCGGGAAAAAGACTGGTGACTGCTCACCCAAACGAGCTTTCGCTCACGCCGGAGATGCCTGTCGAGGTCCATATCCGGATCGCAATTCAACTATCTCGTGAAACCGCTCTCGGATTTCTTGTCGAGGAATAGTTTTTTATACGTGCAGGCTCTCGTTCCAGAGAAAATTTTCCTCACCCCGCGGATTCGAACGCCCGCTCCGTCGGGCCGACGGAACTGAGGCCACAGCGCAGGGCCTCGAGATTGAACGTCATCCAGGGGGGCACGTTCCCGATGTTCACGTCGGGGCCGAATTCGGTGATCAGGAATTTCTGGAGTTCGTAGATGACGTTGTTCGTCGTGCCTTGAATCCACCAGCCGGGAAGCTCGAAAATGACCTTCCGCGCGTCCATCCGGTTGCGAATGGCATCGATCAGAGCCCGGTCGACCTTTCCGCCGGGCATGAGTTCCGCCGCCTCGAAAAGCACCACCGAGGCTCCCGCCTCCAGACAGATGCCGGCCTGGGAGATCAACTCCGCGATGTCCTGCTTGCCGGTTTTGGAACCCACCTCACCATGCACCTCAAGGCCTGCATCGATGGCCGAACGCACCATTCGCTCCCTCTCGTTATCTGAAAGCGAAACGCAGTTATCCGAAACCTCTATCGCCTCGACCCCGTATTCCGCCGCCGCCTCAAAATAAGGCTGAATCCCGCCCCAGCCCTGCGTGGCGAAAATGAATTCCAGAAACTGCCCACCGATGAAGGGTTTGATATCGTGGCTTTTGAACAGATCGAGCTTCTCGCGATAATAATCCTCGAGATAAAGACGCGAAGTGCCCACCGCGATTTTGCCCAGGTCGATGAACGGGCCGCTCATCCGTAGCAGGCCTTGGAGATATTCGATGGCCTTCCCCTTGTCGATCATCATGGTGATCCCGCTGGTTCTGGGCTTTTCCATGCTCCGCTCTTCCGGTAGCGGAACGAAATCAAAGGCGAATCTTGCCATCTTGAACTCCTTTCAGGCTCGTTTGTTTTGCTCCGGGTCAGGGTTTTCAGTAAATCGCATCAACCCCGCAGTTGCAAGGATGAAATCCCAGGGGTGTATCGCTCCCCTTCATTCGATGAACAACCTCACCTGACTAGGCTCAAGGCGCGGGCGCAAGTATAATGGCGGCACACTCCATGCACTCGAGGGCGAGGGAACAGCAGGAGAACCCGCCCGAAAAGGGATACACCCAAGAATCCACGAAGGAGGAAACATGCCGGATTTCTCAAGACCCGTATTCATCGTCAGCGCTCCCCGGTCGGGATCGACCCTGTTTCGGCTCATCCTGGACGCCCACCCGCGCCTGGCGGTGCCATCCCCCGCCTGGCTGTATGAAATGGTGTATCCCTATCTCTACAGCTATGGCGACCTCGCGAGATATGAGAACCTCACGGCCCTCGCCGAGGACATCTTCGAGAGTCCCTTCATCCAGAACATGAAGCTCGACATCACCGCCCAGGACCTCGTTTCCGCCTCCCGGGAGCCTACCTTCCGCGGGCTGTACGACGCTTTGCACCGCCACTACGCCGAGAGCACGGGCAAGGAGCGGTGGGGCGAGAAATCTCCCCGGAATTCATTCTGGATGGAGGAGATCAAACACGATTTCGAGGATGCGCAATTCGTCCATATCGTGCGTGATGGACGCGACATGGCCATCGACATCGCCGACTCGCCCGAGATGCTGCCCGAGAACGTATATTCGGGCGCCCACGTCTGGAAGGATTTTGCAGGAGCGGCGCACGCATCGGGGAAACGCCTGAGCAAATCGGATTACTACGTCATCCGTTATGAGGATTTGTGCGCAGAGCCTGAGAATGCGCTTAGGAAACTATGCGAATTTCTGGAGGAGGACTTCGACGGACAAATGCTGAGCCACCATGAGACGGATTCTTCCAAAAACTGGAGTTCACTTCCCAACCATGTGAAGAGCGGGCGGCCCATCTCCACGCAATACTGCGAGATGTACAAAAAGCGCCTCCCTGCAGGTGATGTAGCCGCGCTCGAGGAAGTGATGGGGGATTTGCTCGTCGAGTTCGGGTATCCGGTGGGTGAAAGCGCAAAACCCATCCCGGATAAACTCGCGGCCCAGTTGATGGAGAGCGAGATGATTTCCGCGCCCCGCGTGATCGCCTACCGCAAATGGCATGCCGAAAGGCGTCGGGAGCGGCTCGGAGAAGGCGTCTGGAAGCTCGAAGACAGAAAATCCCTGTTGCGCTCGCTTTGCTGACGATGAGGCGACTCACGGCGCATCGGGATTTCCCGGCCGGGTGAGGCGCGCTTGTGCCGCCTTCGTGGATTCTCTATGATGAGGGGAATCCATATATTATTTGAGCAATGCGCCGTTTCAGGAAAATCGGCTTGCTCATATTTTCTTTCGCTCGCGGCGCATCTCTCGCGGCGCGCAAAACCACCAAGAAAAAGGATCCAAGTTCACGGGATCGAAACGAAATCTGGGAAAAATCTGCTCATGGAGGAAGCCTGATGTCAAAGATCGTGAAATGCTTCATCATCTGTGGTGTTTTGGTATTGACGGGATTCCATTCAGCTCCGGCGACGGCGGCATATCCCGAACGCGCCATCAACTACATCGTCGCCTACAGGGTCGGGGGAGGTTCCGACAGGACGTCCCGCGCTTTCGTTCCCTTCCTGGAGAAACACTTGGGACCGGGGGCCAAGATCGCCATCATCAACAAGCCCGGCGCGGGCGGCAACATCGGGTTCAACGCGATAGCGAACGCCAGGCCCGACGGCTACACCATCGGCATGACGAACTTCCCGCAGGCCATCGTCGGACCCATCATGGGTAAGGTGAAATACACCATCAAGGACTTCGACTTTCTGGGTAACGTCAACAGGGGACCGACGACGTTCGCCGTGCTCAATACGAGCAAGTACAAAACCCTGGCGAACCTCATGGCCGACGTCAAGAAGAACCCCGGTAAAATCTCGATGGGCATGGCGGCGCTCAGCAGCGTCCACAGCATCGGGACCAGCAAGTTCATGGTCAAGACGGGACTCAAACTGAACAAGGTGCCCTTCGGCGGCGGCGGCCCCGCGCGCAACGCCTTGCTCGGCGGCCACGTTCCGGTGCTGGCGATTTCGATGTCCGCTATCGCGAAATTCAAGGACAAGGTGCGCATCATCGCCCAGGCGGCGCCCGAGCGCGTGTCGATCGGCTCCTGGGTTCCGACGTTCAAGGAGCAAGGCGTGGACATCACAAATTTCGTCTATCGTCCCGTGGCCGCTCCCAAGGGCGTGCCGGCCCCCATCTTGGCGAAGCTGCGCGCCGCCTTCAAAAAGGCGATTGC
This sequence comes from bacterium, assembly GCA_965218735.1. Classification (GTDB taxonomy): domain Bacteria; phylum UBA8248; class UBA8248; order UBA8248; family UBA8248; genus Bin107. The sequence continues at coordinate 83,498 of CBDCMA010000003.1, read as the reverse complement.
AGACCCGGGATTCCTGAAAGTGGCGAAGAAGCAGAAAGTTGCGGTGGAATACACGAGTGGGGAAGATATGGCGAAAGTCGCCAACGATTCTCACATGGCCCACGAGATGCTCTGGAAGACAAATCCCTGGATGAAGAAGAAAAAGAAATAGAACATCACCAGGGGATTCGTGGTAACGCATAGAATCGCAGGCAACCCGAGGGCGCGACGTCTTATTGCGCCTTAGGATCAGGTGGAGCGTATGCCGCACATCAACGTATCGGGAGTCGACCTCCACTACGTCGAGGAGGGCGAGGGAAAACCCGTATTTTTTCTTCACGGGAATGCGGGTTCGGGCCGCGTCTGGCGCAAAATCACGCCCGAATTCAAGAAGCGCTACCGCGTCTTCGCGCACGATCGCCAGGGGTTCGGCGACTCGGAGAAAACCGAAACCGGCGATTTCTCACCGCGCGGATTCGCCGGGGAACTGGCGCGCTTGATGGATGCCTTGGGCGTCGAGAAGGCCCACGTCTGCGGCCTGTCCCTGGGCGGGATGATCGCCCAGTGCTTCGCCCTGGATTACCCCGAGCGGGTGGACGGGCTGGTGCTCGTGGGGACCATGCCCGACCGGACGGGGAGAAACGTCCCCGAAACGCTGGCTGAGTTGGAGCGAGACGGATGGCCCGCCGTCGCGGATCGCCTCATACACCACTGGTTTCGCCCGGGAAGCGATGAGGCGGATATCGCGGAGGCGTATGAAATCGCGCTCCAGTCGCCGCAAAAAATGCGCGAGTTGACGGTCACCGCGCTCGGAACGTTCGACATCAAGGCGGAACTCCCCGGCATCAAAGCCCCGACGCTGATTCTCAACGGTGAGACGGACGTCACCAACGTGATGGGCCATGCGAAAATCATGAACGAGGGAATTCCCGGCTCGCGCCTGATCAGGATTCCCGACTGCGGGCACCTGATCCCGATTGAAAGACCCGAGGCGTTCTGCCGGCACACGCTCGGGTTCCTGGCGGAGGTCGACGCCGCGCCTTAAAAGAGACGCGGCGCTGTGAAATTTCGGCCTCAGACGGGTTGTCCCTGGCTACGCTTGCGGGGGAAGCGCACGTGTTCGAAAATCATGACAGAGTCGCCTCGGTAATCTTCTTCGTCGTGACGACTTTCCTCTATTTCCACGCCGGGAGTTTCCCCGAGGAAGCGGCCTTCTACCCGCGGATTGTCATCGGGTTGATGATCATCCTATCCGTGCTCATGTTCGTAAAGTCCTGGTTCAAATCCGAGCGCATCAAAGCCTTCGAGCCGTTCTTCATTCACCACAAACGGTTTGTTCTGATCGCCTTCATGGCTCTGGGCTACATCGTCGGCGTGCAGTATCTCGGCTACTATAGCGCCTCGTTGATTTTCATTCCCGCCGCAGCCTGGGCGCTGGGCTACCGGAACAGGTTCGTCATGGCGGCGACCACGGTTTGTTATCTTCTGTTCATCTTCGTGGTTTTCGACCAGCTTTTCGACCGCCCGCTCACGCAAGAATTTTTCCTGCGCCATTAAGGAGAGTGAGAAACATCGTGCCCGGACACCGACTTGATCCCATACGCCGAGCTACAGGAATGAAACCTTGATCGAGCCTTTCTACAATTCCCTATGGGTCATCCTCGAGTGGCAGAACATTCTCGCCATGGTCGTGGGGGTGATCGGCGGCATCATCTTCGGCGCCATTCCGGGCCTGACCGCGACGATGGGCATCGCCCTTCTCATCCCCCTCACCTTCGGCATGTCCCCACTCATGGCGCTGGGGATGATGGCCGGCATCCACAACGGCGGCTCATACGGCGGCGCCATTCCCGCCGTCTTATTGCGTATTCCGGGCACGCCGGGCGCCATCGCCACCACGTTCGACGGCTACCCGATGGCCCAGCAGGGTCTCGCGGAGCGTGCTCTCAAGATCGCCTGCGTCTCCTCGGCGGTGGGAGGCATGGTCAGCGCCGTATCCCTAATGATGCTCTCCCCGCCGCTTGCCGAATTCGCCCTTGCCTTCGGCCCCCCCGAAATTTTCTGGATCAGCCTGTTCGGTCTTTCCAGCATCGCCGTGCTGCTGGGCTCGGACCCCATCAAGGGCCTGATGGCGTCGTGCATCGGGTTGCTCCTGGGGATGGTGGGCCTCGACCACGTGACCGGGTATGAGCGCTTCACTTTCGACACCCTGGAACTCTCGGCCGGACTGCAACTCATCGTCATCATGGTCGGGGTGTATGCGCTGCCCCCGGCGTTTCAGATGGCCGAACGCGCCATCATGACCGGCGTCAAATCGAAGGACCTCGAATTCGAGGGTAAATCCGATATGGCGAACTGGCCGTGGGCGCAAATTTTCCCCGCCTGGGTCCGCGCGAACATAATCGGGATCATCATCGGGATTCTTCCGGGAGTCGGAGGAGTCGTCGGCGCCTTCGTCGCATATAACGAAACCAAACGCTCATCGAAAGATCCCGAGAGCTTCGGCAAGGGAAACCCCGTCGGTGTCGCCGTGGCCGAATGCGCCAACAACGCCGACAACGCGGCCGCCATGATCCCGGCGCTCACGCTGGGGGTTCCCGGCAGCGGGCTGGCCGCCCTGATACTAGCGGGCCTTTTGATCCACGGACTCGAACCCGGCCCGCGCTTGTTCAAGGAAGCGCCGGACGTGGTGTACGGCTACATGTGGGCGATGCTGTTCACCTCCGCTTCTTTGCTCGTGTTCGGGGGCATCATCGCGACGAAGCTGTTCGCCAACATCTTGCGGCTGGCGCAGGTTCAATTGATGCCGCTCATCATCGCGCTGACGGTGGTCGGGATTTATTCGTTCGAGAACAGCATCTTCAACGTATATCTGATGCTGGCGTTCGGCTTGTTCGGCTACGCCCTGGAAAGGCTCAAGTTTCCCATCGCTCCCCTGATCCTCGGGCTCATCCTGGGTCCCAAAGTCGAGTTCAACCTCCGGGTTTCGCTTCGATTGTCGCAGGATGACTGGTCGATCCTGTGGACACGGCCGATCAGCATCGCCCTGATCGTATTGACCGCCCTCGTCCTCGCATATCCGATAATTTCCGCTCTTTTACGCAAGCGTAAAGACGAGCCCGAAGAGGCGTTCCCTCTGGGAGAAGAATGATCCGGTCTACCCGCCTTGCAAATTCAGGGAAATGGCGCGGGATTGACCCGAAATTTGTTTGTTTGTATACCACTTACATAACATCTTATTCAGAGCGAGGCGTCCTTCCCGGATTTCAGGAAGGCCGGATTCCCGATGACGAGGGTTTCGTGGTGCCTCTGCGTTTCGCATACGAAAACCCGGGGCCGAAACGATGTCTCCCGAATCGCGCCGAAGACGAACGCTCATAAATTTTTTTGAAGGATTGCCAAAAACGACGCTATTGAAAATTTAGAAATTTTTGGAAATGGAATTTTGAGGATTCCTTTTCGCATGAAACACAGACCGCACAAAGGCGAAGCCGATGCAGGATAGAGCCGAGGGAATAGGGTACCAGCACAGGGATCTCTCCGATATTCTGGCGAAGATCATATTCGCCTTCGGGGCGCTGAGCACCGCTTATCACCTCTACGTCCTCATGGTCCAGCCGATTCAGCCCTGGATATTGCGATCTTTTCACCTGACGTCATCCGGAATTCTCGTTTTCGCGCTCATCCCCTGGAAAGCCGACAAGAAAAGCGAAGGCCCTAACCTCCTCGATTATTCCCTCGCTTTTCTCCTCGTTACGACGACTATCTACCTCATCGTCGACTTCGACAGCATCCTCTACAGGGTCGGCGTCGATCCGAATGGTTACGACGTTCTCTTCGCTACCATCACGTTCCTCATCATCCTGGAAATGGGACGCCGCTTGCAGGGATACGTGCTGCCGATCCTCGCCCTCGTCTGCCTGGCTTATGCGCTATGGGGCGACTACCTGCCGGGTCTGTGGGGACACAGGGGCTATTCATTCCAGCGTGTCGTCACGTATCTCTACAGCCTGGAAGGAATTTTCGGGCCCCCACTGGCGGCCTCGTCAACCTTCATCATCCTTTTCATCCTCTTCGGCGCCGCCCTTCAGAGCTCAGGCGCGGGCCGGCTCTTCATCGATACGTCTTTGGCCATCGCCGGCGGCGCAAGAGGCGGGCCGGCCAAGGTGGCGGTTTTCGCCAGCAGCCTCTTCGGCACCATGTCGGGCAGTTCGGTGACGAACGTGGTGACGACAGGCACGTTCACCATCCCCCTGATGAAGAGCATCGGCTATCGACCCGCCTTTGCCGGAGCCGTCGAAACCGTCGCTTCCACCGGCGGGCAGCTCATGCCTCCCGTCATGGGCGTCACGGCGTTCGTGATGGCCGAGGTGACAGGTATTCCCTATCTCAAAATCGCTGCGGCGGGCCTCATACCGGCCATTCTCTTCTACGTGGCGGTCTATTTCATGATCGGCGTCGAGGCAAAGAATCTAGGGCTCAGTGGTCTGCCCAAAAGCGAGCTTCCTCGCTTGGGGAACGTCTTGCGCCTGAACGGACACCTGCTTCTGCCCATATTCGTTCTTCTCTACTTTCTGGTCTTCGTGCGCGTCTCGCCGATGAAGTCGGCCTTTTACGCCGTTTTTGCGGCCGCAATCGCCAGTTGGTTTCGCAAAGAGACGCGCATGGGGGCGAAAAGGATGGCCGAAGCGCTCTACCGGACGATGGAAGGCGTCATTCACGTCGCGACTCCCAGCGCGCTGGCGGGTGTGGTCGTGGGCGTTTTGTCTCTTACGGGGCTGGGGCTCAAAGTTACGGATTTATTGCTCTCCTATGTGGGGGAGAGTAAATTTTTGGGCCTCCTCGCCGTCATGCTGGTCTCCATCGTCTTGGGCATGGGCGTGCCCACCGTCGCCGCCTATCTCGTCGCCGCGGCGGCCGCCGGCCCCGCTCTCGTGAAACTGGGAGTCCCGCTCTTAAGCGCCCACATGTTTATTTTCTACTACGCCGTACTCGCCACGATGACCCCGCCCGTCGCGGCTTCCGCCTTCGCCGCGGGCGCGCTTGCCGAAGCCCATCCCATGCAGGTCGGCTTCATGGCGGTGCGGCTCGGAATCGCCGCCTATATCGTCCCGTTTCTGTTCGTCTATGGGGATTCCCTCCTGATGCAAGGCTCCTGGGGAGGAATCGGCTTAGCGGTGGCCACGGCTCTTTTCGGCGTCTACGCCCTGGCGCGGTGCGTCATCGATCGTGGGCTCCCCCTATGGCGGAGGGGCGTGCTGGGAGCGGCGGCCCTGCTGCTGATCCTCACCGGCGGCCTGACCGATTTACTCGGTCTCATCGTGCTGGCCTTGGGCGCGGGGGGCGAGCTCCTCGCCTGGTTCCGAATAATTCGTAACGGAAGACAAAAAGAGGACGCACTTGAGGAGAGTCCATAAACGTGGACTTCCGCGTAAACGTTGCAGTCTACACATCCCATCCAGAGGAGAAAGACATGAATTTCCCCGGCAAGCAGATTAAACCCATGGTTTTTGCGATCATCGCCGTGTTCGCTCTCGGAGTCCTGTATTCCGCTCCCGCCGAGGGCGCCAGAAAAGACTGGCCCAAGCGAATAACCATCGGTGGCGGGCCTCTCCAGGGAACCATCCAGTTCCAGGCGTTGGGCTGGTCCAGCGTGCTCAACAAGGCTCTCAAGCTCAATTCCTCGGTGGAGTCGACTGCCGGCGCAACGGTGAACGCCAGACTCATCAGCCAGGGAAGGCAGGATTTCGGTTTCGGCACGAGTTCGAGCATCTCGGACGCCGCCTATTTCGGAAGAGGGTTCGCCAAGGGAGTCCGCTACAAGAACCTTCGCATCATGTCGCCGGTGGACAGCTCCGGCGTGCAGTTTTGGACCCCGGTAAAAAGCCCCGTCATGAAGGCCGAGGACATCGCCGGAAGACGCCTCAACATCAGCCGTCCGGGAAGCGGCGTGGATCGCTTCGGGCGTAATCTCATGAAGGTGACCGGCCTCAAGCCCAGCCAGGTGACGAACGTGGGCCACGGCCAGGCGAACCGGATGATGCAGGACGGCATTCTGGACGTCGCCGCCACGATAGGCGCGCCGCCGCATCCCGCCGTCGCCTCCATCACCTCCCAATTGCCTTTCCGCGTGTTCGGCCTGGGGCACGGAAAGTGGGCGGACATGATGCTGAAGAAATACCCGTTCTACGTGAAAACCGCGATCGTCGGCGGCATGTACAAGGGAAACCCAAAGCCCGTCAAGACCATCGGGCAAACGAACTGGTTAGGGGCGGGCATGCACGTGCCGAACGACCTCGTCTACGAGGTGGTGAAGGCGACTTTCGCGAACAAGAAGGATCTGGTGCTCGCCCACAGATCCTGGGAATCCCTGGACATCAACAAGATGACGAAGGCGAACATTCCCGTACACCCGGGCGCCATGCGGTATTACAAGGAAAAGGGCATCAAACTGCCCATGGCGGCCATGGCGAAATAGGGAATCACTGCGGGCGAGAGAATTTTTCGGGCAATCGGGAAGCGGCCCCTTCATTTTTCATGAAAGTGCGGGCCGCATGAATGAATACCGTTTCAGCGCCGAGCGCCGAATCGGGCATCCCCGGACATGGACGCGGATAGTGCGTCGGAAAGGCAGGAAGCGTGCGTCTCCCGGATTGGACGATACAGACCTGGACGGATGAATTGGGCTTCGCCGAAGTCGAACCCGCCGCCGACGCGGTGGCCGGGGAACTCGGGACATGGCGAATCCGCTACAAAGTGGGCCGCTGGGGCATCGATGAGCGCGGCTCCATCAAGGTCGCCTTCCGGCAGGTCAGCAATTGGGGCGCGCCGCAATTCGGCGATCCCAAAGGAGAAAACTACACCACTGTTCGGCTCCATTCCGATTCCGAAGCGGTGCTCTCGCCCAGATTCGAAAGACGCGGATATATCCGGCACTGGCGCCAAGCTCTGACCATCGACGTTCTGGATGGATGCCTTTGGGAGGGTGACCTCATAGACATCACCCTGGGCGATACGAGCCGGGGCGGCCCGGGACTCAAGGCGCAGACCTTCAGCGAGAGTAATTTCGAATTCAAGATGTTCGTCGATCCCTTCGGCGCGGGAAATTTTCAGTCCCTGTCCGGTTCGCCGACGCTTAAGATCAAAGGAGGAGAAGCGCGCCGCCTCGTCGCGATCATTTCTTCAGAAGCCGCCGTCGGCGAAAAAGGATGGCTGCTGGTAAAGGCGGAGGATAGATACGGCAACATCGCGGAAGGTTGCTCCGAGGAAATTTCGCTTGAAGCCGTGGGAGCGAATCTGGGTCTTCCTGAGGACCTGCGTTTCGATGGAGACGGGGTTGCGCTGCTGAGGACGGAGGAAATTTCTTTTGAAAACGAGGGCGTGGCCCGCGTGCGCGTCCGGGACGGGGCGGGACGCGAAGCGCTCAGCAACCCGGTCGTGGTGCGCGAGCAGATAGAAGGCCCCCGCCTCCATTGGGGAGATTTTCACGGGGGCCAGACCGCAGGCACGGTGGGCGTCAACAGTTTCGAGGAATTCTACCGGTTCGCCCGGGATGCGGGTGCGCTCGAGTTCACCACCCATCAGGGAAACTGCTTCGAGGTGACGAACCAGGACATGGAAGAGTTGAAAGAGCAGACCCGCGCCTTCCATGAACCGGGCCGCTTCGTCCCGTTCCTCGGTTATGAGTGGTCGGGCACCACCCCGATGGGCGGGGATCACGCCATATTCTTCTTCGATGAGGACTCTGCGATCCACCGCTGCTCCCATTGGCTGCAAACGGACCTCTCCGACGTCGACACCGATCGGGATCACATCACGAAGCTCCATGCGCAACTGCGCGGCGCGCAAGCGCTCAGCCTCCCCCACGTGGGCGGCCGGCCGGCCAACCTGGAATTTCACGACCCGGAAATCGAGCCCGTCATCGAGATTCACTCGAAACACGGCATGTTCGAGTGGATGCTGGAGGAATCCATAGAGCGAAACATGAAGGTGGGCTTCGTCGGCGGCAGTGATGATCACTACGGGCAACCCGGCGCCTGTTATCCGAGTGAGGACGTCAGCCATTTCGCCGCCCGCAACGGCTTGACGGCGCTCTACGCCGGCGAATTGACGCGAGAATCCATCTGGGCCGACATCAAGGCGCGCCGCTGTTACGCCACGAGCGGTGAGCGGATATATCTGCGCTTCACGGTGAACGATCGGTGGATGGGGGAGGAGATCGATGCGACCGAACCCCCCCGAATATCGGTCGAGGCGGTGGGCACGGCCCCGCTCGAACGTATCGAGTTGTTTCGCGGAATGACGCGCATCCATAACGAGCAAATCGCCGCGCATCGGCAGGGGAGCCGGCTTCGGGTACTGTTCTCAGGAGCCCGGGTGCGCGGACGGGGGCGCTCCACCCTATGGGACGGGCGCTTGGCCTTAAGCGAAGCGCGAATCCTCGAAGTCGAGTCCGTCGCGTTCGTTGAAAACCGCGATGGCATTCTCGAAAGCACGGAATCCGGCATCTCGTGGAGTCTCTACACCGCGGGAGATTCCAGGGGGTTCAATCTCGAGTTCGACGGCGAAGACGGCGAGATGAAAATCCAGACGAAACACGCGGAGCTTGAGGGGAGAATCCGGAACTTTCTCGATAAATCCGCCGTGGTGGACGCCGGAAGACTCGGCCAGCGGATAGAAGTCGGCAAAACTCCGGCGATGGACGGCCCCTGGGAGGCGCGTTTCGAGTATATAGACAACGATGCGCCTTCCGGGCTGAACAGCTATTGGGTACGGGTGGTTCAGGTGAACCAGGAAAAAGCCTGGAGCAGTCCCGTTTGGGTGAATCTGGAATAAAGGGGAGTTGGGCCGGGGTATCGACCGGCGTTCCTTTCCACTCCACAGAATTTCAGGATTCACGAATCCAGTGAGGAGAATAAAATGTGCACGATAGGCGCTGTTGCGACGTCCGACTCGAGGGGAAATCCCGTCGCCTTTGCGCTGAAAACCGCGGACTACATGCCTGTCGGCCATTGGCATGGCTGCATTACGGGAGGATGCGGCCACGATTTCATGGGCTTCAACACGGCCTCGCGGCCCGGCGTGAACTCCGGTATGAACGAAAAAGGCCTGGCCGTCATACGCTCTTTTCTGGACTACCGGGGGCCTTTCGATGAAAAAGACGAACCCGTAAAAGAGCATAAGGACTTCCCGCTGGACGTCGACCGCCGGAGCGCCATCGCCGCGGGCCTCCTGGAAATCTACGGAACCGTCGAAGAGACGCTTCCCTACCTACACGACGTTCTTCCCAGACACACGGGAAAAGGCACCGGACAGCGGGGCGGAAACTTCCTCCTTGCCGACGCGACGGGCAAGGTCGCCGTGCTCGAACACTGCGAGGACAGAATCGAATCGCACGTCTACATGGAAGGCTACGCGGCGCGCGGGAATAACGGTCGCCTCATCCTGCTGGATGAGCAGGCCCGGTTGCCCGAGCACGTGCGCGAGGACCGGGAGACGCGGTGCGAATATATGCAGAACACCCTGGAAAGGCTCCACGAGTCCGTTCCGCAGGGAATGAGTAAGGACGAGGCGCTCGATGCCCTCAAAAAGACTCTCTCCTGGAAAGGACCCGAAGGGGACGGGGGTCTGGGTTCGATTTGCGCGCTGAATCTGCGCGCGCCGGGAGCGCGAACGAACAGCGCACAACCATGTTCGACGTTCACGGCGGTCATCTTCGACCTGATCGATAAAACCATGCACTTCACGCGGGGAAACCCCAGCCTAACCCCCTGGGAGGCGATGCGTTTTCCCGCATGAACGATGAAGGAATCCATCCGCTCAAACCACGTCCCGGAAACAGCCGCCAAGGCGCCGGGTCCGCATCAAGAGGAAATTTCTCATGACCGAGATCCAGGAACGTCCCGTATTCATCGCCAGTTCACCCCGTTCGGGTTCCACGCTTCTCCGGTTGATACTGGATGCCCATCCACGGCTGGCGGTGCCCCCGCCCGCATGGCTCACGCATTTCATCTATCCCTATCTATACAGCTATGGTGATTTATCGAACGAAACCAATCTCACCGAGATGATCGAAGACTCCCTGGCTACTCCGACGATCCGCGCATGGCCCATTTCGCCGAGCGTGGCGGAAGTAAGCGATGAAATGAAAGAGCCCACCTTTGCGGAGATGTACGCCGCCCTTCATAGGCTGTATGCGAAATCTCACGGAAAAGAGCGCTGGGGAGAGAAAACGCCGCGCGTTTGCTTTTATATGGAAGACCTCAAATCCATGTATCCCGGCGCACAGTTCGTCCACATCATCAGAGACGGGCGGGACGTCGCCATCGACATCGCGGATTCCGCCCTCTGGCCGAATAACCTCTACGCAGCCGCCGGGGTGTGGCGCGACTTCGTCCGGAGCGTGAACGACTCGGCGAATAAGCTGGACCCCGAATCCTACTTTGTCGTCAGGTACGAGGAACTCTGCGCCGAGCCGGAACCCGTTCTGGTGAAACTGTGTGAGTTTCTGGGTGAGGATTTCTCGCACGCCATGCTCGCCCACCACGAAACCGCATCGACGAAGCAATGGGCCGAAACCCCGATACACGCCAAAACGGCCCGCCCCATCACGACCGACTACGTCGAGATGTACAAGCATCGCCTGCCAAGGGCGGACGTCGGGGCCATCGAAAATTTCATCGGCGAGACTTTGCGCGAATTCGACTATACGCTCGAAGAAGCGCCGGACCACCTATCCTTACGCGAGAAGCGTCAACTGCTCGAGAACGACACCATCACCAACATCCAGTCCATCGAGTACAAACGCTGGCATGAAGGAAAAAGAAAGGAACGTCTCGAACGGGGCGTATGGGCGCAAAGCGACAGGAATTCTCTTCTCTGGGGTTTCCATTAGAGAAGGCCCCGCATTCGGGCGACCGCTAAACTGTGTCCTCGAATTCGCTTATCCTGACAGGAGCATCCGGTTTGTCTCCAGAGAACGACCACCGGAATCATCCCTCTCTCCTCGTCCCCCAGGAAGAAAGAACGGCTCTCGAAAACGAGGCCGTAGATTTGCCTCAAATTTCCCTCAACACCCGCCAGCTATGCGACCTCGAATTGTTGCTGAACGGCGCATTTGCGCCGCTGCAAGGATATCTAAATCGAAAGGACTACGACTGCGTTCTGGAAACCATGCGGCTTGAAAACGGGGCGTTGTGGCCCATCCCCATCGTGCTCGACGTGTCCGAAAGCGTGGGAAACAAGCTCGAGGAACGTCCTCGGATCGCCCTGCGGGACACCCATGGAACGCTGCTCGCAGTTCTGGACGTGGAAGACATCTGGCGGGTCAATCCCGAACGAGAAGCGCAAAGCGTCTTCGGTACCCTCGATCAGGCGCATCCGGGGGTTCGATATCTTTTTCAGAAAACCAACCCCTTCTACCTTGGCGGCCGTTTGCGCGGAATCCACCTACCCCCGCATTCCGATTTTCCTGAATATCGCTACACTCCGGGAGAATTACGAGAGAAATTCCAGGAAATGGGCTGGGAACGGGTCGTCGCCTTTCAGACGCGCAACCCGATGCACAGGGCACACGTCGAACTAACGAAAAATGCCGCCTCGCAGAATCGGGCCAGCCTACTCCTGCATCCGGTAGTGGGGGTGACGAAGCCGGGAGACGTCGACCATGCGTGCCGGGTGCGCTGCTACGAGCACGTCCTCAAGCACTACTCCCCGGGTTCCGTCATGCTGGCGCTATTGCCTTTGGCGATGCGGATGGCTGGTCCCAGAGAGGCCCTTTGGCACGCGCTCATCCGAAAAAACTGCGGCTGCACCCACTTCATCGTGGGCAGGGATCACGCAGGTCCAGGCGTCGACAGCCGAGGCGAGGCCTTCTACGGCCCATACGACGCCCAGGATTTGCTGAAAACCCACCAGTCCGAATACGGAATCAAAATGGTCCCGTTTCAGGAGATGGTGTATGCCCCGGATGAAAAGCGCTACCTGCCGGTGGACCAGATTCCGGAGAACGGCAAAATCCTCCAGATATCCGGTACAAGGCTTCGCGAAATGATGGAAAACGGGGAGGAAATACCCGAGTGGTTCACCTATTCCGAAATAGCGGAAGAACTCAAGCGTTATACTTCTGTAAAAAAACCTTGAGCCGCGCTCCGTCAGATTTCATCTCCCCCACAACCTCGGGAGCAACTATCCGACAACGATGATGCGGTCCGCCCGCCTGTCTCATAACGCCCGAGAAATGGCAGATCACTCCGCAAACCGGTTTACTCTGCGCCTTTGTCTTTCGACAAGCGTAACTCGGACGGCCGGCGCGGCGATATCGTGCAAAACGCCCCGAATACGCCCTCGGTGCGCTCAGAAATACATCGTGAATTTATCGAAAAACCCCGTCAATTTATCGTATTTTTCAGGAATTACCGATCCGGATTTCGCCGCCCGGCTCCCGTCTCGATGACTCCCTCTCCCACACGCCCGGATAGCGCGATACGGAATCTTCGAGCGGGCCGGCGGCCTGGCGACAATGCGCAGTTTCGAAAGGGAATACCGCGCGTCGAGCAGAGGGATGATACACCCGCATAGAACCCGCTCTTGCGGGGAAATGCGTGGTTCTCTGCGCGTGAGGAGAGGGGCTTCTGGCAGGGCGCTCGCCGACAGTCCATTTTCAATACCCGGATATTCACAAGAGAATTTTGACCTCCAATGGCATTTGATGTTAGGGTGTTTCCATTCAAGCGATAAAGGACAATAGTGGTTGTCGTGGAGTCCTGTGACGTGCTTCTGTTGCACTCATTCGATTTCGGCGCATCCTAAGACATAGAATGCGCCCGGGATACTCAATAGGTCCGCTGTTGAAACAGACGGACCGGGAGAGGAGGGAAAACCATGCGACGGTTCCTCATGACTCATCTTTTGGTCGGTTTGCTGACGGCGCTTCTACTGAGCCCGGCTTTCGCCCAGCAAAGGCTCACCTGGTGGGAACACAGCAACCCGCCGCACAACAATTACTCAAAGCAGTTGGTGGCGGAATGGAACAAGATGCACCCCAAGAATCCCGTGCAGTATGATTTTTTCGCGATGACCCCCTATTTCCAAAAGCTCACGGCCGCGCTTTCCACGCGCTCGGCGGCCGACATGTTCACGCTCATCGACTTCCTTCTGCCCAGCTTCACCACGAAGAACGTCCTCGGGACCATTCGTCCCGAGTGGCTGGGCTACAAGGACCTCGAGGACATGAAGAAGGCCTACCTGCCGGGGGCGCTGGACGGCTACATCCATAAGGGGAAGCTCTACGCGCTCCCTCCCATCGCTTCCGGCTTCAGCCTCTTCATCAACAAGAACCACTTCCGGGAGGCGGGCCTTGACCCCGACAAGGATTACCCGCGCACCTGGGAAGACGTTGGCCGCATCGGGAAAAAACTGGTGAAAATGAGGGGTAGCAGGATGGTGCGCGAGGGCTTCGATTTCGCCATGCACTCCTCCACCTGGACGATGTGGTACTTCAACACGACCGTCCGGCAATACGGGGGAGAAGTCCTCGACGCCTCCGGGAAAAAGTGCTTGGCCAACAGCGATGCGGGCGTCAAGGCCATGAATGTCCGGGCCAGGATTGCGCACCACTACAAGGCTTCGGACCCCACCGTAAGCCTGGGCACCAACGCCCTCCCGGCGGACGATTTGCCCAAGGGGCGCGTCTCCATGTTCATCACCCACGCAGGCAGTGTGGCTCAATTCGGCCCCAAGGTGATGAAGTACGTAAAGGTGGTGCCCTTCCCGCAGGTAGATCCCAAAAAGCCCGTGACGCCGATTTACGGCTTCGCCCTCGCGGTGAATCCCCATATTTCCGAGGCGAAGCAGCGGCTGGTGCACGATGTTTTAAAATACGTCGTCAAGGACCCCAAGACCTGGTACGAGAGGACGTCCTATCCCCATCCCGACATAAATTTCCTGAAACTTCCCGGGATGGGAGAGGCGCGCAAGACACGCTACCTGGACGTGTTCGTAAATGATATCTCGAACGGGCGCTTTCTTCAGCGCTCCGCCAAGATTCTCGAGATCAACCAGGCCATTCACCGGGCGATGGAACGCGTGGTCTTGAGGAATGAGGACTCCAAGAAGTCGCTCGACAGGGCGTGTAAGGAGATCGACGCGGCGCTGGCCAAGAAGTAGGCGGAGAACCGATGGGTCGCAAGACCGGAGTCGGCCGGGCTTTACCTTCGATTATGCGGCGGATGGTGGCTGGAGGGGGGAAACGCTCCCTCCACAGCCGCCTCCGCTGGGCGGGGTTCTTTTTCGTTCTTCCGGCGCTCATTCATCTTGTAATCTTCAAGTTCTATCCCATGCTCCAGGCCTTCCGGCTGAGCTTCTATCGCTACGACCTCATGAGCCCGCCCGTATTCACCGGGCTCAAGAACTACAACCTCCTCTGGGAGAATCCGCTCTTCCACCAATCCTTCTGGGTTTCGGTCAAGTACATGTTCGGGGTCTCCGTCCCGGAATGGTTCTTCGCACTGGCCCTGGCACTACTTCTGAACCGGCGGATGCCGGGGCGTTCGGTCATCCGTTTGGCGTACTTCTTCCCAATCGCGATGTCGCAGATCGTGGTGGCCATGGTGTGGAAGTTCATGTACCACCCCTACGGCCTGGTGAACACAATACTGGAGACCTTCGGAGTCGGCCGCATCAACTGGCTCTCGATGGAGGAGTCGGCGCTGCCCGCCCTCATCGCCATCGGCATCTGGAGGGGCATCCCGCTGTTCGGCGTTATTTACCTGGCGGGCCTCCAGGCCATCCCGAAGGAATATCATGAGGCGGCCATCATCGACGGCGCGGGAGTGTTCCAGCGCTTCATTTACGTGACGATCCCCCTGCTACTTCCCACGATAATGTTCGTGATGGTGTTGTCTCTCCTCTCGGCCGTAAAAGTGTTCCTCAATCCTCTGGTCATGACCGAAGGCGGCCCCAATGGAACAACCCGGGTGCTTCCCTACTTCATCTATGAAACGGGATTCGCCTTCTTCCGAATGGGTGAGGCCGCAGCAGCTTCGACGGTGCTCTTTGTCTTCCTTTTCGGCCTGACCCTGTTTCAGTTGCGGCTCTTGCGCCGGGGAGGGGTGGAATGAGCCGAAAGACGCTGCTCCGTTGTGGAGGTGCGCTCATTTCCCTGCTCACTGTCCTGGGAGTCGGGGTGATGCTCCTGCCCTATTTCTGGATGGTCTCCTCCTCACTCAAGACGGGAATCGAGGTATTCGATCTTCCCATCCAATGGATACCGAATGTGATCCGGTGGGAGAACTACCCCAACGCTCTTTCCAAAGGGGCTTTCGGGGTCTATTTCTTCAACAGCTTCGTCGTGGCTTTCGCGGTCATGGGAGGGAACCTCGTTTTCTGCACCCTGGCGGGCTACGGCCTGGCCAAGTTCCGCTTCCGCCACCGGGAGCTGTGCTTCCGCTTCATCCTGAGCACCCTGATGCTTCCGCTGGAGATCGTGCTGGTGCCCACTTTCCTCGTGGTGCGGGAGTTGGGCCTCGTAAATACCTATGGCGGGCTGATCGCCCCATTGGCGGTGGACGCTTTCGGCGTCTTCCTCATGCGCCAGTCCATCAGGGATATTCCGGACTCTTTCATCGAGGCGGCGCGGCTGGACGGATGCAGCGAGTTCGGCATCTTCTGGCGCATCATTCTTCCCAACTGCAAGCCCGCGCTGGGCGCGCTGGCGCTGCTCGCCTTCCGTGACAACTGGGACCAGTTCCTCTGGCCGTTCATCGTGGCATCGAGCGACGCCTTGAAGACCTTCCCGCTCGGCCTGGCCCAGTTGGAGGGCATCGATTCGGCCGCCTACCATGAAATCATGGCGCTCGCGGTACTGGGGATGATCCCGGCGGCGTTCATATTCTTGTTCTTCCAGCGCGCCTTCGTCCGAGGCATCACCCTCACCGGCCTGAAGGAGTGAGGAGTTTGAGGCGCCTGATATGTTAAGATCGGCTCAAGCCGTCAAGCACGCGGAGACCCGCCTGCCGGCCCCATGAGGGGTAGCCGTTCCACGCGGGCGTCCACCGCGCTTCTTGTAAGGAGGGAGTTCGAAATGGGGGAGGTGTTGCTAGAGGACCTCACCAAACAGTTCGACGAAGTGACCGCGGTCCGGGATGTGAACCTCACAATCCATGACGGGGAGTTCGTGGTGCTCCTGGGGCCCTCGGGGTGCGGCAAGACCACCACCCTGCGGATGATCGCAGGTCTGGAGGAGATCACGAGCGGGAGCATCCTCCTCGACGGCCGCGTGCTGAACGACGTGCACCCGCGCGATCGCGACATCGCCATGGTGTTCCAGAACTACGCGCTCTACCCCCACATGAGCGTCTACAAGAACATGGCCTTCGGGCTGAAGATGCGCAAGGTCGCCAAGAACGAGATCGACCGCAGGGTCAAGAGCGCCGCCGACATCCTGGGCATCGAGTCCCTGCTCGGGCGCTACCCGGGCAAGCTCTCCGGAGGCCAGCGCCAGCGGGTGGCGCTCGGGCGCGCCATCGTGCGCGACCCGCGCGTCTTCCTCTTCGACGAGCCGCTCTCGAACCTCGATGCCAAGCTGCGAGTCCAGACCCGGGTGGAAATCCTCAAGCTCCACCAGCACCTCGCCGCCACTTCGGTCTACGTCACCCACGATCAGGTCGAGGCCATGACCATGGGGGACCGAATCGTGGTCATGCACAACGGAGCCATCCAGCAGGTCGGCTCCCCGATGGAGATCTACCAGAGCCCGGCGAACCACTTCGTGGCGGGCTTCATCGGGAGCCCCTCGATGAACTTCCTCTCCGCCACGGTGCGCGCCGAGGGGGGGCGGGCGATCCTCGAAGGCGAAGGCTTTAGGGTTCCCCTGCCTGGGGATCGCGCGAGCGGGCTTGAGGGACGCGAGGACGGGGAAGTCGTATTAGGGATCCGGCCCGAAGACATGCGCCTCGACAGCGAGGGCGGAATCGAGGGCGCGGTCGAGATCATCGAGCCGGTGGGTTCGGACATCTTTCTCGACCTGAGCGTGGGAGGCGAGTCCCTCACCGTGCGGGTGGAGCCCAGCGTCCGGGTGAGCCAGGGCGAGCGCGTCCGCCTCCGCCCCGACCCGAAGCGTGTCCACGCTTTCGACCCTGCGACGGGCGCGACGCTAATCTGAGGCGCAGCGCCTGTGCTCCGCAATCATTGAGTCCTGTGCTCCGCAACTGGGGGGTGAGGAAAATATGTGCAAACGAGACTTGGTGGAATAGTGGGAGTAAACACATGGCTTCTGGGACCGCGCCCTTCCAGAACCAAAGTGAAACGTCCGGCGTCGGGCGTTTCTGGATCCCGAATAAAACCATTCCGCGATGACTGGCAAAGGCGAAGATCAATCCCGACTGAAGAAGAAAAGATTGTCGACCGAGGAGGAGATACGCGAAAAGGCGGGGTCGATTCCATGAGCGGGCCGCCGGGTGGTTTGCCCATATGGAGGCTGCGAGAAACTCGGGCGTCCGCCGATTCCGGCGAATGCCATGGCGCAGGGGCAAATCAAGGGTTTGTTGAGACAACCAGTAGTCAATGATAGCATCACTCATCTCATCATCATGGGGAGGAGTCTTTTATGGGGAAGACATTGGTGATCCTCGATCCTTCGGGAATACCCCCTCCGATCGAAGAGGTGCGGCCGGCCGCCCGGCCCGCCTCCCACGAGGGAATACGCCTCGGGCTTCTCGATAACACGAAACCCAACTCCGATAAGCTGCTCCGCCGGTTGGAGGAGCGGTTGCGCGGGAAATATCTTATCGGCTCGTTCACTCACTACCGCAAGGGAGGCAGCGCGCTCCCCCTGGAGGAGGATTTAGTAGAGCGGATGGCCAGTGAGTGCGACTTCGTGGTGAACGCGGTGCCCGACTGAGGGTCTTGCACGCCGTGGAGTATCCACGACGCGATTAAGCTGGAACAGCACGGGATACCCACACTCACCATCATCACGGATATGTTCGAGGCCTTCGGTCGCAAGAAGGCGGGGGCCTTGGGTTTTGCGGGCCTCCCCATCGTCTCGATCCCTCACCCCATCACTGGAATCCCGATCGATACGGTGCATACCCACGCGGACCAGATACTCGAATGCGTCGCGAAGTCTCTGACAGTGACACCATCGCCGGAAGACAAAGAATGAAACTGACTTCCAAGTGCCACGAGGTGGCGGACTCCCCCCTGGAACTGCTTGAATACGTGATGAAACAGGGATGGGGGGATGGACTGCCCGTCATCCCGACGTTCGGAACCACACATAGCGTTACGCGCAAGATTGAATTTTCTTTCACCGACTGAACGTGAGCCGGACTCAAGAGGAGAAGGGATTCAACACTCTATCGCACCCGAGAATTGGTCTCTTGCCCGCGGGGTCACACCCCCGATGAAATTATGTATATCGACGAGTTGCGGCTCTCTTCCGACGGGTTGCTGCAGTTGAGTTGATTCTCGAGTAGTGCGGTGTGGCGTAAGCGGGTGCTCGACGCTTTATGATGTGTTTGCATGTTGTTTGAATTCTGGAGAACTTTATTACCCACCGCAGTGTGATCAATAATGGGCAGGCGAAAAAGGGTTTT
Source organism: bacterium (assembly GCA_965218735.1). Lineage (GTDB taxonomy): Bacteria > UBA8248 > UBA8248 > UBA8248 > UBA8248 > Bin107. The sequence continues at coordinate 64,923 of CBDCMA010000003.1, read as the reverse complement.
TGGACTTCTGTGACGGGAGAATGAGAGATGAGCGAAAAACTGGCGGCGGTTGCTCCTGATTTTACAGTTCTGCGAGATGAATTTCCTGTCACCCGGAGTTGGACCTACCTGGACCTCGCCAACAAAGCGCCTCTGCCCCAGTGCGCTCAGGACGCCATTCCAGATTTCCTGCGAGAGATGAATGAACTCGGCGTTCGAGGGGCTTTTTCCAAACTCCGTGTGGAAGAGATTCGCTCTTCGCTGGCGTCGCTCCTGGGCGTCTCGCCCCGGACAATCGCGTTCATAAAGAATACTTCAGAGGGTTTGAACATCGCCGCACAGGCGCTGGGTCTCCAGGCGGGAGACAACGTCGTCCAGGCGGAGTTGGACCACCCGAACCAGGTGTATGCCTGGAAGCGCCTCGAGGGAAGAGGCGTCGAATTACGATGGGTGCGAAATCGGGACGGCCGATTCCCGACGGAGGCATTCATCGAACTGATGGATGAGAGAACGCGCGTCGTGGCGGTCTCCTACGTGACTTTCGGGACCGGCTGCCGTGTGGATCTGCCTGCCCTGAGCGCGGCCTGCCGCGATCGCGGGATTGTATTGATGACGGACGCGATCCAGGGGATCGGAATTCTTTCGGCTTCATTGCCGACTCTCGGGGCGGATATCGTGGTCTGCGGCGGGCACAAGGGATTGCTCGGCCTACCCGGTACGGGTTTTCTCTATTGCCGCGAAGACCTGATTCCCGAGATGGAGCCTCCTTTCTTCGCCCGCGCCAGCATGGTCCCTGAAGCGCGTCCCCGGATGGAAGTCGGACTGGCCCCGGACGCCCACCGGTTCGAGATCGGAAATCCCAATTATCTGGGTCTGTGGGTCCTTGGGCGGTCGGTCGAGTTGCTTGCAGGCGTGGGGCTCGCGCACATCGAGGAGCGTGTGCGGCAGTTGACGACTTATTTGATGGAGTTGCTGGAGAGGCGGGGAGAGAAGATTCTGACTCCTCGTTCATGGGAGGAGCGCGCCGCCATTGTGAGCATCGAGTCGCCCGACCCCCAGAAGGCGGCGGCGCTTCTGCGGGAGAAGAGAATCATCGCCAGCGCCCGCGACAGCGCCCTTCGTTTTGCGCCGCATTTTTATAATACCGAAGAAGAACTGGAGCGGACGGTCAGTCTGCTTTAGGGAAGGTAGATCTATAGTAACGTGCTGCGCCCTCCAAAATTGGATCCTTGCCCTGACTCTGATATCGCTCCAATCCGAGACGCGCCTCGGTGGCTTTCCAAACATGATCTAGAACCATTTCAGCCGGGTGTCCCTTTACAGGTCGACGAACTAGGCGAAAATGAGATTGAGGAACTACGTATCGCGGCGCCGGAGCATGACCGTAAGCAAGTTGTTGCGGGTCGGACGTTGCAGGACGGCTACGTCATGGCCCGACAGGGACCCACCGGGATGCCCATGAGTTATAAGGAATCCGCTTGCGTTTTGATTACATACTGCAGAAGGCGGATTCCCTACGGGATTCGAAAAATATGTATCCTATATAATAATAATAGGATAAAAGGATTTTACCGCTGATGAAGGCGTTTCGATATATCAAAATGGCGGAGAGGGAGGGATTCGAACCCCCGGTGCAGTTACCTGCACAACAGATTTCGAGTCTGCCGCCTTAAACCGGACTCGGCCACCTCTCCCAGAAAGATTATCTCTTCAGCGCGCGGCCTGCCTCGCCTCGCGGGCGATGCGGCGGCGCTCCTCGAAAAAGGCGCGCAATAGCTTACCGCTCTCCTCGGCCATGACGCCTGAGGTTATCGGTACACGGTGGTTCACGCGCGGGTCCGAGGGAATATCGAACAAAGAGCCGCATGCCCCGCCCTTGGGGTCTTTGGCGCCGAACACGAGCCTGGCGATTCTCGAGTTGACGATAGCGCCCGCGCACATGGGGCACGGCTCGAGGGTGACGTACAGGGTCGCGCCGTCGAGCCGCCATATCCCGTCGGTCTCGGCCGCTTCTCTCAGCGCCAGCACCTCGGCGTGCGCGGTGGGGTCGCAGGCGGCCTCTCTTCTGTTGAAGCCACGGCCCAGCACCCGGCCTTCCCGCACCACCAGCGCGCCCACGGGCACGTCGCCCGCCTCTTCGGCCTGCGCGGCCAACACCAGCGCCTCTTTCATCCAGCACTCGTCTTCTCTCGCCTGCTCCATCGAATACACTCTCGTTTCTCCCGTTCGATTTTTCTCGCGGCTCCTAAAAGACCACGAATCGAAACCGCTGGCAAGCCGGGAAACGCCTCCCGCGCATGGCGAGCGCCGATAAAGCCGGGCGGGGGAATGAAAAAAGCAGGGGAAAACGGCCAGAACCCTCAAACGCCGGAGAGGATGCGCGGCTCTTGCCCGATGCGGAAAAACCTGAGAGTCTTGGGTTTTTACCCATCACTCACACTATTTTGAAGGATGCCCCTATGCTTTGGGAAGAGTTGAGTTGGCCGCAGCACAAGGAAATGGCCCAAAACGGGGCCGTCGTCGTCCTCCCCTTCGCCTCGATGGAACAGCACGGGCCGCACAACCCCGTCGTGGTGGACACGCTTCTGTGCAGCAGCGTTTGCAAAAAGGCGGTGGAGGGCCTGGATAACGTACTCCTGACCCCCACCATGTGGACGGGCACGTCGCACCACCATTTCGAATATCCGGGAACCATCTCTCTCAGGCTCGAAACCTACGTCGCCCTCATCAAGGACATCATCCGGTCCGTGGCCCATCACGGGTACAAGAAGATATTCGCCGTGAACGGCCACGGCGGCAACGTACAGCCCTTACAAGCCACGCTGAACGACATCGGCTACGATCTGGACCTCACCATCTGGATGATCACCTATTTTCATCTCGGAAACGAAATCTCAGGCGAGATCAGAAAAACGCCCGTCGGCGGCATGGCCCACAGCGGTGAATTCGAAACCGCCATGATGCTGCACCTTCGCCCCGATCTGGTGAACATGGACGAGGTGGTGGATCAGCCCAATATGAACACGCATCCCCTGGCGACGAAGGACATGCACCACCGGGGAATGCTCTTCCGCACCGTGGATTTCAACAGAAACCGCGCGCCCTCGGGGGTATCGGGCATCCCGAGCGCGGCGACTGCGGAAAACGGTGCGCAATACTTCGAAGCCGTATCGACGCGTCTGCGTGGTTTGATTGAAGATATGGCTGCGCTCTAGGCATGGTCCGCATCGCCAACGAATCCTCCCGGACGGCGAGGTACCTGAACATCAGCCGCGCAGGGGCGGACGATCCTGTCATCATATGCTATGAGACCGCAGGCGATGGTACACCGATTCTCTGCGTCCCGGGCTTAGGCGATACGAACTGGGTATGGCGCAAGATCGTTCCCACCCTGACCAGTATGCACCGCGTCATCTCCATGGAGCCGAGGGGGCACGGGCGCTCCTCGAGCCCTCGGGGAAAATATACCCTCGCCGAGATGGCGGACGACATCGGGAACCTCGCCGCCAGGCTGAACCTGAACCGGCCCGTCCTCATCGGGCACGGCCTGGGCGCGAGGGCGGCGCTTTTGCTCGCCATCGAACAGCCTCGCCTGCCGGGCGCGCTCCTCCTCATTGCGACGGGGGCCGCGCCCGCCGCCAAGAGCGTGCGCAGAGGAATCGCCGAGCGAATCCATCTGTCCGAGGCGGGAGACATGCACGAGGCCTACAAAAACAGAAAAAACGAGGGGAAAGAGCCCAGGGGCATGAACCCCCGCGAGCGTGCGGAACACCACCGCCTTTTCATGCGCAACGACTCTTCGGGATACGCCTCGGCGGGATATGCGGAACTACTCGCGCCCGACCTGACGGAGCGCCTGGGCGAAATATCCTGCCCCGTGCTCGCGCTCACGGGCGAGAACGACCCCGAATACCACGAGGACGCGCAAACCCTCTCTGCGAAGATTCGCCTGTGCGAGTCGGTTTTGATAGAAGGGGCAGGACGCCACGTTCATCTGGACAAGCCGGATGGGGTCCTCGCCCTCATTCATGATTTTTTCAGAAAACACCATCTTCTGGTCGCCAAATCGACGGAGGAAAACGATGAGCCGATTGATTGATCTCACAGCCCCCCTGGGACACCCGGAGCTTTGCGAGGTTCCGACGTTTCCCCCGGTGGAATACTGGCAGTTTCACGAACACACATCCCACGGCCGCCAAAACAGCGCGGTCAGAATGGCGATACACCAGGGAACGCACCTCGACGCGCCCAATCATTTCTATGAAGACGGGGCCACCATCGACGAAATGCCGCTCGAAACCTTCTGCGGCCGCGCCGTGAAAATCGACTTGCGGGGAACGGCGCGCGAGGCGAGCCCCATCACCCGGGAAATGATCGAATCGAGCCCCGACTTCAAGCCTGAGCGCCTGGACGGGGCCATCGCCGTCACCTGGACGGGCTGGTCGAAGGAGAAGATATTCACGCCCGATTACTTCGGTCCCAATCCCTACCTCGACAAGGAGGCGTGCCACTTTCTGTGCGATTGCGGCATGAAGGCCCTTTGCATGGATCACGCCATCGACCCGGGCATGCAGCCGGACTCCGTGGTTCACCATGAGGATTCCCCCGGGCACCGCGCGGTGCTGGGCCGGGGCGTTCCACTCATCGAGCACGTCATCAACCTCGATACGTTCGAGGAGACCGAATTCGAAATGTTCGCATTTCCCATGAAACTCTACAGAATCGAGGGCGCACCGGCGCGCGTGGTGGCGCGGCTCGACTGAAAAGAAAGGAGCACAGACTTGCCGTTTTACAGAATATCCGAGATGGAAACGAAATACGTCGACATGGGGCAAGCCCAGACGCAAAGCGTTGCCGGGGAACTCATGAAGGCCGGGATGATCACCTACCCCGAAGGTGGCGGCCCGCCGCCTCACTTTCACCCGAACGAGGAGCAATTTCTTCTGGTGATGACGGGGGAGGCGAACGTGATTCTGGGGGATGAGACCCGCGTCGTCGGCGCAGGCGATCTGGTCCACATCCGCCGTAACGAGCGCCACGGCCTTCGCATCATCAAAGGGCCGTTCACCTTTTTTACCGTGAAGAGCCCCTCAGGCGACGGCGACTTGTATCAAGACTACAACAAGGCCGAAGACGCCGATGAGGCGCGAGAAAAACTGGAATCAACCTTATAAAGGTATCAACCTGAAGACAAGGAGATTTTGCATGCCCTTTTACAAAATGGAAGACCTCCCTCAGGGTTCATCGGCAGTGGGTCCCGCCACCAGCCACGCGACAGCGGGCGAGTTGATGAAGGTGGGCTGGGTTATATATCCGCAGGGAGACGGCCCGCCGCCGCACTTTCATCCCAATGAAGAGCAATACATCTTGATGCTCGAAGGGAAGATGAACATGATTTGCGGCGAGGAGGTGCGCGAGATCGGCCCCGGCGACCTGGTCCACATCCCCAGAAACACGCGCCACGGCATCCACATCACCGAAGGGCCGGCGAAATTCTTCGCCGTCAAAAGCCCGGCGGGCGACGGCACGCTGGATCAGGACTACAACAAAGCCTCCGATGCGGACGAGGTGGCGGAGCGTCTCAAGAGCTAGCAAACTGAACCAGAAAAGCCGGTGGGCCGCCCCACCGGCTTTTTGTTTTTCTACTGCTGCGCCTGGGCCGCCATCCGTTTTTTTCTGAACTGCACGGCCTGAATCACATCCTGCCAGACGAGACGACCCAGAGGGCCCGAACTATAAAGCGAGATGTTCACCTTGCCGTCGGGTGAGAGCAGAAAATTGGTGGCGTGAAGAAACGGCCTTGGCTTCTCGCCCGCTTCGGGGGCGTAGAAAGCGCCCGTCATCTCGGATATATAGGCGGGGTCCACGCTGTGGCCCACCGGGAAATTCACCTTGCTCGCTTCAATGGACTGCACCGCCTCCTCTTCCGGATCGGTGGATGCCGCGACGACCTTGATGCCCTCTGCTTCCAGTCTTTCTCCCGCCCGGGAGAATCCCGCCATCTGGGCGAGGCAGTAGGGTCACCAATGGCTTCGGTAGAACAGGACGACGCCCCACGAACCAAGCAAGTCATCGGGCAGGCTGATTTTTCCGCCACCCACTTTGGCGATCTCGAGGTTCGGGAAATCATCCCCGGTGTCCAGGAAGAACCGGTTCACTTTCGGCATGATGCGCTCCACTCTTGTTCAAGAAATAATCGAGTCCGTGTCATGTACTCGGGATGTTATCGCTCCCGCGTAACGATGAAAACCGTCGCTCCGGATTTCGCGCAAAAAAACACCCCCTCAAAATCAACTCCGAGGGGGTGCTCACAAAGATGCGCGCTAGCCTTGGGCCGCCATCATCTTCTTGTTGAACTGAACCAATCCCAGTACATCCTGCCACACGAGCCGGCCGATGGGCCCGCTGCTGTAGACGGCCACGGCGACCGTTCCATCGGGCTTCAGAACATAGCCCGTGCTGTGAATAATCTGGCGTTTTTCCTCATAAAAACAGCCGGTGAGTTCAGAAATCTGCTTGTTGTCCAGACCATAGCCCACAAGGAAGTTGATTCCGCATTCATCCATCGTTCCCTTGGCGTTCTCCTCCGTGTCCACGGAGGCTGCAACAACCTTGACGCCTTCTTCCTTGAGCTTCGCAGCTCTATCAAAGGCCGTCAGTTGCTGCTTGCAATAGGGTCACCAGTGGCCTCGATACAGCAGAACCACTCCCCAGTCGCCCGCGAGATCGCCGGGTAGGGAGATTTTGCCACCTCCCACCTGGTCCACCTCGAGGCTCGGGAAGGCATCTCCCGAATCGATCATCTTGTCCGTCATACGTGGCATCAATGCGCCCTCCAAAAATGAATGAAGCAAAAAAAACATGAAACAATGAGGCCCGAAGCCAACCACTTATACCCCTGCGTGGGAGACATTTCAAACCGAACCGGGCCTCTCCCGAACCATCGCGCCGATGATTCCTGCGTTTTCGTCTCGCACGGTCTTGACACCGAGAGGCTTGGTTTCTAGCATAGGCCTACTTTTTCTGAAGGCTCTCAATGAGCACAGGAGACCCTCGATGAGCAACACGATTGTTTGTGAATGCAAGACCATAAAGCTGCAAGGCGAATACAAAAAGGCGGCCGGCGCCTGCAACCGCGAGATTCATCTATCCGATGATGATGCGGAGCGCTATCTCCCACGCGATGAATCCCAGGAAAACCTGATCATCTCGAAAGAATGCCGGATTCCCCCTCTCACCAGCGTCATCCGGTATGGTGAGGGTTATTACGTTCTCAAGAAAGGCCGGGTCATGCGGGAGGGCTTCAGCAGGACGCTTCCCGAGTACAAGCAGTAAATCCCCAGGCGGGTTTCGCCGCCTCCAAAAAGCGAACCAACACTCGACCCCAAGGAGATGAACCATGCGCGCCCAAAAATACAGTTGGGATGAGATGCCCGAGGAGGCCGTGACCGACACTCTTTCGAGAAAGATGGTGGTGGGTGAAAAAGAGATGCTTTGCCGGCTCAAGCTCAAACCCGGCTGCGTGGTGCCTATGCACAGTCATGAGCACGAGCAGATATCCCACGTGATCCAGGGAAAACTTAGGTTCTTTATCGACGATGAGTCCGTGGAAATCGGGCCTGGAGAGACGCTCCTCATCCCACCGCACGTGCCCCACTCCGTGGAAGTCGTGGGTGATGAAACGGCGATAGACTACGACATCTTCAGCCCCATCCGGGAAGACTGGCTCGACGGGAGTGATAATTACCTAAGAGACGAATAACGGGGGATTCCTCACCTGGCTCGGTAGTGCGGAAAAAGTATCCGGAGCGCGGTCGTTTTACTCACCTTCGGATGCGCACCGCCGGCCGATTCGATGACTTCATCGACCGAAAACGAGTCCAGGGAAAGCCCGCAAAGAATATTTCACCTTATCCCAAGATATTGTATCCACAACTCACCGCCACACTATATATAGATTCCCCGTAACCGATTGCTTTTTATACGCTAATTCGCTTTTCCCCATCTGGATAACCTGTGGGTAAGATCATCTTTTTCACCCAATATATTGTGTAACTAGAAAAAAATACACTACATTTTGTATGAAATTTCTTGACAGATGGAAAAATTCGCCCTACATTAAAAGATAAGGGTAGCATCAAACAGTCATATCACCATGAGTTTAGGTAGGTGCATCCGCCCCTCATCTCCGCTGGAAAAGCAATTTTCGCAGGCAAGTCGTTGACGTTGTTCGTGATGACGGGCGGCAGAATCATCCTTCCGGGCATCGCCTGCCCTTTCCCTCCAGAGGATGCCCCTATCCCACCAAGGGGGCCCCACGGGGCTCCAAAATTCTGAAAAGCCCGGAAAATTCGCATCAGGTGCTTTTCAGAAACCACGCACCACGAAAAAAGCCCCCTCGCCAAGAGAGAGGGGGCTTTCCTTTTCCAGAACCGGCTTTATTCGGATTTTTTCAGGTTTCTGTTCTTCGATCCTTGCAGGAATCTGAGGAAATCGCTGCCCGCGGGCAGCAGGAGCGTCGTCTTGTCTTTCAAAGAACTCCGGTACACCTCCAGGCTCTTCAGGAACGCATAAAATTCCTGATCCTGCCCGAACGCCTTGGCGTTGATGTCGATGCTCTTGGCGTCACCCTCGCCCTTGGTGATTTGCTCTTTCTCATAGGCTTCCGCCAGGAGCACGTCGCGCTCGCGGTTGGTTTCCGCCCGAATCTTCTGGGCCTGCTCTTTTCCTTCCGAGCGGTATTGGCGGGCGATTCTCTGCCGCTCGGCCTGCATGCGCCCGTAAATGGCCTTTAAGTTCTCCGTGGGCAAGTCTGCTCGCTTCAAGCGAACGTCCACTATCTCGATGCCGTATTCGCGCGCTTTCTTGTCGCTCGCCTCGGTGACCATGGCCATCAATTGCGCGCGGTCTTTCGACACGATATCGCTCAAGTCCTTGCGGCCAAGCTCTTGGCGCAATTCACTGTAGATAATGTCGTCGAGCCGCGCTTGCGCCCCGGGTTCGTTGCGGACGGTGCGCAGAAATTGCAGCGGGTCGATGATGCGCCAGCGCGAGAAGTTATCCACCACGAGGGATTTCTTGTCTTGGGTGATGATCTCCGTGGGGTTGGAGTCATACTCCAGTAGGCGGCGGTCGAAATACGTGAGCTGCTCCACGAATGGAATCCGATAGTTAAGCCCCGCGTCACGCAAAACGCGCACGGGCTTACCAAACCGGGTGACGACCACTTGCCTGTCTTCACGAACCTTAAAAAAAAACGAATTGAGCGCGAAGACGAGAATCAGGATCAAAACAAACAAGGCGATTGTCTTTTTGGGCAATTTTATGGCTCCCTCGGCGCTCATCGTTTCGTTATCCCCTCTATTCCACCTCCCCGCAGCGGGAGTATCGGCAGCACGCCGGATTTACCCTGATCCAGGATAATCTTGTCCACCGTCGGCATCACCTCCTGCATCATTTCGAGATACAGGCGCTCGCGCGTAATGGCCGGCGCTTTTTTGTATTCCTTGAGCGTGGCGAGGAAGCGGTTCGCATCTCCGCGCGCATGGCGAATCTTGGTCTCGCGGTAGGCTTCCGCTTTCCTGAGAACGGCGGCCACCTTGCCGCGCGTCTCCGGTATCACCTGGTTTTGATAGCCTTGCGCCTCGTTCACGAGGCGGTTCCTGTCCTCACGGGCGCTGGCCACGTCCTTGAAGGCGTGAATGACATCCTTGGGCGGCGTCACGTCCTGAAGCTGCACCGCCGCCACGCGCAAACCGGTTTCGTAGCGATCCAGTATCTTTTGCATCTCCACCATCGTCTCTTGCTGGATCGCACCCTTTCCGGTGGTGAGCGCCTCGTCGATGGGCTTGCTGCCCACGACTTGCCGGATGGCGGCTTCGGCGGCGTGCACCACCGTTTCCCTGGGATTGCGAACCTTGAAGAGGTACTTGTCCGCCTCCACGATGCGGTACTGCACGATCATGTCGACGTCGACCATGTTTTCATCCCCGGTCAGCATTCTCGACTCATGAGGCTTATCCGAATATCTGGCGGGAGGCCCGGGGTCGATGGTGCGGAAGCCGATTTCCACCCGCTTCACTTCCGTCACCTTCGGCGTGTAGGCGGTCTCCATCGGGAACGGCATATGGTAGTTCAAACCCGAGGACACCACCCGGTCGATGCGGCCGAACCGAAGAACGATTCCCTGCTCATCCGGCCCCACGCTGAAAATACCCGAAGCCAGCCAAATCAGAACCACCACCACGAATATGGCAGCGGAGGGCAGCTTGAAATTCGGCAAACGAAACTGCGGCAGCTTGATCTGCGGCATGCCGCCGCCTCCACCGCCACCTCCACCACCTTGTCTTCTCGATTTGAACTCATCCCAATCCATCGGCATGAGCGTTTCTCCTATGTGCGACGCATCATTACTTCAAGAGGCGACATGGGAAAGAAATTTCGACCACCCAACAACTATCGCGTTTACCCTAAGCGGGTTATGGATTGAAGTCAACCAACCCGAATCTGTTTTTGACGCACTTGCCTTTGGTTTTTCATAATTTGCCGACGCGAAGGCAAACCTGCTTGCGCGCCATATCTTTTCACCGAACACGTCCCGGCGCTGACGGCGAAGCGAACCGCATCCTCGAATCCTGCGCCTTCTGCGAATCTCGCCGCCAGCGCGCCGCAAAAAGCATCGCCCGCGCCCGTGGTATCCACCACCTCAATCCCGACGGGAGGCCTGAGCCGGCAGGCTTGTTTTTCATCCAGGAGAAAAGCCCCTTTTGCGCCCGCGGTGATAACGACCCGCGAAGGCCCCAGAGCCCGCAGGGCGCGCGCCGTGCGCAGGAACTCCTCATCGGTTTCGGGTGGTTTCGCGAGTTCGGCCAGATGCGCCGCCTCGGTTTCGTTCGGCGCCAGCACGTCGGCCAATCGAATCACTTCACGCGGCAACTCTCCCGCGATCGGAGCCGGGTTCAGGATGTTGCAGGCGCCGCGCTTTCTTCCTCTTTCGAACGCGGCCACGACTGATGGAACCGGAACTTCAAGCTGCGCCAGAACGACATCGCCAAAATCCAAAAGCCCCGGTTTTCTTCTGATTCGTCCGGGCGTGAGGAGCGCATTCGCGCCGGGGGCCACGGCGATTTGGTTCTCGCCTATCTTGTCCACCACTATCAGCGCAGCGCCCGTGCACGATTTACAGCGCAATACGCCCTCGGGCGATACCCCGCTCTCCACCAGGTAACGGCCATAAGCGTCGCCGCCAGCGTCGTTTCCCAGCATGGTGACGAAGCGAACCTCCGCCCCGGCGCGGACGGCCGCCAGGGCCTGATTCGCCCCTTTCCCGCCCCAATACTCACGCCGCTCTTCTCCCAGGACGGTCTCCCCTGCGGAGGGAAGTTTGTCCACGCGAACGACGATGTCGATGTTCGAACTTCCCAACACCAAAACGGTGTTCTTTTTATTCCTCATCCTCGTCCCATCCACGATATTTGCGCAGATGTGAGATAAAAAACGCCAGAAATCTCTTTACATCCACGTCCAGAGCCACATCGACGGGGTTTTTGACTCGTATTCCCTTGTTTTCCCTCAAATCCACCATCGTCATTCCGCGCGCGATGCCCTTGCTCGTATCCACATCCACATGACAGCGTTTGGTCTCCACCAAATCCGGCTTCATCGCGACGGCGAGAGCCAGGGGATCGTGCAGGGTAATGTCGTCGGCCCCCCTCCGCTTTTGGGAGAATCGCGCATAGACTTTAATGAGATCTCCAAGGGCCGCGCGGAACGACCCGCCACCCTCGAATTCATCGACGTCAAGGAGCGCGCGTCTCGTCACGTCCAGACCCACCATGGTGACGGGCAAGCCCGATGAGAACACTTGGGCCGCCGCCTGGGGATCGCAATAGATATTGAATTCGGCCGCGGGCGTCACGTTCCCGGGCATCCGGGCGGCTCCCCCCATGACCACAATCCGCCTCACGCGAGCCAAAACCCCGGGCGCGCGCCGAAGCGCCAGGGCCAGATTCGTCAGCGGCCCCAGGGTGATGATAGTCAACTGTGAGCCTCGTTCTGCGGCCTGCTCAATGATCACCTCCCAAGCCGGTTTTGAACTTCCCCTGCCCAGGCGGCGCAAACGCTTTTTGTTTTTGAACATCGCGCCCATGCCTTCCGGCCCGTGAATCATGCGCGATTCGCTCCGGTTCAGGCGGCTTCCGTCCAGGGCCAGTGAAGCGCCCCGGTAGACGGGAGCATCCGGAATGGGAGATTCGAGACGATCCCGCAGGAATGCAGTGAGTCTTCTCGCATTCCGGTAGGCCAAACGAGCCGAAACATTACCATGCACGGTCGTCACGGCGTCATACCGGAAAAACGGGGATGCGAAACCCATCGCCAAGGCCAGCGCGTCGTCCACACCTGGATCGCAATCCACCAAGGCGTATCGAACAACGGATTCCTTGTTATTTTTCACCATCAAATCACACCCCACTCTCGCGTAGGAAAATATACATCATATCGTATGAACACCCAGGTTAATCCATCAAAATTGTTACTCTTCATCGAATGATATGACCTGTTTCATCCTTCAGCGCTTGATTATTGGAGGAAAATCCAGGGAGTCGATTCTACAAGTATAAATATATCAATAGGTTAATTGAAATATTTCATTTAGTTTTATTATTTTCATTATTACTCTTTGCCACACATAATCCGTTAACTTATTAAAATTCAATACCTTAAATCGTTTCCATATGACCAAGAATTGACAAAGCATGTATTTTCATATACTTATGTCTAGCTTATAGAATTTGCGTTCCATAGAATGACCCAAAATTACATGATGACTCATTAATCTTTCTTAATCTCCTCTTCAAGAGGCTTGCCACAACTTAGAAATGGCCAAATCTGCTTCATCTTCCACTTCAAGAAAGCGAATCATCGCCGCTATCGATATCGGGGGCACATTCACCGATATTGCGATTTACAATCCATCGAACGGAAACACCGCTGTGGGAAAATATCTCACGACGCCGAACGATCCCTCCATCGGCGCGCTTGCGGGTCTGCGGACTTTGCTCGATGAAGAAAATTTGCGTTTTCGCGATCTGGGGCAGGCGATCCACGCAACCACCCTCGCCACCAACGCGATCATCGAGAAGAAAGGAGCGCCAACGGGCCTGCTCGCAACAAAGGGATTCGCCGACATCCTATTGATGGGTCGCGAATCCAGATACGACATCTACGACATCGTGCCTGAATTTCCGGAACCTTTGGTATCCGGGCCTTTTCGCCGTGAATTGACCGAGAGAATTTCCGCGACCGGCGAAATCCTCCAGCCGCTGAGCACCCAGGAGGTGAAGGTAACGATTCAGGAACTCGTCGAAAAAGGGGCGAAGTCGATAGCGGTTTGCCTCTTGCACTCCTACATCAATTCAGCGCACGAAGATGAAGTCGGCGAAGCGATAGCGCAATCGTTCCCCGAAGTGAGTTTTAGTCTCTCCTCGCAAGTTTGCCCGGAAATAAGAGAGTACGAGAGAACATCCACCACAGTAGCCAACGCCTACATCCAGCCCATCGTCTCGAAATATCTCGAAGACCTCGAAGTCAACCTCGAAAATGTCTCGCTATATATCATGCTCTCGAACGGCGGCATCGCCACGGCAAAGTCCGCCGGACGCAGCCCCATACGCATGTTCGAATCGGGACCCGCAGCCGGGGCGCTTTCCTCTGCCTACTACGGAAAACTCGGCGGATTCGAAAATCTGATCGCCTTCGACATGGGCGGTACCACCGCCAAATCCTGCATCATCGAGAATGGCGAACCTCACTTGTCCGTTCAATTCGAGATCGCCCGCGTCAAACGCTTCACCAAAGGCAGCGGAATGCCCATCCAGGTGCCGTGCATCGATCTCATAGAAGTGGGCGCCGGTGGCGGCAGTATTGCGCGAATCGATGACCTGGGGCTGCTGAAGGTCGGCCCCGAGAGCCAGGGGGCGTTCCCCGGGCCCGCTTGCTATGGACTGGGCGGCGAGGAGCCCACGGTGACCGATGCCAACCTGCTTCTCAGCTACATCAACCCAGACTATTTCCTCGGCGGGGAGATGCCCGTTTTTCCAGAAGCGGCCTCCGAAGCCATCCGCACCAAAATCGCCGAGCCAATGAAGATTGAGGAAATTGAGGCGGCCTGGGGCATTCACGAGTTGGTGAATGAAACCATGGCCGCCGCCGCGCGCATCAAGCTCTCAGAGCGCGGCAAGGACCCGCGCAACTTCACCCTCATGGCTACCGGCGGCGCAGGCCCGGTACATGCCTTCAGACTTGCGCGCAAAGTGGGTTTGAAGCGCATCGTTTGCCCGCCGGGCGCAGGTTTGGCTTCCAGCCTGGGACTCCACACCGTTCCCTTCAAGGTGGATACCGTAGACAGCCAGGTGGCGCCACTTGAAAACGTGAACCTTCCCGAACTGAACGACACGCTCATCCGGCGAGAAAAGCGGATTCGCGAGGTACTCATCGACGCAGGAGTAAGAGAACGCGAAATCAGAATCCAGCGCATGGCCGACATCAGCTTCGAGGGCCAGGGCTTCCCGCTCACCATTCCCATCCCGAGCGGAAAACTGACGCACAACCACTTTGGGGAAATCAGAGACACCTACCACGAGCACTATGCCTCCGCCCATGGGCGCGCCATCAAGGAAGTGCCCCTTCAGGTGTTCAGTTGGCGAATCTTCGGCATGGGGCCGGAACCCAACGTGAACTTTAATTTCTCGAATCTGTTCGAAACAGGCGTCAAAAACGCCTTGAAAGGCAACCGGCGCATCTACATGCCGGAGAACAAGGGCTTTCGAAAAGTAAATATCTTCGACCGCTATCTGTTGAAACCAGGTCAGAAGTTCAAGGGCCCCGCGCTCATAGAAGAGCGGATGACGACGACAGTCATCGGGCCACGCTCGAACTTCCAGGTCGATAAATTCCAGAACCTGATCATCGAACTCTAGGAGACATTCAAACATGGCCCGCAAGGGTATCGATTCGATTACCTTGGAAGTCCTCTGGAACCGGTTCATCGCCATCGCCGAAGAAGCGGCCACCGAGATCGTGCGCACCGCTTTTTCCACCACGATACGCGAATCGAGAAATTTCGCCGTCATCATATTGAACCCCAACGGACAGTCCATCGCCCAGGCCAAGTCCACCATGCCCAGCTTCGTGGGCGCGCTGCCGATTACGGCCAAAAAACTTTTGCAGATTTTCCCGCAGGAAACGCTCGTGCCCGATGACCTCGTCCTCACGAACGACCCCTGGATGGGAACCGGCCATCTTCAAGACCTCACTTCTCTCACGCCCGTGTTCTACAAATCGAAGCTGGTCGCCCTCATCGGCATCACCACCCAGGTGACGGACATGGGAGGGAAACTCAGGTCCCCGGAAGTGCGTGAAATTTATGAAGAAGGCCTCCAGCTTCCGCCTTGCAAGTACATGTCGGCGGGCAAAATCAACGAGGATATCCTGCGCATCGTCAGAAACAACGTGCGCGTGCCGAACCAGGTGGAGGGAGATTTGATCTCCCACATGTCTGCCGGGAGACTCGCCGCCAAGCGCATCAGCGAGATGCTCGAAGAATACAAACTCGCCGACATCGAAGCGCCGTCCACCACGATCTTCCAGCGTTCCGAAAACGCCATGCGCGAGGCCATCAAGAAAGTGGAAGACGGGGAATACCGCTTTCAGGTATCCACAGACGGGTATGATGAGCCGCTCGTCATCCGCGTAGAAGTCAAGGTTCGCGGCAGCAGTATTCTCGTGGATTATACGGGTTCATCCCCACAGGTGGACCGCGGCCTGAATTCCGTTTTGAACTACGTGTATTCCTATTCCGCCTATTCGCTCAAATGCCTGTTCTGTCCGCAGATTCCGAACAACGAGGGCAACTTCCGGCCCGTGACGGTATCGGCCCCCGAGGGCAGCATACTGAATCCGCGCTATCCAGCGCCCGTGAACGGCCGCTCCATGGTGGGGCATTTCATCCCTTCGGCTATTTTCGGCGCGCTGTGCAAAGCGGTTCCCAATCTCGTGCAAGCGGCCAGCGGCAGCCCCACATGGGCCATTAACGCGGCGGGCATCACGAAGGACAACAGGCGCTTCGCCGGCAACTTCTTCCTGCATGGCGGGCAAGGCGCGACGGATAGGCACGATGGGCGGGTATGTCTCGATTTCCCATCGAACACCTCGAATACGCCTATCGAAATTCTCGAGCATCTCGTGCCCTTGCTCGTGGAGAGAAAAGCATCCATCAGAGACAGCGGCGGCGCCGGTAAATACGCCGGTGGAAACGGCCAGCAGGTGATCGTGAAATCCCTCTCCGAAGGGCCGATTCTCCTCACCTTCATGAGCGAGCGAACCCGGCACCCCGCATATGGTTTGTTCGGCGGGAAAAACGGGCGCGTCGGCAAGGTGACCCTGAACGGACGACCCATCAACCCCAAGCGCCAATGGATGATGAACCAAAGCGACAGACTCGTGCTGGAAGTACCGAGCGGTGGCGGCTACGGCGATCCGAAAGACCGATCCTTCTACTCCATCGAGCACGACTTGCAAGAGGGGCTGCTTTCGGTTCAAAAAGCCAGAAGCGAATACAACTATGATGGCGATTTCACCGCTGTAGACATGTAGCTTGCCTGATGCCTTCCAGAAAACGATGGGCCGCCGTCACCTCCACATCTGATTTCCCAGTCGCCATGGCGTCCGTGAAAAGGGCGATGGCCGGCGTTGCGCCCGTCCGCACCGTGGCGCTGCCCTTCAAGCCTTTGAATGAGGAAGAAGAGGCCATCTTCGCCGGGAAACTGAAAGGGGCGCAAGGGGTGCTGCTGCGCCCGGGCTACATCACCGCGTCCTTGCTCACGCTGTTGCCCGACTTGCGCGTGGTGGCCGTACATGGCGCAGGCGTGGATCAGGTCGACGTGGACGCCTGTACGGAACACGGCGTACTCGTCACCAACACGCCGGGTGCGAACGCGAACGCCGTGGCCGAACTGACCCTCGGTTTAATGCTCTCCGCAGCCAGGCGCATTCCCCAGGCGGCTTCCCGCGTGGGCGGGGAGCGGGTATGGGGAGAGGCGCGCCACACGGGTGTCGAACTCCAGGGAAAAACGCTGGGCTTAATCGGCATCGGGCAGGTGGGGAGCAGGCTTACGAAAATGGCGGGCGTGATGGGCATGAAGATCCTCGCCCATGACCCGGGTCTCACGAGCGCGGAAATCAAGGCGCGCGGAGCGAGACCCTCACGGATTGACACCCTCCTGGGCCGGGCCGACTTCATCTCCCTTCATGCGCCGCTCACGCCCAAGACCCATCACCTGATCGATGCGCGCGCGTTCTCGAAAATGAAAAAGGGCGCTTTTCTCATCAACGCCGCAAGGGGGCCGCTGGTGGATGAGGCGGCGCTGGCGCGTGCGCTGAAAAGCGGCCAAATCGGCGGGGCGGCCCTCGACGTGCTCGAAGGGGAGCCGCCGGATCCCGAAAGCGCCATCTTCGGTGCGCCCAACCTTATTCTCACCCCGCACATGGCGGGTTCCACCAAAGAGTGTCTCGAAGCCATCGCCACCTGGGCGGGGGAGGATATCGCCCGCGTCCTGAGCGGAAAGAAGCCGAAGTATCCGGTGAACTCATTGTAAATTATACACCTATCTATATTTTCCCTCGTTTTTTATTTTCATGTATTTATCGAAAAACGGTGTGAATTTATCGATATTTATCGTATTTTTCACTTATTCTAAAAAGGGTGAATAGGCGGAGCACGCCCCCCGGACTCCGCAACCCGACACAAACGCCTCAAGCGGCGGACACGGAAAATGCGGGGAATTGCGTGCTTGCCGATACTGGGCGCTCCGGCGAGCGCGCCCCGGCGCACGCGAAGCGACCCGTGAACGCGGTCGCGCGGGAAGTCGCCCGGAACCTTCTCTCCGGCCACCCGGCTTTCGTCCTCGGTCACGTGCGACCAGCGCAGGTCGAAAGCCATATCTCCCAAATCGGTCTTCCAGTCGAGGCGCGCCCGAAGGTCGAGACCCTCGACGTCGCTTTCCCCGGTGTTGCCCCATGAGCCCTCGATCCGTTGGATGAGGTCTCCATCGCGCACGACCCGCACCCCGGGGGGCAACTGCCCTTTCGCCTCGAGATCCAGAATGGTCTGTGCGGCCAGTTCCGCCGGCGTCTCATGACGCACGGCGACAAGGAATTCCGAGACATGGTGAATGGAATACTAAAAAATATGCGTCCACTCTTGTCCAAGTGTCCCGGCATGGAGCCGCGCTTGCGCGTATGGCAGCGGCACTGGCCCAAGAGATCGGCCCCGCCGCTACTCGACGCGGCTATCGACATCGATCTCCGTACACACACCAATAAGGATGATGGACCAAAGTTTCAGCCCGAATGGATCGATGCCGTCTTCGCCGCACTGAAGAACAAAAAATCCAACCTCGAACTACAAATCGGCGCGCAGTTTCCCTACCGAACCTGCGAAGCGATTCAGCGGCCCGACGCCCTCGACTATGTAGCCGCTGCCTGGATTGCGTGTGAGCCGTATATCTCAGCGCTTGGTACAATAAATCCGTAAGGTTTCCTTAAGGGTTGTTCCCGATTCGATGAGGGAGGGAACGGCGTAGGGGCGGTTTGCGAACCGCCCCTACGTTATCGGTATGAAAAACAAAAGGGGTGACTCCCCTCTTCAGGGAAGATCACCCCCTGCGGATTGTCATGCGACGAACCAGGGGACCCGAATTCACCCGGAAAAATAGCGCTCCATCCACTGTTCGACGTCGAAATGCCAGAACTGGAGGCTATCTTGATGAAAAACACTCTGAAACACCGGCTTGGCCTCTCCCGGCTTCAACACCCGAAAACCCCAGCGCACCTCATGCGCCGCATCGCCCGGATCGTCGTTATCATATTCGCGGTTGCTGGCCAGCAGCGCGCCCCCGAAGAACCGACTCCCTGTGAAGTGGCGCTCATCGACCACGTCGTATTCTATCTGAACGACGTAGTCCGGCTTTTCCAGAGGCTCCCCGTTCCCGTCCATCCGCGCGCAGCGGAACCGGGTATTCGACAATCCCGCGCAAGCGGCCACTCGCACGTCGGCGTCCACGGGGCCGAGCGGTGAGAACACGTGCGAAAAAGAGGGGACCACCCTGGCCTGAACGGCCACCAGATAATTTTTCTTCGGCGCGGCGCGGGTGATCTTCTGAAACGGGGAGTCGGTGAGCGGAACACCCGCGCACCCGATCAAGAAAACAAGAACTGCTATACAAAAGACGCGATACTTCATCGCTTCTCCCTTGGCTGGCGGCTAGGGGAAAACTTTGTTTCAACCAGCGGCTTTCCGGCGTACTCGATTTTCGGCCATAAATCCCAGGCGCGGGCGAGCACGCGCGCCTCGCCCTGATCCAGCAGGCTCACGCGCACCCCGCGCGATTGGTTCATGAGTTTCTTGTAGAGAATCGGCACGTCGAGGTCGCCCACGGCCTCGTCCACCTCGCGGAAGCGCTCGAGACCCTTCTTCAGGTTGGCGAGCGCGCCCTTGTGGTGGCGCTGCTGGAGCTTCACGTAGCCCGCGGCGATCTGAATCAGACCCTGGTAGAACTTTTTGGGAATGGGCTCGGCGTGCATCCAGATGCCCTCCCACGCCTCGTGGGCGAACCAGTATTCGCCTTGGTTGAACAGGAAAACGCCCGCGTCGCTGCGCGCCTCCCAGGGGATGGGGAACATTTTCAATGCCGGTTCTCTCCACGAAAGCGGCGGCTTATCGAGACCCGCCTGGGGGTCAAACACCCGGGGCGGGCACGTCCTTCTCATAAGATAACTCCCTTACACGAAGAGCGCCACATAAATCATCCACGATTCTCGTATTGCAGGAGCCTTCGGTCATTTCCGGTTGAGGAGGGGGGGATTTGCCGCTTACATCGTAGGTGGCGGTCCCTCCTTGGGACCACCCCACGCATACATGCGACCCTGCTTTTTCGCCTTTCAATCATGGGCCGCATATATGCGGCCCCTACGGATAGATTGCCCATCCCTGAAAAGGCGGCCACAGGTGCTCTCCCCCTTCTCGGGGGAAGAGCGACACCCCGGCAAAACGCACAAAAACCCCGCCGGCGCGTACACCGGCGGGGTTTTGATTCAAATTCCGGCAACGACCCACTCTCCCACGGAAAGGACCGCAGTACCATAGGCGCGGGCGGGCTTAACTGCCGTGTTCGGGATGGGAACGGGTGTGGCCCCGCCGCTATAGCCACCGGAAATTCTCTGAAATTCCTGACAATCAAATCGCGTGGTTGGCGTCATCAGTTATTGCTACTTCCCGGCTGAAAACCGATGAAAGATTCGACGATAATTTCAATCGGTCAAGCCGCACGGCCTATTAGTACCGGTCAGCTGAACACATTGCTGTGCGTACACTTCCGGCCTATCAACCTCCTAGTCTCGAAGGGGCCTTCAGGGACCGAAGTCCAGGGAGATCTCATCTTGGGAGGGGCTTCCCACTTATATGCTTTCAGCGGTTATCCCTTCCGAACATAGCTACCGAGCACTGCGGCTGGCGCCACAACTCGAACACCAGAGGTTCGTCCGACCCGGTCCTCTCGTACTAGGGTCAGCTTCCCTCAAATCTCCTGCGCCCACGACAGATAGGGACCGAACTGTCTCACGACGTTCTAAACCCAGCTCGCGTACCGCTTTAATTGGCGAACAGCCAAACCCTTGGGACCTGCTTCAGCCCCAGGATGCGATGAGCCGACATCGAGGTGCCAAACCTCCCCGTCGATGTGAACTCTTGGGGGAGATCAGCCTGTTATCCCCGGCGTACCTTTTATCCGTTGAGCGATGGCCCTTCCACTCAGAACCACCGGATCACTAAGCCCTGCTTTCGCACCTGCTCGACGTGTCTGTCTTGCAGTCAAGCGCCCTTTTGCCTTTACACTCGACGGCTGGTTTCCATTCAGCCTGAGGGCACCTTCGGGCGCCTCCGTTACAGTTTAGGAGGCGACCGCCCCAGTCAAACTACCCGCCTGACAATGTCTCCGACCCGGATTCACGGGCCTGGATTAGACACACAAAATAACAAGGGTGGTATTTCAAGGGCAACTCCACACAGCCTAGCGGCCATGCTTCAAAGTCTCCCACCTATCCTACACATGATATTCCGGGTGTCATTGCCAAGTTGTAGTAAAGGTGCACGGGGTCTTTCCGTCTAGTCGCGGGTAAACGGCATCTTCACCGCTGCTACAGTTTCACTGAGTCACTCGCTGAGACAGTCCCCAGATCGTTACGCCATTCGTGCAGGTCGGAACTTACCCGACAAGGAATTTCGCTACCTTAGGACCGTTATAGTTACGGCCGCCGTTTACCGGGGCTTCGGTTCAGAGCTTCGCGCCGAAGCGCTAACCCTTCCCCTTAACCTTCCGGCACCGGGCAGGCGTCAGACCCTATACATCGCCTTGCGGCTTCGCAGAGTCCTGTGTTTTTAGTAAACAGTCGCCTGGGGCATTTCACTGCAACCCCTTTCAGCTCCACGGGCAAGCCGCTTCACCTACTCGGGGCACACCTTCTCCCGAAGTTACGGTGTTAATGTGCCGAGTTCCTTAGCGAGTGTTCTCTCAAGCGCCTTAGTATTTTCTACCCACCCACGTGTGTCCGTTTACGGTACGGTCTGCTCGGACCTATCGCCTAGAGGTTTTTCCAGGCAGCATGGGATCAATCACTTTGTGGAGCAAGCTCCTCGTCATCGCACCTCAGCGTTAAGAGGGCCCGGATTTGCCTAAGCCCTCCGCCTACATGCTTAAACCACCATCCATCAGGTGGCTGATCTACCCTTCTGCGTCACCCCATTGGCAGTCCCGTGCAGGTACGGGAATATTAACCCGTTTCCCATCGGCTACGCCTTTCGGCCTCGCCTTAGGGGCCGACTGACCCTGAGCGGATTAGCCTTCCTCAGGAACCCTTGGGTTTTCGGCGAACAGGTCTCTCACCTGTTTTATCGCTACTCGTGCCTAGATACTCACTTCTGCGTCGTCCACCGGTCGTTGTCCGTCCGGCTTCAACCTAGCGCAGAACGCTCCCCTACCACTGATCGGTTCCGAAGAACCAATCAATCCGCAGCTTCGGTGGTGTGCTTGAGCCCCGTTACATTTTCGGCGCAGGACCATTCGACCAGTGAGCTATTACGCTTTCTTTAAAGGATGGCTGCCTCTAAGCCAACCTCCTGGCTGTTTTGACGTTCCCACAACCTTTCCCACTTAGCACACACTTCGGGACCTTAGCTGGCGGTCTGGGCTGTTTCCCTCTCGACCGCGGATCTTATCACCCGCGGACTCACTCCCGTACAAGACATCTCGGCCTTCGGAGTTTGGTTGGGTTTGGTAACCTGGTGGGGCCCCTAGTCCATCCAGTGCTCTACGACCGAGAGCATACATACGAGGCTGTACCTAAATACATTTCGGGGAGAACCAGCTATTTCCGGGTTTGTTTGGCCTTTCACCCCTAGCCACGGCTCATCCAAGCAGTTTTCAACCTACACTGGTTCGGGCCTCCACTGGTTGTTACACCAGCTTTACCCTGGCCATGGCTAGCTCACCCGGCTTCGGGTCTACTCCCAGCGACTTAAACGCCCTATTCAGACTCGCTTTCGCTGCGGCTACACCTCACGGCTTAACCTTGCCACTGAAAGTAACTCCTAGGCTCATTATGCAAAAGGCACGCGGTCACACGGCCAGGAGGCGAACCTCCCGACATCGTGCTCCCACCGCTTGTAGGCATACGGTTTCAGGTTCTATTTCACTCCCCTAACAGGGGTACTTTTCACCTTTCCCTCACGGTACTGGTACGCTATCGGTCGCTAGAGAGTATTTAGCCTTGGAGGGTGGTCCCCCCGGATTCCGACAAGGTTCCTCGTGTCCCGTCGTACTTGGGAGTGTTGTCCAGGAAGAACACGGTATTTCGCCTACAGGACTATCACCTTCTATGGTGAGCCTTTCCAGAACTCTTCTGCTATACCGTGTTTTTCTGACTTCCCGGGCTAGGCCCCAACAACATCCCGCAACCCCGGAGCATATTGCTATGCTTCCGGTTTAGGCTGTTCCGCTTTCGCTCGCCGCTACTAGCGGAATCTCGGTTGATTTCTTCTCCTCCAGGTACTTAGATGTTTCAGTTCCCTGGGTTAGCCTCCACCGCCTATGTATTCAGCGGAGGATTCTGGGAAATTACTCCCAGAGGGTTTCCCCATTCGGACATCCCCGGATCAAAGCCTGCTAGCGGCTCCCCGAGGCTTTTCGCAGCTAACCACGTCCTTCATCGCCTTCTAGCGCCAAGGCATCCACCGTACGCCCTTAGTAGCTTGACCGAATCTTGAGATTACGATTCTCAGCCAATACTGAGAGCCTTAATGATTATGCCAATTCACGCGATTCGATTGTCAAAGAGCAAAAGGCGGAAGAAACTCCCGCCCAAATTGCTGAAGAATTCAATTTCGCCGCCAGCGCTCGCCGCCGGATAAGGTGGTGGAGATGAGCGGGCTCGAACCGCCGACCTCCTGGTTGCAAACCAGGCGCTCTCCCGACTGAGCTACATCCCCAAGTTGAAATCCGTTTCAGGGACCGGCCCGCGACGATGAGCCTGCGCGGTTCCACTCAACGGTTCATCCACGCCATCACTTCCCGGCGCCTCATGCTATGCGTCTCATTCCCATCCATTCCGATATGGTGGGCCTACCTGGATTTGAACCAGGGACCTCGCGCTTATCAGGCGCGCGCTCTGACCAACTGAGCTATAGGCCCGCGACCTCGCCCGCGCTGCCCGAAAATCAGGCGTTCGCGCCAGCTTTCCCCAGGCATTCAGCCGAAATTCGCAAATCCTGAATTCGGAATAATCCGCATACCCGCTGTGGCGTTATTCTAGAATAGGATATGGACGGCCTGAGACGGGCCATCGACCTTGAAGCGCCGATTCGTTTTGCAATCATCCTCCCATACGCCAAAGGCGCAAGGCGGCGTCGCACGATCCTCAGGCAAGAAAGCGACCCGTTTCCATCAGACGATGAAAACAGTCTTTCTCCCCTCCCGTGCTTTTTGAAAACGAATCATTCAGCACTCCTTAGAAAGGAGGTGATCCAGCCGCAGGTTCCCCTACGGCTACCTTGTTACGACTTCACCCCAATCACCGGCCATACCGTCGGCGTCTGCCTCCCGAAGGTTGGCTCAACGACTTCTGGTACCGTCGACTCTCGTGGTGTGACGGGCGGTGTGTACAAGGCCCGGGAACGTATTCACCGCGGCGTGCTGATCCGCGATTACTAGCGATTCCGGCTTCACAAAGTCGAGTTGCAGACTTCGATCCGAACTGAGGCGCACTTTTTGGGATTGGCTCCCTCTCGCGAGTTCGCAGCCCTTTGTATGCGCCATTGTAGCACGTGTGTAGCCCTGGACGTAGGGGCCATGAGGACTTGACGTCATCCCCACCTTCCTCCGGTTTATCACCGACAGTCCCCTTAGAGTTCCCGGCCGAACCGCTGGCAACTAAGGGCAGGGGTTGCGCTCGTTGCGGGACTTAACCCAACATCTCACGACACGAGCTGACGACAGCCATGCAGCACCTTTGCAAGGACCCCGAAGGGAGACTATGTTTCCATAGCTGTCCCAAGCAATTTAAACCCAGGTAAGGTTCTTCGCGTTGCGTCGAATTAAACCACATGCTCCACCGCTTGTGCGGGCCCCCGTCAATTCCTTTGAGTTTTAGCCTTGCGGCCGTACTCCCCAGGCGGGGCACTTAATGCGTTAGCTCCGGCACAGAAGGGGTCAATGCCTCCCGCACCTAGTGCCCATCGTTTACGGCTAGGACTACCGGGGTATCTAATCCCGTTCGCTCCCCTAGCTTTCGCGCCTCAGCGTCAGTATTGGTCCAGAGAGCCGCCTTCGCCACAGGTGTTCTTCCTGATATCTACGCATTTCACCGCTACACCAGGAATTCCGCTCTCCTCTACCACACTCAAGAACGGCAGTATCGAATGCACTTCCCGAGTTGAGCCCGGGGCTTTCACATCCGACTGACCATCCCGCCTACACGCCCTTTACGCCCAGTAATTCCGAGCAACGCTTGCTCCCTCCGTCTTACCGCGGCTGCTGGCACGGAGTTAGCCGGAGCTTCCTCTGGAAGTACCGTCAAACAGGGTAGGTATTAGCTACCCTGCCGTTCGTCCTTCCTGACAGGAGTTTACAACCCAAGGGCCTTCATCCTCCACGCGGCGTCGCTGCGTCAGGGTTTCCCCCATTGCGCAAAATTCCCCACTGCTGCCTCCCGTAGGAGTCTGGGCCGTATCTCAGTCCCAGTGTGGCCGATCACCCTCTCAGGTCGGCTATCCATCGTCGCCTTGGTGAGCCGTTACCCCACCAACAAGCTAATGGACCGCGAGCCCATCTATGGACGATAGCTTTCATGAAGAGGCCATCTTTTACCTCGGAGCCATTCGACTCCGTGGTCTTATCCGGTATTAGCCCCCCTTTCGAGGAGTTATCCCAGATCCAAAGGCAGGTTGCTCACGTGTTACTCACCCGTTCGCCACTCTACTTGCCCGAAGGCTT
This sequence comes from bacterium, assembly GCA_965218735.1. Classification (GTDB taxonomy): domain Bacteria; phylum UBA8248; class UBA8248; order UBA8248; family UBA8248; genus Bin107. The sequence continues at coordinate 39,343 of CBDCMA010000003.1, read as the reverse complement.
TCTCGTACGACTTGCATGTGTTAGGCACGCCGCCAGCGTTCGCTCTGAGCCAGGATCAAACTCTCCAATTGATATATCTGTTCCAAAGAGAAAAAACACCAAACCGGTTTCCCGGAAGGCTTCCCGTCCCTTTGGGTTCAATCGGGAATTGTACTACTAGAGCCCGTTCAGGTCCGTCACATATCCTATTCTTTTTTCAAAGAGCAGTTCTTCTCGAAACAAGAAGGAAGACTTAGAATATCAATGATTGGCAACTCGTGTCAACCAAAAACTCTTGAATCCAATCCAAGAAAAAAACCGTTCAACAAGCCCTTTCCCACCCGGGGGAAACTCCTGAACCGCTTGCCGCCGTGGACCATGAAGCCCGCCGGGGCCTACCTACATCGTTTGAAGGTTTCTTGTCTTTCCAGGCTGGCGAACTATAGTGTTTTCAAATGGCTTTGTCAAAGAAAAAATTTATATTTATTCGCTTTTTTTTAGGAAGCCGAAAAACCTTGTATATATTTGTTTTTATTGAATTTTTTTCTCTGTGCTTAAACCGAAAACCCGAGAAGAGAGAAAACCGCCCCACATTTTTTCTAGCCGACGCCGCCTTGTTCCACGAAGGCCGCGGTCGTGGGCGTTTTTTCGGGTACGGGCGCAGCGGCGTCTTCGCCAACCACCTCCTCACGCCTCGGCGTCACCTTTTCATTCTCGAGCGAGAGTACGATGTTGCAAAGCCACTCCTCATTGATCTCAGGGTAGTCCATCCGAAAATGTCCACCACGGCTCTCCGTGCGCATAAGGGCCGCCACGGCGAGCATACGAGCCACGCCGATCAGGTTGTGGGTTTCCTGAATCCTCCTCATGCAATCGAAACGCTTGCGGGGACTCTCGCCGGCCACCGCGGCCTGTTCGTTCTCGGCTTCTAATTCATCGAGCCGCGCGAGGGCTCCCTCGAGCCTCGCCGCCTCGCGAATCTGGCCGATCCCCTCCACCCCCACGCGCTGCACGTCCAGGCGAAGGCGTTTATCGTCGGGACCGCTCGTCCTCGCCTCGCGCGCGCGCAGTTTCTCCAGCCCCTCCCGCCAGCCGCCGCTCTCAGGGTCTGGTTTTTCGAGCCTCCCTCCCTCGCAGGAGGCCCCTATCCCTGAGCGAAGCCCGAAGACGTAGCTGTCCGCCAGTGCCGCGCCGCCCGTCCGGTTCGCCCCGTGGATGCCGCCGGCGGCCTCGCCTCCCGCGTAGAGGCCCGCCAGGTTCGTGCGGCCCCATTCATCTATCCGGATACCGCCCAGGTAGGTGTGCGGACCGCTCGCCACCTCGATGGGGGAATCCGCCATGTCTACGCCCTGTGTCTTGAAAACGCGGATGATGTCCGCCGTGGCGCCGTCGTTCACCTCCTCGATGACATGGCGCGCGTCGAGGTAGATGCCGTGGTTCTCCGTGCCGCGTCCCTCGTAAATCTCCATGCCCACGCCCCTGTTCACCACGGCGCGCGTGGCGCGCTCTCCGCGCTCGGGGTCGTAATTCCACATGAAGCGCTCGCCGTCCTTGTTGTACAGATAGGCGCCCTCTTGGATGAAACCGCTCGTATGGGGCGGATAGCCCCTGATCTTCAAGGGTGCGGCCGTGAGGAGTTGATAGTCGATGAACTCCATGTCGATGAGTTCGGCCCCCGCGCGAAGCGCCATGGTGTAGCCATCGCCCGAAATATAGGGCGGCGAGTCGTTCACCTCGTGCAGTTGCGGGGCGCCGCCCGTGGCCATGATGGTAGAGCGCGCGTGGACCACGATGGGCACGCCCTCACGGTACAAATACCCCCACGCCCCGACGACGCGCTCGCCCTCTTTCATTAAATCCACGAAAATGGCGTGTTGGATCGTCTCGACGCCCCACTCCCTCATCTTTTTGGCCAAAGACTGCATGAGCGGCTTGCCCATCAGCTTTCCGCAATGAAGGAGGCGCGGGAATCGATGCGAGGCGCTATTTTTCTGGTCGTATTTGCCGTCTTCCATCCGCACGAGACCCAGGCCCCAGCCGTCGAGTTCAATCGTCCTGTCGATGGCCTCCTCGCTCATGAGCCGCATCAGCCGGTGATTGCAGATTCCGTAGCTCGCCTCGATGGAATCCTCATACAAGAACTCAGGCTTATCGGTGGGATCGGAGTGAGCCATCGCAGCGGTGTAGCCGCCGCGCGCCATGGATGAACTGCCGGAGGGAAACGTGGCTTTCGTTATGAGGATGGGCTTTACCCCTGAGCGAACACAGCCCACCGCCGCCATCATGCCGGCGACGCCGCCTCCGATGATGAGCACGTCCGTCTCGATCTTTCTGACTTCTGGAAATGGACCCAAGACAAACCTCCGCCGCGCCCTGTACGCGAAAAATTACCCGCGACCCCTACAGAAAAGCCAAGGGACAAGGAATACGCGCGATTCGGAATCTTCGCTTATTGCTTCGCCAAAAACGCGGAGATGCTCTCCGTCACCGCATCGGTGTCTTCAATCGCCATCAGGTGCCCCACGCCCGGAACCACCATCTTCTCGGCGTTTTCGATCTTCGCGGCCAATTCGTCCGCACAGGCATGGAAGCCGGACAAATCCTTCTCACCCACCATGAGGAGCGTGGGCGCCGTGATTTTGCCGGCGATGTTCGCGAGCGACGTGTCCTGCGGGGGGTTCTGGTCGAGCCAATGCGCACCCGTGTAGGTGAGAAGCATGTCCTCCGCCCAATCGGCGGCGTCCTCGTTTTCTCCCAGGGAGGCGAATATCGGGAGTTCCGCCCAGTAATCTTTGGCCGCCCGCAGCCCCTCCGCTCTCAGGGTGGCCATGGTCTGGAGCCTCTGGTCGGCGAACTCGGGCATCAATCGGGGGTAATCATACCCCGGCCCCATCGCGATGACTGACGCCGTCTTGTCCGGATGCGCCGCGGCGAAGCCGAGCGCGACTCCCGCGCCACGGCTCAAGCCCACGAGGTGGGCCTTCGGGATGCGGGCGTATTCGAGCAAATCGGCCAAGTCCGCCACTTCGATATCGCGGCCGTAGCCCGTGGGTGGTTTTTCCGATCGGCCATGCCCTCTCAAGTCGTACGTCACGACCCGGTGCGTGCCCCTGAGCGCGAGTTTCTGGCGCTCCCACATCGAGCGATTCAGCCCGTGCCCGTGCAGGAACACGATAGGGGGAGTCGGGGTGTTCATGCCGTTGTCGTCGTAGGAAATCTGAACTCCGTTGCATACCGCTTGCGCCACAGGAATTGCCTCCGGCGGGATGTTGATCATCCAAACCCCTCCGCCCGGCTTCCTCGAGCCGTCCCGCGTTGGCGGCTGGGTTGGGTTGGAATGATTGTGTATACAATGATTTGCGGTGATCCGCAAAGCGCCGGGCGGACTTCGGCGCACACCAGCGAGGGCGGAAACTTCGCGGCGCCCTTCAAAAAGAGGGTCTTTTGCGCCAAAATGCGGACCGTCCTGCTTCGGCAATGTATGGGAAAAGAATTTTCATCGGGCGCACTCCCTCTCGGCGCGCCTGAAAGAAGAACCAACATGAAACTCACCTACGAGCACGCGCACATCCTCCATGCGGATCATGACGAGGCGGTGCGCTTTTATCGCGAAATCCTGGGCGCGCGCGTCCTCGACTCGCGTGAGCGCAAAGGAGCGCCCCAGACCAAACTAATGGCCGGAGGCGGCATGCTCATCGTGCGGGGCGTCCGGCCCGGGGAAGACCCCGCCCCTGCGGGCCGCACGCCTCGGCTGGGTGTCGACCACATCGGCTTTTACGTCGGGGAGGGCGAACTCGATGCCGCGCGCGCGATGCTCATCGAGCGCGGCGTCCCCATCGTGGAGGAAGACGACATGCCGCACCTCAAATACCTCTACTTCCAGGGGCCGGACGGCGTGGTGATCGAACTCATGGAAATGAAGGCTCCGCTTCCCGCATCAACCGGCCCGGAGCATGACGAGGAGTCATAGAACGATGAAAAAAGCGCGCACGTTGATGGAGATGACGAACCCCGAAGCCGAGAAAATTTTAGAGGAAACCGGCCTCGCCATCCTGCCCCTGGGCAGCGTGGAGCAACACGGCTCCCACCTGCCGATGGGAACGGACTACTACGCGGCGGAATCTTTCGCGAGGCGGATTGCGGCCATCACCGGGGGACTCTTGGTGGATTTCTGTCCTTTCGGCGTCACGCCCCTGCACATGGGCTTCGGCGGCACGGTCTCGCTGCGTTCCGAGACCATGATCCACCTGATGCGAGACGTAGTGGGCAGCCTCCACCGCCACGGGGCGAGAAAGATGGTGTTCCTGAACTGGCACGAGCGCAACCTGCCTGCGATGGAGATTGCGGCCGAAGACGCCCAGAACGCGCACGAGGGATTGAGAATCCTCATCGTTCACGCGCACTTCATCGCCAAGAACCTCTATGGCCAGAAGGTGGGCCTGACCCACGGCGGGGAACTGGAAGTCCTGCCCGTGCTCGCCGACAGGCCCGAACTCGCGCATCTCGAACTCGCCACGGACGCATCCCCCATGGACCACGGTGAGAAGAGCGACGCGGCCCGGCGCGACCCGGCGGTCTACTACATTCCTAAGGACGTGCGCGATATGTACGAATCGGGCTGGTACGGCCAGATAGAGGATACTTCGCCCGCTCGCGTGGCCGAGGTGATGCAAGGCGTCTCCCAAGAAGCGGCCCGGCGCATCAAGGCGTATTTCGGGTTGTAGGGGCGCAAGAGCGGTCCGGTTGCCTCGGCTATTCGCCAGAAGAGATTTTTACTTATATCCCACGAGCGGAGGAAACATCCTCTCCGTATCCGGCGACCCCCCGGCTCAGCCGTTCTCCTGCATGTATTTCGCATCATCCTCATCGGGCATGAGCACGAATTCGGGATAAGCCTCGAGGCCCAGTTCCACCGAGTCCTGGCCGAGGTCTTCAGCAGCGGCTGACACCCGCAAGCCGATCGTCTTCTCGATAACCAGCCAGATGATATACGAGGCCGCGAACACGAAGACGCCTATCGCCACGATGCCGACGATCTGCGCGAAGAGGCTGCCGCCGCCCGCGATGCAGACCGCGAGCGTCCCCCAGACGCCGGCGAACAAGTGAGCGGGAATCGCGCCCACGACGTCGTCGATCTCCCATTTCTCCAGCAGCTTCAAGCCTATCGCGCACGCCAGACCGCCTATCGCGCCGATGATGACCGCCCAGTGGTATTCGACGATGTTCGGCCCGGCCGTGATGGCGACCAAGCCGCCGATTGCGCCGTTCAGCACCGCGAGCAGGTCCACGCGCCCGAAGATGGGCTTCGCAGCGAACAGTACGGCAAGGCACCCGGCCGCCGCCGCGAGGTTGGTGTTGACCAGCACGTTGCTCATCGCCAGCGCGTCGGCCGAGCCCTTGAGCACGAGCATCGAGCCGCCGTTGAACCCGAACCAGCCGAACCACAGGATGAAGACCCCCAGGGTGACCAGCGGGACGTTGGAGGGCGGCGTGGATTTGACGCTGCCGTCGGGCCGGAACTTGCCGCGCCGCGCGCCCACCACGATGACGCCCGCGAGCGCCGCCCATCCCCCGGTCGAGTGGACGATGGTGGAGCCGGCGAAATCACTGAAACCCAGCTTGGTGAGCCAGCCGCCGCCCCACGTCCAGGCCCCCACCAGCGGGTAGATGACACCGGTGAGGACGGCGATGAAAATGAAGAACGACCAGAGCTTCACGCGCTCGGCGAGGGCGCCTGAGACGATGGAGGCGGTGGTCGCCACGAACGTCATCTGAAAGAACCAGAAGGCCACGCTGGCGTAGCCGCTCTCGAGCGCGGCCTTGCTCGCCTTCTCGTTTCCGGCCAGGATGGCGAATTCATCCGCCGAGGGCCTGAACAAGAGCTTGACCGAGCCTATCCAGCCCGAGACGTCCACGAACATCAGGTTGTAGCCGATGAGGTAGAACATGATTCCGGCGATGGCGTAGAGGCCGATGTTCTTGAGACAAATAACCGAGGCGTTCTTGGTCCGCACCGAACCCGACTCGAGCATCGTAAACCCCGCGCACATCCACATGATGAGCGCGCCGCAGATCAGCAAAAAGAAGGTGTTGAATATGTATTGATCGGTCGCGATCCGGGTTTCGACGGGCACGGCCGCGTCCGCCCCGCCCGCCGCAAGGAGCAAAGCGGCCAAGGCGAGAAACGCACCTGAAACGAGAGGCCATGGAAGAGAAATTCGATGATGGTTTTTCATGAGCCCACTCCCATTTTGTTGAAATTCGCTCTGTTCTCGAAATGTTCGCTTTCGTGCTGAGGGAAACCGCTTTCAAGAACATCAAGGGGGAATGACGCGCCATCCCGTCATCAGGTCGAGACGGAACGTGAGTCGGCATACGCCCTCCTCCGGGCTGGGCCGTCACTTGCGTACAGATGTGGTATTAGAGCATGGGGAGGGCCGCGATTCAAGAAAAACCTTTGCCCGCTTCTTTCGTCGCCGAGGCTTACCCACGCCCTGCAGTTCTGCGGGATTCGAGTTTCACGGGCCATTCTTAGAAGCGGCGCAAAAGAAAAGAAAAAGCCCAGACCACTCAGGGTTCTCGCGAGGCTTCTCGAAGCCTATGAAGACGGATTCGGCGGCCGCAAAAGGGCTTCGGCCTGGCAAACAATGGATTGCGGCTGACTTTGATTGCAGGACACGCGCGCCAGCACTCTGAGGCCGAGGAACAGGCCGAGCAGGGATTTCGCCGTCTGGTCCGGAACAACTTCCGGGCAGATTTCCCCACAGGCTTGGCCCCGCTCGATCGAAGCGCGAAGGAAGTCCTCCATGCCGGCGAATGCGTCGCCCACGAACGAAGCCACTTCCGTATCGTGCAGCCCCAGTTCCAGGGCCGTGTTCACTTCGAGGCAGCCGTCGTGCGCACCATTCTCTCCCGCGTCAGAGGCGGCGGCCTCAAACACGGACAGCACCGCTTCGCGCGGTGAGGGATGCTTTTCAAGCTCAGCAATCGGGTCTTCCCGGTAGAGGCGGTCGTAATGGCGCAGCACCCGAGCGAACATCCGACGCTTGTCACCGAACGCGTGGTAGAGGCTCCCCCGCAACAGTCCCGTGGCCTCCTCCAGATCACGGATCGACGTCGCCGAGTATCCATGGCGCCAGAACCGGAACATCGCCCTCGTCAGTACTTCGTTCAATTCAACCTTCCGTAATTTCCCCATCCTGTTCTCCCCTCGTGTTTTCCGCCGAGCCGCAAAATCCATGCTATGCCATATCCACAGGTGCAGATCAAATCGCCGAATCGGAGCTTTTACAAGAGAACCCTGCACAGCCTGGGAGAGGACAAGTTCCAGATAGGCGGAGCCTGCGAGTCGGGTTGCGGGGGCAAAATCGAAAGTTTCTTTATGGGCGCGGTCGCTTCAACGCGCGTCTCCCGGCCTGAGGCGCGCCAGACCACCAACCAAGCGCGTTGACGCTCATCACGGAGGCAAAAGCTCCACCGACGTAAAATGGGGATGGGCATAACGCCGTTCGGCGCACGCGGGGATGAGAGCATCCACGGTCTCACGCTGCGCAGCATCATGCGCCGGCAGGCTTCTCCCCCCTATTCAAAACGCGTACTTCATCACGAGGCCGATCCCCCAGAACTGTATGTCATCCGTCTTGACGTCGTAAAGAATTGGATCGCCGCCGGGCGCGGTGAACGAGGAAAGAACAAAAAAACGCCCACCGGATGGCGGGCGCTTTCACGTCAACAAAAAGCTCAGGCGGGCAGGGGCACGTCTTTTCCGTAAATCTTCTCGGACTGCGCCTGCGTCACGACGTTTCCTTCCGAATCGTGCAAGGGATAGGCCTTGAGCGTGCGCATGAAAACCTGGAGGCCGTAGTGAAGCGCCACCATTGCGCCGAGTTCCATAATCTGGGCTTCCGAGAAGTGTTTTTTGCCCTCATCGTAGAAATCCTTGTCCAGCTTCGCGGCATCGCGGTACATCCAGTAGGAGTAGCGAAGCGCCCACTTCTCGGCGTCTGAGAACTGCGGGTCGTTCTCGAAATCCCCGCAGGCGGCCTCGATGCGCGCTTCCGTCAAACCCTCTTTTTTCGCCTGTTCGGAGCGTAAGTTCGCGAAGTAGGTGTCCTGCGCGGTTCTGGCGAGCTGGATGCGGACCATCTCCTTGAGCTTGTGGTCCACCCCGCCCATGGCGTGGGAGCGGTGCATGGCGTCGTGCATGGCGGCGGCGTAGCCTGGCGCATGCGCCATGATGCGCGAGAACAACGCATCGGGCGCCTGGGTTTCGGCGGTGCGCTCCATGACGCGCTTCCAGTCCCTATCGTCAATCGCTTCGGGATCGAGCGGCTCGATAATCGGCATGTCTTCCTCCTAGCTTCCGTTGGCTTGCTGCGCTTCACCCTCTTCGATCGCGCGAGCGAGCGGGCCGCTCAAGTGCGAGACGGGGCAATCGCCGTAGATGCGGCGCGATTCCTCCTGGCTCACCAGCCGGCCGTCGGGGGAGAACATGGGGTAGAAATCGAGCGTTCTGAAAAAAGTGTGGTAGCCCACGTTGAAGCCGATGAAGGAGCCGAGTTCCACGATCTCCTCATCCGAGTAGTGCTCGCGAAGCCTCGCGTAGAAGGCCTCGTCGATCTTCTCGGGCTCTGAATCCATGAGTTCGCTGTATTCGAGAGCAAGTTTTTCGGCTTCGGAGAAATTCTCGCTGTCGCGCCAGTTGTCGATGCCGTCGTCTATCAACTCCTCGGTCAGGCCTGCCTGCTTCGCCGAAGCAGAACGCACGTTCCCTCAGTAGTTGCAAAAAGCGCGGCGCGAGAGTTGAACGCGGATGATCTCCTTGAGCTTGTGGTCGATGACGCCGGTGTTGAACACCGTGCCCCAGGCGAGGTACATCGATTTCGCCAATTCCTCGTTGTGGCCCTGCATGGCGTGAAAGGCGGGGTCTGGCGCGCGGTGCTTGAGCGCCTTGTTGAGGAACGGAGCCAGCTTCGTCTTCTTCAGGTCCTCGATATCGAGCATGGTGATGTTGGACATCTTTCAATCTCCCTAATTTCCCTGAAAATGACGTGCGAGATAAATTTTTCGTTTACCGCCTCAGTCTCCGCTCTCCGCCTGAACGCGGCGCAAGGCGCCGTCGAGAACAGACGCGGCGCGTTCGGCTTCTTCTTCCGTAAAGACCAGCGGCGGGCTGATGGTGACGGTGTTCGACGGGCCGGCGGCAATGCCGGCGTTTTTGCCGAAAATCACACCTTGTTCCTTCGCATATGCCAACACCTTCGACGTGGCCGCCGTGGAGATCGGCGCGCCGCTTTCTTCTATCAGTTCCACACCCCAGATGAGGCCCACCCCCCGGATATCGCCCACGCAGGGGATGTCGGCGAGTTTCCCCAGAAGCCCGCCCAGGTAGGCACCCACCTTCTTGGCGCGCGCTGGCAACTCCTCATCCATCATGATCTCGAGATTCTTGAGCGATGCCGCGCAGGCGACGGGGTGTCCGCCATAGGTGTTTATCTGCAGGAACCCTGAATCGCCCTCCGCGTTTAAGGCCTCGAATATCTCGTTCGTGGTAGCAGTCGCCCCGATGGGCAGGTAGGCGCTGCTCAGCCCCTTGGCCATCGTCATGATGTCGGGCTCGACCTCATAGAGATCAGAAGCGAATAGCTCCCCCGTGCGGCCGAATCCGGTGATGACCTCATCGGCGATGAACAACACGCCGTGGTTCCGGCACACCTCGCGCATGCGCTTCAAGTAATCCGCGGGCGGGGGAATCACCCCGCCGCCGCCGATGACGGGCTCCGCGATGAACGCCGCCACGGTCTCGGGGTCTTCGTAGCGAATGACCTCATCGAGTTCATCCGCGCACCGGCCGGCGAGTTCTTCCTCGGAATCTGCGTTGCTGCGGTAGAAATAGGGGGCGCTCACGTGAATCACGCCGGGCAGGAGCGGCTCGAACATCGCGCGCCTGAGCGTCTGGCCGGTCAAGCTCGCGCCGCCGATGGTCGCCCCGTGATAACCCTGGTGGCGGGCGATGATTTTATACCGCCTCCCGCCGTTTAGGCGCCCGTAGACGCGGGCCAGCTTGATGGCGGTGTCCACGGCTTCTGAGCCTGAATTTACGAACCAGATGCGCTCGACTCCCTCGGGCAGCAGGGAAGCGAGACGCTCGGCGAGCCTGGCCGCAGGCGGGTTCACCTGCGTGAGTGGATAATAGGCCAGCTCGAGCATCTGCTCGTACGCCGCCCGGGCGACCTCGTCGCGCCCGTAGCCGATGTTCACGCACCAAAGCCCCGCCATGGCGTCGATATATTCCCTGCCGGAGGCGTCCTGGATGGTCGAGCCTTTGGCTTTGACCACGACGTCGAGGGGATTCTCCTCCATCCCGGAATGGTTCATGAGCGGATGCCAGACGTGCTCCTTGTCCATCGTCCGCAGGGATTCGGCTTCGGCTATGGTTGGGTTCATGGGGGTTCCCCTCTCGGGTTGCGTCGGTTCGGTCTTCTATCGATCGATGCGAAAATCTTAATGCGCAAACAGGTGCGAATCAACCAGAGCAGAACTAGCCCGGCGTATACTCGGGGCTTTCACTCTTGATTCGAAAGGCCTGGCGCCCGATATGCTCGATTTCGCCCTCTATCAGGTCGCCCGGCTGGAGGTACTCCCCCCACGAAGCGGCGTTGCCTGCCGGCGAGCCGGTGCCGATGATGTCACCCGTGCGCAGCGTGGCGATCCCCGACAGGTACGATACCTGCTCGGCGATGCGCCAGACCATATCGCCCGTGGTGGCGTTTTGCCTGAGTTCGCCGTTCACCCAGAGTTTCAGCGTCAAATCATGGGGGTCGACTCCCTCCTTGGGGAGCAGGATATGGGGGCCGATGGGGGCGAAGCCGTCCGGCGCCTTCATGGCGTACCAGTCGATGAACTTGCCCATGTTCAGGGTCGTGCGGTCGCTCATGTCGTTGAACAGGGTGTAGCCGCCCACGTGGTCCATGGCTCTTTCCACGGGAATGTTCTTTCCTCCCTGGCCGATGAGCACGCCGAGTTCGAGTTCATAGTCGAGTTTTTCCATCGAGGGATAGACGGGCACATCCTCATAGGGGCCGCTCACGCAGGTGCTGGGCTTGAGAAAGCAATAGAGCGGGAGTTCTTCCTTGAAGTCATTCACCTCGGTGCGCGCCATCTCGGCGGCATGGGCCACATAGTTCCTCGCCATGCAAAACAGCGTGTCCGGAACGACGGGGGGAAGAATCTCGACTTCTTCGGGTTCATAGACCACCTGCATTCCGTCGAAGCGAATCGGGTCTTTTGGGCGCGCATGCTTCTCGAGCGCTTCCAGAGCTTCCTCGGCCAGAGGGCGGTTCATCTCCAGGTCCTCGATGAATTCCTCGCAATCATCGGGAATCTCGGCCTCGACGCGATCCATGGCCTCCGCCGCGGATTCCTCGTCCAGCGACAAGGCGTAGGCCATCTTGAGGTCGGCGATTTTATCCTCGAACAAGACGCCGATGCGCGCCTCACCCGCCAGGCTGAAAGTACAGATTCGCATGACGATGAGCCTCTAGGTTTTTAAGCCCACGACAAGGGGAATCCTACCACAGGGGGGCGGGCGATACCGCATCGCTCGTGGAATAGAGTCCCGAAAAGACCGGCTAAACCCAAAATCCCAAGGCGCGCGCCTATATCCGCTATTTTCCCGCCCTGCGGTGTCGGGCAAGAAAATCGAGAATCAACCGCCGCGCGGTTTCGTTTCGCGAGAGGTTGTGCGCCCGGCCCTCGAAGAGGTGAAACTCCATGCCAGCGCCCCGCCTCCTGGCCTTGCGTAGGCAAGAATCGGCGGGCCTGTTGCGCCGCCAAGGGTCGTCCTCTGAGTACAGTGCGAGGATGGGTGTCCCGCGTGGCGACCGAACGCCGCGCCAGCATACGGAACCACTGATGACGTGGGCGCCGAACCCATCCCCCTCATAGGCGGCGACCGCGGTGCCGCCCTGGCTATGTCCCATCAGGAACAGATTTTTCTGGTCCACCCACCGAATGCGCCGGACCCGGTAGGCCGCGTGGTGAATTTCCTCCTGCCGCATCTGGTTCACCCGCCTGTGAGGCGCTCCCCGTATGCCTCGATGCCGGGAGGGATTGCAGGTCTCGGGCCGATAGCGTCGGGTGAAGCTGTCGGGCGCGACCACGGCGTATCCCGCGCGCGCCAACAGCCGCATGTAGCGTAAATTCCCCCGGCCAAGCCCCGCGCAGCCGTGCGCGAAAACGACTGTGGGGCGTTTTTTCTTGAGGCCCAAGAGTTTTTTTTGAACGAATTCGTCGCTCATCCTGCCTTCGATGAACTCACCCTTTATCCGGATCATGAAATAGGCGGAATCGAAGGTGCGCCTTGCTTCATCGTACAAATCGAGGGTTTTTGGGTTCAGTCTTTCGAGCGCTTCAGCGCCGAAGTGTCCATTTCCCCCAAAAAGAAGAAAACCAACCAGCATCAGGATAAAGACAGAATGCCGCATGGCTGAAAAACCCCAGGCTCCGCTCCTCATAAATCCCTAGACCACGCCTTCATCTTCGAGTTCTTTTAATTCCGCATCCGACACGCCGAGCAGACCACCCAGGATTTCCCCGTTGTGCTGGCCCACGAGCGGAGCGGGGGTGGCGTAACCGCCTTTTATTTCACTGAACTTGAAGGGAAAGCCCGGGGCCTTTGCGCTGTCGAGCGGCCCGAGCGTGGGGTGTTCGATATCGACTATCATCCCGCGCTCGCGCATATGGGGCCAGGTGAGGATGTCGTCGATGCTGTTCACCGGCCCGCAGATGACGTCGTGCACGCGCAAGGAGGAGATTGCCTCTTTCGTCTCGCGCCGCTTCGTCCAGTCGGTAATGATGGCGTCGACCTCTTCGTATTTGCTTACGCGCCGGCTCATGTCCTCATATCGTTCATCGTTGATGAGCTCGGCGCGCTCGATGCCGCGCAATATGTTGTGCCAATGCGCGTTGGTGCCCGAGGCGATGATGACCCAGCCGTCTTTCGTCTCATAGGCGTTGAAGGGAGCGAGCCGCATGATGCGGTTCCCGATTCGGGGCGGCAGGCCCAGATGCTCGTAGCAATCCATCGGCTCATCGAAGATGAGGGAGAAGATGCAATCGATCATCGAAATATCGATGTGCTGGCCCTTGCCTGTGCGCTCCCGGTGAAAGAGCGCCGTCATGATGGCGCCGAAGGCGAACGTGCCGCCCACGCTGTCGCCAAGAGCCGAACCCGCCTTGGTGGGCGGCCCGTCGGGAAATCCCGTGAGGTTCATCAGGCCCGAGGCGGCCTGGGAAACGGCGTCGTAGCCCTTGAGCCCCGCATCCGGCCCCGTCTGGCCGTAGCCCGTGATGGAGCAGTAGACCAGGGAGGGTTTTCTCGCGTGGAGCGTCTCGTAGTCGATCTGGAGTCTTTTGGTGACGCCGACGGAGAAATTCTCCACCACGATGTCGGAGCGATCGACGAGTCCATAGAACATATCGAGACCCCGGGGGTCCTTGATGTTCAAGGTAATCGCTTTTTTCGCGCGCGTGCGCTTGAGATAGGCCATCCCTATGTCCTCATCCGTCTGGGGATGATAGGAGACGCCTTTTGCTCCGATATAGGGAGGGGAGTAGGCCACCGGATCACCCGTGGCCGGATTATCGATGCGGATGACCTCGGCCCCCAGGCCCGCCAGGAAAAGTGTGGCTTGGGGGCCTGAGAGAAACTGCGTGAGGTCTAAGACGCGGATGCCTTCCAGTGGTTTCGTCATGAAAAGATTAAACTATCCGCCGAGGAGAACCTTCACCGCCTGGCGAGCCGCATCGCCCGCGCGCGCGGAGATTTCCTCATCAGACAGCGTGCTCAGGGGGTGTTGAATGACCACGGGGTCCAAGCCGTCCATGCCCAAGGCCGCCCTTTGCACGTGGGCCTCGTGCAGGAAAACCTCGGTCACCACCACGGCGGTGGGCACGCCCCTTTGCTCCAGGGAGATCGCATCGTGCATACAGCACGAAGTGCAGGAGCCTCAGTCGCCAATCGCCGTCAGGACGACGTCGTTCTCCTCTGCGATTTTGGCGATCAACTCAGGCGCCGCGTTCTTGGAAAAACTCTCTTTCTTGTAGTAATGCACCTCCGAGAAGGGGCCTTCCGCCTCCATCAGCGCCGTGGTCTTCTCGAGCAGCCTGCGCCCGTTCCACTTGGTGTTGTCCAGTATTCCGAGCTTTAAGCCCTTCAAATCCCGGACGCGCTGCGCGGTGGGTTGCGCTTGGGCCTCGACCACCCCTCGGGGGTCGTAGACGACCTGGCCGGTGATGACGTCACTCATGGCTCTTCCTCCTATTCTCTCTCAAACTCTAAAGCAGACAGGTGCCGTCCACGCAGACGGGGCCGCCTTCGAGCGCCTTGCCGTCTATCGCCCGCAGCACCGGATTCGTCATGTGGCCCCAGCCGGGAATGAAGGCGGAAAAACGACCCGCATCCCCCCCCGCCACGAACAGGTGGATGTTCTCCGGAGCCGGCACGATGGGGATTCTCTCGTCCGCCTCGCGCCTATACCACTTGGGGATGTTGCGGTTATAGATTTTCCCGTAGCGGTGGCTGAATGAAATATCGGCGAACGTGTTCTTGGTGTGCATCCACAGGTAGCTTTTCACGTCGTTTCGCGTCCAGTTCTTGGCGCTTATGGTCGCCCCATGCTCGGGGCTGATGACGACGGCGCACGAGCCGCTGCTCACCGAATTGTTGTGCGCAATCGTGCTCATCGCCGAGCAGATGCTGTCGAGTATGCCCTCGGGATCGTCGGAGATGTGGTTCGTCACGCTGTGGGGCGCCTCGGCCGCAATGGCGAAGACCGTGGAATCCTCGGGCGCGTAGCCTTGCTCCACGTGATAGGGCGCCCAGGGGCTGGCTTCTTCGTTCTCCGCGATGCAGTAGGTGTATTTCGTGGGACAGCCCAGCGTACTCTTGTCCAAATCGCCCGGCCACGCGCCGCCCACGTTCAAGAGCATCATCCGCACGGCGCGGCCTATCGTCGCGTTCGCGCGGTTGCCCGAGCCGAATACGTTGCAGCCCGCGTTCATGCCTATTTCGCCACGAACCGGCCCGTTCACCACGATGAGGGGACACGCCATGTGGGTGGTGGCCTGCACGCCGTTTAAGTTGAAATGCGGGTCGCAAAGAGCGAGCATCGCCGCGCGGACGACGGGCGCGTATTCCGCCTTACAACCCGCCATCACCATGTTGATCGCCAGAACCTCTCTCGTGAGGTTGCCCCAGCGCGGGGGCACGCGGCACTCGATGAGGTCTTTGTCTCCCCCCAAGGCCGCGACGGCGGCGTCTATCTTCTCGGGCGTAGGCGGGACTACGGGAAGCCCGTCCGATAAGCCCTGCTCGTAATAATACTCCACCAAATCGACTTCATGATCCACGGTCTGGGTCGTCTGCGACATGCCTTATTACTCCTGCTCGTTGAATCTCAAGAAAAACCCATCATAAACCGAATCCCGCAAAAGAAAAAGACAGGAGATGGATGGGAGATGGAATCAGAACAGCCTTGAAATCACGTTTCTCTAAGAATCCGGAAAGAGCGTTTCCCCGTCCTTGAGCGCGCTCTCGGCCTGCTCGGGCGTCAGTCCCTTCACGCCCGAGAGATCGACGCCTCTGATGTCGGCGAGTTCCATGTCGGCATCGTCCAAGAGCGCGCCAGTAAGTTTCGCGCTCGTGAGTTTCGTCCGTTGAAGCGAGGCGCCGCGCAGGTCGGCTCCCGTAAGATCGGCATTCGTTAAATCCGCGAATCTCAAGGCCGCCGACATCATGTTCGCCCCGGCCATCCGGGCGCCGGTGAAATTCGCCCCCTCGAGGCTGGATTGGAACAGATCGGCCCCTTCGAGATTGGCGCCCGCGAGGTCCGCCCCGTCGAGGTTCGCCCATTGCGCATTGACGCGGGCGAGATGCGCCTCGCGTAAATTCGCTTTGGAGAGATTCACCATGAAAAAACTGATGGCTTCGAGACGCGCGCCCGCGAAGTCGGCGCGCTCCCCGCGCGCGCCGGAACTCTGGAGCCACTTGCCGTGGGCCTCGATTTTATCGGCGAAAAGGGCTTCCTGCTCCGCCTGGTCCGGCGCCATGGGCAGGCCGAAGCCCCCACCGCCCGCCCGGGGCGGGCCGCCCCCGGTGGGAGGGTCGTTCTTTTGCGTGAACCAGCCGAAAATCTTCTTGAGGATGGCGCACCTCGCTTTCCAAGCCAGAAACTACCCTGCCACATGTCGAAGAAGGCCGAATCGATTCGTTCTTGCCTTAAGCCCAATCCTTTTGTCAAACCGGCGAAGACTCCGGTCGAACTCCAAGAGTTCGGCGAGGCGGTTCATTCGACAAATGTGACATGGGTTCATTCTCCCTCAACTCGCCGGCAGGGAAGTCAAAAATTCATGGCAAATGCGCGCGAATAAATCCGCCCGCTCGATGAGCGCCACGTGGCCCGTTCCCTCCATGACGATGAGTTTCGAACCCTCGATGCGCTCGTGAATTTCCTTGGCGTGGTGGGGGTCGACGATGAGGTCGAGATCGGAGCACGTGATGAGCGTGGGGACCTTGATTTGGTGAAGACGCTCTAAGGTATCTCCCTCCAGACAGGCGCGCAGTTGTCCCTCCCAGCCGAGGTCGACTCCTGATTGCTCGGTGAGCCACCTCCTTTTCTGCTCCATCACGTCGGCGTTCGCGTCGTAGAATTCATGGGAGTAAAGCCCGAGGAGGCTGAGTTCCACGAGCGCCTCGCGCTCGCCCCGCTCGGCGAGGCGCATGCGGGCGCGCTGAAACGAACCCAGACGCGCGCAGTTTCTCGCCCAGGTGTGGTGAAGCCCCAGACTGACGACACGCTCGGGATGGCGAAGCGTGAGCTCGGTGGAAATATGTCCCCCCATCGAAAAACCCATGACGTGGGCGCGCTCCACGCCTAAGGCATCGAGAACGCCCGCGGCGTCATCCGCCATGTCCGCGAGCGTATATCCCGGAGCGGGCGCCGTGCTTTTGCCCACCCCCCGGTTGTCGAAGACGATGCAGCTGTAATCCCCGCTCAACAAGGGCAGTTGCGCCGACCAGAAAGTGTGGTCATGGCCCGTCCCGCTCACCAGCAGAAGAGGAGGGCCCTCTCCCGAGGTCTCGTAGAAAATCTCTACGCCTGAATCCAGCGTTACGAAGGGCATCGAAGCATCCTCGAAAATACGCGCGGGCGGCGCGCGCCCTCACATCCTGGGTTCATCTTCCGGTCCCCAGAAAAACGGATCGATCAACAAGCCCTCCCGGGGAATCTGCGCGACGGGCGTGAGCCCCTGTTTGAGTTTGAGCCGATGAATCGTCCGCAAGTGCACGAGCGCCTCCCAATACATCTGCCGGAGCATTCCCGCCAGAGTGTACGTGAATCTCGTCTCATCTTCGGGGTCTTGCGATATGCCCTCGTCGTGAAACGTGGAGATGTGCATCCAGAACCGGTATATCGGAAGGTCCGTATCCCCCATCATCAACTCCGGCTTGAATGCGCGGGTGAGGGAAATCGCCTTCAATTCATCCGCGCTCTTTCCCTCGGCGGCGCACTCGGCGAAGCGGAGCGCCTCGTCGAACTTGGGCAACAAATCATCGAGCTTCCAGTATTTTTCCTCATCCAGCCTGCGGTCGTACTGATTGGGGGCCGCTTTTGAGAAATCCACCGGGTCTTCGGGCGGGTTTTCCGGCCAGAGGGTTTTGCCCCACATCTTCGCCCACCAGAAAAAATAGGCGAGCGCCACGTGGCTTATCTGCCGCCTGATGCTCCAGCGCGACCAGTCCTCGGATGGGTCCTCCCAGTCGAGTTGGGCGTCGGTCAACCCTTCCACTTCCTGGTGAAACATCGCGCGCAACGCCTGAAAATCGGGGGCTCCCTCGCTCACGCCCATCTCCTACCGAATGAATGTTCGCTCATCATCAAACCACCGAATCCTCCGCCTACCGTCCGACAGCCGCTACCAGTTAAATACACCGCCGCGTAGCGTTATAAAATCCTCAAATCCTCCCCCGTCATCTGCGCCGGAAGGGAAACTCCCATGAACCCCAGCAGGGTGGGCGCCACGTCGCAAAGTGCGCCGCCTGATCTGAGCGGGCCCTCGAACCCGGGCGCCACGACGATGCAGGGCGTCTCGTTCAGCGTGTGCGCGGTATGGGGGCAATCATTTTCCGCATCCCACATCGTCTCGCAATTGCCGTGATCCGCCGTAATCACCGCCGCCCCGCCGGCCCGTTCCAGGGCATCGAGAACGCGGCCGAGGCAGGCGTCCACGAAACCCACGGCGCTGACGGCGGCGCTCTCCACGCCGGTATGTCCCACCATGTCCGGATTGGCGTAGTTCAAGACGACGGCGTCCTCATCGCCTCGCTCGATGGCCTCGATAACCACCCGGGTCACTTCACCCGCACTCATCTCGGGCAGAAGGTCATAAGTGGCCACCTTGGGCGAGGGAACCATGCGCCGCCTCTCGCCGGGGGGAGGCTCCTCCTCTCCGCCGTTAAAAAAATACGTGACGTGCGGATATTTCTCCGTCTCCGCGACTCTCAGGCAAGTCTTTCCCGCCTCCGCCAGGGCGTGGCAGAACAGGCCTTCCATCCGCAAGAGCGGAAACGCGACGGGTAATCCGAAGCGCTCGTCGTATTCCGTCATGCAGGCGTAATGAACCGAGGGTCTGCCTGAAACGTCGAAGCCATCGAAGCGATCCTCGGTGAATATGCGGGTGAGTTGCCGCACCCTGTCCGCGCGGAAGTTCATGCATATCACGGCGTCGCCATTCTGAATCAACCCTACCGGACGCCCGTTTTCGCCGAGCACCACCGGTTCGATGAACTCATCCGTCACGCCCCGCGCATAGGATGCCTCTATCGCCTCGGCGGCGCTTGGGGCGGAGATGCCTTCTCCCGCCGCCATGGCCCGGTAGGCGCGCTCGTTTCTCTCCCACCTCTCATCGCGGTCCATCGCGTAGTAGCGTCCGATGACGGTGGCGAGCTCAGCCCCCGCCTCGCGCCGCAAACTCTCCACATACCGACCCACGAAACCCAGTCCCGAGCGGGGAGGCGTGTCCCTGCCGTCGGTGAAGGCGTGGGCGAAGATTCTCTCGATCCCGATTTTTCTCCCCAATCGCGCCAGCGCCACCCCGTGGTACTGAAGGCTGTGCACGCCGCCATCCGAAACGAGGCCGAGGATGTGCAGGGCGCCGCCTCCCGACCTGGCCTGTTGGATGCACTCGGCGAACGGGGAAAGTTCAAAAAAATCGCCGCTCTCGATGGAGCGGTCGATGCGAACGATGTCCTGATCCACCACCCGGCCCGCGCCGAGATTCAGATGCCCCACCTCGGAATTTCCCATTTGCCCGTCGGGAAGTCCCACGGCGCGCCCCGATGTTACGAGGCGGGTGGGGGGGCGGTGAGCGAGCAGGGCGTCCATGGTCGGGGTATCGGCCAATGCCACGGCGTTGTGGGCGCGCTCGCTGGATATTCCCCATCCATCCAGAACGATGAGCATGACGGGACGAGGAAGACTCAAGGGGTTCACACGACCTTTCCGGAAAAGCGGAGACGCTCTTTCTTATCTCGAATCGAAAACACGGACGAATTGCAACTTTATCTTATCCCACCGCCAGAATTCCTCGAACGGAAACCGATCGACCTGAAGCGTGTTCTTTTCTTCTCCGCCTTTCAGGCTAAAGACCCGCTCCTCGTATTTCCTCACCCCCTTGAGGATAAGGGTGGCCGGATTGCCCGGCCCGTTAAAACGAAAACGAACCTTGGCCCGCAGGTCTTCGCTTCTTTGAACGGCCCGGGTTCCCACATCGTCCAGATACGCTTTCGGCCATTTCAACTCCTCTCGCAGGCGCGCGAACCATACCAGTTCAAAGCGGCGCTTGGGGGTCGGCTTGATTACCCGCACGGCGTCCGAGTAATGGCCGTTCGAATCTTCGCGGACGTTGACGATCAATTCGGATGCCCCGTCCGCCGTCAGATCGGCTATCTGGTAGGTGATCTCCCGGCCACGGCTCAAGTCGCTGTAGGAGGCGAGCGGCCTGCGAGCGCTCTTGTCGTCATCCAGCAGGCAAAAGGTGATGTAGTGGTCCTTCTCGTAATCCGACTGGATGACCATGAGGGTTTCGAGGCGCTTGTCCGCGTCCATGTTGAGCGGAATGAAATCCATCGAGAAGGCGTAGTTCTTCAGATGATTGGAGGAGAGATACCAGGGCCATTCATTTTCCGGCAAGGGGCAATTCGACAGGGCGTTGAGTTGCACGTTCGAATCGGAGGAAAAAAACTTGCGGACCAGCCGCCAGTCCTCGGGTTTCTCCAATCGCTTGAGATGGGCGACGAGGCGAGAGACGCGTCTGTGCTCGATCGCCTCAGGCGTCTCACCCGTGGCCGCAAACGCCACCCCGTTCCAAGCCGAAGCAAGAAACCACAAAATCAAGGCCATCCCCATGAGGCCTCTCATCGTATGCTCCTTAACGAGCACCACCCCGTATAACAATCTCAACCTGCCATTTTACATTAAAACGCAAATAATAACATCTAGGGCCGGAGCAACACCTTGATTATGCCCCTTTCGCGGGCTTTTTCAAATGCCTCGGGCGCGTCTCGCAAGGCGAAGCGGTCATGAATCATCGAGGACAGGCGGAGATCGCCCGTCTCGAGCGCCCGAATCGCAGGCGCGAAAGGCCCGCAGCGCGAACCCAGGATGGTGATTTCATCCACCACGACAGAGGATAGATTCAGGCGAACCTCGGAAGCCACCGTGCTCTTGAGGACCAGCACGCCTCGGGGCTTCGTTTTCGAAACGGCGAGGGAAAACCCCTCGACAGCACCCGTAGCCTCGACCACCACGGGCCATCTCTCCCCCTCGGAGCAGAGGGCGTGGGCCGGTTCGCTCCAGGTGGGAATCTTACACGATGCGAGCAGCGCCATTTTCTCCGGGTGGCGTCCCAGCAGGCCCACCCTCGCCCCGGCGGCACGCAACACCCTCGCCTGCAGAAGTCCCAGCCGCCCGTCCCCGATCACCAAAACCTCGCGATCCACGATTTCGGGGAACTGCTCGATCACCTCGAAACAGGCGGCCAGAGGCTCGCAAAAAACAGCCTCCTCGTCTTCCACCCCATCGGGAAGGATGTGTAGGTTTCGACTCGGCAGACAGGTGTATTCCGCAAAGGCTCCATGGCGGTCGAGAATACCGAGGACGCTCCTCTCGGGGCAATGCCGCTCCATGCCGCACGCGCACCAGGCGCAGCTTCCGCATCCGCAATTTATCTCGCCCACGACCCTTCGGCCCAGGAGCGGATGCGCCTTTGGCCCCCCCACCTCGCCCACGAACTCATGGCCCAAGACGCCCCGGAAATTCATGTACCCGCGAATGAGCTCCAAGTCGGTGGCGCAAATCCCCGCGAGCCGCACCCGGATGAGGGCTTCGCCCCCAGGCGGATCGGGAACCGCCACCTCTTTCAGAGAGGGGCCGTTTTCCTCGAGCACGTAGGCAAGCAATGGATGTTCTCATTTTGGGGGGTTCAGGGCGGCTCGGAGCGGTTCGGTTCTTTCGCGGCGCTGCGCAGCGATTCATTCACGCGATTTGAGGGCCTCCTTCACGCGGCCGACTCCCAGATGCTCGGCGATCACGTCCTCTCGCGCAAGGAGTTCGGCGCTCGTTCCCTCGAAGGCGACGAAACCGCGGCTCAGCACGTAGAAGTAATCGCCCACATCCAGCGCAAGGGAGAGGTTCTGCTCCACCAGCAAAATAGAGAGGTCGTGGGTTCGGGTATTCATGATTCCGTCCCTGATGGAGCGGACGAGACTGGGTGCTAATCCCTCGGTAGGCTCATCGAGCAGAATCAGCCGTGGCCGCGCCACCAGGGCGCGCGCGATCACGAGCATCTGCTGCTCGCCCCCGCTCAAGCTTCCCGCCAGTTGACCGGCCCGCTCCTCTAAGACGGGGAAAAACGCCAGCGCCTCGCGAACGCCGTTCGCGTCCGAGCGCGGGCTGGCCTGCGCGGCGACCCGAATGTTCTCCTCCACGCTCAAAGATCCGAAGGGCCGCCTGTCCTCGGGCACGTAGGCCACTCCCATGCGGGCGACCCGGTGGGCCGCCATGGCGTCTATGCGCTGCTCCTCGAATACGATTTCGCCTGAAGTAGCGGGCGCAAGGCCCATGATGGCCTTGAGCGTCGTGCTCTTGCCCGCGCCGTTGCGCCCGATGAGGCAGACGATCCGGCCTGCGCCCACCTCGAGATTCACGCCGTGGAGAACGTGGGCGCTCCCGTAATGGACGTGAAGCGAGGAAACCCGGAGCATCAATCGTCTCCCACTTCGACGGCCCCGAGGTAGGCGTCCTGCACCTGCGGGTCCTTGCTGATCTGATCGGGCGAGCCCTGGGCGATCACCCGGCCTTGGGTCATCACGGTGATTTTATCCGAGATCGAGAGAACCACCTCCGTATCGTGCTCGACCAGGAGTACGCTCATCCGTTCCGCAATTTGCCGCACCAGGCGGGCGATGCGCTCGGTCTCCGTTCGGGACATGCCCGCCGTCGGCTCATCGAGCAGCAAGACTTCGGGGTTGAGCGCAAGCCCGATCGCCACTTCGAGCACCCGTTTGTCCCCGTGCCCCAACTCCTCGGGTCGTAAATGCGCTTTTTCGATTAGCCCGACCACCCGCAGCGATTCCTCCGCGTCCTCGCGGGCCTCCCGGCAGGCGCTCGCCTTTCGGAAGAAGTCGAAGTTCCGCCCCTCGCGAGAGCGCGCCGCGAGTTCGACGTTTTCTTGGGCGCTCAACTCGCCGAAAACCTGGGTGATCTGGAACGTACGGACGATTCCCGACTTCACCAGCTTGTGGGACGGCAGATGGGTGACGTCGTTCCCGTTCAAAAGCACCCTGCCGGCGTCGGGGCGGAGAAACCCGGTGATGCAGTTGAACAAGGTCGTCTTGCCGGCGCCGTTGGGGCCGATGAGCGAGTGCACCTGCCCGGCTTCAATGTCCAAGGACACGCCGTTCACGGCGTGTAAGGCGCCGAAGGACTTGTGGAGACCCTCTACTACGAACGCGCCGGCCAAAGCCGTCTCCAGAACCTCTCGGCGATGCCCGCGATTCCCGACGGCATAAAGAGCACGGCGAGAACGAAGGCGAGTCCGAAGGAAAACTGCCACGCCCGGTACATCGTCGTGACCTGATCGCGAATGAATATAAAGCCTATCGCCCCGATGATCGGGCCGAACAGCGTTCCGATGCCGCCTAAAATCGTGATGGCCAGTATGTTGCCCGACTCGAACCAGTAGAGCGACATCGGGTTCGCGCCCGCCTTCAAGAAGACGAAGAGCGTTCCCGCCACGCCGCCCGTCATCCAGGAGAGGATGAGAATCACCAGCTTGTGCCGCCTCACGTCGATGCCGATGGCGGCCGCCCTGTCCTCGTTCGCGCGAATCGCCAGCAGGGTTTTGCCGAAGGGAGACTCCACCACCCTTCGCAGGAGAAGATAGGTGACGATGAGCGTGGCGACCGTCAGGAAATAGAGTTCATCTCCGGGTTCCACCTCTCGGCCAAAGAGCGTCGGCAGCGGAACGCCGATGAGGCCGTCCAACCCGCCGGTAAACGAGCGCCACACGACGGATATCTGGAACAGGACCTGACAGATGCAGAGGGTGAGTATGGCGAATGCGATTCCCGAGAGGCGCGTTACGACGAGGCCGGTGAGAAACGCCACCACTGCCGCGGCGAGCATCGCCACGACGGTCGAGAGGAGAAAATCCGCAGATACGTTCTGAGCGAAAAGCCCCGCGGCGTAGGTCGCTAAGCCGAAACTAGCAGCGTGTCCGAACGAGACGAGGCCCGTGTAGCCCACCAGCAAATCCAGGCTCATCGCCCAGATGCCGAAGATTAAGGCCTCGGTTAACAGGGTGATGAAAAACGGGTTGAAGTCCATGAACGGAACCGCCAGGGCCAAGAGCGTGAACCCGGCGAGTAGAACCCGCATCGCGACTTCGCGCGAATCCCTCCTCGGAACATCGTCCGCCAGGCTTTGCCCATCAGGCGATGCGGCCACGACCGAACACTCCTCTGGGCCGCAGAACCATAATGGCGGCCACGACCAGGAACAAAACCGCGATGGCCCATTCTGCGATATAGCCCCCGCCGATGGATTTCGCCAACGCCACGATGAACGCCCCCACGGCCGTGCCGGGCAGATGGCCGAGACCGCCCAGTATCACCGCCAGGAACGAGTCGATGATGATGCCCGTCCCCATTTCCGGATCGACGGAGAAAATGGGAGCGCCCAGCGCGCCGGCGAACGCCGCGAATCCCGCCGCGCCCCCGAATATGCTCGTGAGCAGCCACCGCGTGTTGATGCCGAGCGCCTCGGCCATCTCGTTGTCATCCGTGATGGCGCGAATTTGCAGCCCGATCGGCGTGAACTGGATGAAGGCGAAGACCAGCCCCGTCACCAGGAGCGAGAGCCCCGCCGCGATGAGCCTGTACACGGGAAACTGATTGCCGAGGATGTCCACCGTCCCCTGGAAGATGACGGGTGGTTTGATCAGGGTCGTCTCGGTGCCCCAGAGATACTCAATCGCGCCCGTGATCATGAAGGAGAGACCGAACGTCACGAGCAGGGTGTAGATTTCGTTGCGGTGGCGGATGGGGGCAATCGTCAGCCATTCCATCGCGATGGCGAGGGGTACTACGATCAACGGGGCGAACAGCATCGCCCACCACCCCAGCGAGGGCAGGAAAATGACGAAGAAATAACCCCCCAGGGCGTACAACACCCCGTGCGCGAAGTTGACGACTCGGCCCAAGCCGAACACCAGGCTCAGGCCGAGACTCGTCAGCGCGAGGAATGAGCCGTAGACGACCCCGTTCAGCGTATTGACGAACAAGAAATTCCAATCCATCGCCAATGACTATTTCTTCAAATTACAGCCGAGCTTCTTCGCCGGCTCAAGCGTCTTGGACGCCGGAAGCGCCGTGACCGACTGCGCATACATGGCGCCGTACTTCGGTTTCTTGAGCTTCTCGATTTTCCCGAGAATAAGCGGCACCTCCGCCATGCGTCCATCCTTCTGGAAACGCATTCTTCCCGCAGGAGCCTCTACGTCGAGCTTCTCGAGCGCCGCGACGATGGCCTTCCCGTCCGTCGAGCCCGCCTTCTCGATGGCGTTGAACAGAAGCTGGGCCGCCGTGCCCGCCTGGATGGCCTGCATCCCGGCTACGCGGCCGTGCATCTTGTAGTAGAGTTCGTTGAACTTTTTGGTCGTGGGCAGCGTGTCCTCGAGACGCCACGCGCTCCACGCGCCCGCCGAGACGATGTGGGTGGACAATTCTCCCAGCTTGGCGATGAGCCAGTCCGGCAGGCCGATGGGCGCCACCAGAGTCGCTTCTTTGGTGAGGCCGAACTCGTTGGCCTGCTGGAGGAACTGCACGAGCGGCGTGCCCAGGGTGACGGGGATGACCACCGCCGTCGCGCCCGCCGAGCGGACCTTGGCGATGAACGGCGCCCAGTCCGTGGTGTCGAGCGGAGCGAATGTCTCGCCGACGTACTTCACGCCCTTGACGATTTTCACCGAGCGCGCGACCCGGCGGCTCCAGGGGTAGTCGTGGCCCAGGGTGAACCACTTCGCGGTCTTGAACTTCGGGTTATCCTTGATGAGCGAGTCCATCGCCACGACGGCCATCTGGGGAGTCGGGTTCGTCTGGAACACCCAGTAGTTGCACTTGCTTCCCGTGATGACGGCCGAGCCGCTGTTCGAGGTGATGATCGGCACGCGCAGGCGATTCGCCACGGGAAGCAGGGCCAGCGCCTCGAGCGTGCTGGTTCCCAGAATCGCCGTGACGCGGTTCTTCTGGACGAGTTTGGTCGCCTTGGTGACCGCCACCTGCGCGTTGACCAGGCTGTCCTCGAGAATCAACTCGATGGAACGGCCCATGACGGGTCCTTGCATCTTCACGGCCGTCTGAATGCCCGTGGTGATCTCATCGCCGATGGGCTTGAGCTTTCCGCTCAGAAACGACAGCACCCCGATTTTTATGGGGTCTTTCTTCGCGGCGAAAACGGGGGAACCAAAGACGGCGATGAGCGCGAAAACCGCTACCGTCAACATCGCCGCCGAACGTGAAACGCTGAACCATCTCTTTCGGGTATACGTCGATCTCGTTGCCATTACATTATCCTCCCTAACTTCCGATTTCGTGGATTCAGAGTGCGGACACAGGGACCTGCCCGTTTCCGCACAAACAGAGAAGAAAAATTGAACCCTTCCCCCGGATTGATTCCGGTGCGGTTCACGCAAGCAACATGGCGAGATATATATCCGCAATATACAGCAAGGCCCCTGCCTGTCAAGAAACAAAATCCTGCCCGGGGTCGCTCGATCGCGCCGCGTCCCCGGTCGGCCGGCGCAGGCAAAGGATGCGCGCCAAGCGAAACGAGCAGGAGGGAAGTATGAATCAAAGGTGTATTCTGGCATACCCTTTATGCCGACGAAACGCGTCCGCCGAAAACGGGTATGATGCCTGAAACGGATTCGGGCTGCGGCGCTTTTCTCAGGAGAGATTCGGTTTGCTTCCAAGGTTCATCGTGCTCGCTCTTTTCGCATCGTTTCTGATTGGCGTGGCGGACTACGTATATGGACGCGCGGTCAGGAACCGCATATTGCCGGGCACGATAACGGCCTCGCAGTCGAGCATCGTCGTTCCCGTCACGTGGATCTGGGCGCAACTCGACGGCAGCTACGCCTGGACGCCCCCCGCCTTCCTGGGAATCGGCGCCGCATTTTTCACATTCATCGGCTTTTGGAGCTTCATGAGAAGCGTGGAACTCGGAGAGGCGAGCGCCAGCACGCCCATCTACCGGATGAGTTTCGTCGTCACCGCCATGCTCGCCGTCTGGTTTCTGGGCGAATCAATCACGCTCCCAAAAATCGTGGGCCTCATCCTCACCGGCTGCGCCATTTTCCTGTTCTCGGATTTTCACCGGGGGAGTTTCTCTGCCGACAAGATCGCCACCGTCCTGTGGGCCGTCGTGGCGATGGTGGCCGTCGGCCTCGTAAACTTCATCTACAAGCTCGGCGTCTCGGGCGGCGTGGCGCCGATCATGTTTTTGCACAGCCAGGCGGTTTTCTTCATCACCATCGCGTTCATCTACTCGTTCGTGGTGCAGGGGGGGCCGAAATTCTCAAAAAAAGGCTGGGCGCACGGATTCGTGACCGCCGTCTGCTTCATATTCGGGAACACCTCGCTGCTGGCAGCGTTCAGGGAGGGTGAGGCCACCATCGTCTCGCCGATCATGCAGTTGAGCTTCATCGTGACCACTATCCTGGCCACCTGGCGGCTGTCCGAGAAGATGACGACAAGAAAGTTTCTAGGGCTGGCCGCCGCGGTGGGAACCATCATCGCGTTCACGTCGTAACGCGAAAAACCGCGAAGCCCCTCATCCGGGCGACGCCCGAAACGAGAGGCGCTCGGGGCTAGGGAGAAGCCGTGGGCGACACCACCTGGGCGCTTTTCTTCACGCGCTGCGCGCGAAACGCCGCCCGGCGAAGTTCTTCGACATCCGCGCTCGCGGCGTCCTTCAAGACGGCCATGGCCAGTTCGAGGGCCGCGTCTTCCTTCTTTTTGTTTGCTTTTTCCGTCTTTTTGTAGAGCGAACTCTTCATTTCTCTTCTTCGCTCTTGCATCTCTTTTCGGGTGAGCGGCTGAGGCCCCGCCTTGACGTCGGGCTGAATGCCTTTCTCGTGAATCAGGCGCCCGAGCGGGGTGTAATACTTCGCCGTCGTCAGCCTGAGCGCCGCAGCGCCCCGGGTGGGTATGATGGCCTGCACCGAGCCTTTGCCGAAGCTGGTTCTGCCGATGATCAGGGCGCGATCCAAATCCTGCAAGGCTCCGGCCACGATCTCCGACGCGCTCGCGCTGCCCTTGTTGATCAGCACCACCAAGGGCTTGCCCAGCCATACGCCGTTCCCGCGAGCGCGGAAATACACCGTCTCGCTGCGCCGTCGACCCCGGGTGAAGACGACCATGCTCCCATCCGGCAGAAACCGTTCCGAAACCTCGACGGATTTACTCAGAAAACCACCCGGATTGTCGCGCAAGTCCAGCACGATTCCCCGCACTTTCTTGCGAATCAACTCGTTCAGACCGTGATCGAGCTCCCACGTCGTACGGCCATGAAAGGCCGTGATCCGCAGATAGCCGATTCCGCCTTCCTTCATCTCCGTCTTCACGCTGCGAATGCGGATAATGGCGCGGCGCAGCGTCACCTTCCGGGGCTTGGGCCAACGCGCGCGCGAAATCAACAAATCCACCGACTTGCCCGCGGGTCCGCGCATGCGGCGCACGACGTCGGCCAAAGGCATCTCCCCTGTGGCGACGCCGTCGATTTCCAGAATCAAATCCTCGGACTTGAGACCCGCGCGATAGGCGGGCGTATCCTCGATGGGCGATATGACGGTGAGTTTCTTGTCCCGCACCGTGATGATGACCCCCACCCCGCCGTAGCGGCCCGTATGCTCCACCCGCATCTGCCTGTAGGCGTCGGGCGAGACGAACGCGCTGAAAGGATCCAGAGAACGCAACATGGACGAGAGCGCGGCGTACATGACGCGCAGACCGCCTTTTTTCTTCTTGTCCGAATCCTCGGCATTCTCCACCACGAATCGATAGGCCCGCTCGAACGCGCCCAGACCGCCCTCCGTGTCGCCACCGAGGCGAATGAGCAACTCCTTATCCCGCGCCTTGAGAAGAACCTCGCCTCCCGCCTTCTCCTCGAAGTCGAAGCGCCCATCGCTTGTCCCTTTCTTCAAGCCTTCGAGGCCCGCGACGTACATTTTCTTGAAATCGGGGGTGCGGGCATAATTTTCGTCCACGAGTTGTACTGTCTCGTATAAAAGCGCGATGGCCTCTTCCTGATCGGAGGATAGTGAAAAGACGAGGCTAGCGGAAAACACCACCCCTAAAAGGACGAGGCATATCGTGAGATGCTTCACGCGCCGGACGCAGCTCGCGCGCGAGCGGAGAAGATGAAAAAAGCGAATGCGCCTTATCGACATGGGCGTTTCCAATCGTTAGGGTCAATCGGATGGCCTATCGGCGGAGGTATCATATCATAGCCTTAGAAAATGTATCGCCCCCGCCTTTGTATGGAAAGATGAATCCAGGAGAAGGACATACGCGATGATCTCCATCGTCGTACCCGTACTGAACGAAGCGCCGCGCCTGCCCGCCATGTTCGACATGCTGGACGCCCAGCCCGGCGAGAAGCAGATCATCCTCGCCGACGGGGGCGGCACGGACGATACGCGCGTCGTGGCGGGCGGGCGCGCCCTCATCGTCGAATCACAGCCGGGCCGCGCGCGCCAGATGAACGCGGGCGCAGCCCACGCAGAGGGCGAGACGATACTGTTTCTTCACTGCGACACGAAGCTGCCCCCGGGAGCCTTAAGGGATATCGAGGAGTTCATGCGCGCGGGCGACGTCGCAGGCGGGGGCTTTCTCCACGGCTTCGATCGCGAGGATCGCTTCAGCCGCTTCATCAGCTTCAGCGCCAACACGCGCACCAAGACGGCGAAACTCTTCTTCGGCGATCAGTGCATATTCATACGGCGCGAAGTGTTCGAGCGCATGGGCGGCTACGCCGATATGCCCCTGTTCGAAGATTGGGACTTAAGCCGGCGGATGCGCGCGTTCGGGCGCACCGCCGTCATCGAGACGCCCGTCGTCACCAGCGGGCGGCGCATCGAGGTATGGGGCAAGCCCAAGTGTCTCATCATCTGGTGGGGGCTCAGCATCCTCTTCGCTTTGGGAGTCTCCGCCGAGCGCTTAAGCCGGTACTACGCGCACGTGCGCGATGCGTGATGCGCGCATTTCACTGGCGACCTCCTTGCGTCCCACCGCCCGGAAAGTGATATATTGCGCCTGAATTCATCACCCATTCGCATATAGCGATTCAAAAACTTCATCCGCACGGGTCATGTCATGACATCGGGCGCGGGTGATCGAGGGAGGCGAGGAATGCGATTCGCGGTCGATACGGGCGGAACCTTCACCGACCTCGTACTGGAAGACAATCGGGGCCGCCTCCATATGTTCAAGGCCCCCACGACGCCCCACGATCCGGTGGAGGGCATTCTCGCGGCGATCGAGGCGGCCGCCGAAGCGCTCTCGACGAGCACCGGCGAACTCTTGGCCCAGGGCGAGCTATTCATCCACGGCACCACCCACGCCACCAACGCCATCGTGACGGGCAACACGGCCAAGACCGCTTTCCTCACCACGAAGGGCCACCCCGACATTCTCGTGCTGCGCGAGGGCGGGCGCATGGAGCCGTTCAACTTCCTCGTGCCGTTTCCCAAACCATACGTCCCGCGCGCGCTCACCTTCGAGGTGCCCGAGCGCATCGGCGCGGACGGGGGCGTGTACGAGCCGCTGGATAAGGCCGGCGTTCTCTCGATCATCAAGGAATTAAAGGAAAAAAAGGTGGAATCCGTGGCCGTTTCTCTACTATGGTCCACCGTGAACGCAGCACACGAAATCGGCGTGGGCGAATTGCTGAAAAAACATTTGAAGGGCGTTCCCTTCACTCTCTCCCACGTCCTGAACCCGATTCTGCGGGAATACAGAAGAGCGTCTTCGACCTGCATCGACGCCTCCTTGAAACCCCTGATGTCACGCTACATCGGCGGACTTCAGGAGAGGCTAAAAACGGCGGGTTTCTGCGGGCGGCTCTTGATGCTCACGTCCAAGGGCGGCGTGATGGACGCGGGCGAACTCGCGGAAGCGCCCATCCACTCGGTGGGTTCGGGGCCGTCGATGGCGCCCATCGCGGGCAGGCATTTTTCGCGCGTAGACGCCAAGGCCGCCACGGCGATAGTGGCCGACACCGGCGGCACCACGTATGACGTGAGCCTCGTGCGACGCGGCGAGATACCCATGTCGCCCGAAACCTGGCTCGGGCAGCGCTACCGGGGCCACATTCTGGGCTTTCCCTCGGTGGACGTGAAGAGCATCGGCGCAGGCGGAGGGAGCATCGCCTGGGTCGATGAGGGCGGACTCTTGCACGTGGGGCCGCAGAGCGCGGGCGCGGAACCAGGGCCCGCCTGCTACGGACGGGGCGGCACGCGCCCCACGCTCACGGATGCCTCTTTGGCGCTGGGCCACATCGACCCGGATTACTTCCTGGGCGGGGCGATGACGCTCAGCTTATCCGAAGCCGAGAAGGCGATATCGAGAGACGTGGCCGAACCGCTGGGCCTCACTCTTCAGGAGGCGGCCTCGGCCATCCTGAGACTCGCGACGGAGAACATGGTGGGCGCGATCGAGGAGATCACCATCCACCAGGGCATCGACCCCAGGGGCGCGGTTTTAATCGGCGGGGGCGGGGCGGCGGGGCTCAACTCCGTCGCCATCGCCAAACGCCTGGGCTGCCTGGGTCTGGTGATTCCCGAGGTGGGCGCTGCGCTCTCCGCAGCGGGCGCGATGATGAGCGATTTACACGCCGATTACCGCTCGATGTTCTTCACCATCACGGACAGGTTCGACTTCAAGGGCGCAAACGCAATTTTAAGAAAACTGGACGAGCGGTGCCGCGCCTTCATCAGAGGACCCGGCAAGGGGGCGGTGGAGAGCGCGACGGAGTTCTACGTCGAGGCGCGCTACAAGCACCAGATATGGGAGATCGATTTGGGGCTGCCCATCAACCGCTTCCGCTCGAAAAAAGACGTGGGCCGCGCGCGCGCGGCGTTCGACGAAGTGCACGAAGAGGTGTTCGCGTTTCGCGATCCATCGTCCGAAGTCGAGTTCGTCGGCTGGCGCGCCGTGGCGCGTTGCAAACTGAGAAAAGGCCGCCTGGGCAGGCTCGTCCGCGAGGCGATTCATGAGACGACACTGCCCAAGAGGCGCAAGGCCTATTTCGCGGGCAAAGGACTCGTGAACGCCCGCGTGGCGGCGTTCGATTCCATGAAGCCGGGTGCGGCGATGCGTGGCCCCGCCATCATCGAATCGCCGTTCACGACGGTGGTCATCGACCCCGGCGCCAAGGCCGAACGCACGAGAAGCGGAAGTCTCTTCATCACGCTCTAGGAGCAGGATATGGCGAGAGCAAAAACCGGACGCGCGAAGCTAAAGACCAAACTCGACCCCATCACTCTGGCGGTGCTGCACAAGCGGTTCGACGCCGTGACCACGAAGATGGCGAATACTCTCTTGCGTACGGGCCGCTCGGGCGTTCTGAACCTGGCGCGCGATTTCTCGACCTCCGTGGTGACACGCGATTGCGAACTGCTGACGGGCGCGGAATCACTCCCCATCCACCACCTGAGCGGGGCGGACCTGATGGCCCGCTCGATGATGGACCTACACCCCAACTTAAAACGTGGCGACGCCTATCTCCACAACTCGCCCTACCACGGCTGCTCGCACCCGGCGGATCACACCATCCTCGCGCCCGTCATCGACAAGCAGGGCGAACATCAGTTCACCGTGTGGGTGAAGGCCCATCAGGCGGATTGCGGGTGCAGCCAGCCCACCACCTACATGGGCCACGCGCGCGACGTGTATGAGGAGGGCGCGCTCATCTTCCCGCCCACCAAGGTGCAGGAAAACTACGAGAACAACGAGGATTTCATCAATTTCTGCCGGATGCGCATCCGCGTGCCCGAGCAATGGTACGGCGATTACCTCGCGATGATAGGCGCTGCGCGAATCGGCGAGCGCGAGGTGCTCGCCATGGGGGATGAATACGGCTGGGAGACGCTCCACGATTTCTCGAAGGAATGGTTCGACTACAGCGAGAAGCTCATGATCTCCGCCATCAAGAAACTCCCCACGGGCGAGGCCACCACCCACAGCACGCACGACCCCGTGCCCGGCACGCCGGAAGGGGGCATCCCCATCACCGCGCACGTGAGAATCGACAACAAGAAGGCCACCATCGAGGTGGATTTAACGGACAACCCCGACGCCATGCCCTGCGGCTTGAACCTGAGCGAGGCCTGCGCGCGCACGGGCGCGATGATAGGCGTATTCAACAGCATCGACGACATCGTGCCCACGAACGCGGGCAGCTTCCGCCGCGTGAACGTGCTGATTCGCGATGGCTCCGTCGCGGGTGGGGGCAAGCACCCCACCTCGATGTCCGTCGCCACCACCAACCTCGCCGACCGGGTGACGAACCCCGTGCAGCGCGCGTTTTCTAAAATTCAGGACGGCATCGGCCTGGCGGAATGCGGGCCGATTTTCCCGGCGTCGATGGGCGTCATATCGGGTTTCGACCCGAGAAACGACAACGAACCCTTCGTGAACCACCTGTTCCTGATGGTCACAGGCGGCGCGGGCGCGGGCAAGACGGACGCCTGGCTCACGATTCTACACGCGGGCAACGCAGGCATGTGCTTCGTGGACAGCATCGAACTGGACGAACTCCATTTTCCCATCTACATCAAGACGCGCAGGCTCATGCCCGACACCGAGGGCGCGGGCAGGACGATAGGCGCGCCTTCGGGCTATTGCGAATACGGCCCCGTGGGCGGGGGAGACCTGGAGGTCGTCTACGTGTCGGACGGCGCAATCAACGCTTCGAAGGGAACGCTCGGCGGTCTGAACGGGGCGGTGTGCCAGAATTTTCTCATGCGTGAGGACGGCTCCTTGGAGGACCTGCCCGGCTGCGCGGACATCATCCTGAAACCCGGCGAGAACGTGGCTTCTTACTGCACGGGCGGGGGCGGCTACGGCCCGCCGCACGAGCGGCCCGTCGAGAAGGTGCGCGAGGACGTGGAGGAGAAGTGGATCACCAAGGAGCGCGCCTGGAAGGTCTACGGCGTCGCCATCGACGACGCGGGCAACGTGGATAAGGCCAAAACCGCGCGCAGAAGGAAGCGGCTGAGTGGGGGGTAGCAAACCGGGCGACCACGGGGGGTCGCCCCTACAGAAGTCTCTTTCCTCGGTCGCTTGTGAAATACACTCCCCCCTTGAGGGTCAATTCTGACCGAAGAGGGAAGGATTGTCGCAGAGGCCGAGCTTCCGGCGAAGGCTGATGCGGTGGGGGGTCAATCGCAACCGTGGAGGGAGCGATTGCTCCTGCTAAATAAAGGAAAAAACATCGGTCTCAACTCCTCGCTCGAAAGAATTCCTCCTTCTTCAGTCGGAATTCACCCCCCACCGGTTCGCTGGCGGACTTACGCCCTTACCTCACCGACTCCCCCTCAAGGGGGGAGTGATTTTCGTCTTCGCCGGAATGACGAAAAAATTCATCATGCGATTCTGCCTCTTCGACGCGCTCGACGCTGATACTGTTGCGCAGGATTATTTATCGTCGTGGTGTATAGAGAGCATATGTTCTTCAAGCCATTCTGCAAAAAGCTCTACCTGGTCGATGACTTCGAATAGTTTTTCGCGAGAAGTACGAACAGCTGCAAAAATAGAAAAAAACAGTGGTAAAGGATTGTCCATTTCGGTGTCGTCAATTACAGATTTTTCCGCTTCCCCGACAAAAAAGAGAGAATCTAATCGTTTCGCCTCAGAATCCGTATAGCTTACGCTAAGGGTCGTTATACTGTCTGGATGCTGATCTTTGTTGCGTATCAAGAATACTTGCTCAATGACGTCCAGATTGACAGGGCATTCTTGCCAAGGAATCTTGAACGCATCTCCGAAACATTCCCGATATCCATGCAGTGGGCCTTTTTTACGGAATACCGTTCCATATTCCGATTTGCATTTAATGTCTAGTTTAGACTCCCATGCAATAAAATATAGCTTAAGGGACGCGGACAACATCGATATGCAGTTTCGGCCTAACACCTCAAGAGCGTTTTCAGCCTCAACCCAATCCTCCATATAGGGAGGCTCACCGCTCTCGTTATAAGTAGGTGAATCGAATGGAGGATCTCCATCTCCTATTTTTTGTTTTATTTCATGAAATGGATTGCTGGATTCAGTATAAAAGTAACGTATAAATTTCGCTCGT
The DNA here is from genome assembly GCA_965218735.1 of bacterium. Taxonomy (GTDB): domain Bacteria; phylum UBA8248; class UBA8248; order UBA8248; family UBA8248; genus Bin107. Next base: position 4,382 of record CBDCMA010000003.1, on the reverse strand, counting down.
CTTTTGAAGAAAAATAATACATCCATCTTTTACTCTCCTCCATGCAATGGATTTTCACTATCGCAGACTATTTGTTCAATTGTTATAACGTCAGCCTAAAAGGTGGCTAGAGGAAGAGTCTCCTGCCTATCAGGCACATATATGCGCCCCTACACGCCTCTCTCATCCCCGGCTTCCCCATCACACCAAAGAGCGGTATCATGCTCGCAAAAATCGAAACTTAATCGTCATTACGAACTTTTCGCTTTCGGGACGACTCGGAAGCGCCGCAGGGGGAGGAAATACCCATGAAACTTGAGAACAAGGTCGCCATCGTCACGGGCGGCTCACAGGGAATCGGCGAGGCGGTCTGCCGCCGCTTCGCGGAAGAGGGCGCCAAGGTCGCCATCGTGAACCGCACGGCGGAAAAAGGAGAGGCCCTTGCCGCCGAGATCGGAGATGCGGCCAAGGCGTTTCCGTGCGACGTATCGATCAAGGCGGCGGTGGACGCCATGGTGGCGGACGTGGTGGCCACGTTCGGCACGGTGGACATCCTCGTCGGAAGCGCCGGCATCATGATCAACAAGGAACTCGAGAGCTACAGCGAGCAGGAGTGGGACGACACTATCGACATTAATCTCAAGGGCAACTTCCTGCTCTCACAGGCCATCGTGCCCATCATGAAAGAGAAGAAATACGGAAAAATCATCTTCGTCGCCTCCATCGCCGCCACGCACGCCTTTCCCAACGCGGTGCCCTACTGCGCGAGCAAGGGCGGGGTCTACATGATCACGCGCGCGCTTGCGGCGGAGATTTCCAAGTGCGGCATCAACGTGAACTGCATCTCGCCGGGCAACACGGCCACGCCGCTGAACCAGCACTTACAGGACGACCCCGAATTCGTAAAACTCATGGCGAGCTACACGCCCACGGGCCGGGCCTACATCACGACGGCGGAGATGGCGGGCGCGGCGGTGTTCCTGGCCTCTGACGATGCGAGCGCGGTGCACGGCCTCGACCTGATCGTGGACGACGGCTGGTGCGCGATTTAGCGGGGGTTGAAAAACCGGGATGGCCGGCGCGCTCAAATCGCTCAAAACCCCCGCGCTCGAAATCGGCTATCTGGAGGCGGGCGATGAAACGGCCCCGCCCGTCATCCTCGTACACGGCTTTCCCGACGACGCGAAAACGTGGGATCGCGTCGTCCCCATCCTGAACGATTCGGGTTTCAGGACGCTTTGTCCCTACGTGCGCGGCTACGGACCGACTCGGTTCTTAGACTCCGCAACACCCAGAAGCGCCCAGTACACCGCTTTGGCGGCGGACATCACTGCTTTCGCCGACGCGCTCGGTCTTCAAAAATTCACGCTCGTGGGACACGACTGGGGCGCGCGCGCCTCTTATTGCGTAGCCGCCATGTATCCCAAGCGGCTGAACTGCCTCATCGTGAGCCCCGCGGGCTACGGCACGGGACGCCCCCAGCAGCGGATGTCCGTCGAGCAGGTGCGCGCGTACTGGTACCAATGGTTTTTCTGCACGGAACGCGGCAGAGAAGCGCTAGGTGCGGACGCCGCCGGTTTTTGCCGTGAACTCTGGCGCGTGTGGTCGCCGGAGTGGAATTTTCCGGACGCGGAATTCGAGGCGACGGCGAAGTCCTTTGAAAACCCCGATTTCTTGGGAATAGTCATGCACTCCTACCGCTACCGGTGGGGGTATGAAAAACCCGACCCAAAGTATGATGACGCGGAGAGTTTCATGCGCGGCCTGCCCGCCATATCGACGCGGACTGTTCTCTTGCAAGGAGCCGAGGACGGGGCGTCGCGGCCCGAGAGTTCCGAGGGCAAGGAGCAGCATTTTACAGGCCACTACCGGAGGATTCTGGTGGAGGGCGCAGGCCACTTCGCTCAGCGCGAGAAGCCGGAGGTCTTCGCCGCCGCCATATTGGAAATTGCGAAAACGAGCCCTGAAAATGGATGAAAAAAGCGCGTCTTATATCTGCTACGTGAACGGCGAATACGTCGCCGCAGGGGAGGCGAAAGTATCCGCCTTCGACCACGGGTTTCTCTACGGAGACGGGCTGTTCGAGTCCATGACGGTCACGAAACGGCGCATCTTCAAATTCTCCGAGCACCTCGACCGCATGGAACGCTCGGCGCGGGCGCTCAAGCTCGAACTCCCCGAGCCGCGCGAGCGAATCGCGGAGATCGTGAAGGAATGCGTAAGAAAGTCCGGCGTGGACGACGTGTACCTGCGCGTCGTCATCTCGCGGGGAGCGGGATATCCCCTGCTCGACCCCAGGGTAGTGGATAAGGCGACGCTCGCCGTGCTTCTGCACGACCCCGCGCCGCCGCCGGAGACGGGTTCGAGCTACAAGGCGAAGGGTGCGGGCTTAAGGCTCAAGACGGCGGGCGTTCGCAAGACACCCTCTGAATCCTTCGAGGCGCGCGTGAAATCGCTCAATTATCTCAACAACGTGATGGCGAGAATAGAAGCGGTGGAGTCAGGCTTCGATGAGGCGATTCTCCTGGACGTGCGGGGCTTCGTTGCGGAGGCTCCGGGCGAGAACGTCTTCGTCGTGAAAGGCGGCGTCCTGAAAACGCCAAAAGCGCATAACGTGCTCGACGGCATCACCCGAAAGACCGTGCTCGAGATCGCAGCACAGGAGGGGATTCCGGCGGAAGAGGCCGACCTCACGCTCTATGATCTCTACACGGCGGATGAGTGTTTTCTCACCTCATCCTTCAGCCGGGTGCACGCGGTGGCCGAGGTGGACGGACGCCCCATCCCCGCACCCGGCCCGATCACGCAAAGGCTGCGCGCCGATATTCTGGAGATGGAAAGAACCGGGGGCGAGCCGATAGACTAGGGATATTCATTCCGGTGCGAGCCGGGTCATGACAACCAAGGAGAAAAACGTAAGTGGCGACGATGGATGATTTCGACAAGCTGAACATCCGCCTCGGGCACATCGTCGAGGCGGCGGATTTCCCCGAGGCGCGAAAACCCGCTTATAAGCTCAAGATCGATTTCGGCGATGAGATTGGCGTCAAAAAATCATCCGCCCAGCTCGTCGCGCTTTATTCCAAAGAAGAACTCGAGGGAAAACTCGTGCTCGGCGTGGTGAATTTTCCGCCGAGACAGATCGGCCCCTTCATCTCGGAAGTCCTGACACTCGGCGTGCCCGACGCAGGAGGCGAGGTGGTGCTCATCGCGCCCGATGATAAAAGCGCCGTCATCGGCGGGCGGCTGTTTTAGATCGATTCGGACCGAAGAGGGAGGATTCGCCGACCGAAGAGGGAGGGTTTGCGGAATTCAGAAATGCCCGACACCGTACATTTCACTTTGCCGTTGTTTTTTTCCTTCATTCCAGACCAAAAACGGGAAAAGGAAATGTTGCCAAATATATCCACCTCATCTGCTCTGGATTCCGGCATACGCCGGAATGACGGATAAAAACCGCCATCACCGTAGGGACAGGCCCCCGTGCCTGTCCTGATGGAGGACAACCACGGGGGGTTGTCCCTACAAAACCCTCTTCACTTTCTACTCGGTCGGGTTCGACCCTCAAGGGGGGAATGAATCGAGAAGCCGCGGGCGGTCGTTCTAGTCCAGATCGGGCCGTTCCTCATCCTGATAGTGCCCCAGCCCCTTGGGCGCCGTGCCGTTGTTGCGAAGCACGTGCATGGGCGCAGGAACGAGCGGATGCCACTGCGTCTCCTCGGGCGCCTCAGGCCACTCATAAGAGAGGTGGCGGTAGGCGTTCGGGCCATCTGCGGCTTCCAGATGCGCGCACATATCGTCGCAAACCGCGCGCTGGCCTTCTCTGTCGCCCACGTCTCCCAGCATGCGCCCGTAGGGATACTGGATGAAGACCGCCCTCGGCACGCAGACTTTTTCCGATACTTCCGGCTGATTGCATATCGAAATGGTGGCGATTCCCAATTCTTCCAATCTTCTCTGCAGCAGGCTCACGGACCGCATGCAAAGCGGTCAGACGGGGATGAGCAAGGCCGCGTCCACGCCCTCAGAGTGCATCTTCTCGGCCATCAGAGGGGCCGTCTTCTTCATCAGGGGGTGGAAGTTGGGCGTATAGCCCATGGTGGAGTAGAGGGTGTCGGCGAGCGCGCCGATTTTTCCCTCGCGCTCATAATCCAGAAAAATATCCACCGGAAACGAGACGTTCCTGTCTTTTTTCAGGTACTCGGTGTTGATGTGTAAGTGTGAGTATTCGCAATCATCCTGCTCGGCCGTTTTGGGAATCTCGCGGTGGGTGGGGTCGCCCCAGTGCGGTTCGCGCCACTCGCGCTCGTAGTCGAAAGAAACGTCTCCCTTCATGAATATGCCCGCCGTGGAGACGAGGGTGACCTTGCATTCTGATAGCGGCTTTCCAGCAGCGTCCAAGG
>CBDCMA010000002.1:0-977395 GCA_965218735.1 bacterium | reverse complement strand
AACCGCGACCGGGCAGTTTCAGCCGTCGCGGACGATGCAGCCGAAGCGGCGCTGCTGGGTGCGCGCGGCAACAGCGGGATGATGCTGTCGCACTTCCTGCTGGGCTTCGCGGCCCACCTGAAGGGACGCGAGCGCGTGGGCCCGCGTGGGTTCGCCGAGGCGCTGGGCGGGGGCATCGACAACCTCTACAACGCGCTCGACAACCCGGTCGAGGGCACCATTCTGACCGTCATCCGGGACACCGCGAACGCCGCGAAGGAGAGCTCCGCCACGGACTTCGTCCTCTGCGTCGACCGGCTGGTGGACGCCGCGCGCGAGTCGCTCGAGCGCACGCCCTCGCTGCTCCCGGTGCTCAAGGCGGCGGGGGTGGTGGACGCCGGCGGCCGCGGTTTCGTGCACATGCTGGAGGGCGTGCTCCTGCTCATCAACGGGGACCCGATCGTCGCCACCGGAGACGAGACGGATTACGCGCAGGTCCCGGCGACCGTCGCCGAGGTCGAGTATCCCGAGAATGAGGAGCAGTACCGCTACTGCACCGAGGCGTTGGTGCGCGGCGAGGGGCTGCCGGCGTCCGCGACCGTGCGCGAGGAACTGCGCCGCCATGGCGATTCCATAATCGTGGTCAGCTCCGACACCCTGCTCAAGGTGCACGTGCACACGGACGGTCCTGATGGAGTCTTCTCCTACCTGCGCACGCTGGGCAGGCTCGCCACGAAGAAAGCCGAGGACATGCGCGCCCAGCACGCGGCGGCGCGCCACGGCGGGGGCGGCCATCAGACCTTGGTGCGGCGTCCCTTCGCGATCGTGACCGACAGCGGCAACGATCTCCCCGAAGATATCATCCGCGCCCACGGCATCCACGTGGTCCCGGTCGTGCTAGTGGACGGAGGCCGCCCCCTGCGCGACGGCATCGACATCACCGCGGAGGAATTCCACGAGAAGATGCGCGACGCTGGCGGAGAACTGCCCACAACCTCGCAGCCTTCGCCGCAGGCCTTCGTGGACGGCTTCGCGCGGGCCGCCGAGGACGGCGACCAGATCCTGGGCGTCGTGCTTGGAAGCGGCGTGTCCGGCACCTTCGGTTCTGCCGAAGCGGCGGCGCGGACCTTCGACAAGGTACCGGTACACCTCTTCGACTCCTGCGGAGTGTCGATTCTCGAGGGGCTGCTCGTGCTGAAGGCGGCGGAACTGGCGGAAAGCGGGACGAGCGCCGGCGAGATCCTGGCCGAACTCTCCCGCGTGCGCGACCAGTCCGGCATTTTCGCCACCGTGGACACCTTCGACCGCCTGCTGCACTCGGGGAGGGTGGGGAAGGGCCAGGCCTGGTTCGGGGGCATGCTGGGGGTGAAGCCCATCCTGTCGCTGACCGAGGAGGGGAAGGTCGGTCCGGTCGGCAAGGTGATCGGCCGCAAAAAGGTGCTTCCGGCGGTTCTCGGTCTTCTGGAGGACCGCATCCCGGCCGGTGCAAAGATCTCCGCTTCGGCGTGGTGCACGTCGGGTGCCCGGAGATCGTCGAGCAGGTCTCGGCCGCCCTGCACGCGCGCTACGGCGACGTGGACATCCTCGGCGGCCCCACGGCCCCGATCTTCGCCACCCACCTGGGGCTGGGCGCCTGGTGCTTGGCCTACATGGTCGAGGACTAGGGACTGGCTCAGCTCGGCGAGGGGGGCGCAGGCGTCCTACGCCCAGGGCCGCCTGACCTCCCACTCCACCTTGCCGAGGACCTCGACGTCCTCCGGGAAGCAGGGGGCGTAGGCGGGGTTGGCGGGGACGAGCTTCAGGCGTTCGTCCTCCTCCGCATCGCCGGGCATCGCCTCGGCTTGTCTGGCCACCAGGCTCTCCCCGAGCCTGATCAGGAACTTTCTTCCCGCCTCAGGGCGCCGGCTCTCGAGGTCGACCACGACCGGTCGCCCTCGCGCAACCCCGGTTCCATCGAGTCGTCCTCTACCCGCACCATGCGCATGTGGTGGGTCTTCAGGCCTTCTTCGGTGCGATGCTCCACCCAGAAAGGCTCGCCGTCTCCCGTGTCGGGGATCGGTTCGACGGGTTCAATGGGCATGTCATACCCGTTACGGCCCTGTCCGGTGTCTTCCGTCATGGTGATATTCCCTTTCCGATGATCCAGGGGACCCGGTTCCGGTCCCCGATGTCCCGCGGGTCCTCGCCCGCATCCATATCCACTCCAAGTTCACGATTCCCGGCGGTGCGTACGGGATTGCCCGGGCAATCGGACGCTCCGCCGCGAGACCCATCCACCGGGGGAGGTCACCACCTCTTCGTGCCGCGCAGGACGAGTCCGCTCCCGGTCTCCCCGTCCCCGTCGGGTTCGGTGAGGCTCGCCTCGAGGTTCAATTCGAGTGCGGGGCCTAGCCTGAAGCGCGCGCCCGCGCGGTAGGTCTCACCGCTCTCGGAGAGAGAGAGCCCCGTATAGGGCGTCAGCAGGCCGCGCATGGCGCCCAGCCCGTAGCCCACCTCGGCGTCCAAGCGCGCGTCGGGGTCGAAGCTACTCCCCGAGCGCGCGCGCTGCGACCAGATACGCTCCACCCCGCCCGAGGCCGCGCCCCAGGCGGAACCCACCCGCATCGAGAGTCCCCGGTCCCCTTCGCCGGGAGAGAGGCCGAGCGAGGCGCTCGGCGAAGTGCTGGGCTGTGATCCTGCCGAAATCCGTCACGAGAAGCTCCCCGAACGACAGCCGTACAGGCGAACGCGGCCGACACGGCCGATCGCGAACGTTTCCGAAGTCACGGTCGAGGCGGGCGCTGGCGCCGGCGCGTTCGAACCCGGGTTCGTGACGGAGACCGCGCGGTGGGGATGGCCCGCGAACATGATCCGCCACGAAGGGGGCGCGGCGCCCGAGAACCTGCGCATCATCCGGGTGCGGGGGGATTCGTTGGAGCCCGAGACGAGAGAGGGGGACCGGCTCGTGGTCGACGTCTCGCGAAAAATCCCCGCCACGGGGGAGACCTTCGTCCTGTGGGACGGGAACGGGATAGTCGTGAAGAAGGTGGGCGTGGCTACCGGCGAGGGTGACGGTCCCCGTCGCATCCGGCTCATCTCGGAAAACTCCGACTATCGGCCCTATTCGTGTCTGGCCCAGGACGTTCACTTCATCGGAAAGGCGCTCTGGGTCGTGCGGAGGGTGTGAGGTAAACGCCCGGGAAGCGTCGTTCATAAGGATTGCAAGGCGAAGCAAAGAGTTGGCATGGACCGGGTTTGTACCAGGCGGTAAGCGACGGTCGCCGTCATGTTATCTGCATCAGTTCGTCGATGCGGTCGGCGATGCGCTGCGCGGGTACGCGAAGCTGCTCGACGCTCCAGTCGGCAGCGTAGCCCTCGGTCACGTCGCCGGGCCGGGCGTGGTTCACCAGCCGTTTCGTGAGCGAACGCGGCAACATGAGTTCACGCTCCGCCACCGTGATGAAAGCGTTGCGCAGCCCGTGGAACCAGAACCGGGTTCCGCCCTTCTCGGTGATTTCGGCGTAGAATCCCGCAATGGCCGATACGTGGCTGGCCTTGATCCTAGGGGAGGGAAACACCCAGCCGTCCCGCTTCGCCGCGATCTCCGCGCCATCCGCAAGTAGCCGCTCGAAGATGGCGGCGAGTTGTCGGGTGATCGGAAGCTCCAGCGGCTCCCCGGTCTTGGTCTCCTCGACCCTGAGGACGCGCCGCTCCATATCCACCCGCTCCCAACGCAGTGAAACGATCTCGCCCCGGCGCATGCCGGTGTAGATGCCGATCAGGAAGATATCGCGAATCTCCGGAGCAAGGTCCACGGCATCGATGCCCGCGCGCCAGCGAGGCAACACCTCGACCGGGCTCGATATCCGCCTCCGCCGCTTTCGGTGGAAGCACCCGCCCGCCGCCAGCCACAGGTCGACCGGGTTGCGCAGACCCTCGAAATCGACGCAGGGTCGGCGATAGATCGAGCGCAGCATCGAGAGCGTCTGGTTGGCCGCCGACCAGCCGTGCTTGTCGGTGATCAGATGGAAGCGGTCCTCCACGTCCTGGCGGGTGATGGCGTCGAGCGAACGCTTCAGCCAGTCGGAGAGATTGACCCGCAGGTTTTGTCTGTAGAGCTTGACGGTATTGACCGCGCGGTTCGGATTCGCAGCCAGGTAACCCTCGAAGGCCTGGGCAAGGGTCGGAATGCTGCGGGTCTCGGCCCGCTCCCCGGCCGGGTCTTCGCCCCGGGCGACCCGTCCGAGCAGATCCTGGGCCATACGCCGCGCCTGGTCGGGGGCGATACGGCCGTAGCGTCCGATGACCACCCGCTTATTGGGCGCCTTGCGTCCACCCGAGCCCGCGCGGTAGTTGACGATGAACGACTTCGTGCCCGAGGGCTGGACGCGAACGCCGAATCCCGTCAGCTTCTCATCCCAGGCGATCCAGGATTTTTCGGCTGGCTTGAGCGCCTCGACGGTGCGCCTGGTTAGCGTTGCCCTGGACTTGGCGATGCGTTTCCCGGTGTTATTGTTCATACGCGGACTATAGCACCGGATATCAGAAATATCAACACTGATGTCAACACATGAAAAGAAACCGGGGCGCGCACAAACGTACGAATTTCGGTGAAACATAGGACAAGAATCTTTTTAAACTATTGAAATATATATCTTATAGGTACTGTATCGATGACGTTCGCACTTTTGCCTGTTTTTATATAACATGTTTCAAAGACATGTGATTATCCTCGTTTGCTCAGGTTTTATGATTGTCCAGTTTTATCGGGATATCTTGAAAGCTCAGCATCCGCTTTTCCCATCGCGCGTGATGGTGAGAATTTCCGTTGATTTCAGAACTTCGCTGTCAGATGCGCCCCCCGCGATGAGAACCCGCCCTCCTCCCAGTGATGTGGCCGTATGAAGGCGTCTGGGAAACTTCATCTCGCCTCCCAGCAGCCAGAAACATCTTTTTTCGGAATCGAACACTTCCGTGCTGGCCAGGGTCCGCCCCTCGCCACCCCAGCCGCCGATCAGGACGACTCTGCCGTCCGAGAGCAATGTGGCGGTATGCTGCTGTCGCTTGGCGCGCAGTTTGTTTTTTAACGGGCGGAATTTTCCCGTCGCCGGCTCGAAGATTTCAGCGCTATCGAGCGTTTTATCTTTGCCCAGACCGCCTGCAATGAGGACCTTTCCATCCTTCAGTCGTGTGGCGCTGTGGCGGCTCCTTTGCGTTGTCAGGCTTCGAACCAGGCGAGTTCTTCCTTCGGAAGGAAGGTAGAGTTCCGCGTATCTCGCCCCTTTTCCTTCCGCGCCGCCGAGGATCAGGACGGCGCCTCCGTGCAACATGGTGGCGCTGTGCTGCTGTCGCGCAATGAGCATGGGCCTTCGCGCAGGCATGAAGCGCTTCTTGTCGGTCGCATATATTTCCAAATGGCGAATGGCGCGTTTCCCGTCGTTGCCGCCTGCGATGAGTACGTCTCCGGTAGGCAGCCTTGTCACCGTGTGATCATAACGGCCATATTTCATCATGGCGCGAGCACGAAGCCCCGCGCCGGGTTGTATGAGAAAAGCGTCCCTGAGCGCTTTGCCGCCATTCGTCCAGCCCCCGGAAATCAGCACTCCTCCTTTCAGGAGGATGGCCTTATGCCACCCACGGGCGCGCAAGCCTTGAATCTTGTAGGGCTTGAAGATTCCCTGGACCGGGTCGAATATCTCGAAATCATCGAGTGGAGAAGTTTTGGTGAGACCCCCAGCGATGAGTATTTCACCCGACTCGAGTTTTGTGGCCGTATGGCCGTGGCGGGGGGTGTTCAAGTTTCCCGTGGAGGAGAAATCCCCCTCGCCGCCACAGGCGGCCAGGGAGATACCGAGCAAGAAACATGTGATCGTTCGTTTTGCCATCATACTCCCTTGGATTCGGGCTACTTGGAACGGGAGGCTTCCAGATGGTCTCATGGCTTTGGGAACTCGTCTATGATACATTTTCACTCATACCTCGAGTCCATTTCTATACCAGGAGCCATTATGCGCGAGGCGGGCGATATTAAAAACATCGCGGTCATCGGGGGTGGATATGTGGGCCGGGGCGTGGCGTTGCAGTTCGCTCAGGCGAATTTTCGCGTTCTCATGTACAACCGAAGCTCGGAGAGCGCGGCGCGCGCGCGTTCTGAAATCGAAAAAAGCCTCGATATACTCACTGATGCGGATGCGTTGGGCGCAGGGGAGGCGCGCGATATTTTAGAGCGCATCGACTCGACGCAGGATTTTCACGAAGCCGTGCGGGGTGGTGATTTCGTGGTGGAAGCGGTGAGTGAGAACCTATCACTCAAACAGGAAGTTTTTGAAAAAATTGATGAAATATCCCTGCCGGACGTGATATTGGCGAGCGAGACCTCGGGCCTGGGGATGACGGATATTTCCGCGCGAACGAAGCATCCGGAGCGCTGCATCGTCACGCACAATTACACCCCGCCGCATCTGATCCCCGTCGTGGAGGTTTCCCCCGGTCGCCAAACGAGCGAGGAGACGACGCGAATCACGTGCGCGCTGTTGGAAAAATCGGGCAAGAAACCCATCGTATGCCGCGAAGTGCCCGGGCACATCGGTGTGAGGCTCACGACGGCGCTCAGGCGCGAAGCCTTTCATATCGTGGAGAAAGGTTATGCCAGCCCTGAGGATGTCGATGCCGTCTGGCGCGCCATCGCCCCTCTTTTTCCGGCGCTGGGGCTTTGCATGCTCAATGATTTCTCCGGAATGGACGTGTTGCGCGACGTGCATGGGCATATTCAGCCCTCCCTCGATCACCGCCCCGAGCCCTCGCCTTTGATGGACGAGATGGTGGAGAAGAACCTGCTCGGTCTTAAGAGCGGCGAGGGTTTTTACCGCTGGACGGCGGAATCGGCCCGGGAGGCGGCGCGGGCACGGGATTCGGAGTTGATTCGTTGGTATAGACAAAACAACGCTTTGGAACACGAAACGGAGCGAAAATCGAGTCCGTGAACCTTCATGCGAGGGAGCCGACATGGTGGATTACATTCTGGACGACGAACTAAAAGGCTGGCAGAGCAAAATCGCCGAATTCTCGAAAAACGAGTTGAAACCCTATGCGGCCGAGTGGGATCGCCAAAACGGCGTCGACCCGGCGCATCCCTTTCCAGTGGAAGCCTTGAAGAAAGCCTCGGCAGCGGGCATCAGGACGCTCACGACGCCCAAGGAAATGGGTGGGGAGGGTTTGGGCATATTCGCCCACGTGGTCTTGCTGGAGGAGCTTTTTCAGGGCGAGGCGGGCTTCGCCTCCGTCATCCACCAGAACTGGAAGCTCGCCAAGATGCTCTGCCACTTCACTACCGAGGAGCAGTTGGCGGAATTTCTGCCCCGCTACATGGATGTGGACACCTCCACCATGGCCATCGGCCTGACGGAGCCCCAGGCGGGTACGGACAACATCATGCCCGCCACGAACATCGACGGCGGAGCGCGGCTATCCGCCGTAAAACAGGGCGATACCTGGATACTGAACGGCAAGAAGCACTTCATCGCCTGCGCGGCGATGAGCAACATCAATTTCGTGCTCGCGAGAACGAACCCGAACGTTCCCGTCAACGAGGGAATCACCGCGTTCATCATGACGGACGAGATACCCGGCTTCCGGCGCGGAACCATCCACGGAAAGCTCGGCGCGCGCCTTTTGATGAACGCCGAGCTCATCTACGAGAACGCCGAGGTGCCAGAAAAATGGCGGCTTAGCGAGGTGGACGGGGGGCTTCCCTATATGGCCCGCGTATTCTCGCGCCACTCGCCGACCACGGCGACTTTCGGCGTCGGCATCGCGCGCGCCGCCTATGAGGACGCCATGACCTACGCGAAGGAGCGCGTACAGGGCGGAAAGCCCATCATCGAGCACGCGCGGATTCGCGAGATTCTCGCCGACATGTACGTGAACATCACCGTCGCGCGAGACGCCGTCTGGCGCGCGGCCTGGCACGCGGACACGGCTCCTGATGGCGAATACGACCACAAGGAGGGCATGCGCTGCGCCCTGTTCGCCTCCGATATGGCGCCCCAGGTCTGCATCAAGGCGATGAACATCTTCGGCGGCAACGGCTACATGGACACCCATCCGGCCGAGCGGCACCTGCGCGACGCGATGATGTGCTACCACATCGACGGCTTGAACGACACCACGCGCCTGAAACTCGGCAGGCTCCTGGCGGGAGAGGCCTTCGCAGGCGCGCTATAGGGCCGTTTGGCCCCGAAAAGGGGCGAAAGCCCAAGTTTTCAGCCGAAAAAGCGCCATTTTATGGTTCGTTTATTTATCGAAAACCATCGTCAATTTATCTAAATTTATAGAAAATATGATTATTTTCATTATCTTGAATTTCCGCGCCCCTCGTGCGATCTCTAAAGGAAGCGCGTCCTCTGAATTTCGGCGCCTGCTCATGTGTTCTCCTTCAGAAACGCTTCCCGGAATCTACCCGAACCGCCTTGATCTCGGCGCACTGCAAATGCGGGCAAATGCGCCTGTGCGATTTATTGACGAATCCATGCTGTATGGGATGATGAACGAGGCCCGATGCGGATGAAGGTTTTTCGACGTTGTGAGGGGCATGATGGTTGAGTACGACAATTTTCGTATGTCCCTCAAACGGCTGGGGGAGCAGTATGAGAACTACCGGGAACCCGACGCCGTTCTACCCGAACTGCTCAGAGAAGCCGTCGCCGAGTCGGTCAACCGACGTTTCAGGATTTGCTACGACTGCCTCTGGAAGGTACTCAAGCGGTACCTGGTCGAGGAACTGGGCGTTGCGGACTCTCCGAACAGCCCCAAGCCCGTTTTCAGACTCGCATACGAGAACGACTTGATACCTGCGCCTGTGGAGCAATGGCTGGGCTATGCGGACAGGCGCGTCGATACCGCCCACGCCTACAGCGGCGAAAAGGCGCGAGCCGCTTTGGAGATAGTAGGCGACTTCATTGAGGACGCAACGGCCCTTTACCGAACCATGAGCGGACGGAGTTGGAAATGAGCGGACGGGTCGACATCACCGAGGAGCAGCGCGCGCTCATTGTGGATTTGCTCGATAAGTATCTGCCGAACACCACTGCCTGGGTGTACGGCTCCCGCGCAAGGGGAGAGGCGCGTCCCAAATCCGATCTGGATATGGTGGTGTTCGCGGATTCTTCGCAAAGCCGCCGGGTATACGACCTCAAAGAAGCCCTCAAAAAGAGCAACCTGCCGTTTCGCGTGGACGTGTTCGTGTGGGATTCCATGCCCGAACAGTTCCGCGAGCGCGTCCGGCCAAATCACGTCGTGCTCGTGGCGGGGGAGGGCGCGATTTCGTAGGGGACTCGGGAGTCCCCCTTCTCCGGTCTGTGTTGCCCCGCGCGGCTAAATTGCAGTCGGCTCGTCTCACGCCGGTTGCGGCTCGTAGCGCTCGACCTCGATTTCATTCTCGCGCTCAAGTGCTTGGGCGATGTCGTAAGCCGTCTGAAGGCGTATCCAGGTCTCGGTCGTGGAGCCGAAGGCCTTGGCGAGGCGAATCGCCATCTCGGACGACACTCGCGCGCGCCCGTTCACCAGGTTCGAGAGGGCCTGGCGGCTGACGCCCAGCGCTTTGGCGCCTTCGGTCACGCTCAAGCCCAGCGGCTCCAGACAGGAGACGCGCACGACCTTGCCGGGATGCGGCGGATTCTTCATGGGCATGGGGTCCTCCTTTGTTCAGTGATAGTCGATGAGTTCAACGTCGTGCGCATCCTCACCCTCGAAGCGGAAGACGATGCGCCGGGAGGGCCTTACGCCTTGATGAAAAGCGTCCCGCATGCACCCGTTATTTTCTCATCAAAATTTAAGGAGTGATATAACAATGTAACATTCGCCCTATTTGGCGTCGGGCGAATGCTTAATTTTCAAGCCTGAACCATCGCCTTTGCAAGATTCTCTGGTGTCGTTTTGGTGCGTACTTTCTTTTCTAACTCAGACTTGCTCGGCAGGTAGTCCGTGGGTTTGAGGGTGATGGTTTTCTTGGCCATGATTGCTCCTAGATGTATTCAGCAAGGATAGAAGGCACTTGCTCTATATGGCATGCATAACTTTTAGGAGCCTGTAATCGGACATACCCATACAACTCTTCCATCTTCCTTGCCGTATAATATGGCCCGTCAACAATGACGATAAGAGCCCTGTGAGTATCCACTATGCCATTCTGAAATAACCGGAGAAGTGTTCTCATTTCGCTGTATTGGTTGTCTTGTGTCCCACCGCTTTCCCTAGTGTATTTGTGGGCCGCGAAAAACTCTGTTTCGTCAGTCATCCACCTAAAATCAAGAGACTTTGATGAGGTCTTTTCCCCTTTGACGATTTTCCCATCACCGTTTATATAATAGGCGTTCTTGCCACTTGATGGGAGATTTTCGAAGTCAACAATATGCGGAGTTTCCATCAACCAGTCTGCGGCGGCGTTTTCATGTAGTTTTGTTCGCCTTGGTTCTTTAGCAAAGTGAGCCGCAAACATTCGATCTTCTTCAATCTTCTTATGTACTTTTTCTTCATGGAAGCCGAATCGCCACAGGTAAGTGCTTATTCGCTTGACAATGTTTTCTTCACGCTTTTTGAAATTCTCTTGCACTTCACTTTCATTATTTCGCCACGCTTTAAGTTCTATGGCATCATAGTCTGGTGGTTTACGCACGATGAATAATCCCTCTAGCGAGTTTCCAGTCTAATCGACGCCTATACATTCCGTCCTTCCGAATTCCTTTATAGCAAGTCATCAAGACATCACGAGTTTTCTTCCTGAATTCAGATAGATACTCATTCCATCGCTTGATTTCCACCTTACCGTCAACATGAAGTTTAGTAATGTGCCTTCCCGTCTTTTTTACTTTGTAATCGGCCAATTCTTCTACTGGGCAAAAACGAATGGATGCTGTTTTTGTATTGTCCAGCGCAATCAAGCCAACATTACCAGAAGGATCATTGAATCGAACAATCGGTCCATCTGGTAGTGGTTGTGGCCGCAGCAATTCAAGATCGGAAAGGGTGCTGATATGTGAGTCTCCAAACCATATATTCACATCATCCGTCTGTAATGGATTGAAAAGAGCCAAACCTACAGGATGGCCAGTATCCGTAAATAGATCGGGATTCAAGGAAATGAAATCCGTCAACCTTTCCTGAAAGATACGAGCGCAAATGAAAGATTCTGGAACAAGGGCCGCCACCCATCCGCAGTTTTGTAAACATTTCTCAAGAGCGAATTTATAAAGGTCATCATACCCGTAATCAGGAAACTCGAATCCGCGAATCGTTGCGCTATTTCTTGCAAGCCAAGGGGGATTCGTAACGCAAACCTCAAATCCCTTTGGGAACGATTCAAGTGTGTCCCTTCTTTCGACACGCTTATCTGAGGGGTGAATATCATAAGATGCTGAGTTATTGCACAGGCCCATGCCCTCTAAATGGTCTATAAGGCTGTTTGCGCCAGCGAAGGGTTCTAGAATTTTATGAGATGTAATATCTGAGCACTCCGCCCATGATATGAAGGCTTCATGTTCAAAGGGATTTCCCTCGGTAAAAAACTGGCCGTTCCGCCTTTTAATTTCTCCAGGACTCACGCCATCAAATCCTTGCAACGGAGCCTATGCCCGGAGAGGTCATTTACGATATGGCGCATGTGTTTTTGGGTGTCCAGCGGGCGGGGATTGTGGAGTCCTACAAATGCTACCACATATCGCGCCAAATGTTTCATGCTTGTCTTGTGGAAAACGTCGTTATATGGGTGCTTGAATATGGTCCAGTGTAACTTCACGCTGATCGTATGGGCCTGATTCTTCATATACTCTCCGATGCTGTGTTTCACGGATTCATGGCCGAATCCCTGTATGCCTTGGCAAGAAGTATGCTCATCCATGTACACCTTGCCCCCATCTTTCACGTGATCTTGAATGAACCCTTACAAGGTGTCCTTGTCGGTTGATTCCACCACGCTAAGCTTGATTGTGTTTATTTTCGCTTTTTTTACACTATTCAGGATTACCTTGTCAAGCCCCTCGCCATTCCCCCGCAGCGCTTCAAGCCCCCCTCCCCCCACCCCCATCACCGGTTTTCGCCCCCCTCTTTATTGAGAGGCCGCAGGGGTTGTGAGAAACTCCGTCCCTGTGCGGCATGGAATACCTGCTTCCGCTCTCTCGAAGACCCGCTTCCCGGCCAGGAAGGACACGACATGAGCACCCGAAATTCCGAGCAGCCCGCGAACTCGGACGTCCGCTACGAGGCCGACGAAAAGCCCCCTCCCGCGCTCGCCTTCGGCCTCTGTTTGCAACTCGCCGTCCTCTGCGTGGCCGGCGTGGTGCTGACGCCCGCCATCGTGGTGCGGGCCGCAGGCGGGTCGGAAGCCTATCTCTCATGGGCCGTATTCGCCGCGATCGCGATCTGCGGGGCGACCACTATCCTCCAGGCCGTTCGGGTCGGCCGGTTCGGCGCGGGCTACGTGCTCTTGATGGGAACTTCGGGGGCCTTTATCGCGGTCTGCATCGCGGCGCTCGCCCAGGGAGGGCCTGCGATGCTCGCCACCATGGTATTCATCTCATCCTTGTTCCAGTTCGCGCTCTCAGAACGCCTCTCCCTGTTCAGGCGTGTTCTGACGCCGACCGTCGCGGGAACCGTCATCATGCTCATAGCGGTGACGGTGATGCCCATCGTCTTCAACATGCTGAAAGAAGCGCCCAAGGGCGCTCCTGCGCTCGCCGCTCCGCTGAGCGCTCTCGTGACAGTGCTCGCCATCGTCGGCATCGCGCTCAAGGTGACGGGCGCGCTCCGCCTGTGGGCGCCCGTGGTCGGCGTGGTCGCAGGTTCGCTCGTCGCCGGATACTTCGGCATCTACGATACGTCCCTCGTCGCCGGGGCCGCGTGGATAGGCCTTCCCGTGGGCGAATGGCCGGGCATGGTTCTCGGCTTCGGGCCTGTTTTCTGGACGCTTCTGCCGGGGTTCGTGTTCGTGACCCTGATAGGCGCCATCGAAACCGTCGGCGACGCCGCCGCCATCCAGCGCGTATCCTGGCGTCGGCCCCGGGCGGTGGATTTCCGGGCGGTGCAGGGCGCGGTGGCCGCCGACGGGGTGGGCAACCTGCTCTCCGGTCTCCTGGCGACGGTGCCGAACACGACCTATTCGACGAGCGTGTCCGTCACCGAACTCACCGGCGTCGGCGCGGTTCTGGAGTTCGTCGCCGCAAGCGGGGAGGAGAACTTACAGGACAGAATCGCGCTGTTGGGCGAGCAGACCGCGGGCGCTCCGCTCGAGCGTGAAGTGTCGCTCAGGCTTCTGCGCCACCTGGCGTCCTCGGTTCATCACCAGCAATACCACGACACGGATATCGTGCCCCTCCGCGTGGAAAACCGGCAACGGCGAGCGGCGGCGGGAGTTAAGCCGCGCGGGAGAGGGCGTCCGCTCCCTGGAAAACCCTGTCTGCTTCAGCGCACGTGGTGGTCGATGCCGCGAAAGGCCTTGATGAAGCCCGTGACGCGTTTTTCGTCAAAAGCCTCGAAGGCGTCTATCTTGCCCCAGGCGGTGAGCGCGATTCTGTGCTTCATGGCCGGGTAGGGGGCGAGGACGACGTGCTTCGAGTAGCCGCGCACGAGTTTTTCGAGTTTTTTCACGAGTTCGGGACAATCACTGCAGTTGTACTGCACGAGCACCCCGCCGTCTTCCAGGTTGTGCGCCTGAAAGCCCCTGTCGATGGGTCTTTCGTGTACGCCCCAGGGTGCGATGGTCGGGTAATGCGGCCCGGAGGTGGGGGGGTCCGTGTTGTAGGTGATGATGTGGCTCGTGCCGACGCGGATGTGGCGGTTGCCGAGAGAGGGCACGTCGCGCGCCTTGTTCGCGGATGCGCCCGATAAGTAATAGATGCCGAAGACGACCGCGACGACCACGCTCGCCCAGACGAGCAAAGCCGTGCTGTTGTTCTTGGCGCTGTTGCCTGTGGTTCTCTGATTTTTCGTTTTTCTTCTGGATTTGCGGGACAAGGGGAGTCTTCCTCCTGGAATTGGCTGTCGGCGGCGCATGACCACCCTTGCGTGTGGGCGCCCTGTCGGGTGTCACCCTCGCGGGTGTCACCATAAAATACGCAAACGCAAGGGCGGGAACAACCGGGCGGCGGATGCGGGATGAAACACCGCCCCGAAGGTTTGCGGATATGAAGAGTCCTGTCTGCGACCGCCGCGCCGCCGGGAGGAAATTTCCGCTGAATGATATGGAGATAAGCCCGAACCGCAGGATTGGCGAGTTGCGGAACAGGGGGGTCTTTTATACATTAGGCCGAATTGTGAACATCGGGATATTTGATACTTGGCAGGAGAACGTCGATGGGCGAAGAGGGGATGATGCGGAAACCGTGCAAGATACTCGTGGTCGATGACGAACCCGATCTCGAAGAACTCGTCAAGCAGCGCCTGCGCCGTGAGATTCGCAGCGGCCGCTATGAGTTCATCTTCACCCGCAACGGTGTCGAGGCTCTTGAGCGCTTGAACGGGGATGATGAAATCGATATCGTGCTGACGGACATCAATATGCCGGAGATGGACGGGCTCACGCTGCTCGAGCAAATCCCGTCCGTCAATCCGAACCTCCGGTGCGTAATCGTATCCGCCTATGGGGACATGAAGAACATCCGCACGGCGATGAACAGGGGCGCTTTCGATTTCCTCACCAAACCGATTGACTTCGAGGATTTGCGAATCACCATAGAGCGAACGCTGAAGCATCTCGCCATGTTGCGCGAAGCCTTTGCGGCGCGCGACAAGATGGTGGTGGAGGGGAGAGGATAATGGATGAGCCACACAAGATACTGGTAGTTGACGACGAGCCCGATCTCGAGCAGTTGGTGCTGCAGCGCATGCGCCGCGAGATTCGCAGAGGCCGCTATGCGTTCGTCTTCGCCCGCAACGGGGTAGAGGCGCTTGATCGGCTGAACAAGGATGAGTCGATCGACATGGTGCTCACGGACATCAACATGCCGGAGATGGACGGCCTCACGCTCCTCAAGCAAATCCCGTCGGTCGACCCCAACGTCCGCTCCGTGGTCGTATCCGCCTACGGGGACATGAAGAACATCCGCACGGCGATGAACAGGGGCGCTTTCGACTTCGTCACCAAGCCGATCGACTTCGAGGATCTGCGGATCACCATAGAGCGGACCCTGGAGCACCTCATCATGCTGCGGGAAGCTCTCGAGGCGCGCGACAAGCTGGTCGCGTTAAGGAGCGACCTCGACCTCGCCAGCAGGATGCAGCAATCGATTCTGCCGGACAAATTCCCCGAAAGCCCCGACTATGAAATATTCGCGGGCATGGAGCCCGCCCGCGACGTGGGGGGTGATTTCTTCGACATGATAGAATTGGCCGAGGGCCGCGTCGGCATCACGGTCGCCGACGTCTCGGGCAAGGGGGTGGCCGCCGCCCTTTTCATGATGTCGAGTCGTACGCTGCTCAACAGCGTCGCCGTCGCGCGCGCCAATCCGGGCGATGTGCTCGGCGAGGTGAACCGCTTGCTCCGCCCGGGCGACGTGCTGAGCGAGGTGAACCGCCTGCTTCAGGAGAACAACGACGCGGCGATGTTCGTCACCGTCTTTTTCGCGATTTTCGACTCCACGACAGGAGAGCTTGTTTACTCCAACGGCGGCCACAATCCCCCGGTCATCCTCCATGCCGACGGCTCCTCGAGCCTGCTTGCCCAGGCCCCGGGGGTCGCGCTCGGGGTGGCGCCGGAATTCACCTACGATATGTACAATGCGACTCTCGCGCCCGGCGAGGCGCTCATTCTCTACACCGATGGCGTGACGGAGGCCGAGAACGAGAAGACCGAGCAGTTCGGCCTCGATCGCCTCCGCGGGATTCTCGGGGGTGCGCCGCCGACCTCCGCACGGGATATCAACACGAAAGTTTTTGAGGCGGTGAAGGAGTTCGCGGGCAAAGCGCCCCAATTCGACGACATCACCTGCTTGACTCTCTATCGTCGCGGAGGGAACGGATGAGCGCAAAACTTTCCTTGCGAATGGGCTTTGAAGCAGCGGATCTTCCGCGCATCCAGGCCGCCATAGGGGAATTCAGCCGGGAGCAGGATTGGCCGCCCGACATCGAATTCCAGATCGACCTCGTGCTCGAAGAGTTGGTGCTCAACGTCGTGAACCACGGGAGCGGAGGCGGCGCGGGTGAAATTGCAATCGAACTCCTCTCGGACGCGGAGGCGGTGACCATCGAGATCATAGACGACGGCAAGCCGTTCGACCCGCTGACCGATGCGCCCGATCCGGACACCGAATCGAGCATCGAAAATCGCGCCGTGGGCGGACTCGGCATCCATCTGGTTCGGACGATGATGGACGAGGTATCCTATCGACGGGAGGAGAACAGGAACCATATGATCCTTGTCAAGCGGAGGAGTGAATGAGGCTCTGGTTCCGAATCCGCTGGGCGTTTCTACTCTTCCTCGGAGCGCTCGTCTGCTCGACGCCATGGGCGCGCGCGGCTGCGCCCGGGGTTTCCCCCCACCGGATTCTTTTCGGCCAGTCCGCGGCCTTCACCGGTCCCGCCAGTGCTCTGGGCGAGGACATGCGTATAGGCATCGAAGCCGCCTTCCGCTCGGCGAACGTGCGCGGCGGCGTTCACGGGCGCCGGCTCGAACTCACCTCCCTCGACGATGCGTATGAACCCGAAGCCGCCATCCTGAATACCCGCCGATTGATAGAACAAAGCAAGGTCTTCGCGCTCATCGGGGCCGTCGGCACGCCTACCTCGCGCTCGGCCACCCCGGTCGCCGAAAAAGCGGGCGTCCCCTATATCGCGCCCTTCACCGGCGCCGCTTTCCTGCGTGATCCGAAATGGAAGAACATCATCAACCTGCGCGCCTCCTACTTCCAGGAGACCGAGGAGATGGTGAATCGGCTGATCAATGACCTGGGCATCGAGAAGATCGCCGTACTCTATCAGGACGATTCTTTCGGATTGGCGGGTTACCGGGGCGTTCGCCGCGCACTCGAGCGGCGTAAACTCAAACCGGCGGTCACCGGAGTCTATCCACGGAATACGACGGCGGTCAAAACGGCCCTGCTCGACATCAGGCGCGCGAACCCCGGAGCGGTGGTCCTCGTCGGAGCCTACAAGCCGGTCGCTTCCTTTATCGCCTGGGCGCGCCACATGGGCTTTGAGCCGATCTTCGTGACGATCTCCTTCGTGGGCAGCAACGCGCTCGTGCATGAACTCGGCCCCGCCGGCATCGGCATCTACGTCACCCAGGTGGTTCCATTCCCGACGACGGAGAATCTCAAGATTGCGGCGGACTTCCGCCGGGATCTGGAAGCGTATAAGTCCGGCGCGGTTCCCAGCTTCGTGTCTTTCGAAGGCTACATGGCCGGTCGGTTGACCATCCACGCCCTCGAACTGTGCGGGCGCAAGCCCGATCGCGATTGTCTTCTCAAGGGTCTGCGCCGCGCGGCCAACATCGACCTGGGCGGATTCAAGCTGCGCTACGGCAAGAACGACAACCAGGGTTCGGACGCCGTTTTCCTCACCGTCATCGGAGAAGGCGGCCGTTACATTCCGACCGAAAAGATGCGGCGGCCCGAGAAATAATGAAAGACGCTCTGAAAAACCTTCTGGACAAGCGTTACCAGATATCGACGCAACTCTACCTCAGCATCGGCGCCGCCGCCTCTCTCACCGTCATCGCGACCGTGGTCGGCCTGGTCTCGTTCGCCTTCGTGGGAGAAGTGCAGAACCGCGTGAACGAGGGCACCGTACCCTTCCTGGCGAGCGCCTTTGAAACCGCCCAGAGAAGCAGCGCTCTGGTGGCCGCCGCGCCGCGTCTGGCCGCTGTCGTGAATCCCGATAATCTCGAGCAGATAGCCACCGAGGTCGCAAAGGATCAGCAGGCCTTCGAGTCGGCGCTGGCGGCGCTCTTACGCCAGGGAGGAAAAGAGGAAATCTCCCTGCGCATCAAGAAGCTCGGCGACGTACTAATCGAGAACCTCGAAGGCATCAAGCAATTGGTGTTGCAGCGCTTCGACCTCACCGATCTGCGCGATACGCTGCAGCTCCAACTCACATGGGTGCGCAAGGAACTGAACAACGTCATGATTCCCGCCATCGACGATCAGCTGTTTTACGCAATGACGGGCTACCGCAATATCGACGAGGCTCCCGTACCCCGCGCCCGGCACTTCTCCGAAGAGGGAATCAACCTCTATCGCTACGTCGCCGGCTTGCGATCGGACGCCACCATCGCGACGCAGCTTTTCGCCACCGCCTTCAGCGTATCGGACGCCGCCCTGCTCGAGCCGCTGCGCGAGCGCTTCGAGGCCACGGTGCGCGGCATCAGGCGGCGTCTTGCCGCGCTCGGGGAGGTTCCGGTGCGCGCCGCTCTCGACCCTCTCTTCGAGCAGATGATCGAACTGAGCATCGGGGAGGATGGGGGTTTCAACCTGCGCGCGAGCGAACTGGCGCTCGAGCGGCAACAGAGTGAATTCCTCGCGTTTCACGAATCTCTGGAAGCGAAAATCCTGGCCGCCACCGAAACGCTGGTGAGCACGGCCCGCAAGAGCGCGCGGCAGGCCACCGAGGATTCCGCCCAGGCTATCAGCACCGGCGGCAATATCCTGCTCGCGCTGAGCATCATCAGTTTCGTCGGCGCCGTGCTGATCGGCTGGCTGTTCATCGGCCGCTTTCTGTCGCGTCGGCTCGGACGGCTCTCTGACCGCATGCGCCGCATGGCGGACGGCGACCTGGAGGAGAAAGTCGAAATCGGCGGGCAGGATGAGGTGGCGGAAATGGCCGCCGCTCTCGAAATCTTCCGTCGCCATGCTCTGGAGGTGCAGCGCCTGAACCTGGTGGAGAAGCTGGCCGAGGAGATAAAGGGCAAAAACGAGGAACTCGAGAACGCGCTGGGCGATCTGGAGAAGGTGCAGGATCAGATCGTCATGCGCGAAAAGCTGGCGGCGCTCGGTGAACTGACGGCCGGCGTCGCCCACGAGATCAGAAATCCGCTGAACTTCATCAAAAATTTCGCGGAAGTTTCAGAAGAGTTGATGGAAGAACTGCTCGAGGAGATGGAGAAAGTAGAGGCGCAAAGCGGCAACGGACAAGAAAACGGACAAGAAGAAGAGGGAGAGGACAAGAAGCAGAACGAGGAGGATCCTATCGAGGTCATCAACGAAATCGGAGAAGACCTCACCGGAAACCTTCAGCGCATCCGCGAACATGGAGAGCGGGCGAACAGTATCGTGGAGAGCATGCTCCAGATGGGCAGGGGCTCGGGAGAGGCCCAGCCGACCAATATAAACAAACTGCTGAGTGAGCACGCGCGGCTCGCCTACCACAGCGCCCGGGCCGTCGACCCGAATTTCAACCTCACGCTGGAAGAAGATTTTGACCAGAATATGGTGGAGTACGAAGCGGTTGCCCAGGATTTGGGCCGTGTCTTCCTGAACATGGTGAGCAACGCCTGCTACGCCACGGACGATAAACGACGGGAACTCGCCGCTTCCGCCGCCGAAGACGCCCCGCGCTACGATCCCGCCCTGCGCCTCAGCACCCGGTGCATGCCGGATCACATCGAGATACGAATTCGCGACAACGGAAGCGGCATGCCGCCCGAGGTCGCCGAAAAGATATTCAACCCCTTCTTCACGACCAAGCCGACGGATAAGGGCACGGGCCTCGGCCTTTCACTTTCCAGCGACATCATTCGTCAGCATGGGGGAAGCATACGGGTCGAAACCGAGGCCGGCGAATTTACGGAAATGATCATCCGGTTGCCGCGGTAATCTCCTTCAAATTCCCGTTCAGCAAGATTTGAGGAAATTCCGAACCAGGATAGGGATTACCAAGGTCGCGGCGAAAGCCGCGACGCGCCAATCCAATCGATCGAGACGGCGGGAAAAGCGTTTCTCGGTCCCTGCTTTGAGGCCGTCAGCTCGTTGTCGCGGCGAGCGCCTCGTCCTTCGAGCCATGGATTTGGATGATGCGGTCGAACCCGGATATCTCGAAAACTTCGCGGGTTAAATTTCCGAGAGAGTACAGAGCGAACTTCGTATTGGTTTGACTAAGCTGCTTGGCGACGAGCAGGACGGCGCGAAGGCCGGCGCTGCTGATATATGAGACACCCTCGAAATTCACGATTACGGCGAGGTTGTCTTCGCTGATGACGCTCTTTATCGTATTTTCGAATTCAGGAGCGGTAGCACCGTCGATACGACCGTCAACCTGCACAACCAAGGTCCCGTTTTCTTCCTCAGTCTTGATTTCCATGCTTGGCTCTGCCTCCCAGCAGCGTGGTTTTTTTTCACAAATGACCCGATAGCCCCGAGGGTATTTGAACAAGCAATAAATGTAACGCGCCTAGCGTAATATCTCTTTTTGCATAAACGCAAGCCCATTCCAGTAATTCTTGGACAAGCAACCTAGCAATACGGGATTACTTTTTTGAGTCAAGCGTTCTTAACCATATAGAATCTGGCCGCGTTTGGCAACTCACAGCGGCATTTGTGTCCGATATCATCTCGTGCGTTCTGCGGCGGACGCCTCCCGGTAGCCGGGGGAGCGGGACGCTCGAACGCCATCTTGACCCGGTTATGTGAGCCAAGCATACTGTTGCGATATCCAACAGGCGGGAATGTCGCATGCTCGAAGACCGAACTTTGGTGAGAGTGCGCACACGGGGGCGGCATTCTCTCATAACGGCTTTGGCCCATATTTGTTTCAAGTCGCTCGGGACTATAAGAGAGACTTGATGGACAACTCGGAAGAAAGAAGAGAAGCGTCTGGCCCGGGAAACGATGGCCTCCAGATGGCGCCCGAAGAGATGCTCGATCTGGCGCACAGGGCGGTGGAACTCCTGGTGGAGCGAAGCGAGAATCTGGCCGGGGAAGGCGCCTGGGACGGGGATTTCCAGCAGGAGCTCGAAAAACAACTCATGGAAACTCCGCCCGAGGAAGGCCGCCCGGCTGCGGAGGTTTTAGAGCGCGCCGCGAGAGAAATACTCCCGCTCACGGGGCGCGAACCACCCGAACTTCTCGGATCGCGGCCTGCAACTGAGCCGCTCCTTCCGGGCCTTGAAAGTCTGGATGTCGGTGCAGACCTTCGGGATGGCCGCGTTCCGCCGAGCCGTCTCGAAGGGCATGGAACTGGCCGCCCGGGCCGAGGAGTACGTCCGCGAGAGCCCGCATCTTGAGATGTTGACGCCCGTCTCGCTGGGGGTCGTGTGCTTCCGGGTCAATCCGGCGGAATCAGGCCCCGGCGAGGAAGCCCTCGATGAGATCAACCGGACGATGCTCGCCCGCATCTTCTGGGACGACCGAGCCTTCTTCTCATCGACGCTTCTCAAGGGAAAGTTTGCGCTCAGGCTCTGCATCATCAATCATAATACGACCTGGGACGACGTACGCGAGACGCTCGAGGCGATCAAGCGGTTCGGGAGGGAGGAACTGGACAAGGGTTGATGGACTTCGCGCCCGAAGGGTTTCTCGCTTCTTCGCCGCTTCGAGGAACCAAGGGAGGTCGTCGCGGTCACTCCCCCATCACCCGAGGTCGTCTCCTATGCGGGAGACATCACCAGAGCGGCGCGTCCGGTGACGCGGCCTTCTTTTAAGCGTTCGTGCACGAGGTTGGCTTCTTCGAGCGCGTAGGTCTCGCTCACCAGGGGCCAGACCTCTCCCCGCGCCACGAGTTCGAGCGAGTCGATGATCTCCTGTTTGGTCGCGTAGCGGCTGCCCATGATTTGCTGCTCCTCGCGGAGAAGTTCCCGGGGGGAGAAGGGGAACCGCTCTATCCGGTTTGCCCCCATGGCGAGGAAGCGCCCCCCCTTGCCCAGCCCGCGCAGGCCGCCTTCCACTCCGTCGGCGGCGCAGACGAAATCGACGACGACGTCCACGCCCGCCCCCCCGGTCAAATCCCGCAGCGCCTCGTTTAAGTTTTCTTTGGACGCATCAAGCGTCTCGTGCGCGCCCATGTCGCGGCATTTGCCCAGTTTTTCTTGCGCGATGTCCACGGCGATGACGCGCGCGCCCGCCCAGCGCGCCATCATCACCATGTGGATGCCCACGCCGCCGCCCGCGCCCACCACGGCCACGGTCTCCATCGGGCGGATTCCCGCGTGGCGAACCACCTTGTAAGGCGTGGCCACGGCGTCGCAAATGACGCCCACCTCGGCGGGATGCGCCTTGTAGTCCAGTCCGTCCGGCAGGGGGATGAAGTTGCGGGCGGGCAGTTTGATGTACTCGGCGTAGCCGCCGTCCATCTGGCGGCCCACTTGGCCGGCGAGATTATCGCACAGGGTCTCGCGGTTGATGCGGCACCAGCGGCAGCGCCCGCAAGTGAAATAGTAATACGCCGTCACGGGCGCGCCTTCTCGAAGCCCCTCCACGCCCGCGCCCACTTGGGTCATCTCGCCCGTAATTTCGTGGCCTATCACGAGCGGAAAATTCCCGCCCATGCGGCCCGCCCGGGTGTGTTCGATGGTAAGTCCCGCACCGCAGGCCAGCACGCGCGCCACGGCCTCGCCGGGTCCCGCTACGGGGATGGGCCGCTCCTCCAGTACAAAGGGCGCGCCCGGTTCCGCCAATACCATCGCCTTCATCATCATCTCCCGCCGTGAATGGGGTGAAAGTTTTTCGGCCAGTTTAGTGCATCGCGTCCCGAAGGAGTAACGCGCGGCGGAAAATCACCGAAGGGGAGAAAACATGCGCGCATCGCGCGGTTCATCGGGACGAAGGGTTTCACTCGTCGGTTCGGATGTCTTTCGCCCATTCGCGGTTGGCGGTGTACCACTCCACCAGATGCGCGAGGCCCTCTGCGAGCCTCACCCGGGGCCGCCAGCCCAGGAGCCTCTCCGCCTTCTCGATGTTCGCCCACGTGGCCTTGACGTCGGCGGGGTTCATCTCCTCGTGGCGAACGCAGGCTTTTTTCTCCACCAGAGTCTCGATGCGAGCGAGCGCGTCGTTTAAGACGACGGGTTCGTCCGAGCCCAAGTTGATGATTTCATAGGAAACCGGTTTTAAGGCCGCGACCGTGCCCCGGGCGACGTCGTCCACGTAGGTGAAATCGCGCGTTTGCGTTCCGTCGCCATAGACGAGAACGGGCTTTCCCTCGGCTATCCACTGCGTGAAGCGGAAAAGGCTCATGTCGGGCCGCCCGCCCGGGCCGTAGACTGTGAAATAGCGCAGCACCGTCACGTCGATTCCGAACAGATGGTGGTAGGTGTGGCAGAGCGCTTCGGCCGCTTTCTTCGACGCCGCATAGGGAGACAGCGGCTTGTCGGTTGCGGCGTCTTCTCGAAACGGCATGGCCGCCTCCGCCCCATAGGCGCTCGATGTGGAGGCGAGCACGAATTTCATGACGCCGAAATCCTTACACAATTCGAGCAGGTTCAGCGTTCCGGTGATGTTGGTCTCGAAATACGCCCAGGGGTCTTCGATGGACTGGCGCACGCCCGCGCGTGCAGCGAGGTTCAACACGGCGTCGAAAGGCGGCGCTTGGCCTGCGGTGTTTTGCGTGAACAACGCGCGCATGGGGTCGAGCCGGACCACGTCCATTTCATGAAAGACGAAGCCCGGCTGCGCTTTCAGTCGCGCGAGGCGGTAATCTTTCAGCCGGGTGTCGTAGGCGTCGTTCATGTTGTCCAGGCCGACGACGCCGTGGCCCGCATCCATCAGCAGTTCACACACCCTGGACGCGATGAAGCCCGCAGCACCCGTAACGAGATATCTGGCCAATCCGGATTTCCTCCCCAAAACTCCTTTGTGTCAGAACCGGTGCCAAGGCTATCAAGACGGGTGGGTTCAGGCAAAACGCCCGGCGCGATTTCGGGTTTTCCTCTTGTTTGGAATCACTCCCCCCTTGAGGGGGAATGGTGTTGGAACGCAATTCACGGGGGAGTGATTGATAACAGCGATATCGCGTTCTCTGTAGGGACAGGCCCCCGTGCCTGTCCTGACGCGCCGCCCGATAAGGGACAACCACGGGGGGTTGTCCCTACAATCCCCGAATCGAAGATGTTTCTCATTCCGGGAAAGCGGTGTTCATGCTTGAAATTCACGCCGTGATCCGCAATGGTTGGTTTCATACTGGTATACCGTAATTTGATATGACATGGGTTGGGATTTCAGATGGCGAACGTATTGGTGACGGGAGGCGCCGGTTTCATCGGCAGCCATGTGGCGGATGCCTGCTTGGAAGCGGGCGATTCCGTGTGGGTGGTGGATAATCTCGCATCCGGCGAGGCGGCGAACCTCCCCCCGGGAGTCGTATTTCAAGAGGGCGACGTGGCGGATGCGGAGTTCATGCGCCGTCTGGTGAGAGAGATTCGCCCGGCGGTCATCCACCATCTGGCGGCCCAGGCGAGCGTGACGCGCAGCCTGGCGGAACCCTTACGAGACGCGCGCGTGAACGTCATGGGCGCGCTCGGCGTTTTGGAGGCGGCCAGAAGCGTCGATACGCCGCCCAGGATCGTCTACGCCGCCACGGGCGGGGCTTGCTACGGGGATCCCGAAGAGGAGATTGTGGATGAGAACTGCCCGCTCGCTCCCGCTTCGCACTACGGGATGAGCAAGGTTTTGGGCGAGCGCTACCTCATGTTCTACCGTGATCTTTTCGGACTGTCCGTCGTCTCGCTGCGCCTCGCCAACGTCTATGGGCCGGGGCAGCGCGCGGACCTGGATGCGGGCGTGATATCGATTTTCGCGGAAAAACTCATTAAGGGCGAAGCTCTCATCCTCTACGGGCACGGGCGCGCCGGGCGCGATTACGTCTACGTGAAAGACGTGGTCGCGGCGTTCATGCTGGCGGCGAAGGGCGGTGCGGACGGCGGGGCCTACAACATAGGCGCCGGCGTCGTCACCGAAGTGGAGACGCTGCTGGAAGTCCTCTGTCGCCAAATGGGTAAAAAACCCGTAAGCGTTGAGCGTGCGCCCCTGCGCGCGGGCGAGGTGTTCAGAATCGGTCTCGACGCGCGTGCGTTCAAGCAAAAAACCGGCTGGCGGCCCCGGTACACGCTTGATGAGGGAATCGCCGCTTTTGTGGAATCGCTCGAAAATTAAGCCGGCAGCCGGCCATAAACGCGCTCGGGCGTGACCAGCACGGCGACCGCGCCCTGATCCACCATCGCCTGGTCGTATTCCTCCCAATCGGGATGGTCCGAATCCCCGCAAGCGCGAAACACCTCACGGAACATCACTCGCATTTGCTCTTTTTCGGTGTTCTCGTAGTCGAACAGTCTGGCCTTGCCCTCCACGCTCACCCAGGTGCGCCAGTCGGGGGTGACGTAGAGCACCGTGCACTGGGGGTTCGCGCGCAGGTTCTTGAGCTTCACCGACCAACCGCGCACGATGACGAACGCGGCGTAGCCTTCATGCGCCCCGCACACGATGATGCTCGATTGCGCCGAACCGTCCGGCCTTACGGTCGTGACCACCCCCTTATGGTTTTTCTCCATAAACGGCCTTGCATCTTCGAAATTCATGAGATACCTCGCTATGAATGAGAGAAACGGATGTTTTCGTCATTGTAGCAAATTTCTGGATGAACGACGCTGAAAGGAGAATCGCGTATGAGCCGTCTCGCACCGCTTGAACCAGACAGTATGCCGCCCCGTCAACGAGATGCGTATGAGGAACTCATCGCCAATCAGCGCGGCGGCGTGCGCGGGCCTTTCGGGGTCTGGGTGCGCAGCCCGGGTCTAGTCGCAGCGCTTCGCGGCCTCATGAAGTTTTATTTAGAAGAAAGCGTCATCACAGAGGACATTCGCGAACTCACCATCCTCATCACCACGCGCCACTGGGGGGCGACGTACGCCTACGCCGCGCACGAGGCGCAGGCTCTCGCCAGCGGGCTGACGCCTGGGCTCGTGGCCGCCGTGATGGCGGGCGAGACGCCTACCGAGGGCAGCGTTCTCGAGCTTTGCGTTCACCGGTATGGCACCGAATTGCTTAAGACCCGAGAGGTGTCGGACGCCGTCTATCAGGATGCGTTTTCTCTGCTCGGGGAGAAGGGCGTGGTCGACCTCACCGCCCTCGTGGGTTTTTACTCGGCCATCTCCTTGACGCTCAACGCCTTCGAGATACCGCCCGTGACGTGAGGGGGGATTTCACCCTTATAAATGGTAAATCAACCCTTTGGCGCGTTATGTGTGGTGAAGTATTCAGGAGTTAAGCGGCGCGGCGCGCCGGATCGTCCTCATTCAGGCGCTCGGCCGCTGCGCTGCGTCATGCCCAGCAGTCTCGCCTGGATTTCCCCGTTCCATGCGCCCTCCCGCATTTGCCAGACCCAGTTTCCTTGCGGAACGCCGGGGCGGTTCATGCGGGCCTCGTTGCCAAGGCCTAGCACGTCCTGTGCGGGAATGATGGCGAGCGCGGCTTGTGATTTCATCGCCGCGCGGATCATCGACCAGTGGATGTCCTCGGGTTCGCCCCCGAAAGTCCTGAGCGCCGTGGCGCGCGAGATGGCGAAACCGGCGGGCGTTTCGTTGTGGAGAATCGGGTCCGCGCCGTGGAACCAGCCGAGAGCGGTGTCGTTATCGTGCGTGCCGGTGTAGACCACCGCGTTCTCGGGGATGTTGTGGGGGAGATGGGGGTTGTCCGGGCTGCCGTCGAAGGCGAACTGCAAGACGCGCATGCCGGGGAGGTCGAAACGGTCCCGCAGGGCGTAGAAGTCGTCACCCACGGCGCCCAAATCCTCGGCGATGAGCGGAAGTGCTCCGAATTCCTCTTCCATGGCGCTGAAGAAGGCCTCTCCCGGCCCCTCGCGCCAGTCGCCGTCCTTGGGCGATTCCGCGTCGGCCGGGATCGCCCAAAAACGCGCGAAGCCGATGAAATGATCGAGACGCAAGGCGTCGAACCGGGAAATGTTCACGGATAAGCGCATCTTCCACCATGCGAAATTCTCTTCTCGGTGCGCCGTCCAGTCATACAGGGGATTTCCCCAGTGCTGGCCCTCGTGGTTGAAGTAATCCGGCGGCGCGCCCGCGTAGGCGCTCGGTCGGCGGGATTCATCGAGTTCGAACAGATTCGTCCGCGCCCATACGTCCGCCGAATCATGGGCGACGTAGATGGGGACGTCGCCGATTAAGCCGACTCCTTTCCCAGCGGCGTAATCCTTGAGCGCGCTCCATTGGCGGTGAAAGACGAACTGCTCGAAGTGCGTGTAGCGAATGGTTTTTTCGAACACAGGATCGTCGGGGTTGCGGTCCCTCGCGTCCTCGGGCCACTCCCACCAGGGAGAGCCGCCGAAAGCGCGCTTGAGC
This sequence comes from bacterium, assembly GCA_965218735.1. Lineage (GTDB taxonomy): Bacteria > UBA8248 > UBA8248 > UBA8248 > UBA8248 > Bin107. The sequence goes on along the minus strand of CBDCMA010000002.1, from coordinate 950,172 downwards.
GCCTGGAAGCTCGCGTAATCGGCCAGCCAGCCCGAATGCGCCTCGCAAAACTCCGCGAATGCTGCGTCGCGCGCCCCGCCATCGTTCGAGAACGCCTCGAAAGCCCTTGCAAGCAGCGATTCATGGGCTTGCAGCGCTTGGGCCGGCTCGATTTCCCCCTCGGCGGGCGGGCGGGTTTCCAAATCTTTCGGGGAGAGCAGGCCTTCTTCGGCGAGCCGGTCGAGCGATATCAGCAGGGGGTTTCCCGCGAACGTGGATGAGGACACGTAAGGCGAGCCCGCCTCGTCGGTCGGGCATACGGGCAGCATCTGCCACCAGGATTGGCCGGAAGATGCGAGGCCCTCAACGAACTCGAACGCCTTCGGTCCCAAATCGCCGAAGCCCGCCTCGCTCGGAAGCGAAGTGGGGTGAAGCAAAATGCCGCTTTTTCTGGTGTGAAACGGGTTCGTTTGGCTCATGTTCAAGGCTCATTCACTCGATAAATTTTCCGCACCTTCGCTTCGTCTCGCGTCGGGCGCGGACCCGGGTTCGCGGCCTGCATATCATATCGCATGGCGCGCGCCGTATATTCAAGCCCCGGAGCGGCTTGTGGGCTAGTGTCCCTCGCCCAGGGGGAGTTTCACGGCATCCCCGGTGCGCGCCGATTCCTCCATGGCGATGGTCACCTCCAGGGTCTGGCGCGCTTCTTCCGCCGTGGCGAGATGGCAGGGACGTCCCGTGGAGAGGTGGTCCAGCCAGCCCCGCGTCTCATCGCCGATGGGGCCGTACATGGTGTCGAGCGCCCAGTCGCCCGAAGAAGTGCTGCCGAGAAAGACCATCGGCAGGTTATGGTCGGGAACATAGGCGTGTGGATAGCCTTTTTCGGTGTAGAGGATGTTCTCCTTGTGATCCTCATCGAAGAGCATCACCCCGTCCGTGCCGATGACTTCGAGGCGGATGCTCTGCCCCGCGGTGGGGTATTTCGCGGGCAGCGCGTAGCAGATGCCCAGGTTCACGGTGGCGCCGTCGGCGAAGGTGATGATCGACCAGCTCACGTCATCCACGTTCGGATAGCCCGCCTCCTTGAAGACGATGCCTCCACCCCGGCAGATGATCTCGACCGGCGGGTTTCCCTCCATGAACCAGCACATCATGTCGACCCAGTAGGTGAGCACGTCGAGAACGGGCGTGGCGTCGGCCGAGCGCTTTAATATCTCGAACGCCTGCGCCCTGGTGTTGAACACGCGGCCCGTAGCGCCGATGAGTCTCCCCAGCCGGCCCTTTTGTATCTGTTCTTTTCCCAGGAAATACCGCCGCTTGTAGCGCATGATGTAACCCACGCGGAGGTCGGTTTCGTATTGCTCCGAGGCGGCGAGCAGCCTATCGGCGTCTTCTAAAGTCATGGCGATGGGTTTTTCCACCAGCACGGGCTTGCCGAGTTCCAGGGCCTGAAGAACGGGTTCCACATGGGCGAATTCAGAAGTCGAGACGATGACGGCGCCGACGTCGGGGTGGGAGATGACTTCCTCGTTGCTTCCCGAGGCGACTTGCGCGCCCACGCGCGCGCCGAGAGCCTTCGCCCGTTCGGGGTCGGCGTCTGAAATGGCGAGAAAGCGAACGGCGGGATGCTGCGCAGCGAGGCGGGAGCGGTGCGTGCCGATGCGTCCGGCGCCCACGACGGCGACACCGAGTTCGTTTCTATCGAAAAGCGCCAAAGCGAGCCTCCTGATTTTTTTTGTATGGGAACGGCGCGGGTATTCTACGCCGCGAGTTCCTCGCCTTCAATCGAGATCGGGAATCCTGAGAGGCGATGAGCACAAAGGCTCCCCGCCGTGACCCGACGGAGGGCGCGGCCTCGTATGCTCGATTGTTTTGATGATTTCTGGCGACTTGCCGGAGCCAGGAGAAGAGCGCCTCAAAGAAGCAAGCGGTCGTCCATGCGCGAGCGCGTCAATACCTCGTGGCCCTCTTCGGTGATGAGCACGGTCTCCTCGATGCGCACGCCGCCGCCTCCGGGTACGTCGGGCACCCAGATGAGCGGCTCGATGGCGAACACCATGCCGGGTTCCAGATCGACTTCTTCCGAGTCCGGGTCGGGTTCGCCGATGTAGGGAGGCTCGTTGGGAGAGGTGCCCAACGCGTGGCCGATGCTGAGTGAAAACCAGTTTTTTCTTAAATCGTATTTTTCTCCCGTTTCCCAAATCCGCTCGGCCACCTGTTTGTTCGTAAACCCGGGCCGCGTGCGCTCGAGGCCCAACTGCAAGGATTCATGCACGGCGGTATAGATTTCCTTTTGGCGTTTCGAGGGCTTTCCACAGATCATCGTTCGGGCCACGTCGCCGAAATACCCGTTCCACTGCGCGCCGATGTCGATGAACACCATGTCGCCGCTTCGGATGATTTTATCGCTCGCGAAGCGGTAGGGCGGCGACATGTGCTCGCCCGAGGCGACGAAGGGGGAGACCAGGTGCGCCATTTCGCCCCCGTAGTGGTGGAGCACCTTCATCGCGTCCGCGGCCACGTCGCACTCGCGTTTGCCCGCCCGCACGCTGTCCATGGCCTCTTCGTTCACGGCGTCGGCGATCGCGCAGGCCTCGCGAATCATATAGATTTCCTCGGGCATCTTGTGCCGGCGCACCTTGTGCATGAACGAATCGCCGTTCACGAATTCCACGTCGGCCAGATGCTTCTGGTAGGCGCTGAACTGGATGAACGTCATCAGGTCGAGGCCCACCTTCTTGCCGATGAGGCCCAACTCCTCGAACAGGGGGCGGAGCGTCTCACGGATCATCTTGTCCACGAGCGGTTGTTCTTCCATCTTCGCCAGGTGATGGAATTTTTCTATCCAGGGCATATCGCGCGAGACGCGGGGTATCTCCCCGCCGTTGGTCATGACGTGCGCTCTTCCCTCCCTGGGGAGGATAACGGCGTTTCTCGTTCCCTCCCGGTGGGCCAGAAAAGAAGACCGCATGCTCGTGAGGTAGCGCACGTTTTCCACCTTCCAGAGGAAGAGGGCGTCGATATCCTCCTCGGCCATCGCTTTTTGCGCCTTGTCCACCCGCTTCTGGCGAAGTGCGCTCACGTCGACGCGCTCTTCGTAGTCGACGTTGAATTGGCCCCGCGCGAATCCCGGCATCAGGTTCATCTCCTCGGATGGGGGCGCCTTCGCGGCGCCCCGTATGTCTCACATCAAAATTGGATCGTTTTCAAGTTTTATGGCTCTTCCACCAGTTCGATCACGACGTTATCGGGCGCTATGATGAAGGCCGTCCTCGAGCCCAGAACGCCGTCTCCCGGTTTTTTCGTGAAGACGACGCCCGCTTTCTCCAGGCGTTCGGCCACTTCATCGATGCCTTCGACCTGAATCCCGAAATGGTGGAGGCCGCGGCCCACCTTCGCCATCGAATCGTCCTCATCGGCTCTCAGGCCGCGAATGCGAATCTCCACCTCCCCGAGCATCACGCTGATGTAGGGAGAACCCCGGTATTTGATTTCGGGCGTGAACAATTCACCGCCGAAGTGGTTGATGTAGAAATCGGCCGCCGCCTGCGGGTCCTTGGCGACGTGGTGTACATGATGGGTTCGTGAGGCCACCCTTTTTCCTCCCTTGTTCTTGATGGGCCTAGAGGCCGTCTCCGGCGGAGACGTATGCGCCGCCGGGCACGGGGTTTTCATCATCGTTTCGCGCGCCCCACTCACCGGTGATGGCGTACATCGCCCGCACCTTCTTCATGTTGTTTCCGCCGTCGCTCGAGAAAAGCATGTTGTGCGTGTCGCGGAACCATTTTTCGAGGAAATTCTCGCGCTGAACGCCCACGCCCGCGTGTATTTCCATCGCCATCTTCGTGACGTCGCAAGAGATTTCATGCGCGAAAGCGCTGGCGGTGAGCGTCATGGGCGGGTCGATGGAAATCTCGTGGCGCATATCCTGACGCCATGCCGCGTAGTGCACGTAGGCGCGCGCCGCCTGGATTTTCGTGTACATGTCGACGAGCTTGATGCCGACGGATTGGTGGTGCGCGATGGGACGTCCGCTCTGAATGCGGTTTTGCGCGAATTCGAGCGATTTCTCATACGCGGCGCGCGCCACGCCGATCTGGCCCGCCGCGTTGATGAGGGCGTCGCCGCGCAGGTGCCGCCTGATGTAGGAGACGCCGCAGTTCTCGGGTCCCAGGCGGTATTTCGCGGGGATTATCGCGTCCTCGAAGATGATCTCCGCGTTCTGGTTCAGGCGGTAGCCCATCTTGTTGTGCACCTTGCCCATGCGGACGCCTGGCGCGTCCGTGGGCACCATCAGCAGGGAAGCGCCCTGCTCGACGCCCACGTCGGGGTTCGTGCGAACGAAGGTGAACATGAGCCGCGCCCAGCCGACGTTCGAGATGAAGTGTTTCTTTCCGTTCACGATGTAATTGTCTCCGTCGAGAATGGCGGTGGTCTGGTATCCGCCGTCCGCTCCGTTGTAGGGGAGCTGATTCTCGGACCCCGAGGCGGGCTCGGTCGTCGCCGTGCCGATGAGGAACGTGGGGTCGCTCACGTACTCGCGCATCCAGTAGTTCGCCAGTTCCGTATCCCCTAACAGCTCGCTCGCGAGGATGTGGGAGATCTTCGTGGAGGAGAGCATGAACCCCGTGGCGCCCCTGTCGCCCCAGGAGATCTCCTCGCCCACGATGCAGTGCGTGAGCAGGTCGTCCACGCCGCCCCCGCCGTATTCCTTGGGAATGCTCATCGTCCTCAAGCCGGTCTTGTCGAGTTTTTCGAGAAGATGGGGCATGTAGGCGCACTTGAGCGGGTCTTGCTGGTGGTCCAGCTCCAGGCTGATGGGCCGGATCTCATCCCGCGCGAATTCATGCGCGATTCTTTGATACTCTTTTTGCTCATCCGTCATTCGGTAGTCGAACATGGGTCTCCTTCCTTCCAGGTAATGGGCGGGTCTACCCCGCCGCAGCCATTCGCTTCTAGTCGTCTTCCTCCAGTACCTCGGCCACCTCCACGGGCTCGCCCCGCTCCCAGGAGCGCATGGCCGCCCATACGGCGCCCAGAACGTGGAGTCCTTCGGGTCCACCCACCTCGGGTGGGCGATTATCCCGAACGGCGCCGACGAAATCTTCGAATTCCTCTATGAGATAATCCTGCCTGGGATATTCCTCATAAGGGATTTCCTCGCGTTTCTCCCCGTCTTTTCGCAGGATTTTGATGCCCTCCCACCTATCGTGGTACAGGTTCGCCTCATCCCCGTAGGCGTTCATGAAATAGGTGTATCGCCCGTTCGGCGTGCGCGGGCTGATGAAGCTCGTTCCCAGGGTGCCGAGCAGGCCGGATTCGAACTCGAACCACACGACGCTCACGTCGGGAATTTCCGATTTTGTCTTTATTTTACTGAACGCCGCAGACGCCCGCTTGATCGGACCGTACAGGTACAAGAGGTTGTCCACCTGGTGGATGGCCACCTGGAGCAGCGGGCCGCCGGGGGAGCCTTCCGCATACCATTGCCAGTTGTCCGGCGTGTAGTGGAGCCCGCGATCGTTCGAGTAGTTGGTCTCGGCCATCGCCAGGGTGCCGATGGTTCCCTCATCCAGCATTTTCTTGAAGAGGCGATGGCCCCGGAGCCACCTCGAACTCGCGCCGACCGCCAGGGTGACGCCGGCCTCCTCGCAAGCGCGTATCATTTTCTTCGCATCGGGGATGGAGGCGGCGATCGGCTTGTCGACGAACACGTGTTTTCCCTGCGCGGCGGCCGCCATGGCGAGTTCCGCGTGCTTGTTGTTGGGCGCTGCGATGACCACGGCGTCCACGTCCGGGCGTTCGATGACCGCCTCGTAACTCGTCTCCTCGCCGCATGAGAATTTTTCGCTGAACGCCCGGCGTTTTTCGGGCGTTCTCGTGAAGCACGTGGCGATTTTCATCCCGGGCGTTCGGATGATGTAGGACGACAGGGTGTTGCCCCAGCGTCCCAGCCCGACCACGCCCACTCTCAATGGATCGCTCATCTGGTTTTTCTCCTCATTCCGAAACGAACTCACAACGATTTCAAACGCGGGTCCAACACGTTTCTCAGCCAATCGCCCACCAGATTCGCCCCCAGAACCGTCACCGTAATCGCCAGGCCGGGCAGGGTGACGACCCACCAGGAGGTGTAGAGATGCACCTTCCCGTCGCTGAGCAGACCGCCCCAGGTGGGCGTGGGCGGCGGCACTCCGAGTCCCAGGAAGCTCAGGCCCGCCTCGATGATGATCATCCGCCCCAGATAGAGGGAGGCGATGATGATGACGGGCGCCAGGACGTTGGGAAGAATATGGCGGATGATGATGCGGAAATGACTACTGCCGATGCTCCTCGCCGCCTGGACGAACTCCTGCTCGCGCAACGTGAGCACCTCGCCGCGCACGACGCGGGCGTAGATGACCCAGATGCGCATCGACATTACGAGTATGAGCACGACGAGGCTCGGCCCCACGATGGCGATGGTCGCCAGGGCCAGCAGGATGAACGGAAAAGAGAGGACCAGGTCCACGAGTCTCATGAGCAGAAAATCCACCTTTCCGCCGAAGTAGCCCGCCACCAGCCCCACGAAAAGCCCAAAACATCCCGTGAGCAAAACGGCGAAGAAGCCCACCATGAGTGAGATGCGCGCGCCGTAGATGAGCCGGCTCAGAAAATCCCGCCCCAGGTGGTCCGTGCCGAGCAGGAAGATTTGCTCACCGTCCGACCACATGGGTGGTTTTAAGTTTCTGTCCAGGAGTTGGGCATGGGGGTCCATCGGCGCGAGCAGTGGTGCGAATACCGCCATCATCACCACGCAGAACAGGATTACGCAGCCCAAGAGAGCGGACTTATCCCGCCACAAGGACGCCCATATCTTCTCGCGCTCGGGGAGTTCTTCTATCTCCATCGGGTCCTGAAAGGTCAGCGCTTGTTCTCTCATTCGTATGAAATCCGCGGATCGAGATAGGCGTAGACGAGGTCCACTGTCAGATTGATGAGCACGAACCCCGACGCCAGGATGAACACGGCGGCCTGGACGATCGGAAAGTCGCGATTCGCGATCGCCTCCACCACCAGGCGCCCGACCCCGGGCCAGGCGAAAACGACCTCGATGATCACGGTTCCACCGAGGAGAATACCCAAATCCAGCCCCATGACGGTGACGATGGGGATCGAGGAGTTCTTGAGGGCGTGCACCATGAGCACGACTTTTTCGTTCAGCCCCTTCGCCCGCGCCGTCGTAATGTAGTCCTGTCGGAGCACCTCGAGCATTTGGGAGCGCATGAGTCTCGCGAGCCGGGCGAGGTGATACGTGGATGCGACGAAGGCCGGCATGATGAAATGCTCCCATCCGCCGCGACCGAAGGAGGGCAAGAGCCCCAGAGTCACGGAGAAGAACATGATGAACATGATCGCCAGCCAGAAATCAGGAATCGCCTGCATCAGCACCGTGACGCCGACGCAGCCTTTGTCGTAAATCGAGCCTTCCCTGAAAGCCGCCAGACAGCCGAGGGGAATACCGATGACGGCGGCGAAAACGAAGGCGCCGACCGCCATCTCTATCGTCGCCGGGAAGTGCTCCAGAACGAGGCCCATGGCCGATTCGCCGTGCTCGGTGGATTCACCGAAATTCCCCTGCAAGACGTTCGAGAAAAAACGCCCGTACTGCACGTGCAGCGGCTGGTCGAACCCCATGAGTTTTCTGAGGTATTCGATGTCTTCGTGGGTCGCATCGGTGTCGAGCATCACCAGGACGGGGTCGCCCGTCATGTGAAGCAGGAGAAACACGATGATCATGACGCACTTGAGGAGGACTACTGCCTGAATCAAGCGCTTGACAACATATCCGGCCATAGGGCTACCCAGCAGCAGGAATACATCTTGTTTCGAGGGCGGCGACACTCGCCGCGCCAAGGGAGCGCGCTTTATTCAAACCACGCATTGGCGGGGAAGCGCCCCGGTTTAGAGAACGGCTCCGGCCAGAGAGATGTTCACGCGCCTCTGGCCGGAGCTTTGTCTCTGCCTGAAAAATCGAACCCTACTTGAGGCCGACCTCGGCGGCTATCAGTTTTCCGTCGGCGCGTGGTTGCCAGGCGATCCTTTTGTTCGCGCCGAAGATGCGGAAAGTCTGATACAGCGGAACGATCGGCACCTTCTCGTGACGCAGAACGCGGGCGATTTCCTGGTACTTCTTCTCCCGCGCCTTGTCGTCCAGCGTGGAGCGCGCGTCGTTTATCATCTTGTCCACGGCCTTGTCGCGGAATCCGCCGTAGGCCGAACGGCTGCTGATGGCGCCTGCGAACATGTGCTCCGCGCTGAAGGCCGTGTTCATGCGCGCTAGATAGTACAAGAAGGGTTTTACGTTTTTCTTGTACTTGCTGAAGATTATCTTCTTCATCGCGCCCCATTCCATCACGCGAACGTTCGCCTTGATGCCGACTTGCGCCCACTGGCCCGCGATGCCCTCGAGCGCCTCTTTGCCCATCATGAAGCGACCGCGGGGAATATACACGTCGAACGAAAACCCTTTCGCGAATCCGGCTTCGGCGAGTAGCTTTTTTGCCTGGGCGGGATCGTAGGGATAGGGCTTGAGTTCGGGGTTGAAGCCGAAGCTGGCGGGGCCCTGGATGATCGCCACCGATTTGGCGAAGCCCATCATCACGTTCTTGGTGATGGCGTTGCGGTTGATCGCCAGGTTCATGGCCCTGCGGACTCTCACGTCCATCCAGGGAGCGCCCTCTTTAATGACCATCAAGATGTAGTTGGTGCGCGGCGATTGCTTGGCGATGACGCTCGCTTTGCCGCTTGAATTGACCCGGCCGCTCAAGCCCGGGGGCAGGTTGTCGATGACGTCCACGTCGCCCGAGATGAGCGCTGAGACGCGCGTGGTGGACTCGGGAATGAATTTCACGACGGCCGTCTTCACCCTGGGCTTTCTCCAGGCGTTGGGGTTCGCCTCGTAGACGACTTCTTCTCCCTTGCGCCATTTCTTCAACACGAAGGGCCCACTGCCCACGGGATTGCGGGAGAGGTATTTCTTGTCGTGTTTCTTATAATACTTGGGCGGCACGATAAAGCCGTAGATCGCCAGAAACGGCGGGAGCATGGGGTCTGGCTTTTTCGTGTGAATCCGGACCGTATTCGCGTCGACCGCCTCCACGCTTTTGATGCTCTTGAAGTAGCGGTACTGCCTCGATTTCATCTTGGGGTCGAGAATCCGCTCGAAGCTGAACTTCACCGCTTCCGCGTTCACGGGGTCTCCATTGCTGAATTTCACGCCCTTCCTGAGCTTGAACTCCCACACCTTGGGGCTCACCATCTTGTAGCTCTCGGCGAGCTGGTTCGTCATGGAGCCGTCGGGAGCGCGCGCGAGCAGCGTCTCGAAGACGTTCGGGTGGTGCATCGATATCGGCAGGGAACTGAAGGTGTGCGGATCGAACGTGGTCAAGGAGCCGGCCATGCCCAGCACCACTTTCCCCTTGGGCGCCGCCTTTACTCCTACGGGGAGCAGCAACAACGCCAAAACAACCATCCAAAGCCAAAGCCTCTTCATCTCGTGTTCCTCCTTTTAAATAAGAATCAACCAAGCCATCAGAGACAAGCCAATTCATCCGTGCTCGTGTTCAGTGGTTCATAACCATCGTCCGTGACCAGATAGGTTTCACCCCAGAAAATCTGGCGGTTGACCCCTAAGTTGAACATGGGGTGCGTCGTCACCACCATTCCGGGTTCAAGGTCTCCCTCGGATACCGGGGTGATCATGTAATCCGTGAGGTCCAGGCCCGTGAGGTGCACCAGCCCGTAGGGCCATACCTCGTAACCGTGTTTTTCGAAAACGTCGTTCATCGCCGTGACCATGCCGACCATCGGCGTCCCCGGCCCGAGATGCTCCAAAGAGGCGTCGCGCGCCTCGCGCACCACCTGATGGGCGTCGACCAGCCATTTTTCCGCCTCGCCCAGCGCCAGAACCCGTACGATCTGGTTCCAATACCCCTGAACGCGCGGGGAAATCTCCAGCAAAACGGCGTCGCCGTTCTTGATGGGCCGATCCGTCTGGGGGATGACGTAGCCCCAGGGCGCCTCGCCGCCGTTGGCCATGCTCGCCAGGCCCATCATGTTGAAGTTTTCCGTCCCGCCCTCGGGGATGATCACCCGGTCCATTTCGGCGCGCATGTCGAGTTCCGTCACCCCTTCACGAATGAAGTCGCGGAGGTGATTCCACACCCTGTCGCCGAGTTCGGCCGCGTGGCGCGACATTTCGACTTCCTCTTCGCTTTGCACCAGACGCAGCTTCCAGACGAGGTCGCCCGCCTCCACCCATTCGCTCGCGTTCACCTGACCCTGAAGCTGCTGGTACCAGGCCACGGGGATGATGGCGAGCGAGGAAATTCCGATTTTCGCACCCGGGGGGGCGATTTGGTTCAAATAGTGGCACGCCTGCTGCGGAACGGGCGTCATGGCCTCGCAGCGGGTGTCGGATATCCACCCGTTTCGCAGGGATTCGATTCGTTGGTTCTCCACCCCCACGAACAAGACGGGTTCCCCCTCGCGCGGAAAAACCAGGATTTGCTGGCCGGAGAATGAAATGAAATTGCTGACGTAGGCCAGGTTCCCCGTGCGCGGCCCCTGGCGGCCGCTGTTGCCGTAGACGACGAGAACATCCAGCCCCTCGCGCTCCATGGCTTCTCTTAGATTCGCATGGCGACGATCACGCTCTTTGGTCGATAGTCCCAACTTTCGTTTCCTCCGGGTTGCGGGTCGTTAAAAGATCACCTTACCGCCCGAGACGGCCATGTTGACGCCGGTGACATAGGCGGCCTCATCGCTGCAAAAAAACACCACGGCGCCGGCGACGTCTTCCGAGCGCCCCAGGCGCTTCATCGGAATGGTGTCGATATATTTTTTCTGATAATCATCCGAATGGAGGATGGGCCGCTCCGTTTCGGTGAGGCCCGGCGAGACCATGTTGACCGTGATGCCGTAGGGGCCCATTTCCGCGGCCAGGTTTTGCGAGAAATACAAAAGGGCGGATTTGACCGCCCCGTAGGAATTCGTGCGCGGGCGTTTCTCGCCCAGGACGGTGGAAAGAACGTTGACGATGCGGCCCCAGCCTCTATCCCGCATGCCCGGCAGCACTGCCTGACAACAATGGAAAGCGCCTTTGAGCATCACCTGGATCTGCGGGTCGTAATCCTCCTCCCAGTTCATCTCGAGGAAGGTTCTGCCCTTCACCAATCGCCGCGCGTTGTTGACGAGGATATCGACGCCTCCGATTTCCTTTTCACATTCCCCGAACATGCGCTCCACCTCGTTGCGGCGGCTTACGTCTGCCTGGACGCTGAATGCCCTGCCGCCTTCATTACGAATGTCTTCCACTATCCCTTGCGCCGCCGCTTCGCCCGCGTGGTAATGCACGGCGACAGCGGCCCCTGCGCGGGCCAATGCGAGGGCGATGGCTTTGCCGATGCCGCGCGTGGCGCCGGTGACGAGCGCGGCGCGTCCTTCCAGCTTCATTCCGAACTCACCCCAAAAGTGAACGAAAAAATATGAATCCTCAAATAAACTTAATCCTTGAATAATGGTATTATATTTAATACCATTAGGGAACGCAAGTTATATTTTAGGGAAGAGGCTCATTTCCAACGAAGTTGTAATATGTGAAACTTGCCCCTTGCTTGAGGCCCGAGGCCCGTCGGTTTACGAGGACATGGGAAGCGAGAAAAGAATGCGGGAATTGATCGCGGAAAAACCATTCTCGAACGAATTCGTCCCCTACTACTATCAGATTGCCAATCTTTTGCGCGGTAAAATCGAAAATGGGGAATTGATTTCGGGCATGAAGCTCCCCAAGGAGTTGGACCTTTCCAAACATTTCGGCGTCAGCCGGGTCACCCTTCGACAAGCGCTTTCCATACTGGAGAAAGAAGGGCTCGTGACGCGCGAACGTCGAAAAGGCACGTTCGTCAACAGCGCGGGCGTGAAACCGAAAATGATTCAACTCACCGGGGTCATCTGGGAAGAGGACGCCGGTAGTGAGAGCATGCGCGTCATTTCCATGCAGGATGTGGACGCTTCGTCTCGATTGGAGGAATTCTTCGGCCTGGACGATGGGGAAAGATTGACCAGGATACAGCGCATGAGAATGACGGAGCAGACACCCCTTTGTTATGTGATGAACTATTTGCCCCCAAAACTCGCCAAAAATATCCCGCATGGGGATATTCGCACCCGCAGTATGCTCCACATCCTCAAAAGTCGACTGCGTATACCGCTGGGCAAGATACAACAGACGCTCGAAGCCCGTGTCGCCGATAGTGAGGTCGCCGACCATCTTTCCATCGGCGTCCTGGCGCCGGTTTTATACGTGGAAACCTTTGTACACAGCAAAAGCGGCGAGCCTGTCGAATTCTCCCAAATCTATTATCGCGGAGATCAGCATCGATACAGCGTGGAACTCGTAAGCGAGTAGTCCCACAACTTCTGCTGCGTGCTTATCCATATTTCCATTCGATAGGAGGGGCAAGATGTCAAAAAAGAAGAACCCGAAAATAACCATCGGCTTCATCGGCTTAGGACTCATGGGCCAGGCGTTTTCCAAAAACCTCATTGCAGACGGTCATCGCCTCGTGGGAACGGACGTGCAGGCGGGGGCGAAGCGGAAATTCAAGCGCCTTGGAGGAGAAGCCCTCGAATCGCCGCGCGCCGTGGCCGAAGCCGCCGAGGTGGTATTCATCTCCGTTCCCAATTCTAAGATATCCCTTCAGACCGCGCGTGGGAAAGACGGTTATCTGGCTTGCTCGCCGGAATTAGTACCCGAGGCCGTGCTCGACACGACAACGTCTGATCCGGAGGATTCGAAAAAACACGCCAAACTCTGCAGGGAGAGGGGAATTCCTTATCTGGACGCCAGCGTAAGCGGCAACAGCGACTACGTGGCGAATCGGGAAGGCTTGTTTCTCGTGGGCGGGAACAAGAAAGCCTACGACAAAGTGGCCCCGCTTTTGGAGACGATGCTTTCCGACCAGACATACTGCGGCCCCTCGGGTTCGGGAGCGGCGATGAAAGTGGTCGTGAACTACATGACCTCCATGGGGCGTTGCGTCATCGCCGAGGGCTTGCGGCTGGGGATGCGCAGCGGATTCGGGAAAGATTTTTTGTTCGACACGCTCAAAAGAAGCCGTGCGGGCGACTCAAGCGGGTTCCATGGCCACGGCGGCATCATGGTGCGGGGCCGGTATAGCCGTCCCCGGAGCACCTTGAACGTCATCTTGAAGGACATCGGGCTTGGCCTCAGACTGGCCAGGAGACACAATGCCGTGACGCCGGTAGGCAACGCATGCGCGCCGCTGTACAGGGAAGGCGCGCGCGCAGGTAATGGAGAGTTGGACAGCGCGGCGGTTTATTTATCATATCTGGATCGAGAGAATAAAAAATAGAAGAATTCACCCGGGCTTTCTCATTTTATGAATTCAGCGTGCTCGCAAGTGAGTCAAAGCCGTTGCATGCGTTCCGAATAAATGAAGGGCGGGATATGCGGTACTTCAAGAATGGGGGTGACCGTTGCCTGGTGAAGCGCAAGATGTAGCGGATAGTGAAGCCACACTCGTCGTGGTGGGCGATATGGAAATCGATCGCCCCGAACCAGGAGACGCTTTTTCGAAGGTCGCCTCTTTTTTGGATGCGGCCGATCTGTGCTTCGGTGGACTCGAGGCGTCGATGTCTCATCTGGGTGAGCCCGCGAGCGGGAAGATCGTGATGCGCCATAGCCCGGACATGATTCGGGGATATCTCGCAGGAGGTTTTGACGTATTGGCGTTCGCCAGCAACCACTGCATGGACTACGGGGTCGAACCATTCGTCGAGACCATGGAACTGCTCGAGCGAAACGGAATCGCATATTCGGGAGCGGGCCGGAATATCGGTGAAGCGCGAACGCCCGCCGTTATGGAGCGAAAAGGCGTACGATACGGGTTTTTATCCTACGTGCTCGAATTGCCCCTGGGTTGGGGGGCGGGCCCTGAGAAGCCGGGCGTCGCGCCCATCCGGCAGAATGCGCTCTATGGGCCCCCTTATGTGAATGAAGAGGACATGGAGGCGATGGCCGCCGACATCGAACGTGCGCGTCCGAGAGTCGATTTTCTTTTGGCGTCGTTCCACTGGGGCGCGAGCCAGAGCCGTACGCTCACGCTTTCCCAGCAAGCCGTTGCGCATGCGGCGGTCGAATCGGGGGTGGACATCGTCGTCGGTCACCATCCCCATATCCTGCAAGGAATCGAGGTCTATCGCGGCCGGCCTGTTTTCTATGCGTTGGGCAATTTTGTGCTGGATCATGACCACCCGATGTTCATGCCCACCGTGCGCGAGTCGATTTGCTTGAAACTGACTCTCAGAGGAGGAGCGCTCAGCCGGGTGGCTTTTGCGCCCGTGTTGATCGAAGAGGACGGCAGCCCGCGTATTCTCGCCGAGGAGGAGCCCAAATCGGCGGAAATTCTGAGCACCCTCGAATCGCTCTCTGCGAAGCTAGGAACGCGGCTGGAAATTTCACGAGGCGAGGGGGTGCTCTCGTTGTGAACGGGAATCTTGCGCCTCTCGTTGGCCGGTGAGCGGAAGGACCGCTATGGAACTGAACGAGAAAATTTTCGTCATCACGGGTGCGGCCCGGGGAATCGGTGCGGAAGCCACGCGACGGTTCGCAGGCAAGGGCGCGCATGTGGCGGCCGTGGACATGCAAGAAGATGGACTGCGGCGACTCGAAAAGGAATCGGACGGTTCCATTCTCGGCGTGTGTGCGGATATCTCGAATGCGCAGGGTGTTGAAGACGCTTTCGACGCGGCGGTAGGGAAATTCGGCGGCGTGGATATTCTGATCAATTGCGCCGTGATTCGGGGGAACGGTCCTCTGGCGGAGGTCGAGGAGGCCACAATTGACCTGGCGCTGGCCGTGGGACTCAAAGGCAACATCCTGTGCGCGAAGCGCGCGGCCGTGGAGATGAATAAGCGAGGCGGCGGCGCCATCGTCAACATGTCGAGTTTCTACGCGCACACGCCGGCCAAGGAGCGTGTGGTGTACGTCGCCGTAAAGGGCGGGGTGGAAGGACTCACGCGCGCGCTGGCCGTCGAACTGGCGGATTCGAATATCCGCGTGAACGCCATAGCGGCGGGCCCGGTGCTCACGAGGCTCAGGGAAGCGCAGGGAGACGGCGACCCCGAAAACCTGGCGGAGCGCTACCGCAAATCGCCCATGGGGAGGTTCGGGCGGGTCGATGAAGTGCTCGACGCCATGGAGTATCTGGTGACGCCCCGCTCATCCTACATGACGGGCCAGGTTCTGGTGCTGGATGGCGGTTTGACGATTGTGTGATGTTTTTTAGTGGGTCATCTCACTGCCGTGAATCTGGCGGAAGGGTTGCCTCAAGACCTCGCAATTTCAACGTGACATTGCTGCAGCGTCGTTGCCCTCGGCGCCCATCCTGGTAGTTTGCGCCCCTGCCTGGGAACGCATGGTTTGGAAATGGCGGGAACGCGTGGGAGTCGAACCCACCGACGAAGTGATTAGCCCCGTCCACTGGATTTGAAGTCCAGGCGGCACACCAGCACCGATGCGCTCCCAAGAGAAGGATACAACGGCTTGGGATGGTTCTGAAAGCGTTGTCCGGGGGTTTTGCGCGGCGCGAGAACGCTCGGCGAGGTCTGTGCTGCTTGTCCTCGGGGCGAGAACGTCTTAAAACGAAACGAAATTCACCGCCATGAAAGGAGAAATAGGATGTCGCAACGTGTGGGTATCGTGGGCATGGGGCTGATGGGCCAGGCGTTCATCAAGAACATGCGCGAGACGGGCTTCGAGGTGCAGGGCTTCGACGTGGACTCCGCTCGCATGGATGATTTGCGCGAAAAAGGCGGCCATCCCGTCGAGACGCCCGCTGAAGCCGCCAGAGGCGTGAACTTCGTCATCACCTCTTTGCCTACCAGCGACGTTGCGCGCGAGGCCACTCTCGGGCCGGGCGGCATCGCCGAGGGCGCGAAAGAGGGTCTCTACCATCTCGATACGACGACCTCGCGTCCTGAGGATTCGGTTCGGCTTTCAGCGGATTTGGCGGAAAGGGGAATCCGTTTTCTCGATTCCGCCGTGAGCGGGACGAGCACGATGGCGGTGGCGAAGGATCTGGTGGTCATCGCAGGCGGTGAGGCGGAGGATTTCGACGCCTGCCGCGCCGTTTTCGCCGGTTTCAGCCGGGCGGCCTACTACATGGGGCCGGTGGGCTCCGGCGCGCGGACGAAGCTCGTCATCAACATGATTCTGGCGGGCAACCGGCTCGCCCTGGCCGAGGGGCTTCTGCTTGGCACGAAGGTGGGCCTCGATATGGACACCCTTCTGGAAGTGCTCAAAGACGGCGCTTGCTCTTCCAAGACGATGATAGACAAAGGCCCCAAGATGATTCACGCGGATTACTCGAAACAGGGCCAGGTGAAAACATCGCTTAAGGATTCGCGTTTGATGCTGGAACAAGGCCGGCTCCACGGCTCGCCCATGCTGATGACGAACCTCTGGTCCCAGGTGGTGCAGATGGCCTATGAGCGGGGCTACGCGGAAGAAGACACCGTCGCCTTCTACGAGGTGCTGCGCGAGATGGGGGGTCTGCCGTCCAGGATAATCAATCCCGACGGATGAGGGAGGGATTGACCCGACAGAGAAGAAGGAAAGACACTGTTATAAATCCGTTTATTCGTCAATAGTACGATTGAACGCCTATTTCTATGATAACCGTATGTTTTCATTCAGTTGTTTCTAATACTCCCCTTCCGTGAGCAGTTCCTCACGAACGGTCGGGTCAAGCTCCGTACTGGTCCAAAACGCTTTAGGGTTTTATCCCGGCCGGAACCCGGGGGTGTGAGACCCTGAGGAGCCGTGCGCTTCGAATGGCCGATGTGGTAGCGTAGCGAAACGGAATCATTGCGCCCTTGCCCGCCGGGAGGGGGGATAGAAGGTATGCCGACGATCGACGCTCAGGTCCACGCCTATGAAAGGGATCGCCCGGGGCGGCCGTGGGCGGGCGTTCTGCCGGGACCGCCCGAGGTCACCGGCGACGGCATGGTCGCGGCCATGGATGCGGTGTGCGTCGACGCCGCCCTGCTGATTTCGCCGTTCGCCCTGTACCGCTACGATGCCGGCTATGCGCTCGAGGTTCACGCCGCGCATCCGGGCCGTTTCGCCTTGATCAAGCCGGTCGACCCGACCGATCCCGCCGCGGCGGAAACGATCGCCGACTGGGCCGCGCAGGAGGGGGCGGTGGGGGTCCGGATCATGCTGAACCCCGGCCTGCCCCTCGATCCGCACCATCCGGGCATCGACCGGGTTCTCGCCGCCGCCGCCCGCGCCTCACTGCCGGTCAACCTCATGTGCTGGGGCTTGCTTGGGCATGCCGCGCGGTATGCGCGCGAGCACCCGAGTACGATGCTGGTCATCGATCACCTGGGCCTGGAGCAGCCTTTCTACCCGCCGGCGAAGCCTGCGCCCTTCGCCGACCTCCCCAAGCTCCTGGCTCTGGCGGAGCACGACAACGTGGCCGTGAAGATCACCGGCGCCTGCACGCTGTCCTGTGAGCCCTACCCCTACGAGGATCTCTGGGACCCGCTCCGCCGGGTCTTCGACGCATTCGGTTTCGATCGGTGCCTGTGGGGCACCGACTGGACCCGCGCGGTCAATCTGCTGACCTACGAGCAGGGCGTCACGCCGTTCCGCCTCACGGACCGCCTGAGCGATGACGAGCGCGCGGATCTCATGGGAGGCGCCTTGCAGCGGATATACGACTGGTCACCGGCGATCAACTAATCGGTGTAGTTCGACCCTTTAAGAGGTTTGCCGAAAATTCACGGGAGAGCACGGGGGCTCTCCCCTACGAACCAATATGCTCTTTCCCCCGTTGGCCGTAGGGGCGACCCCCTGTGGTCGCCCGCCTGTCCTGGCGAAGGACTTCCACAGGGAATTGCCCCTACGAAACGCATCCTTTTCGCATCCATCGAAACAGAACCACAACGCCGTCATTCCGGCGTATGCCGGAATCCAGAACCGATTAGGGTGGGGGTATTGCGGTTTTTCATTTCCTTTTCGATTGAAGCGGCACAACGACAAAAGGCGAAAAGACAAATTCCCTGGATTCCGGCATCCGCCGGAATGACGAACCGGGGCCCGACCCTCAAGGGTCAATCGCGACTGATGAAGGGGCGATTGCTGCGGACGAGGATAACAACGGTACGCAAACTCTCCCTCACCGGTCGGAAAAACCTGCAAACGCTCGCTCCTCGGGGCTGTTGAAAAACCCCTCGTCGGAGTAGTAACCCCCCAACCCCCCTTGTCAGGGGGGCTTTTCTTCCACCTCCTCGTCGGGGGGCATTGCTTTTACCCCCCTGACAAGGGGGGCCAGGGGGGTTGGTTTCCAGCCGAGGGAGGGCGAGCGGGACGGGTAAAGTACTATTCCCTCCGACTCCCCCCCATCCTTCCTTGCCATGAACGCTCCCTCCCCGGTCGCGTTCGACCCCCAACCCCCCTTGTCAGGGGGGCTTTTTCAACAACCCCTCCTCGCTCGCGTTTGACCTCACGAATCGATCAGAACCGGCGCTCGTCCGACCACCCGGTTTTCCGAGAGGTCGGCCAGCGCCTTCTCCACCTCGGCCAGGGGGTACGTCCCCGAAACGACCGGCTTCACCCGGCCCGACCCGACCCAGGCGGCGGCCTCGGCCAACTCCGCGCGATTCACGTAGCGCGAGCCGGTCACCGTGATCTCATCGTCCACGAAGCGGGTGGGGTCGCACGCGAAGACCGTTCCCGGCTGAAAGCCCACGACGACGAGGACGCCCGTCCTCGTCAGCGAAGCGAAGCTCTTCGGCAACGTCTGCTCCGTGCCCACGAACTCCAGCACGGCCTCGGCTCCCTTGCCGTGCGTGACCTCTCTCACGACCGCGGCGAAGTCCTCCTCCCGGCCGTTCACCGCGTGGTCCGCGCCCAGCTCCCGGGCCCGGGCGAGCTTGGCGTCGTCGATGTCCACCGCGATGACGCGCGCGCCGAAGGCCCTGGCGATCTGGACGGCGTGGATTCCCACGCCGCCGCAGGCGCCGACGACGACCACGTCATCCCCCGGGCGCACGCCCGCGCGCGTTTTGATGGCCTTGAGCGGGGTCGCCACCGGGCTCACGATGGTCGTGGCCTTGGCGTACCCCACTCCTTCCGGAATGGCGCACAGGTTCCCCGCCGGGACCCGCACGTACTCGGCGTAGCCGCCGTCTCGATGCACCCCGAAGTAGCCCTGGAAATTCTCGCAGAGGGTCACCCGGCCGAGCAGGCAAAACCGGCACCGCCCGCAGGTGAGATAGGCGTGGACGATCGCGCGAGCGCCCTCCTCCCATCCCTCGACGCCCGGACCCCGCGCGGCCACCTCGCCCGCGATCTCGTGCCCCATGATGAGGGGCAGCTTTCCGCCGATCCGGCCCGCGCGGATGGTCACGTCGAACTGATCCGGCGCGCAGGCGCGCACGCGCAGCACGACTTCCCCGAAACCCGGCGCCGGGTCGGGCACCGTTTCGAGCGTCAGGGGACCTCCCCATTCATGCAGAACCATGGCCCGCATCGGAGCCTCCTCTCTGGTCGGACAAAAATAACTGCGAATGGCCCGAAAAAACGACCCTTCCTCTCCTCCCGATGATTCCGGGGTGAATTTTAGGAGAATAGAGCTATTTTCGCAATAATCGGATCGGGCGACCGGCCTCACGTTCCTGATGGTGGTTCGAACCTGAATTCGCACCCATCACGGTTTCATTCCCGGCTCATGCGCTCACGACCAACCCGGGCCGGCGGCGTGAGGGGTTGAGCAAAGGGTCGGATGCGCGTGAAACGCGGCCGGGAGAATGATTTCTCGCAGAAAACTTCTAGGCCAGACCCAGGAGGGCCGCCGCCGCGCCTCCCGCTATCGTCTCGCGTTCATCTTCGGTGAGGTGCGGTATGGCGTCCACCGTTCCCACGGGGTCGAAATCCGCCACCGCGAAGGGATAGTCCGTTCCGAGGGCTATCCGGTCCGCCCCGACTCTTTCGATGACGTAGCGAAGCGCCTCTGGGCTGTGGGTGATCGTGTCGAAATACATCCGCTTCAAATACTCGCTCGGGGGGCGTTCGATGATTCCCTGGCAGGCGGGCAGTGCGCGAAGTCCGTGATCGAACCGGCCCTGAATCCACAGAGCCATGCCGCCCGCATGAGACAGGCAAAGCCTCAAACCCGGGTATTTCTCCAGCACGCCGGAGAATATCAACCGGGCGGCGGCAAGTGTAGTTTCCACGAGAAACCCGATCAGGTTGAACAGGTAATAATCGCCCATTCGCTCGCGACCGGGCGGGCGGATGGGGTGGATGAGCACCAAAGCGTCGAGCCTTTCCGCAGTCTCCCAAAAAGGTGCCAGCGCCGGATCGTCCAACTTCCGCTCGCCTGCGCTTGCGCCGATTTCCACCGAGCGCATGCCGAGTGTCGTGACGCCCCGCTCGAGCTCCGCCGCCGCGGCTTCGGGACTTTGCAGCGGAACGGTCGCCATCGCGACGAAGTGCTCAGGCCTCGCTTTCTCCAAAGCGCGCCTCGTCATTGAGCATCCTTGCGATTTCAGCACCCGTGGAATCGGGCAGATCGTAGTGAAAAAGAAAAGGGGGAGGAGATAGTACCTGTCTCTCCACCCCCTGTTTCTTCATGTCGCTCAATTTCACGTCCACGTCGTGGAAGCCCTCGAGCAAGGGGATCAAGCGGTTGTCCCCGTAGAGAGCCGGTTCACCCGAGGGGAGCTTCGTCACGTGGCGGCCGTAAGCGTTTCCCTCCTCACGAACCAGTTCAAGGTATGCAGGCGGTATGTAGTGGGAGTGGAGGTCGATGATCAATTTCCGCCGTATCCTCTTAATAAATGGGGATTCAATCCCCCGGGGGCGCACCGACCCCCGGGGTGTCTTTTCTCAATTCTTTCCAGATGTACGCTCTTAGTTCGGCGAATTCCTTCGTGCCCCGCACGTCATGATCCCACCTCGGGCGGGGAATATCGATGCGGAGGATTTCCGCGATTCTGCCTGGCCGGGCCGACATGACGACCACGCGGTCGGCGAGGTAGATAGCCTCGTCGATGCTGTGGGTGATGAAGATGACCGTCTTCTTCTCCTGGTTCCAGATGCGCAGCAATTCTTCCTGCATGAGTTCGCGCGTCTGGGCGTCCAGCGCTCCGAAGGGCTCGTCCATCAGGATGACTACCGGATCGATGGCGAGCACCCGCGAGAGGCCCACGCGCTGCTGCATTCCGCCCGAGAGTTCGTGCGGATAGTAATGCTCGAACCCGGCAAGACCAACGACCCCGATCCACCGCTCGACGATGGGCTTTTGCTTCTGTAATTCCATGCCGCTATCTCGAGCCCGATGGCGACGTTGTCCGCCACCGTCCGCCAGGGGAGCAGGCCGAAGGTCTGAAACACCATCCCCCGGTACTGGGCAGACGCACCGACCGTTCGTCCATCGATCTGGATTTTCCCGTTATCGGAAGATATCAGCCCGTCGATGATGCGCAGAAGGGTCGTCTTCCCGCAGCCGCTCGGCCCGACGATATAGACGAACTCCCGATCGGCCACTTCGAACGATACGTCCTTCAGCGCCTCGACGGCGCTTTCCTCTTCCCCACCGCCTCTTCTCACGAACGTCTTCGAAATGTTCCGAACGACGATTTTCGAACCCACGGGATCCCCTTATTTCCCCAGCTTCTTGAGCGCCGCTTCCAAGAACTGGGGAGCCACGTGGTCTTTCGTGATGCGAAACCCCTTGTCGTACTGCATTTTCTTGGCTTCGCCCGCCGCGTTTTTTCCGAACCAGGCGAGGCTCGTTCACAGTGTCTTCAGGAGCGGAGCGCCGCCGTTTCTCGGCCAGAGCTTGTATTTGACGAAACCCTTATGCCCCTGCCAGAAGAGCTTTTCGTTGTTGTAGGGCTCGCGCGGCGTTTTTCTCGAAAATCAGATCCCTCGTTTTCTCGTCGAAGTTCGGGCAGACGAGAATCGTCTCCGCACTCTGGCGCATGTTCTCTTCTCCGAAAAACGGGTCGTCGCTGCCGTAGAGAATCTTCTCGGGGCCCAGGATCCCGGCGGCGTACTCCAGAGGTTCCGGGCGATAGGCGATGGCGTCTATATAAAACCGCCCGAAGAAATCCGTCGGCTCCCCCCATTCCCATTCTCCGGCGAACATTCTGAAACCCTCGCTCAGGCGGCCCCAGAGGAAGGGTATCGTCCCGCCGAGGTGAGAGAGCATCACGTTCAGTTCCGGTAGTCCGGGAATAATCCCGCTCAGAACGAGCCGGACCGCCGCCAAGGTGGTGTCCATCGCGGATGCGTAAGCGTTCGTCGTGCACGAGAGAATTCGTGCGCATCACGTTTGCTCGGCAAGCGGCGACGGCCTCTACGCCAGGGCGTGAGAACCGCAAAGGGGTCGGGCTCCAGCATCCGCTTCCACACATCCGGCTCATGAGCGTTTTCGGATCCATGGTGTGGGACCTTGAACGCCGACGCCATGCCTGCCGGGCGTGTCGTGCTCTGTAGAATCTCGACCCAGCCACGCTTTTCCAAATCCGAACCAAGCAACACCACAAGGTTGTCCACTTTGATCCAGAGCACGACAGCGACATCGTTTGGAGAAAGACTCGGAATACGTTTCTTGCTCTCGCCTACTGTTGGGAAAAGGCCACAAACAGTTTTTAAGAAGTCGAGGAAGTTCGCATCGTTGGGCGAAAGCGTCCATATTTCACACTCGTTTCGACGAAAAATAAGGCGGTCTATGAGCGCTAGCTTCGGTCTCGACGCTACTTGCGAAAGACGCGAGAAAACGTTGAAAATCTCTCTTAGGCCGGAACCAGCGGCAGACAGGTGGCGGTATTCCAAGGCCCCGATGACGGCGAGAAATTCCTTATCACGTAATACACTCGAGCAGCAAAAAGTGGCTTTGTCGCAAACTTCAACGATCTGGGCCATGCCGCGTATATGATCGTCATGCCAGTGAGTTGCCACGATTAACTCGACGGACTCAGCCGGGTCAATATCCATGTTTTCTAAGTATCTAAGGGAGCGCGACGTCCCTTTCTCATCAAGGCAGGAGTCGACGAGGATCCACTCGCCACCCCCGATATGCAGAACTATGCTCTCACCATAGCCGGGACCGAGAAGCGTGAGTTCGAACTCGTCTATGTTAGGCGGCGTTCCCGTGCCAGTCACAGATCGAACGACCTCACTATTTCATTAGCCCAGGTCTCGCCATCACGTAAATCACTCTTGGTGAAGGCGGGGAGATCGCGGAACACGAACTCCGAAACACGTCTCTTTGTTCCAGATGGGGAGTGCAGATAACCGATCACCCAGCGAAATATACTCCCGACTTGCATCTTTTTGACATCGTCGTCAGATATTTCCATGAGAGGAATTACCGCTTCTTCATCTTCATGCGATGCGCCCGCCGTCAGGTCGACCAGACGAGCCGTAAAGTCCGTGTTGTCAATATCAAGGACGTATCCTTCCCATTCTTGTAAAGCGTGGAGGGTTGCGGTTGGCGCTCTATGCGGTTGTGGCAGGGGCAGATTCATGATGCTGGAGAGACTGCTATCACCCTGTTCGTTGCTTATGAATGTCTGCCGGGTTGCCACTTCCTCATTTTTCGGAGGTGAATCGGTCGCCAAGGCAAGACTTGTCCTATGGGCCAACGCCCAGTCGATGGCTTCGTTCGCATTACGAACGAGGTCTTGTGCAGCATCCAGATCAGCCTTGACACGCTCACGGGCGGCGCGGGCGCGGACACCTTCGTTTTCGACGGCAGTTTCGGCGACGACACGATTACCGACTTCACCGACGGGGAAGACGCCATCGACCTCACGGCGATCACCGGCATTACCGGTTTCGGGGATCTGACCATACGCGCCGACTGCGCCGACGCCGTCATCGACCTGACTTCGCAAGGAGGCGGCACGATCCGGCTGGAGGGTTTCGACGTCAATGACCTGGATGCGGGCGATTTCAATTTCTACGATTCCTCCTCGGGGGAACCGGAGATCGAAGGCATCTGAGGCGCGGCCTATAGTGAAGATTGAAATTTCACGTTTGCGACGAGTGTGCGAGCCTTCCCGCTCCATCCGAGTCATGACTCATCGGGCTGGGGTTATTATTTCTGAATGATAGGACTGTGTTTTTAGAGATGAGCGGTCCCTTCGCTACGCTTCTTTATTCCCCTTCATCACACAGGGCGCGAGGATAGGGCTCGAACAAGGATTGCGCCTCCAGATACTCCGAGCCCATGCGCGCCGTCCATTCCCGAAGCATTTCGAGCGGCTCGTCCAGCGGGGTTTTTCCCTCCCGGTATTCTTCGAGCGCATCGAGAAAGCGACTCTTTTCTTCTCTACTGGTTTTTTCGGAAAAATGCCCCATCGCATGGGCGAGGGCGTTCACGTATGAGGCGCGCGCAGGCGGATGGGCGAGTAGTCGCAAGAGCGCGCTTTCGTATAAGGAGAAGACTTCGCTCAATTCGCGTTTTTCGTGATTCGCCGCGATTCGCCCCATCTCTCGCATGGTCTCTCGATGGCAGGCCAGGAAGAGCAGCTTGTTCTCCGCGTGGTAGCGGGCGAGGCGGGCGGCGCGGCCCGATTTCTTGATTTCGCGAAAACCGGCCAGCGCGAAGATTTTCGTCAGAAAACCCGCGCGAACTTGCCTGTAGTTCAGCCCGGCCTCGTCCACGAACGCGCGCTTGCTGAATAATTGGAGCGCAGCCTCGGCGAACAGGCCCGACCCCTGGGCGATGTGGCCGGTCGATGCGGGAGCGGGGAATATCTTCGCGTCCGTAATCGCGCACGATGGGGATTTTGACTTGAGAATGAAACCGTCGACCTCTTTCAAAGCGCCCAGGAATTGCCCGGAAAAGGCGTTCATGTCCTGAGTTAGGTGTTTGCGCGTGCCGGGCTGGTAGAGGCTCTTGCTTTCGCCTTGTAGGTAGATTCGTATCGGGTCCCTCGGCGTGCCGAGATCTATCTCCACCTCGGGGCATACCGGCCGGAAGCG
The DNA here is from genome assembly GCA_965218735.1 of bacterium. Lineage (GTDB taxonomy): Bacteria > UBA8248 > UBA8248 > UBA8248 > UBA8248 > Bin107. The sequence continues at coordinate 925,121 of CBDCMA010000002.1, read as the reverse complement.
GACGTGGGGTTCGAGCCGTTCGATGAAAGATGATGAGATGCGCTCGCCGTTGTAGCGGCACGCCTCGAACTCGAGGCACTTGCTCACCACGACGATGGGTTTTGCGAACGCCCGGCTCACAGCGCTTCTCCCGAGGCGGTGGGTGTGGTGGTGGCGGTCGGCATCGTGAATTCCGGGGCGGCTAATGAGCAGTGCGCTTAGGCGTAATCATAAAAGCCCTTGCCCGTTTTTCTGCCCAGCCACCCCGCCGAGGTCATCCGGCGCAGGATGGGCGGGGCGTAGAACCTGGCCTCGCCCAGTTCTTCGGCCATCGAATCGGCGACGAAAGTCTGCACGTCCACGCCTACCAGGTCGATGAGCGTGAGCGGACCCATCGGGTGTCCGAGTCCCATGCTGATGGCCTTGTCCATGCTCTCCCTGTCCGCGAGTCCCTCATCGAACGCATGGGCGGCGTGGTTGAGATAGGGCACCAAGAGGCGGTTCACCAGAAATCCCGGCCTGTCCTTCACGGGAATGGGCGTCTTGCCGATGCGGCGGCAAAACGCGATTCCGAACTCGGTGATCTCGGGCGCCGTCTGAACCGCTTCGACCACCTCGACGAGCCGCATCGCGTAGGGAGGGTTGAAGAAGTGTAAGCCGAGCACGCGCTCGGGGGTTTTCGTCCTGGCGGCCATGGCGGTCACGGACAGGCACGAGGTGTTCGACGCGATGATGGCGCCTTCTTTCGCGATCTCTCCCAGCTTTTCGAAGAGTTCGAGCTTGGCGTCCAGATTCTCGACGATCACCTCGATGATGAGGTCGCAATCGGAAAGCGCGTCCAAATCGGTAGAGCCGCCGAGGCGGGTGAGCGTTTCCTCTTTTTGGGCCTCATCCATCTTGCCGCGTTTCACCGCGCCGCCCAGGTTCCTGCGGATGCGGGTGAGACCCGCTTCCAGGGCGTCTGCGTTCACCTCGACGCCGGTGACCGCAAGCCCCGCGGTGATGCAGACCTGCGCGATGCCCGAACCCATGGCGCCCAGGCCGACCACGCCCACTTTTTTCACCGCATCCGCGATGGGTTGTCCCCGGGAGAGGTCGCGCTTATGCGCCGCATCTTCCTCCGGTTCCGCGACGCCGAACACGCCCGCGGATTTATAGGTGTAAAACCCCTTGCCCGTCTTAGCGCCCAGGTGGCCTGCGTCTATCATGCGGTCCACCAGCGGCGGGGGAATGTAGCGCGGGTCCTTTAATTGTTCGTACATTGAGAGCGAAACCGTTCGGTGAATGTCGAGTCCCTCGATGTCGAGCAGGCGCATCGGTCCCATCCTGTAGCCCAACCCGAGCCGGACGCCCGCGTCCAGATCCGCCGGGTTCGTGTAGCCCGACTCTATGAGGCGGATGCAGTCGTTCTGAAACGCCACGAGAAAGTAGTTGAGCACGAAGCCGGGCGCATCCTTGACTTCGACGGGCGTCTGGCCGACTTCTTCCAGAAAGGCCGTCGTAGCGCTCAGGGTTTCATCGCTCGTGAGGAGGCCGGGGACGACTTCCACGAGCTTGTTCAGCGCGGCGGGCAGGCAGAAATGCGCGCCGATGGTTTTGGACGGGCGACCGGATGCGGCCCCCATGTGGGAGATGGAAAGCGTGCTCGTGTTCGACGCGAGAATGGCGTCTCCACCCAGGACGGCGTTCAGGTTCCTGAGCAGTTTGTTCTTCTCTGCCTGGTCTTCCGTGATGGCCTCGATCACCAAATCGCAATCCTCCATCCCGGAGAGCGACCCGGCCCGACTAATCCGGCCCATCATCGCGTCTCTCTCCTCGGGAGAGGTTTTGCCCTTCTCGACGCCTGCGTCGAGGAAGGCGCGCACCCGGCCCATGCCGGATTCCATGGCCGCGGGGTTGGCCTCGAACACCACCGTCTCCTTGCCGCCCCGGGCGCAGACGATGGCGATGTTCGACCCCATCGTGCCCAAACCGACGACGCCTACCTTTTGAACCTTCATGGAATTCTCCTGTCGATTTTCACCGGCGGGGAGCGTTCTCCCCGCTTGGATTCTGGCTGCTTGCAGAGCGCATTTTCAGTTTGATGATTCTTCGAAGAGGGGCGATTGCTCATCTTCAAAGTGTTCGCGCATGGGTCTCTTTGTAGGCTTCGCGCCGGATTCTTGTCAATCCGGCCTTGCAAGTTTACCGATCTGATTTATGATTTTCCCCATGATGAACATGCGGCGCGAGAAGCTGGAGAAAATCATCGAACACGCCGCTCGAAGGGGTGAGCCTCTTTCGATGGAGGGGGAAGACCTCTCCTGGGCGAATCTGGGCGGGTGCGACCTCGCGGACGCCAATCTGAGAGGGGCGAGCCTTGTGCGCGCGAACTTGAGCGGTGCGGATCTCTCGGGCGCGGATATGCGCGAAACGGATTTGCGAAACGCGGATCTGGACGGCGCAATCCTCCGCGACGCGAACCTTTGTGATGCGGACGTAGCGGGCGCGAGTTTCCGGGACGCGGAGTTGACCGGCGCCGACATCGAGGGCGTGAACTTCGATGAGGCGATAATCGAGAACGCGCAGTTTCTTTGAGGGCGCTCGCCGCGCCCGGTGTCAATTCAGTTTTGGCAAACCGAGCGAAGAGAGAAACGCGTTGAAATGGGGTTTCCATTCCGGCGTTGACCATTCCCTGTAAAAGTACCCGTGCGCTTGCCTCGGTGAGGAACCTTGATCGGGCAGCACGACCAGTCTGGCATTGCCTCCGCTCTGGTTGTACGCATCTCGCCAGGAAGCGGCCCTGACCGTTCGGGGGTCGTTTTTCGCATACACCATCAGAACCGGCGTTTTGGATTTTCGGCCGAACGTTCTGTACATTTCGACCATATTCTCGTTGAAAAAATTAGGACTGAAGTAATCGCCCTTTGCGCAGTTTGCTCCCAGGGCGCCGGCCGTGCTGATCACCCCCTTAAGGCCGGCCAGGTGTTCATACGGTTTCGGGCCTTCAGTCAAACCAAATACGGCCAGGCCTCCTCCAGATTGGCCCACCGCCAGTATTTTCCCGGTATCCACGTATTTTAGTTTTTGCCGGATCAAGGCTTCTATGACCAATCGGGTTTGCATTCCGCTTCTTCTCGCCGACTGGATGTATTTCTGTTTCCTACAATATCCCATTCCCTCGAAGGCCCTGTGGTCTTCCCATTGGTAGCCGGTGGAATTACCATATCCGATTCTGTTGAACGTGTATGCGGCGTAGCCGGAGCGGGCGAAGACTTTCGCGGGAGAAGACAGTCTGCTTTCCTGATACCTGCGCCGGCATCTCTTGCCACATGAGCCGTGCGCGAGGACGACCAGGGGGAATCGGCCCTCGCTTTCGGGACGAAACAGTTTTCCTTCCAACTCATAATCGTAGCCGCCGAATTGGATTTCGGTTTTCTTGCTCTCCTCGACGATGTCGTATGGCGCGGCATCGACGGATGGAGTCGCCGCGATGGCCGATATCATTGCGACAAAGATCATGGGGGTCCAATATCGAAACTTATCGCGAGTTTTGAGCATGACGTTTTCTCCTCGTAGCGTGTCGAAAATTCTTTTGAGGAAATAATTCCACAATCGCCCGGGCCAAAAACTTTCCTAGTCGAACACCGTGTCGTCGTAGTGCGCGGAATCCACCACAGCCTCGATGACGGTCGGCCCGTCGGCGTCGAAGGCCTCTTTGAGCGCGCCCCTCAACTCCTCAGGCGTTCGCGCGCCCACGGCGGGGACGCCGAAATAATGAGCGGGCGGCGCCTGGTATTCCTCGGCCTGGAGTTCGGTTCCGTAGCGGCCGTAATCCCGTCTATCCTGTTTCACCTGGATGAGCGAGAGCCAGCGGTCGTCCAGGACGACGATGGGGATGGCGAGACCCATCCTCTTCGCCACCGCCACCTCGCCGCACGTCATCTGAAAACAGCCGTCGCCTATGAGCGCGACGACGGGTTTTTCGGGATGCGCGAGTTTGGCGGCGATGGCCCCCGGCAGGCCGAAGCCCATCGAGGACCACCCGTTCGTGATCAGGAAGGTGTGCGGCTCATGCACGCTCCACTGGCTGGCTATCTGGTGTGTGTGCGCGCCTACGTCGAAAGAGAGAATTCCCTCCCTGGGCGTCACCTCGCGCACCACGTCGATCGCCTCGTGGGCCGCGAAGTGCGGAACCTGGGGCCGTAGCGCCTTCTGGAATTTCTCCTTGTGGCGCAAGGCGGCGTCAGAGGGCCATTCGTAGCTGCCGGGCGTGAAATCGTTTATGCGTCTTAAAGACGCATCCAGATCGCCGACCACCTCGTGCGCTATCTCGACGGAAGAATCCGCGTCCACCGGGTCGATGTCCACGCTTACGAGCGGCGCGTCCTTTATCCATTGCTCGTATTCCACCTCGATTACGTCGTAGCCGATTCCGAGGATCAGGTCGGCGCTTCTTAAGAACTCCCGCTGCACCTGGCGCTTTCCGCGCTCGATGCAGCCTATGGATAGCGGATGATCCTCGTCTATCATCCCCTTGGCCATGGTGGTCGTGGCGAAGGGAAGCTGGTGCTTGTCGATGAAGGCGCGCAGGAGTGCCGGGTTTTCCATCCGCATGCTCGTCGAGCCTAAAACGGCGACGGGCCGTTTGGCGTTTTGCAGAAGGGATTCGAGTTTTCCGAATGCGCTCTCAGGCGCCGCCCGGTGGCGCTTTCCCGTAGGAGGAGGAGGCGGCTCCTCGGTGGCGGGCGCGAGCGATACGTCTTCGGGCAAGTCGAGATGAACGGGGCCGTGCGGCTCGCTCATCGCCAGTCCCATCGCTTCTTCCAATACGGAGGCGACGCGGCCTTTTCTGAGCGGAAGGCTCGCCTTGCTGATGGGCCGGTAGAGGGTGTGGTGGTCGATGTACATCTGGATGCGGCGTCCGAGCTGGTGCGTATGCAGGTTGCAGGTGAGCGCGATGAGCGGGGAGCGGTCCAGATAGGCGTTGCCCACGCCGGTCGAGAGGTTGGTGGCGCCGGGTCCCAGGGTGGCGATGCAAAAGCCCGGCGCGCCCGTCAGGCGGCCCATCACGTCGGCGGCGAAACTCGCGGAGCCTTCATGCGCGGTGAGGACGAAGGTGAGACCCCCCTTGCGCATGGCTTCGAGCATGGGCAGGACGTTTCCGCTCGGGATGCCGAAGCAGTGCGTGACGCCCGCTTCCTTCATGGTTTTGACGATCAGGTCCGCGTTGTTCATGGAAAATCTCCGGATTCAGGATGAAGAATGACGATAAATGTTGATGAGGTCTTTTAGCAAAGCGGCGGCGGCGCCCCGAGGGTCGCTCTTGCCGCCCACCACGGTGACGCGATCCATCGTATCGCTCGTGTAGGTGATTCCCTTCTCGGCCCCTTCCACGCCCGCCAGGGGATGATCGGGCGAGAGAAGCTGGGGCGCGACGCTGGCCGAGACGCGTCCGCTTTCGTCTCGCCTCGATGCGCCCACCAGGCGCATGATTTTGCCCGCAGCGCTCGCGCCCTGCACCTCTTCGAGCGATACCCCGGCGATGCCCGTCCGCTCCACGTCCTCGGGTCTTAAGTCCGCGCCCATGCAGACGTTCGTGATGAGCGCCAGTTTGTTCGCCGTGTCGAAGCCCTCCACGTCGAGCGTGGGGTCGGTCTCGGCGATGCCGAGCGCCTGGGCTTCTGCGAGGGCTTCTTCATAGCTCTGGCCGCTCGTCCTCATTCTGGAGAGGATGAAGTTCGTCGTCCCGTTCAACACGCCTTCGATGCCGAGAATCTCTGCGCCCGCCAGGCACGTCTCGGCCACGTCGATGGTCGGGAGGGCTGCCGCTGCTGCGGCCGAGATTTTGAGAGCCGCGTTTTTCTCCCTCGCCAGTCCGGTCAGTTCGCGGTAGGCGCGTATGAACGGCCCCTTGTTGGCGCTCACGACGTGGATTCCCCTGAAAAGCGCCTCGCGTATGTGGCTCATGGCGGGCTCGCCCGTTCGGATGTCCGTGGGCGTCGTCTCGACCAACACGTCGGCGCGTGCGGCTTTAACCAGGTCGAGTCCCTGCCAGGCGGCCTCAAGACTGGGATGGCCCGAGAAACCGCCGTCTCGCTCGAAGGCGGCAGCAGTTTCTGCGGCGTCGATTCCGCCGGGGTGGTGGAGGCTGCCGCTCAACTCGCCCACGCCGACGATGGATAGCTCAAAACCATAGGCGGTGCGTATGAAATTTGTTTTCTGGTGGATGAGTCTCGCGAATTCACGCCCGACGCGCCCGAATCCGCATACGATCACCCTTATCTTCTTAGCCAAGCGCCATCCTTTTCGGTTGTAGATGCGGGTCTCAAGATTTCTCGACCCTTCATGCCACGCCGGGCGGGGGGTGGTCAACTCGGGGGCTTTCACGCGACGATGGACTGGTAGTGTCTCAGTTTAAACTTTGTACTTTCCTCATTCCTGGTATTGTCACTAATAGACACATACAGACACAATAAAACACAATATTTTTCGTGTTTGATTTGAATTTTTTGCTTGCGTCTGTGTTGGTTTGGTGCTAAAGTCGTTTCATTAAAGGCTGAGGGCGTCTCAGCGGTGCCAAGACGCCCTCGATGGTGCGAGTTGAAGCATAAGTGGACCCACCGTATCAGCTTGCTCCCTTTATGTCAATCAAATTCCGGTACCATTCAAGGAGGGAGGGCTGTGTAGGGCCCGAGGGGGAGAAGTGCATCCTCCCCACCGGGTACCCCTTTTTTATAGCGAAGATCAGCAAAGAACACAAGGAGGAGATTATCATGGCGGTTCCAAAGGTAGATAAAATTCTAGGGCCATTCGTAAAATTATTGGCGAGTTGCCGGGAATACACCCTGAAAGACATGACCGAAGATATAGGAATTCATTTCGAACTTTCCGAAAAAGACCAGGCAGCGCTTATACCAAGCGGCGGAGAAACGGTTTTAAGAAACAGGGTGGGGTGGGCTAGAACTTATTTGAAAAAAGCGGGATTGATAGAATCTCCTCGCCGTGGATGGATTTGTCTCACAGAAAAAGGGAAGCACGCGGCTTCCACGCAAAAGACCATTGACATTCGATATTTGGAGAGTATCCCGGAGTTTCAAGAATTTCGGCAACAACGTAGAGTGGAAAAGAAAAATGAGCATAAACAGCCATTATCGGACGTGTTTGAAGCAGGCAAGGTTTCGCTTTCGCAAGATCCCGATAAAAAAAGAATATATTTCCGTTTCTCAAGCGATTCGGCGGAACTAAGGGTTGGTTTGCCTTGTAGTGAAGATGCATCCATAGAGCAAGCATGGAGGCTTTCTGAGGCTTTGCATGAGCTCGTAAATTAAATTTCCTTTCGATCGCCACCTCTCCCGGCGGTTTCCTAGCCATGGTGATAGAGAAGTGCATCATAGAAGACGAGCGAGCCGTAAGATACGAACAGCGCACAAGGTGAGCGTGCCAGGAGGGGTGGCAGTAATTTCAAACTGAGACACTACCGATGGACTCGCCTCGTTGTCGAGCGGTGAAAACTATGAGAAACCTGTTGACCGTTCCACCATCATTGCAAAGGTGCGCTTTCACGATGGATGACGCGAAAGGGAGAAGGTATGCCGGATCTGGAGCTTACGGCGGCGTTTGGCGATTATGACAGGACCAACATTCTCAAAATGGGCTCCGTTCGCCCGCAGGGGGTGAATCTCAGGGTGCTCTCCCTGCCGCCCACCGAGATATTTTACCGTATGTGCAGATACCAGGAGTTCGACCTGTCGGAAATGTCGATGGGCGCGCACATGTTCCTGCTCGGGTCGGGGGAGACCCCCTTCGTGGGGATGCCCGCCTTCCCGAGCCGCGTTTTCCGGCATTCGATGGTGTATGCGAACACGGATGCGGGCGTCGATGAGGTGACCGATCTGAACGGCAAGCGAATCGTGATTCGCGAATGGGGGATGACGGCGGTCGTATGGATCGTGGGTATTCTCGCTGAAGAATACGGGCTGGACGTGGGTTCGGTGGATTGGGTGGCGGCGATCGAGCCGCGCGTGCCGATACCCATGCCCCCCGGCGCGCGCATCCGCTACATGAAGCCCGGCCAGACGGTATCGAACATGCTCGAATCCGGCGAGGCGGACGGCGCGCTTATCCATCAGGTGCCTGCGTGTTTCGCAAACGGCTCGCCGCGCGTCAAGCGCCTGTTCCCGGATTACAAGGCCGCCGAGACGGAGTATTACCAAAGAACGGGTGTTCACCCCATGATGCACTGCGTCGTCCTCAGGCGCGACGTTCACGAGCGAACCCCTTGGGCGCTCGGGTCCATTTATCAGGCCATGTGCGAGGCGCGCGAGGAGACGCTCGAATCGCTGAACGACAACGGCGCGCTCTCCGCCATGATTCCGTTTCTGCCGGCGGTCATGGACGAGACACGGGAGATCTTCGGGGATGATTTCTGGCCTTACGGCGTGGAGGCGAACCGCAAATCGCTCGAAAAGCTTCTCTCCTACGCCCACGGCCAGGGCCTTACGCCGATGCTGCTCGGCCTGGAGGATTTATTCGGCGAGAGCGTGCTGAACACGTAATCGCCGGTTCGTGTTCGGCGAGGGCGCGTTTGATGGGCGTCGCCCCGCGTGCGTGTCTGGGCATATAATTCTCCCGGGTTTCGCTTCACACATCGGAATCGCCCTGTCATCGCTGATATGGAAATCCCCATGGCGCCGGCCTCTAAAATTCTGATCGCCGCTCCCTTTCATCACCTGGAATCATCCCTCGCGTCGCGCGTGCGCCGCCTCGGCGGGGGAGACCCCCTTGCGCCTCGGCGGGTCGTCGTCATCTCGAACAGGCTGCGCGGGCACGTCGAGAAAGTGCTTGCGCGCGCGGGTGGCTTCGCCGGGGTGTCGGTTCTGGGCATGATCGATCTGGCGCGCGAAATCACCGAGCCCGAGTGCGTTTCGGGGGGGCTCCGGCGGATTCATCCGGCCCTCGCCGAGGTGTTGGCGGAGAAGGTATTTGAGGGCGCGCAGGGGGAACTCGCCTTTTTTCGCTCTGCTTCCAAAGGATACGGAGAAAGCCTCTACGCCACGCTGACCGACCTCGCCGAGGCGAACCTCTCGCCCGGGGTATTGGGGAAATGGAGCCGAAAAATCTCAGGCCCGGATGCGGCGCGATGGAAGGACCTGGCGCTTTTGTCCGGGAGTTTCCATAGCTGTATGCGGAGTCTCGGATTCTACGACGGTTCCTCTCTTCTTGAGATGGCGTGCGAAAAAATGGAAGCGGAGCCGCCGGGCGTTCCCACCATCTTCTACGGCTTCGCAGAGATGAACGCGCTTCAGCGCAGGCTGGCGGCGGCCGCCTGCCGCGAGGCGCAGTCCCAGGCCCTTGTTCCCGCGCAAATCGGCGCGCCCGCGTGTAAGCATGCGGAACCCTTGATCCGCTGGCTGGAGAGGCTGGGCTTTCATAGAGAAGAAGCCGGGCCGCCTGCGCCGAGGCCGTTATCGCATCTGGCGGGGACGCTCTTCTCGGGTGATGCGGCGGAGCCTTTGCCGGCGGACGCCTTGCGAATCGTGGCGGCGTCATCGAGAGGCCGGGAAGCGTGGGAAGTATGCAGGGAAATGCTGCGGGCCAGGGAAGATTTTCAGGGCGATGATGAAATATGCGTCTTGATGACCGAGCGAAGAGGGTATCAGGATTTATTCGAGGAAACGTTCGAAAGCCTCGAAATTCCCTGCCGGGCCGAGGAGAAAACGCCCTCCTCCACGAGCCTTGCCGCCCGCTTGTTTCTCCTCATGCTCGGGTTGCCCATGCGCGGTTACCCGCGCGCCGAGGTGATGCGCTTTCTGGATGAGGGCGGCTTCACCGGTTCGCGGACGTTTCTGGAACTGGCGCGGAAATACGAATTCGAAGAGTGCGTCGGCGATCCCGTCTTCGCCTCGAAATGGGAGTTTTTCTCGAGAAGCCTGCCCTACGTGAGAGGCGCCGACGCATGGCTCGCGGCTCTCGATTCCGCTCTGGCGGAGATGCGTGAAGAGGATGAGGAATATCCCGCCGCGTATTCCCTCGCGATGGCGATGTCTGATTTTTTCGCGCTTCTCGAAAAAATCCCGGAACGAGGCTTGCCCTCTGCGTTCATCGAGCGCGCCCTGGCGGTTTTCGCAGAAACGACGAGTGGTTCAGGGCGCCAGGGCGAAGTGGAGGGGCTCGTCTCGGGCTTCGCGGATTTGGACGCGATTACCGGAGAGTTGACGCGCGATGCGTTCTATGGGCTTTGCGAGCGTTTTCTGGATAAAACCCTGTTGCGTGAGGACGAGTCCGGTCAGGGCGGCGGAGGGCATCTGGCGAGCCTCTCCTCCATCCAGAGCGCGCGCGGGCTTTCCTTCGGCGCCGTCGTGCTCGCAGGTCTGGGCGAGGGCCTGTTTCCGCCCACGGGAACCGAAGATCCGCTTCTGCCCGATTCGGTGCGCGAGGAGTTGAACCGCGCCGCCCGGGCGAACTTACCGGATGAGGGGGTGGACCTTCCGCTCAAAAAATCCCGGGAGGGCGAAGCGCGGTTTCAGTTGTGGACGATTCTCCAGTCCGTGCGCAATCGTCTCATCCTCACCGCGACGAGCGCGGAGGATGGCCGGGGGGATGAAGCGGCGTCTTTTCCCAGCATGTTTCTGCACTATCTGTCGGACGCGTTGGGGGAGGCGAAAGACGGCGCATGGGGTCTTTTCACGCGCTCGCGCAGCCGTACCGCCGCCGTGACGCTGGACGCCGAGGCCGTTTCGGAGACCCGCGTTCATCTGCGCGAATACGACCTCGAGAACATTTTGAAGCAAATTCATCGTCCCGCGCCGGGCGGTCTCTCCTATATGAACGATTTTTCAGGGTTCGCCCGCAGACGCGGCGCCTTGAGCGAACGATGGCGGCGGGAGGTTCTCACCGAATACGACGGGATGTTCACAGCCCCCGATTTGCGGGAGTTGATTAGAGAGAGGATTCATTCGCCCGCGCGTCCCATCGGAATCACCAGGGTGGAGGTTTTCTTCGGGTGTCCTTACCGCTTCATCAACGACCGTCTGCATCCCCGCATGGAAAAGCGCCGGGAACCTGCGCCTCCCTTCGCCATGGACGGCATGCTCCGGGGGGAGTTGACGCACCGGGTTCTCGAGGAATTCCACCGCCGGCTTCAGGCGATGAACCAGCCGCTGGGTGCGCTCGATGAATCAACCGCGCGGGATGCGCTCCGCGATGCGATTCAAAAGGCGATGCGCGAGGAGGCGGAGAAGGCGGAGACGCCGCCGCTGCTCGCGCTGCCCTGGGGGACTCTCGAGGGCGCGCTCTACCGGCGCTTGTGGGGGTATGTGGAGCAAAAGCGCGCGGACGGAGCGGGCTGGCTCCCGGTGATGCTGGAGGAGAGGTTCGGGGGCAGGGGTTCGGAGCCTTTGCTAATATCGCTGGAGAGTGGAGACATCTCCCTGAGCGGGCGGATGGATTTGCTGGAGCGAAACGGGAAGGGGGAGTACCGGGTCGTCGATTTCAAGACCGTGAGAAGGATGGATTTGGTTCCTGGCCGGACAAAAGTTCTGGATGGCGGAGCGAGTCTTCAACTTCATCTATACGCGCGGCATCTGCGCGCGGGGCGCGGGGACGGCGTCTTGCCGGATGACGCCGGGGTGAGCGGCGCCTACGCCTACATCACCGAAGAACAAGGCGTTACGGAGCGCGTCCGCACACACGAGGTGATGGAGGAGCACATGGAGGGCGTGGATGCGCTTTTGAATCATTTTCTCGCCTCGGTCGAAGAGGGGAGTTTTTTCCCGACGCCTTCGGATGGTTGCAGGTATTGCGATTACAAGGCCCTTTGCGGGCCCGACAGAGCCGAGCGCGCGGCGCGAAAGGAACAAACGCCGGGGATGAGCGCGCTTAGGTCTTTGAGAGAGAGGGCTATATGAACGCGCAGCCCCGCGACCAAAAAGAAAGAGATGAGGCTACGACCTGGGTTGCAGGCCCCGTTCTGGTCGAAGCGGGCGCGGGCACGGGCAAGACCACCCTGCTCGTGGAGAGAATGCTGTATCTCATTCGGTGCGAAGGCGTCCGCTTGGGTGAGATAGCCGCCATCACCTTCACGAGAAAGGCGACCGCAGAACTCAAGGAGCGGATTCGCACGCGCCTTGTCGAATCCGCCCGGAAAGAAGAAGACGCCGTGGCGAGAACGCGCCTGGAAGAAGCGCTGGCCGACCTGGAATCCGCGCGCATCTCCACGATCCACAGCTTCGCCCTGGGTATCTTGCGGCAATTTTCCGTGGATGCGGGGCTTCGGCCCGATGTGGGGGACGTGGATGAAACAGAGTACGAGGCGTGGCGCGATGCGGCGTGGCGCGACTGGTTGGTTCAAAAACTGGGCGGCGATGACGGGCGATTGCGCGATTTTCTGGAACTGGGTTTCTCGGTGGCCGACCTGGAGAAAATCCGCGACGCCCTGCTCGAACTGCCGGAGTTGAGAGAACATTTCCCCCGCGTGAACGGCGCTTCTCCCGATGAGGTGCGCGCCTCCATAAGAGAGGCGTTCCACGTCTGGGCGGATTTCGGGAAGCGCCATTGCTCGGATGAGAGGGACAAGGCTTTTCAGGAGATGGGGGAAGTCGAGAGCTGGCTGGAGGGCCTCTCCGGGCTTTCGCAAACCGAGTTGCTGCGTGAACTCTGGAATCCAAGCGTCAGGATGAAAAAAAATGTGGGTTCTCCGAGAAAGTGGGGCGATTCTGCAGATGAGGGGAGAGAAAACCTCAAGCTCTTTCGCGGGGGGTATGATCGGTTTTTACAAGACAGCGCCGCGATAATCGCGCACGAGGTGCTCGCTGGCCTCATCCCGGTCGTCCAAAGTTTCGCCGAGTCTTTCGAGAGAGAAATACGCGAAGCGGGCATTTTGTCGTACCAGGATATTCTCTTCCTGACGACGAAACTCGTCCGGGATAACCCCGCCGCGCGCAGGAGAATTCGCGAGAGTATTAAACATTTTCTGGTCGATGAATTTCAGGATACCGACCCCTTGCAAGTTCAGTTGATATTCCTGCTTGCGGGAGAGGGGAGCGCCGCCGATTGGCGCGAAGTGGGGATGGAAAACGCCAGACTTTTTCTGGTGGGCGACCCCAAACAATCCATCTACAGATTTCGCCGGGCGGACATCGCCATGTATCACGAAGTGCGGGAGATGATTCCCCAACTCGCAAATGGTCGCCTGCTGCGTATTCAGGAAAACTTCCGCAGCACTCCCGGCGTGGTCGATTTCGTGAACGAGGCGTTTTCGCGCGTCATCGCCTTTCAAGAAGGTATTCAGCCCGAATATATCGAACTGATAGCGCATCGTGAACCATCCGGTACCGGCGTTTTCCTAATCGAGAAGCAAAAAGATGGGGATGAACCCCAAGATGGCGGCAGGATGAACGAGGCGCAGAGGCGCGAGTTTGAGGCCGCCTGCCTCGCCGCCGCGATTCGCGAGTTGGTGGAGGAGAGAAGAGTAGAGATTGTGGAGGAAGGCGCGCGCCGGGATATTCGTTATGGGGACGTCGCCGTTTTGTTCCGCGCCCGGACGGGCTATCCCCAGTTCGAGGATGCGTTTCGCGGCGCAGGGGTCCCTTTCGCCTCCGATGGCGGGCACAGGTTTTATGACAAGTTCGAGGTCGGCGCGGTCATCTCGGTTTTATCCGCCGTAGCGCGGCCGGGTGATCTGCTGGCGCTGGCCGCCGCCTTGCGCTCTCCCTTGTATGGATTCTCGGATGGGGACATCGCGCGCTATTTCCTGAAAACACACGAACCGCCGGAGGAGTTGGGAAAGGCGATTCGGGAAATCTATCTGCTCCACGAGGAAAAAAAAGATGTAAGCGCGCGCGCGCTTTTGGAGGAAATCTATCGCCGCACACAGGCGTTCGAGTTGTTCCTGGCGTCTTCGGACGGAGAGCAGCGCGTCACCAATTTGTTGAAACTGCTCGATATGGCGCTTGAATTCACCGGGGGCGAAAGACGGGGGGCGGATGCGTTCGCGGCGCACCTGGAGGCGCAATATGAGTTGGGGCGCGACGCCAGGGAGCCCGAGGCGTTTCTGGACGCCCATGAGGCTTCGGCGGTTCGTTTCATGACCATCCATCAGGCCAAGGGACTGGAATTTCCCGTGGTCGCCCTGGCCGATTTGGAGGGGCGAGCCGATCTGAGTCAAGAGAAACCGCTCGTGGATCGCCAAAAGGGCGCAGTCGATTTGCATCTGGGTTCAAAGACCCGGTGGCTGAATTCGCAGGGGTATGCGGGTGCGCTCGAACGCGAAAAAAAGTTCCGGGAAGCGGAAATAAAGCGTCTTTGGTACGTCGGCGCGACGCGGGCGAAGGATTACCTGCTCTGGCCGATATCCGGTTTTTGCTCGTTCATGAAAGGCGCAGGTCTGGGAGAGGGAAAAATAGACGAGATGATTCAGGCGGCGTCCGTTTCTCTCCTCGAAGTTTCGCCCGAGGAACCAAAAGCTCCGGAGTCCATCCTCCGCCTGCGGGACGATGTTTTCCGTCCGGTGAACGGGGGTTCGGAGAGCCTCTCCGGGCGTGTCGGCCTCGACGAGAAATTAAAGAAGCTGAAAAGACCGGTCGAAGTGCTGAAGCCTTTGGCTCCCAGCAGCCTTGCTGAAGGACTCGACGAGGAGGAGCCGGAGCCTGTGGATTCGTGGATGCTTTTCGATGAGGATGCGCCTGAAAAGTCTGAATCTCATGCGGGCGGCGTGGCGTTCGGGCGGTTGGCCCATTCGATTCTCGCGCGATTGGAGCCGCCGGAACCTGAACGCCTGGAAAGTTTAAGGGAAGAAACCATTGCGCGCGCCCGCGAACTGGGTTTGGGCGAAGGTGACGTGGACCTCGCCATGAAGCTGATTCGGGGATCGATGGATGGGGGCGTACTCGCGCGCGCGGCCGCCGCGCCCAGGCGTTGGCGGGAGCTGCCTTTTATGTTCGAGTTGGGCGGCAGGGTGATTCGGGGATTCATCGATCTGGTGTTTGAAGAACAAGGGAAACTGACGCTCGTGGATTTCAAGACCGATAAGGTGAGAGCGGACGAAACGGACCGGAGGGCCTCTTTTTATACGAACCAGGGAGGCGCCTACGTCATGGGGCTGGAGGCGGCGACGGGTCTCGAAGTCCATGAACTGGTGTTTTCTTTTTTGCGTCCGGGAGTCGACGTTTCCCGCTCCATTGATGATATGCTAAGAGAACGCATACAAGAGGCCGTGGCGCAGGCGGAATAGAGAGGGTTTTACAAGGCTTCAACCTGTTCTGAATGAATGGAGGGGGGATTGCTTTGAAAGTCGAATCCATCGAGATATTTCGCGTCGATATGCCGATGCGGGACTTTTTCAAGAACGCGAACCATAACCACAACGTCCAGCCGGCGGTTGTCGTTCGGGTGACCTCGGATGACGGTTTCTCCGGCATAGGCGACGTCGAACCCGTGGCGGGATACTCAGGCTTGGGGCGCGATGATATCGCCGAGGTGATGGAGACGAAGCTGGCGCCCGCTCTCATCGGCGCGAACCCGAGGGCTTCGCGTGAACTCACGCGGAAGATGGATGATGCCTGCGACGGCTTCGATGGCGGAAAGGGGGCCTTGTCCCTCGCCCTGGCGGACCTTCATGCGAAATACCTGGGCATCCCCCTGTATGAGTTGCTGGGCGGCGCGGTGAAGGACGAGGTGCGCTTCAACGCCTGGATCGGCATCAAGGCGCCCGATGAGGCGGCGCGCGAGGCGAGGGGCTTTTACGAGCGCGGCTGGCGGGCGTGTAAGGTGAAGATGGGGGGAGACGTGGCGTCGGATGCGGCGCGTGTGCTGGCCGTGCGGGAATCGACGGGGGATGATTTCGAGATACGAATCGACGCGAATGAATCCTACGGGAGCGTGGAGGACGCCGTTGCGCTCGCGCGGGAAGTGGAAGGAGCCGACATCCAGCATTTCGAACAACCCGTTCCGAGGACCGACATCGAGGGACTCGCCCGTGTGCGCCGCTCCATCAACATCCCCGTCATGGCGGATGAATGCATATTCGGGCCCAAGAGTCTGCTCGAAATCATTCGGGCGGAGGCCGCCGATATCGTCAAGGTCAAGATCATGAAACAAGGCGGGCCCCTTCGCGTCCGCGACATGGTCGGCACGGCGGAGGCCGCCGGCATGAAGCTGGTCATCGGCCATGGGTTCGGGTTGTCGCCCTACACGCTGGGCGAGATCCATGTGGCGGCGACTTCGAACGCTTTCCTGGCGGCGATAGAATCCGTCGGTCCCGAGAAGATGCTGGACGACGTTGTGGATTCTCCGGTCGACATGGACTCGGGGCGGTATGCGATTTCCGACGCGCCCGGCTTGGGCGTCGCCCTCGATGAGGATAAACTCGAGAAATACATGACACGGCAGGTGGTGAAGGTGTGAATATCGGCGGAATCGGTTTCCCCGGTTTCGATTTTGAGGCATTTTTAACATCCGGTTAGGGAATTCCTGTGCCATTTCCATTTCAGGAATCACTCTCACTGGCCGAGCGTCTCCTGGCCGTGGGCGTTTCTTTGTTTTTCGCCGTCTCGGCCTCATGCGTCGCCAGTGGTTCGGTTTTCACCCTGGTCGTGAAGTTTCATGGCTCGGAAAGCATGGATCCGAGATGGAACGACCTCGCCCTGCGGTGCGCGCGGTTGACCCGCGCCCTGGCTGTATGGGCGGCGTGTCCCTTGGGTCTTGGCCTTTGGGTCATCCTGATGGCCCGGCAGCCCCGCATGATAGAGCAACTCCACGCGATTTTCATTGCGCCCGTTCTGCTGGGATTGTCGTTTTTTTTCCTGGGGCTATGTTCTCTGCATCGATACATCGCTTCCTGGGGTAGAGGCCGTCACGAAAGCCGGCTTCATTCTTTCTGGGGCCTTTTATCCGCGATCGGCTTTTGGTGCGCGGCGGCGATTCTGGTTTCGATCTGTGCTTTTTCGGCGCATACGGGCGCATGGATATCGCAACCCGGCCTTTCGAATGCTTTTTGGAATCCCACCTTCCCCGCCGCCTTCGTGACGTGGGCGGCCATTTCGATATCGATCTTCGGCGCTTTCGGCATGCTCTACGCCGTGATGCAAAAAGATCGCCCATGGCGAGTCGCCTTGGTGCATGAATTGGGCAAGTGGATGGTGGGGGCGTCCATCGCCGGCCTTCTCGGATGGATATGGTGGGGGATTCGTCTGCCGGAAAGCGCGAACCACAAATTGGTGCTTTCGTTGCTGGTGGCGGCGGTGGCGGGAGAAGCGGTTCTGGGTGTCATCGCTTACAGGTGGGGTGTTCGTGACCCCGAAAGGCGTCAAAGATTACATGCGGGCGTCGCCTCGGTTCTGGTTGTTCTGCTGGTGGCGACGTTTGGGTGGGTGTATGCCGAGGCGAAGGGAAATTTTCAGATTCATTGGTATATGTATCGCAATGGAATCATCATCGAAGAAGCGGAGTCTTCTCACCAATCGGGCTTGTGGAGGATTGTGAACCCGGGAAAACCCCTGCCCACGAATGAGAGGCTGGGCGCGTTCAGCTTTCGCGCGCAATGTATGGCCTGTCATGAGGATTGGGTGAAATCGAAGGGACCATCCCGGACCCCTGGATTCAGGTTCGAGAGAGATGCGTTGCGGTTTCTCGAAGAAATAGGCTCACAACACCCTCGGTATCCTGTTTTTGCGGGTACGCCCGAAGAGCGCCGCGCCCTGGCGGCGTATCTCGAGGCGTTGATCACGAAATCAGGCCGCGCCCTCGCGTCACGCCCCGAGCCGTCGCGGACCGTGGAGCAGAAACCGAAAAGCCGCCCCGATGTAGTTTCGGGAACGCCTCCCGAGGATCGGGAAAAACACACGGAAATTTCAAAGTCGGGCGTGCCCGAAGTGGGGGAGGATGGAGGCGGCGCGACCGTTTCTCCCGCCCCGCCTAAAGCCATGCAGGGCGCGAATAAAGCGGAAGAGGAGGGGGGCGTCTCCACCACTCCTTCGAGCCTGCCGGATGGTGGGCAAGAGGCCAAAAGTTCGCAGGAGGCCAGGATATCGGAAGAGAAGGAGAGCGTCTCCACCGCTCCTTCCTACCCGCCGGATGATGGGCAGGACGCCAAAGTATCGGAAAAAGAGGGAAGTGGCGTCACCGCACCTTCCAGTCCACCGAACGACTTGCAAGACGCGCAAAAACCAGAAGAGAAAAATTCGCCATGAATATCATGATCACCGAATGGAGCGGGTGGCTCATCGCCCTGCTCAGCTCCGCGTTGTGGCTGTGCGCAGGCGTGAGCGTTTCCCTGCCGTGGCTTTCCGCGCATCTCGCGTTCTGGGGCTGGCGAGAGAATGACCATGGCGACATCGAATTCGCGCGCCGTCTTTCCCGCCTGTGTCTGGCTTCTATCTTTCCGGTGTTATTCATCGGGGCGGCGCTCTTCTTGCTTGCGTCCATTAGGCAGCCGGCCGTTTTTTTTACCTCCGTCGTCGTGCTGATTCGGCCTTTGGGTGTGTTGTTGCTCTTACTGTTCGTCTTCGCCGTTCTCGTATGTGCGTATTCGAAGAACAAGAGCCTGCGCTTGAAATTCGGACCCGCGCACCTGATGATGATTCTACCGGGCGCCTTGATGGGATTATGCGTAGGATTGGTTTGGCTGTTTGCGCTTTTCAATCTGAGTCCAACCCTCTTTAGTGGTGAGGGGGGATGGAACTGGCGTTTTTTAGAGCGTCCTGTTTTTTGGTGGGTAGTAGTGCATTTTTATCTGTCGGCGTTTTCCGTTGGCGGCCTCGTCCTCATGTTTTTGGGAGGAAAGGCCTTTCGCTGGGAGAGTACCGTGCCGGTCTCGAATGGCGCGCGGTGGGTTCGGCTCGGCGCCAAGTTCTCCTTGTGTTTTCTTTTACTCCAGGCCGGAGTCGTGGGAGGCTGGCTTTTGTTCCAGGGTTCCCACTTTGTGAGAGAGATGCTGTCCTCCGGCGGGCCGCTTTTCGTGATCCTCCTCGTCGGCAGCGCCGTCTGCATCGTGTTGTTGTTCGAGTTGTTGCTCGGCGCGCTCAGGCGAGGCGGGAGCGTGCGAATGGCCGGCTCACTGACCATCTTTCTTTTTTTCATCCTGACAGTTTCCGTGAATTCGGCGCGATTGACTTTGGGCCAAAGTGATTTCTCTTTTTTCCCGTCGGGCGCTTCTCTTCATCAAGCGCAGGGTCGGTCGCGTTGATCATCGACATTTGCAGCTTTTTGCCCGTAGCGGAATCTTATCGCGCACGCTTGCTGGGTTGGGCCTCGATTCCTGGTTATTTCAAGATGTTCGCGAAAGGGTTGAGCGCTTTTTGCGGCGTGGAGGAAGAGGAGTTTCGGCGCAGGGCGGTGGGAACGACGCGAGAAGAAATCTATACCTTTATCGATGAAATATCGGCGAGGCTCGGGGAGCCGCTCCCGCAATTCGTCGCGGCCCTGGATGCGGCCGGGTATGACAAGGCGGTTGTTTTCAGCATAGACCAGGAGCGCACGACTGGTGTCTCGCCGCTCGACCCGAATGTTCTCGCCGGTGCGGTGGATTCATACCCGGAGCGGATTTTGGCCTTTCAGGGCGTGGATCCCAACAAAGACGATGCGGCGCTTACGCTGGAAAAAGGTGTGCGCGAACTTGGTCTGCATGGCGCGTTTCTCGTCCCTTTTCTTCACCTCCTACCTGCCGACGCCCCCGCCTATCGGCCGATCTACGAAAAGTGCGTCGAGTTGAATGTTCCGGTATGGATTCATACGTCCGTGAACTGGGCGCCCGCTCATCCCATGGAACTCGGGAGACCCCTGGCTCTGGATCGCCTCTGTGGCGAGATGCCCGATTTGAAGGTAATCGCCGGTCATGGCGGTTGGCCCTGGGTGCCGGAGATGGTAGCCGCCGCCTGGCGGCACCCGAATCTCTACATCGACCCTTCCGGCCATAGGTGGAAGTATTTCTCGACCCCTCATTCCGGCTGGGAGATGCTCCTTCATTTCGGGAATTCCACGATACAGGATAAAATTCTGTTTGGAACCGATTGGCCGCTTCTGCCGATATCTCTCGGCGAAATTCTCGAAGAAGCGAGGAGTCTCCCCTTGAAGCCGCACGTTGCGGAAAAGTGGCTGGGAGGAAACGCGGCGCGGTTGCTGGAGCTGGATGGATGAAGGAAGAAAACCCGCATTGGCGTTCCATATTGGGGTCTGCCTGTTTCATCATTTTCGCCGTTTTCGGCTCGTTGGTATCGACGAGCGGACTCATCGGCTTCATCCGTAATGATTTGAACTTATCCTACGGCGCGGGCGGTTTTCTGCTGTCCGCGCCGTTTCCATTGATTGCGTTTTTCGCGGTCGCCGGGGGGCGGCTGGTCGATCGACTGGGGGTGAAGAAAATCGTTTTGGGTGGCGTTTTCTTCACTTTGCTGGGAGGAGTCGTTCGCTTCTGCAGCGGAGATTATTGGTCGCTCGCTTTGGGAATCGCGCTCGTGGGCGCCGGCACGGGTCTGGTGTTTCCCGTTATGCCGAAAGTGGTGGGGACGATAGTTCCTCCTGAGCGCAACGAGTTCGGCTCCGCCGTTTACACGGCTTCCATCATCGCAGGTGCTGGTTTGGGCGTCGCGGCCTCGCATTACATGACGCCGGCCGCGGGAATTTTGCCCGCCGCATGGGGAGGGAGCGTCTGGCGCGGCGGCTATATGGGCTGGGCGCTCGTTTTGGTTTTGGCGTTCATCGTCTGGCGAAAAAATTCCGGCTCGATAGCTGTAGACTTAGAATCAGAATCCGCTTCGGAGAAAAGCGGCATGGTCTATCGGCTGGTCGCCGTCTGGGCCGTCGCCGGCTCCTTGTTCGTCAACAACGTCGTTTTTTATACGAGTTTGGGTTGGCTGGCCACGATTTTGACGGGCAAAGGCTGGCCGCAATCGAGTGCTGCGCTTATCGTGTCGAGTTTGCCTTTGCTTGGAATTATTATTTCCCTGAGCGCGCATAAAATAGCGTTGGCCGTAGGCGGCGAGCGGGTCATGATGGTTTTGTGCGGGTTGTTCACGGCCGCGGCGCTCGCCATGATGCCGGAGGGAAACCTGTGGGTTGCCGCGGCGGGAACCGCCGTTTTGGGCTTGACCACGAATTGCTGGTTTTTGTTTTGCCTGGCGTATCCCGCTCAATATGTGGAGAAAAGCCAGGTGGGCCGGGCGGGCGGTTTAATCATCGGTATGGGATATCTGGGTGGTTTTGTCGGTCCCTGGATGGTCGGCGCGTTAAGAGATTGGGCCGGGTCGTTCGGTCCGGGTTTTTATGCGTTGGCGGGTTTATCGGTTTTAGGGATATGCTTTGCTCCGTTTTTCGGAAAACATACCGATCAAAGATAGAAGGTGAGAAATTCGGATATGACATCGAAGCGATTGAAGCTGAGGCCCGTGGAGGCTACTCCTGCGGAACATAGAGGCCAAAAAATGTTGATGTTGAAATATCCGCTTCGTCTCAGCGATGCGGTTCTTTTCGCTCCTATGCCTTTGGTTCCCGTGCTGAGGCGGCTCGATGGGCGCCACACTTTTGAAGACATCAAGGCGCAGTGCAAATCCCTCCACGGGATGGATGTCTCCGAAGAAAGTTACCGGGCGATGGTGTCCCGACTCGATGAGGCGCATTTCTTAGAAGGAGATGATTTCGCATCCTGGAGCGCATCGTTACAGGATGCTTTCTTGCGTTCTGCGGTGCGCCCGAGTTTTCTGGCGGGCAGAAGCTACGATGCGGACCCCGCCCGTCTGCGCGCCCAAATGGATGGTTTTTTCACAGCGGCTGATGGCCCCGGGATGCCTGCGGAAAATTCCCTCGCGCCGGGTAAACCGCTTCGGGGGGTTGTCGCGCCGCATATCGATTTTCATCGCGGAGGCGCCACTTTCGCATGGGCTTATAAATCAATCGCAGAGCGGGCCGACGCCGATTTGTTCATCGTTCTGGGAACGGCGCACGCCCCGACGAAAAACATGTATAACCTCACCCGGAAGTCCTTTGATACGCCATTTGGAGTCTTGGAGGCGGACAAAGGATTCGTGGACGAACTCTCGGGCAGGCTGAAGGTGAATTCCTTTCAGGATGAGTTTGCGCATCGCGCCGAACATGCTATCGAGTTTCAGGCGGTTTTTCTGCAATATCTCTTTGAGGGTGTGCGACCCATCGAGTTCGTTCCCGTTCTGGTGGGTTCGTTCGGCAAACTCGTCATGAATGGAGAATCTCCCCAGGGCGATGAGGAGGTGGAGACTTTCGTCGCCGCGTTAAAAGAGATGATTGCGGCATACCGGCAAAACGGGCGAAAGGTCTGCCTGATAGCGAGTGTGGATTTTGCCCATGTCGGCCCCCAATTCGGCGATGAGAACCCTGTAGATGAAAACTGGCTGAATGAGCTTGCGGAAGCGGACGGGAAATCCTTGGAAGCGGTGTGTCGCGCAGATGCAGAGGCGTTTTATTGGAGTGTGGCGGAGGATGGAAACGCGAGAAACGTGTGTGGTCTCGCGCCCATTTACACCATGTTGCGCGTTTTGGGTGAATGTGAGGGGGAGGCCCTTCGCTACACGCAATGGCCGGACCCGAACGGAACGGTCACTTTCTGTAGTGCCGCTTTGGCTTGAAGTGTTTTTGGTCCCGGGAATTTTGAATCACAGAGGAGAAACAATCGTTGCTTTATTTGAGTGAATCCGATGTCAAGAAACTGGTGAGCATGTCCGATGTCATGGATGTAGTGGAGAAATGCTTCAAGGCCCAGGGAGAAGGGCGGGCGCCGAATCAGCCGAGGCGGCGGGTGTTTGTTCCCAAGGGAACGATGCACGTCATGTTCGGCGGCATGGTCGATGAAAACGAGGGGTATTTGGGTCTCAAAGCCTACACCACGTTTCCGGGCATCGGCGTGCGATTCATTTTCCTGCTTTGGGATGCGAACACCTCAGAAATGTTGTCGCTCATGGAAGCCAACATACAAGGGCAGATGCGCACGGGGGCGGCGAGTGGCGTCGCCGCGAAATATATGGCCAGAGAAGATGCGACGGAAGCCGGCTTGATCGGCACGGGGTGGCAGGCGAGGGCGCAGCTTGAAGCCATCTGCTGCGCGCGCGAACTCAAGGTGGTGAAAGTACACAGCCGCCGTCCCGAGAAGAGAGAAAAATTCGTTCGAGCCATGCAGGATAAGGTAAGCGCGGAACTCGTCCCGGTCGAATCGGCGAGCGAGGCGGTGAAAGGCTCGCAAATCGTGTGCACCATCACCACGGCGCGCGAACCTGTTTTTGACGGCAACGATCTGGAGCCGGGCACGACGGTCATTGCGGCGGGCTCGAACCGCATCACGAACCGCGAGATAGACGATGAAACCTTCCGCCGCGCGGCGGCGGGAAGAATCGTGACGGATAACCTCGAGGGCGCCGAATTCGAGAGTGGAGATTTAGTAGGCGCCATACGGGCGAACATCATCCAGTGGGGCCAGGTATCGGAGGTCGGGCTGATAGCGACGGGCGTGATGCCCGGGCGCGCGTCTGATGATGAGATCAACCTGTTCTTGAGCCAGGGGGTCGCGATAGAAGACGTGGCTTTGGGCGCGGAACTCTATCGGCGCGCCAAGGCCCAGGGAATGGGCGCGAAACTCCCCGTAGAGGGGTTTTTCAAAAAGGCGACTTAGATTTCAGGCGCGAAGTATCAAGCGCCGAGTCCGGCGGTTTTATCGAAAAACTCGCGAACGGCGTTTTGATCCACCTCGCCGAAGCCCATGGCCGACGTGGCGATGAATACCTGCCTCGCCAGCGCGGCGAATGGCGTCGGCGTCGTCGCCGTCTCGGCCATCTCGGAGATGAGGCGCAGGTCTTTTCGCATCAAGTCGATTCTGAAAGACGGCGTGTAGTCCCTGCTCGCCAGAGCGGACCCCTTGATGGCCAGAATTTTGGGGATAGAGGCGCTTTTCAGGTATTCCATCATCTCCACGGGGTCGAGGCCCGAGCGTTCCCCGAGGGTAAGCCCTTCCGATACCACGGAAAGAAACACGGAGACGATTTGATTGGCCACGAGTTTCATGTGCAGTCCCGCGCCATTCGGACCGAAATGGTTGATGGACTCGGAAACGGCCTCGAGAACGTCACGGTGTCGATTCATCGCCGCCTTATCACCGCCGACCATCACGTTCAACTCGGCACTGATGGCGCTGGGAGCGCTGCCGCTCACGGGCGTATCGAGGAAGATAGCGCCTTTTTCCGCTGCTTGTTCCGCGATGGCTTGGCTGCCGCCGGGGGCGATGGTGGAGAAGTCGAAGCAGACAACGCCTTCCTGGGAGGTGAGGAGCGCTCCTTTTTCTCCCAGATAGGTCTCATGAACATCCTTGGTTTCAGGCACGGATGAGCAAATGACGTCAGCTTCCGAGGCTGCCTCGGCCGGGGAGTCGAAGGTTTTCGCTCCCGCCTCTTCCGCCCGGGCGCGGACCTCGGGCACAGGGTCGTATCCGTGAACGACGAAACCTGCCTTGAGAAGATTGTTGACCATGGCTCCGCCCATGGTGCCGAGTCCTAGGTATGCAACGATTTTCGACACGGTGCTCTCTCCTTCGATGTTTGATTTTTTGGATGTGCGCGTAGCCTCGGAAAATATTTTGCGCGCCATCCGCTTCGTAGTTGAATTTGGACACGGGGATTCTAGCGTATAAACGATAAACAAAATACTTTGCGCGCCGACTTGCCTTTTTTTTCAGGCTTGGCTATGGTTGCGCTTCTTTGGGCCCCGGATGGGCGGATGTATCCTAAGACATTGGTTTATGTAGAGGTTTTAAGATGCGCGAGAACATTCAGCTTGAATGCACGACTTGCAAGAAGATGCGCTACACCAGCACCAAGAACAAGCGCAACACGCCGGATCGGCTCGAATTCAGAAAGTATTGTAAATTCTGCCGAAGCCACCAGCCGTTTCGGGAGACCAAATAGATGAAAACCCACAAGAATCCCGTGGCGCGCAAACGATGCGCCGTCACCGGCAAGAGCGTGATGTATGGCAACAACGTCTCGCACTCGCACAAGAAGACGAGGCGGCGCTTCGAGGCGAACCTGCACGTGAAGCGCTTCTATCTGCCCGAGGAGAAGCGCTGGGTGAAGCTGCGCGTATCGGCGAAGGGCCTCAAAGTGATCACCAAGCTCGGCATCTCGAAGGTGATGGCCGACATCAAGAAGCGAGCGAGCGCTCTTTAGCAACTCCTTTATTTCCAGCCAGTTACATATTTTAGCCGACGCCCCGGGGGGTGCGTTTTTCGCGCGTCCGCAGGCTTATCGCGCGCGTTCGGGGGTGGCGCGTCGAGGCGCCGGAAGGGGCGTTTCGGGGCGTTTTTTTTGTCGAAAAACCCCGTGAATTTATCGATATTTATCGTATTTTATAGAATTGTTTTTTGGTATTTCCTGAAAAAGCCTTGGGCGCGGTGATCAATCCCGACCGATGGGGGTCAGCCTCGACTGAAGAAGGAGAGGCTGCGACCAATGCGGGAGGGATTGCCTGGGCGGCCATGGTCGCTCCGGGGGAGGGGGGAGTTCATTTCCGCCTGAACAAAGAGATGCTTCCCTTGAGCGCCTCGTTTCGTTTCGCGTAGGCAAGAGGCGTCTTGCCGGATTTATCCCGCGCGCGCCGGTTGGCGCCGGCCTTGATGAGGGCTTTGATGACGGCGGGCGTTTTGCCGAACCAGGCCGCGAGGTGAAGCGGCGTCCACGCGCCGCGCTTATCGCGCGCGTTTATTTTCGCCTTGGCCTTCACGAGCGCGCGCACCACGGCGGGCGCATCGCCCTGGGCGGCCAGATGCAGGGGCGTGCGTCCGTAGATACCCCGCGCGTTGGGTCCGGCGCCCGCCTTCACCAGCGCGGCGATGAGCGCCCCGCTCGTTCCCTGCGCCGCTAGGTGCAGCGCCGTGCGTCCCGAAACCAGCCGCGCGTCCACCTTTGCGCCCCCTTGTAGGAGCGCGTGCACGACGGCGGGCGTTTTGCCGAACCAGGCCGCGAGGTGAAGCGGCGTCCACGCGCCGCGCTTATCGCGCGCGTTTATTTTCGCCCGTGCCTTCACGAGCGCGCGCACCACGGCGGGCGCATCGCCCTGCGCCGCCAGGTGCAGCGCCGTGCGTCCCGAAACCAGCCGCGCGTCCACCTTTGCGCCCCCTTGTACGAGCGCGCGCACGAGGGCGGGCTTCTTGCCGAAGGCCGCCGCGAGGTGGAGCGGCGTCCACCCGCGCTGCTCCCGCGCCCCGGTGTCGGCCCCGGCCTGGATGAGGGCGGCGGCGATGGCGGGCTTCTTGTTGAAGTTCACCGCGAGGTGCAGAGGAGTCATGCCGTTCTCATCGCGCGCGTTGGGCGCAGCCCCCGCCTTCGCCAGCACGGCCACCACGGCGGGCGTCCTTCCGAACCCCGCCGCCCGGTGCATGGGGGTGAGGCCGCTTGCGTCGCGCGCGTTTGCGTCTTTCGTCTCGAGGCAGCGGGAAACGTCCGCGGCGTCGGCGCGCATGAAAAAGGCGAGCGTGTTCCAGTTCTCGCACGAAACGGAGGCCGCGCCCGCGAGCGCCGGAATCATCCATGCGGCGAGCGCGAGCGCAAGCGCCGCCGGATGCGGTGTAATGCGTGGGAACATTCCCGTGTTTTCCTCCTGCGGGATGGTGTTGTGTCTGGTCGTGGTATTTGTTTTGCCGTCCGATTCTAGCATCATTCCGGGCATGAACCACAATGTCGACCGAAGAATGAGGCATTGAGCCGATTGAGGAATTGACCCGACTCACCAGACGCCGAGCCTGCGGCGAAGGCTGATGCGGTGGGGGGCTGATTCTAAAACATAAGCTCCCCCCACCAGCGCGACTGCGGGCTTACGCCCTTGTCTTACCGTCGGACTTTCCCCTCGGGAAGTCTGACCCTCAAGGGGGGAGTGATATGAAACCCGGCGGGTGATTACGAATCAAGGGGGGAGTGATTGGAAACATAAGTCATCCCGCAATTTCATCGGTTCCGGTCAACCTTGCGGTTGCCACCGGCCTTCGCCGGAATGACACCGTCGCGTCTCCCGCTCCCGCCCCCTACTTCAGCCGCCCGAAGACCTCGTCGTCTCTGAGAAAGACGTTCTTTTCGGCGAAATCCCGGGCCGTCTTGCCGTCCTCGTCCCGTATCCCGGGGTTCGCGCCTGCGTCGAGCATGGCGGCGGCGACGGCCGGCGTCTGGCCGACCCACGCCGCCAGATGCAGGGGCGTCCAACCGCCTCGCGCATCGCGCGCGTGCAGCTCCGCGCCTGCGTCGATCAGCGCGCCCACGACGGCTGTGGAATCGCCTTGCGCCGCGAAGTGCAGCGCCGTGCGTCCGTATTTATCGCAGGCTTTGGGGTTCGCGCCTGCGGCGAGCAGCGCCTCCACCCTCTCGGGCGTCGGGGCGTTTCGCGCCGCCGCGTGCAGGGAGGAGCCTCCGTCGCCGTCCTGCGCGTTCACGTTCGCTCCCGCTTTTAAGAGGATTTCGATGACGTTCAGGCTCATTTCCGGGGGAGAGGGGAGGGCGTATCCGGTTCCGGCGGCGAAGTGCAGCGGCGTGCGGCCGTGTTCGTCGCGCGCATCGGTCTCCGCCCCACCGGAGAGGAGCGCCTCCACCACGGCGGGTCTTTCGCCTTGCGCCGCGAGGTGCAGGGGAGTGCGTCCGTATTTGTCCTGGGATGCAGGCTTCGCGCCTGCGGCGAGCAGTTCGTTCACGATTTCGACCGCCGGGGCATAGCGCGCCGCCGCGTGTAAGGGCGTCGATTCCACGCTGTCGGGCGCGTTCACGTCCGCTCTCGCCTTCACCAGGGCGTCCACGATGCCCGGGGTTTCGTTGAACGCCGCCGCGATGTGTAAGGCCGTGCGTCCCTTGTCGTCTCTCTCGTTCGCGTCCGCTCCCCCGGTGAGCAGCGCCTCCACGACGACGGGGGTCGCGCTCACCAGCGCCGCGCGGTGCAGGCGGTTGGGCTCCGCCGCCTCGTTTCTCGGGTCCGGTTTTTCCATCTTCACCCTCCGGTGGAACACGTCCTCGTGATTGCTCGTATCGCCTTTGGAATAAGGAAAGCGTAGGGACGTCGAACTTCCCCGAGAAGGGGAAGCTCGTGTGTGTCCCATTTTTATTATGTCCGTCCCTCGGCGCGAAAGCGGGAGAACACGCAGGTGGCAGACATATATGTCTGACCCTACAAAACCATCACCCCCGTAGGTGGCGGTCCCTCCTTGGGACCGCCCCACGCATATACGCGACCCGCCTTTACGCCTTCGCCGTCATTCCGCAATGTTTTTATGCGGAATCCAGCGACTTTGTTTTTCGCCTTTGCTCGTTATCCCGCAATTGCATCGGTTCTGGATTCCGGCATGCGCCGGAATGACGATCAAAAACAACCACCCCTACGGAACCGTCGCCTTTCTCATCGGTCGGGCGGCATATATGTCAGACATATATGTCTGACCCTACAAAACCATCACCTCTGTAGGTGGCGGTCCCTCCTTGGGACCGCCCCACACATATATGCGACCCACCTTTACGCCTCCCCCTCATCCAGCATTTCCTTGTACTTCTCATAAGAAGGAGGGAACCCGCCCGAATAGTTCAGCCAGTTCGTCACTGATCGAACCCGACTGAGGAAGGAGGGTTCGCCGACCAATGCGGGAGGGTTCGCGAGGCCCTCACTCCCCCTCGTCGAGCATCTCCTTGTACTTCTCATAAGAAGGAGGAAACCCGCCCGAATAGTTCAGCCAGTTCGTCACCGGGTAGCGCGCGGCCCCCCGTTTATGCGTGGCTTCCAGACCCTCAATAATCTCCTCCATCACGGCGAAGGGAAAGGAAAACGCCACCTCGCTGTCCTGCACCTGTCCGAAAATCCTGTCCCCCGTGCAGGGGACGACCATCTGCGGCTCGCCCGTCGTGTGCGGAGCGATGGCCAGATCCGCGCAGTCGATCCTGCCCCGAAACGAGCTGTCGAGCGTGCCGCCCCGCTTCCAGAGCCACGCCTGGCCCAGCCGCATGATTTGCGCCCCGTTGCCGTAGATGACGATGGAATCCGGCGCAAAGGCGGCGCGGTGAAGCGGGGCCACGAGCACGCCCACGTATTTCCCCTCGGGGAGCCTCGGCACGCTTTCCTCACTTATGCGGCCCGCTTCGAGATTCTCCGTATAGAGGTCGATGCACAGGTTGCCCTCGGTGTAGTGCGGCAGGCGCTTCTCAAGGCCCAGCGCCATCGCGCCCAGCACGCAGCTGCTGTCCTCGCGCCCGAGCGCGAGCGCCCACCCGTAGCGCCGCGCCATGGAGACCGCCTGGCAGGTGGTGAACTTGTTCCCCAGATGTTCCTTGGGCCGCTTCGTCCTGGGCGGAACCTCCTCCCAGGATTCCAGGAACTTGACCGCCACGGGAAACGAGGCGAGCCGTAGGTATTCGTTGAGCCTGGCGTCGTATTCGGAATTGTTCATCCGGTTCTCCATCGGTTTGTGCCGCGTGTGTCCGGTTATCTTATCATTAAAAAGGGGTTTTATTGCTCCGTCTTGTATTTTGTCGTCATTCCGGTGAAGGCTGGTGGCAACCGCAAGGTTGACCAGAACCGATGAGGTGGGTATCGGCATTTCATTTTCCCGCCATGCGCCGGGCTGTCGGAAAAAAACAAAAGGCGAATTCCCTGGATTCCGGCATGCGCCGGAATGACGATCAAAGACAATCGACCCCCCACCGTATCGACCTCACCCTGAGTAGCCGCCGAAGGCGGCGTATCGAAGGCCTGTCCTGAGCCTGTCGAAGGAGGCGCTCCCGATGCGCCCCGGCTCTCCCTCGACACGGCGCGCGGGCGCGCAGGCGCTGGCAGGCGCACTTCGGCTTTTCTCTCGCGCCGGACACGAACATCGGCGCGGTGTCTGATTCCGAGATCATCTACATCTACGATCTGCCCTTCCGCCGCAACAATTTCACGGGCCAGAGTTCGGGCGTGGGCTTCATCTTCTGGGGCGGGGGGGAGTATCAGCACCCCCTGGGCAAGCGCGTGCGCCTTCGCCTGGGGGCGGATTTTTCGCGCAGAGAGTATGAGGAAAGCCGCTTCGACCAGATGATCGTCGCCTTACACGCCGGGCCGTGCTGGTGGATTTCGGCCAATACGGAGATGAGCCTGCTCGCCAACGCGCGCCAACGCAGGACCGGCGGCCGGATATACAGCCACGAACTCGGCGCGAACCTGGAAGTCAAACACCGCCTCACGCGCCGTGTCCGCCTGAGCGGGCGCGCCTCCTGGCACGAGAGCATGTATGAGCGCGATACCCTGCTCGACGGGCCGCATCTCGCCCTGAGCTTAAGCGGCTCCTGGGTGCTCACGCCGACTTTGCAGGCCCGGGGCGCGCTCGGCTACGGAGAAGTAGACACGAAATCGCCCGTCTGGCGCCACACCACCCGGTGGGGACGCTTGGGCGCCTCGGTGGCCCTGCCCTTCGGCCTCACCCTGGGCGGGAGCGCCGAGCTTCGCGCGACGGACTACCAGGGCAACTGGTTTCCCCACACCACCGACGGCTCATCCCGCGAGGACGATGTGCGCATATTCAGCGCCTCCGTCTTCAACCGCGCCTTCACGGCCTTCGGCTTCAGTCCCCAACTCGTCGTGGTGAACGAGAAGCGCGAGTCCAACGCCCAGCTTTACGGCTACAAGCGCACCCGCGCGGAACTTCGCTTCGTGCGGCAGTTCTAGCGCGAATCTTTCCCGAAGAGGGTAATCCCTCCCGCGTTGGTCTGCATTAACCTGTAGGGACAGGCCCCTGTGCCTGTCCACCCTCGCGGGCCGCATATATGCGGCCCCTACGGTCTCCAGCCGAAGTGGGGATGGTTTTGTAGGTCGGACATATATGTCCGCCACGCATACATGCGGCCCGTGCGGATAAAGAGAACCACGCCCGTCCGCAACCCCTCTCCCCGGCCGGAATGACGGGCAAACCATGACCCTTTCGTTTGTCTCACCCACCCGGCTGCCTTATCATCACCACGAAAAAAGACAGCTTACGCATCCCCGGGAGGAAGAGATGTCAAAGACGGCTGTTGGTTTCGTGGGGCTGGGTCTGATGGGAAAGCCGATGGCGCGGCGCTTTCTGGCGGCGGGGCATCCCTTGGCGGTATCGAGCCGCAGCCGCCCGCCTGTGGATGAAATCGGGGGCGAGGGCGCAAGGGCCTGCGATTCGCCCGCCGAGGTGGCGTCAAACGCGGAAGTCGTCTTCACCATGCTGCCCGACGCTCCCCACGTCGAGGACGTGGTGTTCGGGGATAACGGACTTCTTTCCGCCATGCGGCCCGGAAGCGTTCTGGTGGATTGCACGAGCAACGACCCGGCCTGTGCGGCCCGCGTCGCAGAGGCTCTCTCGGAGAAGGACGTGGGCATGCTCGACGCCCCGGTCTCGGGCGCGCCCGAGGGTGCGGCGGAAGGCACGCTCGCCATCATGGCCGGGGGGCCTAAGGATGTCTTCGCGCGCTGCAAACCCCTGCTCGACGTGCTGGGAGCGAAGGTGGTGCACGTGGGCGAGCCGGCGGGTTCTGGGTGCATGGCCAAGCTCGCGAACCAGATTCTCGTGGCCGTGACGTTTCTGGGCGTGGGGGAGGCGCTCGTCTTCGGGGCCAAGGCCGGTCTCGACCCCGCGGCGCTTGTGGACGTCATGGGAGCGGGTCTCGCGCGCTGCGGGGGTCTGGAGGTCAAGGCGCCAAAGATTCTCTCGGGCGATTTCTCACCCGGCGGCAAGATAACGAGCCACGTGAAGGATTTACGCTACGCGCTGGAGCAGGCGCGCGAGCGCGGGGTGGCGCTTCCGGGCGTATCGCTCGTGGCCCAGATATTCAACTCCCTGGTGGCGAACGGGGAGGGGGAACTCGACCACATCGCCATCATCAAGGTGCTCGAGCGCATGGCGGGCGTGGAAGCCCGCGCGCTTTGATATGGCCTTGGGGAGTGGCCCCATGAAATACGTGAGAGGGGGGTTGATATGGCCTGTGCGGGAGCTTTAATGGGGCCTGCGGATGGTGGCCCCATGAAATACGTGCGGGGGGGTTGAAATGGCCTGCGCGGGAGCTTGTATTCACGTGATGTATGGGGAACCCGCCTTGCCGGAGGCGGGAGGCTGTTTTAATAAGGCTCTCGTAAGCCTCTATCTGAAACACATATCAAAGCCGCTTGAGCGAGATGGATGAAGGAGACGCCGTTGAAGCACGAACCCGTTTTGGCGAAGTTGAATGAATTGAGAAAAGACGCGCAGGGCGAGGGCGGCGTCGAGGAAAAGGCGCTCTACCACATGTTTTGCTTCATCTCCTACGAGGTGGGGCCGTTCGCGGACTTCGTGGAGAAGGAGGTAGCCCCAAGCGAGAAAAAAGACACCACCGCAGGCCCTAAGGCCGAAGAATATCTCGAAGTGCTCACCGAACTGAAGGAGGAGGTCGCCGACGATCCCGCAGACATGGAATTCATCGCGCTCGATCGCGCCGTGGCCTTCATCTCCCAGACCAGCGGAGATTTTCAGGCTTATCTGAACGAAGCGGGGGATGGGTGATGAGCTTAGTTCTCCTTCGAAATTACTCCTCCCTTACCGGTCGGGTTCGACCCCTCGGTTTGTTTCACCCAGCCGGTTTGTCTTATCATAAAGCAGTGAACGCATTGTGATGAGGATGAAAGAATGAACCCGCAAGTATCCATCCCCAAAGAGCGGCTCGCCGCGTTTTGCCGGACGCACGGCGTGAAGCGCTTCGCCATTTTCGGGTCGGCATTGCGTGAGGACTTCGGACCCGAGAGCGACGTCGACGTGCTGGTCGAGTTCGAGCCGGGCCGCGCGCCCGGGCTTTTGGGCGTGGCCGGCATGGAGTCGGAGTTGTCGCGCCTGTTCAGCGGGCGGAAGGTGGACCTGATTGAGCGCCCCGCCGTCGAAGCAAGCCGGAACTACATTCGCCGTGAAGAGATACTCCGATCCGCCGAGACCATCTATGCGGCGTGACGACGCTTGGTTGCTCGACATGTTGCTGGCGGCGCGCGACGCGGTGGATTTCGCCGCTGGGTTGGATTTCGCGCAATTTGAGCGCAACCCCCTGCATCAGAAGGCCATCCTCAAGACTATCGAGATCATCGGCGAGGCCGCTGGCCGCATCAGCGAGGAGACAAGAGAAGCCCACCCCGATATCCCCTGGCCGAAGATCATCGCCATGCGGAATCATCTCGTGCACGCATATTTCGAGATCAATTTAAGGCGCGTGTGGGAGACTGTGCAAGATGACGTTCCCCGCCTGATCTCCCTCATCGAACCGCTCGTCCCGCCGGAATGACGTTAAAAACCACACCCCCCTCGCA
Source organism: bacterium (assembly GCA_965218735.1). Taxonomy (GTDB): domain Bacteria; phylum UBA8248; class UBA8248; order UBA8248; family UBA8248; genus Bin107. Next base: position 891,869 of record CBDCMA010000002.1, on the reverse strand, counting down.
ATCTCTTTCTTCTCAGTCGGCAATCGCTCCCTCCTCGATCACGATTGACCTTCCCTCACCTTGTCATCCCTGAAATCGTTGGTGTATTGTCATGGCTCCTGTCGTGGTTTCGTAGGGACACATTTTCCAGAAACCGCTTGACTCGCGAAGGCATGGAATCGGCCGTTGCCGCTTCCATCGCCTCGCGAGGGAACACGCATTTTCGAGGAGTCACAAAATGGCGCTTCCGCTCGATGGCGTTCGAATCGTTTCGCTGGGGGTCTCCATCAGCGGGCCGGTGGGGCTGCGCCATCTGGCCGATTTCGGTGCGGAAGTCCTGAAGGTCGAGGTCCCCGGCACGGGCGACATGGTGCGGCTCTGGGACGATGCGGTCTTCGGCGAGGGGGCGGTGCATTTCTGGGTGAACCCCAACAAGAAAAGCGTGACCCTCAACCTGAAAGACGAGCGCGGCAAGAAGATTTTAGGGGAAATGCTCGAGGGCGCGGACGTTTTTCTCGAAAACTTCAGCCCGGGCGCGGTCGACAGGCTCGGCTTCGCTTATGAGGACGTGAAGAAGATAAAGCCCGACATCATCTATATCCACACCTCGGGCTACGGGCAGGACGGCCCCTACCGCGACATGAAGGCGTTCGACGGCCTCATCCAGGCCGAAGCCGGCATCATGGAGATGACGGGCCCGCCCGAATCTCCCGCCAAGATGGCCCATTCCATCTGCGACGGGGTGACGGGGCTTTTCGTGGCCCTGGGCGCGATGATGGCCATAAGACAGCGCGACCGCACGGGTGAGGGCCAGGAACTAGACGTCTCGATGTTCGACTGCATGGTGAGCATGCAGGGGTATTTCCACTTTCACTACCACTTGCACGGCGAGAAGCCGAACCGCGTGGGCGTGGGGCATCACTTTCTGGCGCCCTACGGGGCCTACCCCGCCAAAGGGGGGAAGCTCATCGGCGTCGCGTGCGGAAACGAAAACACCTGGCGGCTGTTCGCAGGTGTCCTCGAACACCCCGAATGGGTGGACGACCCGCGTTTCGCGACCAACGCCGACAGGCACGAGAACAAAGACGCGCTTCTCGAACAGGTGCTGCCGATTCTCGCCACCAAGGAGCGCGAGGAATGGCGGCGGATTTTCCTGGAAGCGGGCGTTCCCTGCGGGGCGGTGAACGATCTGGGCGAAGTGTGCGATCATCCCCAGACGGCGCACCGCGAGATTTTCCCCGAGGTGGAAGGCGAATACGGAAGCCTCAAGATGTGCCGTTTTCCGGTGAAATTCAGCGAGATGACGCCCAAGCTCGAACACCCACCGGGTCTGAGCGCGCATACCGAAGAGGTGCTCGAGGCTCTCGGCTATTCTTCCGAAGATACGGCGGCCCTGCGCCGCGACGGCGTGATTTAATACCTGGCGGAAATTCCGGCCATCCCATTTCAGGAGGAAACATCCCTTGGATTTCCAGTTCACCGAATTACAGATGAGCGTTCAGCGGATGATGAAGGATTTCGTGGATCGCGAGGTCATCCCCATCGCCATGGAATACGAACTCGCCGACAGATACCCCACGCCCGCCGTGGAGAAGATGCAGGAACTCGGGTTTTTCGGTTTTACGATACCCGAGGAATACGGCGGAAGCGGCATGGACGAGGTTTGCTACGCCATCGCCATGGAGGAGCTATCCGTGGGGTGGATGAGCGTGGCGGGCATCCTGGGCACGCACATGATGACCGCCTGGATGATTCTGAACTACGGGACGGACGAGCAGAAAAAGACCTACCTGCCGAAAATGGCCACAGGCGAGTGGCACTCGGGCATGGCGCTCACCGAGCCGGGCTCGGGTTCTGACGCCGCCGCTCTCAAGACGCGCGCGGTGCGCCAGGACGACCAGTGGGTGATGAATGGTTCCAAGATGTTTATCTCGAACGCCGAGCACGGCACGATGTTCAGCGTGTTCGCGCGCACCGATCCGGAAAAATCGAAAGCGAAGGGCATCTCCTGCATCCTCGTGCACAAGGGTACGCCCGGTTTTCAGGTGAGCCGCCATCTTAAAAAAATGGGCTACCGGGGCATCCGCACGAGCGAACTGGTGTTCGAGGACGCGCGCGTGCCGCTCGAGAATCTTCTGGGCGAGGAGAACGAGGGTTTCCCGATGATCATGAGCGCCTTGGAGGGCGGGCGCGTCAACGTGGCGGCGCGCAGCGTGGGGCTCGCCCGGGCGGCCTTTGAGGATTCGATGCGCTACTCCCAGCAGCGCGAGACCTTCGGCAAGCCGCTGGCGGGCCATCAGTTGATACAGGCGAAACTCGCCGAGATGGGAACGCGCATTCACGCGTCGAAGCTCATGACCTACCACGCGGCGAACTTAAAGGCCCAGGGCAAGCGGTGCGACCTGGAAGCCGGCATGGCCAAGTTCTTCGCCTCTGAGACGGCGGAGTTCTGCGCGAGCGAGGCCATTCAGGTGCACGGCGGCATGGGCTACATCCAGGAGTTGCCGGTGGAGCGTTATTTCAGGGACTCGAAACTCCTGGTGGTGGGCGAGGGCTCGAACGAGATTCAGCGCCTCATCATCGCCAAGAGGCTTCTGGAGAAATACCCCGCCTGAGGGGCGTATGAGGATCGAGAGACTTCACTCGAACGAGAGCATGAACCGCCGGTCCAACGTGAACGCGCCTTGATTGTGGACGGGAGTATAACGAGGAGAATAAAAATGCCTGATTTTCAGATGGGACGCTGGTATGAGGATTTCGTGGTGGGCGAGGTCATCAAGCACAGGCCGGGCCGCACCATACTCGAATCGGACAACACCTGGTTCACCCTGCTGACGAACAACACCCACCCGATTCATTTCGACGCCCACTATGCGTCCAAGACCGAGTTCGGAAAGCCGCTCGTGAACTCGGCGCTGACTCTCGCCGTCGTGGCCGGCATGACGGTCACCGACACCTCCTACCGCTCGGTGGCGAACCTGGAGTGGACCTACATCAAGATGCCCGCTCCGGTCTTCGCGGGCGATACGCTTTATTCGGAATCGGAGATTCTGGACAAGCGCGAATCGAAGAGCAGGCCCGATCGGGGAATCGTCTCCATCAAGACGCGCGCTTACAACCAGCGCGGGGAACTGGTGATGGAATACGAGCGTAAATCCATGGCCGCGAAAAAGGGCATGGGCGCGATACCCGATTACGACAACATCGCTCTGGATGGGGAGTAGGGCGCGCGCGTAATGCGTGAGCACACCGGCATCCGGTAGCCCGCTGGCAGGTGAGGCGAAGTATTGCGGGGTTTGGCGAAATTCTTGTCCAGACGACGATGACGTCAGTTCTACCTCGCCGTTCGCGCGATGAGGGTGCGCAGCGCCAGGCCATTGTCTTCCGTTTGCTTGATGAGTATATCCAGCGCCTTGTCCCGCGCGTTCAACTCTCGTCGAATGAGCCAGAACTCAACGCCGATGAGCGCGCATCCCACAAAATAGACTGCACCTGCCACCCATACGACTGGGTGTTGCGCCATAAGCATTGATTGTTGCAGAAAAAAGGCCGCCATCTCATAATTTGTCATCGATTTTTTCTTCCAAGTTGTATGCCGGTTCCCCACATTAGGTTCTCACCAGAATGTTTGTCAAACTCTTTTTCCAGGAACGGTCTCTCGCATGTCTTCTCGATAGTGCTCGCGTGGCGACGCGAAGCGCTTGAATTCACGGCGAACGAGCATAGGTGTATTCGCGATCTGTTAACTTTCATCTTCGTCTTGAACTTATGGCGAGTTCTCAAGAAAGTACAAAGCCACTTTGGGGTCTTCATCGATCAACTTCTCGGCTATCTGTCCTTTCCTCAATGTAGCGCAGAGAGAAATAGCATCCCCGCTACCGCGAGTATTCAGGGAGCCTATGAGTCCAACACCGATGGATTCTGCAACTTTCTCGAAATACTGCAATAGGTCATTCTCGAAAAACTTGTTCATATCTTCTTTTGAATGACCACCGAGAGCCAAATCCTGAATATACGTGTCACGGTCCATGTGAGCGACAATTTTGTTCCGTACGGGTTCCAAAAGTTCTCTATAGGCCATAATGCTGTCGCTTAATGTTTCGATCTCAGGAGTCAAAAAATTGTTTTCACGCAACAGTTCGTTTATGTGTTGAATTGTCAGGTTCGTTTTGCCGGATGTTTTTGGTGGATCGGTAAGACGGCAAACGAGTAATGTGAGATATTCAATCATCATTATGTTGATGTCGCCAAAAAACATTTCCGCCGATTTTCTCAAGATTCGCTCGACTTCAGGACCGGAAAAGAACAAATCATTGTAGGTGTTGAACGTTTGAATCAGGTAGATTGCTTGGTTGCGAAGCGTTTCAAACTCACGCTGCAATTCTTCTCTCGTCATTTGTGTTGTTCCTATTCAGACAATGGGGTTGAATGTGAGTTGTTTTTATCTGCCCCAATGTAAATTCCACACCGACAGGTAGGGAATCCCGACGCTCCATTCTCCCCGCGACCCCTCTCCGATGGTTGAGCAATGTGGTTGCTGTTGAAATGGTCTCGAATGGATGCTTTTCATAAAAAGAGTATCAAGCACATGGCTCGCTGGATAGAAGTGCTTGAGTGGCGATACAACTATCGCAAGAACTCCAACATCTTCATAGATACGCTCAAGCGAATTGGGACGCGAAGCCCCTTGAGTACAAAAAGCTGGTGTCGTAAAGACATGTCGCCTAATCTCCGCATCCCTTACATGTAATGGTGAAATATCTGGGCATTTGGCCGATTTCGTGACTTAAAGCTCCAGACACTTCCAATTTCAATCTGTCCCCATGCTGTAACTTCGCCAGCGCATTCTTCGCACTGAAAACGGGCATAAACGCATTAGCGAACGTGCCAATAGCGAGCACAGCAAGAATGAAGATGACGGACTTTTGCAGCTTGATTTCGTGTCGGATGATTCGCTCATTCATTGTTCTCTCCTTTTAATAGGTCTTGCGCGGCAAACAAGTCGTTGGCTTCTGCCAAGGGGGCCAATTCAATTAGGAAATAACGCCAATTTTCTTGAGAATACACATCTTTTTCGATTAGTTCGGGATATGGAATTTTGAGTCTATCTAAGGAGTAGGAAAGCTCTTTTGCTTTAGAGTAAAAGCTAATCGATATTGGAGTTGGAGAACTGCAAGGATCAATATGCGCCTCTATCCGGTCGATATCCACATAGGCATCTTCCCCGGAAACCAAAACATCTCTAAGCTCAATGATTTTGGGATAAAGTTTTCTTAACCTGCCAATGCGAAAAGACTTTTTCCCTAATAACATGGCAAGCAGGTCTTCTAATGCACCAATGTCGAACGAGAAAATACTTGATGCAAGCGATACTACAAATCGTGTCCACTCCATGGTCCGACACTACTTATCGCACAATAATTTGTAAAGTATACGATAATAAGAATACACCCCCCCTACCCCCCTTTGCGAGCCTTGGGGGCTGTGGTAATATCTCGCGGTCGTATTTCGGAACGAGAGGCGCGGGAGAGGGTCAGAGGCTTCTCATCCATTCCAAAAACTTGATTCGAGCGAGGAAAAAGTCTTGTCTGGAGAGTTGAATCCGCATTTGCGTTTGTTGCTGGGGCCGGGGCCGAGCCCGGTTCATCCGAGAATCTTAAAAGCCATGAGCACCCACGTGGTGGGGCATCTGGACCCCGATTTTCTGGCGGTGATGGACGACTGCCAGGTGATGCTGCGTGAACTCTTCAACACCGAGAACCAGGTGACGTTCCCCGTATCGGGCACGGGCAGCGCCGCGATGGAGGCTTCGGTCTGCAACATCATCGAACCTGGGGACAAGGCCATCATCTGCGTGAACGGCGTGTTCGGCGGGCGGATGAGCGACGTGGCCGCGCGCTACGGGGCGGAGGTCGTCATCGTGGAGGCCCCCTGGGGCAAGCCCATCGACCCCCAGGACGTGAAGGCTGCCCTCGATGCGAACCCCGACGCCGTGATGGTCGGCATCGTCCACGCGGAGACGAGCACGGGCGTGCTCCAGCCGATGGAGGAAATCGGCGCGATGTGCCGCGAACACGGCGCGCTTTTGCTGCTCGATTGCGTCACCTCGCTGGGCGGCGTGCCCGTGGAACTCGATAAATGGGGGGTGGAGATCGCCTACAGCGGCACACAGAAGTGCCTGGCCTGCCCACCTGGCGTTGCGCCCATCACATTCAGCGAGCGCGCGCTCGGCAAGGTGCGTGAGCGAAAGTCGAAGGTCACGAGCTGGTATTTCGACGTGAGCATGGTCGAGAAATACTGGGGCAACGATCGCGTCTATCACCACACCGGCCCGATTACGATGAACTACGCGATCAGAGAAGCGCTGCGCATCATCTTCGATGAGGGTCTCGATGCGCGCTTTGCGAGACACGCCCTGACGAGCAAGGCGTTACAAGCGGGCGTGGAGGCGTTCGGGATGTCCATGTTCGCCCAGGAAGGCGCGCGCACGCCCACCCTCAACACCATCACTTTGAAAGAGGGGATGGACGACGGTGCGGTCCGCAAGAGCCTGCTCAATGACTTCAACATCGAGATCGGCGGCGGCCTGGGCGCGGTGGCCGGCAAGATATGGCGGGTCGGAATGATGGGCCACGGGGCCACCCAGGCGAACGTGGTCTACCTTCTCTCGGCGCTTGAGGTAATTTTCTCCAAATTGGGGTATATTACAAAAGCTGGAGATGGTGTCGGAGCCGCTTCGCAGGTGTTCGCGGACGCCGCTTCCTGATCATGCATCCAAAGGAGTCTTGCCGATGTTCCCGATGAATATGGGCATTCCCGAGCTTCTGGTCATTCTCGCGATATGCGTGCTGGTCTTCGGCGCGAAGCGCCTGCCCGAGATCGGTTCGGGTCTCGCCCGCGGAATCAAGAGCTTCAAGAAGGGGATAAGCGACGACCCGGAATTGCCCGATAAGAAAGAGGCGTCCGCCGCCGGAGAGGGCGACAAGGGCTGAAGCGCCGGTTCGCTCTGAGTCCACCGCGCGTGGGTTCCTGGGCTTGGTACTCCTCGCGGCGGCGGGTTATTTCTCATAGAGGGCGATGACGCGCCGCGCCTGCCGGGAGTTGCGGGAGATGGGCCGGGGATAGCCTCGTAGGGCGCAGCGCGGCCTTATCCTTTCAAGAGGTCGCCGGACAAAGCCTCGTGAACGCCGGTTACATTTTGCGACCAGCCCTGCGCGCGCAGCGGTTGGTTTTTCATTTTGAAGACGGAGAGACCGGGTGGAATTCTTCAAGGTCGTATCCCCTGAAGAAGCGAAACGAGCGCTCGAGGGCTTCCGCGCGCTGGGGGCGGAGAGTGTTTCCTCTTTCGATGCAGTGGGCCGCGTCCTGGCATGTGACGTCCACTCCCCCGTCGACCTGCCCGATTTCCCGCGCGCCACGATGGATGGCTACGCGCTTAAGGCGGCGGATTCTTTCGGCGCGGGCGAGTCCATACCCGCCTATCTCGATATCATCGGTCAGGTGCCGATGGGGGCGGCGCCGGAGTTCTCCGTGGGCCGGGGCGAGGCGGCGCGCATCCTGACGGGCGGCATGGTTCCGGATGGTGCGGACGCGGTGGTGATGGAGGAGTTCACCACCGCTCCCGACGCGGAGACGCTGGAAGTCAGGCGTCCCGCCGCCGTGGGCGAGAACATTCTCGCGATAGGCGATGATCTCAAAAAAGACGAATTGATCCTGGGAGCGGGCGCGCGCTTGAGGAGTCAGGATATCGGCGCGCTTGCGGGTGTGGGCGTCACGTCGGTGGAAGTTCACCGCCGCCCACGGGTGGCGATACTGCCCACGGGCGATGAACTCATCGACCCCCGCGAGACGCCCCGCGCGGGCCAGGTGCGCGACATCAACCGCTTCTCCCTCGCAGCGGGGGTGGTCGAGGCGGGCGGCGAGCCCGAGACCGAAGACATCCTCCCCGATGATCTCGCCGTCATCAAAGAGCGTTTGGAGCAAGCAGTAAGCCGCGCGGACGTCGTGCTCATCTCGGGCGGCAGCTCCATGGGCCTTCGCGATTACACGGTCGAGGCCATCGACTCCCTGGGAGAGCCGGGCGTTCTGGTGCACGGCATTTCCATCAAGCCCGGCAAGCCGACCATCATCGGGCGGATTCAGCGGGGAGGCGAGGATAAGGCCGTCATCGGCATTCCGGGGCATCCGGTCTCAGCCCTCATGATCTTTCACGCCTTCGTCCGGCCCATTATCAGGCAGTTGAGCGGGGAAGTCGCCCGCGAAGACTTGAACTCTGAAGGTCTTGCGGCCACCCTTTCGAGGAACGTGGCCTCGGCTCCCGGACGCGAGGACATGATTCGCGTCACGCTTTCAATCGGCAAGGGCGGGCGCGTGGCCCATCCTTTGATGGGCAATTCCGCGATGATATCGACCATGACGAAGGCGGACGGCTACATTACGGTTCCGCTGGAAGCGGAAGGACTGCGCGAGGGAGCGCAAGTGCGCGTGCAACTGTATTGAGCAGGGCGCGCAGCGTAAGCGGTTTTTTCTCATCGAATCAGGTGTGAGCGAATGAGCGATTCATCACTGGCCCAGGGTGGCCGGAAAATTTATCTGGAAAACATTCCGCGCGAAGAAGCGCTCTCGCGTCTTCTGGATAAGCTGGGCGCGTTCCGCCTGGGTGAGGAGGAAATCGCGACCACAGAGGCGCTCGGGCGCGTGACGGCGCGCGCGGCCTACGCGCGGATTTCAAGCCCGCATTTTCACGCCGCCGCCATGGACGGGTACGCCCTCGCCTCGGCGGAGACCGCAGGCGCCACGCCCGTTGCGCCCAAAGAGTTTCTCTTGGGCGAGGAGGCCCATCCCCTCGACACGGGCGACCCGCTGCCCGAGGGGGTGGATTGCGTCGTCATGATCGAGCACGTACACGAGGCGCGCCCCGGCGCGGTTCGGATAGAGGCGGCGCTCTCGCCCTGGCAGAACGTGCGCGTGGCGGGAGAGGACATCGTCGAGGGCCAACTCATCCTCACGGCGGGACATACTTTAAGACCCTACGATCTGGGCGCGCTTCTGGCGGCGGGCATCACGCGGGTGAGCGTGCGCCGCCGACCGAGAATCGCCATCATCCCCACCGGAGACGAACTCGTGGAGGCCGGGGCCGATTTGAAGCCGGGCGATCTGGTGGAGTTCAACTCGAGCGTCTTATCCGCCTTCATCACCGAATGGGGGGGGGAGCCGCTCCCCGGCCCGATTTTGGAAGATAAGTTTTCGGCCATCGAGAATGCGGTTCGAGATGCGCTCGAAAGTGCGGACGTCGTTCTGGTGAACGCGGGCTCATCCGCCGGGCGGGAGGATTACACCGCCGCCGTCGTGGAAAAACTGGGTGAGCTTCTGGTGCACGGCGTGGCCATCTTCCCCGGCAAGCCCACCATACTGGGCGTTTGCAAGTCGAAATCGGGCGAGAGAAAGCCGGTGCTCGGAATTCCGGGCTATCCGGTCTCGGCGGTGCTGGCGCTTCAGGAGTTCGTGCGTCCTTTGATGGCGCACATGGCGGGCGCGGCTCCGGGGGAGGAGGAGCGGATGAGGGCCTTCATGAGCCGAAAGAGCGCCTCTCGGCTCGGGATGGAGGAATTTCTGCGCGTGAAGCTGGGCCGGGTGGGCGAGCGGATGGTCTGCCTGCCCGCCAAGCGCGGGGCCAGCGTCATCAGTTCGCTCGTGGAGGCGGACGGCGTGGTGCGCGTGCCCGCCCACTCGGAGGGAATCGAGACGGGCGAGGAGGTCACGGTCGAGCTGTTGAGGCCGCTCGCCGACATCCGGGGGAACCTGCTCATGGCGGGCAGCCACGACAACGCGCTCGACCTGCTGGCGGATGAATTGAGAACACGGCACCACGACGCGCGTCTTTCCGCCTCGGCGGTGGGTTCGCTGGCGGGCCTCATCGCCGTGCGCGACGGCGAGGCGCACATCGCGGGCAGCCACCTGCTCGACCCCGAGACAGGGGAGTACAACTGGCGCTACATCGAACGCTATCTCAAGGGACGCGCGGTCGTGGTGGTGAATTTCGTCCAGAGAGAACAGGGCATCCTGGTTCCCAGGGGCAATCCCAAAGGCATCGCGAGGATAGGCGACTTGAGCCGTGAGGAGGTTGCCATCGTGAACCGCCAGAGCGGGGCGGGCACGCGCGTGCTGCTCGATCATCTGATGGAGCGCGCCGGCCTCTCGCCCGAGGACATCCGGGGCTATGAGCGGGTGGAGACCACCCACATGGCGGTGGCCATGGCGGTGGCGGCGGGGCGCGCGGATTGCGGTTTGGGGATTTTCGCGGCCGCCAGGATGCTGAGCCTCGATTTCATCCCACTGGAACAAGAGCGCTTTGATTTCATCGTGCCTGCAGAGCACTGGGAGACGCCCGCGATACAGAAGGTGGTGGATATTTTGCGCGATGCGGCTTTTCAGGATGCCGTGGAGGCATTAGGGGGGTATAATACGGAGTTGACCGGCCAGGTGATGGCCGCACCCTAAAGGGAAGGCTGAAGAAATGGCGTTATTAGATCGCTACGGACGCGCGCACGATGATTTGAGAATCTCGGTGACGGACAGGTGCAACTTCCGGTGTTTCTACTGCATGCCCGAAGAAGGCATGACGTGGCTGCCCCACGCGGAGGTTCTCGATTACGAGGAAATCGCCCGCGTGGTGCGCATCACCACCGATCTGGGCTTCACGAGCTATCACTTGACCGGAGGCGAGCCGCTCCTGAGAAAAGACTTACACCTCCTCGTCGAGCAGATGATGGAAATTCAGCCCGCTATGGACTTGGCGCTCACGACCAACGGCGTTTTTCTCCCCAAGATGGCGAAGGATCTGTACGCGGCGGGCTTAAGGCGCGTGAACATCAGCCTCGATTCCATGGATGCGGGTAAATTCCTGTTCATGACGCGCCGCGACGTTTTCGGCCAGGTGATGGAAGGCATCGAGGCGGCGGCTGCGGCGGGGTTCTCGCCGATCAAGATAAACGCGGTGGCGGTCAAGGGGCTGAGCGAGGAGGAACTGCCGCGCTTCGCCAGGTGGTCGCGCGAGACGGGCCACGTCGTGCGCTTCATCGAATACATGCCGCTCGATGCGGACCGCACCTGGACGCACGAGAAGGTGCTGACGGCGGAGGAGATACTCGAAGGCCTCTCGTCCGAGGGAGAACTTGAACTCGTGAGCGGACATCCTTCCGACCCCGCGACGCGCTACCGCTACAAGGACGGCAAGGGCGAGGTGGGCGTCATCGCCTCGGTCACAAGGCCTTTCTGTCAGGATTGTAACCGCATCCGCTTGACGGCGGACGGCATGGTGCGGACCTGCCTTTTCTCCACGGTCGAGCACGACATCAAGAAGATGCTGCGCGGCGGCGCTACCGATGATGAGATAAAGGCCTGGCTCGGCGAGGTGGTGCTCACCAAGACGCCGGGACACCTCATCGGACAGGAAGAGTTCGTCCAGCCCGAGCGCACCATGAGCTCCATCGGCGGCTAGATTTCCGCATCACTTTCTGAATCAACCATTTAGACGATGAAACGGACGTTCCCGCGTCGTGCGCCAGTACGTCGTTCAAGAGCCTGAACGCCAAGCCCTCAAAGGAGACCCGCAGTGCCGTGGATTGACAAGAAACGCATACAGGTGCTCGGCCGCACGATGGCCTATGTCGAGACCGGCGAGGGTGACCCCATCGTCTTGCTGCACGGCAACCCGACCTCATCCTACCTGTGGCGCGGCGTCATCCCACATCTCGCTACGCTTGGCCGCTCTATCGCGCCCGACCTGATCGGCATGGGCGATTCGGACAAGCTGGAGGGCAGCGGCCCGGGCAGCTATCGCTTTGTGGAACACCGGCGGCATCTCGACGCGCTTTTGGAGGCTTTGGGCGTGGGCGAGAGCGTCACCCTCATCATGCACGACTGGGGTTCGGCCCTGGGTTTCGACTGGGCCAACCGGCGCCGGGACGCCGTGAAAGGGCTGGCCTATATGGAAGCCATCGTACAGCCGCTCACCTGGGCGCAATGGCCCGAGGCGGCGCGGCGGGTCTTTCAGGGGTTCCGCTCGGAGAGCGGCGAGTCCATGGTTCTGGAGAACAACGTGTTCGTCGAGCGCGTGCTGCCGGGTTCGATCAAGCGCGAATTGAGCGAGGAGGAAATGGCCGAGTACCGCCGTCCCTTCACGGAACCCGGAGAAGATCGCCGCCCGACCCTGACGTGGCCGCGTGAGATACCCATCGAGGGCGAACCTGCCGACGTGGCCGGGATCGTCGCCGATTACGCCGCGTGGCTCAGCGAGTCATCCGTTCCCAAGCTGTTCGTGAACGCCGAGCCGGGCGCCATCTTGACAGGCGAGCAGCGCGAATTCTGCCGCACCTGGCCGAACCAGACAGAAGTCACCGTGCCGGGGATTCACTTCATCCAGGAGGACTCTTCGGATGAGATTGGCCAGGCAATCGCCGACTGGCTCCGCACACTGGGCTAAGGTGCCATCGCCCTTTCGATACCGGCCGGCGCTTTTCGAATCAGGCGAGGGGTGTTTGACCACTGCCGACGGAACGTCTACCTTCCTCACGTTTTGGCGCTTCGAGCGGTGAGATGAAAATCTGGCTCGCCGAAATTTCCCGATTATAATGAAATTAGCTATATTATGGAAAAATTATAAACTCACTAATTTTGCTATAAATCCTTCCATGAACCCGATGTGCAACTCATATTCATCTGGAGTAGAGCGGAGCAGGCACTCAGCCGCCCGAGTTGGCCGGTCGGGACGAGGTTCGCGAATCCGCGCGGATTGCACTGGAGCGGACCAGAATAGGACGCCCGACCAAGAGCGTTATGATGGTTGGTTTGCGTGGGGTCGGCAAAACCGTGCTGTTGAACCTCATTCGGGAAGAAGCCGAGGCGAGCGGCATCTACGCGCTGCCGATAGAAGCGTCCGAAAACCAGTCGTTACCCTCTATTTTAGCGCCTCGACTGCATACGGTTTTGTTGAAGCTCTCGCGTAGGCGTGCGGCGAAAGAACTGGCGCAAAGAGCCTTGAGAGGCTCGCGGGATTCGTAAGGGCTTTGAAAGTGAAATATCGGGATATAGAAGTCGGTTTGGATGCCGATCCTGAACCCGGGCTGGCGGACAACGGAGAACTGCAAAGTGATTTACAGGAATTATTCGAAGTCGTCGGGGACGCAGCCAAGGCGGATGCGACCTGCGTGGCGTTTTTCGTCGATGAACTTCAATATGTACCGGAAGATCAACTCACGGCCTTGATCACCGCATTGCACCGAATATCCCAGCGTCAACTTCCTGTGGTCATGTTTGGGGCGGGCCTCCCACAGATTCGAGGTCGTATGGGTAAAGCGAAATCCTATGCCGAACGACTTTTTGATTTTTCCGAAATAGGGCCATTGTCCCCCGAGGACGCCCGGCTCGCGATCGGCAAGCCCGCGAGGGATGAAGGCGTGGAGATAGAGCCCCGCGCTCTTGATGAGATCGTCTCCAAGACTCGGTGCTATCCCTACTTTTTACAGGAGTGGGGCAAGCACGTATGGGATGTCGCCGAGTGTTCTCCCATCACGGTTTCCGATGTTGAAATCGCCACCAGACAGGTCGTCGCCGATCTGGATCAGAGTTTCTTTTTAGTCAGGTTCGACAGATTGGCCCCGATGGAGAAAAAGTATCTCAGAGCGATGGCCGAACTCGGTAAGGGGCCGCATCGATCGGGCAAGATCGCCAAAGAACTGAACCGACAGGTAACCTCTTTGGGTCCCACTCGCAGCACATTGATTGATAAAGGCATGATTTGGAGTCCGAGTCACGGCGATACGGATTTCACCGTTCCCATGTTCAATGAATTCATGCGGCGCATCATGCCTGGCGATGCGTGGTTGTCCTCCATATGAGGGCTAATAGCTTTTCACGTCGGGCGCTCGCCTCCGCACACGTCACCACCCCACCCCCGGAACCCTCGCGCGTCCAAAGAGTGCATCCGTGACTTTGTGGTAGAATCATCCGTATCACCACACAGGGCCCGTCGCGCGAATGGTTCGCCATCGGCGTTTTCTTTCGGGAGCCGCGGGAAAGATGTCTGGAAAAAGGGTCGTTTTTCTCATCATCATGCTCATCGTAGCGGGCGAGTTCACCTACGCCTCCGCGGGCCGCCCGAGGGGGCGGAGAAACCGCATCGTCACGGTTCAGGCGCAGAAAGTCTCGATTGGTCGTCTGGGCAGGCGCGTGGCGGCCACGGGAACGCTTCTGGCCCGAAGCGAGGTGAAGCTCATGTCCCGCGCCGAGGGCCAGGTGCGCCAAGTGCTGGTGCGCGAGGGCGCGCGCGTAGCGCGGGGCCAAATTCTCTCTCGCCTCGATTCGACCATCAAACACCTGGACTTGAAGTTGGCGGAGAGCGAACTCGCCGCCGTGCGTGCGTATCTCCAAAAACTCAGAGCCGGAAGCCGCCCGGAGGAAATCGCGGCGGCAGCAGCCGCCGTCTCCCAGGCGGAGGCGACGCGCAAGCGTAGCGAGGCGGAGATCACCTCCGCCCTCGCCAGACAGGAGGAGGCGGAAGCCAACGCGCGCTCCTTGGACGCTTTGCACAAAAAGGGCGTCATCAGCGCACGGGAGTGGCGCAAGGTGACGACGGAGGCGAATCGCGCCCGCGCGGACGTGGCCGAGCGACGGGCGCACTTCGCCGAGGACGCCGCCCGCGTGCGGGTCGCGCAGGAGAAGCTCAAGCTGGTGAAAGTCGGCGCGCGCGCGGAGGATGTCGCCATGGCGCAGGCGCAGGTGAGCCAACATATGCAGCGGGTGAGGCGGCTCAAGGTCGAGGTGGCGTACTTCACCGTTCGCTCGCCGATACCAGGCGTCATCACCGAGAGAAGAATCGAGCCGGGTGATCTGGCCGTGAACAGGGCGCATCTGTTCACCATCGCACAGACGGACGAACTGCGCGCCCGGGTGCGGGTGAGCGAACTGGATCTGCCGCTCATCAAAAAAGGCCAGGGAGCGCGGGTGGAACTCGACGCCTACCGGGGACGCTCGTTCTCGGGGAAGCTGACGCGTATTTTCCCGAGCGTCGACCCCAGTTCGCGCCAGCTCATCGTGGAGGTGGACGTTCAAAACCCGGGTTCGGCCTTACGGCCCGGCCTTCTCGCCCGGGTGTGGTTCGACCCCCTTCTGGGGAGGCGCGCGATCAACCTGCCGGTTCACGCCGTGCTCTGGGACGGGGATTTGCGCACGAAGGCGGGCGCCGTCTTCGTCGTGGAAAGGTTGCGGGGAGCAGGCGGGAGAAGCGGAGGCGGACGAGGCGGCCCCGGCAGGAAGGGCGGGGCGCGCGGAGGCGTGGCCGAGGCGAACGCGCGCGCGGGAGGGGCGAGGCGAGGCCCCCCGGGGGGACGCGGCCCGCGCTTCATGGCGGTGCGCCGCGAGGTGCGCTTGGGCGAGATGGTGGATGGGCGAATCGAGATTCTCGAGGGCTTGAAGGTGGGCGAGCGGGTGGTGGTGAGCGCCACCACCCAGTTGCGGGACAAGCGGCCCATCCGGGTCGTGCAGCCCTGAGGAGGACGCCCCCATGCTGAGCCGAAGCTGCATCCGAAGGCCCGTGGGAACCATCATGGGCGTGGTGTGCGCGCTGGTGCTCGGCTTTTTCGCGCTCACGCGGCTGCCAGTCGATTTTCTGCCCAGAATCATCTATCCCCGGATATTCATCGGCATAGATTTCGAGGGGGCCGACCCCAAAGTGGTCGAGGAGCAGGTCACCAAGGTGGTGGAACGCGAACTCGCGACCACCCAGGGGGTGGTGCGCATTTTCTCGATCAGCCGCGAGGGCGCCGCGCGCCTGTGGATGTTCTTCGACTTCAAGCGCGACATCGATCTGGCGCTTCAGGACGCCATCACCAAATTCAACGTCGCCAGAAGAAACTTGCCCCAAGAGATACAGGACCAGCTTCAGAACACCCGGATATTCAAGTCCGACCCGGCGCAGGTGCCCATCATCGAATACGCCCTGTCGTCTAAAACCCTGAAAGGCCCGCAGCTTCAGACCTGGGCGCGCAAGGTGCTCATCCCCCAGCTCATGACCGTCCCCGGCATCGCCTCGGTGGAGGCGTTCGGCGGCCAGGACGAGGAGGTGCAGGTGCTCGTCGACCTCCCCAGAATGCAGGGGCTGGGCCTCGACCTCCCTGCGGTCTTGAGAAGGATGCGCGCCGAGAACATGGACCTCGCCGCCGGACGGGTAAAGACCGCCCAGCGCGAGTATTCGAGCCGAACGGCGGGCAAGCTCAAAAACGCGGGCGAACTCTCCCGCCTGATTTTCCCGACGAAAGACGGCCGCCGGGTGTACCTGCGTGATTTCGCAAAGATTCAGGACGGCGGCAAGGAGCGGCGCATATTCGTGTGGCTGAACGGTGATGAGAGCGTCAAGATGGTGGCCCTGAAACAGCCGGACGCCAACACGGTCTCCGTCGTGGACGGCTTGAAGGATAGACTCGCTTTCCTGAAGCGCTACGGCATCGTGCCGCCCGACATCAACCTCGTTCCGATTTCGGACCAGAGTTTCTTCATCCGCGCCTCGATCAAGAGCGTCCTCTCCTCCGCCCTGGTGGGCGGTGCGCTGGCGATACTGGTGGTGCTTTGCTTTCTGGGGAGTCTCAGGCGCACGCTGATCATCGGCCTGGCGATCCCGGTCGCTTCGGTCTTCACGTTTTTCCTCATGTGGATGCTGGGCTTCACCTTCAACATATTCAGCCTGGGAGGGGTGGCGCTCGGCGTCGGGATGCTCGTGGACAACGCCATCGTCATGCTCGAGAACATCTCGCGCCATCAGGAGGGAGGCGGCGACCCCGTGGAGGCGGCGGAGAGCGGCTCCTCCGAGGTGGAAAGCGCCATGGTGGCCTCCACGCTCACGAACGTGGCCGCCGTGATGCCGTTTCTACTCATCTCGGGCTACGTGGCGCTCCTGTTCCGCGAGTTGATACTCACCATCACGCTGGCGTTCATCTGCAGCCTCCTGGTCGGCCTCACGGTCGTGGCCATGCTCTCCGCCAGACTCCTGCAGATACCGATGAGCAGCGGCTTCAGCCGCTTTCCGCTCTTCCGCCTCTTCGGCTGGCTCGTCGATCTGGTTCACCGGGTCTACCGCTATATCCTGGGACCCGTGCTCACACTCCGCTGGGTGGTCATCATCGTCGCCCTGGCCGTCTGCGCGAGCAGCTACACGCTCATCGGCAAACTGGGCAACGAACTCCTGCCCCAGGTGGACGATGGGCGCATATCGGTGGACATTCGCTTCTCCCCGGGGGGCACCCTCGATTACACGAAAAAGGTGACGCGCGAGATTCACGACATGCTCGTGCGCGACTCCGCCGTCGACAAGGTGTTCGCCACTGCGGGGGGGCGTCTTTTCGGCAGGAATTTCTCGCCCTCCGCCTCCCGGGGGAGAATCGACGTGACGCTCAAAGAAGACGTGAGCGTGTTCGACTACCTGAAGAAGCTCAGGCCCCGGATCGCGCGCATGACGTACCCCGACGCGCGGATTTACGCCTTCAAGAGCAGGGTGCGCGGCCTGCGCACTTCCAACACCCGGCACAACAAGAGCTTCTCCCTGGGCGTTAGGGGCGAGGATTTGCCCACGCTCAACCGCATCGCCGAGGAAGTCGTGGAGAAGCTCCAGGGCGTAGCGGGGCTTCACAACGTGCAGATGAACGAGGACAGACCCCGGCCTGAATTCCGCATCCAGGTGAACAGAGAGCGCGCGGCGGAACTCGGTCTCTCCGTCGAGGACGTGGGCGATACCGTGGCCACGGCGGTCGATGGGTCGATAGCCACGTTCATCAACAGGGTGGATACGCGCGTGCCCGTGCGCGTGAAGTTCTCCGACACCGAGATCACGAGCGAGCAGGATTTGGCGCGCCTGCCCCTGTTTCCACAAAACGGGCGCTCCACGCGCCTCCATCACGTGGCGGGCATTCGCTACGGGCAGGGCAGTTCGGTCATCGTCCGCACGGATCAGAACCGCATCATCCAGATAACGGGCGACATACAGGGCCGCTCCCTGGGCGACGTGGGAGCGGACGTGCGCGCGCGCTTAAAAGAAGTCGACGTGCCGAGGGGCTACTTCATCCTGCCCGGAGAGGATGAGGAGAACCTGAAGAAATCAAACCGCGAACTGCTCATCCTGGCCCTGCTGGCGCTCTTCCTCGTCTACACGGTGCTGGCCGTTCAGTACGACTCGCTCGTGAACCCTTTCGTCATCATCTTCGCCGTGCCGCCCGCGCTCACGGGCGCGCTCGTAGGCCTCTATCTCACAGGCACGCCCTTCGGCTCGACGGTGCTCATCGGCGTCATCCTCCTCGTGGGCATCGTGGTGAACAACTCCATCGTGATGATCGACTACGTCGAACGCTTGAGGGAACGCGGCATGGACATCAGAGAAGCCATCATCGAGGGGGCGTCGACGAGGCTGCGGCCCATTCTCATGACCACGCTCACCACCGTCATCGCGCTGACTCCCCTGGCGAGCGGCTGGGGCAAAGGCTCCGAGATGCTCAAACCCTTGGGCCTCGTCGTGTTGAGCGGGCTCTCGCTTTCCACCCTGTTCACGCTTTTTCTCGTGCCTTGTATCTACCTCGCGGCCCAGAACGTGGTCCGCTCCTTGAGGCGCGCCGTGGGTCTCCGCGAAACGAAATACACCGCACCCGCCGCATAGGCGTAGCCCGTTCGCCGGCCCGCCTCTTCTTCTCTGGATTTACCCGTTAAATCCCCGTAGTATCCTCTGCGTTTGGAAGCGAGGTTCATTTTCGATAGGGAGAGAGCATGGCCGGAAAAGGGATGGATGAGAAGCTGCGTGCGGACGGGAGGCTTCCCGATGAGAACAGAAAAATAAGCGTCGAGGCCGATTACGTGGAAACCTGCGCGGGGAGCTGCCTCATTTCCGTGGGCGACACGCGGGTCTTGTGCGCCGCTTCGGTGGAGGAGCGCGTGCCGCCCCACAAGCGCGATTCGGGCGAGGGGTGGGTGACGGCGGAATACGCCATGCTGCCTGGAAGCTCGCCCTGGCGCGTGGACAGAAAACGCGCGCGCGCGGGCCGCAGCCAGGAGATTCAGCGCTTAATCGGGCGTTCGATGCGCTCGATAGTCGACCTCTCGAAAATGGGCGGCTTGACGATATACATCGACTGCGACGTGATTCAGGCGGACGGCGGAACGCGGTGCGCCGCCATCACGGGAGGATACGTGGCCCTGGCGCGCGCGGTGAGCGCCATGCTCGCGGATGGGCGCATCACCGAATCTCCCGTTCGCGAAGCGCTGGCCGCGGTGAGCGTCGGCGTGGTCGGGGGCGTTCCCATGCTGGATCTGAATTATTCGGAGGACTCAAGCGCCGAGGTGGACATGAACGTGGTGATGACCGCCGGGGGCCGTTTCGTGGAGCTTCAGGGAACGGCCGAACAGACTCCGTTTCGCAAAAGCGATCTGAACGGCTTGATCGCCCTGGCGGAAAAAGGCATCGGGGAGCTTCTGGAAGTTCAGGCCGCACACGTCGGGGCGAAGTGAAAATCATTCTCGCGAGCGGGAATCCCGGAAAAGCGCGCGAGGTGCGCGCAGCCCTTGAGGGGATGGACGTCGATCTGTTGCTCCCCGCCGAGGCGGGCATCGAATTCGACGTCGAAGAAACCGGCGACACCTATGCGCAAAACGCGCTCATCAAGGCGCGGGTAGTATGCGAGGCGAGCGGCTTTCCTGCACTGGCCGATGATTCGGGAGTGGAAGTCGATGCGCTGCCGGGCGAGTTGGGCGTCCGCTCCGCACGCTTTGGTGGTGAGGCGCTGGATGATAGCGGGCGGAACGCGCTCCTGCTCGAAAAAATGCGCGATGTGGCCGAAGCGGAACGAGGTGCGCGGTACGCCTGCGTACTGGCCTACGTGAAGCCGAATGGGTGGTTCGGTTTTTTCGAGGGCGCGCTGTACGGGCGGATACTGCGCGCACCACGCGGGGAGGGCGGTTTCGGTTACGACCCGCTCATGTATCTGCCCGCGCACGGCTGCGCCGTCTCCGAACTTCCGCTCGAGGTGAAAAACCGCATCAGCCACCGGGGTCTCGCCCTCGCCGAATTTCGCGCGTGGCTGGCCCGGGAGGCGGCGGATGGGCCATAATGGGAAAAATTTATGAGGATTCGGCTGTTCGCCGCCGCCCGGCGGCCGGGGCCGATGATGAACAAGGCGTCCATGTCTTCATCGGGCGCGCAGCCAGGAGACGTCAGGTATGTCCAGAATAGAGATGATTCAGCCCGAGGAGGCGGATGCCGACGTGGCCCGCTTCTACGAGGCCACCACCGCCATGCTGGGCCGCGTCCCGCATTCGATGCGGGTGCTGGCCAAAACCCCCCATGTCGCCAAGGCCATGCTGCCCTTCATAGCGACGCTCCAGCGCGAGGGCGGGGGCAGCCTGCTCAAGACGAAGATCAAGGAGATGGTGGTCATCAAGACGAGCCATCTCAACGGGTGCGCCTACTGATACGCGCACAACACGTCGCTTGGTCAAGCGGCGGGCATCACCCTGGAACAAGTGGAGGTCATCGGCACGGACGGCTACATGGCATCGGATTTGTTCACCCCACGCGAGAAGGCGGCCATCCTCTGGGCCGAACACGTCACGCTCAACACCGCGCGTTCGAGAGACGACGTGTTCGAGGAGGTGAGGAAGCATTTCTCCGAAGCCGAAATCGTCGAACTCACGATGGTGAGTGGGCTTTTCAACCTCTTCAATCGCTACATGGATTCCCTCGGCATCCCGCTCGAGGAACAGAGAGAGGTCGACAAAATCAAGAAATCCCTCCATCTCGACGGCGGGAAAGTCAAGACCTACTACAAGACGATGGTGGACCACTGGCCGAACGAATACCCCGAACCAGACGCCCAGAACCCCAGCAAGAAGGGCTAAACATCCTTCCGATTAAAATCGCCCCGGGTTCAGGCTCGGGGCGTTTTTTTGTTGGGGGGGATGGGTCTCCCGTGTTTGAAGAGAAACCCCTGTCTGTCCCTGCTGGAAATCGTCCGCTCGAATCATCCATAATACGTTCGCCGTCGCATGCTGCCTCTCGAACTTCCGGGGTTTTCGGATGAAGCGCTTCATCTGTGTTTTCGTGCTGCTCGCCTCGTGTCTCGGCGCAAGTGCCGAGACGAACTTGGAGAGAGTGCTGAACTGCGAAGTGAGCTACACGATTTTGAACGGTTTCAAAGTGGAGCAGAAGGTGCGCATCACGCTGCCCGAGGGCAAGCGTGATCTGGCTATCTGGCTGGTGGAGCGGAGAAAGGGCGGGTTCAAAAAACTGGCCTACCCCATCGGCGGCGAGGGGGAGCTTCGCATCTCGCGGCCTTTCAATAAGAAAAAATCCGTCACCTATCCCTTCATCCTCACTTGGCAGTCCTTCGGTCGCTTTCGCCTCACCGGGTTTTTCCTGTCCAGGAGGTATTCGCACACCGTCGTCGTGCGCGAGGTGAAAGACAAAAGGGTCATCGAGATTTTCCCCGCCTTTCCGGGCCACATCGCCACCAAGCTCGCGCGCGGGAAGTGCGAGAAGTAGAGTCGAGATAGTGGACTATCATTCATGAGAGGAGAAATGTAGGTGCCCAAGCGAGCCGTGCATCCCGGCGAGATATTGAAGGACGAGTTGGCGGAACTCGGGATCACGCCCACGGAATTCGCGCGCCAGATCGGCGTGCCGCCCAACCGGGTGAGCCGGATCATCAACGCCAAGCGCGCAATCACCGGCGATACGGCTCTGCGCTTGGGCCACTGGTTCGGCGTCGAGCCCGAGTTCTGGCTAAACCTGCAAGCGCATTTCGAACTCGCCCGCGCCGTGGGGCGATCGGGCGATGATATCCGCCGTCTGCCTACGAGGGAGGGTCTCCCGCCTCGGGCCGCATTGCCGGAAGCGATGTAGATGATACTGGTGGAGCCGCTATCCTCCGTCTCTACAAATAACACCTCAGCAGCGTGATGCTCCGCTCCGCCGCGATGCGGAAGGTGGGCTTCTGGTCGATTTGCACCGAGAGCACGCCCTCGTAGCCGATTTCCCTGAGCGCGCGGATGAAGTCGCCGAAGTGGATGTGGCCCGAACCCGGATAGCCGCGCGTGGAATCGGCCACGTGCACGTACTCTATCCACTCGCGCGCGGCGAAGATGGCCCCGGGGATGGATGCGTCCTCCGAATTCATCCAGCAGCTGTCTATCATCAGGGTGAGGCCTGCGTGCTTTTCGGCCTTCACGTATTCCGTCCCCTGGCGCACAGTGTTGATGAAGTTCGTCTCGTAGCGGTTGTAGGGTTCGATGTAGATTTTCATGCCGCGCGCAGCGGCGTAGTCCGCGCCTGCGCGCATGGCGTCGCGCATCCAGGCGTTCGAGGTCTCCCACATCTCGCCGGGAATGCACGTGCCGCGAAACCGCCCGATGTTCACGCCGAGCGCGCCTAGTTTCTCGCCCGCATCGATAAGGGCGCGCAGACGGGCGGCGCCCGCCTCGCGGATCTCGGCATCGGGATGGCACATCATCACCCCGTCCTGAAGCTCGCTGGGGGCCGAGCCTATCATCGTCACCGAGAGGCCCGAGCGGGCGATTTCCGCCTCCACCCCCTGCGCGTCGGGGTCGCCTGGGTCGCGCATGGCGACCTCCAAAGTGTCGTAGCCCAGCTCTTTCAGCACGGCGAGGTTCTCGCCGAAATCCCCGCGCACGCCCGGCATCAGGGGCGAGCGCACCTCGGGCGTGGTGATGACGTAGCCCACGCGCATGCGGCTGGGTTCTGCGTATTCGGCGGCGTGAGGGGATATCGGCATTTCATATGTCTCCAGTGGGTTTCCAGTATGAGGGTGTTTGCAGAATTTTACGGGAGATTACGACTGGGCGCGCGTCTTGTCGAGAGGAGCAGGGCGTCTTTTAAGAGGCGACGCATCCTGAAGCGGATGTCGTCCCGCAAACTCCTGGCTCAGGGCGAGAAAAGCCCGGCGCTGGGGTGAAAAACAGGCGCCGGGCAGGATATCACCGATGAGCGGCCTCAAACCTTATGGACGGATGAGAAGCTGAAACGCGTATCCCGCAACTAGTGACCCCAGGATGCCGGTGGCGAGGTAGATGGCGAAGATTTTACGCTTCACCAGCGCCCACACGCCGGCCATGGCGGGTATGCACGTGGCGGGACCCGCGATGAGAAAGGCCATGGCCGCACCGCTGCCCATGCCTGCTGCGAGGAGCCCCTTGGTGATGGGAATGGCGGCGACGCCCGAGGTGTAGAGCGGGATGCCCACCGCGCTCGCCAGGGGAATCGACCAGGGGTTATCCGCCCCGAGTATCGCGCCTATCCACGCCGGGTCGACGTAGTGGACGATGAGCGCTTCTAAGAAAAACGCCACGGCCAGCCATTTGGCGAGATAAAAGCCCACGTCCCTCGCCTGGGTGGTGAAGCCGCTCAGAGACGGCCCCTTCATCCGGGTTTTATCCTGGTTTTCCTGCGCCCTCGGCGCGACGATGCTCCTCAGTTCTCCATCGAGCCTCCCGCCGCGCCCGATGAGGTAGGTGGCGTAGCCCGCCCCCGCTCCCAGGACGATGGCGGTGACGAGCCGCGCGATGGCGTAATCCGTCCCCAGAACGCCTGCGGTCAGCACGAATTTCTCGGGACTCATCAGGGGCGAGCTGATCCAGAAGGCCATTACGGGTCCCAGCGGTACGCCGCTTGCGAGCATGGCGGCTATCAGGGGGATGACGCCGCAAGAGCAAAAAGGAACCACCGCGCCCACCGCCGACGCGCCGCCGATGGCGAGACTCTGGCGCTTGTTGAACACCGCTTTTATTTTATCCGCGTATCCGGCGACGGTGACCCAGGCCGAGACCCCCACACTCAAGAGGAAAAAGGGCGCGATGTTCCAGAAACTCCCCAGCATGAAGAGGAGGTTTCGCTTGATCTCCGCAGCGATAAGGCCGGCGGAAATCTCACGCTCCGCCCCCGCCCACAGAATGAGCAGCAGCAGAGCGCCTATCGAGATGAAACCCCACAGGTAGGGGGAGGTCCATCTGGATTTCGGTTCGGGCGCGTAGCAGGAGGCCTCGTCTGCGGGCGACGTAGCGTTATCGACCGCCTGGACTGTTTTCGCTTCGGTGATCATGACGAGGACTCCTTGGCGGCGCGCGCGAGTTTTTCTATCGCGTGGACGATCTCTTCTTGCTCCTCGGGGGAGAAAGCGTTCAGAAGCGCGCCGTCCTCGAGCGCGCAGCCTTCCGATATGGTCCCGTGGAGCGCGGCGCCCGGCTCGCTCAATCCCAGGCAGCACACGCGGCGGTCTCCTTCTTTCAAGCAGCGCTCGATGAGCCCGCGTTCGACGAGCGGGTCCGCGCAGCGCGTCACTCCGCTCGGGGTGAGGCGCATTCGCCTGGCGATCACCCCCATGGGCAGGGGGCCCGTCTCCGCATGGGCGAGCATGTGCAGGAGCGTCCATTGGTTGTTGGTGATGTCGTGGCGGCACACCGCCTCTCTGTCGGCGGGTTTTTTCTGATGAAAGAGATTATCGAGCGCTACGTGAAGACGCGCGCCCAAGTGGTGGGTCTCGAGGGCTGTTCCCTCGCAACAGGCTTGCGGCGTGATGTCCATTTTATTCATGACTCCCCTGTATCATCTTTCCCGGATTTCCGGGGCCCGGGTTTTGGAGGCGAAGCCTCGATGTTTCCCGGGCATTTCGTCTGATGGTTCTTTTTTAATCCTCATCAAATATGCGGACATCAATATTTGACTGAATCAAATATATTGCCATTCAACTTTCATGTCAAGGGCTTTTTTTGTTTTGCGCACAGGTGGGTTCCTGGAGCGAAACCGGCTTGTTTCTATCCGACGACCACCCATATACTCTGGGCGATTCGCGCGGCGCCTCGCCGGGCCGCTTTTTCGCTTTTGCCTTAAGGGCCTCGAAGGGGGAAATGATGAAACCCATCGCCCTGGATGAAATTACCGAAGATCGCGCCACCGGGAAGGTTGCGGCGATCTATGAAGACATGCGTCAGGTGCTCCGCAGCACGCAGGTGAACCTCATCTATCGCACCCTGGCTGTTCATGAACAATACTTTTCCGCGGCCTGGGACGCGCTCGGGCCCAACGCCTCGATAGCCTATTTCGAGCGCTGCGCGGATAACCTCAGGATGCGGATGGCCCCGCCCATGCCGCCCGATGTGCCCGACGTGGGAGAAGAATTAGAAGATGACTGTGACTACACGCCTGAGGATATCGACGCGGTCGATGGCGTCCTGGACATATACAACGATGCGAATCCCAAGAACCTCATTCTCGCGGCAGCCTTGAAGGGCGCACTGAACGGCATGAAGATAGGCGGCGTCCGACCCGGATCGGATGCGGACACCGATGCGCTGCCCAAGGGGCCGCCCGCCTCGATGCGCGCGGAGGCTCTGGTGGACCCTGCCGCTGCCGGTGATGCGCTGGGCGCTCTGTACCAGGAGATTCGCGAGACGACCGGAGGGTTGGGCAGCGTCTGGCGCGCCCTCGGGCATCATCCCGCATTCCTGGAGCGCGTCTGGCCTTTCCTCAAAGAAGAGATGGCGAAGCCGGGTTACCGGATCACCGTCACCCAGGCCCAGGGAGCGGCGGCGGCAGCGGCCCAGGAGTTTCCCTTCGCCGTCGATCTGAGCAGGGAGCGCGCTGCGGCGCTGGGACTCTCGGAGGGCGAGATCGACGTGATCGATCAAAAGCTCGATCGCTTCATCCACCTCATCCCCAGAACCAACACGTTGGTCCTCCTCATGAAGGCGGCCCTGGTGGGTGAGGGCAGGGTGCGCAGAAAACCCTTCGAGGGAGAGTAGGTTTTCAAAGTATATAATCGGGATAGGCAATTACCCCGGGAGTCGGATTCGCTATGACAAAAGCTAGGCAGAAAATTAGCGAGCGCCAGTTTGCGAGAGAAGCTGGGAAGATGCTGGACAAGATATGGAGTCTTGAGGAGTACGAAACTCCGGATTTCATCGCGACCGAAGGTGAGGAACGCTTCGGGCTTGAGGTATGCCAGATTTTCACAGGAATTCCGGGTAAAAAAGGTTCTCAATCAAAAAAGAATGAAGCCAGACAACAGCAGCGCATAGATGCGTATCGACGGAAATATGAGGAAAAGGAAAATGCCTTGTTGCATGTTCAGCTTGTGGGAGATACGTGCGATGAGAATTTGGGCGAAGTCGTTCAGCTTCTGATTGAAAAGGAATTTTCCAAAAAGCCCGCTGGGTACTCCGAACAATTTCAGGTGCCTTTTGATATCGAGGATTTAATAGCGGAGATTATGAAGTCTGGGTGTCATGAAAGGCTTACATTAAAGGAAATTATGGAATCTGAGCATCGAGAAAGGTTTGAGGCTCTTCTTTGTTCAGAGGCACGAGGCAGGCTCACCGTTAATGTGATGCGGTTGTCGGATTCCTTTCCTCATCGTACTGATGATTGGTACAGCGTAAACGATCGAACTGGGTGGGTAGGCGACGCCTCCGAGGATATCAATAGCGCGATCAGAGAGAAGTCAAAAAAATTGTCGAAATACAAACAGAATTCTGGTTTGGATGACATTCGACTTCTCATCGTGGCGGATCACCTCAGAGCATCCGGGATGCAGGAATTGCGGGAACGTCGTGAGTTCGACGCGCAAGGATTTCGGGTCGTGTATTTCTTGAACTATCCCGAATCCGCACACGTTATCGGCCGCGTCTCTAAAGCTGCATGAAACGGATATAGCCATCATCAATAGCGTATTGAATATCATAAAGGTGTAAATCCAAGTTTGTAATTCGGATGCGAATCCCCGACGCCGCTGGACATTTCCGGTGGTTTCCTTATACTAAAATGCTCAATATGAAATTTCGGGGAGAAGGGGGGCGCTCGCGGGGCGGGGCCGGAAGGCCCCGTGTGCGTTTTACGGGCTGGTATGTTCGGGTAATCGTCTCCGGACGCCGGACGCACTCCCCGTACCCGCCCGAGCGCCATGTTCGTTCTTTTCCCGTTTGATACCTCTCGCGCAAGATGCGCCTCCCTCACCAAGGCGTTGTTGACGATCTCGATTTATGATATTTTCTCTTGCCTTTTGAGCGGAAAGCAGCACCTGCGAGTGGGTTGCCACGGGAAAGTCGCCGAGGCGGGCGCCCGTAGCTCAGTTGGATAGAGCAACGGACTTCTAATCCGTAGGTCGCAGGTTCGAATCCTGCCGGGCGTACCATTTTTTTGGGAAATTGCGTTGCTCCTTTCGCCGGATGCGAGGCCACACGCGCAGGCGAGACGGGTGGAGGCATGGTGGGTGTAGCTCAGTGGTTAGAGCGCCGGGTTGTGGCCCCGGAGGTCGGGGGTTCAAATCCCCTCACTCACCCCATACGTTTACACATTCTTGAGCGGAACCTGTCTTCCGAACAAGACCAACGGATATCACGCGCCCGTAGCTCAATTGGATAGAGCGTCGGACTTCGGATCCGAAGGTTGTAGGTTCGAGTCCTACCGGGCGTGCCACCTGAAAATCAATAGCAATAAAATCTATTGGATAAAAGCGATCTGGAGATTTCGAATTTATTCTCTGGGTGTCTCTGTATATCCCGATAGATCCCTCCGACAGGCGCAAAAACGTCCACTACGACAGACACTCGATTTTCTTGTTCTCCTAACCAGGGATATCTCCATTTTGGGACAAGACGAGTCACGCTTGTCTTCCCCCGGACAGGAGATATTCAGTGAACCGGATGAACACGCCCCTCCTGAAGCCGTGTTTGCCGCAGCCACCACCCCACTCCGCATGGGGGATATCGCCGTAGTCGTTTCCGATCCCGGCAGCGTGATCTGCGCCCCGCGTCCATACCCGCATCCACGTCTCCAGCCCGGTTCGAGGGTAAAACACTCCTTTATCCAGCACATAGACGGCCTGCCAGGACTTCGGAAAAAATTATGGATACCCCGATTTCGGCCCCCTTTACAGTAGTTTGATGATAAAATAAAATCTTAAAGGGCATCGTCTCTGTAGTGGAAATGGGCCGCTCGGATGATATGGGATGCGTCTAAACCAAAGGGGAGGTAACTGTAAATGGCGATCAGGAAACTTACGATGATCGGATTTATGATCTGTGCGTTGAGCGTCACGCTGATGGCGTCGGGTGTCGGTGATGCGGATGCCGCGAAGCGCATACGCTGGAAAATGGCGAGTTGGTTCCCGAGCAATATGACCCAGCTCGGCTCAATGGGCAAAAACATGGTCGACCGTCTGGAGCGGGTTTCCGGCGGCAACATCAGAATAAAATTCTTCGAGCCCAATGCGTTGATCCCGGCCAAGGAGTGCTTCGACGCCGTTGCGGCGGGTTCGGTCGATGCATGCTGGTCGACGCCCGGTTACTGGTACGGTAAGGAGCCGGCTCTCGCGATGTTCGCGGCCGTCCCCTTCGGTCCCAGCGCCGGTGAGTATCTCGGCTGGATCTTCTTCGGCGGCGGCTATAAGCTCTGGGATGCGATATACAAGAAGCACGGTCTGAAATCGATACCCTGCGGCGTTATTGCGCCCGAAGCGTCGGGCTGGTTCCGCAAGGAGATAAAGTCCATCGAAGACTTGAAGGGCCTGAAGATGCGCTTCTTCGGTCTGGGCGCCAAGGTTATGGAGAAGGTGGGCGTCTCGACCCAGCTCATCCCCGGCGGCGACATCTTCCCGGCGCTCGAGCGCGGTTCGATCGACGCAACCGAATACTCCATGCCGGCGATTGACCTGAATCTCGGCTTCTACCAGGTGGCGAAGCACTACTACTTCCCCGGCTGGCACCAGCAGTCGACGGTCTTCGAGCTGTTGCTGAACAGGAAGGCCTGGGATGCGCTCAACGATACCCAGCAGGCGCAGATTGAGGTGTCGTGCGGCGACGCGTTCCGCGAGGGGCTGGCCGAGGGCGAGGCCATTCAGGGCAAGGCTTTGGTCGAACTCCGCAAGAAGGGCGTGAAAATCCATCGCTGGTCGCAGTCAATCCTGGACACGCTCGAGGAGAAATGGGCCGAAGTTGCGGCCGCGGACGTCGCGCGCGACGCGACCTTCAAGAAGGTCTGGGAATCCTACAGCGCATTCCGTAAGGAATACGCGGTCTGGAAGGACCTCGGCTACCTCAAGTAAGACCGATGTGACGGCGCTCCGCCGTTCCGCTTGACCACAGTACAGGCGCCGGAACCGTAACGGTCACGGTTCCGGCGCCTTTTTCGCGTATGTTGCGCCGGAAAGCCTATTGATGCGGCATCTGTTTAGATTGCAAGAGTTTCTGGCCCGGATCGTGATTGGTGTCGGTAAAGTTAGTGCGTGGCTCTCGATTCCGCTGATGGTCGTCATCATCTTCGACGTCGTGACCCGGCGTTTTCTGGTGCTGGGATCGACCAAGCTGCAGGAAGGCGAGTGGCACATCCACGCGGTCCTGTTCCTGATGTGCATCGGCTTCACTTATCTCAACGACGCCCATGTGCGGATCGACCTGATCCGTGAGCGGCTGAGTCCGCGCGCCAGGACTTGGATCGAGTTCGTGGGCTGCATCGTGTTCGTGATCCCCTACTGCCTGATCGTCGTCTATTTCGCCGAAGACTTCCTCGAGAGATCCTGGGCCGTCAGCGAGGCCTCCGATTCGGCGACCGGCCTCCCCTATCGTTGGGCGATTAAGGCGTTCCTGCCAATCGGGCTGTTCGTCCTGCTCCTGGCGGGGATTACCGTACTGCTGCGCAAGTTCATCGAGCTGTTCGGCCCACCGGACCTCCGCCGCCTCGTCGCCGAGAAGGAAGAGCGCGAGCCCGAAAGCCTCGACACCGAACGCCTCGACCAGCTCGGGCCGAGCTAGGAGTCCCTGCGTATGTTCTACATTGAGGACTACCTGCCGGCCTTTATGTTCCTCACCTTGGCGACTCTCCTGTTCTCGGGCTTCCCGGTCGGATTCGTACTGGGCGGCGTGGGGCTCGCCTTCGGCTTTATCGGCATGTATTTCGATGTCTTCTCCCAAATCGAGTTCTTCAACCTCGTGCTCCGCATCTGGGGTTTCGCCGACAACCTCGTCCTGGTGGCGATCCCGATGTTTATCTTCATGGGGACGATGCTGGAACGCTCCGGCGTCGCCGCCAATCTCCTGTACTGCCTCCAGGTGGTGCTGCGCCGCACGCCGGGCGGGCTGGCGCTCGCGGTCACGGTCATGGGAACGATCCTCGCGGCGACGACCGGCATCATCGGCGCTTCGGTCGTGATGATCAGCCTGATGGCGCTGCCGGTCATGGTCGAGCGCAAGTACAACATGGAGCTCGCGACCGGCACCATCGCCGCCTCGGGAACGCTCGGGATACTGATCCCGCCCAGCATCATGCTGGTCATCATGGCCGATCTTCTCGGGCGTTCGGTGGGAACCCTGTTCGTCGCGGCCATCTTCCCCGGCCTGATCCTCTCCGGGCTCTATTTCGTCTACATCTTCACGCGGTGCGCCGTGAATCCCTCCCTGGCGCCGCGTCTGCCCAAGGAGATGGGTCCACAGACGCCGGGCGAACTGATCCTGATGTTGCTCAAGGGCTTGGTGCCGGCGGTGTTTCTGATCGTCCTGGTCCTGGGGTCGATCGTCCTAGGCTGGGCGACGCCCACCGAAGCGGCCGGGGTCGGCGCTGCCGGAGCGACTCTGCTCGCCATCTTCAACCGGAAGCTGAACTTCTCGGTCATGAAGGACGTGGTCGAGCGCACCGCGCTCACCAACGGGATGCTGTTCTTTATTTTCGTCGGGGCGACCGCCTTCTCCTACGTCTTCCGCTCGCTCGGCGGCGACGACTTTATCAAGGACGTGATCTACTCCGTGGGGGTCAACCCCTGGGGAATCCTGGGGATCCTGATGGCGGTGACGTTCTTCCTCGGGTTCTTCTTCGACTGGATCGAGATTACGCTCATCGTGCTCCCGGTGTTCGCGCCGATCCTCGCCGGGCTGGATTTCGGCGACCACCTGCCCAAGAGCGAGGTCATCTACTGGTTTTCGATTCTGATGGCGGTCAACCTGCAGACATCGTTCCTGACCCCGCCTTTCGGCTTCGCGCTGTTCTATATGAAGGGAGTGGCGCCGCCCCAAGTGCGCCTCTCGCAGATATATCGCGGGATCGTCCCCTTCGTGGTTCTACAGCTTATCGGGCTGGGGCTGGTCATGGCCTTTCCCGGCATCGCCATGTGGCTGCCGAGGGTGCTCCTCGACTAACCCCACCGGCGACCGCGGGAGAACGGCTCCGCGCGTCTGTGCCGGGGATTTCACAGGTAGTCTCCTGTGCTTTGCCCTCACCACTGTGCGTCCCCATGACGAACAGGCGCTGGAACACACATCCAAAGATTTTTGCGCCTCGCACAACACGCACGATAAGTTCCGTGGGGCGTTCTCCCGCTATACCTTTTGCAAAATGATTCACGTAATCGGTATGATGGCCTTGCGTGTCATCCCGCCCTTCGCGTTCCTGGCAAGAGCAGGCCGGGCAAGTCCCCTGCCCGATACGCCGGGTGTATGATTGAGAATTTCATCGATTCTCAACCTCTTGTTCGTGTATAATCCGGCTTCATCTACACGGGGGACCCAACCATCTACCATATTGTCCAACAATGATCCTGAAGGAGATATAGCAATGAAAAAACTGCTGATTGCGATAGCTTTGGTTTTAGTTGCAGGTGCGACGGCCAGTGCGGAAACCGTGAAGCTGGGCGTCATTTTCGGCTATACGGGGCCCATTGAATCCCTCACCCCGCCTATGGCCAAGAGCGCTGAGTTGGCGATGAAGGAAGTCAGCGACAGCGGCGCGTTTTTGGGCGGAAGCAAAGTGGTTTCGGTGCGCGGCGATTCCACCTGCACGGATTCAGCGGCCGCCAGGGCGGCGACCGAGCGTCTGGTCACGTCCGATAAGGTCAACGCCATCGTCGGCGGCGATTGTTCCGGCGTAACCATCGCCATGCTGCAAAACGTGGCCATGCCCAACGGCATTGTGATGATTTCTCCCTCGGCGACCTCGCCGGCGCTTTCCACCCTCAAGGACAACGGCCTGTTTTTCCGCACCGCCCCGTCTGACGCCCGGCAAGGGCAGGTCCTGGGCGCGATTTTGAAAGAAAGAGGCGTCAAGTCGGCGGCCCTGACCTACACCAACAACGATTATGGCAAGGGTCTGGCCGATAGCATCAAGACCAACTTCGAGAAGGTCGGCGGCAAGATTACGATTTCCGCGGCGCACGAAGACGGAAAGGCGGATTACACGGCGGAAGTCGGCGCGCTCGCAGCCGCAGGCGGCGATGTTCTGATTGTCGCCGGTTACGTGGACCAGGGCGGCAAAGGCGTTATTCGGGCGGCCGTCGATACCGGCGCGTTCGAGACCTTCGTATTGCCCGACGGGATGATCGGCGAAAGCCTGCCGAAGGCCATCGGCAAGGCGCTCGATGGTTCATACGGCACCGTTCCCGGTACGGACAGCCCGGGTGCGGCGAAGCTCGGCGCACTGGCCAAGAAGGCAGGCTTCAAGGGAGGCACCCCGTTCGTCGCCGAGTCCTATGACGCCGCGGCCCTGATTCTTCTGGCCATGCAGGCCGCAGGCTCCAGCAAGAGCATGAAGCTCAAGGATAAGGTCATGGCGGTCGCCAATGCGCCGGGTGAGAAGATTTACCCCGGAGAACTGGCCAAGGCGCTCAAGATTCTCGCCAAGGGTGGTGAGATTGATTACGTGGGCGCATCGGCGGTCGAACTGATCGGGGCTGGTGAGAGCGCCGGCAACTACCGTGAAATACAGGTGAAAGGTGGCAAGAATGCCACCGTGCGCTTCCGCTAGGTCGAGTGATTTGATCCTGATTCGCTCCATGGGAAACGCTCGGACGAAAACCCCGGGCGTTCTTTGTGGATTTCATGATCGAGGTTGTTGATCTGCATATGCACTTTGGCGGTATTCGCGCCGTCGATGGGGTTTCCCTGTCCATCGAGGGTGGTCGAATCACCGGATTGATCGGTCCGAACGGCGCCGGCAAAACCACGCTTTTCAACGTCATTGCCGGCGCCCATCGGCCTACCTCGGGCAAGGTCTATCTGAGCGGGGCGGACGTTACCGGTCTCAAGCCTCACGAATTGTGCGCCATGGGCATGCTGCGCACCTTTCAGATCGCCCAGGAATTCAGCACCCTGACCGTTCGGGAAAACCTCATGATGGTGCCGTCTGGCCAGTCGGGAGAAAATCTGCTCGGCGCCTGGCTGTGGCCCGAGTTGGTGCGCACAGAAGAAGAACGCGTTCGAGCCAAGGCCGAGGAAGTCATCGCATTTCTGGAAATCACCCAGGTAGCCGACGAACTGGCCGGGAACCTTTCCGGCGGCCAGAAGAAGCTCCTGGAACTCGGCCGCACCATGATGGCCGACGCCAAGATCGTTCTTCTGGACGAGGTGGGCGCCGGCGTCAACCGCACCCTGCTCCATACCCTGGGCGATGCGATCCTGCGTTTGCAGCGCGAGCGCGGCTATACATTTTGCATGATAGAGCACGATATGGATTTCATCTCACGCCTGTGCGATCCCGTGATCGTCATGGCCGAAGGCGCGATTCTCGCCCAGGGCGGCGCGGAAGAAATGAAAGCCGACGAACGCGTCATCGAAGCCTATCTGGGCAAAAGCAAGCCGAACCGTTCCGGTGAATGATTCCACCAGTTATCTCATCGGCGAGAGTATGACCGGCGGCTATGGCGGTCCGGACATCATCCATGCGTGCACCATCAGCGTCGACCTTGGAGAAATCGCGGTCATCGTCGGCCCCAACGGCTCGGGCAAATCCACGGCCATGAAAGCAATTTTCGGCATGTTGGACATGCGCGGAGGATCGGTTCGCCTGGATGGTGAGGACATCACCGGACTGAAACCGCAGGAGCGCGTCACGCGAGGCATGAGCATGGTGCCGCAAAATCGCAACGTCTTCACCTCCATGTCGGTGGAGGAAAATCTGGAGATGGGGGCCTTCGTTCGCCAGGATGATTTTACGGATACCCTGGGAGGGGTTTTCGACCTCTTCCCCGTCCTCAAGGAAAAACGCCGCCAACTCGCCGGCGAGCTTTCCGGCGGGCAGCGCCAGCAGTTGGCGGTGGGCCGTGGGCTGATGACCCAACCGAAAGTGTTGATGCTGGATGAACCCACGGCCGGGGTTTCACCCATCGTGATGGATGAATTGTTCGAGCGTATTATCGAAATCGCCAAAAGCGGCATCGCGATTCTGGTGGTGGAGCAGAATGCCCGCCAGGCCTTGAACATCGCGGACAAGGGCTACGTGCTTGTGCAGGGGCGAAACCGATACACCGACACCGGCGCGGCCCTGATGGCGAACGCGCAAGTCCGCCGGGCGTTCTTGGGCGGCTGAGGCGATGGACGGCATCCTGAACGCGCTGTTCCTGTTGTCGAATTTCGTCATCGTTCCCGGCATGGCGTATGGCAGCCAGTTGGCGATCGGCGCCCTAGGTATCACCTTGATTCACCGCATCCTGCGTTTTTCCGATTTCGCCTACGGCGATACCATGGCCTTCGGCGCCATGGCGACCATCTTGCTGACCTGGGCGCTGCAATCCTGGGGCGCTTCGATCGCCCCGTTGCCCACCGCGCTCCTGGCCTTGCCGTTCGGCGTCCTCTGCACGGTCCTCCTTTGCCTGCTGGCCGATCGCTGGGTGTATCGTTTCTATCGCCGGGAGAAGGCGGAGCCCGCAGTGTTGATGATCGTCTCGGTCGGGGTGATGTTCGTCTACAACAG
Organism: bacterium; assembly: GCA_965218735.1. GTDB lineage: Bacteria > UBA8248 > UBA8248 > UBA8248 > UBA8248 > Bin107. The sequence goes on along the minus strand of CBDCMA010000002.1, from coordinate 857,122 downwards.
CCTGGTGCGTTTCATCATCGGCCCGGGCGATCGGTGGTTTACCGACGGGGAACGCTTCATCATCAAGGCGCAAACCTTCAAGCGACTGACCCGGTTCGACGAGGGCATCGCTTTCAAGACCACGCAGGGTCTGACCATCCTGACGGCGATCATCGTGGTGGCGGCGCTGTTCTGGTTTCTGAATCGTACCCGCGCAGGCAAATCCATGCGCGCTTATTCGGATAACGAGGACCTGGCCCTGCTCTCGGGGATCGATCCGGAACGGGTGGTGATGATCACCTGGGCCATTGCAGCCACACTCGCCGCTATCGCCGGTGTTTTGTATGGCCTGGACAAGAGCTTCAAGCCGTTCACATATTTCCACCTTCTGTTGCCGATCTTCGCCGCCGCCATCGTCGGCGGTCTGGGGAACCCGCTGGGCGCGATCGTCGGCGGCTTCACCATCGCCTTTTCAGAGGTCGGGATCACCTACGCCTACAAGAAATTCCTCGCCTATTCCCTGCCTGGCGATTGGGCGCCGCAAGGGTTGGTGCAACTGTTGTCCACGGACTACAAGTTCGCGGTCTCCTTCACCATTCTGGTACTGGTGCTGCTGCTCCGGCCCACCGGTATTTTTGGAGGGAAGGCCACATGAACCCTGCGGGCCGTATGCGCGCCATCTCCATGTTCGCCGCCATGTTCGCGGCTTTGGCCGTGGTCGGCCTGGTCCAAAGCTGGTCTTTGGCTCTGGCGATCCTGAACCTCTGCCTGATATCGGCCGTGATGTCTCTGGGCGTCAACATACAGTGGGGCTATGCGGGACTCTTCAACATCGGGGTGATGGGCTTCGCGGCGCTGGGCGGGGTGACGGCGGTTTTGATTTCCGTAGCGCCCGTCCCGACGGCCTGGGAAGCAGGCGGCGTCGGCATCATCGTCGCCTTGGGCGTCTCTTTGGCGACGATTCTGGCCGCTATTTTCGCCGCCAGACGCACGCCCGCCGGAACGCCGCGAAAACTCGTCCTCGCCTGCATCATCATCTTCGGCTATTTTCTCGCGCGCGCGGTTTTTTATCCTGCGGTAGAAGCCATCGAGGCCGTGGACCCCATAAAAGCCGGTTTCCTGGGCGGCCTCGGGCTGCCTATCCTCCTCTCCTGGATAGCAGGCGGCCTGTTCGCCGCCGCCGTTGCCTGGGTGCTCGGAAAGATCACCTTAGGATTGAGGGCCGACTATCTGGCCATCGCCACGCTGGGTATTGCCGAGATCATCATCGCTATCCTGAAGAACGAGGACTGGCTGACCCGTGGCGTGAAGAACGTGAGCGGTCTGCCCCGCCCCGTGCCGTATGAGGTCGACCTTCAACAGGCTCTGTGGTTTCAGGATTGGGCCGCCGGCATGGGCGTTTCGCCCGTGGAGTTTTCCTCCATCTTCGTCAAATCATGCTACGCGGGGCTGTTCGCCATCGTTCTCCTCGTGGTGTTGTGGCTCTCCGAGCGGGCGTTGCATTCGCCGTGGGGCCGGATGATGCGGGCCATCAGAGATAACGAACTCACCGCCTCCGCCATGGGCAAGGACGTTACGAGCCGCCATCTCCAGGTGTTCGTTCTGGGTTCGGCGGTGGTCGGCGTCGCCGGGGCCATGCTCACCACCCTGGACGGGCAGTTCACGCCCGCCTCCTACCAGCCGCTGCGATTCACCTTCACCATCTGGGTGATGGTCATCGTCGGGGGGTCGGGCAATAACTGGGGCGCCGTTCTGGGTGGTTTCGTGATCTGGTTCTTCTGGGTCGAGGCCGAACCCATCGGTCTGTGGCTGATGGATCTGCTCACCTCCGGCCTGGCGGAAGACAACGCTTTAAGACGCCATCTGCTCGAAAGCGCGGCCCACATGCGGTTGATGACCATGGGAGTGCTCTTGTTGCTGGTTCTGCGCTTCAGCCCCCGGGGCCTCATTCCGGAAAAATAGGCAGGCGCTTCGTCAAAAGGCCCGAAAGCCGCCGGCCGTGCGACGCGCGGGACCCGGGATTTGCGGTACCTTCATCGCTCACTTGGAGGAGATTGTCGCTCGCGAAGCGCTGACAAGTGCGGTGCTCACCTCGGAAGTCGTTCAAGAGTTGATGGGCCTGAACCGGTTTTGTTATGAAGATCGCTGTGCTAACTTCGGTTTGAAGATAACTGATCGGCAATAATTCAGATATCGGGTCGCTAGCTCAACTAGGCAGAGCAACGGACTCTTAATCCGTGGGTTCGGGGTTCGATTCCCCGGCGGCCCACCAGTTTTCGCGCATTCATGGGAGAGTCGGTTCCATATGAAAACGCTTGCGCTCATCGTAGTGGCCGTGGTCGTGCTCATCTTCGTGTGGAAGGTGGTGCTCAAGGATCCTTTCGGGATTTACCCAAAGAGATAGCCCTCCTTTTTGCCCTTACGGCGTTTCTTCCCCCGAACCTTCAATTTACTTTTTCTCTAGGGGTAGTGCCGTTTCGTCCGCATCGCTCACCGGGAAACCGTCCGGAACTCACGCCTTCTTGACTTTCAGCACCAGAATAAACGGGACGACGAATATAAAGGCGAACCCCATTGCCCAGTAGATGTCGTTGTAGGCGAGCATGGTGGATTGTTTGTCGATGGTCTGCTCGATGAGGGCCATCGCCTTGGTTTGCGCGGTGTGCGGGTCGATTTGCTTGCGGACGAGCATTTCCGTGAGCGTCTCTTTGTAGTGAAGAAAGGTGGCGTTCGACTCGGTGATGTGTCCCACCATGTTCGTGCGATGAAGAGCGGTGCGCCGCTCGAGTAGTATCGCCATTACGGCGAACCCCAGGTTGCCCCCCAGGCGGCGCGCCAGGTTGTAGAGGCTCGTGGCGGAGTTGATGTCGGTCGCCGGCGTGGTGCTGAAGGCGACTGTCGTCAGCGTGACGAAGACGAAGGGCATGCCGAACCCCAGGATGACGAGGCGCGACACCATGTCCCAGTAGTCCGTCTGTAGAGAAAGCCCCGACATCAGAAACAACGACGTCATGGCCAGCGCGACGCCGCCGCACATCAATATCCTGTAGTCCACCAGGTTATACAGGTGCCCCACGATGGGCATCATGCAAAAGAGCGCGATACCCCTTGGCAGCATGACGAGGCCGGTTTCATACGGACTATGGTCGAGCAGGTTTTGCAGAAATTGCGGCAGGATGAAGGTGGTTCCGAACATCACGATTCCGAAGATGAGGACCACGAAGCACGATGAACCGAGATTTAAGTTTTTGAGAACCCTGAAATCGACGATGGGCTCTTCCGTCCTGAGCTCCCAGAGGACCAGCGCCGTCAAGGTGATGATGGTGACTATCGTCATCAGAATGATGAGGCCCGACTCGAACCAGTCCTCGTCCTGTCCCCGTTCGAGGACGAGTTGAAGCGCGGTGAGGCTGACCCCGATCAGGATGATGCCCATCCAGTCCACCTTGTTGATCCCGCGCTTCATGTGGGGCGGGTCGAACACGTAGACGGAGACGAGAGTGATTCCCACGACGGCGACGGGCACGTTGATGTAGAAAACCCAGGGCCAGCTGAGGGTCTCCGTCAGCCACCCGCCCACCACCGGCCCCATCGCGGGCGCCAGCACCACGCCCGCCGCGAACATGGCCATCGCCCAGCCTTGTTTGTCCGGCGGATAGGTTTCGCGCAATATCGCCTGCGCCACGGGTATGAGCCCGCCGCCGCCCAGCCCTTGCAAGATGCGGTAGGTGAGCATCTGCGCGAAGGTTTGCGAGGTGCCGACCAGGATAGACGCCAGGGTGAAGATGACGAAAGAGATGAGGAAAAACCGCTTCCGCCCCAAAAAGGTGCTCCACCAGGCCGACATGGTGATCGTGATGATCTGGGCGATGGTGTAGATGGTCGCCACCCAGGTGATGGTGGAGAGATCGACGTTGAACGAACCGCGCATGTGCGGCATCACCACGTTGACGACGCTTGCGTCCATTATGGAGATGAACGCGGCCGATACGACGGCGAGCGTTATCATCGCGCGGTTGAAGGGGGTGGGGTAGCCCGTATCCGAGGTGGGTTTTCCCCCGCTTCGGGGAGCGGATGAAGTCGTTTGTTCGTTCAAGGTTTCTGGTTTTTGGGTTTTTTGTTCATCGGGTACGCCAGCAGGCGGGGGCCGCGCCGTATTTTGGTATCCACGGTCACGTAGGCGGACATGCCGACCAGAAGCGGGAAGTTCGCCGCCGGCTTTTCGTCCAGGAATATCTTCACGGGAATGCGGCGGGTGACCTTCACCCAGTTGCCGGTGGCGTTCTCGGGCGGCAGGAGGGAGAAGGTCTCTCCCGTGCCCGAGTACAGACTCTCGACGTGGCCCTTGAACGATTTGTTCGGATAGGCGTCGAGAACGATATCCACGGGCTGGCCCACGTGAATGCCTTCGAGTTTTATTTCCTTGAAATTCGCCCGTATGTACGCCTTGTCGAGTTGAACGATGAGCAGCAGAGGACGCCCGGGCTGCACGTAGGTTCCCGGGTCGACGGATTTCTCCACGTAGCCGGACACGGGCGCGTGAATCTCGGCGTAGGAGAGGAGAAGCTCCTTTTCCCTGTAAGTGGCGAGGGCTTCTTCGAGTTCCGCCTTGAGGGAATCGGCGTCATGGCTTTTCATGCGCCGGGAGCGGTCTTCGTTTTTGGCCAGCGCCACGGCGGCCTGCGCTTCTTCGATCTGGTTCACGATCGCCGAAACCTTGTTCTCCTCCACGTTGAGCGCGGCTCGGGAGGCGTCGTAATTCGCCTTGCCGACGTCGTGAGAAGCGCGCGCGAGCGCCAGGCTCTCGTCGGAGATGATTTTTTGCTCGTGCAGACGCCGCTTTCTGTTCAAATCCTCGCGCACCTGGTTCACCGTGGCCGCATGGGCGCGCACTTCGTTTTTTCTTTGAACGAACAGCGAGCGGGCCGAGCGGAGGGTGCGCCTCAGGGTCTCCAGGCGCGCGCCTGCTTCCTGCTGAAGACCGCTCGCGCGGCCCATGGAGTGGGTGACGGACACTTTGCTCGCCTCATATCTTGCGCGGGCGACGGCCACGGCGGCCTTGGCTTTTTGGAGAGCCACCTCGAGGCGCCGCTTGTCGAGGACGAGAAGGAGGTCCCCTTTTCGGACCGCCTGGTTGTCCTTGACCATGAGTTTTCTGACCACGCCCGCAATCTCTGTGCTCACGGGCGTCAGCGTGCTCTTGACATAGGCGTTGTCCGTCGAGACGTATCGCTCCCAGTGCTGCCACCAGAAATATCCTCCCTCGGCGGCGGCGAACAAGCCCACGCCGAGCACCAGGAAAAGGAGGAATTTCCTGACGAAAGAAAATGTGAAGCGCCGTTTCCGGGGTCGCCGACTTTTTGGGGGCAGCGGATTTTTCTCCCCCTCATGGGGGCCGGTGAGGGCGGGATTTTCCCCATCTGGCGGTTTGTCTGTCATCGGAGCGGTCCAGAATTCGAGGAAAGTGGCGACGCATCAAAAACCGTGATTTACGAAGAGAACCTGCTTAAATTACAGCAAATAATGCAGGTTCGCCATCATGGGAGGCCAAAATACGGGATGATGCAGGGCCCCGGTCTTCGCGGGTGCGCTCTGGAGCCTCGGTGTGCTTATAATCCCAAAAGTTGATGCTGGAGAAGACACGGGAGGAGTTTATATGTACGCCGTAGCGGCGGCCCATGAGAAAGCGGTGGAAGCGGGATTGCGCGTCATAGAAGAAGGAGGAGACGCCTGTGATGCTGCGGTGGCCGTCTCCCTGGCCCTCGGCGTGGCGGAGCCTTTCTATTCCGGTCTGGGCGGTGGCGGCGTGGCGCTCCTCTGGCGGGAGAGTGAGAAAAAGGCGCGGTTCATCGATTTTAGTAACCAATGCCCCGTCGGCATGGAGCCGGGCATTTTCGAGTGCGATGAGAACGGAAAACACACCGGCCATGCGCACAGCCGGGGCCACCGTTCCATCCTGATTCCCGGATTGCTGCGCGGGCTGGAAGCCATATACGGCGAATACGGGCGGCTGCCCTGGAGGGGATTGTTCGAGAGCGCGATTCGTCTGGCGGATGCGGGTTTTCCCGTCGGCTGGTTCTATTGCCGCCAGCAGGCGGAGCCGCGCTTCAGGAAGCTTTGTGGAGAGTACCTTGAGTTCGCGGGAATCCACTCAGAAAGCGGCGCGCCGTTTTCTGAGGGTGCGCGTTTGCGCCAGCCGGATCTGGCGAAAACCCTTCGCGAAATATCAGAGAAAGGCGTCGGCGTTTTTTATGAAGGCGCGCTCTCAAAGGTCATTGCGGAGGAGGTGAGAAGCGGCGGTGGTTATCTGGGCGCTTCTGATATGAAAGACTACCGGGTGCGGTGGATGGAGCCGCTCGCCTCGCGTTACCGGGATCATCTTTTTTTCACGGCGCCGCCTCCTTCTTCGGGCCTCATCCTGATTCAGATACTGAATTTCCTGGAGGTCTTGCTGCCCGAATGGGATGCGGCGGATGAGAGCGCGCGCGGCCTGGCTTTCGCACGCGCCATGCGCGCTGCGTTTCGCGATAGATTCTCGGTCTATGGCGACCCCTACCATTACGACATGCCGGTGGAGCGTCTCTTGAGCAAGGAGTATGCCGCCGCCACGATAGCGGAGGAGCGAGCGCCCGGCGTTCACATCCACGACGCGGAGCCGGGTTCCACCACCCATTTCACGATTGTGGACGACAAAGGCAACGTGGTTTGCCATACCCAGACTTTGGGCATGGCGTGGGGCTCGGCCGTCGTGCCTCCGGGCACGGGCATCGTTCTGAACAACCACACGAACTGGATGGACCCCCGCCCTGGGCGCGGAAATTCCCTGGGCGCGGGCAGACGCCCCATGGCGGGCTATGCTCCCACCCTCGCCTTTGCGGGGGAGAAATTGCGACTGGCTATCGGCAGTCCCGGTTCTTACCGCATCCCCACGGCGGTGGCGCAGGTCCTCCTGAATCTGTTGTACCGGGAGATGCCGCTTGAAGAGGCGGTGAAGGCCCCCCGCATGCACCTGGACGTCGGCCCCCTCCATGTGGAGGATGCGGTGGAAGACGCGGTTTTGGAGTGCGCGCGGGAAAACGGTTTCAAGGTTTCACCCCGTGTGTACCCGCACCATTTCTTCGGCGGCGTGCACGCCGTGGAGGTGGGGGATGGAGGCCGCCTCACCGCTTTTGGCGACCCGCGCCGCGCGGGAAGGGCGGGTACGAGGGAATAGGCAAAATCCTCCCTGTTCGCCGGGCTGTTTTTCAAAACCATGTTTTCCGGATGCGCGCGGGAAGAGTGGGGGATTGCGTAAGGATCAGGGGGCGGGTTGTCCCCTGATATATGCGGCCCGCCTTTTGTTTTTGATCGTCGTCCCGCAATGCTTTTATGCGGAATGCAGAGATGCCTTGCGGATGAAATATCGCGTAGGGGCGGCTCCCCGTGGCCGCCTGCCTTGTCGCCTTTCGTTTTTGTAGGGGTCGTATATATGCGGCCCCTACAGACGAGAATCTGCCCCCCCCTCCAGAGGGGGAGTGATGAGAACCTTTTTGATGGCAAGATAAACGGAGAGGTAAACCCCTCTGCGGTCGGGCCGCCACCTGCGAAACCTTCGTCCGTTTCCCCGCCACCCGAATGCGGGTGCGTAAGACGATTCGCTATTGAAAATCGAGTGTTTTCGCTTCGCGGCCCAGGGCGATCTGCCCGATGGTTTCGAGGCACCTGTCGTTGGCGGGCGGCATGACGATGCCGGCCACCGCGTCTCTCAAGTGACGCTCGAGCGGCAAGGATCGGTGAAGCCCGCGTCCGCCGCACAGGCGAATTCCCTGCTCGGCGAGTTCCTTGGCGGCTTCGGTAGCAAGGTATTTCGCCTGGTTGAGGATGAAGGTCAACTCCATCTTCCCCAGGTTTCCTCTCAACTCGCCCAGTTTTTCCGCGGCGCGGCGCGCGTTTTCGAGAAGCATGGCCATCTCGCCGATCTGGCGCTGCGTTCTGTCCAGTTCCCCGAGAGGAACCCCCATGCCCGATTTCGTTTTCTTCACGTAGTCCACCGTGAATTGATACGCCGCCTCCGCGATGCCGATGTAGACGGCCGTATAGCCTAAGGACCACATGCTCATGTCCTTGCCCAGAATGCTGCCCGGCTCCCCGATGATCTCATCGGCTTGCACGGCGACGTCGTGAAACATCAGGGAATTGGACGCCGTTCCCCGCATGCCGATGGTGTGCCAATCGTCGATGATCTCGATGTCTTCTCTCTCGGCGGGAATCATCACGTTCAGCAGTCCGTCTTGCAGGTTTTCCGCGCCGTCGAGGTAGCTCCAGGTGAAGTAGTACGTCGCCCCGGTGGATAGGGAGCAGAAATGTTTCTTCCCGTGAATGCGGTAGCCGCCGCCCTCCTCGTGAATGGAGGTGCGGACAGCCAGCTTGTCCCGGAAGGAACTGCCCGGCTCGCTCGTGATGGAAGCGAAGATGGCGCCCTCGTTCACCACTTCCGAGAAGTAGCGCGCCATCTGGTCTTCCGAGGCGATTTGTCCCAGAAAATCCACGACGGCGCTGTGCATGTTGAACGTGAGGCCCGTGGAGGCGCAGCCTTTCGCAATCTTGGAGAGCACCGTGACGTAGGTGAGCGAATCCGCCCCGATGCCGCCGAATTCCCTGGGCACCATGAGGGCGAGAAGACCGGCGTCGGCCAGGTCCTGGTAGTTCTCTGCCGGAAAGCGTGATTCCTCGTCGATCATCTTCGCGCGCGGCGCGAATTTCTCCTGTCCCAGGGATTCGGCGATATCGACCCATTTTTGCGATTCGGCGCAAAGCGCACCGGCGGAACTGTTCATCAAAGGTTTCCTCTTTCCGTTGCCTTGGTGGTTTTTTCTCTTATCAATCGTATTCGGCGAGGGCGGGCAGAGGCGGCTTCAGGGTGATGGGCTCCGTTTCCTCGAGCAGCGGCATTATCTCACGTCCGAATATGTTCACTTCCTCGACGTGCGGCCAGCCGGAGAGGATGAACGTATGAACGCCCACGTTCACGTATTCCTTGAGCGCCTTGGCGATCATGTCGGGCGTGCCCACCAGGGAGGCGCCCGCGCCTGCGCGAACGGTGTTCACGCCCATCCACATGGTGTCGGTTATCCAGAGCGACTCACCCTTCGCCAGTTCGTTGACGCGCGTCTGGCCGGTGCTCTCCGTTTTGGTCTTCATGTCGGCCCAGGCCTGCACGTTCGAGATGTCGCTTCCCTCGATGAGCGCATTCGCCGCCCGTCTCGCCTCCGCTTTGGTCTCCCGGCAGAGGATGTGCATCCGGACGCCGAATTTTATCTGATCCTCGCGGCCGACCTCCGCTGCGCGCCGTTTCATGTCGAGCACGTCCTTGGCGATGGTCTCGACGTCCACGGCGTACATCATGTGCACGTCGGAGAATCTCGCCCCCACCCGGCGACCGGGTTCCGAACTCCCGCCGAGATAGATGGGCGGCCAGGGCTTGGAGAGCTGGATCGGGAAAAAGGCGGCTCCTCTGATGTCGAAATACTTGCCCTCGTAGGTGAGGGGGCCGTCGCCGCTCCAAATCCGGGTGACGATTTCCAGAAACTCCTCCGTCCTGTCGTAGCGCTCATCGTGTACGAGATGGTCGCCGTAGCGCATCTGTTCCGTGTGGCTCGAGCCGGTGACGACGTTGAGCGTCAGACGCCCGCCGGTGAGCGCGTCGAGCGTATTCGCCGTCTGGGCGGCGAATACGGGGCTGGTGAGGCCCGGGCGAAACGCCACGCAGAATTTGATTCTCTCCGTATGCTGGGCCACGCCCGCAGCCACGAGCCAGGCGTCCATGCAGTGGGTGCCGGTGGGCACCAGCAGGTTCACGAAGCCGGCCCTCTCGGCGGCGCTCGCGACTTGGGAGAGATATTCGATGGTGGGTTTTCGCTCAGGCACCTTGGTGTTGATTTTGTAGCCGTCGCCCGCCCTGGCCGACGGGAGAAACCATGCGTATTCTGTCCCCATATTCAAGACCTTCTATAGTGAGAGATGGGGCATAGTATAATCCAAAATGATGGAATGTATATGCCTCCCACCCGGTTCTGAAAATACAAACAAGGCGGATGCGATGAGAAACAGTCTTTTGGAGACGGTGTTGGTTCACCCCATGCCTGAAAGGCGAAAAGACAATCGGAAAAACCGCCTTCTGGCGAGAGGATTAGACGGGGATCTGTCTATCCAACTGCCGGTACTGGACCGCCTCGGCCACGTGTTGGGGGGCGATATCCCTCTCTCCGGCCAGATCGCCGATCGTCCGCGCCACTTTCAACACGCGATGATAGGCGCGCGCCGATAGGCCCAGCTTTTCCACCGCCAGTTTGAGCAAGCGCCTGCCCTCCATGTCGAGCTTGCAGTGCTCGTTGATGAGAGCGGGCCCCATGTGGGCGTTGGCGTAGACGCCGGGGTGTTCTTGGAAGCGCGCTTTCTGCATTTTCTGCGCCGCGAGAACGCGGCTTCTAATCGTCGCCGAGCTTTCACCCTCGGGGTCTTCGGCCAGCTCTTTCCACGGCACCCTCGGCATCTGGATGTGGATGTCGATGCGGTCGAGAATCGGCCCCGAGATACGGGAGCGATACCGGGCCACCTGCTTGGGCGTGCAGGTGCACGCGCCCTCTCCCCGCAGGCCGCAAACACACGGGTTCATCGCCGCAGTGAGCATGAAGCGGGCGGGAAACGAGAGGCTCGCCTGCGCCCTGCTGATGGTGATCTTCCCGTCCTCGAGCGGACCCCGGAGGGATTCGAGCACGTTTTTACGAAACTCGGGCAATTCATCGAGGAACAACACGCCGTTGTGCGCGAGCGAAGCCTCGCCGGGCAGCGGCAGCGCGCCTCCGCCCACCAGGCCTGCGTCGCTGATGGTGTGGTGCGGAGCGCGGAAGGGTCTTTCCTGAATCAGGGAATCGCTCTGCGTGAGTTTGCCCAGCACGCTCCACACCTGGCTGGTTTCGATGGCCTCATCCAGGGAAAGCGGGGGCAATATGGTGGGGAATCTTTTCGCCAACATGCTTTTTCCGCTGCCGGGCGGGCCTATCATCAAAAGATTGTGCGAGCCCGAGGCCGCAACCTCCACGGAGCGCTTGGCCTGGTGTTGTCCCCGGATGTCTAAAAAATCGATTTTTCCGGTATCTTTTTTTTCGACGCCGTTTTTTTGGCAGCAAGCCGCTGGAACCTCAATTTCCTCTCTGATGAATCCCACCACCTGGGGAAGCGTATGCACGGGATAGACATCGAGCTTCTCGACGACGGCCGCTTCAGGCGCGTTCTCCGCCGGGAGAACGATTCCGCGCTTGCCCATCTTCTTGGCGAGAACGGCGATGTTCAGCGCCCCCCGGATGGGGCGCAAGGAGCCATCCAGCGCCAGTTCGCCCAAGAACAACAGAGAATCCTCCGTTTGGGAGCGGGCCTGAAACACCCCGTTCGCGCGCAGCAGCGAGAGCGCGATGGGCAAGTCGAAGGCGCTGCCCTCCTTTCGAACGTCCGCCGGCGAGAGGCTGACGGTAATGCGCCCCATCGGATAGATGAAGCCCGTGTTGACGATGGCGGCGCGAATCCTATCCTTGCTCTCCTTGACGGCGGCGTCCGGCAGGCCGACGGTGGAGTAATACGGGAGACCCGATGCGAGGTCGACCTCCACCTCAACGGGATAGGCGTCCACGCCCAGTACGGCTGCTGCTTGGGTTTTGGCCAGCATGGTTTTTCTCCAGGTTGTCTCGTGGAGCAGCAAATATAAAGCGAAACTTATAGCGAATATAAAACGAAATCAACCCTGGTTTCATGAATTTCAGCGTTTATAAATATAAATAATATAATTTTCTTTTAGATTTCTGCTGAACGCCGGGAGTATTTTGGGGGAAAAGAGGGCGTCGGCGCGAAGAGGATGTAATGATTGCCGGTAGTTTGCGAGCGTTCGGTGTCGTGGGGCGTATGTGGGCGAGGACGAGTCGAGGTTCGGTGAGCGTCCAGGTGCATGGCGGGTGCGGATTATTTCTTGGAAACTTCCGAGCCGGCGGCCATGACGACTTTGGACGAGACGAGCGCGTGGATTTCCTCATCGCTCAAATGAAGAATTTCGCGGAGTATACCCTCGGTGTCGCCCCCCAGAAGGGGAGCGGGGGCGGGATCTGGGTTTCCGTTTTCCGTGCGGTTCAGGATGGGATTGCCCACTATTTTTACCGTTCCGTATCCGGGATATTCATATTCGCGGATCAGGCGTCTCGCTTCGACCTGCTCGTTGTCGAGAGCGCGATCGAGCGGGTTCACGGGTGCGGAGGGCACTCCCGCCGCCTCAAAGAGCGCGAGCCATTCCTCGCCCGATCGCTTCATCAGAATTTCTTCCATGATGGGGAGAAGGACGTCTCTGTTCTTGGAACGGAGGTCGTTCGTGCGAAAGCGCGGGTCGTCCGCCAGTTCGTCGATTCCTATGACCTCGCACATCTTTTTCCAGAAACGCTCCTCACGCGGTGAGAGCACGATGTAAATCGTGGCCGTCGGAAACGCCTGGTAGGGCACCATGTATTCATGGGCGCTGCCGGGCGGTTCGGGTATGTCGCCGTTGTTGAGATACATGGTGGAGATATAACCGAGCATGGCGAGTTGAACGTCGAACATGGGCACTTCCAGGTGCGCCCCGCTTCTTCCTTTCGCCTTGGCCAACAGGCCCGCCATGCAGGCGATGGCGGTATAGAGCGCGGTGGAGATATCCGCCGTGGGCGAGCCGTTTCTGGCGGGTGGGCGGTTCGGCTCGCCCGTGATGGACATGTGCCCGCTCACGGCCTGTTCGACCAGGTCGAAAGCCGGTTTGTCGCGCCAGGGCCCCTGTTCCCCGTATCCGCTCGAATCCACGAATACGATGTCGGGATTTCTCTCCTTCATCACGTCGAACCCCAGGCCCAGCCGCTCCATCGTGCCGGGGCGGAAATTCACCATCACGGCGTCTGATTTTTCCACCAGGGAGAGAAACACCTCTTTTCCTTCGGGCTTTTTGAGGTCGATGACGAGGCCCTTCTTGCCACGGTTGAACGTGAGGAAGATGCTCGAAACGGGGCCGATGCCCGCAATGGCGGGGTTGCGCCCGATGTCGCCGTTGGGGGATTCGATTTTGATGACCTCGGCGCCCATGTCGGCGAGGATCATGCTACCGATGGTTCCGGCGATGACTTGTCCGAGATCGAGAATGCGGTAGCCTTCCAGCATTTTAGACAGATCCTGAAATTAAGTGCGAGGAGCGGCGGTTGCCGTGGCCTTGATGAGGACGTCGCCGCGCTGGTTCGCGGCGCTTGCCTCGATTTCCACCAGACGGTTCCCCGCCTCTTCGTATTGGCGCACGACCCTGGCCTTGCAAATCACCATGTCTCCAGGCCATGCCTGCGCGCTGAAGCGGATTTTGAGATTTTTGAAAGAATCGGGCCCCAGCCATTCACTGAGCAGGCGGGCGAGATATCCGCCCTGGAGCATCCCGTGCGCGAAGGGTTTGTCGAACCCCGCCCGAATGGCGTAAATCTCATCGTGGTGGTTGGGGTTGAAATCCCCGCTCGCGCCCGCGTAGCGAACCAGGTCCGTCCGGGTGATGGGGCCTACCGTCAACTCGCGCTCGACGCCTTCGGTGAGTTCTTCCCATTTCGCGTATTGAGTAGCTGTCGTCATCTAAAAGCTCCATCAACCCTCTTTGGGAGGGGCCGCGGTTTCGATGAGGGTGCGCCTCGCCACCTGAACCAACTCGCCCCCTTCATCCACGAATCTGGTTTCAATGACGACGAAAGTCATCATCCCGCCCCGGCGGCCTTCTTTCTCGCGGGTGGAGACGATGGCGTTTCGGCCCTTCAGGTTCATGCCGGCGACCAGGGGCTTGTGGTATTCGAATTCCTGCTCTCCGTGGAGGCGGCGTTTGGGGTCGTAGCCCAGATGCGACATGGGATCGTTCCCGGGGTTTTCATGCCAGAACTGGCGCACGAACGTGGGCGGAGCGAGTAGATCGTCAAAGCCCGCGGCTCCGGCGGCTTCCAGGTCCGTATGCACCGGGTCGGTCAGCCCCAAAGCGAGGGCGTACTCTCTGATTTTTCCGCGCTCGACCCGGAATTCGAACCCGGGGAACGTTCTTTCCAGTACGCTTTTATCCAACGGCATGAAATCGATTCCTCATGGATACTGTTTCATCGCTCGGGTAGCTTTCAGTTTCGGCTCTTTCGGCGAAATCATCAAGTATCCCGGGTGGAATTATTAAAGCCCCAGCGCCTTGGCGATGATGTTTCTTTGCACCTCGCTCGTGCCCGCGCCGATGGTGGCCAGACGCGCGTCGCGGTAGTGGCGCTCCATGGCGTATTCTCCGCTGTAGCCGTACCCGCCCATCACCTGAACGCCCAGGTCGGCCACCTGTTTGTAGGCCTCTCCGGCGTAGAGCTTGAGCGTCGCCGCCTCGATGCGCCCCGCTTTTCCCTGAGAGACCAGCCACGCGAACCGGTAGACCTGGAGCCTCGCCGTGTCGATGAGCATGTGCATTTCGGTGAGCATGTGGCTGACGGCCTGGAACTTGCCGATGGGGCGGCCGAACTGTTTCCTTTCTTTCGCGTGGTTCAGGGCCAGGTCGAGAGCCGCCGCCGCCGCGCCCGTTCGCGCCGCGGACAGACACAAGCGCTCGGTGGTGATGTACGCCATCAGGCCCTTCCAGCCGTCTCCCACTCCTCCCAGGACGTCGGCTTCGCTCGCCTCCACGGCGTCATAATGCACCACGCAGGTGCCCATCGCCCGGTGGCCGAGCAAATCGAGCTTCGACCAGGTGACGCCCTCGGCATCGGCGGGAAGGATGAAATTCGTGATGCCCTCGTGCTTCGCGCCTGAGTTGTCCGTGCGCGCGGCGACGAGTATGTGCGTAGCCGTCGGCATGCCGGAGGTGAAGTTTTTCGTACCCGTGAGCCGGAAGCGGTCTTCTTCGCGATCCGCGCGCGTGATGATGGCCGCGGCGTCCGAACCTGCGTCCGGCTCGGTGAGGCTGAATGCGAAATACTTCTCGCCCTTTACGGTGGCGGGAATGAACTCTTTTTTCTGCGCATCCGTTCCGCTAACGAGTAGGGCGTCCACTCCGTAGCAGACGTTTCTGAAGATCATGGTGGCGAGGTCCAGGTAGTGCATCCCTGCGGTTTCGAGGACGAGCGCGAGATCGAGCGCATCGCCCCCCATGCCGCCGTATTCCTCGGGCGTGGACACGCCTATCCAGCCGTCGTCGGCCAAAGCCTTGTAGGCCTCGATGGGAGCTTCGCCCTTCTTGTCGCACTCCATTGCGTATTCTGGCGGGCAGACACGCTCGAGAAGTTCATGGAGCGTGCGGCGCATGAGTTCCTGACGCTCGTTGAAAGCGAAATCCAAGTTGGCGAACCTCAAAGGTGAAAAGGTTTTTCGGCTTCGGGTCGCGATTGAACAACGGCTGGCGTGAAAAATCAAGCCAGACGGCGAAGTGAGCGCGGAAACCCTCTCAATCCAGAACTTCGGGGTTATGGATGTTTATCGGGTTTCCATCCGCGAAAGCGTTGATTTGATCGAAGGCTATCCCGAAGTATCTCTCGAACGTGCCTCGCGTGACGTAGCCCAGATGCGGCGTGCAAATCACGTTCTCTATGCCCAATAGCGGATGCGCGGCCCCCCGAACCGGCTCTCGCTCATACACGTCCACGGCGGCGAAACCGGGCCTCCCCGCCTTGAGCGCCGCTTCTAAGGCGCCTTCTTCTATCAGTCCGGCGCGGCTGGTGTTCACCAAAAGGGCGCTCGGCTTCATGAGGCTCAAGTCCTTCGCCGTCACGATGCCCCTGGTTTGGGGCGTCATGCGAATATGGAGACTCACGATGTCGGCTTCTGCGAAGAGCGCCTCTTTGCTGGAGGTCATCGTGACGCCGTCCGCCCGGGCGCGCTCCGCGGAGCCTGTTCTCCCGTAGGTGATGACGTTCATGCCGAACGCTTTTCCCACGGCGGCCACCTGGCTCCCGATGTTGCCGTAGGAATACACGCCGAGCGTTTTTCCCAAAAGGTCTTCGCCGAGCGTGGTCTGCCAGCCGCCGTCCGCCAGGTTCCGGATTTCCAGGGGAATGGAGCGCATGGCGCAGTGAATCAGGCCCCATGTGATCTCACACGTGGAGTGCGTACCCGTGCCGCCTGCGGCCACGGCCACCTCGTGGCGCGTACAGGCCTCGAGATCAACGTGCGAGCCGAAGCCGGCGCCGGTTTGGCTCACCATCTTGAGATTGGGGAGTCTGGCGAGCAGCGCATCAGTAACGTGGGTGCGCTCCCTGATCAGGACGATGGCCTCCGCTTCCTGATATCGCTCCGCGAGTGCGTCCAGGTCGTCGACCGTGTCGTTGTGGATGGTGACGTCGTGCGCCGCCATTTTGGAGAAACACGCGAGGCTGCGGATGCAGTCTTGATAATCATCTGAAATCACGACTTTCATTCAGGTGTCCTTTCTGGAGGCATTCATTGGAAACAGGGGAAAGATATATGTTTTTTGTCTATCATCTGAAGATGTACTATTATCCCCCCGGATGGAGATTTTCCCAAGCCGCGCAGGAATTTTCAGGAGAGATGATGGCAACGGCATCGGAGAGAAAAGTACAGCTTACCCGGATGGTCAAGGCGGGCGGGTGAGGCTCGAAGCTGGGTCCGGAGGACCTGCGAGAGGCATTGAGCCAGTTCGAGCCGTTTTCGGACCCGAATCTGCTCTACGGGACGAACGCCGGGGACGACACGGGCGTTTATCGGCTCAGAGAGGATTTGGCCATCGTCCAGACGGTGGATTTCTTCACGCCCATCGTGGATGACCCATATGCTTATGGCCAGATAGCAGCGGCCAACGCGCTCAGCGATTGCTTCACCATGGGCGCGCAGCCGATCACCGGGTTGAATCTGGTGGGGTTTCCCTGCCGCATCGGTCTGGACGTGCTGGGGAGAATCCTGGCGGGCGGCGCGGATAAAATGCGTGAGGCGGGCGGCGTCATCGTGGGCGGTCACAGCGTGGATGACGCGGAGCCCAAATACGGCATCGCCGTCACCGGAACGGTCGACCCGAGGAAGATGGTGACGAACCAGGGGGCTAAACCCGGCGATAAGCTCATTCTGACGAAAAAAATAGGCACCGGCGTCGTCACCAACATGACGAAACAGGTGAACCCGGTGGTGAAGGCCGCGCGCGGGATTTTTGGAAAAAACGGAAAACTCCGCGACGGAGTGTTTGAAGAGGCGGTGGCCTCGATGCAGGCGCTCAATAAAAAGGCGAGCGAGAGCATGATGCGCGTGGGCGTAAACGCTTGCACGGACGTGACCGGTTTCGGCCTTCTGGGCCATCTGCACAACGTGATGGAGGCCAGCGGTGCGCGGGCGCGCGTCGTTTTCTCCGATGTGCCCAGGTTCGAGGACTTGCTTCCCCACGCTATCGCAGGCACGGCGGGAGGGGGCGATCGCAACCGCGTGTGGACCAAGTCGTTCGTCGAGCCGAAACCGGGCGTTGGGGAGGAGATGCTCGCCTTGCTCAACGATGCGCAGACATCCGGCGGACTCATCATCGCGGTGGATGCGGACAAGGCGGAGGCGCTTTTGGATGAGCTTCATGGAGCGGGCGTCGCTCCCGCCGCCGTGTTCGGCGAAGTGGTGGAAGGCCCGCCGGGGAGCGTGGAGATAGAGCCGTAATTTTTGTTTTTCACTAAGGAGCGCTTATGGAAAAGGCCATGTTCGGCGCAGGTTGTTTCTGGGGGGTGGAGGCGGCGTTTCGCAAGGTGGAAGGCGTGGCGTACACCGCTGTGGGATACGCGGGCGGCGCGAAGGACGAGCCTACCTACAGGGAAGTATGCACGGGCCGCACGGGCCATGCGGAGGTCGTCTATCTGGAGTTCGAGCCGGAGAAAGTCTCTTATCGGGAGCTTTTGGATGTGCTCTGGCGGATTCACGATCCCTGCACGCTGAACCGCCAGGGCCCTGACGTGGGCACCCAGTATCGCTCGGCGATTTATTTCTTCTCGCCCGAGCAGGAGGCCGATGCGCTAGCCTCCAAGCAGGAGCAGGAAGAATCGGGCCGTCATTGGGGACCGATAGTGACGGAGATCACGCAGGCGCCGCGATTCTGGATGGGTGAGGACTACCACCAGCAGTATGCCGAGAAAAACGGAATCATCTGCCACTAGCCGCATTCGAACGATAAAGGCCCCCGGCGGTTTGAATCCCGCCGGGGGCCTTTTACTTTTGGTTTTTCTCGGCTTAGCCGTATTGCGCCACGACGCCGGCCAGCTCGTCGAGTTTCGGCAAGACGACGTCGGCCCCAGCCGAGGGCAGGATGAAAATGCTCCTCCCCACCCCTTTGCTATCGAGAGCGCGAAGCTTATCGGCGTCAGGAGGTGCGAAGAAAATACTGACGGGAATGGGAGCGCGCCCCGCTTTGGCCGCCAGTTCCTGAAGCTCCTGGATTCGCGGAGACATATCCACATCCCCCCGGGGCAGGGGCATCCACTCGTCTCCGTAGCGCACCACGCGCTCGAGCGTTCTCGCCCCGTTTCCACCCACGAATATCGGCGGGTGCGGCTTCTGGATCGGTTTGGGCCAGGACCAGATGCGCTCAAAATCCACGAAATCTCCATGGTAGCTCGCCTCGTCCTCGGTCCAGATGGCTTTCATGGCCTCTATGCGCTCTCGCAGGACGAACCAGCGCTTCTCGAAACTGGTTCCGTGGTTTTCCATCTCCTCGCGGTTCCAGCCGCCGCCCACCCCGAAGAGCACGCGGCCGTTCGAGATGTGATCGAGCGTGGCCACTTCGTTAGCCAGGACTATGGGGTCGCGCTCGATGACGAGGCATATGCCCGTGCCCAGCATGATTTTTTCCGTCGCCGCCGCGGCGGCCCCCAGACCCACAAAGAGATCGAGCAAGTGCGAGTATTCAAGCGGGAGTTCCGCGCCGCCGGGCCAGGGGGTTTTTCTGCTCGCCGGAATATGGGTGTGTTCCGGAAAGAAGATGGATTCAAAACCTCTGTCTTCCGCCTCTTTGGCGACCTGGTGCGGGGCGATGGAATAATCTGTCGGGAAAATCGCGACGCCGAATTTCATGAACTGCTCCTCTCGTGCGTACTATGCTATGCATGGTCTCTGGATAATTTCTACCTCATGCCCAGGGGGTTCGGTTTTTGTCCCTCGGGGATGAGGGGGTCGTAGGTAAAACCTCTCGTCCTCTCCTGAAACTCCTCTCTCACCTGTTTCAAGAGGTTCTCGTCGCTGATGAGTTCCAGCGTGGCGGCCGCCATGGTTTTGGCGGATGTCATCATGCCCTTCTCTCCGATTTCCATGCCGTATTGCTGGGTGGCGAGCCAGGAATGCCCGGGCGTTCCCGGTGCGTGGCATGTAGTCATCAGGTTGCCCAGGGGCGTGAGCCAGCTCACGTTGCCGCGCTCGTTGCTCGGGCGGATGTCCGCCGGGTCGAGTGGAGATATCTCTTCGGAGAGTGGCGTCTCATACCCCAGTTTTCGGGCGAATTCCTTCGCCTCGTCCGAATAGGTGTGTGCGCCCACGAATTCCAGGTTCCTTTGCACGCAGTGGGCGAGGGCGTTGTTGGGAAGATTCTCGTACACGGCGGTGAGCAGGGTTTCCTTCATCCGCGTGCCCGATGCCAGCGCGCCCGCTTTCGCGCAATTTCGCACGCGCTCGCTCAATTCGTTGACCATCGCTCTCTTGGGCGCCCGCACGTAGTACCACACGCGCGAATAGGAGGGCACGACGTTGGGGGCCACACCCCCGTCCGTGATGACGTAGTGAATCTTGACGGGCTCGATGACGTGCTCGCGCATCATGTTGACGCCGTAGTTCATGATTTCCACGCCATCGAGCGCGCTTCTGCCGTTCCACGGGTCGCGGGCCGAGTGGGCGGTTTCGCCATAAAACTCAAAGACGATGGAATCCATGGCGTTGGTGCTGCCCCCCCGGGTGAAGTTCTTCTCCCCGGGGTGCCAGGTGACGGCGGCGGCGATGCCGTCGAACGCGCCATCGCGCGCCATGTACACCTTGCCCTCCAATGTTTCTTCCGCTGGACAGCCGAAGCAGACGACCTGGCCCTTCGTCCCCGATTCGCGCAGCGCGCGCGCCGCCGCAATCGCGGCATAGGCGCCGGCCGTGCCGAAGAGGTTGTGCCCGCAACCGTGGCCCTGTTTTTCGTGTGAATCCCCGCAGTGGGGGAGCGCGTCGTATTCCCCGAGAATTCCAATGGCGGGACCGCTATCGCCCCATCTCGCGATGAATGCGGTGGGCAGGTCGCCCACGCCGCGCTGCACCTCGAAGCCGTTTTGCTCCAAAACGTCTTCGAGCAATTCCGCAGATTTGAATTCCTCGAGAGCGATTTCCGCAAAGTTCCATATTTCCTGGGCGATTTCCCGCGCCTCGCCTGTTTGGGCGTCGAGATAATCGAGAGCTTTTTGTCTGAGGGCGTCCATGTTTTCCTCCACATGGTGGCGCAGATGATGGTGGTTGGATGGGGAGAGTATAGCCCAGGCGATGTGTTTCGTATATGGGACTGTCGAATGTCCCGGCTTCGGCTAAGGGGGAGTATGGAGGCCGCGCGGCCCCTGAAAGCCTCTCTCTATCGCGTGCGTAGATGCGGGCTGTTGCGGGCAAATGCGGGGGAGACGAAAAACTTTTTTTACCGCTATCTTTGAGTGCGCGACACTCAGATTTAAGACTTAACCTTTTTTATTACAATGGGTTGCGATGCGAATGGTTTTCAGGAATTTATCGAATAACCCCGTGAATTTATCGATATTTACAGAAAATTTGATTATTTTCATTTCTCCGCCCTCCTTGTATCCATGAGCGCGGCGCCTCTCTTGGCGCGGTTCGATTCCGCCCGGGGAGAAAGAATTCGCCTTCTTCGCTCTTGACCCGTGGTTCGGCTCCATGGGGAAACCCTCGCCTCCTTGGTATCGACTCCATCCAGTGCGGAAAAATCGCCTCCCCGCGCTGCGCGCAAGATAGCGTAGTCCAGGTTTTCAGGGAGTACGGCAATTGCGGGGAATTGCGGTTCGATTTCGACCAATGCGGGAGAAATCGACCGACCGGGGAGGGTGGATTTGCCGGATGATAGGGGCTTCGGTCTTCCGTAGCCGGCCAGGCGCAGGGGCCTGTCCGGGGACCAATGTGTCCGCCCGATTGGCTCCCCCCTTGAGGGTCAATCGCGATTGAAGAATGAGCGATTGCCGACCGAGGAGGGGTTGTTGAAAAACCCGGTCCTGGGAGCGAGCGCATTTGACGCTCCCTCATCGGTCGCGTCAAACCCTCGTCTTGCATGGCCACCGTATCGACCTCACCCTGAGTAGCCGCCGAAGGTCAAACGCGACTGAGAAAGGAGCGTTTGTATCGAAGGGCGCTCCCGATGCGCCCCGGCGCTCCCTCGATACGGCGCGCGAGCGCACCTACTCGGGATGAGGGAGGAGTGTCGTCGCGGGTCAAACGTGATTGATGAATGAGGGTTTGACGCGATCGATGAAAGAGAAAGAAACACTCCCCCCTTGAGGGTCATTTCCGACCAGGGAGGGAGGGAATGTAGCAGAAGCCGAGCGGTTTGTGCGAAGGCTGATGCGTGGGGGGTGAATTCCGACTGATGAAGGAGGAATTCCCCCGACTGAGGAAGGAGGGGCTGCCAGACTTAAAAGGCGCAATCGCTCCCTCCTCGGTCCCGATTGACCCCCCACCAGTTCGCTTGCGGGCTTTCGCCCTTAGCTCACCGTTGGGCTTTCCCCTCGGGAAGCCCAACCCTCAAGGGGGGAGTGGTTTCGTAACTTATCAACAGGCCCGTATATGAGCGGGTTTGATTGCGGATGTTGCGGGAAGAAAGATATGATGCAGCCGCCTTCGCGCGCATCCACACAATCACTGGTTCCCGGATGGACTCTAGGGTTTCTTGGAATCGCACTCTTGGGTGCTGAAATTTTCCTCGTTTTTTATGGAGATGAATCATGGAGAAAAGAACACTCGGACGCACGGGTTTGGAGGTTACGGTCATCGGGTTCGGCGCCATGACCATTGGAGGCGCGTTCGGCCCGGTGGATGATGACGAGAGCAACCGCGCGCTGCACGTCGCCATCGACGCCGGCATGAATTTCATCGACACCTCCGACGCCTATGGCGCGGGCCATAGCGAGACGGTCATCGGCAAATTCCTCACCGAGCGTTCCGACCGCGGTGAAATCCTGATTTTCACGAAAGGCGGAAACGACATGGCGACGGGCGCGCGCAATTTCACGCCCGATTATATTGCCGGTTGTCTGGAGGGAAGCCTCAAGCGCCTGGGAGTCGATGCGATCGACTACTATCAGCTTCATAACCCCAACGTCGACAACATGGCGGCCGAGGACAGCTATGCGCTGCTCGAAAAAGCCAAAGACGACGGGAAAATCAAGCACTGGGGCGTTTCGGTGAATACGGTGGAAGAATGCAATCTCGCGGTGGAGCAAGCCAAGCCCGCCACCCTGCAGATGGAGTACAACGTCATCAGCCAGGAGGCGGCGCCCGCCTTCGCCCGCGCGAAAGAGGCGGATGTGGGTGTGATATCCCGCGTACCGATGAAGCGGGGGTTTCTCTCCGGGCGGATCGACGAGGCGTTCGAGTTCGCCGAGGGCGACCGGAGAAAAGGCATACTATCGCCTGAGAACATCCGGAAGTTCCAGTACCAGCTCAACCGTACTCGCGAGGTGGCGGAGAATCTGGGGATATCACCGGCCCAGGCGGCCATCCGGTTCTGCGTTTCGAACGAAAACGTCAGTTGCGTGATTCCCGGCATCAGAACGCCCGAGCAATCTGCGCAAAACGCCGCCTGCGGCGAATCCCTGCCCGCCGAGGCCGTCAGGAGAATGCAGGAGGCCTAGGCGCGAGGCGGCCGAAGCGTCGCGATTTCCGATGTCCGCGATAACCCGTTGCCCTCTTCAACCGGGGCGACGGGATCGCGTTTGCCAAGGAGATAAAAATGCCAGTGACGAATTGGGACGAACTGCCGGTGAAAGTACCGTTCCCGGGGGTGGAAGTGGGTCTCGTGAGCGGAAAGCACTGCATGATCAGCTATATCCACGCGAAAGGCGGGAAGTCCACGCGGAGGCACCACCATGAGGCGGAGCAGATTTTCTGCCTCATCAGCGGCTCCGCCCGCGTGCAGTGTGGAGACGAACCGGTAGCGGTGTTAAAGCCGGGCGACGTCTGGTACGTACCGCCGCATACCGAACATCAGGCGGAATATCTGGAAGACACGGTTGCCTTCGAGGCTTGCGGGCCGATACGTCAGGATAATTTCGCGGGCTATCTCCACCAGGATACGCATTTCGTGGAGCAAAGGGATTTGGCGGCGGACATGGAGAAAGAGAAAAACGAATAAAGAGTGCGCGCCTATGCTTTCGGCAGGATGCGTGCTTCCTCGGCCGCGGGATGAATTTGGGAAAAAGAAAAATTCTTCGTCCGTCCTTCGGGGTCGAGATCGATGATTTCTGTTTCATGAATTACTTTTTCGATCATTTCATTGACGGGCAGGCGTGATTCGATCCCGCGCAGGTGGCCCGCGTGAGAGCGAATGGCCGGGTGTTTGGGTACGAACAACGAGCAGCAATCCTGGTCGGGCTCAATGGAAATATCGAACGTATCGATTCCCTTCGCCTGTTCGATGATCTCCTCTTTGTCCATGCCGATCAGGGGTCTTAAAATCGGGATTTGCACCGCATCCTCGATAGCGGCCAGATTCGGAAGCGTCTGGCTCGCCACCTGGCCCAGGCTCTCTCCGGTGACCAGGGCGCGGGCATTCTCGAGTTTGGCTATTCGCTCGCCGATGCGCGTCATGAACCGGCGGTAAAGGACGACGCGGTATTCGGGCTGCGTGGCGAGAACGATCTCCTTTTGCAGGTTTCCGAACGGCACCATATACAGCCTGCTGCCCAACTGGTAGCTGTTCAGCACCTGGGCCAAATCTTCCGCTTTATCGGCGGATGCGCGGCTGAGATAGGGTGCGCCATGAAAATGGATGAACACCACTTCGCAGCCGCGCTTCATGATGCGCCAGGCGGCCAGTGGAGAATCGATGCCGCCGGAGAGGAGCGCCGCCACCCTTCCGAGCGAGCTGATGGGCAGACCGCCCGGACCCGGTATTTTCTCCACGTACACCCAGGCTTCTCTTGGAATGACTTCGATGTGGACCGTCAGGCCGGGATGCTCCAAATCGACCGGAAGATGTCTTCTGGCCTGAATCTTGGAGCCGATGGTCCTGTCCCACTCCCTCGTGCTGACGGGCGTGGAAGGGAACGATTTTCGGGTTCGCACCCGAAAATTTTTGATTTTGAGGGGAGCTATCATCTCGAGCGCTGTCTTTGTCGCAGCTTCGAGGTCGAGTGGAATTTTTTGCGCCCTGGCGAAATAGGCCAGTCCGAACACTTTGCCGAGCGCCTCGATCAGAGCGTCTGAATCCTTGAGGCCGGTTGTTTCCAGAATAAGTCTTCCCGTGCGTTTTTTGACTTTCGCTTCACAAAACAAAGAAGCCGCACGCTCAACCCTCTTGGCGAGACGATCGATGAAAATCGGGCGATTTTTCCCCTTGAGCCCAATCTCGTTGTAATGAATGAGGATGTAGCCGTCTTTCGGTCCCTCGGGGTTCACTGTGTTTTCTCCAGGCGAACTTCTTCTCCTGAGCGGATGTTGAGGAAATCTTTCGCGTCGCCATCCACTTTCCCGAGCGGATTCACGGGGCTGGCCGCGCGGGGCTTGTCGTCCACGCTCGCCGGGGTGCGCCCAAAGAAAATGCAAAATGCGCTGCCGGGCGGCCAATAGGCGATTTCACCGACTTCCATCTCCTCGCGCGCGGAATCCTCCAAAGGCGCCTCGACGGGAATCGAGAAGTAAATTTCCTCACCCCAGACGTTCGCCATGCCGGTAATCGGCAAAGCCTCCCACAAGGCGTTCGCGGTTTCGCTCTCTGTCAGTCCCGCCTTCGTTTTCAGGCCGCCGACGGTGATTTGAATTTTTTTGTCCATAACCAAGATTCTCCCCGTGGTTGGATACTCGCTTCATTTCTGGCAACATAGCCGAGCTTCGCTCTGAGGAAAAGGGGCGTTTCAACGCCTTGACACCCATGTGCGTCCTCAATAGATTGAGTTGTTTGCATGATGGGTTTTCGGAGTAAATGTCGAGAAGATGAAAACCCTGCTGTGGGGGTTGCTCTCGCAAGTCGGAGGTGGAATGAAATTTTCTGAAATAGTGGACTCAATCGCTTCTGAACTGAATGATGTGGAAGAAGCGATTCAGGTGAATTTTCATTCGGACGTCGTTTTGATACCCGATGTGAGTGATTATCTCATTGGTTCCGGCGGCAAGAGAATCAGGCCGATGCTCCTGGTGCTCGTCGCCAGGGCATGTGGTTATGAGGGGCCGCGCGCCACGACGATGGGGTGTGTCGTGGAGTATATCCACACGGCCACGCTTCTTCATGACGACGTGGTGGACGATGCGCAG
The DNA here is from genome assembly GCA_965218735.1 of bacterium. GTDB lineage: Bacteria > UBA8248 > UBA8248 > UBA8248 > UBA8248 > Bin107. Next base: position 831,646 of record CBDCMA010000002.1, on the reverse strand, counting down.
ATGAGACGGGGCAACCCATCGGCCAACTCGAAATGGAGCAATGAGACGAGCGTCCTGGTGGGAGATTTTCTGTTCGCCAAGAGCTTCTCGCTCATGGCCGCAGACTCAGACACCCGGATAATGAAAACCATGAGTGAGGCCTGCACCCTTCTCTCCGAGGGGGAAGTGCTCCAACTGGTGAATATGTACAACCTCAAGCTCAAGGAAGAGGAATATCTCGATGTCGTCTACCGCAAGACGGCGGCCCTCATCGCCGCGAGTTGTCGGGTCGGCGCCTTGATCCCCGACAGTCCGCCCACGTTCGCGGAAGCGATTCACCAATTCGGCGTCCAGATCGGATATGCCTTTCAACTGGTGGATGACGCCCTCGATTACATGGGAGATGTCGAGAGAACGGGAAAATCCGTGGGCGAGGATTTGCGAGAGGGGAATGTGACGCTGCCTTTGCTCAGGGTTTGCGCCCAGGCCACGGATGCGGAGTTCGAGAGGCTCAATCACCTGGTGGTTCACGCGGAGGAGATCCGCACGGAGGACATGGATGACGTTCTCGGGTTGATGAACAAATACGGGGCGGTGGACTACACCCTTGATAGGGCTCGGGGATATGTGGAGGCCGGGAAAGCGGCTCTTTCCGCCTTGCCGGATTCCTCCCATGTCGACGTATTGCGCGACATCGCCGACTACATTGTTGATCGAGACAATTAGCCTTCCGCAGGTCTGGTTCTTGCGACAGATCCAACATTTTATCCTGGCTTCTGGCTCTCCGCGCAGAAAACGGCTTTTAGAAGATGCGGGCCTTGCTTTTGATGTCGTAGGAGCGCCCCCGGACGTGGAGAAGGGCATTGCGCCAGGGCTTGGGGCCGAAGCCGAGGCCGGGTGTCGCGCATTGGCCAAGGCGTGCTGTGTGGCGAAGGCGCATTCCGGTGTGTTTGTTCTCGGAGCCGATACCGTAGTCGTGCTGGAGGGAAAAATTTTAGGAAAGCCATCGAGTACGGATGACGCCTCGCGTATGCTGCGTATGCTTTCGGGACGAACGCACGAGGTGATAACCGCGTTCACTCTCCTCGGGGCGGGTTCCCGGCATGGGGAGGTGGTCGCTACGAAGGTGTCCTTCCGGGAAATGGACGAAGAAACCATCGAGCGTTACGTAAGAAGTGGCGAACCCATGGACAAGGCGGGGGCATACGCCATTCAGGGACTGGGCGGGAGCCTGGTGGACAGGGTGGAGGGAAGTTACACCAATGTGGTGGGTCTGCCCGTGAGGGAAGTGTTGAATGTGCTTATGAGGTGTGGTGTCGTGGCGAATGCGCCTCATCGCTCGTCGATATAAGAAACGGAGATGGAAAATGCGTTTGGCTAATCGGATGAAGCTGCTCAAAACAGAAAGTGCGTTCGTGGTACTCGCCAAAGCGAGTGAAATGGAACGCCGGGGCCGGGACATCATCCACCTCGAGATTGGCGATACCGACTTCGACACGCCTTCGAGCATCGTGGAGGAAGCGTATACGCAACTAAAAGCGGGCCAGACGCACTATTGCCCATCCGCCGGTGTGTTGGAGCTTCGAGAAGCCGCCTGCGAATGGCTCAGGCGCGATGGACGCGGGGATTATTCGCCGAACGAAATCGTGGTCGGGCCGGGGGGAAAGCCATTTTTGTACTACACCATCATGGCCACGGCGGGGCCGGGCGATGAGGTGATTTATCCGGATCCGGGCTTTCCGGTCTATGAGTCCGTGGCGCTCTATGCGGGCGCGAAGCCCGTGCCGCTGCCGATTTTGGAGGAAAATGATTTTCGGTTTACGGCGGATGATCTGCGCGCGCGGGTCACCGACAAAACCCGTCTCCTCATCCTGAACTATCCGCACAACCCGACCGGCGGGACGTTGACGCGTAATGAACTCGACGCCATTGTGGACATCGTCGTGGAGAACGACATCATCGTTTTATCGGACGAGGTGTATGCCCACATGCTTTTCGAGGGAGAACACGTATCTCTGGGCACGCTGCCGGGCATGAGAGAGCGCACCATCATGCTCGAGACGTTCTCGAAAACGTATGCCATGACCGGCTGGCGCCTCGGCTTCATCGCCGCTCCCGCCGCGCTTGCCGAACCCCTCGCCCAGCTCATCACCAACTCGGTGAGTTGCGTGCCCCCTTTCATTCAGTTGGCGGGTGCGAAGGGGCTTTTGGAGGATCAGTCCGAGAGCCGCGCCATGATGGATGATTTCAAGCGCAGGCGGGATATTTTTATTTCAGGGCTCAACGAAGTGGAAGGAATATCCTGCCAATATCCCGACGGCGCCTTTTATGCGTTTCCGAATGTGAGTCAGGTTCCCATGAGCGCGGATGATTTCGCCGATTATCTTCTCGATGAGGTGGGAGTGGCGACTTTGCCCGGCTCCGCCTTCGGCGTTCATGCGGACAATCACCTGAGAATGTGCTTCGCCAACAGCGTGGAGAATCTGGAACGGGCGATCGATCGCATCGCGGATGCCGTAAAGCGGTTGTGAAAATGAGTGGCAAGGCATCCCCGGACGCTCTCCCGCGCGTATTTCTCTCCAGAAGGTTTCCTCCGCCTCATTTCGAGGAATTGAAAAAATCCACCGAATTCATCATGCACGCAAAAGACGTGAAGCCGAGCCCCGGCGGCTACAGGCGCGCCGTGCGTCATGCGGATATTCTCATCTCGATGGTGGGAGACGCCATAGACGCTGATTTCCTGGATGCGGCGTCTCGACTCAAACTGGTCGCCAACTGCGGAGTCGGTTTTAACAATATCGATATGGAAGAAGTCACAAGGCGCGGAGTCCTGGCCACCAACACGCCCGGCGTCGTTACGGAGCCTACGGCGGAATGCGCCATGGCGCTTCTGCTTGCGGTGGGCAGGCGCGTGGTGGAGGCGGATTCCTACATCCGGACGGGAAAATGGAAGGGCTGGACGCCCACGTTGTTGGAGGGCCGGGGTCTGAACGGCAGAGTCCTGGGGGTAATCGGTCTGGGTCGCATAGGCTGCGCGGTGGCGCGCACGGCGAATGCGTTCGGCATGAGGGTCCGGTACTGGAGCCGAAACAGAAAAAGCCCCGAGATGGAAAAGGAGGTCGGCGTCTCGTACCGCTCTTTCCGGCGGCTTCTCAGGGAGTCTGATTTTCTGAGCGTGCACCTGGCCTTAAACGACGCCACACACCATTTCATCGGGGCGGAGGAGTTCGCTCTCATGAAAAAAGGGGCCGTGATAATCAATACGGCCCGAGGCCCCATTCTGGATGAGGAGGCTCTGGTCGAAGCGCTACGCTCGGGCCACCTCGGCGGAGCGGGGCTGGACGTATTCGAGCATGAGCCCAGGCCGCAACCAAGGCTCATGCGCATGAAGAACGTGGTCATGATGCCGCATCTTGGGACGAACACCGATCTGGGCCGAAATGCGGTTTCAGGACGCGTGGAGAGAAACGTAAATGCCTATTTGCTCGGCAAGCGCCCTCCTGATTTGCTGAATCCGGAAGCCTGGCCGCACAGGAGGCGGTGATGTCCGGGCATGAAAAAAAGACGCTTAGAATTGGCATCGACACAGGGGGAACTTTTACCGATTTCATCTCGTTCGATGGCGCGCGGGTGCAAGTTCACAAAGTGCCCTCCACGCCGGATGCGCCGGAGCGCGCCATCCTCCAGGGGTTGGATGAACTTTTAGAAGGCCGCGGCGTCGCTCTGGATATCACCCATGGCTCCACAGTGGCGACGAATGCCCTGCTCACGCGCCGTGGCGCGAAAACCGCTCTTGTGACGACGGCCGGCTTTGAGGACCTGATCGAAATCGGCCGCCAGAACAGAAAAGAACTCTACAATCTGGCGTATCGCAGGCCCCCGTCGCTGGTGCCCAGAAATCTCAGAATGAGCGTGGCGGAGCGCTTGGATGAAAAGGGCGGCGAACTCCTCCGCTTAAAAGCTTCAGATATCAAAGCGCTGAAACAAAAACTCCGGAAAGCGGGTGTCGAGTCCGTCGCCATCTGCCTGCTCCACTCTTATGCAAATCCTTCGCATGAAGAGAAAGTGGCGGATGCGGTTCGGCAAAGCGGCATTCATGTGTCGATGTCCAGCCAGGTGCTTCCCGAATTCAGGGAATACGAGCGGATGAGCACCACGTGCGTGAATGCCTATGTATCTCCGATGATGAACAGGTATCTGAAGGATTTGGAATCGCGCCTTGATTCCGGACGTTTGCGCATCATGCAGAGCAACGGAGGCGTCATTTCGAGCACGATGGCGGGCGAGGAGGCCATTCGAACGATTTTGTCCGGCCCTGCCGGCGGCGTTGTGGGTGCTTATGAGGTGGCGAGAAGAGCGGGGTTTGAAAATTCGATCGCGTTTGACATGGGCGGAACGAGTACGGACGTGTCCTTGCTGCATGGCGGCATCGGCTTCACGGCGGAGACCGAAGTGGCCGGTTGCCCGATACGGGTTCCCCTCATCGACATCCACACGGTAGGCGCGGGAGGCGGCTCCATCGCCCAAGTCGATCCGGGTGGGGCTCTGGCCGTCGGCCCACAGAGCGCGGGCGCCGATCCGGGCCCCATATGCTACGGGAAGGGAAGCGAGGTCACCGTCACGGATGCGAACCTGTTTCTCGGCCATCTTGATCCGGAACAATTCCTGGGTGGCAGGATGGGCCTGGACATGGAGCCGGTGAAAGTCGGCATCGCGCGTCTGGCGAAATCCTTGCGCCTCGACGCCCGGCAAGCGGCCGAAGGCGTCATTCGCGTAGCCAACCAGCACATGGCGCGCGCGATTCGCTTGATTAGCGTGGAGCGAGGTCACGATCCGCGTGAATTCGCCCTGATCTCCTTTGGCGGCGCGGGAGCGATGCACGCCTGCTCTTTGGCGGAGATCCTCATGATTCCGCACGTCATCGTTCCCAATGACCCGGGGATTCTCTCCGCGCGCGGGATGCTGACCGCGGACGTGGTGAAAGACTATGCCAGAACGGTCCTGCTGCCGCTCGAGGGGTTGAGCAAGAAATCTCTGGCTGGTCATTTTGCGCCTTTGCTCAAAAAAGGGCGGGATGACTTGAAATTCGAGGGTTTCACGAAACCCGCCTTTTCGTTCTTCATCGATATGCGCTATCTCGGGCAATCATACGAATTAACGCTTCCCTATCGACCCGAGACGGGCGTGGACCTTCGCAAGAGTCTTAGAGCGGCGTTTGATAGGTTGCACGATGAACGCTTCGGCACTTCGAGCCCCGAGAGCGCCATCGAGATCGTGACGCTCAGGGTGCGGGTCGTCGGCGAGGTGGAGCGTCCGCCCATGAGGCGGCTTCCCAAAGCTCCCAAAAGCATTTCTCATGCGCTCATGGGAAGGCGAAAAATGATTTTTGCAGGAAGAGGAGTCGAGGGTTCGGTATATGCGCGGGATATGTTTTCTCGTGGCAATCGCTTCAAGGGCCCGGCGCTGGTGTGCGAGTTCAGCGCCACGACGGTCGTTTCTCCAGGCTGGGAATGCCGGGTGGATGATTGGGGCAATCTGATATTGAAGAACTTAAGCTGAGTGAGCGCGATGGCGGGTAAATACGATCCGATACTCCTGGAAGTTTTTCGCAATCTGTTGTTTGCGGCCTCAGAAGAAATGGGCGTGGCGCTGTGCCGCTCTTCTTTTTCCCCGAATATCAAAGAAAGAAAAGATTACTCATGCGCCATATTCGACGTAAAAGGCCGGATGGCGGCTCAGGCGGCGCATCTGCCCGCTCATTTGGGTTCCATGCCGATGTCCGTGGAATACGTTATCGAGCGGATGGTGCTTGAACCGGGCGACGTAGTCGTGTTGAACGACCCTTTCCACGGGGGGAACCACCTGCCGGATATCACCATGATTTCGCCCGTATACGTCAGGGAGAGAAGAAAAGACAAACTGATTTATTACGTGGCCAATCGGGCGCATCATGCGGATGTGGGCGGCATCGCGCCTGGTTCGATGAGCATTACGACGGAGATATTTCAGGATGGCGTGGTGATTCCGCCGGTTAAACTCGTGCGCCGGGGAGAGATGCAGGAAGATGTTTTGGCTCTCATACTCTCGAACGTGCGCACGGCCGAGGAGCGCAAGGGAGACATCGCCGCGCAAATCGCGGCGAATCGCGTGGGCGAGCGGAGAATTCTGGAGATCATCGAGCGACATGGCTTGGCCGAGATGCTGCGCTATACGGTGGAGCTTCAAAGGTATGCCGAGCGTCTGACGAAGGCGGTGATTCGGGATATACCCGATGGACGTTACCGTTTCGAGGATTTCATGGATGATGATGGTTTCGGCAGCGGCGCTGTTCCGATACGGGTGGAAATCACCATACGCGGCTCCAGGATGCGCGTCGATTACACCGGCTCGGCTCCACAGACGCAAGGAAGCGTGAATGCCGTGGAATCCATCGCCCGCACGGCGGCGTACTACGCTCTGCGCTGTTTGGTGCCATACGACATCCCGAACAATTCAGGCTGCATGACTCCCATTGAAGTGATTGCGCCGTCGGGCACGGTCGTGAATGCGGAATTTCCTGCGGCTGTTGCGGGGGGAAACGTGGAGACGAGCCAGAGGATGGTGGACGTGATACTCGGTGCTCTCGCGATAGCCTGCCCCGATAAAATCCCCGCCGCTTCCTGCGGCACGATGAACAACCTCACTGTAGGAGGAATAGACCATCGCCCGGGACCCAGGCAGGGTCGTCCATACGCCTATTATGAGACCACGGGCGGCGGCATGGGCGGGGGGCCATGGGGCGCAGGGGAGGATGCGATTCATACCCATTTGACCAACACCCTGAACACCCCGATTGAAGCGCTTGAGCATGCCTATCCGTTTCGTGTGAGCCGGTACACCGTTCGCCGGGGCAGTGGGGGTCGGGGGAAAAATAGGGGTGGCGACGGAATTGTTCGAGAAATCGAACTCCTGGGAGACGCCACCGTTTCATTCATGACGGAGAGGCGGGAAATAGAGCCTTGGTCCCTGCAAGGAGGGGAGCCGGGGATGAAAGGCCGGAATTCGCTCATCAGGGAAGGCGAAAATCAGCAATTCTCCGGCAAAGCCCGGTTTTCAGCGAAACCTGGCGACAAGGTACGTCTTGAAACGCCGGGCGGTGGTGGCTGGGGGAGGAAGGATTGAACGCATCCTTCCTCTTCGGGAAATTTTTAACTCTGAGCCCGATCCATAAGGGGCTGTTGAAAAAATCATCTTAGGTCGGTATTCACCCCTCCCTCATCCCGAGTAGGCGCGCTTGCGCGCCGTATCGAGGGAGCGCCCTTCGATACGCCGCCTTCGGCGGCTACTCAGGGTGAGGTCAATATAGCGTCAGGGCAAGACGAGGACTTGACGCGAGCGAGGAGGGAGCGTCAAATGCGTCCGCTTTCAGGGCTGGGTTTTTCAACAACTCCCTTAAGCATGAATGGTAAAACCCGAAGCCGGTTATAGCGGATGGCGGAATTTCCCGGAGCGGGTTTGCCCTCGGGGCTTTTCTTTGTAAGATAACTGGATGTAGGATGATATTATATCTTTCATGTGGCTGCGCCCGTTGCTTCGGGCCGGCCTTTCTTTGTTGATGCGGATGGGAGGATTGTCCGATGCCGGGTGAGCGATTCGTTTATCTCAATGGAGAGATCATAGAAGAGCAGAGCGCCAGGATATCGCCTTTCGACCGCGGCTTTCTCTGGGGCGACGGAGTTTATGAGGTCACCCCTTGTTTTGCGGGAAAGCTGTATCGGCTCGATGATCATCTGGATCGCCTCTATCGCTCACTCAAATACGTCCGCATCGATGTGGGCTTCAGCAAAGAAGAGATGAAGCAGGCTACACTGGCTACCCTGGAGTCGAATTTATGTCGTCTCGAAGAAGGCGCCATGTACCGCGTCGGCCATTGGGTGACCCGTGGTTTTGATGATCCTTCCATGGCGGCGCACGCGGCGGGCCCCGCCTCCGTCTTCATATTCTGGCGGCCCGTGAACGTCGCATCTTTTGCGGAGCGTTATTTGAACGGCGTGCGTCTGGCGATAACGCCCACGAGGCGCAATCCTCCCGAGTGTGTGGAGACGAGAGCCAAGGTGACGAGCAAGATGAACCAGATTTTGGCGGAACTGGATGCGGCGGCATCGGGTTCTTTGTCCTTGATGCTCGACGTTCGCGGGAACGTGGCGGAAAACTCGTCCGCCAATTTTTTCATGGTGAAAGACGGCGCTCTCTGGACGCCGCCGGAAAGGAATATATTACAAGGAGTAACTCGCCTGGCGGTGTTCCAATTGGCGGCGCGTTTGGGAATTCCAGTCGAAGAGAGAGACATCACGACATACGATCTGGCGCAGGCGGAAGAGTACTTCATCACATCGAGCGCGATATGCGCCATGCCGGTGCGTGAAATCGACAGCTTCACGCCCGGCGCGCGCGTTCCAGGGCCCGTCACGAAACGCCTGATCGAAGCGTTTGTGGAAGATACCGGGTATGATTTTCGAGAACAACTGAAAGAAAAAACAGCTAAAGACGCCTGAGGCGCATTTTCAGATTATTTCACATGTGGATGAGGAAGAGATGACGTACTACATAACGAAAGCGAGCCTCGAGGGGTTGAGGCAAAAGGTTGGAGAAATTCAGCATCGCCTGAAGCATGAGGTGTCGAAAGAGATCGGCAAGGCGGCGAGTTTGGGTGATTTGAGCGAAAACGCCGAGTGGGAGGCGGCCATCGAGTTGCAGGGCAACCTGAAGAACGAGGTGAGCCGGATTATGGATAAGATCCGTGAGGCGAGCGTGATAGAAGAACTCCCCATCTCTGGCGATAAGGTCACCATCGGCACAAAAGTCACTCTTTTTGACCTGGATAAGGATGAAGAGATTACCTATAAGATATTGGGCGAGGAGGAAAGTGACCTCCCTAATGGAATTATCTCCTTTAGCGCGCCGCTTTCACGCGGGATCATGCAAAAAGAACCGGGCGATGAGGTGGCGGTTCAGTTGCCCGGTGGCGTGAGAAATTTTAAAATCGTGGATGTCGAAAAAATAGAATTCCCCTGATTTTCATGAGACGATTCGATATCGGCGACAAGCTGCTTGCGTATCTCCTCTTCGCGGCAGCGGTTGTTCTGGTCACCTTCTTCGCGTTTCAGCATAAATTATCGAGCGAATGGCATCTGCCGGGTTCCCCGACGCTGTATTTGGTCGGCGTTGCGGGGGCCGTTCTCTTGTGCGTCTCCGTGGTTTTCGTGATCACGAAACGAACAGGCGTGGGCGGCTCTCCCCTTGGGTGGTTTTCCGCCCATGTGGTGACGGCCACCCTGGGTGGCGTGTTGGTGAGCATCCACTCGGGCGGGTTTCTTCGCTATGCCCCGGCGTTGCTGCTCGTCGCGCTTTTTGCCCTGGTGATTCTGGGCGTGTGGGCGCGTGTTCGTCTCTCCAGGCGGATGTCGGCCACGTTCGCTTCAAGAGACGAATCCTTCTCTCCGTTGAGTTCTGGGAACCGAGAGCGCATGGCCCGTCTCATCCAGGAGAAAGAATCCCTTTTGTCCAGACTCGAGCCGGGAGCGAATGAGGGCGCCTTTTCCCCGAGACTCAAGCATTGGTTCTCCAGGCCTGGCCTTACGCTCGCTTATGCCCGGCTGGTTGGCCAGGAAAACAAGTTGATGGGAATGCGCGCCGGCGTGTCTCCCGCGCAGGCTTATTGGCGGTTGATTCACATCGCTTTGGCGTTCGTCTTTGTTCTCGGTATGTTGGGGCACGTCGTCACCGTCACTTTTTTTGCGGGTTATGTCTCCGGCGGGGGTGAGATATACTGGTGGCATCTGACGAGGTGGTAGTCCGCATGTGTTCAAGGAGCGCGTCTTGGGTCAGCTAGCCTTGATGATAGATTTGGAACGGTGCTTTGGTTGCAAGAGCTGTGAGGCGGCTTGTAAGCAGGAGCACAGGCTGGGCCCCGGCGAATACCGAAACAAGGTGGTCTGGTTGGGAGATGCTTCTACTGGAGCGCCCGATTTCCTCACGCTGACTTGCCAGCATTGCGAGCGCCCCGCTTGCCTGAGGGCCTGTCCCGTCTACCCCAAGGCGATAACGAAAGATCCCGATACCGGCGTGGTGGAAGTGGATGAAGCGCTTTGCACGGGTTGTGGGGAATGCGTCATGGCGTGTCCTTATAGCGCGATGGGCTATGACGCCAAAGGACATCATTCGGTGAAATGCGATCTGTGCCCGGACAGACGGGAAAAGGGATTGGAACCCGCCTGTGCTGAAATTTGCCCGGGCTTCGCCATCTCTTTTGGGGAAAGGGAGACGCTTCTTGAAAAAGCGGACGAAGAGGGTCGGCGTCCTCGGGATCACGATCATTTCCTCCTGAAACCGCAAACGGTCTATCTTGAAAAAATCGAAAGAGAAAACGGCCGCGCGAAGCAGGAAGACGCCTCACGGTTATACGAAAACCCGAGTCGGCCTCGTTTTGTGGATTCACCCGGAGCGAACGACGTATTTGAGCAAAAAGGGCCCGACTTCCCCTACCTGCACGATAAAAAGACGTTGAAGGCGGACCGCGTCGTGCCCGGAGGGTGTACTTTTTGTTTCAACTGCTGCACCGCCAAGTTTCATTTTCAAGGGGACCGACTCATCAACGTGACGGGAAACGAAGAGGATCCTGTCCTGAACGGAAAGCTCTGTCCCAAAGCGCAGTTTACGCTTCAACTCCACCACAATGAGCATCGCCTGCAATATCCTCTTAAACGGGTTGGCGCCCGGGGCGAGGGCGAATTTGAGCGCATCAGTTGGAACCAGGCGCTCGATGAGATCGCCGCGAAACTCGAGGTTCTTAAAGAACAATGGGGCCCGGAGGCGCTGGCGCTTTTTGTGGGGACCCGCACGGGTTTGATTACGCAAAAAGGTTATGTGCGGTTGTTCAGTCAGATGTGGGGGACCCCCAATCTGCAGGGGACGGACCCGTTTTGCGCGGCGGGCAAGGTGGTCGCCTACGAGGTGACGCACGGGATCAATGGAAACGGGAACAGCTATACGCCCGAAGATATCGGCAGCGCCCGGATGTATCTCTATATCGGGGACAACCAGGCCGAGACGCGGCCAGTCTACTTCGGCAAGGTGAATGACTGGCGCATCAAAAACAAAACCAGGATGGTGGTGGTGGACCCAAGGTACACGGCGACGGCGAGCAAGGCGGATAAATGGCTGGGCATTCGTCCGGGCACCGACATGGCCCTTGGCCTGGCCATGGCGCACCATATCCTCTCAAAAGGTATGCACGATCAGCGCTTTTGCGATGAATGGGTGCTGGGCTGGGAGCGCTGGCGCGATTTCATATTCTCCAAAGGGTATTCCCCCGATTGGGCGGAGGCCATCACTGGTATATCCGCGGAGGAGATTCGCGCGCTTTCAGAGGATGTGGCCAAGGCGGATGGCTGTGTCATCTTTGGTAGTCGGGGACTCAATCAGCATACCAATTCCGTGCAAACCAACCGGGCGATGATGTTCGTGGCCGCCATAACGGGGAATTGGGGCCGCAAGGGCGGAGCCTACGTGAACATGACGGCGGGCCCGCCCATAGCCGCCAATGCGCCGGAAGACAGAAGGGCGGAAATTCAAAAACCGATGGTTCGCAGAAGCCCGGCCGGTTGGCTGAGCGCCATGCGGAAAGGAAAGCCATACCCCATCAAAGGTCTCATCACGTGCAACAATCCACTGGCGCAGTGGCCGGGGCAGGATGAATCGCGCGCGGCTTTTAAGGCGCTCGATCTCATCGTCCATATCGAATTGTTCCCGAATGAAACCTCCGCATTCGCGGATTATGTGTTGCCTGCAGCGGGCGGCATAGAAAAAGGAGAACTGGGCCGCACGAATGATGACAGAAGGATTGTGTGGATAGATAAGATGATCGACCCGCCGGGAGAGGCGAAGCCCGATGGATGGATATGGATAGAACTCGGGAAACGCCTGGGGTTCGGCGACGTCATGAAAGAGGAATACAAGGATCCGGGGAAGTTCTGGGATGAGATGTGTATCGACAATGATTTTTTGCGGGGAGTCACACAAAAAAGACTCCACTCGGTTCCCTATCGATGGGTGCGTTTCCCCGTTGCAAGCGAAGATGCTCCCGAGCAGGAAACGCTTTACCTCGAAGGGACGACCGCCACGGGACAACCCGAGGGTAAGCGCTTTCCTACGCCGAGCGGACGTCTTGAGTTCTGGACGGAGGAATTGGAGAAAAAATTCGCGCAAGTGGGATTATCCGCTCTGCCGGAGTTTTACAGCGAGAAAGAAAACCTGTCGCAATTACCCTATCTCGAATATGTCCACGAAGATGATGATCTGGAAATCATCTCTCCATTCAGCAAGGTGCCCACAGGCTCTCGCGCCGCCAGAATCGTTCAGCCGGATGAGGAAAGCCTCGGCGATGAACTTCGCCGAAAAGGTTTTGAAACGATATTGATAACCGGGCGGCCGCCTGCTCCGCATTTTCATAGCTGGACGCACTATTTCTGGCAGGCGCAAGAGATGTGGCCGGATCTCTATTGCGAGATACATCCCCATAAAGCGCAAGAGTTGGGAATCGAAGACGGAGTGAAACTAAAGGTCGAGACCATGCATGGCTCCATCGAGGCGATGGCCTGGTTGAATGCAGGCATCAGAAAGGACTCGGTGTACGTTCCCATCGGTTGGGGAGAGCGCCAGCCCTACCATCCTTGGCGCTCCGTGAACTTTCTGACGGATTTCGCGCAACGCGATCCGGTGTCGGATCAAACGAATATGAAGAGTTTGTTATGCCGAATCAGCAAGGCATGAAGTGTCGAGAATATTGGGAATTATACCAAGCACGTGAAGGACCCTTGTCGGAGGAGAGGGCGTTCGCGAGGCAGGGTGGCCACGGGTGGCCGCCCTTACGGGTTCGATTCGATTTGCGTGGTTTCCGTAGGGACAGGCCCCCGTGCCTGTCCGAGGCTTACGTCCTTACGATCCCGCAACCGCAGATTGCCGTCATTCCGGCGTCATTTCCGACCAAGGCGGAAGGGAATGCGGAATCCAGAGCGGATGGGGATATCGAATCGTTGCCGTAGGGACAGGTCGCGACCTGTCCCTACATTCTTGTTTATTGACCGAGCAAAGGCATCGTCATTCCGGCGCATGCCGGAATCCAGGGTTTCGCCTTTGGTTTTTCGTATTTATTCACGCTCGTTTAATGATGGAACGAAATACCTGAATCTATACACCCCCATCGGTTCTGGATTCCGGCATTCGCCGGAATGACGAGCAAATGCCGCGCCTTTCGTAGTGGGCCGTTCTTGTGAACAGCTTTTATCGGAGGAGAGGGCGCTTCACGAAGCGCCCCTACGGGTCGTTTCGATACGCGCGATTTTCGTAGTAGGGACAACCCCCCGTGGTTGTCCGAGGTCGTGACCTGTCCTTGCAATTTCCTCATCGAGCGGAATGCCGACCGAAGGCAGACCATGGGCGGCCACGGGGGGCCGCCCCTACAATCGATTCAATGGTCAGCTATCCGGGGACCTGCGTGTCCGCCCGATTGGCTCCCCCTCAAGGGGGAAGTGATTACATCGTTCCCTTTCGAATCCAAAGCCCGGAATCTCACTGTCGAGTCATTTATATAATTCCCAAAATATAGAAAATGCGCTTTGCTAAAGGTGCTCACTCAATCGGGTCGGGTTGAACGGGCACGCAAATTTCGGTTCTGATGTCGGCCTCCCTCGTTTCGCGGGGGTCGGTGATGTATCGGTACATCAACGGGCCTTCTCTTCTTTTGAATCCACTATGTGGCAGCCATTGGGTGAGCATCTTTTCTACGGTGTCGCCAAGTGTGTCGTAGCCCCCAATGTGCGTTCCCACCGCATGCCATCCGCCCGGCAAGTTCGTTTCGTTGAGTTCCTTTGGCGTAGGTAGTTCTGAAAGCGCTCTCCAGCAGGCTTCGTAGCCTTCCTCCCCATGGTCCAGGCCGTAAGCGGGGCCTATTCTGGGGAGATTCTCGCAAATTTTGAGCAGGCGGGCTTGCATGAGGCCCATGTTCTCAGGTGTCGTGCGTTCATCTGTGCGCAACGCCCAACTCTTGAGCACATCGAGTTCCAGGATTTTGACCGGTTGTGACGTACTCATGAGAGATCAGCTAGCGTTTTTCGATTTCAGAGCGTTTTGTAATACCCTCCGGGCGAGGGTGGCGCAGTGGCGTTTATGAGAGGGGAGGCCACCGACGCTTTCAGCGATTTCCTCCGCGGTGATTTGCGCGAGTTCATCAACGGTCTTGCCGCGCACCAAGTCCGTCAATGAACTCATCGTGGCGGTGATCGCCCCGCAACCGAGAATCTGCATCTTGGCATCGGAGACCGTATCACCTTCGAATTTGAGATAGAGCGTTACTTCATCGCCACAGGCTGGGTTCGTTCCGCTCCCCTGGGCGTCTGCGTCTTCGAGGGCGCCGATGTTGTGCGGATCCGCAATGTGGGCGAGCACGGTGTCGTTATAGTGATAATCGTCTTTTGGAGCCAAGGCTTCTTCTCATGTTTTTGTTGACTTAAGACGAGGCGCCATCTCGCGAACCTTGCGGACGGACTCCGGCAATACTTCGAGCAGCCTATCGATATCCTCATCCGAGTTCCCGTAGCCGAGGCTGAATCTAAGTGAGCCTTGTACGGTTTCTTTTGGTAAATCCATTGCCAGCAAGACGTGACTGGGTTCCGGAGAACCTGAGCTGCAGGCGGCTCCTGTGCTCACCGCGATGCCCTCTAAATCAAGGCGAATCAGGAGCGTTTCCCCTTCCGCGCCGATGAAGCCTAGGTTCGATGTGCCGGGAAGCCTGTGGTCCGTATCTCCATTGACCAACACATCGGGAATGCGTTCGCAAATTTCATTTTCAAGCCGATCCCTTAAAGCGGAAATGTTTTTTGCAAATTGCGGTCCCTCTTGTTTCGCCATACGACAGGCCTCTCCCATGGCGACGATGCCGGTGACGTTTTCCGTGCCCGAGCGCAGTTTTCGCTCCTGCCCGCCGCCTGCGATAAGAGGATCGAGCTTGGTTCCTTTTTTTACATACAAAAAGCCCGTGCCCTTGCAGCCGTTGATTTTGTGTCCACTGGCTGAAAGCAGAGACACGCCGGCTTGTTCTACGTCGATGGATTCCTTGCCTAGCGCCTGCACGGCATCGGTGTGAAACAATATCCCGCGCTCCCGACAGATAGCGCCGATTTCATGGATCGGTTGGATGGTGCCGACCTCGTTGTTGCCCCACATGACGGACACGATTTTCGTGTTCGGCTGAATCGCCGAGGCCACATCATCAGGCGAGATGCGTCCTTTCCGATTCGGTTTCACATAGGTGACTTCCGCCCCTTCCGTTTCCAGCATCCGGCACGTCGTGAGCACGGCCTCGTGCTCAATCTTTGTGGCGACGATATGGCTTGTTCCTGGAGCGGCGGAAACGACGCCCCGAAGCGCCCAATTGTCGCTCTCCGTTCCGCCGGAGGTGAAGAAGATTTCATCACTATCCACCGCGCCGATGAGGGCCGCCGCATGGTCACGGGCGTTTTCGATCGCGATTCTGGTTTCTCTGCCATATCGGTGGATGCTGTTTGGATTTCCGAATTTCTCGCCGAGATATGGCTGAAGCGCGGCCAAGACCTCAGGACGCGGCGGTGTGGTTGCGTTGTGGTCCATATAGATGGTTTTCATGATGCCTCTTATTTTCCCGGCGTCGGCTCTTGCGTCTGGGCCAATTCTTTTTCAAGGGCTGCGATGCGCTGGTTCAGTGCTTGAATGGCCGCCTCTACCGGGTCCGGTAATTCGTGGTGCTCAAAAGAAACGGGGAGAAGATCATCCGTTTTGCCTTGCCCCTCACGATAGACGATGCGTGCCGGCACACCCACCACCGTGCAGCCGGGAGGGACGTCTGAAATGACGACCGAGCTTGCGCCGATGCGGCTGCCGGCGCCGATAACGTGTGGCCCCAAAATCTGGGCGCCAACGCCGACGACGACGTTATCTTCCAATGTGGGGTGTCTTTTTTCTTTCTTGAGACTCACGCCGCCGAGCGTCACGCCTTGATAAATGGTGCAGTTTTTCCCAATCTGCGTCGTTTCTCCGATGACGACGCCCATTCCATGGTCTATGAAAAGCCCCTCGCCGATCTGCGCGCCCGGGTGAATCTCGATGCCTGTGATGAATCTATTCCAGTGGCTCAGCCACCGCGCAACGAGCAGCGAACGCCTTCTCCAGAGAAAGTGGGCCATGCGATGCAGGCATACAGCGTGATACCCTGGATAGCAGAGAATCACTTCCATTTTTGTTCTGCAGGCGGGATCGCGCTCCATGACGGCGGCGATATCCTTTTGAATCAAATCGAATCCACGACCGAGACTTTCGAAGAGTCCACTCATATCATGCAAATCCTGTTTCAAAGAAAATCGGGGAAACACATGTGTTCCCCCGCATCATTTATTTATGATAGCACAATGTGTCTGGATATGGCTTTCATCTTGGGGTCTCTTTTTAATACTTCTTTGAAAAATAATCGCTTAGTATCTCTGCGTGATCAAATACAATCATGGTAGGAAGGGAATTTTTACTGAAAACGCCTGCGCGCCTCGCATCGTCTCGTGCTGCGAGCACCCCCCCGAGAGACCTTGCGATATATACGACTGTAACGTTGTGTTGTCTCGCATCGCGTTTAGGGTCGTTGTACGCATGAAATTGACGAACCAGCTTCACGTCGAGCGAGGTTTCCTCCTTTGCTTCTCGAACCGCTATCCTTTCGAGCGTTTCTCCATAATCGACGAATCCGCCTGGCAGCGCCCAGCCATGTGGCGGGTTTTTCCGCTGGATCATCACAATGCCTTCCTCGCCCATCTCGCTCTCGAACTCGATGATGATGTCCACCGTAAGATAAGGGTTTCTGGGGGTCTGCATCTTTTTGCTCGCTTTTTTGTGAAGTGAGATCGATGAATTGCAACTGATTTTCGCATATGAAGCCGCGCCCTTGCGACTATGTTTTATAGGCCCATATAATGCGATGAATTCAAAGGAAGTTTCGCTGGGAATCGATTTATTTCCAATCGAGGCATCGTCAATTCTTAGCTTCCAATACGCAGGGGTGATCAAATGATAAAGTTTAATATGGCGCCTACCGCCAGGCGAATCGTAGAGCAGGTTCTTGACGTGAAAGAGGGCGAACTGGTGCTTCTCATAACGGATTCGGATCGTCCAGCCTCAGTCACGGAAGCACTTGCGCATGCTTTGAGCGCTGCGGGCGCCAAGCTATCCATCATGCACATGCCCCCGCACTTGAATGGAGGGATCGACCCGCTGCCGCATGTGGGGGCGGCAATGGCGGCCTCTGATGTGGTGATTCTCCAGACCAGCTTCGCCACGATTCATACCGAGACGGCGAGGAACGCGCTCAGGCAGGGCGCGCGCGTTCTGGACATGTGGGGATGGCGTGAGGATATGATGGT
Organism: bacterium; assembly: GCA_965218735.1. Lineage (GTDB taxonomy): Bacteria > UBA8248 > UBA8248 > UBA8248 > UBA8248 > Bin107. Next base: position 814,190 of record CBDCMA010000002.1, on the reverse strand, counting down.
CGCCGGCGGCGCTTTGGCCGATTACGACGAAGTCGCCCGGGTCACCCGAACAATTTCCGACATATACACCGAAGCCAAAACGGGCCGATTCACGACGCCGGATGGATGCGACATGCACTTTTCCCTGGAAGGGAGAACTTGCTTCCCTCTCATCGGCGTGGCCAGGAAATCCGGAGAATTCGCGGCATGTCCCGATGGAGAAGCGGCCATGAGTCCTTTGGAGGGCACATCGAATGGCGTCATGGTGAATCCTTTTTCTATCGAGAGAAAAGATTTGGGTTTTGTCACCGAGCCCATGCGTCTTGAAATTAAGGACGGTAAAGTTGTATCCATCACGGGAAGCGCGGCGGCAGAGCGGTTCTGGAAGTTGTTGGATGAAAACGGGGATTTGGCGAAGAACGTGGCTGAATTCGCGATTGGCACGAATCCGGCATGTAGGCCTCGGGAGACGATGCGGGAGGCGAAAAAAACGTGGGGTACTTGTCACATGGCGGTGGGCGATAGCGGGAGTATCGGAGGCAATATCGACGCCCCGCTCCACATTGACATGATTTTCGACAACCCCACGGTGTGGGCGGATGATCAGTTGATCATCGAAGATGGAAAAATTCTACTCTAGCCGCTAAGTGCGATAAAATCCGTCTCCGGCGCGCCCGATGACAAAGGATGAAGATGGCACAAGCCTTGCTCCTTGAAGGTAAACCCGTGGCGGAAAAGGTCATGGAGGAGCTTAAAGCCTCCATTGATGCCCTGCTTCCCCGGATAGGCAGACCACCCGGTCTGGCCGTCGTTCTCGTGGGAGAGGATCCGGCCTCTCAGGTATATGTCCGCATCAAAGGTCGTTCCGCCAAGAAACTCGGCATCAAGACTTTTGATCATCGCTTGGCCGAGGATACGAGCCAAGAGGATATCGTCTCTCTTATCGAAGAATTGAACCGGGATGAAAAAGTGGATGGGATATTGGTCCAGTTGCCGCTTCCCGGGCATTTGAATGAAGAGGAAGTTTTGCGGACGGTGTCCCCCGAAAAAGACGCCGATGTGTTTCATCCGGAAAATTTCGGAAAGCTGGCGCTCAAACAAGGTACGCTCAAGCCCTGCACGCCTGCCGGGGTGCTTGAGATTTTGAAGTTCTACGATATCGGCCTGGAAGGGAAAAAAGCCGTCATCATCGGGCGCAGTAAGATTGTGGGACTCCCCTTGTCCATTTTGATGTTGCATGAAAATGCGACGGTGACGGTGTGTCACTCCCGGACCCGGGACATCCCTTCGATCACGCGAGAAGCCGATATCGTAGTGGCTGCCATGGGGAGGCCGAAATTCTTGACGGCGGATATGGTGCGGCAAGGTGCGACCGTGGTTGACGTTGGTATCAACCGTATGGACGGGGAATTGGTCGGTGATTGTGATTTCGAGCCTTTGCGTGAAAAAGCTTCCGCCATCACTCCCGTGCCGGGCGGGGTGGGGCCAATGACGGTCGCCATGCTGATGATGAACACGGTTCGCGCGTATTCTCTTGAGTTGCAAGGAGAGAAGCCACCGAACTGATGAGGATTTTCGGATGAACGTGGACCTTCTCGGTGACAATACGCCTCGCGCAACCCCTGCGGTGCTCACCGTCTCACAACTCAACGCGCGCGTGAGAGAATTATTGGAAGGGGAATTTGGTGAGGTTCTCGTTGAGGGGGAAATTTTCTCCTGGCGCACCTATCCATCGGGACATTCCTATTTTGACTTAAAAGACACCTCGTCCAAGGTAAGCGCAGTGATGTTTTCGGGCCGCAGGCGGTTTTTGCGCTTTGAGCCGGAAGTAGGCATGCGCGTGATGATCCGTTGCCGGGTGACGCTTTATGAGAAAGACGGCCGTTTTCAGGTGTCGGCGCTTTCTATGGAGCCCCTGGGCGAAGGCGCGCTCGAGGTTGCTTTTCGCCAGTTACATGAACGATTGGAAAAGGAGGGTTTCTTCGCACCCGAACGAAAAAAAGAGATTCCTGAACGCCCCCATCGTGTGGCATTGGTGACGAGCAGAGAGAGCGCCGCCCTCCAGGATATGTTGCGAGTTTTCAAAGAGCGCGCGCCGATTGTAGAACTCGTCATCGTTCACACACCGGTGCAAGGAGAAAACGCCGCGTCTTCTATCGCGGGGGCGATTCAAAAAGTGGACCAAAGCCTCGCAAATATGAAATGTCCCGTAGATCTCATCATCATGGGCCGCGGCGGAGGAAGCCGGGAGGATTTGTGGGCGTTCAACGAAGAGGAAGTGGTTCGGGCGATCGCCGGATGCAGGACGCCGGTCATTTCAGCGGTAGGCCATGAGGTCGATACGTCGCTTAGCGATCTGGCAGCCGATGAGTCGGCGCTTACGCCTACGGCGGCGGCGGAGCGCGTGGCCAGAGGCTGGCAGGGTGTTGCCCGAGACATAAACGATTTGTTTGATGATATGCGCCGAGCAGTAGGGGAGCAAATAGCCTCGCTCGATGCCAGGTTTTCTCGCTTGCTCAGGGAGCCCGCTTTCAGAAGACCGGAAGCCCCGCTTGAGGTATTGGCCCAGCGTGTGGATGCCCTCTATGAACGCATGGGTAGAGAAGCGAGGCATCGGCAACAAATGCGGTGGGCATATTTGGCCGGGATGGTTCCGAGGCTGCGGACGATATCGCCCAAAGAGAAAATCGGGATTTCCATATCGGGGCTGGAAGGCCACGTAAAGCGTTTGCGTGCAGCGCGCGCATTGTTTGTGAGACGCAGGACGGATGCGCTCGAAACCGCCGCTGGACGCCTCGAATTGGTATCGCCGCTCGCCGTTTTGGCGCGGGGGTATAGCTTGGTGCGTAAAGAGCCCGATGGTGCGCTGGTTAAAAAAGCCGGCGATGTGAAAGAGAAAGAATCCGTGCGGATTCGTTTATCGGAGGGCGGCTTGTTGTGCCGAGTAGAGCAAGTTTTCCCGGAAGGAGAGGGCCCATGAGTACTGGAAATGAATCCACGAATCCCGATGCGGAACCAAAGAGTTTTGAGGCTGCGCTAGAGCGTTTGGAAGTCATCGTGGAAAAACTCGAAGAGGGTGAGCCCTCTTTAGAAGAAGCCGTTTCGCTATATGAAGAGGGTGTGAAGCTCTTCCGCTATAGTCGAGAGCAATTGAACGCGGCGCAAAAGAGGGTGGAGGAACTCGTGGGAGAATCGGAAGAAACATTTTTGTTGCAACCATTTGAAGATGGTGAAGATGATGAATGAAACCGGGGTTCCAGGTGGCGTCGATGCGGCGGCTTACCTGAACGGTTGGGCGAAACGTGTGGAAGAAGAACTCGATCGTCTTGTGCCGAAATCGTCTGAGCCTCCTGAGATCTTCGAGATTATGCGCTATAGCCTTTTCGCCGGGGGTAAGCGCTTGCGCCCCGTGCTTTGCGTGGCTGGATGTGAAGCCGTAGGTGGGAGCCCTGAATGGATTCTGCCCGCTGCTTGCGCCCTCGAATGCATTCATTCCTACTCTTTGATCCATGATGATTTGCCCGCCATGGATGACGATGACCTCAGGCGGGGGATACCTACGAATCACAAGGTTTATGGTGAGGCGGCAGCGATTCTGGCGGGCGATGGATTGCAGACCCTGGCCTTCGAATTGATGGCGAGTGAGGATATGGGCGAAAAAATTTCACCTGAGCGTCATGTGAAAGCGACTCGGATGCTCGCAGAGGCGGCAGGCGCAACGGGTATGGTGGGGGGACAGCTTTTGGACATCCGGGCAAATGGTCTGGTTAGTGATGTGGCGCATTTAGAGGAGATCCACAGGAGAAAGACAGGTGCGCTTTTGAGAGTTTCTGTTTGTTTGGGGGGCCTCCTCGGTGGCGGCGGTGAAGCGCAGATGGAAGCGCTGCGTGTTTATGGTGAGAAGATCGGGCTGGCGTTCCAAATTGTGGATGACATTTTGGATGTGGAAGGCGATGAAGCGCTCATGGGAAAGCCCACGGGTTCAGATGAGGGATTGAACAAAGCGACTTATCCTGCCTTGTACGGGATAGAAGCATCGAAAAAACTGGCGCGCTCCACTTGCGAGGAAGCTTTGCAAGCACTTGAAATTTTCCCGAATCAAGCCCCTGAGCTGGAATCCTTGGCGCGTTTTATTGTCTTGCGTAGGTTTTGATGATTGACTATAGTGCTTGGTTATCCTTTGAAAGAGGTGGAATACCGGAGTCAAAGTCATTTGAGTAATGGTGCGAAATAAGTTTTAAAATCACTTCCCTGGGGGAGATGATATGGGCGAACTGCTCGAGCGCATTGATAGCCCGGCGGATTTGAGGCGACTGCCGGAAGACGAACTTCCTCAAGTCGTGGATGAACTCCGGGACATGATCATTCAAGTTACATCGAATACGGGTGGTCACCTTGGAGCCTCTTTAGGGGCTGCGGATCTGGTTGTAGCGCTTCACTATCTCTACGATACGCCAAAAGACAAGCTGATTTGGGATGTTGGCCATCAGGCATATACGCATAAGATTCTCACAGGACGCCGGGATCAGTTCCATACGCTGAGACAATGGGAAGGAATCGCTGGTTTCCCGGACAGGCGTGAGAGTGAATATGACCATCTGAATGTGGCGCATGGGGGTACATCCATATCGGCTGCGCTGGGTATGGCGACGGCGCGAGATCTCCTGGGCGATGATTTTCAGGTCGTCGCCGTCATCGGTGACGGCAGTTTAACGGCCGGCATGGCGATGGAAGGGCTCAACAATGCCGGCGATTCGAAGAGAAATCTCACCGTTATTTTGAATGACAATAAAATGGGCATTTCGCATAATGTTGGCGCCATGTGCTCATATCTCGCGCGAATCATGACGGGTGAATGGGCCAACCGGGCGCGTAAGGTGCGGGGTGAAGTGCAAAAAATAATCAGTCACCTTCCCTTGGTGGGGAGCCATGCCGTTACGCTTATGGACAGGATCGAGGAGTCACTGAAAAATATCATCGTGCCGGGCATTTTGTTCGAGGAATTGGGCTTTCGGTATATCGGCCCGGTCGATGGCCACAGGTTGGATTTGTTGATTCCCACTTTGAGAAATGTGAAAAATTTAGATGGTCCCAATCTGGTTCACGTCGTTACCCGCAAAGGACATGGATATCCCTACAGTGAAGCAGAACCCATCACTTATCACGGCGTAACGAAATTCGACCCCGAATCCGGTAAATTCCACAAAAAAGCGCCTGGGCCTCCCGGCTATTCTAAAGTTTTTACCGATACGATGATCAAACTCAGCCAAAAAGATGAAAAGATAGTGGCCATTTCGGCAGCCATGCTTGAGGGCACGGCTCTGGTGAACTATCAAAAAGTATTGCCTGATCGCTGCTTTGACGTAGGGATGTGTGAACAACATGCAGTAACTTTTGCTGCAGGGCTGGCGCTTGAGGGGATGAAGCCGGTCGCCTCTATTTACAGTACGTTTTTACAGCGCGCCTACGATCAAATCATCCATGATGTCTGCCTCACGAATGTGCCCGTCACCTTTGCGCTGGACCGAGCCGGTCTTGTGGGTGATGACGGGCCCACTCACCAGGGTGCTTATGACTTGGCTTATCTTCGGTGTTTGCCGAATATGGTTATCATGTCGCCTAAAGACGAAAATGAGCTTCAGAAAATGGTTCTGACAGCCATCGAACATCCCGGGCCGGCTGCGTTGCGCTTTGCGCGTGGTTCCGGTGAGGGAGTCCCGATGGATGAAAATATCGAGACGGTTCCTATCGGAGAAGCGGAACTGCTTCGTGATGGTGATGATGTGGCGCTCATTGCCTTGGGTCCCATGGTGGGCCTCTCCATGGAGTCCGCTGCGCAATTAGAGGAACTCGGAATACAGGCATCGGTTTTGAACCTTCGTTTTGTCAAGCCGATGGATGAAGAGAAAGTTTTAGAACTCGCAAGGCAATGTAAGCGCGTCGTAACGATCGAGGAAGGGACGCGCATAGGCGGGATGGGCGCCGGTGTTTTGGAACTTTTGGCTGCGCATGGCATCCGAGATGTTTCCGTGACGGTTTTGGGTATTCCCGACCGTTTTATTGAGCACGGGGCGCCTCAATTCCAGCGCGAGGATTGTGGGCTCACGTCAGGCGAAATTACGCAAGCAGCTCGTGATTTGATGAAAGTCGAGCCTGATTCTGCCGACTTAGCGGTCCATGGCAAGAAAACAGAGGCTTGATAAATTAGTCGTTGAACGTGCGTTGGCCCCAAGCCGGGAACGTGCGCGCAGTCTGATTTTGGCAGGTCTTGTGAGTGTTGACGGCAAACCCGCCACGAAGGCGGGTTCTTCATTTCCGCAGGACGCATCAATCACCCTTAAAAAAGACGCTTGTCCCTATGTAAGCCGGGGGGGACTGAAGCTCGCAGGCGCGTTGGATGTTTTTTGTATCCATACGGAAGGGAGATATTGCGTGGATATCGGCGCATCGACGGGCGGATTCACCGATGTGCTGCTCGCTCGTGGCGCCCGCCGAGTCACGTCGGTAGATGTGGGTAAAGGTCTGATCGACTGGAAATTGAGAAATGATCCTAGAGTTACCCTTTTGGAGGGTGTGAACGCCAGGCATTTGACACTTGAGACTTTTCGAATGCTGGCGGGAGAAGAAAGACCAAGTTTATGCGTCATGGATGTTTCGTTCATCTCCGTCACGAAGGTGCTTGGGCCGATTCATGAGTTGCTAGGCGAAAGTGGAGAGATAGTCGTTCTCATCAAACCACAGTTCGAAGTGGGTAAGGGCCGTGTCGGGAAGGGAGGAATAGTCCGCGACCCCGCACTTCATCGTGAAGTACTCATTCGCATTTGGGATGAAAGTCTTCGAATGAAATTAGCCCCTCAAGGAATCGCTTTAAGTGCGATTACGGGAGCAAAAGGAAACCGGGAGTTCTTTCTTCATCTGAAGCCTGGGGCGAATTCCCCGGAAGCACAAGCTTTGGTTGAAGGCATATTGCCAAAGGGGTTTGAAACTTAAGCAATCCTTATCACCCCGTCATCTAGTCTGGGAACGATGCTCGTTATGTCCTTCTGCGCACAGAAGGATATGTCATTTCCGAGTCCTAAGGCGGACAAGTGTTTTCCCCAGCAGCTATCAAAAAGCATTTTTTCTAGGTTTTTTTCAGCACTTTTGGCGACTTGGAGGGCTGCTCGAGCGGTATCGGAGAACTCCAGGGTATCTAAACTTTCAGACAAGAGATGCAAGAAGATTCCCGCCCCCACGGTATCTTCTTCGCAATAGCCTCCTTCGCGGCCCGAGCAGGCGATCAAAAGAGATTGGCTCGGGTTTTCATGCAATATGGACGTTACGCATCGGGCAATTGCGGTAATATTCACGAAAGCGGCAGTGAAAATTTCCCCGCAACTCCTTACGGCGGAGAGTGTTTTGGTTCCGTTGCTCGTGGAGAGTATCAAAGTTTTTCCGCTGATTCTCGGGCGTGTGTATTCAAGAGGAGAATTTCCTCCGTCAAATCCCTCAATGGGTTTGCCGTCTTGCTCCCCGCCCAGGAGTATTTTTTCGGAACCATGACGGAGCCGTAGCTTTTTAGCCAATTCAAACGCTTTTTCAGGAGAAGCGCAAGGATATATGGCGGGACATCCATTCTCCAAAATAACGGCGATGTTCGAAGTGGCCCTTAATATGTCTATCACGACACATACAATATTTTGTGTGTTTTCCCCACGTGCTTGATACGCATCTTTAAGTCGCACAGGAATTTCCGGGTGAGCAAAAGCGACATCGCACCAAATGTTTTTGCTCACGAGGATGATTCCCATACGATGTCCAGATAAAAAAAATCACTACATAGGGAGGATAAGAGAACTTCCGCCCTCCTTTGTTGGTAGCCTTGTTGTTTGGGCATGCGCACCCGCAAAAGGGTATCCGGATTTCTCATATCATCAATAGCCCGAAACCAGTCATCTGCCGTGGTCCCATCACCAGATGAATATGAGAGCGTTCTCATAGTGCGTGCATTGAGGGATTTTCGCTTCAACTGAACAAGAGAACCCCTATCATCCATTTCCCCTAAGACCATAGAGCGGTCACCTAGATTGTGCTCGCTAAAGCGCAACCCTTCAGGCGAACCGCTGTAGCATGCACCGCCGCCACTCCACCGGGCGACATCCAAGGGTTTATGGTAATGGCCTATCGCCACATACCCAAAGGGCAGACGCTTCAGATCTTCTGCTTGGAACGTATGTTCCTTGAATGCGGGGTGTTCCGAAGCGAGGGTGGCTTCTGAGCCATGTAAGAGCAAGATGGATCTATCGTTCAAACGAAGTTTCTGTTTGAGGATTTCCTGCAAAGGCGGTTTGAAGGCGTCTTTGATATCCCAGGGGATTCCAGCAACCGTGAGGTTGAGTTCAGTAATGTTTTCCTGATTCAACCCAGTGGAAGGATCACTGCGGAAAAGATGCATGTTGTTCGCAATTTGGGGCAGGTTCCACACGGATTTGGGTTGTATCGGGTCATGATTGCCGGGAATGGCGAAACAGCGCACACCTTTTTTGGATAAATGTGCAAGATTCTTCGAAACGATTTCAACGTCACGCTCGCTTGGATGAGAGGTGTCGAACAGGTCGCCCGAGATCAGGAATACCTGAGCGCCCCATTTGAGTGTTTCGCGGACAGAACGGAAAAACGCCACTCGAAGATCGGCTTGACGCGCGGCGGCTTTACGAGGCGGGAGGTAGTCGAAGTCATAACCGAGATGGAAATCACCGCAATGGGCAAATCGAAAGTTCACGTTATCTCCAAAAACCAACATATCGATAATTGTGTCATGTGTGAGTTGTGGTTGGCAAAAGCGAAAAGGAGAAAGGCGCTGCTCGACATCGTCTTGACAGTACGCGCCATCCCCCCCGATGATGTAAATTTTAAGCTGAGTGTTACAGGAGAAGCGATTTTGGCGAAGAAATCGAGGATGAAAGCCTCGAAAAAAACTTTTTTAAAAGAAGATTTGGTTCGGGCTGCCGCCGTGGCAGCTGGTCTTGAAGCGTCGTTCACGGTGCCAGCTCCGCCGGGCGCCATGGCGCCCGCACCCCTTTTGGATGAAATCAAGGAAATGGGAGAAGCCGGGGTCGCCGGTGTATTGAGCCATCTGTCTTCCACCACTCCAGAGGGGCGTATCCCCACGCTTCTCGCTCTACGCGAGTTGGACGATGTGTCGGTCGTCCAAAAACTCATCTCTCTCATTCAGACGATGCGCTGGTCGATACCAGGACTCACAGCGCTTCTGGAGACTCTCGGAGCGTTGGGTGCGAAAGCGGAATTGCCGAATGGCTTCGATGCAGAAAGTTTAAGTGACGCCCGGGAGATTTCCGAGCAATTAAGGAAGAATGAGTCCCTGACGGTTGATTCCGTAAAATCTGTCGTATCGTCATTGAAGAACATGCCTTCTTTTTTGCAGGAAGTGGCATTGCGTGACAGTTTTGAAAACATGTGTGGTGTTGCAGAAACTCGCGCGCTCGGGCTGGCTGAAGCGATGGCCCAGGAAGGAACACTGCCACCTGCACATTTCATTGAAATCCTGGCGCAAATGGGTACGCGTGATGCCGCAACTGCGCTTCAAAAGCTCTCGGAATCCACTAAAGACAAAGATACGTTGTCCCGAATTCGCAAAGCGATATTCCGATTGAAAAACAAAGGCATAGAAATTGAAAAATTCTCTGGTACGGGAATACGCACTGCCCATCGAACCAATTATCCGGATTATGTTCATGCAGTGGTGAGTGCCGTAGACGGCCGTGGGCAGATGCTTTTGTGGCTTGCCCGTTCTCGTGTTCCCCGCGGAAGGTATCTTGTCCAGGCGCGTTTGCATCGGGGACGGGGAATTGTTGAATTCACGGATGCGGAAATGAGCGCTAAAGAGTTGAGAAATGTTTTTCGGCGAATTTCAGAAATTCCCACCTTGGCATCACAAGAAGTGCCTGCTGGTTATGCCATTTGGCTTCTTGAGCGCAGTCAGCGCGAAAATGAGGCGGGAGAAACGCCACTGCCTCGTGGCTTTACACACGCGAAACTCATGCTCGACCCCTTGGCGGAAGCTGATGTGTTTCCCGTGGAAGGCCCACACCCGGTACGTAGAATGGTGAATTCTCTTGCACAAGGCGAGAAGAGGATGGAGGTGCGCGCGATATTCGCCCATCGACCTTTTTGGAGTTGGGTGATGGATGAAGAGCACGTGGCGCCATATTTTCAAGAATTTTTGCAGTCGATGGAAAGTCAGGTGGCGATGGATGAAAGGCAGAAAAAAGAACGTCTTCAACAGATAGTGGAAAATAGCGCAAAAGAAATTTTCCAGGATAAGGCGTTGCGAGAGCGTATCGCGGGTCAACTGGAAGACAATGCCTACATTTTCCATCAAGCGGGTGATGAAGCGATGGCGCGTGAATGTGTGACGCTAGCGGATGAGGTACGAGCGGATACGGATGAACCCACGTCCCTGCTTGTCGAAATGGTTAAATACTCTATAAATGTGATGCTTGAGAGAATTGTCCGTCAAGTCCAGGCATCTCAGGACGAGAAGGGGGAAATGCGAGAAGAGGGTGCTGAGGATAGAGACGTTTCAGAAAGTGCAGATTCGGAAGATTCTCCTGTTATTATCGTGCCGTAATCTCATATTTGAGGGATTTGATGGAATTTGGTTTTGATCACATTCATTATGTCTGTGCGGACGTGAGGGCGTTTGCGGAGTATTTTCAAAAGATATTTGACGCTGAAATTGTTCGCTATGATGAGGACTTCAAGGGCTCGCCCAATGCGGCGATTCAGATCGGTCACTTGGTGATATTCGCGCGTGGCATCAGACCTGAAGAAACGCCAGATTCCGTGGGGCCGGAACTGGTTCAGGGTTTGGACCATTTTGGGTTTGGAGTCCCGGATGTGAAAGCATCAGTCGAATGGCTGAGAAACAAAGGAGCGGAGATTATGGTAGAACCCGTGCGCCGTGGTATTGGAGGGCGCATGATCGCCTACGTTAGGGGGCCCGGAAACATTCGCATCGAGTTATGCGAGAATGCATCGGCTCAGTAAAATGCTCTCCCATTCTGCGCATTAGCAAACACGGGAACCCAAGCACGGGTTCTCCTTGGCATAATGATTCACAACAATTTCATCGCGATGAAATAGACATGACATGTGTTCTCTTTGGAGGATGAAACCGATGGTCGATTTCCAACTTACACCCCGGCAGACTGAACTCAGAGATATTGCGAAAAGATTCGCTACCGAAGTGATGATTCCCGCCGCTGAGGTCGCGGACCGCATAGAGGACCCTGAAAAATCCTTTAACTGGGAAGTCATCAGAGAAGGTTCAAGGCGAGGCCTCAGAACGCTTACCGTCCCGAAAGAATTTGGCGGTGAAGGCGCTGATGTGCTTTCCTGCGCTATTGTGGGTGAAACCTTGGCGTATGGTGATTTGGGACTTGCTGTTGCCTTTGACCAGACATGGAAGATTATGACATCGATAGCCAACATGGCGAATGAAGAACAGCAAAAACGCTGGCTTCCCCAAATAATGGATGATGATGAATGTATTCTGGCGACAGCCTGGACGGAACCTATGGCGGGTAGTGACAATGTATGGCCCAATCAAAATCCCGGTGCTGGAATACAGACGTATGCTGAAAAAAAAGGAGACCGTTGGGTGCTGAATGGCGCCAAGCGCTATATATCGAATGGGGGACTCGCCAAAGTTTATCAAATTGCCGCCCGTACGGATAAGAATAATCCTATGATGAATAGTCTCACGGCCTTTTTGGTTCCCTCTGACGCCAAGGGTTTTGAAGTCACGGAAGTGTGGGACAAACTCGGCCAAAGGTGTGTTCAGAATGGCACATTGGAGTTTCACGATGTGGAAATTCCGGAAGAGGATCAAATCGGGGAAGTGGGCCAAGCTTTGCCGGCGCTCGCCAATTTGTTCATAAGGCACGGAAGTAACATTCAGGCGGGTGCCACCGTCTTGGGTGTTGCGCAACGTGCGTATGATCTCTCTTTGCAGTATGCGCATGCCAGAATTCAGGGAAGCGTGCCTTTGCTTGAACACCAGCTTCAGCAAGTGAGGCTCGCGCGCATGGCGATGAAGATAGAAGCGTCTCGTTCTTATTTGTGGCGTACGGCGTGGTCCACACAACTTGATGAAATGGACAGGAAAAATGCGATGTTGAGTAAGGTATTCGCATCCGAATCCGCCGTAAAGGTCTGTCAAGCGGCCATGGAACTATGGGGAGCAGCGGGGTATATGCGGAAAAACCCCATCGAGAAACTCATGCGTGATGCCTTGAGTTTTCTGCATTCAGACGGCACGAACGATGTGCTAACGCTTAAAGCGGCAGGTTTTCTGGAAGATCCGCCGCAAGTGGACGATCTCGTCTACTCCCCGCGTGTGGCCGAGGCGGCGGTGGGCAGATAGGGTTCCGTGAGGCGGTAGAGATTCGACATCGGGACGAAGTTTGGGGTTTCGCTCGCTTCACGAGAGTTAGTTCCTGAAAGCGGTGATTAGCACTCCGCCTGCGACAACGCAAATCGTGGCCAAAACTGTCTTACGATTGATTGTTTCGAGCTTTCCCAAGAAAAAATAGCTCAGAATCAATACCCAAATCGGTGCGATTCTGCTCAAAGGCAGAGCGGTGGATACGTTCGTTAAAGTAAAAGCTGTCCAAAGCATGTAAGAACTACAAATGCCGATAAGCCCCGCCCCTCCTACCCATATGAAACCTCTTTTATCACCTTTAATTTCTCTTTGGCCGGGTAGGATTGGCTTGGTGAGGAGAAGAATGCAATTAGCCGTAGCAAAAGATACGGCCATGCCGACAATAGGCGTCGCCTGATGGGCATACGCGAGTTTGACGAAGATGGGTGCCGCCGCATATGCCAAAGATGCGGCGAGTGGGAATACCAGCGCTCCTTGAAACCAGCTTTTGAAAGATTGGGACTTGTCATCTTGCATGCCGAGAATAGATACGCCGACGACGATGCCGAGAGTGCCGAATATGACCATGGTTGTTGGTGCTTCACCCAAGAATAGAACTGCGAGAAGGGTTCCCCAAATTGGGGCGGCGGAGGATATGGGCACCGTGCGGCTGAGCCCCATGCGGGAGACGCCCACCAAGTAGCAGTATCTTCCAATAGTGGGACCCGTAGCACCCACAGCGGCATACCAAAGAATAGCTTCTGGTTTAGAAGTAAGAAGTGTGCCATTCAGGATGGATAAAACAAAGCCGCCCAGGCTTATGATTCCATTGACAATCAGGGCGGTAGCGAGCGGAGATACGCTTCTCATTCCTTGTCTGAGAAAAGTTTGCGCCACGGAGAATGTGATGGAAGATGCGATTGCAAACAACTCTCCCGGCCCGACCAGTTGGATCAAGTTCATGGGCTGATTTGCTTTTTGGGAAGATGAATTTCTCCGCCTTTAGATTTCCTTGGGTTCTTGTCTTTGTAGTAGTGACACATTCGCCTCAAATCACAATCAGCGCATTTTGGGTTTCGAGCGGTGCAAATGGTCCGCCCAAAACTCAGCATATTCATGTGTAATTCATGAGCACGTCCTTCTGGAATAAGTGGCGCTAGCATTGAGTGAGATTTTTCAGGCGTGATTTTCTCGGAGATTATGCCCAGGCGAATCATGATCCGGTGAATGTGAACATCTATAGGGAATAAATCCCGGTTTGAAGCCAGCATCAAGGTGACATAAGCGGTTTTGATGCCGATGCCTTTATGACGAGTAAGATATTGCACGGCGAAATCATCTGATTCTTGATGCAGAAATTCCAAAGAGAGATGCTCTCGGTCCTTCCGAAGCCATCTGAGGAAGTCTCGAATTCGCGTGGCTTTTTGATTGCCCAAGCCAGCGGAACGAATTGCCCGAGCAAGATCCGTTTGAGGGGAGTCGGCGATTTCATCCCAGTTGGCGAAAGTTTTTTTCAAGGAATCAAACGCCAGGTCGCGGTTATGGTCGGTCGTGCTTTGTGAAAGGAGGGTTTCGACCAAGGCATCTAAAAGATTGCCTCGTTTGATGCGCTTCGGCCTCCCGAAACGAGATAATAATCTATCCGCGAGGGTCAGGATTTTTCGTTTTCGGGTGGTTGATGAGGCAGTTCTGGTCGGCATTCTATTTCCTGGTGCTATGAATTTTAATGAATCGGGTCCGAGTGGCTTTCGTTGAATTTTCAAAATATAGAAATCACGCGTGGTTTGGCAGTCTAATTTTATAATGATGCATCATTACCACAAACTTCAAATACCTCCGCTTCATTCAAATGAAGCCAATCTTTGTGGTTTATGGGCATGGGAGTACGATTTCCTACCGAGTTGCGCTGTCTAGTTTTGTTTGAGCGCCGGGCGCCTGGCGAAGCAAGGAGGAAAGTCGAGATTTGCTGTTGAACACTTCCTTCGTTCTTTTAAGGCGCTCATATACTCGAATGACCTTTGAGACGTACCGGCGTGTTTCTGGAAAGGGGGGAATCCCGTTATAGCGTTGGATGTTGGCGGGACCCGCATTGTATGAGGCCAACGTCATATGTAAATTCCAGCCATATAACTCAAGCAGATATCGTAGGTAGCGTACACCACCCTCGATGTTCTCGCGGATGTCGAAAACATTGTTGAGTCCTAGGTGTTTCGCTGTAATCGGATTGATTTGCATGAGCCCTCTGGCGCCATTATGAGATACTGCTTTTGCATTGAAGTTACTTTCCACCTCGATGACAGCGCGCACCAACAAGGGATCTACCCCGTAAAGCCTGGAAAAATTATGTATGTACCAAAAGATTCCAGGTTTTCCACTCCCGAAACTTTCACTTGTCGTTGTCCTGATATGTTCATCAAGGTGAATTTTTTTGGTGGGAAAGGGAATCGTTTTTCGCTCTATCAATTCCGAGATGGACGGAAAAGGTTGTGCATAGAGCATCAAGACACCGGCGAGAACGATTCCCGCTAGCGGGACTCTGCAAAGCGCCCATATGTAATTGGTTCGGCCACGACGCAGGTCCGTTAGCTCGAGCACTAAAAATAAGAGGTAAACTGCAATCAATGCGCCAACGATGAGGTTCATGAAATTTATTCCAAGGAAAGTGTTTGAGTGAGTATAGGCCGAACGGTTTCCCTTATAGCTTATAGATTGACTAGTAAGGCCGCGTGATAAAGGACTGAATACATATCTGCTCAAAACATACATAATCCAGGGAGGATGCCTGGTCGGCGCAGAAGCACTTCGCCTTTCTTCTCAACGACGTAAAAGATAGGCAACCAGCATGATATTCGCAAGCGGCGGAGTGGGAAATTACAGCAAGTCCAGAATATCTTCTAGCTTTTCTAGATATCTATCTGGGTTTAGTTTTTTTATCTCGGCAGCCTGTGAGTATTTTCCCTGGATAATCCATACGGGGATAGATGCGTTTCTGGCGGCCTGTATGTCTGTCGTCGTATCTCCAACCATGACGACTTCCTCTGGTTTCACTTCAAGCAATTTGATGGCGGCGAATAACATTTCCGGGTCCGGCTTCGGCGCATATCCCTGGCGGTGTCCAAACACCGTTCGAATATAGGGGAGAAGCCCGACATGCTCTAATTGTTCCTTGCAGAAAAACCATGTTTTATTCGACACGCAAGCCATCTGAATACCCCGATGCGCAAGGGTTTCGAGTGTTTTTTTAGCCCCCGGTATAATATGGGTGCCCGCGATGTTGTGAACCTTGTAATGAGAGCGATAGATGAGCACCGCCTCGTTGGCCATATCTTCTCCCCACAGTTCGGTGAATCTTTCCTCGAGCGTGGGACCGATGGATGCGAGAATCTCTTCATCCGTCATTTCGGGCACGCCAAGGTCCCGGCACATGAGGCGCATGCACTTTGCGATGCCCTCATAGCTGTCGACAAGCGTGCCGTCGTGGTCTAAAAGAAGCGCGCGTATGGTCATATGAACACTCTCCATCCAGGCATGGATAACCATGATATGATGCGAACGAGCAACGAAACGGGCAAACCATAACACCATGGGTTGATGGATGAAACAGGATGTGAAATCTGAAATTCAAAATGATCGCGCGGGTCGATTGCCGCCCTCCGGCTCTATCGAGCTTCTCGGCATGGGTGAGGAAGAACTCGTTTCGCTGTGTGAGCGGATGGGGGAAGCCTGCTACAGAGGCCGCCAAATATTCTCCTGGCTGTATGCCCACGGCGTGCGTGAATTCTCTCAAATGGCGAATATACCCAAAGGCTTGAGGGCGAAACTCGAAAAAACGGCCCGCATCGAAACGCTCGAACTCGACCGGGAGAGCAAGAGTGCGGATGGAACGGAAAAATATGTGTGGCGCCTGCGCGACGGCGCGCGGGTCGAGAGCGTCCGCATACCGATGCGGAACGTCAATGGCGTCATGCGGTGGGCGCTTTGCATATCCACGCAGGTAGGGTGCGCGATGGGTTGCACGTTTTGTCTGACGGCCAGGATGGGTTTCGTCAGGCAGTTGACGCCCGGTGAAATTGTCGGCCAATTCCTCGCCGCAAAGAGTCGTCTCGCCGAGGGAGAGCGTTTTCACAACGTCGTTTTCATGGGAATGGGAGAGCCGCTCGACAATTTCGACGCCACCGTAAGCGCCGTGCGGATTCTCACGCACCCCCGGGCGAATGGCGTCAGCGCCAGGCGGCTTACCGTATCGACGGTGGGGGTCATCTCGAGGCTCCGGGATTTCGTGTCCGCCGTTCCGGGGGTGGGCTTGGCGGTGTCGCTTCATGCGGCGGATGATGAGACGAGAGGAAAACTGGTGCCGGTCAACCGCAAGTGGCATCTGAGGGCGCTGGTTGATGAATGCCGGGAATTGCCCACCGGCGAGCGGCGTCGTATCACTTTTGAATACGTCATGCTCCTGGGAGTAAATGACTCGAAACAAGACGCCAGGGAGCTTTCCCGGCTGTTGAGCGGCCTCAGGTGCAAGGTGAATCTGATTCCGTGGAATCCGTTTCCGGGAACTCCCTATGAGCGGCCAGACGATGGGCGGGTCGAGGAATTCCGCCGGATACTCCTGGCCGCGGGCCTGGTGGCTACCACGCGCATCAGCAAGGGGGGCGATATCCTCGCGGCGTGCGGGCAGTTGGCCGACGAGAGCCGCGTGGCGTCTAATAGCCGCCTGATGAATCTTAACCCCTTATAATTCAAATATTTAAACTTTCAGAAATACCTCGTGAATTTATCGAAATTTATCGTATTTTATCGATATTTTTACATATTTTCACTGAAAAACGAGGTGCGGGACAAGCTTTCTTGCCCATCCCCCCGGTATGTTGGTATACCTTGTTCCGATAAGCGGAAAGCACGGCCAATGCGGGCGAATGCGCATGGGGCAGCGGCAGATCCCAGAGGACTCAAAGCATGTCGGAAAAGGACCCGGAACTGGAAAACGCACTCAATGAACTCGCAAGCGGAATTTCTTCGATTTTAAGGCGACAGGAGGAACTCGCCGGGAAGATGGACGCGCTCGAAGCCCGTATCCATCATATCGAAGAGGGGGGCCACGCCGCCCCCTCTATCGAGAGAGACAAGGAGGACGACTACGACTACCGCGTGCTCCTGAACGCCCGGACATATACGATTGGGGACGTCGAGGGCAAGAACGCGCGCATGGAGAGCGTGCGGCGCTGTCTGGCCCTGCGGGACTTGTCCCAGCTCAGAACGCGCTACCATACAGGCAGCGGCGACAGGGACGTGGCGTATTCCTACCGGCTCGTAGATGAGGGAAGAGCCGGAGAGTCCGGCTGGACGCCCCTGGAATATCACATCGAAGAGGGGGCGGGAGCGGATTTCTCGGCCCGCCTTCCTCTGGCGGAAACGATTCGAGACGGAGCGGATTTCGAGCTTCGCCAGCAGTTGAGCCTGCGGGGCGCGTTCACCACGCGAAACGAGTGGGTCACCCTCCTCGTCGAATATCCCACCGAAGAATTCTGGCTCGAAGTGCTCGTTCCCCCCGGGCGCCATATAGTGGGCGCGCGCAGGGAGGAATCCCAGGGCGCCTCGAACAGCTTCAACAAGCGCCGCGTCTATCCCCGGATGCTGAACGAGACCGGCCAGACCCGCCTCGAGTGGAAGGAAAACCAGCCCGTCACCGGCAGGGCCTACACCCTTTTCTGGGACTGGTAAGGGGGAGGGGGAGTTTGATATCGCAGACGCAAAAATCAATACATAAACTACATTTTAGATTTTAGTTTCATAAGCTGACATTTCAAGCTTCGCATTTTAATGCAAATGCGATTTTATCACATCATTCTTGCGCTCAGTAATACTATCCAGTGCTGTTCGAGCTTTGGAAATCTTTTGCTCTAATTTTATTACCTCCGCTACTTGTCGCTTTGCGATACCTAAAGAAGGGGCGGGGATTTTATCTATTTCTTCCCAAGGTGTCCTAGGTAGTTGTTGACCACGCATTGATTTTGAAACTTGAGAATTAAAACTTTTCGATAAAAGAAAGTTCTTGTAAAAAACTGCCGAATCTGGATCATTGGGCCTGAGAACTAAGAAATCAGTTGAACAAATCCCATCAATATCTGCCAAGTAAACTTTATTCAAATAGGGTCTTAACTTGCCGTATAAAACATCGCCTCTCTTGAAGATATTTTTATTACTTTTTATCGTAGAATAATCAGTTTCAATATCACCCAATAAGTAACCAGTTTCGCCTTCAATGTTCTCTAGTCCTATGTAGTTTATCAATCCAATTTTTTCTTTAGGATTAACTACATCAGATATTCTTTCAAACACTTGATTTAATTTTGAAGTTTTTTCAGGAACATTAATCATTTCCTCAATCTTATTTTTCGCGCCAATGATGATTTGGTGATATTGTTCGGCTTCCTTATCTATAGCTTCACACTCAGTAATAATTTGCTGTTGAATATTTTTCGGGGGTTTAGGAATTTTGCATACCTCAAGATATTTATAATGTCTTTCATACCTTCCGCTATTCGGTATCTCAATCATTTGAAACACGTAATAAAAATACTTAGGTATGAAATTTTCTTCATCGACTTTTAGTAATTGTGTGCCATCTGCTCCTCTTATGAATGGGAAATCTATATACTTTAAAGTACAGTTATGATCTCCAAAAACAATCACAGGCAAATCGGTGATAACGTCATTAACCTTATTCGTATACCCAGAAATCAAACGTCCGCTTTCCTGAGTTACAATAGGAACTTTCCCAGTTTCTAAAATCTCGTTCTCAGGTATTTTTGATGTATTCCCTTCCATTTCTTGGAGTGTGTTGGGTATACGCACTGTCTTATATTTTGTTTTAATTTCCAAATTCTGTCGAGGATAAAGACTCAGAATCTTTTTGAATTTAGGAAGGTGGAGATCAAGGATGTTTACGAGACGGGCATAATGACAATAATCAGGAAGCTGATCGGTGCTTTCACGGATAAAATTCTTTTTAATGGCAGTGTTGATTTTTTCACTATTATCTAAATTTCGTGGGTCAAACATCGGAGTGATAATGTCATTCACCGTGTCACCGCCATAATATTTAATACCCTCGTTACCTTTGGCTTTACTCCATTCGTAGCCTAGGTATTCTTTACTCTTCTTCTTATCGTTGGGAGCGTTAACAATCAAAACCTTGCCCATTTGCTCATGCGCCAAAATAAAATAGTAGAGTTTGTCTTTTTCTATTTTGTTTAGGTAGGTAACGAAACTCTTTTCAAGCTCCAATTGTTGATCGGTTTTTTCTTTTTTCTTGAATGTTCTAGATTTTTTCAAATTCTTGACTTTAGTACTCGCTTCAAAGTCTTTCCTGTAGTCTTTGAAAATATCGTATTGATATAACTCTGTAAGAGATTCAACATCTGTTTGACCAAAGAGTTTGATATATTGGTCATATGGAACTCCAATATGATCGCAATACGCTCTGCTCAGATGAAGGTCTTGATATTCATCGCCTTCAGCATCGCCCTCGAAAAAATCATCTACTCGATTACGGTAATGTTCAGCAGCTTCAGGTTGCTTTTTTTTTCGCCTCAAGAACAGCACAATGGTATTAGTGCCTGTTTTTCCAAAAGTGTTTCTACCAAGTTCGGCGATACTCACAAAATCAAAAAACTGCAATAACACCTCACGGGTTCGAATATGTAAGCCATCGGAATTGGATAAAATACTAGAAGGGACAATCACCCCAACTACACCATCTGGGGCCATTAAGTGATGGATACGTTCCAAAAAGAAACATTGAATATTATTCGTGTTACTGCTTTTCCCTGTTTCCTTAATTAGTTGATAGCGTTCTTTATCCTCATCGTTCAGGGTTTGTAAAAACCCTTCCACCGCAAAGGGCGGATTGGCTACAAGCACATCAAAACCAGCCTGTGGGATATCTGGGTGAGCAGCAAGTGCATCTGCCTCCGATATCTTGATTTGCTCCTGCCCATACATAAAAGCGGCAACCTTGGCGACTTTTGCAAGACGACCCTCTTTTTCAACCCCCGTAATGTTTTCGTAATAATGGGCAGGGTCCTCATGTTTTATATCTTCTACTAGAGGTTTTATCTGATAAGCGTACTCGTTCAAGAAATGTCCCGCGCCACATGCATAGTCCAATGCTTTCAGGGGTTCGGACGAATTCTCAATTTTGTGTACGAGAGGTAAAGAACCAATAATAAACTTACAAATTGGAAGAGGTGTAAAGAATTGCCCTTCAGATTGCTTGATGCTGTTGTCGAGAAAAAACTCGAACATATCACCCAAAAATTGATTGTGTTCTTCAGTTTTAAGCCTTAAACCTTGCCACATCCCCACTATCTCTCGCAGTACCGCCGCATTTTTCTGGAATAGTTCTTCGTTGTATGTATCTATAAATGAAAAGGCGGAATTGCTGAAAAATTTAAGTTCGCGAAAATAAGCTTGGATCTGTTTTTTGGTGGCATTGCGTTTATTCTTGACAGTCCAAAAGGCATTGTCTATTTGTTCGTTGCTAATGTAGCTGATTTTCTCTTGTAAAAACTTATCCATTCCCCTTTGATATAGATTTTGTAACCGATCTACGAAATCGAAATAATTGTCGTATTCTTGCCCTTTCCAGTAGAATTTAAGGTCATCTTTGTTTTCTTCTTCATCCACAATTTTGCACAGAAACAAATTGACCAATACTTCAAACGCATTTTCCCGACGTGCAATGTTATGCTTTCTTAGAATAGTACGGAACTGGTGATACTTTCCTTCCTTGTCTGAGGCGTCTATCGGTTTGGTGTCATCAACAAGCGTGTATTTGTTCTTGCCGATCTGGTAGGGCTGGATGTTCTCTTCAAATATGCCGCTTTCCGTGAAACCAAAATTATATGTATCTCGCCATACGGCAAATCGTTCTGAAACATCACTTGCTGTGGCGTAGGATTTAAGTTTTGAATCAAGCGCGAGAATCCTATCGTTATCATTATGTGCAATTATTCTTTGATCAATGCGCAATGGGTTTGTGCCGTCATCGTTGAATTCCGATGAGTAAAGGCATAGATATTGCGTTTCAGATATTTGCTGAGCATAACTGAATAACTGGTCGCCGTCCTGTTGAGTTTTGCGCCATGCGTTTTCAAATTCCGCACCTGCCGTTTTACATTCAATTAGCAGTAGTGGTTTGTTTTGTTGGTCATTGACTAATATATCCGCCCGCCCACCGCTGGCACCATGACCTATCTTCCATCTGGGCTCCAATTCAAGATGCTCAGGCTTATAGCCCTTTTGCAGCAAGCGATGAATGCACTCGAACACCACAAAATTCTCATTGGATGAAAAATTGCAGGTTTGGCGTTCGTTGACTTTTAATCCTTTTTCTTCCGGGTAAATGATTTCTTGCTTTGAGAAATCAACCTTTAAGTCGGTATAGCCGAATGACTTTGTATAAACTTTGTCATTGCGATTGAATTGCAAGTAATCAAGTAGCTTTGGGAAATTTTCTTGAGTAATCATTATTATCTCTTTACGGTCAATTCTATTTGTTTAACCCGAAAGTAAACTCGTTTTCATATACTCTTGTGTGTTTACGACTACAAGTATAATAAACGCCATTGTATACACGCTTCAAACCCAGCCCGTCACCGGAAGGGCGTATACGTTGTTCTGGGACTGGTAGGGGTTTCGGGAGCGAGCGATTTCTCGCCGCAGTTTTGCGGCGGGAGGTTCGATCATCTATACTGATACCTAAAGAACTTGCGAGGACCCGCCCGCTGAATTAACACAGTCCGCCTTAACATATTATATGGATGCCAAAAGCCCATTCGCGCGCAAACGAGTCGCTCCGGGCTATTCTCAAACGCGTTTGTTGCGGCGGTTATCATAAGATGAGCGGAAAGCATCTGAATGGATATGTAACGGAGTTCTTGTGTCGTCATGACCAGGACTCGATGGATACTGCGGATCGGATGACGAGAATCGTGGTTGATATGGTTGGCCGAATAAGGAAATACAAGGATTTGGTGATCCGGTGACAGCCTTCGACGTTAAAGTTCAGAATGGAAGCACCTTCCGCGATCCCGCGTTTATGACGAATCGGGATGCTCCGATCCACCGGTGGGTTCCTTGGATCGCCGGATACTCCAAGCACTTCGTCGAGGATGCGCTCGCTCGCTATACCTCTGGACCGAGCGTCGTGCTCGATCCGTTCGCGGGAGTCGGCACGACGCTTGTCGAGGTCGATCTTGCGGGGCATGAGGCCGTCGGCTTCGAGATCAACCCCTACGCGGCATTCGCATCGCAAGCGAAGTTGAAAGCCCACCGGATCGATACGGATCACCTGCGAGGCGCTGTGGGTCGCTTCATGGCGTTCATGGAACAGGGCGCGCGGAGAGGGACCAAGCCACAGACGGCCCCTCCACCCGCGTTCTGCACCCGCGCGCCTTTTTACAGCCCGAAGGTCGAGCAAAAGGTGCTGATGGCCTTGGACTTCATCGCGGACCTGGAACCCCGAATCGCTGACATCTATCGCTTGGCGTTTGCGGCGACGATGGTCAGCTATTCGAATTACTCTTATGAACCGAGTTTGGGCCGTAAAGCGGCTGTCGGACGGCCCGACGTAGACGATTACGACGTAGCCGAGGCGATGATGGCCAAGGTGCTCCAGATGGCGGACGATGCCGCTTGGTATCACGATGCTCGCGACACGCGAAAGCGGAAGGACGGGCGGATTTTCGAGCAATCGTTCTTTGAGGGCTATACGAATCTCGAAGCGGGAAGTGTAGACCTTCTCATTACGTCCCCTCCATATCTGAACAACTACCACTATAACCGGAACACCCGCCCACATATGTACTGGCTCGGATTCTGCTCTTCCCCGAGCGACATCAAGTATTTGGAGGAACTCAATTTCGGAACCTATTGGCAGAATGCGCGGGATCGGGATCGTGTCGAACTCGATCCGTCCATCGAGGACAAGGATATTCGGCGGACACTCGCCGAAGTGCGACGCCAGAATCCCAACAAGGGAATCTACGGGGGAAGTGGTTGGGCCAACTATGCGGCGCGTTATTTCAACGACTGCGCGCGCTTCGCCGATGGCGCGGCATTGTGCCTGCGACACGGAGCGACCGCTTTAGTGGTCATTGGCAACTCCATCTTACAGGGAGTTCCGATCCCGACGGACCGGTTCCTCGCCAGAATCGCAGAATCTCGCGGCTTCGAGGTTGCAGGTATTCACGTTCCCCGACAAGCACGGGTCGGCAACAGCATCATCAACTCGAGCGTTCGCGCAGGAAAGGCGAATGGCCGTACGCTTTACGAGTCCATCGTGGAATTGAGGCGCACGTAATGCCGGAACTTTGGGATCCGCTTACCTACGAGAATTTGATGGCCGGGACTGTCGCGCACTTCGAAAAACAGGAATGCATTCCACTAGACGAAGTCGCGGGAGTTAAGGGGCCGGGAATCTACGCGCTGTATTATGAGGGTTCAATGGCCGAGTACCAGCCCATCGCAGACGGGACGCGGCCCATCTACGCCGGTAAAGCGGTTCCCAAGGGCTCGAGAACGGGCGGTGAACTGGACGTCGAGCATCCGGTGTTGCGGGAGAGGATCAGGCAGCATGCGCGCTCCATCGAACCGGTGAGGAATCTCGATATTAAGGATTTTTCGTGCCGGGTGTTGGTGATCGTTCCCGTCTGGATCGGATTCACCGAGCAGGCGCTCATAAAGCGGTGCAGGCCCGTCTGGAATAGTTGCCTGGATGGTTTCGGAAAGCACGATCAAGGCCGGAGACGCGGGACGACGGAACGGAGTTAGTGGGATATCCTTCATTCTGGAAGGCCCTGGACGGCCGGGGAAACACAGATCAAGACGGTTGCCGAGGCCAGCCAAAGGGTGAAGGATTTTTGGGAGAGTGCGGACGGATAAAAGCCCGCCTGATTTTGCTTCTCATTTTGACGGGGACAGGAGCATCGATAATTTCGATACGTGATTCTGAGGGAGAATGCGCCATCACGTTGGAGCCGGATTTTTAGTAGTCGTTCTCCAGAAGCGTTTCATTTGGAAGTGCTCGTTCCCCCCGGGCGCCATATAGTGGGCGCGCGCAGGGAGGAATCCCAGGGCGCCTCGAACAGCTTCAACAAGCGCCGCGTCTATCCCCGGATGCTGAACGAGACCGGCCAGACCCGCCTCGAATGGAAAGAGAACCAGCCCGTCACCGGAAGGGCGTATACGCTCTTCTGGGACTGGTAGGGTTTTCGGGGGGAGCGAGAGGCTCCTCACCGTCCATAGGCGCCTCAAGCCCCGGTTGGCCACGCTTGTACGGCGCACGCAACAAAATCCCCTTACCCAAAACAGCCGGAAATCCCTATGCGGGCGACAAAACGGCGCACGGACAAATTTGTCGGGTATATGGGGATTTGGTAGGATATAAGGAGCGACTTCCGGAGACCGAAAAGGGAACGGAGATGACGCAGTACGAAGTTGCATCATTGGCGGTGCAGTATATGGGCGTATGGGTTGCCGGCGCGGTGGGGTTCGCGCAGTGCCTGCTCATCGGGATAGGCCTTTTATACATGCGCCGCGCGGCGATTCTGCGGGATAGGGCGCTCGATGAACTCATCGAACGCACCCGATCCAATCACGATGAGAACATGACGGTGCTCAACAAACTCATAGAGCGGACGGACGCGAACGAGGAGCGAAGGTCGGCGACGCTCAACAAACTCATAGAGCGGACGGACGCGAACGAGGAGCGAAGGACAACGACGTTCAACAAACTCATAGAGCGAACGGATGCGAACGAGGATCGAAGAACGGCGGTGTTCGACAAGTGGATGGAGCGAACGGACGCGAACCAGGAACAAAGCATGATTGCTCTCAGAGAGCTTATTGCCCGCACCGGAGGGGCGCGAGCATAAACACCCCGCAACCACCCCGAAGCGATGTGGCGAGTGTAAGGCTTGGGGGGAAACCCGGGAGCGGCTCATAAAAGCGGGACTCTCGCGACCTCTCTCGGCAACCCGATAAACAGCGACGAGCGAATCGTGTCGCGCTTTTTGTCAGTTCCTCCTTATTTTGCTAGACTCCGCGCTTTCAGACGCCCCGGAAAGGGTGTCTCATCGTATCGTTCATCACGTTTCAAGGGAGAATACGCCATCATGCTGGAGCCGAATATTTTTGTAGTCGATCTCACGGAGAATTTCGGCGGAGAAATCCTCGCGGACGGCCGGGTGAAGACGACGAGAGAACAACTCGAGGGCTGCGCCGCCAAGTTCGGGGCGATCGTCTCGGTGAGCCACGCGAAAAACTTTAAACTCGGCGTCCATGTGCCGACGATTACCGTGCGGCGTCTCGAGAAAAAGGGTAAGAAGACCGAAACGGAAATCCTGTTTTTCTCCTATGAGGACGATGGCGGCGACATCCTCACCGACCCGTCCGCCTGGGGGCGCGTGCCGACGCAAATCTTCGGCTGATCCTCTGGCGTTATCGGCCTCATATGTTTTCACGGATATGGCCGCCGCCCGGATGAAGCGGGGAAAGTCGTATGAGTGTGGAGGGTTTCGATCCTCTTGTGCTCATCCCGCGTTTTGGTTCTAATATTCACGAGTATGCCTAAGGAGGACCCGTAACGAGAGGATGCGGAAAGGTGATCGATTTGCAGCCGATCAATACGGGAAACCTGATAGGCATCGCGCAATTCGCCGTGGGCATCACGCAATGCGCAGTAATCTGGCATGGCCTCTACACCATGCGCGCCGATATCAGGCAAAGGGAGAAGGCGCTCGATGAAATTATCGCCCAGGGCAAAGAAGCCCGGGAAGGATCGCGGAAATCGAGCGAAGGGTTGAAGAAATCAATCGAAGCCCTGGCGGTCCTGCTCCAGAGAACAGCGTAAGTTGCGGCGTTTCGTGAAGGTTCCCGGGCCTTCCCGGGATATTTCCATTTTATCGACTTGCCAATAAATTCTTAAATGAATTTCACACGCATATCCCTCCCGTGAGGCCGATATGCGCCCGAAAGGATAGCCATGGGTCGCTCATGGACGAGGGAAGAGGTCGAGCGGGTATTCCAGGCCCGCTGGCGGGGGAATTTCAACGACCTCCTGGGTTTCGAGGTGCTGGAAGCGGATAAGGGCTTCGCCCGCGTCGCGCTGCCTGTGGAGCCCCGGCTCTTTCAGCCCTTCGGGATCATCCACGGCGGCGCGCTGGCGGCGCTTGCCGATACCGTCGGCGGCGTGGGCAGCTACGTGAGCTATCCGGTCGGGACGGAAGTGGTGACGGTGGAGATGAAGATCAACTTCGTGCGTCCGGTATCGGAGGGCACCCTCATCGGCGAGGCGAAGGCCCTGCATCTGGGCCGAAAAACATCGGTGTGGGAAATGCGTATCTTGAATGATGCGGAAAAACTCGTCTGTTTCGCCTCGGCCACCTACATGGTGGTGAAAGAGGCGTAAACCGCTTTTTCAGGCGGGTGGTGAACCGCCCTCGTCCTATCCTTTCATCTGTGGTATCATCCGGCGTGTGTGAAACTCGTTTTTTCGTCATTCCGTATGACTCCATGGATAACGGCTTTTTGCCTGAAATCACCCTGAACCGGGGGCTGGTTTTGGACGCGAAGAGCGCTTGATGCGGCGCTACCGCCCAAAAGAGGTGAACGATGAGCAATAGTTTCAATGCCCGCTCGGAACTCGAAGTAGGCGGGAAAACCTATGAGATCTACCGGATAGGCGCCCTCAGCGACAAGGGCGACATCGCCCGGCTCCCCTACGCCATGAAGGTCTTGCTGGAGAATTTACTTCGAAACGAGGACGGCCGCTCCGTGCGCGCCGCCGACATCGAGGCGCTCGCCTCCTGGGACGCAAAGAGCAACGTGGCTACCGAGATCGGCTTCATGCCGAGCCGCGTTTTGCTGCAGGACTTCACGGGCGTTCCCGTCGTGGTGGATCTCGCCGCCATGCGCGACGCCATGAAGGATTTGGGCGGCGACCCCGATCTCATCAATCCCCTGCAACCCGTCGATCTGGTGATCGACCACTCCGTGCAGGTGGATGAATTCGGCACCGAGACGGCGCTCGAGAACAACGCGCAACTCGAATACGACAGGAACACCGAGCGCTACGCCTTCCTGCGCTGGGCGCAGAACGCGTTCGACAACTTCCGCGCCGTGCCGCCCGATACCGGCATCGTCCACCAGGTGAATCTGGAGTTTCTCGCCCCGGTGGTGGGCACGGACGAGAAAGGGGGCGTCACACGCGCCTTTCCCGATACCGTCGTGGGCACGGATTCGCACACCACGATGATCAACGGCATCGGCGTCCTGGGCTGGGGCGTGGGCGGCATCGAGGCCGAAGCCGCCATGCTGGGCCAGCCCTACTCGATGCTGATTCCCGACGTGGTGGGCTTCCGGCTCGCAGGCGATCTGAAAGAAGGCGCCACGGCGACCGACCTGGTTCTCGTGGTCGTGCAGATGCTGAGAGAAAAGGGCGTGGTGGGCAAGTTCGTGGAGTTCTACGGCCCGGGTCTGGACAACCTGCCGCTCGCCGATCGCGCGACGCTCGCCAACATGGCGCCCGAATACGGCGCCACCTGCGGCATTTTCCCCATCGACCGGGAAACGCTCAAATACATGGAACTCACGAGCAGGCCGGCGGAGCAGATTGCGCTGGTGGAGGCCTACGCGAAGGCGCAAGGGATGTTCCGCGAGGCGGACTCGCCGGAAGCTGTTTACACCGACACGCTGGAACTCGACTTGGGCGACGTCGTCCCCTGCATCTCAGGCCCCAAGCGGCCTCAGGATCGCATCGTACTCACCGAGGCGAGCGCCACCTTCGAGCGCGAACTCGACAAGATGCTGATCGAACTCGGCGGAGGCGATGGCGGCGGTACGGCCGTAGCCCCCGCGGCGGTCACCGTGCGAGACGGTGCGAAAACCTACGAGATAACGCACGGGGCGGTCGTCATCGCGGCGATAACGAGTTGCACCAACACCTCGAACCCCACCGTCATGCTGGGCGCAGGGCTTGTGGCGAAAAAAGCCGCCGAGCGCGGCCTCAAAGCGAAACCCTGGGTCAAGACCTCACTCGCTCCCGGCTCGATGGTGGTGACGGAATATCTGAAGAGTGCGGGCCTCACGCCCTATCTCGAGGAACTCGGTTTCCACAACGTGGGCTACGGCTGCACCACCTGCATCGGAAACTCGGGGCCTCTGCCCACGCACATCTCACAAGCGGTGGCCGAGGGCGACCTCGTCGCCTGCTCGGTGCTCTCGGGCAACAGGAACTTCGAGGGCCGCGTGCATGCCGAGGTGCGCATGAACTTCCTGGCATCGCCCCCGCTGGTGGTGGCCTACGCCATCGCCGGGCGCATGGATCTCGACATCACGAAAGACCCACTGGGCGAGGACAAGCAAGGCAATCCGGTGTATCTCAAAGACATCTGGCCCACCCAGAGCGAGGTTCAGGACGTGGTGATGAACCACGTGAAGGCGGACATGTTCCAGAAAAGCTACGGCGACGTTTTCCGTGGCGATCTGCGCTGGCAGGGCATCCCGACGCCCGAGGGCGGTCTTTTCGATTGGGACGATTTGTCCACCTACATCAGAAAAGCGCCCTATTTCGACGGCATGAAGCCAGACCCCGAGCCGGTCGAGGACATCACGGGCGCGCGATGCCTTGCGCTTCTGGGCGATTCGGTGACGACGGACCACATCTCGCCGGCGGGCTCCATCAAGCGCGACAGCCCCGGCGGACAGTTTCTCGTGATGAACGACGTGCTGCCCACCGACTTCAACAGCTATGGTTCCAGGCGCGGGAATCATGAGGTGATGATGCGCGGCACCTTCTCGAACGTGCGCCTGCGGAACAGGGCGGCTCCGGGCACGGAGGGCGGTTTCACCACCTATTTCCCGAAAAACGAGGTCATGCCCATCTACGATGCGGCGATGGAATACCAGGAAGCGGGGATTCCCCTCGTCGTTCTGGGCGGCAAGGAATACGGCACGGGCTCCTCGCGCGACTGGGCCGCCAAGGGGTCGAGCCTGCTCGGCATCCGGGCCGTCATCGCCGAGAGTTTCGAGCGCATCCACCGCTCGAACCTGGTCGGCATGGGCGTGCTGCCGCTTCAGTTCAAGCCGGGCGATACCGCGGAGAGCCTGGGACTCACGGGCCGCGAGACCTTCGACGTCGAGGGTGTGGATCAGGGCGAGGCCAAAGAGGTGCGGGTCGTCGCCACGCCTGAGGGCGGCGGTGCGGCTATCGTCTTCGACGCCATCGTGCGCATCGACACGCCCAACGAGGTGGCCTACTACCAGCACGGCGGCATCCTGCAGTACGTGCTGAGACAGCTCTTGAAGAGCGGCGAGAATTAAGGGTTAGTCGGGCAATCCTTAGGTTGTCCGCCATCGCGAAATGTTTCGTCGGTGTCGTAGGGACAGGCCCCTGTGCCTGTCCTGACGAAGGACAACCACGGGGGGTTGTCCCTACGGCGCTATCCGTTCGCCGCCTCCCAATCACCCCTTACGAAACGACCTCCTTGAGCCGCGCCCAGAGGTATTCCGCGTCCGCATCGGTGAGCGGATCGGGAGAGATGTAGATTTCCGACTCGCCCGATACGCCGATCTGTATCCGCACCTCGCACTCCCAGAGCGCATCGGTGATCTCATCGCGTGATTTCCCGAGTGATTCTTCATCGATTTCGATCACGACTTCCGGCAAATCCTGCCCCAGGGTGTTGGGGCGTCTGAGGCGGGGCGACAATCCTCGCATCCCGCCGAGGCGTTCCATGAAGAACTCGCACCATCTCTCGTTGTGGGCGTACTGGGCGGCCTCGCCGGCGTCCAGATAATGCGCAAGCGCAGCGAGCAGGCCCACGATGTCGTCGCGGCCCGCCTTCATGGGCCGGCCGATGGCGTACCTGGGGCTTCCCATCATGGCGCAGGCCTGGATGATCTCTTTTTTGCCGAGGATGATGCCGGTGTTCTGCGGCCCGCCGATGCTTTTTCCCCCGCTGAAGATGGCGGCGTCGGCGCCCATCTCCTTCGTGTAGCGCCACAGATTGGAGGATGGGGGAAGCTGCGCCGCGGCATCCACGACCACGGGCGCGTCATTGGCGTGCGCGATCTCGATGATGGTCTCGAGCTTGAGGATGTTTCCGCCCGCATACTGGCCCGGGAAATAGAAGACGGCCGCCGTTTTCTCGCCGATGGCGTCTTCGAGTTCCCAGGGGTGGGTCTGGCGGTGGGAGCCTATCTCCACGAGCCGCGCCCCCGCCTGGCGGATGTTGATGTCGTAATGGTTTCTCTGAAAGCGGTGGATGACGATTTCGTTCTTCATCCCGTCGGTGAACGGGAGCTTGTCCATGAGGGCCGGGTTCGCGCCCGTGATGCAGGCCGCAGCACTCAGCACGAGGCCGGCGGCGGAGCCGCTCGTGACGTAGGCCGCCTCGTTTTGCGTCATCTGTGCGATACGCGCGCCCGCTTTTGCGTGCAGTTCGGTCATTTCCACCTGGGCGGCGTTCGCCTCCTGCATGGCGGCCCATACCTCGGGCCTCAGTTTCGAGCCGCCCATGCGGGTCTGGCGGGTGCGCGCGCTGATGACGCGGCGGACTCCGAGGCTTTTCAGAAATTTGGGATTTTGCGGGGATTCGTTAATCGCCTTACTCCTTAGCCTGGGGTGGAGAATCTGAGTTCGCTCACGTTTTTGAGGATGGTGCAAGAGCCATCTTCCGTTTTTCCGCATAAGGAGAGGGTATGAAAGCCCTCCTCCTCACGGGAGAAGCGCCTCTCGATTTTGAGTTGAAAGCGCTGCGACTGCGGCGTGACCTCCAAGTCGGCGGATGCAGGCGGCGCGCCATCAAGGCCTAAGCCCAACAGCAGCGGCGAGACGGCTCCCTCGTGCGCCACTTCTCCCTCGATTTCGAGATGGGCCGCCTCCTCTCCCCATACGAGAAAAGAAACGCACATACCGGGCGATACCTCGCGCCACCCGCCCGGTGAAATCGCCGCATCCCCGCGCAGTCTTTGCCTCCACTCGACCCGCTTTCGGTTGTGATGGCTCAGGATGAATTTTCTGTGCTCGGGCCTGTCCGCCCAGTGGTAGTGCCTGGGCCTGCTCTCATAGGGCCTTCCCATGCCGACGAGTAGGGCGGAAGGATCACCGCGCATCACCTCCTCGCCGTCTATGGCTTCATGGTCCGTCGTCGAGGCGATGAGCTTCACGCGCTCGCGTCCTGCATCCCACGTCGCGTAGACGTATTGCACCGTATCGACGGGAGGCCGCGAGGTTACCTTAGGCGGAGGTTCTTGCAGGGTTCGCAGCCGCCCGCCGATACGGATTTTCTCGTCTGCGTGGCGCACGAGTTCCAGTTGATGAAAGCCCCGGTATTCCAGACGGCACGGCTGGGCCATGGAGGCTCCTCCACTGGATGCGCGCTTGTGCGTGTGTTCGATGCGCCCATCATATCACGATGTGCAGCGGCTTGGGATCATGTATCATGCGCCGCGCAGCCTCCCGGGCGGCATCTTTTTTTCCACTACAGGAGTTTCGACATGCGGATTGTGACCACCCTTCCGATGGATGATCTGAAAAAAGCGGGCCCCGCCGCGCAAGCCCTGGAAGCTGCGGGCTATGACGGCGTGATGACCATGGAAAACGCGCACCACCCGTTTCTGCCCTTGGCGGTGGCGGCGGTGGCGACGGAGCGCGTGGAACTTTTGACCGCCGTGGCCATCGCCTTTCCGAGGAGCCCCATGGTGTGCGCGAACGCAGGCTGGGATTTACAAGAAGGCTCGGGCGGGCGGTTCGTCTTAGGGTTAGGCCCCCAGATCAGGGCGCATAACGTGCGGCGCTTCAGCGTGCCCTGGACGGCGCCCGCCGCCAGGATGCGCGAATACGTGGAATCACTGCGCGCGATATGGCGTTCCTGGAGAAACGGGGAAAAACTCGATTACCAGGGCGAGCACTACCAGTTCAGCCTCATGACGC
This sequence comes from bacterium, assembly GCA_965218735.1. GTDB lineage: Bacteria > UBA8248 > UBA8248 > UBA8248 > UBA8248 > Bin107. The sequence continues at coordinate 781,785 of CBDCMA010000002.1, read as the reverse complement.
CCGCCTTCACGCCACCCTCGAGCGGTGCGCCCATGGCGCCCGTCACCATCGCGGCGGTGGGGCCGGGGATGCTCAAAGTTGCGGGACGTACTTGTGACGGCGTAAGGCTCCACCCTTTCTGCACGAGAAGGTATTTCGAGGAATTCTGCATGGGGAAGCTTGAGGAGGGCTTGGTGGAGAATGCGATATCGCGCGAGAACTTCGAGATAACGGGCGGGGGCTACGTCGTCACCGGAGTGGATGCGGAAGCGCTGCGCCGGGGGATGGATGAGGTCAAAGTGCGCCTCGGCTTTTACGGCTCCACGCCCGATTACTGGCCCGTGCTCGAGATGCACGGCTACGGCGATCTCGGCCCCAAGCTCAGGCAGATGACGCGCGAGGGCAAATGGGACGCGCTCGCCGATGAGATTCCGGACGACTTGGCGCGCCTTTTCGCCGCGGTGGGTCTGCATAAAGACATCAAGGGGGCCATTGAAGCCCGCTTCGGAGGCGGTGTAGATACGCTCTACGGGGGGATGCTGCCCACGGCGGATAAGGACCTGCCGCCCGACCTGATTCAGGACATCCAGACGATTCCGGCGGTGTTTACGGGCTACGCGGAGAGGTAGGCTAGGATGCGCGTGGATGTCTTTGCGTAGGGACAGGCCCCCGTGCCTGTCCTGATCGAATCCACCCGGCTGAGGAGGGACAACCACAGGGGGCAGGACAACCCAAAAGGGTTGTCCCTACAAAATCTTGTGTGAAATAGGCGTGGAAAGAAAATGCTGGGGTTTTGAAGATGAAAGACAGGAAGGCGAACAGGTTGGAAGGTTATGATTATTTGCAGGCGGGATGTTATTTCGTGACGATTTGTCTGCAAAGTAGAGAGGAATTGTTCGGCGAAATCATCGACGGCGAGATGGTTGCAAATGCCGCAGGGAAAATGGTGGAAACAATGTGGAATGAATTGCCGGAATTTTATCGAGGCATAGAGACAGATCAATTCCAGGTCATGCCGAATCACGTCCACGGCATCATCGTCATTACGGGAAACGAATTTCACCACAGAACCATAGGGACAGGCCCCCGTGCCTGTCCTGATTGCGTCCATCCTCCCAAGGGACAACCACAGGGGGTTGTCCCTACGTTGTCATTGTCGGACATTGTGCATCGGTTCAAATCATTGGCAGCCCATAGATATATAACAGGCGTTAAGGATGGTGAATGGAGACCCTTTGATAGGAAACTATGGCAAAGATCATTCTACGACCACGTTATCCGCGACGATGAAGACCTCTACAGCGTTCGCGAATACATCCAGAACAATCCGCTTCAATGGGCGCTTGATGAATACAATCCGGATAATCGGTAAGGGCCGTAGGGACAGGCCCCCGTGCCTGTCCTGATCGAATCCACCCGGCTGAGGAGGGACAACCACAGGGGGCAGGACAACCCAAAAGGGTTGTTTGCTACAGGTCAAGATGACAAATTATCGAGATATGCGACTCCTCACTTTCTCGGCCCGATCATGTTCTCGGGCTTCACCGCCGCATCGAATTCCTCGCCCGTGAGCAGGGCCAGCGCGACTGCCGCATCACGCAGGGTGCCGCCATCCGAGAAGGCCTTTTTCGCCACCTTGGCCGCGTTGTCATACCCGATGACGGGGTTTAGCGCCGTCACCAGCATGAGCGAGTTCTGAAGATATGCGTCTATCGCGGGGCGGTTGGGTTCGATGCCCACCGCGCAATGCTCGTTGAACGAATCGCACGCATCGGCCAGCAGGCGCACAGAGTTCAAGAGGTTGAAGATCATCACGGGCTTGAAGACGTTCAATTCGAAATGCCCCGTAGCGCCCCCTATGTTCACCGCCACGTCGTTGCCCATCACCTGGGCGCACACCATCGTCATCGCCTCGCTCTGGGTGGGGTTCACCTTGCCGGGCATGATGGAGCTTCCTGGCTCGTTCTCGGGAATCAGTAGCTCGCCCACGCCGCACCGGGGCCCCGAGGCCAGCATCCGTATGTCGTTCGCTATCTTCATCAAGGACGCCGCCAGTGTCTTTACCGCCCCGCTCGCGAAGACGACCGCATCGTGCGCGGCCAAGGCCTCGAACTTGTTGGGCGCCGAGCGGAAGGGAAGCCCCGTCATATTGGCGATTCTGGCGGCGGCCTTATCCGCGAAGTCGGGATGCGTGTTGAGACCCGTGCCCACCGCCGTTCCGCCAAGCGCCAGCTCATAGATGCCGTCCAGCGACATCTTGACGCGCGCGATGCCGTTTTCGAGTTGTTGAGCGTAGCCCGAGAATTCCTGGCCCAGCGTCAAGGGAACGGCGTCCATCAGGTGCGTGCGGCCTATCTTGATTATCGTCTCGAAATCCTTCGCCTTCGCCGCGAGGGTATTTTTCAGCGCTTCCACGGCGGGGATGAGTTTCTTCGTCATCTGCTCCCCCGCCGCGATGTGCATCGCCGTCGGGAAGGTGTCGTTCGAGGATTGGGCCTTGTTCACGTCGTCGTTGGGGTGGATCGGGTCTTTGGAGCCCATATCGCCGCCCGCGATTTCGATGGCGCGGTTCGCTATGACCTCATTCGCGTTCATGTTCGTCTGCGTCCCGCTGCCGGTCTGCCAGACGACGAGCGGGAAATGCTCGTCCAGATCGCCCGCGATCACCTCATCCGCCGCCTGTATGATGAGCGCGGCCTTATCCGAACCCAATATTCCCAGTTCCTCGTTCGTCATGGCCGCGGCTTTCTTGAGGATGCCTAAAGCACGGATGATCTCACGCGGGAAGCGGTCTCCGCCGATTTTGAAGTGAACGAGCGAGCGCGCGGTTTGCGCGCCGTAGTATTTGTCCTCGGGGACCTCGATCTCGCCCATACTGTCCGTTTCGATTCGATACGCCATGCTGCCTCCTGCGGATGCGTTGTAAAGATTTTGTCGGCCTTGGTCCTATGGTCTCATCTGGTTGGTTGTTGCCCCGTGGTAGCGATTCTTAAGCCCGCCCCAACTCACCAAGTGAGGACGATGCGGCCCACCGGGTCGCCCGCGCGCAGGGCGGCCAGGGCGTCATTGGCGTCGGGCATCGGCGCCTCCTCGGTGATGACGGCGCGCACGCGGCCATCGTTCACCAGGCTCGCGGCATCGGTCACGTCGCGCACCGTGTGGTTGTGCGACGCGATGATCTGTATCCACTTGGTGATGAGCTGCGCGGGTTCGATTTCCATTTTCTGGCCGAAGACGTAGCCCAAGACGATGAGGCGTCCGCCGGGCCGGAGCAGGTCGATGCACTGCTGGAGCACGGGCGGCACGGCTGCCCCGCCGACGATCTCAAGCGCGATGTCCGCCCCGAATCCGTTCGTGATATCCATCACGGCCTTCACCGGGTCGGTCTCCATCGCGTTTACCGTCTCGAACGCGCCGAGTTCGCGCGCCTTGGCGAGTTTTTCCTCCTTCACGTCCACGGCGATGATGTTCGCGCCGAGGTGGCGGAGGAGTTGAAGAGCGTGCAGTCCCAGTCCCCCGACCCCGAAGATGACGGCGCACTCGCCGAGTTCCGGCCGCGCCATGCGGATGGCGTGGAGCGGGGAGCCGAGTGTCCCGCCGATGAGGGAGGCGGCCGCCAGAGAGACGTTGGCCCCGATTTTCACGAGATTCCGCTCAGAGGCCGCGACGAGTTGGCCGAAACCGCCGTCTATCTCGATGCCTAAGCGTCCCCGGCGAGTTCAGGCACATCTCCTCATGGCCCAGGCGGCACATGCGGCAGCGCCCGCAGGTCTGCTTGCTTACGACCACCACGCGATCGCCGGGTGAGACGGAATCCACCTCAGCGCCCACTTCGAGCACGACGCCTGAGTTCTCATGGCCGAGCATCAAGGGCGTGGGGGCCGACTTGACGTTTCCGTCCACGATTTTGAGGTCCGTGGCGCACAGGCCGTTCGCCTTCGATTCCACCAGAACCTGGCGGGGGCCGATCTTGGGTTCGGGCGCTTCCTCGTAGGCGAGGGGCTGGCCGAATTGTTTGAGGATCATGGCCTTCATGGGCGGTTCCTCCGTTTTGCTGGTCTTAGGAGCGCATCGGAGGCGATTCTATCAGTCCCGTGGTGACGACGCCAGATGGGGGGTGTGATTAGGGGCCGTTCGCGAATGGTGGGGCGGTCTCGAAAAGGGAGTCGCCCCTACGACCCCACCCGATTGGCGGGGTTTTCCTCATCAAGCGCCCACCGGAGCGGGTTGTTCTGGATGTATTCTCGAACCCGATTGAGATCATCATCGTCGAGGATGACGTGATCGTAGAATGATCGTTGCCAAATGCGTTTCTCGAATGGCGGGAAACGTCCGTATTTCACCTCGTTGATATATCCATTCGTGGTCATGGTCTTGAACCATTGAATGATTTCCTGTAGGGGCGGACCTGCGTGTCCGCCCGGTTGATTTTCTTTTTGTCGTTGGTGTTCTAACTGTTTATGTCCATTCGATTTGCGATCTTCGCGTTGCGGGCGGACACGCAGGTCCGCCCCTACGATTAAAACGATGCCGTGGATGTGATTCGGCATTACGACGTATTCATCCAATTCGATATGCGAAAATTTATTTTCTGTTTCGCCCCACCAATGGGCCGCCATCTTCCCCGCCTCGTTCAAAACCATCCCGTCTTCTACGACTTCACCGAACAGACATTGCCTGTCCTGAGCGCAAACCGTCACGAAATAACATCCGGCTCGTGAATAATCATAACCCCCCAACCGATTCGATTTTCGCCTTTTTTGGTTCACGTTCATGTTTTATGCTCCGGGCGGACACACCGGTCCGCCCCTATGGGAGCACTTTCCCCCGCCTACATCCCCAGCCCGCCGTCGATTCTGAGCACGATGCCCGTCACGTAGCTCGCCTCATCGGATGCGAGGAACACGAACCCCGCCGCCATCTCCTCGGGTTCTCCCCACCTGCCCAGGCAGATGCGCTCCAGGTATTTGGATTCAAAGCGCTCGTCTGTGCGGATCGTCTCCGTCATCGGGGTGATGGCCGCGGGCGAGACGCAGTTCACGGTGATGTTGTGGCGGCCCAGTTCGCGCGCGGCGCTTTGCGTCGCGCCGACGATGCCCATCTTGGCGGAGGAATAGTTGATCTGGCCGATGGTGCCGCGAAGCCCCGCGCCGGAGGTGACGTTGATGATGCGGCCTTCCTTTCGGGGGATCATGCGCTTGGCCGCCGCGTGAATTCCCGTCCAGGTGCCCTTTAAGTGAACTGCGATCACGGAGTCCCATTGCTCTTCGGTCATCTTGTGCAGCATGGCCGCGCGCACGATGCCTGCGTTGTTCACCATGACGTTAACGGGCCCGTGCGCGGCCTCCGAAACGTCGAGCGCGCCTTCTACTTCCTGGAGTTTGCTCACGTCGGCCTTGTGGAAAATGGCCTCACCGCCCGCCTCCCGGATGAGCCGCGCCGTCTCCTCACCGCCTTCTTCGTTCATGTCGACGACGAGCACCTTCGCCCCTTCTTCGGCGAAGCGCACACAAACCGAGCGGCCGATGCCCTGGGCAGCACCCGTGACGATGGCGTTCTTGTTTTTCAGTCTCATGGAATTCCTCTCTTTGTATCGGTGGATTCAGTCCAGCCAGGCCTGGGCCGTGCCTTTGGTGACGACGCGGCCGCTTGAGTCTACCGCCTCGATCTCGCAGGTGGCCAGGGGCCGGTTTTTCTCTTGCGTGACGTCGGTGACGACGCCCCGGCAGGTGATGATCTCGCCGAGTTTCACCATGCCCTGAAAGCGGACTTCGAGCCTCTTGTAGCTGCCCGCGCCGAAAGTGTTTTCCACGAAGTGTCCGAGAAAGCCCATCGAGAGCATCCCGTGGGCGATGACGCCTTCGAGACCGCCTGCGCGCGCCGCCTCATCGTCATAGTGGATCGGGTTGTAATCCCCGCTCGCGCCCGCGTATTTCACGAGCTGTGTCCGCGATACGGATTCTTTCACGAGTTCGGGGAGTTTATCGCCTTGTTTGTACTTCATCGCCTCTCCTTTAGTTCTTGAATCGCCGGAGCGACACCCACTTCCCCCCGCCCACGCGAGAGCCGTCACGCGCGTCTAGAAACTCGTATTCGCGCTCGACGAAGACCAGATCGCCCGAGCGGCCCGATTTTTCGGTGATGTCCAAGATGGTGAAGGAAACGTCCAGCTCATCGCCCGCACGGATGGGCCGCTCCACCTCATAGACTTGCGAAGCGTGAAGGCCCACGTCGCCGAAATCAGGCGGGAGATCGGGATAAGCGTCCTTTGGCCGGAAGGTGGTCGGGAAGGTGGGGGGCGCGATGGCGTCGGCCCCCCGGTAGGCCGGGTTCGGGTCGCCGATGGCGTCCGCGAATTTTTCTATCGCCCCTTGCTCGACTTTTACTCTGTAGGGGCCGTGCTTTCGCCCCACCAGGGCGCGGATTTCGGGCGTGATTCTTTGGCTCATGCGCATCCTCTCGTCAGGTCGTTTTTATCCGAACGTCCACGGCGATGCAGCCCTCCGCCGTGGCGATGAGCGGGTTGATATCCATCTCGGCGATATCGTGTCTCAACTCCAGCGCCAGTCTCGAGATTTTGACCATTATATCGGATATGCGCGGAATTTGAACTTTGGGCCCGCCCCGGAAACCATCGAAGATGACGCGCGAGCGAAGGCGTGAGAGCGCCCTCTGGGCCTGGCTGGCGCCAAAAGGCGGCAGCAGGCGGGCCACGTCGTCGAGCGCCTCGACGTACACCCCGCCCAGCCCCGCCGTAACGCACGGCCCGAACGTCTCATCACGCGATATGCCGACCAGAAGCTCTATGCCGCCTCCGATCATCTCCTGCACCAGAAGGCGCGTGTCGCTTGCAAGGGAGAGGAGCCTTTCGGCTCCGGCCAGCACCTCCTCCGGCGTATCGAGACTTAAGATCACGCCGCCCGCCTCGGTCTTGTGCGCGAGGCTCTCCGATACCACTTTGAGCGCGACGGGGGTTTGATACTCCTCCCACATCTTGCGTGCTTGTTCCGCCGTATCGACGAGAATTTCCCGTGGTCTCGGAATCCCGTAGAGGTCCATGATTTCGGCGCAAGTCTCGGGCGGCAGAAAGCCATCGGCAGATGCGCGGCCCCGCTTTATGCTTCGCCTGGCCGCTTCCTTGCGGGCGCGGTTTTTCGAGAGATGCTGAGACGAGGCGGCCTCGCGCGCGTGTTTGAGGGATAAGAGGGATTCCAGGCCGCGAATCGCCCGTGAGTAGTCGCCGAATACGGGTACGGACTCTTTCTTTAACGCCTGTATCTGCTCTCGCGGCCCCGTGAGCCAGGTGAAGGCGACCGGAATTCGTGAGGATTTGAACAGCGCCTTCACCTCTTCGGCTATCTGATCGGCCACGTGGTGATAAATGCCCATGAGGAAGAGCAGGGCGTCTACGCTCTCATCTTCCGCCACCGCCTCGCCTGCGGTTTTTAGCGGCTGGCTCTCGGGCCGGCTGACCATCAGGGAAACGAGGTCTACGGGATTGTCCTTGGGCGCGTAGTCGGGCAGCACGGCAGCGAGCTTTTCTTGCGTTTCCTCGCCGAGGACGGGAAGCCTGAGGCCTGCGTCCGTGCTTAAGTCTGCGGCCAGCGCGCCGAGTCCCCCTGAGAAGCTTAAAATCCCCACCCCGTTTCCTTGAATCGGTTTCGAGCGCGCAAGGAAATCCGCTATCTCGATGAACCCATCCATCGAGCCCAGCACCTGAATCCCGTATTGTTCGGCGAAGGCGGCGAAAACATCGCTTGCGGTCGTGATGGCTGCGGTGTGGCTGCGCGCTGCGCGCGCGCCTTCTTCGGTTTTCCCGCCCTTGAGCAGGACGATGGGTTTCCCAAGCTCCAAGGCGCGCCGGGCGACTTTTTTGAGCCGCTTGCCGTCGCGAACCGATTCGAGATAACCGCAGATGACGCGCGTGTGCGGGTCGTCCAGAAAATATTCGACGCATTCCGCGAAATCCACGTCCACCTCGTTGCCCAGGCTCACGAGGCTGCTGATTCCTGCGCCGCTCTCCTGAAAGCCCGTGAGCATGCACGCCCCCATGGCCCCGCTCTGGGTGACGATGGCCACGGCGCCCGGAATGAGCGGGTCGTCGTCCCGAATCGATATCGTAAACGTGGCCATGAGCTTCGAGCGCACGTGCACCACGCCCATGCAGTTGGGGCCGAGGACGCGCATACCGGATGCGTCGCGGAGTTCGAGGATTTTCTCCTGAAGTGCCACTCCCTCTGCGCCCGTTTCCGCAAAGCCCGAGGTGATGACGGCGGCGGCCTTCACCCCGCGCTCCGCGCACTGGGCGAGGGCGGGGAGGACGTCTTCTCTCGGGGTGCAGATGAGCGCGAATTCGGGCGTATCCGGCAGGGAGGCGATGTCGGGATAGCATGCAAGCCCCGCTATCTCCTCGCGCCCGGGATTGATGGGGTAGATGGGGCCGGGAAAGCCGTATCCCTTCGTGAGCCGCAGGGGGATGCCGCCTAACCGGTGAAGGTTCGAGGACGCGCCCACCACCGCAAAGGATTTGGGATGAAAGAGGCTTTTTAGGGATTTTCGTGCGTTCATGGGGCCAGAGGCTAGTTGATGCGTCCGCCGGCGGCGCCGAGCGTGACGGCGGCGCCGTCCTGGTTCGTGAGCGAAACTTGGAACATACAATGCGTCGCGCCGTTTTCTTGTTTTTTCTCTTTGAGCGTCGCCGAAAGATGAAGCACGTCGCCCGGAAAAATAGGCTTCACGAAGGAGACGTCCAGTTCGCCGCCCGTGATGAAGCCCATCCCCAGATGATCGACCATGAGTTCGGTGATGAAGGACACCGGATGGCGGCCCGTCGCCACCGCCCGGGGCAGGCCCGCCTTTCGGGCCACCTCATCGTCGGTGTGGATGTTTTTGGTATCCAAGCCGCCGGTGACGTAGCGGTTGAATTTGAGAATATCCTCCCAGTCCACTTTGTGCGTCCGCTCGGGCAGAGCGTCGCCGATTTCCATGTTTTTAAGTAGTGAGTCAGCCATTATCCTGGTGCTTTCTGGTAAGGCTCAAGACCGACGTGTGCGAGGAGGTCAAGAGCAACTCCCCCGCCTCGTTCGTAATGCTGAGTTCGCTCACAATCCAGCCTTTCTCGCGTTTCACGTATAAGTCCTTGACAATGACTTTCTGGCGCACGGTTTCGCCCACGGGCACGGGCCGGTGAAAGCGGTAGCCGAGCTTCGCGTGGATGGTGCCGAAGCGCTTGTAGTTCTCATCATAAATGGCGAGCAGGTCGTTGATGAATATCATCGGCGGCGCGATGGGGCCGCCGGCGGGCGATTCGCCCGCATACCACTCCCGCTTTGCGCCCACGGCGTCGCAATGCGCGTCCACCATCGCTTGCGTCACAGTGAGTCTTCGCTCGCCGATGGCCATGCCGACTTGTAAATTCTCCCAGACGAAATCGGGCTTGTCGTTCATGCGTGACGCTCCATGCGCTGATGGGTGAGTGGAATGCTCTGACACATGAGTAATGTTTGTTTCGTGCTTATCGTTGGTTCTTGGCGGAACCGAAAGACACGAGTTTTCCCCAGTCTATCGCACCTTCTTCATTGCAGAATCTCTCGCTGAATTCAAGTGATAGCCCGTCTATGATGGTCTGGTATCTGCTGGAAAAATCATCATTGCGCTGTTTGGCGTCGTGTCCCAAAGGCTCGATGATGTGTGCATAAAAATCGGGGTCCTCTGATATCAGATGCCAGAATTCCTGCCCGCAATACTTGAAATAATCGCCCTTATCAGGGTCACGGCTCCGGCCATAGCAGCAGCCATTCACCGGTTTGATATTCGTATCCGGAGCATTCTGACGCACCAAACGGGCGGCATTTCTGAAATTTTCCTTCATCCTGGCGATCTGAGAAGAGTTGCCCCAATTTGGGCCGGACTTCACGGAGACGATGTACCGTACTCCTCCTTTCTCAAATTCTATGTCGATTCCGGTGGCGCTTGATTTCCAGCCTCCGTGAACTATTTCAGCCACATGGAGCGCCAATCCCTCAAGGAAAGCTCCGAACAAGGTTTCCTCTTGCGAACTCAGGTGGGCGTCGAGTAAGGGAGTAATCAACTGAGAAGCCGTGTTGATGTTCTTGCTTCGGAACAGGTAGGGGTTTTTGCGCCTCAGCAGCTTGTCCAATCGCAGGTCGTTTAATGCTTCCAGCCTTTTGTCGTGAAAGCTTCCGATATTGATTTGAACGAAATCGGCAATCTGCTGGTTGGTAATGGGAGTTGCCATATACTCACCAGCGCAGTTCTTGTTCTAGTCTCTGTTTCAATTCCTGGTAATAAGGCTCGTGCTTTTCTATCCCTATTACATCGCGGTCTTTGTTCAGCGCGGCGAACGCCGTTGTGCCGGAGCCGATGAAAGGATCGAGGACGACATCGCCCGGGTCGGTGAAAAGGTCGATGAACCATTCCGGGAGCCAATGGGGAAATACGGCGCTGTGCTCGCGATTGGCGCATTCCGTGGCGCGATGCAACACATTGGTGGGATAAACCATGTCACGGCCCAGCCAGTTCTCCACTTTTTTCCCGAATCCACTGCCGACTTTGGATTCATCGCGAGTGCGGTCGGTTACGCTGAGGTTGCTCATGCGGCTCTCGTACCATTCGCCGACGGGAACCATCACGGCGGATTGATTCATCTTAAATTTGCGCTGTTTGTTGAACTGCAACAGGCGTTCCCAAGCATCGCGGAAACGATTGGGCCATTTGCCGGGATAGCAGTTTTTCTTGTGCCAGATGAATTCCTCGGTCCAGAACCAACCCTGCTTGCGCATCTCCAATATCAATTCGATGACGTGGGTGTGCCGTTCTCCGTTGACCGCCGGTTCCTTGATGTTCAGGATGAAGGTGCCGGTTTTTTTGAGCACCCTCCGCATTTCAGTAGTGATGGGCAGGAACCATTCCACGTAATCATCAGGCTTGACGCCCCCATAGGTGGTCGTCCGCTGATTCGCGTAGGGCGGTGATGTGATGATAAGGTCCACGCATTCGTCCGGCATTTCACCCATGACGTTCAGGCAATCGCCGCAGTAAAGCGCGTTGCGCGTTGCGCGCTCAGTAATCGGCAGGGTTGCGGCTTGTGTGTCTTTGGTTTCCAAAAGTTTCTTGTCCTGTACGAAGTCTTTGCGGTGGAAACCACCGGACGCCTTTTGGATCATTTCACTCGCTCCTGTTTCGTAAGCAGTGTCTCTAATCACGGTGATGTTGTCAAGAAACAGCAAGCATTTTCGCATATCTTTCGTTTTTTGTCTACTCGCTCCGCGGAGGGACAGATGCCCTTGCCGCGCTCCCCCCGCTTAAGCGTCTCCCTCTTTCGGCCCGGGGAAAGTCTCGGGCCAGTCCGCAACTACCCCTTCGATATAGTTTTTCAAGTTTTCCGGGTCCTGCCTGCGGCCGAGGGTGATGCCTGAGATCGTTTTAGGCGCATCCAGGGGAATGCGCAGGGCGTCCTGAAAGCGGTTTCTCATGTTGAAGTAGGTGATCACCATGGTGAGTTCGACGAATTCGCGGTCATCGTAATGACGCCTCACCTCTTGGAACACGTCGTCGCGCGTCTTGGCGGTGTTGCGCGTCACGTGCTCCGCCCACAGGACGGCGGCTTTCTCACGCGCGCTCATCGTAGGGGAATCCATATAGGCATCCGAGCAAATCTCGCGCACTTGCTTCTTCGGTGACCCCGGCGTCTCGACCGAGCGCCGTGTTGTGCCCGAGTCAGTATTCACACCCGTTCAGGTGGCTCGTCTTGATGACGGCGATTTCCTTGATTTTGGTGGGAGCACCGTGCCCAGCCCCTCGCGCATGAGCGTGACGGTGAGCGGCAGTATGACCTTCGCGACGTGGGGCTGATAGGCCATGACGCCGAAAGAGTTCGCCACGCGGCCGAGCATCTTCGTCACGCCTGCGAATAGTTTCGCGGCTTCGCCTTCCGCTTCCTCGACCCGGATGGGTTTCATATAACTCATTCTTACGCCCCCTTACTCATTCCACCGGCGGCCAGATGCGCTTGCCGCGCGTCGGCGAGCCGGGCGCATGAAGCAGGCGCTGGCATACGTGATACGACCAGTCGTTCTCGCCGGGGAAGAGCTTGTCCGCGCGCGGGAAATGCGCGAGGACTTTCTCGAGCGAGGCGAACTCATAAAAAATGCTGTGCTTTGCCCAGCCCGCCACGGAGACCAGCTTGCGCGTGCCCACGCAGCCGCGCATGTACTTCATCGCGGGCAGGCGGTCCTGCGCGTACCAGGAACTCAAGTCAAAATCGTCCTCGGGCGTGAAGCAGTTGAACGTGCCCATCTGGACTATCGGCGCGGGCACGCCGCCGAGGGCGCGGGTGTCGGCGGCGGGGCCGTTCACCCGGTCGACTTCCGTAAAGATGCCGGTGCGCTCGCCGATTCTCTTGCCGAGCATCGCGTTCGTCTCATCAGAGTACGTCTCTGCGAGTTGGGCGGGGTTGGGACTCAGGAAAACCTCCGCGCTCGCCGCCCCGAACAGAAGCAGAAACTCCGTTCCATTTGGAATCGAGGGGTCGTCCGTGTAGGCCAAGTGGTCTTTTTTCTTCGATTTGGGCGATTCCCTGTCCACGAGTTCATAGTGGGCCGCCCACATGTAGCCGGGGCGTTTGAGCGCGTCTTTTATGTGCGTGTGGTGCAGCCAGTCGTTGTATTCGGCCTCGTCTTCTTTCGGCAGGTCGTACCAGGTCGCCCAGATGCTTCTGTCCATGTGGTGTCCCCCAGGGGTATGAAAAAATGAGTCCTAAGCCTTGCGCTCCTCCAGGACGGCGCGCCAACCGGCCCCCGTCCGGGGGCGGACGCCATACCCGCAAAAACGCCCGGCTTCATATGCTATCGACCGGGCGTTCCTGTGAAAATACTATGAAACCCGAACAGATTCGGGATGATTTGTAGTGTGCCGCCAGGGACTCGAACCCTGGACCTACGGATTAAAAGTCCGTTGCTCTACCAGCTGAGCTAGCGGCACAAAGAGAAAAGAGGTTTACGATGCGTCGGCTCGCAAGTCAAGCCTCAGAACCAAACCACAAGCGGTGGGGAATCGCAAATTTAGGGCCGTCTCTCCCCCTTCCGGCTTGACGAAGGGGGAAGCGGCGTGTTCAATACCATCCTCATGGGGAACGCGAACCTCACCAGGGTTGCATATTCCTTCTTGCCGACGTAGCTCAGACAGGTAGAGCAGCTGATTCGTAATCAGCAGGTCACCGGTTCAAGTCCGGTCGTCGGCTCCAAAGAATCCATCATCCAGATGTCATCCGAGGTGTTACGTGGCGAAACGAAACAGCGTGGGCGTCATCGGCGTAGGGCGCATGGGGAATCCCGTGGCGCAGCGGTTCATAGGAGCGAAGGTACCCTTGATGCTCTGGGATGTTTCAGAAGAGGCGCGCAGACCCTTTGAGGAAACAGAGAGCGTCACTATCGCCACACCACGCGAGATGGGTGAATCCTGCGCGGTCGTCTTCTTCGTCGTGCCCTCATCGGATGAAATCGCCGCGTGCTTTAAGGGGAAAGACGGCCTGCTCAAAAACGCGAGAAAAGGGCTCGTCGTCTATGACCTCACGACCTCGGACCCGGCGAAGACGAAGCGCCTCGCAAAGCGCGCAGAACGCGCGGGGGTGGGCTATCTCGACGCAGGGATGAGCGGCGGGCCGGCCGGCATCCTGGAGGGAAGCTTACCTTGATGATCGGTGGGGACAAGAAACTCCTCAAGCGCACAAGGAAATACCTCAAGCCCTTCGTTTCCAACACCTTCCACCTGGGAGCGCAGGGCTCCGGCCACACCATGAAGCTCATCCACAACATGGTGCTCCACACGATGTTCCTGGCGACGTGTGAGGGAGCGCGTCTCGTCGAGCGCCTCGGGATGCGCGTCGAGGACATGATAGACATCTTCAACGCATCGACGGCGTACAGCTACGCCAGCCGCCACCGCTTTCCCAACAACATCCTCTCGGGCACGTGGAACGGGCAGGCCCGCATCTACAACCTGCAAAAAGACGTAGGGTTAGCCGTCGGCATCGGGAAACAGCGCCGCGCGGATGTCCAGTTGGCCGAGGGCACGCTCTCGTTTTTAAGAAAGGCCGTCGCGCGGGGGATGATCGAAGAGGATTTATCGCTTCTCTACCGCGATTTCGACCAAATCCAGAAAATGGACGCGCCCGAATAGGCAAAAGGCGGGCGGATTCCGTGCAGGATGAGATTTGACGCGGGCCAATCCCTGAAAGTAGAATGCGGCCTCTTGTGAACCAGGGGCAGAGATTCAAGTTTGCATAAGAATGAAAACTTCTCCGCAGCGTCTCGTCATTCGCCGTTCACCTGATTCGGCGGTTTTTTGAGAATGTACGAGGCAGCGGCCGCAATGGTTTGATTTTTACCATGTGAATAGGAACATTCCATTCCCATCTAGGAGAAAACGAAATGGCATTCGAACTTCCCGCTCTCGATTATGACTACAGCGCTCTGGAGCCGCACATCGACGCGCGCACGATGGAGATTCATCACACCAAGCACCACAACACCTACCTCACGAACCTGAACAACGCGATTGCCGGAACGGACCTGGAAGGCAAGAGCATCGAGGACATCCTCGGTAATCTCTCGCCGGATCAGGGGGGTCTCAACTTCAACGGCGGCGGCTACGACAACCACTGCATCTTCTGGAAGAACATGAGCCCGAACGGCGGCGGTGCGCCGGGCGGCGACCTGGCGGCGGCCATCGGAGATTTCGAGGCCTTCAAGGGTGATTTCTCGACCAAGGCGGTGACGGTGCAGGGAAGCGGCTGGGCGTGGCTCTGCACGAAGCCGGGTTCCGGCGCCGTGGAGATCAAGCAGATGCCCAACCAGACCAGCGTGCGCACCGAGGGCTACGTGCCGCTTCTGGGCGTGGACGTCTGGGAGCACGCCTATTACCTCAACTATCAGAATCGCCGTCCCGACTACGTCGCCGCATGGTGGAACGTGGTGAACTGGGACGACGTCGCCGCGCGCTTCGCGGCCGCCAAATAGGGGGCGATATCATGAGTCTGAGCGTAGGTGATGCAGCACCCGATTTTGAACTGCCGAGAACCCTCGCCGAGGGGGATACGGTGAAGCTGAGTGATTTTCGCGGAGAGAAAAACGTTCTTCTTTGCTTCTACCCGTTCGATTTCTCTTCCGTATGCAGCGAGCAGTTGCCCGCCTATCAGGTGGAGAAGGCGAAATTCGACGCCGCCGACTGCGAGGTTATCGGCATCAGCGTGGACAGCCCGTTCGCGCACGCCGCCTGGGCCGAGAAGTACGGCATCGAATTCCCGCTGCTGAGTGATTTCTTCGGCAAGGGGACGTGTGCGGCCTACGGTTTGTTGAACGACAAGGGGTTCAGCAACCGCGCGGTGGTTCTCGTCAACAAAGAGGGGAACGTCGCCTACATGGAGGTGACGGCCGCTCCGCCCGAGAAGCCCGACGATGAGAAACTCTTCGCGGCTGTCGAGGGTTTAGGCTAGTCTGCTTTTGAATTTCGTGTTTCAGGGCGCGGGGTGAACTAGCCCCGCGCCCGTTTTTTTGCGTCTCTCATTCTCCCGGCACTTACATGAGGGGGCCGGGCAGGGGTAGTGGATTGTCCGCGATCATCGAGAGCATCACCTCTCCTGAGGTCAGCGTTTCCATCGAGCTCTATCCGCCCAAGGGCCGGAAGGCTGTGGAGCGCGCGTTGCGTGAGGTGGCCGCGATTCAAGACGTGATGGACGTCGCCTTCACCTCGGTGACGTACGGGGCGGGCGGCTCCACGCAGGAGGGCACGCTCGAACTCGTGCTGGAACTGGAGAGGCGCTACCCGGGGCGCGTGGTGGCGCATCTTACCTGCGTGGGTGCGAACGAGGCCGAAATCTCGCGTTTGATGGCGGTTTATCAGGAAAACGGGATGCGCGATATTCTAGCGCTCAGGGGAGACATTCCCGAGGAAATGACGCGCGATGAGGCCGTGGCCGGCAGATTCCGCTACGCCGCCGACCTGGTGCGCTGGCTCAAGGCTCTCGGCGGGTTCTCCTCGATAGGCGTGGCGTGCTACCCCGAGGGCCACCCCGAAACGCCCGATAAGACCAGGGATATGGACTACTTCGTTCAAAAGGTGGACGAGGGGGCCGATTACGCGGCTTCCCAGTTCTTTTTTGAAGCAGGCGTCTGGGAGCGGTTTTTGGAGCAGATGGGAAGACGAGGTGTCGGGATTCCCCTTGCGCCGGGCATCCTGCCCATCCGGGACGTGGCGCAAGTCCAGCGCTTTGCGGAGAAATGCGGGGCGAACGTGCCCGCGAGCGTCGTCGACGCTCTCGCGCCTTATGAGGATGCGCCCGAGGCCTTTCAGGAAAAATCAGCAGACCTGGCGGCGGCCCAGATTCAGGAGTTGGTGACGATGGGCGTCAGGCATTTCCACATCTACGCGCTCAACCGCTCGGACATCATTCTGCGCATCGCGGAGAGACTGGACTGGCGCAGGTAGGTTTCGCCGCACTGCGCGGGCGGATGCGCCGATCAAATCCACCCGCTTTCGATTTATCGAAAAAACATGGAATCACCACCTGTTTGTAACACCTCCCCCAAACATATTCTCTATATTCCACCCTGTTGCGGGCCGTGAGCGGCGGTGAGGCTCAGGGCGCAGGATGAAGTGTTTGGTTTAAGTCTTTTGGGAGGCGTCTCCGATCGTGGGCGGAGATGTCGTATCGTTCATCGTGGTATGTATAGGAGACGGATGGAATGGGGTCGATGAAGAATTTCGCTTCATCCTTGCACAAATGGTTCGGCGCGTTGTTCTGCGCGCTGGCGCTCCTCATACTGACGGCGGGGGCCGCCTCGGCCGATAAGTCGTTCACGTTCGTGGCCCTCGGCAACATGCCTTACGGAAAGCCGAAGAAAGTCTACGCGCCGTTCAGGACGCTTATCTCTCAGGTAAACGCCCTGAAACCCTCCTGCACGATACATATCGGGGATATCAAATCGGGCTCCACCCCGTGTTCGGACCAGATGCTGCGCGATCAGTTCGATTTCATGAATTCTTTCGAGAATCCGCTCGTCTACACGCCCGGTGACAATGAATGGACCGATTGCCACCGCAAGAAAGCCGGCCGCTTCGGTCCCATCGAGAGGCTCGCCTTCTTGCGGCGCACGTTCTTTGCAGGCGGCGCACGTCGTGGGTTCGAACAACAACTTCGAGGTGCGCGATAGGCGCGCCATCGCGGAGTTCTTCGCCCGCGATAAGGCGAACGTCGCCTGTTCTTGTAGCGCCCCTAATCCAGCGGAGCGGGCAGGTAGGATTCTCCCATCAGGTATTCATCCACGGCGCGGGCGCATGAGCGTCCATCCGCAATCGCCCAGACCACCAGGGATGCGCCGCGCATCATGTCGCCCGCCACGAAGACGCCGGGCGCGCTGGTCATCCATTTCTCATCGCGGTTCACCGCGCCGCGGTCGGTGCGTTCGAGGGCCAACTCGTCCATCAGGGGATGGCAGTCGGGTCCCTGGAAGCCGATGGCGAGGAGAACGAGGTCCGCGTCGATTTCTTCTTCCGTGTCCGGAATCTCGGTGAATACGGCCCTTCCGCTCTCATCTTGGGTTTCGTCCACCCGCACGGTGTCGATTTTCTTAACGTGGCTGTTTTCGCCCACAAACCGGCGGGTCTGAATCTGGAAGATGCGCTTGCCGCCTTCTTCATGGATCGGTGGGGTGCGGAAAATGTGCGCGTAGTTCGGCCAGGGGTCGCTCAGCGGGTCTCTTGTATCCGGCGGACGCGGGTGGTACTGGAACTGCCGGACGGATTTGGCCCCTTGTCTGTGCGCGGTGCCCACGCAGTCCGCCCCCGTATCGCCGCCGCCGATGACGACCACGTGCTTGTCCTTCGCGGTGATGAATTCCTCATCCGGTATGTCCTCGCCCGCGAGCCTTCGGTTCTGCAAGGTGAGATACTGCATGCCGAAGTGGATGCCTTCCGTCTCACGGCCCGGAATCTGTAAATCCCTGTGCTGCAGGGCGCCTGCGGCCAGCACGACCGCGTCGAATTCTTCCTGTAATTCTGACATCTTGGGGTCGACGCCGATGTTCGTGTTCACGTGGAACGCCACACCCTCTTCTTCCATCTGCTGGGTGCGCCGGTCGATGTAGGTCTTGTCCATCTTGAAATCCGGTATCCCGTAGCGCATGAGCCCGCCGAGCTTGTCGTCGCGCTCGAACACGGTCACATAGTGTCCCGCCCAGTTGAGTTGCTGGGCGGCGGCCAGACCCGCAGGGCCCGAACCCACGACGGCGACTTTCTTGCCCGTGCGGACCGCGGGTGGAGTCGCCTTCACCCAGCCCTGCTCGAAAGCGTGTTCGATGATGGATTTTTCGATCTCCTTTATCGTCACCGGAGAGTCGTTGATCGTGAGAACGCAGGAATCCTCGCACGGAGCCGGGCAGAGCCAGCCGGTGAACTCGGGGAAATTGTTCGTCGCATGGAGCCGATCGATGGCGTCTTTCCACAAATCCTTGTAGACCAGATCGTTCCAGTCGGGAATCAGGTTTCCCAGCGGGCACCCCTGATGGCAAAAGGGGATGCCGCAGTCCATGCACCTGGCACCCTGGCGCTGGAGTGTCTCGTGTGGCGTGGGGAGATAGACCACGCCCCAGTCGTGGACGCGTTCTTCCACGGGCCTCGTTTTAGGCGCTTCTCTTCCGAATTCCACAAAACCCGTCGGCTTACCCATGGGCTCCCTCCATGACGGCTTCTTCCCACGGTATGCCTTTTTCTTTTGCCTCTTCGATGGCCGTCAGAGCGCGCTTGTAGTCTCTGGGCATCACCCTTACGAAGCGGGGCTGGTTCTCATCCCAGGCGTCGAGAATCCCCCTGGCCCGCGCGCTGTCCGTATATTCGATGTGTTTTCTGATGAGGTCTTTCACTTCCTCGACGTCATCCGGCGTCCGGAGGGGTTCGATATCGACCATTTCCGTATTGCAGCGCCTGGCGAAGTCGCCCGCTTCATCGAGCACGTAGACCACGCCGCCCGACATGCCCGCGGCGAAGTTCCTGCCCGTCTTGCCCAGGATGACGACGCGACCGCCCGTCATGTATTCGCAGCCGTGGTCCCCCACGCCCTCCACCACCGTGTGCGCGCCGCTGTTTCTCACGCAGAACCTCTCGCCGGCCACGCCCCGGAAATACGCCTCTCCCGAGGTGGCCCCGAAGAGCGCCACGTTACCGATGATGATGTTCTCCTCCGGCACGAAGCCGGCCCCTTTCGGGGGATAGGCGATCAGTTTCCCGCCCGAGAGACCCTTGCCCATGTAGTCGTTGGCGTCGCCTTCGAGGGTCAGGCTCATTCCCTTCGGGATGAAAGCGCCGAAGCTCTGTCCGGCGGAGCCGGTGAAGTGAATGCGGATGGTGTCCTCCGGCAGGCCCTCCCCGCCATACTTGCGCGTTATCTCCGAGCCCGTGATGGTGCCCACCGTCCTGTGGGTGTTGCGGATGGGAAGCTCGAACGTGATCGGCGTTTTGTTCTCAATCGCATCCTTGCATCTGGGCAGCAGCTCCCGCATGTCGAGCGAGCGCTTGAGTCCGTGGTCCTGCCTCGTGATCTGGTGAATGGCCGCGTCGGGTCCGGCGTCAGGCTTATGGAGGATGGCCGAGAAATCAAGGCCCTTCGCCTTCCAGTGGTTCACCGCCTTTTTGGTGTTGAGCCTGTCCACGCGCCCGATCATCTCCTCCATCGTGCGGAAACCCAGCATGGCCATGTATTCGCGCACCTCATCGGCGACGAAGCGGAAGAAATTCTCCACGAACTCAGGTTTTCCGTCGAACTTCTCCCGAAGTTTCGGGTCTTGAGACGCGACGCCGACGGGGCAGGTGTTGAGATGACACACGCGCATCATGATGCAGCCCATGACGACGAGCGGCGCGGTGGAAAAGCCGTATTCATCCGCACCCAGAAGGGCGCCCACGATGACGTCGCGACCGGTCTTCATCTGCCCGTCCACCTGGACCGCCACCCGGTCGCGCAGCCTGTTGAGCACGAGGACCTGCTGGGTTTCGGCAAGCCCCAACTCCCAGGGGGTGCCCGCATGGAGGATGCTCGTGATGGGAGACGCGCCGGTTCCGCCGTCGTGGCCCGAGATGAGGATCGTATCGGCATGGGCTTTGGAAACGCCCGCCGCCACGGTGCCGACGCCCACCTCGGAGACGAGCTTCACGTGAACGCCCGCCCGCGGATTCGAGTTCTTGAGGTCATATATCAACTGCGCCAGATCCTCGATCGAATAGATGTCGTGATGCGGCGGAGGAGATATGAGCCCCACCCCGGGAGTGGAGTGCCTGGTTTTGGCTATCCAGGGATAGACCTTGTGGCCGGGGAGCTGGCCCCCTTCTCCGGGTTTGGCGCCTTGCGCCATTTTTATCTGCAAGTCGGTGCAGTTGACCAGAAACTCGCTCGTCACGCCGAAGCGTCCCGACGCCACCTGGTGCACGGCGCTTCGCCTGAAGTCACCGTTCTCATCGGGGGTGTAGCGCTTCGAGTCTTCTCCGCCCTCGCCCGAGTTGGATTTTCCGCCGATGCGGTTCAAGGCGATGGCCAGCGCTTCGTGGGCCTCGGAACTCAAGGCCCCGTAGGACATGCCGCCCGTGCTGAAGCGCTTCATGATTTTCTCGGCGGGCTCCACCTCCTCGAGAGGAATGGGGTTTTCCGCCGTCCTGAAATCCAGAAGACCGCGCAACGTGGCCAGATGCTTGTTCTGGTTGTCCACCTTGCCGGTGTATTCCTTGAAAATCTCGTATCGTCCCGACATCGTGGCGTGCTGGAGCTTGAACACGGTCTCGGGGTTGAACAGGTGGAATTCCCCGTCCCGGCGCCACTGGATATCTCCGCCCCCTTCGAGTTCCTGGGAGCCGACGGGCCGGTCGGGGAAGGCGTTTTTGAGCCGCTTCAGGGTTTCCTGCGCCACGACGTCGATGCCGATTCCACCGATGCGCGAGGCCGTCCATGTGAAATATTTTTTGACGAAATCGCGCTTCAAGCCGATGGCCTCGAATATCTGCGCGCCGCGGTACGACTGGATGGTCGAGATGCCCATCTTGGACATCACCTTGAGGATGCCCTTGTTGAGCGCGGCAATGTAGTTCTTCCTGGCCGTGTCGGGGTCGATGTCGTTGAGAAGCCCGTTTCTGATCATGTCGTCGATGGTTTCAAAAACGAGATACGGGTTGATGGCCGCAGCCCCGAAACCGAGCAACAGGCACATGTGATGCACCTGGCGCGCTTCGCCCGTTTCGAGGATAAGCCCGATGCGCGTTCTGGTTCCCTCCCGCACGAGATGGTGATGAACGCCGGCGGTGGCCAGAAGGGCGGGGATCGGGGCGTACTCTTTCGATACCCCTCTATCCGAGAGGATGATGAAGCTATAGCCCTGCTCGATGGCGCGGCTGGCCTTTCTGCACAAATCCTCCATCGCCTGCTTGAGGCCCTCGGGGCCGTCTTCGGCCCAGAAGAGAATGGGCAGGGTGACCGCTCTCAAACCCGGCTGATCGATGCGAGCGAGTTTGTGGAGATCCCCGTTGCTGAGAATGGGGGAATCGAGCTTCACCTGCTGGCAGGAGTCCGGTTCCGAGGCCAGCAGGTTTTTCTGCGGGCCTACGGTGGAGGATAGCTGCGTGACGATCTCTTCGCGAATGGCGTCGATGGGCGGGTTCGTCACCTGGGCGAACAGTTGCTTGAAATAATCGTATAAAAGGCGCGGCCGGTTCGAGAGGACGGCGAGCGCCGCGTCGTTGCCCATCGAACCCGTGGGATCGTTTTTCAGGTTTACCATGGGGCCGATGAAAAACCGCAGATCTTCCTGCGTGTATCCAAAGATTTTTTGTCTTTTGAGGATGGTCTGGTGGTCGGGTTCGGGAAGTTCCGAAGCGTCCGGCAGCCTGTTCAGGTGCAGGAGGTGCGCCTCCAGCCACTCCTTGTATGGATGCTCCGACGCATAGCGCGACTTGATTTCCTCATCGTCGACGATGCGGCCTTCTTCGGTGTCCACGAGGAGGATTCGTCCCGGGTGGAGGCGTTCTTTGAGCTTTACGTTCTCGGGCGGGATGTCGAGAACGCCCACCTCGGACGCCATGACGAGCAGGTCGTCGTGCGTGACGTAGTATCTGGCGGGCCGCAAGCCGTTTCTGTCCAGCGCGGCGCCGATGACCGAACCATCGGTGAACGTGATGCAGGCGGGGCCGTCCCACGGCTCCATGAGGCTGGCGTGGAACCCGTAAAATGCCTTTAACTCCGCGCTCATGGACTCATGGCCCACCCAGGGCTCGGGAATCATCATCAACACGGCATGGGGCAATTCCCGGCCCGCCATGTAGAGAAATTCCAGCACGTTGTCGAAGATCGCGGAATCGCTTCCGCCCTCGACGATGATGGGCAGGATTTTCTCCAGATCGGGCAGATGCGGAGATTCGCAGAACACCTCCCGGGCGCGCATCCAGTTGATGTTGCCGCGCAGGGTGTTTATCTCCCCGTTGTGGGCGAGGCACCGGTACGGGTGCGCCAGGGGCCAGGAGGGGAACGTATTGGTGGAGAAGCGCGAGTGGATGAGCGCGAGTCCCGATTCCATGTCCGGGTCGCTCAGATCCGGAAATACGTCTTCGAGTTGTGTTGCGGTGAGCATTCCCTTGTAGACTATCGTGCGCGCGGAAAGCGAGGGGATGAAGAACTCGTCCCTGTCTCTTATGTCCGATTCGCGAATCGCGTGCTCCACGCGCTTTCTGATGACGTAGAGCCTACGTTCTATCCCCATGGCGTCGAGGGAGTCATCGAATCCGCCGATGAAGACCTGGCGAAATTGCGGCGCGGCTTCACGCGCCGTGGGCCCGATCGAGGAGAGATCGTTCGGCACCGGCCTCCAGCCGAGAACGACGGCTCCCTCCTCGTACACGATGGACTCGAGGATTTGCTCGCACTCATTCGCCCGGCTCGAGGATTTGGGGAGAAACACCGAACCCACCCCGTAGCGGCCTTCCGCGGGAATCCTGAATTTTTCGGCCTCACAGGCCTTGCGCAGGAACTTGTCGGGTATCTGGATTAAGATTCCCGCCCCGTCGCCTGTGTTGATTTCAGAACCCGTCGCCCCCCGGTGGGCGAGGTTGCGGAGAATGGTGAGGGATTTTTTGACGATATCGTGGGATTTGCGTCCCTTGATGTCCACCACGAAAGCGACGCCGCATGCGTCGTGTTCGAAGGCAGGATCATACAGACCCTGTTTTTGTAAGGGCTTTCTCATGATTTCACCAACTTTCTATTACTGAGGGTCTCTCGGAAAATTCCCCGTCTGCCCATGCTACGGGGAACTCCTGGATGCGTCTTATGGATATCGTGCGGTGATTTCCATGTAACTGCAAAGAAATATAACACGCCCTTGAAAATAAGACAAACTAAAATATTTAATATATTGCATTAGAATTATTTATATTGTATGTTCTTCTCCATGAATATCGAGACCTTGAGGCTGTATTGCCGCATTATCCAGGAGAGAAGTTTTTCCAAGGGAGCCGCTCAAAGCGGCGTGACCCAGTCCGCGGCGAGTCAGGCCCTTCGCCAGTTGGAAGGGGATTTGAGCGTCGAGTTGCTCGATAGAAGCAAGCGGCCTTTCGACATCACGGAAGAAGGCGCCCGGTTTTACGAGGGATGCCGGAAGCTGCTGGGGGAATTCGACCAGGTGTGCACGGATATATCACACGGCATCGGCGAGGTGCACGGGCAGGTGCACGTCGCCGCCATCTACTCGGTGGGGCTCCACCAGATGGGCGCGTACATGCAGCGGTTTCGCACCCTGTATCCCCAAGCGCGGGTTCTCATGGAATGCTTGCATCCCGAGAAGGTGGTGCAATCGGTTCTGGATGACGCGGCCGACGTGGGGATTCTCTCCTACCCTCCGCGAGACAAGGCGCTCCGGGTCGTGCCCTTCAAGGAGGAGCCCATGTTCTTCGTATCGCATCCGGGGCACCAACTGGCTTTTCGCCACATGGTGAAACTATCCGATCTCGCAGGCGAGCCGTTCGTGGCGTTCGATGGCGACCTCCGGATCCGCAGCGCGATAGACAGGGCATTCCGCAAAGCGGGCGTGCGCGTGGACGTCGTCATGGAGTTCGACAACGTGGAGAGCATCAAGGAAGCGCTTTTCATCGATACCTGGGTGAGCATTCTCCCGGGTTCGGCCGTTCAGAACGAAAGAGCCATGAACACGCTGACCGTGCTGCCCTTCGAGGGGGAGCGCATCATCCGGCCCCTGGGCATCATCCACAGGCGCGACAAGCCGCTCCACGGCGGCGTGAAGCGCTTCATCGAGCTTCTCGGCAGGGATCTCGACTAGAGGCAACCTTTCCGCATCTCCTTTCTTATCAAAGAGTTCCCCGGACTTACCTGAAAATAATTATATTTAGATGTTTTTTCTTGACATAATGGTTATATATAGATATATTCACTTTGCTTGATGTGTGAATCAGAATATCACGCAGGAGCGGATGGATTCATTATCTTATTGAAATTATTTGGCTTATGAAAAAAAAGGAAATTTCATGAATTTATCGAAAAAGGTCGTGAATTTATCTAAATTTATCGATATTTTTAGAAATTCATCTTGCCCGGATGATCCGTCCCGCAAAACCCCACCATCTTCCCCACCGAATACGGCGTCTCACACCGCCCGTGAGACGCCCCCTTCCGATACCATCGCACGTTCAAGACCACGCGGATCATCCGGGTATTTATTACGCCGCATCGGAGGCGCGCCAGATCTGTGCCAAGGAGGTACGTCATGAACGAGGCCGTCTCTTTTATCGGAACCCATGAGCGCACGCTCTCAGACCTTGTGGATGAGGGCTTCGGCGTACCGGAGGAGGCCGCACTGCTCGTCTACCGCGATCTCACCCGCGAGAGGCGCGTGCGCCTCCTCTTCCCGAACGTGGAATCCGCCCGTGCGCGCGCCGACGCTCTCATCAGGGCCAAGAGAACCCGCCGCCGCGACGTGTCCGTCCTACCGTTCGCGGAGGCGCTTTGCTGATGCCGCCCGCAAAGAAGACCCCCGTGCGCAAGCGGCGCGAGAGGAGCAAGAAACAATCCCCGCCGGACCCGAGAACCCCGCGCCGGATTCTCGAGGAAGAAGCGTTTCTCACCAAACCCATGCTGGCGAAGGTGCTCGGCTATAAGAGCTACCGCACGCTCGACGCCATCATCGCCGAGGACTGCGCGAGCGATGCGCCCTGCCTCCGGCCCGTCTACCTGCGTCGCCCGCCCCCGCGCGCGGGCGTCAAACAGCCCGAGAACCATCCCTCGTTCAAGAGCGCGCGCTTTCGCCGTGAGGACGTGCTGGCATACGTCGAGAAGATGCAGGAGGAATTTCCCCTGGATCTGGAATGGAAATTCGGCGGGATGCGGGAGAGTGAGTCCGGCTGAGGGGGAGGGCGCGGTTTTCTGCAGTAGTAGCAGGACAACCCTTTTGGGTTGTCCTGACCCCCGTGGTTGTCCCTCGCCCCTGAGGACGTTCTTTGCCGGACAGGCACGGGGGCCTGTGGGGCAGCCCCGAGGAGGGGCTGCCACTACCACTTCCTTTCCACGTTCCAACCACTCCCCCCTTGAGGGTCATTTCCGACCGAGAAGGGAGGGATTGTCGGTAAGACAAGGGCGCAAGCCCGCAGTCGCGCCGGTGGGGGTGAATTCCGACAGAAGAGGGAGGAATTGCGACCAGAGATGGATGGCGATTTCGTTCGGCGCGACCATACCCAACTCCGAAATTTCACCGCCACCGACAAATGCAGGGGTCAATCTAATCCGTAGGGGCGGTTCACGAACCGCCCCTACTTGCCTACTTGGGTGGGGCAGTCATGTAGCGTGTCGCTGGGTCGCTTTTCATCCCGGGAGGGAAGATTTCGTCTTGTGAGGGTGATACTTGTATGGATTCATCCGATACGGTATGAATGGTGCTCCACGAGGATCATACTCCACCAAAAACTTAATGACCCAAGACCCGGCAAGGCCGCTCCAGGCCGGAGGATTAGTCGAATGATAGGGGAAGACGCTATTCATGTCCTGAGGTTTTGTCTCGTTTTGTTCATCGCCTGGCTGATTTGGTATCGGTTCTGGATTCCTTATCGCGTCGATTATTTCAGGCAAAGGCTATTCAAGCTCAGAGATGAATTGTTTGAGTATGCGAATGTGGAATCCGAGCAAATGACCCGCACGATGTCTCTTACCTCTGAATGGAATACCGCAAGTTTTTTCGACTCAAAAAAAGCCGTCATCGGGCTAATCAAACCCATAGCCGCGAAACCGAGGGAGGAGAGGCTGAGGATTATACAAGAGAAAATCAAAGGCGATGACATTCTGGAATTGAACATAACGAATGTTTTGAATTACCTGGAAGACTTGGCGGTGTTGGTCGATAAAGGCTTCGTCAATGAAGATGTTCTTCGAGAGTTGTTCCAGACAAATGTTTTGCGCTATTATGACGTATTCGAGCCGTGGATTGCAGACCTGAGAAACCGAAGGGGAAACCCGGGGGGCTTTTCTTTTTGGTGCAGTCATCTCGGGTGGACAATCCGCGCCGGGAATTCGATACGCTATCTCCCCGCTTCATGAATTGACGTATCCGCCCCCTCCGGCTTATGTTGATAAAGTCTCTGTTACGAGTATCCCGCCCGACGAAACCAACAGGCTCATGCGAAACGAAAACGAGGGAAACGACCGGCGTTTATGCATACGGCGCAGCAAGGGGATGCTTTGCGTATCGGGCCAAAATCGGAGAGAATAGGCGAAACGTAAGCGAAATCGCAGGTAGTGATATACGATAACACCGAGGCATGGCGCATGAACGGATTTTACGAGTTCTTCGCAGGAGGAGGCATGGCCCGTATGGGCCTGGGGCCGGAATGGTCTTGCCTTTTCGCCAACGACGTCGACGCGAAGAAAGCCGCAAGCTACGCCCGGAACTGGGGCGATGCGGAATTTCGGCTGGCGGACGTGGCCGAACTGACCCCGGCTCATCTGCCCGGAGTCGCCGACCTGGCGTGGGCGTCGTTTCCGTGTCAGGACCTCTCGCTGGCAGGCTACGGGGCGGGTCTTCGTGGGGAGCGGTCCGGCGCCTTCTGGCCTTTCTGGAATCTCATGAAGTCGTTGCGAGTCGAGAATCGTGCGCCGTCGATCATCGTTTTGGAGAACGTGTGCGGCGCCTTGACTTCACACGGGGGTGAGGATTTCGCGACTATCGGCGCCGCCATCGTCGAGGCGGGCTATCGTTTCGGCGCGCTCGTTATCGACGCGGTTCATTTCGTTCCGCAATCAAGGCCCCGGCTGTTCGTCATCGCCGCCAGAGAGGATCGCCCGATCCCCGAGGGTCTGATATCCGCAAAGCCGGATGAACAGTGGCGCACGAGAGCGTTGACTGAGGCGTATAGTCGTCTCCCTCGCTGGATGCGGGAAAACTGGCTGTGGTGGCGCCTCCCCTCGCCACCGAGACGCTATACGGTCTTCGCGGATTTGATCGAGGATAACCCGAAGGGCGTGAAGTGGCGCTCCCTCGAAGAAACCCGGAAGCTTCTCGACATGATGAGTCCGGTGAATCTGGCGAAGGTTGAAGCTGCGAAAAAGGCCGGGCGGCGAATGGTTGGAACCATATACAAGCGCACGCGCCCGGATGGGAACGGAGGCAGGACGCAACGGGCGGAAATCCGTTTCGACGGCGTCGCCGGGTGCCTCCGCACGCCCTTGGGCGGATCGAGCCGACAAACGATCATGATCGTCGAAGGCGACCAAGTGCGCTCAAGGTTGCTCTCCCCGCGCGAGGCGGCGCGGCTGATGGGGTTGCCCGAGGATTACGAGTTGCCGGAAAACTATAACGAGGCTTATCACCTGGTTGGCGACGGCCTGGTGATTCCGGTGATCCGTCACATCGCAAAATACATTCTGGAGCCTGTTCTGGCCGCCTCCGAGACGGCGGAAACGAAAGTAGCCTGATCTTATGCCCGCCGATCTCAAAGAAGCCCTGGAGCGATTCGTTTCGGCTTATAAGTTCAAGGGTAAAGGAGCGCTGTCCGTCGCGCTCGTCATGACTCGCCGGGCGCGCGAGGAAGGGCTTCCGCTCGATCCGCAAACACAGGTGACGCGAGGGCCGCGAGGCGGTGGCCAGGTTCGTGGTCTCGGCCCGGCGGCCGTTCGATCCATTTTGAAGGACCATGAGATCGAGCGTGTGCTGGCCGCCGAGGGCGGGCGCACGAGCCGGGGCAGTATCAATAACATGCGGAAATACATCTCCTTCTTGAATGATCTACACCGGAAGGGAATGGCGGATGTCGACGTGATAGAGGCGTACTGGATCGATCGTGTTCACGCCTTTTTCGCTAGTAAGCCTTTCAGGATTAAGCTGGATGTCTCACGCAGCCTACGTCATGTCGTTCGAGACGTTCTGGGGCAAGCCGTCGAACGCCAAAAGGAGGCTCCCGGGATGAACTGCGCCGGGGCGGTGCTGCAGCACTTGGTCGGCGCGAAGCTCGACTGCACGCTTAAAAGTGTAAAGGTCGATCACCGCAGTTTTTCGACGGCGGATGCGCCGGGAGATCACGCCGGGGATTTCTCTATCGGCGACGTGGCGATCCACGTCACCACCACTCCGGGTGAGGCGGTGATCGAGCGATGCCTGGAGAATCTGAACGGCGGGTACAAGCCGATTCTCGTAACGATACGCGGAGGGGTCGCGGTTGCCGAAGGGTTGGCAGAGAACAAGGGGCTGGCCGAGCGGATTGATATTTTTGAGATTGAGCAATTCGTGGCCCTGAACCTCTATGAATGGGGTGGGTTCGAGGGGAAAGGGCGGCGCGTGGCGATAGAGGATTTGGCGCGTCGTTACAACGAGATTGTCGAAGAAGTGGAAACCGACCTCAGCCTCAAGATTGCAATACGAGGATGACGGAACGACCTGAAGATCGGAGCCGGACGATGCGCGCGGTCAAAGGCCGCGATACGGGGCCGGAAATGACCGTGCGGCGTCTGGCGCACGGCATGGGCTACCGTTATCGTCTCCATCGCAAGAATCTTCCCGGCAAACCCGATCTGGTGTTCCCCGAAAGACGCAAGGTCATCTTCGTACATGGTTGTTTCTGGCATCAGCATACTTGCCCGAGAGGGTCGCGCTCGCCCAAGTCGAGTCGGGACTACTGGATTCCCAAACTTAAGCGCAACAAACAGCGCGACGTGGAGAACCAAGCTCGCCTTTGCGAGATGGGTTGGGACGTTCTGGTTATTTGGGAATGCGAGATGAAGGATCAGGACGCGCTCAAGAATCGCATTGCGGCGTTTCTGGGGAAATAGGCTGGCCCGGCCATTTCCCCTGCGATTAAAGCTCCCTCCTGTGAATGCCAATTGCCCTACCTCACCCCACCCAGCCACGCCTCCTTCCACTGCCAGGCGGGTTTTCCCGTCTCTTTTTGTATCGCGGCATTGGTGTCCTTTGCGGAGTAGATGCGCATGAGTTTTTTCACCCCCCACTCGCGCGCGAGATAGCCGACGTAGGAGCCCGCGAGTATGTAGAACATGCGCCGAACGCGCCTGCTCTCGAATTTAGGGATGCCGTTTTCTCCCACGAGATCGAGCGCCTCTATCGCGGGAGGAAACTCGCGTCTCAACACCCGGCCCGCGAACTCATCCACCGATTCACCGAAATTGGGAAAGGCGGCGTAGCCGCTTAAGCGATCGTTCAAGTGAACGGCGAGGCCCTCCTTGAGCCAGAGGGAATTCCAGTCCCACGCGATGATGTGGACCGTCTCGTGGAGATAGGGAGTTCTTTTTCTTTTGGCGAAGGAGAGAAACACGACCGGGTGCATGTATTCTCGCGGCCGGTAGCCCGTTATGGTGTGTGAGGGCGCGCGCCTGCTATGGATGAAGAATTCTATTTTCTCCTGCCCGTAGGCCGCGCGTGAGAACTTAAAGTCCAGAAACTTCTCGATGGCCTCTATGCCTGCATCTATCCTTTGGTGCAAATCGCCCGCCTCATCTGTCGAGAGATAACCCTCCTCCACCCAGAGAACGGAGCGCGCGGAGGTGCGTTTTTCCGCACCGCGCTTGATCGAGCGCATGTGCCCGATGTCGCGGCACCGTCCGGTGTAGGGGCCGTAGGAGCATTCTCTGGCATTCGCGCGGGGTACGCTGAGCACACAGAGTATCAAAGCGGCGATGAGCAAGGATTTGAGAAGAAAGTTTCCTGCGTGGTTTTTCGGCATGGCGTGACTCCTTACGTTGCGCGGCGGCGAGGCGATGCGTTGAGCGGTTTTTCACTGGAGAACAAGTGAAGTTGGTCAGGTAAGCCATTCCGCATGAACAACGCACGCGCTCAGGAGGATGCTTCGGACTGTAATTTTCGCATCGGAGCGATCTATCGCGACCCGCGCGACGATATCTCCTTTCATACTGCATTCGATAATCGGCGCGTCATTTCTGAAAGCTTCTACCGGAGCTTTCTGAACCGGTTCGAAAATCGCATTCGAAATCTCGATAAGCTGGTAGCGATGCGGGATATTGTTTCCCTCTCTAAAAGCCCTCAAGATAACGATTGCGTCTACGGCATCCGTGTACTCTTTGAACAAACTGAGCGTTTGGTTGCGTCGTTCTTGCGCTCTACGCAGATCCTGTATCCATGCCGCTTCGGTTAGTTTGGAAATATGAACTCTCGTTTCCGATAAGTTTTTTGCGGAGGTCGATTTCAACGAAATTCGTCTTTTAGGGCCATCACCCGTTTGAACTTCAAGGTCGACAAAGCGCCTGGTCGGGCTTCCCGGTTCATCGACTTTCCAGATTACGGAAGTACAGGCATTCCTGAATACAGTTTCGAACCTGGTCCGATCCAGAGGTTCTGTGGTCGTTCCGTGATGTAACGAAAGCGCGAGACCGAAAAACTCCATCCAATCCGCGGAGCGGGTGATCCATGTTCCCATTTTGATGCTTACTTGCGGCGGATTGGAAAGGGCCTCGATAACCTTTGCCACGAACTGTACTTTGACTGGTGATAGTTGGTCTAGTTTGGATTTAAGCTCTTGGAGAGTCATTTGCCGTTCATTCGTCGCTCTATCATGTCTACGAATGAGGCTTTGAGTTCGACACCCACCCATTTTCGACCGAGTTTTTGCGCGGCAAGCAAAGTTGTTCCCGATCCGGCGAAGGGATCGAGCACAACGCTTTCTGGTTTGGTGGTAATGCTGACGCATCTGTTTGCGAGCGACATAGGCATGATCGCTGGGTGATCGTCCACATGTCCGTTCTTTCTGGGCTCCGTAGGAATGTCCCAGACAGTGCGCAATCTCCGTTCGTTCGGTCCTCGGACGGTTCCAACGTCATAGTAGTAGTTTTGGTTCTTCGAAAGCAGAAACAATGTTTCGTGTGCTTTCGTAGGCCGGTCCCGAACCGATTCCGGATGCGCGTTCGGCTTGTGCCAGATCACTTCCGAACGAAGCCACCACCCGGCATATTGCAGCGCGAACGCCAATCTCCACGGAACTCCGATCAGGTCTTTGGGTTTCAGTCCGCCCGGAGTCGGCGGCCTGACTTTCATCGCACGAGCGCGATTCTTTTTGTCCGGCGCTCGGTAGCGGCGGTTTCCCGACGTGTATGCGTCTCCAATGTTCAGCCAAACCGTTCCATCGGATCGGAGAACGCGTCTTATTTTCCCAAAAGTTGTCACGATGCTGTTTGTATAATTCTCCAAAGCGTCGTCACGCCCGATCTGATCCTCCACCTCATAATCCCGAAGCGACCAGTACGGTGGGGACGTAACGACAGTTTGTACGGATTCATCCGGCAACAAATCAAGCGCTTGATAGGCATCCCCGCATATGAGTAGCGACCTCTCTATGGAACCAAAGGGAGGGCCCTCAGGCTTGTCTACCTTGACGTAGCCGATTGGCGAGAGTGGTGAATGCCGTGTTCGGTGGCAGGGGAGCCCCGCTCTGGCGTTGAGGCTTGGTGGGTGGATAGTTGCGTCGGTATTCACGCCATTGATCCCATGTATTGGAAATACTTCTTGCCCACGCTCCGAACTGTTTGGATGAGGGCCTTGCCTGGATGTGAATTATATTCCTAAAATGGCGGAAATTCCAGGTGAGCGCGGGCCGCTCGCTTCATGGT
The DNA here is from genome assembly GCA_965218735.1 of bacterium. Classification (GTDB taxonomy): domain Bacteria; phylum UBA8248; class UBA8248; order UBA8248; family UBA8248; genus Bin107. Next base: position 749,630 of record CBDCMA010000002.1, on the reverse strand, counting down.
TCGCTTGGTTCGTCCTCGGATATTGAGCCTACTTCGCTTTCTCTCCCGTTTTCGGTTTTCTCTCGATGGTGACGATGGGCAGAGGCTCGTTGCAGCCCTTGTCGAAGGCGATGCGGCGCAGGGTGGCGTTGCGGCGCTCGAGCGCTTCGGTCTCGCCCGCTTCCTTGCCCTTCAAGTCCATGAAGAACCACGGCGCGATGAGGAACACGCCCGTCGCGCCGAGTGTGAGGTTCTTGTACGCCTTGTTCGTCCGCTCGGTGGTCTTCTTGGCGATTTCCGCTTTGTTGGCTTTGATTTCCGCTTGGAGCGATGCGCAGTTGCGCTTCTCATCCACAAGCGTATAGCGCGCCACCGGCTTCGGCCCTGAGCCTGCGCATCCGGATACGAAGAACATGAACGCCACGCCTGCGCAGATGCGTCTTTTCATGAAATGCCCCTCTCTGGTGATCCCGTGAACCCGGATTATATCCCTTGCGGGGAGGAGCCCCAAGCGAACGCGGATTGTCCGGGCGAGGTCGAGGGGAATGCCTCGGGCGCGCTTGCGGCGTGGCGCGCGAGCCTAGTTGACTATCTTCCAGCTACCATCCGGCTGGCGGCATGCCCGCCCATAGGCGCGCTCGGTTTTGCCGCCCACGGTGATGGTCTGCTGGAACTCGCGGCAATGCGTGCTTCTCGCGCCTCTTCTCACCTGATAGGCGGGCTTGGGCGTAACGGTGCCCCGGTTTCCCGTGTCGGGATTCACCCATTCGCTCGCCACGTCCGACTTGCCGCGCGCGAGCGTTGTTTGCGTGCTGCGCGCCATCAGGAGGCGGTCGCGCTCATCGAGCTGCCGCCCGATCGAGCTGCCCACGAGGCCGCCGATGATCGCGCCCGCGATGGTCGCCGCTTTGCGGCCCCGGCCCTTGCCGACCCGCGAGCCGAGTAGGCCGCCGGCGATTCCGCCGATAATCGTTCCACCGGTTTGCTTGCTCATGCGTCCCGTGGTGGGGTCGCATCCGGCGAGTCCCAGGCTGAATACGGCTATCAGTGCAGTGGCCATTAGTTTCTTCATCTTCCATCTCCTCTACTACCTGGCGGCGTGCGCGAGGGCGCGCGCCCGTTTGTATTGAAACGACTCTCGGGCGATGCGTATTTTAGCACTGCTTCCCCTTGGGTTGAAACACCGCGAGGTTTTGCGCGCACATCCGGGGGCCGAGTGCGCAGCACCCCGCAATTGCCCGCATTTTCAGTCATAGGGCGCGCGCTATCAAGACATAAACTCTCTCCCGTCGAGGCGCGCAGCCTCCGGGCGGCGCGCGGGATTTCGCTACCGGAAAGAGAGGAAAATCATGTCTGAGAAAAATGAATCCGAAAAACGAACGGGCTCCGTCTTGTGGCGCTGGGCTGGGGGAAAGCGCACCGCCTTGCGCCTGATCGTCGCGGGCGCATGTCTCGTGCTTTTGGGCTTTTTTCTGGGGGGATTCGTATGCCGGCCGTAAAGAGATCGAAGCGTCGCCCCGTCGAGATTTTCAGGGATAAATCCGGGAGGCATCGTTTCCGTGTGCGAGCGAGGAACGGACGCATCCTGGCCTCGAGCCAGGCCTATGCGGGTCGCGCGAGCGCGCGCAAGGGCGCGGCGGCGCTCTGGCGCCTGATGAGAGAGGTAGAGTCCCCCGAGGATTCGCTTATGGGTGAGGAGAAGTCATGCTCACGGACGAACTGATTGAGGAGGTCAAGCGCGAGGAGGGTTTTGTCGCGAAAGTGTATCTGGACACCAAGGGCAAGCAGACCATCGGCTACGGAACGCTGCTGGAAGACGGCATATCCGAGGCCGAAGCCGAACTGCTCCTCCGGCATCGCCTGGGCCTGATGGCCGAAGAGATCGAGCGCTCTCCCCGCAGCGGGGCGTATGCGAACTTAAGGCCCGGCGCCAAGCGCGCGGTTTTGAACATGGCCTACAACATGGGCGTGCCGAGCCTCCTGGGTTTCAAAAAAATGTGGGCGGCGCTGGGAAAGGGCGATTACGAGGGAGCGGCTGCGGAGGCGCTCGATTCCGATTACGCGAGGGAACTCCCCGCGCGGGCGGGCAGGGTCGCCGGGATGATGAGGAGCGCGTGATGGCCTTTTTGGAAAAACTCATCGGCGGAGGCGTCATCACGGCGGCGGAGGGCGTCGCCAACGTCATCGACAAGTTCGTCGAGACGCCCGACGAGAGGCGGGTGGCGGAAGCGATAAAGCAAAAGCTGATGATGCGCCCCGCCGAAGCCCAGAACGAGATAAACAAAATCGAGGCGGCGCACCGCAGCGCCTTCGTCGCCGGCGGGAGGCCCTTCATCTTGTGGGCCTGCGGCGTTTCTCTCGCCTTTTATTTCATCCCCCAGTACGCCCTGGGCGCCTGGCTTTGGACGCGGCAGGTGCTGATGGGCGGTGAGTTGATCCCTTATCCCGTCTCGGCGGACGGATTATTGGAACTCACCCTGGGAATGCTGGGTCTGGGCGCGCTGCGCACCGTCGAGAAGCTCACGGGCAAGACGAGGTGAGGAGGACGGGGGCGGCTCAAGGGCCGCGCCTATTTTTCCGTGGTTTTCGTCTCGATCTGCTCCAGGGGATGATCGTGCACGATCTTGATCTGCTCGGGCAGGATGAAGGCGGCCGTGAACAGCACGCCGACGCCCAGGCAGGTAACGAGCAGTCCCGGCATCACCACTTTGAAGCCGGAGAATTCAGAACCCGCGCGCGCTCTCGCCTCGGCGCGCGATTGCTGGGTGATGAAGGCGCCCATCGCCAGGATGATGCCGCCCACGATGGCGGTCGAGATTCTCAGGAGGTTTTGCTCTTCCGCCAGATAGGCGAACAGGAGGATTTCCTCCTCCCCGTGGCCCAGGGCAGGCGCGTCGGGCAGCCAGGCGAACCACAGCGTGCAGATGGCCGCCGTGGTGATGATTTTCCAGTCGTGCGCGCGCATCGAAGCGTTCTCCCCGGGGGCCATTGTGGGCTTGCTGGTTTTTTTTCTCAACGCACAAGCCCTCGCATTTGCCCGCATTTGCGGCGCAGCCGGAACCTGCGCCGCACCCTATATTGACCAAATCCCCGCCGCGCGTGGAGGAGGGGCGCGCCGAGACGCTCAGGGCGTATTTCATCATCCGCGAGAGACGCCGAATCCCGGCGTGCGGGGTCCGGCGTTTGAGGGTCAAAGCTATCCAGGAGGTATTTTGGCGTGAACGAGTTGGCGGCCCGCGTCCTGCGCGGCGACATATTGAAGACGCTTTATTACCAGGATGCCTTTCAGGTGAAAACGTGCGTGGGCAGCCTTCTTTTGTGGAGCGCGCTGCGCGAGGCGGGCCACCATGAGGACGGCGCGCCTCTGGGCCGCGAGACGCTCGAGGCCTTCGTGGACGATCTGGCCGCGCGGGGCTTGGTGGAAAAGCGCACCCCGGGCGGTTTCGGCCGCCTGCTGACGGACTACGAGGTCCACCTCACCCGCAAGGGACGGGGCCTGCTCGAAGGAGCCGTATCCGCCTCTCCCGACATCCTCGTGGGAGATCTGTGATGGAGAGAAGGCGGGGACGCAGGTCGAAAGTAGTGGAATACGGCGCCGAGAAAATCGTCGACCCTCTGCTCGCCGAGGGGAAGACCTACAAGGAGGTGGCCGAAGCTTTCGAGGAGGCTACCGGGGAGAAGATAGGGCTCGCCTCCGTGGGGGCGCGCAACAACCGCTTGCTCGAGGGCATCCGCAAGACCAAGCGTGTCGAAGCCATGGTGGATGAGCTGATCGAAGAGGTCATGGCCTATGACGGCGAGGGCAGGGACCCGGGCGAGAAGGTGGCCGCCGCCGCAAGGCGGATGCTGATGGCCCAGGCGGTCGAGGCCGTCTCGCAGATGGGAAAAGAATCCTTCGAGGGCTTGACCCCTGAGAAACTCGCGCAGATGGTGAACGCGCTCGAGCGCAGCCGCATATCGGCCGAGCGGCTGAGGCTCCAGTATGAGGATGGTTTCGCCGCCGCCAAGATGGCGATCGTCAAGGAAGTGCGTGAATCGTTTCGCGAGCATCCCGATGTGATGGACAAGGTGTGCGAAATCGTCGAGGAGTCAACGCGAACGCTCGAGGAGCGGATTGAGTGACGGGGGGGAGGGAGGCTAATGGTTTCGGGCCGGTTGAAATTTTAGCAATGTGTGGCAAGATATGGCAAAACATTACAAATTATGAGATAGGGATGGTTGTTTGAGATATTACTCGTACCCATTCACTACGAGAGGGAGGTTCTATAAACACCCAGTAACCGGGGCGTTCGGTGAAGAACGTAGTTCAAACGATACCGGCAACGCCGAAGCGGATAATTAAGTCATCTTTCGAGCGGCGGATAAGGAAATTCCTCTGACAAAGTAAATGGAACTTATCGGCATAAAAAGGGCTGGTTATGGTAGTGCGAAAACTGAAACATCCAATAACAGGCGAAATGCTTGATGCGGAGATAGTTGACATTGAAGAGATCATTGAAAAGCCGATGAAGGTCAGGCTTGCTGATGGAACAGTATTGCGAATCAGGGTGGATGTAGTTGAAGTTGCCCGATTCAAAGATCAGCCAGGGCCGGATGGACATCCAATTTATAACGTGAGAAGTGGAACTATCATTACAGTACTGGAATCTAAAGAACATCCATAATGAGAGAATAACGAAATGAATACCACTTTACTTGATACTGAAAATAACATCTCAACCGGTGGTGATCGCACATCATTAAGTTCCTCGATAGTTGCTTACACTCCTATTGAACAACAGTTAGAACCCTATGAAGGGATTCCGGTTTTTGTTCAGACGCACGAAATAGATGGGAGATATTTTGCCGATGTGTTGATGGAACTAGATTTACCACATCATGGAGAAGGGGCAACTCCTGATGAAGCTATAGATTCACTATTTGAGGCACTGAAAGTATCATGGGAAGCCCTCCATTCCGCAAGAAAACTCTCTAGCTATATGGAGAAACGCAAGCTACGTCTTGACAATTTGTTTAGTCATGCTCGCCATGCGTCGTCTGTGACTTGGTAGCCCCCCGAAGATGCCCACGTACAAAGCACGTGAAATCAAAAAAATATTACGAAATAAGTTGAAATGTGAAACTGATGAAACACGACATCACACATATTATCGAGTGTTCGATGAGGATAGGTTAATCGGTGAGACATTCATGTCGCGCAACAATAAGGATATCGATGACTATTTGCAAAATCGTATGGCGAGACAATTAGGTGTGTCCACAAATGTATTTCGAGATATAGTAGATTGCAGTGTGAATCGTTCTGATTATATAGAGCAGGTGAACTTGTCAGAAGATGAACAAAATGACGAGCCTGACATTCAACAGCATTAGGACGTAAAGATCTTCCAGGTAATTCTCTTTCCTCAAACTCCTTCGCCGACGCCTTCACCTGCTCTATAGCGTCCACAGACCTGAAATTATTGCGCCTGGACCCCCCTTCCCGACATAAGAATCACCCCCCCCATCTGGACGCAACACCGCCCCTCGGGTATATTTCCCCAATCCCCAAATATGTCACCGACGGTGATTCCACCTTTTTTCAGAAAGGCGAGACATGAGCGAGTACAAGAGCGAGGCAAGAGACGGGATGCGCATCGACTGGGACGTGCCCATCGAGATGGACGACGGCGTGGCGCTGCGCTGCGACGTCTACCGGCCCGACGATGATGGGCATTATCCCGTCATCATGAGCTACGGCCCTTACGCCAAGTGGCTCCATTTACAGGACGGCTATCCCCACCAGTGGAGCCTGATGGTGAACGATTATCCCGAGACCATCATGGGGACGAGCAACAAATACCAGAACTGGGAGCTCGTGGACCCCGAAAAATGGGTGCCGGACGGCTACGCCTGCGTGCGTGTGGATTCAAGGGGCGCCGGCCGCTCGCCGGGCTATCTCGAGGTGTGGTCGCCGCGCGAGGCCAGGGATTTTCACGACTGCATCGAGTGGGCGGGAGCGCAGCCCTGGAGCAACGGCAAGGTGGGGCTGAACGGCATCTCCTACTACGGGATGAACCAGTGGCAGGTGGCCGCACTCCAGCCGCCGCATCTGGCGGCCATGTGCGTCTGGGAGGGAGCGGCGGATTTCTACCGCGATCTGGCCCACCACGGGGGCATCGCCTGCCGCTTCCCGGACACCTGGTACCGGGAGGCCGTCGTGCCCCGCCAGCACGGCAAGGGCCATCGCGGCGTCAAGAGCCGACTGAACGGCGACTGGATATCCGGCCCCGCGAACCTGAGCGAAGAAGAACTGGCTTCCAACAGGAGCGATTACGGGCGCGACATACTGGATCATCCCCTTGATGACGATTACTGGCGCGCGCGCATGCCCGATTACGCGAAAATCAACGTGCCGCTCCTATCGGCCGGCAACTGGGGCGGCGTGGGTCTGCATCCCAGGGGCAACACGGAGGGCTACGTGAACTCGGCCACCGAGGAGAAATGGCTGGAGATGCACGGGCTCGAGCATTTCACGCACTTTTATACCGATTACGGCGTCGCGCTCCAGAAGAAATTTTTTGGGCATTTCTTGAAAGGCGAGGACACCGGCTGGGAGGAGCAGCCCAAGGTCCTGCTCCAGGTGCGTCATCCGGGTGAGAAATTCGTGGCGCGCGGCGAAAGCGAGTGGCCCATCGCGCGCGCGCAGTGGACGAAGTATTACCTGCATTCAGGCTCCGGCGCCCTCCGGGCCGATCCCCAGACCAACGAGCGGGAGAAAACCTATGACGCCCTGGGCGACGGTTTGATCTACGTCTCGCCGCCTTTCGCCGAGGAAACCGAGATCACCGGCCCCGTGGCGGCCAAGCTGTTCGTCTCCTCGGATACGGAGGATGCGGATTTGTTCCTCACCCTGCGTGTCTTCTCGCCGGACATGACGGAGATCGTCTACCGGGGCGCGAACGACCCGCACACGCCCGTGGCCATCGGCTGGCTCAGGGCCTCGCACAGAAAGCTCGATGAATCACTCACGCTGCCCTACAGGCCCTACCACAGGCACGATGAGATTCAGCCGCTGACGCCTGGCGAAATATACGAACTCGACATCGAGATCTGGCCGACCTCCATCGTGATCCCCAGGGAATACCGCCTCGCCTTGAGCGTTCGCGGGCGCGATTACGTCTGGCCGGGCTACGAGCCTTCCGCGCCCAAAATATCGGGCCGCATCTATTACGGCGTAGGGCCTTTCAAGCATGATCTGAAAGAAGACAGGCCGACGGAACTGTTCGGAGGAAAGGTGACGCTGCACACCGGCCCGGACCATCCCTCCCACGTTCTCTTGCCGATCATTCCGCCGAAGTAGGGAGTTTCCACCGGCGGCGGGTTGACCACTCACGCCCGTCGCCGGTCTCCTTTCTTGACGGGCCGAAGCCTGTATGTGATGATTTTCCCATCAACACATTTCAGAGAATACGATTGCACACTGGTCCATAGATCTAACCGGGGAGGAAAGTCTATGAAGCGCATGATCGGCATCGTTATCGTAGCAGTGGCAGTCGCGTTCGCCGGGTTCACGTCGCCCGCGTTCGCGAAGGACATCAAAATCGGCATCGTGGTGGAAACGCTGGGGAACCCCTACTTCGCGTGTCTCAAACGCTCCGCCGAGGAAGAAACCAAAAAACATCCCAACGTCAAGCTCACGGTATTGAGCGGCGCTCTGGGCACCGACTTGATCGGCGTGACCAAGATGATTGACGACATGATCCAGAAGCGCGTGGACGTTCTCGCCTTCAGCGCCATCGACCCGAACGCGATGGTGCAGACGGTGAAGAAGGTGCAGAAAAGCGGCATCCGCGTGCTCATCCATTCCGACGACTTGGCCAAGCAGGTGGCGCGGCATTTCGTCGGCCCGGATCAGTATTACGGGCAGTCCGCGGTCGCCAGGGCCGCCGCCGAGGAATTGGGCGGCAAGGGCAAGGTCGCGCTCATGGAAGGCGTGCCGGGCAACATGTCCAGCATCCTGCGGAAAAGGGGCGCGAAAGACACGCTGGCCAAGTACAAGGGCATCAAGGTGGTCGGCACCTGGGCGGCCAACTGGGACCGCGCGCAGGGCTTGAAGAAGGCGGAGGACATCCTGACGGCGCATCCCGATCTGGCGGCCATCATCGCCGTGAACGACGACATGGCCCTGGGCGCGCTCCAGGCCGTCAAGGCGCGCGGGAAGCTCGGCAAGATCATCGTCACGGGTTTCAACGGCGTCGAAGAGGCGGTGCAGGAAGTCTATCGCGGCAACATGCTGGCGACCGTGCTGACTTTTTGTGATTCCGTCGGCAAGCAACTCGTTCGTACGGGTATCGACGTGGCGATGGATCGGGATGACAAGTCCAAGTACACGATCGACACCGGAACGATTCCGCTCGAGACGAAGCTGCTCCAGGCGGTCGGCAAGAGCTTAAAAGCCGGGGTCAAATAGAAAATCACGCGCGACGCCGCGCGGCGGAGGCGGAGACTCAGCTTCCGCTACGCGCGCGTCCGTCCACTCGCCGAGGGGACGACATGCCCATTCCACGCGACGTGCTTCAGGCCGAAATCGACAGGCGGCTGGCGAAGACCCGGCAGATGATGGCGGAGCGCGAATACGACGCCCTCATCGTGTACGGGAACAACAAGCTCTCCGGCAGCTTGCGCTACCTCACCGACTACTTCCCCGACCGGGCGGGGTGGATAAGCCTCACGCGCACGGAGACCTCCATCGTCGACGGGGGCGCGGTCTTCATCACGCAAAAGGACGAGCCCGCGCTCATGGTCGATCCGGGCCTGATGCCGACGCGCGAGGTGTGCGTCCCGCGCATCGTGGCCGGGGAGGGGTTTTCGGCGAAAAAGGGCGACGGGCTGTCCGTCGAGAACCTCGAAATGCTGATTCTCGACGCAGGGAACGTGCGCCGCGTCGGCATCGAGACCTTCGACAAGTTTCCGGCCCCGCTTTACGCCGGGATGAGGGAGACGTTCCCGGACCTCGAGATCGTGCGCTCGACCATCGTGGAGGAACTCCGGATGGTGAAGAGCGATTTTGATCTCGAGATGATGCGAAAGGCGGGCCGGGTCGCGGATTTGGGGCATGAGACCGTCGCCGCCATCCTGAGCACGGAGGGCGTCGGCACGACCGAACTCGAACTCATCCGCGCCGCCGAGCACGCGATGCGCTCCGCCGATCCGATTTATGAGGATTCGTGCAGCTCTTCGCCCAGCCTCATCTGTTCCGGCTATCCGGTGGCGGGCGCGCTGTTGCACATGCCCAGTCCGGCCAAGGCCATTGAGCGCGGCAACGTCGTGCACTGGGACATCTGCATGCGCTTCGAGGGCTATCCGGTCGATTCCTCGCGCACCCGCGCCATGGGCCAGGTGACGGATACCCACCGGCGCGCTTATGAGGCGATTCTGGATATTCAGCGGACGGTCATCGAGAAGGCGAAGCCGGGAATCCTGGCGAGCAGGCTCGTCGACATGGCCGAGGCGATGGCCCGCGACGCCGGGTTCGATTTGTGGGACAGGTTCCTGGGCCACGGCCTGGGATGGGACATCCACGAACGCCCGGACATGGGGATCGAAGAATTGCCGCTCGAGGAGAACATGGTGCTCGCCGTCGAGCCGCGCATCGCCGTCGACAACACCTATTTGTTCGGCAACGAGGACATGGTGCACGTGACGAAGAACGGCGGCGTTTCCTTTACGTCCTTCCCCAAGGAGCCGCTCGAGATATAGCGCCGAGCCTGGGGAGGATTTTCGCGCTAGAGATCGAAGCGAACGCGGCGGCCGCTTGCATCGCCGACTGACCCGACTGAAAGAACTCGCCCATGACGTCATCTCCCTTCAATCCACCCGAATCCCCGCCAGAGGACGCGGCCGAGCGCCTCATTCTCGATATGCGCGGGGTCGGCAAGGAGTTTCCGGGCGTCGTGGCCCTTGATGAGGTGGATTTCAACGTGCGGCCCGGCGAGGTCCACGTGCTCCTGGGCGAGAACGGGGCCGGCAAGTCGACCCTCATCAAGATCATCTCGGGCGTCGTCGAAAAAGATACCGGAGAGATGGTGTTCGAAGGCAAGACCGTCGAGAGATGCTCCCCCGCGCTCACGCGGGAGCTCGGCATCAGCGTGATCCACCAGGAGTTGAGCCTCGTGCGGCTGATGGACGTGAAGAGCAATCTCTTCCTGGGCCGCGATTTGAGAGTGCAAAACCGGCTGCTCGGACGATTGGGCGTGCGCGACGAGGCGGCGATGGAACGGCGCTGCCGCGAGATATTCACCGAACTTGGCATCGACATCGACCCGAACGCCGGGGTGTTGGCTCTGAGTCTGTCGGACATGCAGTTTCTCGAGATCGCCAAGGCGGTGGCCTTCGATGCGAGGGTCATCCTGATGGATGAGCCCACCTCATCCCTGGGCCCCGGGGAAAAGGAAGCGCTCTTCGGCGTCATTGAACGATTGAAGGCGCGCGGCATCGGGGTCGTCTACGTTTCCCACACCCTGGAGGATTGTCTCGCTATCGGCGATAGAATTTCCGTTCTGCGCGACGGCCGCCACGTCGGGACCATCGGCGCGGAAAACACCGACATCGACACCCTGATCCGCATGATGACGGGGCGCACCTTCAGCGAGCGCTACCCCCGGATTTCGGGCAAGATAGGCGAGGAGGTTCTGGAAGTCAGGAATTTCACGAGAACGGGCGTGTTCAGCGACGTGAGTTTCCGCGTCAGGCAGGGTGAGATACTCGGTTTTGCGGGACTTGTCGGCGCGGGGAGGACGGATCTGTTCCGCGCGCTCTTCGGCTTGGAGCGGCCCGATGTCGGCGAGGTGTTCATCGATCAGAAGAGGGTGAGAATCAGAAAACCCCGCGACGCCATACGCCACGGGCTTTCCTTCCTGACGGAGGATCGCAAGAACCAGGGCGTGTTCCCGCTCCTCTCGGTGCTGGAGAATCTGCTGATCACCCTGTTCAACTTCGGCCGAGAAAGCCGGTCGAGAAATCTGACGCGCCTGTTTGGCTGCATCAACGGCGCAGGCGCAGGCAGCCTCTCGCGTGATTACGTGAAGAGGCTGAGCATCAAGGTCGCCTCCCTGACGGATCAGATCGCCCAGTTAAGCGGCGGGAACCAGCAGAAGGTGCTGCTCGCGCGGGGAATATCCACGGGCGCGCGTATCGTCATACTGGACGAGCCGACCAAGGGTGTCGACGCGGGCGCCAAGGTGGAAATCTACCGCATCCTCGAAGAACTGGCCCAACTCGGTGTGGCGATTATCGTGATTTCCTCGGAATTGCCCGAGGTCACGGCGATTTGCAGCCGGATCATCGTGATGAACGAAGGCAGAATCACCGGCGAGGTTCTAAGAGAAGACGCCGACGCGGAAACCATCATGCGCTACGCGACGAGCACAGCGGCGTAAGAAGCGTGCGGTAACGGAGGGGACGATGAGCAATGAGGTGAAATCGGATAGCGGGCGAGGCCCCGTCGCCGGGGCGAGCGGGGGATACGGGATATCCTCTCTCATCGCGTCGGGCTTTTCCAAGTACGGCCTCATCCTGGCGCTCATCTTGTTGATCGTCTTTCTCTCCATCACGGCGGAGAACTTCTTCACCGTCTCGAACATGATGAACATCCTGCTCCAGTCTGCCAACATCGGCATCATGGCGGCGGGCCTCACGCTCGTCATCATCTGCGCGGAGATCGACTTGTCGGTGGCCTCCATCCAGTCGATGGGCGCGGTGGTCGTCGCCCTGCTGCTTAAAAACTACGGCGTGCCCATCGTCCCGGCGGTGCTCGCCGCCCTGCTTCTTGGAGTGATTCTGGGCGGGGTCAGCGGGGTGTTCGTGGGCTGGTTCGCGATTCCCGCCTTCATCCTCACGCTGGCGATGGACAGCCTCGCGCGCGGCGGCGCGCTCATCCTCACCGGCGAGCAGTCCATCTTCGGCCTGCCCGAGGCGTTCAGCGTGGTGGGGCAGGGCTATCTCGGCCCGTTTCCCATGGCCGCCGTCATCATGGCCGTCGTCTTTCTGGCCGCGCACCTCATCCTCTCGCGCACCGTTTTGGGCACGAACATCTACGCCGTCGGCGGCAACAAGGAGGCCGCCCGCGTCGCCGGCGTGAACGTCTTCGCCGTCAAGCTGTTCGTGCTTATCTTCAGCGGTTTCTGCGGCGCGCTGGCGGGCGTGGTGATGGCCTCGCGCTTGATGGCCGCCCAGGCCATCATGGGCATGTTCGACCTGATGGACGTGATCGCCGCGGTCGTCATCGGCGGCGCCTCGCTGCTGGGCGGCGAGGGGCGCGTGATAGGGACCGTCATCGGCACGCTCATCATCGCCTGCATCCGAAACGGCCTGAACCTGCTGGGCATCGCCGCCGACTGGCAACTGCTGGCGGTGGGGGCGATCATCATCCTGGCCGTGCTCCTCGACTACGTGGGGAAAAAGCGCACGACTTAAAGACGGTCTTCTGCGGCGTCTTGGAACGGTGAGGAGCGCCGCCCCGCCGCCTGTTTCCAGAGTGGATAGCCTCTCGTTTTCGGCTTTTCCTCCCGCACCGCTGGTGTATACTGGCCTGAGGAGCCGCCCCGGAGACGCGAGATGCCCGAATCCAGCAATCCCGAGTCGAGCACCCGGGAAAAGCAGCGTTTTTACTGCTCCATCGTCTTCAAGAGCCTTATCCTTGTCTTGATTATTCTCATCGTCGCTATCGTTCCGATGTCCTACAGGTACTATCAGTCGAGCTACAATTACGAACTCAACGTACTGTCGGCCAAGCTCGAGTTCATCGCCGAGCGCGGCGCCGTTCTGATAGACGCGGAAGCCGTTCACAGCCTGAGACTACCGAGCGACAAGAATACCGTCGAGTACAGGGAAGTGCTCGCCGCGCTTCGGCGCATCAAGAAAAACTCAGGCGTGGATAACGCCATCATCATGCGCAGGCGGCCGAACGGCAGCTACGAATACGTCGCCGCCGGGCACGGGAGGTTCGCCATCGGCGAGGACGCCCACATCCACCGGCTCTTTCCGGCCACCTACAAGGCCACGAACGACACGTGGAACAAAGGCGAGATGATGCGCTCCCAACTCTTCGGCGGAAAGGTGGGGAACCGCGAGTTCGACAAGTTCTTACAGCTCAACGCGCCGCTCAAGCTGAACGGCAAGGTGGTGGCCATCCTGACGCTCAACAAGCTCGCGAACCCCGTGGCCGAACAGGTGAAGACGAACACCTTCAAACTGCTCCGTTTCACGGTCATCCTGATCGCCCTGGGTCTCATCCTCTTCTGGGTGGCTTCAACGAGAATGCTGCGCTTGCTCAGAAACTTGACGTCCGCGGCGGAAGAAGTGAGCCAGGGCAACCTCGACGTCACGGTTCCCGCGAAGAGGAGCCACGACGAGGTGGGCCGCCTGGCGACTTCCTTTGAGGGCATGATCGAGGGTCTGAAACAAAGGGATTTCATCCGCGACACCTTCGGGCGCTACATCAGCGAGGAGATCGTGGATGAGCTCTTAAACTCGCCCGATGGACTGAAGCTCGGCGGCGAAGTGCGCGAGGTGACCTTTCTGGTCTCGGACTTGCGGGGGTTTACGGCGCTTTCCTCGCGTCTTGCGCCTGCGGAAGTCATCGAGGTGGTGAACCGCTTCTTGGAGCCGATGGTGGAGATCATCACGAAGTACAACGGGACGGTGGATGAATTCCAGGGCGACGGTATTCTCGCGTTTTTCGGAGCGCCCCTGGCCGCGCCTGACGATCCGGCCCGGGCGGTGGCCTGCGCCGTGGAAATGCAGCGCGCGCTGGTGGAGATAAACGAGGAGCAGCGCGCGCGCGGCATGGCCGAGCTTCACATGGGTGTAGGCATCAACACGGGCGAGGTGATCGTCGGCAACATCGGTTCGGAGAAGCGCACGAAGTACGGCGCGATGGGCACGGCCATCAACATGGCCTACCGCATCGAGTCCCACACCGTGAGCGGGCAGGTGCTCATCAGCCCCGAGACGCACGCCAAGACGGCGGAATTCGTTCAGGTGGGCGAAACCCAGGACTTGCGCTTCAAGGGGCTGGATGAGCCTGTCCGCGTCTACGAGGTGCGGGGGATGTCGGAGCCCTATGCGTGCCAGATGCCCGAAGCCGCGCCGGAGGAGTTCGTGGACCTCGCCTCGCCGATCGAGGTGCGGATGTTCGCTGTCGAGGGCAAGACGGTGTCGGATGAAGCGGTGGGCGCGGAAATCAAGCGCGCATCAGAGAACTGTATGGACGTGGAGGCGGAAAGCCCCTTCGAGAGGAACGCGAACCTGATGCTGCGGGTGGCGGAAGAAGCGGATGTTTCCGATATCTACGCGAAGGTCGTGGAGGCGGACGGGAAACGGCTGATGCTGCGCTTCACCTCCCTGCCCGATGACGCCAAGGCGTATTTCGAGCGAATCAGGGAATCCGCCGCGCAGTCGAACGCGTAAGGGTTTTTCGCGCTTCACCCGGAACAGGGGTTGTTGAAAAAGCTTTCCTCGCTCGGAATTGACCAGCGCCGTCATTCCGGCGAAAGCCGGAATGACGAACAAAACCAGACTACCTCTTGTAGGGACAGGTCGCGACCTGTCCCTACCGACCCTCTTCCCCAGTTGGTTCGATTTGCCGAATCACGAAATCAGGTTCTTTCAACAACCCGAAACAGGAGAGGCTGCGCTTTCGCGGGAACGCGCGACCCCGGGGACTTAGCCCCGGGGTCTATTTGTGTACGGTCTAGCGTTCGTAGGCCGATTCGTTGTGCATCATGAGGTCGAGACCGCCCGATTCCTCGTTGGCGTCGGCTCTCAAGCCCACCATGGCGTCCACTATTTTCAGGATGAGGAAGGAGACGACGCCCGAATAGACGAGCGTGGCGACGACGCTGATAGTCTGGACCCAGACCTGCCCGCCCATGCTGACGCCCTCGGCGAAGCCGACGCCGCCGAATCCCTTGGCGGCGAATACGCCGGTGAGAATCGCGCCGATTATTCCGCCGACGCCGTGCACGGTGAACACGTCGAGAGAATCGTCTATCTTGAGCACTTGTTTCATGTAATTGGTGGCGCAGTAGCAGCCTAGACCGGCTATCACGCCGAGCAGCAGCGCGCCCATCGGCCCCACGAAGCCCGATGCCGGCGTGATGCCGACGAGGCCCGCCACCATGCCCGTGGCGATGCCGAGTACGCTCGCTTTTCCGTGTTTTATCCATTCGGCGCACATCCACGCGAGGGCGCCGGCCGCCGAGGAGATGTGGGTCACGAGCATGGCCATGCCCGCCGCGCCGTCGGCCGCCAGCGCGCTGCCTGCGTTGAAGCCGAACCAGCCCACCCACAGGATGCCCGCGCCCGTCACCGACATGGGCAGGTTATGGGGCAGCATGGCCGTCGTGGGAAACCCGTGTCTCGGCCCTATCATGATGGCGGCCACCAGGGCCGCTATGCCGGAGTTGATGTGCACCACGGTGCCGCCGGCGAAATCGAGCGCGCCCATCGCGCCGAGCCATCCGCCGCCCCACACCCAGTGGGCCACGGGTGCGTAGACGGCCACGACCCAGATGATCGAGAAGATCAGAAGAGCGGAGAAGCGCATCCGCTCGGCGAAGCTGCCCACGATCAGCGCGGGCGTGATGATGGCGAAGGTAAGCTGGAACATGGCGAAGACCGTCTCGGGAATGTTGCCCGAGAGCGAATCCACGCCCACGCCCGCGAAAAACGCCTTGCCCAGCCCGCCGATAAAGGCGTTGCCGGCCTCGAACACCAGGCTGTAGCCGACGATGAGCCAGACGATGGAAACGGCGCAGGCGATGGTGAAGCACTGCATCAGCACGGAGAGCACGTTTTTCGCGCGCACGAGGCCGCCGTAGAAGAGCGATAGGCCCGGAAGCGTCATGAACAGGACGAGAGCGGTGGACGTCAGAATCCAGGCCGTGTTCCCGGTATCGAGCTTCTGGGCCGTGGCCGCAAACGCGACGCCCGGGGCCAGGGTGAGCGCCGTGGCCCAAAGGACCGACAGAAAGCGTTTCATCTTTTTGAACCCCCTTTCAATAAAGTGCGTTGGGCAATGAATCGAAAAAATGTGTTTATTCAGGTTTCAGACGGCGGTCTCGCCCGCTCGCCGGTCGGACGCCGTCCTTCATTACGTGGATGAAAATTTCGCGCCCACCGGGCTCGGCAGGCGATTTTCCGGCATCTTCGGGCTTGCGGGGCTTGATGATCGCCGCGATTCGACGCATACACTAATCTCCGTGCGATGGTTTCGCACACCGGAGGGCGTCGAAGCCAGCCATTGAGTCAAGGAAAATAGGGATTCTTCGTGGAGGAAGAATCCCGAAATCGTCTCCAGAACAATCCTGGGCGTTGGATAAGTGTACCCCCTCACTATACCATCAGTAGCCCCGGGTGTGTAGCATGCGCCCGATTTCTAGAGGAGCTTTGCGAACCATATGCCTTCATTCGACATCGTTTCGAGAACGGATTTACAGGAAGTCGACAATGCGATCAACGGCGTGCGCCGGGAGATTACCCAGCGTTTCGATTTCAAGGGGTCGAAATGCGCGCTGGAGTGGAA
Source organism: bacterium (assembly GCA_965218735.1). Classification (GTDB taxonomy): domain Bacteria; phylum UBA8248; class UBA8248; order UBA8248; family UBA8248; genus Bin107. Next base: position 733,084 of record CBDCMA010000002.1, on the reverse strand, counting down.
AGAAGAGGTCATCACCCTGTTGGCGGATGATGATTTCAAACTCAGGCAGATGCACGATCTGGTGAACACCCATTTCACGAGGCGCAAGGTGGATATGCGCGCCCTTGAATTCAAGGAGCCCGAATCCGCCTCGGGCGGCGCGCTCAGGCAAACCCTCCTCGTGAAGCAAGGGGTGGATCAGGATTCGGCGCGCGAGATCGTAAAGCGAGTGAAGGCGACGAAAATGAAGGTTCAGGTCGCGATTCAAGGGGATCAGCTGAGAGTGAGCGGCAAGAAGCGGGACGACCTCCAGGAGGTGATGTCCCTTTGCCGGGGGCTGAACCTGAAACTCGCGCTCCAGTTCGAGAACATGCGCGATTAGAGGCCCCCCCCGGCGCGTCTGGGCGCGCATTTCCCCGCATTTGCGTGTCATCGTTCTCCGCTTCACTCCCCTATATTCCTCCCCCGTGAGGATGCGCACGGCATCCTCGGTCTGGAGGAATACAGGCTTTGCGCAGTTCCCGAAAAATCATCCGAACGCCCGGCGTCACTTTGGTTGCCGGCGGGGCGCGCCGCTTCTCGGGCGAGGTGCGCGGGCTGGCCCGGTTTCTGGCGAGCGAGATGTCGACCGACGCCGGCTCGTTCACGTTTAGGGGCCGTGAAGCGCTCATCGAACCCACCGCCGCCCTCGACGATGTTCTGAAACATCGCACGCCCGATCAGACCATCAGCATCCTGAAGGGCGCGCAGGTGGGCATGACCACCCTCGCGATAGGTTTTGCGCTGTACGGCGTCATCGTCCACCGCCTGAACGTGGGCTATTTTCTGCCCGATCAGGATTTCGCCGACCGTTTCGATCAGACGCGCGTGCGCCCGGCGCTCAGGGGCGAGAGAATCGCTTCGATCATGCGCGACGGGAAATACAAGGGCGCATCGCCCAAGGGACTCAAGGAGTTCCCCGGCCCCGGGGGTTCTCGATTCCTGTACATCCTGGGTCTCCAGGACATCGGCAACGCCATATCCATTCCGCTCGACGTGCTTGTCCGCGACGAGGTGGACGACCTCCCGCCGGACAACCTCAAATGGTCGAACGACCGCATAGACGCTTCACCGCTCGCCCTGACGCTCAACTTGGCCGTCGGAAGAAGCCCGGGCGCGGGCATCCACGCCATGTATGAGGGAGGCGACCGGAGGCGGTGGCATGTGAGGTGTCCCGCGTGCCGAATAGAGAGCGTATTGGAGGAGAATTGGCCGCGAATCCTGCGTGCAGGCGCACTCGTCTGTCCGGCCTGCGGCGGGCTTCTCGATCGGGGAGCGGGGCGGTGGGAGGCCGCGCGCGTGAAGCCCCGGCACAAGAGCTACCGCCTCTCCCAACTTGCGGTCGGCGCGGTTCGCCTGGATCGCATCGCGGCGAAATGGGCCGCCGCCACGCTTCCGAGCGAAAAAGCGCGCTTTCGCTGCTCTACGCTCGCCACCCCCGATGCGGGAGATACCCAGCCGATTTCCAGGGAACTCCTCCAAAAGCTGCGCACCGCCGCACCCTATCGCCTGATGGAGGCGCCCGCATGAGTGCGCGCCATCGCTTCTGCGGTGTCGATACGGGGGACGTATGCGCCCTCGCGGTGCGCGAGCGCGAGGGAGGCCGGCCCGTCCGGTGGATTTATTTTGAAGCGCCGCCGGTCGAGCGGCTCATCGAGCGGTGCCGCGCGATATTTTCGGGCTTGGGCGTGGAGGCGTTCGTCGTCGACGGCGGACCCCACACCCAGGCCGCGCGCGCGGTGTACGACCTGAACCCCGATGGCGGCTTCATCTGGCGGCACACCGAGGGCGAGATGCAGACCAAGCAAGTCTCGTTCCTGGGGGTGGAGCGCCGCCACGTGCGGATGAACCGCGAGGATCTTCTCGATCACCTCGTGGAGGAGTTTCACGAGGGGGCCGGGCGGGTTTTGCTGCCGAATCCCAAGGACACCGGGGAGGAGGCGCTCCTGAACGAAGTGGAGCGTCATCTGATGAATTTGAGGAAAAAGCCGCGCATCCGCTCCTCCGGGGAGACGGTGCTGGCGTATGAGCGAAACGAGAACCATTTCGGCTTCGCCTGCGCCTATGCGCGGCTGGCCGAATCCCTGGCGCAGAGCGAGGGAATGCTGGCTCCCCTCGCCGGGGGAACGGTGGTTCCGCAGACTTTTGATCAGCGGATGCTCAGGAGGAGATGAAGATGGAGAAAGCAATGAGAGTGAAGACACCCAAGCGAAAGGCGAGACCCGAGGAAAAGGCGGGGGGCGCAGCGGTGCAAATGAAAGCGGCCGAGCGGCCTTCCGGGCGAATGAGCGCGGAGATTGACCCGGATGAGCGAATCTGGCGGCCTCTGGGTGAGGGGCGGAGCGGGGTCACGCCCCACACCCACGCGCGCATGCAGGCCTTGGCGCACGAATTGTGGCTCACCAACCTGATGGGCCAGCGCCTGATCGAAATCGTGACCGATCACGTCGTGGGCGAGGGGGTGAACTGGTATGGGGAAGACGATCGCGCCGTGCGCGTCGTGAAAGCGTTCTGGGGCGATCCCGTGAACCAGATGGATATCCGCTTCGAGCGGCTGGTCTCGGAACTGGGAATTTTCGGCGAACTTCTCCTGCCGGTCGCCGTCTCGCGCTTCGAGGGGCGCGTCCGCCTGGGCTACGTCAGCCCCCGGTTGATAGAAGAGGTGGTGATGGACCCGGACAACTGCGCTTTGCCTATCGGGGTCGTCCTGCGCGCCGAAGGACCGGGCGGGGCGGCGCACAAGGGCAAGAGAATAAGTACGGTTCTGGGGGGCGACCCGCGCGGCTATTTGAGCGCATCCGCCCAGAGGGAACGTGCGCGCTTTACGGACGGGGAGGCGTTTTTGTTCCAGATCAACAAGGCGAGCGACGCCGCGCGCGGGGCTTCCGATCTGCTCGCCGCCATCGACTGGATAGACACGTATGAGCGCTTCATCTTCGACGCCGTGGAGCGCGCCCGCCTGCAAAACAGCTTCATCTACGACGTCACCTTAAAAGGCGCAGGCCCCGAGAAGATAGCCGAGTGGCTCTCCGAGAACGGCGTCGCCCCCAAGCCCTCGAGCGTGCGCGTGCACAACGAGAAAGAAGAGTGGCAGGCCGTCTCGCCCGATTTGAAAGGTGGAGAAACCGGCGCGCAGGGTATCGCCAAGATGATGCGGGGCCTTCTTTTGGGCGGCGTGGGCATCCCTTCCCACTGGTTCGCCCAAGGGGAGGACGTGAACCGCGCATCCGCCGAATCGATGGATCAGCCCACGCTCAAGAAGATGACGCGTCGCCAGCGCACCGTGCGCCACATTCTACAAGCCATGGCCGACAAGCAGTTGGAAGAAGCCCACCGCGCGGGTGCATTGTCTGAAGAGGCGCTGCGCTCGGGCGTCTCGCCCGTTCTGCCGGAAATCTCCGTGCGCGATACCGAGAAGATATCCCAGGCCCTTTTGCGCGTGAGCACCGCGCTCGAAACGGCGACTGAGCGCGGCTGGATGAGCGATGACGCCGCAGGCAAGCTCATCACCCACATCGCTAGCCAGTTCGGCATGAAGCTGGGGGGGTAGGGGGTATACGTGCTTGTTTTCTTGTTGCAATAGTCTTAAATTTTCATATGATCTTGATGACGTTACGTTTTAGATGTAAGGTATGGTTCATCTAACGAGAAAAATTATCCAGGAGTAGTAGAATGTTTCGTGGTGATTTTAATCCGATCTCACGACGGCCTTCGCTAAGGGAGATGGAAGAATCTCTAAGCATATTAAAAAGATGGCGGTCGGAATTCGAAAAAAAGCTGGATGAGAACGAAGGCATGTTGGATGAGAACGATCCCGTTCAAAATGAAATGTACGCATTTGCTCTTTATCATCTTTGGACGGCTTTCTCGGAATCCATGCAGGCGAGCGGGCCCGATTTTGGTTTAGAGTCCGAGTTCGATTCGTATGCTTTCGATGAAGCGACGAAATATGAAAGGGAAGCATGTGACCGATTCGGGCTCTGAAAACGTGGATGCCGAAAAAGCGGATGAATCAAAAGAAGACGCTGAAGTTTTGATACCTCCCAAGGTAAAACCCGTACCAGAAAATCCTCGTGCTGAAAGCATTGTTAGCCTGACCGGATATTCAGGTCCGCCATGGTCAAATCCGGAGATACTGAAAGATTTAAACCCGGAGAAGAGGTATGACCTTCTAAAGAGTGCTTTGGAAGCTGGCGGTAAAAAAGAAGAGAACCAGTTTCAGATTACCAAACAGAAATTGGATGCAGACACGGAAAACAACAAAAGAGGCCAAAGGTTTGGTTTGGTCATTATTGTAGTGGCTTTAATCTTTTGTTTTGCTTTGTCCTGGTTGTTTTTGATGTTTGATGCGAAAGAATTAGTTACTCCCGTGATTGCTGCCTTAGTTGGTTTTGTTGGTGGATATGGACTAGGTAGGAGGTCTGCCAAAGACTCGTAATTGTTCATAATCCTTCGATTTCAAGTAATCTCCCTCACTCCAAAAACTCCCGCACAGACCCCACCGGCGTTCCGTCTTTTCTGGTGATGGGCTTGGTGACGCTCAGGTTGTAGCTCGCCGTGAGGACGGCCTGCATGTGGCGGCCGTGGCCGCCTGCGATGACGATGAGTATGTCTTCCGGTCTCGGGACGATGGGGGCCATGTCTTCATCCTCTTCGAGATTCACGAAAGGGGCGAGCGGCGTCATGTCGAAGCCGCCGCGATCGCGCATCAGGCGAATCGGCTGGCGCGCCGTCTCGAAGATGTACTGGGATACGTCGGCCTTGGACCACCCCTGATCCGAAAGCCATGTGGCGGCCTCGGCGGTCAGGACGAGCATCTGCTCGCTCGGCAGCCCGCTCCGGTACACGCCGTTCGCGCCCAGGTGGCTCATGGCCGAAGCCGCGGTGCCGAGATACTTGTGGGCCGTCTTGCTCACGAGGTCGTTCACGTTGTGGGGCGACTCGGCGCAGAGCATGGTGACGGCGGAAGTATCGGGCGCAAGACCCCTGTCGACGTGAAAAGGCGTCCAGGGGCTTCCCTCTTCGTCCTCACCGATGGTGTAGGAGTATTTTCCCGGATGCCCGTGGGTGGCCATGTCCGTCACGCCGGGGATTCCGCCGCCCACGTTCATCATCAGGAGCCTAATCGCGCGCCCGAGCGTCGCGTTGGCGCGCCGGCCCTGTCCGAAGGCGTTCTGGCGGCAGTTGACTTCCAGTTCGTTTCTCACAGGCCCGTGGACGATCATCAGGTGCGCGCCGGGGTGGGTGGTCGTCTGGCGGCCGTAGAGGTTGTAGGCGGGCTCCGTCATGGCCCCTACTGCGGCGAGGAGCACGGGCAGATATTCCGGCTTACACCCCGCCATCACGGCGTTGATGGCGATGTTCTCCACCGTGGCGGGCGCGTTTCCGGGCGGGATGAGGGCGATGACGTCGTGCGGCGCATAATCCGTGAAGCGCAGGGTTTCCGCGACGCGCTCCTCTGTCGGCGGGATGATGGGCAGCCCGTCCGTCCAGCCCTCCTCGTAGAAGTGATCGAATATCGCGCTTGGGTCTTCATCGAGCGCTATCTGGCGGGCGGGTTTCGGCGCGTCCATCTTTGTATCAGCCGCTCGCCTGCGTGAGAGCGGCCGCTAAATACGCGCTCGCTTCTACCGACATCTCATCCACCTCCTCGCGTTTTCTGCCCGCGATGGGATGGGGAAGCGCTACGAGGGGAAGTTCCTTCATCTTGTGCAGCTTGGTGAGTTGTCTGGCGTAGGCCTCAAACGCGTCGGTAACGACCGTGACCGTGGCCAGCCCTCTTTTCTCTAAAGCGACGCTGTCGTGGATACTCCACGACGTGCAAGAGCCTCAGTCGCCAAGTGCGGAAACGACGGCGTCGCACTCTCCTTCCACTTGCTCCATGAGGGCGGGCGATGCGCCGCTCACGGATTCTTTTCTGTAGCGCACGACGCGCACGCCCGGGAACTGTTTTTCAAGCGCGGCGCCCATGACGCCTAAAATCTCGTCGGTGAAATCCTTGGTGTTGTTGATGAGGCCGACGCTCTTGCCGTTTAAGCTCTCGGGCCGCGCGGCCATGACGGCGCTCGCGCCGGGAGCCTCCGCCACGGGTTCGTACACGAGAATCTTTTCTTTTTCCTTCGTCATTTCGGTCATGTCCACCCTCCTGTGAGAGATTGTACGGGGACGTCGAAATTGGCCAGTAATTAGAATTTCAACCATTCTAACCGAAGCGGTCGCCCGAGGGGAAATCGCGCTTTTTCATCTGTCCTGAAGGTTTTCGTACGCCTTCGAGCAGGAACCGAAGTTTATCACGCGATCCTCCGCACCTCCTTGCTCCAGGTGTTCATGAAGACCGTCCTGTCGGGCAGGTTGTTGTTGATGCGAAGCCCCTTGACGCCCAGGTTTTCGAGGTCCTGGAGTCTCTTCTGGCATTCTTCAGGCGTGCCGACGATGGCGAAACGCTCAGCCAGGTAATCTCTCAGTCCGAACTCATCGACTAGCGCCGCATTATTCGATTTGTCCATGAAGCCGTGCTCCGAAGTCTGGTAACCGTCTCTGAGCGCGCGGATGGCGGATTCAAGCTCCTTGGGGATTCGCTTGCCCTCCATCGTGAAGGCGAAGGAATGATGCGCGCTCGCGGCGAGAGCGGTGCGGATGTCCTCTCTCGCGCGTTCGCCGTCTGCGTTCACGTGGGCGTCCACCAGCCACCAGAGATCCAGATCCTCCACCCTTTTGCCTGATTTCTTGGCGCCCTCGTCGATGAACCCGAGCGTATCCGCGATGACTTCGGGGATGAGGCCGGTTCCGATGATGACGCCGTCGGCCACCTCGCCCGCCAGGCGAAGAGTCTTGGGGCCTTCGGCGGCGATGTGAATGGGCACGTGGGATTTATGCCAGCTCAGCCGGTTGGGTTTGCCCTTGTACTGCGCGCTTCCATCTTCGAGCATTCCCCGCACGGCGAGGATGTATTCGCGCATCTCGGCGAGCTTCGCAGGCCTGAGCCCTAAGTTCAGGACGGCGCTGTCTCCCGTGGCTATCCCCCAGAAGGCCCGCCCGCCCGATAGCTCGCTGATGGTGCCGATTGCGCTCGCGGCAACCGCCGGGTGCCGCGTGACGGGGTTCGTGACGCACGGGCCGAAGATGATCTCGCTCGTCTCCATCGCGCAAATTGCGCTCGAAACATAAACTTCTCGGTAAAGGGACTGTGAATCCGGAATGAATACCGCGTCGAAGCCGAGTTCTTCCGCGCACCTACACCAGCGGGCGAATGAATCCGTGTCGGGCGGTCTGAATGAAATACCGTGTCTCATGAAGATGTCCTCTTTGGTTACTTGATTTGGCTTATTACTTCGCGGCCCCACGCCCGGATGAAGGCGGGCTTATCATGTACGTGGGCGGCGATTCTTAAGGCTTCGACGCCTGTTGCTTTCATGGCCTCGACCTTCTGCCTGCATTCGGCGGGGTTGCCCGCGATAGCGAAGCGATCGAGCAGGTATTCGCGAAGGCCGAGCCTGTCCACGAGTTCCGCGTTCGTCTGCTTGTCCACCATCTCGTGTTCGTGAAACGCGTATTCTTTCTTTAAGGTCTCGACGGCGGAGCGCAGTTCTTTGGGGATTCGCTTGCCTTCGAGCGTGAAGCGAAAGGCGTGGTGCGCACTTGCGGCCAGGGCCATGCGAATCTCCTCCCGCGCGGTCTCGCCGTCTTCGCGTACGTTCACCTTCGCCAGCCACCAGATGTCCAAGTCACTCAGCTTGCGGCCCGATTTCCTCGCACCCTCTTCCAACCAGGTGAGGGAATCCGCCACCACTTCCGGGGTGAGGCCGGTGCCGATGGTGACGCCGTCCGCCACCTCGCCCGCAAGCCGGATGGTGCGCGGCCCCTCGGCGGCGATGTAGAGGGGGACCCGCTTTTTGTGCCAGCTCAGCGTGCAGGGTTTTCCCCGGTAGTGCGCAGCGCCCTCTTCGAGCATTCCGCGCATGGCGAGAACGTAGTCTCTCATGTCGTCCACCCGACCCGGGCGCAACCCCAGGTTCAGGACGGCGCTGTCGCCCGTGGCGATTCCGAACAGCGCCCGCCCGCCCGAGAATTCATCCACCGTGGCGATGGCGCTCGCCGCCGTCGCGGGGTGGCGCGTGAGCGGGTTGGTGACGTTCGGCCCCAGCAGGACGCTTGAGGTGTTCGCCGCGCAGATGGCGCACGAGACGTAAAGCTCCCTGTAGAGGGATTGTGAATCCGGCACCCAGATGACGTCGAAGCCCGCCTCCTCGGAGAGGCGGCACCAGTGCGCGTAGGTTTTAGGCGCAGGCGGCAGCATGGCGATTCCGTGTTTCATCCCGCAAAATCCCCTATTCTGAAATCCGCATCTGCACGCCTCCCGCGCGCTCTTCCTGGAGCGTCATGGCGCGCCTGGCGTCATCCTCCCCCCATCCGCGGTTCACGCCCGCGATGAGCTCCCCGTAGGCGATGTTGCCTATCGCCATGGGCACGTCATATTCACGGCTGAGTTCAAGCGCCAGGCCTACGTCTTTCACCGCGCCCTTCATGGGAAAGTGGGGCTCGTCGAATTTTCCCTTGAAGAGAGTTTCGGGGAAGACGAAGTGAAAGTGAACGCCCCGGCCCACCGCGCCGTTCAGGATAGTCTCGGCCACGGCTTTGGGATCGGCGCCCGCCTTGACGCCCAGGGTGTAGCATTCCGCAGCCATGGCCTGAATGCCGTAGCCCAGGCAGTTGTGGGCGAGCTTGCAGACGGTGCCAGTGCCGATGCCGCCCGTGTAGGTGGGGCGGTCCCCGATGGCGTCGAGTACGGGCTTGCAGCGCTCATACACCTCCTTATCGCCTCCCACCATGACCGCGAGGCGTCCCGAGTTCGCGCCGATGGTGGAGCCGCTCACGGGGGCGTCGAGCATGTGCGCGTCCGCTTCCACGAATTTCTCATGAATGCTGCGGACGATAGTGGGGTATCCCGTGCTCAGATCGATATAGACTTTCCCCGCGCTGATGCCCGAGAGGATGCCGTTCGGCCCCGTGGCGACGCTCTCGACTTCTTTGGGGCCGGGCAGCGAGGTGAAGATGATTTCGCACGCGCGGGCCACCTCCTCGGGAGAATCCGCCCAGAGGGCGCCTCGCTCGATGTGATCCGCCGCAGCCTCGCGGACGATGTCGTGAACGACGAGCTCATAGCCTGCTTTCTGGAGGTTGGCGGCCATGCCCGCCCCCATGTTTCCCAGTCCGATAAATCCGATTTTCATTTTGTATTCCTCTTCGAGTGGCGAACTTTTAAGAGTGGCATCTCTGTCGTTCAGGGCTCCGGTTTTTAGAGAACTATCGAGAAGAACTTACAAAATGAATGTAAACCACTCCAAAAACAAGTTATGATGAGGCGAATCTGGAGAAAAACTTAAAACGTGCCCAAGAGAAATCGGCGGCGCAAAAGTGGAACCAAACGGGAGATGGTGAAAATGACGACTCGGGAATCTTTCATGAGAAGGGCGATATCGCTCGCTTCTCAAAACGTGCGGGAGGGGCTGGGCGGACCTTTCGGCTCCGTCGTCGTCAAGGATGGCGAAATTATCGGCGAGGGCACGAACAGGGTGACGTCTTCTTGTGATCCCACCGCCCATGCCGAGATGCTCGCCATACGGGCGGCCAGTGCGAAACTGAAAAATTTCGATTTATCCGGGTGTGAGTTGTACACGAGTTGCGAGCCTTGCCCGATGTGTCTGAGCGCCATTTACTGGGCGAGAATTGAGCGCATGTTTTATGGGAACACCATCGTCGAGGCAGATGCGATCGGGTTTTCCGATGAATTTCTCTACAAGGAAATTACCTTGCCGGTTCATGAGAGAAAACTGGATGCAACGCGGCTCCTGGAGAGTGAAGCGCTCGAATCTTTCAATCTGTGGGCGCAGATGGACGACAAGATTTCTTATTAGTTCCTGATTTTGGAAGGGTACCCTCCCTCCCTGCCGGCATCAAATTTCTTGGAAAGTGGCTTCTATCGCGCTCAAGGCTCTAGTTTTTGAAGAGTGCCTTCTTTCCCTGCCGGCATCAAACTTATCCAGGCAGTGTTCCTTTCGCTCAAAGGCTCCACTTTGTTGATAGGTGCATTCTTTCTCCGCCATTATGAAATTCCTTTGGGTGCGGTTTCGTCTTCTCCTAAAACGACGATTCGCTCCTTGAGCCTGGGCGGCGTCATCAACGTGTTGTGGATGGGGCAGTTGGCGAGTTCATCGAGAAGTTCCGTTTTTTGTTCCTCGGATACGTCGCCGTGAATGTAATAGCTCGTGCGAATGACGCCGATGGCCAGTTTTCTTCGCTCGGGGTCTGCGTGATAATCCGCGTGAAACTTTGGCGAGATGTTTCGCTTGAACTCCGCGTGGACTTCCACGTCCTCGATGTGGATGTCCTTGGCCTGCGCTGCTCCCAGCAGCGTATAGAGGCCTCAGCCCGCGTGGCCCGCGATGAAGAACTCAAACGGCGTGGCGGCCAGGTCCGTGCCTCCCCGGGTTTCCGGTTCGTCGAGCACGTAGGAGTGTTTTCCCGTGGTGGTGAGCATCTGAAGCTGGGCGCCCTGAATATGGCGCAGGATGACTTGCGGCGTGTTCGGTCTTTCCGGCATGAAGATGACTCCTTGAGTGCGTTGTGGTTTATTTGTCGATGCGATGGATTCTAGCAGAGATGCGGGGGGGGATTTCTTCCCGCAAAAAGGATTATTACTTTACTTCGTAGTGTTCATTCTAAAAGGAGGAATGCGCGTTGAGCTTTCATCATGCGAGAGAGGTTTTCGTCGAAATGCTCGATTCGGTGAGCGAGGAAGAAGAGCCGGAGAAACACCAGTTGTATCGGGGTCTCATGCTGCTCTCCGAGGGATTCGAGTACGACTTCAACATGATCAAGAACAGACTCCAGCAACTGGAAATCGAGATGCGGAAACTCGACGCGAAGAACTAGATTGCCGGAGGTTCGCAAAAAAAAAAGAAGAGCGGGGCATTGCGCCCCGCTCTCTTTTGTCTTTGTTTCAGGGTGAGAATTTATCTCACCTCACAAAGGCGTTCTGTCGCCTTTTTATAATCATCAGCCTTTGTCTTCCTCCCCGCCCGGCTGATGCGATGGGGCCGGGGAGGATGGCGTCTCCGCACGGCTGAAGCGATTTATCGTAAATATCATCGCATCCTCCTTTATTTTCAGGGTTTCCGTAAACCGGACCGGAACCGCTTGCTGCGTCGGCTCCTCCCCGCCTCACTTGGGCCAGGCCAAGCACCATCTGAGATGGTTCGCCCATGCCGCTCATCAAAGCGATCTGAACGTCTCGGCGACCATGGTCCGGTAGGTTCAGTATGGGTTCTTTGAGCGAAAAAAGCAAATTTTTGAGGGCTGAAAATTTAAGTGGCTGAAAAAAGGGGTCTTAGAAATTCGAGGACTCTTTTGTTTCAGCGGAAGCGCTCGATTTCGTCATTTTCTCGGGTTTAGGCGCTTTGGCGAGGTTCAACTCGATGGTCTTTGGCTCCGCGCTCAGGAATTCGAGGCCGCTCGGGAGGTCGATATCGCGGCCGGAAAACGTGCGCGAATGCGCGCCGGGCGTCATTTTGGCGAGGTTCACGTTCATGCGCAGGCGGGTGGCGTCGATGTAGTTCAGCAGGTCGCGCTTGCCCCTGATGCGAATTTTGACCTCCTTCGCCGTATCGTCCGGCAAGATGACGCCACTGGGAATGTTGTAATAATGGAGAGGGACCCGGAATTCCTCTTCCACCTTGCTTTCGAGTTGCGGGAAAAAGTTTTGCGGATTTTGACGCTCCTGCCCGCCGAGCGACCATAGGAAGATGACGGCGGCCAGCGCGGCGAGCTTGGGCTTCCAGTTCTCGAAAACCTGCGCGAGCGATATGCGTCTTTTCGTTTGTCCCGCTTCGCGGGCCGCGCGCATGCGCGTGGTGAGCCAGGAGGCGAGTTCTTCCTCATGTTCTATCGTCTTTACATGGCTGCCTTCCGCGCAGGTGATCTCCCCCCGCTCCTCGGATATGACGATCGCCAGGGCGTCGCAGCGCTCCGTGATGCCCACCGCCGCCCTGTGGCGGGTGCCGAACTCCGGTGGCAGGGCGCGGTTCTCCGAAAGAGGCAAAAGGCAGCCCACGCGCGAGACCTTGTTCTCGCGGAGCACGGCGGCGCCGTCGTGGTAGGGCGCTCCCTTGAAGAAAATGGTCTCAAGCAGCGCCGACCGGATATCCGCTTCGATCTCCTCGCCCGGGCTGCTCAGCAGCGCTTCGGTCAAATCGCGGCGCTCCACGACGATGATGGCGCCCAGATTCTTGGCGGCGAGGGAGAATGCGGATTCGGCGATGGTGGCGACGCTCTCGTCCGGCAGGCGGATGCGCATCGCCCGGCGCAGCAGGGTGGAGATTCTGCGCACCGGGTTGAGTTGAAAGAATATCTTCTGGATTTCTCCGTGGAAATTGATGAGAAACAGGATGAGCACGGCGATCCAGATGGCCCACAGCAGGAATGAGGTCAGGTGCAGGCCAGCGGCCTGGGAGGCGAGGTAGATGAGCCATACCGCGAACACGCGCACGAGGAGGCGCATCGCCTGGGTGCCCTTGAAGCGAATGTAGACCTGGAAGAGCAGGAACCACATGATCCCGATGTCGATCATATGGTTCCAGGAGAGGTTCTGGAAGAAATTCAAAGCCGGTTGAGCGACGCCCCACATGAAATGCACCCTCGTCCGTGTTGTTGAAGGGGCGGTCTTTGGCGCTCGGCGAATCCGGGAATTTCCGAGTGGCGGGCGAATTCTCCAGAATTGATAGACGCCGGGACCACCCGCATCGTCCGCAACTCCAGAATTTTCCGTATGTTACCGCATTTTCTTGAAATTTACAATTAGCAAAATCAAAATTCCGCACAAAGAGACGTCAATTACGCATTTCCCCGCATTTGCGCTGCCCGTGTTTACGGCCCCTTGCCCTAGATTGTCGCCGTCGCACCCGCCTCCCGTATCGGGGAGGCGCTCTCCCCGGCTTATCGCCGGGAGCAGACACCCGAAAGGACCAAAGAGAAAGGAGTTTCCCTTGAAAAAATGGATGAATCGCATGTGGGCGGGCGCGGAAGCGCAAAAAGATTCTCACCCCGTCAGGCTGCATGGCCACCTCGTCCGCGCGACCGCGAAAGAAGCCCAGCCGCCGGAGGGAGCCTGGGATTTCGACGTGCTGATCGCCCGGGCCGGCTATTCGCGGGATGGGGAGTGGTTCCTGCCCCGGGATGTTCTGCGCGAGGCCGCTCCCTTGTTCGAGGGCGCGCAGGCGTTCGCGAACCACACCGGGTCGGATGGCCCCGACATCAAGGATTTGGTCGGCTGGCACCGCGAGGTCCGCATGGGCGAGGAGGGGCTTTTGAGCACGTTCGCGGTTTCGCGCTCAGCGGCGTGGTTCCAGAAGCTGGCGCACGACGCGCTGGCCCGGGGTCTCGATGAGCCGTTCGGGTTTTCGTTCGATGTCATGGCCCGGGCGGAGTTTCGTGAGGAAGGCGAGGGGCTCGTTTTGCATTTCGAGAAAATTCTGGCGGTCCACTCCGTCGACATCGTGCACAAAGGCAAGCTGGGGGGCGGGATTCTGGGTCTCGCCGCCAATCATTCCACTGTATCGGAGGTGAAGATGTTCGAAAAACTGGGGAAAAAACTCAAAAGCGTGGCGCCCGCATCGGCCGATAGGCTCGGCGAGAGATGGACGCCGCAACAACTTATCGCGGCCTGTGAAGACGCAGGCTTCGAACTGGACTTCAAGGAAAATGGAGGAGGCGCCATGAAGGATGAAACCGGTAGCCGGATGCTCGCGCAAAAACTTGCGGCGTCCGCACTGCCCGAGGCGGTTCAGGAGAAAATGAGCGCGCAATTCGGGGGCGGGGGCTTCACGGAGGAGGAAATCGAAGAAGCGATTCGCATCGAGGCGTCCACGCTGGAAAAACTCACGGCGAGCGGCGCGCTTCGGGGATTCGGCGCACGCGCCGAAGTGGTGCGCGATGAGGCGGACCGGAAAAAGGCGGCCCTCGACGGGCTTTGGAGTTCCCGCGATCAGGTAGCCGGTGGGGAGCGGCCCTATCGCTTCATGAGCGAGGCGTTTCAGGATTTCACGGGCCACCGGCTCACCCCGCGCCAGTTCTTCGCCGAGACGTTCCACTACCATCGCGCCGCCGAGAACTGGAACGGAGTGCGCCGCCTCTCCGCCTCCTTGCAGACGAGCACGTGGGGAGAGGCGTTCGGGGATTCGATCAGGCGCGCCATGCTGCGTGATTTCCGGGACGAGAGGTTCCACCAGTGGAAAAAAATCGTCTCGTCCGTGGCGCCCGTCAAGGATTTCAGGACGAATCGCCGGGTGCGCGTCGGCGGCTACGGTGATTTGCAAAAGGTCGCCGAACAGGCCACCTATCCGGCGCTGACCTCTCCGACGGATGAGGAGGTGGCCTACGCCGTGGCGAAGCGAGGCGGGGTGGAGGACCTCACCTGGGAGATGATCCAGAACGACGACATGGGCGCGATTCGGATGATTCCCCAACGCCTCGCCCGCGCGGCACAGCGCACCCTGAACGGCTTCGTATTCGATTTCCTGACGGCCAACGCGGACATATACGACGGGGATGCGCTGTTTCACGCCAACCACAAGAACACCTCCACCAACGCGCTGACGTATGACAACGTCATCGCCGGGATCAAGGCGATGGGCCAGCAGACGTTTTATGGTGAGGATGGCGTCGAGATTGCGGCGCAGGCGCGGCCGAAATATCTCGTTCACCCCACGGACCTGCTCGAGGAGGCGTTCGACGTCACCCAGTCGTCCGTCAAGGTCGTCGCGGGCGAAAATTCCACGCAGCCGAGCGTCATCAACCGCCTGGGCGTGGATCCTTTGTGGGTGCCCGAACTCACCGACGCGAACGATTGGTACATGATCGCCGACCCGAGCCTGATGGACACCATCGAAATCGGCTTCATGGACGACATGCGGGAGCCCGAGTTGTTCATCGAGGACAATCCTTCCGCCGGCAGCGGATTCAGCGCGGATAAGATTCGCTACAAGATCAGACACGTCTATGGCGGCGCCGTCCTGGACTTTCGCGGCTTCTATCGGGGAGCGCCCGCGTAGTTCGCGGGTCGTTTGCGCATTCAGAGGAGAAGCCATGTCCGACAGGCGAACCCACACGATAGTTCTCGCTCCCTCGGCGGTACGCGGCGCGGCGGGAAGCAGCACGGCGTTCGAGGTGAGCCGCTTCACCGAGGCGCTCTTGTTCATCGACGTGGCGGCGGTTTCGGGGGCATCGCCCGCGCTTGATTTCGCGGTGGAAGCCGGGCCGGCGGACGATGAGCCCCTTTTCGTCCATACCAGGCCCGCGCAGATCACCTCGGCGGGAAAAACCCTCGTCAAGCTCACGAACATCGGCCCCTGGCTCAGGCTTTCTTGGTCCGTGGGCGGTGAGGAGCCTTCGTTCACGTTCGAAGCCAAGCTCACGCTCAAGACTTGAAGCCCGCCATATCGGGTGAGGAAGCGAGAGGAGAAAACGGCAATGGCCAGCAGGCAGACGATCATCAAAGAGGTGAAGATTTTGTTGAAGGCGGGCGCGCTGCCCCAAGAATTCGGGGTCGAGGAGGCGGATTACGCCGATTTGGTGAATGCTGCGCTCACGCGCTACAGCAAGGACAAGCCGCTCGTCTCGTTCGCCGATTTCTCAGGCGATAGCGCCACGTTCGATTTTCCCCTGCCCGCTGACTGGGACGACTCCCTCTCCTTCATCCGGGCGGTGGAATATCCCCAGGGCAAGCGGAAACCCTCCTACCTGCTTAGGAGCGCCTGGATCATCTATGCGAAAGGTACCCCGGCGGCGAAGTTCAGGCTCATGTACTTCGTCCCTCAAATAGGCCAGACGCTTCGCCTGTTCTACACGCTGGGGCACACGGCGGATGATGAGCGAACGAGCGTTCCCGGAAACGATCTGACCGCCGTGGCGTGGCTGGCCGCCGCGGAGGGTTGTCACCTCCTGGCTCGCCGTTTCGCCCAGTCCTCGACCCCGACCCTCGCTGCGGATTCGGTGGACTACCAGAGCAAGTCCGGGGAATACACGCGCCTGGGGCGAGAGCTCGAGCGCAAATACCAGAACCATCTCGGCCGCAAGGAGGGCGAAGTGGCGGGCGCTGCGGGCGCGTCTCTCGATTGGGACGCGCTCCTCTCCCTGGGGCGCGGTGAGTACTTCACGCACGGCGCGTCCGGGGATCGCTAGGCGAAGAGGAGAGGCGAAGTGTTTCGTCGATATGTAACGCTTGAAGATTTGCCGGAGGTGCCTCCGATCGCGTGGGAGGAGGTTTTTCGCCTTGCGCGTGAGGCGATGGCCGAGGTCACCGAAATGCTCAGACGCGAGGTAATGACGCGAACGCCCATCGGCGCGAGCGGAAACCTCAGGGGCAGTATTTACACCGAAATCAGAGGAGAGGGCCGAGGCGCGTTGCGCGGCGTGGTCGCCTCGCGCGTCCCTTACGCCAGGTACGTGGAATTCGGACGCCGGGCGGGAGGCAGAATGCCGCCCTGGAGGGAGGGTTCGTCCCTGTACCGCTGGGTGGCCCACAAACTGAAGCCGCCCGATGGGTATATCGAGAGGGTGTCCTTCTTGGTCGCTCGCGCGATAGTCCGGCACGGGACAAGTGGACACCGCATGTTCGCGCGCGCTTTCGAGGAAAACCAAAGCCGAATCGACAGGCGCTTTGGCGAACTGGCGGATGAGATTGCGAGGAGGCACAGTGGCTAAATCACAATACAAAGAAATAGGCGAAGCCATTTCGTCGGAAATATCGAAGGTGGCGGGGGTGGGGCGGGTGCACGTCTATCAGCGCTGGTCCGCCGATCCCGGTAAATACCTCGACCTTTTCCGGTGGGAGGCGAGCGATGGCCTCGCCCAAATCAGGGGTTGGGTGCTGACGCGCGAGAAGGCCGGAGAAGAGGCTGCTTCCATCGGCTCGGGTGCGCCCGGCAGTTTCACGCCTACTGGTCTTACCAGAAGAACCCACACGTTCTTGCTGTTTGGAATCATGAGCGCCGAGGACGCGGTGGGCAGCGAAGTGTCGTTTCAGGATTTGATCGAGGAGATTTGCGACCGCTTCAGGGACAACAAAACGCTTCGTCTTCTCGATGAGTCCGGTGCGCCTCGGGTTCGCTCCTTAGAGCGTCTTCAGCCTCCGCAGGTGGACCTGATCGAACTGAGAACGTTCGGGAGCGTGCTTTGCCATTACGCCGAAATCCGCCTTCAGGCGATAGAGCGGATTCGGCGCGATTGATTGGAAAGAAGGAATCGAAACCGGCGAAGGATGCGCCTTCGCTTCCAAAAAACGGAAAGAGGAGAATAGAGAATGGGCGATACGATATTGATGGATCTCCAAACTATCGGCGCGACGGAAGAAAAGGAACTGGTGGCGGATTCCGCCGACGCTTCCACTTTGGTGGACGCCGCGCTCTCGGAAGGAGATGATTTTTGGAACGGCTCGGTGCTGCGCACGATTCGGGGCATGGGCCTTGGTCAAAAAAGAATGGCGCGGAATTTCGATTCGGCCTCGGACACGATTACGCTAGACGCCGCCTGGGACGCCATGCCCGCTGCGGGCACGGCCTATCTTCTGGATCGGCCGGCTGCTGCGGGGGAATTGTTCCGGGCGGGCAACTTCACCCATGAGGTCAGCGTGGAGCAGCTCGCGCGCGCGGTGAAGGATGCGAGTCTCTCGCCTTTCCCGTCGATTCCCGGGAAGCGCTCCGCCCAGATTTCCTTTTCCACCGAACTGCGCGGTTCCGGCGCTACGGGAATTGCTCCGGATTATGGACTGTTGTTCAAGGGATGTGCGATGAGGGAGACGATTGCCGCGGGCGCCTCCGTCATCTATGCGCCCACATCCGATAAATCGGACTACACGAAAATCTGCCTGACTACGTTCATCGACGGCTTGCGAATCATGTATCTGGGCTGCATGGGGAGTTTTTCCATTAATTGTCCTCTGGATGGCGTGCCGACGGTGGATTGGGAGTTCGAGGCGGCCGATTTCGAGGTGAGCGATGCAGCCCTGCTCCATGGCGATTCCTACGACGCCGAAACGCCCGAACCCGTCCTCATGAGCGGCTTCTCGTTCGGCGGGTTCCACTTCGACGTGACGAACATCCGCTTCGCCATGAACAACAACGTGGTTTTGCGCCAAAGCGCCAACGCATCGGGCGGGCACGTGAACGCCATGGTGACGGGCCGGGCGCCGTCGGGCTCTTTCGACCCCGAAGCCGTGCTCAAAGCCACGGACGATGTGTTCGGTGATTGGGAAAACGGCGCGCAGCTTCTCCTGAGCGTGCGCATCGGGCAGAGGGCCGGAAACATCTGCACCATCAACGCGCCTAAGTGCCAGTACTCGGATTTGGGCTTTTCGGATCGGGACGGGCTGTTGTCCTACGATGCGCCGTTTCGCCTGGCGCGCGATGCGGGTGATGACGAGATTTCTATCGTCTTCACCTAGTCGTCCTCCCTATAGGCGGATTCTTCTTCACCTCAAGTGAGTCCCACCCAGCGAAAACGAACGGGAGATATCGTGGAAATATCAGAATACAGAAACCATGGCCGCAGGCCCATCACCCTGCCTTCAGGTCTCAAGGGCTTCGTGCGCGCGCCGAATCTTCTGGACATGGCTGCGTATCCGAAGTTGTTCGCCGGCGCCTCGAATGGTGCTGCGGGCGAAGAGGAGCGATACGCGCTTACCGGGGAGTGGGTGCACTGCATACTGAGGCGCTGCTTCGTTCCCGAGCGCGGCTCGATGACGGAAAAAGAACCGGGCCGATGCCTGCCCGATGAACTCAGCATCTACGAGCTCGCCCCGGCGGATGCCGATGCGATCTTCACCGCGGTCACGTCCTTACAGGAAGAAGCCTCGCTCCCTGCTTCTGAGGAGGGCGCGCCGGGAGGCGACAAGTTTCCGGCGGCATAGAAAAGAACTGCTGGGGGTCATTCATTTTCAGGCGAAGACCTATGGCCTCCCTCCGCACATTCTGGCCAGATGCTCCTGGGAGGAGTTTCGCTTCAACCAGGAGGTACTCGAAGTCGGCCTGTCCCTGGAGCGGATGAGCCGGCGGGAGCCGGGGAGGAAAAGCACGAATCTCAGACGATTCAAGAATTAAAGAGCCGGCTCTCCCGATTCGGGAGGGCCGGTTTTCTCATTCGGGTGCCGGATATATCTCCCTATCGCCGGAGGAGGCGATTTCTTCTTCAGGGGAGAGGCTATTTATCCCACTGGAAATCCGGATTCGGCGGTGAGAACATGTCGATGTATTCCGCTTCTTCGAGAACCTCTCCTCCGTGCGGTGTGCCCGCCGGGAACACCATGACGTCTCCCGCCTGAACGACTTGGTAATCCTCGCCTCCGGAGTGGAATTTCAGTTTCCCGCGAATCATGTGCGTTATCTGGTCAAACTCGTGGGTGTGGGTTTTGATGGGCTTTCCGGCGCTCGCCGTGATCCTGCACGCCATCACGTTGTCCGTTTTCACGATTCTGCCCCGGATGATGTCGTTCAGTTGTCTATTCTCGACGTCGTTCCAGTGAAGTATAGCCATGGGCGCATCCTTATATGAAGGGTCGTGGTTTCATGGGCGAAACAAATCTTCTTCTTTCGTGCGGTAAAGCGCCTGGGCAGGAGCGTTTCCTTCATGATAATCAAGACCGCGAATCAAGACGGCGGGAACCCCCTGCTTGTCCTGTCCCATCACCATGCTCGCCGCCGCCGCTATTTCATCCGCATGCGCGAGTATGGTGATCTCGAGAGCGCGGCCCGTTCGGTCTTTCTCTCCCCGTAAGTCCACCAAAGGCTCCAGGCCGGCGCATCCTATCGCCACGCCGAGGACGCCCCGGCGAAAGGCGCGTCCCTGGGTGTCGGCGATGAGAACCGGAACGAAGGCGTTCGTCGCGCGCTTCACTTCGTCATGGAGTTTGCGGGCGGAGAGGTCGGAATCCCGGGGCAGCAACAGCACCTGATCCTCGCCCCCCTCGACGTTCGAGCGGTCGATGCCCGCGTGGGCGCACACCGCCCCCGTGCGGTGCTCCACGATGAGTGCGCGTTCCGAGGCGACGACGATTTCCTTCGACTCCCTGAGCACCGCCTCCACCAGCCTCGGGTCGCGTCCGTCGCGGTTCGCAATGTCGAGAGCTTCCCGGGATGGTTCGACGCAGTTCAAGTCCAGGAGTCTGCCTTCCGCCTTGCTGATGATCTTCTGGGCGAGGACGAGGATGTCTCGATCCCGGATTTTCGCGCCGCTCGCTTCAAGCGCTTCCAGGATCAGGGGCGCCAACGCATCCCCTTCGCGAATTTCCGGCAACCCTGTGACGGGTATGATTTCGACGCTGTTCATCTCATGGGAGCGGAAGCGAGCCACCCGGGCGCTTCTCCCTCACGAGAGAGCAGGAATTCGAGATCCTCAGGCGAGTCTATGTCGTGCGCGAAGCCGAAAGATTCAAAAGATTGCGCCTCACAGCCTTTCTTGCGCGCGGCGGCGCGGTGTTTCTCGAAACTCTGCTCTCCGAACAGGAAGGGAATCGCATCGATTGGCTGTATGAACAGAGCCGTCGTGCCGTTGTCTTTCGATCGGGCGATGCGTATGTCGCGCTCGATATTTTCCGGCGATTCGCGCCGCTTCAGAAACGCGTTCACCTCTTCGGTGGTTAAAAACGGCAAATCTCCGTGCACGATAAACAAAGAGCGGGCGTCTTTTCGTTTCGCCCACGAGCGGCCGATTTCCAGATCGTTGTTGAGGCCGCCTGATTTTTCGAACAGGCCGATAGCGCCGTATTCTCCGGCGAGTGTCAGGACTTCCGCGGAATCGCTCAACACCGCGATTTCATCGATGCGTTCCGCTGCCCCGACGGCCTTTAAGACGCGCTCGAGCATCCAGCGGCCCAGTTGGTTTCTGGCGTTCTCATCCAGGGTTTGGGCGAGCCTCGATTTTCCGGTTCTGAAATCACGAACGGGGATCAGGGCGACGCAATGGCTCGAAAAATTCATCATCCATCCCGGGGTGTGTGAGAGAAAATGTGTTTTGAGTATACCTGAATTTTCTTATGCCATCTTTTGTATGGATGAGGCGAACGCCAAAACGCCTTGCGCCAGCTTTTTCTTGGAGTCAACGTCCGACATGATGCTGGGCAGCGCGATGCTTCTAAGCCCCAGTTCTTCAATGGATGAAACCAGGGCCTCATCCTCGGTGTCCACGACGAACCCGTCGAGCACGTCTTCGAGAATCCTGGCGACGCCCAGAGCCGACACCTCATGCCCCAGACTATTGAGCATCTCGGCGGCGGGGCCTCTCAAAGCCGCACCCCCGATAATGGGACTCACCCCCACGCGCGGCGCGGAAGCGCTGCGGAGCCGCTCGTGAATGTCGGCGAGCGCGAGAATGGGGCCGATGCTTACAATCGGGTTAGACGGACAAAAAACGACCGCGCGCGCCTCATCGAACGCGCGCATGACCTCCGGCGTGGTTTTCGCCTCATCCGCACCCTGAAAGCGCACGCCGCATACGCTCGGCCTCGTGCCTCTGGCGACAAAGTAATCCTGAAACTCGAGTTCCCCTTCGGGCGTCTTCACCCGGGTGGCGATGGAAGAATCCGTCATGGGCAATATGTTCGCCTTGATGCCCAGAGAGGCTGCGAGTTCGCGGGTCACTTCCGTCAGGCTCGCCCCCTCGGCCAGGCGCTGGGTTCGCCGGATGTGGGTGGCGAGGTCCTTGTCGCCCAGCCGGAACCAGGTCGGTCCACCGTAGCGCCCGAGCAATTCGAGCGCGCTTGTCCCGTCGCCGTCTATGCCCCAGCCCGTCTCGGGGTTCGACATGCCCGCGAGGTTGTACATCACCGTGTCGATATCCGGGCTGATGTGCAGGCCGTGGAGCACCAGATCGTCCGCCGTGTTCACGATGACGGTGAGTTCCCCCTCGGGGAGCGCATGGGCGAGGCCGACGGCGAGTTTCGCGCCGCCCACACCGCCTGCAAGCGCAACGACCGGGCCGGGAAAACTCATCGGACAATCAGCACCGGTTCGGGTGATTCTTTGGGAGCGGGCTGCTGCGATGGGTAGCCCGCGACGATGAGGGCCCTGGGCGCCCAGTCTGCGGGCAAGTCCAAAGCCTTGCGGGCCGTTTCGGGACAGAACAGAGGAGCGCAGCGCCACACGGAGCCCACCCCTTGGGCCGCGAGGGCGAGCATCAGGTTTTGCAGAGCGCCGCCTAGGCTGTGTTCGGCCATCATCCATTCGTTGGCCTGTTTTTCGGGTTCTTCGTATTCATCCAGGTCCGCGAAGGAGAGAGACGCCATGATCAGGGCAGGCGCCCCGGTCAGGAGCCGGATGCTTCCCTGGTGCCTGCGCGTCCGCTCTTCTTCTGGAACGCCTTCCGCCGTCATGTCGCGGAGAAAGTCTTTCCCCATCTCGGCGGCGAGGGCTTCTTTCGCCTCTTTGGAATCGAGTATGCAAAACCGCCAGGGACTCGTCCCGTGCGGACTGGGAGCCAGACACGCGGCGGACAGGGCGGTTTGGAGTATCTCCATCGGGACGGGATCCGGCGCAAAGTGGCGTATGGAGCGCCTTTTGCGCAGAGCCTCATCGAGTGAGATGGAGAGCGCCGGTTTTTTATCTGTGAGAGCGGGGGTATCCAACTTATTCCCCTGAAACCTCCCAGCCCGGCGGCGCGCCGCCCTGGGCCGGGCTCGGGGGTGGAGGAAGTTTGCGTTTCTCTCCGGGGGGAGGAGCTCCTGGGTCACCCGGAATCGGCTGACCTGCGAGGAAGCCGCGCACATCGGCGGGGCGCGCCTCCTCCCCATAGGCCGTGGCGAGGCATTCTTCTAATTCCTCTGGCGTTTTGGGGCTATCGACCATTTTTTGCCCGGCGATGCCGGCGTCCTCGAACGGGTCGTATTGCGGGAGGCCGACCGGTGTGCCGCTCCTTGGACCCATCGTCGGCACGCGGTTGCGCTGTCTTCTCGCCAGAATCTGCAGGATGTTCCAGGCCCGCCGGTTCTCCTGTATCGGTTGGATTTCCACGAGGCCTTCTTTTTCGAATTCGCTCCAGATCTCCTTACCCTTCTCGGTTCGCAAGACCACGATGGTCCAGCCCCGCGTGCCCACGCCCCCGCAGGCGATGTCCGCGAGTTCGGCGGAGAAATCCGCGCAATGCTGGCATTCGGGGCGCTGGTAGTTCTCCATCGCCTCCTGGAGCGGGAAGGTGACGAGTTCCCCGTCTTTCTTGTGTACGAGCACCTCGCCTTTGACGTTAAATTTCGCCACATCCGTGAGGGGGATGCCCAGGTCCTTTTCGATTTTTTCCGTCATCAGGTCGAAGGTGAATACTTCCGTGCAGAACAGGCCGATTTGAAACGCGACGCGATCGGAGAATCCTCTCAGAAACCCGCGCTGTTTATCGATGTGTTGGGGCCTTTTCTTGTGCGATACCAGAAAGGCAGGGTCGATGAGCTCCATTTTGCGAATTGGCGTGATCTGGCAGGGAACACCCACGAAGCCCACTTTTTTCAAGTCTTTTTCTTTTACTTCCCCGAGGGCGAGGTTGTTCGCGCAGTAGGTGTACCAACTCCCCGCGCTCGCTCGAATCTCCTCGTATGTCGTGGCGACCTTGGGGCTCGGGTCGCACGGTGGGTCGTCTTCCCCGACGGCGGAGACCACCGCTCCGTCGATGACGCCCTGCTCGAGCGCCCATGCGAGCAGCGCAGTGACGATGCCGCCGTCCTGGGCGCGTTCCATCACGTCGTCGCGTTTGGTCCTCGCCATGAAGATGTGTTGATAGGCGCCGAAGATGCCCTCGTAGGTCTCGCTTCTCTTCTCGCCGAAGGTGGCGTCTTTCAGGTGAATCTCCCTCGGCCAGAGCCTCGGACACACCGATGCGCATACGTCGCAGCCCACTCCCTCGCTGATGCCGCAATAATCGAAATCGGCCTTCGCCTTGGCCGTCTGCTTGGGCTTGGCGTCGATGTATTCGATGACGTTGTGCGGGCAGACGAGGACGCAGCTTCCGCACTCGCAGCAACTGCCCGCGTCCACCACGTCGTTCATCATGTCTTTGAAGGAGTGATGGTGAAGTTCACTCAAGGGTTTTCTCTCCGGCCGATTAGCGGGGGCGCTCGGGATTCGAGACGCCCAGGTGGTTTTCCGGGATGAAGTCGCCCTCTTTTCTCCCGCCCGAGAAGCCGGTGCCGAGCAGCGCCTCGTCATCCGCGCGGGGCGGGCGGTACCGCGTGTCGTCTTCGCGAATGATGTCGTACGTGGTCGTACGCTGTACGGGAATGCGTCCCGCTCCCAGGATAGCGTCGTTGAACTGTCTGGGGCTCAGGCTCTGTCCGTACTCGGAACCCGACTCGCGCGAGATGTTCTCCTCGATCAGCGTTCCGCCCAGGTCGTTCACCCCGAGGGAGAGCGCCTTCTGGGCGGCGTCGATTCCGATTTTGGGCCACGCCACCTGAATGTTGGCGATCATCCCCCGGAAGAAGAGCCGGGCGACGGCGTGAAGCCTGAAGATGGTTTCCAGGTCCGCCATTTCCTCGATGCCGAATTCCTCGCCCATCTTGTTGTCGTACGGGATGAAGGGCAGCGGAACGAACTCCGTGAACCGGCCCTCTCCGTCCGTCTGGAGCGAGTCTTTTTGCATTTTTCTCAAGATGTCCATGTGTTCGGCCAGGTCGGCGCTGCTCTCGATGTGGCCGTACATGACGGTGGACGTCGTCGGGATGCCCACGGCATGGGCGGTTCGGATGATCTCGCACCATCTTTCAACGGGGATCCTTCCCGGGCTGATCAGTTTCTTCACTCTTTCCACGAGTATCTCGGCGGCCGTTCCCGGGATGGAGCCGAGCCCCGCTTCTTTGAGTCGCGTGAGCACTACTTCGAGCGGCAACCGGGTTTTTCGCTGGATGTGGTCGACTTCCGCGGGCGAATAGGCGTGCATGTGCACGCCGGGAATGATTTCGCGGGCGAGCCTGAGCACTTCCTCGTAACGATCAATCGATATCTGGGGGTTCAGCCCCCCCTGCATGCAGATTTCACGCACGCCGAAATCCCTTGCGCGCTCGAATTTCTTGCGCAGCACGTCGTCGCCGTGCGTATAGGCGTCCGGGGCGTTCGGCCGCCGCCAGAAGCCGCAGTATTTGCAATCCGTGTAGCACACGTTCGTGAAATTCACGTTCGCGTTGATGACGTAGCTCACCTCATCGCCGACAGCTTTTTCTCTCTCCGCGTTGGCCGTCTCGTAGAGGCGTTCGGTGAATTCCCTGTCCGTCTCGGCGAGCAGGGCGGTCGCGCCGTCGCGCGATATTTCCTCGCCCGCCTCGAAGGCGTCGAGAATTTCATGAGGGAAAAGGGCGTTCATGCGATCTCCATGGGCAGGGCTTCTTGCGCTTCACGTCTTTCGAGCATCCGGTGGAGCGCAGGCAGGGTTTCGGGCGGACACCAGCCCGCCTCGATGAATTCATCATACACCGGCATCCGCAGGCGCAACGCTATGTCCTCCTGGTGAAGGGACTGATCCAGATTGCCGAGCTTGGGCCAGTGGCGGTTCGGGTTGATGTGATCCGGCTCCGGCGCGATGCCGCCGATGTCGTCCGCACCCGCCATGATGAGGCCGAGCAGGTCATCTACCAGGTTCGGTGGAACCTGGATGTGCACGCCCGGCATGAGCCTTTTGACTTCCGGGATCAGCGCCGCGATATCATCATCGAGCGGCGGCTTCCAGTTGCCCATGGGCGTCATGGGCTGAGGGTTTAAGGGTTGCAGGATAATCTCCTGAATGTGGCCGTAGCGGCGGTTCACCTCGGCGATGGCTTCGAGCGTCTCGACCCGCTCGGCGGGTGTTTCCCCGATACCGACGAGTATCCCTGTCGTGAACGCGACCCCGTGTTTTCCCGCCGCCTCGAGGGAGGCGAGCCTGACCTCGGGCGTTTTCGTCGGCGCCGCCCGGTGGGCGGCCCGCGTGGCCTCGGGGCTCACGGTCTCCATCATCATGCCCATCGAGACGTTGTAGGGTTTCAGTATCTCGTATTCCCACTCTTCCAGCGTGCCGATGTTCGCGTGGGGCAGCAGGCCGACATCAAGACACATCTTGCACACCTCGGCCGTATAGGCGGCGTAAGAGTCATATCCCCATGATTTTAGCTGGTTTTTGAGGCCCTTGTGCCGGTCGATTCCCTCGCCCGTCATCACGAGCGCCTCGACCACTCCCTGCGCATAGGCCTGCTTCGCGAGTCGTTCGCACTCCTCCATAGAGAGCAGGACGGGGACGCTGCTGCGGAAGCTGCAATAGCCGCAATGGTTCACGCACCAGTTCGTGATGGGCAAGGTGAAGTTGAATGAATACGTGACCGTTCTCAGGACGTTTCTCCGTATCTATCGAGTAAAGTCCGCGATTTCTCCCGCATCCTATCGGCGAGCGCCATGTCTGACAAGGCGCGCCCGGCCATGAACGCTATACGACGCCCTTTTCTTTGAGCGCGGCGACCTCCCCATCCGGCTTGCCCAGCAGGCCGGAGAGAATTTCTTGCGTGTGCTCACCCAGCAGGGGAGGGGGCAGGCGGATTTCGCCGGGCGTATCCGAGAGCTTCATGGGGTTGCCCATCACCTTCAGGACGCCGGTTCTCGCGTGCTCCATCTCGACGACCATCTCGCGGTGATGAATCTGCGGGTCCGCGCACAACTCCTCAATCGTCCGCACCGGCCCGCAGGGCACGCCCGCTCCCGATACGATGTCCGCCCACTCCGCGCGGGTTTTGGTCCTCATAGTCTGCTCGATTTCCGCCTCCAGTTCATCGCGACCTGCGACGCGCGCCGCGTTTTTCTCCCATTTGGGGTCGTCCGCCAGGTCTTCCCTGCCGATGGCGCGGGCGAACCGCTGCCACAAGGAATCGTTGGCCGCCGCGACGATGAGTTCCCCGTCCGAACAGGGAAAATCGCGGTACGGCGCGATGCTCGGGTGCCGGTTCCCCAGCCGTCCGGGCGGGGCGCCCGTGGCGAAGAAGTTCCCCGCGGCGTGGCTCATCAGCGCGGCCTGTCCGTCCTGAATAGCCGTGTCGACGTATTGGCCCTTTCCCGTCTTCTCCCGCGCGATGATGGCCAGCAGAATCCCCTGGGTCGCGAACATGGCGGTGGTGAGATCGGCGATGGCGATGCCCGTCTTGAAGCCCCCGACGCCCTCAGCGCCCGTGATGCTCATAAGTCCGCCTTCGCCTTGCAGCAGAATGTCATAGGCGGGCCGCGCTCTCGAAGGCCCGCTCTGGCCGTAGCCCGAAACGCTGGCGTAGATGAGGCGCGGGTTGAGCGCGTGGCAGGTATCCCAGTCGAAGCCGAGCCGCTCGATGGCGCCCGGTCTGAAATTCTGGATCAGGATGTCCGACTCCTGAAACAGGCTTCTCAGGATCGCCTTTCCTTCCTCCGCCTTCAAATTGAGCGTGAGGCTTTTCTTGTTGCGGTTAACGGACTGGAAATAGCTGCTCTCACCCCCCTCATAAAAAGGCGGCCAGCCGCGCGTGTCGTCTCCGCCGACGGGGTTTTCGATTTTAATCACTTCGGCGCCCATGTCGCCGAGCATCATCGTGCAGAATGGCCCCGCCAGAATTCTGGAAAGATCGAGGACGCGAATCCCCTCAAGCGGCATACTCATGAAATTCTCCGGCTCCTCTCATCTGAATTGGATTCTATCGGTTCTGAAGCGCTTCGAGCATCTTCTCCCGCACATGCTCGATGGGCATCTGCGTGCCGGTCCAAAGCTCCCAGCCCTGGGCCCCCTGGTGTAAAAGCCAGCCGATGCCCGAGACGGCGCGCGCCCCTTTTCGGCGCGCCGCTTTCAGAAACGGGGTGTCGAGCGGGCTGTAGACCGCGTCGGCGCAAATGCTTCCGGGCGGTATATATTCCTCGGGAAGGCAGCAGGCCGCCTCCCTTTCTTTATCGCCGGACATCCCCAGGCTCGTCGTGTTGACGATAATATCCCGCCCCCGGGCGGCGGATTCAAGCGCCTCCAGGCCGCCTCCGTGGATTTCGACTCCCGGGAAATGCGATTTCACCTCCTGCGCCAACGATACGGCTTTCTCCGCCGTGCGGTTTCGAATCTCGACGTGCGCGGCCCCGGTTTGCGCGAGCTTGATGGCGATCGCCCGCGCGGCCCCGCCCGCGCCCAGAAGCAGGCATCTCTTCCCTTGCGGGGAGACGCCCGTTTCTTCTTCCAGGGACCGAAGCCAGCCCGAGCCGTCGGTGTTGTGGCCCTTGAGCCTGCCGCCGCTCTCGAAGGTCACCATGTTCACCGCGCCCATGAGCCTCGCATCCTCGCTCACCTCGTCCACGAGCCGGAAGGTGGCCACCTTGTGGGGGATGGTGACGCAGAAACCGGCGAATCCCATCGCCCCCGCCCCTCGCACCGCTTTTTCATACTGATCCGGGTGAACCTCATACGCCATGAAGCGGTAGGACAGATTCAGCGCCTGCGCCGCCGCGTTGTGCATGACGGGCGAGAGCGTATGGCCCAGGGGATAGCCGAAAATGGCGAGCGTTTTCTCGATCGGCATGGGTTTTCCTCAAGAGATTCCAAGTTTGTTTTTGCCACCTTCGTTGTGGCGGGAATTAGAGATACGCTAAAGTAGCGTGCATCACAACTTCCCGAGACGCTCTGCGCCGGTTTTATTGCGTTTGAGATCATCACTTCCAGGAGGCAGATTCGATGTCCACCGTTCAGGCCGCCACGATTCTACAGCCGGGCGAAATCGCCCTCCGTGAATACCCCATGCCAGAGATTGAGGACGACGCCCTTTTGATGCGGGTGGCCGCCGTCGGTGTCTGCGGTTCGGACAAGCACATGTACGGGGGCAACCTGAACGTGGCGTGGCCGGTCATTCCGGGGCATGAGTTCAGCGGGGTGGTCGAGAAAATGGGGCCTTTGGCGAATTCGGCTATGAAGATCGTGGGCGGACCCATCCAGGAGGGCGACGCCATCACCGTGGCGCCGGGCAGTCAGGCCTGCGGCAGGTGCTGGTTTTGCATTCACACGCCGCACCGGCCCCAGTTGTGCCCGAACCGCACGGTTTTCGGCTTCCGCACCTCCGCCGAAGCGCCGCATCTTTACGGGGCGTTTTCAGAATACATGTACATTCCGGGAAACTCCTTCGTCTTGAAGCTGCCCGAGGGTCTCTCACTCGAGCGGGCCACGCTATGCGAACCCCTGGCGGTGGCCCAGAGAGCGGCCGGGCGCTCGCTTTCTCCGGGCATTCCCTATGCGGGGGAGGGCTTCGGCGTGGGCGCGCGATGCGCCGTCATGGGTGTGGGCCCCATCGGCCTGCTCGTGGTGGCGGCCCTCAAGACGATGGGGGCGGGCGAGATTATCGCGGTGGATATGAGCGAAGAAAGACTCGCGTTTTCCGAAAAGTTCGGGGCCACGAAGACGGTGAGCCTCGCGGCGCTCACGAAAGAGGAAAGAAAAGAGCAGATTCTCTCCTGGACGGACGGCGTGGGACCCGACGTGGTGATCGAGGCGGCGGGCGTTCCCGCGGCCTTCGCCGAGGGTCTGGACATCGTCCGCCGGGGCGGAAAGCTGGTGGAAGTCGGGCATTACGGCGATCCAGGCGGGGTGGAGATCAGGCCCCACCAGGTGTGCAACAAGGACGTGGACATCTGCGGCTCATGGGCCTATCCCCAGGTGCAGTTCGAACCGGCGATGGACATGCTCTTGAGAACGACCCTGCCGATAGACGACATCTTCACCCATCGCTTGCCGCTCTCCCAGGTGCAGGCGGGCATCGAGGTCACGGGAACGGGGGAGTGCCTGAAGGTCCTCCTGAAACCGGATTAGGCGACTCTCACGGCTTCGGGATGGAGTCGAAATCCATGTCGAGAAGGTTGAGCGTTTCGGCGCGCTCGCAACCATCGAGAACGAGGTCGTCCAGTTTTTGAAGGCCTGAGAGCATGTTCGCCACGCCTTGCGCGAGACGCTCCGGCGCGATTTTATCCCTGTCGATCGCATAGCCCATAGTTTTCGCCATGGCCAGAATATGGCCCGCCGCCTCTGTATCCGGCTCACCTTGCGAGGGTGAGGAGGCGGAGGCTTGTAGAAATTCTTCGGGAGACGGCTGCTCGTCTATTTCAGGCGGTCTCAACTTCCACAGTGGATTGTCGGTTTCGAGCGCCTTGCCGATTTGGAAAAGACGCGCCTCATCCCCCCATCTGCCCGCAATCTGAAGGCCGATAGGCAGGTGCGCTTTCGTGAACCCGCAGGGAACCTGAAGCACGGGGTTGCCGATGGTGCTGAAGGCGGCCGTGTTGTCGCTCACCACCGGCCACATCTTCATGCCGTCGAGACAATCCGCGATGGTGGGCGGGGCAATGGCGACGGTGGGCGTGAGCACGGCGTCCACCTTTCTGAAAACCTCAGCCGCCTGGCGGATGAAGAAGGTTCTGGCCTTTTGCGCCTGCACGTAGCGCCAGCCCGGAATGAAAAGGCTGTACTCGAAAAAATCCGCTCCGGGGGATACATACCCGTCCCGGTGGTTTTCCAGATATTTCCGGTGATATTCCGCACCCTCAGGCCCCACTGTCGCGGCGTAGGCGACCTGGCCGAGCCGCGCCCAGGGGATTTCCACTTCTACGATGCGCGCCCCCAGCTTTTCGAACTGCGCGATGGCCTCGCGGACGACGGCCTCCGCTTCCGGGTCCTCACCCGGCCAGAAGTGGTTGGTGGGCACGCCGAGCGTCATGCCGCGCACACCCTCGTTCACTGTTCTGAGAAAATCGGGTGGGGGGCTGTTTCCGGTCGTCGGGTCTTTGGGGTCGGGGCCGGCGATGGCTTGTAGGATGAGGGCGGCGTCCTCCACCGTGCGGGCGAGGGGGCCCACGTTGTCGAAACTGAGTCCCAGCGGCACGGCCCCGGCCCTGCTCACGCGGCCATAAGTCGAGCGGATGCCCACCAGATTACAGAACGAAGCGGGCAGGCGCACCGAACCGCCGGTGTCGGAACCGAGTGCCGCCGCCGCCATTCCCGCCGCCACGCAGGCGGCCGAGCCGCTGCTGCTTTCCCCCTGGCGTGTGATCCAGGCTCCAGGGGTTTCGCGCCGGGCCGAAAGCGCTGTTCGCCCCGGTGCCGCCGCGCGCGAATTCCTGTAAGTTCGTCTTTCCGATGATGACCGCTCCCGCTTCGATGAGCCTGCGCACGCACTCCGCCGTTTCGTTCGCGGCGTTTTTTCCTAAAATCATGCTGCCCGCCGTGGTCGGATGGCCTTCTAAGTCGAGTAAATCCTTGAGCGCTATGGGAATTCCGTGGAGCGGCCCCAGGTACTCTCCCCGTGCGAGCGCCTCATCGAGCCTCCCTGCCTGTTCTCTGGCGAGTTCGAAGGTGGTTCTCGTAAATGCGTTGATGGTGGCGTCCAGCCCTTGGGTTCTGGCGATGTGGCTTTCCAGCACCTCGCTCGGCTTCGCATCACCTGCTTCGATGAGGGCGGCCAGTTCCGTGATGGGACGGTGTAGCAACTCTTCTGGGTTCATGGGATAGCTCCGGAAACGGGGTCATTTTTGGCGTGATTATATGTTATTTGCCGGATACGCCGAAACGAAGCGGGCGTTCACGCCAAAGTGTGATGAGACCACTGGTGCTTCAGTGGTGGGAACCAACCGCAAGGGCGTACGCATCGTGTTTCCGAGCCGCTCCAGTGCCCGGGGGGCGCAAATCGTTGCGCATCCGGAATTTAGCCCGAGCGGTAGCACCGAAGGCAGGGGACGATATGGTGCAGCCGCGTCTTTCATGCCGGCGGCGGCGGGGCTTTTGGAATAAACCCGCCGTGGCGCTAGTTCAGCACCAGCATCGCCATGCCCAGGAGAATCAGGCAGGCCCACCCCATGCGTCGACGCAACTCGCCCTCGCCCAGCAGGATCGACCCCATCGCCACCGTGATCAGAACGCTGACCTCGCGCGCCGGCGCAACGTATACGATGGGCGTGAAGACGAGGGCCGTCAGCACCAGGATATAGGCGAGTGAACTGAACACGGCAATGCCGATCACGGCGACTTTGTGTTCCCGCCAGTGCTTCGCCATCACCTCCTTGCGCGTCACCGCGTAGGGAGCCAGAAATATAGTGCGCGCAAGGCTCGATGCGTAGTCAAGCAGCACTGGCGGTACGGCGATAGCGCTGACTGTAAAGGCGTCCCAGACCGTGTAGCTCCCGATCAGCACGCCGACTGCGACCCCGAACAGCAGCGAACTTCTGCGCCGCGTGGCGCCCCGGCCGAAGCCGCCGGTAAGGAACACTACGCCGACGATGATAGCCAAGCCGCCGCCGACGATCGGGAGGCTCAGATTCTCGCCCAGGATGAAGACGGCAAACAGGGTTGACAGGAACGGTCCGGTCGCCCGCGCAACCGGATAGACCAGGGATAACTCGCCCTTGCGGTAGCCCTGCTGGAGAAGCAGGAAGTAGGCCAAATGCAGCAAGGCGCTGCCGATACAGAACCCGACCTCGCGCCAATCCAGGAGGGGGCGCTCTATCAGATAAACGCCCACCGCGACCGGCAAATATATCAAGACCGAGAGAGAGGAAAACAGCCAGACCAACTCCGGCCCGCCGTTGATGCGTTTGACCAGCAAGTTCCAGGTGGCGTGACTGAGAGCAGCGGTGAGCACCAACGCCAGGGCGAAAAACGTCATGGGGACACCTCAAGATTTGGATGACGGGCGTACACACCCACACCCGCGTATCCCCCCTGGTCTGTTATCCCTTAAGGTGTCTGCCGTTTTTTGCGACTTTACGCGGCGCTCGGTCCAGACCCGTAGCGGAACCCTAGCCACACATACAGCGGTAATCACACTCTACGGCATCCACCGGGGGGATACAATCGTGAGGCGGAGGATGGTTAGGCCGCAGCGCACGCGAGACCGCGCCGGCGTGGGGAGCGCACTGTTCATAACGTGCCGGGTTTGGAAGGGCGCCCAGACGTTCCCGGACGGGGGCGCAACCGCCTGTCCGACCGACTTGGCTTCGGTCTTCGCGTACACCTGATAACCCGTCGCAGGCCTCCACGGCTTGGCAAGCGCCGCCATCAAGGGTAAAAAACATCATCTTATAAGGTGAAAGAAAAGGAGAACCATTCATGAAACTCTACCGGACGATTCTGTTCGCCCCCGGAAACAGGGAGAGAATGCTCGCCAAAGTGGGCAAGGCCGGGGCCGACGCCGTCGTTTTGGATTTGGAAGACGCGGTGCCCGCCGATGAGAAGACGGCCACGCGGGGTGCGCTCGGGGCGGCTGTGAAAACGATAGTCGAAGAAGACGGGGCGGACGTTTTCGTGCGCGTGAATCCGCTCGATGACGTGACGGGTTTTTCCGTCGCCTGCGGGCCGGAGGACATCGCCGCCGTCGTGGGTCCCGCGCTCCGGGGTATCGTGCTGCCCAAGGCGGAGAACGCCGGCCAGATACTGGCGGCCGACCGCCTGCTTCGCGATGCGGAAAAAAAGGCGGGCTGTGAGGCGGGGTCGGTCCACCTGCTCGCCATCATCGAGAACGCCCGGGGCGTGGAGGATGCCTTTGCCATCGCCTCCGCCGATACGGGGGAGCGGCGTTTCGCGCTCGCTTTCGGGGCGGGGGACTACACCAACGATCTGGACATCGAGTGGCCGCGCGATGAGTTCACCTTCGACTATCCGCGCTCTCGCATCGCAGTGGCTTCGCGCGCCGCAGGTTTGGAGAAACCCCTCGATACGGTCTGGATTGCCTTAGACGATCAGGAAGGCCTCGCGATTAGCGCGGAGAGGTGCCGCGCGCTCGGCATGTTCGGCAAATTCTGTATCCACCCCCGGCAGGTGGAAATCGTGAACTACGCGTTCACGCCGACGAAAGGTGAGGTCGAAAAGGCGCGCGAGGTAATCGTTGCCTTTGAAGAGGCGACGGCGCGTGGTGAGGCGAGCGTCTCCGTGGGCGGAAGAATGATCGACTATCCCGTGGTCGAGGCGGCGGAAAAAGTCATCGCCCTGGCCGATGATTTCGGAACCAAGGATTCCTAAGACAAAACGAGAGGGTGATATGAAATTCGGCATGTTCGTCATGAACCAGCACTCGTTGGAAGATGACCCCGCAGAACGCTGGGAGGAGCATCTCGAGCAGGTGCGCCTCATTCGCGATCTGGGTTTTCACAGCGTGTGGTGCGGCCAGCACTACCTCACCGAGGGCGTGTGGATGATGCAGACTTGGCCGAGCGTCGCCCAGGTGGCGGCCCACGCGGGCGATATGACCGTCGGCACGGGCATCCTGCTGCTCGCGCTCCACAATCCGGTGGACGTGGCGGAGCAAGTCGCCACGCTCGACGCCATGACGAAGGGCCGCTTCGTGCTCGGCGTGGGACTCGGCTACCGCGAGCCCGAATACCGCGCGTTCGGCCTCGCAAAACCTTACCGCGTAAAAGCGTTCGAGGAAAAACTGGAAGCCCTCACGCGCCTGCTCGAAGGGGAGACGCTGAATTATGAGGGCGAGGTCGTCCAGCTTCAGGACGTCACGCTCACCATGCGGCCTACCCAGAAGCCCAGGCCGCCCATCTGGATAGCGGCGAACGGAGACGGCGCGGTGAGGCGCGCAGCGCGGATGAGCGAAGCGTGGTTCCTGAACCCCCATGCGCGCTTCGACACGCTCAAGCGCCAGATGGAGATGTTTCACGCCGAACGCGAAGCCGCAGGAAAAGGCGCGCCCGACGCGACGCCCGTCATCAAGGAGATGTTCATCGGCGATGACAGGGAGAGCGCCTTTCGCGAATGCGCGGATTATCTGGCGGTGAAATACAACGTTTATGTGAAGTGGGGCCAGAGCGAGGCGCTGCCCAAGAGCGATACGCTCCGGATGCCGCTCGATGAGCTGCGCTCCGACAGGTTCCTGATCGGCTCGGCGGAGGACGTGGCGGAGGATATCAGGCGTCACCGCGACGAGTTGGGCGTGGACCACATGGCGTTCCGGGTCCAGTGGCCGGGGATGCCGCAGGAACTCGTCTTGAGGACGCTCAAGCGCTTCGCCAAAGAGGTGATGCCCGAGTTTCTCTAGATTTCCGAGAGTTCTTTCAGCACGTCCTTGAGAGCCGCCTTGTCCTCGATGCCGAGGCCGGGCAAGTCAGGGAAGCCGACGTAGCCGTCTTCCACCGCCACGCCGTCGGCGAAGCCGTTGAAGGGTTTGAACACGTCGGGGTAGGACTCGCTGCCTCCGAGGCCCAGCCCGCCCGTGATGTTGAGCGAGAGCTGGTGTCCGCCGTGGGGGATGAACGAGCGGGCCGACCAGCCGTGTTCTTCCGCCATCTTAAGCGTTCTTAAGTATTCCACCAGGCCGTAGCTGAGCGCGCAGTCGAACTGCAGGATATCCACGCCCGGCCGCATCCCCCCGTAGCGGATCAGGTTTCTCGCGTCCTGGGTGGAGAAGAGGTTCTCCCCCGTCGCCATGGGCTTGTCGTAGTGCCGGGCGAGTTCGGCCTGAAGCGCGTAATCGAGCGGGTCGCCCGCCTCCTCGTACCAGTGGAGGCCATAGGGCGCGAGCGCCTCTCCGTAGGCGATGGCGGTTTCCAAATCAAATTTTCCGTTGGCGTCCACCGCCAGGTTCCGACCATCGCCCACGACTTCGAGCACCGCCTCGATTCTCCTGATGTCGTCATCGAGCGATTCGCCGCCTATCTTCATCTTGACGGTGGTGTAGCCGCGCTCGAGATAGCTCCTCATCTCGTTCTGTAGGGCTTTCAAGTCCTTGCCCGGATAGTAATAGCCCCCGGCGGCGTAGACGGATACGTTTTCGTCGCAGCGGCCATCGCGGTAGGTGTCCGCCAGGTGGCGGTAGAGGGGTTTTTCCTCGATTTTGGCCACCATGTCCCATACCGCCATGTCGATGATGCCCACGGCGACGGAGCGATCGCCGTGCCCGCCCGGCTTTTCGTTTTTCATCATGCAGTCCCAGATTTTAGCGGGCTCGAAATTCGCGCCCTCCTCATTCAGCAGTGATTCGGCGTCCGCCTCCCGGAGCCTGGGAATGAAGCGCTCGCGCAAAAGCCCCTGCTGGGCGTAGCGGCCGTTCGAGTTGAAGCCGAAGCCGACGACGCGCCTGCCCTCGCGCACGACGTCCGTGACGAGCGCGACGACGCTCACCGTCATCAGGGAAAAATCGATGAATGCGTTTCTCAAGTCTGATTGAATGGGAACCACCGTCTCCCGAATGTCGATGATCTTCAAGATTCTCTCCCGCTTCGGATGGATTTTCATGCTGTGATGGACGAGAAGATTCTACAGCGTAGTTGGGAAAAAGGTGAAGCCGGGCCGGTGATGCGAGGAGCGTTGAAATTGACGGGTAAACGCCCGGACTCTATTTTGCGTGCCTGCTTCGCGCATCGTCCGCACGAGGCGAGCCCGTGTAACATAATCACAACAAAATTAGCGTATGATGGGGCATTATCGGGTGGATGTGTCGTGATGCCCCGCGATTTTGTTCGTCGGGGACGATACGACTATAAGGCGGGAGGAAGATGAGTCAGCCGGAAGGGCGCTTGGGCGCCGAATGGATCGAGGGAGGCGTACGCTTTTCTCTTTTCTCCGAGAACGCGGAGGGGGTCGAGCTTTGCCTGTTCGACCCGGGTGACCACCAAAATGAAACGGATCGGATTCCCCTTGAACGGCAGGGCGACCTCTGGCGCGTGGAGGTGGAAGGTCTCACGGCGGGCCGGCCCTATGGATTTCGCGTCCACGGCCCCTATGCGCCTGCGCAGGGGCATCGCTTCAACCCCCATAAGGTGCTGCTCGACCCGTATGCGCGGGCGATTGCGGGCGGCGTTCACTGGTGCGAGGAGAAATACGGCTACAGGGATGGCGACATCCATCATTTCGATGGGAGAGACAACGCCCACGCGGCGCCCAAGAGCGTGTTGGTGGATTCATCTTTCGATTGGGAGGGCGTCGCCAGGCCGCAAACGCCCTGGTCTGAAACCATCGTCTACGAGCTGCACGTAAAAGGTTTCACCATGCGGCATCCCGACGTGCCCGAAGAGCTCCGGGGCACGTATTCGGGTCTGGCCCACCCTGCCGTGGTCGAATACCTGAAAGATTTGGGCGTGACGGCTATCGAACTTTTACCCGTACATCACCGGATATCCGATTATCGTCTCCAGGGGCTTGGTCTTTCCAATTATTGGGGGTACGCGACGATCGGCTTTTTCGCGCCCGATGCGCGCTTTTCCAGCCGGGGCGATAGGGGCGGGCAGGTCGGTGAGTTCAAGGAGATGGTGAAGACGTATCACCGCGCGGGAATCGAGGTGATTCTCGACGTGGTCTACAACCACACCGGGGAGGGCGATTTCCAGGGGCCGCATCTGGCGTTTCGCGGGTTTGACAACCGGGTCTATTACCGCGTGGATCCTAAGGATGAGAGCCGCTACGTCGACACCACCGGCTGCGGAAATTCACTGAACGTCTCACACCCGATGGTCCTGCGCCTCATCGTGGACAGCCTGCGCTACTGGGCGGAGGAATTTCACGTCGATGGTTTCCGGTTCGACCTCGCTACCTCCCTCGCGCGGACAGAGAGGGGGTTCGACCCCGAATCGGCGTTTTTCAAGTCTATTGCGGAAGACCCGGTTCTCTCGAAGCGCAAGCTCATCGCCGAACCCTGGGATTTGGGAGAGGGGGGCTATCAACTGGGAAATTTCCCCAAAGGGTGGACGGAGTGGAACGGGAAGTTCAGGGACGCGGCGCGCCGGTTCTGGCGCGCGGATTTCAGCCAGGCGGCGGAGTTCGCCACACGCCTGACGGGGAGCAGCGACATTTTCGAGACCGGGGGACGCGCGCCCCAGGCCGGCCTCAATATCATCGCTTGTCATGACGGGTTCACGCTCGAGGATCTGGTGAGCTTTCAGCATAAGCACAATGATGGGAATGGGGAGGGCAACAAAGACGGCGCGGATGAGAACCATAGCTGGAACGGCGGGGTGGAGGGTCCGACGGACGACCCCTTCGTATCGACCATGCGCGCGCGGCGCAAGAAGAACCTGCTCGCGAGCCTGTTTCTCGCCCAGGGCGTGCCGATGCTCCAGGCGGGAGACGAGTTCGGCCGCACGCAGTCGGGGAACAACAACGCTTATTGCCAGGACAACGAGACTTCCTGGGTGGACTGGGAACTGGCGGAAAAAAACGAGAGTCTGCTTTCTTTCGTCAAAAACCTCATTCGCTGGACCAGGGCCCGGCCGGCCTTCCGGCGCACGGAGTTTTTCCCGCAACAAAGCCCGGTCGGGCCGGAAAAAGCCGAGGTCATCTGGCTTCACCATCTGGGGCATGAACTAAGGGCGCACGAGTGGGATGTGCACTACATGAAGTGTTTCGGCTTCAGGCTGAGGGAGGCGGCAAGAGGCGATCTTTTTTCTCGGCATGGGGGCAGGAATCGTGATACTTTCCTGGTGCTCATGAACGCGCATCATGAAACGATACCCTTCGTTTTCCTCAAAGAAGACAGAAAGAAGAGATGGACGGTGGTGTTGGATACATCCCAAGTCGATGAAAAAGGGTGGACTTGGCGGATTCACTCGGGCGATTCCTACCTCCTGGCCGGAGAGACCCTGGTCTTGCTGAGAGTTCGTAACGAACCACCCGTGGCGCGGGGGGAGACGGCCCCATGAGCGTCGTCCACTACCCCGCGGTTTCCCATATCACGGATTACGACATTTATCTGTTCAACCAGGGGTCCCATTTCACCTTGTACGAAAAAATGGGCGCGCACCCCATGACGGTGGACGGGGAGGAGGGCGCTCACTTCGCCGTATGGGCGCCGAACGCGAAGCGTGTGAGCGTCATCGGAGATTTCAACGACTGGGATGAGGAGAGCCACCCGCTGGCTCCGGTGGAAAGTTCGGGCATCTGGGCGGGGTTCATCCCGGGTGTGGGAGCGGGTGAAGTATACAAGTATCGGGTTCTCTCATCTGTCGGGGATTACCGGGTGGAGAAGGCGGATCCTTTCGGGTTCTACAGCGAGGTTTCTCCGAAGAGCGGCTCGGTCGTCTGGAATTTGGATTACGAATGGGGGGATGAGAACTGGATGGAATGCCGGGGCGCGTGCAATGGCCGCGAAGCGCCCATTTCCATCTATGAGCTTCATATCGGCTCCTGGCGGCGGGCGCCGCACGGGGAGAATCGCCCCCTCACGTATAGAGAACTGGCGCCCGAACTCGCCGAGCACATGCTTCAAATGGGGTTCACCCACGTCGAGTTCATGCCGGTGATGGAGCATCCCTTCAACGGTTCCTGGGGATATCAGGTAACGGGCTACTTCTCCCCCACGAGCCGCTACGGCTCCCCGCAGGATTTCATGTATCTCATCGATTACCTCCACCAGCGCGGCTTGGGCGTGATACTGGACTGGGTGCCCTCGCACTTCCCCACGGACGGGCATGGGCTGGGTTATTTCGACGGAACCCATCTTTACGAGCACGCCGACTCTCGGCGGGGGTTTCATCCCGATTGGCGAAGCCACATTTTCAATTACGGGCGAAACGAGGTTGTCGCCTTCCTGATCAGCAACGCCTTGTACTGGCTGGAGACTTTCCACGCCGACGGGCTGCGCGTCGACGGCGTGGCCTCGATGCTCTATCTCGATTATTCGAGAAAAGAGGGTGAGTGGATTCCCAATGAAGAGGGGGGCCGAGAGAATCTCGAGGCCATCTCTTTTCTCAAGCGCCTGAACACGGAAGTCTATCGCCGGTTCCCCGACGTGCAGACCATCGCGGAAGAATCCACGGCCTGGCCGATGGTCTCGAGACCCGTGGATATGGGAGGTTTGGGTTTCGGCATGAAATGGGATATGGGCTGGATGCACGATTCGCTCGAGTACATGAAAAAAGACCCCGTCCACCGGAAATTTCACCACAACCTGCTCACGTTCCGGATGCTCTACGCCTATAACGAGAATTTCGTGCTGCCGCTCTCTCACGACGAGGTGGTGCACGGCAAAAGCTCCCTGCTCGGGAAGATGCCGGGGGACAACGGGCGGAAATTCGCGAATCTACGCGCGCTCTACGGGCTGATGTTCGCTCAACCCGGTAAGAAGCTCCTGTTCATGGGCGGGGAATTCGGCCAGTGGCGCGAATGGAACCATGACGGCGCGCTCGACTGGTATCTCGCACAGGAGCCGCTCAGAGCGGGACTGATGAAATGGGTGCGTGATTTGAACGCCTTGTATCATCAGGAGCGCGCCCTGTTCCGGAGGGATTACGACCCGCGCGGCTTCATGTGGGTGGCCGTGGATGCGGCCGAGGACAGTGTGCTGGGGTTCGTGCGGATCGCCACGGAGGATGAACCCATGCTGCTCGTGGCTGCCAATCTGACGCCCGTGTCCCGGATGCTTTACCGGATGGGCGTTCCCGCAGACGGCGAGTGGGTAGAGGTGCTGAACAGCGATGCGGAGATCTACGGAGGCAGCGGCATGGGGAACCCGGATGGCTGCCACGCGGTGGCGGCGCCCTTAAACGACCAGCCCTACTCGATAGAGGTAACGCTGCCTCCGCTGACAGTCGTTTATTTAAGAGAGACGCACTAGGTAGGGGCGGACCTGCGTGTCCACCCCGGTTGTGTCTAATAGAGGCCCGTCTTGTATCTCGCCTGAATGCCCTTGTTGAGTTCCTCTCCGTCGTCGTAACCGTCTTCGTCTATCTGATCGGCGAGCATTTCTCCCATCGAGGGGAACGACTTTCTGTCGATATATTGTTCCGGGTCCCAGAGATTTGCGCGGATGAGAGCCTTTCCGCAATGGAGATACACATCGTCCACGTCGACGATCATCCCCGACACGGGGAGCTTGCCCTTCATCGAGAGCGGTTCGAGCAGTTCAGGGTCCGTCGTGATGCGCGCGCGCCCGTTCACGCGCAGGGTCTCGCACATGCCGGGCACCAAAAAGAGGAGGCCGACGTGGTTGTTCTCCACGATGTTGCTCATGGTGTCGACGCGGTTGTTGCCCGGCCTGTCGGGGATGAGCAAGGTGTTGTCGTCGATCACCTTGACGAATCCGGGCGGGTCTCCTTTTGGGGATGCGTCAGCACCTTCCGCCGTGGCGGAGGAGATGACCATGAACGGAGAGAGCGCGATGAAATTCTTGGCGTGCTCATCGAGTTTCGCCATCTGCTTTCTGGCGCTGCGCTCGTTGGGCGGGCCGTAGAACTCGCGGAGTTGCTCTTTCGATTCTATCTTCGGTGCTGTCTTCGTTTGTTCCATCGAATCGCCTCCCTCCGAGGGATGTTGGAGGCGCCACCCGGATTTGAACCGGGGAATAAAGGATTTGCAGTCCTCTGCCTTACCACTTGGCTATGGCGCCGGGGTGTCGGGACATGATGCCCAAAATCACGAATCTTTCTTATCCTACCTGAACCGGCGTTGTCCAGCGAGTAGAGTCCTCCCTTTACTGTTCGGCTCACCTGATATGCGAGTGCGCGGCTTTTGGATTAGACTTACAAGTCGCGTCGGCGGGCCGTCGGCCCGCGCCGGGGAAATTTTCACGGGAGATGTTCATGTCGTCTCATCCACAGCCCGAGAGCACGCCCGCGTATGCGGATTCCGCCTTCATGCGCGCTTGCCGGGGGCTGCCCAACGCCAGGACGCCCATCTGGTTCATGCGTCAGGCGGGCAGATATATGCGCGAGTACCGCGCCGTTCGCGAAAAAGTCTCCTTCATCGAGCTTTGCCGCACGCCCGATCTGGCCGCCGAAGTCGCCATCACGGCGCTCGATGAAATCGGTGCGGACGCCGCCATCGTGTTTTCTGACATTCTGCTCATCTTGCAGCCGATGGGTATGGACCTGGAATACCTGGAGGGAGGTCCCGTTCTCCACAACCCGGTTCGCTCGGCGGCGGACGTGGAGCGCCTGAGAGAGGCGGAGCCGCGCGCGAGCCTTGGTTTTGTCTTCGAGGCGGTGCGCAAAACGAGGGCGCAGATGAATCCCGCGCTTCCGCTCATCGGCTTTTGCGGCGCGCCCTTTACGCTCGCCTCCTACATGATCGAGGGTGGCG
Organism: bacterium; assembly: GCA_965218735.1. Taxonomy (GTDB): domain Bacteria; phylum UBA8248; class UBA8248; order UBA8248; family UBA8248; genus Bin107. Next base: position 691,036 of record CBDCMA010000002.1, on the reverse strand, counting down.
GCTCACGCAATTTCGAGAACACCAAAAAATTCATGTATGCTGATTCGGGCGCATGGCATGCGCTGATGGAAAAGCTCGTGCGGGGGCTGGTTGTATATATGAACGAACAGATTCGCGCAGGCGCGCAGGCGGTGCAGATTTTCGACAGCTGGGTGGGTTGTCTCTCGCCTGCTGATTTCAGGGAGTTCGTGCTGCCGCACAGCCGCGCGCTGATTGCGGGAATCACAGAAGGAACACCCGTCATCCACTTCGGCACGGGAACGGCGCCCTATCTGGAAGCTTTCGCCGGAGCGGGCGGCGACGTAGTGGGGGTCGATTTTCGCGTGGAACTTTCCAGCGCCCGGGAGCGTCTGGGCGATTTGGGGGTTCAGGGAAACCTCGACCCGTGCGTTTTGTTCGCAGCGCCTGAGCAGATTTTTGAGCGAGCGGAGGACATCCTGCGCCAGGGGGCCGGGCGTCCGGGACACGTATTCAACCTGGGGCACGGAATTTTGCCGGGCACGCCGGTCGACAACGTCAAGAGACTCATCGAGTTCGTTCAGGAATGGGAAGTGGGGGCCGAATGAAGGGCGAGTTCGATTCCATCATCATGATCGGCTTCGGCGGCCCCACGCGGGGTTGTTGCCGCCGCTATGAGGAATGCCCGGGCGAGGCGTATTGCTACGTGGAAGGCATCGTCGGCCAGAGGTCGGGCGGTCCCGAGCGCATCCGGGAGGTGGCCGCGCATTACGAGCATTTCGGCGGCGTCTCGCCGTTCACGTTTTTCTCTCAAAAACAAGCGGGCGCGCTCGAAATGGCGCTGGAGCAAGCGGGCGTGGGCGTTCCCGTCTATACGGGTTATCGGTTCTGGACGCCATACGTCGAAGAGACGCTGGCCGAGATGGGCAGGCGCGGCTTGCGCCGCGCCCTGGGCGTCATACTCGCGCCGCACCGCACGAAAATAAGCTGGGAGGCCTACCGGGGAGCCGTCGCATCGGCGCGTGAAGAACTGGGCGGCGATGCGCCCGAGACCGAGTTCCTGGAAACACCCTGGCACTTGCATCCGGGCTTCATCGACGCCATCGCCGAGAGGGTAAGGCAAGCCGTCCCGGAGGGTGAAGATGGGTTGGGCGAGACCAAAATCATCTTTACGGTCCATTCCATACCCGTTTCCATGGCCAGGGCTTCTTCGTATGAGGAGGAGTTTCGCGAAACGGCGGCTCTCGCGGCGCAGAAGCTGGGTGCAGGAGAGCACGAGGTCGGTTTCCAGAGCAGTCCGGACGTTCCTCCCGGCACATGGCTCGGCCCGGACGTGGTGGACGTCATACGCGAGGCCGCCGCAGGTGGCGCAAAGGCCGTCCTGCTGGTTCCCGTGGGCTTCATATGCGACCACGTGGAGGTCTTGTTCGACTTGGACATCGAGGCGCGAGAGGCGGCCGAGGAAGCGGGGCTTCGCTTTTACCGCGCGCCTACTGTGGGCACGCACCCCGCCTTCATCGACATGCTCTCTGAACTGATTCGCGCCAAAATGACGGGGAGTGGAAATTGACCTCCCGCGTGAGGCGGGTGGTCGTGCTTGGCGGGGGTGTTACGGGGCTTACCGCCTGCTACCGGCTCCTGCGTGCTTCCGAGGCGCAAAATCTCTCGCTGGAAGTCCATCTCATCGAGGCGTCACCCAGGCTTGGCGGCATCATCGAGACCGAATTCTCAGGTGGCGTCCTGATGGAGAAAGGCCCGGACTGTTTTCTCACCTCAAAGCCCGAGGGAGTCGAACTCTGCGAGGAGTTGGGACTTGAAAATCAACTCATCGGCACGAACGAGCGTCACCGGCGCAGTTTCGTCTTGAGGGGCGATAATCTACTGCCCGTCCCACAGGGGTTTTACCTTTTGGCGCCGTACCGAATCGGTTCGTTCCTGATGTCGCCCATCTTCAGCCCGCTGGGCAAGCTCAGGATGGCGATGGACGTTCTTCTGCCCCGCCGGAAGGGGGATGCGGATGAATCCCTGGCCGATTTCGTGCGCAGGCGTTTCGGGCGCGAGGCGCTGGAGAGAATGGCCCAGCCCATGGTGGCGGGTATTTACTCGGCAGACCCCGAAAAGCTGAGCCTGAAAGCCACCATGCCGCAGTTTCACGAGATAGAGCGCGAGCACGGGAGCCTTATCCTGGGACTCAGAATACGGATGCAGAAAAGAGGTTCGGGCGAGGGCGCATCGGCCAGCGGGCCGAGGTATGGCCTGTTCGTCAGTTTCGAGCGCGGCATGGGCGTGCTGGTGGATGCTCTGGTGGAGAAGATTTCCGCCGCCTCGGTTCGCACCGGATGCAGGGCGGAAGCGCTCGAGAGAAAAGAAAAGGGCTGGCGCGTTCGCCTACAGGATGGTGAGGAGGTGGATGCCGACGCGGTGTGCGTCACTCTGCCGCCTCGCGCGTCGGCGCAGATGCTGGAGAACATCTCGCCCGTTATTGCAGCAGAGTTGATGCGCATACCCAGCGGCTCTCTGGTGACGCTCAACCTGACCTATCGCGCCGGACAGGTGGCGAACCCTCTCCACGCCATGGGTTTCGTGGTGCCGGCGATAGAGAACAAGATGCTTCTGGCGTGTTCGTTTTCGAGCACGAAGTTCGGCGGAAGAGCGCCCGAGGGGAAGGTGCTCGTTCGCGCGTTTGCCGGAGGCGAGGGCGATTCTCTCTCGAGATTCACGGACACGGAACTCACCCGCAAGCTGATGGACGAACTCCGCCCGGTTCTGGGGATTTCCGGAGAGCCCGAAAGAAAAGTCTTTTATCGTTATGAGGAATCACTCCCGCAGTATCTGGTGGGCCACCTGGAGAAAGTGCGGCGCATCGAGAACGAACTCGCGGCAACGCCGGGTCTCGCCCTGGCCGGCAACGCCTATCACGGCGTGGGGATTCCCGACTGCGTGAAATCGGCGAACGAGGCGGCGAATAAAATTCTCGATGATTTGCGGGCTATCAATCCTTAAGAAAAAAGAAGAGAATAGGGGACGGCGTTGTTTGACCGGGCGCAGCGGCATTTGGTATCAACGTCAGCTTGTGTTTTGGGGTTTTCAGTCCTGACGGAGACGTTTCGATGTTCGACGACGACATGCAGCGCGATTTCCACAGGCAGGTGAACGAGGAAATCCGCATCATCCAGAGGCCTTACATGGGCATCGTGTCGGGCTATCATGAACTCGGCTACCGGGTGCTGGGGCCGGAGATGGAAGAGCAGGCGGGCTCGGTGCAGATATCCGGCAAACTCCTGGTGTCTCCCAAACTGGTGTGGACCCCGGCCGATGCGCAGAAGACGTTCGGCGAGATTTTCAAGGATTCGGAGATGATGGATTCCGACCTCATCGGCCGCGTGTTCGCGTTTCCCGCCGTCGCGGCGGGAAATTTCAACATCGAGAACGAGCACCTGAAAATCACCCATCACGAGTGGAGCCCGGAGGTTCTGGTGGAAAAGGTGCTGAACGAGCTCGCGCGCCTCGAAACCACGGACACCGCCGTGGTCCGCACGCCGGACATCCGGTTCTACCCCCTCGCCGTTCAGCGGTTCATCCACGAGATCCTGAAAGAGGAATTTTCCTGATCCCCAGCCGCGCTCTTGCGGCGGAATCGGTACTCCCTATCCCGGAGAAGGATGCGGGTGTCTTCGGATAGGTTGGTTCAGGCGGATTCGGGGATGGGAAACACGCGCACGGCGCCCGGGTATTCGGGGCAGTGCTGCTCGCAGGTGCCGCAGCCCACGCAGGCCTCGCCGATGACGGGGCCTTTTCCGTCTTCTTTCTCCTCAATGCGTATCGCGCTCTCGCCGATGGGGCAGCGCGTCACGCAGTAGTTGCATTCCTCATCCTGTTTGTTCCAGGAGAAGCACGTCTCGTGGTTCACTTTCGCCAGGCCGACGCGAATCTCCTCGCGGGGCACGAGGGTGAGCGCTCCCGTGGGGCAGACCTTCATGCAGGAGAGATCGTCACAAACCACGCAGGCTCCGTCCACGGGGATGATGCGGGGCGCTTCGAGGCCCGAGCCGTCCTCGCGGGGGAGCATGAGGATGGCGTCGGCCGGGCACGCGAGCGCGCATTGCGCGCTGCCCGTGCAGAGATCGAGAAAATCGGCTTCCGGCGCCGCGCCCGGCGGACGCAAGACAGGCCCCTCGAGCGTCGAGCGCTGGATACTGGTTTCCCCCTGCTGCATCCCCTGCATGAAGGAGCGCATGAAAGAGAGCGGGCCTTCCTTGAAAAACGCCTTGCGATCGATTTCCTTGTCTCCGGCCATTTTCTCTCAAATCCTCTAGTCTTGATTCTCGTCCGATAGTGTGCGACAAGTCGAGTATACAAGACTATCGTGTTTCCGCACCCCCATATTGAAGGAGAACGTCTTGTCCGGGGATACCGCCACGCAGAAAATACTGGCCCGCGCCAGCGGGCGCGAGCGCGTAGACGTGGGCGACATCGTATGGGCGAAGGTCGACGCCCACGTCATGCACGACAACCAGGGGCCGTTCCGCATGGGCAAGGATTTCGCCGAACTGGGTCTTCCCATCTGGAACAAGAATCGCTTCATGCTCACGGCCGATCACCACAACCCGCCCACCGACGATTCACAGTCCAGGGTGCTCAACATCACCAGAGCCTGGGCGGCCGAGCAGGAACTTTCTCATTTTTACGACGCAGAGGGCATCTGCCACATTCTCATGGCCGAGAAAGGCTTCGTGCGTCCGGGAGTTCTCGTCACAGGCACCGACAGTCACACCACCAACACGGGCGCGCTGGGCGCGCTGGGCGTGGCCATCGGCCCGACGGAGAGCATCGGCGTACTCGCCAAGGGAGAGGTCTGGCTCCGCGTGCCCGAGACGATACGGGTCCACTTCAAGGGCCGGGTTCCCGCTGGGATTTACGGTAAGGACATGGCGCTGCTCGCACTCAAGGACTTGAAAGTCGACGGGGCGGAATACAAGGTGCTCCAGTTCGAGGGCGAGGCGCTCATGGCGCTGTCCGTGGAGGACCGCATGACGCTCTCCAACATGGCGGCGGAGTTCAGCGCCAAGAGCTCCATCATCGACGTGGATGAGGCGACGGCGGAATATCTCAAAAACGCAGGCGTGGAAGACGGCTGGGAGGCCGTGCGCTCCGACCCGGATGCAACCTACGCCGAATCCTACGAATACGACGTGACCGATTTATCGCCCCAGGTGGCGTGTCCCCACAGGATGGACAACGTCTACCCGGTGGAGGAGGTGGAATCGCCTCCTCTCAATCGCGCGCACATTGGCTCGTGCACGGGGGCGAAACTCCTCGATTTGCAGGCGGCTGCGGCGGTCTTGAAGGGCAGGCGGGTCGCCCACGGGCTCCAGCTTCTCATCGCGCCCGCAAGCAAGGACATCATGAGCAAGGCCATGGCGGACGGGACGCTCGGCGCGCTCATCGACGCGGGCGGCGTGCTCCTGCCCACCACGTGCGGCGTCTGCGCGGGCAGGGGGCCGGGACAACTCGGAGACGGGGAGGTGTGCATCTCCTCGGCCAACCGCAACTACAAGGGACGCATGGGAAGCCTCGAGGCGTCGATATACCTGGCATCGGCCGCCACGGTGGCGGCGAGCGCCATAAAGGGCCGCGTGGCCGACCCGAGGGAGTTCATCTCATGAGCAACGAGACGCAAACGATAGAGGGCGGCGCCTGGGTATTCGGTGACAACGTCGATACGGGCTACATCATGCCGTCCAAATATGCGAGCCTGCCGGATGAGGAACTGGCCGCCCACGCGATGGAGGGGGTCGACCCCGATTTCCCCAAAAACGTGCAGGCGGGAGACGTGATAATCGGCGGAGGAAACTTCGGCTGCGGCTCGAGCCGCGAGACGGCCCCCCGGGGCATCAAGCAGGCGGGCGTGGGCGCGGTCATCGCGCGGACGTTCGCCCGGAATTTTTTCAGGAACTCGCTGTGCATCGGACTGCCCGTGCTCATCTGCGCCGATGCGGATTCGATAGAACAAGGCGATCGCGTTCGCGTCGACCCGATAGCGGGAAGGGTCGAGAACCTGACGAAGGGCCAGACCTTACAGGCCGAACCCCTGCCCGATCACATCATGGACATGGTGAAGGCGGGCGGCCTCGTGCCCTATCTCAAGCAAACGCTGACTTAGAGTTCCATCCGCCCGGAGTTTCCACTCCGGGCGTCATCAAACGAACCGTCTGAACCCCGCTTTCTTTCTATCCGACGAATGCGCCGCGCGTCTTGTTACGGTGCGACGACGGTGCTCCTGAGCACGCCGATGTTCTCGATCTCACACTCCACCACGTCGCCCACGCTCAGAAGCCCCGGCGGGTCCATGGCGAAACCCACGCCCTCGGGCGTGCCCGTGGCTATCATGTCGCCGGGAAGGAGCGTGCAACTCTCGGAGAATGTCGAAACGACGGTGGCGATATCGAAAATCATGTCGTTCGTGTTCGAGTTCTGCCGCGACTCGCCGTTCACGCGCGAGATTACGGCCAGGTTGTTGCCGTCGCCCGTCTCGTCTTTCGTGACGATCCACGGCCCCAGGGGGCCGAAGCTGTCGAGCGCCTTGCCCTTGAACCACTGGTTATGGGCGCGCTGCACGTCGCGGGCCGAGACCTCGTTCATGATGGTGTAGCCGTATACGTGGTCCATCGCTTGTTCGAGCGGGATGTTGATCCCCTCCTTGCCGATCACGATGACGAGTTCGCACTCATAGTCGAGTTCGTTCACGTTCCCGTGGAGGATGATTTCCCCGTCGGGCCTGTTGTGCGAACCCGGCCACTTGCAGAAGAACACCGGAATCTCGGGGTAGACGCCCACCGGGCGTCCGTATTTGCGCGCGCCCTCATCGGCGTGTTTCTTATAGTTCAGGCCCACGGCGATGACGGGCCGCGCGAGCGTCGCCACCGGCGCGAGCATTTTGATGGACTCGAGCGCCACGGGCCGTCCGTTGGTCTCGGGCGTTCCGCCCCGGGCGATGACTTCCGCCGCGTCGCCGGTCTGGGGAACGACGTCTTCCACGCCGTTTTCCGTCAATACGGCGACGAGGGGTCCGGTTTCTGATTCATAAGTCAGAAGTTTCATTTTCTCTCCCTGGTTTCATGAAAACATAGATGGAAAATTGAATCCGGATTTTAGTGAAAAACCTCAGCCTGCGAGTTCGCGAATCATGCTCGCCTGGGCCTTGGCGCCGGCGATCATGAAGTTGAGGTCGCTGCCCGAGAGGATGAAGCGCATCCCTTCCTTGATTCTGCGCTCTATCATCTGGGGTTCATAGGACCCGCCCATACCCGCTATCTTGCCGTGCTTTTCACAAGCGGCGTTCACCTGGTCATACACCTTGTTGACGCGGGGGTGGTCGTGCCGGCCGACGATGCCCATCCCCATGCTCAAATCGTTCGTGCCGATGAGCAGCACGTCGATTCCTTCCACGGCGGCGATGGCGTCCGCCTCATCCCCGGCTTCGGGCGTCTCGATCATGGCGACCAGCAGCGTCTCGTCGTTGATGCCGCTCAGCATCTCGGCTGCGCCGATGGCCTCGAAGCGGCCGTGGGCCAGTCCCCCGCCCGCGCTGCGTCCGCCCTCGGGCGGGAATTTGCAGATTTTCACGAACTCCTCGGCCTCTTGCGCGTTGTTCACGTGCGGCAAGACGATGCCCTGCGCCCCGCTGTCCAGAATCCGTGTGCTCAGGTGTCCGTCGAGCGAGGCTACGCGCACGAGCGGCGTGATGCCTTGCGTCAGGGCGGCGATGGATATCTGCTGCGCGGTTTCGAGATCAAAGGGTCCGTGTTCGAGGTCGATGAAGAGCCAGTCGAAGCCGGCCGCCTTCATGGCGAGGCCGACCTCCACCGTTCGCGCCATGCGTACGCCCACGCCGAGGGTGACTTCTCCCGCGTAGGATTTTCTTTTCGTCTCGTTCGTGATGATGGCCAAGGGGAAGACCTCCATGAGAGGAAAAACAACGGAAATAGTGGAATCGACCGATATGGGTTCTTGTGCCCATGAAATACTCCACTTGGCGGCTCTCGGCAAGGGCGGCGGGGGATCGGCTATGTGGGGGCGGCCAAAGGCCATGACTTTCAGGCGTAAACAGCGTATCTCCCTTTCGCGGTGTAGCCTTGCAGGGAGGTTGTCGCCGGTTTTTATGTCCTGTGTTCTTTTTTGTCTTGCGCTGTGGCTCTATGCGCCTGTTTCCGCGAACCGAGGCATGACTTCTCGGGCCAGTGTTTCGATAATTTCGTAGCGCTCTTCGAGCCGGAACGGCATGGCCACGATGACCTTCTCCACTCCTATCTCGTGCAGTGTTTCGAAGCGGGCGACGACATCTTTCGGCGTGCCGACGACGGCGAAGCGGTCCACCATGTAATCGGTGATGAGGCTTGCGTTTCTTGTCTTGTGGCCTACATCGCTCTCGTCATAATTCTCACGAAAGGCCTGCACGCCCGGAAGGTGCTCTTCCGGCACCGCATGGTAGCCCATGCGAAAATTATGATTGGCCCGGTTGCAGAGGCGCGCCCGAATCGTCCGGCGAACCGCGTCGCGGTCTTCGCCGACGCCGACGATGAAATCGAACCAGATCGGCACGTGGCCGGCTTCGCGGCCGGCGCGCGCCTCACCCTCCGCGCGATGCAGCCCCGCGCCCACTCGATTACCTCAGGCGTCGCGCCCGCGCCGAGAATGACCGCATCAGTCAGTTCTCCGGCGATGGCCAGCATCTTCGGTCCGTCGGCGGCGAGACAAATCGGCACGTGCGGCTTCCGCCAGTTGGAGCGCATTTGCGCACCCTCGTAGGTTACGGGCTCGCCGTTGAGCAACCCCCGAATTACGGAAAGGTATTCCCGCATCTCCGCCAGACGGGCGGCGCGCTTGCCGAGCAGGTATACCGCCGTATCGCCGGAGCCGATGCCGAGAAAAGTACGCCTCGGGGCGATCGCGTCATCGATCGACCCGAACGCATTGGCGACGACCGCCGGATGCCGGATAAAGGGGACGGTAACGCCGGTTCCAATCCCGGCGCGCTCGGTTGCTCCGGCGGCAAGCGCCATGACGACGAAGGGGTCACGCAGGTGGAAATGCGACAGGGAAACCGTGTCGGAGAACAGCAGCGGATCGAAGCCGAGCGCTTCTGCCCGTTTCACGAATTTCAGATATTCCGGGATCGGCGTGAATTCGTTCTGGGGCCCGATACGGAGGCCGATCTGCATGAGTTGTATCTCCTCACAGCTTGAGTTCGGTTAGAGGATGAGGTCGGCGCGTTTACGTTCTCGAGCCTTATCCCGCCTCGCCATGCTCCGTCAAGTCGATGGCGGAGTTGAATCGCTCCGGTGTCGAACCAGCCCCGCTCGACTCGCCAAACGCCATGACTTTCACGGGCAAACGGCGTATTCTCGCCCCATGACGCAGCACCGCAGGGCCGCCGCAAATCAGGATGAATGGGGCGGTTTCGCTCCCGTTCGTCATCATACCCTCAGGAGGCCTTTGATGATTCGCTCCATCCGCTTGCAGCATATGGGCATCAAGGTGCGCGACCTGGATCGCGCGATAAAATTTTATTCCGAAGTCCTGGGCTTCAAGCTGCGCTCGCGCCACGAGGCGGGCAGCCACCCGGCGGCTCCGTTCGGCTCGGCGTTCATGTACCTGGACGACTACCACCACCAACTGGCGATATTCAGCGTACCCGAGGGCTGGGTGGATACTGAAGGCGAGGACACCGTGCCGCGCCACGACGTAGGTCTCCACCACCTGGCGTTCGAGGTGACCGATCAGGCGGCGTTCGACGACGCGGTGGCCTACATCCGCTCGCGAGAGGACATAGAGGTCGTCTGGGGTCCCTTGCGCTTAGATGAGAGCAACGGCCTGTGGGGCGGGCACGAGGGCATATATTTCCTGGACCCGGACGGCAACCGCATCGAGATTTTTCACGATTCGGACATGTTCCCCGGCAGCCGCCCCGCCTGGCGGGAGGAGTAGGGGGTTTCATAGATTCATATGCGGATGGTTGATGGGGCTATCTCCCGATGAGGCGCGCCATTCTGCAAACTTGTCACAAGGCAGGCAATTATGAAGTATTTCCCTGAGAACCTGATCCCGATGTTTCACAAGGCAGCATCGCTGCGAAACGAAATGATTGATTCCGGGTTTACCGACAATGGCGGAGCGATTCATAGCGCCGAGCGCATTTTGGATATCCTCGGACTGCGCATCAATTATCCTGGACTTACTCACATCAACAATCTTCGCAATTATCCCGGCGCGGAATTCTCGTTTGCAGCACTCGAAGCTCACGAGCGAGGCGAGAAAGTTATGATCGAGCATGTCTCGCCGCTCAGGGATTTTACGCGTAGCGCAATTGACAAACTCAGAGACGGTGTAAGCGATCAGGAGTTCATCGATTACGTCAAGCAACATTACCGACTTGTTCTCTTGACTGCCAAGGAAACCAAGCGTCTCAACAGAATAAATCGTTCCCAGATGACGGCTAATCGTCTGGGCCAAGCTGGAATTGAGGTCATAGTGAAATTTCATTGTGATGAGGAAGGTTATGCCGCGTGGCTTTCGGATAACACTGATGGATTTGTATTTAATTTTTTTGGAGGAAGTGATGGCTATGGTTACATGAATGTCATCCATCGCGCTTCATGCCGTCATCTTCACCGACCAAAAGATGAGGGCCGCAGAACCGTCTATGAAAAACGTGTGAGTAGAAATCTCGAGTCCCTCATTGAGCACGTGGAGCAACTACGGGGTAATAGCTGGAAGCGGTGTGGAGCTTGCTCACCGTGATGATATTGAGCGGCGTTGCCAGCCTATGACACCTTAGTGAGAGGTTCCTCACCGTCATTCCGGCGAATGCCGGAATCCAGGCGGACTGGGGGTGTTTGTTTCGCAAGGATGGTTTCTGAACTTGTGAGGTCGATCACCGAAAGGTTTTTAGCCGATGGGTTTTTCGCTTTGGGACTTGCATTTGGACGGGCCGGGCCTCCTCGCTCTGGCGGTGGTTCTCGGGGCGGTCGTCTATTACGTTTTCTTTCACGACGTCTGGCTGACCCGGCGCATGAAGCCGCTGGTCGAAATTCTGGATGCAGGCACGGCCAACCTCGAAGGCGGGCGCTTAAGGGGCCGATATTCGGGCAAGAGCGTGTGGTTCGAGTATCGCGCGCATGGTCGAGGCAGTCCCGCCACGATGCGGATCGGGGTTGCCTGCCCGGCTTCTCATTCGTTCAGAATCCACAAGAAAGAAGAGAGCCTCAAGCCCCCCGAGCGCGTTTTTCTGGAGAATGAAGGCGAAAGCCCGAGGCTTCAAAATGTCACATCGGGCGATCCGCTCTGGGATTCAGAACTCACGTTGGCGGCGGACCGTGAAGCCTCCTTTAGGGGCTGGATAAACCGGCCCGACGTGCATGAAACCATAGGAAGCATCGTCCTGCGGCCTCTCACCACGATCATGATTTGTGAGAAGGGAGCGCTCTGCGCCGTCTACATAGGGCCGGGAGCCGAGGCCGCCTTTCAGGAGCGTTTCGCCAAAGATGCGCTCGATGAACTGGCGGCCTTGAGCGAAACCCTCGCGTGAGGGATTTCCGGCTGGCCCATTCCGATTGGCAGATAAATGATGGTGGCGGGCGGTTTTGCCTGCCGATAACCCTCGCGTGAGGGGCTTCTTGCCGATATCCGAGCGAAAGCGGATGGAACTCCATACGCCAATCGACCAGAACCGGAAAGACTATTTTTTGAGTGGCGGGAGCCTCAGCAGGATGAGGTCGAATTTCTTGTCGAGTTTCTGATCCAGAAGAGTTATTTTCCTGTCGAGTTTCTCATCTAAACGGTTAATTTTTTGATCCAACAAGCTTATTTTCTTGTCGAGTTTTTCATCGAGAAGACTTATTTTGTCCCTGTTGAGCTTTACATCCTCCTTCAGTTCACCCATGCCCCTCTTCAATTCATCGAAACGCTCGTTCATCCGCTCTTCGAGGCCGGCGATGGAGTCGTACGTATTTTTATCCGCCGCATCGAGCCTTTTGACTTCCGTGTCGACTCGAACCTTGACGGGAGTGATCTGGGCGCTGACCAGGGTTTCCGTAAACTGGTAAATTCCGCCCGCCGCCGCGACGATGAATATCCCGAAAGTCCATAACCCGGCGTGTTCTTTTAGATGACCGATGATTTTTCGCATTGCCCTGTCCCGTCTCTGGTAGGATACAAGAGTACGGGTCCTCTAAGACAAAACTAGCGTTTTTAGACCTAGAAGTCAAAAACGTATAAACCCACTACCCCGTAGCATCCCCACTTTCCCACCCGCTCGCATCTGTACTAGAATCGCCGAAATTTGATACTGAACCCGGATGGGAGTTTTCGTATGATGACGAATCACGAACGCCCCGAGCCTCGCTTCGACTGGTTTATTCCGATCGATGGCGACGGCGTGCACATCGGCACGACGCGGGCCGAACGCCCGCCCACGTATGAATACTTGAGCCAAGTTGTCCAGGCGGCGGAGGATAACGACTTCTACTCCATGCTCATTCCCACGCGCTTCGCCAACGGGCTTTTCGACCAGGGAGCGCCGCTGGCGGAGACCTGGACGATGGTGACGGCCCTGGCGGCGCGCAGCCGAAAAATCCGCTTCCTGATCGCCGTGCGCCCCGGCTTCGTGAACCCCGGCCTTTTCGCGCAGATGGCGGCCACGCTCAGCCAGATTACGGGCGGGCGCGTGGATTTGAACGTCGTGCCCGGCGGCATCAAGGGCGAGTTCGAAAAAATGGGCGAGAGAATCGACCACGACACGCGCTATGAGCGGGCGGAGGAGTTCATCGCCGCCATTCGCAGGCTCTGGGAGAAGCCAGAACCAGTGAGTTTTGAAGGAAAATTCGTCACATTAAACGACGTGCACTGCTCGCCCGGCCCGGCGGGAGAGACGCCCAAGTTCTATCTCGGCGGAGCGTCACCGGCGGCGCTTAAGCTCGCGGGAACACAGTCGGATGTTTATCTGGGCTGGATAGGGCCAGTGGAGGAGACCAGAAAGCATCTGGAGCGTGCGCGGGCTTCTTTCGCAGAGGCGGGGAGAACGCCCGTCTTCGGGGTGCGCTCCCACTTGGTGATGCGCGACACCGAGGCCGAAGCCTGGGAGGAGACGCACGAGTTGCTCAGCCGGGCGGAGGATTCCGTGAAGGCGCAGCGCGGCGCCCTGGTGGCCGGCACGAGCATGGTGGGCGCCGCCGCCCAGGCGCGCGCGTTCGATGCGTTTAAGGTCGGGCCGCACCTTTGGAACGGCATCTCCCAGGTGCGGGTGAACTGCGGCTCCGCTCTCGTGGGAACCCCAGAGCAAATCGCGGAAGAACTTCTCGGCTACTGGCGGCTGGGTATCGATGAGTTCATCCTCTCTGGCTATCCCCACGTGGAGGAATGCCACCGCGCCGCGCGCGACCTCATCCCTCTTAGTAAGGAACTGATAGAGCGCGAACGGGCCGCAGCTTGAGGTTTCCTACATTATGGCGGCGTTTTTAGAGACGATGGGAGCGTTCCGGTTCAGCGGCAGGGTTCGGTTCACGCGAAATGAAAACGCTGCGCCGCCACGGAGAAATGCGCGAGGGGTTTCGTAGGGGACGCATATATGCGTCCCTACCCGTTGGCCGGACCCTGAACCCGGGACGCATGTATGCGACCCCTACGAAAAAATGAAAGCGGAAGATGAAAATTCATTCCCGATGGTTGGGACCATATTAAGGAGAGAACATGCGAGCCGTCTGGTATGAAGCGTATGGCCCTGCGAAAGAGGTGCTGAAGTTCGGTGAGCTGGAGACCCCCGAACCAGGGGCGGGCGAGGTGCGCGTGAGGCTCCACGCCTCGGGCGCGAATCCTTCGGACTACAAGGCCCGCCTCGGCTCCCGCGGCGAGATGCGCTGGGCGAGAATCATCCCCCATTCAGACGGCGCGGGAGTGGTCGAAAGCGTGGGCGAGGGCGTAGATGCGGCCCGCGTGGGCGAGCGCGTCTGGGTGTTCAACGGCCAGTGGGAGAGGGCTTACGGCACGGCGGCCGAGTTCATCGTCCTGCCCGAGCGGCAGGCGGTTCGGCTGGTGGATTCGGTGGATTTCGCCCAGGGGGCGTGCCTGGCGATACCGGCCATGACCGCCCACAGGGCGCTTTTTATCGACGGGCCGATAGCGGGGCAAACGGCGCTCGTCACCGGCGGGGCGGGCGCGGTGGGGCGCTACGGCGTGCAGCTCGCCAAGTGGGGGGGAGCCGAGGTCATCGCCACCGTGAGCAACGAGGAGAAAGCGCGGATCGCGCGCGATGCGGGTGCGGACCACGTCGTGAACTACCGGGAAGGAGACGCCGCTGCGCGCATCATGGAGATAACCGGCGGTGAGGGGGTGGACAGGATCTGCGAGGTGGATTTCGGTGAGAATCTGGACATCACCCGCAAGGTGCTCAAGGGAAACGGAACCGTCGCGGCCTACGGCTCCACGCGCGCGCCCGAGCCGGTGCTGCCCTGGTATCAGATGATGGGAAGCAACACGGCCATCCGCATGGTGTTCGTCTACGCGATGCCGGATTTCGCCATCTCCCAGGCCTGCAGCGACATCAACGCCGCGTGCGAGGCGGGGGCGCTCACCCACCACATCGGCGCGCGTTTTTCCCTGGAAGACACCGCCGCCGCCCACGAGATGATGGAGAATTTCGCCAACGTCGGAAACGTGGTGGTGGAGATCGATTGAGGCGGGAGAGGCCCGCTTGGGTGCGGAATTTTGTTGAAAGATGGCGCGCGAGAGCCTATATTTGAAGCAGACAATAGGGGGTTGATGGCGTGATGGAGTCTAGTCCCCTGAAGCAAAGCGCCGGCCTCTCGGGGGACGGCAAAGGATAGTCGGCGCAAGGTATTTTGGCGGCCACCCGCTCGGCGCGTGACGCGCAGGCGGAAAAATCGAGAACGATCCTTGAAAGCGAGGCCTCCGGAGACTCCGCTTTTTATTGGGGATGCAGACGGACACATCGCATTTCTTCATACGGGGAGGGAAGCGCCATGCGAATATACGATCCCAAGAAAATACTGGCTGCCGTAGATTTCTCCGATCTCAGCAGGGGCGTCCTGAAAGTCGCGGCGGAGATCGGGGAGAATCGCAACGCGGAAGTCATGGCCATGCACGTCGCCAGAAACCCCGACTACGGGGCCAAATACGGCGGCTACGGCGCGGAACTCGTCGGCACCATCTCCCCGAGCCGTCTGCTCGAGGATTCGCGCGTCGAGCTGCAGAGCAATCTGGACGTCATGGTGAAACAGGTCGAATCGAGCGTGCCCATCGAGACCCTGGTCGTTTTCGGCGAGCCGATGAAG
Source organism: bacterium (assembly GCA_965218735.1). GTDB lineage: Bacteria > UBA8248 > UBA8248 > UBA8248 > UBA8248 > Bin107. The sequence continues at coordinate 675,731 of CBDCMA010000002.1, read as the reverse complement.
GAGATCGTGCAATTCGCCGAGACGGGGAATTTCGACCTTCTCGTCATGGGCACGCACGGCCACAACATGGTGAGCCGCTTTTTGATCGGCAGTGTCTCCGAGCAGGTGCTCCGGCGCGCGCCCTGTCCGGTGTTTCTGTTGAGGGACAAGGTGGCCCTGCAGAAGATGGCGGAACTCGAGGCGGCGGAGGCGAGCGGGAACTAGAAAACGGGTTTCGACCGCCCTCTCCGGTGCGCCGCCGCGCACCGGGGAGGGCGTTTTTTTTATCTGTTTCCCCTCGCTGCCGCCTTTTGGATGGCTTTCCGTTGGCGGCTCGTAAATCTCGGAAGATCGCCTCGTTGCGCCTGTTGACAAAAATAACCGCTTCCATACAATGACCTATTACCTAGGCATTATGAGTTGCATATACGGGCCGAGAGGCGGGTTTATCCATCCGCCGGTCGGCGTTTCATCGCAAGATGGACGCACGAGGCGGATTTCTTTCGCTCTCTCGGTCCACACCCAAGTGAAGGAGGAACACCCAGATGAGCGAGAAACAGATCAAAAGAAGAAGCCTCCTGAAGGCCGGTCTGGCCACCGCCGTGGCGGGTCCCGCCGTTCTCGGCGGCGCCGGCAAAGCCTATGCCGGGCCCGAGGAGGACGCCGTCATCAAAGCGGCGAAGAAGCTGGGCGGCGCCAAGCTGAACGGAATGATGTGGGGCCTGTACTGGCGCAACTACCCCGACCTCAATCGCGAGTTCAACAAAGCCACCGGCATCTCCATGGACAAGATCAGCGACGTTCCCAACCTGCAGATTCCCCAGCGGGCCATGGCCGAGGCCATCACGCGCTCGGGCAAGTTCGACATCTTTCACGTCGAGTCCATGATGATTCCCTCCCTCGCGGCCGCGGGAATGATCGAGCCTCTCGACGGCTACATGAAAGACGCGGGCTTCGACCTCAAGATGGTGGGCAACTTCGAGAGCTTCATGAAGTATCAGGGCAAGACCTACGCCATGCCCACGGACGGCAACGTCTGCCCGCAGTTCATCCGCAAGGATTACTTCGACAATCCCGACGAGCGCAAGGCCTTCGCCGACAAGCACGGCAAGGAACTCAAGTGGCCGGTCACCTGGGAAGACGAACTCGAGATGATGAAGTTCTTCCACAGGCCCGACAAGGAACTCTACGGCTTCGGCGGCCTGCGTGACAAGGCGAACAGCAGCTTCTGGTACTGGATGTATCTCTACAGCGCGGGCGGCTTCCCGTTCGACGACGACGCCAACCCCACGCTGAACACGCCTGCGGCCGAATACGCCTTCGACACCTGGCTGGCGCGCAAGCAGGTCTCCCACCCCGAGGCGGGCGCCTGGGGTTCGCCGCAGATGATCCCCCGGGTCCGCAACGGCAAGATTTTCTCCTGCCAGTACTGGGACGGGATTATCGCGGCCATCGAAAGCCCGACCGCGGGCACGAAAACGAGGGGCATGTGGCATTACGGCCTGGTGCCGGGCTCGAAGTTCTCCGGCAAGCTCATCCACCGCGCGTTCTCCGCTCCGGTGATGGGCATGGTGGTCAACCGGCACAGCCCGCGCAAGAAGCAGGCCGTCGCGTGGGCCATGTACATGAGCACCTACAAGAACAGCGCCGAGGTGGTCGGTCATCCGATTTTCACCTTCCACGACCCCTGGCATCCCAAGCACATGACCGACCCGCAGGTGACGAAGGTTTACACCAAGCCGGGAATCAAGGCTGTGGAGGAGAACCTCCTCGTAACCGCGCCGCCGCCGTACGTGACCGGCTACCAGGAGTTCAAGGAAGTCGTGGACCGCAACCTCTCCGAGGCCTACGCGGGCCGCAAGAAGGGCGCCAAGAAGGTCATGGGCGACATCCAGAAAGAGTGGACCAAGATCGTTCGCAAGGTCGGCAAGCGCAAGCTCAGGAAGGAGATTCCCTTCTACAAGGCGATGATGCCGAAGATGGACAAGCCTATGTAGGACGAAAACTCCTCTCCCCGGGGCGCGTGCTCCGGGGAGGGATTTCATGTTTCGATGACCGGGGCCGGCGGACAGTTGCCGGCCCCGGTCGCCGATACGATACTCGCTTCCGGATGGATCCTGGTTCATGCCCCGATCTACTCGATATTGGTAGGAGTCTCACGAATGGCGACGGCCATAGATGCGCAGCCCAAAGGCAGACGCTCCACCCGCGCCCGCGGCGTGCGCATATTCAAATGGAGCGCGCTCTCCCCGCTGATTCTCCTGTTCGCGTTCCTGATGCCCGTTTTTCTTTTGCAGATATATTTTTCGCTTCATTCCTGGACGGTCTATCTCTCCACCTGGTTCGACGCGGAGTTCGTGGGGCTGGAGTTGTTTCAGGAAGTGTTGACCGAAGGGCGTTTCTGGAGGGCCATGGGGCGCTCGCTCATGTTCGCGAGCCTCTCGACGCTGGGCTGTTTCATATGCGGCTTCATTCTGGCGCTGTTGATGTACAAACCCTTCAGGGGGCAGGCGTTTTTTTATATTCTCTTCATCATCCCCATGCTGACGGTGCCCGTGGTCATCGCCTACACCGCCGACATGCTTTTATATGAAAAAGGACCCATCAACGGGTTCTTGAGCTATTTCCTGCCGGGAGACCTCTCGAAGTTCACTTGGCTGGCCAACCCGAATTTCGCCATCTTCACCATCATTCTTCTGGAAATATGGAACTGGACTCCCTTCGTTTTCATCATCATGCTGGCGGGCCTCTCCTCGCTGCCGGCCGAGCCCGTGGAGGCCGCGCGCATCCTCGGAGCGAACCGCTTGCAGATTTTCCGCGAGATTCAGCTTCCGCTCCTGCGGCCCGTCATATTCCTGGCGCTCATCTTGCGCTTCCTCGAGGCCATGGCGGAATTCCCGAAGACGTGGGGCCTCATCCAGGGAGGGCCGGGCACCGCTACCGAGACCATACCCATCTATCTCTATTTCACGACCTGGGTGTCGTTCGACATATCGAAGGGTGCGGCGATGTCCTATATCGTCATGGTCATCATGATATTCATCGTTCTCATGGCGATCTACGTGCTGCGCCGCGAGAAACAGGCGCTCGACACCCTGTATGAAGCGCCGCGCACGGAGGCTTAAGCATGAACCGAGTCATGAAGGGACGCCTGTTCAACATATTCCGCTACGTCATGCTTCTGTTCTGGTCGCTGATCGTGGCGTTCCCGGTTTTCTGGATCGTCTCCACTTCGTTCAAGCCAGATTGGGAGTGGCACGCCTGGCCGCCGGTCTACTGGTCGCAGGAGGCCTCATGGGCCAACTACCAGGCGGTGTGGGGCAGGCCCGAGAGTCCCCGCTCGGCTGCGGATGTGAAAACGCAGACCGCCCGCTACGAGTCGGCTTCGGCGAACAAGCCCTGGCAGGCGCTCTGGAACAGCCTCTATATCGCGATTACCGCCACCGCGCTTTCGGTCGCCTTCGGCGCGATCCTGGCCTACGGCGTCTCGCGCTACCGGATACTATCCGAGATACGAATGTTCCAGCTCCTTGTGCTGCGGATGATCCCGCCCATTGTGGTGGCGGCGCCTCTCACCCTCTACTACTCGGCGCTCCATTTGATGGACACCGCGACGGGGCTGGTGATCGTCTATTTCATCACCACGCTGCCCTATTCCGTCTGGATGACGAAGAGCTTCGTGGACGAGGTTCCCGTCGAGCTCGAACAGGCCGCGGAGATTCTGGGCGCGAGCAAATGGCAGGCGATCCGCGAAGTCATATTCCCGCTCATTCGCTCAGGGTTAGTGGCGACGTTCCTGTTCATCCTCATCCTGACGTGGAGCGAATATCTGCTCTCTCTCATGCTCTCCAAGGTGGACGTGGTGACGCTGCCCGTCCAGTTGGCGAAATACGAAGGCTCCGACGAGGGCCGCGTCTACGGCCATCAGGCCGCTCTGGCGGTGGGGATCACCCTGCCGCTCATGATCATCGGCATTTTCATTCGAAAACACCTGGTGCGAGGTTTCACTTTCGGAATGGTGAAGAGGTAAGAAGACAATGGCGAGAATCGAACTCAAGGGTTTACGCAAGGTATTCGGCAAGAACATCGAGGCCGTGAAGAACCTCGACTTCACCATCGAGGAAGGCGAGTTCGTCGTCATCGTCGGCCCATCGGGCTGCGGGAAGACGACCACGCTGCGCATGGTCGCGGGTTTCGAGGAACCCACCGCGGGCGAGATCGTCATCGACGGGCGGGTCGTCAACGACATCGACCCCGGCGATAGGGGCGTCGGCATGGTCTTCCAGACGCACGCCCTGTTCCCGCACAAGACGGTGGCCGAGAACATCGAGTTCGGTCCGCGCATGAAGAAGGTGCCCGTGGAAACGCGCAAAAAGCGCGTGCGCGAAGTGGCCGACCTCGTGCGGATCGGCCACCTGCTCAACAAGCTGCCCGGCCAATGCTCGGGCGGCGAGGCCCAGCGCGCGGCGCTGGCGCGCACCCTCATCACCGACCCCGCCGCCTTCCTGCTGGATGAGCCGCTTTCGAGCCTGGACGCCAAGCTCCGCCGCGAGATGCGCGCCGAGATCGACCGGCTCCACGAGGAACTCAAGAAAACCTTCGTCTACGTCACCCACGATCAGGAAGAGGCCATGACGCTCGCCGACCGCATCGTGGTGATGCGCCTGGGCGTCATCGAGCAGGTGGGTACCCCGCTTGAAATCTACAACGACCCGGTCAGCTATTTCGTGGCCGATTTCTTCGGCAGCCCGTCCATGAACCTCATCGCGGGGAAAGTGGAGAATTCCAACGGCGCTCCCGCCTTCGCCGGTTTCGGCATCGATTACACGCTCCCCGAGGCCTACGCGGGCGTATCCTCGGGGGACTACACCCTGGGCGTCCGGCCCGAGCACATGGTGGTGGGGAGCGAGAGCGCCGCCTTCTCGTGCGACGTTCAACTCGTCGAGCCGCTCGGGAAGGACACGCTGCTCTATTTCGAGCACGGCGCCGAGCGTCCGACCATCGCCATCGTCGAGGCGAGCGATCGCTTCAAGGCGGGCGAGCGGCTGAACGTCACGTTCGACTCCTCCCGCGTCTATCTCTTCGAATCCGACGGAACGCGCGTCCGGTAACAAGGCACCTTCGGCAAGCGTCATTATAAGAACAAGTCTTACACCTCTCGCGCCGGCGGAGCGAGTGGGGCGATGCCTCTGTATTCGTCTCGCTGTCACTGAAAACGCCATTTTCCGTTCCGCCCCGTCCACTCGTTGTTTCTTGACTAATCGCAGGATGTTGAATATATCTTGTAAAGGCGCACAATCACGAAACAATGAAAAAGAATACATCCAGGAAATAGCCAACCTTGATCTTAAGAGGGGGAGGCTCACTCGGCATGCAGTCCAGCCCACTCAATCGACCACTTCGTCCATCGCACCAATACCGGGCGGCCAACGAACCGCCTCTTCACAGGGGCCCGATTTTCGAATCTATCCCTCGCCCGCTCCGCTTTCTCACCTGCGCGCTGGCCCTGGGTTTCGCCTTGTTCGCCCCGCCTGCGGCGGCGGAAGATTTCAGGCAAGGCGAACTCGAGGGCAGTCTCGACATCACGCTTTCCCACGGAATCACCTCCCGCGTCGGAGATCGTGACAAACGCCTGATCGGCAGGCGAAACGGCGGCGCAGCGAGCTCGGTCAACGCCGATGACGGTAACCTCAACTACGATCGCGGCCTCGTGAGCAATGCGTCGAAGTTCACCGGCGAGCTCGACCTCAACTACCGCAACTTCGGCGCCTTCGTCCGCGTGAATGGTTTTTTCGACTTCGAGAACGAAAGAGGCGAGAGAGACCGCCCCCTCTCACCCATGGCGAAGGATCAGGTCGGGAAAGACTTCGACGTGCTCGATCTCTACCTCACCGGCTCGTTCGACCTGGGCGGCGTGGCGATGGACCTTCGGCTCGGCAATCACGTCATCAGCTGGGGCGAGAGCACGTTCATCCAGAACAGCATCAACGTCATCAACCCCTTCGACATCAACAAGCTCCGAACGCCGGGCGCGGAACTGCGCGACGGGCTCGTGCCGGTACCGATGGTCTCCGCCTCGGCTTCGCTGAACGACAACCTCTCCGTCGAGGGTTTCTACCAGGTGAAGTGGGAGAAGACCGAGATCGACCCGCCGGGCAGCTACTTTTCGACGAGCGACTTCGCCGGCGCGGGCGCGAGGAAGGTCGTGTTCGGCTGGGGCGACATCCCGGACACCGGCTTCAGTTTCGAGGCGTTTGGCGCCGGCCTCACCCAGGTGATCAACTCCGACCTCCAGGGCCAGACACCACAAGTGGGCTTCGACCCCGATTTCCTGAGCGTATACCGCAGAAAGGACGGTGAACCGGAAAACTCGGGCCAGTGGGGGATTGCGCTGCGCTACCTCGCCGAGGGTCTAAACAACACCGAATTCGGTTTCTATTTCGTGAACTACCATAGCCGCCTGCCCGTCCTGAGCGGGCGCACCGGCACGACGCAGGGGGTTTTAGCCGGCCTCCAGGCGGCGGGCGCGGTCGGCGCGGCTACTTCCGCGACTACACAGGCGGCCGGAGACCAGGCCGCCCGGATAGCCGGTCTCCTCGCCATCGATCGCTACGCGAAGACGGTGGGCTACTTCACCGAATACCCCGAGGACATAAAGCTCCTGGGCGTGAGCTTCAACACGCAAATCGGGGCGTCGGGATGGGCGCTGCAAGGCGAATACTCCCGCCGCATCGACGCGCCCTTGCAGATCGACGACGTCGAAATACTCTTCGCGGCCCTGACGCCGCTCACCCTCGACCCGGGGAGCGGCACGCCTTGCGCGAATAGTTTCAGCTTTTATTGCCGGAACCAGGTCGGCACGTTCGGCCCCGAAGAGTACGTCCGAGGCTACATCGAGCGCGACGTGAGCCAGATACAGGCAACGGCCACCAAGGTTTTCGGCCCCACCCTGGGGGCGAACAGCCTGGCGTTCGTCACGGAAGCGGCTCTCATGTACGTGCACGACATGCCGGACAAGAGCGAACTCCGCCTGAACGGACCGGGCACGAACACAAGCGGCAATCCCTTTCATTCGCTGGCGGGGCACGCCGGCCTCCCGGCGGAGCCTCTGGATCGATTCGGGAGCGCCACCTCCTACGGCTACCGGATAGCGGCGCGTCTGTCGTATCTCAACGCCATCGGCGCGGTGAACCTCTCGCCGCGCGTACAGTTCCAGCATGACGTCAAGGGCACCAGCCCCGGCCCCGGCGGGCCGTTCGTGGAGGATCGCGTCGCGCTGACGCTCGGGCTGGGCGCGAGCTATCTCAACCGCTGGCATTTCGACGTGAGCTTCACCATGTTCGGCGGCGCCGGACGGCACAACCAGGCGAACGACCGCGACTTCGTCTCCGCCAACGTTAAATACCTGTTCTAACCAACAGCGATGAATATGGGGTAACCGCCATGAAAACGATCATCTTGAGAATCAGCGTCACTCTTCTCTGGACTTGCATTGCGACTAGCGCCTCCGCCGCGATTTCTTTGGAGGAAATCGCCCGGCTCGGCAAGGATATGACGCCTCTCGGGGCGGAGCGGGCGGGCAACGCCTCGGGCGCCATCCCGGAGTGGAAGGGCGGCATCACGACCCCGCCGGCCGGCTACAAGGTCGGCGATCACCACCCCGACCCCTATCCGGGTGACAAGCCTCTTTTCACCATCACCCGCGCCAACCTCGACGAGCATCGGAAGAAGCTCTCGGCCGGGCTCCAGAAGATGCTGGAGATTTACCCGACGCTCAGGCTTCCGGTCTATCCGACCCGCCGCAGCGCCGCGTTCCCGAAGCGCATCTACGACGCCACCCGGCGCGTCGCCGCCACCGCGAAACTCGCGGCGGGGGGCAACGGCGTGACGGGCGCGGTGATAGGGGTTCCGTTCCCGATTCCCAAAAATGGAGTGCAGGTGATCTGGAATCACGTGTTGCGCTACCGGGGCGAGGCCGTCTCGCGCGTCATCGGCCAGGCCGCCGTCACCCGGGGCGGCGATTACACGCTCGTCCGGCTCGAGGACGCCTACCTCGTGCGCTATTCCCTGCCGGGCATGACGGAAGCAAAACTCAAGAACAAGGCGATTCTCTTCCGGCAGAAGGTGGCCTCGCCCGCGCGGCTCGCGGGCAGGATTCTGCTGGCCTACGAGACGCTCAACCAGGTCGCCGAGCCGCGCCACGTCTGGGTCTACAATCCCGGCCAGCGCCGGGTGCGGCGCGCGCCGAACGTCGCCTACGACAACCCGGGCACCGCCTCGGACGGGCTGCGGACGAGCGATCAGTTCGACATGTACAACGGGGCCATGGACCGCTACGACTGGAAACTCCTCGGCAAGCGCGAGATGTACGTGCCCTACAACAGCTACAAGCTGCACAGCGACAAGATAACCTTCGCCGACATTCTTAAACCCCTGCACGTCAACCCGAAGTACCTGCGCTACGAGCTGCACCGGGTCTGGGTGGTCGAGGCGACGCTCAAGAAAGGAGCGCGCCACCTCTACAAGAAACGGCGGTTCTACGTGGATGAGGATTCCTGGATCATCCTGCTCGCGGACATCTACGACAACCGGGATCAGCTCTGGCGCGTGTCGGAAGGACACGTCATCAACTACTACGAAAATCCCTTGATGAACTTTACCCTCGAGGTGCACACCGATATACAAGCGGGGCGCTACCTCGCCCTGGGTCTCAACAACGAGTATTCCATGAACGTCTTCGGCACGAACTACTCTTCGAAGGGTTTCACGCCCTCGGCGCTGCGCCGCATGGGCAGGAGATGACCCCGGCGGCCACAGGCGTTTTTAGAAGATTGCGTCTGCGACTGCTGCCCTGTCTCCTCGCCTGTCTGCTCCCCCTCGGGGCGGCGAACGCCCAACCGGCCATTCACGCGCGGCTTGCGCCCAAATCCCTGCTGCTCGATGGAGCGTCCGCCGGTTCGCACCTGGTGGTGGTCGGCGAGCGCGGCCACGTGCTGGTCTCCGCCGATGGGGGCGCTACCTGGAAACAGGCCCGCGTACCCGTCCGCGCCCTGCTGACCGCGGTGCATATGCACGATGCGCGCATCGGCTGGGCGGTCGGGCACGACGCCGTCATCCTGCGCACCGAGGACGGCGGCATGACCTGGCGGGTGGTCCACTACGCGCCGAAAGAAGAACGCCCCCTGCTCGACGTGTGGTTTCGTGATGCGCGCACAGGCTTCGCGGTGGGGGCGTATGGCTATTTCCTCGCCACGGGGGACGGCGGCCGCACCTGGAAGCCGCGAACCATCGTCAAGGATGATTTTCATCTGAACGCCCTGATCCCCGCAGGTCCCGGGCGGTTGTTCATCGCCGGGGAATCGGGCGTGATATACCGCAGCGACGATGGGGGCGCCACCTGGCGCAAGCTGTCCTCGCCCTACGCCGGCTCGTGGTTCGGCGCGCTCGCTCTCGATGCGGACATATTGTTGCTGCTGGGGCTTCGGGGCAGCATGTATCGCTCGGAAAACGGGGGCGAGAGCTGGACGCAGGTGCGCACAGGGACGAAGGCGACCCTGACCGGAGCGGTCCGGCTGAAGCCTGGTCTCGTGCTCGTCACCGGTCTCGAAGGCACCCTGCTCGTGAGTCGCGACGACGGGCGCAGCGTTTCGGCCGATGCCGCCTTCAAGCCCCTGGCCTCGCGCCGGGGAATCTCCAAAGCGCTCGCGCTCCCAGGCGGCGAATTGCTCCTGCTGGGAGAGTTCGGGACCAGGCGCCTGCCTCGGGACGAATAGAGCATCACCCATGCCGCGCGCCTCCTCTTCTCCCAAATCATCCTCGGTTACTACCTGGCTTGAACGCGCGCTGTTCTCGCGCCGTATGTGGGTTCTCGCGGCGTTCATCCTGATCACGCTTGTGATGGCCTGGATTGCGACGGGTCTGCGCGTGGATGCGGGCTTCACCAAGCTGGTGCCGCTCGAACACCCCTACATGCGCACCTTCTTAAAGCATCGCGCCGCGTTCGGAGGTGCTGACCGCGTGGCGGTGGCGCTGGTGGCGCGCAAGGGCGACATCTTCACCCCTGCGTTCTTCGCCCTGCTTCAGAAGGTGAACGACGCCGTGTTCTTCGTGCCGGGCGTGGATCGCACCCAGGTCTATTCGGTGGTGACGCCGAACGTGCGCTTCAACGAAGTGGTCGAAGACGGCATCGTCGCCGGCAACGTGCTGCCCGCGGATTTCAAGCCGACCAGGGCCGGTTTTGCGCGGGTGCGCGAGAACATCATCAAGGCGGGCATCGTGGGCCGGCTGGTGGCGAACGATTTTTCCGGCGCGCTCATCAGTGCGAGGCTTCAGGAATTTCACCCCAACACCGGCGCGCGGCTCGATTACCTGGAAGTCGCGCGCGCGCTCGAGGTCATCCGCCGCGAAGCCGAAGCGAGCGGAGTCGCGAAAGTCCACATCATCGGATTCGCCAAGGTGGTGGGCGAGATAGCCGAGGGCGCGGCCCAGGTGTTGCTCTTCTTCGGCCTCGCCGTCGTGATCACCGCTCTTTTCGTATACGCCTATACCCGCTCGGTCCGTCTCACGGCCATGCCGCTGGCGTGCTCCCTGGTCGCGGTCGTCTGGCAGCTCGGCGCGCTCACGGGTCTCGGCTTCGGCGTCGACCCCATGTCCATCCTGGTGCCGTTTCTGGTCTTCGCCATCGGGGTGAGCCACGGGGTGCAGATGGTGAACGCGGTGCAGGCCGAAGGAGGCGGCGGTGTTCCCGCTGCGCGGGCGAGCTTTCGCCGCCTCCTGCTGCCCGGAGCGGTGGCGCTTGCGTCAGACGCCATCGGGTTCGTGGCCATCGCGCTCATCCCCGTGCGCGTCATACAGGAGATCGCCGTCACCGCCAGCCTGGGGGTGGCCGCGATTATCCTCACGAATTTGGGACTTCTGCCCGTGGCGCTTTCCTATCTCAAAGCAGAAGGGGAAGGGGAACGTGCGGCGTCATCCACGTTCCTGGATGCTTTGTGGTCGCGCGCCGCGCGGGCGGCCAGGCCGCGTCCCGCGGTGGTGACAATAGCCGTCGCCGCCGTCCTGCTGGCTCTCGGCGCGCGTTACGCGCCCGAGGTTCGCGTGGGCGATCAGCATCAGGGCGTGCCGGAGTTGCGCGCGAACTCCGCCTACAACCTCGATACCGCCGCCATCGTGGAGCGCTTCAACATCGGCGTCGACGTGTTGACGGTGGTCGTGGAAACCATCCCGCAAGGGTGCGTCGATTACGGGGTGATGCGCCTCATCGATGAGTTCGAGTGGCGGATGCGCAACGTGGAGGGGGTGCGCTCGGTGGTCGCGCTCGCCGGGATCGTCCGCAAGCTCAACGCCGGCTGGAACGAGGGGAGCCTCAAGTGGCGCACGCTCTCGCGCAATCGCCACGCGCTCGCCGAATCAGTCTCTCTCGTGCCGACGAGCACAGGGCTCTTGAACGGCGATTGTTCTGCGATGCCGGTCCTCATCTACACCGCCGACCACAAGGCGCAGACCATCCGCCGGGTCGTCTCCGCCGTGAAGGCGTTCGGCGCAAACGAGCGCGACGAGCGGGTCGCCTTTCACCTCGCCGCGGGAAACGTCGGGGTGATGGCGGCGACGAACGAGGAGATAGAAGCGTCGCAGTTCCCGATTCTGGGCTACGTGTACGCCGCGGTCATTCTGCTCTGCCTGCTCTTGTTCCGCTCGGCCGCGGCGACCGTCTGCATCATCGCGCCTCTCGCCCTGGTCTCCCTGCTCGCCTACGCGCTGATGGCGTTTCTGGAGATCGGCCTCAAGGTTTCCACCCTGCCGGTGGTGGCCCTGGGCGTGGGCATCGGCGTGGACTACGGGATATACATCTGCGGGCGGCTGCTCGCCTATATGAGAGAGGGTCTCGATTTCGCCGCGGCCTATGAGCGAACGCTCGCCACCACGGGCGCGGGCGTGGTGCTCACCGGCTTCACGCTGGCGGTGGGGGTGGCGACCTGGATTCTCGCGACGCTCAAGCTCCAGGCCGACATGGGCGCGGTGCTCTCGTTCATGTTCCTGGTCAACATGGTCGGCGCCATCGCCCTGCTACCCGCCCTGGGCGCGTTCCTGATGAAGCCGAAGGCGGCGAAGAAAGAGGGACGCACGTAGGGGACGTTCGCGAACGGCCCCTACGGGGAAAGCGAAATAGAGCCGTCATTCCGGTGTCATTTCCGATCGGGGAGGGAGGGTTTGCGCCTTTTGTAGGGACAGGCCCCTGCGCCTGTCCTGGCGGGGGACAACCACGGAGGGGGTTGTCCCTACAAGCCCTTATTCTTCAACCGGAAACCCGCAATCGCTTCCTCATCGGTCGCAATGGACACCCGGCGCGAGCGCAGGGGGGTAGATATAGAGGCGGGAGGAGGGGGGATCGCCCTTCGGCGGAATGACCCGCATCGGGCCGCATTTTCCGGTGGCGGCGGCGTTTCGGGTCGGGTATGGTGGCGTCGCGCGAAAAAAAATCAGCCAAAAATGAATTTCCGAAAATATCGATAAATTAACGGGGTTTTTCGATAAATTCACGACGTTTTTCTGCAATGAAAACGAAGACCGGGGGTTCTTCGCCTGATCAGTTAAGAAACTATTTTATATGAGGTTAAACGTAAAACGCATGATTTTAAGAGGTGTTATCGCTTTTGTCGCTATCCTCGCCTTGGCGTTGCTCACGGGCCCATCCGCCGCCGCCCCGAGCTTCGAACGGGGAGTGGTGAGAATCACCCAGGACGGGCGCGAGGCGACTCTTTCCGTCGAGGTCGCCCGCAACGCCCGCGCCCGTGCGCAGGGGCTGATGGGCAGGACGCGGCTTGCCGAGAACGCCGGGATGCTCTTTGTTTTCAAAGGGAATGCGCGGCGGTTTTTCTGGATGAAGAACACGCGGATTCCCCTCGCCCTCGCCTTCATCGACTCGAAGGGAGCGATTCTGGAGATCATCCATTTACAGCCCCACAAACCGGGGACGCGGATTCCTTCCTATACCTCCCGCCACAAGGCGCGCTGGGTGCTCGAGGTGAACCAGGGCTGGTTCTTGAGAAACGGCTTCGGGTTGGGCGCGCGCGTAGTGTTGGAGTGAGTGTGGGCTAGGCTTTCGCCGCCTCGGGTGTTTTCTCGCCCAGGGGCAGAAGGGGCATGACTTCCGAGGCGAAGCGCTCCATCTCCTCGAACATGGGATGAAACTGGAGCAGGAACAATTCCACCCCCGCCTCGTGAAACGCCATGATGCGCTCTGCGATGGTTTGCGGTGAGCCGACGAGGCCCGTCGCCGTGCCGCCGTTCGAGCCCACGCCGCCCGCCTTCGCGCTCGTTTTCCTGTGCTGTGCGGCCCTGTCGACTCCGGTGAGCTTCGGCGGTTCGGTGATGAGCGAGAAAAGGCGATCGAGTTCCGCCTGGGCTTCCTCGTCGGTGTCGCGGCAGACGATGAACGAACTCATCCCGTGGCGTATGGCTCTCTCGTTGGCTTGCGCCTCGTGGTTCACGGCGGACATCAACGCTTTCGCGTCCGCGAGCGAGCGGCCGTTGAACAGGAAAACGTCTGCGGCCTTGCCGGCCAGCTTCACCGCGGCGGTCGATTCGCCCCCGAAATAAAACGTGGGCCAGGGTTTTCTAATGGGTTTGGGTGCGGTGACGCCGTCTGTTATCTCGAAATACTTTCCCTTGAAGCTGAAGCGCTCCTTCGTCCAGTAGCACTTGAGGATGTGCATGACTTCTTCCGAGAGATCGTAGCGCTCATCATGCGGCGGGAAGGGGATGCCCGCCATTTCGTTTTCCTGCGCCCACCAGCCCGAGACGATGTTGATGGCGAAGCGCCCCCCGCTGATGCAATCGATGTTCGCTCCCATCTGGGCGACGAGCGCGGGGTGGCGGTAGGCGCTCTTGGCGGCGATGATGAGTTCGATTTTCTTGGTGATGGGTGCCAGGGCCGCCGCGGTGATCCAGGCCTCGAGAACCGGCGCGCCCACGCCCTTGATGCTGTTGAGGCTCCTGTCGAGCAGCAGGGTGGTCGCAAAGCCCAGCTCTTCGGCGCGCTGGATATAGCGCGCATTGTGCGCGAAAGAGGCCTCTTTCACCGTCTCGGGTTTTTCGATCCGACCCAGAAACGTGCCCCACACGGGCGCCCACACACCCATTCTCAGCGTCATGGCTACTCCTGTTCTTGGAATCGATGGGAAGAATTTACCATCAATTACGCGCGCAAGGAATCGCTTGGGACGAGCTTGTTTTGCGAGAGGATATGGGGTGACGAAAAATATTCGAATATGGATGGTTTATTCGAACAATAAAAAACCCCGCTCGAGCGTCGGCCCTTTAGGGCGGGGTTTGATGTGGTGCGGTCGTTACAGGTCGGCCTAGCTCTCCTTCACATAAATCTCCGAGCCGCCCTCCTTGAATTCGCCTGCTTTTTCCTTCAGGCCTTCTTCCAGGGCGGCCTTCTCGTCCAGACCCTGTTTGGCGGCGTACTCGCGAACCTCTTGCGTAATCTTCATGGAGCAGAACTTGGGCCCGCACATCGAGCAGAAATGGGCGACCTTCGCGCCGTCTGCGGGCAGGGTCTCATCGTGATACGCGCGCGCGGTTTCAGGGTCGAGCGCGAGGTTGAACTGATCCTCCCAGCGGAAATCGAAGCGCGCCTTTGAGATGGCGTCGTCGCGATCCTGCGCGCCGGGGTGGCCTTTGGCGAGATCCGCCGCGTGGGCGGCGATCTTATAGGTGATGACGCCCTCGCGGACGTCTTGTTTGTTGGGCAGACCCAGATGCTCCTTGGGCGTGACGTAGCAGAGCATGGCGGTTCCGAACCAGCCTATCATCGCGGCGCCGATGCCGCTGGTGATGTGGTCATATCCAGGAGCGATGTCCGTCGTGAGTGGACCTAAGGTGTAAAAAGGCGCCTCGTGGCAGATTTCGAGCTGTTTGTCCATGTTTTCCTTGATCAGGTGCATGGGCACATGGCCGGGGCCTTCTATCATCACCTGGCAGTCATGCTCCCAGGCCTTGAGCGTCAATTCACCCAGGGTTTCCAGTTCGGCGAATTGCGCCTCGTCGTTCGCATCGGCGAGCGCGCCCGGCCTCAAGCCATCACCTAAGGAGAAGGAGACGTCATAGGCCTTCATGATCTCGCAAATCTCATCGAAGCGCGTGTAGAGGAAACTCTCCTGGTGATGGGCCAGACACCATTTCGCCATGATCGAGCCGCCCCGCGAGACGATGCCCGTTATCCGCTTGGCGGTGAGCGGCACGTAGCGCAAGAGCACGCCCGCATGGATGGTGAAATAATCCACCCCTTGCTCCGCCTGTTCGATCAGCGTGTCACTGTAAATCTCCCAGGTCAGGTCTTCCGCGACCCCGTCTACTTTTTCCAGGGCCTGGTAGATCGGAACCGTACCGATGGGAACGGGAGAGTTCCTGATGATCCACTCGCGCGTTTCATGGATGTTTTTCCCGGTGGACAGATCCATCACGGTGTCCGCGCCCCATTTGGTGGCCCAGGTCATTTTTTCGACCTCATCCTCGATGGAGCTCGAAACGGCCGAATTTCCGATGTTCGCGTTGATCTTGACCAGGAAGTTGCGCCCGATGATCATGGGCTCGCTTTCCGCGTGGTTGATGTTGGCCGGGATGATAGCGCGGCCGCGGGCCACCTCGTCGCGCACGTATTCGGGCTTCAGGCTCTCGCGGATGGCGATGAATTCCATCTCGGGCGTAATTTCGCCTTTTTTCGCGTGGTGCATCTGGGTCACGTTGCCGCGTCCTCTGAGCACTTTTCTGGCGGGCGGCATGGGGATGTCGGGGTCTGAATGGCCGGGCACCGGGACGTAGGACGGCTCCGTCTCGTCATACGCGCCGCGCGCGCGAATCCAGGCGTCGCGCAGCCTGGGCAGCCCCTTGTGGATATCCTCGCCCTCGGGGCCGCTCGTGTCGTATACCCGGAGCGGCGGCTCGCCGCCCGCAAGGGATATTTCCCGCATGGGCACGCGGACGTTCTCGCGGCCTTCGACATGCACCTTTTGAGAGGCGGGGAATGAGGCGTCGCCCTCCGCGGAATGTCCGTTCGCCGCGCCGTTCGCCTGGATGAGGTTGAGCTTGGCCTCGCTTTCGTTGTTCGTTTTTCCGTTTGCGTGTGTCATCTCCCGACTCCTCTGGGATGCGTCGTATGCAGATGGGAATCCATCGACTTGCGTAAGGAGGGGGATGAAGCTTTCCCCCTGCGATGGACTCTCTCTTATTCACATGTCGGCGAAGGGAACCCGGAGGATGTGGAAGACCTGTCGCTTCCCTACGCCGGCGCTAACCGGTTCAGGTTCGAAGGGTTTGTTCTCAGCCTGCAAGGCACCCCCAGCGAACTTGCAAAATAAAAGAGTAGCAGTCGTTTCATCGGGAGTCAAAAGGTAAACTGAACGAGAAAGACGATTTTTTCGGCATTTTATAGTGGCGGGAGGTAAGTTTTGTTATCATGATTCGGGTGTCTCGGGAATTATCCGAGCCGCGCCGCCGGAAGCCTTTGTATGCGCATACCATTCTCCTCGGAGCGGTTGCCGTCGCCTTGGCGGAAAGCCCTATGGTTCCGGCATGAGAGATGGCGGTCGAGGCGGTAGTTTTGCCGATAATCGGCATGGAGCGGGATGAGGGATTGACCCGGCTACGGGAGGGCGCATGCAGTCGAGCGTGAAATGGGGTTGGGCCTGCGCTATCGCCGCGGCCGCGTTTTTCATCTTCGCGGGCACGTTTTCGAACCCGTTTTTGCATGATGACGTCGCCATCATCGGCGAGAATCCTCTCGTCCGCGAGAGCGGTCGCGCGCTGGAAGCGTTCCGGCACGACTATTGGGGCGTGCTCGAAACGAACGAGCGAAGAGACCGCCTCTACCGGCCCGTCACCATCGCTTCCTTTGCGCTGAACCACGCCCTGGGCGGCATGGAAACTACGGGCTACAGAATCGTCAACGCCTTGCTTCATGCCTTGGCATGCGTCGCGTTGTTCTTACTGGGTCTGCGCTTCGGGCTTGTCCCTGGTGCTGCGGGAGCCGTTTCCCTGCTGTTCGCCCTGCATCCGGTTCACACCGAGGCGGTGAACGCCGTCGTCGCGCGCGCCGATCTGATGGCCGCCGTGGGCGTGTTCGGGGGATTGGGCCTTCTCATGGGGGTCGCGCTTCCTCCCGCGAAACCCCGCGAAGAGGGGGCAAGCCGGGGAAAAGACGAAGACGGCGGCGCCTCGTATCGGGGCGTACTTACGCCGGTCGGCCTCACGTGCGCGCTTTGCCTTTTTGCGCTCTTGTCCAAGGAAATCGGCGTCGCCCTGTTGTTCAGCGCCCTTTTGTGGTGGCTCTGGGGCCGGTATGTGCTGGGAGAGACCGAACGCCCGCCTCTCAGACACACGCTCATCGCCGTCTGCGCGCTCGGGGCCGTGCTCATCCTATACGTCTGGATGCGCTACGCCGCTCTGGACATGCTGGCGCGGCCTTATCCGCCATCGAAACTCGACAACGTCCTGGCGCTGATGCCGGCGGGCGGGCGTATTTTCGGCGCTCTCGGCGTTTTGGGCCGCTATTTCAAACTCCTGGTCTGGCCGTGGCCTTTGAGCATGGATTATTCCTTCGCGCAGATTCCCGTGGAAGGAACGGAAGCCGCTCTCTGGATGGTGGCGGGGACCCTGGGTCTTCTGGCGTGGGGCTATGCCGCCTGGCGTCTGAGGGGGGATATGCCGTGGGTCGCTTTCGGGCTGGCCGTTTTTATCGGCGCGTATCTGCCCGTGAGCAATTTGTTGATCCCCATCGGCACGGTCATGGCGGAGCGGGTGCTCTATATTCCCTCGGCCGGTTTCCTGATAGCCGTGGCGCCGACGGTGGGCGCGCGGCTCACGAGAGGAGACTGGCGGATTTGCGCCGTGCTGCTCATAGGCGTGTGCCTGCTCTTTGGCGCGCTGACGATAAAGCGAAACCACGAGTGGGGCGACGCGCTTCGTTTCTGGGGGCGCACGGCCGAGGTGTCTTCTAACAGCGCGCGCGCTCTCAGGGTGTATGGCCAGGCCCTGATCGACCGGAAAAAGTTTCGGGAAGCGATTGCGCCGCTCAGGAAATCCGTCGAGATTTATCCCGTCTATGATTACGCCTGGGTGGATTTGGGCATCGCGCAGATGCAGAGCGGCGAGGCGGCGGCCGCCGAAATATCCCTGAAGCGCGCCTTGCGGCTCAACGATGAGAATGCGGAGGGGCACCTCGCCCTGGGGGCGCTCTATATGGGCGCTGCGCGCGGCGATCTGGCGAGGCCCCATTTCGAGCGCGCGATAGGCCTCAAACCGACGCTGGTGGAAGCGCGCTTCAATCTGGGCACCCTGTATCTCAAGGCGGGCCTGAGGCGTCTGGCGATTGGACAGTTCAGGGCGGCGCTGCGGCTCGAGCCCGGCCACGGAGGCGTCCACCACAATCTGGCGCTGGCCCTGTATCTGGAGGGCGACCGCGCCGGCGCGCAAAAACACGCGAGAGAGGCGGGCAGGCTCGGCGCGCCGCTTCACCCGAAGCTCAAGCGGGAGTTCGGGCTCACCCGGCCTTGAGCCGAGGCGCACCCTGCGTTCGGACAGGGCGGTTTTTCCTGCGGCGGGAGGAGCGCAAACTTGCTTTCTGCTTCTTACGCGGTATATTTGTAGGTGTTTGGGGTATGCGGCCGGGGACTTTCGGTCCTCGATATAAAATAATGACTGATTGATTATCCAGAGCCATGCTACGTTGCGGGGCGGTAATGGCGCGGCAGGAGTCTCTCTTCCGAGCATATCTCTATGTGAGGTTACCCATGAGGTTTTTCATAATTTCCCACGTCGTGAAGAAAGCGCCGGTTCTCCTGCTGGCGTTTATGATCCTGTTCGGCGCATCCGCCGGCCCGGCGCACGCGCAAGAGAATGATTACCGCAAGGCGCTCGGCCTCATCAGCGACAAGCTGCACCGCAGTTTCCCGAATCTGCGCGGTTCGGTGGTCGCCTTGAAGGGAGGAGACCTCTACCTCAGCCTGGGCGGAAAGGATAAAGTGGTCAAGGGAGTAAAGCTCAACGTCTACCGCACGGGCGCACCGTTCCGGCATCCGGCGACGGGTGTCGTCCTCGGCGCGCTGGAAGAGGAAATAGGCGAGCTCGAAGTCGTGGACGTGCGGGAGAAATTCTCCATCGCCCGCATGGTCCGGCTCAGGCCGGGCACGGAACTCTCTCCGCGCGTCAAGGACACGGTGCGCATGTCCGCCTCGAAAATCCGCTTGACGATACTGCCTTTCGTCAACCGGACGAAAGAGTCCTTCAGCATGGAAGAGCTCACGAGGGAATTGGGACGCCAACTCCTCAAAAGCGGACGATTCGACGTCTACGACGCGGACCGCTTGCAGGTATGGTTTCTGGAGAGCGGCATCGCCGCCGATGAAATCCTCAAAGGCCAAAACCCGATTCGCCTGCGAAACCAGGTACGCGCCGATATGGCCCTGGAGAGCGAGGTGCGCGAAATCCGGGGGAAGAAGATTCTCTCCACCCGTCTTTTGTCCCTCACCACGAGAAAAGAGCTTTTCAAGGCCGTGGCGGTTGCGGATGAGTTGCCCTTCGAGCAAGGCCGGCCCAAGGTGCAGGACCTCAGGCGCGGCGAGGGCGGAGGGCGCTCCGGCCCGGCGAACGAGAGTTTCGTGCTCAATCGCGAAGGCTTGTCCAGTGTAGACGGCGGGGTGAAGAGGCACTTCTTCAACAAGGTCACTTTCCGGGGACTCTCCGTCGCGGACGTGGACGGGGACGGAAAAAAAGAAGTCGCCCTCATCACGTCGGGCCAGGTTATCGTCTACCGGTTCGAGCAGAACGGGAAGCGCGAGATCGCCCGCTTCGATGGGGGAGCGGGGAACGATTTCCGTTGGCTCGACGTCGCCGATATGAACGGCGACGGCGCGCCCGAGTTTTATCTCGCCTCTTATCGTTCGGGGGAATTGTTCTCGATGGTGTTGCAGTTCAAGGGCGGGAAATTCGTGACCCTGCGCAAGAACGACAGGACGTTTTATCGCCTGCTCCGGGTGCGGCGGCCCGGGAAGGGCGCGAAGATTCCCGATTCCGAAGCGTATGTGCTCCTGGGCCAGAGAGAAGGAATCGACGAGCCCTTTGCCGGGTCCATATATCGCTACCACTGGTCGGGTGGAAAGCTCGCGCCCGCGGCGCCCTATGCGCTTCCGCCCGGCTTGACGATATTGGGTTTCGGCTTGTGGGACATCAACAAGGACGGCGCATTGGACGTCATCGAGGTGGGCGAGGACGACAGGCTCAAGGTATTCTCGAGAAACGGCGAGGAGATATACGCCAGTTCGGAAGCCTATGGCGCGCCCGTCCACAAAGTCTCGTTAAGCGCCGAAACCGAGAACGTCGAGGACAGGGAATCCGCCGACTCGGGTCTCTCCATACGCCCGCGCGTGCTGGTGGAAGACGTGGATAAGGACGGGGTGGACGAGGTTCTGGTTGTCCGCAACCAATACGCCAGCGCCTTCGCGCCGGGCCTGGGAATTTCGGGGGGGCAGATCGTGAGCCTGATATGGGACGGCGGGGGGTTGTATGAAACCTGGCGCTCGCAGAGATTGAACAGCGGAGTCGTGGATTTCGCCTTCGGCGACGCGGACAACGACGGTTTCGATGATCTGGTGGTGGCGGCAACGACGGGCGCGGGGCCGTTCGCCAGTGCGAAAAGCCAGGTTTTCTTCTACAAAATCAGGAAATAGATTTCTCTCACGTATGCTTTGCCGTGTGCGGGCGCCTGAATCAGGCCGGTCCACGCGGAGCGCCTGGTTCGCATTTTGTACAGGTGATACGGTGCGGGTTTCCCGAGGAAGCAAAGCGTGTTTTCCGGGACCCGGGCGTCCGCTGAAGGAACAATTTTTTTTCCGCCGGCGAGGGGCCGGCCGGGGCAGGGAACTCCCCGTTGTCTTTCGCTTCGGGAAAAATTCGGGTAAATACCTGAATTTCTGGTTGTTAAAGGTTCGTTATCCTCCCGGATCCGCCGGGATGAAGCCCATGATGCGGAGGGATGACTTTTTCGTTTTCAAGCAGATTGTTTGTTGACAAAAGGCGGCGCCTTCTCTATTCTTTTGCATATGGGGAATGGTATGACCTTATTTTGTATAGGATACTACTTCATATAAGCGCCTTTTTCTTTAGGTTCGCTCGGCAGAACCTTGTCGCGATGCAGCACTAAAAGAGAGGGGGTGACGCGAGAAGACAAGGTAACCCTGTTGTAGACGACGGAGCAGAAGTAAAGAAACACCTGGCACGAACACAAAATTACACACGAAGGAACACGGCAACATCTTTTTAACCTCCCGTAAGGAGAAACACACATGAAGAGATTTCTGTTAGCTTTATTCGCGCTGGCGCTGCTGGTGGCGTTCACCGCACCGGTGTATGCGGCCAAAATGATGGACAAGGGCCCGAGCTTGAAAATGTCCGGCTTGTTCCGGGTGCGCGGCGCGAGCACGAACAACGAAGACCGGAACGATGATATGGAGGACGGCGTACAGTTCTACGAACAGTTGATTCGTCCCAGATTTACGATCACAAGCCTCGGCGGCAAAATGGTAGCCATGTGGGAAGCCGACGTGGCGGTGTACCAGAACCACGCTCATGACGGTATGGTTAACAATGATGAGTTTGAGACAAGTAAAAGCTCGGTAACCGGAAAGAGCGGCGGTTTCGGCGGTGATGGCAGAGACGTGCGGACGAACCGCTTTATCATTGATTTCGCCATTCCGGGAAGCGCGCTCCGCATGCGTATGGGCCGGACGGATTACACCTCTCCGGACGGAGAGATTTTCGACACCGGCGGTAAGTCTCGTATTCCGGGCATCTCGGTGTACGGCAAACTCAGCAAGACCGTCTCGCTCAGCATGTTCAACAGCAAGAGCGGCGGCAATGCCGCTAAAGATTCCGAAAGCACGGATCAGGACAACTATCTGTTGGCTCTCGGCATGAAAGTGAGCCCGACCCTGACGCTGACTCCCTGGGTGGCCAATTCCCGAAACGGCGCAGGCGACAGCTACAACTACTGGTACGGCGCCCTGACCGCCAAGGCCAAAGTGGGCGTCTTCAGCCTGAACGCCACTGGAGTCGTGCAGGAAGGCGAAATGAGTTCTACGGAAGACATCTCGGCCTGGGCCCTTCTCGTGAGAGCCTCGACCAGCATGGGCAGACTGAAGCTCAAGGGCAACATTACGCTCCTCTCGGGCGACGACGATGCCGGCGACAAGGAGAGAGGTTCGTTCCTCACCCCGCGTGGCGGCTCGTCCGGCTGGTTCCAGGGCGGCCAGATCATGACCGCGAAGCGTTGGATGTCCTACAATAACGCTCTCCGCGACAGGGAATACAAATTGGCGAACGGGATGTCCGTGCTCGAGGGCCTGGTGGAATACAAAGTCAGCAAGACCCTCATGATCGGTGGCGGCGTATCCGTCTACCAGTCCGCGGAAGCCAAGCCAGCCAGGGCAGCCGACGCAGCCAACCAAATCACAGCACAAGGCTACAACGACTCCAAGGACGTCGGCACCGAGATCAACGTCGGCCTCTCCTGGAATATCTACCCGGGCCTCAATCTCAAGGCCGTGGGCGCGTACATGGCCAACGGCGACTATGGCCGTACGGTCGACAGTGACGGCAACGTCGACGACAATGATCGTGACGACACCTGGCTCGTCGGTTGGCAGTTGGACCACAAGTTCTAGCATGAACGGCATTCGCGTCCTTTCCTGACGCGACGGCGACCGGGGGGCTTCGGCCCCCCGGTTTTTTTTTGTGTGCGGCCGTCGTTTTGTTGTAGGGGGCGCATAAATGCGCCCCTGTTTTTTTTGTCCGGGCAAAGCGCGGGCAGCATATATGCCGCCCCTACGGGGGGTTGTGAACACGACTCCGCGCGGACCGGATGTATGCGTGGGGCGAACCCGAGATTTTCGAGCGGTCGCCGTTTTGTTGTAGGGGGTGCATATATGCGCCCCTGTTTTTTTGTCCGGGCAAAGCGCGGGCCGCATGTATGCCGCCCCTACGGGGGGGACCTCCCCGGTCGAGCAGCCTCTCCTTTATCAGTCGAGCAGCCTCTCCTTTATCAGTCGAGCAGCCTCTCCTTTATCAGTCGAGCAGCCTCTCCTTTATCAGTCGAGGCTGACTCCCCGGAGGGAGTGATTCGGGGAGCGAATGAGCAGCGGCCCCGTGGGCGTAAGCCGGAGAGTCGCCATCCCGAAATGTGAAAACGTGCAATGACGGCGAATGCGTAAGTCGAGCACCACCTACGCGCGCTGCCCGCTTTTTAGACGATATCGCTTGAGGGGTTTTGCGTGGAATGGTATATCCTTTGGACGAAGGTCCGCTTCCATCCGTAACGACAGTCATGAAAGAAAGAGCGAAAAATGAACAAACACCATCTCATGGCCCCCGGTCCCACGCCGGTCCCCCACCGGGTGCTCGAAGCCATGGCGCGGCCCTTGATTCACCACCGCACGCGGGAGTTCGAGGCGCATTTCGAGGGAGCGCGCCGCGGCCTCGAATGGCTCTTCCAGACGAGCGGAGACGTCATCACCCTCGCCGCTTCGGGTTCGGGCGGCATGGAGGCGGCGGTGGCGAACCTGCTTTCCCGGGGCGATTCCGCGCTCATCATCGAGGGGGGTAAATTCGGTGAGCGCTGGACGGAGCTTTGCGCGGCCTACGGGGTAGAGGCGGACGTCCTGAAGGTGGAATGGGGCCGTTCGGTCGACTTGAGGGCCCTGGAAGCGCGTCTTGCGCGGGGAGGGCGCAAGGCCCTGTTGATGCAGGCGAGCGAAACCTCCACCGGGGCCAAGCACGATACGCAGGCCGTCGCGAGGGTCGTCCGCGAGAAATCGCCCGAGACGCTCGTGGTGGTGGATGCCATCACCGCGCTGGGCGTGTATGATCTCAAAGCCGAGGAATGGGATTTGGACGTCGTGATCACGGGGAGCCAGAAGGCGCTGATGCTTCCGCCGGGGCTGGCCTTCGTCTGGTTGAGCGAGCGGGCCTGGCGCGCCGCATCGGCCTCCACGTCGCCGAGATATTATTTCGACCTCCGTATCGAGCGAAAAAGCCAGAAAAAAAACACCACCGCCTGGACGCCGGCGATTTCCCTGCTGGCGGGCCTGGCGGTCGCGCTCGATATGATGCGCGAGGAGGGGCTGGAAAACGTCTTCGCGCGTCATGCGCAGCTTGCGCGGGCGACGCAGGCGGCCGCCGAGGCCCTGGGCCTCACCATATTTCCTCGGGATTTGAAGAGCGAGTCGCTCACCGCCGTTTGCGTGCCCGAGGGAATCGACGGAAAGGCGATTCCCCTAAGAATGCAGGATGCGCACGGGGTGACCATCGCCGGTGGACAGGGCGGCTTGAGCGGCAAGATTTTCCGGATCGGGCACTTGGGATACGTGGATTCCTCCGACGTGCTGGCCACGGTCGGCGCACTGGAATCGACCCTCGTCGGCCTGGGCTTTTCACTGGAAAAAGGGTGCGGCCTCGCGGCGGCGCAGGAGGTATTCGCTAAATGAGCCAGACGTTTCGCGTCCTGATTTGTGAGCCGCTCTCCCCGAGGGCGGAGGAGATACTTGAAGAGCAGGAGGGCTTCGAAGTCCTGAACCACACCGCATCGACGCGAGAAGAAATACTCGAGGCCACGAAAACAGCGGATGCGCTCATCGTCCGGAGCGGCACGCGGGTGGATGCCGAGCTTCTGGGCGTCGGGGAGACGCTCAAGGTGGTCGCGCGGGCGGGCATCGGGGTGGACAACGTGGATCTCGAAGCCGCCAGTATGCGCGGCATCCTGGTGGTGAACGCGCCTGACGGCAACGTCATCACCACGGCGGAGCATACCATCGCCATGATGTTCTCGCTGGCGCGCAAGATTCCCTCCGCCGTCTCCTCCCTGAAGCAGGGCAAATGGGAGCGGAGCCGCTTTGTGGGCAGCGAGCTTTCCTCCAAAACCCTGGGCGTCGTGGGTATGGGGCGCATTGGTTCGCAGGCGGCGACGTTCGCCCGCAGCCTGGGCATGAACGTCCTCGCCTACGATCCCTACATCTCCGCCGAGGTGCTGTCGAAGCGCGGGGTGAGCCCGGTGGATTTCGAGGAGCTTTTGGCGAAATCCGACTACATCACCCTCCACGTGCCCAAGACGTCCGAAACGGGCAACCTCATCGGCGCCGAGGAAATCGCCCGAATGCGCGACGGCGTTCGCATCATCAACTGCGCGCGCGGTGGATTGATAGACGAGAAGGCGTTGGCCGAGGCTCTCGACAGCGGCAAGGTCGGGGGCGTGGCGGTGGACGTATACCAACAGGAGCCTCCCGATCCGGACGACCCGCTCATCGGGCGCGACGACGTTGTTTGTACGCCCCACCTGGGGGCTTCGACCGCGGAGGCGCAGGAGAACGTGGCGGTCAGCGTGGCGAAGCAGGTCGTGGCGTATCTGACCGAGGGCGTGGTGGGGCATGCGGTGAATCTGCCTTCCTTGAGCCCCGAAGTGCTGGAGCAAATCGGCCCCCACCTGGATCTGGCCGAGCGCCTGGGTGATTTTCTGGCCCAGCTCTCCGGCGGGGGACTACAGACGCTTGAGGTGGTCTACGGCGGCGCCATCGACATGCCCATGAAGGCGCTGGCCGCCTCGGCCATCAAGGGGATGCTGGGCCGGTTCCTGTCGAGCGTCCGCGTGAATATGGTGAATGGCCTGCTGCTCGCGAAAGAGCGCGGCATCGAAGTCAGGGCGACGAGCCGCTCGGAGAATCTCCTGTATACGGACTTGATCGAGCTTCGCGTGAAAACCGACTCGGGCGAGCGCTCCGTGGCGGGAACCTTTCTCAGGAAGAATGATCCCAGAATCGTGCGGATAGACGACTACTCGGTCGACGTGGCGCTGCGGGGTTATCTCCTCATATTCCGTAATGAAGACCGGCCCGGGTTGATCGGCAAGATGGGCACCCTGCTGGGGAATCACAACATCAACATCGCCGGAATGCAGTTGGGGAGAGTGTGGCAGCAGGATATGGCCGTGGCCGTCCTGATTTTGGACGATCCGGTGCCTGAACCCGTCATGGAGGACGTTCGCGCCATTCCCCACGTCTACGACGCCTGCCTCGTCAGGTTGGGCTTTTCATGAGACAGATAACGTCCCTGCGGGCCATTCCGGGCGGCTCGCGCGTATTCCTGCCCGGTGAAGCGAGACGTAAACGAGAGGTGGAGGAGAGTCTTCTCGGCGTGTTCGAGCAGTGGGGGTTTCGAGAACTCCTCACGCCCGCGTTCGAGTTTTACGTTCCCAGGGCGGGTTCGGAGGTTCTCGACGCGCAGACTTACCGGATGGTCGATTTGGAAAGCGGCGGTCTGCTGGCCCTTCGGGCGGACATGACGCCTCAAATCGCCAGGGCGGCCGGCACGATTTTAGCCGCTCATCCCCGGCCTCTGCGGCTCTCCTATGCGACGAACGTCTTTCGCCACGCCCACGTGGCGGGTGAATTGCAAAGGGAGTTCTGGCAGGCGGGCGTGGAGTTGATAGGCTTGGTTTCGCTCGAAGCCGACGCCGAAATGATAGCCATCGCCGTGGAGTGTCTGCAGGCCAACGGGGTGGATAATTTCCGTATGTCCTTGAGCCACGGCGCGTTCTTGCGCGGCATTCTGAGCGCCTTGAAGCTGGAGGGAGCGCAGAGGGCCGAGTTGGTCGAAGCGATAGGACGCCGTGATTCCTCGGAGGTGGCGAGCCTTCTCCGGGGGGTTCCGCGAGAAAAGACGGACGCCGGGCTGCTCGAGCGGATTCCGGAGTGTTTCGGCGGAATCGAGGTGCTCCGCGACGTGGAGGAAAAAGTGAGAACACCGGCGGCCAGAAGCGCGGTCCGTGAGCTTTTGAAAGTATTCCGGATACTGGAGTTGTACGGCTTGTCTGAGCGCATCATCTTCGATTTGTGTGACTTCAAGGATTTTGACTACTATACGGGGTTGATATTCGAGGGGTTCGTGGAAGGTTCCGGATATCCCGTATGCGGCGGCGGCCGCTACGACAAGCTCCTGGGGTTGTATGGCGACGACGCGCTCGGAACGGGATTCGCCGTCGATCTGAATCAAATGCTTCCCCTCGTCACGGAGGGGGAGGAGAGCAGAAACGGAACGGATTTCCTCGTCATCGACCTCACGCGAGAGAAGCGCTCGGGCATCCTTCTTTCCCGTAAACTCAGGGCGCGGGGCTGGCGGGTGGCGCGCGACATCATTCGCCGCGACCTGGAAGGCTCGCTGGAATACGCGCGTGCGACGGGCGTGTCGAAATGCCTCGTCATCGAGCGCGGCGGGAAGAAGAGGGGCAGCGCCCGGCTTCTGGAGCCGGACGGGGAAGATTTGGGCGCATACCCGATTGAGGAGATTCTCGCCCGGGTGGGCGGAAGGGATGATAGTCGATGAGTGTTTTGGCGATTCTCGGCGGCCAGTGGGGTGATGAGGGAAAAGGGAAAGTCATCGACTGGCTGGCGAGTCAGGCGGACGTGGTGGCCCGCTACCAGGGAGGGGCCAACGCGGGCCATACGGTGGTCGTCGATGGGAATCAATATATTCTCCACCTGATACCGACGGGGATATTGCACGCAGGGGTGAAGTGCATCATCGGCTCAGGCGTGGTGGTGGACCCGCTGGCCCTGGTGGAGGAGATCGGCTACCTCCGCTCCGAAGGCATCGAGATTGGAGAGAATCTTGTCCTCGGCAAGCGCGCGCACCTCATCATGCCCTACCACAAGGTTCTCGATTCCCACATGGAAGAGCTTTTGGGCGTCAACCGCATCGGGACGACGGGCCGCGGCATTGGACCAGCCTATTCCGACAAGGCGGCGAGGCTGGGCGTGCGGATTTCCGATCTGTTCGACGAGAAGATATTGAAGGATCGCATCCGCGTCAGCCTGGCCATCAAAAAGCGGCTTCTGGGCGATATCGTCTTGAGCGAGGAGGAAACGAAGGCGCTCGATGAGGCGCATGTCCTGGACGTATGTTCCCAGGTGCGTAAAAAGCTGAGCGCCCACGTGCGCAACACGGATGCGGAAATCAACGATGCGTTGAACGGGAACAAGAAAATCCTGCTCGAAGGCGCGCAGGGAATCCTCCTCGACCTGGATATGGGCACGTATCCCTATGTTACGTCGAGCAACACCGGC
This sequence comes from bacterium, assembly GCA_965218735.1. Taxonomy (GTDB): domain Bacteria; phylum UBA8248; class UBA8248; order UBA8248; family UBA8248; genus Bin107. Next base: position 647,586 of record CBDCMA010000002.1, on the reverse strand, counting down.
GTGGGCGGGGCGATGAGCGGCTTGGGATTGCCCTACAGCCGGCTGAACACGGTATTCGGAATCATGAAGGCGTATTGCACGCGGGTGGGACAAGGCCCGTTTCCCTCCGAGATGGGAGAAGTGGAAGCCGGGCGACTGCGCGAGGAGGGCGGTGAGTTCGGCGCCACTACCGGCAGGCCCAGGCGGTGCGGGTGGTTCGACGCCGTGGCGGCGCGCCACTGCATCCAGGTGTCCGGGATGGACGCGATAGCGGTGACGAAGCTCGACGTGCTCGATAATCAGGAGACGATTCGGGTTTGCGTGGGTTATGAATACGAGGGCGAGCGCGTCACGGTTTTCCCGGCGGAGACCTCGATTTTAGAGCAGTGCAAGCCCGTATATACGGAATTTCCCGGCTGGATGTCCCCCACCGGGGGCGTAAGGGATTATGACGCCCTCCCTCCCCGGGCGAAGGATTACATCAAACGTATCGAGGAGTTGACGGACAAGCCGGTATGGCTGATTTCCACGGGTCCGAGCCGTGATGATACGATATGTATCCACAATCCCTTCGATGGAAATAGGGATCGTGGAAACTGATTCGAATTTTTCTTCCTTCCGCGAGTTTTCAACCCGCGCCCTTGCTTTGCTCATGGTGGAGTTGTTCGTCGGAATTGGGATAAAGTAACCGAAGCGCTCTTGCAGCCGCCAGCGATTTCTATAGAGGAAATTCATGGCCCCGGAAAATGTGTCATTAAGTCTGGCCTTCGCGGCCGGCGTGTTGAGTTTCGCCTCCCCGTGCATCCTCCCTCTGGTGCCCAGCTATCTTTCCTATTTAACGGGTTTGTCCTATGAGGAAATAAGGGAGAGCGGCGAGGCCGCCCGCGTTCGAAGCGTCATTTTGACGAACTCCCTGTTTTTCGTGGCGGGGTTCTCTCTCGTCTTCGTCATACTGGGCGCCAGCGTGTCTTTTGTGGGCAAGATATTGTTCGAGTATCAGGATCACATCAGGCTGCTGGGCGGCATCATGATCACCATGTTCGGTCTCTATGTCGGCGACAGGGCTTTTGATTTCAGGGTCCAAAGGTTTTTTTCCGAAAAACCGACCGGTGTGAGCGGCGCGTTCGCCGCCCTGGTTTTCCTGGCGGGACTGGCGGGCTTGCAAAAGGGCTATCCCGCGCTGGGCGGGGTGCTCGCGGCCGGAGCCCTGTATGTCTTCGTGGCCGTTTTCGTGCCCGTGCTCTCCTCGGAGAACCGCATCATGCTGAACAGGAAGCCCGCCGGCTGGCTCGGCAGCATGTTGGTCGGCATCACCTTCGCCGCCGGCTGGACGCCTTGCGTCGGCCCGATTCTGGGCAGCATCCTTCTGTTCGCGGGAACGCAGCAAACCGCAGGCCAGGGCGTCGTTTTGCTGGCGAGCTATTCCGCCGGCCTGGGCGTTCCGTTTCTGCTCAGCGGCTTGGGTGTGGGTTATTTCTTCCGGTTTTATCAGACGTTTCGGCGCTATTTCCATGGCGTGGAAATAGCGAGCAGCGCTATGCTTCTTCTTGTGGGCGTTTTGCTGATATCGAACTATCTGAACGCCATTTCTTCTTATCTCATCTTCTGGACGGGATTTACGGGCATTTAACGTTTCAGCGCACCTCAAACGACGCGGGCTCCCCGCAAGGCGTTATTTGCTCTTCCTGAACCTCCTCGACTCTCGCCAGCGGCGGTCCTTCTCGGCACCATGCCTTGAGGGCGTCGAGCGCTGAACTCTCGCCTTCGGCGACCAACTCCACGCTCCCGTCGATTTGGTTTCTCACCCATCCGGTGAGGCCGAGCCTTCGAGCGATTTCCTGGGCGCTGCCCCGGTACCACACGCCCTGAACCAGTCCCCTGATGGTGAGGCGGATCCGCCGTGTCTCCTCTCCCATGTCGAATCGGCGCTCATCCGGATTGCGCGCGGGCGACCGCATCCGCGAAAGCACGGAGGGCGGCTTTGGGCTCTTGCGCGTCGCGGATGGGCCTGCCGACCACCAGCAGGTCGGCGCCGTCGCGAATCGCGCGGGCCGGGGTTTGCGCACGGGCGTGATCGTCATGGGCATCGCTTTCGAGCCGGATTCCCGGAGTGACGATTAAAGACTCATCACCCAGGGTTCGCCTGAGCGCGGCCACCTCCCCGGGTGCTGCGATTACGCCGTCGAGGCCGGCCTCGCGGCTGAGCTGCCCCATGGCCAGCACCTGGGGTTCGACCTCTTTCGAGATGCCGATGGCGCGAAGCGCCTGCGCGTCCAGACTCGTGAGCACCGTGACGGCCAGGACGGCGGGTGGGTGACGGCACGCATCGCGGCCCCGCGCGCAGGCCTTGAGCATGGCGGGGCCGCCCGCGGCATGGACGGTGAGCAGCGAAACCCCCAGTTCTCCCGCCGATTTCACGGCCCTTTGCGCGGTGGCGGGAATGTCGTGGTATTTTAAATCGAGAAAAACACCGGCCCCGCGTTCAAGCGCGGCTTCCACCGCCGGCGGGCCCTCACGGCTGAAAAGCTCCATCCCGATTTTGAACCAGCGCGCTTCGCCTTCGAGCTTGTCCATCAGGCGTATCGCTTCCGCCAGTGTGGGTACGTCCAGCGCGCAGATAATCCTATCGGCGGGGGCCAACTCGGCGCGGGGGTCTGGAGAATTCAAGAGCGCCTCCTTATTCGCGACTGAGAATGGGACTCACGTCTACAGTGGGGCATGAAGCCGCAAGAGCCTAATCCGAATCCTCGTCGTCTTCCCATTCTTTTTCCCGCTCCTCCCGGCGCTTTTTCTTACGCCTCATGATGATTTTCGAGATGATGATGCTGATCTCGAACAACACGATGACGGGACCGGCGAGAAACACCTGCGTCACCACGTCCGGCGGCGTGAGGAGGGCGGACATGACGAATGCGCCGACGATGACGTACCCGCGGTTTTTCGAGAGGAAATCGGGCGTGATGACGCCGATCTGCACAAGCAGAATGGTGACGATGGGCACCTCGAACACGAGGCCGAACGTGAAAATGAGTTTGAAGGCGAAGGAGATGTAAAAGCCTATCGAAATCTGGGGTGTCAGGGATTCGGTGGCGAAGCTCAACAGAAAAGCGAGGCCGTAGGGCAGAATCAGGAAATAGCAGAAGAGAGCGCCGACGATGAAGCTCAGCGTCGAGAAAAACACGAAGGGCACGATGTAGCGCTTCTCCCGGCTCTTCAGTCCCGGGGCGCAGAACCGCCAGATCTGAAACAAGATGATGGGAAGGCTGATGAACACCGAGCAGAAAAACGAGACCTTGACGTGCGCGAAGAACGCCTCCGTCGGCGACAGGAATACGAGTTTCTGCCCGGCGATGGGGCGCTGCATGAAGGTCAGCAGTTCGGTCGAGAAAAAATAGGCGCCCATAAACACGACGAGAATCGTGCCGAGAATATAAAGGATTCTGTTGCGCAGTTCTGTCAGGTGCCCGGTGAGGGGCATGGAAGCATCGCGGCTCACGTCTTCGTTTCGTCCTCTCGTGCAGACCCGGTTTTCTCAGGAGCCGCTTCATTCTCCGTGGCGGCGGTCTCGGGTGTAGTTTCCTCCGACTCGGGTGTGGCTTCCTCCGACTCGGGTGTGGCTTCTGTTGCCTCGGTTTGGTCCGGTTCGATGCTCTGATCCGCCGCGTCCTTCTCTTCCTCGCCCTCGTCTTCTTCTGGTTCCTGTTCTCCGGCGTCTGCTTTTTTATCCTGCTGTTTCGTGTCCTCATCGAGTACGTCGAGATCGTAGTCGTCTTCGAGGTTGAAGCTGCTCTGAAAATCAGACGTCGCGCGCTTGAAGTCGCCCAGGGCCTTTCCGAGCGTGCGGGCCAACTCCGGCAGGCGCTTGGGTCCGATGACGACCAAAGCGACCACCATTATCACGATCAACTCCGTCATTCCGATGCTTCCGAACAAGGTTGCTCTCCTCATGAAAAGACTATGACCTTGGGTTATACCAAAACAAACGCGCTTGGTGAACGAGCTTACGGATAGCGAGCTATGATCCTTGGGTGCTTTCTGCTACAGTTGCCACATGTGCACCAATCCAAGGACCATGTCTTCACAAAATCGTAGGTCCATGGAACAGGAAAAAACACGAGGGGAACGAGTGGCGATTCGCGAGTCCACTGCATTTCAATATATTCGTAACGCGTTGAACCTCAAAGAGATGGATGATTCGGCAGCGTCCGGTATCCTTGAACCTCTCCTTCAAAAAAGCGCTGGAAACGGAACGGACGGCCTCCTGAGCGAGGATGAGGCGGCCCGTTTGCTCTCCCGGCCGTATCTTCCCGAAACCACGTTCGCCGTCGTCGATATCGAGACCACGGGCGGACGCCCTCCCCAACACCGGATTACGGAGTTGGCCGCAGTCAAGGTTCGCGCCGGCGAGGTGGTGGATTCCTGGGACGCACTGGTCAACCCTGACCGGGAGATTCCCTGGAACGTCGTTCGCCTCACTGGAATTACCGACGCCATGGTGGCGGACAAACCGGGGCTGATGGAGGTGCTGCCCGGATTTCTGGATTTCATTGACGGCTGTGTGTTCGTCGCCCACTGCGCGAATTTCGATCTCCATTTCCTGAAGTATTACGCGGAAGAATTTCTGGAGCGCGATTTTTCGCCTCAGGTTCTTTGCACGTTTGAATTGGCGAATCAGCTTCTGAAGGGACAAAAACGCTTCAACCTCGGCGAGTTGGGCGCAGTCCTGGGGCTTCCCGATTGGGAGGAGGGCAGGCATCGCGCGTTGGGCGATGCGCAGGCGACGGCGCACATCTTCATCCGTTTTACGCGGATGTGCCAGCTTTTGGGGGTGGACAGCCTCGAATCCCTGATCGGGTTTCAGTACCCGGATGAGGAAGTTTCTCCACCGATGGCGGAGGGCATTCGGCTCGATCCGGCGAAGATTGAATCTCTCCCCTGCGAGCGCGGCGTTTATCATCTGTATGACAAGGACGAAAAACTCGTATTCGCGGGGAAGGCCAACGATATACAGCGGGCGGTGCGGGATATGTTTTATCCCAAAAATCGCTCCGCCGGCCGATTCGCTCTCAGGTTGAAGGGTGTGCGCCATGTGGAGGCGAAGAGTCTGAGAAGCGAACTGGTCATGAACATCGAGGCGTTCAGGGCGATGCAAAAATCCAGTCTCATGAACGGGAGCATCGCCGTAGCGGGCGGGGGTTTTCTGAAACTCTCGGCCGATGGGGCCAGACCCAAGGTATCTATCGTCTCCCGTCTCACCCGGGATGGGGCCCGCTACTATGGTCCTTTTCGGAAAAAGGCGCAGCTCGCCGAATTGCTGGGGTGCATCTGCGCCGCGTTTCCGCTCCCGCATCAAGTTCCGGGTGGATATGAAGACGTCAAGAAGAGAGGCGCATTCCCGGGCGGAAAAAAACCGCCCCGACTGTCGGTTCCGGAGTATGAGGAACTGTTCGATGTCTTGAGAGATTTCCTGGAGGGACGCCTCCGCAAAGATGATGAGAGCGTGTTTTCCCTTTTGCAAAAAGCTTGGGGAGAGGAGGGGCCATCGGCAGGCAGGCTGAGGCGCCATATTTCCCGTCTCCACCACCTAGTGCGGACGTATGGCTTGTCGGGGCCGTCCATCGAAAGGAGAAGGCTCATCATCGTCGAACCCGGCGAGACGCGCGAGCACAGATATTGTTTTTTCATCAAGGATGGTCTGCTCGCTCATGAATTGTCGTTCCAGAGAAGCGAGCCACCCGTTCGTGCGCTTGAAGAGAAGATAAGCGAGATATTTCTGGACGAGGAATTGGAAGATCAGGCAGCGGGTCTGCAGAATCTGGACGAGGCGGCGGTGTTCGCGAGTTGGATGAGGCGGGAGTTGATGGATGGGTTCATGCTGAATCTCACGGACTGTGTTTCCTCTGCCAGCGTGGTCGAAGCGCTGCTTGGGGCCCTCCATGACCCACAGGCGGCGGGAACCACCATAAATCTTTGATACCCAGGGCTGCGCCCGGCGGGGCGACGGCTCGAAATCACCCTAAAAAAACATTTTCTTGCGCACCATCTTCTGGTGTGCTATTTTTTTAACGTCTCTTTTCGAGATTTTCTTCAACGAATTGAATACGGGTTGTGGGATGCGGGAAACCTTTGCTCGCTTTTCTCTTTTCACAAGCAGGTTCCGCGGCCATGGTGGGAAACGGCGATTTTTGGGATGAGCACGTCGAGCGCATGGCGCGGGATGAACTCGCCGCCCTTCAACTCGAACGCCTCAAATGGCAGGTTCGCCGCTGTTATAAAGAATCCGAATTCTACCGGGAGCGCCTCGACGCGGCGGGCTTAGGCCCCGATTCGGTGCGAACGCTCGAAGATCTTCAGAAAATTCCTTTCGTCACCAAACAAGAACTCAGGGATGAACAGCAACAGCACCCGCCCTTCGGACGATACACAGTCGCCCCGCCGGAAGCATGGGGGGAGCTTCACCCCTCCACGGGCACGACCGGTGTGCCCGTCAGCACGATCTGGAGCAAGAAAGACGTCGAGAACATCGCGGATTTCACGGCCCGCACGATGTGGAGTTTCGGCGTGCGGCCGGGCGACATTGTTCAGAATGCGTTCAGCTACGGCCTGTGGGTCGCCGGGATGAGCGTGCACTACGCCACCCAGAAGATCGGCTGTTTCGTGATCCCCATCGGCGCCGCCATGACGGAGCGGCAGATACTCTATCTCACCACCCTCGGCTCGACGGTGCTCTTGAGCACGCCGAGCTATGGTTTGTATATCGGTGAAAAACTCACCGAAAGCGGCGTGGATCCCCGGGAGATTCCCCTGAAAATCGGCTCGTTCGGAGGAGAGGCAGGCGCGCAGAACCCCTCCACGCGCTCTCGAATCGAGGCCGCCCTCGGGGTCGATGCGTATGATTATTACGGGCTGGGTGAGATTGGGCCGACCTTCGCGAGTGAATCGGTGGCGAAATCGGGTCTCATCTGGGCGGAGGATCACCACATCATCGAGGTGGTCGACCCCGAAACGAAAAAACCGGCGCCTGAGGGCGAAGTGGGCATTCTCGTCATCACGCATCTCACGCGCGAGGCCACGCCCATGCTGCGTTACTGGACGAATGATTTTGCGCGTGTCGATACCTCCCCCAGCCTGTGCGGCAGAACGCACTTGCGCTCGCCCGGGGGCATTCTCGGACGCCATGACGATCTCGTCATCTACAAGGGGGCGAAGTTCTACCCCATTCAGGTGGAAGAGGTGGTGCGGAGTTTCTCGGGTCTCAGCAACGAGTTTCGCGTGGAATTGCATCCGGATGAATCGACGGGGCGGGATCGTTGCGTCGTCGTCGCCGAAGCCGCCGAGGGGGATGTGAATTCGACCCTGAGCGGCAAATTGCGCGACAGGCTCCGAACGGAACTCCTGGTGACGCCCGAGGTGGAGGTTTTGCCCGCGGGTTCTTTCGAGAGAACGACTTTCAAGGCGAAAAGATTCGTGGATTTGCGCGAATCGCGCATAATATAATGACAGCGAGGGGGTGAGCAGTGCGGGACGTATCGATCATCGGAGTGGGTATCACGCCCTTTGGCGTGCGTGAAGAGAGCCTCACCGCCCTGGGCGCTATCGCTTGCAGAAACGCGCTCGGGGACGCGGGCCTTGCCCCTGAACGGGTCGAAGCGTTTTTTCTGGGAAATTTCGCCGGCCAGGCTTTCGTCGGACAAAACCACATCGCGCCCATGGTGGCGCACGCGGCGGGGCTGGGCGCGATACCCTGCACCCGACTCGAGGGCGCTTGCGCCTCGGGGGGGCTCGCCATGCGCCAGGGGGTGTTGGCCGTTGCCTCCGGTCAGGTGGATTTCGCCCTCATCGCAGGGGTGGAGAAGATGACGGCGGCGGAGACGGACGAGACGGCCTCCATCCTTGCCGCCGCCGGGGACGTGGCGGTGGAGGCGCGCGTCGGCTCCACGTTTCCCGCCCTTTTCGGGCTCATCGCCCGCCGTCACATGTATGAGTATGGAACGACGCGCGAGGAGATCGCCCACGTGGCGGTGAAAAACCACGCCCACGGCAAGCTCAACCCCAACGCCCACATGCAAAAGGACGTGACGCTTCCCCAGGTGCTGGACGCCAAGCCCGTGGCCGAGCCGCTCGGGCTGTTCGATTGCTCGCTCATCAGCGATGGTGCGGCGGCCGTTGTCCTGTGCCCTGCAGAAATTGCCTCCGCGCATCACGAAAAGCCCATCGCGGTTCTCGCATCGACACAGGCTTCGGATTCTCCCGCGCTCTCCGACAAGCGCGACATCACCTCCTTTTACGCCACCCAAAAGGCGGGGGAGGAGGCCTTTTCCCAGGCGCGTCTCAGCCGAGAGGATGTCGATCTCGCCGAAATTCACGATTGTTTCACGGTCGCCGAGATCATTGCGCTCGAGGATTTGGGGTTTTTCGCCAAAGGCGAGGGAGGGCGCGGTGCGCTCGAGGGGATGACGAAACTCGGCGGCGCGATGCCGGTGAACACCAGCGGCGGTCTGAAGTCGAAAGGCCATCCGGTGGGGGCGACGGGCGTGGCGCAGATTCATGAACTCACGCTTCAGTTGCGCGGTGAGGCGGGAGCGCGCCAGGTGCCGGGCGCCGAGGTGGGTCTGGCCCATAATCTGGGAGGCTCGGGCGCCACTTGCGCCGTGCATATTCTGGGGGCGACCGCCTGAGCGCGGAGAAGGGCGGATGATCACGCATGGAGATTTTCGATTGCGCCGGATGCGGGCGCATTCACCTGGAGAGGGCGGAGCGCTGCGGCCATTGCGGCGGCGAGATGAGGGAGGAGCAAGCCTCCGGGCGGGGAATCGTTTATAGTTTCTCGTCCGTTCACATGGGAGCCAGGGGGATGCCGACCCCTTACCTGATCGCCTTGGTCGAACTCGAAGAAGGGGGGCGAATTCTGGCCCGCCTGGCGGATGATGAGGAAGGTGAGCCGTCCATCGGCGACAAGGTGGTTTTTTCCGGCTTTTCGGATGCCGGGCCTGTTTTTCGGAAGTCTTGAGGACATGCGTTGGTGAATTTAATCGACAAGGAAGCGACTCGCGCCAAGACGCTCTTCGTCGGCGATCTCACGCCGGGTAGGGAAGCTATGCTCGACGGCTTGCGGAACATCGGAATGAAGGCGCTTCATTTTGAGACTCCCTACAAAGCGCGCTCCCGAATGAATTGGTGCGATTTTATTCTCTATGGGGCAGCCGACCCCGCCGACATGGCCTCGATACGAAGAATCGGGGAGACGGGCAAGCCGTTCGCGGCGGTGTTGCGCCCCGAGGATAAGGGGTTCACGCCCTTGAGCATACAGTCAGGCGCGCGAACCGTTTTCGTCGACGAGGTGCACCCTGATGAAGTGTTTCAGTTCTCCCGGGGTTTGAGCGAGGAGGGTTTTCTTCGACGAGAGTTGAGGTGGCTCCGCACCGAGGCGAGGGAAGAGCACGGCGGATGGCGGTTCGTGGGGACGAGCGCGGCGGCCGAGAGGCTCAGGCGTTCGATTCAGCTTGCGGGGCAGAAATACCGGAGTATTCTCCTGGAGGGGGAGAAGGGGTTGAATTTTCAACTCGTCGCCCGCGCGCTGCATTCTCAGTATCCCGGGGGGCGCCACCCGTTTCTGCATTGGGGACCGAAAATGAGACGCGCCTCGACCCTGGAGAAGGCCATCAAGCGCATGGAAGAGAAACGTGGCGAAGAGGGGGATATCGTCGAAAAAGGGGGTACGCTCTTCATCGAAGACGCCCAGCTTATCAGCACAGACCAACAGAAGGCGTTGGCCAATGTTTTGAGGAAAAAGAGCCTCTCGCAGGAGTTTCGTGTGATATTCGTCTGCACGCACGATCCCGAAAAACTGATACAGGACAAAATTCTCAAGCGTCTGTACCACGAAGAAACGACCCGCATCATCAAGATTCCCCCGCTGCGCGATAGAAAAAAGGATATTTCGCTCGTGGCCCAGGGGATTCTCGATGAATTTTCACGGCGCGTCGGGCGGCCGAGGAGGCGAATTACGCCGGCGGCGATAGAGTGGTTTAGCGGACAAAAGTGGTGGGGAAATGAAGCCGAACTGGAGATGTCCGTGTGTCGCGCCTTCCTGGTGAGTGCGGGAGACTCCATTTCACTCGACGATTTGAGTCCCTCTCCCCGGAGGAGGAGAGCCGGCGATATCGAGGGCTTTTTTCGAGAAAGACTCTCCTCGGTGGTCACCGCCCTGGGCGATGGAGAGGACAGTGACTTCTATCAGCACACCATTCGCAGCGTCGAGAAACCCTTGCTCGAACTGGTGCTCCGCGAAGCGGGTGGAAATCAGGTGCAGGCGGCGCGTCTGTTGGGTATGAACCGCAACACCTTGAGAAGAAAACTCCAGGAATTCGGGCTCACCAAAACAGCTGCCTCCACCCGCCGGAGGTAGAATTTTTGACATATCGAGGCGATGCGTTCGCCGCGGTCATCCTCGCCGCCGGGCAGGGAAAGCGTATGGGATCCCCGCTTGCGAAGGTGCTGCACCCCGTGGGCGGAGAGCCCATGATCCGCCATGTCGTCACTACCGCGAGAGAGGCGGGCGCTGCTCCCATCGTCATCGTCGTGGGCCATCAGGCCCGCGATGTTCGAGAAGCGTTTTCAGGCGATGGGGAGGGTCTCGTCTTCGCCGTTCAGCAAGAACAACTCGGTACGGGCCATGCCGCAGAGGTGGGCCTGTCCGCCCTGGAAGATGGGGATGGGCATCTTTTTTTGTTGTGCGGTGATGCGCCCCTGATACGGACTTCGACTTTGAGGCGGTTGAGCCGCCTCCATGGGGAGGAGCGCGCGGCCGCCACCATGCTCACGGCCATCATGGATGAACCGCATGGCTATGGTCGCGTGATGCGGGAGGGCGCGGAAATCATCGGTGTGGTGGAGGAGGCGGACGCGACGGATGCACAGAAAAAAATTCTCGAGATCAACACGGGCGCATACGCCTTCGAGGTCTCTTTCCTGAGAGCCGCCCTCAAGCGACTCAGACCCGAGAACAACCAGGGGGAGTTCTATCTGCCCGATGTTTTCCCCATGGCGCGCGCTGCGGGCCGCGTGATTCTCGGCGTTCCTCTGGCAGCGCCCGAGGAGGCGCTGGGCGTGAACACGCAAGCAGATTTGCGCCGCGCCCAACAAATTCACGAGAAGAGGAATTTCAAGTCCTAAGACGCACAAAGCCCCCTGGATTCTGCTATAATTTGCCGCGCAAGACAGAAAAAATGAACGAAAACGCCCATTTCGGGGCTAATTTGAGCGAAGTTCAAGAAGGTATCTCGTGAGAGCATTGATTCTGGCGGCCGGCCGAGGGGCCGGTTTATATCCGTTTACGAATACCCGGCCAAAGGCGATGCTGCCGGTGGCGGGCGAGATGCTCCTGCATTCGGCGTTGAAAAAAATACGCGCCGCCGGTGTAAGCGACCTGGTCGTCGTCGTCGGCCACCGGGCCGACAGGATCATCAACGAATTCGGGCAGGGTTCGCGCTACGGGATGACGATTCAGTACATCCGCCAGGAGGAGCCCACGGGAATCCGCGACGCCATCAGTCTCGCGAAAAGGCACTTTCAGGAGGATGAATCGTTTTTGCTGGTGTACGCGGACGTGTTGGCTTCGGCGAACATGTACCGGCAGGTCGTTCAGGCGTTCGGTTCTTTTCATCAACCCGTGGCGGCGATTTGCCATACCCCCCATGCCCAGAACTACGGCACGGTATATCTCGGCAAGGACATGCAGATAGAACGCCTGGTGGAAAAGCCCGTGGAGCGCGAAGTGGGCAACTATGTTCTGGCCGGTGTGTTCGTCATGCCCTACCGGCTGTTCGATTTGCTGGAGAACCTCGAAATGGACGAGGCGCTCAATGAACTGTGCGCGGGCGAGGGTCTGCGCTCCTCGATTTGGGAAGAGCCCTGGCTGGACGCCCAGCACCCTTGGGATTTGCTCAAGGGCAACCGGATGGTCATGGACACCTGGAGCGAGGCCCGCGTGGACGGAAGCGTGCGGCTCAGGGGCGCGGTGCAGTTTCGCGGGCCCGTGGTGATCGAAAAAAACGTGGTAATCGAATCGGGCGCTTCCATCTTCGGCCCATGCTTCATCGGGGAGAATACGTTCCTGGGCAACGGGGTTCTGGTGCGCCCCTACACGGCCATCGGAGCGAACGCGATCATCGGTTTCGGCGTGGAACTCAAGAACTGCATCCTGTTCAACGGCGTTCGCGTGGGGCGCTTGTCCTTCGTGGGGGATAGCGTTATCGGCGAGAACGCCGTCGTGGGTTCGGGGACGATGACGCTGATTCAGAATCTGGACGAATCCCGCATCGAGGTTCGCATGCCGGAGGGAGACATTGATTCCGGCCTTGACAAGGTGGGCTCCTTCCTCGGCGATGACGTCAAGGTAGGCGCCTCGAATACGCTGGCCTCGGGCGCCGTTGTTCCGCCCGGTGAGGTCATTCCGCATCACTATACCTATCCGCGGGGAGAGAATTAGGATGTGCGGCATCGCGGGCATGGCGGCGAGTGCGAACGTCTCACGAAAGCTCCTGCGCTCGATAGCCGCCCTGGAATATCGGGGGTACGACTCCTGCGGCATGGCCGTTCAAAATAACGGGACGATAGACATTCGCAAGAACGTGGGCACCGTGGAAACGGTGAATTCTATTGAGCGCTTCGCGGACATGAAGGGATTGGTGGGCATCGCGCATACGCGCTGGGCGACGCACGGCGGGGTGACGCGGGCGAACGCACACCCGCACACAGATAACGAAAGCCGCCTGGCCGTGGTCCACAACGGCATCATCTCGAACTACATGGAACTCAAAAGTCGATTGTCGGGCGATGGCGCCGCGTTTCGCTCCGAGACGGATTCCGAGGTCATCGCGCATCTGGTGGCGCAGAAAATAGCGCGAAACGGCGAGGACGTGGAAGAGGGTTTCGTCGAGGCGATAGAGGAACTCGAGGGCACTTTCGCCATGGCGATCATCTCGGCCGACGCGCCGGGCAGGATTTTCTGCGTGAAGCGCGAGTCGCCCCTCATCATCGGTCTGGGGGATGACGCCAACTACGTGGGCTCTGATTTCAGCGCGTTCTTCGAGTTCACTCGCCAGGCGGTCATCATGGAAGATGGAGAATATGCGGTCCTCACGCCCGAGAGCTACGCGGTCAAGAGTCTGCTCACCAAAGAGCGCGTCGACAAGGAAGTCACCGAGATTGAGTGGGACGCGGAGAAGGCGCGCCGGGGCGGTTATCCGCATTTTATGCTCAAGGAAATTTATGACCAGCCCACCACCATCCAGGCCGCCCTCCAGATACCCAGAGAGGATATCCAGGCCCTGGCCGAAATGATTCATGAATCGCGGCATTGTTTTCTGGGCGGAGTGGGAACGACCTTTTACATCGCGTCGATGGGCCAGTATTTCTTCAGCCGCATGGGCGGGAAGTATCTGCCCGTCGTCAGTACGGACGAGTTTTCCCACATAGTGGATATCGGGCCTGGGGATAGTTTTTGCGCCATCAGCCAGTCGGGGGAGACCTATGACACCCTGAGCGCCCTGCGCCATGCGAAATCGAAAGGGGCCAGAACGGCGGGCGTCGTGAACATGATGGGCTCCACCCTGGTTCGCTCGGTGGACGTTCCGATTCTCCAGGGCGCCGGTCCGGAAAAATGCGTCATCAGCACCAAGACGGCCCTGAGCCAGTCGGTCATATTGCTGCTTGCATCGATGGAACTGGGATTGCTGGGGGGGCGCTTGAGCGAAGCGCAAGTCGTGGCGCTCAGAGAGGAAGTCTCCTCTTTGTCGGACCTGGTGCTCCATACGCTCAACGAACGCTCGGGCTTTTTCCATGCGGCGGCGCAGGCGCATCAGCATATGAAGAACTGGCTCTACCTGGGCCGGGGCATCTACTACCCGGCGGCGCTCGAGTGCGCGCTCAAGATGAAGGAGGTCACCTACCTCCACGCGGAGGGGATGAGCGCGGGCTTTCTCAAGCACGGAACCATCTCCCTCATAGACGAGAATATGCACACCATTGTCCTGATGCCCACACCCGAGGAGGCCGAGCTTCACGCACTCACGCGAAGCAGCGCGGAGGAGGTTCGCGCGCGCGGCGGCTTCGTCCTGGGCTATCGTTTCGAGGGAGACGAGATGGTGGAGGGGCTGTTCAGCGAGGAGATCGTGCTGCCCAGGGTCTCCGCGCAGCTTGCGCCCTTCCTGCATCTGGTCTCGGGTCAGTTGCTGGCCTATTTTCTCGCGGTGGCCTTGAAGAGGGACGTCGACAGGCCGCGCGCCCTGGCGAAGTCCGTCACTGTCGCTTAAAGGCTCTCTCTCCCGCAATGCCAAACGCGAAGTTTCAGGGAACGGACGGGGTTCGCGGTCTCGCGGTGGATGAGGATCACCCACAGGCGCTGGGCGTCGATGCGCGCGCGGCCTTCGTGGAGCATGGGGTCCTCACACCGAGGTTCATCGAGCATTACGTCTTTGAAGCCGGTTGCCGGCTCCTGGAGAGAGCCTCGGAACGGCTTATCTCTCCCGTTGCGGTGGTGCTGGCCTGGGACCCCCGGGACGAGTCGGGGGAATTCTCCTCCGCGTGCGTGGGCGCTCTTCTGCGCGCGGGCGCGCACGTTCTCTCGCTCGGCGTCATGCCCACCCCGGTGGCTGCGGCTTATCTGGCGGGCGTGGGCGGAGCGGGCGCGGTGATGCTCACTGCCTCTCACAATCCAGCGGATCAGAATGGCGTGAAAATCCTTTTGTCTCCCGATTCGATGAAGCCTCTACCGGAGGAGGATGAGGCGATAAGCGCCCGCGTCTGGGCGAGTGACTGGGCTTCGGTGGCGCAAACGCCGGCGAGGGGCCAGTGCGTGGAATCCGCAGCCGAAGCGCGCGCCTTTTATGTGGACTACGTCACGAAGCTTCCCAACTGCTGGCTGCGTGCGGGTGACCTCGCCCGATGGGATTTCGTCATAGACCCGGCGGCCGGGGCGTGGAGCGGGTTGGCCGCCCATGTTCTGGAGGAATTGTCACCTTTAAGCGTGCGGGAGGTGAACGCTCTCGATAGTGGGCGCGTGAACGAGGGCGGCGGTGTGGTCGCACTCGAGGGCAGGCGCGTCATCCAGGGAACGGAGGCGGATTTCATCAACGCACACGCAGGCGCGCGAGCGCTTCTCAAAGCAGGCCGGGCGCGGCGGGAAGAACTGCTGCACGGCGACGGCGCGGCAGTGGCCTGCATTCTCGACGCCGACGGCGACAGGGGCTACACCCTCGTCTACAATCCGTTTCAGGACGCGCTTCACGTACTGGACGGGGACGACGCGCTCGTCTTGCAGTCGCGTTTCCTGAGAGAAGAAGAGGAACTGCCCGATGGGGGCGTGGCCGCCATCACGATAGAGAGCGATTCGGGCGCGGCGGCGGCCCTCTCCGCAATGGGGCTTCGGGTCGTCTTCACCCCCGTGGGGGATAAGTGGATTTTGAATGAGGCGCAAAGATGGAGGGATCGCTTTGCACTGGGCGGTGAGGAATCCGGCCATACGGTAGCGCCGGGCCTGCTCGTCAACGCGGCGGGCGAGGGCCGCAGAATCGCGGTGGGAGACGGTCTCAAGAGTTTCCTCAACACCTGCGCGGCGGTGCGCGGCCTTTTCGAGGAAGTGAAACCAGAGGAGGCGTATGCGGCCATCGCCGCGCCGTTTTCCCGAGGGTTCAAGAAATCTTATTATGCCTACCATGTGGAGCGGAGCCGCTTCTCGCCGGGTACGGATGCGTGGGAGGCCATCGCCGCGAAACTCATGGCGTGCGCAAAGAGCGCCTTCTCAGGTAGAGCCCTCCCGCGGTGGGCACCGCTCGAGGATGACGCAGGCGTCATGTATCTCGCCCTGGAAGATGAGGCGGGCAGGCCGCTGGGCGCGGTCTATGTGAGGAACTCCGGCACCGAGAGCAGAACGGGCGTGGTGCTCAGGGGGCCCCTGGATTGGGAGGAGAGCCTCTGCGCCGCGGGAGAAGAGGTGTTGCGCGAGATTTTAAGGCGTATGAAGGATGGTGACGCCCCCGGCGTGCGGGCGGAGAATTGTTTGCTCGAGGCTTTGAAGGAGCGAGACATGGATTTTGCGGCGATCGACGCGCTTTTGGACACGGACGCCGAGGCCCGCTTCAGCGCGCCCGTTCGCCCCGACGGCATCAGAAAAGAGGTTCTGCGCGGTGGACTGGCGCGGGCGGATGGAGAGCTCTTGCGCATCACGCCATTGGGCGAGTGGTATCTGGAGATGAAAAAATGAGCGAGACGGCGCCGGAAGTCTATTTTCGCAAGCTCGGCGAATTTCCCCACGCAGCCTTGTTCGAGGGCGCGGCTCACGCCTGGGAGATCGTCGCTCGTCTTATGGATTTCGTCCAGAAACTGGTGGATGAAGCCGACGCGCCTTTAAGCGAGGCCACAGCACTTCGGGTGGAGGAGGGCCTTGTGGTGAGCGAGGGCCTGTTCGTCTCTACAGAAAGGCTGAAAATCGCCTCTATCGGTTTGCTCGTGGAAGCGGGTGTGCGGGTCGAGCCGGGCGTCGTCATCAAGGGGCCGACGGTTCTTTGCGAGGGGGCAGAAGTCAGGCACGGTGCGTATTTGCGGGGAGGCTGCCTCATCGGGCCCGGCTCCGTCGTCGGTCATGCGAGCGAAGTGAAGAACAGCGTCTTTTTGAACGGCTCGCAGGCGGGGCATTTCGCCTACGTGGGGGACAGCATTCTGGGTGCGGAGTCGAACCTGGGCGCGGGCGTGAAGCTGGCGAATCTCGAGCTCAGAACCGAAGGGGAAAAAAGAGCGGGCGCGGTGAAAAACATCGTCCTTAGAGTGGATGGAGTGCGAATCGACACCGGCCTCACGAAATTCGGCGCCGTGGTGGGCGATGACGTCGAAATCGGCTGTAACGCCGTGACTTCTCCGGGCGTGCTGCTGGGCCCCGGCTCCTGGGTCGCGCCGAACGTGACCGTCTCCAAGGGAGTATTTCCCGAGGGAACGCTCATCCGTGCTCCTAAGCCGAGCGTGGGCCACCGCCGGTTTTAATCCGAAAAATATATCCGTGGACTATCTGAAAGACTTGAATCCCCAGCAAAAAGAGGCGGTACTCGCGCCCGCAGGTGCGAATCTGGTGCTGTCGGGAGCGGGTTCGGGCAAGACGCGGGTGATCGTCCACCGCATCCTGCGACTGCTCGCCGAGGGTCTCGCCCCGTCCCGGATTCTCGCCATCACGTTCACGAACAAGGCGGCGGGCGAGATGAGGGCGCGCCTCTTCTCCTCGTTGGATGAGGGTGCCCGGGGCATCTGGGTGGGGACCTTTCACGCGGTGTGCGCCAGAATCCTGAGAGCCGAAGCCGAGGCGGCGGGCTTGTCTCCCGATTTCACCATATTTTCTCGCAGTGAGTGCGTAACGCTCATCAAAAGGCGCCTGTCGGCGGCGGGAATCAGTACAGAGCGCTACGCGCCCCGGTCGGTTCTGGAGCAGATTGGACGCCGCAAGACCTCGCTGGCGGAGGTGGATGATTCGGATCCGCCCCCGTTCAGCATGGAGGAGATCGCCCGGAAAATAGCGCCTGCCTATGAGCGCGCCCTGCGCGAGGCGGGCGCGGTGGATTTCGATGATTTGCTGGCGCGTCCTTTGAGCATGTTCCGGCGACACCCCGAAGTTCTCCAGAAATATCAAACCCGTTTTCAGGAAATTCTCGTCGATGAATACCAGGACACCAACCCCGCGCAGGATGAACTCGTAGCCCTGCTCTCGCGCGGCCATGGGCGCGTGTTCGCCGTGGGGGATGACGATCAGGGCATCTACGGCTGGAGGGGCGCGCGGGTGGAGAACATCCTGCAATTCGAGCGCAGATTCCCCGGGGCGAGGGTATTTCGTCTCGAGGAGAATTACCGCTCGAGCGGGGCGATACTGAACGTCGCCTCGCGCATCGTGGGCGGGGCCGGGGGGCGCTTTGAGAAGCGCCTTTTCACCCGGAATCCGGCGGGGGAAGCCGTATGCTATCTGGCGGCGGCGAACCCCGAGGCGGAAGCGGAAGCCCTTATCAAACGTCTCGTAGAAGCAGGGGCGGGTGGTGCGATTTCCTGGAGGAATGTCGCTGTTTTCTACCGGATCAACACGCAATCGCGCCCTCTGGAAGAAGCGGCCCGCAGGCGGGGGATTCCCTACCAGGTGGTGAAGGGCCAGCGATTTTTCGATCGCCCCGAAGTCCAGGATCTGGCCGCTTACTTGCGGGTGCTCATCAGGCCCGAGGATGGCGCAGCTTTCTCGCGCATCATCAACCGTCCGCCCCGGGGGTTGGGGCCGGAGCGTTTGAAGGCGATAGCGCGCGAAGGCGCCCCGAACGTGACGATCGCCGATGCGCGGGCCGCCCTGGCCGAAGGCCGCCTCAGGGGAGAGGCCGCGCGGAATCTCGGGGACTTGCTTAAGACGCTTCAAGCACTCGCCTCTCTAAGAGCGGGACCCGCGCGCTTGATAGAAGAAGTGCTCGAACGGACGGGTTATCGGGCCTGGCTTGCGGACGCTGCGCTTAGGAGCGCATCGACCGAGCGCCGCCGCGCCGCCGCACGCGCCATCGAAGGCGCGGGCGAGTTCGCCGCCGCCGCCCGTGCGTTCGAGAAGCGGATTCTCGAAGAAGAAGGCGTATCGCCAGAATCGGATGAGACCATGACCTTGTTTCTGGAGGAATTGGCGCTCATGGGCGAGGCGGATGAGTTGTCAGAGGAGAGTGGCGCTCTTTCCTTGATGACGCTACATGCGGCGAAGGGTCTCGAGTTCGCCGCGGTGGGCGTCGTCGGCGTGCAGGAGGGGTTGATTCCGCACAGCCGCTCCCGCGATGAGCCGGCTTCTCTCGATGAGGAAAGAAGGCTCCTGTACGTGGGGGTGACGCGGGCGAAGGAGGTTTTGTGTCTCTCCTGGGCGAAGGAGCGTCGGCCCGATGGGGCGGAGAAAAGCTGGGCGGCGCGCCCGAGCCGTTTTACGGAAGGACTGGGGCCTGAACTCATCAGGCGGGTGGGCGATCACGCGCCGAGGCGGAAACGCGCCCCGCGCGATTTCAGGGCGCCGCGTGATTCCACCGACTCGCGCTACGATAGTATTTTAGCCGAAGCAAAGACCTCCCATCGCCCGGAAACGAAGGATACTCCCTCCGTCCCACCCGCCGCGCTCGGCCCCTATGCGCCCGGCGCGCGCGTGCGGCACGAGAAATTCGGTCTCGGCGTCGTCTCCGCGCGCAGCGGAACCGGAGAGCGGGCGGTGGTGAGCGTGGAATTCGAGAAGGCAGGCCTCAAGAAACTGGTTTTGAAGTACGCGCCGCTCTCGCCTGTGGATGAGGGCGTTGACTCGGGCGAGAGGCCGGCGGTATAAGGGCGCAGAGGAGGGAGTGATGTCGATTTCGCGAGAAGACGTGATTCACGTGTCCAACCTGGCGCGGCTGAACCTGCGTGAAGATGAGGTCGAGAAATTCACCGGGCAACTCGGCGCTATTCTCGAGCACATCTCCAAGCTGAACGAGGTGGACACCGAAGGCGTGGAACCCACCTCGCACGTCCTCGACCTCGTGAACGTTTTCCGCGAGGATGAGGTCACCGAATCCCCCATCGAAAATATCGAAAAGATGGCCCCTGATTTCGAAAAAGGCCATTTTCGCGTCCCCAAGGTCATCGAGTAGTTTCCCCGAAACATGGCGTACGCCTCCCTTAAAGAATTCGTCGATTCCCTGGAGCGAGCGGGTGAATTGCGCCGCGTGAAAGCGCCGGTGGAGATCGAACTCGAGATCACCGAGATCGCCGATCGCTCGGTGAAGAACGGCGGTCCCGCCCTTTTGTTCGAAAAACCGGTCGGCCCGGGCGGCGAGGAGTTCGACATTCCCGTCCTCATCAACGCCTACGCCTCCGATGAGCGCATGAAGCTGGCTTTAGGCGTCGACAGCATGGATGCGGTGGCGGACGAGGTGGCGGAGCTTTTAGAAATCAAGCCGCCCGAGGGCATCATCGAGAAGGTGAAGATGCTGCCCAAGCTCGCGCGGCTCGCGTCTTTCTCTCCCAAGACGGTGGGCTCGGCTCCTTGCCAGGAGATCGTGGAGACAGAAAATCCGAACCTTTTTTCGATTCCCGCCATCAAGTGCTGGCCCGAGGACGCGGGCCGCTACATCACCTTCGGGCACATCTACTCGCGAAACCCGAGGACGGGCAGGCGAAACGTAGGCCTCTACCGCGTGCAGTTTTTTGACGAAACGACCGCCGGAATGCACATGCACTTACACCACGACGGGGCGCAGAACTTTCAGGAAAGCTCCAAGATGGGCGCACGCATGGAGATGGCGATAGCCTTGGGCGGAGACCCCGTCTACGTCTATGCGGCGAGCGCGCCGCTTCCGCCCGTGATTGACGAGTTGAACCTGGCCGGTTTTTTGAGGAGAAAGAGCGCCGAACTGGTCAAGTGCAAGACGGTGGACGTGGAGGTGCCCGCGGATTCGGACATCGTGGTGGAGGGCTACCTGAACCCCGGCGAACTCAGGGAAGAGGGGCCCTTCGGCGATCACACGGGCTGGTATTCCCTGGCGGATGATTACCCCGTCTTTCACGTCACGGCCATCACCAGAAAACGCGAGGCCATCTACCCCACCACCATCGTGGGCCGCCCGCCGATGGAGGATTACTGGCTCGGCGGTGCGACGGGCCGCATCTTCCTGCCCCTGATGAAGATGCAACTCCCCGAAATCGTGGACGTGCACATGCCTGCCGAGGGCGTGTTCCACAACATGGTGATCGTCTCGATCCGGAAGGCCTATCCCTACCACGCGCGAAAGGTGATGTACGCCCTGTGGGGGATGGGGCAGATGGCGCTGGCGAAGGTCATCGTCATCGTGGATGAGGACGTGAACGTGCACGACATCAGCGAGGTGTCCTGGAAGGTATTGGGGAGCATCGACCCGAGGCGCGACATGGTGTTCGTCGACGGCCCCGTGGATGCGCTCGAACACGCGGCGCCGCGCCTCCACGTGGGCAGCAAGGTGGGCGTGGACGGCACCCGCAAGTGGGCGTCGGAGGGTTTCGAGCGCGAATGGCCGCCCGAGATCGTGATGACGGACGAGATAAAAGAGCGCGTCACGAGGCGCTGGGAGGAGTACGGCCTTGGCGGCTGAGGCGTCGATGGCGAGAAGTTTCAGGCAGTTCCTGCGCATGGTGAAGTTCGAGCACACCATATTCGGGCTTCCCTTCGTGCTGATGGGCGGCGTGATGGCCGCAGGAGGCGTCCCCTCCGCGCCGGTTTTGTTCTGGATGGTGATGGCGGCGGTGGGCGCGCGGAATTTCGCCATGTCGCTCAACCGCTTCGCCGACCGGGATATCGACCCCAAAAACCCGAGAACGAAAGACCGCGCCGAGTTTCAGGCGCTGCTCCATTCCAAATCCATTCTCATGATGCTGGCGGGCTTCCTGGCGCTTTTTATCTTCTCCGCCTGGATGCTGAACCCGCTCGCCTTCGCGCTTTCCTTCGCCGTGGCGGCCTGCATCGTCTTCTATTCCTATTCCAAGCGCTTCACCTCCTGGACGCACCTGTTTCTGGGCGTAGTCCTGGGTTCAGCGCCTGCGGGCGCCTGGGTGGCCGTGCGCGGCGATCTGGACTCGGTAGCCGTTCTGCTGTTTTTGGGCGTCACTCTCTGGGTGGGCGGCTTCGACCTCATCTACGCCTGTCTGGACGTGGATTTCGACAGCGAGGAGAACATCTATTCCCTGCCGCGCCTTCTGGGCATTAAAGGCGCGCTCATCATCTCAGGCGTAGTTCATCTGGGGACGATGGCCTGTTTCTACGCGGCGGGCCGGGCGTTCGGCTTGGGAGCGCTTTACTGGATAGCGCTGGCGGCGGCGGGGTGTCTCCTGTTCTGGGAACACTGGATCGTACGTCCCGACGACCTGAGCCGCGTGGACATATCGTTTTTCAACCTGAACGCCTGGGTGTCCGTCGTCATCGCATCGGGCGCCGTCGCCGACGTGCTCATCGGCGCGGGCTGAGCGCTCTCGTGCCGACCCGCATCGAGAAAAAAGAAGTGCAGGCGATGTTCTCCGACATCGCGCCCACCTACGACCTCCTGAACCGGAGTTTAAGTTTCGGCGTGGATCGCTTCTGGCGCGCGCGCGCCGTGGCGAGCCTTCTGCGCGATTTAAGTGGAGAAAAGGAGACTTGTTTTCTCGATCTGGCGACGGGCACGGCGGACGTCGCCCTGGAAGTCCATCGCCAGGCCGATAGCTGCGCGCGCATTCTGGGCGTTGATTTCGCGTATCCCATGCTGGCGCGCGGAAAGAAAAAGGCGGCGGGGCGCGGCGCTCCCCTTTCCCTCATCCAGGCCGACGGCTTGAAACTCCCCATTATGGATGCCGCGTTCGACGGGGTGATCATCGCGTTCGGGCTGCGCAATTTCGAGGACAGAGAGGCGGGTCTCGCCGAGATGGGGCGCGTGCTGCGCGCAGGCGGCAGGCTCGTAATTCTGGAATTCGGTCACCCCACAGGTTTGTTCGGGTTTTTGTACGCCTTTTACTTCAGAGTCCTGCTCCCGGTCGTGGGGAGGCTCGTCTCCGCGCACCGAAGCGCGTATAATTACCTTCCAAACACGGTGTATGAATTTCCGGACGCCGAGAGGCTCTCGGCGATGATGCGCGATGCGGGCTTTCGCGAGGTGAGCCATCGCCCGATGACGGGCGGCATCGCCGAGCTTCACACCGGGGTGCGTGAGTAATCTCGAACCCACCCGCGCTCCCCAGGGAGGGATGGGCGTGAACCCTCCGCCAGAGACGACAGCCATCGAACCGGGCGAGGCCGATATTCTGCGCCGCCTGGAAAAACGGCTCCTGTGGCTTTCCACCTACAGCGTCCATTACGCGAACAACCTGCGCGAAGGATCCCAAGGCGTCAAGATAGGCGGCCACCAGGCGAGTTCTTCTTCCGTCGTGAGCCTCATGACGGCCATGTTCTTCCGCTGGCTCAAGACGGGAGACAGGCTGGCCATCAAGCCCCACGCCTCGCCTGTGCTGCACGCGGCCCACGCCTTAAGGGGCGATTTGCCGATGGAGCGCTTGAGAGATTTGCGCGCCTTCGGCGGCCTCCAGGCCTACCCGAGCCGCTCCAAAGATGAATACCCCGTCGATTTTTCCACAGGCTCGCTCGGGCTGCCCTCGGTCGCCGCCTCGTTCGCCGCCCTTATGCAGTCCTACATCGACGATCATTTCGGTGAAGGCCCCGCCCAGCGCTTCATCTCCCTGGTGGGGGACGCCGAACTCGATGAGGGGAACATCTGGGAGGCGTTGGCGGAGGAATACGTCGCCCACCTGGGCAACGTCATCTGGGTGGTGGACCTGAACCGCCAGAGCCTCGACCGCGTCGTGCCCGACGGCAAGGCGCAGCAGATTCGCGATCAGTTTCGCCTGCACGGCTGGCACGTGGTGGAACTCAAATACGGAAAGCGCCTACAAGCCGCGTTCGCGCTTAGAGGTGGCGAGTCGCTGAGAAGACGCATCGACGACATGTCGAACAGCGAGTACCAAAGCCTCATCGGAAGAAGCGGCAGCGAGATAAGAGAAGGCCTCACGCGCGATGACGCGGGAGAATACAAAGGCCTCGCGGGGTTGCTGGATCGCTTCGCGGATGAGGAGTTGCCCGCGCTCTTATCCGACCTGGGCGGTCACGACATCGAGTGCATTATCGAGGGACTCGATGAGGCGGACGGCGTTCATGACAAGCCCGTGATGATCCTGGCCTACACCGTCAAGGGCTGGGGGCTGCCCATCGCGGGCGACCCGATGAACCACTCCCAACTCCTGACGGAGGCGCAAATCGCGGAACTCCGCGATTCCGCCGGTTTGGGAGAGGGCGAGGAACTCGCGCCCCTTGCGTTGGAAAGCCCCGAAGCCCTAGCGGTCGAGGCGGCGGTGGCGCGCTACGACGCCAGGGCCACTCTCGCCAGAGAAGAGGTAGCCCCGGGCGCGGTTCCTGAGGAAGTGGGGGCGAATTTTTCCGCGATGAGTTCCACGCAGGAGGCGTTCGGCGCCATCATGACGCGCCTCGCCCGCGAGGATGCCCTCGCGCGCCACATCGTCACGACCTCGCCCGACGTGGCCGTGAGCACCAACCTGGGCGGCTGGATCAACCGGCGCGGCGTGTATCACCCGGAAGGCAAGGCGGATTTCTTCGCGCTTCAACAGGTGCAGCGGCTCCTCAAATGGGAGGAATCCCCGGCGGGCCAGCACATCGAACTGGGGATTTCCGAAAACAATCTCATGCTGCTGCTCGCCGCCTTTGGCGTGTCGAAAGAGCTTTGCGGGGTGCGCGTCTGCCCCATCGGCACGCTGTATGACACCTTCATCAGCCGCTGTCTCGATGCGCTTCGCTACGCGGTCTATAACGGCGGGCGCTTCATCGTGGTGGCCACGCCGAGCGGCACGAGCCTATCGCCGGAAGGAGGCGCGCACCAGAGCATCCTGACGCCCGCGGTTGCCCTCGAAATGCCGGGGCTGGAAGCCTATGAGCCGACTTTCGCCGTCGAAGTCGAGTGGCTGCTCCTCTCGGCCATCGGCCGCGTTCTGGGGGAGGGCGACTGCCCGGCCTTCTACCTGCGCCTGAGTACCAAGCCCGTGGATCAGAATCTCCTGCCCGGAGACTGGCTCGCGGATCCCTTAAAGCGCGAGGTGTTGCGGCGAAACGCCCTGGGCGGCGGCTACCTGCTGCACTCGGCGAAAGAGGCGCCCGGCTACCGCGCGGGCGTGAACGCGGTGAACCTCTTCGTAAGCGGGGTGATGACGCCCGAAGCCCTCGCCGCCGCCCGCTCGATGGAGGCTGAGGGCGTATACGTCAACGTGTTCGTCCTCACGAGTGCGGACAGAATCTATGCCGAGCACAAAAAGGCGAAAAAAGAGGGCCGCCCCTCGCGCCTCGAGATGATGGTGGGCGATGAGCACCGCGACAACGCGGTCGTCTCCGTGCTGGACGGCCACTCGCTCGCGCTCTCGTTCCTTGGCGGCGCGCTCGGCGCTGACCAGAGATGCCTGGGCACGGACCAGTTCGGTCAGAGCGGCCTCCCGCATGAAGTCTACGACGCCCTCCAAATCGGCCAGACGCACATCGAAGAAGCGTGCCGGGAGGTTGTGGGGTAGGGATTAGACACGCCACGACACGCCTTGCAGATAGTAAGTACGTCATCCATCAGACAATCAGAAAATGACGCTTTCTCCGTGAACGTGATATTCTCGCGGGCTGTTAGGCTTGAGGCAGGTTTGTAGGGGCGACACCCTCACCGGGGTCGCCCCACAGTTCGCGAGCCGCCCTGAGAGGAAGCAACGTGTCGTATATATGATCCTTGCGGAAAATAATGGATATGAAATCAGATATGATTGAACACATAAAGAAACATCCCATGTGGTGCGGAGCAGGCTGGATTACGCTCCTCGGTGTTTTTGCATGGCTTTTCCAAAATTGGCCGGGTGGGTTCTGGGGTTGGCTGCGAGAGACGCCAAATGGTTATGAATCGGGCTCGACGACGGTACGGAATCTTGCCCTTATTGTTGCGGGATTGATTGCTCTGCCGCTCACCCTATGGCGTATCTGGGTGGCGGATCAGCAGGCTAAGGCGGCCCATAAGCAGGTCGAGACATCGCAGCGACAGGCGGAAACGGCGCAGCGTGGTCTGCTGAATGAGCAATACCAGAAGGGCGCGGAGATGCTCGGCAGCGAGGTTCTCTCTGTTCGTCTCGGCGGCATCTACGCCCTCGCACGTCTGGCCCGTGAGCATCCCGAGAATTATCATGTTCAAATAATGAGACTGTTCTGCTCCTTCGTGCGAAATCCGACGCTTGAAGATAGCGAGGATGTCGGATCTTCGAATCGCCATATCCATCGAGGTCCTGAAAAAATATGCCCGGATATTCAAGAGATCATGACAGCAATTGGCAAACGTAGTGATTCACAGATTGAGATAGAACTAAAGGAGGAATACAAGCTCGATTTGCACAATATGATTCTGAACCACGCGAGACTCGTGGAAGCAAACTTATCCTATGTGAATCTCCAAAAGGCAAGTTTGTCCGATGCACAGCTTATTATGGCTGACTTATCTGGTGCATGGATGCCTAAAGCTGACTTATCAAAAGCGGAACTTATCAGCGCAAATTTATCCGGCGCGAGCCTCATGAAGGCAAAACTTCGTGGAGCAAACCTTCATGGGGCAAAACTGTATGGAGCGAGTTTGTCTAGGGCCGACCTGTCAGGAGCGATATTGTTCTCAGCACGTGGCTTGACTCAGAAACAACTCGATTCGGCTTGTGCTGACCCGGATAGTCCGCCCGATTTAGAAGGTACCCTCGATGCCGAAACGGGCGAGCAATTGATCTGGCGTGGAAAGCCTGTCACGGAATGAACATTCTTATAGCTAACGTCGTATTCTCTCCCACCATTTACATTTGAGAGCTCACTGTTTTCAGAACGGGCAGCTCGCGAGCCGCCCCTACGGAACCACTTCTTCATCAGTTGGAAAACCTGCAAACGATCGTTCTTCGGGGTTGTTGAAAAAGCCCTGTGGAGCGATTTTGGTTGCGCGCACGCTTTTGAAGTTCACTCCCCCCTTGAGGGGGAGTCGAAGAGATAAGGGCGAATGCCCGCAAGCGATTCGGTGGGGGTATAACTCAAAATACGCAATAAAACGCGATACACCCCCCACCGATTCAGCCTTCGCACAAACTGCTCGGCTTCATCGACTCCCCCTCAAGGGGGGAGTGGTTGTTGGACGCTCTGCAAAGGGGGGGGTGCCCCGACCCGCAAGGATTTTTTCAACAACCCCTCATCACTCGCGTCAAACACTCGTTCTTCACTCGCGTTTGACCCCTCAACACCATTTACTGCGTCGCCCTCCCCGGTAGGGACGGCCGTGGCCGGTGGCGATCAGGAGTGTGGCGAGGTCGCGCCCGTCCGCCAGCCACACGCTCGCCACGACGCGGCGGCCGAACTTGCCGTGCGTCACGTTGATGAGCCAGACGTTCTTGCCGATTATCCCGCGCACGAAATCGCGCGCCGCCCGGCCCCTTTGGCGTTCATACTCGCCGCACTTAGCGCTCCGAATCTCAGGCGTGTCCACGCCGCGCACCCGCACGTTGATCTGCGCGATGATGCCCGGCCACAGCCTGGCTTCGACCTTCACGGTGTCGCCGTCGATCACTCTTTTCACCCGCGCAGGCACGCGCTGCTCGAACGCCGCCGCCTGCGCCGCGAACGCAAGGGCGAGGATGATGATTCCGCATACAATGGGTCGGGTCCTGTAGCGCATTTCGGGTCTCCTCGTGTTCCTCGTGTGGTGTTCCGGGTCTCCTCGTGTCGTGGATGAAGCTCTACTTGTAAGAAGAGAGTATAGAGCAAGTGGGGGGTTGGTGAACTTGGGATGAGATGAGGATAACAACGAAAGGGTGATGCGCCGTGGGGCTGTTGATGAACCGCCCTTACGGAGTCGTCCACACGTCCCTCGAAAAACGCTTGACCCCCGATTTTGGATGGGTGCATTCCGCGCCCGGAGCCGGGTCGTCTCTCGGGGGATTTTTCCCGGGGTGATTTCGGCGCCCGGCGTCTTCTCTAACCTGCTCTCCGATTCGTCCCGACTCCACCCCTGGACGAGAGCGGTTTTTTAGATCGACCACACCGGGGCGAAGGCGCATTGCCCGCATTTGCCGTCCGTGGGCATTCGGGGGATTTCGGTATGATGGCGGAGCGGCCCGGCGCGTTCATGACTCGAAAACCCTCCCTCCTCGGTCGGGTTTTATCTGAAAATATCGATAAAATTAGATAAATTCACGGGGTTATTCGATAAATAAATGAATACTTTTGGGAGGGTCGAAAAGACGCCGCCGCATCGCAGCGCAGGGGAATTCTGCCATATTCCGCGACGCCCGCGATAACGGCGAATGCGCGGATATGCGGGGAGTTGCGGGGGTGAAATTCCCCCGGGCGAGCGCCCGGGGGTTTCATTATCTGGCTAATTCTTGCTCAAAACGAACACGCTGGAGACGGCGCCCGGGCCGCCGAGGGTGTGGCCGAGCGCTCGTTTGGCGCCCTTCACCTGGCGGTCGCCGCAGCGTCCTAAGAGCTGGTGCGTGAGGTCGGCCACCACGCGCGCGCCCGTGGCGCCGATGGGATGGCCGCAGCTTTTGAGGCCGCCCGAGGTGTTCACGGGCAGCTCGCCGCCGAGCCTGCTCGCCCCGCTTTTCACGAAATCAGGCCCCTCACCCTTCTCGACGAAGCCCAAGTCCTCATAGTTCAGAATCTCCGTAATCGTAAAACAATCATGCACTTCCGCGACGTCTATCTCCTCGCGGGGGTTCATTACGCCGGACTGCTCGTAGGCCTGGCGCGCGGCCTCCTGGGTGGCCTCGAAGCCGATGAAGCTGAACCTGGGGTTGAACGCCGTGGTGATGTAGCCCGTCGCGCAGGAG
The DNA here is from genome assembly GCA_965218735.1 of bacterium. Lineage (GTDB taxonomy): Bacteria > UBA8248 > UBA8248 > UBA8248 > UBA8248 > Bin107. The sequence continues at coordinate 619,146 of CBDCMA010000002.1, read as the reverse complement.
AGCCCCATGCCGTCGATGAGCACGTAGTCTTTCTTGGCGAATCGCGATTCGGCCAAGTCCGCCCGGCAGAGCACGACCGCGGCGGCCCCATCCGTCGTGGGGCAGCAATCGTATAGCCCCAAGGGTTCGGTCACCGGAGGGGCTTTCAGTACCTGCTCCTTGGTGATCTCCTTTCTGAAATGCGCGCGCGGGTTCAGGCTCCCGTGATAGTGATTCTTCACTGCCACCTCGGCCAAATCCTCTTTGCCCGCGCCGAATTCCTCAAAGTATCTCCTCGCCAGAACGGCGAAACTCCCCGGCGCCGTGCGGCCTTTCGAATACATAGGGTGAAGTTTTTCAACGTGTTGCGCGACCAGGCTGCCCCGGGGGGGGACTTCGCGCATCTTCTCGGCGCCGACGGCCAGGACGATGTCGTGCATGCCCGAGGCCACGGCCATCGCCGCCATGCGGACGGCCTCCATGCCCGTCGTGCAGTAGTTCGACACCCGCGAGACGGGTTTCGGGTAGAGGTTCAGCGCTTCGGCGAGCGAGGGTCCGCCGGTGCCGTCGAAACCCCAGCCGAGCGGCAGATACGTGCCCAGCCAGGCGGCTTCGATGTCGTCGCCGTTCACGCCCGCATCCTGATAGGCTTCGAAGGCGGCTTCCACCACGAGATCGTTATAGCTCTGCTCGAAGAGTTCTCCGAATTTCGTGATGCCCACGCCGATGATGGCGACTTTTCCAGCGATATTTCCGCTCATGTCCAACTCCTTGAAAAAAGAGGCCTTCCTCCGGGGAAGACAAAGCCCTATTCGGCGGGGCGCAGTTTCCAGAAGTAATTATAATACCCATCGCCCTGATGGAGAAGTCTGAAAGTGAGTTCACATTCCATGCCGATGTGAACATCGTCTTTCACCTGATTCGTCATCTGGCCGTAGAATCTCCCGCCGCCCTCGAGTTCCACCGTCGCCATCGTGATGAAGCCCTCAGGCGATGGGGGCAGGTAATCGTGTACGAAGGTGAAAATTTTGCCCTTGCGGCTCAGTTTTCGCTCATCCCACTCGCCCCGCGCGCCACAGGAGTTGCAGACCTGTTGCCGGGGATACTGGAGCTCTCCACATGAGCGGCAAACCCCGGCCATCAAGCGCATAGTCGCCCTGTTTTCTTTCCAAAGGATACTGGGCGAGGAGAAGGGTTTGATTTCCTCCTCGGGAGATAGGCCTCTGAATTTGAGCCATTGGCCGTAATTCGGGATGTCGCGCGCTCGCTCGACAGACCAGCCGACTCCCCGCTGCGTCCTCAGGGAATGGACCTTATTCGTCGCCCGAAGCAGGATGGCTTCTCCCCCGCTGCCATGACCCGCGACGATGATGTGCTCACCCGGTTCCGCGCTTTGGAGCGCATCGACGAGAGAGAGCAGAGGCGCCGCCGCCCCGGAATCCCCGAGGCGCGCGATGAGCGGTTGTTCGGGATAAGCGGATTCGGGAAAACCCAGTTTTCTGGCGATCGCCGCATGGGTGCGTGGATCGGGGGCGTAGACGAGCACGCGCGCGATGTCTTCTCTCGTGGCGCCTGTTTGTTTGAGCAATCCCTCGACGGTGGCGACGCTCTGGCGCACATAACCGTAGTCCTGGATGAATTTGGCGTCACCGGCGGAGACGGCTCCCTCGCCGGGCAGCCGCCACCTGTCGATGAAATCCTCAGACCATGAATAGATCGCCTCGATCTCCGCGGCGACATCTTCTCCTTTACCCAGCAACAACGCCGCAGCGCCGTCGCAAAGGCTGAGTTCATCGGGACTTCCCGGCAGCGAGGGCCTTTTTTCCGCCGCCACCACGGCCGCCGCTTTGGAGGAGCCTGCTTCTATGGCGTCACAAGCGGCTTTGAGTGCGGATGTGCCCGCGCGCACAGAGCCGCCTGCGTCCAGGGTGAAGAGTTTTTCGGGTAAATCCGCCGCTGCGGCGAGAACGGAAGCGTTTGATTTTTCGGCGTAAGGGTGTGACGTAGAGGCGAAATAGAGCGAATCGACCTGAGAGTCGCCCCAGCCTGCGGCATTGATTAACGCTTCCACCCCCATGGTGATGGGGTCTTCGTCAAAACCGGCCAGAGGACGCGACGCCTTTGGACTGCCGGTTCCCCATACGGCCCGTACGGTTTCTCCGGCCAGGCGATGGAAGGGTATATATGCTCCTACTCGGGTGATTCCAGCCATTTCTTCTCCTTGAATTCTCTTTGGAAATTGGGGAGATTTTTCTCTTGTGTCGGTGAATTAGTCAAGCCGTGCGAGGTTTTCGTGATTTTTATCAAGACACTGGAAAATTCGATTTCAGGATTTTGTCCGTCTATCCCTTCTCCTCGCGTCTTAATTCTTCTATGATGCGGGTGTTCGACAACTCGTATCTTCCTACGGGAGAGGGGATGAATGAAACTTCACGTTGAGTATTGTCAAAAATGAAACTACGGGCCTCGCTATGAGCAGTTGGCTCAGGATTTGAAAAAACATTTCCCGGACTTGGAAATTGCCGGAAACGAGGACGGAAAATTTCGCGTCGGCTCCTTCGAATTGGTGCTTGATGGCGAACTTTTGTGGTCGAAGCTGGACTCGGGCAGCTTTCCCACCGAAGAGGAAGCCGTCAATCTCATCGGGGAGCATGTGCATTCATGACCTTCGAGGGTGCGGTGGTTTCGGTTCATATCGCCTCGGTGGGCGGCGAACCCATGATGGAGATCGCCCAGGCGCAGGCGTGCATAGGGTCCGGCCTGGCGGGAGACCGCTACGCCGAGGGTGTGGGCACGTATTCAAAGAAACAAGGGCCGGATCGGGAAGTGACGCTCATCGAAATAGAAGCCATCGAGGCGCTTGCGCGTGATCACGATATCCATCTCGACGCGGGCCAAAGCAGGAGAAACATCGTGACGCGAGGCGTTCCGCTCAATCACCTGGTGGGGGCGGAGTTTCTGGTGGGCGACGTGCGGATGCGCGGCGTTCGCTTGAACGAGCCATGCAAGTATTTCGAAAATCTGTTGGGTATAGATGGATTACATGATGCCCTGATAAACCGCTCGGGGCTGAACGCGCAGGTTTTAAGCGAAGGCGCCATTCGCGCGGGCGACGTCATCAAACGATTCTGACCCGTTATTTTCCCTGAGAAGAACTCATGTCATTTCCCATCGTTCAGGTGGATGCTTTTACCGATACGCCCTTCTCGGGCAATCCGGCCGCCGTCTGCATCCTGCCGACACAAGTGGATGCGCAATGGATGCAGCGCGTGGCGGGCGAGATGAATCTTTCTGAAACCGCGTTTGTAGTGAAGCAAGAAGATGGTTATGGCCTGCGCTGGTTCACACCCGTAAGCGAGGTGGACCTTTGCGGCCATGCAACGCTTGCGAGCGCCCATGTCCTTTGGGAGAAGGACTATCTCGGTTCTGATGAAACGATCATCTTTCACACCAAAAGCGGGGTTTTGACCTGTGAGCAAACAGATGAATGGATAGAAATGAATTTTCCAATCACGAAGGAATCACCTGCCGCGCCGCCGGAAGGCCTGGTGGAGAGCCTCGGTCTCATGCCCCGCTATGTGGGGAAAAACGAATTCGATTACCTGGTGGAAGCCGATTCCGAATCCACGCTTAGGGCCTTGGCGCCTGATTTTCAGCTTCTCCGGACGATTCCCACGCGCGGCTGCATTGTTACGTCGCGGGCGGATGATCCTGAGTACGATTTCGTCTCTCGTTTTTTCGCACCCGGAGTTGGCGTAAACGAGGACCCGGTGACGGGCTCCGCCCACTGTTGTCTGGGTCCATTTTGGGCGAGGCGCTTCAAAAAAGAAGAACTCACGGCTTATCAGGCCTCCCCGAGAGGGGGTGTCGTGCGCCTGAGAATTTTAGGAGATCGCATCGTTCTGGGGGGTAGAGCCGTGACGGTTATGCAAGGGGATTTGCTCTAGGTGGCGGGGATGTTTCCCGTTTGTCGATTCAGCGCGCATTCCCACGAACGAAGAGCTCGAAGGCGAGCAAAAGGAACCGACAAAGAATGCAAAATCAATACTTTGGTGATATCGGGGATTTCGTGAAATACGGCCTTCTACGACGGATTTGCGGCCTCACCTCGAAGAAGGGAAGCAAGCGAAAACTGTCGCTAGGAGTTGTTTGGTATCTTATGCCGGACGAAGGCAACAATGACGGAAAGCGCGTTTCTTACCTCGAAAAGCGGGAAGAATACCGCCAGTGCGATCCGGATTTGTACGATTTTCTAAAGAAAATCGTACACTCGGGCCGATTCAAACGGAAGGTATCCCATATCCAGAAGTCGGGTTTATTTCCGCCTCGTTCAGTTTACCATGATGAAATTTTGCCGTATGGCGATGACGCAAAAATGTTGAAAGAACAGCGCCTTGAGCATAGAAAGAAGTGGCTCGACCGCGCAAAAGAAACGGTCTGTAAAAGCGATGTCATTTTTTGTGACCCTGATAATGGATTTGAAGTTAAAACCATTGGAAAACAAAATGATGGAAAGAAAAAGAATGGAGGTAAATACGTTTTCTGGGATGAAGCAAAGCAGCTTTATGATTCAAAAAAACAAACTGTGGTCTTTTATCAACATAGACCTCAAAAGAAGGCTATAGACAAGGAGATAAAGGATAGGGTTCGAGAAGTTCAGCGCAACCTCCTCCCAGGTGATAGTCGTGTCGTCCCGATTCGATTCAAGGGGGATCGGATGTTTTTCGTCATTCCGACCGGAAAGCATCGGGAGTTGGTGTTTGACCGTATCCATGAAATGAAGGATGCGCCTTGGGCGCGCGTCGGTTTGGAGGTGGATGATCATTGACACCGCTCGCCAGAGCTATAATGGATGGTTTCAACAGCGGTTTTTAGCGATTTGGAATTGTCGCTTTCAAAATTCTTTTCATTCGGAAGGAGATTTTTAGATGGTTGATGCTTTTAACGCCCAGGCCGTGGGCGCGGATCGTTTGGAAGAAATTCCCTTTTCGGGCATTCGCAAGGTATTCGACGCCGTGGCGAAGCTAGAAGGCGAGGGGCGAGACGTCATCCATTGGCAAATCGGCCGCACGGATTTCGATACGCCCGAGCACATCAAACAAGGGGCCGCCGAGTCTCTCTCTCGCGGCGACGTACACTACGCTCCCAGCACAGGGGTTCCCGCCCTGCGAAAAGGCATCGCGTACCGAACGGAAGTCGACACCGGCGTGGAGGTGAACCCCGATACCCAGGTGATCGTCATGGCGGGGGCGAACGAGGGCATCATGGTTTCCATGCTGGCTCTCGTCAATCCTGGCGATGAGGTGATCATCGCTCAGCCGAACTGGCATCATTATAAATCCTGTACGGCGTTGGCGGGTGGCGTGCCCGTTGAAGTGACAACGAAAGAAGAGAACGATTTCGCATTGCGCGCCGAGGACATCAAGGCGATTTTGACGCCCAAAACGAAACTTGTTTGCCTCACTTCACCCGGCAATCCCACAGGCTGCACTATACCTGAGGCTGAACTCGAAAAAATCGCAGCTCTGGCGGTGAAACGTAATCTCATGGTGCTGAGTGACGAGATATATGCACGTATATATTACGGCGATGCGCCGTGCGCCCCGAGTATTTTCTCGCAACCCGGTATGGCTGAGCGCACTGTGATCATCAATGGATTTTCAAAATTCTACAGCATGGACGGCTGGCGGCTCGGTTGGACGGTGGCGAGCCCCGAGATCACCCGCCACTTGCTCAAGATTCGCCAATACACCACCGTGTGCGTCAACACGTTCATCCAGCATGGCGCGGCGCGTGGCGTGCTCGAGGACCAGGCGCCCATGGAGGCGATGACGGGTGAGTTCGACAAGCGGCGGCGCGTGATATCCGAGGGGCTGCGCGCTATAGAAGGCGTCACCCTGGCGGAGCCCACGGGCGCGTTTTATGCGTTCCCGAACGTGAAGGCTTTTGGCGAGACTTCGGCCGAGGTGGCGAACTATCTTCTGAATGAGCACGCCATCGCCACGGTGAACGGCGCTGTTTTTGGTGGCGAGGGATATCTCAGAATCGCATATTCGTGCTCGACGGAAGAATGCGAGCGTGGGGTAGAGCGCTTGGCCGTTGCGTTGGAGCAGCTTCGGACAGGTTAGATTCTAGGCGCTTACGTTTCAAGATGAACAGAAAACACCCCCGTATGCTGATGGGGGTGTTTTTTATTCGCTTACCCGAGGATACTTTCTCAAACTCTCCCGTAGTCATCTTCGCGTCGTTCGATGTCGTCTTCACCGAAGTAGGCGCCGGTTTGCACTTCGATGAAAACGAAGGGCGTATCTTTTTCGTTTTGAACCCGATGCCATGTCCTTTGGGGTATATTCATGCTTTGACCGGCGGAAAACGCGATTTCCTCTTCTTCCCGGATGACGATGGCCCCTCCGGATATGGCGTGCCAGTGCTCGGCCCTGTGCATATGCCGCTGTAGGCTGAGGCGCTGCCCCGGAAGGACCACAACCCGTTTGACCTTGTGGTCCGGCTCATCGGCCAATTCGGTGTAATATCCCCAGGGCTTATGTTCCGTATTATCCTCGGACATCCGGTTCCTCAAAGAAAAAACGGCGCCTCGGGAAAGGGCGCCGTCTATCTCCTGGCGAAGAGTTGTTCCGGCTTGTTAATGACAGGGGAAGGCGAATGCGTGTCGGGTGTCGTGGGCGGCGTCGTGTAAAAGCTGTGGTTGGGCGAAGCCCACACCGTAGAGGATGAATATGCCGAAAACAATCGCCAATACGGCCGGTTTGACGGCCTCCATGCGCAGGATGAGGCCACCTGATACGACTTGTTGATTCACTGCGCTCTCATGAAAGGCCATCAATTCACTCCTCTAGGTTTTGTTTTCGCACCACTGTCGTATGTGGGCGATATTACCATATTCTTCTGAAAAGTCACCGCCGTGTGCTCGGCCCGACCTTGATGCCCGGGAGGTTGGGGTTAATCGTCGATGATGGCCACCGCGCGACACCAAGCGCCGCTTGCGCGTTCTATTTTGACGGGTAGCATAGAGACGGTGAAACCGAATTCGGGTATTTTGTCGAGATTCATGAGTTTTTCCGCATGGATGTATTCTTTTTTGCGGCCCAGGAAATGACTGCCGAAAAAATCTTTCGTGTTTCCCTGGCGTCTGAGTTCCGTCATCTTAGAGACGGGAATGTCAAAACCCCATGCGTCTATTCCCATCACCTTGATTCCTTGATCCACCAGCCATTCCGTAGCGTCGACGCTCATTCCCGGATGGGTTTGTTCAAAATCGGGAGTATACAGATATTTCGTGGTGTGATCGGTGCGGATGAGGACGATATCCATCGGCTTGAGTGAATAGCCCTTCTTTTCAAGGGCCGCCACTTTCTGCTGTGTTTCCTCCAGCGTGATGTTGTGACCGCGCTCGGCGTCGTGAAAGTCCAGAACGACTCCATCGCCCACGCACCACTCGAGGGGAACGAGATCGATCGTTTTCGAGGGCTTGCCTTCGCATTCGGGACCATAGTGGTACGGGGAATCGAGGTGTGTGCCGCTGTGCGTACTGATAGCCGTGATGTTTTCCGTAGCGCAGTGCATGTTGTCTGGAAAATAGCCGGTGTCCGGGAATTTGTATGATTTGGCTCGCATACGCCCGAGTTCGGTGTGGTTCACGTACTGGATGGCGGCCGGATTGTTCTCCATGGGCGCGTTTTGGAGTGGAACGCTTAGGTCTACGATTCTACGGGCCATTAGAAATTGCTCCTCACGAATTTGATTTTGGATTTGGCGCCGTCCGGCGCCCGTGGTTTCGGGTTACTCCTCTTTCAGCTTCAGACCCGGTGGCGGGGCAGCGGCTTTTTCTCCGCGTTTGAGCAAGGGGAAAACCTCGTTCGCGGCGATTCGAGCCGCTTGAAGCATATAGGGCATCCCGCAGTAGATGGCCATCTGGATGATGACTTCCATGATCTGTCGTTTCGTCGCCCCGCAGTTCCACGCGGCTTGAATATGGGTGCGCAGTTGTGGATGCGCGTTGGCCATGACGCATGCGGCCACGGCGCAAAGCTCTCGTGTTTTCTGGGGCAGGACATTCCGGTCGTACAGCCCGCCGTAACAGAAGTTCATGAACAGTTCCATGAATTCCTCATCCGCCCACTCAGCCATGTCATGGCCGATGCGCTCCGTGAATTCCTTGGTCCATAGTTCCGTGCCGCGCTTGAGAGCCCTTGAGGGAATCTTGGGTTTTTGTTTTGGAGGCATTGTTTCTCCTTGCATGGATTTATACCGGAAAGGGCTTGTTCGAAACAAATTTGGTCGAATTTCCGGAATTGCTAACATGCCCGACATCGCCTGTCAAACCGAAGCGAGGTGGGGATGGGGAGCATTATTAACTTTCGGGTAATACGCTCGAAACGATCCCGAAATACTTTTGGCCTAAAAAATAGGATGACGATTTACGAATGTAAGTTCTCGCAATAGCCAAAAGGTATCGGAGGGGGGAGCATGAGAAGAAGGAATCTCTATATTACGGCAGTGCTGGTTTTTGCCATAGGGGTCTTGTCTTTCGCGGCCAGCGGCTGGGCGCAGGATGTCAAGGCCATGGCGAAGAGCCTCGCGGATTTGAGAGTCGCGGCGGACACTGTTTGGGTGATGGTGGCTGGTTTTCTGGTATTTTTTATGCACGCGGGTTTCGCGATGCTCGAATCGGGGCTTTGTCGCGCGAAGAACACCGTCGCCATTCTCTATAAGAATTTCGGCGTTGTAGCGGTCTCGTCCCTGGCATTTTGGATATTGGGCTTCGCCCTCATGTTCGGTGATGGCAGTTCGATATTCGGAACGAATGGGTTTCTCCTGTCTGGGGTGGACAACAGCCCGGCCACGGGTGATGCGTACAAGGGTGTTTTCTCATCCCTGAATTGGACGGGTGTGCCGCTATACGCGAAATTCTTCTTCCAACTCGTGTTCGCGGCGACGGCGGCGACAATCGTTTCGGGTTGTGTGGCCGAGCGCATTAAATTCTCTTCGTTCATGATCTTCAGCTTCCTGCTCGTCGCTATCATCTATCCCATCCAGGGTCATTGGATCTGGGGTGGCGGCTGGTTGGGAGGAATGGGTTTTCTCGATTTCGCCGGTTCGACCGTGGTCCACTCTGTTGGAGGCTGGGCGGGACTCGCCGGAATCATCGTTCTCGGTCCCCGGATCGGGAAGTATTCGTCCGATGGCCGCATGCAACCGATTCCCGGCCACAACATGCCGCTCGTCACATTGGGCGGGTTCATCTTATGGCTCGGATGGTTCGGGTTTAACCCGGGCAGCACCATGGCCGCCGATGCAGGCGCCATCGCGCGCATCGCCGTAACGACGAACCTCGCTGCTTCGGCGGGTGTCGTGGCTTCGAGTCTTACGTCGCGGGTCATGTTCGGCAAGGCCGATCTTTCCATGAGCGTGAACGGCGCGCTCGCGGGTCTGGTCGCCATCACGGCGCCATGCGCCAACGTTACTCCGATGGGGGCGGTGATTATCGGTCTGGCCGCGGGCGTCATCGTCTGTGTTGCGGTTCCGTTCCTCGACAAGATCAAGATAGACGATCCGGTCGGCGCCGTTTCGGTTCACTTGGTATGTGGCGTCTTCGGCACGCTTGCGCTCGGTTTGTTCGCCGCGCCTTCCATTGACGATAGTGTCGTGGGTTTGTTCTACGGCGGAGGTGCTGGGCTCCTCATCAAACAGCTTACGGGCGTTATCGCGGTCGGTGTCTTCACTTTCGTCTTATCCTTCATCCTTTGGCAAGCGGTGAAAGCCGTGATGGGTGTGCGCGTTTCCGCCGAGGACGAATCGGCCGGTCTTGACCTATCTGAGCACGGCATGGAAGCCTATGCGGGAGAGAGGTTGGGTTGATTTGGGAGAAGGAATTCATACCGGATGAGTCCATCTGTCATCTTGAGAGGAATGAACAATGTGTTTAGTCACGGCGATTATCAAGCCATTTAAGCTGGAAAGTGTGAAGGAAGCACTGGGAGATGCCGGTGTGACGGGCATGACGGTGAGCGAAGTGAAGGGGTTCGGCCGTCAAAAGGGCCGCACCGAACTTTATCGCGGCAGCGAGTACGTGGTCGATTTCCTGCCGAAGATCAAGGTGGAAATCTTGACGCAAGACGAGAACGCCGACGCCATCGTCACGGCGATTTGTGATGCGGCGAATTCAGGGCAGATAGGGGACGGAAAAATATTCGTCCAGGCGGTGGAAGATTGTGTGCGCATACGCACTGGAGATAGAGGCGATGGCGCCATCTAGGCAATCTGTTTCGTAGCGGAATCGTTTCAAGAATAGGTTGGGGCCGTAGAAATCGATGACATCCATATCAGACCATGATTCAATTCGTCAGGAATCAAGGAGGGGATGAAAATGCGGAAGACTTCATGGTCTTTGGAACCAGGCTCCAGATAGATTTCCAAGAAATAAAAAACACGTAACATCAGGTTTTTCTAAAACCGGCCTTGGCGACAGGGCCGGTTTTTTACGCTCAAATTCCTGAAAGAAGAAATTTGTTTAATTCGATATTTTGAATAAACTATTCAGGTAATTGTTTATATTGAGGTTAATCCAATTTCTTTGTTTTAGGCATATCTAAAAATATATTAAATATAGGTTGACTTTATTTTTTAGATCGCAATAAAATTTCTTGTCTGATACGGTTTTTCTGCGGAGAGACAGAAAAGATGATATGCGGTCTCAAAACGCCCGGGGAGAGGTTTGTTCTGAGTGTTAAAAATTTCTTAGCGATGCCGACGTGGCTTCTAGCCACCGGCTTGCTGATGATGAATTTCAGTCCCGCTTCGGCGCACATCGTCCCTCCCGAGGAATTGCACCCTGCCGCCGAAAGTTATCGTCGCGCCAGTTTTATCTTGAATTTGAATCCCGTGTTCTGGCCACAGGTCTGGCTCGATATGAAGCATATCGAGGAAGAGCTAAAAGTTGTGGACCCTCTTGGCGCGAGGAAGTTCGCGGAGGAGTTGATTACCGCAAGACGCGTGGCCCAGCCCTTGGCGAGAGGCGATGAAAAGCCGGACATGGTCGCCGCGCGGCGGAACGGGAGGCGTTTGGTCTTTTCCCTGGCGACACGGGGAGTCGCTTTGTTGCTGATTTCTCGCATAGATCGGATCAAGCCGGGATCGAAGAGATCCGAGGTGAAAAACCATCTGAATGAAGCGCGAAGAGTTTTTCTGGCCTTTGCCGAGACATTGCCGCATCTGGACCCGAAAGGGTGGAAAAAGATGCAAATCCATTGGCTGGAAGCGAATTCCCACCTCGGGGCGGCCGGCGTGATGGGTATCGGCGCAAGGCCGATGAATCTGGAGAAAATTCGTGAGAATACCGCTTTCATCCGCCGTTATTTCTACTCGAATTTTTCCGGGTTCCGGGCCGGGAAGTGGTACAGGCTTCTGCCGCGCCCGAAGGCGAGCGAAACATACCTTAAAACGGCTAGAGTGCCGTGGCGCCTGCCGCCCGGCGCCAACATCAACAAGCAACTCCCCCGTCCCCGCCAGATTCTCGGAATGGCGGAGCGTGGAGCGAACGAGGCGGAAACCTTTCTCGTCGCTTTGGGGGATATGGCTTTCGACAGCCCGGAGATATTCGGGGAGCCCGCGCGCAGCCTGGGCGTCAGTTGCAACACTTGCCACAACAAGGGGGTGACGAATCCCAAGCTCTTCATCCCGGGACTTTCCAGGGAAAAAGGCGGGATGGACGTGTCGAACAGTTTCTTCGCGGGTCACGCCAACAACGGCCTGCATGATCCGCTCGACACGCCCGACTTGCGGGGGATTCGCTTCACGGCCCCCTACGGCCGGAACGGGCGCTTCGCCTCGCTCAGAGAGTTCGTTCGCAACGTCATCGTGAATGAGTTCAATGGGCCGGAACCCGACCCGATGATTATGGACGGGATGATCGCCTATATGAACGAGTTCGAATTCTTGCCGAACCCGAAGCTGAAAAAAAGCGGAAGACTCGATCCCGCGAAGGTTTCCAAAGCGGCGCTTCGGGGCGAGAAGATATTTCACCGGAAATTTCCGCAGATGATGGGTGGCATGAGTTGTGCGAGTTGCCATATTCCAAACGCGAACTTCGTGGACCATAAGCGACACAATATCGGTTCCACGGGAGGGGAGCGGCAACCCTTCCATGTAGGGGGGTTGGATACGCCCACTCTGCTCTCATCGAAATTCTCGGCCCCTTATTTTCATAATGGCAGCCTGCCTACCCTGCGGGCGGTGAACGAATGGTTCAACAGGCAGTTCGGGCTTGGGCTGAGCCGAAAGAGTATCGACGACCTCACTGCTTATGTGGAGGCCGTGGGCGATGGCGTCCAGGGCATTGAAGATACGATTTACACATTGGATTCGGAACTGGAGGAATTCAAGTTTTTCCTCTCCACCTATGAGCGTTTGAAGCAGAGAAAGAAGAAAGAATTGATCACCGTCTTGTTGAAAACAGTAGTGCATGAGGTGCAGGCCCATAAGTGGGATGTTCAAGACAAGGGAAATCTGCCGATTCTCCATGATATGGAGAAAAAATTAAGCGAAGCCTTGGGCGCTCACCTTGCCGGCGACGTGGAGATGACCGACAGCAAAATAGCGGATTATCGCGCGCTTTATGAGAAAAATGTGGATAAACTCAAATGAACAACGCCATGCGTTTCATACGCAAATTATTGTCGAAAGCGCCGGGTGTCGGTTTCCCGGGAGCGGCTCTCCTCGCCTTCTCCATGTTTTTGTTCGCTTCGGCTCCTGCCCGGGCGGCCGATGGAGAACTTCGGGTCGCGTTCATTCCGCTCGAGAATCCCGAGAAACTCATCAGCAACGTGAAGCCGGCGATGAACTTCCTGGAAAAAGAAATGGGGCGTAAGGTTCGCTATTTCATCACCTTGAACTACTCGGCCGCAGTGGAGGCCATGATCTCGAAAAAGGCGGATGTGAGCTTCATGTCTCCGCTGCCCTATGTCCTGGCGAACAAGTATTCGGGGGTCGAAGCGGTTCTCGGTGAGATATACGACGGGAAGCCCTATTATTATTCCCGGATTTTTGTGCGCAAGGACAGCGGTATCAATAAGCTCTCCGATCTGAAGGGCAAGACCATCGCTTATGTCGACCCCATTTCGAGTTCCGGCTTCATGTATCCCCACGATATTTTTGTTCGTTCCGGCCTCGTGAATGGGGGAGTGGGAAAACCAGAGGGCGGGTTTTTCCGAAGAGTATATTTCGCCGGGGGAGATCAACAGGCGATCAACTCGATGTTCGGCGGCTTCGTCGATGCCGCCGGCGTCAGCCAATACGCTCTCAATCTTCTCCGCCCCGAGCAGCGGGACAAAATCGTCGCTATCAAGCAATCCGCACGAATTCCCAGCCACAATGTGGTGGTCCGGGGGGGGCTGGAGCCTGAAACCAGGCAAAAATTCATTGCGGCGATGATGAAGATGAATCAGCCCGAGAATCGCGGGTTGTTGCGGGCTCTTTACGGAACGGATGGTTACATCAGGGTCGACCACGGCAATTATCGATCGGTGGCCGATATGGCTCGAAAGTATGGCTTTTTGAAGGAGTAGGAAAATGTCGAAAGAAGTGGTCATCCAAATTGAAGATGCGCGCGTGGAGATGGGGGGACGGACGATTCTTTCCATCGATCATCTCGACATCTCTCGTGGGGAGAGAGTGGCCATCATCGGCAACAGTGGTTCCGGCAAGACGACCCTGATGCGGATGCTCAAGGGCTATGTGTCTTGCAATGAGGGTCAAGTGGTCGTGATGGGGGATGTTTTTCCCATCAAGGAGCCGCAAAAGATGAAAGCCCACCATCGGCATATCGGCATGATCCATCAGCATTTCGACCTGATTGGCCGGGAGACCGTTTGGCAAAACGTCTATCACGGCAGGCTTGGCTATGTGTCTTTGCTGAAAAGCATGTTGGGGATCTGCTCGGAGCGTGATTTACAAATCTGCGCACAGGCCATTAACGAGGTGCATCTCGACGACAAGCAACGCCGCTTTGCCCGCACGCTCTCCGGCGGGGAGCAGCAGCGCGTGGCCATTGCCCGGGCATTGGCGCAGGAGCCGGCGATTCTTCTGGCCGATGAACCCGTATCGAGCCTGGACCCCGCGTTGGCCGAAGATATCATGGATCTTCTCGTATCGGTTTGCGACGCCTATCAACTGACGCTCATGATGAGCCTCCACCTTCCGGAACTTGCGCGGAAATATGCCGATAGGGTTCTCGCGATGAAAAACGGAAAAATCATATGGGATGGTTCTTCGGATTCTCTCTCGAATGATAAGATATATGAAATCTACGAATTCATGGGAACGAACGGAGTCGTGAATGAGAACGGAGCGAGAGCAAGCAGAAGCGCTTTCACCTGGGCGTATGGCTACCAGGGCCAGCCTCTTCCTGGCGGTTAGCGCACTCTTATTCTGGTCCTTTCAAGGTTCTGAGTTTTCACTCAAGCAATTCTGGCGTGGGATTCCCCAGCTGATTCATTTCTTTGGCCGGATGACGCCGCCGGACTGGTCGGTTTGGGATGTTTTGCTGACCTCGGCGATCGAAACGCTGCAAACCACCATCACGGGCACTTTTCTGGGCGCTTTGTTCGCTTATCCACTGGGCGTGCTGGCGGCGTCGAACTGGACGCCGGTTTGGGTGCACCTGCCCATCAAGGCGCTCATGGCGTTCGTCCGCTCCATACCCTTACTGCTTCTCGCCTTGTTGTTCGTCTCCGCGGTGGGCCTCGGTCCCTTCCCCGGCGTACTGGCGTTGGCGGTGCATTCGGTCGGGGTGCTCGGCCGGTTCGTGGCGGAGGAAATCGAGGCGACGGACCCCAAACCTCTCCTCGCGTTGCAGGGGACAGGCGCCTCGTCCGTTCAGGTCATCCAACATGGGCTGATTCCCCAGGTTTTGCCGCAGATGGTTGCGCATCTGGCCATACGTTTCGAGATGAATTTGCGTGATTCCACGATTTTGGGCTTGGTCGGCGCGGGGGGCCTGGGTTTTTACGTGTTCTTGTATGTCAAACAATTTCAGTGGCAGAAATCGGGCGTGCTGGTGTTGGCCATCATCGTGCTGGTATTCGCGGGAGAGTTCGCCGCATGGCAGATCAGAAAACGTTTGATTTAGCCTGGGGAACTCCATGGAGTCAGTGATGACGAACCTCGTTCTACCCGCCGGGAGCCTTCCTGCGGGTAGAGGTGGGAGGAAACGCGTGTGGATACGCTGATTGATCTCCTGAAAGAAGCAACTACGAAATTTCCCGACTCGGTCGTTCTCGAAGGTGATGTGGAAGGGCGTGGTCGGGTGACGCTCACGAGAACGGGGCTGTGCGGAAAGGCAGCCGCCTTGGCCCGTAAGCTGATGGATGCAGGCGTGAAGCCGGGAGACTTCATCGCTCTGTTGGCGCCGAATCAACCCGAATGGGCGGTGGGGTACTTCGGGGCGCTGCTTGCCGGTGGCGTTCTCGTGCCGTTGGACGTGAACCTGAAAGAAGGAGAACTCGCGAACATTCTGGAGAAAGCCAGGCCCGTTTGCGTCGTAACGGACGCCCGTGAGGAAGAGCGCGCCAGAACGCTTGCGAGAGATGTCTCGTCGACCCCGGAGGTGTTGCGTTTTGATGAGGAGCAAGAGATTCCTCCCACCGCGGCGCTGGATGTCCTGCCGGGCGCCGGACGAAGCCCGGACGATCTGGCGCTGGTGTCGTTCTCATCGGGAACGACGGGAACGCCCAAAGGAGTGATGCTCTCTCACGGGAACATCACCTCCAACGTGCGCGCCGTGCTCGATCCGTTCGACGCCGGGGAGGGCGATGTCTTCCTCTCGATTCTGCCGCTTCACCACATGTTCGAGAGCACGGGCGGTTTCTTGATACCGCTGACGAGCGGCGCCCGGGTGCATTACCTCTCGTCCCTGAATCCGCGCCTCCTCGCGGAGACCATAAAAAACGAGGGCATCACCATCTGCCTGATGGTGCCTGCGCTGGCGCGGCTCATCCATAAGCGGATCATGTCGAACGTAGAATCGCTGAGCGGGGCGAAGAAAATCGTTTTTAAGTTCCTTTTTGGTATTTCCGGGATTTGCCTGTCCATGGGTCTTCGCGTCGGGGGTTTGTTGTTTTCCCAGGTGAAGAAGAATCTCGGCGAAAACTTGCGCTATTTCGCGAGCGGGGGAGCAGCGCTCGACCCCAAGATCGCTCGCGATTTGCTCATTCTGGGAATCGAAGTGCTCCAGGGGTACGGCTTGACGGAAACGTCTCCCGTCACCCATGCGAATCCGCCGGGAGCGCCGAATAGAATCGGAACCGTCGGTCCGCCCATACCGGAGGTGGAGGCGCGAATAGTACCTGTGGGGGGTGCGGATGAGGGAGAAGGGGAAATCCTGATCCGCGGGCCCAACGTGATGCAGGGCTACTTCGAGAATCCGGAGATGACGGCGGAAGTCTTGCGGGATGGGTGGTTTCATACCGGAGACATCGGCCGTCTGGACGCGGATGGCTACCTCACGATATGCGGCCGCTCCAAGAACGTGATTGTCTCGGAAGCCGGCAAAAACATTTATCCCGAAGAGGTGGAGGAGCAGCTTCTGGAGAGCGAATGGTTTCAGGAGGTGTGCGTCCTCGGCAGGAAAACGCCTCGCGGCGGCGAGGAGGTGTTCGCCGTCGTTGTGATGAACCCTGAAGCCGATTTGCCGCAAGAAGACGAGCAACGCGCGGCCCTGGCGGATTCCGAACTCAAGCGCCTGAGCGCGCATCTTGCGGATTACAAGAAGGTGGGCGGGTTTTTCCTCTGGCCCGAGGAGGAGTTGCCCAGAACCACCACCCGCAAACACAAGCGAGAGGACATCAAGGCGATATTGAGAGAGCAGCCCGAATTCTCGGCGGATGATTTCTGATCTTTGTAGTGAGATCATGGTTCCGGGCGTGTTTCGATGATCAGTATCATTTCTTCGCTTTAGGTTTTTCGTCGTGGGTGCAGCTCTTTATTTTTGACATATAGTTCAATATAGTCTATATTAGACTATATTTATGTTGCCTTGAGGAGTCTTGGTCGTGACAAATTCGAAACCCAGCCGAGTCTGGACCATCTCCGAGGCGAAAGCACGCCTTTCGGAAGTCCTGCGCCTCTCCGAGGAGGAAGGGCCGCAGCGCATCGGTACGAGAAAGACGTTCGTTGTGGCCCCGGAGCGTGACTGGCGTGCCCATACCTCGCATCGCAAGCCCTTGGGGCAGTGGCTTATCGAGAATGCGCCACGTGGGGTCGACCTCGAAATCCCGGATCGCCACGAAGCGGGACGCGAGATTCCGTTCCTGACGCCGGATAGTAAATGAGCGGCTATCTGATTGATACCAATGTAGTGTCGGAATTGGTGAAAACTTCGCCGGACCCGGGAGTCATAGAGTTTCTGTCGGGGGAGCAGGAGTTGTGGCTGTCTTCGGTCGTGGTGCATGAACTGGAGTTTGGTTTGCAACTCCTTCCGCAAGGAAGCCGCCGGGACAGATTACGGCGATTTATGTTTGATTTCATCGCCGAGTTCGAAAACCGCATTTTGGCGTTGGAACACTTGGAAGCTGAATGGGCCGCTCGGCTACGGGCTGAGGCGCATCGCTCGGGCCGTGTGCTGCACTTAGGCGATGCGCTGATCGCCGGGACGGCCAAAGCCCACGACCTCTCGCTTGCAACGCGAAATACGGGGGACTTCGGCGGGCTGGATCTCCAGATCGTCAATCCCTGGCAAGCAGCATGAAAACCATTACCGAACCCGCCACCGAACGAACCGATTCTGTCTCGCCAGATTTTCCCTTCACCCCCTGCAAGCGCAGCGTCTGGCGACCGAATGGTTTATCTCCTTTGTTTGTGTTATCTAGCCTTCATTGAAGAATTTCAAGAAAAGTTTTCCACTCCCCCTCGGTGCGGGCTCAGCGTCCTGACAGGGCATGATGGCGGGATGGGTGAAGCGAATTCATGAGGTATGACGATATGTCTCAATCGATACGGGATGCCTCCCTGGCGCTGCAACCATGGCTTTCGGAAACCAGGCGCACCATTCATATGAATCCCGAACTCGGCTATGAGGAGCATGAGACGTCTCGTCTCATCGTGGAGAAACTCGAGAGTTTCGGGCTCGATGTGCACGCCGGTATCGCGGAAACGGGGGTGGTCGGTTTGCTCGATACGGGTCGTCCCGGCCCCACCATCGGCATACGCGCCGATATGGATGCGCTCTCCATCGATGAGTCGAACGACGTGCCCTACAAAAGCCGCCGCGCGGGGAAAATGCACGCCTGTGGTCATGACGCCCATGTGAGCATGTTGCTGGGCGCGGCGCGCCTGCTTTCCGAGAACAGAATCTGGCTCGATGGCCTGGGCGGCAACGTCAAATTCATATTCCAGCCGGCGGAGGAGGGAAAAGCCGGCGGAAAGAGGATGGTGGAAGAAGGCGTTCTGGAAGAACCGCGGGTGGATCTCCTCATCGCTGCGCACGTGTGGCCCGACATGCCGGCGGGGCACATCGGCACGCGCTCGGGCCCTGCGCTGGCGGCGGGGGATAAACTGCTCTTTCACGTCAGAGGCGAAAGCTCGCACGCGGCGTATCCCCATCAATCCAAAGACGCCCTGGTGGCCGCCTGCCATCTGGTGACCGCACTGCAAAGCATCGTGAGCAGAAACCTCGGTCCTTTCGAGTCCGGCGTTCTTTCCATCACGACGTTCGAAGCAGGCGTCGCGGTCAACATCGTGCCTCGCGACGTCAAGATTCAGGGCACCATTCGCACGCACGACCCGAGGGTCAGGGCGAAGATGGACGAGCACGTGCGGGCGGTGGCGCGCGGGGTGGCCGAAGCCTTCGACGTGCAAATCGACCTCGAGATCACACCGGGATATCCCGTTTTGGTGAACCACAAGGCGGCCACTGAGCTCATCGAAAACGCCGGGGTTCAGGTCCTCGGCGCAGAGAACGTGAATGAGATGCCGCTTTCGATGGGAGCCGAAGATTTCTCCTACATGGCGGAGAAACGCCCCGGCGCCATGTTCCGCGTGGGCATATCGAACGAAGAAAAAGGGTTCGTTCACGGTCTTCATTCCGATCTGTTCGACCTGGATGAAAATGCGCTGCCTGTCGGCGTGAGCGTTTTCGCTCAGGCAGTGGTCGAGTTCCTGGGAAATTCAGAGAAATACCTCGCCTAGATTTTTCAAAGGGTCTTTGGAAAAGATGTTTCACCCGTTGCCTGTCGAGCGGAGAATCGCATCTTGTTGATTGAGCCATTTGTTCTTTTCTCTCTGGGCGCGGCGCTCTCCTTTACCTGCGCTGATTTCTTCGCCCGCAAGGGTTTGCAGTACGCCAACCATTTCGTGGGCGCCACCATCACACTGGTGGGAGAGTTGGCGCTTCTTATCCCGTTGGTCTTGGTTTTGGGTTCCCCGTTTCCCGAACCAGGGGCGCACTATATCTGGGTGATGATTGGCGGAACCTGCAACCCGGGGCTTTTCCTCATCTTTTTCCTGATCGGTATTCACCGGATCGGTGTGGCGCGCGCGGCGCCGATAAAGGGGATGTCTCCCATATTCGCCTCCCTCTTGGCGCTCATTTTTCTGGGAGAGGACCCTGCCTGGTATCATCTGATAGGCGTTGTGTTCGTGGTAGGCGGCGTCGTGTTGCTCGTATCGGGAAAGACGGAAGGACGATGGAGCCGCTGGGACGCCCGTTGGCCCGTGTTCGCGGCGATGATATCGGGGTTTGGAGCCATGTCCTGGAAAAAAGGAGTGGTCGCTTTCCAAAGCGCACTTGCCGCCTCGATGATAGGCGCCGCCGCCGCTCTCATCGTGGTGGGCGTCTATACCTGCTATGCTTTGCGCAAAGAGGACGCGGGCGACGTGAAACGAGCGTTTTGGCCTTATCTGCTGGGTGGCGTAGCGGCGGGGATGGGGATTTTTCTTTTCATGTCCGCCTTGCAGGAAAGCCAGGTTTTCAGGGTGGTGCCGATGGTGCAGACGAGCCCCTTGTTCACCGTGCTTTTCAGCGTGATTTTTCTCAGGCGGGTCGAATCCATCACCTGGCGCGAGCCTGCAGGAGCGGCCCTCACCGTGAGTGGAGTCATCCTCGTCGTCTTGCGCGTTTGAAGTGGCGGAGCGGAATGGACTTCCAGCCCGAAAACCAGTATAAATCGACCCCTTGAAGGTCCGGGAATTCATTCCTTAGCCTTCCTGGATTTTTGCTTGTCCCCATCGTCTAGCCTGGCCCAGGACACCGGCCTTTCACGCCGGCAACAGGGGTTCGAATCCCCTTGGGGACGCCAACCGTTACTGTAGAAATTCCTTTCCCGTCAAGTCGAGCGGCGCGAGGGTGTTTCACGCGCGCCTTGGGGGGACGGCCACTAGCGCCGTTACTCCAGCTACGCCTTATGCATATGTGATGAGGCGTGAGAAAAAGTGCTCGACGCATGAAACAACTCGTGCTGACGAAAATCGATTCTATCCCGGATGAACGACAGGCCGAACATTTAGGCCCCTGGTCACTCCCGGAGTCTCGGTTTTTTGAGTGGGAATGGAAAAAATACGGAATCGAGCCGGCGCTCAAAAGCGAAGAGGTTCGTCTCGTCTCGCGAAAGCTGGAAAAGGTTTGTGAATTTTACATTTCACGATTGGCCTTTAAGCAAAACGAAAGACACAAGCGTTCTTATTCGAATCGCTACTGGCGTATATTGCTGATGCCGTGGCTCATCAATCTGGTCATGTGCGCATTCGAGCGGTTTTTGCGCGTCAGGAACCGGGTAAGGAGTGATGTTCGGTATCTCGTATTTCTCTCTCCTGAAGATGAAAGCCTCTCATCCATCACGACGCCCCATTTCAACCAGATGCTTATCGACGATCCGCTGAACCGGCTGATCTTCAGCAAATTCATCCGCGCTTTCCGGCCCCAGGATTGGGTGGTGCGAGACGGCGCGCCCGCCCCGGAAGATGCGTATTTCTCCTCGGGCCACTTATCCGGCGCGTCTTCAACGGAAAACTACGCCGTTTTCAAAAAAGTGCAGAGAAAAATGGAAATGTATCGCTGGGCGAGCATCCTCTCTTCCAACACGGGGTGCGTACAATTCCATAAAGTGCATGGTTTGAGTCCGCTGGATGCCTTGTATATTTCCTTGCGCATGGCGTTTCGAAACAGGAGGCGTTGGAAGGAGGCCGCTACATCGTTTCATAAAACGCCCGAAGCGGGAAATGTGAACCTCGCCAGGGACGACGTGGTTGAAGAACTCCAATCGGTCCGGGACATCACCGCTTGCGAGGCCGTGATTTTCCTGAAAGTTCTGGATGAACTCGTCACGGAGACGATGCCGAAGGTATTCACGGATCATTATCTGGAAAACGAGAAAAAAGCCCGCTGGAAGGTAAAGGCGACAGCGTCCTGGACGGACACCATCGCCTATGGCCATCTGGGCATTGACGATCAGTCGAATTTTTACGTGGCCGCTCTCCTCGAAAAACGTCCCATAAACCTGGTTATCCATCAGCATGGGGGAAACTACGGCATCATCGAATCGGCGCCTTGGCATCACCTTGCGGAGTATAAGACGGGTGATCGATTCATATCGTGGGGATGGAGGCATCCATCCGATTACCGGATAAACGCCGTGCCCGCGGCCTCTCCTTTCCTTTCAAAGATGAGGCGCAACAAGAAGCGGAACGCATCCATCATTCTGGTCAGCTCCGAACTCACCCCCCACATGAAATGGCTGGCGGCGGACTCCCTTCCCGAAGACATCGCGCAATACATGATGGAGAAGGCGAGTTTTATCGAACACCTGGGCGACGCGCCCCGCTCCGCCCTGTGGTACAGGCCGTATACGCGCAGGAGGAACAATCAATACGATCAGGCCTATATCGAAAAGAAATACCCCGACGTGAAAATCCTTCGCGGGAAATTGGTGAGATATATGCCGAACAGGCTCTCGCTTGCGTTAGCGGGATGCGGCGTTTGTGTTCTCGATCGCCCGGGCACGACGGCGGCATTCACGATGGCGGCGGGCATTCCGACCCTTTTCTTCGGTCATGAAAACGCTTGGCGAATTTCACCTCATGCAAAACCGGGCATCGAGAAACTTATCAGTGTGCGCGTTCATCATTCATCCGGCGAGAGTGCGGCGAGGCATCTGAACGCCATCTGGCCTGATGTCGATTCATGGTGGGAGGATGGCCGCACGCGAGAAGCCGTCGAAGAATTTGCGATTCGTTACTATCGCAACAGCAGGAACTGGCGTTCGGAATGGGTGGATATTTTTTCTTCGCCTGATTCCGAATTATGGCGAACCGATGAGGCGGAGGAGTGCAGATGACGAGGATATCTCTGACGGACGATATGTTCGGCGACTTCGAAGTCGAAGATGGTCGATTGATAGGCGTCTACGGCCCTGCTTCGCTGCAAGGAGATGGCCTTGACGATGTAGCCCTCAGAGAGCGGATTCGAAATCCGATCGGCACTCCCCCTCTCCGGGAGATTTCCAAAGGTGCCGGGAGGGTGTTAATCGTCACCGACGACAATACGCGCCATACCCCGCTTCATCGCGTGGTTCCCCTCATCCTGGAGGAACTCGCCGAGGCGGGCGTCTCCGATTCTTCCATCCGTATTCTGATCGGCTTGGGTACGCACCGCGCCATGACGGATGAGGAAATACGGCGCAAGTTTGGAGACGATCTGGTCGCGCGATTCCAAATTCTGAACCATGAGTGGGAAAACCCCTCGCAGTTGACTTCATTGGGAAGGAGCGAACTGGGTTTCGACGTGCAGATGAACAGGGAAATCCTGAAAGCGGATCTCACCATATCCGTCGGCAGTATCATACCTCATGCGACGGCGGGCTTCTCCGGCGGGGCGAAGAGCGTGATGCCCGGCATTTGCGGCGAAGTCACGATAGAAGAGACCCATTGGGCCGCTCTGGACTATGAGATGAGAGAAATTATCGGCCACTTCGACAACAAGGTGAGAGAAGCGTTTGTTCGCATCGCGCGCCGGGCCGGGCTGCGTTTCATCGTCAACACAATCATGATGGATGAGGAAAGAATATATGACGCCGTTGCCGGAGACTTGGAGTCGGCCCACGAGGTGGGCTGTGAGCGATGTCTGGAACTATACGGCGTGCCGGTCGCCGCAAAGACGGAAGTCGTAGTCGCGGAAGCCTACCCGTCCGATATCGATCTGCGCCAGTCCATTAAAGCCGTCTGCGCGGCGGACGTCGTCTGTCGCGACGGTGGGGTGATCATATTGGCTGCGGATTGTCGGGAAGGCGTTTCACCGCAATTTCCCCATTTTAAGCGTTATGGATTCCGGGACCCCGACTCGCTTTACCGGAAGGTCGAAGCGGGTGAATTTCCCGAAAAACTTCTCGCCTATACGCTGGTGGCCATCGGCAGAATCATTTCCAAGCGCGTGAAGGGGGTATTGGTTTCCCCCCATATCGACCGTGAGGAGGCGAACGGGATGGGATTCGGCTGGTCGGAGTCGATAGGGGCGGCGGTCGATGACGCTATGGAGGCGACGGGGCCGAATTCGAAGCTCATCGTGCTTCGGCAGGCAGGGCAAATCATGCCCGTGATTTTATCCACGAAAACGAGGGGAGCGAAAAATTGATCGTCGCCGTCATACCGGCCAAGCGGCATTCGAATCGTCTGGCGGACAAGAATCTCTTGGAAATCGACGGCCTTTCTCTCGTGGCGCACGCGGTTCGTTACGTCAGGAAGTTTCGGAGCGTGGATAAAATCATCGTATCCACCGACGCCGAGGAAATCGCCGAGATCGGTAGACGAAGCGGGGCGATGATTCATTTCAGGGGCGATGGGCTGAGCGGTGAGGCGCCCCTGGTCGAGGTGTACCGGGATGTCGCCAGGGAATTGGGCCGTGCGAACGTGTCTTTCCTTGTCGGGGTTCAACCCGATCATCCGAACAAAAAAAGCGACCTGGACGCCCTGTTGCGATACGTCAAAGACAACCGGATAGACGACCTGTGCACGGTGGACCGGAATGGAAAGCGCAACGGGGCGCTTCGCATCATGAGCATGAGGGCGTTGACGACGACCCCGCCCCTGTATCCATCCGCCGTTCAGGATGACTGCATCAACATCCACTGCGCTTTCGACCTCGCCATGGCCGCGCATGAGATGAGTCCGTATTCGAAGGAAATCGCCGTCGGGGACAAAATGATAGGAGAGGGCCATCCCGCCTTCGTGATTGCCGAGGCTGCCTGCAATCACATGTGCGACGTGCTAACCGCCAAGGCGATGATCGACCTCGCCGCAGAAGCCGGAGTGGATGCGATCAAGTTCCAGACTTACAAGGCGGAGCATTTGACGCGCAAAGGAGCCACGACCTACTGGCAAGGCAAACAGATACCGCAAATCGAGTATTACCGGAAACTCGATAGCTTCGGCGCTCCCGAATATGAAGAGCTTTTCGCATATGGCCTCGATAAGGGCATCATCCCGTTCTCCACGCCGTTCGACCTCGATAGCGCCGAGATGCTGAACGATTTAGGCATGCCGCTCTTCAAAATCGCCTCATGCGATCTTCCCGACAGCCGGTTGCTCAGGTGCGTGGCCGGTTTCGGCAAGCCCGTGATTCTTTCGAGCGGCGGTTCGACGGTGGAGGAGATTGAGCGGGCTATCGCCACTATTTTCGCTACGGGCAATCATCAACTCATCCTCATGGCCTGCATGTTGCGTTATCCGGCGCCGAATGAAGACGCGAACCTCCTTCGCATCTCCTCTTTGAAGGAAAAATACCCCGGCATCATCGTCGGGCTGTCCGACCATACCGAGCCGGATGCGCACATGATCATACCTTCTCTGGGTGTGGCTCTGGGGGCGAAGGTCATCGAAAAACACTACACCCTGGATCGGGAGTTGAGCGATTCGGGGCATTTCTTCTCGATGAACCCGAAGGATTTGAAGAAGATGGTGCAAAACGTTCGCCTTGCGGAGAGCGTTTTGGGAGACGGTGCGCTCGGAGTCGCCGAGGGAGAACACGCCGCCCGCGACAGTGCCCGGCGCAGCATCGTAGCCGAGCGGGATATCGGGAGTGGAGAGACCATAGAATCTTCCATGCTGGGCATGAAGAGGCCCGCCGACGGCCTTCCGGGCTGGATGATGGATGAATTGATCGGCAGACGAGCGAAAACGGACATCCAGGCGGATCAGTCCCTCTCCATGGACATGGTGGAATAATCATGGCGGCCGGATTCATTCCGTTTGGGTTGATTCATCATGCCTAAAATTACGGTGTACATTCCTGCCTACAACTACGCCCGTTTTCTCGACGCCGCGATTCAAAGCGTGTTGAAGCAGACCATGGATGACTGGGAGTTGATCGTCATCGACGACGGCTCGACGGACAACACGGCGGAAATACTCGAACCCTACAGAACGCATCCCAAGATTCGCATTCTTGCGCAAGAGAACAAGGGTTTGAATTTCACGAACAACATCGCCTTGCGCGCCGCCGAGGGCGAATACCTGATGCGGCTGGATGCGGATGATTTTCTGGATGAGAACATTCTGCTGGTTCTCTCCAACATCCTGGACACGAAAACCGGCGTAGGTCTGGTGTACCCGGATTATTATCACGTGGACGAGGGTGGAGAGATTACGGAAATCGTTCGTCGCCAGAAAATAGGAGAGGAAGTCGATTTACTGGACCTCCCGGCCCATGGCGCATGCACCATGATCCGCAAGGAAATTCTGATGGAAATAGGCGGCTATTTCGAGGAATTCAATCGTCAGGATGGTTACGGGCTGTGGTTGAAATTCATTCAGCGGCATCATCCCTATAACGTGAATCTGCCCCTGTTTTATTATCGTCGTCACGGCGAGAGTTTGTCGAAATCCCGGGGCCTGCTCCTGGAGACGCGTCGCAAAATCAAAAGGCGGGTAGTGGAGGAGATGAATCTTCCCCGCAAGCCGAAGGTATTGGCGCTCGTTCCCGTAGTCGTGGATGGGGGATGCGAGCTCGCGAATCCTTTTACGCAGTTCATGGGAAAACCGCTATTGCAGCGAGCCCTGGAGCAAATCGAGGAAGCGCGCTCCGTCGACAGGATAGTCGTATTCTCAAACGATGAAGACGTTTTGGATTATGTGGAGCGTTTCGAGGGAGTGGATGGCCTCCTTGGGCCCGAAGCGCCGGCGAGGCGGACTGCCAAGACGGCGGATACGGCGCTTCATGCCTTGAGAACACTGGAGGAGCGCGAATATGCACCCGACGCGGTTTGCGTCTGCTACGTCGACACCCCTTTTCGCAGAGGGTGGCATATCGATGAAGCCGTGGACACCATGACGATTTTCGGCGTTGATTCCGTGATATCCATAACCGAGGATCTTTCGTTTTTCTATCATCACGGGAAAAACGGACTCACCCCCGTCAACGGTTCTATCGAGAGGACGCTGCGTCTGGAGCGAAAAGCGTTGTTCAAAGAAAACGGGGCGATTTACCTGAACCGGGTGGAATCGGTACTAGCCGGAAAAATTTCAGGGGGGAAAATAGGCCATATCACGATGCTTCCCGAGGAAAGCGTGAAGATCAATTCCGCGTATGAGTTTTGGCTGGCGGAGAAGATAGCGGTTGACTGGATGAAAACGGCTCCGCCTGATAAGCTCTTTGATGTTCCAAATCCATAAACGCTACTCCACGAGATATAGACGACCCGCCACGAGGGAAAGGTCCGCAGATTGACCCGTCCCAAGAGTGAGCGACGATGAAGCGCATGCCGTAACGCCGAAGCGTTTGGAGTGATTCACTCGATGCGCTCGAGCCTTTCGGCCTCGTGAAATCGTTCGTGTTTTGGGAAATCTCCGGCGTTGCCCGAAAAACGACATGTGGAGCGACAAACAAAGGGATATTCTCGCCGTTGCCCGGAATTACAGGGATTTCCTGTTCTTGTATTCCTTCGTCCTCGTTTTGGCGACAATGTTCGAGAGCGTCGGCTTGGGTTTACTTATGCCCATATTCCAAACGATTCAAGGAGTCGAAACAAACCATATCTTCACGACGTGCGCCGAGTGGGGATTTGGAATCCTGGGTCTGGAGTTTTCGCTCATCAATCTCATCGCCCTGTTCACGTTCGCCATGCTGATCAAATACGCTCTGGTTGCGACCTCCATGCGTTTTGCACGGGTGCTGAGTTCGAGAATCGCATACGACATGAGAGAAAAAGCTTTTCGAAATCTCATGCATCTTCCGCTTTCGTTTTTTTACCGGAAAAAAACCGGCGCTCTCGTTGCCGTCCAATTCACTTCTGCGAACAATTGCGGTTTTATCTTCGAGCATATGATGCTCATTCTGAACAGCATTCTTTTCTGTGTTCTGTATCTGCTCCTCAATTTGATGGTTTCTTTTTCGCTCACTGTTCTGGTTCTCGGTCTGTCGTCGATTTCTTGTTTTTTTCTGCTCCCCTGGTTTCAAAAAGCGTATTTGAAGGGAGCGAAAGAATTACAGGGTGTGGAGGACATCAGTTCCTATCTTCATGATGTTTTCTCGGGCATGAAGACGGTGAAGGTGTTTGGAAACCTTATGCACCACGTCGAAAATTACTTGATACGCGCGAACGACTATCGCCGGCTTTGCGTCCAGATCATGGACGACAGAATTATCGCGTCGTTTTTTTACGAGCCGTTGATTTTCTTGATGATGGTTCTTTGTCTGGTTTTCTCCATCAAATTTCTGGAAATTCCTTTTTTCACGCTTACGGTGTTTTTGGCGATCTTTTTGCAAGTTCTGCCCAAGCTCAAGCTGATAGGCAATTATTGGCTCATCGTGAACGAGCTCGCTCCCCATCTCGCGAGAATTCAAGAATATACGGAAAGCGAAAGCCGGGAGCGTTCCGGGGAAAGAAGCATTTCGGTCGGTTCCCTGAAAACGGGGGTGAGGTTCGAAAATGTATCGTTTTCCTATCCGGTCGCGCAGGGCGATGCGCTGAGCGGGATAAACGCATCGATTGAAAAATATACGACGACGGCGCTCGTGGGTTCTTCGGGAAGCGGTAAGACGACTTTCGTCGATCTGTTCCTGCGTCTTCACGATCCGACGCAAGGCGCCGTTTATGTCGATGACGTGGATTTAAGGGATGTTTCCGTGAGCGAATGGCGAAGCCTGATCGGGGTGGTGGAGCAGGACCCCTATCTTTTCCACGATACGGTTTACAACAATATCCGCTACGGGAACCTGGAAGCCGGTGAAACGCAGGTGCGAAAGGCCTCGGAAACCGCCTATGCGCATGAATACATAAGGGAATTGCCCGAGGGATATCAAACCATCGTGGGAAATCGCGGCTTCAAATTATCCGGGGGCCAAAAACAGCGTCTGGCCCTCGCAAGAGCCCTGGTTCGCTCTCCTCGAATACTGGTTTTGGACGAGGCGACGAGTTCGCTCGACAGCGGGTTCGAGCGTCTCATCCAGACGGCCGTGCGGAATCTCAGCGGGCGAATAACCATCCTGATCGTCGCCCACCGTCTTTCCACGATAAAAGACGCGGACAAGATTCTGGTTCTCGAAGGAGGACGGATTGTCGAGGAAGGAGACCACCTCGCTCTTATGCGGAGGGGAGGCCGGTATAGAAAATTCGTGGAATTGCAGTCGTAAAGCGGTTTGGATGAATTCATCAATCGTTTCGATTCTTCCGGGGTTCGGAACATGGCGTCACCCGGCAGGTGATATGCGGTTTCTTTTTTCGGATAAAAAGATGGTTCGGTAATCATGTGCGGAATTTGCGGAATCACCTCGACCAAACTATCTCCATCCTCGATAGAGGAAGGCGTTGCGCGGATGTGCGATGCGATGACGCATCGCGGCCCCGACGGCATGGGGCTTCGCCGTTACGGCCCAACCTGCATCGGCGTGAGGCGCTTGGGTATCATCGACCCGAGTTCGGCGGCGAAACAACCCATGGCCAGCGAAGATGAGAAAATCTGTGTCGCGCTGAATGGGGCAATCTATAATTTCAGGCAATTGAGGGAGCATCTGACGGGCCGCGGCCACATGTTCAGGTCGCATTCCGATACGGAGGTCCTTTTGCGTCTATATGAGGAGAAAGAGGATGGGTGCGCCCGCTTTCTCAGGGGGATGTTTTCATTCGCAATCATGGACGCCGGTCGTCGGTCGTTGCTTTTGGTGCGTGACCGACTCGGCGTCAAACCTTTGTACTACGCGCCGATCTCGGGTGGATGGGCGTTCGCCTCGGAACTGGGAGCGTTGATGAGAAGCGGCTTGCTTTGCCCGGAGATCGATCTCGATTCTCTTGACAGCAGCATTTCCCTGGGCTTCGTTCCCGGGACGCGCACGCTGTTGAAGGGCGTGAAGGCGTTGCCGCCGGGATACCGAATGCGCATCACGAAAAAGGGAACATCCATCGAGCAGTGGTGGAAAATGCCGTCGGCCGGAACGACGCGATGCGCCGATGAAGAAATAGTCCCCCGACTACGCGGCTTGTTGGAGGAAAGCGTTGAATTACACAAGATAAGCGACGTTCCTATAGGAGCTTTTTTGAGTGGTGGACTGGATTCTTCGGCGGTAGTGGGGTTGATGTCGCGCCGGGCGGATAAGCCCGTGCGGACTTATTGCATCGGTTTCGATGACGCTCCGGAAGGGTACGATGAGAGGAAATATGCGAGAACGGCGGCGCAATCCTTCTCCACGCGCCACTTGGAGTTCGTGGTCAAAGGCTCGAAGGTGGCCGATGAACTCCCCCGCATCGTGCGGCATCTGGACCAGCCCAGCTTCGATGGGGTCAATACCTATCTCGTATCTCAGGCAGCGAAGCAAGACGGCGTTACCGTCGCTTTATCCGGTCTTGGCGGAGATGAGATTTTCGGCGGCTACGACTCGTTTCGCCTGATACCGCGTTGGTGGGAATTATCGCGCGCCTGGGGAAAATTGCCTTTGACGGCGAGAAAAACCCTCGCGAAATCTCTCTCGCACATGCTCCGGTATGGCTCGGCCATGTCTTCGGAGCGAATCCACAAGCTCAGTAGGCTGCAATGGGTGGAATCGCCGGTTGGGCTGTACGCTCTGGCGCGCTTATTGTCGTGGCCCGAAGAAAAGAGCGCTTTGTATTCACCGCAACTGCGAGCCCACTTCCAGGAGCGCGAAGCGGATGGGGATATTCTCGCGATGCTCGCCTCGTTGGTCCGCGTCGGCGAGAGGCCCTGGAGCATTCTGAGCGAACTTGAAATGCAGGTATACATGGGATGGAGATTGTTGCGGGATACCGATGCGATGAGCATGGCCCATTCGCTGGAAGTGCGGGCGCCGTTCGTCGATCATCACATCGTGGAATTCGTGTGCGGCTTGCCGCCGGGGTGGGAGAAGAAATGGGGACACCCGAAGAGATTGCTGGAGGCGTCGCTTCGGGACGTCATGCCCCCTGGTATTTCCGCGAGGAGAAAACAGGGCTTCGCTTTTCCTATGGCGAAGTGGATGCAAGAGGATTTGCGTGAAATCGTCGAGGATGCGCTCAGCGAGGAGTCGCTCCGCAGAAGAGGGATTTTCTCCTCCAAAGAAGTGGGGAAGTTATATGCCCGCTTCAGGGAAGGGAAATCCGCTTACCCTCTCATATGGTTTTTGGTGGTTTTGGAGCTTTGGTTCCGGGAAATGCTGGGCCCCCACCGTTCAGCGGTCGCTTGATGGAGCGCGTTTTGGCTTAAAGGAGTCCGAAGTGATAAGCGTTCTGATGACGTCTTACAACGCCGAGGAATTTATCGCACAGGCGGTGAAGAGCATACTGGAGCAGACGGAATCCGATTTCGAATGCCTCATCGTCGACGATGGCTCCACGGACGATACGATTCGCATACTGAAACGATTCCGCGATCCCAGGATTCGTCTGATAGAAGCGGGAAGAATCGGACTCGCAAAAGCCCTCAACCTGGGTATGCGCGAGGTCAGAGGTGAGTTTATCGCCAGGCATGACGCCGATGATTTGTCGCATCCCGAAAGATTTGAAATACAAAAATCGGCGCTTGAACGCTTTCCGGATTATTCCGCCGCCGTCTCACCCCTGTTCGCCTTTCATGCGAAAGATGTTCCCCAGTGGCCCGCATTCGGGGCGGAGGAAAAAAGGACCTCGCTGAGGGACGTTAGAAGACAATTCATGTTTTTTAACCCCGTGGTTCACACATCGTTGTTCGTAAGAAGCGAGGCGATGAAGAAGATTCGAGGCTACGACGAGAATCGCAGCAGTCAGCTTGATTGGGACCTGTATGTTCGATTCCATGAAAACGGATTGAAGCTCGGGGCGTTAAAAATTCCCGTTGCGGCGAAAAGAATTCATGCGAAGCAGTTTTTTGAGCGGGGTGCGAGGCTCCGCTATGTGCTCGATGGAGTCGCCTTGCAAAACAAGGCGATTCATGTGCTGGGAGGCGGTCTCTTGCATCGCGCGTTGTTGCCGCTTTGGTTTTCGTATCGCATGTTGCCGCACAGGGTGCGCATGTGGGTGAAGAGAGGCTATTTCTCCAGGCGCCTCGGCGTTCGAAAGTAGCTTTTTCGTTCCTTAGTGGCCAGTAAGGAACCATCTGTTTCCCGGATAATCCTCCGACCCCTGAGGAGCAAGCCCTGAATGTAAACCGCGTGGCCTCGATCGCTTCTCGTATTTCAGGAGAAAAGAAACTCTCTCCTTTTCGCTTCACCAATGCGGTTATTCGCCTGCACGTGATTTATTTTCTCATTCCGTGGGAGGGCGTCCCCTATTTCCCGGGCCATCTGGTGGGACCGTACAAGGTCTACATGCTCCTTTTCGTTTTGTTGTGCGGCGGTTGGGCGATGGAGGCCGTTCGGTTCGGGACGAGAAAACCAACACCGGCGTTCGGCGCAGCCGCCCTCTGGTTCTGGACGATATTCTGGGCAGGGATTGTAGGTGGCTACCTGCAAGGCGACCCCATCAAGACGTCCGTGTCCCTCTACCGGATTCTGGTCGATGCCGTACCCTATGTGGACGGCATGCTCGTATGGTATCTGATTCGAAACAACGGGTGGGGCAGGGATGAGTTCGAAAGCGCGCTCCAGAGTGTATTCCGGGTCACCCTGGTGATGGGTATAGAGAGCATTCTTTTCTATTACCTGAAAATCCCCAACCCGTATTCGCTGAATCATGATGGGCAGTTTTTTGTCGGCATGTTCACGCGGCACCACATCGTCTCCAGCAGGCTCGGGCTGATACTGGCGGGCGCCGCTTTTTATTTTTTCTGGAAGAGAGGCGGTTATTTTTATTTGCTCGCCTCATGCACCGGAATACTTATGCTTTTTTCCACATGGCGACGCGGTCCGATTTTTGCTTTGTTGCTGGGCGCATTCCTCCTTATCGTCTTTTTCCTGAAATTCAGAGAACGCGCAGGCGCACGCAAGAAGATGAAGTCTTTTGGCGTTTCTTGTCTCACGACCTCGGTATTCCTCCTCTGTGTTTGCGCTTCGGTGATGATGGGAAAAGCGGTGAGAGAAGAGTTCGTCGAAGTGTCTAATCTGTCCATGAGCGTGAAGGAGAGACTTTTTCAGTACGCACGCGCATCGGATGTGCTTTTAGAGCGGCCTTTTCTGGGAGGCGGGCCACGGCAGGGATTTTTGTACGGATATTGGAAGGGTACGCCGGCTACGTTCTCGACATATTTTTATGGTGACATCACCCGGTATGAATCGGGTATTCGGGGATGGTCGACCTCGGATTTGTTTCAGGACAATCCGAGGGAGAGCGCGCCGGTTTCCCTGCATGGCTTGCCTATGAATTTTATCGTGGATTTGGGATTGTTAGGACTCCTCTTGATGATGGCCATGCTCACCACGGGCGTGCGGTATTTTTTCAGGATCATGTGTTTGCCGCCGCATAAGAATTCACTTGCGCTCGTGATGCCTTTCGCCGTCATTTTCTCTACTGCGGCAGCCTTGTTCGTCGGTGTTTCCACTACGGCGCACTTTTATCCCTACTGGCTGTTCGCCGTCCTGCTCTGTTTCGTGCGCTACCTGTATCGTGAAGTTCTGGCGGAGCCCGGCTAGAGGCTTTTCGTTTTCGTGGATTGCGCCGTCAGGCAATACGCCGTGATGGCCCAATAGAGAACGGAAATCTTGGGCGATGAAAAAATGTTCTCGGTTCCGGCCTGAAAGCAAACGCCGATGCAGGCGGCCCATCCCCAGGTCTCGGGCGAGCGAATCGAAAGTCGACCCGTTTTTCTCAAACGAAAATACGCCTCCAGGAGTCCTCCCATCAGCAGGCCAAGAAAAAGAAGCCCTCCCGGAAGACCTGATTCGACGAAGGTCTTGAGGTAGGAGGAATGGGCCGAGAGTGGCGGGAGATTTTCGTATGTTTTCCCACCGGAATGGACTGCTCCCCAGCCCTGGGAATGGTTTGTTCTCGGCGAATGGGAAGTCTTCATCCTCCAGCGCGGTATTTTCAGCCCGTCTTTTTCCGCATAAGCTCTCTCCTTTTCCTGAAAAGTTTGCGGAAAAAGACCATTTCCATAACCCGCCAGGGGGCGCTCGGAGAGCATTTTCCCTCCAACCCGGTGAATGTAGATTCTCGGCAGGAACGACAAGGCCATGAAGTCTCCGTCATTGGCGATGGCGGTCCCTATCACCAGGGTGAAGCAAGCGGCAAGGACATGCGGGAGCAGACGGGTTCTGGAGTGGGGAGTGGGGGCGCAAATCATCGTCGTCGGATGCGGCTTGGCGACATACAAAACCGCCAGGCAGCAGATGGCGAAGCCCAGAATTCCTCCATAACTGCCTGCGGACACCAATATGACGAGGTGTGCGGTAAAGATGACGAGTCCCGCCAGGCGAGACGACATGCGCAAAAGCAGGGGGTAGATAGTAGCCCATAAAACCAGATAAGCGGCGAGAAAATTCGGATGGCCGATTGGGCCGGGCCGAAAGCCGAAGAACATCCGGGGAAATGACGAGTACAGCAAATCGGCGCGGAAGCTGTGGCGCCAATCCCAGATGTTCAAAGTAATTTGATACGCCAGATTCTGGAATGCGACGGCCGCCAGCATGATGACGCCGCCATAGAAAATGGCTTTGAAAATCCGCTGGCGGGAGATTTCCTCTGCGCAAATATCGAGAAAAACGAGAAAGGTGATGAAGTATGCGATCGTTTCGGCGAGACCCCAGAATTGTTGTTTGGCGGGCGCGCCACTCAGCCATGCCGCCACGAAACTCCAGGCGATGTAGAGCAGCCACAAGTAGCGTATGAAGGGCTTGGTTTTGAGACGCCCATCACTTTGTTTTCTGAAAACGCGCCACGCGAAGCCCGAAGCCAGGGCCATGATCGCCAGCTTGTCGTACGAGATGCTTCTTCCCGTATCGCCAAAAGCGACTTCGATGTTGACGAGCGGGTTCAGGAACAAGAACAGCGCGCCGGCGGCTCCGAGGTTCCACAGACTCGTCAAGATAATCGCGGCGCCTCCGAGCGCCATAGTCCCATATGCCAGAAACGAAAGGTTCATCACCAGGAAATGCCCTTCGAGAAAATGACGTACGTGAAAAGCAAGATGCCCTCCAGTGGCTTGAATTGATGCGTCATGCGCTCTCGTGATGGAGCGGGTTCCATCGATGGAGGCTGCGCATGGCTAGAAACTCTCTTGAAAAGGCCAAAAGCCCGCCCCGTCGAAAATCGATGAGAACGCGTAAAAAACGCTTCTTGTTTCTCTTTTTTTGTTGACAATTCAAATTCTTCATTCCACTATATTTCTCGGCATACAATTCATGCGCTATTTTTTTCACGGGCTGCGCGCTGAATACAAGACGACTCATCCAAAAGTCGAAATAAGCGTGAAACCAATTCCCTTTACATAGTGGATTGTATGCCTTTCAGCCCGTAATATGCCTAAATACGTAAACGTACGGTGCGTCGGGAGGATTCTCTGTTCATGTGCTTTTGGCATCACTTCTCTGAGATAACACCAAGGTGATGGGCCAATGTCCTCTTCGGTTGTAGTTCGTGATGGAATCTGTTTCGGGCTTTCGCCTTATGTTTGTATTTTCGCTATTTATTCGCTAATGGACTCGAATATAGAGAAAATTCCCCAGAATGTAAAGCGCGAATGCGGAATGGCCTTGGATGCAGGCGCATCTATGGCGCATCACGCGCTATGCGTTCATGGATCGGGTTGAGTTTCTCTCATGCAAGGCCGTATTTCTTTGGAGTCCATTTCCCATACCGGGAAATTCTCTATCCTGAAGAGCAAGCAAATCCTGAGCCGGAACCAATACCTATGCAAACGCGCGCTGGATTTGGTTTTCAGTATCGCGGTACTGCTCCTGTTCGTCCCTTTCGGCCTCCTCATCGCCATCTTGATCAAGCTCATGAGCGAGG
Source organism: bacterium (assembly GCA_965218735.1). Classification (GTDB taxonomy): domain Bacteria; phylum UBA8248; class UBA8248; order UBA8248; family UBA8248; genus Bin107. The sequence continues at coordinate 583,822 of CBDCMA010000002.1, read as the reverse complement.
GGCCGATATTTTATTCTCAAGCCCGCGTCACCCAATACGGTAGATTGTTCACTCTCTATAAATTCCGGACGATGCGCGTAAATGCGGATCGGCCGGAAGGAACCATTTCGACGAAAGAAAACGATCCGAGAGTCTATCCTCTCGGGCATTTCTTGCGCCGGTATCATCTCGATGAGTTTCCGCAATTCTGGAACGTCATCAAGGGGGATATGAGCCTCGTCGGCCCCAGGGCGGAGTACATCAAGACGCTTGAAATAGCCAAAAAACATTATCCCGAATTCAAATACCGCGAACTCGTTCCCGCAGGAATAACGGGGTGGGCGCAAATTCGGCAGGGCCATGTCGATCAGATAGAAGATTATAGAATCAAGTTGGAGCACGATTTATATTATATTCTGAATTACTCGTTTTATATGGACTTACAAGTGATACTCCTGACGATGCTCGCCTTTTTGCGCATACGGGGGCATGTCGCCTAGGGTGTCGTCGTTCCTTGCAAGAGGCTTCACCCTCCCGTCTTCCAGGCTACCTGGGGCTCGTTTCACTTCCTCCCGGCTTCGCTTCCACACTGTCCATGCGCTCATAGAGTTTCAGAATTTCTCCCGAGACGATTTCATCGGAAAATTCTTTTTCCACGATGCGCTGCCCCGCTGCGCCCATTCTTCGTCTCAGGTCGGCATCCCGCGCCAGCCTCTTGATGGCGTCGGCCAGGCCTCTCGGATCGCGGGGCGCGACGCGCAGTCCATTCACCCCGTCTTTCACGATATCCCGGCATCCCGGAACCTCGGTGGCCACCAGCGGGCGAGCGCATGCCGCCGCTTCGAGCAGGCTTCTCGGAAGGCCCTCTTTGTAATATGTCGGCAAAACGGCGATGTGACAGCCTCTCCACACTCGGGGCATGTCTTCCCTGTAACCCCACCATTCGACCCGGCCCTCGCGGTCCCATTTCGACAGAATGGATTCGGGGATGGAGGATGGATTTTTTGGGTCCGGGCTTCCCACCAGCGCCATTCGAATTTTCATGCCCTCTTTTCTCAGAAGGGCGGCAGCCTCTACGAATTCATGCACCCCTTTGTCCGCGAGCATCCGGGAGGCAAGCACCGCCAGTGGCGCGCTCGAAGGTTCGGGGGCAGGTCTAAAGGAATGAACGTCGACGCCCGACCCGCGAATGACGGCCAATCGGGATTCCTCGGGAAGCACGTTTTTCAGAACAATCTCTTTGTCGTCGTCGTTCTGCACGATCACCCGGGTGTTTTTCCTCCGGTGGAAATGCCGCAGCACGAACAAGACGATTTTTCTCAACAAATGAAGCCTGAGCGAGTCTCCCGAAAACAGCATACCCAGGCCCACGAACGAGTTCACGGCGAATGGCGTTTTCGCGAACCAGGCGGCGAGCGAACCGTGCACGAGGTTTCTTACGCCGAAATGGTGGGCGATTCGGGGCCGATATTTACGATAGGCGCGTATGAGCCTGGCGAGGGCGAGAAATTCCTGCAGGAGGCTTACTCCTCCCTTGTTTTCACTCCCCAAAGAGAAACACTCAAAACCCTCCGCCCGAATCCGCTCCATGTATTTTCCGCCGATTCTCACGCATACGACGACGCGATACCCCGCACCCTTGGCCACCAGCGCCAGCGCGCGCCTGTGGCTCCAAAAGTATCTGTCCTCCATATCCAGCAGAAACAGCGTCTTGCTCATTTCATCGCCTTTGCTCATCTTGCCACGCCTGAAACATCAACACGCCCCAAAGATGATGTTGCCAGTCCCTTTTACCGGATAGATGCTGCTTCCACATTTCGCGGATGGGTTTCGCGTGAAAAAAGCCCTCTCCCTTGAGGCGCGGATCGTGCAATAAATCCTCCGCCCAGTCTCTGAGAGGGCCTCGCAGCCACCCGCCGATGGGAGCGCCGAAGCCCATTTTAGGCCTTTGAATCAGAGAATCAGGGGCGTAGCGGGACAATAAGCGCCTCAAAATCCATTTTCCCTCGCCACCGCGCAGTTTGAGACCCAGCGGCAGACCCCAGACGAACTCTACGACCCGGTGGTCCAGATAGGGCGCTCGCACCTCGAGGCCTGCTCCCATACTCGCCCTGTCCACTTTCACCAGAATATCATCGGGCAGATATTCCACCATGTCGCGGTACATCATCCTCTCTGCGGGACAAAGGCCGCTTGCCTCCAGGCTTGGGGGAAACGTGTTTTCTGAATCAGGGTTCGCGCCGACGCAAATCGAATTTTCCCCGTGCGCTCTTAATCGCTCGTAGGTTTCATCGAGGCTCGCGGCGCCAAAGAGATTCGCCAGTTTGCGGAGTTTGTCGTCAGCCATCTCCACCCGGTAGCGTCTCGGCAACAGGGGCGATATTTTTTCATAAAAACGCGCCAGCGCGGGATGCCGCGCGGTCAGTTCCTTCGCCATCCGCGTTTTCAGTCGCTCCGGCAGCCGATGGGTCCACTTCCAGACCCCGGGCGCCCAGAAATAGCGGTTGTAGCCACCGAAGAGTTCATCGCCCCCATCCCCCGAGAGGGCGACCGTTACGTGCTCGCGCGTGAGGGCGCACAGCAGGTGCGTGGGAATCTGGGAAGGATCCGCAAACGGCTCATCATATAGCCGGGGCAGGCGCGGAATGACGTCGAGCGCTTCCCTCGGACCGGCGTAGAGTTCGGTGTGCTCCGTTTGGAGGTGACGGGCCATCTCGCCCGCATGGTGCGCTTCGTCGTAGCCTTTCTCGTGAAATCCGATGGAAAACGTTCGAGCGGGAATGACCCCCTCCGCCCCCATCAGGGCGACAACGGTGGAGGAATCGACCCCGCCCGAGAGAAACGCGCCGAGCGGCGCATCGGCCCGCAGCATTTGCCGCACGGAGCGCTTTAATACTTCTTCGAGTCGGTCGAGAGCCTCATCGTCCGAGAGCGCCTGTCTTTCCGCCGATACGCGCTTCACCATGTCTTCCGCACGCCAGTACGCGCGTGGCTCCGGCAGATGTTCGGGCGCGTCCGAAGCGCGGAGGCTCATGACGGAGCCGGGCGGCAGCTTGTGGATACCCCGGTAGATGGAATGTGGAGCGGGAACGCAGTTCATCTTCATATACAGGGCCAGCGCGTCTGTTGAAATCTCGCCTACCCAATCCGGGTGCGCGCGGAGGGATTTGAGTTCCGAGCCGAAAAGAAAGGATTTTCGGCGCCAGCCGTAATAAAGGGGTTTCTCGCCCATCCTGTCGCGCGCGAGATGCAGCGTTTTTTCTGCGCGATCCCACAAGGCGAAGGCGAACATGCCGACGAATCGCTCTATGGCCGCCTCCAGCCCCCAAGTTTCCACTGCGGCGAGGAGCACCTCGGTGTCCGAGCCTCCCTGGAAGCGCGCCCCCCCGCGCGTCAATTCCTCGCGCAGTTCGGAGAAATTATAGATTTCTCCGTTGTAGGAGAGGACGTATCGTCCGCCATGCGAGATCATGGGCTGGCGGCCGTCCACGCTCAAATCGATGACGGCGAGTCTCCGGTGTCCCAGAGCCACGCCCGCCGCCTCGTCCACCCAGCTTCCCGCATCGTCCGGGCCGCGGTGCAAGAGGCTCTCCGCCATCCTTGTAATGACGCCCCGGGGGTCGTCCACCTCCTGGTGTGTGAAGAGAAAGCCCGCAACGCCGCACATAATGTCCACTCAACCGAAAGCCGATGAATCGATGCGCGCCCTGGTTCCCGGCCTCATTTTTTGCGCAGCGCGAGGCTGAAGGTCTCCGCCGCCCGCTCGCTCGCCAAAGACCGGAAAACCCATAGCCAGAGTCGCCACAAAACGTGCAGAGGCGCAAAGAAGCTGAAATACGCACTGTAATAATAGGCTTTTTTCTGAATGACGGCTAAACCCTCCCCGCGCGCCATTTCTTCGAATTCAGACAATGTGCAGCGATGGTACCGCCCCGGAAAACCAGTCTTCCTGGCGAGTTCGGGGTAGAGACGCCGTAACAGCTTTCGCTTGAATCTCTCGGGGAGAACGAGGTTGACGCGCGCATAGGCGGCGTTTCTCGAAGGCGCGAAGAGAAGGGCGACGCCGCCTTTTTTCAGGATGCTCGCCAGGCCGGCGAAAGCGGCCGGGGTGTCGGTGACGTGCTCGAGCAGGGCCTGGCCAATCACCACGTCGGCGTTCCCGCATCCCCGGTATTCGGTAATGTCGGCGCGAATGGTCTCATCATACGCTCCGGGCGGCGCCCGCATCAGTTCTGCTTCGTCGATGTCGAGGCCGACGACACGAAGGCCGCGCCGGGCTTTCTCATCAAGGGTGTGCAAGGGACGTTTCCCTCCGCCGACCTCATAGACCAGCGCGCCTACGGGGATGTGGGGCGGCGCGAATTCTTTTCGGAAATGGGTGTGCCCATCCACCCGGAATTTCATGGGCAGCACCGCATCGAAACGTCTGGAGAGGTGTTTGTTGAAGTCGATGAATTTTCCCGGCAGGGCGCGCATGAGGTCGGGAGTCCCTGTCTCTGAGAATACGAGGGGTCGAGAAACTGCTCGACCGGACAGGGGTCCTCATGGCGAACCATTATGCCGGATGGGCGGGTTAGGGGGAAGGGGGTATGGACGAGAAACTCGCGTTTGCGGGAAGATGCGGTTTCCTTGTCCCTGCCTTCTAGCCGTGTTCTGTCTATCCTTGGAGGACCCGATAGAGAAGAGGAGACTCCAATGGAAGGAAAAGAAGCCGCGCGAACGGCGAAAAACTATATTATCGATCTCTTCGCGGATGAGGCGATCGCGGATGTCGGTTTCGAAGAAGTGTATTTCGACCACGAGTCGAACGACTGGAAAATAACCATCGGCTTCCATCGTCCGTGGGATCATCGAAACAAGCTACTCACTGCGCTCGGCGATCAATACCCGGCGCGCTCCTATAAGGTCGTGCGCATCGATGACGAGGACGGTCGTGTAATATCGGTTACGGATCGCGTCCTGCCCGCTGTTTCTGAATAATTTGATGCCCCCGGCAGGGTTTTTTATTGATGCGAACCTTCTCGTCTTGCTCATCGTGGGCAGCGTGGGGGACGAATTGATCGCCAGGCATCGCCGTCTGCAAAATTTCACAGCCGAAGATTACAGAAGTCTGCGCAACTTGCTCGACCGTGTCGCCTGAGTTGTTCTCCATGACGCGGCGGGGGAATTAAGGGTTTTCCGATACATTTCATCGCGCCCAAACCGAAACCGTAGGGGCGGACACCTTCTCGGGTCCGCCCCATGGTTCGCGAACCGCCCCTACAAATCCAGATGCACCAACGAAAGTGCATAAGACGACCAACTACTCCTAACCCAGTTTCGCCCGGAAAAAGTTTATCGTGCGCTTCCAGGCGAGTTCGGCGGCGGCTTTGTCGTAGCGCGGCGTGGTGTCGTTGTGAAAGCCGTGGTTGGCCTTCGGGTAGAAATGCGCGGTGTATTCCTTGCCGTGTTTCTTGAGCGCGGCCTCATAGGCGGGCCATCCCTTGTTGATTCGCTTATCCAACTCGCCGAAGTGGATCAGTAAGGGCGCTTTTATTCCGGCGACCTCGGCTTCGGTCTTGGGCTGGCGGCCGTAGAAGGGAACAGACGCGGCGAGGTCCGCCTTGTGGACGGCCATGGCGTTCGATACGCCCCCGCCGTAGCAGAAACCCACCACGCCGACCTTGCCGTTCGCGCTCGCGTCGGCTTTCAGGTGATCGAAAGCCGCGAAGAAATCCTGCAGCAGTTTCGCCTTGTCGAGCTTTCGCTGCATGACCTTGCCGTCGGGGTCGTTGCCGGGGTATCCGCCCAAGGGCGTAAGGCCGTCGGGCGCAAGAGCGGTGAAGCCGGCCACGGCCACGCGGCGGGCGACGTCCGCGATATAGGGATTGAGTCCCCTGTTCTCGTGCACGACGACCACGCCGCCGCGCTTGCCCCCGCCCGCGGGACGGACGAGATACCCCTTGATTTTACCGTGGCCCTTGGGGGAGGCGTATTCGATGGTCTCGCCCTTGATGCGCGCGTCGTTCTCCTCTACTTGTTTGGCCAGGGCGTAATCGGGCGAGAGCATGTCCAGCAAAGTGGCGGCGGTGAGTCCCCCCACGGCGAACTTGGCCGCCTTGTCGAGAAACTCTCTGCGCTCGATGACCCCGTGCACGTACTCGTCGAACAGATTCAACAATTCTTGGTCGAAATCACTCGCCTGCATGCGTTCCATCAGTATTCCTCCTGGATTTAGAAATGAGTGAAGAGATTATCGGCGCCAGGCGGCCGGTGCGGTGGCGGGATTATACATCGTTTCGAGCGGACGGGGCCATGTGACGCTTGGGGCTGCTTGGTGGGAAGCATCCGTGGCCCTATGAACCACATGAGCGGTTTCTGAGAGCCTCTCTCGCCATCTCGCCCGCGTGCGCAAATACGGGCAGGTGCGGGGAAATGCGGGGGAATCGAAAATATTTTTTTGTCGCTATATTTGAGTGCGGGACGCTCAGATTATATGTTTTTCTCTTTTTATAACAACTACTTACGGGGATATTATTTTTCAGTAATTTATCGAATTTTGTGGGGAATTTATCGAAAATAGGATTATTTGCATTTCCCTCGTTCCTGAACCCATGAGCGCGCCTCCCCTCTTCGCGAGGTTCGATTCCGTCTGGGGAGGAAGAGTTCGCCTTCTTCGCACTCGACCCATCATTCGTCGCCATGGGGAAACCTCCCATCCTTTCGTATCGACTCCATCCGGTGCGGGAGACCGAACCCGACCGAAGAGGGAGAGTTCGGCTTTCCCGCGCCGGACGTACGATACCGTAGTGCGGGATTTCCGGGAGTACGCAAATTGCGGGGAATTGCGGCTTGTAGGGACAGGTCGCGACCTGTCCGCATTTTGCTCATCAACGCAAGCGTGGGGAAGAATATATGTGTCCCGTAGTCGGAAGGCGAAAAAAACAGACTAAAGTTTTAACAGGTGTTTAGCAGCCGCCATGTTGGGAGCATATTCTAATTCAAGAGACCGGAATTCATTCTTGATATCGTTCCGGACCATAGCCCCTGAATGTTCCGCATAGTCTCTCGTGTTGGATGATACGAACACTATCGGAGCGCTCAGACCGTCTTCTCGAAGTTCACGAACGCGCTCAAGGTAGGTTTCCAGGATTAAACAGTCTTTTATGGAATCTTTCCCCTTCCGAGCCGGTGAGCGCGCCTGAATGGACCGGGAAGTTGCTCGTGAAAGAATCTGATCGGAATGAGATATCGAGTCACCGACTATCAGCCAACGATCCGCCACCTCGCGGCATCGAAGTTCATGATCTTCCCAGTGACTTGGATCGATTTGGCCCGACGAGCCATACAAACCGACCAGATCGTTGATCTCGTCGATCCGATTCCGAAATTTCACAATCGCACGCTTGGCTTTTGTCTGGACATCGTCTACATTTTCCTCGAACTCTTCGCGCACCTGTTCGGCGACAAGGATAACAAGCTTCTTGTCTGTTTCGGCCGCTCGGAGCAGAGCAAGTGATGCCTCGTGTTCATGCACACGAATCGTTTCCCGAGTGGGATCTCGCAGAATATCCAGAATAACGCATGTGTCCACACAAAGGATCGACATATTTCTTGACGATGGGATGGGCATCGTCAGCAGGAACAATCATACTCGTTCAACAGATCCAGCCCGAATTCATACTGAATTACGAGCCTGGATGCGATATCGGGGGGCCATTCCTCCACTTCCACCAGCCATCGTTCCAGTAATTCGGGGTCGAGTTTATTTTTGGCCTTGTAAGCGGACATCAGGAACTCAACCCACCGTTTTCTGTCCGAAGGATGACCCGACCCGGTGGATTTGTTTGCTCCCCCGGAAAAACGGTGAAGCGCATCGGCTGCTTCTTTCGACGTCCAATCCTGAATGGATTGTTCGCGCGCGGTAATCCTCACGCAAAATCCCGAACTCTTCGATGCGGGTCTTGCAATCTGGTCTATGAAATCGTTGAGAACGTCGTTGTAGCCGGTCACCCCAAGCTCACCGTAATTTTGCGGCACGATATTCGTTACTTTATACCCGCCTGCTTCTTCCCAGAGCACCAAACGAGAAGCGGCAAGACCGTCCCCGGACTCACGTTCGAACGCCATGACGTCATGACCTTCATGCAGGATTTCCTTTTCAAGTTCTTCAGCATGCCGCCAGGGCGCCTTCGTATGTTGTAGGAGCGCTTCGCGCAGACGTGGTCGACGCTCGTTGGAACTAGTGAGGAACAAATCCTGAAAAACTTCAATTGCATTAGCCACTTTAGACATGAACTCACTCCTTGGCCCTCAGCGGTGAAAAGCCGACTTACAATTACCACTGCAATTCTTTCGCGAGTATATCACGCTCGTTAAGAAAGAGTCATTTCTGCAAAGCTCGATAGGCATTGAATCTGTGATCCGGACAAAGCCCATGCGGAGCTATATTTCCCCGTTAACCCCTACCCCAGCTTTTCCCTCAGCCAGCGGAACGATTCCGGCGCCCACTGCGCGAAGTATTTGAAGGCGCAGTGCCCATCCTCGGGGTAGATTCTTGCCTCCTTGCCGGTGACGGGGCCGTGTTCGAGCATGTAGTAGATGTTCCCGATGGGAGCTAAGTGATCCTGTTTTCCGTTGATCATCAATACGGGGCAGACGATTTTCTCCACGAGATCCAGTTCGCTGAGCGACCAGCGCTCGAATAGTTCCTCTTCTTTCTCGATAGTGGTTTCGTGAAAAGAGGGGCCGTCTCCTAGTGCGCCGAAGATGTAGGAGGCGCGTTTGTTTCTGTTGTCGACGTAGTTCTCCATCTCCGCCTCCGTCATGCGGTAGCCGAAGTGATGGCCCGCACTGGCGACGGCCGCGCGCACCTTCTCGGGATAAGAGCCTGCGAGCAGCATCACCGAATGTCCGCCCCGGCTGATGCCGAACGCGCCGATGCGCCCTGCGTCCACCTCGGGACGCGCGGCCAGATAGTCGACCGCCGCCTTCCACGCGACCACGGATTCGGGTTCGTAGGGAAAAGGGTTCTCCCCCGTGCCGGGGCCGTCCATCACCAGGGTGGCGAGGCCGTGTTCCAGTGCCATTTCGCCCGCCCAGCCTCGATCTTCTTTGAACATGTCTCCGCCGCACATGATGAGGACGGCGGGGGCGGGGTTTTCAGCACTCGCGTCTTTAGGCGCGCGAAAATGAGACGTGATGCTCTTTCCCTCACATTCCACGCCGACGACTTCCAGCGGCGGATCGAGGAATTCGCATGATTGGAGATACGCGCGTATGCAGGCCTGATTGGCTTGTTCCTTGAGCGGTGTGAGGGGGCGGGGGAACCGCGCGATGCTGTAGTAGGTTTTGGCTTGCAAGAATTTCTGACGCGCTACGGAAGCGTCCCCGCCGCCGGCGAGTTCTTCCGCGATTTTTTCATAGCGTTGGCCTATCTTAAGCCAAACGGGTACCCAGAAATTGTCCGTGGTTCCCTCGAGGGAGGCCACGGCGCTTTTGAGTTCCTCGATGTCCTCGACCATGTAGAACCATCGCCGGTAGAACCCGCCGTGTTCTACGGTGAAGGGGTCTTCACTGGGCGCGAACGGAAGATTTTCAAGGGGTGCGTCGTTCATCGTTTCATTCTGTAAAAACAGTCTTAAACGGCCATGAGCCGGTGGGGATCACGAACGCATCTAGGCTTCTAAGTGCTCATAGATTTCGACGACCATGCCTTTGATGGTGCCGTCGCTCAAGTGTCCCGCCAGGACCTTTTCCGGCTCGCCCGGGCCGCCGCTGATGGCCATGTGCACGTGGACGTAGGGCTGGGGTTCGTCCCAGCTCACGTCGCCGAGGGCCAGGGGTGGGGCGTCCGGCCAGGTGATGTTTCCGAGAGCCACGAGTTCGCGCCAGCCCTCGAAGTGCAAGCGGTCGACGTCGTAGCCGTCCATGCTCTTGAAGCCCGATATCATATCCGTTTCTGAAAGAGCGCCGATGAGAAAAATCGAACCCGCCCGGATGTTCTTCTCCTTCACGAGGTCGGTTAAATTCTCATAAAAATTATCTCCGTCCTCGAGCGTGACGCGGAAGATGCGGCCCAATTTTTTTTCTTCTACTCTCATCCAGGTCTCCTTTTCGGTGATGAAGTCCTCGTCTGCTCTAGGTCTCAGCGACGACCTCGTCAAACAGGCGCTCCAGACCATCGCGGAAGGTGTCTTTCCTTTGCTGAAGCCAGTATGCGCCGCGTGAGTCGTCGGCGTGGAAATACTGGAGGAATTTCGGGTCCTCGACGGCTTCCGCCTTCTGTTTTCCGGCGCTGATGACCTCTGACATGATCTCCATCATCCCGCTCAGGCGATCTTTGAGCTCCGTGGCAACCTCTTTGCCGCATATATCGCCGTGGCCGGGGACGATGGTCTCGATGTCGAGACCTTCCACCCAGACGAGCGCCTCTATCCATTCGCGAACATAGGCGTCTCTCATGCCGGCCGAGGGGCCGTTGATGACGACGTCTCCAGCGAAGAGCACGCCCTCCTCGGGCACGAGAACGGACGTGCATGCGGGGGAGTGGCCGCCCTTGCGGTGAATCTCGAACGTGATAGGCGGCAGATGCAGGGTGAGTCTGTCCTCGAAACAAAATTGAGGCAGCGGAACGGCGGTGTTTTCGATTTCATCCGCCTCCTCGACGAAGTTTAAGTCTCTGAGCGTTTTCACGAAAATTTCCTTGGAAAAAGCGTTATCGCCCTTCGATATTTCATCGTAGACGTATTGTGGGGCGATGCGGGCGACGTCCCCTTCGATGAAGGAGGAGCCCGTCGTGTGGTCGCCGTGATAATCGGTGGCGATGAGGTAGCGCACGCCCAGTGGACTTAAGCGCGAGACTTCTTCTTGCCATTTGCGCGAATCGCTCGGCCGCACCGGGGAGTCGAGGAGAACGACGCCGCTTTCCGTGACTGCGGCGCCCACGTTCGCCCAGTCATAGGCGATTTCTGCGTATAGGTGCTCGGATAGACGATCCATATGGGCTACTCTCTCTTCTGGTTGACGTGAATGAGGATATTTGCGCAAGAATACCCCCAAGAATCCGTTACGGCAAGGCGCACATCTACTTTCGTGAAGGGGAGGAAACCCGTTTTGGAACTCATACTTCTGGGCGTGGGCGCGCCGCCGCCGACCCCTCAGAAAAGCGGCCCGTGCAACGCCATCGTCAAAGGCGGGAAACTTTATCTGGTGGACGCCGCCCGCCATGCCGCGACCCAAATAGTGAAGTCGGGTTTTCGCGTGAGTGACGTGAATCACCTGCTTTTCACGCATTTTCACTCCGATCACTACACGGGCTTCGGCGAGTTCTTCATCTCGCGCTGGCTCATGGGCGCATCGACGCCGCTCAAGGTCTACGGGCCAGCACCCGTTCAGGAGATAGTCGAACGGATGCTCCATTATTACGAGTACGACATCGATCTCAGGGCGAACGAGGGTAAGCCCAGAGCGGGAACCGAGATCGAAGTGTCCGTTCTTGAGCCCGGCGATGCGCTCATAGTGGACGGCATCGGTATCCATGTGGAGAAGGGTACGCGCCACGGCAACGTGGACGACATCATCTCCTACGCATTTGAGGCGGAGGGGAGGAAGATCGTCATCGCGAGCGACGGCAGCCCCACGGATAAGCTGGTCCCCTTGGCACTTGGGGCGAATGTTTTGGTGATGCACCCCTGCCTACCCGAGCTGATAGACGAGAATTTCGGCGGATTCAGGGGCACGGCGAAGATTGTGGCGGCCCATCACGCCACGGCGGAAGAAGTGGGAAAAACGGCTACAGAGGCCGGCGTCGGGGTGCTCGTTTTCTCACACGTCGTCCCCCCTTTGGCGCCGGATGAAAAGGTAAAGGAGGCGATAGCCCCTTATTTCGCAGGCCCCATCGTCGCCGGGGAGGACTTGATGCGGTTTTGAACTCGATGCGCCATCCGGAGCGGACGAGGGGCGTTCGGCAGATCGTCTCTTGGTTTCATGAGTTCGTCTTGATGCAATTTAGGTATCTATGACATACTGCTCTCATCCAAGCAGATCACCAACGCCCACCTGATAGGAGTTGTGTGGTTTTTTTTCATTTTACAGTAGGAGGAGAAACAAGATGAGAAAGTGTTTTTGTATCTTGAGCATGATCCTCGCTTTGAGCTTCATGTCCATGAGCTTCGGAATCACCGACGCGCAAGCGGCCAAGTTCCGCATCGGCATGCACCGCCAGACGTTCGGCTCCTTCACGGCGGTCGCCATGGGGATGGGCTATTTCGATGAGGAGTTCGGAAAGGGCAATTGGGTCGTGAAAGTTTTCGCGCAGGGCAAGCTCGTCATCGAGGCGCTGCTCTCGCGCAGTCTCGACGTGGGCCACGGCGCCACGAGGCCCTACGTGGACGGCGTCGCCAAAAGGGCGGGCCTGGTGATGGTTTCCGCCAGTTCCTCGTGGTGTAAATCGATGTCCATATGGGTGCCGATAGATTCCCCGATCAAGACGATGGCCGATCTCAAGGGCAAGACCATCGCCGAGAAGAAAGGCACGTCCACTCATTTTGTTTTTGATAACGGTATCCTGCCCGCGTTCGGCATGAAGCCGGGCGACATCAAAATCATGAACACCACCACGGCGGAGCGCCTCTCCGCCTTCAGGGCCAAGGTGGTTTCCGCGATGGTCATCGGCGCGCCCACCTCGTTCCGCCTCATAGACATGAAATGGGGCCGTCCCATCGTGGATTACTGTAAATACGATAATCCGCCGGCGATGATCTTCATCGAACTCGCGAATCCCAGAACGCTCAAGAGCAACCCGGGGGGCGTGGTGAAGTATCTGCGGGCTTATCTCAAATCCGCGCAGCTTTGGAAGAAAGACCCCGACAAGTTCGCCAAGGTCTATCACAAGTGGCTGATTTCGAAGGGCCGCAAGGTGGATTATTCCATCGCCAGACGCTCCATCAATGTGGTGCGGCCGCTGTATAAAATCACCCCGCGCATCATTAACGCGCTGAACGCGACGGCCAAGGTCCAAAAGGGCCGGGGCAAGATTCGTCGCCTGCCCGATTTCGCCGGTGGCGAAGGCATCGAGAGAGGCCCGCTCACCAAGGCGCTGGCCAGCATGAAGATGAACTAAGTTTTTCGACTTGTTTCCCGGAGCTGCGGAGGCGTTCGTGAATGCCTCCGCAGCCCTTGTCGTATCTGACGCAGGATTCGGTGGACTTGTGACGCATGGCTGAACTGAAAATCACGAAGATAGAGGCGAAATCGCTCAAGGTGCCTCTGGCCCGAGCGATAGGAAGCGCCAACAGCACTAAATCAGAACTCGATTATCTCCTGGTCTTTCTCCACACCGAAAACGGCCCGACGGGCTGCGGCTTCGTGATGGGTCTGGGCGGGGAGACCTCGACTGCGCTCGTTCCCTACATCGAAAAGGAGTTGGCTCCGCTGGCGGTGGGCTGCGATGCGCTCGCGCCCGAGGCGCTCTGGGCCCGTCTTTGGGGGCCGAACAAGCCGAGGATGCGGGGCGGCCTGGGCGTACAGGCGCTCTCGGCGGTGGATACCGCTTGTTGGGACGCGCTCGCCAAGGCGGCGGGGTTGCCGCTTAGCCGGATCCTGGGCGGTTTCAGGGATAAGGTTCCCGTATACGGCAGTGGCGGCTGGCTCACGTTCACGGATGCGGAGATGGTGGATGAATGCCTGGGCTTCATGGAAAAGGGCATCGGCGCGTACAAGCTGAAGCTGGGAACCAACCGGGATGAGGAGCGAATCCATCTCTTGAGAGAAGAAGTGGGCGAGTCGGTCGTCTTGTTTGCGGACGCGAACCAGAAATACAACCCGCGCGAGGCTTTGGAGGTAGCCGCCATGCTCGCCGAATACGACGTCAGGTGGTTCGAGGAGCCGGTGCTCGCGGATTCGGTGGACGATATGGCGGACGTGGCCGAAAGGAGTCCCGTGCCCATCGCGGCAGGGGAAAACGCCTACATGCGCTGGGGTTTTCGGGAAATTTGCGAGAGAAGGGCGGCGTCGTTCCTGCAACCCGACGTGGGCCGATGCGGGGGCGTGACGGAGTTTCGCAAGGCGGCCCACCTGGCGGAGGCTTATAATCTCTCGTTGTGCGCCCATCTGCTCCAGGAAGTGTCATTGAGTCTCATCGCCGCAACGCCGAGCGGCTACATGGTGGAGTACGTGGACATGCTGCCCGCCGCCACCCTGACGCGGGATTTCCCCGTAGTGGACGGCTGCATGGAGGTTCCCGACACGCCCGGACACGGTATGGAATTTACCGAGCAGGCCTTACGGAAATACGGCGCTTGAGGAGGAGCGGGGTTGGCTAAAAAAATCGCATTTTTAGGCCTTGGCAACATGGGAGGGGCCGTCGCCGCCAATATGCTAAAGGCCGGTTACGAGGTCGTGGGCTATGATCCGAGCCCGGCGGCGCAGGAAGCGGCGAGAGAGGCGGGCATCCGCGTTTTCGATTCTCCCGCCGAGGCGGCCCGGGAGGCGGACTACGTTTGTAGTTCGGTTCCGAGGGGCGAGCACGTGCGCGACGCCTACCTGGGCGAGAAGGGCGCGTTGCTCACAGCGAAGGAGGGGGCCGTTTGTTTTGATTTCTCCACCATCCTGCCCGAGGAGAGCATTGCGGTCGCCGAGGAGGCGGTGAAGCGCGGTTTTCATTTTCTGGATGCCCCCATCAGCGGGAACGCCATCATTGCGCGCGATGCGAAAATCGGCTTCATGGTGGGAGGAAATAAAGAGGTGCTGGACGCGCACCGCGCGGTGCTGGAGAGCGCGTGCGAGTTGCTCGATTATTTCGGCCCCAACGGATCGGGGCTGAGGATGAAGCTCATCACGAACCATCTCGTCTCCGCCCAGTTGTGCGCTCTGGCGGAGGGCTTCACGCTCGGGGTGAAATCGGGCCTGGACCCGGACCAGATGATGGAGTATCTCTACTCGAGCACGGTGTTTCGCGTGATGAACACGCGCGGCCGGGGCTTGAGGAAAAAAGAATATGAACCCGTAAAATTCGCACTCGCCCCCATGCACAAGGATCTGGGCCTCATCCAGGAATTCGCCCGTGCAAACGCCGCCGCCACGCCGGTGGCGGATGCGGTTCAAAAGGCCTACCAGGGCGCGATGGATATGGGACTTGGGGCTCTGGATCAGGGCGTCATACGCGAGTGGTTCGAGCGCGAGGCGGGTTTGAGCGATTAGGGGGAGCTACCTTATAAGATGCCGTTCAGGGGGATGGGCGATTGGAACAGTTGACCGAAAACGTATTTTATTATGATTGCTATCCCACAGTGGGAATGGTGGCGACCGCCGATGGCGTCATCGCAGTGGACGGCCCCATGCGGCCCTCCGAAGCCATCGCCTGGCGTGATTTTATCGCCGAGAAAGGCCCGCTTCGCTACCTCGTCAACACCGAGCACCACCAGGATCACATTGCGGGCAACTGGTTCTTGCAGCCTGAGAGGATCGTTTCGAACGAGGTCACGTATGCGGATTTCTACACCTCCATCGCCACGGCGGAAGAGGGCAAAGAACGCATGCTCAAATACGACCCCGAGAACGAGGCGCTTCTCGATGGCTTCGAACTCCTGCCGCCGGACATCACCTACAAGGGGCGGATGACGATTCGCTTAGGCGGCAAGACGTTCATCCTTATCCATTGCCCCGGCCATACGCGCGGGCAGACCGTCGTCCACGCGGTGGAGGATCGCGTCGCCTTCACGGCGGACAACCTGACGCCCGCCTACAACGTGGCGTGTCATTCCGCAGACGTATGGGGCTGGTTCCAGTCCCTGGGCGTGCTCGAAGCCCTGGACGTGGACTGGTACGTGCCCGGGCACGGCAGGCCTTGTCAAAAAGACGAGATACCCCGCCAGCGCGAAAAGCTGCATGAGCTGATCGACAAGGTGAGGGTCTTGAAAAGTGGTGGACTCAGCCGCGGGGAGGTGCAGGACAAGGTGTTCGAGGTGTATGAGACCGACCTCAACAGCATGGATCACCTGGGCGAGAGGCTCACCATGCTGAGAAGGGGAGGGCTGGGCAACATCTACGATTATCTCGATGAACACCCCTCGGGACCCTTGAATAACCGCACCGACCCCGTGTGGCCGCACATGTGAGGCGAAGCGCCGCGTTCCTCCGTCGTATTCCCCATACAATGAGAGATATTTTGCGATGAAACCGATGAATTTGCTCATCATCATGGCGGATGAACTCAGCGTCAGAACACTCGGCTGCTACGGCCACCCGATGGTGAAAACCCCGAATATCGACCACCTGGCGGCCTCGGGCGTGCGGTTCACGAGTGCGTATACGAATTCTCCGATTTGCACGGCTGCGCGCGCGAGTTTCGCCACGGGCCGCTACGTGCATGAAATCGGCAACTGGGACAACGCCAGCCCTTACACCGGAATTCCCGCCGGCTGGGGGCATCGCTTACAAGCCGAGGGCCGCCGAGTCACCTCCATCGGCAAGCTCCACTACAGAAATATCTCCGACCCCACCGGCTTCGATGAGCAAATCGTCCCCATGCACGCGCGCGACGGCGGCGTGGGCAGCGTGCTCGGCTCCATCCGTGATGAGCTCATCGTCCAGAAGGCGGACAAGCTGGCGCGCGAGATCGGCCCGGGCGAGACGAGTTATTCGAATTACGATCTGGACATCACCAAGAAGGCGTGCGCGTGGCTCGAGAACGACGCGCAAAAATACAGTGATCCACAGAAACCCTGGATGACGTTTGTCTCCTTCGTCTCACCCCATTTTCCCTTGATGGCGCCGCAAGCCTATTTCGACATGTACCCGACCGATTCCGTGCCCATGCCCAAAGCCCACGCGCTCGATGGCCGCCCGCAGCATCCGTGGATAGAGGCGTACCGGAAATACGTGCCCTCGGACAGCTTCTTCGATGATGAGCGGAGGCGCGTCGCCGTCGCCTCCTACTTCGGGCTTTGTACGTTTTTAGACGATCTGGTGGGCCGCGTGCTGGATAGCCTCGCGCGCGCGGGCCTTAAGGATTTCACCCGTGTATTCTTCGCGAGCGATCATGGCGAGAACCTGGGGGCGCGGGGCACCTGGGGCAAGGGCACGATGTACCAGGAATCGGCCGCCGTGCCGCTCATGATGGCGGGGCCGGACCTGGAAGCAGGCGGGGTGGTCGAAACGCCCGTTTCGCTCCTTGATTTTTATCCCACGATTTTAGAATCCGTAGGCGTTGCTCCTAACGATGAGGACAGGAGCCGCGCGGGCCGCTCGCTCTACGGAATCGCGCGTGCGCCCTATGACGCAGAACGCGTCGTTTTCAGCGAATACCACGCCTCGGGCGCCGAGACGGCGGCCTACCTCATCCGAAAAGGCCGGATGAAGTACATCCACTATGTGGACTATCCGCCCGAGTTGTACTATCTGGGAACAGACCCGGAAGAGCAGGACGACGTCGCCGGGAAGCCCAAGAGCAAACTGATCATCGGTGAACTCGAAGGCTCCTTGCGCGGGATTCTCGACCCCGAAGAGGTGGATAGGCGCGCCAAGCGCGATCAGGCGGCGCTCATCGAGCGCCTCGGCGGACGCGCCCACGTCATCGAAACGGCCAAAACAGGCGCTACGCCCACTCCGGGCAGATATGCGGAGGATGGATATTGATGAGGAGGTATGCGTAGGGCGAAGTGAGGATTGAGCGGCTGCCGAAGATTGATCCGTCACTACTTATCCTCCTGCGCGACGCGAGCCGAAACCACCCCTCTCGGGCAACACACCGCCTTGTATCAGATCATGTCTGACATTGCCTGAAGAGAATCGCCCCCGCCCGTCACGCCGTCCCCCACTGGAGACATCCATCCCGCCATCTCCTCGGCAATCCCTCCCTCTTCATTCGGGGAACCTCCTATTATTATCGACAAACCTCCCCATTCATTCGCCAATTTCTCCCTTTTTTTCAGGATTTTTTATATCAAGGCGAACACGCATTTCCCCGCATTTGCGGTCGTGGGCGTTTCGGGGACTTTCGGTATATTCGGGGCCGGAAAATTTCGGTCAGATCGGGATCGACAGGGGCCGAATGGAGGGGAATCAGGGGAATTCGGGAATTTCGATAAAATTCGATAAATTCACGATGTTTTTCTATAAATTAAAGGGGTTTTTCGAGAAATAAAATCGCCCGCAGGACACGTTGAACGGGAAATAGGAAGCCACGCACGTCATCGAAACGGCCTAAACAGGGGGCTGCGCCGGGCGGGTGTGTCAGAATGAGGCTTATTGCGTTATCCACCGCGCGGATTCGGCCAGTTTTTCCTTCGCCCGGGCGATTTTGCCTGGGTCTACGAGCAGTTTTCCGCCCGCTTTCACCTTCTTCCCGGCGATGAAGACGGTATCCACGTTCGAGCGCTCCGCATAAAAGACGACGGCGCGCGCTGCGTCCACAGCAGGCGTCATATTGAGATCGTTTTTTCGGATGAGGATGAGGTCGGCCTGCTTGCCGGACGTGATGGAGCCGATTCTCTCCGCCATGCCCATGGCGTGGGCGTTGTTGATGGTGGCCCACGCGAGCGCATCGCGCGCCGAAAAAGACAGGACGGGTGCTCTATAGGTGCTCTCATCCAGGCGGCGGCTGTCGAAAATCCGCTGGACCTGAAGAGCGTGGCGCATGGCGTGGAGCATATTTCCGCTGACGTAGGTTTCGAGATCCACGCCGAGAGACGGCCTGCCGCCCAGCGCGCTCACGCGCCCGCAGACGGCCTCGCCCCTGTTCGTCTGCATCTCGGCGGAGGGAGTGGCAGTGATGGAAGCGCCAGAATCCAGAATCACCCGGAGTTCCTCATCCTCCACGTAGTTGCAGTGCACCAGGTTGTGATCGGGACCGAGAACCCCCTCTCGAGCCAGCGTGTGGTAGCCGCCCCCCACCTTTCTGCTCGCGTCGCCCCAGATGTGCGTGCTCGATAGGAGCCCGTATTCGCGCGCGAGGCGCATGTCGTGCAGCGCGACTTCCAGGGGGAGTAGTCGGCCCCCAGAATGGCCATCGCAAGCGTAATGAGCCCTTCGTCACTGGCGAGACGGCCCACACGCAGCCGCTTGATCTCGATCTCCGGATGCGGGATTTGCGAATAATGGGGCTCGCTCTCTTTGGGTTTCGGTTTGGGCGTTCCGTGCCCGAAAAGGGCGCGAATGCCGGATTCTTCCAAAGCGTCGATTCCTGCGTCGGTGTGCTCGGGCGTGGGGTTGTTGTGGCACCAGTCGAACAGCGTCGTGACGCCCGCTTCCATCTGCGACCAGGCACCCGTGAGAGTTGCGATGTAGATATCTTCGGGGCGGTAGCGCGGGGCCAGGGTTTCGTGTGCGATCTCGAAATAACTGCGCCCGCCCCAGTCTCCGCCCAGGCCGCGAAGCGCGGTCTGCCAGGTGTGCATGTGCGCGTTCACGAGACCGGGCATGAGGATCATCCCCGCCGCGTCGATGGTTTCCACGTCCTTTGCGTCGAGTTTCTCGCCCACCGCGGAAATGCGCTCGCCCTCGATTAAGACGTCGCCGCACTCGATCTCCCCGACATGGGGGTCCATCGAGAGAACCGTCGCGTTACGGATGAGGGTTTTCGTCATGCTCCGCTTCCCGCCTCGGGGAATTCATCCGGCCAGTCGGCGAGCAGGGCTTCGAGATACGCCTTGAGATCATCGGGGTTTTTACGGCGAATCTTGTTCCTGTCGATCTCCTCTTGCGCCTCGATGGGAATCCCCAGCGCATCATTGAACTTGTTTCTCATGTTGAAGTAGGTGATGACCATGGTGAGTTCCACGATTTCAGAGTCGCTGAAATGTTTTTTGACTTCCTCTAAGACGTCGTCCCGCTCCCTGGCCGTATTGAGAGTGACGTGTTCCGCCCAGAGCAGGACGGCGCGCTCTTTTTCGGTGAAGGGGCTGTAGTCACCCTCGCTGATGGCCGCTATCTGGCTTTCCGTGATGCCTACCGATTGACCAACCGGCGTGTTGTGAGCCAGTCAGTAGGCGCAGTTGTTGAGCTGACTGGTCTTGATGATGGCGAGCTCCTTCGTCTTCGTCTCGAGGGCCGAACCAAGGCCCTGGCGCAGGAGCGATGAGGTGAGCGGCAACATGAACTTGGTGATGTAGGGCTGATTCGCCATCACGCGCCAGGCGTTGGGGATTCGGTTCAGCAGAACACCCGCGTGGTCAAAGAGGTGGTTCACAACGGGATCATCGGCGCCGGATTCGAGCATGGGTACGCGGGACACGGTGTCACTCCTTTAGGGATTCAGGTTTCAAGAGAATGGCCCATTTTCCGATGAAACGCGAATTTTTGGAACCAGGGTGGCTATTGCCTCCCAGCTTGCGCCGCGCCGGGCCCGGGTGGGAAGATGCACCCGGTTTGAAACCGCCGTTCTCTGATCAAAGGAATGTTCATGAATTTATCGGTTGA
This sequence comes from bacterium, assembly GCA_965218735.1. Lineage (GTDB taxonomy): Bacteria > UBA8248 > UBA8248 > UBA8248 > UBA8248 > Bin107. The sequence continues at coordinate 563,446 of CBDCMA010000002.1, read as the reverse complement.
TACGAGAAGGCCCATCGGCCTGGCGGTGGTGGGATGCGGCAAGATCGGGCGCATCCGCGCGGATTCGCGCGCCAGAACGCGGCGGTCGAATGGATGGGGCTGTGCGATATCGATGAGAAGGTGGGCCGAAAACTGGCTGAAGATGTAGAGGCCGATTTCTTCACCACCGATTACCGCGAGCTTCTGAAGCGCGATGAGGTGAACAGCACGGTTTTGGCCATCTACGCGAACGAGCGTCTCGAACCCATCCTCATCGGCGTGGAGCGCGGGCACCGGATGCTGGTCGAAAAGCCCCTGGCGGTGGATGCCGACGTGTCCGAAAAGCTGGTGCGCGCCATCGACGAGGCGGGCATTGACGCTGTTTTGGGCTATACGCAGAGGTTCCGCCGCCGCTTTCTGGTGGCGAAGGAGAAGATTCGCTCAGGAGAGTTGGGTGATATCTCCTCCGTCACGGGCCGCGCCTTTTTGAACCGTATGAACCCGGTGGCGAATTCCACCAAAACCGAATTTCCCACCAAGTTCACTCCCATGGTCATCTCCGGCACCCATAGCGTGGATTTGTGCTCCTGGCTCCTGGAGGGGCTGCGGCCAGTGGAAGTGTACGCGCGCTCGGTGGATAAGGCGATGGCGCCCTATCTCACAAAGGATTCCACGTTTGCCATCGTCACCTATGAGGACGGGACGATATGGAGCATGAACGTGAGCTGGGCGCTGCCGCGCGTCTGGCCGGCGGAGGTCTATTCACTCGAACTGGGCATCGTGGGTACGGGAGGCGTGCTCACGATAGACGACACGCACCGCGACATCGTCTTCGCCACCGCAGAGCCGCACGAATCAGCACGACTGAAACAGGAGCGCAACGTGAGTTTTCTCACCAGCTATCCACCGGGGGATCTGGTGTTCGATCAACTCTGGGGCCCCATGCGCGAAGAGACGCGCTCGTGGTTCGACAGAATCTATCTGGGCGTCCCCACGCCGCACACCACCGCGCGGGAGGCGCACGAGAACCTCATGCTGTGCCTAGCGATGGACCATTCGGCCAAAACCGGACGAGCGGTATCGCTTCCGGTCTCACCGGAGGATTTTGAATAAGTGAATCCTCGCTCCTTGGCGTTGCGTCTGTTTCAAACGGCGGTTTTGGCGGCGACGCTGGCTTTCACCTCGCTCCCGGTGTATTCGCAGGCTCCCGACGCCCCGATCGTCGGCGTCTATTCGGCGCAGGAGCGCCAGGATAAAGCGGCGCTCTATGCGGTTGTTCAGCAACTGCCCCCGCCGCCTGCGGATATGGACGTGCCGCAGGAGTGGCGAAGCGGGGTTCCGCTTCGGGTGATGATTACCGCCGCGCCTTCGGGGGTGACGACTTCGGAGCGCAGACGAGCCGGCGACGCCCCCTGTATGCGGTGCACGGCGCAGCACTTTTTTATCTTCCCTGAGGATATTCCGGTGGGCAGTTACCGGGAGTTGAGCGCCTTGCGCCATCCGCCGGGGCCGGTCACCTATCTTTACGTGAAGAGCAAGGAGTTCGCCCTGTTCTACTTACGGGTTCAGCGGACGGCGGAGGGCCTAAGGCTCGATAACGCCGAACTGATGCGCACCGGCTTCATGATCCCCATCTTCAAGGAGCGGATAAGGCTTCGCTTCGAGAAGCCGCTCCCCGCCGGTTCTCTAAAAGATGAGGTCGTCAAGGCGGCCCTCGCCGATACGGGCTTGTTCATGCGGGAGCACCGCTAGTCTTCCGGGCCGTATATCATTATTTCTCCCAGAGTTGAGCTTGGTGGATCACTCCCCCCTTGAGGGTCATTTTCGACCGATAAGGAAGGGAATGCCGCAGAAGCCGAGCGTTTTGGGCGAAGGCTGATGCGGTGGGGGGACATTCCGGCGTTCCCTTACTTCTTTGCTCGATAACGCCCCCCCCACCGGCGCGACTTCGGGCTTATGCCCTCGTCTTGCCGACTCCCCCTCAAGGGGGGAGTGATTTCTTAGTCCCGCACGTATTGTCGGAGTTGGTCCTTGTAAATGCGAAACGTGGTGGGCGAGTGAAGATGCGCCCATCCCCGGAAGCTGGTATGAAGAATAAATCCAAACGGCGTCGGGTAGGACTCCGGCGCATTTTTTATACGTTTTGATAAATTTACGGGAGAGGGTGATGGTGGTTTTGGGAGGCGAGAAAAACCCGATTGGTCTGGCCATAGTCGGCTGCGGCCGGGTGGGCCGCATTCGCGCGCGCTGCGCCAGGGAGTATCCGGGAACAGAGTGGCTCGGCTGCTGCGACATCGACGAGAAAAAGGGCAGGGCGATGGCCGAGGAGTTCGGGGCGGATTTTTTCACGACCGATTTCGCGGAACTCATCCGGAGGCCCGAGGTCAACGCCGTCATCATCGCCACGGATGAGGAGTGGCACGCGAAGCCGCTTTGGGAATCAATAACGCAGGGCCACAAAATACTCGTGGAAAAACCGCTGGCCACGAGCGTGGTGGAATCGGCGAAAATCGTGGAGGCCGCCGAAGCGGCGGGCGTGGAACTGCTGGTGGGCTACACCCAACGTTTCAGGAGGCGCTGGCTCACGGCGCGCGAGCACGTGCAGTCGGGGGTCTTGGGCGAAGTTACCTCCGCGACGACGCGCGCGCTGCTCAATCGCCAGGTCGGCATCACCCGGTTATCGAAAAACGAGGACCGCTCCGCACTTACGCCGATGGTGATATCCGGCACCCATGCGCTGGACGTCATGCTGTTCGTGATGGGGCCGGAGAAAAGGCCTGTCGAAGTCGTCTCGCGCTCGATATCGCGGGTGATGACGGGAATCGGCACGCAAGACGCCACCTTCAGCATCTTCACTTTTGATGATGGAACCATCTGGAGCATGGAGTGCAACTGGGGGATGCCCACCATCTGGCCCGCCTCGACCTATGGCGTCACCATCAGCGTGGTGGGCACGGAGGGCGCGCTCACCATCGACGACACCCATGCCGATTTCATCATGGCGTCCGAAAACCCGCTCGCTTCCCACCGGGGAGAGGAGCGCCACGTGCATCTGCTCGAGAGCTACCCGGCGGGGGATATGTCCAAAGGGCAGTTCTGGGGGCCGATGCGCGATGAATCCATCGCCTGGCTCTCGCACGTCTACACGGGTGCCGATATGCCCCACGCCACGGGCGCGGAGGGACACCGGAACCTCATGCTCTGCATGGCGTGCGATTTATCGGCCAAGCGAAAGCAAGTCGTCAAACTCCCCGTCGATCCCGAGGAGTTACACGCGGGCCTTAAAGCGAGAAACTAGTCCATCGTGGCGGTCGGCGGGGGCCAGCCCTCTGATATATTCTTAAACGAGAGGTAGATGAATTCGCCGTCGCTTTCGTTCTTGAACTCGTGCTCGGTTCCCTCGGGAATATGGATGATGTCGCCTGCGGTGACGGATTTTTCCTCATCCCCCACCCGGAACCAGGCGGTTCCTTCGACGACGTTGATGATTTGCTCGCAGTCGTGCGTATGCGGGCGGGCCAGCTTGCCGGGCCGGCTCACCGAACGGTTCAGGGTGACGTGCTCGCCGATGATGATGCTGCCCTCTGAATCGGACGGCCTCGCCAGGTTTTTTCGCTTCATCTCCTCCCAACGATAAAACGGCATGTTCCGGCTCCTTTCAAGAGGTACGATTTTTCGGGTCGTTCCATATTTCGGGGCGGAAACGCTCGCGTGACACCTAAGATTCGTTGACGCGAAACGCTCCCGTCTGTAAGATTCCGGCCCAAGCATACAGAAAAGAGCGCTCATTGAGAACGCATCAAGGGGGTTTGTTCTCACTGGGACGTCTCTCATGAGCGGAAGCCTGTTGAAGCACCTTTTTGAAGTCTTACGTCATTTACCAAGGGAGAGGGAAAATGAAGAAAATCATTATGATGTTTGGAATTCTGGTCCTGGTCGCGCCGTTTCTGACGGTGGGCGACGCCTACAGCGCGCCCGCGAAATACGACATCGCGGTCGGCACCCTGGGCGGCACCATGGGCAGGCTGGGCGCGGGCCTCAGCGAGATTCTCAACAGGAAACAGAACAAGGTCATCTACAGCGTAGTGCCCGGCGGCGGGCGCGCCAACCCGGCGCGTGTGGGAGGAGGAGGCGCTGATTTCGGCTATTCTTTCTCGAACTTCGCCGGCGCGGCGCTGGCCGGCAAGGCCCCCTTCAAGAAGGTCTACAAGGACCTCCGGGGCATCGCCACTTTCTGGGATTCTTGTTACCACCAGTACGCAGCCAAGGAACTCTATGACTCTGGCATCAAGACCTGGGGCGACATCATCAAGGCGAAAAAACCGCAGAAGGTGGGCGTGGCCAAGAAGGGAACCAGCACGGAGTTCGTGGGGAGCGTGATCGTCAAGCACTACGGCACGAGCTACAAGGCGCTCACCAAGCGCGGCTACAAGCTCAACTTCGCCGGCGTGGGCGGCATGTCGCGCGCCATCAGGGGGCGCCAGATCGATTACTACTTCCATAATTCGGGCGACCCCAACGGCTCGGGCATCCAGGCGGCCCTCGGCCGGAATATCGTGCTCCTGGACATGTCCGACGACGTGAAGAAGTTGCTGGCGGGCCACGGCTTCACGCCCTGCCAGATTCCTGGCGGAATTTACAAGGGGAACCCCAATCCCAAGGACTCGATGGGGCTTTCCGGCGTGCTGCTCACCACGACCAAGATGAGCGCTGACGTGGTTTATTCGATCCTCAAGATAGCGAAAGCCGAGCGGAAGTTCCTCGGTGGCGTCCACAAGATATACAAGAGTTGGGACCCCAAGAAGGCGAGCATGAACATCGGAGTGCCGCTGCATGATGGCGCCAAGCGCTTCTACAAGGAGATCGGGGCGTCGATGTAACCATCCCGGGGAAGAGGCGAGAGCGTGAGCGATATAAAGGAAAGAACCCCTCTGGATTGGCTTGTCCTGGCGATAGCGGTCGGCATGTCCGTCTTTCATATCCAGGTGGCCTACACGGGAGGGTATGAACCGCTTTTCCAGAGGGCGCTCTCGTACCTGTTCGGGATGTCCCTGATATTCATCATCTACAGGAAGCCCGCAGGAGGCAGGTGGCGCGCTGTTGGATCGGCCGTCGTCTGCCTCCTGGCGGTCGTCTCCATCTCCTACCCGATACTGAACACCGACTATTATCTGGATCGCCTACATTTCGTCGAGCCGCTCATGCCCATGGATTTGATCCTGGGCACTGTGGTTCTGGTGCTCGCCTTCGAGGCGGCGCGAAGGACCATCAACCTGGCGCTTCCGATGATATCGCTTTCCTTCGTCGTCTATTCGTATTTCGGCCCCTATTTTCCCTGGCATCTGGCGCACAAGGGGGCATCTTACATGCACATCGTGGATCATCAGTACATGACCTACGATGGCCTGTGGACGGCGCCTTTGAGCGTCTTTTCGGTCTACATCTTCTTGTTCATCCTGTTCGGCGCGTTTCTGGACCGCATGGGGGCCGCGGAATTCTACGTGAAACTCTCCATGTCGGCCGCCGGCAGGCTGCGCGGCGGGCCGGCGAAGGCGGCGGTGTTCGCCAGCGCCATGACGGGCACGATCATGGGCAGCACGAACGCGAACGTAGTCACCACGGGTTCGTTCACCATCCCGATGATGAAGCGCACCGGCTTCAAGCCCGAGATAGCGGCGGGCATCGAGACGGCGGCCTCCACGGGAGGGCAGATTATGCCGCCCGTCATGGGAGCGTCGGCGTTCCTGATCGTGGAGTTCACCGGCATATCGTATTGGGAAATCGTGAAGGTATCGATTCTGCCCGCCGTTTTGTATTTCTTCTCCGTCTACGTGATCGTGCATCTGGAGGCGAGAAAAGAGGGCCTGGTGGGTATGCCCAGGGAGTTGATACCCCCTCTGGGTCCCATCATGAAGGAGGGGTGGTTCTACCTTCTCCCCCCCATCGTGATTCTGGCGATTCTCATGACGGGCAGAACCGTTCCCTATGCGGGCTTGGCGGGCATTCTCTCCGTCGTGCTCCTGGCGGCGCTGAAGGGTGCTCTCGTTTTGTGGGAAAAAGCCAGAACGGAGGGCACGAGCGTAGGCGAGGTTGTCGGCGAAGTGGCCAGGGGGCTTTGGAACATCGTCTTGGCGCTCGAGAAGGGCGCAATTCAGTCGCTTCCCATCTGCGCGGCGGTGGGCGCGGTGGGCATCATCATGGGAGCGTTGTTCCAGACCGGCCTGGGGCTTAAATTCTCCTCTTTGGTCACGAATCTGGCGGGCGACAACCTGTTCCTGGGTATCCTCCTGGTGGGCGTGGCCTCGTTCGTGCTCGGCATGGGACTGCCGACGAGCGCAGCCTACATCGTCTTGTCCGTCATGGCCGTGCCCGCGCTCCTGGAACTCGGAGAGCCATTCAAGCTCTCGCTCCTCTCCGCCCACCTCATCGTGTTCTGGTACAGCCTGGACAGTTGCTTCACACCCCCCGTGTGCGTACCCGCCTATACGGCGGCGGGGATAGCGGGCGCCAACCCGGCGAAGGCCGCATGGGCGTCTTTCCGCACGGCGAAGGGCATGTACATCCTGCCCATGATGTTCGCCTTTACCCCGATTCTGCTCATCCGCCAGCCCTGGCTTTCGCTCGAGACTTTCGCCGCGGCGCTTCTCGGCTTCCAGTCCCTGTCCGCCGGTATGGTCGGGTTCATGTATTTCCGCTTCTCGACCCCGATGCGCGCGTTTCTCATCCTGTCCGCCGGGCTTTTGTTCTGGCCGGGATACTGGAACCACGCGCTGGGCGCGCTCATGCTGGGCGCGGTTTTCCTGATGCAGAAAAAACGCCTCGCCGAGGAGGGCGAACCCACGCCCGCCGCCGTGGCGGGAGGAGCCGCTTCCGCGTAAGCGAGTGGGCCGGTTCGATGGCCGCTTGACGGCTGTTTGATTCGTATGAGGCTGGGCGGATTTTCGGACATCATATGATTTTACCCACGCTCGCACAGCGGCGAGCCTTTCCATCCGCTGGCCGAGCGGGCGCTTTCACCATTCGAACCGGACCTTGGGGAGGTTTTTTTGATGGAAGAAAAAGCGATCGACCGGATCGACGAATCCCGCGAACCGCACTACGAACCCTACGGCTGGCACCACTGGCCCGAGCATCCCTGGATGTCCTATCAGTTCCGCCGCGCTTTGGGCGAAACCCAGGAGGGCGGCGGCTCGGTGAGCGAGTGCTTTCAGGCCGCGAGCCGCATGACGCCCGGCGACAACGAGAGCTGGTACGTGGAGTGGACCCGCGTGGGCGAGCGCAACCGCGAGCGAGGGGATGCGGCCGCCGCTGCGGGGCGCATCCAGACGGCGCGCAACTGCTGGCTGCGCGCAGCCGATTACTACCGGAGTGCGGAGTTCTGGCTCGAGTCGGCCGATCCGCGCAGGCTCGCTACCTTCGAGAAGGTAGAGACGTGTTCCAAGGCGTTTCTCGCCCACCTTACACCTCCCGGCGAGGTGGTGCGGGTCCCTTATGAGAACGGCGCGCATCTGGACGCCTATTTCGTGTCCGCGCCCTTTAGGGTGGAAAAGCAGCCCGCCGTCATTTGCTTCGGCGGCTTGGACGCCTACAAGGATGAGATGTGGTTCATGGCGGGCCGGGGCTTCTTGCAGCGCGGCATATCGACCCTCATGATCGACGGCCCCGGCCAGGGCGGCACGCTCAGGCGGGGGGGCATCACCAGCCGCCACGACTACGAGGTTCCCGTGGGCCGCTGCATCGATTATCTGGAGACGAGGGGAGACGTGGACGCCTCGCGGATCGCCGTCTGCGGCGGGGGAATCGGAGGCCATTTCGCCGCCCGGGCGGCCTGCTACGAGGGCAGGCTCGTCGCCGCCATCTCGCAGACCGCCGGATGGAGCCTCCATGATCTATGGCGCGACGCGGGCGAGGATCACCGCCTGGCCGATTCCATCAAGTGGGTATTTGGCGCGAAAAGCATGAAAGAAGCCGTCGAAAAACTCGCGCCCTACACCCTGGAGGGACACATCGGGCGCATGAAGTGCCCCTACCTCATCGTGCACGGGGGCTACGACGTGCTCGGCGTGGCCCAGGCGCGCAAAGTCTACGAGGCCGCCCGAGCGGCGGGGGTGGACGTTACTCTAAGGCTCGTCGATGAGGAGGAGACCGGCGCCGACCATTGCCAGCACGACAACCCCACCATCGGCCAGGAGATACCCGCCGACTGGCTGGCCGGGGTGTTCGGGATAGACGAGCGCGAATTGATGATGAAAACCATAACGCCGATGCTTTGAGGAGAGTCGTTACGTCTCTGGGTAATGCACGTCCCATAGGAGGTTCATGTGAGCATCACGCTGCTTGAGAATTTCAGGGCCGTTTTCTATACGCCGTTCTACGCCGCCTTCAGTTTGGGGGCCTTCGAGGAGCAGGGCGTAGAAGTTCGCCTGGAAACCTCGCCCGATCCCGCCCAGAACGCGAACCTGCTCATGTCCGGCGACGCCCAGGTGAGCTGGGGAGGTCCCATGCGCGTCATGGTGGCGTACGACAAGAATCCCGATTGCGACCTCAAGGTGTTCTGCGAGGTCGTCCGCCGAGACCCGTTTTTTCTCATCGGGCGGGAGCCGACGCGTGAGTTCCGGATGGGCGAGTTGATGGGACCCAAAATCGCCACGGTGAGCGAGGTGCCCACCCCCTGGATGTGCCTTCAGCACGACTTGCGCCTGGCGGGGCTCGATCCGGCTGCGCTGGAGAGAATCCCGGACAAGACGATGGGCGAGAACGCAGACGCCCTGCGCGCGGGCGATGTGGACGTCATCCAGGTGTTTCAGCCCTTTGCGGAGGAGTTGATTCGAGAGGGCGCGGGCCACGTCTGGTATCAGGCGGCGGAGCGGGGGCTTACGACCTATACTGCGTTTTATGCGTCGGCCTCGTTCCTACGGGAGCAGCCCGAATCCGCCCTCGGCATGACGAGCGCCATGGCGAAGACCGAGCGCTGGCTCGCAAATAACGACCCGGAGGCGATTGCCCGCCTCGTGAAGTCCTGGTTCGAGGATATGGATTTCGAGCTTCTGGCTCAGGCGGTCGCGCGCTACAAGAGCCTGGGCCTTTGGAATGAAAATCCCCACCTCGCGCGCGAGAGCTTCGAGTGGCTCCGGGCCGCATGCCTGAGCGGGGGGCTGGTCACGACGGGCGTCGCTTATGAAGAGGCGGTGGACATGCGCTTCGTGGATGAGGCGATGGCGTAGGGGTCAATCGCGACTGAGAAAGGAGCGATTGTGCTTTATAGGTGGCAGTCCCTCCTCGGTCGGCACGAACTTCCCTTCTTCAGGGAAATTCGACTCTCCTGCTCGGTCGGAAAAACGCAGCCCCTCCTTATTCAGTCGGGGCTGACCCTTTGCGCTTATCCGAAAACATCTGGCAAGATGGCGACTACCCTATGCTCCTTGGATAAGGAGGACCCTTCATGGCGTTTCGCCACACCACCCCCGAAGGCCGCGAATACATCTCCCACAGGCCGCAGTTCATCGCGCGGGAGGCGATGGTCGTATCCGGCCATTACTACGCGAGCCAGGCGGGCTTGAGAATCCTCGAAAAAGGCGGAAACGCGATAGACGCGGGCGTTGCAGCGGGGATTTGCCTGAGCGTCCTGCAAACCGACATGGTGTCGTTCCTGGGCGTCGCGCCCACGATGATCTATCTGGCGAAAGAAAAACGCGTCTTGACCATCAGCGGTCTGGGCCGCTGGCCCAAGGCGGCCTCCATCGATTGGTTTGAGAAAAACTGCGGCGGCGAGATTCCTCCCGGAGTCCGGCGCGCCGTTACCCCTGCCGCGGCCGACGCCTGGCTCACGGCGCTTGAACGCTACGGCACGATGACCTTCGCCGAGGTGAGTGAGGACGCCATATCCCTGGCCGAAGACGGTTTTCCCATGCACAATTTCATGTACGACCACATCAAGGCGGCGGAAGAATCCTACGCCCGGTGGGAATCGGCGCGGCCCATCTATTTTCCCGAAGGACATCTCATCCCCGTGGGCGGGCGGGTGCGGATTCCCGATCTGGCCGAAACCATGAGGCGCATGGTGCGCGCGGAGCAAAGAGCGGGCGGCGGTCGCGTGGGGGGCGTGCGCGCGGCGCGCGATGAGGTCTACACCGGCGAGACGGCCCGTCTGATGGTCGATTTCATCCAGCAAAACGGCGGGCTGATGACGATGGGCGATCTGGCCGATTTCCACGTTCAGGAAGAAGAACCCGTGGCGACGGAATGTATGGGCCATCAAGTATACGCCTGTGGTCCCTGGTGCCAGGGGCCGACGCTGCTCGAGGCGATGAACATTCTCGCCAATTTCGATTTAGCATCCTTGGGCCACAATTCCCCCGGATATCTCCACACGATGATGGCCGCGCTCAATCTCGCGCTCGCGGACAGGGAGCACTTCATCGGAGACCCAGAATTTGTGGACGTGCCGATAGACGGCCTTCTCTCCAAAACATACGCCGCACGGCAGGCGGGGCGCATTGATATGGATAACGCTTTCGGCGACATGCCCGAACCCGGAGACCCCTGGGCGCACCAGGGGGGCGCGCATCCCTGGCGTTACGATGGCGCGCACCGGGTTCCCAAAGAAGCTGCGCCCGAATACCAGCACGACACCTCCTACTGCACGGCGGTGGATGCTACGGGAAACGCTTTTTCCTGCACGCCCTCTGATCCCTCGAACGCGATGCCCTTCGTCACAGGCTTAGGCGCCACCGTCTCGGGGCGCGGTTCGCAAAGCTGGCTCGACCCGGCGCATCCGAGCTGCCTGGCCCCCTGGAAGCGGCCGAGGCTCACGCCGAACCCCGCGCTCACGCTGAAAGACGGCGCGTTTTACATGACGCTGGGCACCCCGGGGGGCGACACCCAGCCCCAGGTCATGCTGCAGGTCTTCCTGAACCACGTCCTGTTCGGCATGCAGCCGCAGATGGCGGTCGAAGCCCCGAGGGCCGCCACCTACAATTTCCCCAACTCCTTCTGGCCCCACGATTACGAACCCGCGAGCGCGAGGGCCGAGGCGCGCCTGCTCAAGGACGTAGGCGGCGCGCTCTCCGGGATGGGCTACAGGATGGGTTCGTGGCCCGATTTCCACTGGCCGGCGGGCAGCGCCTGCACGATAGTGAAAGACCCCGAAACGGGCTACCTCCTGGGCGGGGCCGACCCGAGGCGTGAGTCCTACGCGGCGGGGTGGTAGGGCAAACCCGGATTCAGGCGCGGCGGACGCAAAGGCGGGTTCTCTCCCTTATCGGGGATGGCTCCCGCCAAAAAAAAAGATCATCCCGCCCGGCGGGAGAAATACGCATAACTCCATATTTATCAACAGTATAAATTTTCAGATATTTATCGTTACTTATCGCTTTTTATCTAATTTTATCGATATTTTCAGGACTTTCGTCTCGTCAGGGCTTTTCCATCGGCCCATCTCATTGCAGCGTAGGCCCCTGCTCCGAAGACCCCGAAAGCGGCAATCAGGGCGTACATGGTTCCATCGAAACTTTGGCCCACGAGCGCTCCGAGTGGCACCGAGATAAAGGTGGAGAGCGAAGCGACCACTCCCGCTCCCACTCCGGCGATGTGGCCGAGGGGTTCCATGGCGAGCGCATTGAGATTTCCGAAGAGGAGTCCGACGCAGAAAAAGACGGCGAGCAGGTAGGTCATGAACAGCCACAACGGAGGAAGCCCCTCGAAGGCGAAGGCCGGCGTCCACGCAACGACCGAGACCAGTGTCATGGACACCGCCGCCGTCCTCGAGAGCCGGCGCATCCCGTACCTCATAACGAGCCACCCGTTCACGAGCGAGGCGCCTCCGAAAGCAAGCGCCAGCACGCCGAAATAGGCTGGGAATAGCGCGCCGGTCCTGTAGGCCTCCTGGAAGATTTGCTGGGCGGAGCTAAGGTAGGCCACGAACGGCGCGAACACGCATCCGGTGGCGACGGTATATCCAAGCGCGGCCCGAATCCGCAGCGTCTCCAGGACGGCTCCACCGATGGCGCGCGGGGAGAGGGGCCGCCGACGGGTGCTGGGCAGGGTTTCCGGCTGGCGAAGTGAAAACCATGCGAATGTGATCGCGGCGATGATGAAGAAGGTGGCGAATATCGCGCGCCAGCCACCCAGCCACATGATCCCCTGTCCGAGGGAAGGAGCGACGGTGGGAACGAGAATGAACACGGCCATCGCAAACGACATGAGACGAGCCATTTGGCGTCCTTCGTATTGATCGCGCACCAAGGCAACGGTCACGATGCGCGGTCCCGCGATTCCGATGCCCTGCAGTACGCGGCCCGCAATCATCACCTCGAAAGTGAGTGCGAAGATGCTCATGACACATCCCAACATGAACAGAACGAGGCCGGCATGGATAGAGGGCTTGCGTCCGATTCCGTCAGAGAGAGGGCCAAAAACGATCTGACCAAGGGCGAGCCCCAGGAACAGAGCCGTGACGACGAACTGAACGTCGTTTCTGCGCGGCGCCCCGAGGTCGTGGCCGATCACGGGCAGCGCCGGCAGTATCGCGTCAATAGATAGCGCGACGAGCGCCATCAGAAGGGCGACGAGGGGAACGAATTCGCCAAGACGAAGGGCGGGTCCGATGGACGTTTTGCTCATTTTTCCTCTCAGGGCGTCAATACCGTTTGAATCGGTGTCGACTCGATCATAGTCCGGCCGGCGACGGCGGTCTTGACGATCAGGGCGCGATCCACACCGTAGCAGGAAAACGCCCTTCGAACCCTCTTGTCTTTCCAGGGGTCCATTTGGCCGTTGATCGGAAAGGCGTAGTTCATGGTCTGGGGGCCGACGAGCACTTTCACTCCGGGCGTTTTCTTCGCCGTCGCGTATAGCGGCAGCGGAAGATTGTTGATGATGTCTATCTCTCCGGCGGCGAGGGCGTTCATCCGCTGGTTCGCGTCCGCCATGAAGTAGAACTCGATCCGATCGAGGTAGGGCAGGCCCTTCCTGAAATATCCCTTGTGCCGCTCGGCGAAGAAGTGCCGGTTGCGCTTCCATTCGACGAATTTGTATGGGCCGCTCATCACCGGGTGGCGCCTGACCTGCTCGATGTTCATGTCATACGACTTGGGAGAAACCAGTACGAACTGCGAGAAAGCCGCGGTCATGGCGTCAAACGTCATCGCCTTGCCGACGTCGTTCTGGTGAATGCGAACGGTGTACTTGTCGAGCACTTCCACCTTGTTGATGTGAAAGAGGTAGCCGACGAACGTGTTGCGCCATTTGTACTTCGGGCTTTTCTTCTGTATTTCCTTAACCCACTCCCCACTTCGGAACGACCTTGCCGTCGATGATATCCAGGTTCCACTTGACCGACTTCGCGTCGAGCGGGGTGCCGTCGTGGTAGGTGCCGCCCGGGTGAAGCTTGAAGGAAATGATGCGTCCCTCGTCGGAGACTTCCCAACTCTTCGCCGCGTCCCCGACGACGTTGAAGTTCTTATCGAGGCGCACCAGGCCGTACCCGATCGCCTCGCGATATACCTTGCGTCCAAAGCCGACTCCGATTGGATCCAGGTTGACGGCTTCTCCCTCGATGGCGACTTTCAGAGTGCCTCCCCTCTTGGCGGCATGGGTGTCGGTTACGGGGTTGAATGCCAGAAACAGAATGGAAAGGATAGGAATTAGTATGGGCAGCATGGTGATACCTCCATTTGGCGGGACGCAGGCAGCGTGAAAATGAAAGATCACCCTTTCTGCAACTTCTGTCGTTCTGGTTTGCTCTACCTTATCAAAGCAGACGCTGTGAAGCGAAAAATTGACCCCACGGGTCATCTTCCCGTCCGATCTATTTCTTCACTTTATCGAGTAGGCCCGTCGCTTCGATGTCTTTTCGGAACGCGTCCTTTTCCCGCTGCGTGAGGGGCACGACGGGCGGGCGCGGCTCACCGGCGGGCAGGCCGAGCAGCGCTGTCCACTCCTTCAGGTACGCCGTCGTGCGCCCGTTCGGCCCCGTGGTGAAGTATTTTTTCCGGATCGTGCGCAGGGGTTCGAGCGAGTAGTTGATCCGCCAGGCCTTTTCCAGGTCTCCGGCCATCGCCGCCTCGTAGTAGTCGCGAATCGGCGTGTAGCCCGGCACCTGATAGAGATACGGTACGGGCGAGGACATGTGCACCTGCATTCCCAGATGCAGGAGACTCACGAGAAAGCGCTCCTCGTCCGGGTCGCAGACGACGATCTCATCCCCTACGCGGCGGCGCACCTCGCTCTGGTGGGCGAGGCTGGGGACGGCGTTCTTGATGCAGCAGATGTTCTCGAGCTCACACAGCCGCTCGATAAGTTCGGGGCTGAGCGTGGTGCCGGATTTGGGCTGGTTGAACAGCGAGATACCGATGTCTACCTGATCGCAGATGGTCTTGAAGTAGAGGAAAATCTCGTCGTCGTCGTGCGCGCCGTAGACGGGGTTGATCATGATGGCGTAGTCGGCGCCGACCTCCTCAGCGTGCTTGGTCAACTCGACGGCCTCGCTGATGTTGATGTGCGGGGTGTGGGGGATGGTTTGTGCGCCTCCCCGGCTCTCCTCGCAGACGATGTGCTGAACGCGTTTGCGCTCTTCGGGGGAGAGCGACCAGTACTCACCCATCAACCCGTTGCAGAAAAACCCGTCGATATGGAGATCGTCGATGCAGGTTCTCACAATCTGGCGAAGGCCTTCCTCGTCCAGTTCGCCTGACGGCGTGAAGGGCGTCGTCAGGGCGGTCCAGACGCCCGTCATGTGTTCCCTGCAATACGCTTTCGCTTCTGATTTGGTGTATTCCATCTCGTTTCCTCTCCTAAAGAGGTGGTAGCCGGTTGTGGTCGAACGCGACGGCTATGGGACGCACGTGCCGGGTGACGTAATCGCGCGCCGGCTTTTGCAATGCCTTTTGTTCTTCGGTCAGGGGAAAACCCATCGACCCTCCATCCGGCCAAGCGTGCGAGAGGAGGTGGGTAATGGGCGCGTAGGCATTCCACCTACGAAAGAAACCGGGTCACGCCGGAACGATGCGCCCACTAATGGATCGTGCGCTACCATGAATAGCTTAACATCTGCAATTGGGAGTTCGTTGTCAATCCACTCTACCGATCCTGCGGAACAGCGGATGCTCTTGCGGTGCGATGAATTTGTCCGTTTCCCGGCGGGTCGATATCCCCGGAAGGAGGCGCTTCTGCGGGGCGCAGCCATTCGGCGTAAGGCGGAGAATTCGTCGTCTGTCAGAGGTTCGCTAGGGCTTGGCGCAGATAACGTTCAGGAGCGCCTGCCTGCCCTCCACCCGAACGACGTGGAGCGCGCGCTCGAGGGCGGGTTTAATCTGCTCCGGCGCCTCGACCTTCTCTCCGTAACCACCGCAGGCCTCGCATATCTTTTCAAAATCGGGCGAGGGCTCAAGCGCGGTGAAGGCGAAATCATCTTGGCCCACTGCCCAGCCGTCCGGGTAAATCGCCCGCGCATTGCGCTTCACGGAGCCCCAGGTTCGGTTGTTGAAAACAACCACCAACACAGGTAGCTTGTGCGCGTTTGACGCAAAATGGCAGGCGGCCGGGTTGCTGAAGATGTATGCGCCGTCCCCCAGCGTCGCGACGACGGTGTGGTCCTTGGCGGCCAGTTTGGCGCCCAGAGCCGCCCCGAAGCCCCAACCCAGACCTGCTGCGGGCGGATGATCAAAGTAGGTGCCGGGTTTGGTCCGTGTGAGTTGGGTCCCGACCATGTCGTATTCATTCACGAGGATGTCATCCTCTCCGAGCGCGTCATCTATGCAGCGGGCGAGCCAGACATATTCGATGGGGTTGCTCGTAGAAGCTTTTTCCGCTTCTTCCCTCCATTGGGCGCGCTGAGCGGCGTGAGATTTCTCAAGCGCCTCGCGGCGCTTGGCGATCTCGGTTTCCTTGCCCGCCAACAATGGGCGAAGCGCCTCTCTCAGCGCAGCGAGCGCGGGCGCCGACTCGGATTGAATGGGCAGATCGGCGGGGAACCCACGGATGGGATAGCGAGAGAAATTGGGGTCGACGGCCAACTGAATAAAACTTGTTTCAGGTCTCGGCTGCACCTGCGAGGGTATCCAGGGAACGGTCGATTCGATGGTCAGAATAGTGTCGGCTTTCGGGAAATGCTCCCACAGCGCATACCCCTGGTGAAGGGGATGATTCGAGGGGAAGTTCACGAACTCCCTGAACCGATCCTCGACAACCGGGAAAGCGCCCATTTCGGCGAGTGCGATGAGTTCGGGCACTGCCTCCGGGTCCCTTCCCAACATTCCGACATGAAGGATGGGATGGCTCGCCCCGGCCAGCATTTTGGCTGCGCGGTCGATCGCATCGATATCCGGGAAGAGGCGAGCAGGCCGGGTCGTGCGGGGTTTTTCCCAGTAGGAAAACTCTGTTTGCGGGGTGGCCAGCACCTCGCGCGGCAAGACGAGGTAGACCGGTCCCCTGGGATGGGAAGTGGCGATGCCGAGCGCGCGATCGACCACCGTTTCAAGCTGTTCGAAATTTCGCAGTTCATAGTCCCACTTCACGAACTCGCGGACCATCGCGCCCTGGTCGAAACTCTCCTGCGCCCAGTGGATGTACACGTTGCGGCTCCCGAGCATGCCCGACTCGGTAATGGGCGTGCGCCCCGCCGTGAAAAGTATCGGGACGTTGAGCCTGTTGGCGTTGATGAGCCCGATGATCGAGTTCGCCGTTCCCACCGAGACATGGACCATCACGAGCTGGGGCCGCCCGGTCACCATGGTGTAGCCGTGCGACATGCTCATGGCGATCATTTCGTGGGGCGCCAGGATGGGAATCGGACAAGGCTTGCCGTCCGCACGCAGTTTGGCCAGCCCTTCGATGATCGAGGGGAAGTCCGTCCCGCCGTTGCCGAAAAAATATTCAATCCCGCGATCGGCCAACAATGTCAGATAAGCTTCGGCGGTGGTCTCAACGGCGACACGTTTCTTTTCCACGGGGCACCCTCCATCCGGTCCATAGAGGCGCAGGACCATGCGCGCGAAAATCAGGACGATTTAGATTGAGGACATCTATATGCTACGAACCAGTACGCCGGGCAAAGGATGCGGCCCGGGTAGTCAACCCGAAGAATCACCCTCCCCATGAAGAATTTTTCCAAAAGGCGCTAAAAATCCTCGGGTGACCAACTGTCGCGGAGCCTTTCTCCTTCATCGCATGGAGGAGATGTCCTGCGAACAAGAGAAAAAACCGAGCGAATTTTCGAGAGAGCCGATACGACGTTCTCATCATTCTTTGGGGTAATTCCCACGATCTCCATGACCAGCTTCTTCCGTATGGCCCGCGCGAATGATTTGAAATCCTCGGCAACGACGATGAATGCTCTTGGGCCTCCAATGACGCAATTTCGGTAATACAAATCCAGGTTGGGCATGGGCGGGCGGCCCCACCTGCTGGGGCGATCATTGATGATGGGGAGACCGTTGATCGTTAGACCCGCCCGGATGGCTTTATCCCGGGCAATCGTTACAAGGGGACCGCTGTTGTTTGGGCCATCGCCAGAAATGTCGATGACTTGTCTCGGCCCCTCGAAATCGTTTTTTTGAAACATGGGGATGGCGTATTCGATGGCCCCGGCGATCGAGGTTCTTCTACCGTTGCCTGGTGAACCGGCAGCGAGGGCGGACGAAAATATCCGGGCGCTTTCTAAATCGTGAATGACTCTCCAGGGAACGATCACGAACTGCAAATCGTACCTGGCCCATTCAAAATAGGACACTGCAATTCTTTTGTGATAGCCGGATCGAATGGCGGAGATAACCTCTGGCGAAGTAAGAGCGTCAATATATCCTTTCCGCTGGAGCTTGGCTTCTTCCTCATCGATGCTTCCTGAAATGTCGACGGCAAGGATAAGTTCGAGATCGACTTTTTGAGTCTGGGAATAAGCCGGCGAGAACGGCCCAAGGAGGCCAACCAGAAAAAATGACCCCAAAAGGAAGATGTGAAAAGCCCGAAAAGAACGCATGAAGGTTCCTGCTTTTAAGTGTCCATCCCGAATGAATCATCTTAACTTGAATTCCAGTGTTTTGTCGTCTTGCGCCTGAACATCAGCCCTCTTATGCTTTCCCGCCATCATGAATCAATTCCTTATTGTAGACGAACGAAAATAATGGCGAATGGCCCGGGAAAATAGCCTGGGGAAAATCCCTTGAAACGGCTGCAAACGGCCTTTTCAAGTCCGTTTCCCGGAAATTTATCATTATTTCTTTACAAAACCAGACGCTCTTCCTGAATGCGGAAAATCATGGAAAAATGGGGATTGGTCACGAATAAGCGCGAGTTGTCATTATTTTTGTCCGTCCACAGGGGTATATCGTATCGACAGACCTGGGGCGGTGACTATTGTGTTCCTGATCCCCGGTTATCTCCGGTAGCCCGTCAGGCCAGTAGGGACATGAGCGGGCGCACGCTCTCCTGTTCTTCCAGGGAAGTCAGAATCGCCAGCGCTTCGGCCGTTTTATCCCGCCCGAAGTTTCGCTCGGCGCAGTCCCGGAACTTTCCGTGAACTTCATCCTTCGTGAGCGGCCAACTGGCGTTACCGCGCGATTTCGTCCCGGTTTTCCGGAAAATATCTCCCCCCTTCGTACGGACGGTCACCGTGGCGGGCCGGGCGGCGCCTTGCTTCCAATCGGGCGCTTCCGCGAGGTGGACGTGCACCTTCTTCATCATGGCCTGCGCCGCAGGATCGTTCACGGCCTCGTCCGTAAAGGTGTCGAGGCGAAGCTCCCGGTCCATGAGCATTCGCGACAGGGTGTACGGGGCGGAGAACTTCCCTTGCAGCCCCGTCTTCGGGTCGTTGTAGCTCAGGTTCATCATGTTGGGCTTCATGAGATCGATATCAATCCGCTCCACATCGTCGGGGGTGATGTCCTTTTCGTCGATCAGTTCGCGCAACGCGTCAATCGACGGATGGGCCGACATGCAGCAGGGATAGGGTTTCAGGTTGTTTCCCGGCGTTTCGAGAACGTAGGGGTCGCCCAGCCGCTCCACCATATCGTCGAGGCGGAAGTTTCCTTTACCGGAGAAGGATTCGCAGTAGCCGTTCTGCGCCTCCAGAATTTCCGGGCTTGAGGTGATGCCCAGCCCTGAGAAGTCGGCGGCGCGCACACCCGCCTCCGCCGCAAGTCCCGCGTGGAGGGGCTTTGTCATGGTCCCGAAATTGGCGCGGACGCCCGAAGCCTGGGAGGCGGCGATTCCCAGCGCGAGGCGTATCTGGTCGATGCTGAACCCCCGGAGGCGGGAGACTGCCGCCGCCGCGCCCATCGCGCCGAGCGTGCTCGTCGGGTGCCAGCCGTTGTTGTAGAGGCCCATGTTCATTCCGCTCCCGAGCTTGGAGGAAATCTCAAAGCCAATCACATAGGCCTCCACGAGTTCCCGGCCCGACGCGCCCAGCGCCTCCGTCTCGGCCAGGACGGCGGGGAGCACTACCACGCTCGCGTGGCCGTACAGCAGCCAGTTCGAATCGTCGAAATCGAGCGCGTGCCCGAGGGCGCCGTTGGCGAGAGCGGCGAGGGAAGTGCTTGTCTTGAGGGCGCTTCCGACCACGGTCGCGTCCGGAGGGCCTCCCGCCGCGCTGACGTAGCGGATGATACTCGACGCCACAGGCTCACCGACGGCGGCGGCCATCACCCCCACCGTATCGAGAATGGCGGTTTTAGCCGCCGTGATTACCAACTCCGGCATCTCTTCGAACCGCGCTTCGGCGATGAAACGCGCCATCCGTTCTGTGGCGCTCATGAGAACCCTCCTGATCCCTCCGCCGTGCCGGAGGGAATGAGATTGTGTGTCAGATAATAGAACCCTAAAATATCTGGCATCCTGTGTAAAGTTTTTCGATCCGGTTTGAACAAGTTTGGGGGAGAATAGTAAATGCGGGAGGGGTATGACTTTGGGCCACAACGTTCTTTATGGAATCGAGCCTGCCTCGCCATGACGAATCTCGAATGCCGAAAGAACCCGACGAATCCCGCACCACGCCCCCAGATCGATTGGGCCGAAAAAACCGCGCTCTGGCCCGGGGCTGTGTGCCCCGTGAGAGGATTCCGGCGCAGGTTTTCAGGCGTGGCCAGAGTGTAAAAAAAGCCGCCGTGGACGGCGGGGCGCCATGCGCCGGACTTGACGATAACCCTGAGCATTGCATAAAATGTTTTGGTCACAAATGAACAACAGAATAAGGTGATTCACCAATCGGCATCGGCTTTGGCCGAAAGAAGGCGAATACGGCCGGGCGGAAATCGGTATTTTTCATAGCCGTGATTTAATCATCGTCTATACACTCTAAGGGGGAATTGGAAGATGAGGAATGCCTGGCTGTTTCGACTCGTGAAGACGTTTTTTGTAGTGATGGTGGTTTTTGCTTTTGCTGCTTCCGCAATGGCGGCGTCCAAAATCGGAAAGACCCGAGCAGAGATCATCAAGCTGTCGAAAAAAGAGCCACCCGTTCGAATCGCCACGACCTGGGCGGGGAAAATCATCAAATTTCAGAAACGCGGCTTCAAGAAAAAATACGGTTTGTCTTTCGACTTCACCAACGTGTCCGGGCTGGCCAGCCGGGAGCGGATAATGAACGAGGCGCTTAGCGGAATCTACGAAAACGACCTCGTGAACGTTTCCGGTTCGCTGCGTGATAAATTCATCAAGGTCGGGATCATCGTTCCCATCAATTATGCTTCCCTTTTCCCGGAGGTGCAGAAGGATATCATCAGCCCCAAGGGCCATTTTCTGGGTACGGGGATGAATCAGTTCGGGATAGCCTACAACCCCAAAATAGTTTCACCGGGTGATGCGCCCAAGGGCTGGCAGGATTGTTTGAATCCGAAGTGGAAGGGCAAGCTCGCCGTACTCACGCGCCCCTTGACGTGGATTCAACTGCATTTCTACTGGAAGAAAGAGAAAAGCGTCGCCTACCACAAGGCGCTCAAGAACAATAAGCCCGTTTGGATGTCGAGCACGAATTCGACGACCGCGCAGGTAGCCGCCGGCGAGTTCCCGCTCCTTTGCGGCGTTCAGTATCATGCGGTCAAGAACGTGTTGCGCAGAGACCCGAAAGCTCCGATCAAGTTTACCGTTCCCAAGATATTTCCCTATCAGGTCGGTGAAGCCCTCGCGGTGATGAAGGGGGGCAAAGCTCCGAACTCCGCTATTCTGCTGGCGTCCTACCTCGCTACGGACGGAGCGCCCGGCTATGGCCTCTACGGGAGGAGCAATCCGAATATCAAGGGAACGGATGCCTATAACTACATCAGAAAAGCCGGCGCCAAACCCGTCTGGTTCGGCTGGGAGGCCGCCGGATCGGTTCAGGCCAACGCATCCAGAGAGATCGTATCCACCTGGGGATTCCCCAAGGGCAGAAAGCGGAAGAAGTAGAATCCCGGGCGACGAGCGCCGGGATGCTCCAGGGAGGTTTTCCGTCGGAGGCGTAATGTCTCCGTGATCGATTCGGGCCGCTGGACGCTCCTGTGCGGAGCGCCCGGCGGTCCATCCGGCGATTCCTTTCGGGGAGGCTCGGTTTGGCTCTTCCGTGTCCTTATCGACTGGCTCATCAGCGAACAAAAGGAAATGAGCCGCGCTCTTCCGTGCCGTTCGGCGAAGGACAAAAGATATGAAGTCCATTTCTTTGTCGCATCCGGTAATATGGGGCCGGGCTCTCCTGCTGTGGGTCTGGCTCCGGAACAATGCGATGATGATCGTCATCACGGCGATTGTTTTGTTCCTGGTGCTGGTTCCCGTCACCCGCTTGATTATCACCAGCTTGCAGATTGGCCATCCCGCATTCCCCGAAGGGTGGTCGACGGACAATTATGTCTCGGCCTTCACCACGCCCAATTTCTATGAAACCCTGGGGAGGACGTTTTGGATCGCGGGGTTGGGGACCTTCATTTCACTGACGTTCGCCGTTCTCCTGGCCTGGCTGGTCGAGCGGACCGACATGCCGCTTCGCAATCTCGCGTGGGCGATGATCCTGATCCCGATGGCCGTCCCCAACATTTTGTTTGCAATGGGGTGGACGTTGCTTCTTTCTCCCAATGCCGGAGCCATGAACGTTTTTTTGCGAAGCGGGCTGGATTTGGCCGGCATCCACCTGACGAAGGGGCCGATCAACATCTACTCCGTGGGGGGTCTCATTTTCCTCGACGGCATCCGGGGGGTGACGACGATCTTCCTGATGGTGGTGGGCTGCTTCCGGATGATGGATCCTGCTCTCGAGGAGGCCGCCAGGGTCTCGAAGGCGAGCGGGGTGGGGACATTCTTCAAGGTGACCCTCCCGGCGCTTTCCCCGGCCATTCTCGCGGCCGGCATGTATTCCTTCATTTTGAGTATGGAATCCTTCGAGGCCGCCTTGGCGGTGGGACTCCCGGGGGGCGTATTCGTTCTCAGCACGTTGATTTACTTTACGACCCGGGTGCAGGCTCCGCTGGACTACGGGCTGGGCGCCGTTTTCGGCGTGGTTTTCATGTGCATCATGATGGTTCTGCTGATCGCCTACCGCCGCGCCGTGCGGCACGCGGACCGGTTCTCGACGATCACCGGAAAGGGCTTCCGGCCCCGCATCATCTCCATCGGCAAATGGCGCTATCCGGCGCTTTGTCTTTTTATCCTTTTTTTCCTGGTGGCCATCGCCTTGCCCTTCGCCATCCTTCTCTGGACCAGCTTGATGCCGAGCTACCGCGTCCCATCCTTCGATGTTCTGCATCTTCTCACCCTGCGAAATTTTATTGAGGTTTTGCAAGACGAGCGCGTCTACAAAGTTCTGTGGAACACCTTCTTGCTCATGGTCGTTACGGCCACGGCCACCATGGTGTTCGCCCTTTTCGTCTCGTGGGTCATCGTCCGGGCCAAGGGGAAGGGAAAGGGAAGGGGGATGCTGGACGCTCTCGTGTTCATACCTCTCGCCATTCCGGGCATCGTCATCGCGATGGCTTTGTTGATGGCCTATCTGGTCCCCCCCTTCAACTACCTCGGCTTGTACGGGACCATTTGGATCCTGGTGCTGGGGTTGTCCGTGGCCTACCTTCCTTTCTCCACCCGCCTCATGAACGGCGCCATCGTTCAGATACACAAGGAACTCGAAGAAGCCGCTTACGTGAGCGGTGCGACGACGTTCCGCACATTGGTTCACATCACTTTCCCCCTTCTTTTTCCCGCTTTCGCCGCCGGCTGGATATGGGTGGCCGTGCATGCTCTCCGGTCTTTTTCCATTCCTCTCATGCTGGCGGGAAGGAACAACCAGGTTTTCGCCGTTCTGTTGTGGGAGTATTGGGAGGATACGACTTCCCTGGCGGCGGCGATGGGGGTTTTGCTGATTATCGGCTTGATTCCGCTGACTCTTCTCTTGCGGCGTTTCGTCACGCAATTGAGCGGCCAGCAGGGCTAGGGTGGAGGCGCGATGCGTATTACCGTCAAGAATCTGAGCAAGACGTTCGAATCGATGGATGGAGAAGTCACCGCTCTCCAGGAGGTGAGTTTCGAGGTCAATCCGGGTGAATTTTATACGCTTTTGGGGCCGAGCGGCTGCGGAAAGAGTACGACGCTGCGGTGCATCGCGGGGCTCGAGAATCCGACCGGCGGTGAAATCCGGCTCGGGGATCAGGTTGTCGCAGCTCCCGGAGTTTCCATTCCTGTGAACGAACGTCCCATCGGGATGGTGTTCCAGTCGTACGCGATTTGGCCCCATATGACCGTATTCAACAACGTCGCCTTTCCCCTGAAACAGGGCAAGGCGCGCGTGTCTCGCGCCGAGAGAAACAAGCGCGTCATGGAAATTCTCTCATTAATGCAGATGGAGGACCTGGCCCACCGGCCCGCCCCCTATCTGAGCGGCGGGCAGCAGCAGCGAGTGGCGCTGGCGCGCGCGCTCGTATCCGGTTCCGAAATTCTTCTGCTCGATGAACCCTTGAGCAATCTCGACGCCAAGCTCCGGGAAGATTTGAGGCTGGAAATCAAGGATTTGACCCGGAGGCTGGGAATTACCGCGATTTATGTGACCCACGATCAACTCGAAGCGCTCGCCATGTCCGATCGAATTGCGGTGATGCTGAACAGCCGGATCGTTCAAGAGGGAAGTCCCAAGGATCTGTATTTGAAGCCCAAGACCAGTTTTGTGGCCCAGTTCGTCGGACAGGTGAATTTCTTCGATGGGGTCGTCCAGGAGGAATCCGCTCATGGGCTCGGGCTCGTAGAGACCGCCCAGGGGATTTGGCGTTGCTCCATACCGGCTGGAATGGCCAAGGGAGCGAAGGCCACGCTGGCGGTCAGGCCCGAGGGCATGTCGCTTGCCGCTTCCGGGGAGGAGAAGGAAGCGAACATTCTGGGAGGAAGGGTGGAGAAAATGGTTTTTCTGGGCGAAACGATTGAATGCCAGGTTTTGGCCGGTTCCCGGATCGTGACGATGAAGGTTCCCATCACGGAGGAAATCACGGAGGGCGAGGAAGTCTTTTTGCGGTTTGCCCCCGAGGCGTGCCTGGTTCTGCCGGAAGAATCGCTTTAGCGTCTTTTTCATTTCCGGGTAATTTTATGGATCTGCGATTTATGGTGCTCCTTATCATTTGAGAGGTGAAAGATGACCAAGCCCTATTTCGATGAAAACAAGCCCGAAACCGAATATCCCAGCATCCTCACGGGGCCGCGCCCCGAGGAGGCGAAAAATGTTCGTTTGGTGGCCCATTCCGATCTGAACGGTTGGGGTGATGCGTTCCAGGTTCGGGTGCGGGACGGCCTTTGCTACGTCATGGGCTCGGGTCTCTACGGATCGAACGGGCTCATGGTACTGGACGTTTCCGATCCCTCCCATCCGAAAGTCATACAACAAATGGAAGATAATCCCGCGGGAAGAACCCACAAGGTTCTTCTTGTCGACGACGTGCTGATCACCAACGTCGAAAAGCGCGTGGGAATGGAGGACCCCGAGGTGATAGGGGGGCTTCGGGTTTTCGACAACTCCGATCCCCGGAATCCCAAATTCGTAAAAAACGTCGAGACGGATGGACGGGGCATTCACCGGCCGGTCTATGACTTTGACCGCAAGCTGATGTACAGCGGCGGCTATAAGGACGGATGCAACGGGCGGGCCCTTCTGATCCACGACATGCAGGATCCGCTGAATCCGACTCTCATCGGCGAAGGATGGGTGCCGGGCCAGAACGAAGCGGCGGGCGAGGAGCCTACGTGGGATCTGGAACTGGTGCCGAAGGGCGGGGTCGATCTGCACGAAGCGATACCGTATGGGAATTACGTTACCTGCGCCTGGCGGCGGGGGGGATTCGGCATGATGGATCTGACGGATCCCGCGAAGCCCGAATTCATGTGGCGGCAAAATCCGTATGAAACCCATAACTGGTCGCCCGCGTCCCACACTTTCATGGTCCCGAAGGGGTCGGATTTCGGATTTCTTCTGACGGAGACCCATACGACCAATTGCGCCCATCCGCCCGCGTTCGCCACGTTTTTCGACATGCGGAACCACCTGCACCCGATATCGATCAGCACTTTCAATCCCTATCCGATGGATCCCGTCACGATGCGGCCCGTCGATTCCTCCTGGTGCCAACAAGGGGCCCGCTACGGAGCGCATAACACCTGGCAATGGATGGAGGCCGACGATTTGCTCCACCTTACATGGTTTAATGCGGGCCTTCGGATTCTGGACTGGTCGAATCCCTTCGAGCCGAAGGAGGTGGGCTACTACATTCCGGCCGGGAACAATGAGCGCTTCTGTCCCCAGACGAACGAAGTCTTCGTGGATCGGGCAACCGGCCTCATCTACATCAGCGACCGGTGGGGGCTGGGTCTTCATATTCTGGAGTTCACCGGCTGATCCGAGGGCCGAAACGCGCGGCTTTTGAGGAGCGAACATGCAGCGAGTGGGCAAGCATCTATACGTCGAGACGGGCTACGACTGGGCCAACGTGAGCGCCGCCGTTACGGACGCCGGTGTGGTGCTCGTGGACAGCCCCGTTCGCCCGTCCGATTCCCGAAAATGGCAGGAGGTTGTTCGCGGGCTGCACCCCGAGGGCGCGCGATACCTCATCACGACCGACTATCACGGCGACCATACCACCGGCGCATCCTTCATCGA
Organism: bacterium; assembly: GCA_965218735.1. Lineage (GTDB taxonomy): Bacteria > UBA8248 > UBA8248 > UBA8248 > UBA8248 > Bin107. The sequence continues at coordinate 537,384 of CBDCMA010000002.1, read as the reverse complement.
GGGAATCGGCGAGACCGTCTTATTTTTCGCCCCCCAGGTCGCTTACGAGGAGATTTCCAAGGGCGATAACGCCTTCTCCAAAGAGATTTTCGTCAACACCCTCCGGGATCTGGGCCACGCGGACGAGGCGGACACCATCGACAACGCCCCGGTTCCTCTGCCCGCTTTCTGCTGGGAGGAAACCATGGTTCTCCACCTTTCGCCTCTCACCTTCCACGTCAAGCGTATGGGAGGGCACTCCCCCGCTACCTCGGCAATCTACGTTCCCGAGGAAGGGGTGCTCTTCTCCAGCGACGTGGTGAGCCACACCGGCGGCGGCATGAGGGACGCCCACCTGGGGGAGTGGATTCGCGCTCTGGACTGGATCGAGAGCCTGCCGGTCGAAACCATCGTTCCCGGTCATGGTGAAATTTGCGGGATGGACGTCGTTCGCCGCCAACGGGAGCGCATGGTCACGATCCGCGAGGCGGTGTCCGAACTCGTGAAGAAAGGACTCACCAAGGCCGAGGTCGCGGCGGACGAATCCCTCGGCCGGCGTTTTTTCACAGCCGACGCCTCTCGAGGGGAATACTGGCTCCAGCAGCGCCGGGAGACGTTTCGCGACGGCATTTCACGTGTCTACGATGAAGTCGAGGAGGAGGTATGAGATGTACAGAGCAAGGGAAATGAAGCTGGGGCGCATCTTCGAAGTCAATTTCGATCCGGGTGATGATTACTTCGAGGAGCTCAACAAGTTCGTCAAGAAAGAAAACATCCGGGCGGGTTCGGTTTTCCTCCTCGGCGCGCTCACGGAGACCGAGATGATCTCCGGCTTCCGGAGCATGGAGGGCTATGACGTCGCCCGCCACCACTTCGGCGACTGGCGCGAACTCGTTGCCTACGGAAATATTTCCTGGCCCGATAAGCCTCCTGCAGCGCTCGGTGAGGGCGTCGTCTGGGACGAGCCCCAGCCCTACGTCCACATCCACATGGCACTAAGCGGCGGTCCCGGCAAGAACGAGGACGTTCTCGTGGGCCACCTCAGCAACGGAAAACTCAAGGGCGGCATGGCCACCCAAATTTACGAGCTGCTCTAGCCCGTAGGGGCGGCGCATTGCTTCAGCAACTTTAAGAAGAGATCGAGGAGCTTAGAGAGCAATACGGCGGGAGAGAGGCCGTCCTCAGTGGAGGCGGCTACTTCGGCTCTCCCACCCCGACCGATTGATGGGTGAACAACCACCCGAAAGGAGGAAAGATATGAGAAAGAAACTTCGCATCTACGGCATCGCAATCCTGGCCGCGGTGTGCGTCACGGGCTCTTCTCTCGCAGAGGCGGCCATGATCACCGCGCAGGAGAAAAAGCTCATCCGGGCGGCGAAAAAAGAGGGCGGCGTCGTCATTATCAACCCCCTGTTCAGCGACCGGACTTCCAAGGTGATGGGACCCGCCTTCGCCAAGCGCTATGGCCTGGGGAGCGGCTTCAAGTTCCGCAACTTGCGCAAAGGAACCGGCTCGACCGTCGCGCAGGTCCGCCAGGAGATCAAGGCAGGGAAATTCACCGTGGACGTCCACCTCGTGAGCGCGCCCGGATTTTTCCACGCGGCCGTGAAGAGGGGCGCGTACTTGAAGCTCGACAGCGGGAATTGGAAGGACCTCGTCAAAGTCGTGGAGGGCGCCGGGCAGTACCACAACTACCCCTACATCGTTACGCCGCTGGCCTACAGCTTCCAGCCCGTCTGGAACATTTCCTGCCCGGGCATGAAGAACCACAAGGTCAACTCGATCTTCGACGTGGTCGACCCCAAGCTCACCGGCAAGACCATCGTGACCGACATCACCAAGAGCTTCACGACCACCAACACCGTCATCGGCCTCACCGAGGCGGGCGTGAACATGAGCGACTTCTGGCAGAAGATGAAGGCCACCAAGCCCATCGTCATGTTCCGCACAGAGCCGCGCATCCAGACGGTGATCAACTGCGAGCGCCCCATGGACATGTTCAACCTCACGGGACGCGTCTACCAGAACATCCTGAAAAAACCCGACCTCGCCAAGGTCATCAAGATGGGCCACTACAAGGAAGGTCAGGTGATGCTCGGCAACCAGGCGGGCGTGCTGAAGGGCTCTCCGCATCCCAACGCGGGCAAGCTCCTCATCGAGTTCCTCATGAGCAAGGAAGGCACCGACATCTACGTGGGCAACGAGGCCATATACTCCTTCCGGGCGAACTACACGCCGCCTGCGAACGTGCGTCCTTTCCTGATGGACCTGAGCAAGGTCAAGCTGCTCGGCCTCAAGGACTGGGTGGCGGCCCAGCGCAGCTTCAAGAAGGTGCGCGGGGAGTGGATCAAGGTATTCAAGTAACTTAAAAACCCTCTCGCGCCCCTCTGCGGGGGTCAAACCCTCCCTTCATCGGTCGGGATTGACCCCCGCAGGCGGGTTGGGGGGCGTCAATCCCGGCACGACTTCGGCATCGACCACTTTCCCGAAGCGGGTGCGCAAGGCTTGCTCTTCTTTCTGGACGACGTAGAAGCCGCCCGCCAGAAAACCGAGCACGACGACGGCCGAACTGACGCTTACCGATTTCAGGCTGTCATGACGAAGCCACCGCAAAATCGCCTGGCGAGAGATGAAGACGTGGATCAGGCCGGAGAGGAACAGCCCCGAGCAGCAGCATGGGCGAGGGCAACAGGAACGACATCCATAGAAAATGGAAAAAATCGGCGAACCTGTTCCCAACTCGGCAGTCAAGCAATCATCCCCCGAATGGAGGGGGTCCCACCCCAAACAATTTTCTGGAACACCTCGTGGTAACAGCCTGGATTCCGTGTCGCGTTAATTCCTCTAGTTACAAGGCGAAAGGGGGCGTGACATGATTTTTCAGGTAATGCGCCGGGATTCTTATCGAAGATTGTTCTGTGAAAGGAAGCCGAGGAAATAGTCATTCCAAGGCTTTCCGCCGCGTCGTCTCCAGCCGGCAAACGCTGCTGCTACGGGAGAGGGCGGCGAGCGGCTACCGAGACAATGCGGTGGGCCGGCTCGTCCCCATATCCTCGGGACAATGCGCCTCGAATTATATCCGCGAAAGACAGCTCTTGAGAGATTTCGCCATCGCGCGCATGAGGGTGAAATACGCATCCTCCCCGGCGGGAACGCTCGCTCCCAGAGAATCCAGTACGCCGGTTTTCGCCCCCGTGCCCCCCATGATGATCTGCACCAGCCTCGGCTGAAACTGCGGCTCGGTGAACACGCAAATCGACTTCGAGTTCCTGATCTTCTTGCGTATCGCCACCAGGCGCGCCGTTCCCGGTTTTTTCTCAGGCGACAGGGTCACCGAACCAATGGCGTTCAGCCCGTAGCGTCTTTCTAAATATTGATACGCATCGTGAAAAACGATGTAGGGAGCACCCCTAACAGGATCGAGAGTGCGTGCAAGTTCTCGATGCAAACCGTCGATGCGGGCCTTGAGATTCTGCGCGTTCGCCTCGTATTTTCTCTTGTTCCCAGGATCCACTTCTCCCAGTTCATGGGCGATGGCGTCCACCCACTTGCGGGCATTCATGGGGTCGAGCCAGATGTGCGCATCGAAATTTTCATGATCGCCCGCATCGTGACCACCGTGTTTCTGCTTCGCTTCTTTGTGCTTCTCCTCATCGTGAGGATCGCCGTGATGATGTTGCTCGTGGCCTTCCCACAAGCCGCCCTCTCTCAGCTTCAACTTCCTTACGCCCAAGCCCTTCATTTCGCCCAGGGCGACGACTTCCGCCTTTTTGGGAAGAGTTTCGAGAGGCCGCTCCAGCCCGGCTGAGAGGATATCGCCCACCCAGAAAATCACGCGCGCCCTCGCAAGCATTCTGGCGTCCGATGGTTTCAGCGAAAAAGTATGCGGCGAGGCGGCGCCTTTCATCAATAGATAAGGCGCGCCGACCCCCTTCATGACACCTGCGACCAGCGAATGAAGCGGTTTGATGGAAACCACCACGCGAGGCGCCGCCGACGCAGTGGGCGCAAACCGCGCGCACAGGGTTATTGCCAGAGCCATGGCGATCAGTAGATACCTCATCACGACTCCTCGGCAGAATGGGGTTGACGCGAAAAATGTAATGTTATATTATAAAGAAATAGTTTTATTCGTCAAGGAAATTCATATGGCCAAGACAAAAAAACATTTCCCCAGTCATGATCACGACCATGCGGCCTGCATCGAGAGCGCACTGAAGCAGGCGGAGACGCTTTGCCGGGACAAAGGCGTCAGGCTCACGCCGCTTAGGCGCCGGGTGCTGGAGATCATCTGGGAGAGCCACGCGCCCCTGGGCGCTTACGACGTGCTCGAGCGCATGAACGCCCAGGGTGGCCGAAACGCCCCGCCCACGGCCTATCGGGCGCTGGATTTTCTCCTGAAGCATGGGCTCGTCCACCGCATCGAGAGCTTAAACGCATTCGTGGGCTGCGCCATGCCGGCGGAAACCCACAAAGCCCAGTTCTTCATTTGCCGCGATTGCGGAAGCGTGGCCGAGACGGATAGCAAAAAAATCGGCGAGGCCATCGAAGCAAGCGCTATCCAGGCCGGTTTTCAAATCGAAACGCCCGTCGTGGAAATCAGCGGGCAGTGCCCGGAGTGTTGCGATGATTAGCGGGCGACCCCCTCTCATCTCCGCGAAAAACATCCACCTGAGCTTCGGCGCGGGGCCGATTCTCCAAAACGTCGACCTCGAAATATCGGCGAATGAAGTTCTCACCCTCATAGGACCCAACGGCGCGGGCAAAACCACGCTCGTCCGTTTATTGCTCGGGCAGCTCAAGCCCGGTTCGGGTGAAATCCACCGCAAAGAGGGTCTCACGATAGGCTACGTGCCACAGGTGTTCGTGGTGGACCCCTCGTTTCCTCTCACCGTACGCAGACTGCTCGGCCTCACCCAAAAACCATCGCGCAAGCAGATGGAGGAGCACCTAGAGGAGGTGGGCGCCGCAGGCATGCTCGAGCAACCCGTTCAGAGTCTCTCCGGCGGCGAGCGCCAACGCGTCCTGCTCGCCCGCGCCCTGTTGCGAAACCCCGACCTCCTCGTTCTCGACGAACCCATCCAGAACGTGGACATCACCGGCCAAGCCGAACTCTACAACCTCATCGCGAAGATCAGGAACGACAGGGGCTGCGGCGTCCTCATGATCTCGCACGACCTCCACGTCGTCATGGCGTTCACCGACCGCGTGGTGTGCCTCAACAAGCACGTCTGCTGTTCCGGGCATCCCGAAGCCGTGAGCAAACATCCCGAATACCTGGCCCTGTTCGGAACGCAAGCGGCGGAGAGTCTGGCCATTTACACGCACGACCACGACCACGTTCACGGGCCGGAGGGAGAGATCCTCCCCCTGAAGCCGGATGTGACCCACCATCACTCCCGAGGGGATGCCTGATGGAGGATTTCATGCTCAGAGGACTCATGGGCGGAGTCGGCGTCGCCATGGTCACAGGCCCCGTCGGGTGTTTCATCGTCTGGCGCAAGATGGCCTATTTCGGGGATTCCATGTCCCACACCGCCCTGCTCGGCGTAGCGCTCGGGTTCGCCTTCGGAATCGACTTGCGGCTCGGCACACTGGCCGCCTGCATCGGCCTCGCACTGGTGCTCCTCCTGCTCCAGAGACAAAGGAAACTGCCCACGGACACGTTGCTGGGCGTTTTGTCGCACACGGCGCTTTCCGTCGGCATCATCGCCGTCAGCCTGATGGAAACGCTCCGGGTGGACCTGATGGGTTATCTGTTCGGGGACATCCTCGCGGTCGGCCCAGCGGATTTGTGGTGGATCTACATCGGCGGCGCGGGGGTGTTGTGCGCGCTCGCGTGGATATGGCGCGACCTTCTCGCCATCACGGTGCATGAAGAACTCGCGGGAGCAGAGGGCATCCAGACTTTCGGCGTCCAGCTCACCTTCATGCTCCTGATCGCCTTCGTCATCGCCATCGCCATGAAACTGATCGGTATTTTGCTGATTACCTCGATGCTCATCATCCCGGCGGCGGCGGCCCGGCGATTCTCCAAAACGCCCGAGCAGATGGCGGTGTTCGCGATCCTCGCGGGCGTCATCGCCGTGATGGTCGGCCTGTGGGCCTCTCTTCAGTGGAACGCGCCCGCGGGGCCGTGCATCGTCGTGGCGGCTTCTGCGCTGTTCCTGGCCAGCATCTCCTGGGAGATACTGGCGCACGGAAATTCCTGAACCTACACGACCGCGCAAAACTCCCCGTCGACGAAGCGTCCGCCGATCATCGGCCCCGCCGCGAGCCGTTGTCGAGTATTTCGGCGATATCGTGAGCGGGTATGCGGGTTCCCTTGATGTACGCGGCACCGGAGAGTACGGCCTCATCGGCCGCAATCATCTTCCGCGCCCTCGCCAGCCTGGAAAGCCCTCTGCGTACTTGCCCCTCATGAGCCGCACGTCGACGGAAACGTGGCTTTCACGGGCCGTTCCGGCCTTCGGATGATCAAGGAGATAGCGCACGAGCCGCCGGCGTCCATCGAGTTTCGAGGGTTTCCGCCTGACGGCGGGCCTCGCGACCTTGGCTAACATGCTGGAGGAGGATGCGACCCGGGTACCCGCTACGGCCGTGCCGACGGACGGGACGGCCCTAGCGGGGGCAACCTGAACACACATGAACAAGCCGCCAGGCTGCCCAACAAATCTGACCTACTTCACCACCCTGCCTCTGTACCGCATTCGAACCCGTCTGAGATGTAAAAGGCTGCTCCCGATAGTCGACGGGGGGCGGTTTCTGCCAGAGGCCGGTTTTGTCGACCTACTTCAGTTTAAAGGTCTTGTTGAGCAAGTTGGCGCACGCTTCCGCCACATTGTCGTCTGGCTTTGCTCCGCCCGGCGAAGTTGCCCAGCCGGCTTTCAGCAAATGACTGCCCCGTTCCCATGAACTGACCGCTGCGAGTTTAGGAAGCAAACCGTCATCGGTATTGACCGCCCGCTCAAACTTGTCAGCGCAGATGGGCGCCAAAGCCGCGACCATGGTTGTTTCGCTTGCTGTTTCCACCATTTTCCCAGCAGTGCTGCCGAGCACCCATCCGCCCCAACCAAAGCCGATGATCATCGTGCAAATTGCACCTGCCACTAAACCCTGGAACAGTCTTTTCGGAGAATTTCCTTCAACCAGGGGAGCCAAAAACGAAGGCGTTTTCATAGGGGATCCTTTTTCCTTCCGAGGGAGGAGGATTCCCCCCTACTATACCCATTATAGCATAGGTGTCCCGCCTCCGGTATGCGGGGGAGAGGGCGCTCGTGAAAAAGAGACGGGAAGAGGGATCGTCGCAACGCAAAACTGATTACTGAATATTGCCGATCAAACGTTGGGAAAAGAGGAGATAACAATGCATAGGGCCAAGTCTTCTGCCATAGCGCTGATCCGCTGAGCGAGGTGCTCCGCGCCGGTGCCCGCCGGGTCGTCGCCACCGGCGACCCGGCCGAGCGCCTCCTGCGCCAGACGCCGCGCCCTGTCGGGCGATATCCTGCCGAAACGGCCGACTACAACACGCTTGTCGGACGCCTTTCCGCCGCCGTATCCGTCCCGGTAGTCGAGGATGAAGGATTTGGCTCCGGCGGGATGCGCCCTGACGTCGAATCCGGTGAAAACCCGCTCCGAGAGTCGCCTTCAGAGGGCTTTGGTGTAATAATCTCACGATGATAATCGGCGCGCAGCTCATCGCTACGCCAACCTTGCCTGTTAGGCCGCCGAGCCACAACAACGGAGACGAATCATGAAATGGACCATGCTGACGGTTGTCGCGGTGCTTTCACTCTGCGCTCACACCGCAGGCGCACAACAACTCGAAAAGGCGGTCTTCGCCGGCGGCTGCTTCTGGTGCGTCGAGTCGGATTTCGACAAGGTGCCGGGCGTAGTAGCGACGGTCTCCGGCTATACCGGCGGCAAGACCGAAAACCCGACCTACGAGCAAGTCTCGGCTGACGGCACAGGGCACTACGAGGCAGTCGAGATCACGTACGATCCGGCAAAGGTCGGCTACGAGGCGCTGCTCACCGCTTTCTGGCACTCGGTCGACCCGACCGATGGCGGCGGCCAGTTCTGCGACCGCGGCCATTCTTACAAGACCGCCGTCTTCGTCGCGAACGAGAAGCAACGCCGCGCGGCCGAGGTTTCCAAAAACGCCGGCCAAAAGATTCTCGGCAAACCGATCGTCACCCCGATCCTCGCCGCCGCGCCGTTTTACGCCGCAGAAGATTATCACCAGAACTATTATGAAAAGAACCCGGGCCGCTACCGATTCTACCGCTGGAGTTGCGGCCGCGACAAAAGGGTCAAGCAAATCTGGGGCGCGCATGCCTACAAGGGCATCCCCGGCCACAATTGAAGCCGCGCTGCGCAAAATCCGTTCGGCTGAATGAGGGCTGATTTTAATGCGTCATATCGTTGTAATTACAACTATATTTCAATTCACCCGTTTCGCCATGATATGAGACGCAAATGCCTCCTATCAACATGCGCATCGGTACCCATTTTCCCTCGGCCACACCACTATATGCTAACGATTCGGTAACAACACACGATAAGCCGTCAGTCGCGTCTCGGTCTGTTCCATTGCCTCTTCCAGCACCCGAATGAAAGCCTCGTAGTCCCCTTCTTTCTCAAAGATCCTCAACCGCGCGTTCGCGCGGTTGAGGACGTGGGAAACCAGGCCGCCATGGTCTGCTCGTTTCGGTCGTCCCATCCGCATGACCTGCCGAATATCCCCACCACTTCAACAAACAGTTCCTCACACCGTTTCTTCCCCGTTCCACGCACTCTCGTACTTCGCCCGGTGCTCGGCGGGCAGCGGAGAGGCGAAGTAAGAGATCGCGATGAAGAGCACCGCGTTCACCAGCAGCCCGAAGAAGCCCGGCGCCGGCGCGCTGCCCACGTTGATGGGCGGTGGCCCCGAGGCGAAGAAGGTGTAGTAGGTGCCGAGCGCCACCCCGACGACCCAACCCACCTCAGCCCCTAGCTTCGAGGCCCGCTTCCAGTAGAGGCCTCCGATCAACAGGGGCAGGAACTGCATGTGGAACATCACCACCAGCTTGACCAGGGCCCAGATGTAGGGCGGCCGGGCGAGGGCGATCCACACGGCCAGAAACCCGAAGACCAACATGGCCCACTTCCCGATCAGGACGGATTGCGCCTGGGAGACATCCTTCTTGACGAAGCCCCGGACGATGTCCTTCGATATGATGGCGTTCGCGCCCACAAGGCCGGAGTCCAAGGTGGACATGCCGCATGCCCAGACGACCACCACCAGCCAGGCCATAAGCCAGGGGGCCTGCTTCTGGATGGTCACGAGGATGGCTTGGTCCATGTTCAACCCAGGGCCGGCGAAGACGCGGCTGATCAGCCCCAGGAAGAGGAAAATCACGACCATCACGAGCAGCATCACCGCCGTCAGAATCACGTTTCGGCGATACTCGTCCAGGCTGCGGATGGTGTACATGCGCGTCATGCGGTCTCCCATCGTGAGGGGATGGGAGGCCATAAACACGAACCAGCCGAGGAAAAGCCCGAAGGTTATGGCGTCGGACGAAAACAGGGTATGCGACTCAGGCAGCGCATCGACCAACTTGGTGTAGCCGCCCACGGCGTAAAAGAGATACAAAAGGGCCACCACACCGAAAGACAAGGAGAGCACGCCCTGTAAGACGTCGGTATAGATGACGCCTCGCATCCCTCCGTAAATGGTGTAGCCCACTCCGATGACGAGCAGGAGGAGCACCCCCCAGACGTAAGGAATGCCTGCGAACCGCTCGAGGACGGTGCCCATGGCGACGGCGTTCGAGGCGAAATAGGGAACCAGGAAGATGACGGTCCCGACGGCCCCGCAGATCCGGAGAAGCTCACTCTGGTAGAAATCCCCGTAGAAATCCTGTGCGGTGACGTAGTTGAACTTCTTGCCCACCGGCCAGAGGCGCTTGCCGATGTACCAGAGCGGGAACGCCATGAACGCGTAAGCGAACCCGTAGCCCAGGAAGCCCACGCCCTTCAGGTAGAACCAGCCCACCGTGCCCAGGTAGATCCCGCCCGACATGAGCGTGGCCACTATGCTGAACGAGTTGGGAATGTAGCCGACGTTACGGCCCGCCACGTAATAATCTTCCTCGGTCGCCTCTTCAGAGTGATAACGGTAAACGACCAAGATGGTGACGATCAGGTAGACGACGACACACCCGAAGATGAAGTACGGCGAGGACCATATCATGACGCGTCCTCCTCTTCGTACACCACACGAATCAGCACCCAGAGCCCGTAGAGGGCGACCAGCGGGTACCACAAGATCGTGAAGTACTTGTTGTTGATGAAGGGATTGACCGTTGTCGTCAGGACAAGAATGAGAAAAGCGACGAACAACCATCCATTTGTCGTGGGCTTGCCGTCCTTGAGCATAGCGTTTTCTCCCTCCTGGAGTGCGCCGGGTGTGCGGCGCCACTTATACCTCCTCGGACGGGGAAAGCCACTCACCCCCTCCGAACTCTTCGGGCGGTTCGTGCTTCCTCGCTCGGGCAGAGAGGCAGAAGCCCCTGCTCTAAGCGAAATGTCTACAAAAAATTTTGATATGAAAATAATAAAAAGTCAAGAGGAAAAAAATCGCCTACATGGGTTGCGCTACGCAACCGGACAAGATCGCTCTTTATCCATACGGACCGAGCGATGTTTATCCCGGATATTTCATGAAGCCGGGCGATTGCCGGGGAAACGAGAACCAGGCGGCTTCCATCTCGGCGGGCTCGCCGATTCGCCACGCGGGAGATGTTCTACGAGACCTGGTTGCGCTCCATCATGTCCAGCACATCATCCGTTTTCGTCACCCAGCCGAATTTTGATTCGAAGTTGTACAGGGTGGCCTGGCGAGTGAAGTCCGGGCCGGTGTGATCCATCGCATCATCGATGAGAATGGGCCAGAATTCGCGGAAAAAGGCCTCGCGCGCCGTGCTCTCCACGCAGACGTTCGTGGCCACGCCGGTGAAGAGAATGTGCCGGATGTCGAGGCCATTGAGTTGGTTTTCCAGCGTCGTTCCCGCGAAGCCGCTGTAGCGGGCTTTCTTTACCACCAGGTCGCCCGGCTCGGGCTTGAGCTCGTCGATAATCTCCCATCCCCACGTTCCCTCGATGATGAGCTTATCGCGGTCCGCCGGGCGTTCCTTGATCAACCTGATGGCCATCTGCTTGCGGATGTTGGGCGACAGCGGCCCGCCTGCGTCGCTGAGGTCGGGCTTGTACCCGAACTGGAGATAGAATACCTGCACGCCGGCCGCGCGCGCCGCAGAGAGCAGGCGCTGGTTGGCCGCGATGACGGGGTTCGTGCGGGATTCGTCAATGCCTACTCCCAGGTCGAGCATTCCGCCCTTCTTTGCGTATGCGTTCTGCATGTCGACCACGATGACAGCGGTTCGAGCCAAGTCGATCTCCACGTCCTGGGGCCGTGCTTTGAGGATTGCCATGCGTCTTCTCCATGAATATCAGGACAAAAATTCGTCTCCGCGCACTTTTTCGCCGAACAACTCCTCCCCTCCAGCCGGTGCGGGGTAAGCCCCTGCCGTTCGGCATGGCGTAGGAGTTTCTTTGAGCCGGAAACAGCTTTTCACCCGGCGGCGGAGTTGCCATACCAGGACAATCCGGAGCTATGCCCGAAAGCTGGTGACGGGTATTTCAGGCGGCGCGTTTGACCAGCTTTATCTTATATAAGCAAGGACGTTCTTTCCAGCCGTGAAACCCTATTATCATTTGGAGGGCCCTCCTCCAACGTCCGGCTCGCAACAACTTGCTTGCGGTCATGCTCCGGCGCCTTGGCTGAACGTTCCGGGCGCGGGGGGCGTTGGTAGCGATGGCCTTTCCGCAGCGTCTCCAAACGCGCGCCATAAGTTGTTCGCTCTCATTCAAGCCGGTTCGACCGGCCTGTCTCAGGCGCGCTGCTCGGCCTCGGGGCGCTGGAAATGGGGGAGGACTTCTTCTCCGAGCAGCCGAATCGCGTTGAGTATCTTGGCGTGATCCAAACCGGGGAACTGAATGCGGAAGTGCATCGAGGTCGTTCCGAGTTCCTCCTGATATCGCCTGATCTGGCGAATGCAATCAGACGGCGAGCCCACAATGAAGCGCCGGCGAAGATTTTCCATAGCTTCGGCGCCCCGCTTCACCGGCCTTCCCTCGTCGTCCACCAAATGGCCCCAATCCAGATACTCCTGGTAGTTATAGAGCATGGGTTCTCGCGCCTCCTCCCAAGCTCGCTCGCTCTCTTCGGCCACGTATGCTTCGCGTCTCAGGGGGAACTCCACCTGGGATGCGTCCTTCCCCGTCTCGGCCAGGGCGTCGAGATAGACTTGTTTTCTCTCCTTGAGCACCTTGAGCGGAGTGACCGGATCGGCGAGCCATGCGTCTCCCATGCGTGCGGCGCGGCGGATAGCGGCGGGCAGCTTGGCCGCCACCCAAATGGGAGGGCATGGATTCTGCACCGGGCGAGGCATGAGGGTGACATCATTCATGGGAAAGTAAGGGCCCGGGTGTGTCACGCCCCGCTCCGTCATTAACCGGCGAACCAGTCCGAGAGCCTCCTCGAAACGGGCGGCCCGTTCCTCGAAAGGAACGTTAAAAGCCGCGAATTCCTCCCGCCTGTAGCCGAGCCCCACCCCCAGCACGAAGCGGCCCCGGGACATGATGTCCAGGACCGTGGCGTCCTCGGCCACCGCCAGCGGATGATAGAAGGGAAGGAGGAGGACGCAGGTGCCGATGCGCATCTTCTCCGTCCGGGTGGCGATGCCGGCGCAGGTCACCATGTTGGAGGGAAAATAGCCGTTATCCTCCACCATGTGGTGTTCGCTCGTCGTCACCATGTCGAAGCCGTACTTCTCCGCCAGGGCGATCTGCTCCAGGGAATTGTGATAGGCATCCACCCAGTTTCCAGTACGGGACTGATAGCTGTAGTGCAAGGCGAACTTCATGGCTCCATCCTCCTGAACGCAGCGATTCGTTGGCCACTCACATCGACTCTACAGAGGAAAACACATATAAGCCGAAATATCCCGGCCCTTGAGATGACTCGTTTCGGAAATGGAGAAGGGAAATAGCCTGGGCCGTGTTTTTCAGCGGCCACTTCAACATGAATTCAAGATTCTATCGTGGATTTGGACAGGACGCCCTCGGACTTGCCGCGTGGAACGAAACGGCCGTAGCCAGGGCGTTGCATGAGCTCCCCCTCCCGGAGGACCACCTTTCCGCGCAGGAGGCTGATCTCCAGCCGGCCGCTGAGCTCCCATCCCTCAAAGAGCGTGTAATCGGAATTCGTGTGCTGCCCCGCCGCCGTCACGGTCGAACGCCCATCCGGGTCGATGACGACGAGGTCGGCGTCGGAGCCGACGAGAAGCCCTCCTTTTTGCGGGTAGAGACCCAGGGCGCGCGCCGGATTCTCGCTCGTGAGCTGCACGAGGCGCTCGGCCGAAATCCTCCCGCGGGCAACGCCCTCGCTGTAGAGAACCGGAAGGAGGGTCTCGATGCCGGGAGCCCCGAAGGGCGACTCGGTGAAGGGCGGGTCATTTTTCAGCGCCTGGCTGTAGGGGGCGTGATCGCTCCCAATGACGTTGATCCACCCGTCCTGGATGCCCTTCCAGAGAGCGGAGACGTCCGCCTCCTCCCGCAGCGGAGGCGCCACCTTCGCCAGGCTTCCCCGCTCCCGCACGGCCTCCCCCGTGAGGGTCAGATACTGCGGGCAGGTTTCCACGACGACGTCCTTCCCGGCCGCCAGCCCACGCCGCGCCTCATCGAGGGCCTGCGCCGCCGTGAGGTGAACGATGTAAAGCGGGCAGCCCGCAAGATCAGCTAAGTGGATAGACCGCGCAACAGACTCGGCCTCCAACTGGGGCGGGCGTGTGTATTCCAGAAAATCGGCGCCGTCCATTCCGGCGTCGAGGGCCTTGTTCTCCAGGTAGTCGATGACCAGGCCGTTTTCGGCGTGGACGAGCACGGTGCCGCCATGACGCCCCACGATATCGAGCGCAGCGTAGAAGTAGTCGTCCGGGATGCAGCGGCCGCGGCCCCGCTTCCGGTAGCCCATCATGACCTTGAAGGTCGTGACGCCGCTATCGATGGCCTTGGGGATCTCGGCGAGATACTCGAAGTCCTCGAAGATCCAGGCGTGCAGCGAGAAATCGATCACGCTCTGCGCTTCGCCCTCCTCGCGGCAACGCTGCAGCGTGGAGAGCATGGTCTCATTCTCCTCGCCCGTGGCGAAGGCGACCATGGTCGTGACTCCTCCGTGCGCGGCGCTCCGCGCTACGTCGGACAGGGAATCGACATGGTTGGAGTACGCCCTGAAGTGGACGTGGGGGTCGACGACACCCGGAAGAATGAGCTTGCCCGGCACATCCAGGACCTCCTCGGCGGCGGGCATACTTTCCGGCGCGCCCACACAGGCGACCCTCCCGTCTCGAACGCCGAGAGCAGCCTCCCGCCGGCCGTGACCGGATACGATTGCGCCGCCTTTCACGAGCAGGTCGAGCGGTTTCTGGTGGGGCCTATCTGCCATGAAAACCTCCTTTGCGGACAGTCGCCGGCGCCGAAACAAAGGGTCGTTTCACGCCGGTCCCTCCTTTTGTGAAATGACCCGGCAATGAAGCGGTAATCGCGCTTTGGTACTTCAACTGATTAAGACGGATCATACTATATATCCCAGATGCACCAAAACCCGGGGGTATCGCCCGTCAACGGCGAATTACGAATCCAGCACCCAAAGGCTCCGAAAACGCGTATGAGGGGGCCTTATAGGACGGTGCGGGCGACGATGGGTTGCAGATGCCCGACCGGCAGGCGCCGGGCTTACGGAAGAATATCAGGTGGTCGGGCGCGCTAGGCGTCGCCGACGACGACCAGCAGATCCTTGGTGTCGACTGTGGTGCCGGCCTGCGCAACGACCTTCTGGACGACGCCGCTCCGCTCGGCGCGGATCACGGTTTCCATCTTCATCGCCTCGATAGCCACCAACACGTCGCCTTCCTCGACCGCCTCGCCTTCAGCGAAGAACACCTTGGTCACCATCCCAGGCATCGGCGCGCCGAGGTGGCCGGGGTCGCCTTCCTCGGCCTTGGGCAGCGCCATGTCCGCGGCGGCGGCGCTGCGGTCGGTGACGCGCACCGTCCGGGGCTGCCCGTTCAACTCGAAGAAGACCGTGCATTCTCCCTTCCGGTCGGTCTCGCTGCGCGCGACATAGCGGATGAACAGGGTGCGCCCGCGCGCGATGTCGACGGCGATCTCCTCGCCCGGTTCCATGCCGTAGAAATACACCGGCGTCGGCAGCACGCTGACATCGCCGTATTTGCGCCGCGCGGCGGCGTAGTCGGTGAAAACCTGCGGGTACATCAGCCAGGACGCGAACTCGGCATCGCTGATCGGGCGCTGGGCCTCCCTTTCGGCTTCCTCGCGGCAGGCTTCGAGATCGGCGTCGGGCAACACAGAGCCGGGCCGCACGGTAATCGGCTCCCGCCTCTTGAGGATCTTCTCCTGCAGGGCGCGCGGGAAGCCGCCGTGCGGCTGCCCCAGTTCGCCCGCGAACAGCGAGACCACCGATTCCGGAAAGGCGATCTCGCGCTCGGGGTCGGCCACGTCTTCCGGCGTCAGTCCGCCCGTCACCATCATCAGCGCCATGTCGCCGACCACCTTGGAGGACGGGGTGACCTTCACGATGTCGCCGAACATGCGGTTGACCTCGGCGAAGGCCCGCGAGACCTCCGGCCAACGCTGGTTGTCGATACCCAGCGCCCGCGCCTGCTCGCGCAGATTGGTGTACTGGCCGCCCGGAATTTCGTGGTTGTAGACATCCGACGTGCCGGCGCGGAAATCGCTCTCGAAGGCGCGATAGAGGTTGCGCACCTGCTCCCAATAGGTGGAGAGCGTCATCACCGTATCGGGGTCGATTCCGGGGTCGCGCGCGGAGTGGCGCAAAGCCGCGGTGATCGAGCCGAAACTCGGCTGCGAGGTGAGCCCGCTCATCGAATCCATCGCCACATCCACGGCGTCGACCCCGGCCTCCACCGCGGCGAGCACGCTTGCCGCGGAAATCCCGCTGGTGTCGTGGGTGTGGAAGTGGATGGGGAGGCCGATCTCCTGCCTCAGAGTCTCGACGAGTATCCGGGCCGCCGCCGGCTTGCACAGACCCGCCATGTCCTTGAGGCCCAGGATGTGGGCGCCCGCGGCCTCGAGCTCCCGGGCGAGCGCGACGTAGTACCCGAGGTCGTACTTGGTGCGGTTGGGGTCGGTGATGTCGCCGGTGTAGCAGATCGCCGCCTCGCAGAGCTTGCCGGTCTCCAGCACCGCGTCCATCGCCGGGCGCATGTTCTCGACCCAGTTGAGCGAATCGAAGATGCGGAACAGGTCGACCCCGTGCTCGGCCGATTGGCGCACGAAGTAGCGCACCACATTGTCGGGATAGGTGGTGTAGCCGACGCCGTTCGACGCGCGCAGCAGCATCTGGGTCAGGAGGTTGGGCATCGCGGCGCGCAGCCGTTCGAGCCACGCCCAGGGACATTCGCCGAGAAAGCGCATCGCCACGTCGAAGGTCGCGCCTCCCCAGCATTCGACCGAGAGAAGCCGGGGCAGCAGACGCGCATAGGCCGGCGCGATGGCGATAAGGTCGTAGCTCCGGACCCGTGTCGCCAGCAGCGACTGATGCGCGTCCCGGAACGTGGTGTCGGTTATCAGCACCCGTTCCTGCTCACGCATCCACCGGGCGAAAGCCTTAGGACCGAGGGCATCGAGCAGTTGGCGCGTACCGTCCGGTATGTCGACGCCGAGGACCTCCGGCGCGCTCGGAGTCTGGCGCGTCGGCGGTTCGGGCCGGCCTTCGACGGCGCCGTTGCTGTTGACGATCACCTCCGCCACATAGCGCAGCAGCCGGGTCGCGCGGTCCCGCCTGTAGGCGAAGCTGAACAACTCCGGCGTCTCGTCGACGAAGCGCGTCGTGCAAGCGCCTTCTATGAACTGCGGATGGCTGATGACGTTCTCGAGAAAGGCGAGGTTGGTGGCGACGCCTCGGATGCGGAATTCGCGGAGCGCCCGGTCCATCCGCCGGATCGCCTCATCCAGCGTCGGCGCCCAGGCCGTCACCTTTTCGAGCAGCGAGTCGTAGAACGGCGTGATCCGGGCGCCAGAATAGGCGGTGCCGCCGTCTAAGCGTACGCCGAACCCGGTGGCGCCGCGATAGGCGGTGAGCACGCCGTAATCCGGAATAAAGTTGTTCTCCGGATCCTCGGTGGTCACCCGGCATTGCACGGCATGGCCGTTCACCCGAATGTCGCCCTGGCTCGGGATTCCGCTCTCAGGCTTACCGATCACGGCCCCGTCGGCGATGCGGATCTGCGCCTGCACCAGGTCGACGCCGGTTACCACCTCGGTGACCGTGTGCTCGACCTGGATGCGCGGATTGACCTCGATGAAGTGGAACGCGCCGGTGTCGTCGTCGACCAGGAACTCGACGGTGCCGGCGTTGTTGTAGCCCACCGCGCGGCCGATCTTGAGCGCGCTCTCGTGGATCGCCGCGCGGGTCGCCGCGTCGAGATAATGCGCCGGCGCGCGCTCGACGATCTTCTGGTTGCGCCGCTGCACCGAGCAGTCCCTCTCGTGGAGATGCACCAGGTTGCCGTGATTGTCGCCGAGGATCTGTACCTCGACGTGGCGCGCGCGGCGAATCAGTTTTTCGAGATAGACCTCGTCGTTGCCGAACGCCGCCAGGCACTCGCGCCGCGCGGCCTCGACCCCATCGGCGAGCCCGGCCTCGCTCTCGATCGCGCGCATGCCGCGCCCGCCGCCGCCCCAGCTCGCCTTGAGCATGACGGGAAAACCGACTTCGCGGGCGAGACGCGCGGCCTCCTCCGGGTCGCGGGGGAGCGGGCCGGTCGCCGGAACCACCGGAACGCCGGCGGATTGCGCGATCTCCCGCGCCGCCACCTTGTTGCCGAGTGCGCGCATGATCTCGGGCCGCGGGCCGACGAAGGCGACGCCTGCATTCGCGCACGCCTCGGCGAAGTCGGGGTTCTCGGACAGGAAGCCATAGCCCGGGTGGATCGCATCGGCGGCGTTCTCTCGCGCGACGCGGATCACCTCGTCGATGCTGAGATAGGCCTCGATCGGGCCCATTCCCCGGCCCACCGGATAGGCCTCGTCGGCCTTGTAGCGGTGCAGCGCGAAGCGGTCCTCCTGTGAATAGATCGCGATCGTCATGATGCCGAGCTCGACCGCGGCGCGCAGCACACGGATGGCGATTTCGCTCCGGTTGGCGACCAGGATCCGGCGAAAATTGGTCAGCGGCTGGTTAATCATAACGCTCCCTGTGCGCCCACGCGGAACTTCCGCCCGCCGGTTCGCGGCACGGGCTCCGGCAACCGTCCGGGCCGGTTGGCGTCTCGTGAATCACCGGGGTCGAAAACCTGTACCAAACCGGAGCCCGCCAGGGTCAGGGCCCTAGTCGTCGGCCTGTCTCATCATTCATGATACGGGCGCTCTCGTCCCTGATACCGAAGCCAATCTGCGTCGGCTCATCCAGGCGACTTGGAGGATCTCGCAGACAACCGATTTTCGCATGTTGTTGCGTAACCGGCCAGCGTACCCGGACAAGTCCGCTCCGGTGGGGGTTCGGATTTCCTCGACGGGACCGCGCGGCAGCCGCTCTCCGGATGCGGTCCCGGCGCCGGTCCCCGACGCATCCGCCGGCGGATTCCTCCCCCTGGCGAAACAGGATCACGGGAATGGGTTCAGGGAATCGGGATGCTCCCCTCCCCGAGCGCTCCTTTCGGGTCGAATCGCCCCATTGACATTTCGACCGCTCAAACCTATCTTTTTATTATACAGGCGCGAGTTAAGCGCATCGTTGGACCCACGGAATTAGACCCCCGTTCGGGGGTAAGAGAAAGGAGCCGGAGAAGATTCGTCCCGCCGACATAGGAGCAAAGACTGTTCGAGAGGAGAGCACTTATGAAAAAGTGGCGCTCATTCCTGGTTCTCATCGGTTTTCTCCTCACTTCTATGCTCATCGTCACATTCCTTTTCCCCACCGAAACCAAGGCTTTTGAGCGGGATTCCAAATGGGATTCCGTCTATTCGAAGGGTAGCCGGCTCTACCTGACACACTGCGCGGCCTGTCACGGGAAGGACGGCGAAGGGGGTGTGGGTCTCCCCCTGAACCTGCAAAGCTTCCTGTCCGTCGCACCCGAAGGGTACATCCGCCGCTCTATCTTCTACGGGCGGTTGCCGCGTCATATGCTCCCGTTCGGGATTTTCCTGAAGAAGGAAGACATCGAAGCCATCGCCTCCTACGTGCGAAGCTGGCAGCTCCGCGACTATGCGGGGATCGATCAAAACCGGGTGGCGGGCTCCGTTTCCCGCGGAAAGCTCTTCTTCGACGGGATGTGCTCCGGTTGCCATGGGCGGGACGGCCTCGGCGGCCCCCACGTGGGTGGAGGGCACGTGACCAATGCCATGGCGGGTTACGCCGGACCCGCTCTGAATAACCAGGGTTTTCTGAAATCCGCCACCGACGGCTACATCAAGGCAACGATGATGCAGGGCCGGGTCGGTACGCCGATGGGCGCCTACCTCAAAGGAAAGCAAGGGATGGTGGAACTGACCGAGGAAGAGATTAATGACATCGTCGCTTACATCCGCACCTGGGAAAAGCGCGATTCGGGACCTGTAGACCCCTGGAGGGCCAAGTGATGCCGAGGTTTAATCGCCGTACGTTTCTGCAGTCGTCCACTGCCCTGGCCACCGGACTCGCCATGGGCGGAACCCTGACCCGCGACAAGGAGTTGTTTCAACTCGTCGGAGCAGCGGAAGGCACCCAGGACACGCGAAAGCTGGTCCCCACGCAATGCCCCTACTGCGGAGTGGGATGCCACACCTACTACGTCGTCGAGAATGAAAAGATCGTGGCGTGCATCCCGGACAAGGACTCCCCCGTCAACCTGGGTCTGCAGTGCATCAAGGGTCTCACGGCCGCGGAGGCCCTCTACGTCGACCGGTTGGACGAGATCCTGATCCGCAAAGACATGTCCAACCCCCTGACCGGGCACGTCTCGAAGACGAAAGGGCGCTTCGATGACGATGTCTTCCGGGTCGGCACGTGGGAAGAAGGCATGGACATCGTCTCCAACATGGTCGTCGGGATCGTGAAGAAACACGGGGGAAACTCCGTCGCGATCTATCAGTCCGGTCAGTTGACCATGGAGGAGCAATGGCTGGACAACATCCTCTACAAGGGCGTTCTCCAGTCGAATACCATCGAGGCCAACGCCCGGATGTGCATGACCTCGGCCGTGACGGGTTATATTCACAGCCTCGGAAGCGACCATCCACCGGGGAACTATTCCGATATCGAAGATGCCGACTTCATCAATCACTGGGGCCATAACGCGCGCGGGTCGCACCCCGTCCTCTTCTGGCGCGTGGCCGCCACCAAGGAAAAACGGAACATCCCGACCATGGTGGTCGACCCGCGCTATACCGGGACCATGGACGGCTATGCCCAGGTCAACCGCAACAACAGCCTCTCGATCACCATTCGCCCCAACGGCGATCTCTCCCTTCAGAACGCCATCGCCCACACCCTGATGAAGGAGTTCCCCCAAGCCGTGGACGAGGCCTTCATCCGGCAGCACACGGACGGGTTCGACGAGTACCGCGAGGGCATCATGGCCCGGTACAGCCCGGAGCAGGTCATCGATCGAACGGGGATCGCTCCCTCCGTGGTCAGGCGGATCGCCTCGATCTGGGCGGACGCCACCCTGAAGGGTCGGCGGCGCAAGAAAGGCGGTGTCCTCTCTTTCTGGGGGATCGGGTACAACCAGTCGATCCATGGACAGCACCGCAACATCAACCTCATCAACCTCCATCTGCTGACCGGGAACATCGGCCGGCCGGGAGCCGGCCCGTTCTCCATGACGGGACAGCCCAACGCCATGAGCGAGCGCCTCATGGGCGGCCTGACCGGACGGCTTCCGTTCAACGAGGGCATCAAGAACACCGAGCACCGCCGGAAGATAAACGAGGCCTGGGGCCTCCCTCCGGGACGGCTCGACGTCACCGCCGCCGCCCCGAACAAGGGCATGACCATCGGCATGTTCGAGCGCGCCTTTAAGGGTGAAGTCAAGGTGATGCAGTTCGCCTACGCCACCCACGTGGATCTGCCGGAGGTGGAAACCCTCATCCGGCCCGCCATCACCAAGACGTTTACCTACATGGTGGAGGCCTACCGGCACGCCCCTAATCTTCTCTACGGCGATGTCATCTTTCCCGCCGCCACCCACGGGGAGAAAGGGGGGGTGTACCAGAACAGCGAGCGAAAGATGTACGTCACGGACAAGGCCATGGAGCCGCCCAAGAACTGCAGGCCCGATTTGGACGTCATCATCGACGAGGGCAAGTCCATCGCCAAGAAGCTCGGCCTGAACGCGGAGAAGATATTTCCCTATGAGAGGAAGGCGGATGGTTTCTATGACCCGGAGGAGGTTTATCGGGACATCTGCCGGGCCAGCAAGGGAACGGATGCGGATTTGACGGGAATCGTGGAGGTGGAAAAGCGGGACAAACTCTCTCCCTATGAGCAGCTTCGAAAGCGCAAGGGGATCTTTTATCCCGCCCCCACGTATGAGATCGCCAAAGAGGGAGGGGTCGCGCGCAAGTACATGGCGCAGGAGAAGGGCTGGAAGGACAAGCCCTACAGCGCCTTCCGCCGCAAGAACGGCAGGGCGAAGTTCAAGCTCACCGAGCAGGACTATTCACGCGCCAAAGAGCTGACGGATATCTTCGCGAAAGCGGGCAAAGACCCGAATTTCTACGCCGTTGACCATTACGACGTCCTGATCCAGATGCGCGACAACGGGTTGACGCCGGAACTTCCGGATTTCGACTACTACGGAAAATCCATGGCGGAGATTCAGAAGGCCGACAAATACCCGTTCTGGCTGAGCCTGGGAGTCGTCTTCGAGCACTTCCACACCACCAAGACGATCCGGGCGCCCACCACCCGCCGGCTGGTGCCGGAACAGTATCTCGAATTGAATCCCCGCGACGCTCGAAAACTGGGAATCGAAGACGGGGAATGGGTCCGGGTCGTAACGCCGCGGGGCAGTTACGAGGCGCGCGCCAGCATCGGCACGAAGAGCAAGGTCAAACCCGCGCGCAACAAGGTCATGCCGGGGCAGCTGTTCTCCCCGTGGAACCTATCCGTCGCGGACAGCGCCGACCCGAAGAAGAACCGCTGGCTCGTCAACGCGGTCACGCACCGGGCCTTTGATCCGGTATCCGGCCAGGTGGACTTTAAGCACGTAAAAGCAAGGATCGAGAAGATATGAATCCTCGATGAAACGAGAGGGATGGGGAGGGAACTCTCGCCTTCCCCGTCTTTCCGGGGTTGGTGATTTGGAGGTGGGGGAATGGGCCTGAACAGACGGAGGTTCCTTCTTGCGGGGGCGTTGGCGCTATCCGGCGTCGCCTCCTGGGTTGCGGCCGGACGGAGGGGTTTCGCGAGTGCTAAAACGCGTTTTCGCCCTCTCCTTCGCCCGCCCGGGGCTCTGAGCGAGCAGGATTTCCTCGATCGGTGCATTCGCTGCGCGAGGTGCGCCGCCGTCTGTCCGAACACCGCCATTCAAATGGCCGGGTTCGGGGAGGGCCTTCGAAACCTCAATACACCCTACATCGTCCCCCGCGAACAGGCTTGCATGCTTTGTATGAAGTGCACCGAAGTTTGCCCGACGGGAGCCTTGACCCAAATCGCCCCGGATGACGACTCCGTCCGCACTCAGGTCAAGATGGGACGGGCGGTGGTGGATCAATCCATGTGCTACTCGTACCAGAAGCGCACCTGCGGGGTGTGCATTCGCGCCTGTCCTTTTCCCGGGGTGGCCATGAAGACCGGAATGTACGAGCAACCCATCGTGACGGACGCCTGCGTGGGCTGCGGGCTCTGTGAGCGCGCCTGCATCCACGTCCCGCAGGCGATCCGGATCGTCCCGGTGGAGTCCTGATACCATGGTTCGGTGGCTTCAGAAGAGGGATTCAACTGGGGGCCCTCGGTCTTCTCCTGGCCGTCCCCGCCCTCAATTACGGGGGGATCCTGTACCAGCAGTACGGCAAGAACGGCTACCACAAGATATCCCTGACGGGAACCGTTTTTGAACAATGGCTCTACCACCTGTTTTCGGTCACGGTCGGGCGCCTGGCGGATCCCGCCGTCCGGTCGATGGACTGGGTGGGCAATTTCGGGTCGTTCTCCGTGTTCGGGTTCCCGATTCTCGATCCGGTGGTTGCGGCGGAAACCGTGATCCGCATCCCGGGCGCCTGGCCGGCTCTCCTGGCGGGGACCGCGCTCCCGGTTCTTCTGGCCGTCGCCTTCGGGCGGGATCTTCTGCGGGTGGGTCTGCCCGGTGAACACCCTCCTGGAGGGATTCGACCTCTTGAGACGGCGCGCGCTGCCGAAGATCGGCATCCGCCCGCCGGACCTCGTCGTTCCCCGGTGGGCCAAATGGCTCCTGCTCTTCGTCGGGCTGGGCGCGGCGGTCGTCTTCAACATCGCCCTCTGGGCGAACCTCCTCCCCCACGTTCAGATCGGGCGGGACGTGTTCTCCCTCATGGTGTTCGGCGTCACCAACGGCGGCGTCCTGGTTTTCTCGGCGGTCATTTTGGCCGAACTGCTCCTTTCCCGCCGGGCGTGGTGCCGCTCCCTCTGCCCGACAGGCGCGGTTCTGGGCTTCTTCGGCTCGCTGGCCCCGTTTCGGGTGCGAAAGGCCGACCGTTCCTGCATCGATAATTGCACGGCCTGTGCGAGAGCCTGTCCGATGGGGGTTAATCCGGCGAAGCCGTTTTCTTTGGCTGAATGCTACAACTGCGGGGTCTGTACGACTGCGTGCCCCGTCGACCTCCTGACCCTGGGATTCGCTCCCTCCCGCAGACGCTTTCCGGCCGGGCTCCTCTCGCGCCTGAGAAAGGGCGTCTCCTTGGGGTTGGGGGTGGCTTTGTTGCTGATTCCGGTCGCCGCTTCCGGCCACCATATGCGGGGAAAGCCCCACTACGGCTATGCGGAAAATTACCCCCAGATCCCCACGCGCGAAACGCGCGTCCGGGTCGGCCGTTACGACATCACCGTTGTGAGCTATTTTTTCGAGGGGCTGCGCCGGCAAAGTTCGGACACGCCGGACGACGTGCAGTTCTTCGTCAGCCTCACGGACTCACAGACCGGCCAAAGTTACACGGGCCCCCTGACCATCGAGGTGCGCCGGGGGGAGACCCGGCTTGCGGTCTTCCAGCACGACCGGCCTCTCGAGGAAGCCGTGTACCGGGTCCGCCAGTCGGTGCCGGGAACGGGGCTTTATGACCTCAGGCTCGTCGCCGACGGGTTTCAGGGGTCCGTCTCGGTCGAGGTCTGGGGCGATACCGTCTCCTGGATGCCGTACGCGGCATCGGGCGGGGTTCTGCTGTTCGTCTTGCTCCTCTTTTTCCACCGGAGGCGAGCCCGGGCGGCCCGCCGGAGGAAGACCCATGTGGTGCCTGGCGCGTAAGACGACCCAGACCCTCGCAGGGACGCCCCGGGTCCTTCGCCTGGGCGACTGGACCCTCGTGGAGCCGTTGAACGCCCTGGGGGCGCTGGCGGTCGGCGGCTGGTCTGAGGATGCGCGATGAAGCCGATCGAATTCGACCGACGGACTTTCTTGCAAAAGGGGCCTTTCGCCTTTCTCCAGGCGGTACTCTCCGGGTCTTCAACCGATAGAGCCAATCCGCCCCGGCCGCCGCTCCGGCCGCCGGGCGCAGCGCCAGAGGGGGAATTCCTCGAACTGTGCTGCGGCGTCGGCGCGTGCGCGGAGGTCTGCCCGGCTGAAGCCATCCGGCTGGTCCCCGGGACGGACGATTCAGGAGCCCTCCATCCGATCATCGTCCCCCAGGAGGCCGCCTGTATCGTCTGTGAGGACCTCGCCTGCATGAAGGCCTGCCCGAGCGGCGCCCTCTCCCTGGTGTCCCGCGAGGAGATCCGGATCGGGCGCGCGCAGGTGAGCCCCGACCGCTGCCTCGCGTGGAGCGGGACGGACCCGGGCTGCGATTATTGCGTGGACCGGTGCCCGCTCGGGACACAAGCCATCCGATTCGAGCGCGCCGGATCGGTCCGGGGCCCCGTAGTCGAGAAAGGGTGTATCGGGTGCGGCGTCTGTGAGTATTTCTGCCCGACGCAGCCTTCCGCCATTCGGGTGTACGGCTGCTGAATCCCGCCTGAAACCTCCGGTTCCGCCGGTTGTACGGCGGCGAATGGATTGACGGAACAAAGTCCCCTGCCTTTCGATACGTAACGGAGGAGCCGGCGCACCGGATTGGGCTCCGCCTGTCGCTTCGCTGGTAGCAGTCGGGGCGCTTGATTCGGGGCGCTCCCGCGACGAGAATACGAGCCTGGAACCGGAGGAGGCGAAGTATGAGCTTCACCAGAAGTACGAGCGCTCTGAAACCGCTCCTGCGTCCTCGCAGGATGACTTCCTGCTCTATGACGGCGAGTGTCCATTCTGCAGTTTCTATGCGCGAAAATCTGAGTTCAAGACGCAAACCGGACGGCCTCTCACGCTCATCGACGCGAACCGGGCGCCCGACCTCGTGGCCGGGTTGCGCGCGGGCGGCTGCGATAGTAGAAGAGGGGATGGTTCTCGTCCTGGACGGCCGGAGCTATCAGGGTGCGGCGGCGATGACGGCGCTCGAGGCGATGACGAGCGAAACCGGCTGGTTTAACAGGCTCGCGAAATGGTTCGCCTCGAATCCAAAGCGCGTGCGCGTCTTCTACCCGTGGCTGCGCAGGTTGCGGGGCGCGGCGCGATGGGTGAAGGGGAGGGGCAATCGCGACTGAGGAAGGAGGGATTGCGGGGCGATCAGGGGGGGATTGCCCTCCTTGGCAGGAAACGAGGCGTAGGGGTGTCTAGCTTCCTGATAAAGAGTAGGTCGTATGTGTCCGCCCGATGGTTGTGTGCCGCTCTTACGAATGCGCCCCCTTCGTCAAGGTCAAAATACCCGCGATGCGTCTTGCCGTGTGCATGAAGTGCTGGACTTCTTCCGGCTTCAAGGGGCGGTCGAGGATGTTACGTTCGCGGTAGGAGAGCCATTTCTTCAAGACCTGATAGCCGCCGAGCTTGTAGTTCCAGACGGCGGCGGGGACGCATCGCCACAAGGCGCGCTCGTTCAGATAAACATCGAAAGCCTTCTCGCCGAGTACAGACCGCGCATCGCCCAGGGCGTCGCGTTCTTCTTTCGTATAGGCCCGCTCGACGGCGCGGCCTCCACCGGGCATGACGGCCTCGCCCGCTCCGTAATGCCCCCAGCCCGCCGTTACGTCGAAATCATCAGCCCATGCATCTGGCCTCCGCGTGCCGTGGTAGGAACGGCGATGGCGGCCATATCCGATTTCAAAAGAGCCTGCGTTACGCCCGGAACGCTTGAGCGTCGGTATCCAGCAGGCGCGCGAGTTCGCGGCCCCGCGCAGGCGGATTGGGCTAAAATTTCCGCAGCGTCTTTCGCACCGCCGTTCGGCCAGCCCGGGCAGGGGTATGCGGGGCCACTCCATTCTGAGCGCGCCCGCGTTGGCCTTCCGGTAGGCGGGATCGTGCAGCGTAGCGAGGACGTAATGAAACAGGTCTTCGACGGATGCACCGACGCGCCTCAAGTATCCTTGCGCCGCTTCGGATAGATTCGGGCGGCGCCCGATGCTCGCCGCCTCCAGACCATCTTCGCGGAGCCATACGGGAAACATATTGGAGCCACGTTCAATCAAGTGTAGCGAAGCCATCTCTTGAGTGAAGCAGGTTTGTGGTTCCTCCGCGCCCTTCCGCAAATGTTGTGCGGATGACAGCCAAAGATTCCCCTCGAACACGTGCGGCCTGTAATCGGGGCGTGGCCGATCAAGTAGTCCACTATCAACTTCTCGATAAAGCCAGCGATTGTCGAATGGTCTATATGTGTAGCGAATGAAGCCAGAATCACTCGGACCGGAGTGTTCGAGAATAACATTACGAATCTTATGGGCGTTGTTCACCGACGTGTTTTTCATTGCTCCAGGGTAGCGCCGGGCGATCTCGTCGTGGGTCAAATCCGGGTTAAAGTAATCGTCTATGCGGACTTTAAGTCGGTCGAGGTCGGTATCCACGAGAAACGAATCGCGGCTGGTTTTGACGCCGGGAAACGAGGTCGGGAACAGTACGGGCAGAGCGGGCCAGTCGAACCAGTCCTTGCTCACCGTCATCGGCGCGAAGGGAAGGCCGAGAGGGAGAATCGGTTCTACGCTTTCATACAGCACGTCCGATTCCGCCTCCGCTGTCTCGATCAACTCCTCGCGTTTGGCCTGTCCCCACAGATGGCGAAAGGCGATCCGGCCTGTGGGGGCGTGATCCTGCTTGCGCACCAGCGTCGCTATGGCGGTTCCCACCTGAATGCCCACCGGGTCGCCCGGCGTCGAGAAGATGCTTGGGTCCGGCGAGCCGTCCGGGGTCACCTTCCCGGTTTTGTATTTGTCCCCGTTCAGGCAGTCGATGCGGATCGTATCGAAGGCTTCGAGATAACGCTCGCGCATTCCGGGAAAGGAAAGCCCGTCGAGCCATGAGTAGTTGGAGATGAAGCACACGACGCCCCGGCCCGTCTTTTCGACGATGCGCCGCTCCGCCATGCGGAAAAAACGCACATACAAGTCATTCAATCCATGACCCTCGGGTTTTCGGACCCGCCGCGTCGTTCGATATGCGTCCGACAACTCCCGCTCCTCGTCCACGGCCATCCCCGCATAAGCCGTTGTATGGAGGGTTGCCGAGAATCACGAGAACGGGTGTTTCCTGTTTCACCCGCTCCGCGCGGTCGCGCTCTTCCTCCAGTTCAGGAAATGGGAGCGGCTTGTTCGTTTTGGGCTCCCAGCCCGTGAGCGCGTTGGTCAGGAACACGCCCGCGCGCTCCTCCTCCGCCAAAGGCGCGCCGAGTTCATCCAGGGCGAGGCCGACCTGCAAATGAGCGACGACGAAGGGGGCGGGCATGATCTCGAAGCCGAACACGCGCTCGGTCGCCGCTTGCTTTTACTCTCGCTCCCGCGAGCGCGCCTACTCCTTGGGCTCCTCCAGGTTCGCGGCGACCCGCCGCAGGACTTCGGCCAAGTAGGCCCCCGTGCCGCAGCATGGGTCGAGGATGTAGACGTTCTCCGCCGCCAGGCCGTCGGGGATATCGAGATCGTCTTTGAGCGCCTTGTCCACGCGGGCGACCATATAGCGCACGACTTCATTCGGCGTGTACCAGACGCCGAGTTGCTTGCGCAGCGCGGGGTCGAAGGCTTCGAGGAACGGCTCGTAGAAATAGGGCACCGCCTCACCCTCGCTGAAGCGGGCGAAAAAGGCCTCCCTGTCCACGCGGTCAAGTGCTGCGGCCGTCCAGTCCAGCACCTCGACCAGATTCAGGGAGCGAAGGCGGCCAGGGTCAGAAATCTGCTGGAAGAGACTACGCATCACCGGCGCGCGCAGATGCCAGACGGCCTCATGCCAGTTGAACTTAGCCGTATGCTGAGGGATTTGCCGCGCCCAGAGCACCCAGGCGGAGAACACGCCATAAAAGAGCGTCTGCACGAGGGTGGAGTGGAAAAAACTTAGTCCCCGCTCGCCCTCGAAGCGCACGCCGAGGCCTTCTTCCAAAGCGCCTCGCAACGCGGCCAGCGCATGGCCCGCCGCATCGATGCGCTCCACACGGGAAAGGCCGTCGCGCGCATAAGACGCCAAAAGCCACGCCAAATCCTTAGGCTCCGCGATGGCCGCCTGATGCGAGAGCGCGCGGGTGAGGTATTCGGCCAGTCCGGCTCCCACACTGCGGGCGAAGGCGCGGGGTCTTTCCAATCGCCTCTTGAAATCTTCCGTGTCCTCGGCGAGCCTGAATCTCTCCAGCATGATCGGTCGGCCCGCCCGCTCGCCCACGAGGGCGAAATCGCGCGTGTTCGTGACCAGCACGAGGCGGTAGCGGTTCCAGTATTTACTCACCTGCTCGCTTTCCGCCGTGAGCCAGGCGTCGTCCTTTGCGGACTTCACCTCCACCACGCCGCGCTCGGGCGTCTGGCCCTCGCGCGGCTTGCTCTTTTGTATCTGCCTCGCTGCATATAGGCCGAAATCGGGTCGACCATCACCCTGATCCGCAAGCTCGGGGACGCAGAACGCCTTGGGCTTGAGCGCGCCGCCTACCGCGTTCAGCAGGTTCGCAAGCGGCGTATGGTATGAAAGTTCTCCCGTCGCCCCGCCGGAGGCACGGGTGTTCTTGAGATCGCGAAAATAGGCTTCAACCGCCGCCGTCAAGTTCCGGTTCGTTGCGCTCATGGTTTCAGTTTTCGCCGATTGCGCGGGGATGCGCAAGGGCGGGTCGGCATCGGCTTTCGCGACCATGGAACAGCACGGGCGGACACGCAGACATGCGTCCCGTATTTCCGGAACCAGGAGGGCCGCATACAAAAACGAAACCCTCTCTCATCGGTCACGATTGACCCCCCACCAGCGCGACTGCGGGCTTACGCCCTTGTCTTGCTGACTCCCCCTCAAGGGGGGGGAGTGTTTTTCCTCCCTCGTCTTGCCGTCGGATGTAGGTATACCCACTCGCTTCCCGAGGAGAAATCCGACCCGAAAGGGGGAGTGATTCCCTTCTCCAGTCGCAAATCCTCTCTCCCCCTCCGCCAAAAATGCCAGCCTCGTCGGTGGATGATCTCGCTCTCTCCCTCTTCGGTCGGAACAATCCCGTGCGAACGCGAGTTGGGAGAGCATTCTTCAATCGGGATTGACCCGCAAGGGGGGGAGTGACTCACAACCACGTCATTCCAGCGCATGCCGGAATCTAGGCGGAGGAGAAATTCATTGGTTCTGGTCAACCTTGCGGTTGCCACCAACATGCGCCGGAATGACGGCAATTTCTCCCTCCTCCCCCGGCTTTCCCGGCGGACCACGCACCTCCCCGCATTTGCCGTACTCCGTGAAATCGCGGGATTCGGTATCGTGCGCGCGACGCGGGGAAACCATTCCCGTTGTCGCCCCATCTTCGGGGCGTGTCGGAATTTACCTGGAGGAGGGGAGGGCGTGTTCATGGAATCAGGCGATGGGGCAAGAGTGGAGGCGGCGAACACTCCCGCATTGGCCGGGTTTAACCCTTATGGGGGGAGTGATTCTATTTGTTGCTCGGGATTGGTCACCGTGGGGAATAGGGGAGGCGCGCTGGTGGACTTAAACGTAACGGCGGAAATGAAAATAATCCAATTTCCCGTAAATATCGATAAATTAACGAGCTATTTCGATAAATATCTGAAAATAAAACCGAAAGATGAAGAAATCATATATCATTATAATTCAATTATTTATGTCGTTATACTAAAGTATAAAATAAATATTTTATCGAATTTTATCGAATTAAAAAAAATTCTTCGACCCCCGCATTTCCCCGCCATAGCCCGCATCTGCGCACGCGCTTGACGTAAGGCCCGCCTCCGTTTGCAGCGGTGGGAAAGGGTGTTACAAGAGGGTGGACGGGCACAGCATTCGGCGAGGAGGGCGGTTTTCTGCAAATCTATTCGTTCGACACCATTCCCTGGCCCTACCTCGAGGGCAAGACGCGCTATCCACACGATGCGTCGGAGTTCGACGCACAGAAGGCCCATGCCTTATGGGAGGAGCACTTCCGCTTCTGGGAGCGCGTGGAGGCGGCGGGAATCGACGGCATCGGCCTCAATGAGCACCACGGCGCGCACTTCGGCTCGATGCCCACGCCGGGCGTCTATGCGGGCCACATCGCCGCGAGGACGAAGCGGGCCAAAATCGCGATTTTAGGCTATTGCCTGCCGCTCTATCCCCAGCCGCTGCGCGTGGCGGAGGAGATTGCGGCGCTCGACGTGCTGAGCGGCGGGCGCATCGTAGCCGGTTTCCTGCGCGGCGCGCACAGGGAATATCTGGCCTACAACGTGGATCCGGCCGAGAGCCGGGGGCGTTTTCAGGAGGCGTGGGAATTCATTCTCAAGGCCTGGAGCGAGCGTAAGCCTTTCGACTGGGAAGGCGAGTATTTCCACTACCCCCGCTGCCAGCTCTGGACGCGGCCCTGGCAGCAGCCCCATCCGCCGATCCTCTTTCCGGCGGATTCGGAAGCCTCACTCGATTGGGGAGCCAGGATGAGAACTCCCGTGGTGCTGAGCCACAGACCCTTCAACGATTTGCTCAAAAAAGCGGCCTATTACCGCGAGCGCTGCCGCGCCCATGGCTGGGAGGCGGGAGCGGAGCACGTCTGGCTCGAACACCAGGTCTACGTGGCGGATTCCTGCTCCCGGGCGCTTGACGAGGCGGGGCCTGCGCTCTCGTATTACTGGCGTAATCTCTACGGCGCACAGCCCGAGATCCTGGCGGAGCTCAGGCGCCGTTTTCCGGGCAGTTTGCCTGCTCCCGCGCCTCCAGACCCTGAAACCGGGGACGCGCGTGGGAAACCTTTGGGGCTGCTCGGTGAGGAAGCGAGAACGCCCGCCCAGCTCATGCGCGATGGCATGGCGGCCGTGGGCGCTGCCGGCGAGGTACGCGATGAGTTGATGGCGCAAAGGGAACAAATGGATTTCGGCGGCATGGTCATTTATTTTCATTTCGGGAACTTGGGCGTGGAGAAGGCCGCATCCAGCATGGAGAAGTTCGCCCGGGAGGTGATGCCCGCGCTGAAAGGCGGATAATGCGGCCTTGCGGCTTTTCGGGAAAGACGCGATGATGAGGCGTCCTCTCGGGGCGAATCGACAAGTCATTTCACATTCTGCATAGAGGAGCAAAAAATCCATGAGCAGCGAGCTTGCGGCCAAGGAGTGCGTGCCTTGCAAAGGCGGCGTGCCTCCGTTGAAGGGAGAGGCCCTTTCCGTCTTACAAGAGCAGCTGGGTGGGGATTGGAGCGTGGTGGATGAGCACCATCTGGAAAAAGAATACGGTTTTCCCGATTTTCGGGCGGCGCTTGATTTCACGAATCGCGTGGGCGAGATGGCCGAGGAGCAGGGCCATCATCCCGACATCTATCTGGCGTGGGGGAAGGTGAGAGTCACCGTCTGGACACACAAGATAAACGGCTTGACGGAGAGCGATTTCGTCTTCGCGGCCAAATCGGATCAGGCCTTATAAGGAGAGCATCCCTATTGTGATGACCCACGAAGAGGGCGCGGGACTGCGCCCTCTTTTGTTTTTGGGGAGGGAAGATTTGCGGATCGCTTTTTTGAACTCCTGGACCCTCGATATAGCGAAAGGCTCGGGCACGGCGGCTGCCATCACGGGCCTGGCGGGCGGGCTGGAAGCAAACGGGCACATGGTGGAGATCATCGGCCCGAACGAGCGCGCGTCGAGTCTTCTGCTCCAGAGGCTCCTGTATAATCTGGAGTTGAAAGATCGGATATCGCCCGATGATTACGACCTCATGGTGGGTTTCGACATCGACGGTTTCGATTTGCGCCTCAAAACCCCCTTCATCGTGTATCTGCACGGAATCTCGGCCGATGAGATGCGATTCGAGCGCGGCGCGCCGCGTCAGTATCTGCGCGCGCTCTCCCATCTCGAGCGCGCCAACGCGCGCCGCGCCGACAGGGTCATCGTCACCAGCGAATACAGCCGGGGCGTAGCCTGCGAGGCGTATGGGCTGGCGGCGGAGAAAATCGGCGTCGTGGGAAACGGGATTCACCCGGCCCATTGGGAGCGTGTACGCGGGATGAGGCGTCCAACAGGCTGCACCATCCTCTCGGTGGCGAGGCAATATCCCAGAAAGAACACCAGGAGCCTCATCCAGGCCATGCCCGGAGTGCTCTCGGCCATTCCCGAGGCGAAGCTGCGTGTCGTTGGCGGGGGGCCATCTTTGAAGAGTCTTCAAAAACAGGTGGATAAACTGGGCCTCGAGGGCGCCGTGACGCTCCTGGGCGAGGTTTCTGAGGATGAGGAGGTGCTCCGTGAATACGCGGCGGCGGCCGTCTTCTGCCTGCCTTCGCTTCAGGAGGGCTTCGGCATCGTGTTCCTGGAAGCCATGGCGGCGGGCCTGCCCGTGGTGGCGCTCGACCTCGCGGCAGTGCCCGAGATAGTGGGCGACGCGGGCGTTCTGCTGCCGTCTTCGGGCAATGAGGAATCTCTGGCCGATGCGCTCATCCATCTGCTGAAAAATAAGGAATTACGCGAAGAACTGGGACACCGCGGAATCGAGCGAGCAGCCTCTTATAGCTGGCGCGCCGTGGCCGATCGCTTCATCCGGGAGATCAATCCCGACTGAGAAAGGAGGGATTGTCCTTGTAGAGTCGGACATCCGTGTCTGTCGTCCCCATGTGTCCGCCCGCGCCACGCGCCACAAGGGAGAAGGCGCAGGTTCTCCCCTACGCACCCCTCCTACCGCGCATCGCTTTTCGTATCCCCGCTCCCGGCCGCTGAAGCGGGCCGGCGGGTGGCGAACCAGTAGGATATCACCGCCGCGCTGACCGGCATGATGGCCAGGAACAGGTCTTTGGCCTCATCCGCCTTGCCCGTGAAGAACAATGTGGCGATCAGGATTGCCCCGCCGCCGAACAGGAATATGGCGGCGGCGTACGTCACGTATACCCGCACCATGCTTCGCCTCGATTCGCGTTTTTCGCTCTCCGGCATTTCGGGCGATTCCTGATTGTCAGTTTCGGGTTGATCCATCACACGCCCTCCCTCTTGTGATGAGATGCCCTGATTATCCGAGGATATTCTAACACAATGCGGCCTCGAATTTACGGGGCGTCCCACCACCCCCGAACTCCTCCCGGGCGCCAGGCGCCAAATCAAAAACTGGAGGGAGAAGGAATATGGCGCGAAACATCGAAGAAGCGGGATGCGCTTCGGAGGAGAAAGTGTATTCTGCGAACTGCGACACGACAGAGGGCCTCTTGTTTCGGAAATCACGAGTGAAAACTGCGGTTGGGGGTACGGGAGACCTGCCCGCAAGCGGGTGATGAATTCGGATGAAGATTCCGAGTTCGCCGACAAGAGCGTGAGGTGGTTTGTAGATGGTCGCGAGGACAGAGAACCGGAGTGGGGACAAGGAGATCCGTGCGGTGCTCTCCGAGAGCCGCTGGCTCTTCATGTCCTGTGGGTTTTTCAGCGTGGTGGTGAACCTGTTGATGCTGACGGGTCCGCTGTTCATGTTGCAGGTGTACGACCGGGTGCTGAGTTCGCGTTCTGGCGCGACGCTGGTGGCGCTGGTCGTCATCGTGGCGTTTCTCTTCCTGATGATGGGCGTGCTGGATCACGCGCGCGGGCGGATACTCGCCCGCGCCGGTGCGCGGCTTCAGGCGCGGCTCGACTCACGCGTGCTGAGAGCCATCCTCGCTCGCTCTGTCTCTCCTGCCGAACGCGCCCGCCCGGCGACGGGCCTTCGTGATCTGGAGGCGATCCAGCGATTCGCCTCGGGTTCGGGGCCTTTCGCCTTCTTCGACGCTCCGTGGACGCCGGTGTTCTTGCTGGTACTGTTTTCATTCCACTGGCTGCTTGGGCTTCTGGCGGTATTCTCGGGTTGTCTGCTTGCGGGGATCGCCCTGCTCAATCAGGCGGGAACCGGGAGTCTCCAGCAAGATGTCGGGGAAGCGACCGCTCGATCAGGCATCTTCATCGAACAGATGCGCTCGGGCGGCGAAACCGTGCAGGGTCTCGGCATGCAGGAAGCGGTGGTGTCGCGTTCGGCCGAATTGCGGGACATGGTTCTGGACAGAACGATGGCGGCCTCGGATAGAAACGGCTTCTACAGCGTGTTGTCGAAGACGCTGCGTTTGTTTCTCCAGTCGATGATGCTCGCGCTCGGCGCCATGCTCGTGATCATGGGCGAGATGACGCCCGGCGTGATGATCGCGGGCTCGATCCTTCTCGGCCGGGCGCTTGCGCCGATCGACCAGGCCGTCGGGCATTGGCCGACGCTTCAGCGCGCGCTGGCCGCGTGGCGTTCGCTTTCCGCCCTTTTGGGGGAGATGCCGCCCGACAGTCTCCGAACGAAGCTTCCTGCTCCACGCGCGATCCTCGAAACGGAGGGTCTCATGGTCGCAGCGCCCGGGGCGCGAGTGGCGGCTGTGCGCGGCGCGGCTTTACGGCTGGAACCGGGGCAGGCGGCGGAGATTGCGGGACGATCCGCTGCGGGCAAATCCACCTTCGCCCGTGCGCTCGCCGGGGTGTGGCGGCCGATAGCGGGCTCGGTGCGCCTGGACGGGGCGGAACTCGAACAATACGGTGGGGATTTGGGAAAATATGTCGGCTATCTGCCGTAGGAAGTGGTTCTGTTCGATGGGACCGTAGCGGAGAACATCGCCCGTTTCTCGGAAGATGCGAATGACGAGGACATCGTCGATGCGGCGAAGCGCACCGGGGCGCACGAGATGATACTCGGCCTGCCGGGCGGGTACGATTTCTAGGTGTCGGCGGGGGGCGCCGCCCTCTCCGGGGGACAACGCCAACGCATCGCGCTGGCCCGGGCGTTCTATGGTTCGCCCGTGGTGGTGGTGATGGACGAGCCCGACTCCAACCTGGATGCCGAAGGGACGATGGCGCTCGCGCGCGCGGTGGAAGGCCAGAAGAAACGCGGCGGCGCGGCGCTTATCGTGGCGCATCGCCACGGCGCTTT
This sequence comes from bacterium, assembly GCA_965218735.1. GTDB lineage: Bacteria > UBA8248 > UBA8248 > UBA8248 > UBA8248 > Bin107. The sequence goes on along the minus strand of CBDCMA010000002.1, from coordinate 501,756 downwards.
CGCGCAATGCGACACGGTGTACGTGATGGAAAACGGCCGTCCCGTCCCGGCCACGGGAGGGTAAGGCGGAAGCTCGGCCCCTGTGCGGCAATTGCAGTCGGGTGCCGCGAAGCAGACCGAGGGCGGACCGGCGGCTGCCGGACGTCCGCCTGCGCGCCGCGATGCGAGAGGCGGCGAGTCGCAGGGGCAGCCCCCCGATCGGCTCCGCCTGCGCCTCCGCGCCAAAGAACGCAAGCAAGCCCCGCGCAGGGCGGTAAAGGCCGTACGCGTCCGCCTGCGCCTGCCGCGCGTGGGCGTGATGAGCAAATCGCCGGAGCCATTGCGCGGGTAAGGGGAGCGGCTCCGCCTGCAGAACAAGATGAAAGTAAAACGCCGCGGGCGCCTATTGTACGCGAGGAGAGTACGCATGTGCGTCCGCCTGCGCGCGATGGACAGCAAGTCTTCCCGCCCAAACCTGCTCCCGCCGGAGAGGTCTCTGGTGACAGTCGTGGACGTGAAGAACTCATTGCCGGAGCCGTCGCTCGCGTGAGTGGATCGGAACCATCTTCGGGAGCCGGTGAAAATCGAGAAGCGCAAACACCCCCTGCGCCGCAGGAGGGTGCCGATGGTTCCGACTCTGGCATGAATCAGGGTGATAGGTCATGAAAAAGCGAGTGGACGACCGGCGGTTTTCGGCGCGCAAAGCGCTGAGCATGGGATTTCTCACCCTGGTGCTGATGGGAGGCGGACTCTTGGGCTGGAGCGTCTTCGCCTCTCTCTCGGGGGCTGTGATCGCCTCCGGCCGGCTGGGGGTCGAGAACCGCAACCAGGTGGTCGAACATATCGACGGCGGGACGGTGAGCCGGATTCTGGTCCGCGATGGTGATTCCGTGAAGAAAGACAACGTATTGCTGCGCTTCGACGATGCGCTGCTGCGCTCGGAGGAGGCGATCCTCGAGTCGCAATACGCCGAATTGGCGACGCGGCGCAATCGGCTGGAAGCGGAACTCAAGGGCGCGGATACAATCGCTTGGGAGAAAGAACTCGCCGCGCTTTCGGCGGCCGACGAGAGGGTGCGGGAGATACTCGAGGGCCACGAACGGCTCTTCCGTGCGCGGATCGCGTCGCGCAACAGCGAGGTGGCGCGGCTTCGCGAACGCGTCGGGCAGACACGCAAGGAAATCAAGGGGTTCGAAGCGCAGGCCGTTTCGTTGAGAGAGCAAAGCGAGTTGATCTTCCGCCAGCTCAGGGCGTATCGCGATTTGTTCGATCAAGGGCTGACGTCACTCGACAGGCTTCTCGCGCTCGAGCGCGTGGCGAAGAGCCTGGAAGGCCAAGCGGGTACGACCGCCGCCAGCATCGCTCGCGCCCGGGGCCGGATATCGGAGTTGGAGATTCAGATACTCCAGGTCGACGCGCGGCGGAGCGAGGAGGCCGAGGAGCAGGCCCGCGACGCGAAGTCCCGCGAGAACCAGGTGCAGGATCGCCTCGCGCTGGTGCGCGAGCGTCTCGGGCGCATGGAGGTGCGCGCGCCGGTTTCGGGCAGGGTATTCGGGATGAAGGTGGTCGCTGCGCGCGAGGTCGTGCGCCCGGGCGAGCCGATCCTCTATGTCGTGCCGGAGAATTCAGGTTTGGTGGTGATGGCGCGGCTCAATCCGATTCATGTGGATCAGGTGTATCCGGGGCAGGAGGCGCGGCTTCGGTTTTCGTCCTTTCCCGCGCGCGTGACGCCGGAGTTCCCGGGACATGTAATTCGGGTATCTGCGGATGCGGTGATCGATCCCGTCAGCGGCCTGTCGTGGTACGAAATCGATCTTGCCATGGACCAGCCCGACGGTGTGGTCGATCCGGCTGCGAAACCCCAGGGTGCAACTGATCCGTCGAAAAAGGGCCAAGAGCCGGGCAGCCTGGCCAGGGATCTGGTGTTTACGCCCGGGATGCCGGTGGAGGTTCATATCCAAACCGGGCAACGCTCGCTGATAAGCTATCTCGCCAAGCCGCTGACGGACTTTTTCAGTCGTTCCTTGCGAGAGGACTAAGCGACGCGCTTTTTTTCTGAAGGAGGAGGATCGTGGAAGACGCTCTTGAAATTTCGCTCGTCAACGATCTGAGGGAAATCGCCAACGTCGCCGGGCAGATTGACGAATTCTGCGCGGAGAGGAACTTTGCTCCGCAAATTGGCCATGCGGTCAATCTCTCGATCGAGGAGATACTGACCAACAGGATCAGCTTCGGGTACGATGATGACGAACAGCACCGGATCGAAATCATCGTGCGTGTGGAAGAAAGTCAACTCGTCGTCGCGATCGTGGACAACAGCGCGCCGTTCGATCTGTCGGCCACGGCGGAAAACGATGGTGAGGAATCTGCAGAAGAAGGCGAAGAACTCTTGGCCGGGCTCGGTCTTTTCCTCGTGAACCAGGTGATGGACAGCGTCGAATACCGGCGAAAGAATGAATGCAATATCTTGATCATGACCAAAGAAACGCATGAGGCCGTCGAGTCGGACCCGGAATTCTGACCCAGGCGCCGCATTTTCCTTCACCCCTCATCCCCGGGTTCCGCCGGAAGAAACCTGTATCGTCCTCTCGGAATTTCCCCGCATCCATACATCAAAAGACGACCCGCACGGTGAAAGACAGGCGGTGGCTGCGGCGCGAGTTCTCACCGAAGCGTCCGGTGTAGCCCAGGCGGCCGCTCGCTCGCTCGCCTAGTTTTGCGTTCATACCCAGGTTGGCGCTCACGGAATCGCTCGGCGGCGCAAAGCCCGGAATCGCGAAGCGTCCGGGCATGGTGTTCGAACCCGCGTAGACGAGGACGGGGTCGTCCTCGAGTTCGCGCTCATAGGCGACGCGAACATGGGGACGAATCCCGGAGAGGTTCCAGGACATCTGGTAGCCGCCGCGCGCGATGATGGAATTGCCTCGAAGTCTGCGAAGTTCATCGAAGTGGACGAATCTCCGCTCTCCCGGTAGCCCTTGACCTCCTGATCAAGCCAAGAAAGGCTGAAGAACGGGCCGTGCCGGAGGGCCTCGGAGTCTCCCAATATCCACCCGACATCGAATTCGCCCCCGAACTGGGCGGCTTCGGTGGAACCACGCTCGGAGCGCGTCGCCGGTCCGAGGATTATCGCGCGCTCGACATCGATCGATGTCTGGCCCAGGCTCAGGACGACGCTCACCTGCATGCCCCCGCTGCGCCACGCGGCGTGCAGCGAGCCGATCACGACGTCGCTGTCCAGGTTCGCGCCCGAGAGTTCGTTCTCATGGCGGGCGATGCTCAGCGCGGCGCCCCATGAGAGGTCCGGCCCTGCGCGGTGGCCGGCCCCCAGGGTGATCACCGTCATGTCGGATTCGGTCTCCCCGAGACGCGGAAGATCGCCCAGGTTGCTCCCCCCGCTCTGCCCCGTCGCATAGCTGCGCCAACTCCCGACGGGTAGCGCGAAATCAGCAGCGCGCTCCACCGAAATGACGCCGTGGTGAACCTCCGCCGCCTCTGCGCCCGCCTCGCCTGCGAACGATACCTGGAGTGGGGCTGCGAGGGTGGAGGTGACCAGGTTTGCGATCATCGCGTGGACCGCGCCAGTGGGATGGCTGCGATCCGCGAACAGATATGTCTGGTTCTCACCGGGTGCATACGTCACGGAAGCGGGGGAGCCCTCAGGTCCGCATTGGATGGAGAGCGCCTCCGTGGCGTTCGGCTCTCCGCAGGCCGTTTCGGTGACGTTGGCGAGACCGTACGTCCCGGGGTTTGCGACGACTTCGTTGAGCAACCCCTGGATGTTGATGGGGACGATGCCGTCCTCGCGTTCACGAATCCCGGCGTAGAGCTTATTGTTATATTGGGCGCCCAGTGCGGACAGCGCTCCCTGGACGGTCGAACCCAGATTGACGGCATAGGGGGCCAGACTGATTTCGGGAACGTTGAATACCAGAATATGGCGGGCGCCGGCTTCCTGGAGGTGTCTTATCTGCGCGACGTTGACGGCTGCGGCCGCCACGATATGGGAGAGCGCGTTGGCTTGGTCGTTCAGTGCGGAATCGGCAATGTCGTTCAGCCCGCCCCATATGGCGTAGAGCGCATTCGGGTCGGCGCGCCCGCCCCGGGAGGGGGAGGAGAGGTGTTCGCCGATCTGCTCGGTCACCGTCGGCACCTGGTCCGCATCGCAGGGCGTAGCCGGGTTCACGCACGCCCCGGCGAAGGCGTAGTTCGGCCCGCCGGCGAGCGAGTTCTCGCCCGGTGCGCCGAAGGCTTGTGCAACTATTTCGGCCCAGACGGGGTCTGGATTGGTGGTGAAGCTGGTGCTTGCGGGCAGCCCTAGCCCCTGGCCCACGTTGCCGGAATCGCTCATGCTGTCGCCGAACACGAAGAAGTTGCTGAAGCTCTGGGCCGAGGCCCTCCCGGCGAGTCCCAGGACGAGAACGACAAGAATAACGCCGAGCAGACGAAGATGATGAGACATGCGCTGGACTCCTCTTTCCCGGGAGAAACCCGGTGTGGATATCGCGGAGTGAGTCGCGTGTCGCATAAAAACAACATACCAAATTCACACCGGCGGCGACAATAAAAAACGTACGGCTCACCGGGATTTACCCACAGAGGGAAACGCTCGTCTGAAAGCGTTTTCGGGAGATTCGGGGTCGGGGGGAATGAAACAGGCGTGAATAATGGTATAATAACGCATCTATTCTTACCAGGTTCTTCAAATGGAGCGCGGCATGGCGGATGGGTTGTCCGGGTTCAGGGAGCGGATCGATGCGTGCGATGCGGAGATTATCCGCCTGCTCAACGCTCGGCTCAAAATTTGCCTCGAAGTCGGCGAATACAAGAGCGCGCGGGGAATCGCCGTCAAGGACGCAGCGCGCGAGAGTGAGGTTATCGCCAAGGTTCTGGACGGCAACGAGGGTCCATGCCCGCCCGAGGTACTCGAGCAGATTTACCGCATCCTGATCGATACCGCCGTGCGCCTCGAGGAAGAATAGTTTTATATGGGCGGAAAAAGATGAGCGTCTGGCGCATTTTCGCCGAGGAGAGCCGCGCGAGAGTGAGAATGGTTTCATGGGGACATCGGAGCGGTTCGCCGTATCCTCAGGAGAGCCGCCTGGAGAGCCCCGAACCCGCCGGGAAGCATTTTTGAGCAAATACTGATACAATAAGTAACAAGTCGCTGGAACTTCCGCTACTCGCCCGAATCTTGAAATCATCGCCCCAGGGAGAATTCCCGCATGGAAGTATGGCACGTCGCCTTGGGAGCCGCCGCTCTCGTCTTGTGCTTCTGGTTCGCCATGAGGTCACGGATTTCGGGTCTGTCCCGAATGTTGCGCAACGCCGAGATGGAAAAGGCGGATGCGCAGGCCTCCCATGCCGCCGAGATCGAAAAGAATATGGGCTTGAGGTCGGACGTTGCGCGTCTTGAGTCCGATTTGGCGCACGAGCGAAATTCGGCGCAAGAGAAAATCGACCTGCTTCGCCGCGCGACGGAGGATATGCGCGAGAGCTTCGGCGCGCTCAGCGCCGACGCCCTCAAGAGCAACAATGCCTCTTTTCTTGACCTGGCGAAGACGACGCTCGAAAAATTCCAGAGCGAGGCCAAAGGCGACCTCGAAGCGCGCCAGAAGGCGGTGGAAAGCCTGGTCGCCCCCATCCGGGAGTCGCTCGACAAGGTGGAGAACCAGGTGGAAGGCCTGGAGAGAGCCAGGCGCGAGGCCTACGGCGCGCTCACCGAGCAGGTCAAATCCCTCGTGACCACGCAAAAGGAACTTCAATCGGAGACGGGAAATCTCGTGAAGGCCCTCCGCGCGCCGAACGTGCGCGGACGCTGGGGAGAGATGCAACTGCGGCGTGTGGTGGAGATGGCCGGCATGGTGGCGCATTGCGATTTCCTGGAGCAGCAGACGCTCGAGGGCGAAGAAGCGCGCCTGCGCCCCGACCTCATCGTGAAGCTGCCCGGCGGGAAGAACGTGGTGGTCGACGCCAAGGCGCCGCTCGATGCGTACCTCAACTCGCTCGAAGCGGAGGATGAGGACGCGCGCCGCGTTTTTTTGGGAGAACATGCGCGCCAGATTCGGGATCACATGAGCCGCCTGAGTTCCAAGGCCTACTGGGATCAGTGCGAGTCCACCCCTGAGTTCGTGGCGATGTTTCTGCCCGGGGAGAGCTTCTTCAGCGCGGCGCTCGAACAAGACCCCGGCCTGATAGAAGAGGGCGTGAACCAGCAGGTGATACTGGCGACGCCCACGACGCTCATCGCCCTGTTGCGCGCGGTGGCTTATGGCTGGCGGCAGGAGAAGGTGGCCGAGAGCGCCCAGGCCGTGAGCGCGCTCGGCGGGGAGCTATACGCGCGGCTCAAGACGCTGGCGAAGCATTTCGAGACCATGGGCCGGGGACTGGACCGCGCGGTCGAGGCCTACAACAAGGCGGTGGGTTCCTATGAATCGCGGGTGCTGGTGTCGGCGAGAAAATTCAGCGACTACGGCAGCGCGCCGGGAGGAGAGATCGACCTCGTTTCCCCGGTGGAGAAAACCCCGCGCGCGCTTCAGGCGCGTGAGGCGGATGAGGAAGAGAACCTCGTACGGATATCCTCCGCAGGGAAAGCGCCCGAGGAGCCTGAAGCGCGTGAAGTGAATGCGCAGGAGGAGGATGAGCGCATGTCTCCCGAGGAGAAGACCCCGCGCGCGGGCGATGCGGGAGGTGCGGATGAGGCGCTCGATACCTATGGTGAGGAGAGTGAGCCGAACTTTCACCGGCTCAGTCCCTGATTCATTTTCTGTTGATATCGATTAGAGACGTCTCAAGTATGGATGTTTTCTGCGTATTCCGTCCTGGAACCAGCGTGGGTAGTCCGGCCAGCGCGCCTCGATGTGGTCGAGATCGTCCGCGTCGGGGTCCAGGTCGTTGAGCTTGAGCGTGGGCGGAAGCCGCAGGGGCAGGGTGACGACCTCGCCCCTGAGCGCCAGAATTTTTTGCGCCTCGACGAGGCGGAGCCTGTCTTCTTGTATTTCTTCGACCGCGTGAAAGCCTCTGATCACCTCGTGAAAATATACGCTCAGGGCGATTAAATTTTTCTCGAATTCCTCCAGGGGCTCCACGCTTTCGTGCTCGAAGTGGAGGTGCCCCTTGCGGATTTTTTCCGCGATTTCCCAGATGGGTATTTGCGCGGTGAGGGGCAGGTATTCGTCCACGATGCAGTCGGCGAGATTGTATTTGTCCACGCCCTTGAGTACGAGATCGAAATAATAGCGGTGCTGGCGCAAGCGGAAATCCCCCCGTCTCGATTATCCCGCAGAGGGTCTGTTTCGCGGTGGATTTTGTCAAGCGATGGGTTCATAATCCCCTGAAAGTCAAGGTGGGGCTTATTGGTCGCGCCCGCTTCTCGTATATCGTCTTTGATGGGTACAGCAATGAAGGAGAAACAAAGAATGCGCAAGACCCTCGGTATGGGATTGGCGTTTCTCGCCGCGGTTTTCGTGTTGGGCGCGTGCGGCGACATGGTGCCACGAGGCGTGGAGGTGATCACGGAGCCTCCGGGCGCCACGGTGAAGCTCGGCAAGGAAAAAATAGGCAAATCGCCGGTCGTCATCCCCTGGAAGAAGATAAAGGATCATTACGCGGATACGTTCACGGTCGAAATTCTCAAGGAAGGATATCGCCCCCATCATCTGGTGGCTGCGCAGTATGGGGGAACGATACGGGTAGCGCTCCAGAAGAAATAGCGCGGGTTCTCCCTTTTCCCGATGTGAAAGACGGAGAGGTGGTTGTGCGCACACATGGCATGGGTTTGCTTGCCGAATTGTTCGATTTTGCAGAAGGCGAGGAGGATGAGGCTCGCGCGTGGCTCGATAAGGTTCGCCTATCGAGAATGCTCGAAGTCTCAGGCGTGAACGGAGGGGCGAGCTATGAAGTGATAGACGGCGCCCCCCGTTTTCTGAACTTGATCGAAGCGAATAACATTCATGTCTTCTATGGCGAGGAATTCACTACGCTAATGAATTCCGAGGAAATGCGCTTTCCAAAAACTCCCGGGACGCATATCCGTCTCGCCTGCGCGCAGGTCTATCCCGGCTTACCGGCGCGGCAGCCCGATTTCCCCTCGGTGGACGCGGCTGGCCTCGGCCCCATCATTCAGTTCGGCAGAATCCATGTTCCGGAGGAGAGGCTCGTCGATTTTAACGGCTGGTACGCCTGTGATCGCGGCCCCTTGTGCGAAGAGGTGCCGGGGGTGAGGCGCATGCGCCGCTACAACACCGTGGAAGGGGAGAGGCTCATGATCGTGCTCTACGAGATGGAGGATGAATCCGTGCGCGAAACGCCCGAGTGGAAGCGTATGAACGCCTCCGAGTGGACGGCGCGCGTGCGGAGCTATTACCAACAGGAGCCCAGCTCCCCCGGCGTCTACCGGCGCAGGGGCTACGCCCGCTAACCGCCCGGCGGTTTCCGGTCAGCGCCCTTCTTCAAGTGATGGGCGCGCCAGGCCACCCTGCCGATGATTCTCTCCCCTACACTTTCTCCGGCCGCCAACTCCAGTATTTCCACGCGAAACTCCCCGCGATTCGCCGGGATGAGGGCGATGCGGTTTGGGCCGATCGTCTCGACGTGTTTGACCGCACACTCCCCATCCGTTCCGCGCAGGGCGTATATGCCGTCTTTACGCAAGGTTTTGTCGTTCGTGTCGATGAGGACGAGGCAGCCATCCGGCAGGAGCGGCTCCATGCTGTCCCCGAAAATCTCGACACCGACGCAGTCTTTCGCCTCGAGGCCGAATTCCTCCCGGGGGAGCAGCAGCCAGCTCAGGGTCTCCTCATCCACGAACCGCGCGTTTGTGCCCGCCGTCTTGCCGCTCGCGCCTGATTGGTCGCGTATATGACCGGGGCGCGGACCGATGCTCTTGCGGGTCACCCCTTTTCCTCCGAACGACATCGAGTGAAGCGGCATGATGCGTGAACCGGCAGGCGTACAGGTGAAGTTTTTAAGGCCCGCCATACAAAATATGGCGCCCCCCGCCTGGTTCGCAGTAAGTTTCTGACCCCTGATTTCTCCGCCGCCCCTAGCGGGGGAAGCGGCTGAAATCGGGCGGCCTTTTTTCCTTGAACGCGTTCATTCCCTCGACGGATTGCTCGTTGTTCCACACGGCGTTCAGCAGTTCGCTGCCGTGCATCCAGGAGGGATAATGGAGGTCGCCCAGGAAGTTCAGGTTCGTCTTCATGTAGCGCAGCGTGGCCGGAGCGTGGGAGTTGATGGTGGCGCACCACTCTTCGGTCGTTTTTTCGAGTTCATCGTCGGGCACGACCTCGTTGATCAGGCCGACTTCCTTGGCCTCCTGCGCGGAATAGCGCTTGGCCAGGAACAGCATCTGGCGCGCCCTGCGATCGCCCATGAGTAGGGGGAGGTATTGAGTGGCGCCCACCACCGGCAGTGCGCCTACGCGCGCGCCCGATTGCCCGAACGTCGCGTTTTCGCTCGCGATGCACAAATCGCAATACAACTGCCATTCGTTGCCCCCGCCGATGCACCAGCCGCGCACCATGGCGATGGTCGGTTTGCCCGAGTTTCTGAGCGTCATGCACAGGCGGCGCATCTTGTTGTTCCAGATGTGGCCCGTCTGGTAGTTGAGGCCCAGCATCATGTCCATGTCGCCACCCGAGGAGAAGTTCCCGTTCAGGCCGTACAAGACGCCCGCGCCGATATCGGGGTCTTCGTCGAGCCGCGTGAAAGCTTCGATGACTTCGTTGATCATCTGAAAATTCATCGCGTTCAGCGTTTTGGGGCGATTCAGCCCCACCCAGAGGGTTTTGTCCTTGACCTCTACGACGGTTGCTCTTTCCGACATGTTCAAAATCTCCTTCTCGCCCGCCGCTCCGGGCGGACGCCTAGTAGAATGCAATTGTCCTAGTGGTCTTTAACCAGAGGCCGTATTCTCACACACGACGCGCCGATTTGCCAGAACCAGCGCGCCATCTACCAAAACCACTCGCCAGCGCCCTTATAGAGAAGTTGGAGGGAGACGAGTGTCATCAGCACCGCCAGAATGCGTGTGAGGGTGAGGGATTTCACCTTGTTCGATACTGCGGCTCCCACTTGCGCGCCCACGATTATCCCGATCGCGAGGGGGAGAATCACGCTTTTCATCGCATGGAGGTTTCCGTGGAAAAAATGAACCACCACGGCGAGCGCGGTGGTCAAGAGAAGCTCGCACTGCGAGGTGGCGGTGGCGATGTGGGGAGGAATCCGCAGGATTCTTATCATCACCGGCACGTGCATGGGGCCGCCCCCGATGCCCAGAAAGCTCGCCAGAAAACCCACGATGGAACTCAGGCAGACACCGAGCCGGAAGCGGAAAGCGTATTCATAGACGCGCCCCTGGTAGTCCACGATGCGGCGTTGCGCCAGGGCGGCCAGACCGCCGCCGCTCGCCTGCGTCGCTTCCAGGGGAGGCGGCGGGTTGATGATGGAGATGCACAGGATGAGCAGAGCCAGACCCAGAATGATGTCGAAAAGCCCGCGCGGGACCTCGCTCGTGGCGTAAACACCGACGATCACCCAAGGGGCGCCCGCGAGGGCGAAAGATGCGCTGGTCTTCAAGTCGATTCGCTTTTGGCGGTAATAGGCGACCGAACCCGAAAGGGCGTTCAGGCAGACCACGCTGAGCGAGGTGGCGGCGATGACCTCGGAGGGCTGTTCGGTGAAGATCAGCAAGAGCAGGGGCGTTAAGATGAAGCCGCCGCCCGCTCCCACCAGCGTACCGAGGAAGCCGACCCCTAAGCCCATCGCCAGGAACTGAATGAAAAAAAGCATGAAAAAACTTCCTTTACATGCAAAAAACGTCTTGGATGCGCTTTGGGAGGTATGGGGAGGCAATATGTCTATTGGACTCGCTTGTCCTGCCTTGCGCTGATGGAGGCAGAGTCTAATACAGGATGAAGACGAAAGACAATTTCATCCGGCCAATATCTCCTTTCTCTTGGGTTTCGTTCCCGCATCGCCGGGGCGGGGCGAAATTATAGAGGCGTGGTTTCGCAAAATCGGTCTCGGAAGTGTAGAATACCTCCAATAATGGAAACCGATAATCATCTTCCTCCGGAGGAGTGATAATGATAGTACCACTTGATACGCCCGTGGCGACGCGGGCCGAGAATTTCAGGAAAGTCCTTGATTTCGATGAATCAGCGGCCTATCGGGCGTTGCAAGAGACGAAACAAGAATACCCCGAAGCGCAGGCCCCGCCGCTTCGCGCGCCGCGTCTGAATAAAGAGGGCAAGAGCCTCGTGGCCATGGTGCGGGGGGAGACGCGCGATGAGGCCATACGCCTGGCGGTGGAAAAACTGGGCGGCATTCGGCATATCATCGACTCGCCTGCGCCTGCGCTCTTGAAACCCAACTTCAACTCGGCCGACCCTTTCCCGGCCTCGACGCATCCCGATACGCTCGAGACCGTCGTCGCCCTCTTGAAAGAAGCGGGTTGTGGCGATTTGGTCGTGGGCGAGATGGGCGGCCTTCTCTCCCTGCCCGCGCGCGCGAATTTCGAGCGCTGGGGGATGAACGATTTTCAGGAGAGAACGGGCGTGCGCCTCCTGCGCTTCGATGAGGAGCCGTGGGTGAAGGCCCGCGCGCCCGAGGCGATCCGTTGGGGCGGATGGGTGCACTGCATCGAGCGACTCTTAAGGCCCGGCCAGCACGTCGTCAACCTGCCCACGATGAAGAGCCACGGCGGGGGGCCGCGCTTCAGCCTCTCGCTCAAGAACGTGTACGGGTTCGTACACCCCAGGGACCGCGTTCGCGCGCATTTCGTCTCCCAGATGGCGGAGATGATCATGGAGACTAACCTGCTCTATTCACCCTCGCTCATCGTGCTGGACGGTACGAAATGCTGGATATCCGGCGGTCCCTACACCGGGGAGGAGCGCGAGCCGAACGTGATGATCGCAGGCGATGATCGCATCGCCGTGGACGTCGTGGGCGCATCGGTGGTGCGCGCCATGGGGTCTGAACTCCTGCGCGACTATCCGATATGGTCGCACCGGCAGATCAGGCGCGCTGTCGAACTCGGACTCGGCGCGAGAGGACCCGAGGAGGTCGAGATTCTGGCGGAGGATGCGGCGGGCGGTTCTGATTTCGCGGAGCTTTCCGATCAGGTGCATGCGTTCGTGCAGGAGCCCGACCCCGCGGCTTGAAATATGCGCGTCTCACTCCGGTTTCCATTGACGAGGGCGCGCGGTTTCCGTTACATTCCCTTCGCACCCCTCGGGGTTCGAAGGTCTCCTTCTGTATGGGGCTGTAGCTCAGCTGGGAGAGCGCATGACTGGCAGTCATGAGGTCAGGGGTTCGATCCCCCTCAGCTCCACCAAAAAAATCAATGACGTAAGGGGATTTTGCCGTTAGGCGAATTTCGCGATGTCTGTTTTTATGCCTGTTGCATCATCTTCCGTGCGGAATCAGCAAATAAAGTGAATGGGAGTAAAACGGTGGTGTGTGCGTCTCGTGTGATGAAATGCATCGTAATCAACCTGCCGCGCGCCAGAGAGAGGCGCGAAGCGATGTCCCAACAGTTTAACGCTCTTGATATGGAATTCGATATTTTCGGTGGCATCGACTGGCGCGATCTGAGCGAACAGGACTGGATGCTCGTGGACAGGAAATCCCGTGACCTGGAGGGCCGCCGTCCCCTGTCTGAGGGAATGGTCGCCTGCCATCTCAGTCACCGAAAGGCGTTGGAAGGCGTTGCGGCCGGCGAGGATGAACTAGTTGCCATCTTCGAAGACGATGTAACTTTGGCCTCGGAAATCGGCGACGTACTCCAGGCGCTTGTGCGGTTATATTCCTCGGGCTGGGAATTCGACCTTGTTTTTCTGCATCGGCACAGGAAGGATAAAGCTTTTGTGCCGCTAAAAAGAGTCGATGAGGGTATCAGATTGGGCATCACCAAGTTTTCCGACTGGGGAACGCAAAGTTATGTAGTTTCGAAAAAGGGCGCGAATCGCTTGCTGAAACGCTCTCCAAAAATCGTTAATCGGACCGACCATACGCTGCACGCATACTGGGAAAACGGGTTGAACGTTTTTTCCCTGGAAAATCCCGTCGCGTTTCATGGGAATGAGGCGGGTGACTATTCTTTCCTCCAGGAGGCAAGGGGTTTTCGGGCGAACCGGAATTTCTTGCACTTGCCGCACCGCGTGTTCAGTATTCTCAGGGAAGAAATTCTCAAGCGCGTATTTTTTTACCGCAAGGTATGGAACGCAAAGAATAGCAATGATTTATGATGAGAAAAGAGACAAGACGGCGGATATGTAGGGTCCGTAGGCATGCGGTAGTCCGTGTGTCGGCACGAATTGTCCTTCCGGCTTGTCGGAGGTTCTCGGTAATGGCCGATTCGGGCTACTTGTTCCGGTAGGGGACGCGCCTAAGCTTGCGGCGGCCATGGAACACGTGCTCGATTCCCCCTTGGGAAAAGACACCTTGCTCGCCAGGGCGAAGGAGTTCTCGTTCAATGCCTCGATTGATCACTAAGCGCATTATCGTCGATCTGGTACGCAGGCGTCGCCGTCGGTAGTCGCTCGGTATATGAAGGGAGGATATATCTCAGCATTGCCCGGTAGATAGCCGAAAAGATTCGCCAACACCAGAGGACCCAATCATGAAATCATTTGTCATCAATCTCGCCAGGGCCGAGGAACGCCGCCACCGGATGCAGCGGGAATTCGCGTCATTGGGTCTGGAAGTGGCGTTTCACCGCGCCATCGACGGCCAAGAACTCGCGCCTGAGCATTATGCCCAGGTTGACAGGGAAACCCGCCGCCGGCTGGGCCTATGGCCCCAGGCCGATGGCTCCATCGCCAATTGGATGAGTCAGCGCCAGGTGATGCGGGAAATCGTGGAGAACGGTCCGGAAACTGCGGCAATCTTCGAGGACGACGCCGTGTTGTCGGCCGACCTTCCAGAGGTTCTCGACGCGCTGGAGCGCAGGCCGTTCGCCTTCGACGTCGTAAAGTTGAATCGGCGATCACGCAAAAAGACCTTCATTCCGGTGAGCGCCTTGACCACGGGACATCGGGTCGGCCGCGTGCGCTACCACGACTATGGCAGTGAAGGCTACGTCCTGACGCGCGATGCGGCTCGCCACTTCCTGGAGAACACGCCGAAGATGATGTGGGAAATCGACCAGGCGCTCTCTCGTTTCTGGGAAAACGGGCTGAACGTGTTCTATATCGACCCGCCCGTCGTCTCGGAGGACGAGCAAAGCGATTCCCAGATCGAACGTGATCGCAAACTCTCGCGCCGGAAACAAAGGAGTGCCGGTGGCGCCGCGTATGTGCTCTGGAGGCGTGTAGCAAGCGCCCTCATTCGGGAGGCGCAGCGACGTTCCGCGTTCCGCCGCTTGATGCGCGGAGAAATCGGCGTCACTCCAGAACCGCCGGACTCAGGTGCATAAGGCCCCAGACGAATCGTCGGCGTGCGCACTTTTATGCCCGCTGGAGACCACCGGTGCGCTCATAAGTCGTTGACACTCCGCATCTTCGCGGTATAAGGATGGGTCATGGATAGTCACGTTACCCACGAGTTGCCGAGTGAAGGCCCGGGCGCGGCCCGGTGAAAATCGGCTGGTTGCTGAACGAAGAGCGCGGCGGAGTCATCTATGACGCGCCCGCCCGGGTGCGCTCGGTGGAGATGAGCAAGCGCCATGCGAAATCGGCTTCGCGGTGCCCGGCGACGCTCAATCTCGAGAGCCGGTATTTCGAGGTGAAATGTCCTTTCGACCTGCATCTCGCCTTCACCCGGGACAAGAAGGGCAAGCCGGCGCTGCGCAACCTCCTGGGCCAGAGATCTCCGGTGCGCTCGAATAAACTCCGCACCCTCCTTCATCTCACGCCCGAGGCGGAATGGCGCTATTCGGACCGACCCACGATCCAGATGTCTCTCCCCTATGTGTTCATTGCGGACGAGCCGGTCTATATGTCCCAGATTGCGCCCTTCATGCATTATCGCGCGGAGCCCTGGCCGGGCACGATTTTCGGCGGCCGCTTTCCGATCGACGTATGGCCGAGACCCCTGATGTGGGCGTTTGAATGGCATGACGTCGAAAAGGAGTTGCGGCTCTCTCGCGGTGAGCCGCTCTTCTATTGCCAGTTCGAAACGACGCCCCAGGACCGGCCGGTCCAGTTGGTCGAAGCCGCGCACACGCCGGAACTCGATGCCTACCTCGAACACATTTCGGGAGTGGTCAACTTCGTGAACCAGACATTCTCCCTTTTCAAGACGGCGGAAGAACGCCGGCCCAAGACTTTGGTGGTTCCGAAGTCGCGTTGACGCGCAATCATGATGGCCCAGGAAAATCTCAATAACTCTTTATTTATCAGATTTTTAAGATTATCGTTATTTATCGATAAACCTCGTGAATTTATCTAATTTTATCGATATTTTTAGATATTCCCGTGTCCGGGATACGGAGTCGCAGACCGGTCGCCATCGCGCCACACGCAGGCGTCCGCGCGCTCCTCGCCAAGTGAGGCGAAACTCCGCCGATTGGTTTTTCGTAAGGCCGCGTTTTTGCGGGGGGACGCCAAAAGTGTTACTAATGTATGAAAATCTGGCATTTTCGTTCGCCCCCTGATGAGGGCATCTTTCCTTTAACGATGAGGTAGCGATTCGACGCCATGAATGACACGGGAAACTTTCATTTCGGCTATCTGCTGCCCACGCGCGGCGTCGTCGTGGCGGCGGGAGGTGAGGCGCCGGACACCGAACCCATATTTTCTCTCGCGAAAAAGGCCGAGAACCTTGGCCTCGATTCCGTGTGGCTCGGCGACAGCGTGCTGGCCAAACCGCGCATGGAGAGCTTCACGACCTGGGCGGCGGTTCTCGCATCCACCGAGCGCGTTCAGGTGGGCACGGCGGTCATGCTCGCGGCCCTTCGGCATCCGGTGATGCTCGCCCAATCGATGAGCACGCTCGACTGCATGTTCCCCGGGCGTGTTCTCCCCGGCCTGGGCGTGGGTCGCACGGACCTCAAGTTCGAGTTCGAGACGATGGGCGTTCCGCTGGGCGAGCGCGCGCGCCGGTTTTCCGAGACGGTGGAGATACTCAAGCTGCTCATGCGCGAATCCCGGGCGGATTACGCGGGCAAACATTTCTCCTTCGAGGGTGTGGCGCTCGAACCTCGGCCCAAAACCCCCGGCGGCCCCCCGGTCTGGCTCTCGAGCAATCTGGTGGATTCGGGCCTTAAGCGCGTGGCGCGCCTGGCCGACGGCTGGATAACGAATTCGATTACCCCAGACCTCTACCGGCAGTGCTGGGAGAAGATACTCGCGTATGCGGATGAGTTTGGCAGGACAGATGAGATTCAGAAAATTCTCCAGTGTCTATACGTCACGATGAACGTCAACCCAGACGGAGAAAAAGCGGAGGCGCAGTGCGGAGAATTTCTCTCCAAGTACTACCACAAGACCTTCGATGAGGTGCGCAAGCAACTGCTCGTCATCGCCGGAGATGGAGACCGGGTGGAAGAACAACTCAGAGAATATGCGGGGGAAGGAGCGCGCGTCTTCGTCGTTCGCTTTGCGGGCGGCAGCCAGGAGGAGCAACTGGAGAATTTCGTCTCGGAACTTTTGCCGAGGTTCAAGTAGATGGTTTTAGAGAATGGAACGGGCGCTTCCAAAGAAGAGATCAAGAAGAGGGTCTCGGATTCGCGCGACCTTATGCGCGCGCAGGAGATCGACGTTCTCATCGTCATCGGGCGTTCTTTTTATGACCGCATGGGGAGTCTGACCTACCTCACCAACCACTTTCCGCCGTTTCCGCCGGGGGCGTTCAGCGAGACCGTTCGCGGCATGGGCCATGGCGTGCTCGTCTTGCCGCTCGAAGAAGAGCCGCTGCTCTTCGTGGACCACCGGAACTATCGCCGCGAAATGGTGCACGTCGAAAAAGTCCAGGTGGAGGCGAACATTTCCGCGGGCCTGGTCAATCAATTAAAGCGCCTGGGTGCCGCTAGCGCGCGGGTGGGTATCGCCGGAGAGGACATCATGCCGGCCACGATGTACATCGACTTGACCACGGCGTTGCCCGATGCGCAATTCTCGAACGCGAACGCCCTGGTGGAGCAACTCCGCGCGAGGAAGAGTGAAACCGAGGTCGCCTATCTCAAGCGCGCGGCGGAGATCGTCGAGGCGGGCTACGCCGCCATTTTCGAGGCGATCCGCCCCGGCATGAGCGAGAGCGATCTGTGCGCCGAGGGCCACGCGGCGGGAATGCGCGCGGGTGCGGATTTCGTGCGCTACGTCCGCGTTCACAGCGGCCCGTGGGCGAGCTGGGGTTCGCGCTGGCCGCAGGCGACGCAGAGAAAACTGGAGGCGGGCGACCTGATTCGCTTCGACTACGTGGGCGCGGTGGAAGGCTATGGATTCGACGTCAACCGCACCGCCGTGGTTCCCGGCAAGACGCTCGATAAGGGCGTGGAGGAGATGCTGGAGTTGACCGTCGCAACCTCAGAAGCGGCGATGGGCGCAGCTCAAGCGGGCGCCAGGGCTTCGGATGTTCATGCGGCGGCGAGTCGATTCCTGGACGATAACGCGAACGGGGCGGGGCAGTATCTATTTCCCATGGCGGGGCACGGCATCGGCTTGGAAACCGTGGAAGCGCCCATCATCAGGCCGGACAACGCGATGGTACTGGAGCGGAACATGGTGCTCTGCGTGGAGCCCCAGTTCGTGCTGCCCGAGGTGGGGGGCACGAACATCGAGCAGATGGTGCTCGTGAAGGACGATGGATGCGAGCTCCTCACGAAAACCACCACGCGCCCGTGGGCGGAGTGAGTTAGGCGCCGTATGGCAAGGGATGAAATCGCCCGATAAGTAAGAATCGATATCCATGCGCTCGTGATGCGCTGGTATTTTTCGTGTGAGACGCTTTTGAATGCGTCTGGCTTTTGTTCGCGAAAACGCCTCACCAAAGGGACGGGATTTCCATGAAGCGGTTCCTGAACCCGATCGCCATGCTGGCCATCGTCTGGTCGGTCATCCAGCTTTACTGGGCCTTTTTCGGGATGCTTCACGTCTTTACCTCGAGACCGCTTCATCTGAGCTTCGCGCTGGGCATCGTCTTTCTCACCAAACCGTTCCGCAAGGAAGGCCGCGTCGGCGTGGTCGATTACGTCCTGACCGTCATCGCCATGTGTATCGCGCTGCTCTATCTGTTTGAGTGGAATTTCCTGAACGAGCGCATCCGCGACGTGGATTACGTTCCCGTGCGCTACATCTACCTGGGCCTTATTTATATCCTCCTGACCGTAGAGGCCTCGCGGCGTTATCTCGGCTGGGGCGTCACCTCGGTGGCCGTCGTGGCGCTGGCTTATAATTTCCTGGGTCATTTTATTCCGGGCCCCCTGGGGCACCGCCTCATCGAGTTGCCCGAGTTTATCGAGTTCCAGATCCTGGGCATCGAGGGCCTGCTGGGCGTTCCGCTGGGCGTGAGCGTGGAGGTGGTGTTCTATTTCGTGTTCTTCTCGGCTGCGCTCGAGGTCTCGGGCGGCGGACGGATGTTCATCGACTTGGCCATCCGGCTCACCGGTTCGTTCCGGGGCGGTCCGGCCAAGGCGGCGATCGTGAGCAGCAGCCTCATGGGAACCATCAGCGGCAGCGCGACGGCGAACGTCGTGGGAACCGGCATCTTCACCATCCCGCTGATGAAGCGCCTCGGCTTCGCCCCCCATTACGCCGGCGCGGTGGAAGCGGTGGCCTCAACGGGCGGGCAGCTCATGCCGCCCATCATGGGGGCGGGGGCTTTCATTCTGGCCGATATGACGGGCACCCCGTACCTGAGGGTGGCGGGCGCGGCGGCCATTCCGGCCATCATCTACTACGTCTCGTTGTTCTTCATGGTCGACCTCGAGGCGAAAAAACTGAGCTTAAAGGGCCTGAGCAAAGACGAGATGCCCGTACTCAAGAGCATCATCTTGGAGCGCGGTCTTCTGCTCTTGCCGATCATCCTGCTCTTGGGCTACATGATCGCCGGTTTCACTTTGATGTGGTCAGCCACCTCGGCGGCCATCGGCGTGGTGGTGCTCAGCTGGGTGCGTAAGGCGACTCGCATGGGGCCCGAGAAGATAATCGAAGCGCTCGAGAAGGCCGGGCGCATGACGGTCCCCGTCGCGGTTCCCTGCGCGATCGCGGGCGTCGTGGTCGGCGTGGTGGACGATACGGGACTCGGACTCAAATTCTCGGGTCTCATCGTCAACATCTCGGGCGGCATGATTCTGCCCGCACTGGTTCTGACGCTCATCGGCTGCGTCATCATGGGGATGGGGATGCCTACGGCCGCCGCCTACATCATGGCGGGCACGCTTTTGGGCCCCGCGCTCTTCAAACTCGGGCTTCCCGTTCTGGCGGCGCATATGTTCATCTACTATTTCGCCATTCTCTCGATGCTGACGCCGCCGGTAGCCTTGTCGGCCTACGTCGCCTCGGGCGTGGCCAATTCGGACCTGACCGCTACGGGCTGGAAGGCGTTTCAGCTCTCTTTGGCGGGATTTCTCATTCCCTTCGCGTTCGTATATAATCCCTCCATGCTGTTCATCGGTCCGCTCGGTGAGACGCTCTGGGTATCGATCACCTGCATCATCGGTGTGGCGGCCCTGGCGGCGGCGATCACCGGGCACATATCGCTCCCCCTGGCGGCTTGGGAGCGGGTGGTTTTCCTTATCTGTTGCCTGGGGCTGATCGTTCCCGAGAAGTTTACGGACCTCATCGGATCCGTTTTGCTGGGCATTGTTTTCTGGCGCCATCTGGTGCGCGCGAAGAAAAGCGCCGTCGCTGTGGAGTCGGCGGGTCCGGTTTCTTAGTGAAAACGCATCATTGACGGAAGCATATTCGTGTTATTTCCAACAGAGGAGTTTTCGACATGAAGCGCACATCCTGGAAAATGGTTTTTGTTCTCGCGATGGCTATCGGCGCCTTCCTGGCCGTTCAGGCCGAGGCGGCCGGCCGCCTCACGATGGGCAGTTGGAAAAAAGGCAGCGGCTGGCACGTGTACTCGGCCACCATGGCGAACATCGTGAACAACGCGAAAGTGGGCGTTCAGATAGACGCCCTCTCCAAAGGCGGCGGCGTGGGCAACCCCAAGCTCGTCGGCACCGGCAAGTTCAACATGGGGCTCACCTTCAGCGTGGCGGCGGCTTGGGCGTATCAGGGCAAGGTGGCCTACAAGAAGCCCTACACGAACCTGCGGGGGCTGATCGGGGGCCTGGACCAGTACTACCTGGGCATCGTCACCACGAACCCGAAGGTGAACGGCATCCTGGACCTCAAGAAAGTGCCCGTGAACTACGTGACGGTTCCGCGCGGCGGCCTGGGCCAGTGGGCCACGCGCGCCATGCTCGGAGCGCACGGCATCACCTATGAGGGTATCAAGAAGATGGGCGGGTCGGCCACGCACACCGGCTTCGGCGCGATCAAGAGCCGGATGAAGGACGGTCAGGCCGACATGCTGAGCCACACCGTGAACGCGGGCCACCCGGCGCTCACTTCGATCGCGATTCAGAAGAAGCTGAAATTTTTAGGAATAGCCGATGAGTTCCGCAACAAGCTTTTGGGCATCGGCTTCCTGAAAGCGACCATGCCGGCCAACACCTTCCCGGGACAGAAGAAGCCCAAGAACACGTTCGGATTCACCACCGCGGTCCTCGCCTCCACCGCCCTGAGCAACGACGATGCGTACAATATCGTGAAGGCGCTGCTCGACAACGTGAAAGACCTGCGGGCGGGGCATAAGGGTCTCAGAGGCTTCGACCCGGCGAAAACCGGCTGCAAAGAATCGCAAATGGGCATACCGTTTCACGATGGCGCGGCCCGCTACTGCAAGGAGAAGGGCTGGAATTAGTTTGTGATTCAAACGGCGGGAAACAGTATTCCGCCGAGCGAAAAGCAAGGAACCAGAACCGGTATCAGTTCATGAATTAAAGTTTGACTCCCGCCGTCCGTTTTTGATGGGCGGCGGGAGCCTTCTATTCCAGAATCCGGTTGCTCCAACAGGGGGAAAGCCATGCCGTACCGCTTCGTCGATCTCACGCTTACCGTCGACCCGGAGGATACCTACGTTCAGTTTCCGCGCGATGAGATTTACGACAAACCGGCTCCGGGCACGACCATCACCCCTATAGCGACGCTGGACGTGGACCACATCTGCAATTTCGGCTTCACCACCACCACGCAGAGCTACACGCACTACGACGCGCCCTATCACTTTTTTCACGATGGGCTGAAGAACGACGAGTTGCCGCTCGATCACGTATGCGGCGACGCCTGCGTGCTCAAGGTGCCGGGCAAGGGCAATTCCGAGACCGTGACGGCCGAGGATTTGGAAGCCACGGGCGTGGAAGTGCGCCCCGGCGACATCGCCATCGTCAGCACGGAATGGACCGACCGCATGTGGGGCTCGCGCGATTTCTGGGAGCACATGGTCTATCTCTCGACCGACGCGGCAGATTGGCTCATCGAGAAGGGAATCAAGGCGCTCGTCCAGGATTTCATGACGTGCGACTCGCCGCTTTATCCGCCTGAGGAACGCAAATGGCCCGCTCCGAACTGGAGCCCCAACCACATCAAGTTCCTGGAGCGCGGGATATGCCTCATAGAGTGGTGCACGAACATGGGCGCCATCCAGAAAGAGCGCGTCCTGCTGGTGACGGGCGCGGTGAAGCTCAAGGACACCGAAGGCGCGCCCGCCCGCGTCATCGCGATTGAATTCTGGGACGAGGAGCCGCCCCGCGACGGCGCTCCCCCCCTGCCGCCCCTCGAGAATCCCTATACGGATCGCGGTTCCTGGGCCGAGTGAAGAGGCGCAATATGGCCGACCAAAGCCTGCGCGGCTTCCTGGAGATGGTGGAGAAGAACCACCCCGAAGAACTGGTGCGCATCAAGGAGCCCGTCGGCAGGGAAGACATTACGGCGGCGGTATTCGAATTCGAGCGCGCGGGCAGATACCCCGTCATCATCTTCGAGCGCGTGGAGGGTTTCGAGGGTTCGGTCGTCACCAACATCGCGGCCAACCGGAAACTCCTGGCGGCGTGTCTCGACGTGGAGCCGGGCGAATTGCCGACGGCGTACAAGGATCGCTGCCAGAATTACCGGCCCGTGGAGGTGGTGGACGACGCTCCCTGGCGCGAAGTCGTGCTCGAAGAAGACGAGGTGGACCTGAGCAAACTGCCCATTCCCTTCCATTTTCCCGTGGATGCGGCCCCCTACATCACGGCGGGCCAGATCGTGGCGCGAGACCCCGAGACGGGTGTCGACACCACGGGTTTTCACCGCTTGCAGCTCAAGGGCAAGAACAGGCTCGGCGTCTCCCTGCACTCGAGGCGGCGGATGTACCATTTCCACAAAAAAGCCGAAGACGCGGGAGAGCCCCTGCCCGCGGCCGTCGTCATCGGCGTTCATCCGGTTCACTACATGGGTTCGATGGCGTATCACTACCCGCCGGGTGTGCGGAAATACGAGGTTATCGGCGCCTTGTTCGGCGAGCCGTATCGCGTCGCCAAGTGCGGCACGGCGGACCTGGAAGCGCCCGAGGGGGCGGAAATCGTTCTGGAAGGGGAGATTCTGGCCGAGGTGCGCGAACCAG
Source organism: bacterium (assembly GCA_965218735.1). GTDB lineage: Bacteria > UBA8248 > UBA8248 > UBA8248 > UBA8248 > Bin107. The sequence goes on along the minus strand of CBDCMA010000002.1, from coordinate 479,178 downwards.
AAGGCCCCTTCGGCGAGTTCACCGGCTATGCGTCCTACCGCAGCACGCAGAACGTGTTCGTCGTGAAGCGCGTACAGATGCGGGGCGACGCGATGCTCCACAGCGTGGCCTCGGGCATGTCGGCGGATCATATACTCATCTCCTGCGTAAGCCGTGAAGCGGAAATCCTGAACACGCTCAAACGCAACCTGCCGGGGGTATCGGCCGTGCACGTTCCCTCGAATACGGCCGGCGCGCTTCTGGCCATCGTCCAGATGAAAAAAACGGCCGAGGGCCAGCCGCAGCAGGCCATCATGGCGGCGCTGGGAACCGAGTTTTATTGCAAGTGCGTGGTCGTGGTCGATGAGGACGTGGACATCTTCAATCTCTCCGACGTCGCCTGGGCGGTCATCACGAGAACGCGGGCGGATAAGGACATCAACTTCATCCACGGGGCGATGGGCGCCATTCTGGACCCGACCTCGGACCCAGAGGACCACACCCTGACGAAAGTGGGCATCGACGCCACCAAGCCCGCCGGACGTGATTTCGCGGAACGACTCCACATTCCCGACGCGCAGCGAGAGCGCGTGCGCGGCATATTGGAGAGCGCGGGCATTCGCCTGTAGATATCTGGATGAGCGAGAGAAAAGTGAAACTCGGCGTGCTTCTCCCCACGCGCGGGGTGTTGCTCTGGAACGCAGGCGCGCCGGAAGTGGGCCCCATCATCGACTTGGCCGTGCGTGCCGAGGAACTCGGCTACGACTCGGTTTTCGTGGGTGATTCGGTTCTGGCCAAGCCTAGGCTCGAGGCGCTCAGCGTGCTCTCCGCCGTCGCCGTGAGAACAAAGCGCGTAAAGCTCGGCACCGCCGTTTTTCTGCCTTGTCTCAGAGACCCCGTTTTTCTCGCCTATCAGGTGGCGACGCTCGACGTCATCTCGGGCGGACGCGTGATTCTCGGCGTCGGCATCGGCCCGCCGAAGCCGCAGGAATGCGAGCATGAGTTCGAGACCCTGGGCGTTCCGTTCCGAAAGCGCATGTTCTACATGCAGGAACACATGACGCTCATGCGAAGGCTCTGGACGGAGGAGAACGTGACTTATCTGGGCAGGTATTACCAGGTCGAAAACGTGACGCTGGCGCACAAGCCCATCCAGAAAACCGTGCCCATGTGGATCGCCTCAGCCTCAGTGGACACCGCATGGCGGCGGGTGGCGAAGTATGGGGATGGGTGGTTCCCCAACCGCGTGACGCCCGAGGAGTTCCGCGAAACCTGGGGAAAGATCGTCCGGCTCGCCGATGAGAATAAGCGCGACCCCGGCACGCCCGCGTGGTACATGACCACCTGCATCGACGACGACAAGGAATCGGCCATGAAAAACGGCGAGGCGTTCCTGCTCGATTACTACTACACCCCCTTTTGGGGCGATTCCATTGAGAAGTGGGGAACGTATGGCCCCGCCGAAGACCTGATAGAGCGCATCAACGCGTTCATCGAAGCGGGAGCCGAGCACATCTCCTTGCGCTTCACGCACAAGGATCAGATGGGTCAACTGGAGCGCTTCACCCATGAGGTGCTGCCGCACCTGAATTTGGGATAACGCGGTTTCTCTCCGACCCCACCGTCCATCCGGCAAGGGAGAAACAAGGCAGGTCACCCAGGGGGGGGCTGCCCCACCATTCGCGAACCGCCATACCAAAACCCTGCCCCCATAAATTAAAATGAATCCGCAGCGGCAGCCCCTCATCAGGGCTGCCCCAAAGATCTGCGTGTCCACCCGCCTTTGTTTTTGCCGTCATTCCGGCGTATGCCGGAATCCAGGAATTTGCCTTTTCGTCTTTTGTTTTTTCGGTCATGCCGACCCCATCAGAAAAAAGAAAAAGAATGGAAGTCCGCAATATCTCCTCTCTCCTCCGCCTGGATTCCGGCATGCGCCGGAATGACGAACCAACCTCTCCTCCTGTGGGCGGACACACAGGTCTGTGGGGCGGTCCCGAGGAGGGACCGCCACTACAAGAAACCCAACCCCCCTCCCTCATCGATCAAGATTGATGCCGTATGGACAAGTCCCCGTGCCTGCTTGCATCATTCCCGATTTCGCGATCCATCGCGGTCTGAAGATTTATATCTTTGAAAATTGGCAGGTTTATGCGGTAGGGATTTCGTGGAGGTGTCTAAAATTCCGCTTCTTCGGCTCCCGGAATCTTGAGAGAGCGGAAATGGCCGTCCAACCCGCCCAGGGGGGCCGTGGCGTCCAGGCCCATCTTCGCCGTGACGCCGCCCTCGGCGGAGGGGTCGAGGCGGCTGCCCCATGCGCCGGGAACGGTGAACAAATCCTTGTCCGCCTGAAAGCGCGTCGCCAACGCCCAATCGACCTGCGCCGGGTTGTGGATGTCGATATCGTGATCCACGCAGATGGCGTGCTTGACGTCGTAATGCGCGGCGAGCGCCGCCATGAGGGCGCTTTTCGATTCCCCCTCGTTGGTTTTCCGTATCTGGACCACGCAATGAAAGCGGCCTGCGCCGGAGAGGGGGAGTACGACGTCGGTGACGGCCGGGACCGCTTTCCGGAGGTCTCGCAGAAGTCCTGCCTCCCTCGGCACGGCGCCCATCAGCAGATGATCGTAGCCCGCCGCCACGATGGAATAAAAAACGGGCTCCTCGCGCATGGCGATGGATTTCACCCGGAACACTTCGCGCTCCGCCGCCGGGCTGTAGTAGCGCGGAAACTCGCCGAAAGGACCTTCACGCCTGCGCTCGTCCGGCGGAATTTCCCCCTCGATCACGATTTCTGCGCCCGCGGGCACGAGAATTCCCGACCAGGGTGCGGGGGCGACGTCCACGGCGCGGCCCTTCAGGCCGCCTGCCGTTTCCAGTTCGTCCTCCCCGGGGGCGAGCACGAGCTGGCTCGCCATCAGAAGCAAGGGATCGAGTCCCACGCAGACGGCCGCTTTAAGGGGTTCTCCACGTTCGGCGGCGCGCCTAATCATCCCCTTCAGGTGGCGCGGCAGGACGAGCAGGCCGAAAAGGTCGGGCTCCAGGGCGTGCATCCTGTGAATCGAGACGTTGCCGGCCCCGGAATCGGGGTCCTGCGCGACGAAGACGCCGGCGGAAATATAGGGGCCGCCGTCGAGTTCGTGGTAGGTGGGCAGGGGGAGAATTTTCTGAACGTCGATTTCTTTCGTGATGACCTTGTGGAGAAATGGCGCTTCGGAAACCACGTTGGGCTTGATCTTGATTTCCTGTCTTCGTTGAACTTCACGAAGCAATTCCCCGGGCGCTACTCCCATGGCGTCGGCATACCATTCTCTCTTACACGCGATGTTGGCGATGACGGGCATCGGCGCGCCGTCGGTTTGCTCGAACAGGAGGGCGGTTTCACCGTCCGCTTTTTGTGAAAGGGCGGCGACTTCATAGCGCAGGGAAACGCCGCGCGATATTCGCTTGACCAATCCCCCCGCCTCAAGATGCGCAAGCCAGCTTTTTAAGTCGTGGGCATTCATGCGCGTATCATGGCAAATGGGGGAGTGAGCGTCAAAAGTGCGCATGGAGGAAGCGCGTCACATTTCTTGCGTCATCAAGGTTTCTCTCAGCATGGTGAGATAATCGTTGGCGTAGGGGGGGAGATAGATGTCGTTTCGACGGAACAGGCCAATGCGTTTTTTCCCGAAAAGATGGGATATGCTGATGGTGCGCCACCCGCTTCTGGTTTCAGGCCGGGGCCAGAGTGCGTTGACGATAGCGATTCCGGCTCCGGTCAGGACGGCTTCGTTGATCAGGGTGTAGGAGGACGTCTCGAATACGACGTTGATCGGCAGGTTCTCCTCCTCGAAGGTGTGCTCGATGTGCTGGCGGTCCGCCGTCCCGCGTTCGAGAAGGATGAGGGGATGCGCCGCAACCATTTCGAGAGTGGTTTTCTCCCCTTTCGCGACGACGTGCCCCTCGGGATAAAAGAGGAGATAGTCCGTTTCCGTCCACTCTTCGAAGGAGAAATTCCCCCGCGCCTCGGGCGCCGAGCCGAAGGCGAAATCGACCGATCCTTCTGAAACATGTTCCAGCAGATTCGTCCAGTTTCGCTCCAGCACGGATACCTGGACATCCGGGTAGCGTTCGCGAAACTGGAGGAGCGCGGCCCTGTGGCCCTTCAGGATCAACATGGGCGCAGCCTCCGCCACGATGAGCCGCCCGTGCGTCTCTCCGCGCAGGTGCCGCTCGAGCGTGTCGAGGGATTCAAAAAAAGGTTTTACGGCGCCGAAGAGATACTCACCGCTCGGCGTCAGTTGAAACTTGCGGCCGACGATCTGGTAGAGCTTCACTTTAAGGTCTTCTTCGAGCGCCTTCACCCGGATGCTGAGAGCGGGCTGCTGGATGGGGAAGGTCAGTTGTCTCGCCGCATGGGTGAAGCCCCCATGTTTCGCTACATAGTAGAAGTATTCGAGTTGCCGTAGATTCAACATGAAAGCCTCGCGAAACCGTTTGCGTGTATCCCTCATCTCATTGTGTATTTTGATGATACGGAGGCGGCGTTTCGGCTCCCAAATTCTCTAAATTACCCTGAAAACGCAACAAAACGAAGCCAACGCTCCGGGGCACCGGAAAAGTATACTCAAAATTCATTAAATTATTCAATGGGTTTGATTCGAATTTTTCCCGTTGTGAATCCAGAGGCTTGCGTTTACTCTATGGGGGGCAAATACTTTTTTCAGCGATCAGGGTGGGGATTTCCGGGCCTCCCCGAAAGGGGAATCCTCGCCTTCCGTATGATGGAGAAAAACGTGACGCAAGACTATCTTTCGCTCAGGGAGAAAACCCAGTCGCGGGATCGCAGCTTGAGAGACAAGGTGATGACGCTCGAGGAGGCTTGCGACTTCGTGGGCGACGGCGAGCACGTCAGCCTGGGCGGTTCCACGGCTTCGAGAACACCCTTCGCCATGATATGGGCGCTCATACGCGCGAGGAAGAAGAATCTTTCCTTCTCAAGGAGCATCGTCTCCACCGAGGGCGACCTCATCTTCGCCTCCGGCATCGGGAATCACATCCTCACGAGTTGGTTCAGCCAGGGAATCGTGTGGGGCGTTTCGCGCGTGATGCGGCATTTCACCGAAAATAAACTGGCGCGTTTCGAGGAATGGAGCCACATGTCCATCGGCCTACGCTACAGGGCGGGCGCCATGGGCGTTCCTTTTATGCCGATGCGCTCCATGATGGGCTCGGACGTGGCGGGCCGACTTGATAATCTGGAGGAAATGACGTGTCCCTTCACGGGCGAGAAAATCCTCCTGGTCCCGGCCTTGAATCCCGATGTCGCGCTGATTCACGCCCAGCGATGCGACCCGTTCGGGAACGCGCAACTGGACGGCTTGACGTTCATGGACGTCGACATGGCCATGGCGGCGAACCGGGTGATCATCACCACCGAGCGCATCATCTCGAACGATCAGATTCGCAGAGCGCCCGATCAGACGAAAATTCCTTTTTTCACCGTCGATGCCGTGGTGGAGGCGCCCTATGGCTGCGCGCCGCATGAATGCTTCGGCGTCTATGAGCCTTTGTTTTCCCATATGGACTATTATGCGGAACTCACGAGGAAAGAGCCGATGGACGGCGTGAAGGCGTATCTGGACGAGTACTTCTACGCGCCGAAGAGTTGGACGGAGTATTTGAATCTCATCGGTCTGGAGAAGCTCTTGGATGCGGCCCGCAGGGGGAGGAGCATTTATGACGACTGAGACGAAAGACTTCACGGCGTCGGAGCTTTTATGCGTTATGAGCGCGCGCGCGCTGGAGGAGGGGCAGGTTGTTTTCGCGGGCGTGGGGATTCCTCTGTTGGCCGCCACGCTGGCCCAGCGCCTCCATGCCCCGGGCGTGACGATTCTTTTCGAGGGCGGCACCATCGGCCCGCACGTCGTGCCCGGCCAGCTTCCGCCCACCACGAACGAGCAGCGCTGTACGCGCAAGGCGAACATGCTGGTGAGCATCACGGATGTGTTGCTCCTGCTCCAGCGCGGCTACGTGGACGTGGGTTTCATGGGGGGCGCCCAGATCGATCAGTACGGAAACCTGAACAGTTCTTTTATCGGAAGTGCCGATGATCCGTCCGTGCGGCTGCCCGGCACGGGTGGGGGAAACGACATATCGAGTCTCACCAGGATGATCGTGGCGATGCCGCAGGAAAAGCGCCGTTTCGTGGAAAACGTGGATTTCATCACCAGTCCCGGCTACGTCAGAGGCGGAACCTCGAGACGCGACTCGGGTTTGATAGCCGGCGGCATGTACCGTGTGGTCACCGACCTGGCGATTCTGGATTTTGACGATGAGACGGGCCGGATGCGCGTCGAGGCCTTACACCCGGGCGTCACGCCCGAGTTGGTGCAGGAGAATACGGGTTTTGAACTCCTCATCGGCTCCTCCGTTTCGACCACGGAGCCGCCCACGGCGGAGGAGTTGGCCGCGCTTCGCCATCTGGACCCGGAGAAGATCTACACCGCATGAACACATGGAGTCGCCATGAGTGCTGAGAACAGAGAAAAAATTCTGACCCAGGTCGACGCCCATCGGGATGAGATCATCGCCCTGCTCGCCAAGCTCGTCCAGATACCGAGCGTGACGGGGGATGAGCAAGAGATTCAAAATTATATCGCGGACTTCGTGCGCGAGATGGATATCGAGGTGGACGTCTGGGAATCGGACTGGGAGGAGCTCAAGAAACACCCCGAATACGTGCCCGTCACCAGGGGCTATGAGGGGAGGCCGAACGTGGTCGCCGTGATCAAGGGTTCGGGCGGAGGCAAGTCGCTCCTGCTGAACGGCCACACCGACACCGTTCCCAACGGCCCGGACGACGCCTGGGAGCATGGGCCGCTTTCCGCGGATATCGAGGATGGCCGTCTGTACGGGCGCGGCGCTTCGGACATGAAAAGCGGCGTGGCGGCCATCATGATGGCCGCCAAATGCTTCATGGCGGCGGGTCTTAAGCCCAGGGGCGATGTTATTCTCGATTTCGTGGTGGATGAGGAGTTGAGCGGCCACGGTACGCTCGACACCATTTTGCGGGGCTATACGGCGGATGCGGGGATATGCTGCGAGACGAGCGGAAACGCCGTCCAGCCCGGCTGCATCGGAAGAATCTGGTTCGAGATACTCGTGCGCGGAAAGGCGGCGGGCATCCAGCGAAGGTATCAGGGCGTGAACGCCATCGACCTGGGCTACAAGATCGTTCAGGCGGTGGCGGAACTCGAGAAAAAACGGCTCGAAACGGTATCCCATCCGCTGTATCCCAAAATCATCGATGCGATTCCCTGCATGGTCGGCTCCATGGAGGCCGGGAGTTTCCCGAGCGCTTTCCCGGATACCTGCGTGCTCAAGGGGAGTCTCGCCACCGTGCCCGGCGAGGATCACGACGCGGCCAAGCAGAGCCTGGTCGATCAGGTGGCGCAGGCGGCGGAGGAAGATCCGTGGATGAAGGATCATCCGCCGGAGGTTCGTTTCGTGGGGTATTACGCCGAATCGGCCGCAGTGGACGCCGAACACGCAATCGTAAAGACGGTGGCGAACGCCTATCAGGAAATATCGGGCAAGACGCCGGAAATATCCGGGCGACAGGGAGCGGCCGATACGCGCTTTTTGAACGGCTTCGGAATCCCGACGGTCATTTTCGGCCCGGGCCCCACCACCCAGATGCACGCGAACAACGAATGGGTGGCTGTGGAGGACGTGATCGACGCGACGAAGACACTGGCGCTCTCCATCCTGGATTGGTGCGGAGCGGAATAAAGCGAGGAAATCTACATGTCAGGAAAAGACGTCAAATACGGAATCGCCATGCGGAATTTCACCGCTTATCCCGAACTCCCCGATCCGGCGGCGCTCATCGAATATGGCGTCGCCATGGAGGAGTTGGGTTTCGAGTCCCTCTGGGTGTGGGATCATATTCTGCTGGGCGTGGAGCCGCACTTCCCCATCATCGAGTCGTTGACGCTGCTGACGGCGGTGGCCGCGCGGACGAGCAGAATCAAACTCGGCACGGGCGTGCTCGTCTTGCCGCTCCGGAATCCGCTCGTGCTGGCGAAGCAGCTTTCGAGCATCGACCAGATATCGAACGGCCGCCTCATCGTCGGTATGGCGTCGGGTTGGTATAAGCGCGAATTCGATGCCGTGGGCGTTCCTTTCGAAAAACGCGGCAACATCATGGATCAGAATATCGAAATCATCACAAGGCTTTGGACCGAGGATATGGTGCGCGCGGAATATGGGCAGTACAATCTCAGAAATTCCGTCATGTTCCCAAAACCCGTGCAAAGCCCGAGGCCGAGCATTCTCATCGGGGGCTACGTCGACCGCGTACTCAAGCGCGCAGGCACAAAGGGCGATGGCTGGCTCACGTATTTTTATACGCCGGAGAGCTTTACGCAGTCCTGGGAGAAGGTATGCCGCTTTGCGGAGGAGGCGGGGCGCGACCCAGCCGAGCTTGAGAGCACGAACCAGCTTCCCATCATGGTGGGCGATTCGCGCGCTGAAATCGAGGGGCCGATGAACGAATGGCTTCACACCGAGTGGGATTACGCCTCCTGGAGTGAATCCACGGCCAAGAGCGCCGTTATGGGGAATGTCGATGAATGCGTGGCGCAGCTACAAGCCCATATCGACACCGGGGTGAACCGGCTCATTTTCGTTCCCTACAAATACGAGATGGAACAAGTTGAAATCGTGGCGAAAGAAATCATCCCTCGTCTGAGAGCGAGTTAGGCTGAGGGAGTCATACGCCGCCACACGGGAGTAGAGACATGCAGGCGACATCGCGAGCGTGGGATAGTTTGTCCTCGGTTTCGGAGACTATCTTCGACGCCGTGGGCTTCACACCGCTGGTGAAACTCGGACGCGTCGCACGGGGTCTTGGCCCGGATATTTTCGCCAAAATCGAATGGTTTTCCCCCACGGGCAGCTTGAAGGATCGCATTTATGAACAGATGATCTCCCGCGCCGAAGCGCGTGGGGAGTTGACGCCCGGCAAGGTGATTCTGGAATGTTCATCCGGCAATGCGGGCATCGCCTGCGCGGCGGCGGCTGCGGTCAAGGGGTATGCGTGCATCATCGTCATGCCGGAGTTGATGAGTCCTGAGCGTAAAAAAATGATTCGCGCCTTTGGGGCGGAGCTCATTACGACGCCGGGCGGAGAGAGCGACGTGGACGTCGCGCTCGAGCGCATGAAGGAGATAGCCGCGAGCGATCCCGAAAAATACTGGGTCCCAGCCGAATTCGAGAACATGGACAACGTGGATACGCACTATACTACCTCGGGTCCTGAAATCTGGGAGCAACTGGGTGGCCGTGTGGATGCGCTCGTCGCTGCGGTGGGCACGGGCGGCTGGCTCACGGGCGTGGGATGGTTTTTAAGGGAAAAGAACCCGAAGCTCAAAATCTACGGTGTGGAGCCGACGGAATCGCCCTTGATCAGCGAGGGGGTATGCTGCGGGCACGGCATTGCGGGAATCGGCGATGGTCTGATTCCCAACATTCTGGATTTGTCCATCATCGACGGCATCATCACCGTCTCGACGGAAGAATCGCTTCGCATGGCGAGGCGCGCCTCACGCGAAGAAGGTCTTTTCTGCGGGATATCCTCGGGCTGCAATCTGGCTGCGGCGATGAAATTCGCGCGCTTCTACCCCGAAGCCGGTCGAATCGTCACCATTTTCGGGGACTCGGGGCAGCGCTATTTTTCCACCCCTCTTTGCCATGACGAGTCGGGCATGGAGGCGGCGCTCAAAGACGTCGTCGAAGGGGACAGGGAGATGATGCTTCAAAAGTTCAGGGCCTCATGGGAGATTATCGAATGAGTTTTTCCCCTCCTTTTTAAGGCGCAAGGAATGGGCATTCAGAGAAGAGCCTGGGATTCTTACAGACGCTATTCGGAAAATATTTTCGACGCCATCGGCGGGACGCCCCTGGTGCGTTTGAACAAGGTGGTGGCGGATGTTCAGCCCGAGGTCTACGCGAAGCTGGAGTGGTACTCGCCGTCTGGGAGCCTCAAGGATCGCATCTACTTCAACATGCTCTTGAAAGCGGAGGAGCGCGGCGATCTGACGGCGGGCATGACGGTGCTCGAATGCTCCACCGGCAACGCAGGCATCGCCTGTTCGTTCGTATCCGCGGTCAAGGGCTACTCCTGCATCGTGGTCATGCCCGAGGGCATGAGCGATGAGCGCAAAAAGCTCATGCGCGCCTATGGGGCCGATTTGGTGTTTACGCCGGGAGGGGAGAGCGACGTCGACTTGGCGCTTGAGAAACTCGAAGAAATACGCTCGGTTTCGCCCGGGAAATACTGGGTTCCCGCGCAATTCGACAATTTAGACAACAACGAGGCGCATTACCTCACGACGGGGCCCGAGATTTTCGAGCAGTTGGATGGGCGCGTCGACGCCGTCGTGGCGTCGCAGGGAACGGGCGGCTGGGTGAGCGGCGTGGGGAAATTCCTGCGCGAGGACAACCCGGATGTAAGGCTCTATGCGGTGGAGCCTCAGGAATGTCCGCTTTTGAGCCAGAGGGGCTGGGGGCCGCACGGCATCGAGGGCATCGGGGACGGCTTCGTGCCCAAGGCGCTCGACCTGTCGCAGCTTTCAGGCATCGTGACGACGACGACGGATGAGTCGGTCGAAATGGCGCAACGCCTCGCGCGCGAGGAGGGGATTTTCTGCGGCATCTCCTCGGGCTGCAACGTGATGGCCGCCATCAAGCTGGCCCGCAGGCACCCGGAACTGCTGAACATCGTCACGAACATCAACGATACGGGACAGCGCTATTTCACCACCGCCTTGTGCGGGGAGGAAAAACACGTCGAGATTCCCGAACGAGACCACCACGTGGACCCATACAGCGCGGCGCAACTCGATCGGTATTCAAGCGAATGGGAAATCATCACCTAGCATCAACCGTGGGTAGAACAGATGCTTTATGCCCAAATTCTGATTAACAGCATTCTCTTGGGCGGCATATACGCCTGTATCGCGGTCGGCTTCTCGCTCGTCTGGGGCGTGATGAACATCCTGAACGTTTTGCACGGCACGTTCCTGATGCTGGGCGGCTATGTTACGTTCTGGATGTTCAGGCTGTACGGCGTGGACCCGTTTTTGTCCCTTCCCGTTTCGGCCATCGTCATGTTCTGCGTCGGCTATGTGGTTCAGCGCGGATTGATCAACAAAATCGTGCGCGCGCCCATGTTCATGTCCTTGATTCTCACCTTCGGTCTTCAGTTAATCGTCGTGCGGCTGGCGATATATTTCTTCACCGGCGATTTCAGGTCGGTTCAGCCCTCATATGCGGGTTTCTCCATTCCCTTTATGGGTCTTGCGGTGCCATTCGTCCGGATTTCCATATTCGTGCTGGGCGTCGTTCTCACCAGTATTCTCTTTTGGTTCATGGGGCGTACACGCACGGGTCGGGCCATACGCGCGACGCGGATGGATTTGGACTCCGCCCAGTTGATGGGCGTCGACATCGGAAAAATATACGCCATCACATATGGAATCGGCGCGGCCGTCGCCGCCACGGCGGGTTCCCTCGTGAGCGTGGGTTTCGCCATCTCCCCGGTGAGTGATGTGGAATTCCTCTCGAAATCCTTCATCATCTGCACCATCGGAGGCCTCGGGAACATCACGGGAGCGCTTGCCGGGGGGCTGATACTGGGACTCGCCGAAAACTTCGGGGCCCTGTATTTCGGACCGGGGCTGCAAAACGCCATCGGGTATATGCTTTTGATTCTGGTGCTTTTCATCAGGCCGTCGGGCCTGATGGGCAGAAAGGGTTTTGAATAGCATGTTCAGGCCTTGGTCCAACGTCCAGTGGTTCATCATGGGAGCGGGTGTGCTCGCCCTCGTGTTGCTGCCCTCTTTCGTGGAAAACGATGATATCCGAAAGTGGATGGACATTCTGATGGTGGCCATACTGGCGACGAGCTGGAATTTCATCGGCGGATTGACTGGCTATCCCTCGTTCGCGCCGGCCGCCTTTTTCGGGCTGGGGGCCTACACGACGGCCATCCTCATGAACGCAGGGTTTAATTTTTTCATCACTTTGGGAATAGGCGCCTGCTTCGGCGCTCTCGTGGCGCTCATCCTGGGGATTCCGATATTGCGGCTGAGAGGCCACTACTTCGCCATCGCCACCTTCGGCGTCGCGGAATTTTTTCGGGAACTGGCGGACAACCTTCGCATCACCGGCGGGGGAGACGGGATCAATCTCCCCCAGATTATAGGGGGTCCGGACTATTTCACGCGCTTTTTCTATTTCTCCATGCTCGGGGTGGCCGTGCTCGCAGTCTTGACGCAGTACTTTGTTACGCGTCACCGCCTGGGTTATGGACTTGTCGCGATTCGGGAGAATGAAGACGCGGCCTCCATGACGGGTGTGGATACGACGAAATACAAGATCATCGCCTTCGTTCTTTCATCCATTTTCCCCGCGATGGGCGGCGGCGTGTACGCCTACCGCGCCGCATTTTTAGAACCCATCGATGTGTTCGACATCATGTTCTCCATCAAGGCGATCGTGATGTCGATGCTCGGCGGGGTGGGGACGGTAATGGGTCCGATCGTGGGCGCGGTGATGATGGAATACCTGGCGGATTACCTCTGGGGAGCGTTCACGGAATTTCACAGCGTGTTTCTGGGAATCATCATCGTGTTGGTCGTTTTATTCCTCCCGCGTGGCCTGATGGCCGTCTCTCAAGAAGTGAAAAGCCGCGGGTGGGGGTCTTTGGGGGTTATCCTTAAGAGCAACATACAGAGGTTCAAGGTGTGAGCGAAACACTGTTAGAAGGCAGGGGCGTCACAAAGCGTTTCGGCGGACTCACCGCCGTCTCGGCGGTGGATTTCACCGTGCGGAAAGGAGAGATCCTGGGCGTCATCGGTCCCAACGGTGCGGGGAAGACGACGCTCCTCAACTGCATTACGGGCCTTGATCCGTTGAATGAGGGTGAGATTTTGTTTCGCGGCGAACGCATCGAAACCTTCAAGCCCCATACCATCACGAGAAAGGGAATTGCGCGGACGTTTCAGATCGTCCAGCCCTTTCCGGGTCTCGCGGTGCGCGAGAACGTCGTGATGGGCGCGCTGTTCGGCTCCCAGAAGTCGAGAAAAGAAGTGAAGCGCGCCCAAGGCCTCGCGGATGAAATGCTGGCGTTCGTGGGTCTGAGCGATAAATCCGCGCAACTCGCCTCCCAACTCACGCTCGCCGAGAGAAAGCGCCTGGAATTCGCCAAGTCTCTCGCCACCGAACCGGAGGTGTTGCTTCTCGATGAGGTGAATGCCGGCCTGAACACGACGGAAATCGAGAACGCCATTTCTCTCATCCACAGGGTGAGGGAACAGGGCGTGACCATCTTGGTGATCGAGCATTTGATGAAGGTGATTACGGGTCTCTCGGATCGCGTCATCGTTTTACACCACGGGGAGAAGATAGCGGAAGGTTTGCCCGGCGAGGTGACGAGCGATGAGCAGGTCATCAAGGCGTATCTGGGCGAGAAGTATGTGGCGATGATGAAAAAACTGGAAGAGGAGTCCTGAGCGTGGCGACGCGTGAATCGCACGGCGGGGCGAACCTTCTGGAAGTAAGCGGCCTGGCGGGTGGTTATGATGACGTGCAGGTTCTGTGGGGTGTCGACCTGAGCGTGAGAGAAGGCGAGATTGTCGCCATCGTCGGCAGCAACGGCGTCGGAAAATCCACGTTCCTGCGAATGCTCTCGGGCGTACTCCCTCACCGGGCGGGCACGGTAACGCTGAATGGCGAGCCCCTTGGAGGAATGTCGCCGGAGGGCATCGTCGCCAAGGGGATTTCCCATGTGCCCGAGGGCCGGAGGCTCTTCGCCGCGATGAGTGTGGAGGAGAATCTTTTGATGGGCGCCTATGCCCGGAAGATGGCCGATCAGGAATTGGCGGCGGATTTAGAGAGGGTGTACGGGTTTTTCCCGCGATTGGCGGAGCGAAAATCCCAGCTTGCGGGGAGCATGTCCGGCGGAGAGCAGCAGATGTGCGCGATTGGCCGGGGGTTGATGGCGCGTCCCAGACTCCTCTTGATCGATGAGCTTTCCCTGGGTCTTGCTCCCAGGCTGGTGGAGGAGTTGTGCGGTTTCGTTCAGCAGATAAACGAGGAGGGAGTCGCCATCATTCTCGTGGAACAAGACGTGCTTACCGCGTTCGAACTTGCGGGCAGGGCCTATGTTTTTGAGACGGGGCGTGTAACGATTTCCGGTACGTCGGATGAACTGCTGGCGAATCCGCAGGTGAAAAAAGCGTATCTGGGCATGTAGCCTGTTTTTATATGCTGTGTCTGGAATGAGGATGTGCGAGAATCGTGGAAAATCGAGAACCAAAGGGTAGCGCTCACTCAATGAGGAGGCAGATCATGAAGAATCGGAATTTGTTGTTTTTCATCGCGTTGGTTTTGTTTTGCGCCTTTGGCGTGACGGGGCTTCAAGGCCTGGACGGCGCCCAGGCGGCGGAGGTCAAGTTCGGCGCGGCCTTGCCGCTTACGGGTCCGCTCGCGACTGAGGGGAAAAAGCAGCAGGCGGGCTATGAAATCTGGCGCGAGCGCGTGAACAAGGCGGGCGGCATCAACGTAGGCGGCAAGAAGATGAAGGTGAAAATCGTCTACTACGACTATGAGAGCAAAACGCCGACGGCCACGAAGCTCGCCGAGCGGCTCATCACCAAGGAAAAGGTGGACCTCCTTCTCGGCCCGTTCGGAAGCGGGGCGACGAAATCCGTCGCCGCGATTACGGAGCGCTATCAGGTTCCCCTGATCGCGCCGGTGGCGAGTTCCGAGCCGATATTCGACCAGGGCTACAAATACCTCTTCGGTCTTTTAGCGCCGAATGCGTATTTGCCGAACAACTTCCTTACGCTCTTGAAAGAGCAAAAGCCGATGCCGAAGACCATAGCGTTCGTGACGCGCAACGACTTCTTCCCGCGCGCCGTCACGAGGATGGTCAGAAAAGCGGCGAAAAAGCAAGGTTTCACGGACGTTTACTACGCCGAATTCCCGAAAGATTCCAAGGACATGTCCACCTGGCTCACGATCGTGAAGGGCAAGAATCCCGACGTGCTCATGGTGGCCGGCTATCTTCCCGACACCCTTCTCGCCACCAAGCAGGCGAACGAGTTGGGAGTGAAGCCCAAAATCCTGTTCACCATGGTGGGTCCGGTTTATGCCCAGTTCACGGAATCTCTCGGAGGCACGGCCAACAACATCCTGACTGCCGCCTGGTGGGGCGAAGCGCTCGATTACAAGGGTGGCTTCATCGGCACGGCGCGGGATTTTGGAAAAATCTGGCGTGACAAGTTCAAGCAGGAGCCGGACTACGTCGCCGCGGCATCGACCGCCGCAGGCATCGTCGCCCAGAAGGCCATCGAGACGGCGGGAACGCTGGATAAGAAGAAGGTTCGCGACGCGATTGCGAACATCAACTTGCAGACTTTCTTCGGCCCCGTGAAATTCGACAAGCGCAACATGAACGCGGCTAGCGCCATCGTTTTGTTCCAGGTCCAGGACGGAAAACGCCGGACGGTGGGGCCGAAGAGCGTGGCGAACGCGAAATTCAGATATCCAAGATAGTTTCTTAGGCCGGGTTCGGGAGCGCCGCCTGGGCTGAGGCGGCGTTCTTGGGCCTGGGGAGTTGAGGAATGTATGCCGACGATTCGCCAGTTGGCCGATGATGAGGTGCCCGAAGCGGCGCACGAGCTCGTCGAGCGCATCAAGACGCGTGAAAAACGCGTTTTCGGCATCGATACGCTCTCGAACGTCTGGCGCGCGATGACCCATCACCCCGATTACATGAAAGCGAGTTGGGAACGCTCGCGGGCCACGATGCAGCGCGGGGATGTGCCGCCTTTGGTGAAAGAGATGGTCGCCTCGGCGGTTTCCATCGTCAACGCGTGTGAATACTGAATAGACTCCCACATCGCCGCGGTCATGCGGATAGGGGTCGATGAGGTGGGAATCACGGAATTGATCGGGTTGACGGATCATGTTTCGGGGATGAACAAGGTCGCTTTCGGTCTTCTATTGGAAGATGAAGACGCGTCGCCCCTTCTGCCTTACCCGGAGGAATCGGAGGTCGAGCCGGTGGTTCGGGATCTGATGGGCGAAGTGGAGAAGATAGAATCGGCGCGCCTGGGCGAAGATGGAGTCCCGCGCTATTGGCGTTGCTTGGCCCGAAACCGCCATTATTTCGAATCGACGTGGAACAAACACAAACTCTTGCTCGATGGGGGCGTTCTCGAGAAACAGGCCAAGGCGGCGGTGGGTTTGGGGGTGAGCGCCACGAACGGATCCAAATATTTCATACGGTATTTTCATGCCAATTTGGTAAAAATGGGTTGGGACCCGGGGCGAATCCTGGAGATTTTTGGAGTGGTGGACCATTACAACAGTTTTAACACCCTGGCGACGGGGATGCAGATTGAGTCTGACATCAGACCATGATTCGTGAATTGTTCAGGTAAGCGCCACAGGGCTTGGTGCTTGCCGAAACGGAATTTTAGGGGTAGGACATGGAATTTTTACGCGCTGCATCGGTGGATGAGGCGCTGGCGGCTGCGCGGGATGGGGCCGCTTTCGTGGCGGGCGGCACGAACCTGGTGCCCGATGCGCTTTTTGGGCGGAAGCAAATAGCGCGCGCTGTGGACATAAGCCGTCTTGATGAGCTCCGTTTTATCGAGGAGGTGGACGGAAAAATAAGAATCGGAGCACTGGCGACGGTCACGGATTTGTTGGCCTCTGAATTGATACGCGCAGCGGCCCCGCCTTTGTATGAGAGCGCTCTCGAGTTCGCGGGGCCTTTGGTCAGAAACCGCGCGAGCGTAGCGGGTAACCTGATGGATGCCTCGCCCGCCGCCGATTTGGCGCCACCTCTGCTGGCGCAAGATGGCGTCGTTGAATTGGCTTCGGTGGAAGGTGAACGCTCTCTGCCGCTTTCCGAATTCTTCCTGGATTACCGGAAAACGGCGGTTCGACCAGAAGAACTCGTAACGGCCATCGTCATTGAGCCCCTGGGAGGGGCAGATCGGTGTGCGTATTACAAATTCCAACTCAGGCGCGCGATGGCGATAGCCGTCGTAAGTGTGGCGGTCGCTCTTCGGATGAAAGGAAACGTTTGCACGGAGGCCGCCATCGCCCTCGGGGCAGTGGCTGCAGTGCCGTATCGAGCGTGTGATGCCGAGGCGCATCTGCGCGGAAAAGAAATTGAGGAGGCGGAAATCGATGCGGCGGCTGCGGCAGCGGAACAGAGCGCTCGTGCGATTGACGACGTGCGGGCGAGTGCGGCGTACCGCAAGAAAATGTGCGGTGTGCTGGTTCGCCGCTTGTTAAGAAAAGCGTTGGGTATGCCGCAAGCCGTGGGCGTGTGATGAAAATTTTGAATCATGGATGATAAGACGATGAGTGGATATGAAATAAAATTACAGGTGAACGGAAAGGACGAAACCCTCTCCGTGCGTGGAGATGAGACGCTCCTGCGCGCGCTCAGGCGGATAGGTTATGTGGAAGTCAAGCTCAGTTGCGAGGGGGGCGATTGTGGTGCGTGCGCCATTTTACTTGATGGCGTGGCGGTGAACGCCTGTCTCATTTTCGCCGCGCAGGCGGATGGCTCCGAGATAGTCACCGTACGTGGCATTGGAACCGAAGACGACCTCCATCCGGTTCAGGAGCAGATTATCGAAAAAGGAGGTGTGCAGTGCGGTTTTTGCACACCCGGGATAGTGGTAGCGGCGAAGGCGCTTCTGGATGAGAATCCCGCGCCTACGCGCGAGGATATACAGCGCGGCCTCGCGGGAAATCTTTGCCGTTGCACGGGATACAAAAAGATTTTCGAGGCGGTCGAGTCCGCTGCCCGGCAGATGAACGAAGGAGGCGACTCATGAACACGCGCGTCGTCGGCCGGCCCCATCCCATCATCGACGCCGTAGAGAAAGTCTCCGGCGCCACGATATTCATCAATGATTTGGAGCTTCCAGGTGCTCTCACAGGCATGGCCCTGCGAAGTTCCCATCCCCACGCGCGGATTTTGAACCTCGATACCTCGGATGCGGAGCGCCTACCGGGCGTTGCCGTCGTTCTTTCCAGGAATAACACGCCAAATGCCCCTTTCGGCATCAATCATAAGGATGAAACCGCGTTTTGCCGTGAGAAGGCGCGCTACGTAGGAGACGAGGTCGCCGCCGTGGCGGCCGTGGATGAGGAGGCGGCGCGTGAGGCGCTCTCGCTCATTCGCGTGGAGTATGAAGTTTTGCCCACGGTTGCGGACCCTTTCGTGG
The DNA here is from genome assembly GCA_965218735.1 of bacterium. GTDB lineage: Bacteria > UBA8248 > UBA8248 > UBA8248 > UBA8248 > Bin107. Next base: position 460,894 of record CBDCMA010000002.1, on the reverse strand, counting down.
CGCAAGCGCCGGATGCGCCTCTCGTCCATGATTCCATCGCCGGAAATATCGCCAATGAATTTCATATCAAACGCGGCGAGATAGACGAGGCGTTTGGTGCTGCTGACGCCAGGTTCTCGGATGAGTTTCACACCCATCTCGCGCACCAGGCGTATATCGAACCCACGGGTTGCGCTGCGCAGTGGCATCCGGACGGAAAAATCTCCCTATGGGGTTGTTTGCAGTCGGTGTTTTTGATTCGCACTTTCATGCTGGCGCCCGTCATGGGCATGTCCCCCGATGATTTTCGCGTAACGCAAACCAAGCCTGGCGGCGCGTTCGGAGGCAAGCTGGATGTGAAAGCGGCTCTCATGGCTGCGATGTTGAGCTGCGCGGCGGAAAAGCCCGTCCGCTTCATCATGAGCCTGGAGGAAGATTTAACCGCCATGCGCCCGAGAATGCCGGTGCACATATCCCTGGAATCCGCCTGGATGAGCGATGGCGCGCTCGCGGGCAAGCGCGTCAAAATTGTGGCGGAAAATGGCGCTTACAGTTCGCTGTCCCCGGCCATCATGAGTTCCATTGCTCTTCGGACGGATAATCTCTACAAAACGCCTGCCGCGGAGATTCAGGGAAAACTCGTCTACACGAACATTATCCCCTCGGGCCAGATGCGGGGGTTCGGGAACGTGCAGGCGACTTACGCCTGGGAGAGCCACCTCGACAACGTGGCCGATGGCTTAGGCGTGGACCCGGCTGAGCTTCGACTGAAGAATTATACCGAAAAAGGTGATGTCTCACTCCACGGCTGGAAAATCGCGAGTTGCGCCGTGGCCGACGCCACGAAATACGTGGTGGATAAGATCGACTGGAAAACCAAGCGCGCCCGAGGGGGAAAAGGGCGTGGTGTAGGTCTTGCCAGTTGCATTCATGTTTCAGGCAATAAGGGTTTCTCGGTGGAACTGGGGCCGGATGGCACGGACCCTTCGAGCGGCGTGATTCGGCTGGATGAGGAAGGAAAAGTCGAAATCTGGTCGGGTGAGTCGGACCTGGGCCAGGGCGCCACGAGTGTGATGGCCTATATCGCTTCGGAAGTCATGGGTATTCCGGTGAGCCAATTCAAGGTGCCTCCCACGGATACGGGCTACATGCCTTTCGGCATGGGGGCGTTCGCGAGCCGCATTACCTTGATTGGCGGTAACGCCATAAAACTTGCTGCCGAGGACGCGCGCAATAATCTGTTGGATGCGGCGGCGGAAATCATGGAAATTCCAGCGGATGAACTCGAAATTGTAGAGGGAGAAGTCCGGGCGAAGGCTCTGCCCGAGCGGAAGATGACGGTGAGCGAAGTCGTCAAACGGGCGGGAAGCGTAATTGAGGGCCACGGAAAATGGCTGGCCGGGGGAGATGTGCTCGATAAGGAAAAATACGGAAACCCCTCGACCACATATTCTTTCAGCACCCATGCCGCCGAGGTGGAAGTGGATATGGAGACGGGGCTCGTCACCGTTTTGCAGATTTGCTGTGGCCATGACCCGGGCCGGGTGATTAACAGGTTGGGCGCCGAGGGACAAGTCGAGGGCGGTGCGGTGCAAGGGATGAGCTATGCGATGATGGAAGGTCTCGCGCCGCTGGAGGGGCATCTGCGCGGGAAGAATTTTCATGATTACCTGATAGCCACCTCGATGGACGCCCCCCCAATTGAGCATGATTTCTTTGAATCAATGGACCCTCACGGCCCCTATGGCGCCAAGGGGTTGGCCGAGGTGGCGATAAACCCGATCACGGCGGCGATTTGCAACGCTATCTATCACGCAACGGGCGGTGCGCGAGTCCGCAGCCTGCCGGTCAGTCCCGAGCACGTGCTCGAAGCGATAAAAGAAGCAAGAAAATAAAAGACCGCTTGGGCGGCCCGTGAACCTGGGGTTTATCCATCTACTCTCAGCATGTCCCCGAGGGCTTGAAAAAATGAACGAATACTCCCCATCTTTCAAGTTCTCGAAAATTACAAAATTCTAGGTACTCCCGTGCAAAGTCTATCCTGCGACGTTTTGGTCCTGGGCGGCGGCCCCGCCGCCATGACGGCGACCATCGCCGCCATGGAGAGTGGCGCGGACGCGCTTTTGGTCTGCAAGCAATCTCCCGGGAGTTCGGGCAACATCGTCATGGCCCGCGCGGGACATTCGGCCAATTTTGCGCCTGACGACAGCGCGGCCCTGTTCCTGGAGGACACCCTGGAAGGAGGGGCACGCCTCAATCACCCCGACGTCGCCGACGCCATGTGCGCGGATTCCGCCGCGCGCATTCGCGACCTCTATGACTGGGGTATTCCCTTCATCACGCGCGAGGACGGGTCGTTCGACTTACACCCCCAGGGGGGCCACAAGAAAGACCGCGGAATTTACCCCATCAAGAACTGGGGCGTGGAGGTGGCGAGGCCGCTGCGCAAAAAACTCGACGCGGACGCCGCCCGGATTCTCGAAAACGTCATGACCGTCGATTTGCTCGTGGATGAGGGGGTTTGCAGGGGCGTCATGGGTTTTCACACGAGGAGCGGCGAGATGTACGCCATCAGCGCAGGGGCCACCATACTGGCCACGGGCGGGGCGGGGCAGATTTTTTCGGAGAACACGAATGCGGGCGGCATCACGGGAGACGGCTTCGCGATGGTGCTGAGATCCGGCCTCGCGCTCTCCGATATGGAGTTCGTTCAGTTCTACCCGGCCGTCATCAAGCGGCCCGAGAGCAACATGGTGGTGGCGCCCACGCTGTTCCCGCTCGGCGCGCGGTTCCTGAACCGGGGCGGCGAGGACATCATGCGCGACGTGCCCGGAGGCGGCGACGCCACGCGCGACCTCATGTCGCGAGCGGTCTATCTCGAACTCATGCGCGGCGGCGGGGTGGATGGCGCCGTGCAGATGGATTTATCCGGCATCTCGATGGCCGATTTGGAGCATTTCGCCCCCGACAACCTCAAACTCTTCGCCAGGAGGGGCGTTTCGCCCCACAGCAGCGATATCTACGTCTCTCCCAAGGCGCATTTCTTCATGGGCGGGGTGCCGATTGACGGCGACGGGGCGACGGCGATGGGCGGCCTCTACGCGGCGGGCGAGGTGAGCGCGGGCGCGCACGGGGCGAATCGCCTCTCGAACAACGCCTTCACCGAGGCCCATACGCTGGGCTGGCGCGCGGGAAAGGCCGCAAGCGACTATGCGCGAAGCTCAGAATGCGCGGGGCCGGGCCCTGCGCTCGCGAAAGCCCACGGGGATGCGCTCTCAGCGCGCGCAGGGAGGCCGAATCGCGCGGTGGACTTGGTCCGCGAGCTCAAGAGGCTCTGCTGGGAGAAGGCGGGCATCGTGCGTGAGGAGGGCCTGCTCGAAGAGGCGAGGGGCGCGCTCGAGGAGGTCCAGGACGCTCTGGCTTCCTGCGGGGGGAGTGAGCCCGCCCGCCTGCTCGAGGCGGTCGAGGCGGAGAACATGTGCCTGAGCGCGCGGGCGGTCGTGGAGGCCGCGCTCATGCGGACCGAAAGCCGGGGCGCGCACTACCGGACCGATTACCCCGAAGCCGACGATGCGCGCTGGCGGGTGAACATTTTCGTGAAAAAAAATGAAAACTCACTTTTGGCTCGCTCGCGCCCCGTAGGCCGTCATACGTGGGAAAAAGACTAGAACGCCTTATTTATCAATGAGATAAATTTTCAGATATTTATCGCTATTTATCGTTATTTATCCCTTTTTTCAGATATTTTCACTTATGCGCCACCACTTCGCCCGGCGGGCGCCATCGTGCCACGCGCTCGGGCCTGCGCGGTGACGCCAAATGCGCGGAAATGCGCCCCGTTTTTTGGTTATCAATCCCGACTGATGAAGGTCAATCCCGACCGAGAAGGTCAGGTTTTCACGGGGAGGAGGTAGTTTTTTTTCGGATTTGCCAGGCGTCGCCAAAGCGCGTTATAAAAAGAGCGGGGGTTGCCCATTGTTCCCGTTCCCTACTCGAGGACTCAAACTCATAGCAAGGAACGGTACAGTTTGCTCAACCACGAGGGAAGCAACCAATGAGCAACCCCCTTTACTCTTCTTTATTTCCCCACCTTCTTCCTGGGCGCCGCATATAAAGCCCAAGGGCCAAGGCAAGGCGTCTTGTCTTGCTCTACTGCTCGTGCGCGTCGCCGATGAGGCTCATGGCGGCGTCACCCGCATCATCGCCCACGCCGAAAGCGCCTGCGTGGAGCCGGGATAGAAAAAGGGATTTTTCAGCATATCCCGTCTCTCTGCGATTAACCTACTTACCTCGCGTATATATACGGGTCTCGATAAAGCCATTCGTGGATTTTGGCAGCGCCGGAGTGCGGCAACCTTGCGGCGTAGCTGCAGTCCGGGCTGGTTGCGACACAATCCACGCGGTATAGGTTCTTGAGGTGGGTTCTCTCCTATTCCGCCCTTCAAGAAGAAGGACGTGTTGTATTCAGCGAGCAGCCCGAAGTCGACTGCACCTCATGGATCTGTGTCGCAACTCCGATAATGCTACAGCTTTTTGCATTTTGTCAAGGTGAATTTCTCGCCAGTTTTTCGACCTTCCAGAAGAAGATCGCCTCGTGGATGGCGAACAGCCGAAGCCTCTTCACCTCGCGGATTGTGTCGCAACGTATGTTTTGCGACAGCTTTTTGGGGTTTGCCAAGGATCGAGCATTTCATCCATTTCGAGTGGAGGGGTCAATCGCGATTGAAGAATGAGCGATTGTTCCGGGTGGGGTCAGTCTTCCCCGAGGAGGGGAAGACTGCTGTTTCAAGCGATGAGGGGAGGAAATGCGTTTTCTGTGGGGTTGTAGGGGCGACCTCTCCTCGGGCCCGCCCGCCTCTCTTTTCACTCCCCCTTGCCATTCTGAATCACTCCCCCCTTGAGGGTTGGGCTTCCCGAGGGGAAAGCCCAATGGCAAGGCAAGGGCGAAGCCCAAAGCCGCGCCAGTGGGGGGTCAATTCCGAGCGAGGAGCGAGGAATTGCATACCGATGTTTTCCTCATCCTCGGCAAACTCTCCCTCTTCAGTCGAGTTTGACCCCCCACTGCATCAGCTTTCTCCACAGGCTCGGCTTCTGCGTCGGTCTTCCCGAGGAGGAAAGACCGACCTTCAAGGGGGGAGTGATAAAAAGCCCAAAGGGGAGCAATCCCTCCATCCTCGGTCGGAATTGCCCCTACTACGCCGTATATGCCCGGTGCACGGCCCGGCTCGCGCCGTTCCAGCCGGGCATCACGGCGCCGAGCGGCCCGTTGCCGCCTGCGACGATAAGGTGTAGGTCTTCCGGCTCGTTGATGACGCGGATGAAGAAATCGTCATCGTCCCTGTCCACCGGATAGGTCCACCGCCCGTTGGGCTTATCCTCCCGCCAGGGGCCGCCGCGCTTTAATTCGCGCACGGTGCGCCCTGCGTTCTCACAAACGAAATCGTGCACGTCCGCGCGGGAGAAGCCGGCCCTGGCGCACAGGCAGGCGTGTTCGGGAGAGAGGATGAGCACGACGTCCGAGCGCACCCAGATGGGCCACGAACCCATCGCCGCCATGTTGTCCATGTGGGAGACGAGGAGGCGCTTGGGGTCGCGGTCCACGTCGTTGAAGATGATGTGGGGGTTTTCCACCATGACGGCGGTGATGACGTCCTCATCCGGGCCGTATCCCCGTGATACGGCCAGCGACTCCCAGGGGCTTTCCTCTTCATGCTCCGCGATGCAGAAGGTGTAGCGAGACGGCTGGCTGTAGGTGCTCATCGAGGCCACGCGCGCCACGCCTCCCCCCAGGTTCAACAACAAGAGCCTGATCGCGCGGCCGATGGTGGCGTTCGCCCGGAAGCCGGGGCCGAAGCAACCCTGCCCGCCCGTTACCCCGATACGCTTCCCGTAGGGCCCGTTCACGATGAGCAGGGGCGCTACACTGTGCATGGTCGCCTGCACTCCCCCCAGGTTCAGCGGTTCCTCCATGATGAGTTCCAAGGCGGCGATGACGACGGGCAGGTATTCGGGTCTACACCCCGCCATGACGGCGTGGGCGGCTATGCCCTCTACGGTGGCTATCTCTCCCAGGGGAGGGACTGCGCCTATGACCTCATCGGGCGGTCTCTTCGTGCCGGTGAGCATCCGCTCGATGCGTTCTCGTGTTGGCGTGACCACGGGGAAGCCGTCGGACCAGGGTTTTTCCAAAAAGTATTCGAATTCATCCATCTCGTTCATGGCGCGCTCCGGGGTTGGCGGTTATGGATTTTTTTGGTTTTTAATGGCTTCATCTTATCACGCCCGGCTTTGTTTTGGATCGTCATTCCGGCGCGCAGGGTGCAGTCGCAGGAATTGTAGGGGCCGCATATATGCGGCCCTCCCCGTTCGATATACGGGTCGCATGTATGCGTGGGGCGGTCCCAAGGAGTCGGTTCCGACCGGAGAGGGAGGGACCGCCACCTACACTCCGAATGCGTTACACCATCGCGCCATGGTGGCGTAACACCTCCCGCATCGGGCGGACACACAGGTTCGCCCCTACAGCAAAACCCTCCCTCCTCGGCCGCCCTTTCACCTCACCCCTCGGCCTTGTTTTTCTCTATCGCGCTCTTCGCCGCGGCAAGCGCGTGGTTCGTTTTCGGGAAGCCGATGTAGGGGGTCAGGGAGACGATGGCCTCTATCAGCTCCTCAGGTTTCAGGCCCTGATTCAGCACGCCGCGCGAGTGAATTTCCACCTCGCCCGATAAATCCTGCGCCGCCGCCGCCGCGACGATGAGCATCTCGCGCGTTTTGTTGTCGAGCAGGGGCTGGCTCCAGCAGGTGCCGAAGCAGTACTCCACGATGGCGCGGGTGTGCGTCGGGGCGAGTTCGCCCATCTCGGTGAACGTTCCGGCGAGGCCGTCCTCGCCATAGATGCCGAGTGATTTTCGTATCTCGAGACCGCGTTCGTATCGCTCTTCGTTCATGCGCTTCTCCTTGGAGTGGGGATGAGTAACTTATATTTAGGGGTGGTGCGTTCCCTTCTTGGTTTTCAACATCACTCCCCCCTGGAGGGTCAATCCCGAGCGAGGAGCGAGGAATTGCATACCGATGTTTTCCTCATCCTCAGCAAACTCTCCCTCTTCGGTCGAGTTTGACCCCCCACCGCATCATTCTTCGCACAAAACGCTCGGATTCTGCGTCGGTCTTCCCGAGGAGGAAAGACCGACCCTCAAGAGGGGAGTGATTCTTTGTTCTCGATCGCGACAAACCCTCCCTCCCCGGTCTGCAAACGCTCGTTCATCACTCGCGTATGACCCGCGACGACACTCCTCCCTCATCCCGAGTAGGCGCGCTCGCGCGCCGTATCGAGGGAGGGCCGGGGCGCATCGATAGGGAGCGCCCTTCGATACGCCGCCTTCGGCGGCTACTCAGGGTGAGGTCGATACGGTGGCCATGCAAGACGAGGGGAGCGCGCTCGCTCCCAGGGCCGGGTTTTTCAACAACCCCTCTTCGGTCGAGTTTGACCCCCACCGCATCAGCCTTCGCCGTAGGCTCGGCTTCTGCGTCGGTCTTCCCGAGGAGGAAAGATCGACCCTCAAGGGGGGAGTGATTCTTTTTTCTCGGTAGCGAGAATTCCTCCTTCTGAAGTCGGGATTCACCACTCAATCCCTCTCCTCGGGTATCACGCCCGGGCGGGTGATGATGAAGCAGACGACGCACCCGCATATAGCCGCGAGTAGGGTTTTTGCGTATACCGGCGCGCCCAGGAAATATATCGAAGGCCCGCCCAGGAGGATGATGAGCGTGACGGCCGTCCATTTGGCCTTAGGCCTAATGACGCCGTGTTTTTGCCAGTTCGATATCAGGGGGCCGTAGAGTTTGTGGCCTAAAATCCAGCGGTGGAGTTTTTCCGAGCTTTTGGAAAACGCAAACGCCGCCAGCAGGATGAACGGAGTGGTGGGGAGAATCGGCAACAAAATGCCGACGACGCCCAGCGCCAAAGATATGTAGCCGAGCGTCAGGAAGAAAGGACGAGATATTTTCTGCCACACGATAATCGCTACCCCACCTGGCCGGAATGCGCATTTTGTGGATTCTCCCCCGAAGCGGCGTTTTCCACAACGCCCGGCGCGCTCAACTTTCAGGGGCCGATGTATTAGAATGCGCGGACACTCTACCTCTAACTATACCCCCCGTCTGGAGGCGACATGGCCGTTCAGGAAAAAGTGAACCCGGATTCTTTGTGGAAACATCTGGAAGGCATCTGCCGGTGGGAGCGATATACCGGAACCCACGGCGAGAACGAGGCGGTGCGCTACATCGAGGCGGAATTATCGGGCTTGGGGATAGACGTCGAAGTCCATGCGTTCGAATCGCTCATCAGCATACCCGGTGAGGCGGCGCTTCATATCCTGGGAGAAGGCGGTGAGACGATTCCCGCCATCACCGCCGTTTTCGGCGCCTCCACCGGGGCGGCCGGCGTGAGCGGGCAGGCCGTCTACGTCGGCGAGGCGGGAGCGCCCGATACGCCGTTCGGCTCTCCTTATTACGGGAACCAATCGAGCGCGCCACCCGTGGCGGGGCGCGTCGTCGTGGCTGAGGGGATGCTGAGCCCCGGACGTTTTTATTTCTTCGAGCGAAGGGGCGCCATCGCGCAGGTGTACGTGAACAAGGGCAATGCGCATGAGCTTACGGTCTCGACCATATGGGGCGCGCCTACGCCGGAGAGCATCGCAAGGCTGCCGACGACGCCCGTCATCACCTTATCGCGCGAACAGGGCGCGGGCCTCTTGGAGCGCCTGAAGTCAAAGCAGGAGGTGAGCCTCCTCATTCACGCCAAGACGGATACCGCCTGGCGGGAGACCCTCATGCCCGTGGCGAGCATAACGCCTGAGAACGGGAGCGCGGAATACGCCCTCGTGGGCGGACACGTCGATTCCTGGCACATGGGCGCGAACGACAACGCGGCGGGCGACGCCACGCTCATGGAGCTTGCGCGCATAGCGCATGAAACGAGAGGAGAGCTCAGGCGCGGCCTCAAGGTGGCCTGGTGGAACGGGCACTCGCACGGGCGTTTTTCGGGCTCCACCTGGTATGCGGACCACATGTTTCACGAGCTGCGCCGAAACTGCGTCGCCTACTTGAACATCGATCAGCCCGGCTGCCGGGGCGCGACGCTCTATCGTCCGTTCTGCACGGCGGACATACGCGATTGGGTACGTGGCGCCGTGGAGCGTCTGGGTGGCCAGCGCACGGAGCCTGATCATCCCCGCAAGATGGCGGACCAGTCCCTCTGGGGGGTGGGCGTCCCTTCCTTCTCTTTCCTGCCCGTGCTGCCGCCGGGTCATCCAGAACTCCGGAAGGATCACCCAACCGACGGCTTTCCCGAATACTGGCACCATCCCACCGATACGCTGGACAAGATGGATAAGGAGCTCCTGGCCGAGCACTGCCGCCTCTACGCGGGCGCGCTGCACGAGTTGTGCGGCATGGAGCGCATCCCCTTGAACCCCTCCTCGACCGCAGGTGTCGTGAACGAGGAGATCGGGAGGCTTGAATCGCTGGGAGGCGGCGCGGTGGATTTGGGCGATTTGCGCGAGGCGGGCGCGCGCTTCTCTCTCGCGTGTGAGTCTTTGGGCGCGAAGCTGAAAAGCATCGACGCTGCGGATGCCAACCGCGCGCTTCTCGATATGAGCCACGCGGTGAACCCTGTTCTCTACACCTTGGCGGGGCCTTTCGATCACGATCCGGCAAGCGGCGCGTTCCGGATGCCGGGGCTTCAGTGCGTGAAGCATTACGCCGAACGAGGCGCAGAGAGCGACGCAGGGAAAGTTATCTACACGCGCATCATGCGCGAGAAAAACCGCGTCGTCTCAGGCTTGGACGCCGCGAGCGCGCTGGCGGAGTCGGTGTAGGTTACCGCACCCTCAGGATGATCTTTCCGCGAACGTGTCCGGTTTTGCTGATCTCGTGCGCCGCCGCCGCGTCGGCCAGCGGCATCTCCGTTATCTCGGGCGGGCGGACCGCTCCCGCCGCGGCCAACTCGATGATTCTCCCCAGATGCGCGCGGTCTCTTCGCACGTCCGGGCGGATGAAGGATACGTCCTCCCTCGGCGGCTCGAAGCCCTGCGGACTCGCCACGATGTGCACCAGCCGTCCTGCGGATTTCAAGACCCCGAAGCTGCGCTCTTGCACCTCACCTCCGATGGTGTCGAAAACCACGTCGCAAGGGGGGACTGTTTCGGTGAAATCCTCTTTTTTGTAGTCGATGGCGAAATCCGCCCCCATTTCCTTGACGTAGGCGTGGTTGGCCGCACTCGCCGTGGTGTAGACGGTGGCACCGACGTGTTTCGCATACTGCACGGCGAAACCGCCCACGCCTCCCGCGCCCGCATGGATCAATATGGTTTCACCGGCCTTGAGCTTCGCGCAGTCTTCGAGAGCGGTGAGGGCCGTCAGGCCCGTGATGGCGAGCGCGGCGGCCTCGGAGTGAGAGAGGAAATCCGGTTTCGGGGCCGCGAGGGCTGCGGATATGGCGATGGCTTCGGCATAGGCCCCCTCGCAACCCTGTTCGTTGATGGCGAATACGGGGTCTCCGGGCTGAAAATCGGATACGCCTGCTCCCGCTTCGCGGACGACGCCCGAGAAATCCCTCCCCAGGATGTGGGGGAAGCGGGCCCGTACGTCCTTTTTGCGGAGTCCTTCGCGCACCTTCCAGTCGGCGGGGTTCACGCTCACCGCGTGGATATCGACCAGAATGTCACCCGGCCCCGGCACGGGGTCGCGCACGTCTCCGTATTCGAGCACTTCCGGGCCGCCGAAACCCCGCATCAGAATGGCTTTCACCGCGTTCTCCCTGGTAGTCGAATTTCTGCTACCCAAGCTCCGCGAAAGGCCCTGTGTCCGCCTCCAGTCCCAGATAGTTTGTGCGTATGTGGTTCCACAGGGCGAGCTTCTCCCAGTCGGCGGTTTCTAAAACCCGGTAGTGCTCGTCGAAAAACGGATTGGGGAGATAGAAGGTCATCATCTGCTCATCACGCCCGTTCAGCAGCACCAGCGAATAGCTCACGGGGGCGTGGCCCGCGATGGGAGGATTCTGGTAAATCCGCTGGAGCATCCCCCGCGCGCACTTTCGCCACCGCGCCAGTTCGGGCGGGCAGGGATGCTGCGCGTCGCCCAGGTGTTCGCCGATGCAGACGTGAAAATGCCACTCGCCCAAGTCGACGGTCAGGTAGCCGTCCAGATAGCTGATCTTGTGCGGAGGGGATTTCACGCGGCACTCGAACACGGCTCCTTGGATGCAGGGGCCGAAGACGAGCGATTCGTAATGATTCTCGAACAAATCGCGCAAGAGGGTCTCCAGAAGCTCCCGCTCGGGCCGGAATTCCCAGATGGACTGCAGGCTTCCGTCCGCTCCCGTTTCTTCCCGGTATAGCGCTTTCGCCTTCATGCGAGGCCCCGTTTGCGGAGGTCGCCGCTCACATGGGCGGGACCTGGGTGGCGTGATGCAGGCTATTCGGTCAATCGGTCGTTCGCGTGAGAGTATAGCGTATGGTCAGCACGAGTGTCTTATCGAGATAGGGCAGGGGAGCCGCTTTTCGCACTGCTTCCAGAGAAGCGTCGTCCAAAAAGGCGTTGCCCGAGGTTTTCTTGATTCTCAGGTCGCGCAGCCGCCCGTTCGGCAGAATCTGGAAGCTCACGGTGGATGCTCCCTCGGCCCCTGATTCGCGCGCGATGCCCGGGTAGTGCTGGTGACGCTTGATGCGCTCGATGATCACCGCGACCTGCGCGTTCGCATCCGCCCCCACGCGCCTTTTCCGGAAGGTGAAAGAGGGCGCCTCGGACGATGCGGGACGACCTGTCTTCACGGATGGCGCGTCCACCGAGGTTTCGATCTCCTGGGCGAGAAGCGGTGCGGGCATCGCGAGAAGAAAGAAGGTGAGGATTCTCGCGCCAATCAGGGTTTCGCCGGTTCTCATTCTCTCTCCTCCAGCGCGCGCATGATGAAATACCGCTCCTCCTCGCCGTTCATCGTGAGAATCTGCGCGTGCACCCCAAACGCTTCTTCGATGAACGCAGGCTGTAAGACGCTCCCCGCATCTGCGTGGATGAGAATTTCTCCCCCGTGAAGCAAAAGAAGGTCGTCGCAGTAGCGGTGCGCGAGGTTCAGGTCGTGCATCGAGACGATCACCGTTCGGCCCCCCAAAGCCTGCGCGCGCAGGATCGCGAGGATGTCGAGACAGTGTTTGATGTCGAGATTCGCAAAAGGCTCATCGAGCAGCACGATGGGCGTTTGCGCGGCCAGCGTTCTTGCGATCAGGACGCGCTGCAACTCTCCGCCCGAGAGTTCGTTGAGCGTGCGGCGCGCGAGGTCGGCGGCGTCCACGTCACGGAGCGCGGCGTCCACCGCCTCGCGGTCGGACTCGGTTTCGGGCGCGAGCCTGCCCAGATGGGGATATCTGCCCATCAGGACAGTTTCGTCCACGCGGAAGGGAAACGCCGGCTCCTGTCTCTGTGCGAGATAGCCCACGCGGCGGGCCGTTTCTTTTCTGGTGAACGCTTCGACGGGCTTGCCGTCCAGCGAAATTTTCCCCGCCTGTATCGGCAATATGCCCGCCAGCGCGCGCAGCAGCGTCGTTTTCCCGGCCCCGTTCGGGCCGATGACGCCCGTAAGCGCGCCCGGATGAAAATCGGCCGACACGTTTTTGAGCACGTCCCGCTCGCCGAGTTCGACGTGGACGTTCTCCACCTTGAGCAGCATCAGAACATCTCCGCGCGCGCGCGATTCTTGATGATCAGATAGAGAAAAAACGGCCCGCCGATGCTCGATGAGAGCACGCCCAGGCGTATCTCCCCGGCGGGCGAGATCGTTCGCGCGAGCAGATCCATCCCCATCACGAATACCGCGCCCGCTATCATACTCAGGGGCAGAAGCCTGCGGTGGTCCGGCCCGACGAGCATCCGCACGATGTGGGGGACGAGCAGGCCCACGAAGCCGACGACGCCCGATACGGCGACGGCCGCCCCGGCCGCCGCTGCGGCGATGACGAGAATCCACGTTTTCGCCCGCGCCGTGTCCACGCCCAGCGCCATGGCGGATTCTTCTCCCGACATCATGAGGTTCAGTTCACGCCCGAAGAAGGCGGCGGCGGCAGCGGAGACGGCGAAAAAGGGTGTGATGAGAAACACGTGCTCCCACGTCCGGTTCGTGAGGCTCCCCATGAGCCAGAAGAGAATCTGGCGGGCGATCTCGAAGTCGTTCACGCTGTAGCTCAGCACGAGCGTCGTCAGCGCGCCCGCGATGGAGTTCATCGCCATCCCGCAGAGAATGAGCGCGCCCAGCGGGGTGTGTCCCTTGTGGGAGGCCACGAGGGAGACGAGAAACACGCTCACGAGCGCGCCGCCGAAAGCGGCCAGGGGAACCGACCAGATCGAGACGGCTCCCAGCCCCAGGGCGATGGCGCCCGTAGCGCCCAGCGCGCCGCCCGTGCTGATGCCGATGACGACGGGGCTCGCCATCGGGTTTCTGAAAAGGCCCTGGAGCATCACGCCCGAAAGCGCGAGCGAGGCCCCGACGAAAGCGCCCGTGAGCGTCCTGGGGAGGCGGATGTGCCAGATGATGGTGCGCTCATGCGCGGAAACGCCTGCCCCCTCGGGCGTAAGGAGACCCAGTTCGCTCAAGATGATGTCGAGAATTTTGATGGAGGAGATGTCCGTGATGCCGACGCAAACGCTGAGCGAGGCGACCAGCAAGGCGATGGCGATCACCCCCGCCACGAGGGCGTATTTTCTCACCGGTACAATCCTCTCACCAGATCATCGAGTCCGCCGACGATGTATTGGGACACCGCCGAGAAGCGCGGATAGGGGATCTCGATGATTCTCTTGTTCCTTAACGGGGCGTATACCGCGTTCGCGTGGATGGCGGCTTTCATGCTTTCTCCCGATTCGGGGTTCACGCCCACCATGATGACGTCGGGATTCCAGGCGATGGCTCGCTCCGCCGATATCCTGCGCGCTCCCCGTATTCCGCGTTCGGCGGCCACGTTCTCACCACCTGCCAGGCGAATGAGCGCGTCGTGCGAGGTATGGCTTCCCGTCGCCCAGCCGCCCCGCACGAGAGTCAAGATGCGCGGGGGTTTCTGGTTTTTGGGGATGCGCGCGCGGATGGCGCGAATTTTCTCTCGCGCGCCAGCGATGAGCCTTCGCGCCTTCTCTTGTTCTCCGATCAGGCGTCCCATCTTCTCGATGCTCGTGAAAACATCCTCCAGGTTGGAGAAAGAAGAAAATCTCGCGACCGGAACCCCGGCTGCGCGCAGGTGGTTCAGGAATTCCGCGCTCGAATAGGAGGCGACGAACACCATATCCGGCCTTAAAGAGATGATGCGCTCGGGCACGCTGACGATGAGCGGAATATCCCCGATCGCATCGGCGACGTTCGAATAGTCTGCGTTTCCGGCCAGCTTGTGGAGTCCGACGATTTTTTCCCGAGGCGCAAGGGCCAGGAGCATCTCGGCCGTGGCGAGCGTCATGGCGATCAGGCGCGCGGGCTTTCGGGCCGCATGCGCATGCTCTCCCAGCCCCGCAGGAGCCGGCGCCAACATGAGGGCCGCCGCCAGGAAAAAGATTTTTATCCTTACGCTCGCTCGCATCTCCCGTCCTTTACGCAAAATTCCTTTTCAGGCGAGGAGCCTTCCTAGAAGATCGCCCGAAAGCCCGCGAACCACTGTATCCCGGGCTCGCTGAAACCGTAGATGCTCTCATAATCCTCATTGAGCGCGTTGTTCACCTTGAGCTCCACCGCCAGATCCTTCACCTTCGATTTTTTTGTCTTCTCGAACATCGAAATACGATCCTTCACGACGTCGAGCGAAACGCCCAGATCCACCCGGGTGAACCCGGGGTTCTTCACCCGGGGGTACGGCCAGGGTTGGGAATCGTCGATGTCCTGCCGATTGCTCACCGTTTTCACCCGCAAAGTCGCTCTCAGGCGATTCGGGTGGTAGGTGATCGAGGCGCTCCACCACCAGTTCGGGCGTCTTAGGAGTTCTTCTCGCTCCACGTAATTCGGCGCGCCGATACCTTTGTTTTCGAGCGTGACGGTGTCCATGGTGTTGAAGCTCGCGTGGGCTGTGAAGTCATGAAAATTGACGAGGGACAAGGAGAGTTCCGCGCCCTTGACCCGCGCCTTCTGGATGTTCTCGTAGTTCGTGCCGTTGGGAAATTCAGTGAACGAATAGGCGATCAAGTCGTCGATTTCGTTTTCATAATAGGTGGCGCTGAATTTGAGCTTTTTTTTCGCAAAAAACTGATCGAAGCCCGCCTCCCAGCTCTTTTGCCTTTCGCTCTTTAAGTTCGGGTTTCCTGGGCCGTAGACGTCGAGCAACTCGGCGAAAGAGGGACGCTTGATTCCCTCGCCCACAGCACCTCGAACCCGCGCGCCGGTTCCCGGGATTTTATAGGAAGCGGAAATTTTTCCGGTCACCGCGTCTTCCCCGACGTCGAAATCATCCAGCCTCACCCCGCCCGCGAGGGTGAGGCCCTTTTGGAACTGGAATTGCTGCTGCGCGTACAAGGAGGTGGCCCGCCTCTTGCTGTCGTATTCGTTCGTACTTGAGCCGAAGGTGTTCTGGGAGGCGCTCTCAATGGAGATGTCCTCTTCTTCCCATTCGACGCCGAACGTGGATATGGACCGGCGGAGGCCCCTGAACCCTAGTTGCTCCCCCGAGAGCCTCACGTTGATCTGGTTGTCGAAGTGGAGCCTCGTTCCACTCGAATCCGTTTTGTCGGAATCGGTGTTTACCGCATCCGGCTTGTTCTCGAACAGCGTGTCCCTGAAGTACAAGGAGACGCGCGGGATATACTCGAGCCACGGGAGGGGCTTGAGATGGGCGCGCGCGCCGATGAGTTGTTCGGTGTTCTTCCCGTATTTGTTGGGTTCCGTGTAGCCCTGGTGGGCCGGTCCGGGGATGTCGTAGCGGTTCTGGTTCGCGTGATAGAGAAAGCGCAGCTTCGCCTTGTCCGAGAAGAAATGATCCAGCCCCACGGTGCCGACGGTGCGGTAATACCCGTCGTTGGGCAGGTGGCCTTCCGTGTCGAGGCGGCTCAGGGTGGCCACGTACCCGCTCCTGGCGCCGCCGCCTTTGAGCTTGAAGGCCTCTTCATACGTGTCGCCGCTGCCGCCCCTGCCGCGAACCGTGAAAGAGGGGACTTCTCCCGGCTTTCCGATGTCGGGCAGAAAATTCATGACGCCCGACGCCGCGTCCGAACCATAGAGAGGGCTTTGCGGACCCTTGAGCACCTCGGCTGCGCCTACCCATTCCGGGGAGAGATGCCCGAAGTCATACGCGCTCCCGTCCGGAAAGGTGAGCTTGAAGCCGTCTATCATCACGCTGGTGAAGTTGCTCTCTGCGCCTCTGAGGAAAAGGCTCGCCTGACCGCCCCTGCCGCTCGTCTGCGGGAGGATGACGCCCGCCCCCTCGGTGAGGAAGTCGAGCGCGTCGCCGGGCAGAAGGCTCTCGATTCTCTCCCGGCTGAACACTTCCACCGAATCGGCCACGTCGCTGAGTCTCTCGGGCGTGCGTGTGGCCGTCACGGTAATGGGGTCGAGGTAGAGTTCCTCCTCGGGTGCTGTGCTTTGCGCGTCGGCCGGGCCCGCGCCCGTGGACAAGATGAATGCTGCGGCCCCCAGGATGAGGAAACTTCGTTTTAAGCGGATGAGAAATTGGATGGCGCTTCTTGCAGGATGGTTCATGGGATTACACTCCTTGAGCGGCCCAAGCGCTCGAAACCGACCCCTGAGGGGTTGGGTGGAGATGCCGACAGGCCGGTATTCTGGCTCGCGCCGATGGCCGCTTTTCATTCCTTCCCGGGGGTGTGTCCCAGTGGTTGCATGAAAAGCGCGTCGCTTACAGCTGCCGGGCAGCTCCGGTTTCGCACCGGATTCCCGTACACCTGCCGGCTGTTTCAGCGGTGGACGCAGCCACCGCTCCTATGGCGAAAACTTTAACGCAGCGCGTGCGTGATGCCCGCGCGTGCGGTGATGCTGTCGAGTTTGGGTTCAGTGATCAAAAAGATACCACCCACCTCCCGTTCCGCGAGGACGTGACGGGTCATCGGCTGTCGCAGGTCGGTCTCCTGGCTCCCGGATCCACCTACTCACGGCCCCTTCCCGGCGGCATCCGCCGGTGGTTACAGCCGCTTTCGTCCCCGGTCACAGTGGCGGGTCCGCGCCGGATTCTCACCGGCTTCCCGGGCTTTCATGAGGAAAGCCCCCCTGCAACACGTCGGAAAAAACTACTCTACTCGAACAATCAGCGCGCTACAAATCGGGGCGGTATCAAACCGCTTCGTACTTGTCGCGCGTGATGGTGTCCAGATCGATGCCTTCGATTCGGATGAGGCGCGTCTCGCCCTCGCGCTTGGGCGAGTGGAATTCCCCCACGTCGTAGGCCTTCGAAAGGCCCGGCGTGAGGTCGTAGCTCCGCACGGGCGTCACCTTGCCGGGCGCGGCTCCGTTCGGACGTTCGACGAGGTCGTAATCCGTCATCGTGGTGGTGCCCACCGCTTGGCCGTAGATGGCCCACGACTCGCCGTGATCGTGCGGGGAGCTTCCGGTCGCGCCCTTGTGCACGTGGGCGAAGATGCAAAAGTCGAGTTCCGGATCCTGATAAAGGAGCTCTCGGGGGGAGTCGTTGTCCGGCCCCAGGTGTTCTTGCACGAACTCCTCTTGCACCAGGACTTTCTCCAGGCTGTCGCTCACCCGCTGAAGGCCCGCCTTGCTCGAATCCGCTTTCAGTATGTCGTGGCACTCGGCCGCGAATCTGTCGAGAATTTCACCCATGATGCGCTCTCCTTGTTTTTGAGAGATTGATTTTAATTCATTCTACAGGTAGTCCGCGCCTTTTGTAAATCCGGGGGCGTAGGCGGTTTTCCTGAATCGGGTGTATGATTCGCTTATACCTCATTTGACAAGCGCGTATGTGAACTCCCATGAGGAGGTTTTTGATGGATACGGCGAAACAGCGAAACATCGAGACTTTCACGCGAATGGCAGAGAGCTACGCCGGCTATTACAGCGATGCGGAACAGGCGCGCCTGGGCGCGATGGCAGAGCGCATCGGCTTCGGCGCAGGCTCTTGGCTGGTCGATTTCGGGATGGGCACGGGCACTTCCGCGCGGCCTTTTTTGGTGGCGGGCGGGAACGTCGTGGGGCTGGATCTCACTCCCGCGATGGCCAAAAGCGGACGCGAACGCCTGCGCGAATGGGGTCTGGATGCGAACGCCCGCTACGTCATGGCGAACGCGCACGAATCGCCTCTGGCGGAGGGAGTGGCTGATGCCGTCATCTGCCGCCACACGTTTCACCATCTGGAAAACCCCAGACAAGTTTTTGGCGAAATGGCGCGCGCGGTGCGACCGGGCGGCCACGTTTTCTTAATCGACTATCACTATCCCGACGAGGCGGATGAGCGCGAGAAGATAGAAGCGCTCGATCTCATTAGAGAGCCGACCATCACGCGGCATTTATCCCAGAAGGAAATGGAAGATCTTTTTCGAGAAGAGGGAATCCGGATAGAGGAGGCCGTCTTCGACAGGACCGACACGCCTTTCGATGATTGGATGGACGTCGCCAAGACCTCGCCCGAGGCTTTCCCGAAACTGAGAGCCGCCTTCGAGACCCTGCGCGATCAGGGCGGAAGCTGGTATGAGGAAAAAGGCGAGGGGCCGGAATTCACCATCGTCAGAAAACGCCTGACCATTCTGGGTCAGAAACCGGCCTGAGTTTCTTTCCCCTCAAAGCTCCTGCGGCGCTCCCGACGCCATATCCTCGCCCTGAGTAGCCCGCCGCATTCCCCTCGCCCTGAGTAGCTGCGAAGCAGCGTATCGAAGGTCAAACGCGATTGATGAATGAGCGTTTGCGAATTGTTTTTTCCTCACCCGCAATCGCTCCTGATGCGCCCCGGCGAACCCCCCCTCATCAAGCAGGGTTTCCAGGAACAAGGATGCGCCGTTTTCGGTTCTCATCGATGAAACCTCTAAAAATTAGTGGAAATGAATGCCGCCGTTCAGCAGGAGGGTCTGGCCCGTAATGTAGCCGTTTCTAATCATCATCATGACGGCGTCGACCGTCTCCTCCACCGTCCCGAACCGCTCCATCGGGGTATGGGGGGTGGATACTTGTAAGTCTTGCGTCATCATGTCGGTTTTTATTACGGCGGGCGCCACGCTGTTCATCGTGATGCCTTCTTTCACCAGGGCGGCGGCGTAGGCGTGGGTGAGTCCGTGCATTCCCGCCTTGGATGCCGCGTAGTGCGGCCCGACCCGCCCGCCGGTGAAGGCGGCGTTCGATGAGATATTGACGATTCTTCCCCACCGCGCTTGTTTCATGTCGGGCAGGACGGCCTGTGTGAGCAAAAACGCGGACTTGAGATTCACGTCGAGCGTGGCGTCCCAATCGGATTCGGTGAGTTCCTCAAATGGCTTCTTGATGGCGACGCCTGCGTTGTTCACGAGAATCGAGACGGGGCCGAAGCGCGCTCTCGTCTCATCCACGAGGCGGCGGACTTGGAGCAAGTCCGATACGTCGGCTTTCACGGGATGCGCCTCTCCGCCCGCTTCATCTATCAGGCGGCAGGCTTCTCCCGCTTCGTCCGCGCGCTCGCGGTAGTTCACCGCCACGCGGCAGCCCGCGCCCCCTAATGCCAGCGCGCATCCGCGCCCGATGCCCCGGCTCGCGCCGGTGACGATGCAGGTTTTTCCCCTCAAATCCGGTGGCAATCCGAACCCCTCACAGCATGAGAACAAGAGACATCATCCTAATCCATACGCCGTGAGAAGGGCAGTCAGACAGGGGAATTTTATCGTTTCGCAGTCGTGGTGGTATATTGCCGGGCATGAGTGGAAAAAGTATTCGCGCAGCTTGCGTCGGGTTGGGTCGTTGGGCCGCCGTGTTGGCGGAGGGCATCCAGAAAACGCCCGGGCTCGAGATCACCGCCTGTTATACCAGGGCGAGCGAGCGCAAGGAGGCGTTCGCGCAGAAATACGGATGCCGGCCTTATCCGACTTATGAGGCCATACTCGAAGACCCGCAGGTCGACGCCGTCATCCTCACCACGCCCCACAGCGCGCACATGGATCAGGTCTGTGCGGCGGCCCGGGCGGGCAAGCACGTATTCGTCGAAAAACCGATAGCCGTCACTTTAGGTGACGCCCGCGCATGCGTGCGAGCGTGCGAGAGTGCGGACGTCGTCTTGATGGTGGGGCATTGCTGGCGCTGGGTGGCGTCGGTCCAGAAGGCGAAGGCGCTCGTGGATGCGGGCGAACTTGGGCAGATCACCCAGGCGGTGGGTCATTTCGGCAACGCGCGCGCCCAGAACTACGGAAGGGAAATCTGGCGCGACGACCCCGGAGAATCGCCACTCGGCCCGTTCACGGGACCTGGTTTTCACCTTCTCGATATCTTGAAATACCTCCTGGGTCCCGTGGAAGAAGTGTTCGCGGTATTGGAGCGGAAGATGTCCTTGGGGAGCATTCCGGATACCGCATCCGGCGCGCTCAGATTCGCCTCAGGTCCGATCTCCCAGGTGAGTTCCAGCTTCATCACGCAGCGCCGATACCAACTTTCCCTATTCGGAACAAAGGCGAATCTCTACCTGAACGCCGACCCGGAGGGCGGAACGCCCGCCGCTCCCGACCTCGTCATCCACAGGCAAGATGGCGCGGCGCCTGAAGTCGTTCGCCTTGATAAGACCGACATGATTGCCCGCCACATGGCCTCTTTCGCGGATAGCGTACTAGGTGGCGCGCGCCCTTTTACCGATGGCCGGGAGGGAGCCGCCCTCGTCGCGCTGCTCTCCGCCATGCTCGCCTCATCAAAAGCGAAGAGGTGGGTGCGCGTGGAATCGCCCTGACGGGATTCGCCAGGAAGCGGATCGATCGCCCCCAGGAATCACTTGCCCCAGACGACGGCCCATGCGCCGAGGACGGAGCAGGCCCCGCCGATGATAACCTGCGCGCTCACGCGCTCTTGTTTCCTGAAAAAGAGCCAGGAGAAGAGGATGACGATGAGGATCGAGAGGCGGTTGATGGGAACGACCTGAATGACCTCTCCGGTCTTGATCGCCCACCAGAAAAAGAACGCGGCCAGGAAATTACAGGTCGCGCCCAGCACCGTGATGGTCAAGGAATGGCGGGTGAAGGGGCCGCTTTTCATCTGGAGCGCCGGGAGGAAGAAAAAGCTCGCGACCAGCAGCGTGAGCGTCGTCATGTTCGAAATGCTCATTCCCAGCGTGACCGAGGGGATGTGGACGAAGCCGTATTTCCGCACGATGTGGGAGATGCTCGCGAAAGCCGCGCCCACCACTGGGATGAGGTAATAAGTGAGCGGAACCCTTCTTTCGATGGATTTTTTATCGTATAAGAGCAGTACCCCGCCCGCCATGATGCCCATCGTCCCCAGCGTCACCAGGGGGGTGAGCGTCTCGCCCAATAGAATGACGGCCAGCCCTGAGGACCAGATGAGCCCCGTTTGCGTCAGTATGGGCGTGCGGGCCAAGCCTACCAACTTGATGGATATCATCCCCATGTAGCGTCCGCCCAGCCCGCCGACCATCCCCACGAGCACGAACCACAAGACCCCGTAGAGCGGCCAGTGCTCCAGTCCCTCGCCGAGGGCGTGGAGGCCGAGGGCGAAGAGGGTGGTGATGATCGTCGCGACCACCGTCGTCACGAGGGGGCTCAGGCTCATGAGCGCGCCCCGGTAGAGGGTTCTGGCGACGGAGATGAAGAAAGCCGAGAGAAGCGCCAGCAGGTTGGGATGCAGTGGCTCGAGCAAATGGAAAATCCGAGATAAGAGAAAAACCCATTATCCACCCGCGGAGAGGGCAGGGCAAGGTCAATCCCGACCAATGCGGGAGGGATTGCCGACTAATGCGGGAGGGATTGCCGACTAATGCAGGAGGGATTGTTCCGAGCGAAGAGCGAGGAATTGCGACCGAAGAGGGATGATTGCGATTGGAGCGACGTCATTCCGGCGCATGCCAGAATCCAGGCGGACGAGAAACATATCGGTTCTAGATTCCGGCATGCGCCGGAATGACGGTGTTATAGGACAATCTCGACCGATGACGGAGGAGGAGCGCCTTTGTAGGTCGGACATATATGTTCGCCACCCATATATGCGTCCCATGCTCTTTCGTCTTCAAAAGAAGGGTCGCACATGTTCGACCCCTACGAGATTCCTCCTGCCCGCCACGCGCGAACGGCTCCTACGCCGTAGTAGGGACAGGTCGCGAATGGTGGGGCGACCCCGAAAAGAGGCCGCCCCTACCATGTATTCGTTCTACTTCTCCGGTATCACGGGCAGCATGATGTAGGAGGCGTGTTCGGGTCCGCAGTGGAGCGTCACGTTTTTCCCAAAGATATCCTCGGGCCTGTCCACGGGGTCATCGTGTAAGAACGGCCCGCAGCCCCTGAACACGTTCTTCATGTTCGAGAGTTTGTGTGTCGTAGCGCAACTGTACTCATAATCCTTGCCGCGCACGCTCAAAGCCAGCCGGTAGCCGGGGGGCGCCACGATGCAGGTGGGCCAGACCTCGATGTCCAGTTCATATATCTCACCGGGGTTTAAGTATTGCTTCTCATCATGCGCCTGATAGGGTTTCCACTCGGTGGACAACTCGGGCACGAGCTTTCTGTGCGAGGCCCGGAGCCAGCCCTGCGCGATGGGCGTGTTCGGGTCGAGCGTGCCCTGGAAGGTGATCTCCTTCATGTCGGGCGTGAACAGGCGCAAGACGAGGAACAAATCCGCATCCACGGTTTCTGAGGAAACGAAGAGCTTAGACGCGATGGGGCCGGTGATTTCCGTTTCCTCGTTAAAGGGCGGCAGCATGAAGGTCACGCCGTCGCTCAGGCCCCCATAGGTGATGGTCTGTTCTGAGTCGAGAGGTGCTGAACCCAGGTTCATGTGGGCCGGGTCCAGATAAAACTTCGTCCACTGCGTGCGTGCGAGGGGCCATTCGTTCTCGCCGCGCTCGACGAATTTTTCCCCCACGTGGCGCACCTTGAGCATCACGGGGGGCTTCTCCATCCAGCCGGTGTCCTCGCCCTTCAAGTAATGGCCGAAAAACTGCTTCTGGAGCTTCTCCCCGTAGGGGGTGTAAAACTCCGTCCAGTGCTCGAAGCCGTGGACTTCGAGCCATTTCTCGGTGGACGCTGCCCGCATGAAGCCCTCGTAGTTCCCCCTCGGGTGCAGACCCTGTCCGCCCCAGCTCGCCGCCGAGATGAAGGGCGTTTTTATCTTGTCCCAATGGGCGGAGCGATCCTGATACCACTCGCCATCGAGCGGACGCTCGAGAATATCGCCCCCGTAGTCCGAGCGGTTTTTCTCCATCTCTTCTTCGCTCAAGGTCTCGGGGCCGCAGGCCAGACCGCCGTGGACGCGGCTTTTGGGGCCGTTTTCCCCTAAACCGTACTGCACGCTTTTGACCTGCATGTCGTACCAGTTGGCGAGGAAGGTGGTGAGGATGCCGCCCTGGTGGCTCATGTCGCGGTAGAAATCGGCCGATCCCTCCCAGACGCACATGGCGGCCAGATTTTTGGGTTGCAGTCCCGCCACGTGCCACTGGTTGATGGCGTAATACGATATTCCCGTGAGGCCCACCTTGCCGTTGCACCACGGCTGTTCGCCCGCCCATTCGATGCAGATGGCGAAATCCTTGGTCTCGCGCGGGGAGAAGTGGTCGATGAAGCCCGGCGAGCGGCCGGCGCCGCGCGAATCCACGCGCACGCAGATGTAGCCGTCCGGCACCCATTTCTCGGGGTCCACGACCTCCCAGCTCTGGTGGACGTTCGAAGAACCCGCGATGGCGTCTGGATGCGCGCCGGCGAAAAGCTCCCACGCCGTCTCGTAGCCGTCCTGCCATGCCAGGTCTTTCGCATAGGGGCCGTAGCTTAAGATGACGGGATATTTACTGTCGTCATCTGGCCGGTAGACGTTCGCCCGCAGCACTAGGCCGTCTTCCATCTGGATGGGGACGTCCCATTCGATAAGAAAGCCGTCTCGCTTCTCGGTTCGGTATTGAGGGTCCGTGCTCAGGTCGATGTCACTCATGTTCACCTCATCTCGTCAGTGGGTAGAGGATGCGCCCCGAATGGGCCAGTTTCATCCTCCGCGTTATTTCTCGGGAATCACGGGCAGCATCACAAACGCTTCATGCTCCCCGCCGCAGTGGAGCGTCACGTTCTTGCCGAACACCGCGGCCGGCCTGTCCTTGGGATCGGTGTGAATGAAGCAACCGCAACCCGTGAACTCGTTTCTCATGTTGGAAAGCCCGCCGCCCGTACCGCCCGGGTATTCATAATCTTTTCCGCGCACGGTGAACGCGACCCGGTAGCCCTCGGGAATCACGATGCAGGTCGGCCAAATCTCGATATCGAGTTCATATACTTCGCCCGGCGTCAGTGGCTGTTCCTCATCGTGCGTGTGGTAGGGCCTGTAGGGCAGTGTTTTTTCAGGGTCGAGTTTCCTGTGCGAGGCCCGGAGCCAGCCCTGCGCGATGGGGGTGTGCGGGTCGAGTGCGCCCTGGAATACGACTTCCTTCATGTTGGGCGAGAATACGCGCACGACGAGGAAGAGGTCCGCATCCTTGGACTCCGAGGACACGAAGAGCTTGGCCGCTATGGGGCCGGTGACTTCCGTGTCTTCGTCGATGGGCGGCGTGGTGAAGGTGACGCCGTCGCTGAAGCCCGCGTAGGTGGTGGCCGCCGCCTCGGCTGCGGGTGCGTCTTCCAGCGAGTAGGTTTTCGCGTTCAGGTAGTATTTCTTCCACTGCGTCCGCGCCAGGGGCCATTCGCTCTCGTGGCGCTCGACGAAGCGCTCGCCGGGGTGGCGCACCTGGAGCAGCACCCGGGGCTGATCCGGCCAGCCGGTGTCCTCGCCCTTTAAGTAATGGCCAAAGAATTTCTTCTGCATGTTGACGCCGTAGTCGGTATAAAATTCCGTCCAGTGCTCGATGCCGTGGACTTCGAGCCATTTCTCCGCACACCCCGTTTCCAGGAAACCCTCGAAGTTCCCGCGCGGGTGCAAGCCCTGTCCGCCCCAGTTGGCCGAGGAGAGCAGCGGCGCCTGGATTTTGCTGAAATCGGGCATTCTCGACTGCCAGAATTCGTCGGTGTCGAGCTTGTGGGAAAAACAGTCCTCGCCGAAATCGTTTCGGTTCGCTCCGAGTTCTTCTTCGGTGAGGGTCGGAGGGCCGGAAACCCAATCGCCCGTGAAGCGGCTCTTGAAGCCGCGCTTGCCGCGCCCGTGCTGGACGCTGTAGACCTGCATCTCGGGCCAGTTGCGCGCGAAGCCGTTACAGAAGATGCCGCCGTGGTGGGCCATTTCCCGGTAATAATCGGCCGCCCCCTCCCAGACGCACATGGCGGTCAGGTGCGGTGGCTGGAGCTCGCCCACCTGCCACTGGTTCATGCCGTAATAGGAGATGCCGTTCAGGCCGATCTTGCCCGTGCTCCAGGGCTGGACCGCCGCCCATTCGATGCACTGGTAGAAATCCTGCGCCTCGCGCGCCGACCAGATGTCGATGACGCCTGGGGATCTGCCCGCGCCGCGCGAATCCACACGGACGACTGCGTAGCCGTCGGGCACCCACTTCTCGGGGTCCACGACCTCCCAGTTCTGGTATTTGTTGGTGGAGCCTGCGGGCACGTCGGGGTGTTCCTCGACCATGCGCGTCCAGCAGGTCTCGTAGAGGTCCTCGAAGTGCAGGTATTTCCCGTACGGGCCGTACGTCATGATGACGGGGTATTTCCCATCGTCCTGGGGGCGGTAGACGTCGCACCGCAGAACGACGCCGTCTTCCATGGGGATGGGTACGTCCCAGTCGATGCGCATCCCGTCTCTGTCTTCGGTCTTGAAATCGCTCATTCTTTCCTTCTCCTCAGATCATCAAAGATGTCCTAAAACAGGCGTCGCGAATGGCCGCCCTGAAAACTTTCATTCGGGTTTATCGGTTCGGTGAACGCGGCGATTATAACGGGCTTGCGCTTCGTGATCCAGATGGGCAGGCGGTTTTGGATGAATCTTTTTAGTGGGGGTGGACCTGCGTGTTTGGCCTGGAGCGGGGCCCCCCCGTAGGGGCGGTTCGCGAACCGCCCCTACAGCGATTCAGAATGCCGTCATTTCCGACCGGGGAGGGAGGGAATGACACCGGAATGACGGTGGTGTTCGTATTTTCCACAAAGAGAGGTAACGCCCCCTCAATCCGTGCGGTAGGCTTGCGTGATGGCCTGGCTCGAGGTGTTCCAGCCGGGAATGACGAGACAAGACGGTCCGGGTATGCCGCCTGCGACGATGAGCAGGATGTCTTCTGGTTTGTGCACCATGGGGACGGGGAAATCATCGTCTCCGTGATCCACCCAGTCCGGCCAGCGCGAGAGTTCGGGCCCCCGGTAGCGCCCGCCTTTTTTGAGGACGCCCACGGGCATTCTCGCCCGCTCGAAGAGTTCTCGTTTCACGTCCGCTCGGCTAAGGCCCCCCCTGGCGAGAATATCGGCGTGATCGGGAGCGACGACGACCACCCAATTCGTCTGCGTGTAGGCCGTCGTGGCGCCCATCGCGCACATCGTGCTCGCCAGTGTGGTGAGGAGGCCTTCGGGCTTTGCGCTCACGTCGTCCATGGCCATGCGCGGGGCTTCGGCGTTACAGACGGTGAGCACGTTCTCATCCTTCCCGAAGCCGAAGTCGCCCGGCAGCGGCTCCCAGGGGCTTTGCTCCTCGTTCTCCCGGACGCAGTAGGTGAATTTCGATGGGCTGCCGAAGGTGCTCATGTCCGAGACGCCGGGGATTCCTCCCCCTAAGTTCATCATGATGAGCCTTATCGCCCGGCCGATGGTGGCGTTCGCCCGAAAGCCGGGGCCGAAACAGCCGGAACCCCCGTGGACGCCGATCTCACGTGCGTAGGGGCCGTTTAATATCAGTAGGGGCCCGCCGGTGAACATGGTGGCCTGAATGCCCACGAGGTTGAAGCGCTCGATGAGCATAGCCTCGATGGCCCCCAGCACCACGGGCAGATATTCGGGTTTACAGCCGGCCATCACGGCGTGTAAGGCGACGCTCTCCACCGTAGCTCTGTTCAGCGAGGGCGGGACGTCTCCCAGAATTTCGCCGGGGTCTCTGCTCGTGCCGCCCAGCATCCAACTGAGGCGCTCGGGCGTGGGCGTCACCACGGGCAGCCCGTCCGACCAGGGCATCTCGAAGAAATACTCGAAAGGGTCCGTCGTCTGGTTCATCGTGTGTCCTTACAAGGTGAGATTGTAGAATTTTCTCGCGTTCTCGAACGACACCTTGCGGATCGCCTCCTCCGTGATGCCTGCGTTTCGCATGGCGCGCAGCGTCTTGGGAACCGAGAGGATGTCGATGGGCCGGTAGCCCAGGTGATCCGAGTTGAGCATAATCCGGTCCGGCCCGAAGGTCTCCACCCACTCGATGACCTGGGCGGGCTGAAGCGGCCTGAGCGCGCTGCCGATGCTGATGGCGCACATGGCGCGCGTGTTCTTGTGGATGTATTCGACCGTCGTGCCGTCGGTATGATCGACTGCGACTTGGGCTTCATCAAAACCCGCCTTGGCCAGCACTTCCAAATCTTTTTGCATGTAATGAAGCCGGATTTGCTCGGGCGGCACGTCTTCTTGCACGGCGACTTTGCCCAGAAAATCTTTGCTCTTCTTGGGAGTCGGCGTATGCAGGATGATGGGTTTATCGTGCTTTTTGGCTATCTCCGCCTGGGCTACCATGCAAGCGGCCTGTTCTTCCAGCGGCCAGGTGAGGGAGAAATACTGCGTGGGGTCCAGGCCGATCTCCCCGAAGGCGACGACGCTTGGGTTTTCGAGTAAGCCGGGGAGTTCCGCCAACAATTTTTCCCAGTCGTTCACCCGCGTCATCGAGCTGATGCCGACCGCGCAGTAGATTTTTATGAAGTGCTGCGCTTCGAGAGCCTGGACCATCTCGATGGGGCCCTCCCAGAAGCGCATGATGTCGTCGTAACCGGGCGCATCGTCCCACACCTCGCGGTAGAGGTGGGGGTTGCCGCAGGAGAGCACCGCCGCGCGCATGCCCGTCGTGCCGAGGAGTTCCCACTCGTCCCAGTTTAAGGCGTGCATGTGGTTGTGGCTGTCGATGTATTCGCCGAACATCGAACCTCTCCCCTAGTTTCACGCTTTGAGGGTCAACCTATCCGTATGGGCACCGGCGGTCAAGGGGAAGACTGGAAACGCAGAACGGCGGTAGAGGAAGAACTCCCATGAAAGCAAATGCCGGAGACGCGTGTCCCCGGCATTTGTGTGAACATGAATTTTGGTGCGCGTGGCAGGAGTCGAACCTGCGACTTCCTGCTCCGGAGGCAGGCGCTCTATCCTCTGAGCTACACGCGCATATTCATCAACTGCTTTTGAGCCTAACCCCTATATCATGGAGTGCGTGCCGTCACACATGGGCGCGTTACCCGTCTGCTTACAGCCGCAAAAGGCGCAGGTCTTGCCCGCCTGAACGTCGAGCACGATGGGGCGGAATTCCGATCCCTTGTGCGAACCGTCGCAGAAAGGCTGCGATTTGCTCAGGCCGCATGCGCACCAGGCGACTTTCTCGTCTTTTTCCGGTTTATAGATGTAAGGCGATTTCTGGGCCACATGGGGGTCGGCCATCGATACGTTCTCCTTTCGTTCAACGCGGTAGGCGATATGAAATTCGTCCGGTATTCTAGTCCGAATCATCGCCCTTGAAAAGAAGGCTGCGCCGCAAGGCCGCCGGTTCGTGTGGCGCAAGTAAGAGAGGCCCTCTTTTTAGAAGTGAAACGGAGCGCATATGCCCGCATCCTCGACCGCGCGTCTTTTGCGCGTATTGGAGCAGACCTACCCCGACGCGCGCTGCGCGCTGCATTACCAAAACCCGCTCGAACTGCTGGTGGCGACGATGCTCTCGGCCCAATGCACGGATGAGCGGGTGAACAAGGTCACCCCCGCTCTTTTCGCCCGCTATCCGGATGCCGCCTCTTTTGCGGGGGCGGAGCCGGATGAACTCGAGGAATTGATTCACTCCTGTGGCTTTTATCGCCAGAAGGCGAAGTCCATACGCGCGTGCTGTCGCCGCCTCACCGAGGAATTCGGCGGCGAGGTGCCGAGTGAGATGGAGCATCTGGTGACGCTGCCCGGCGTCGGGCGCAAGACGGCGAACGTCGTTCTGAACGAGGCTTACGGGCGGCCCGCCATCGCCGTGGATACGCACGTTCTGCGCACGGGGAACAGGCTGGGCTGGATATCGACGCGCGACCCGGTGAAGGCCGAGTTCCAGCTCCTGGACGCCGTGCCGGAAAAATGGTGGGGTCGCGTCACCCTGCTGTTGATTCACCACGGGAGAAATTGCTGCTCGGCGAGAAAACCCCGTTGCGCGGATTGCCCGATTCTGGCGGATTGTCCCCATGGCCGGGAGGTGGTTTCTCCTTGATGGTTTCGGTTTGTTCCCTATCGGGCTGGACAATTGAATTTCCGAGTCTTTATAATCAGGTATTGCTCATTCGTTTTGTGAAGTCGAACCCGTAATCCGGAGGTTATCCATGGCCAATGGCGCAGCCGTCGGCACCGACACGATTCTGGAACTAAGAGATCTGCACACCTACTTTCATACGCCCGAGGGCACGGTACGCGCCGTAGACGGCGTGAGCTACAGCTTAAAAGCGGGAGAGACGCTCGGGGTCGTGGGCGAGTCGGGGTGCGGCAAGACGGTGACGGCGCTTTCGGTGCTTCGCCTCATACCCGAGCCGCCGGGCGAGATATTCGGGGACGGCATCTTCTTCGAGGGCCGCGATTTGACGAAGCTCAACACGAAGGAGTTGCGCGAGATTCGGGGCAATCACATCTCGATGATCTTCCAGGAGCCGATGACGAGCTTAAACCCGGTGTTCACCGTCGGCTTCCAGATCGCCGAAGCCGTCATGCTCCACCAGGGGATGACGAAAAAAGACGCGATGGACAAGGCCGCAGAGATGCTCGACCTGGTCGGCATCCCCCTGCCGCGCCAAAGGGTCCGGGAATATCCCCACCAACTCTCGGGCGGCATGCGGCAGCGCGCGATGATCGCCATGGCGCTCTCGTGCAACCCGAAAATCCTCCTGGCCGATGAGCCGACCACGGCGCTCGACGTGACCATCCAGGCGCAGATTCTCGACCTCATGGTCAAATTGCAGGAAGACTTGGGCACGGCGGTCATCCTCATCACGCACGATTTGGGCCTCGTGGCCGAGACTTGCAAACGCGTCGTCGTGATGTACGCCGGCAAGGTGGTCGAGGAAGCGCCGACGGAGGAGATATTCGGAAACCCCCTCCATCCCTACACCCGGGGGCTGCTCAATTCGATACCGAAGCTCAATCTCACCAAGTCCGGCGAGCGGATTCGACTGGAGGAGATCAAGGGCATCGTGCCCAGCCTCAACCGCCTGCCGACGGGTTGCAGCTTCAACCCGAGGTGCCCCGAGGTGAAGGCGATGTGCCTGGAGCACGAACCCGAACTCAAAGAGGTATCCCCCGGGCACTTCGTCCGCTGTCTGCTCTATTAGCCGCTTCCCCCGCCACTGAGGCCATCCGAAATCATTTTCTCTCCTCCTCTTGGAGAAAATATAGATTTTGGGATATAGTCGCCTTTCTGTGGACGCGGTTGTTGGTCCTGATTGACCTGATTTTGAATCCGCACGCGCGTGGTCGACGGCGAAAATCCTGACGTATGGACTCGATTCCGGATACGCCTTTTGAGGCTGCAGCGACTGCAAAGGCAGGAAAGGAAACGCATATATGTCACCGATTCGCATCGCCATCGCCGGTGTCGGGAACTGCGCGAGTTCCCTGCTTCAAGGCATCGAGTATTATCGCCATAATCCCGAAGTAGAGTTGGGCCTCATGCACCGGGATCTGGGCGGCTATGGGCCGGAGGATGTCGAGGTCGTGGCGGCTTTTGACATCGATGTCCGCAAGGTGGGCCAGCCCCTGCACGTGGCGGCTTTCGCCAAGCCCAACTGCACGAAAACGATCTGGGAGAACCTGCCCGACTACGGGGTGAACGTGCGGATGGGGCCCATCCTCGACGGCGTGGCGTCCCACATGGCGGAATACGCTTCGGATCGCTCTTTTCTGCCCGCCGAGGCCGAACCCTGCGACGTGGCTGCAGAGCTTCGGGAGAGCGGCGCGGAAATCCTCCTGAACTTCATGCCCGTGGGTTCCGAGCAGGCGGCGCGCCACTACGCCGAAGCGTCGCTGGAAGCCGGTGTTTCCTTCATCAACTGCATGCCGGTGTTCATCGTCTCCGACCCCGAATGGGCGGGCCGCTTCACCGAGGCGGGCATTCCCGTGGTGGGAGACGACGTAAAGGCCCAACTCGGCGCCACCATACTCCACCGCACACTCGCCAGGCTGTGCGCGGACAGGGGCGTGAAGTTAAAGCGCACCTATCAGTTGAACACGGGCGGAAACACCGATTTCCTGAACATGCTGGAGCGCTCCCGTCTCAAATCGAAGAAAATATCGAAAACAGATGCCGTGCAGAGCCAGTTGCCCGAGCCTCTGGACGCGGACGACATCCACATCGGCCCGTCGGACTACGTGCCCTGGCAGGACGACAACAAGATTTGTTTCCTGAGGATCGAGGCGGAAGGCTTCGGCGGCGTGCCGCTCGAAATCGAAGCGCGCCTCTCGGTGGAGGATTCCCCCAACTCGGGCGGCGTCGTCATCGACGCGATTCGCCTGGCGCGCATCGCGCGCGACAGGGGCGAGGCGGGGCCGCTCTTCCCGGTGAGCGCATATCTGATGAAACACCCACCGGTTCAGGTGCCCGATTCCGTATCGCGCCTGATGATCGACGGGTTCATCGCGGGCGACCTGCGTGCGAGCGATCAGGTCGAGTTCAACGGAAACGACCTGCCTGCGCGCTACCATCACAAATAGTTCCTCGCTTCAGAGAAAATTCAACCCCCGGGTTTGACGCCCGGGGGTTTTTGTTGGCGAGTCGAGGGAGGTCGCATCAACCCCCGCCGTAGGTCTCTCCCGCACGCTCTGAAAGTTCTATTCGCACGTCCTCGGGCCCCCGGATGTAGGCCGTCGTTCTGCCCCCCATGCCCGAAGGAGAAGGGTCGCGGATGAAATCGGCTCCGGCTTCTTTCATCTGCGCGGCGAGGCCGTGGATGTTGTCCACGGCGAAGGAAAAATGATCCAGGCCCATGACGGCCTCGGGATGGTTTTCTCCGATGCTTTCGCCCGGACGCACGCCTCTCAGGAAAAGCCTCCCCTCCCCGACGCGGACGACGGCGTTGGGCGCGCCGTGAAAGTTTTCTTCCTGGTAGATGACCTCGCCGCCGAAGATTTTTTCGAAAAAGGCGACCATCTTTCCCAAATCCTTGCAGATAATGTGCACATGATCGAACGATAATTGCATGGATGACTCCTTTTTTATGAACACCTGAAAACTCCATTCTGTTGCGGGGTAATTTCGCTTGACGGCGGGCGTGTGGTCAATCGCTCTCATCGTGTAGAATGGTTTGCCCGAAAAGGAGGTGCGCATGGCCGGTATGCGGAAAGTGCCCACCAGTTGGAAAACGGGGCTTCAGCGCATGGCCCCGGGTGTTTACGCCTACATTCAGGCGGGCGGGCTGAACGTCTCGAACGCAGGGCTCATCGTGGGGGATGAGGAAGCCCTCGTCATCGATGCGCTCTACGTGCGGCCCATGACGCAGGCTTTTCAGGAGTTGATCCGAAAGGCGACCAAAAAGCCTGTGCGCAAGATAGTCTGCACCCACCACCATGCGGATCACACACTGGGGCTTACATGGTTCGATAAGGATATCCCCATCATCGCGCACCGCTACATGCGCGAGCGGATGGTGGAAACAGGCCTCGACCTCGCGCATTACCGGGGCGTGAACCCCGAGCACGCGGGAGAACTCAAAAGGCTCAGACAGCGCTTTCCCACCATCACCTACGAGGGGGGGATGACGCTGCGCCTGGGCAAGCGCGTCGTGGAACTCCACCACCTGGGCCACGCGCACTCCAAGGGTGACACCATCGTCTATCTACCCGAAGAACGCGTTCTGTTCACGGGCGACATCTGCTTTCACTTCGTTACGCCCGCCACGTTCGACGCCCACATCGGCGGGTGGATACGGATCGCCGAGAAGATTCTGAAAACCTTCTCCATCGAGAGGGTCGTTCCGGGGCACGGGCCGCCGGGAGACAAGGGGGCGCTTCAGGAAACTTTAGGCTATCTCAAGCTCGTGCGCCGGGAGGCGAAAAAGCGTTTCGAGAAAGGGATGCCGCCTATGCGCGCCGCGCGCGAGATTTCTTTGGGGAGATATGCGGACTGGATGAAGCCGGACCGCGTCGAGCAGGCCGTGATGAAGCTCTATAACGAATTCCAAGGCAGAGGCGAGCAAGGGATATCGCTTCACGACGCCCGGGGCGGGTGAGAAAGCTCCAGGCCGAGCCGCCGAAAGACGAGGGGAGGGCGCGATGCCCGAGAAATACGACCAAAGACGCAGCCGCTGCATGCTCGATCAATCCTCGAACACGCAAAACCCCGTCCATCTCATCTTGAGAAGCCCCTACGCGCTCAAGACGGGCTATGCGGAAGAACATCCGGCGATAAACGTCTTGCTGGATGCCTATAATATTCTCGCCGCGCAGGATGAACCTGCAGCCGCTGCGCGCGAAGCCCTGGCCAAAGGCGCAGATGCGCTCTCAACGCACTACGCAGCCGCGCATATGTCGGCCCTCTCTGAACACCTCTCCTTTCTCGCGGAACTCCTGCGTGGCCACTACCCCATCCGCTCCGTGGCGGATGCGGTCAGGCTGGAGGAAATCTCGTAGAAAAACCCCCGAGGCATCGTACCCCGGGGGTTTCTTGTGGCTCGGCTTTTCTTATTTCACTGCATCTGTTGCCCGGATGGGGGAGTTTTACGTTTTGCTGTTCCCTCTCGCCGCCTCCCTCATCAATGCCCGTTGGCGGCGGCGCCTGCGGGTGCTTCCGTGAGGCCGCAGAAGAACTCATAATCGATGAGTTCGGTGATGGAGGGGCTGTCTCCGCACACGGGGCAGGCCGGGTCACGCCTGATTTTGAGCGTTCTGAACTGCGCTTTGAGCGCGTCGTACATCAACAGCTTGCCGATCAAGGGTTCTCCGAAGCCCACGATGAGTTTGGCCGTTTCCGTCGCCTGAATGGAGCCCATGGTGCCGCACAGCGCGCCCAGCACGCCCGCGTCCTGGCAGGAGGGCACCATGCCGGGGGGCGGCGGTTCGGGATAGAGGCAGCGGTAGCAGGGGCCGCCCTCTCCGGGGTGGTAGACGGTGGCCTGGCCCTCGAACTTGAAGATGGAGGCGTCGACGATGGGTTTTCCCAGGAAAACCGCCGCGTCGTTCACGAGATAGCGGGTCGGGAAGTTGTCCGCCCCGTTGATGATGACGTCGTAGTCTTTCAGGAGGTCGAGCGCGTTGTCGCGGTTGATCCTCTCCTCGTGCGAGATGATGTTCACGTCGGGGTTCAGCGCGATGAGGGTGGCTCTTGCGCTTTCGACCTTGGAGGTGCCCACGCGGTCGTTCGTGTGGACGATCTGGCGCTGTAAGTTGCTCATGTCCACCACGTCCATGTCCACGATGCCGATGTTCCCCACGCCCATGGCCGTCAGATAAAGCCCGGTGGGAGAACCGAGGCCGCCCGCGCCTATCAGGACGACCTTGGCGTCCAGGAGTTTGGACTGGCCTTTTTCCCCGATTTGAGAGAGCAGGAAATGGCGGCTGTAGCGGTTTAACTGCTCGGCGCTCATCTGCTTGTCTACTTGCACGGGAAAGGCCAGGTCTTTCCATTTCCCGTAACCGCCCGCCATGGATTTCACGTTCTGATAGCCCATGGATTGGAGCACCTGGCCCGCGAGCAGCGAGCGCACCCCGCCTGCGCAATAGGCGACGATGGGCGTCGTCCTGTCGGGAACGACCTGCTCGATTTTAAGTTCCAGGAATCCTCGGCTCACGTGCTCGGCCCCCGGCAGGTAGCCGCCCCGGAACTCATCGGG
This sequence comes from bacterium, assembly GCA_965218735.1. GTDB lineage: Bacteria > UBA8248 > UBA8248 > UBA8248 > UBA8248 > Bin107. The sequence continues at coordinate 425,852 of CBDCMA010000002.1, read as the reverse complement.
TTCACGCACGTCGATGAGCGCCACATCAGCGCCTGAATCGATGGCGGATTTCACTTCTTCCGCCGTGATCTCAGGAACATCGCCCCGCGCGGCCTCGAGCAGGTCCCGTCCTGTTTTAGACATTTCTTGATCTCCTTTGCTGCCAGCATTCGCTGAAAAGGGATATGGGATAAAATTATCGTATCGCGTAAGTTCTCGGAATGGAAGAGCGCGCAGCGCCCGCCCCATAATTCTATTAAATACTAAACTAAATTACTCAAGAATAGCAAGCCTTCCACGAGAACCCTAAAATCGAGCCATTATCCCGGAAAATGCTCTTTACCGCCATGTGCGCAGGGGCGCGCTTGCGCGTATGCCTTGGTTTCGCGAAGGCCTCTCGCCCCATGCGCGTTAATCCATCCCGGCGCTTTTTTCAAAAAACTCCAGTATGGCGTTTTGATCCGCGTTCCCGTGCCCCAAAGCAGCCGCGCCCATATAGACCTGCCGCGCCATGGTTCCCAATGGAATCGGCGTCGCGAGGCCGTCGGCCATCGCCGCGATGATGCGTAAATCCTTGAGCATCAGGTTCACCGTGAACGTGGGCGTGTAGTCTTTGGCGATCATGGGCGAGGCCTTGTATTCGAGAATTTTAGGAATCACGCTCGCCTTCAGGAACTCGACCATCTTCTCGGGGTCCAGGCCCCCCTTCGTCCCCATGGTCAGCGCCTCGGCGATGGCGGAGATGTGGACCGCGAAGATGTGGTTCGTCACCAGCTTCATCTGGAGGCCCGCCCCGTTCGGGCCGAAGTAGTGGATCGAGGCGCTGAATGCTTCTAAAACATCGCGGTGGGCCTCGAGTGCGGCCTCATCGCCCCCCACCATGATGGCGAGGGTTCCCGCTTTCGCGTGGGGCACGCTCCCGCTCACGGGGGTGTCGAGAAACTCCACGCCGCGCTTTTTCGCCTCCCCGGCGAGTTCCTGGCTGCCCTCAACCGTCAAGGTCGACAGGTCGAAACAAACAGCGCCCTCGGGCGCGCTCGTGAGCGCGCCGGTCTCGCCGAGATAGGCTTCTTTCGCGTGCTCGACTTCGGGCACCGAACTGCAGATGACCTCCGCCCCCGAAGCGGCTTCCGCCGCCGTCTCGAAAACATCGAGGCCCGCAGAGGCCACCCGCTCTCGCGCGGCGGGAACGGGGTCGAAGCCGCGAACCTCGAAACCCGCCTTCACCAGATTCTCCGACATGCCGGAGCCCATGTTGCCCAGGCCCAGAAAAGCAACCACTTTCGCCATTTCTCATCACTCCTAAATGTAATGCGCCATTGCTGAGGCCCACGCTTGCGAGCCGGTGGACGGGGAGGGGACAGGCCCATCCCTCATAAAATCAGGAGAGGCGTTCCCGATATGCACGGGGATATTTGCTCCGCCTCCCATGAAATCTATTTTCTCTTCGGCCTCACTCCCATGGCGTTCAGGAAAGCCTCGAAAACGGCGTTCAAGTCCGCGTGTTCGAATCCGAGCGCCATGGCGGAGGTATGCTGCTGCCGCGCGGCGGCGCCCATGGGGACGGGTGCGCCCAGATCGTTCGCCTCCTCGATGCTGAGCCCCAGATCCTTGAAGCTTAGTCCCAAGTTCCCGATGACGTTGGAGTAATCGCGCGCCGCCATCTCCGGGCCTTTGTAGTGGATCAGGTCCGGAATCACGCTTCCCTGTAAAAACTTCATCATTTTCCGGGCTGTGAGTCCCGCCTTCACCCCGAACGCCAGGCCCTCGGCCATTCCGGCGTGCTGGATATGCACGATATGGTTCGCCACCAGCTTCATGAGCAGGCCGTTTCCGGATTTTCCCATATACGTGACGGACTTGCTGAAGGCGTCGAGCACGTCGCGGTGTTCCTTGAGGGCGGCCTCGTCTCCACCCACGATGGTGGAGACTCCCTTGCGCTCTAAATGCGGAACGCTTCCGCTGACGGGCGCATCCAGAAAGGCGATTTCCTTCTTTTTGGCTTCTGCCGCGATCTGCTTCGCCAGACCGACGCTGCTCGTCGAAAGCTCGAAACAGACCGCACCGCGCCGCATCGACTTGAGCGCGCCGCCTGCGCCTAGGTAGACATCCTGCACGATGGCGGTTTTGGGGAGCGAACTGCATACCACGTCGACGCCTTTGACCGCCGCTGCGACGCCTTTCGCAATTTTCGCGCCGTTTTTCTTTGCAGCCGCTACGGCCTTTGGCGCAGGGTCGTAGCCCTTGACTTCGAATCCGGCGTCGAGGAGGTGTTTCGTCATCAATCCGCCCATGCGGCCTAGGCCTAAAAATGCGATTTTTTTTGTAGCCTTGCGCGCCATGTATGCACACTCCTGAAATTGAATACGCTATTGTCGGGCGCCCACACTTGAGAACCGGCGGACGGGGACAGGACACGCCCATCTCTGAAAATCAGGAGAGGCGTCCCCGACTCGTACGGGGATATGTGTTCCGCCTCTATGACACCTATTTTTTCTTCGGCTTCGTGCCCATGGCGTTCAGGAACGACTCGAAAACGGCGTTGAAATCCGCATCTTCGAGGCCGAGCGCCATGGCGGAGGTGTACTGCTGGCGCGCGGCTGCGCCCAGGGGAACAGGTACGCCCAAATCGTTCGCCTCGTTGATGCTGAGTCCCAAATCCTTGTAACTGATGCCCAGGTTGGCGATGACGTCGGAATAATCGCGCGCCGCCATGGTCGCGCCCTTGTAGTGGATGAGGAGGGGGATCACGCTTCCCTGCAAGAATTTCATCATTTTGGGAGCCGTCAGCCCCGCCTTCATGCCGAAAGCGAGGCCCTCGGCCATTCCGGAGTGCTGAATGTTCAGAATGTGGTTCGTCACCAGTTTCATTATCAGGCCGTTTCCGGATTTCCCCATGTAAGTGACGGACTTGCTGAACGCGTCGAGCACGTCGCGGTGTTCCTTGAGCGCGGCCTGGTCCCCCCCCACGATGGCGGCGACTTCCTTGCGTTCCAGGTGCGGAATGCTGCCGCTCACGGGAGCGTCCAAAAAGGCGATTCCCTTCTTCTTTGCCGCTTCGGCAATTTCTTTCGCGAGGGCGACGCTGCTCGTCGAAAGCTCAAAACAGACCGTGCCGCGCCGCGCCGTCTCGAGCACGCCCTTGGGGCCGAGGTAGACGTTCCTCACGACGTCGGGCGTGGGGAGTGAACTGCACACCACGTCGGCGCCCTTCACCGCCGCTGCGACGGTTCTGGCGGTTTTGGCGCCGTTTTTTTTGGCGGTAGCGACGGCTTTGGGGGAGGGGTCGTAACCCGTGACATGAAGACCGGCGTCGACCTGGTGTTTCGTCATCAATCCGCCCATGCGCCCCAAACCTAAAAATGCGATTTTCTTCGTTTCATTGCGCGCCATTTTTCTCTCCTATCTATCGAGCCCGAGCAATTCGAGGGGGTTGTCCACGAGTATTTTTTTGCGAACGCTTTCATCCGGCGCCCAGTCGAGCAACTGATCCAGCAAATCGCCGTCGTTGGGCATCGGGAGTTTGCAGACCGGATGCGGCCAGTCCGTACCCCAGATGATGCGCGCAGGCGCTGCTTCTATGAGCGCGCGGGCGATGGGGTCGACGTCCGTGTAGGGTGTCTGCCGGAGGCCCGTGATGCGGTATCCGCCTGTGAGTTTCACCCATGTTCGTCCTTCTTTGAGCAGATCGATAAATTCGCGAAGCGGTCCCGACCCCTCGCGCGTCGGGACGTAGCCCATGTGGCCGAAAACGCTGTGAACGGGCAGGGAGGAGAAGGTTTTCCTGATATCTGCGAATTCATGCACGTGGATGAGAAACTCCATGTGCCAGCCCATGCTCTTGATGCGATCGCCCATCCCATGAACGTCTGAAAACGAATCGAAGGGATTTCCTCCCTTGTCCGCGAGATTGATGCGTATGCCGCGAACACCCGCCTCGTGGAGGCGTGTTAATTCCTCCTCGCTCACGTCCTTGTCCACGGAGGCCACGCCCATGAGCCTTCCTCCGGAGCGGGTCATCGCGTCGAGCATGGCGGTGTTGTCGACCCCGTAGACGCTGGGCTGGGTAAGGACGCCGCGCTCCACGCCGAGTGTCCGGTGGAGGGATTCGTATGCCGCAAGCGTAGCGTCGGGGGGCGTATAGCCCCTTCGGGGAGAATAGGCGTATTTGCTCTCAGGCCCGAAGATGTGGCCGTGGGTGTCCCAGGCGCCGGGGGGGAGTTTGAAGCGAGGCGCCTTGGGGTGTGGGTCCGCAGGCGGGCAGGGCAGCATGTCTGGCATTCGGGTTTTCCTCTAGTGGAGATCGCCCTCGCGGCCATAGAGCTTGTGGCGTGGTCGGCCCGCCAGAATCTCCGCTTTCCCCCAGTCCGTGACGGCGCGAAACGCGTCGCTCCTGATGAAGGTCATGAAGTCTTCCTGCGTGCCCCATTCCGAGAGGATGGTGTAGGAATTCGGGTTTTTCACCTGTTGATACAGAAGGCTCTGCACGTGGCCGGCCTGGCCTTCCAGGGCGTTGGCCACGGCCTCGAATTTCTCTTCGAATTCTTTCTCCTTGCCCGGCAGCACATCGTAATACATGCCTACGGTGATCATGTTCCGCTCCTTGCCTGATGCTGTTGAATCATCCTAGATAGTCACGCTCCCACGTCTGAATTTCCGAGATGCCCAGGGCATCGTTGTATTCCTGAAAAGTGGCCATCATCTCGCGTGCAGAGCGCGTTGAATTCTCCTCTTTGAGGATGTGCAGCACGTCGTTCACCGCTTTTAAGTATGTGCAGCGCACGATGCCCGGGTAAATGATGATGCCGAAGCCGAGTTCTCCGAGTTCATCCACGCTGAAAGCCGCCTCGCGCCTCGATTCATCGAGCGTGGTGACGTGGGGCGGAGGAACCTCGGCGCCGATTTTACGGAGTTCATCCTCCGTGCCTTCGACCTCGATGAACGTGAGGTCGGCCCCCGCCTCTTTATAGGCGACGGCTCTCCTGATCGCCTCGTCCAGCCCATGGTCGGAGGCTGCGTCCGTGCGGGCGAGGATGAGGAAATCCTCGCTTTGGCGGGTGTCGAGTGCCGCCTTGAGCTTGCCGAGTTGTTCATCCAGAGAGATGACGGGGACCGAGCCGGGCAGGAAACCGCACCTTTTGGGAGTCACCTGATCCTCGATCTGAATGCAGGCGACGCCCGCCGATTCGAGTTCGCGGACGGTGCGAATCATGTTGACGGCGTTGCCGTAGCCCGTGTCGGCGTCCGCGATGAGGGGAATCGAGGTGGCCTGGACGATGTTTCGGCAGACGTCTGCCACCTCGCGCAGCGTCATGAAGCCCACGTCCGGCTTGCCGAGGAGGGCAGCCGAGGCGCCGTTGCCCGTCAGATAGTTCACCTCGAACCCAGCCTGCTCGACCATGCGCGCACTGAAGGCGTCGATGCAGGCGGGAGCAAGCACGGGTCGTTTCTCTTCCAAAAGCGCCCGGAGGCGCGCTCCGCGATGTTCCATGGTTTTATCCCTCGAATGGGTGGATGGTGGCTATTCGGAAGTTCTCCCACCCACCGGCCTCGTGTCAAGTGAGCCGTGTGTTCCGTCCGGTTGCGAGGGTGGCTCGGGCGTGAACGGGTGGTGGAAGCCGGTTGCAAAAGAGTGCTCGAAGAATTCGCCCGGGACGTGCTTGCCAAGAAGACGCATCGTCTTTATGAGGATGTTTTGCGGGCCTGTCTGGCAGCCCTCTTTGCGGGTATGATCTTGCTCTGGCCGCCTGCATCGCTCATCATCCGCGTGACAGCCGGCGGCGTTGTGTGTGTCGTGGGAGTGATTTGGAGTGGCGGAATTTCCGCCGAGGGGCGAAGCGCGCTATATTCATTACTCCCTGTGGAGTTGAAATTCGCTTTGAGAACGCACGATGGATAAATCAGAAAACGTGGGAATGCGTGAATCACCGCTCGAAGCGGCGAGTTTTTTTGATGAGGCTCGCCTGCGCCTGCCCCCTAAATCCGCCGCGCCCCCGGTGGAGGCGGCATTCAGTCCGGAGCCGGGCCGCAGGATTCCCGTTTTTCAGCGCAATTACGAGTATAAGAGTCTTCTGGCGAGGTTGGCTTTTCGCACGGTCGACCTGGCGGGGGAGACCTTTTTCGGCAAAAGGAGAGAAAGGCCCCCGGCCATTCGCCGCGTTCTTTTGATGCGCCCCGATCATATTGGCGACCTCGTCTGTACCCTGCCCGCGATTCACGCGATTCGCGAAAGCCTGCCGGATGCGCAAATCGACCTTCTTATTCGCCCATCCGTCCGCGCGTTGTTCATGGATTTGGACGAAGAGTTGGGAGGGGTGGATTTTCTCGTATTCAATGCGTCCTGGCGCGACAGGCCGAAGCGGAAAAAATTCGGTTTTCTCTCGATGCGCGGTCTGAGACGATTGCTCAGATTGAGAGCGGAGGAAATCGGCGGGCCCTACGATCTGGCGGTCGATTTTGCGGGCGATTTTCAGTCGATCATCGCGGCGAGGCTCGCGGGCGCGCGCTATCTGGTCGGGCGCGGTATTAGAGGGTTCGGCTTCGGGCTGGATGCCGAGGCCGAGGAATATCCCAGGCGCCATCAGGTGGAATTTAATCTGGGTCTGCTCGAATGTGCGGGGCTGGGTCCGTTCGAGACGAAAAACCCCGCACTGACGCTTTCTCGAGAAGAACAGGCGCAAGGGCGCGCAACCATATCATCCCTGACGGAGAACGGCTCTGATTTTTTCATCGGAATTCACCCGGGAGCCGGAGGAAGAGAGAGAATATGGAGACCGAAACTCTACGGGGAACTGATCAGCCGGGTCGTTTCCAGTCTTCCGGCACGGGTCTTGTTGCTGGGAGGGCCGGATGATCGGCAAACTGTCGATGCGATACTGAAATCCATGAAGGGCGTCCGCGTCCGGGGCACTGTTGTGGACATGTGCGAGAAGGTAGGGAACCTCCGGTCGCTCATGGGGGTGATGAAGGCCTGCCGGCTTTTCATCGGCAACGACTCGGGCCCCACCCATATCGCCGCGGCGCTCGGCGTCCCTGTGATCTGCATCTTTCAGGGGCCGGCTGAGCCGAGCATATGGGGGCCGCGCGGCCCGAACGTGGTGGTGCTGCGAAAGCGGCCAGCGTCCTCGATCGGCGTCGGGGCGGACAGGGAGAATCGCGAACTCGAGCGCGTGTACCAGGCGGTGAAGAGATGCGCATAGGGATTGACGCCCGCATGGTATCGATGGGCGGCATCGGGACCTATTTGAAAAGTTTGCTTGCCGGGCTGAGCAGGCGTGACGACGATGCGGAGTACATCGTGTTTCTGCAGGAAAAGGATATGGAAAGTTGCGCCGGCTTGGGCGGTAATTTCAGACGGCTGGTTTGCGCGGCGGCTCCATATTCGCTCGCCGAGCAGGTGGCGCTGCCCCGATTGCTGGGGCGCGAACGCCTGGACTTGATACATCACCCGCATTATTTCGCCCCCCTTTTCGGCAAGACTCCCATGGTGGCGACGATTCACGATTTGATCCATCAGTTGTTTCCGGCGCTTTGCCCGTCACCGCTGCATTGGCGCGCCTCGAAGTGGATGGTCCGTAGAACGGCGCGAAGGGCGCGCCTGATTCTCGCCGTTTCCGAGCATACGAAAAACGACATCGTGGAGCACGTGGGCGTCCCTGATGATAAGGTTCGCGTGACGCACAACGCCCTGCCGCCCGGCTGGGAAGATGGGCGCGCGCCCAAGCCCGAGGCGTTGGAAAGACTGGGTGATACTCCCTATTTCCTGTATGTGGGAAACCACAAACGCCATAAGAACCTGCATCTGTTGCTCGACGCCTTCGCAGACCTCCTGAGAGAGGCGAGCGGAGTTCGCCTCGTCATGACGGGTGAGCGGGAGAACCTCGATGAGGTGTTGCGCTTTTTGAACCTGGGTGAGGAAGTGACGTTTCTGGGAGAAATGCCTCAGGAGGCGTTGCCCGGCGTCTATCGCTCCGCCCTGGCGCTGGTGTTTCCCTCGCATTACGAGGGGTTTGGCTATCCTCCCCTGGAGGCCATGGCGTGCGGCGCGCCGCCGATTGTATCGGACGCGGCCGCCCTGCCCGAAGTGGTCGGGGACGCGGGCCTGATCGTTCCCAGGGGGGACAAGGACGCCCTGCGGGATGCGATGCTGCGCATCTTCAGAGAACCGGGCTTGAGGGATGCCCTCGCCGAGAAATCGAAAGAGCGGGCGCGCTTTTTCCATTGGGAAAAACTCGCCGCCGAAACGCAGCGCGCATATCGGGACGCCCTTCGGTGTTCGCCCGAGGGGATATCGGCCTTTCATTCCGCCCACAGGCCGTGAAACGTCAGGAGCATACATGCGGGTAGCGATTGTGCACGACTGGCTCACGGGAATGAGAGGCGGAGAGAAATGCCTTGAAGTGTTTTGCGAGATATACCCGGAGGCGGATATTTTTACCCTGCTTCACCTGCCGGGCTCGGTTTCGGACACCATCGAGCGCCATAGCATCCATACCAGCCCTTTGCAGTGGATTCCCGGCATCAAGCGCCGCTATCGTCACATGCTTCCCCTCATGCCGATGAGCGTGCGGATGTTTTCGCTCGGGCAGTACGATTTCATCCTTTCGAGTTCGCATTGCGTCGCAAAGGGGGCGAAGGGAGGCTATGAAACCTACCACCTCAACTATTGCCATACACCGATGCGCTACGCCTGGAGTGGGTATGAGGACTATTCCGCGCGCCTGGGCGGAGCGGCGAAGTGGCTTTTTCCTCCCCTCGTCGGATACCTGAGGAGGTGGGACAACGAAGCCAACAGGGGAGTGCATGATTTTATCGCCAACAGCCATACGGTGGCGGAGCGCATCCGCCGGTATTACGGCAGGGAAGCGGACGTGCTCTACCCGCCGGTGGATACGGAATTCTACCACTCCCGGAACGGACGCGCCTCGGATTACTACCTCATGGTTACGGGATTCGCTCCCTATAAGCGCGTCGACGTGGCGGTCGAGGCGTTTGGGCGGCTTGGCCGTTCGCTCAAGGTCGTGGGAGAGGGGCAGGATTTCGAGCGGGTCCGCGCGCTGGGAAAACCCAACGTGGAATTCCTGGGCTGGCAGGATGATGAGACCATCCGGGAGCTTTACAGGGGCTGCCGCGCCTTCATCTTTCCTGGAGAAGAGGACTTCGGCATCACGCCGCTCGAAGCGCAGGCATGTGGCCGCCCGGTCCTGGCCCTGGGCGCGGGCGGTGCGCTCGAGACCGTTGTGGGCGTGAATGCGCAAGAATATGAACCGCCGCCGGGTTTCACTCCATGGGGCGAGGCGGAGGATGGCGAAGCGGAGCCTACGGGAATGTTTTTCGCCCAATCGGACCCGGCGCATATCGAAGAGGCCGTCCTGGCGTTCGAGAAGATGGAAGGCCGATTCTCGCCCGAGGCCGCGCGCAGACAAGCGGAGCGATTCGGTCGCGAGAATTTCAAGAAAACGGCGAGAGAGCGTTTCCGGCAGGGCTGGCTGAACCACCAGGAGCGTCTGGATAGATTGAGTGATATTTACTAAGCAATACTGGTAAAATACGGCTGTCTGAAAGCGACTTCACGAGAAACATTTGGCCGGACTCGACGAGGAATGTGAAGTCGTGCTGAGCAAATACGGGCAGTTGAATGCGCTCTTTCTTTTTGGGGGAGACGTCATCGCGCTGGTTTTGTCCTGGTTCACAGCGTACTGGCTGCGTTTCGTCGTGGAGATAATTCCCGTTCCCTTCGGGTACCCTGATTTCAGCGTTTATCTGGTTTCGCTTCCCGTAATTCTCCTCACCTGGCTTCTCGCCTCGGGAATATCGCATTTGTACCATTACCGGGCCGGTCTCGAGAGCACCCGGGAAATCGTTCGTCTCACGAGCACATTGGCATGGACGGTTCTGTTCTTCGTCTTCTTCACGTTTTTCTATCGAAAACAAAGCTACAGCCGCCTGTTGGTAATTCTTTTCATGTGCCTGGGGCCTGTCTTTCTTTTTCTGGTTCGGCGGTTGGTCTGGTCTCTCATTCGCTACTTGAGGCGCCGGGGCGTGGACGTGCAGCGCATCCTCATCGCGGGAACAAACTCCCTCGCCCACCGGGTCGCCACCCATCTGGAGACGTATCGATATCTTGGTTTTCAGGTTGTGGGATATCTCTCCGAGGGGGATGCCGCAGAAGGCGCGCCCGTGCTGGGAAAACTCGGAGAAGTGCGCGAAGTCGTGGCGCAAGAGAGAATCCATGAAGTCTACGTGGCGCTTCCCCCGGATATGCGCGCCGCGCAAGAGGAATTGCTGAACGCTCTGGGGGACTCGAGCGTTGACATCCGCCTGGTGCTCGATATCGTCGAACACATGCGGCTGAACGCCGGAATCGAGGAACTCGACGGCTTGCCGGTGATCCTCTTGTCGCAAACCCCTCTTTTGGGCTGGAATCGCTGGACGAAGACGGTGGCGGATTATTTTCTGGGCATTCTGGCGCTGCTCGCTCTGGGTCCGCTCATGTCGGTCATCGCGCTCATCGTGAAATGGACGAGTCCGGGTCCCGTTCTGTATCGCCAGGAGAGAATGGGTCTGGACGGCGTCCGGTTTCGCATGTACAAGTTTCGTTCGATGGGGGTGGATGCCGAGGCGGAATCTGGCCCGGCCTGGGCCCGGGAGGACGATGAACGGCGCACCCGGGTCGGCGCTTTCCTCAGAAAGACGAGTCTCGATGAGTTGCCGCAGTTGTTCAACGTGTTGCGCGGCGAAATGAGCCTCGTGGGTCCAAGGCCCGAGCGTCCGGGTTTTGTGGAGGAATTCAGGGCGTCCGTTCCCGATTACATGCTGCGCCATAAGATGAAATCCGGGATGACGGGTTGGGCGCAGGTGAACGGGTGGCGCGGAAACACGTCGATAGAAAAAAGAATCGAATTCGATTTACACTATATCGAGAACTGGTCCTTGGGTTTTGACATCAAAATTTTATGGCTCACCCTCTGGAAGGGGTTGATAAATAAAAATGCGTATTAGACGGCGTCATGGATGGAGAGAGTGAGCGGCATCCGCAGTATCGCCGTCATACCCGCCCGCTGGGCTTCCACACGTTTTCCAGGCAAGCCGCTGGCTTTGTTGTGCGGGCGGCCCATGATTGAATATGTTTACAAACGCGCGTCGAGGTCTGCGCTGGTGGACTCCGTCTACGTCGCCACCGATGATGAGCGGATAGCCGATGCGGTGCGCGGATTCGGCGGGAGAGTGAAGATGACGCGCGATGACCACGCCAGCGGCACCGACAGGGTGGCCGAGGTCGCCGCTGGAGAAGATGCGGATGTAATCGTGAACATACAGGGAGACGAACCCCTGATTCATCCTGATGATATCGACGCCGGGGTCAAGCCTTTGATTGATGAGGGTGGCCCGGGAATGTCGACGCTGGCGGTGGCCTTCGACTCGCCGGAGGGATTTCTGGACCCGAACGTGGTGAAAGTAACGAGAAGTGCGAATGGAAATGCACTTTATTTTTCTCGCGCCCCCATACCATATTCGAGGGATATTCTCTCCGGTGAGGGCAGGGCATACGAGAAAATTGCGGAAAAATGGGAGGAAATGTCGCCCAAGCCGCTCAAGCACATAGGGTTCTACGCTTACAGGAAGGAAAGCCTGTTGCGATTTGCGGGGTTGAGGCCATCCCCGCTGGAGAAGTTGGAGCGATTGGAGCAGCTTCGCGCGCTTGAGGACGGGATGGCCATTCGTGTTGTGGAGATCGATAGAGATGCGATAGGGGTGGACCTCCCCGAGGATCGGGAGCGTCTGCTGGGGGATGACGCGATGCGCAGTGCACTCGAGGAGGAAAAGGGCAGGTGGCCAAGTATATCTTCGTAACGGGAGGTGTTTTGAGTTCTTTGGGGAAAGGTCTCGCCTCCGCATCCATCGGCGCGCTCCTTGAAGCCCGTGGCCTGCGGGTGAACATCCAGAAGCTCGACCCCTACCTGAACATCGATCCGGGAACGATGAGTCCCTTCCAGCACGGGGAGGTGTTCGTCACCGACGACGGGGCCGAGACAGATCTGGATTTGGGTCATTATGAACGCTTCACCCATGCGCGGATGAGAAAAGAAAATAACTACACAGCGGGCCGCATCTATTACAACGTCATCACGAAAGAGCGCGTAGGCGATTATCTGGGTGGGACCGTCCAGGTGATTCCCCATATTACCGACGAGATCAAGCGCTGCATCCGCCATGTGGACAATGGAGAGGATGTCGTGATTTGCGAGATCGGCGGAACGGTGGGCGACATCGAGAGCCTCCCCTTTCTGGAAGCCATTCGCCAATTCCGGTTCGACCACGAGCCCGGGCACGTCATTCATCTACACGTGACGCTGGTGCCGTATATCAAGGCTTCCGAGGAGCTGAAAACCAAGCCGACGCAGCACTCCGTCATGAAGCTGCGCGAAATCGGCATTCAGCCGGATATCCTTTTGTGCAGAACGGAGAGGCCTCTCGAAGAGGACGTGAAGCGGAAAATTTCCTTGTTTTGCAATGTGCCGCCCAGCGCCGTGATCACGGCGATCGACGTGGACTGCATCTATGAGGTGCCCTTGAAATTCAACGAAGAGGGCCTGGACGGGATTGTGGTGGATTTGCTGAAGCTCGATAAAGCGCGGCAAACGCCTGATTTGAGCGTTTGGGAGGAGATCTCCCGCAAGGAGAGACAACCCAAAGTCAGCAGTGACATCGCTATCGTCGGGAAATACGTGGATCTCAAGGAGTCCTACAAATCCTTGTCCGAAGCCTTGAGTCACGCCGGCTTCGGGAACGATGTCCAGGTGAATCTGCATTATATCGATAGTGAGGAGATAGAGGAGCGCGGGAGCGCTCCATTGCTCTCCCAGGCGCACGGGATCCTGATACCCGGAGGATTCGGCGAACGGGGAATCGAGGGGAAGATTGCCGCCGTGAAATATGCGCGGGAGCGGCTTGTTCCTTTTCTCGGCATTTGCCTGGGGATGCAATGCGCGGTTGTGGAGTATTCGAGAAACATTTGCGGCCTGGAGGCGGCGAACAGTTCGGAATTCAGGGGCGACACGCCCCATCCCGTGGTGGCCCTCATGCCGGACCAGGAGGGGGTGGACATGGGGGGCACGATGCGGCTGGGCGCCTACCCGGGGATTTTGCGTGCGAATTCTCTGGCGTCGGAAATATATGGCGGGGCGTCAGAATTCAAGGAGCGCCACCGGCATCGATATGAGGTGAATAATTCCTACCGCGACGCTTTGGAGGAGAGCGGGCTTCGCTTCAGCGGCCTCTCGCCGGATGAGAGGCTGGTGGAGATGATAGAATTGCCGGGGCATCCCTATTTCATCGGGTGCCAGTTTCACCCCGAGTTCAAGAGCGCGCCCTATGCACCGCATCCCTTGTTTCACGGGTTCATCGCCGCCGCCAAAAAGGCGAGCGGGGAGTTGTTTTCCTGATGCGCCTTTTCATGCCGTCCATGAGGTATGAGGCCAGGAAAAGATAAGAATATGGCGAAAACCAAAGTAGTGAAAATCGGGGATGTGGCCTTCGGCGAACGAGGATCGATATGCGTCATCGCGGGGCCTTGCCTGATCGAGAGCGAAGAATTAACCAGGAAGTGCGCAGAAAAAGTAAAACAAACGATAAACGAATGTGGCATCGGCGGGGTCTTCAAGGCCTCGTATGACAAGGCGAACCGCAGTTCCGGGAAGTCACCGCGCGGACCCGGCATCGACGAGGGATTGAAAATACTCGAGATGGTAAGGCGGGAAACGGGCCTTCCGGTGATGTCGGACGTACATAGCCCGGAGGAGGCCGAACAGGCGGCCCATGTGTTGGACGCCGTTCAGATTCCCGCTTTCTTGTGCCGGCAAACGGATCTCCTCCATGCAGCCGGACGAACGGGGAAGCCCGTAAACGTGAAAAAAGGACAGTTTATGGCGCCCGAGGATATGAAAAACGTAGTAGGAAAGCTCGAAGAAGCGGGTTGTCGGCAAATACTTCTTACTGAACGCGGGACCAGTTTCGGCTACCACAACCTGGTTTCCGACATGCGTTCGCTCGTGAAGATGCGCGAATCCGGGTATCCTGTTGTTTTCGATGCGACACACAGTGTTCAGTCGCCAGGCGGACTCGGGGAAAGTTCAGGAGGGGACAGGAGCATGGTTCCTCATCTTGCGCGCGCCGCAGCGGGCGTGGGTGTCGACGCTTTTTTCGTCGAATGTCACCCGGAACCGGATGAAGCATTATCCGATGGTCCGAATATGATGGATATCGAGGATCTGTACCCACTTCTCATCTCTTTACAGGCGATAGATGCGGCGCGCCTCGGCGCACAATAAAATTCAGAGAAATCCGTCTCATCTTTTTGTCGCAGGTTTTTTCCCTCTCTTGCGCTCGACATGAAATCTATTCCTCGGCGCGAGGTTATTCAGCGCCATTGCCCCATCACGAGAGTTACGAATGGTCTGGCTCGCTGGAGGCGTGGTGAAAAACGATGAATTTCAAAAAAAGGTAATAAAAATGAGAGGAACCCCTGGTCACCCGGGGCTGTTTGGGCTGCCTGGAAGCAGGAGAACGTCTCTTCTGATGATGCGGTGAAAAGCGCGCCCTGCCGGCCGCTAGCCGCGCAGGATCGCTTTTTCTCGACGATGGGCGGGGTGGAAGTTTTGGGATTTCACCTGCTTTCCAACCGCCGATTTGGATGTGAAATATAAATTGGCGAAACTTTTCAACATTTTGGTAAGATATAATCCGTGTTGATTGATTGAAAATCTCTAATGAACACTTTTGTGGGAAAAGGCCCGTGCGATATAAAAGCCCGCGTTCTCGTCCGCAGTCTAAACTTTCTTTTGTAGGCACTGGTGCGCGCCTGGAAGGTTCGCTGCGTTTCACCGGGAAAGTTCTCGTGGAAGGTGAGTTCAAAGGCGAAATTCGGGGCGACGGCCATCTTGAGATTACGCAGACAGGAAAGACCGAAGGCGAAGTCCATGCAAAGGAACTGGTGAATTATGGCCAGACCAAAGGCTCTATGCATGCGGAAAATCGTGTTGAATTCAAAGCCGGATGTGCTCACCAGGGAAATGTGACGGCTCCTAAGATTCATATAGATCCAGAAGCAAAGTTTGAGGGCAAATTGGTGATGTCCGGTATCGAGCGAATGCCTACGCCCAAGCCGAGGATTTCGAAAAGGGGCATGCAAATTGCGGCGGGGCTGGTGTTGCTTTTAGCTGCCGGTATTGCCTCCACGGCGATTTCTCGTGAATCTCCGGATTATTTTCGCAATATCTGGAAGCGCCTCGACGCAATTTGGGAGGCGAGAGTTGGCGAATGGCTGGAGCCCAGCGCGCCGGAAAACCTGAAACTCAAGGCCGAACGGCGACAGAAAAGATATATTGCAGAAGCGGCTCAATATGAAAGCAAGGGGGAGTTCGATAAAGCGGTCACTAGTTTGAAAAAAGCATTGAAGCTCAAAGGGAGCCGCCAGAATGTCGTCCGATACCGCTTGGCGAAAATCCTTGCGCAGCAAAACCATTCCCGAGACGCTGTACGTGAAATACAATCTTTGCTCCAACGCACTCCGGGGCACATAGAGGGCATGATCCTGCTCGGTGATTTGTATGTTCGTAATGGGCAATTCTCAAAAGCGCTGGAAATATATAGGGAAGCTTATCGACGTGAACCCGAGGATATTGTCTTGAAAAGGCGGCTTCGGATTGTTGAATCACGTGCCCATTCAGTTCAGCCCAAATCAACCAGCCCTGCGAATTCCGCCCTGGAGCCGACCCAGGTTTTGATAGATGCGGAGCGCTTCATATCCGACAAGCGCCCGGCGCAAGCTGTAAGCCTTCTCAGAGACGCTATCAAAAAAATACCGGGTAATCCGAGATTCCATTTCTTTCTGGGCGCTGCTTTGGTTGAAATGAACCGTATCGATGAAGCAATTCAGGCTTACGAGAGAGTTGTTTCATTATCACCCGACTGGCTGGATGGTTATGTTCTTCTGGGTGCTCTTTTGGAATCTCGAGGTAGAGACAAAGCTGCGATTTCCCTATACGAGAAAGCGGGTGAATTGGACTCGAACGATATCGAGATGAGAATTCGCATCGCCAAACTTCACAAATCAAGGGGCCGAAAAGAACTCGCGCATAAAATACTTTCGGATTTACTGGAGAACAACCCGCGCTCGTCTCTCGCTTTAGTTGAGTTTGGCGTTTTTCTGTGGGAAATTGGGAAATCGGAAGAGTCGAAAAAGGTGTTTATGCGGGTACTCGAAATAGACAAAAATTCAGCACCGGCGTTGAATCGTTTGGCATGGTTTCATGCGACGGAAAAAAAAGAACTGGAACACGGTATCAAGCTTTCGAGACGTTCGCTGGAAGTCCAACCTGATACACCGGCATACCTGGATACTCTCGCGGAACTATACTATCGGAGCGGACAATCCGTGAAAGCGCTTCCACTTATTCAGAGGGCAATTGAAATAGCGCCTGGAAATCGCTATTTTCGTATGCAACTGGAAAAATTCAAGAAGGCGAGTCGTAAATGATAGCCGCAAACGACCGGACTGATGCGATGGTTGGAGACAAATGGTATGAAGGGATGTGGAAACATGACGCATCCCGTCCCATTAGTGGTGCCACCCTTAGTGTGGAGGATTGAGAAATGGGTGTTCTGACAATCTCAAGAGAGCTCGGAAGCGGTGGTGATGCTATAGGGAAGAAAGTTGCGCAAGAGTTGGGCTGGTCCCTTTTGGATAACGATGGATTTGCGGATGCCGCACAATCGTATGGTTATGTTCGAGACGAGCTGGAGCAAGTGGATGAGAGAAAGCCCGGTTTGGTGGACCGCTTTTTTCGGGACAGGCAACTTGTATATCTCGATATCATGCGCGCCATCGTGTATGAATCGGCCTTGAAAAATAATTTCGTCATTCTGGGCCGCGGCTCTCATATACTCCTCGAGAGAATCGAAGGTGTGTTTCGAGCGCGGATAGTAGCGCCTCGAGATTATCGGCAACGGACATTGGTGAAAAACGAGGGAATTACCCTATCCATGGCGGAGCAGTTCATACGTCATAACGATGATGAAAGGATGGCGTATACGCGTCATTTTTTCGATGTCCGATGGGGAGATCCAAGTCACTTCGATCTCATATTAAATGCCGGGTTGTTCAGCGAAGAAATGTCGATACGCGTGCTGGTGAATATTTTGAAAAGTGAAAAAATTTCGCAATCTGAGCCATCAGAGTCTCAAAAGCTCCAAAATCTGGCTTTTGCGCAGAAGATCAAAGCGACAATCATGACGGATGAGCGCATTGATGCGAGTGGCATTGTCGTGGACTGTCTCGGACCCGGCGAATTATTTTTACACGGGCGTGTCAATAGCGATGAAGAAAAGGAATTGGCCGAATCAATCGCCAGAGAATATGAGGAAGTGACCGAGTTGAATAGCGAATTAGTCGTCATGCCGCCTATCGAGGGATGGTACCCGGTATGAGCCGGGAGCATGGTCGGCAAATCAAGTCGCGGAACGAAAAATGCCCCCAGTTACGGGTGGTGCTCATTTGCGTGTTTATGACGATGCTTTCTGGTTGTAATTTGGTTGTGATGCAAGCTGATTACAATGAGGATAAAGAAAAAAACCAGAGAGAAGTCAGTGCGGTCCGCAGCCAGCTTCTGGCGCACACGCAAATTTTGGCGAATCATGGCAAGTCATTGAATGAATTTAAGTTGCAGATTCGTCATGCGGTCTCTACGGTCGAGAAAACAGTGAAGGAGTTGAGTAGAAGGCCCACCAGTAAGACAGATTACGCAAAGCCGAATCGAAAAAAAGAATCGGCCCGGAAACCTGCCAGTCAAAACGAAATCGCCATGGCCACCAGATATATTCGCCGCACATATCGGGGGCTATTGCTTAGTTATGCAGGGGGCTATAATGAGCCGGGTAGTTCTCATTATCCATACAAACTCAAACCAGGAACGCTCGTAGCCGTTATTTCCAGCGACAGACGCGGTTTTACCAGAGTTCAGGTGAAATCAGGCCGTTGGGAAGGAAAAAAAATGTGGGTGCGCACCCGCTGGCTTACTGAGCAGGCCCCAAAACGTATGGGCAGCAAGGGCTGATTCTATAGTTTTTTGAGTCCTTCGCTGAGGTCGTCTCTCAAAACCTCAAAGTCCTCGAGTCCGACTGAATATCGAATCAATCCTGCGGAAATGCCCCGGTTCCTGGCCCCCTCTATTCCAATATCTGCATATGCCATCTTTACGTGATGCTCTACTTGACTCTCCGTGCCGCCGAAGCCGGGAGCAAATACAGGAATTTGCAGAGAATTCACGAGTTTGTCGGCTTTTGCCGGGTCGCCATGGGTTTCAAAGCTGACCAACCCGCCGAAAGCACCCATATATTTCACGGCCCGCACGTGATCTGGATGAGACTCGAGGCCAGGGTAATGCACACGGGAGACCTTGGGGTGGCTTGAAAGAAATTCAGCTAATTTCAGAGCCGTGTCGCTAATACGCCCCACGCGCAATTCGAGCGTTTTCAACCCTCTTTCAACCAGAAATGCCTCTTGCGGCCCGAGAATGGAACCCAGCAAAGCTTGTTGTTCACGTAGCGCGTCTATTATGCTCAGGCGGCCTGAAACCGCACCCGCGATGACGTCGTTGTGCCCGCCGATATATTTTGTCGCGCTTTGAACGGCTAAATCGGCTCCATGCTCCAGCGGGCGAAACAAAGCGGGAGATGCGATGGTTGAGTCCACGATGAACCTGGCTTTTCTTTCGTGGGCCCATTCAGCCATTTTCTCGATATCGGGTATGCGTAACGTGGGGTTGGAAGGAATTTCTGCGAACAACACCCGAACTTGCTCGTGAGGGAGCGCTCTCAAGGATTCAACCGAATTCTCCGCCAGGATATCAACGCATACCCCGTACCGTGAAAGGAGACCCTCTGCGATGTCCCTGGTATGCCTATAGGATTCTTGCGGGATGACGATTCGCGCTTTTGGCGCCAGGAGTGCGAGGAACACGGAGGTGACGGCCGCCATACCGCTGGCGAATAAGAGGGAGGCTTCCGCGCCTTCTATGAGGGCGAGCCGGCGTTCGGCGGATGCGTTTGTTGGGTTTCCATATCGTGAATAGAAAAACGCGTCTTTCTCGCCACTGTGAAAGGCTTCTAAATCATCGGAGCTATCAAAAGTAAAAGTCGCGGTTTGAAAAATCGGTGGCGAAAGCGAGTTTTTCGGCTGATGGCGCTCATCTCTCCTCATGTTTTTCGACAATGTACTCATCTCCTGTTGTTGCATGGGTAGAGCGAGGAAACGAAAAGCAAATGGATGTTACGTGACGGACAATGCTCCAAGTTTTTTCTCGATGACATCTTGAACCGCGTTGATATCCTCTGGAAGCTCGATGGGAGTATTTGCGAATCGGCTATCAAGGCCCGGAATTTCTTTTTTGTGATAATTGACCTTGAATTCAGTAAATTTTAGCCCGTGCGCCGTAGAGATGACTACGACACGGTCTTTGGGATTTATTTCTCCACGCGCGATTATTTTTTCAAGGGCGGCCAATGCCACGCCGGTCTGGGGACAGTTGTACATTCCGGTTCTGTCCGCGCGAGCAGCAGCGTTGGCCAATTCCTCTTCGCTCGCCTGCTCAACGGAGCCCTCGAATGCTTTCAGGGTTCTGATAGCCCTCTCGATGCTTACCGGATTACCGATTTGGATTGCCGTCGCCAGCGTTGGTTCGGCGGCTGTGGGGTGAAATTCCCGGAAACCGGTCATAAAACTTCTGTACAAGGGATTGGCCTTTTCCGTCTGAGCGCAAACGATGCGAGGCTGCTTGTCGATGAGCCCCAGGTCGCGCATCTGCATGAAACCTTTGCCCAGCGCGCTTACGTTTCCCAGATTTCCTCCAGGAATAATGATTAAATCGGGAACCTCCCAGTTAAACTGCTGAACGAGTTCTATGCTGATGGTTTTTTGACCTTCGATTCGCAGTGAATTCATGCTGTTGGCAAGGTATATGCCTTGTTCCTCGCACACCTGTTTCACGATGCGCATACAACCATCGAAATCCGTATCGATAGCGAGCACCATGGCGCCGTTCGCGATAGGCTGAATGAGCTGCGCCACCGATACTTTCTCTCGCGGTAGAAAAACGATTGCGGGAATATCGGCCGCTGCGGCATACGCGGCCAGCGCGGCGGAAGTATCACCCGTCGATGCGCAGGCGACGGCGCGAAGTTTTTTTCCATCGGCCATCATTTGCTGGGCGGCGGATACGAGCACCGTCATGCCCAGATCCTTGAAAGAGCCCGTGTGGCTGTTTCCACATTGTTTGATCCACAACTCGCCGATTCCGAGTTCCCGGCCCAGACGGTTGGCCCAGAAAAGGTTCGTCCCTCCCTCGTAGAACGAAATGATGTTTTCATCATTTATCAACGGACAAACCCACTCTTTTTTTCCCCACACACCACTGCCGTATGGCCATATGTTGCGCTGGTAGCGGTCGTCGAACAAATGGCGCCACTCCGACGCGCTTCGCATTCGCAGGGTTTCCAGATCGTGCGTGACTTCCAGAAGACTATCGCATTCGCGGCACTGGTAGACGGAATCGAAAATGGAATAGGTTGCTTCGCATTCAGGATTTATACATTGGAACCAGCAGTTGCAGTCCATATCATCACCAAAAGTAAAAGGCGAAGCTTGGCCTCGCCCGATAGAGACAGAATTATTGCAAAGGCGACTCCAGGTGGCAAATCGGCATATTTATTTCGTGGCGTGCGGTTTCTGAATTCCATTCATGTGGAATTATGTCGTAGCCACCTGGGTAATACGGACCTCTTTTTCATTGATGAAAGTGACTATCACCGCCGCTTGAAGGCAAAGGTAGGCGGCCAGCGCAAATGCGAGGTTGTAGCTGCCCGTCACGTCATAGATGTATCCACTCAACCAGGCGCTCAGGCCCGAGCCGAGTTGATGGCTGAACGTGATGAGGCCAAACAAAATCGCTACGTTTCTGGAGCCAAAGAAATCTCCCGTCAGTGCCGAAGTGAGCGGGACGGTCGCTATCCATGAAAGACCAATTATCATGGGTGTGGCCCAGACGGTAAAATCATTCTTGAAGAAGATGAACAGGACAAATCCGAGGCCCCTGAAGGCGTAAATCAGGCTCAAGGGGATTTTTCTGCCTATTTTGTCCGACAGGGGCCCAACCGCCAGAACCCCAATGGTGTTGAGGCCACCCCCCAGAGCGAATGATGTGGCTGCGACGGCGGCGGAGAATCCCACGTCCGTCGCAAACGGCACCCAGTGAACGGAAACGACGGTTACGGTGAACCCGCAGGTGAAGAAACTCGTAAGCAAAAGCAGAAACGGCATCTTGTGAAGACACTGCACCCAAGGCAAATCGTATGGAACGACCATTTTGATGTTACCGCCGGAAGTGGTTGCACCCGGGAGGGTATCTCCGGTTCCTGGAGAATTTTTGACGATGAAAATCGAAATGGGCATCAAAGTGAATATGAAAATGATGCCGATGGTGAGCGAAGTCGTTCTCCAGTCCAGAAAACCCATCAGATACGCGAAGAAAGGAAGCAGTATGAGTTGGCCCATGCTCGACCCGGCGCTGACGATCGACATGCCCAAACCCCGTCTGTCCGGGAACCAGTTGGACACCAGCGGCGTAAAAGCAGTCACGCTGTTGCCGATTCCCCCTATCCCCAGCAGGATGCCGAAAAACAGATACACGCCCCAAAGAGAGTCGACCTGGTTGATTCCCAGCATGGCGATGGTCGTCAGCGCCGACCCCCAGATGATGATCGTTTTGGGGTCCCAGCGGCGCATCATGAGTCCGCCCAATGGCTGGGATGCTCCGTAGAGAATCAGGCAAAGAGAAAAGGGAAGTGACAATGCGGCGCGGCTGATCTTGAAATCTTCGATCATCGGCTTCAGGAAGAGCCCAAAGGAATTTCTGGTCGCCAAGCCCAAAAACATCATCGTGAAGCACCCGGCCAGGATGTACCAACCGTAATATATTTTTTTTGGGGAAGCGGCTTGGCTCACAGATACCTCGATATTTTCAAGCGCGGATGCTTTCCAAGTGTGCGCAATTTTACTTGGCGCGCATCCTATAACATTAACGGGAGAAAGACACGCGCTCAGGACGCAGTTTCCCCGAATGAACGGAGTGGTTCCCCATACATTTTAGAATATGATAGAGGTATTGATGAATAACGAGGAGGGTTTTCATTGAAAGCACCGAATTTTCTGGTTTCACATCCCGGCCCCAAAACTCGCAAGGAACTTGAACGCCTCAGGCGCACGGAGAGCCGCGCGGCCCTCAGCTTCGGGATGAGTCCCGAAACTGTCGTCGTGGAGCGTGCGCAAGGGGCGGTCATCGAGGACATTGACGGCAATTTGTTTTTGGACTTTGTCGCGGGTTTTGGTTCCCTGAATGCGGGCCATTGCCATCCCAAGGTTGTCTCGGCGATGCAAAAACAAGCGGAACAGGTGCATCAAGCCATGTCGCTGGGCTCGAGGGTGAGGAACGAGTTTCTTGAAAAAGTTCTCTCGTTGCATACGGGCGCGACCCCCAAAAGCATGATCCTCGGGTCTTCGGGCAGTGAAGCGGCGGAAACCGCTCTCAAGATGGCTCGCCGGGCGACAGGACGCGATGAAATCGTCGGCTTTACGGGTGCGTTCCACGGCAGGACCTTGGGGGCCGTGGCCCTGATGGGCAGAAAGAACCAAAGAGAGGGGCTGGGAACGCTTGTCCCGGGCATTCATCACGTTCCCTATCCCTATCCTTATCGAAACCCTTTCGGTGATGGAGCGGAAAAATGCGTGGAGGGGACGATTCGCTACATCAATGAATTTCTCGATAATCCGGTAAGCGGCTGGGGCGATGTGGCGGCCATCATCATCGAGCCGGTTCAGGGAAACGGCGGCATGATTCCGACCCCCATCGGGTTTTTGAAAGCGCTTCGAGAGATATGCGATCGGCACGGGGTTTTGCTCATTATCGATGAGGTAATGAGTGGGTTTTGCCGGACAGGAAAAATGTTCGCCTACCAGTATGAAGATATCGAGCCTGATCTGATCGTGATGGGAAAGTCGATTTCAGGAGGACTTCCCCTCGCTGCCTGCGTTGCGAAAAAAGAAATAGCCGATTCATCGAGTCCTGGAACCGAAAGCAGCACCTATGCGGGAAACGTCATGTCATGCGCCGCCGGTTTGGCTTCCATCCAGGTGTATGAGGAGGAAAAACTCGCCGGTCGTTCCCTGGAGATGGGTGCTTATTTCTTGCGAAGGTTGGAGGAGCTGTCCGAACGCCATTCCATCGTTGGTGAAGTCCGTGGGCGTGGGCTGATGGTGGCGGTTGAGTTGGTTTCAGATCGGACGACGCGCGAGCCTTTGCGCGTCGCCAAAAAGGCGAGTGATATGGCCCTGAAAAAAGGTCTTCTCATCTATCCGGGAGGACACCACGGGAATGTCCTGGCGTTTTTGCCTCCTCTGATTATCGACAAGGAGCAAGTGGATACGGCCGTGGGTATTGTGGATGAGGTATTGCTTGACATGGACGTTTAAGAGACCCGTTTGTGGCGGGAAATAAAATGTTCTCCTTTGTGTTAAGATGGAGCAATTGGTCTTGGCGCTTTTGAGGGATGGCATGCGGAGGAAATTCCAGAAAAAAATCCATTTGGCGGTTTTGATCTCCCTGATGTCTATGGGTGCGATGCTGACCCTCTACCACGCCACCGCCGCGCAAAAGACGCCTCCCGTTGTGGTGTTGGATGTGGCCGACGCCATATCGCCCGGCACTTCCGAGTACATCGCTTTCGGCATCGAAGAGGCCGCCCGAAAACAGGCGCAGCTTCTCGTCATCCGTCTTGATACCCCTGGTGGTCTGGTTTCTAGCACACGAGATATCGTGAAATCGATTTTCGGCTCGAGCGTGCCCGTGGCCGTATATGTCGCTCCGGGAGGGGCGAGGGCCGCATCCGCCGGCACGTTCATCACGATGTCGGCGCACATCGCCGCCATGGCGCCGGGAACCAACATTGGCGCCGCCTCGCCCGTTTCGGGTGGAGGAAAGCAGATTCAGGGAGATATGCGAAAAAAGGCGATGAACGATGTAGCCGCTTTTGCGCGGGCGGTGGCCTCTCGCACGGGACGCAACACCGAGTGGGCGGAGAGTGCGGTTCGAGAGGCGATATCCGTGGATGAGGCGGAGGCCCTGAAGCAAAAGGTAATCGACTTGGTGGCTGCGGACGTCAAATCCCTTCTCCTGGCGGTTCACGGCAAAAAAATAAAGCTCGCCGGCGGGGCCACCGTCACCCTGTCGACGAGGGGTGCTGCGCAAATCGTGCTCGGGCGAAGCTGGCGCCAAAAGGTGCTCACCCTTCTGAGCGACCCCAACATCGCCTACATCTTGATGCTTTTGGGGATGTACGGGCTGTTCTTCGAGCTCTCGAATCCGGGCTCCATACTTCCCGGCGTGGTGGGCGCCATCAGCCTCCTCTTGGCGCTCTACGCTTTGAAGGTCTTGCCGGTGAACTACGTGGGGCTTCTTTTGATGGGGCTCGCCATCATCATGTTTCTCCTGGAAATCAAGGTGGTGAGTTATGGGGGACTCACCATAGGCGGAATCATCGCCATGACGCTCGGCTCGGTCATGCTCATCGATTCTCCGGACCCCTACCTGCAAATCAGCCTGAAAGTCATTCTGCCTGCGGTTGCCGGAACGGCCATGTTCTTCGTCTGGCTTGTGGGGATGGGCTTTCGCGCCCAGCGGGTGCGGCCGGTCTCGGGTTCCGAGGGGATGCTCGACCAATCCGGCGTCGTCAGCGCATCGCCTAAGAAAGGGTCACCGGCCAAGATTCGGGTGCACGGCGAAATATGGCTGGCGGACTCTCATGATCCCCTGGAAATCGGCGACAAAGTCCGCGTGGTGTCGGTGGATGGCCTCAGGCTCCGCGTAGAGAAGGAGGGTGGGTAAATGAATTGGAGCTTAATCATCGGCGGCATCATCATTTTGTTGTTCTTCGTGAGCGCCATCCGCGTGCTGAACGAATATGAGCGCGGCGTCATCTTCCGGCTGGGGCGTTTCCTTTCCACCAAGGGGCCCGGCCTCATCATCGTGCTTCCGGTAATCGACCGCATGGTCCGCGTCGGTTTGCGGCTGGTGACGATGGACGTGCCCCCACAGGATATCGTCACGAAAGACAACGTGTCGGTGAAGGTGAACGCCGTGGTCTACTTCCGCGTACTGAACCCCGAGCGCGCGATCATCGAGGTGGAGGATTTCCTCTACGCCACGGGCCAGTTGAGCCAGACGACGCTCCGGAGCGTGCTGGGCCAGATGGATTTGGACGATCTTCTTTCCGAACGCGAAAAAATCAACTCCCAGCTTCAGGAGCTTCTCGATCAAGCCACCGACCCGTGGGGCATCAAGGTCACCAACGTGGAACTCAAGCACGTGGATCTTCCCCACGAGATGCAGCGCGCCATCGCCCGCCAGGCCGAGGCGGAGCGCGAGCGCCGCGCCAAGGTCATTCACGCGGAGGGCGAATACCAGGCGAGCGAGCGGCTGGCCCAGGCCGCCACCACCATCGGCACGGCCCCGGGCGCGCTTCAGTTGAGGTTCCTGCAGACCCTCTCCGAAGTCGCGACAGAGAACAACTCCACCATCATCTTCCCCTTGCCGCTCGATCTGCTCAGGCCGTTCATCGAGGCGAGCGCGGGCGACGCGCCCAAAGGAGAGATAGAAGGAGGCGACGCTTAGGCGGGCAAATGCGGGGAATTGCGGGGGAGTAAAAAATTTTATCCGTGAAAATTCAGTGAATTCGTCTCTTTTTCATTTGAATATATTTTGTAACCAATTGAAATAATATGGGTTATGTATTTATATTCCGGGAAAACATAGTTCGGTAATTTATCGAAATACATCGGTAATTTATCGAAATTTATCGATATTTTCAGGTATTCGAAATCCATCGTTCTCATCCTGATTCCAGAAAATTTCATCGTCACGGCACTTGCATCCATGTGAGAACACCTCCCTTTTCTCGCGAAGGATTCTGGCGCATCCCGTAAAAACGCGCCAACGGCAAATGCGGGAAATTGCATGGTCAAACCGAGAAGGAAGGGTTTGCCGGCTGAGCAGGGAGGGTTGCCATGGTTATGATCTGCAGGGGCGAACTCCTTCTCGGGGTCGCCCCACAATTCGCGAACCGCCCCTGCTCACTTTGAGAATGATGGGAGATGGTTTCGTAGGGTCGAACATATATGTTCGCCATCTGCGCGTTCTCCCGCAACGAGAGGCGAACTGCGCCGACACGAACAGGGCGGACACACTCGAGCTTCTCTTTCTCAGGAAGCTCGACCACCCCTGCGAATGCGATTTCCCAGCCGGGTCCGCCTGTAAGAAACGGCTGCAAAAGGTTTGAATGGGCCACCGGGCTTGCCCGTATGAAAAGGCTGCAAAAGGTTTGGATGGGCCACCGGGCTTGCCCGTATGAAACGGCTCCGCCCCTATGAAAATTATCGGTCTATCGGGTCGCGCGGGTCGAATTCGTCTCCCCACACGCCCCGGCGAAATATCTTGGCGAGGTTTTCGGCTTCTATCAATTCTTTGCGGTAGCGCACGTTGGGGTGTTTCACGAGGGCGCGGCCCAGACCCCGGAGCACCATGAGCACGTTCACGTGGCCGCCGTCTTCCAGGAACACGTAGTATTGGGTCTGCCCGTAGTCGTCGACGGGTTTTTCGTCGATTTCCAGTTTCACCGTCCTGTTTTCGATGAGGCGCTTCAGGTACGCATGGGCCTGGGCGGAGCCTGGCGCTCCGGGAGCGGGAGCGGCCACGCCGATGAGGGAGGAGCGCAGTCCGCCGCCCAGTTGAAAGCTCGCCCCGTCGTACACCTTGCTGACGTGCACGCTGAGGCGTCTTCGGGGCGCGTCCCCCTGGGCGAGGGCGGGTACACTGGCGATGGCGGTGAGCGCAAGCGCGCACAGAAAGGAAACCGTTTTTTTCATCGTCGCCTCATTCGGTCTTTATGGGGACAGCCCCGAAGTCTTTCGCGTTTGCATGGGTTCATGAATTCCGCGCCATGAATCCCGCGCGGGTGTTTTCGTGACGATGGGCGAGAAAGCGTGGAGCCCTCCCGCCCCGTCGGCGCTTAGTTATAGCACAGGGCGCGACCGATGCGCTTTGAGCCGACCTTGCATGTCGCGCGGGGCACGGCGACAATGGTATGTAAAGAAAATGAACGCGGCGCATGAAGTAACTCGAAAAGATGCAGGCTACCCGTGGCGGATGAGACCGGGAAAAGGATATTCATAATCGCCGGGCCGAACGGCGCTGGCAAGACGACGTTCGCCACGGAGTTTCTACCGAACGAGGCGGACTGTCCTTTTTTTATCAACACCGATCTCATCGCCGCTGGCTTGAATCCATTTCGTCCTGATCGGGCTGGCGTACAAGCCGGCAGGCTGGTATTGAACCAAATCCGGGAACACGCGCTGAGGGGAGAGAGCTTCGCTTTCGAGACGACGTTGAGCGGTCGGGGCTATGTGCGCCGGATTCCCCGCTGGCGGAGCGAGGGCTACCGGGTCAAGCTGTTCTTCTTACAACTGCCGACGCCCGAAATGGCGATTTGGCGCGTCGCGCAGCGCGTTCGGGAAGGAGGCCACGACGTGCCCGAGGCGGTGATTCGCAGACGGTTCGAGACCGGCTGGCGCAACTTCGATCAAGTCTATCGAGGTTTGGTCGATGGATGGATTTTGTACGATAATTCGGGCGATGAACCGAAACGGCTGGCGGAGGAGTCGAGAGTATGAATTCAAAAGGCGGAAACCCGGAGCAAAAGCCTCGCGACCCTGACTTCGTCGGTGCCGATGCGGCGATGCGCCGGGCGGCCGAGCGCGCGCGCCGACGGACGGAAGAAGCGGCCAGGGCCGCCGCGTCCGGAGGAGTGGAGCACGAATTGGGCGAGTTTCACTGGTTCTACTACACCGGCCGCGACCCGCGTGAGCGAGGCCCCCGCAAGGCGGAGTGAGACGGATTGCCTTGGTGTAGGTGACGATTGTATTGGCGGTTTCTCCTGCCTTGGTCGGAACCGATTCCTTAGGTTCGTCCTTAAGGGAGATTCGGTTTTCCCCGGCTCCACCCTTGTGTGCGTCCACTCTTGTGATTGCAGAAGGGTGTTTTCGGCTATAATGGAAGAAGCCGAAGCCGCCGGATGACGACGGACGAAACGGGGAAAGACGATGAACACCTATAAATACTTGAACCTCATCGCCTCCTACGGCGTCTTGGGATTGATTTTTTACGGAATCCGCGTGATGGCGAAGGGCGCGGAAATGCGCTCGGCGGACTCCGAGCGCAAGCACACCGAGACGATGGCCGAATCCGAGCGCAAGCACACCGAGGCGATGGCGACCCTGCGCGAACTCATCGACGGACAGGCGGAAAGCCGCATGGCTCTGCGCGAACTCATCGAGCGAACCAGATAGTCAAATCCTCGCTCGGAAAAGTTCCTCTTTCATCTGTCGGAAATGATCCGTAGGGGACGCATATATGCGTCCCTTTTTTGATGGGGGGGGGTTCGCCCGCATAGGCGTCCACACCACCAGGGCGGACACATGGGTCCGCCCCTACCGGAAAATCCAACCCAAGAGTGGCTACGTGGGATTTGGTATCTTCCCCGGCTCCGTCCATATCAAAGCGCCTTTCGTTGCGATTCCCGTCTCCTTGCCCCTACAATGGAAAATCTTGATTTACATCGCTGGTTCATTTCATTTTCTCGTTCGGGAGCGGGTTCGTGAACAATATAGAGACGTTGAGAGAGGGCGAGCGGTTCGATTCTTTTTTCAGAATCAGGGAATTCGAGGCGCGCCAGAGCCGGGCGGGCAGGGAGTATCTCGACTTGACCCTGGAGGACGCGACGGGCGACGTTCCCGCCAAGGTATGGGAACCCGCGACGCAGGTGCAAGGGGCGATCCAGGCGGGTGATTTCATCAAGGTGCGGGCCGCCGCCGAGAACTACCAGGGCCGCTTGCAGCTCAGGGTGGAGCGCGTCCGCAGGGTGAACGAGCAGGACTACGAGAGCGGCTTCAAGCCCGAAGACTACGTGCAGCGCACCCCGTATGACATCGACGTGATGTGGGAGGAGGCGAAGCGCATCGCGGGCGGCTGCCACCCGCTCGTGGCGGCGTATCTCACGGCGATACTGAATGGGTATGAAGAGAAATTCCGCGAATGGCCCGCCGCCCAGCGCATTCACCATCCCTATCTCGGCGGACTGCTGGAGCACACCTTATCAGTCACGAAAACATGCCTTTATCTGGCGGACAAATACGACGTCTCGAAAGACCTCCTCGTCGCGGGCGCGCTCTTGCACGACATCGGAAAGCTGGAGGAACTCTCCACCGAGGGCGCGACGCACTACACCGCAGCCGGCCGCTTGATCGGCCACATCGTGCTGGGGCGCGACATCGCGCGCGACTGGGCGCGGCGTGCGGACGTTTTTCCCGAAGGAGAGGCGTTGCCCGAGGATTTTTTGCTGCATTTAGAGCACCTCATCCTCTCGCATCAGGGCCAGCCCGATTGGGGCACCGTGAAGGTTCCCATGTCGGCGGAGGCGCTCCTGCTGCACTACGCGGACGACATCGACGCCAAGTTCAACCTGCTGAAGCGCGCGGTGGAACAAGACAAAAGCGATGAGGATTTCACGGCCAGAAACCACACCATGGCGCGCGTCTTTTACAAGGGCGGCCCGCCCCTCCCGCCGGAGAATATAGAGAATGTCTGAAAACGTAAAAACGATTCTAAACGAGAAGACGGGGCGCATCGTCATGTTGGCGGTGGACCACGGCTATTTCCAGGGGCCGACCTCGGGTCTCGAAGAACCCCGAAAGACCATCGAACCCCTGTTGGCCTATTGCGACGCGGTGAGTCCCACGAAGGGTGTTTTCCTGCGGTGTATGCCGCCTGAGAGCAAGACGCCCGTGATTCTCCGGGCTTCCGGCGGAAACGCCATCGTCTATTCCGATCCGGTGGAACTCGAACGCGAACTGAGCATCCGGGGAGCGGGTCTTAGGGATGAGGCGGCGCGCGAAGCCCTGAGAGAGCGCATCGCCGATGAAATCGTGAACCGTGAACTCTCGAACGAATCCATCACCGTCTCGGCGGCGGAGGCGGCGCGCCTGGGCGTGGCGGGCGTTTCGGTGTCCATCTACGTGGGCGCGCGCTACCAGAAAGAATCCATCCTGAACCTCGCCCGCATGTGCGATGAGGGGAGCAGGGAGGGTCTGATCGTTTTGGGCATCACGGCGGTGGGCAAGGAGATGACGCGCGACGCGCGCTATCTGGGGCTGGCCACGCGCATCGCGGCGGAACACGGGGCCGACGTCGTGAAGACATATTACTGCGAGGGGTTCGAGCGCGTGGTGCGCGGCTGTTTCGCGCCTATCGTCATCGCGGGCGGCAAGAAGGCGCCCGAGCGCGAGGCGCTCGCGTTTTGCCGCCGGGCGATTGATGAGGGTGCTGCGGGCGTGGACATGGGGAGAAACATCTTTCAGAGCGCGCACCCCGTCGCCATGCTCCGGGCGGTGCGCGCCGTCGTGCATGACGACGCAAGCCCCGATGCGGCCTATGAGATGTTCGAGGATCTGAGCGTGGTCTCCCGGGTGTAACTGAAATTCAGCGCGAAACGCAGAAAGTATGAAAATGTCTGACACCATGCGAGCGGCGGTTTATTACCGAAACGACGACGTGCGAATCGAGGAGGTGGAGAAACCCCGCGCCGGAGCGGGCGAGCTTTTGCTCGAAACCCGCGTGAGCGGCATCTGCGGCAGCGACGTCATGGAGTGGTACCGGGTCAAAAACGCGCCGCGCGTACTGGGCCACGAGGTGGCGGGCGTCGTCGCAGAAGTAGGCGATGGGGTGGAGGATTTCAGGCCCGGAGATCGCGTCTCGGTCACCCATCACGTGCCGTGCAACCGCTGCGCGCTGTGCCTGCGCGGAGACCATACGGCCTGTGCGACGCTCAAAAGCACGAATTTCGACCCGGGTGGTTTCGCCGAGTTCATCCGGGTGCCCGCCGTCAACGTGGCGAGCGGCGTCTTCCATCTGCCCGAGGGGGTATCGGATGATGCGGGCGTGTTCATCGAGCCGCTGGGCTGCGTCCTGCGCGGCTGGCGGCGTTTAAGGATGACGCCGGGCCTCTCCGTCCTCGTGGTGGGAAGCGGCATGTCGGGTCTGCTGCACGTGCAGGCGGCGCGTGTCCTGGGGGCCGGCCCCGTTTTCGCGACGGACGTTCATCCTTATCGCTTAGAAGCCGCAGAGCGGTTCGGCGCCCGCCCGCTGCCTCCGTGTACGGATATGGCGGAGGCTTTAAGGGAGGCGAACGGCGGCCGCCTGGCGGATCGCGTCATCCTGTGCGCGGGCGCGCCGGAGGCGCTTGAGACGGCTCTCGCGTGCGTCGCGCCGTGCGGCGTCTTGCATCTTTTCGCCCCCACTCCGCCGGGTCATCACCCCGCGATGGATTTGAACAGAATCTGGAGTGAGCAAATCGCCATCACCACCACATACGGCGCGGCCCCGCTCGATCTGGAAGAAGCGCTCGCGCTCATTCGCGCCGGACGCCTCGAGGTCGAGGCAATGATTACCCACAGGCTCCCGCTCACGGACGCGCAGAAGGGTTTCCGCCTCGTCGCCCAAGCGGGCGAGTCTCTCAAGGTGGTGCTCAGGCCGTAGGCAAAGCCGAATCTTGCGGGAGTGCGAAAAAGGGGCTAGTATTTTGTCTGAGATTGCGAGCAACGCAGGGTGCGGCGCCCTGGGTCCACGAGGATTTCGATTTAACTACAGAGGACCCGTAAGGGGGAAGGAATGACGGGTTTTGAAACGGCGACACTTTGGGCATCAGGCATTCAAAGCGCTGTAGCTCTCATCGTAGGAAGCGTTCAATGTCTTCTTATATGGAAAGGCCTGAAGCAGATGAGCCGCTCTTCGGAATTGAGGGAAAGAGAGGGTGCCAGACGCCATGAGGAGACGATGACCGCTCTCGTGACGCTCATCGAACGGACAGCGAGGTAACTCCCGCTCCCACCGGCTATACCGCCTCCGTCCTCCGGGACGGGGGCTTTTTTTTCTTCCGTCGATAGTCCCCCACTCATCCACGGGGTGGCAGGTCAGTTCGTTATCGGGCGTATATCCTAATCTTGCGGGAGAGCGAAAAAGGGACTAGTATTTTGTGTGGGATTGCGGGCCATGGGACGCGAGGTCATGGAATTCGCAGGGTGTTCCATCTGAAAATTAAGGACCCGCAAGGAGAAAGAAGTGACGACTTTTCAAATCGCGACGCTCGGGTTCTACACCATGCAATCCCTCATCGGGCTAGCGCAGTGCGCGCTCATCTGGATGGGCCTGAAGCAGATGAGCCGCTCTTCGGAATTAAGGGAAAGGGAGGGTGTCAGACGCCATGAGGAGACGATGACCGCTCTCGTGACGCTCATCGAGCGAACAGCGAGGTAACTCCCGCTCCCACCGGCTATACCGCCTCCGTCCTCCGGGACGGGGGCTTTTTTTCTTGCGGCGATCCTTCGCTACTCATCCACCGGGTGGTAGGTCAGTTCGTTATCGGGCGGGGAGTCGCCCTTGTCGGCTTCATCCTCATAGAGAGAATCGGGCGGCGCGTCTTCTATGAATTGCGTCTCGTCCGCCTCGGTGTCTTGCTCCTCGGTCTCCTGCGGGGGCGGGGAGGCCTCCTTTAGGAGCGGGGCGAGTTTCGCCTCGCGGCGGATTCTTTCCGGTAAACCGCTCCAACGTCTGCGCACGCGCGCGTTTCCTATCGCGATGCCGAGCGCTTTTTTCGCCCCGACGAGCACCACCAGCCGCCTCGCCCGCGTGAGGGCGGTGTAGACGAGGTTTCTTTGCAGCATCGGGTAGTGCTGGGTGTGCAGCGGGATGACGACGGCGGGGTATTCGCTTCCCTGGCTCTTGTGGACGGTGATGGCGTAGGCGTGCATCAGCTCATCGAGCGCGCCGCGCGTATATTCGACGACGCCCGAATCGAAGGCCACGCGAATGCTTCCCTCCTCGGGAGAGACGCTGCGCACGACGCCGATGTCGCCGTTGAACACGTCTTTCTCGTAGTTGTTCCGCACCTGGATGAGCTTGTCGCCGGTGCGGAATGTGCGGCCTCCGCTTTGTAAGGCGGGCGCGGCGCCCGCGGAGTTGAGCGCTTCCTGTAGGCGCGCGTTCAAGCTCTGTACGCCGAGCACGCCGCGCTGCATGGGGGAGATGACCTGAAGCTCCGAGATGGGGTCGATGCCGAATCTCTCGGGAATGCGCTCTCGGCAGAGTTCGATGATGAGGTCGGCGCATCGTTCCGCCTCGCTCTCTTCGATGAAGTAGTAATCGAGCGGCGCGTCTTCTTTTTCTCCTTTGCCGTTTCTGGGCATCTCTCCCCGGTTCACGCGGTGGGCGTTTTCGACGATCAGACTCTCCTGCGCCTGGCGGAAGACTTCCGTGAGCCGCACCACAGGCAGGGATTCTGAGGTGATGACGTCGCTCAGGATGTTGCCGGGTCCCACGGAGGGGAGCTGATCCACGTCGCCTACGAGGACGAGCGTCGCCGCGTCCGGCACCGCGCGCAAGAGGTGGGCCATCAGGTGCACGTCGAGCATCGAGGCCTCGTCGATGATCACGATGTCGCCGGTGAGCGGGTTTTCCGCATCGCGGGTGAAGCCGCCCGAGTGCCAGCTGAACTCCAACAACCTGTGGATGGTGGCCGCCTCGTGGCCCGTGACTTCCGCGAGGCGCTTGGCCGCCCGGCCCGTGGGCGCGCCCAGGATGATCTGGAGCCCCAGTTTCGTATAGAGGTTGGTGACGGCGCTCACGATGGTCGTCTTGCCGGTACCGGGGCCTCCCGTCACGATGAGCACTTTTTGCGTGAGCGCGCCCTCTATGGCAGCGCCCTGATCCGTGGTGGCCATGCCGCCCTCCAGTGCGCGCCGGGCGAGGTGGCCGAGGCGCTCTCCCGTCGTGCTCCCGGGCGCGCCTTGTCCCCGCATGGCGGCTTCCAGGCGCGCCTCGTCGCGCGGGGTCTGGATGAGTGCTGCGAGGCGGCGCGCGACCTCGCATTCCGCGGCGTACAGGGGGCGGGCATAGACCCGCTTGCCCTCGGCCGAGGCCAGGTTTTCGATCATGTTCGCCGATTCGATCACCAGGGAGCCGCTCTGGCCGAGATTTTCCAGGACGGGGGTGAGGGCGTCTGCTTCGGTCTCGAGCATTTCTGCGGCGGTCTCGACCAGATCCCCATAAGGCAGAAAGCAGTGGCCCTCGCGCTCTGCGAGCTGGTTCAGCACGTAGACGGCTCCCGCCGCCAGGCGCTTGGGCGAATCGGGGGGAATCCCCAGCAGCTGCGCGATGCGGTCCGCGCTCTTGAAGCCCACGCCGTGAATCTCCGCCGCCAGGCGATAGGGGTCTTCGCGGAGAATCGGGATGGAGGCTTCGCCGTAGGTTCTTAGAATTTTCTCGGACAGATGAAGCGGGATGTCGTATTGCCGGAGGAAGAGCATGATCTCTTTGACCTCGCTCTGGCTCTTCCAACTCTCGATGATCGTTTCGAGCTTCTTCGCGCCCAGTCCGTTGACTTCCGTGAGTCGTTCGGGATGGTTGTCGAGCACGTCGAGCGATTTCTCGCCGAAGCGCGCCACGATGCGCCTGGCGAGGGCGGGGCCGATGTTCTTCACGATGCCCGAGGCCAGGTATTTCTCGATTCCCTCGACCGTCGTGGGCGACAGCGGACGGGCGAGTTCGGCGTGGAACTGGCGGCCGAACCTGGGGTGATCCTTCCAGCCACCCTCGAATCTGACGCGCTCTCCCTCTCGGATGGAGGAGAGATGGCCCACCACGGCCACGCGCGGAAAATCCGCGTTGTCCGGCTGGATGAGCAAGACGCTGTAGCCGGTGTCTTCCGCGCGGAAGCGCACCCGCTCCACCACGCCGGTCAACTCGGTGCCGTCCTCGGGGAACAGGCCCGCCTGGGGGGGAGGCGTCCCTCTTCTGGGGCGATGCGTTCGGGGTTTTCGCGTCATCGATCGATCCTGGTCGCATCCGGGCGGGCGGTGCGGTTTCTCATCGAATGGGCATGGGCCGGGATTCTATAGAGAGTCAGGGAGGTCTCTCGCCCGTTCCGGCTTTTTTCGCTTCACTCCAAAGCGTTTCGAGCGCTTCGAGCGATACGTCCTCGGGGGAGAGTCCCCGGGCGCGCAGCGCCTCCTCCATATGGTGAAAACGCGCGGTGAAGCGTTCGATGCAGACGCGAGCCGCCTCTTCGGCGTTCACGCGGAGCTTCCGGGAGAGATTGACCGCCGCGAAAAGAAAATCACCCATCTCTTCTTCCACCGCCTTTGAATCTCCTTCCCGCATCGCGGCTTTGAGTTCCGCCCATTCTTCTTCCACCTTGTCCGCCGCCCCGGCAGCATCCGGCCAATCGAAGCCCACGCGCGAAGCCTTGCCCTGAAGCCTCTGGGCGCGCTGAAGGGCGGGCATGGCGGCGGGCACGCCGTCGAGAATGGAGGCGGCGCCTTTCTCGTCCTCCGTGCGGGCCTTTCTCTTGTTGATCTCCCAGTTCCTGAGCACCTCGCCGCTGGTTTCGGCGAGAGCGTCCTCGAATACGTGGGGGTGGCGGTCGATCATCTTTTGCGCGAGGGCGCGGGCGGTCTCCTCTGCGTCGAAGAAACCCTTCTCCTCGGCGAGCCGGCAGTGGAAGAGCACCTGAAGCAGGAGGTCGCCCAATTCCTCCTTGAGCATCGCGGGGTCGCCCGCTTCGATGGCCTCCATCACCTCGTAAGCCTCCTCGATGAGGTAGGGCTTGAGACTCTGGTGGTCTTGTTCCTTGTCCCAGGGGCAGCCGCCGGGCGCTCTGAGGCGGGCCATAACCTCCACCGCGCGCTCAAAACCGCTTTTGTTTTCGCTCAAGGCTGGCCTCACGCTTTGGGAATTCCGACGGGCGCAGTATACGCGCAACCGCCGAAAACAAGCAATAACGCTCCGGTGGGAAACATCACATGATATGGGAGAATCACAAGCGCTTGAGCGCAATATGTCGTGATGGGAGATGTCGCCGCGGGGAGCTACGAATGTAGGGGCGTCGAGCTTCACCGAAGAGGAGGAGCTCGTGCGTGTCCGCCCAAAACATGAAACGATCTCGAAAGGGGCGATCCGAGAACTCGTAGGGACAGGCCCCTGCGCCTGTCCGCATTTCGTTTTTGATCGTCATTCTGGTGTCAATTCCGACTGAGGAGGGAGGGATTGCCAGAATCCAGAGCCGATGAATTTCTCGTCCGCTCATATTTCTTCCCATTCAAGGTCTCCAAAATCACTCCCCCCTTGAGGTCAATCCCGATTGAAGAATGAGGGATTGTCGGCGAGGTAAGGGCGCAAGCCTGCCAGCGAGCCGGTGGGGGATCAATCGCGATTGAAGAATATGAGCTTGTTCCAAGCGAGGAGCAGGGAATTCCGTATCGATGTTTTCCTCATCCGCAGTAAACTTTATCGGTCGGGCTTGACCCCCCCACGCATCAGCCGTCGCACAAAGCGCTCGGCTTCTGCGACATTCCCTCCCTTATCGGTCGGAAATGACCCTCAAGGGGGGAGTGGTGCTAGAATCTCCATGAGGGGGAGTGATTTGGAAGACCGCAAATGGGAGATTGATTTTCGCCTTTGCCCGTCATTCACAGATGCGCCGGAATGACGACGAAAGGAGGGCGGACAAATAGGTCCGCCCCTACGAACGAGAAGGGAAAACTCTACCAGCGCACGGAGCCTACCAGGGCGACGCCGTGAGAGGGGCTGCTCCCCACACGTTCGCGGCGGTCCCCCTCGAGTCTCAAGCTCAGGTGCTCACCCACTCTCAGGCGCCCGCCCATGCGATAGGTCCCGTTTCCTCCTTCCGAGACCGCAAGACCGGCGTAGGGGGTCAGCAGACCGCCCAGCGCATTCATCCCGTAGCCCACTTCCGCCTCGAAGTGCGCGTCTTCGCCCTCTCCGGCCGAGGCCAGACCCGCCACGCCGGGCTGCGACCAGAGCCGCTCCACTCCGCTCGATGCTTCGCCCCACGAGGAACCCAGCCGGATGGAGAGGCCTGGTTTGTGATTGCCCCACGTGAGGTGAACAGAGCCTGACACGCCTATTTCTTTGTATCTGCTCTCCTCGTGCACCAGCAGACCACGCGCGCTCACGTCTATCACCATGTCCGACCGAGGGTCGAAGAAGCGGAAGCCGCCGCCCAACTCGACGCCTCCTCCTTCTTCCGTGTCGCCCTTGTCATAGCGTACGCCCATCGTCAGCGAAGGCGTGAGCGATGCGCCGTGTCCGAGCTTGTACTCGCGCGAACCCTCGAGAAGCAACCGAAAGCGGTTCGTGTTCACATCCACCGGGAGCAATTCGTCTTCCACTTCATCCGCCTCCATCTCGACTACCATGACGTCGGACTTGAGCGTGAGGTCGTAGCCTATCTGGCGTCCCAGCGGAACGAGCGAACTACGAAAACCGAACGCCCCCATCCGCATGGAGATGTCCGTCTCGATCTTCTCGCCGCCGCCTTCCTCATGCTGCGTAAAATCACCGTTGCCGAAGCCGAACATGCCCCAGATGGAGAGGCGTTCGCTCACTGAGTAGCGCATGTAGGGATAGGCGCTCGTGAGCCTGGCCTCCGCCTCGCGGTGCTGCCCGTCGACCGAGAAGTAACCCACGCCCCGGCTGTGTGAGAGCGCGACGCCCACCATGGTGCGGTCCCATTCGTAATCGGCCCCGAGTGTGCCCGTCGTCACGTCGCCGTCAACGGTGAGGCCGCGCTTGTAACCATGGAAGCCCGCATGCGAGCCCCGGCCCCATGTTGTCCAGCGCACGCCCGGGCCGTTTTCTGCGCTCTGCGCCGAGGCGAGATGGAACGAACTCGCCAGCAGAAAATCGCTCATCGATATTTCGCGGTACGCCAACGAGGAATCATCTCCCGCAAGGGCCGGCCCGTTCGCGCCGCCCCATCGCGCCAGATTGCCGAAGCCCGGGCTGTGGGCCGCGAGTCGGGACGCGGCGCCCAGGCCCGAATCGTCCTGTTCGCTAGAGGAGGCCACAGGATTACCGGAGGAATCGACGTTTCGTCCGCCGAGCGTCACTTTCGATTCCCGCCTCATGGAAGGCGATTTCAGCCGGCTCTCGATCGTCTCCACCGCCTGACTCGCCACCGTGCGCCCGAAGCGCGAAAGCCAGTGATTCGTCGCCCGGGTCCTGTCCTCGATCGTCAGGAGGGGATTCTTTACCTGCAAGTCCGTTATGGGCGCGGCGGGAATCTCCGTCAGGTCCACGATACGAGGGCTGCCGGGAGTGTAGGTGAGCGTCACTTCCTCGCCGGGCGCCGCGGGCGATTCCAGGGTCAGCGTCACCTTCTTGCCTTCGACTTTCACCATGGTGACCACCCGATTCTGGCCATTCACCATCACCGTGAAAGCGCTCGGCGTCGGGACGGAAGTCTCATCCAGCGGCTCGTCGTAGGTGAGCTTCAACTGAGTGCCCAGCACCCTCGCGTTCACCAGCACCGGCGCTTTCCCGATGTTCTCCAACGCCATATCCGGGATGGGCAGGGCGTCGACCCCGGTTTTGCCTTGAATGGGGTTTGCCCCCGGCGTATAGGAGAGCGTCACTTCCTCGCCGGGCATCGCAGGAGTTTCGAGAATCAGCGTCACGCGTGAGCCACTGACGTCGACCGATTCGACGTCTCCCGTGCTCACCGTGAAGTCGCCCGGGTCCGGCACGGATCCCTCCTCCAGGGGCTCGCCGTAGGTGAGCACCACCTTGTTTCCGTCCACCGTTTTGTGAATCAGCGTCGGCGGATCCGGTTCATTCAGAACACTGGCCCCCCCTTGTTTTCGTCATTACTATTGCCGTCGTTGCCGTTGGCGCTTTGCGTGGTCGCGCTCTTGGGGTCCGACCACTCGCCGGGGCCTTCGGAGTTGTGCGCCTGGAT
The DNA here is from genome assembly GCA_965218735.1 of bacterium. Taxonomy (GTDB): domain Bacteria; phylum UBA8248; class UBA8248; order UBA8248; family UBA8248; genus Bin107. The sequence goes on along the minus strand of CBDCMA010000002.1, from coordinate 386,846 downwards.
CTGGTAGTACTTCTTCGTGCCGGGCGAAAGATCGATGTGACTGTACGATCTGTCTGAGGAGAGCAGGCTGCTGTTTAGGGGCGTCCATGAGTTGCCGTCGTCGGATACCTGTAGTTCGTAGCTGTCGATGGGCATGCCGTTATTCGCTGGTTCATCCCAGGAGAGGTCGATTGTCGTCTGGCTGTTCGCCGCGGCGCGCAGCGCCGGCGCGTCCGGCACGCCCACGAGGGTGGTTGCGTTCTTGGGATCCGACCACGCGCTGGGACCTTGGGAGTTGCGCGCCAGGATGCGGTAGTGCTTCTGGGTCCCGGCCGAAAGATTGGAGTGAGTATACGATCTGGCCGAAGAGCCGATGTTGGTCGCGAGGTTCGTCCAACTGTTGCCGTCGTCGGATACCTGGAGCTCATAGCGGGAGATGGACGCGCCGTTATCATCCGGTTCATCCCACGTGAGGTCGATTTTCGTCTGGCCGTTCGCAGTCGCAGTCAACACGGGCTTCTCCGGCACGTCCGCCTGCGTGGTCGCGTTCTTGGGATCCGACCACGCGCTGGGGCCTTGGGAATTGCGCGCCCGTATCTGGTAGTACTTCCTCGTCCCGGGCGAAAGACTGGTGTGATTGTACGTTCTGGGCGAAGTGGCCTGGATGGTCTCGAGATTCGTCCAGTTGTTGCCGTCGTCGGATTCTTGCAGTTCGTAGCTTTCGATGGACGCGCCGTTATCCGCTGGTTCACTCCAGGAGAGGTCGATCTGCGTCATGCCGTTCGCCGTCGCGCTCAACACCGGCTTGCCCGGCACGCCCATCTGCGTGGTCGCGTCCTGGACATCGGACCACGCGCCGGGGCCTTGCGAGTTATGCGCCCGTATCTGGTAGTACTTCCTCGTTCCGGGCGAAAGATTGGTGTGGGTGTATGAGATGGCCGAGGAGGAAATCCGGCCTCCCAGTCCATTCCAGCCGGAAGTGCCGTTATCGGATACCTGTAGTTCGTAATGGGTGATGTCTGCGCCGTTATTCGCCGGGGCCGTCCAGGTGAGGTCGATCTCCGTCTCTCCGTTCGCCGCCGCGTTCAAGACGGGTTTGTCCGGCACGCCCGATTGTGTGGTCGCGCTTGCGGCCCTCCACGGCCCGAAGCCTTCCGAGTTGTATGCCCGTATCTGGTAGTACTTCTTCGTCCCCGCGGAAAGATTTGTGTGGCTGTACGATCTGGTCGAGGCGGAAATCTGGCCTCCCAGTCCGCTCCAGCCGGAAGTGCCGTCGTCGGATTCTTGCAACTCGTAGCGGGTGATGTCCGCGCCGTTAGTCGCCGGTTCATCCCAGGAGAGGTCGATCTGCGTCTGTCCGTTCGGCGCCGCGCGCAGCACCGGCGCGCCCGGCACGTCCGACTCCGTGGTCGCGGTCGCGACGTTCGACCACCCGCCGGCGCCTTTGGAGTTGTACGCCTGGATTTGGTAGTACTTTCTCGTCCCGGGCGAAAGATTCGTGTGGGTGTATGAGATGGCCGAGGAGGAAATCCGGCCTCCCAGTCCATTCCAGCCGGAAGTGCCGTTATCGGATACCTGGAGTGCATAGCGTGTGATCGCCTCACCGCCATCATGCCGGAGCATTCCAGGAGAGGTCGATTTTCGTGTGGCCGTTCGGCGCCGCGTTCAATGTCGGTGCGCCGGGCTCGGTAGGCTCTACGTTCACCGTCACTTGGCCCACTTCGTGTATCGGGCAAAACGTATCATCTTCCCACACCTCGTGCGTGATGTTTATTGTTACCGGCTCTGCAAGATTCTCTTTCGCCTCAATCCGAACGTCCTTCCATTGAGTCGGTTCACTCGGATCCTTGCCGCTCTCCTTGTCGAACGTCCGGTAGATCGACGGCACCCAGGTGATCTCTACTGCGTTATCGTCTGTGGCTTCTGTCGGATAGTATCCATTCCTGAGCATCACGCCGTTTACGCGCGCCCTTATGAATACGACCCAGCCGTTCGTGAGCGGCTGTTTAGACAGTCTAACGTAGTAGGTTTTGCTCTCTCCCGGGCCGAGGGTCAGCGAGATGGACGACGAGGGAATCTTTTGAACGCCTTGATCGAGCGACACTTCCACGGTCCCATCTTCCAGGTTGCCATTCCAGGTTTGGCGCCCCTCATGTTGGTCCGCCAGGGAATTTGCGCCGTAGAACCCCGAAGCGACGAGCAAGAACGAGAGAGCGAAAGCGACGAGCGCGCGGAAGCGATTTCCCCGATTCGGCGGGACGCTAATAAGACGAAGGCGGGGAACTGCTCCACTCGTTTTCCTTACTATCATCATCTTATTTTTCAATTTTCAGGCTCCCCTTCGCCTGGTTGTCCAATTCGTTCCCGGGTTTCCCGTTCACCGCGCGCGTGTCCACACCACCTCCCCTTCATCAGGTGGCGCGAGGTTCAAGCCGCCGGACGAGCAAGCTCGTCTGGTGGTGGAGACGCATACTATTCGGGCGATAGGTGCGTACTTTGATTCGTAGGTCGGGTGTTTGGTTTTGCAGAAATTGTGTGCAGATACTATATGATGGGCGATCTACTACCTTGGGGATACAAAGTATGGCATAAAATGCGCACCGGGGCAATCAAAATTCACATGTACGCCTCAAAAAACGTCGCAACGAGCGAATATCCCATCATATGGCGTAATTAAATTCCCGTAGACACAAAGTATTGTGGTTTGTGCTTGACATCTCTCTTGAAATGAGAGAAATTGATTTGTCAGGAAACACGAGGAATCCCTTATGAAACAAGTATCACGCATACGCATACTGCCCGAATCGCTCGCGAACCAGATCGCCGCGGGCGAAGTGGTGCAGCGTCCTGCCTCCGTCCTCAAGGAGTTGGTGGAAAACAGTATCGACGCAGGCGCCGAGCGGGTGGAAATCGACTTGGAATCGGGCGGCGCCGCGCGCGTGCAAGTCCTCGACGACGGGCACGGGATGAGCGAGGACGACGCGCTGTTGTGTCTCGAGCGGCACGCGACGAGCAAGATAGCGACGGATTGGGATTTGGGCCGCGTGGCCACCCTGGGTTTCCGGGGTGAGGCGCTGCCGAGTATCGCCTCGGTCTCGAAAATGACCATTACCACCAGAAGGCCGGGGGATGCCCTGGGCACGGAGGTGCGCATGGAGGGCGGGAAGCTTCAGCGCGTCACGGAGATGGGCGCCGCGCCCGGCACCAGGGTCGATGTGCGCTCGTTGTTCTATAACGTGCCGGCGAGGCGCAAATTCCTAAAAAGAAAAGAAACCGAACTCACCCGCTGCCTGGAAGTAGCGAACCAGGCGGCCATGGCGAACCCGAACGTCGCGTTCACCCTGCGCCACGGCAAGAGAACGCTGCTCGATCTGGACGGCTCCGGGGGGGCTCTGGCGCGCGCTGCGGAACTCGTGGGCGAGGCGGCGGCCTCGCATCTGCTGAAGATTCCGCGCGCCTCATCCGAAAACATGGTGTTCAGCGGCTGGGCGGGCGCGCCCGGCCTGAACCGCTCCACCCGCGACGCGCAATATCTCTTCGTGAACGGACGCCCCATCCGGGATCGTCTTTTCGTTCATGCGGCGTATGCGGCCTACCGCAGCTTCATGCCGGTGAAGCGCCATCCCGTATTCATCCTTTTTCTGGAGATGCCGCCCGAGGACGTGGACGTGAACGCCCATCCCGCCAAGCAGGAAGTGCGTTTCCGCTTCGCATCGGGTGTCTACGATCTGGTGCGCGATAGCGTCGCCGCCGTTTTGGGCGCGCGGCCCCAAAGGGTGCGGCGGGATTTCGCCGACCAGGGCGTAGGCCGCGCGGCGTTGGGCAGTCTTGCCGAGGGGGCCGCCGCGTCGCTCCCCACCCGACCGTCGGCTCCCTCTTTGTTGGGCGGCGGCGGGTACTTTGGCGATTATGAAGCTACCGGAGATTATGGCGTTTCGGACGAAGGACCGCTCGACGCCTCGCGGCCCACACCCGAAGCCGGGCCGATGGAACCCGAGCCGCCTGCGCCTCAGGCTTCCCCGACAGAATCTCCCGAGTCCTCGCCGCTTGAGCGCATGCTCGAGCCGCCCCATCCGTCCGATCCCGTGGTCCTCTCCGAGTGCCGCTATCTTGGTCAATGGGAGGGGTGCTTTCTGTTGTTCGGCTCTCGGCAGGGGCTTGTGCTCGTCGATCAGCACGCCGCGCACGAGCGGGTGCTCTACAACCTGTTTCGCGATCAGTTCAAGGATGGCCACGTGGAGAGTCAGTCGTGCCTGGTGCCGGAGGAGATTCGCCTGAGGCCCGAGGAGGCGCTCGGCCTCGAGGCGCATCGTCAAGATCTGCTGCGCTCGGGGTTCGAACTCGAGTGCGCGGGTCCCGGGGAATACCGGATTCGAGCCGTGCCTGCGCTTTTGGCGGACAGGAACCCTGCCGGAGCGGTGCGCCAGATTGTAGAAGGTCTGGCGGATATCGAACAGCCCGTGAGCTTCGCCGATCTCATCGACGGCATCATCGCGCGGATGAGTTGCCGGGGCGCCGTGAAAGCGGCGCAGGCCATGCGCCCCGAAGAAGTGGCCTCCCTCGTCGAGGAACTCGAGAAAACACCGGGCAGGTGGACCTGCCCGCATGGGCGGCCCATCATGCTGGTGATGGGCGCAGGCCTCGTGAGGAGGCGTTTCCTGCGGAGCTGAGCCGATTCTCGCGCGAAATCGGGGAGGCTCTTGACACCCGCGCGCGCGCGCAACACAATGGCGAGGCAAGAAATAGGAGGGTTATCAAGGAGGGCTTGTCATGCCGCTTCCTTCTAAAGCAGCCTTTCAATCCCAATTTCTTGCAAAGGCCATCGGTCGCCGGTGGTTCAGGAGGTATATGCTACGCTCGCTCACTTTTGGCCTTCATGGCGCAATAGTGGCGGGCGTTTTCCTTATCTGCACCGGAAAACCGCAGAAGCATTTTCTGTTTTCCCTCATTCAAGGGAGTGGCGCATAAAAATGCTCAACACCCCGATAACAGAAGCCTATACCTTTGACGACGTGATGCTGTTGCCCGCTCACTCGAACGTGCTCCCCAAGGATGTGGATCTCTCCACGTCTTTGTGTGAGGAGATCGAACTCGGCATTCCCCTCCTGAGTGCGGCCATGGATACGGTCACGGAGTCGAGCCTCGCTATCGCACTGGCCCAGCAGGGCGGTCTGGGCGTGGTGCATCGCAGCATGTCCATCGAACGCCAGGCGGCCGAGGTGGACCGTGTCAAACGCTCAGAGAGCGGAATGGTCGCTCAGCCCATTACGATGCGGCCCAAACAGAGGATACGCGAGGCTCTCGAAGTCATGCAGACCTACCACATCTCGGGAGTGCCCATCACCGAGGAGGGCCGGCTGGTCGGTATTCTCACGAACCGCGACGTGCGCTTCGAGACGGACCTGGACAAATCGGTCGCGGAGTTGATGACCCGCGACAAGCTGGTCACCGCGCCGGTGGGAACGACGCTCGACGACAGCAAGGGAATCCTGCACCGCCACCGCATCGAGAAACTCCTCGTCGTGGACGAAGACTTTAACCTCAAGGGCCTCATCACCCTGAAGGACATCGAAAAGGTGCGCCGCTATCCCAAATCGGCCAAGGACAAGTTCGGCCGCCTGCGCGTGGCGGCGGCGGTGGGCGTCGCCGCGGATATGCGCGAGCGCGTCTCCGCGCTCAGAGAAGCGGGCGCGGACCTCCTCGTCGTCGACAGCGCCCATGCCCATTCCGAGCGGGTGCTCCGGGCGGTGGAGGAGATAAAAACCACCTGGCCGGACGTGAAGATGCTCGCCGGGAACGTGGCTACTGCGGAGGGCACGCGCGATCTCATCACCCGTGGCGCGGACATGATAAAAGTCGGTATCGGGCCGGGTTCTATCTGCACGACGCGCGTGGTGGCGGGCGTGGGCGTGCCCCAGTTGAGCGCGGTGGCGAACTGCGCTGCTGCGGCGGAACCTTACGGCGTGAAAATCATCTCCGACGGCGGCATCAAGTATTCGGGCGACATCGTCAAGGCCCTCGCCGCGGGTGCTCACGGCGTGATGGTAGGCAGCCTGCTCGCGGGGGTGGAGGAGAGCCCAGGGGAGCGGGTGCTGTATCAGGGCAGGAGCTACAAGGTGTATCGCGGCATGGGTTCGGTCGGGGCGATGGGCAACGGGAAGAGCCGGGACCGCTATTTCCAGGATGTGCAAAACGGCCATTCGGGCGCGGAGGATCACGCCTTCAGCGACTCGAAGCTCGTGCCGGAGGGGGTGGAGGGCCGGGTTCCCTACAAGGGGCCGCTTTCATCCACCGTCTATCAGCTCATGGGAGGCGTGGCCGCCGGCATGGGGTACACCGGTTGCCGCAGTCTGAAGGAACTGAGGGAAGAGGCGAAGTTCGTTCGCATCACGTCGGCGGGCCTCACGGAAAGCCATGTGCACGATGTGTTCATCACGCGCGAGTCGCCCAACTACCAGCGCGATTGATTGACGGAGATATATCCGGGGCGGTGCCCTTTAGAGTCGGGGCGGGTGCGCGCGTAGATGAGCGCATGCCACGCATGAGCGTTACACCCATCGCCCAAAATAACGAACGCGCAGGGTGGCCGGATGACGGGTTTTCCGGTTCATCCACGCCTGCGCGGGGATGTTGGCCGATGGCCCGGCTTATAACGGGCTTGAAAGTGGAGGGAGGCTAGGCGGTTCGTTCCGCTCTATCCGAAGATGACGATGCGCGACCAGATACTCATTCTCGATTTCGGCTCGCAGTATACGCAACTCATCGCCCGGCGCGTGCGGGAGTTGAACGTGTATTGCGAAATTCAACCATGCACCCGTGATTGGCGAGAGGTCACGGGCCCGCACACGAAAGGCGTCATCCTCTCGGGCGGGCCGATGAGTGTGTACGAGAACGGCTCCCCCTCGGTCGACCCCACGCTGTTCGAGAGCGACCTCCCCATTCTGGGTATTTGCTACGGCATGCAGCTCATGACTCACCTTCTCGGCGGGAAAGTCGGCCCTTACCCCAAAAGGGAATTCGGGCGCGCGCTGCTGGAGATCGAGGAGCCCGCCGGTATTTTTCTCGGTTCCTCGGGCGCCGAAATCGTCTGGATGAGTCATGGAGACACGATAGAGGCGCCGCCGCCCGGCTACAGGCCGCTCGCGCGCTCGGAAGGATCCCCGGTGGCGGCGATGATGTCCGACGATGGACTACGCTACGGCATTCAGTTTCACCCGGAGGTGGCGCACACCCCGCGCGGCAAGGAGATTCTGCACAATTTCGTGCGCAGGATTTGCGGATGCCGGGGTGATTGGACCATGCGTTCTTTCATCGAGGAGGCGGTGGAGGGCATCAGGCGCCAGGTCGGGGGCAAGAGCGTGGTGTGCGGCCTTTCGGGCGGCGTGGATTCCTCCGTCACTGCGATGCTCGTCAAAGAGGCGATAGGCGAGCGGCTCACCTGCATCTTCGTGGACAACGGCCTGCTCAGAAAGAACGAGGCCGAAAGCGTGGTCGCGACCTTCGGTGAAAGGCTCAAACTCATCCACGTGGACGCGAGCGGGGAATTTTTGAGCGCATTGCGCGGCGTCACGCACCCAGAAGCCAAAAGAAAGAGAATCGGCGAGATGTTCATCCGCGTGTTCGAGCGTGAGGCGAAAAAGCTGGGCGACGTGAAGTTCCTGGCCCAGGGAACGCTCTACCCCGACGTCATCGAAAGCGTCTCGTTCAAGGGGCCGTCGGCGACGATAAAAAGCCACCACAACGTGGGAGGACTGCCCAAGTGGATGCGGCTCGCGCTCATCGAACCCCTGCGCGAATTGTTCAAGGACGAGGTGCGCGAGGCGGGCGAGGAACTGGGCCTGCCGCATGAGATGCTATGGCGGCACCCGTTCCCCGGACCAGGCCTCGCCGTGCGCGTCCTGGGCGAGGTGACGAGTCGGCGCGTGGAAACCCTCCAGGAGGCGGACGCCATTTTCATCGAAACGCTCCGCAAACACGATTACTACGACAAGGTCTGGCAGGCGTTCGCCGTATTGCTGCCCGTCAACACCGTGGGCGTGATGGGCGATGCGAGAACCTATGAGAACGCTCTGGCGCTCCGGGCGGTCACCAGCCAGGACGGGATGACGGCGGACTGGGCCAGGCTTCCGCCGGAATTGCTCGCCGAGGCCTCTTCGCGCATCATCAACGAGGTGCGCGGCGTGAACCGCGTGGTGTACGACGTCTCCTCCAAGCCGCCGGGAACGATCGAGTGGGAGTAAGCGGAAGGCAATAAAAGTCAATAGGTTAATAAAAAACTACTTTTTCTTCTTCTTAACCAATTTAATTTTGTCGATATCCAGGATGGAGATTCGTTTTCCGGTCGCCCTCTCGTTGCCAGGCCTGTAAATTCCAAACTTAAAATGCGGCTCTCCGCATGACCTCACAATAAAAAATGCCTTGTCTAAGATCTTTGTGTCATTGAAATAGAGGTTATAATGTGATTCTGTGAAATTAACCTCCAGCTTTACGTCTTTCCATTTCCCGATGACTTCATTGATGTGGACATTCCTTTTGAAGCGCTCATGCCAATTTTGGTCGTCAAGCGACCATTCGAAAATTTGAACATCATTGGAGGGCCGACTCTGCAACCTACAACAGATTGATGCATTTGAAAAAAGTCTTCTCTTTGGTAGGAAAATCCCTTTACGAACCGAACCTTGAAGGTCAACGTATAGTCTACATCTTGCACCAAAGTGCTCGCCTGTTTTATTTCCGCCCGCTCCCAGTATGGCGCGCCGTGCCTTTGTATACCGTCATCACTACACCCTCCTACCTGTTTATTTTTCAGTGTGAAACGCAAGAACGTCTCTTTTCCTTCCGTTACCCATCGTACCGAAGAGGATTCCGGGAGGCCGCAGTTGTCATAAAATTCAAGGTTCCAGTCTTTGTCTTGATAAGTTGTCCTGCCGCCCGTGTCGAAATACCCGGCGGGTGAAACCAAGTCGGACGAAGTTTTACATCCCGCCAAAAAGACGATAATAATCAAGAGAAGAAATTTGCGCATTCTTTTCTCCAATTTTCATCGAGAATCTGGGATGGGGACACTTTTCACAATTTTAGATGTCTTGAGTGAAAAAGCAAGAAAAAACGATGGAGCGTCGCCAGGTTTAATGCCTTTAGAATCAGTGAGTAAAAATAAACTAGCCCGTTCTTTCCTTTCTAAAGTCCGTCGCCGCGTCTGAAATTCTATTTGGGAGTCGAAACCTTGCTGATATGGACGCATTTCATTCTGGCGGTGCTGGCGATTTCGCTCGGCCTCGTCAACCTCGCTTCTGCGAAGGGAACGCGCAGGCACCGGTTTATCGGCTGGTGCTGGCTCGTCGTGATGACCTACGTCACGGTCTCGTCCTTCTGGATCAGGGAACTCAACCACGGCGATTTCAGTTGGATTCACATTCTCACGGTCTGGACGATTTTCTGCATGGTGGTCGCGGTGGTCTCGATACGGCGGGGGAGGGTGCGCACGCACGCGGCGTTCATGACGGGCACGATGATAGGCGCCCTCATCGCGGGCGGGTTCGCCATGATGCCCGGCAGGTTCATCAGCGAGCTTTTCGGATATGGCGGGTAATTCGGCCGCAGGCGCGAAGGCGCTCACGCGTAGTTGGGAAGATGGCGCCGACAGGTTCTAAGCGCTAAACTGAGATGCCGCACCGGCTACACGGGCTACACAAAAAGCAGTATCCTAAAAGAGCATGCCAGTAATACATACCGCCCCCGAGGAGCATACCAGACATGCCGTCTGAATTCGTTCATTTGCATCTACACTCCCAGTACAGTCTCTTGGACGGTGCCACGCGAATCGACGATTTGGTGAAGCGCGCCGCCGAACTCGGACAGCCGGCCGTGGCGCTCACCGACCACGGGAACATGTTCGGCGCGGTGAAGTTCTACGAGGCGGCGAGAAGGGCGGGCGTGAAGCCCATCATAGGCTGTGAGGTGTACGTCGCCCCCGGCAGCCGTTTCGACAAGGGCGCCACGAACGGCGGGGGACGCTCCTACCACATGCTGCTGCTGGCCCAGAACCAGACGGGCTACAACAACCTGTGCGAGCTGGTCACGCGGGGCTTCACCGAGGGCATGTACTATTTCCCGAGAATCGACCGCGAACTCCTCACCCGGCACGCTGATGGTCTCATCTGCACGTCCGCCTGCCTGCGCGGGGAGGTGAACGATCACCTCCTGTATGGCCGAGACAAAGCGGCGCGCGAGGCGGCAGGGTTCTATAAAGACCTCTTTCCGGGCCGCTACTACCTCGAACTCCAGGACCACGGCATGGAGGAGGATGAGCGCGTCATCCCGAAGGTCATCGCCCTCTCGAAGGAGATGGGGCTGCCTCTCGTCGCCACCAACGACGTGCACTACCTCGACAAGGGGGATCACAGCGCCCAGGAGGTGCTCATCTGCATCCAGACGGGCAAGACGCTGAACGATCCCAACCGCATGAAGATCAAGAGCGAGGAGTTCTACTTAAAAGACGCCGCGGAAATGGAGGCGCTCTTCGGCGAGGCTCCGGAAGCCCTCACCAACACGCTTGTCATTGCCGAGCAATGCAATTTCGATTTCAACTTCGGCGAGGCCCATTACCCGGATTTCCAGACTCCCGACGGGGCCGACAAAAAAGAGTACTTAAGGCGCACTGCGGAGGAAGGACTCGCGCGCAAGATCGCGCAGTTCGGAATCGAGGGCGCCGAGGCCGAGCGCTACCGCGAGCGGCTGAAGATGGAGCTCGAAGTCATCAACAGCCAGAATTACGAGGGCTATTTCCTCATCGTGTCCGATTTCATCCGCTACGCCAAGGAGCAGGGCATTCCCGTGGGTCCGGGCCGGGGCTCGGCGGCGGGCAGCCTGGCCGCTTACTCCCTGGGCATCACGGGCATCGACCCGCTCAAGTATTCCCTTCTCTTCGAGCGGTTCCTGAACCCCGAGCGCATCAGTCCGCCCGACGTGGACATCGATTTCTGCATGGACCGGCGCGACGAGGTTATCCGCTACGTGCAGGAGAAATACGGGCGCGAGAACGTGTGCCAGATCATCACCTTCGGGAGCATGCTGGCGAAAGGCGTCTTGCGCGACGTCGGCCGGGTCATGGATATGCCTTACGGCGAGGTGGACCGCATCGCCAAGCTGGTGCCCAACGAACTCAAGATCACCCTGGACGACGCGATGAAGAAAGAGCCGCGCCTGCGCGACACCGTGGCGCGCGACCCGAAGGTGAGTGGGTTGATGAGTACGGCCAGAAAGCTCGAGGGCAACATCCGCCATGCGGGAACCCACGCGGCCGGCGTTGTCATCGCGCCATCGAAGCTCACCGACTTCGTGCCGCTCTATAAGGCATCGGGCGGCGAGATGATGACCCAGTTCGACATGAAGGACATCGAGGAGATCGGTCTTCTCAAGATGGATTTTCTGGGCCTAAAGACGCTTACGGTGCTCGAGCGCGCCGTGAACCTCGTGCGTGACGGGGGAGGGGAACTGGATCTCGAGACGCTGGCCCTCGATGATGAGGCGACCTACCGCCTGCTCGCCGAGGGGAAAACGACCGGCATTTTCCAGCTCGAGAGCCGGGGCATCCGCGAGTATCTCAGAAAGCTCATCCCCACGACGTTCGAGGACCTGATCGCCATGGTGGCGCTCTACCGGCCCGGCCCGCTGGAAAGCGGCATGGTGGATGCGTTCATCAACAGAAAACACGGGCGCGAGAAGATCGATTATTTTTTTGGTGAACTCCAGACCATCCTCGGGGGCACCTACGGCGTCATGGTGTATCAGGAACAGGTCATGCAAATCTCGAACGCGCTCTCGGGTTTCTCCCTGGGGCGTGCGGACGTGCTGCGCAAGGCGATGGGCAAGAAAAGCCAGAAACTCATGGCCGAGCAGCAGGCCGACTTCGTCGACGGGGCCGTCGCGCGCGGCCATGATAGAAAAAAAGTCCAATCCTTGTGGGATCAGATCGAAAAATTCGCGGGTTATGGCTTCAACAAGAGCCACAGCGCGGCCTACGCTCTCATCGCATACCGCACGGCCTACATGAAGACGCACCATCCGCGTGAGTTCATGTCGGCGCTTCTCACGTGCGACAGGGAGAACGCGGACAAGGTCATCAAGGACATAGCCGAGTGCCGGAGCATGAAGATCGCCGTGCTCCCGCCGGACGTGAACGCCAGCCAGAAGGATTTCACGGTGGAGGAGGAGTCCATCCGCTTCGGGCTTGCGGCCGTCAAAAACGTGGGCGAGGGCCTGGTGGACGCCGTTTTGGCCAGCCGGAACGAGGAGGGGCCGTTTGCGGACTTGGGCGATTTTTGCAGACGCGTGGAGCATCGGCATCTGAACCGCCGCGCGCTGGAAAGCCTCATCAAGGCGGCGGCCTTCGATTCGTTGGACGTGGGGCGGGCACAGGCCACGGCGTCGCTCGACATCGTGCTCGAAGCCGCGATTCGCAACCAAAAAAGCGTCGCCGTGGGGCAGGGCACTCTCTTCGGGGGGGAGGAAGCCGCCAGGAGCGCGCTTCATCTGCCCGAGGTGGCTGAGTGGGAGGACGGCGAGCGTCTGGCCAGCGAGCGCGAGGTGCTGGGTTTTTACGTTTCGGGACACCCGCTGGATGATCACAAGGAGATCATCCAGCGCTTCGCCAACATCGACACCCTTCGCCTCCCCGAAGTTACGAGCGCACGCAAGCTCAAGATGGCGGGGCTCATCCGCTCCTCGCGGCTGCGCACGACGCGCGCAGGCCGGCGTATGGCGAACTTCGTCTTAGAAGATCAAGTCGGCACGGCGGAGATGACGCTGTTTCCCGACGTGTTCGAGAATTACCATGAAATCCTGGAGAGCGAAGAACCCGTTCTCGTCGAGGGTGTCGCCGAGGTCTCGGACGATGGGGTGCAGGTGGTGGTGCGCGCCATCGAACTATTGTCCGGCGTGGAGGTGAACCACGCGAGCAGGGTTCTCGTCGATCTGGAGCCCGAGTGCCGCACGCCGAATCGCCTGCAATCCATTCGCGAGGTGCTGGCCAGACATCCGGGCAACTGCGCCGTGCTCTTTACGCTCAGGTTCTCCGACCGGGAGGTGCGCATCGAGGCGGGCCAGGAATACGTGGTGGCGCCCACGGCGGAATTGACGGACGAACTCGGGGATTTGGTGGGCGCCGGAGCCGTTCATTTTGAATAAACCATCCATCAGGGCCGCCTTCCTGGGGCGGGTGGCGTTCAACGAAGCCTGGGATTTGCAAAAGCGCCTGTGGACCGAGCGCGCCGAGGGTCGCCTCCGGGAGGATATCTTTCTCTTGCTGGAGCACGAGCCGGTCATGACGCTGGGCAAAGGGGGGGGCGAGGAAAACGTGCTTCTCAGGCGCTCTCCCGTCGATGGCGCGGAGGTTCCCCTGGTTCGAATCAACCGGGGCGGCGAGGTGACCTTTCACGGCCCGGGTCAATTGATGCTTTACGCCATATGCGATCTTCGCGAATGGGAGCGTGACGTGCACCTCCACTGCAGGCGGCTGGAGGAGGTCTTTCGGCGCTATCTCGAAAAAAAGGGGCTCCGCGCCGAGAGAAGGCAGGGGAACCCGGGCCTGTGGGTGGATGATGAGAAAATTCTCGCCCTGGGCGTGGGCGCGAGACGCTGGGTGACGATGCACGGGGTTTCGTTCAACGCATCGCCCGACCTTAGGTATTTCGAGATGATGCACCCTTGCGGCGAGGTGGGTGGACGCGTGACTTCCCTCGAAAAACTACTGGGGGATTCGCCTCCGCTGGAGGAACTCGCGCGCGAGTTGATTCCCCTTTGCGCAGACGTGTTCGATACGCACGTCACGATGGAAACCGACCCGGCGCGGGTCTTAGGAGCTCTCCCCAGTGTTTCATGAACCGAAAGATGTAAGCCGCAAATGGGTCTTCGCCATGAGTCTGGCGGGCGTTTTTCTCCTGCTCGCCGCGACGCAGGCGTTCGCGGCCTTGAACGTCGCCGGGTGGGGCTTTACTCCCAGGGTGTGGGAGCTGTTGAAGAAAGGGGGGTATACGATGATCCCCCTGGGGCTGTGCTCGGTCATCGCGCTCATGGTGACGCTCGAGCGGCTCGTCGCTCTCAGGCGAAAGAAAGTTCTGCCTGAAGCCCTCGTGTCCGCTTCCGAGAGATATTGGCGGAGCGGTGATTTTGAAGGAGCCGCCGGCATCTGCAAGCGGTTCGACTCGCCGCTCGCGCGCGTGCTCAAAGCAGGGCTGGCGAGGCGGCGTCTGGGACTCGGCGAGATGGAACGCGCCATGGTCGGCGCCGGGCAGCACGAATCGACCGTCTTGTCGCGCAACCTCCGCGGTTTGGGCGTCATCGCGAACCTGGCGCCTATGCTGGGCCTGTTCGGCACCGTCGTCGGCATGATTCGCGCCTTCGACGTCATCAGCCGCGCAGGCACGGGAAACCCGAATCTCGTGGCGGAGGGGATATCCGAAGCGCTTTTGACCACGGCGGCGGGCCTTTTGATAGGCATTCCGGCCCTTGCGGCGTATCACTTTTTCCGTTCGCGCAGTGGTCGTCTCCTGTTCGAGATGGAATCGGTCGCTCTGGCGCTTTTGCAGAACCTGGCGGCGCAATCCGGAGTACCCGGCGAGAACCCGGAAGTTTCTTCTCAACACGAAGCGCAGGGTCTGGAGAGCCTTGATCCGCAGAACGGGGAGGCCTAATGCGTTTTCGGAGCGACGCGGAAGAAGACTACAGCCTCCAGCTTACGTCCTTGATAGACGTCGTCTTCTTGCTCCTGATCTTTTTCATGGTTTCCACCTCTTTTGTGGATTTTACGCGCAGGCTCGACATCGAGTTGCCCGAAGCGAAATCGAGCGCCGAGGTGGTGGAGAAAAAATCGTTTCTCATCGAAGTCGGCATGGAGAAGCGAATCTCCCTGAACGGAAAAACGGTGCTGCTCGATGACCTCGAAAGAAAGTTGAAGGCGGGCGTCGAGAGTGGAAAATTCAAGCCCTCTCTCACGATCAAGGCGGATAAGCGCCTCGATTACGGCTATGTGATCAAGGTGATGGGCCTCATATCCGGGGCCGATATTCGGGACATCTCTCTGGCCACGAAATAGCGTCGAAGCGGGTTTTGGGGCGCGGCGCAAAGGCATCGCGCCTGATTTTTGCGTTGGAGAAAAAACGTGACCGACAGGCGGGCCGATTCCACGGTTTCCATGCCCCGAAAGGCCAAAAGCGCCACGCGCGTTCTTCTGCTCAGGCACGGCGCGGCGGAGGGCTCGAAAGAGGGTTTTTTCTACGGCAGCACCGATGCGCCGCTCTTGGCGGAAGGCGAGGCGCAGGTTCGTGAATCGGCGGCGCGCGTCAAGGATTGGCTTATGGAGGGTGAAACGGCTCTTTACGCCAGCCCGCTCATCCGCTCCGTGAGGACGGCGGAGATATTAGCGGATGCGGTGGGCTTGGGACTCAAACCCACAATCGTTTCCGATATCGCCGAACTTCACCTGGGCGACTGGGAAGGGGAGACGCATGCGACCCTCACGGAAAAAGAGCCCGAGCGACTGGCTGCGCATTATAGGAATTTCGTGCGTTCCAAACCGCCGGGGGACGGGGAATCCTTAGAAGAACTCGCCGCACGGGTTTTGCCCGCGTATCAAGGCATATGCTCCCGGGAGAAAGACAGGAACGTCATCGTCTGCGCCCATGCGGCGGTGAACCGGGTGATCTTGTGCGATGCGCTGGGCGCTCCGCTCGAGAGCTTTTTTCGGCTGGAACAGGACTTTGCGGCCTTGAACGTGATCGACCTGCACGAGGGCGCGCCCCTCGTCCGCGCGATGAATATCTGATGGGGTCAGCCCATACGCTTTCTGGTGCGGAGACATCACGAGAGATTTTTCAAACAACGCTTCCTGAGTGAAAATCGCTCACGAGTTTTCTTTTCTCGCCGCTTCGTCCATGGCCGATACGATGTCCGTTTGGGAGAAATCATGGCCCTTGAACAGGAGCGGCGCATTCAAATACTTGGCCAAGGCATAGGAGAAGCAGTCGCCATAGTTCAGGGCGGCGCCGTGGCCGGTACCCTTACCGAAACGTCTGTAAGCGTCGAAAGCAATGTCGGCGATGCGAGGCGACACTTCCATGATGGTCGTGCCGCTCTTCTGGAAAAAAGCGTCCAATGCCAAGGTCGCGCTATCATCGAATCGGGCAAACAAGATTATGCGGGTTTCAAGCAGATTCGCCGCGCTGATGCAGGTGACGGCCGCCTTTTCAATCAGTTCATTGAAGGCGCGCCTTTCAGGTTCATCGCCCATGATGGCGATGAGCGCCGATGTGTCGATGACCATCACGCGGGCAGGCCGCTTTCGTCATACCCGATGATCTCATCGCTGCTTCGCTCATCGCGTCTCGGCAGATTGGCGCAAAACAGAGCGATGCGGTCCAGTTCATCGGCAAGCGCTGCTCCGCCCTGCATCTTCTCCACCTGCGCCAGTTTTTCCTGTATGGCGCGTTTGACGGCCTTGGCCATGGATTCTCCGGTCAGGCTCGCGAGTTTTTTTGCCAACTCATGGGTATCGTCATCTTTGATGTTAAGTGGCATCATTTATTCCTCCATGGGATAATTATCGGAGGAATGGAGGAAAATGTCAACCCTGATTCGCAATCCATTTGAAGACTAAGTCCCCTTATTGAAGGAGGTTCTCAAACCCCTACTTCCCCCTGAAGGCTTTGATGATCGCAGCGCCCTCGGCCCCTGCGGCCTTAATCCATTCGGCGGACATGGTGGCGCCGATTTTGGCCAGATCGGCGGCGAGGCGCTTCCCCGGCCTCTGTACGCTCATGCCGTTGGCGGCGAGTTCTTTGAGATAAAAGCCGGTCAACTCCCGCACTCGCGCCGTTCCTGCCGCTTCGGCCAGCAGCGCCGCCGAGCGCAGGCAGTTTTGGGCATGGGCGTCGAGCGCTTCGAAGGCGCGTTTGTTGGTGAACACGTAGTTGCGCGGCAACCAGGCGCGCAAATCGTAAAAATGGCTCACTTGTTTCCAGAGCTTGTGGTAATAACCGGTCGCGCTCGAAGTGATGAAGGCCTCCACCTTCCCGCTCGCGAGCGCCCGGTCGAGCTCCACCAGCTCGATGTGCACCGAGGGCATTCCGGCGAGTTTCGCGAATCGCGCCGTCGCGGCGTTATAGGCGCGGAACTTGACCCCGCGCATGTCGGCGACGCCGCCGATCGCGCGTTTGAAATACATCCCCTGCGGCGGCCAGGGGACGGAGTAGAGAAGTACGAGATTCTGTGCGGCGAGAATCTTCGTCAGCCGGCTTCGGGCCGCCCGCCAAAGCTTGTCAGACGCCTGGAAAGACGTGGCCAGCAGCGGCACGGAGTCGTACCCGAAGACGGGGTTTTCATTCTGGTGCGTGCTCAGCAAGCGCTCGCCGATGGGAGCCTCCCCGCTTTGTACGGCGCGCTTGATCTCGCCGCCCTTGATGAGAGAACCGCCTCCATGCACCACGATATCCAGCTTCCCTCCGGTGCATATGTTCACCGCCTTGGCGAAGAGTTTTGCGTTTTGCGTGTGGTAGTTCGCGTCCTCGTACGCCGTCGGCATGTTCCATTTCTCCGCCGCATGGGCAGTGCCCGCCCAGAGGAGCAGGCCCGCAGCCAGCCCCGTCAACCATTTCATGCTCGAGTCCCCCGTTGTGTAAACGCCGTGATGGCCGTCAATTGAAGCAAACGATGTACGAAAATACTGGTTGTTATTCTATACTAACAATCGTTCACAGAGGACCCTCAATCTTCTCTTGTAGAGGGTCTCATGCAACTCATCGAAAAAATCCGGGAAAAACAGGTTCGCGTGTGCGTGATGGGTTTGGGGTACGTCGGACTCCCGCTCGCGCTGGAGTTCGTGCGCGCAGGCTACCGGGTCGTCGGCCTGGATTCAGACCCCCGCCGCGTTCGTGCCTTGCGAAAGGCGCAGAGCTACATTCCGGATGTTTCCTCAGAAAGCTTGTCGGCGGGGCTGGGGACGAATCGGCTCGAGTTCACTTGCGATCGTCGAGCGATTGCGGAGGCCGACGCGATCAGCATTTGCGTCCCCACCCCATTGGGCAAGACCGGAGACCCGGATTTGTCCTTCGTGCAATCCGCGGTCGAGAGTATCAGGCATCACCGCAGGCGAGGGCAGCTTTATGTGCTCGAAAGCACTACCTATCCGGGGACGACCGAGGAAATCATTTTGCCCGTTTTGTCCGAAGAGGGCTGGAAGGCGGGGGAGGATTTCTACCTCGCCTTCTCGCCAGAGCGCCTAGACCCCGGAAACGAGCGATACACCACGAGAAACATACCGAAAGTCGTGGGCGGCGTGACGCGAAACTGTGCGGATTGCGCTTGCGCTTTGTACGAGGGCGGCATCGAGGAGATCGTGCGGGTCGCCTCGCCCCGGGTCGCCGAGATGGTGAAGTTGCTGGAAAATACGTTTCGCAGCGTCAACATCGCCCTGGTGAACGAGATGGCGAAAATGTGCCATGTCCTCGACGTGGACGTGTGGGAGGTGATTGAGGCGGCCAAGACGAAGCCCTTCGGCTTCATGCCCTTTTATCCCGGGCCGGGCCTCGGCGGGCATTGCATCCCCGTTGATCCCGTCTACTTGTCCTGGAAGGCCCGACAGTCGGGATTCGAGGCGAGGTTCATCGACCTGGCCGAGAGAATCAACAATTCGATGCCGCAGTTCGTCGTGGAACTCACGGCCAAGGCCCTGAAGGAGACGGGCAAGCCGCTCAAGGGTGCCGGAATCTTACTGATAGGAGTGGCGTACAAGGCGGATGTCTCCGACACCCGGGAGAGTCCCGCCTTAGATGTCTGGCGCGATCTCGAACGCCTCGGGGCGGTCGTTTCCTATTCCGACCCCTATGTACCGGAAATCGATGTTCATCCGATTAAAGCACAATCCCGGCCCATCAGCGCTGTTTCGCTGCGTGAATACGACTGTGTGGTCCTGCTCGCGAATCACGAATTATTGGACAGAGAGTGCATCCACGCCCATGCGAATTGCATCGTGGATACGCGCAACGCTTTCGCAGATTTCGAGCAAAACAGCCGTTTGTTCAAACTGTGATGCGACTTTCTTCGGCCGATGGTTTCATTTGGAGTCGGAACGGGGTCTTAAGTGCATAAAAAACAATAAAACACGCACTACGTCCGCGTATGGGCCCCTTTCCCGGAAAATTCCGCCCGAGGTAGTTGACATCGTCCGGCTATCTGGGGTTTATTTACACCTTCGTCTTCTTGAGAGAAGATTGTTTTGCGCACAGAAGAGAAGAGAGCCGATGAGAATGTACCACAAGACAGTCAGCCTCACGAAAGAGAAGGCCAACGCCCAGCGCGGTTGGGTGCTGGTGGATGCGAAGGATCAGACTCTGGGGCGTCTTTCCACGCGCGTGGCGACGTTGCTGCGCGGGAAGCACAAACCGGACTGGACGCCGCACGTCGATAATGGCGAGTACGTCGTCATCATCAATGCGGAGCGCATCATACTCACGGGCCGCAAGCTTTCGGAGAAAAAGTATTATCGCCATTCCGGCTATCCGGGGCATCTCAAGGAAGTGACCGCGGAGCGCATGCTGGAAACGCATCCCGAGCGTGTGATAGAACATGCGGTGCGGGGAATGTTGCCCAAAAACAAGCTGGGACGCTCCTTGCTGCTAAAACTCAAAGTATACGCGGGCGAAAAACATCCGCACGAGGCGCAATGCCCCGAAGCGATTCAGTTTGACTGAAACTCCAAGAGGTTTTTGAAATCGATATGGCTACGATACCGAAGCATTACGCAACGGGAAAACGGAAAACAGCCGTCGCGCGCGTCTGGATAGAGCCGGGCGATGGCAGAATTCTGGTCAACAACACGCCGGCGGACGAGTATTTCCTCCGCGACACCTCGCTCATGGTAATCAAGCAGCCCTTCGAGTTGACCGAGACCTGGGGCAGCTACGACGTGCGGGCTACCGTGAAGGGCGGGGGACTCACCGGTCAGGCGGGCGCCGTTCGCCACGGGATTTCAAAAGCCCTGCTGGACGTGGACCCCGCATTTCGGACGATTCTCAAGAAAGCGGGCCTCATCACGCGCGACTCCCGCGTGAAAGAGCGCAAAAAATACGGCTTGAAAGGCGCTCGCAAGAGCTTCCAGTTCTCCAAACGTTAACCACTCTGGTGGTCGATTCGGGGGCTGGCTTTGCCGGCCCCTTTTTTTGTGCGAAAAAATGTATTCTAGCCGATATTCATTTTGAGTGAGGTTTGATGAGAAGGGCCGAGGATTCTGGAGGAGAGAAGATGCCGAAAATCGCCGTGGTGGGCGCTACGGGATACACGGGTTTTGAATTATTGAGGCTTCTCGGGTCGCACGGGGGTGTGGAGGTGATGTCCCTCACGTCCGAGACCTATGCAGGCAAGAAGGTGGATGAGGTGTTTCCGGCCTTGGCTTCGGTGCACGATCGCACGCTCGTGAAGTTCGAGCTCTCCGTCTGCGAGGGAGCCGATCTCGTATTCTGCTGCCTGCCCCACCGGGTGGCGATGAACACCGTGCCCTCCTTGCTGGAAGCCGGTCACCGGGTGGTGGATTTTTCCGCGGATTATCGTTTGAGGGATTTTGGCGTCTATGAAGCCTGGTACAAGACGAAGCATACCTCGCCCGAAAAAATAGCGGACGCCGTCTACGGTGTACCCGAACTCTATCGCGAGGAAATTGAAAAGGCGCGTCTCGTCGCGAACCCGGGTTGCTATCCCACGGGAGCGATTCTGGCCCTGGCCCCGCTCTTGAGGACGAGACTCATCAAGCCGAACTCCATCATCGTGGATGCGAAGTCGGGGGTTTCGGGAGCGGGCAGAAAGGCGGACCTGGGTCTTCAGTTCGGCGAGGTGAACGAGGGCTTCAAGGCTTATGGAGTGGGGAATCATCGCCATACGCCCGAGATTGAGCAGGAATTGTCCGCCGCCTTAGGCGACGTCGTGCAGGTTTCCTTCACCCCGCATCTGGCGCCCATGACCCGGGGCATTCTCTCGACCATCTACGCCGAGAGCGAGGGCGCCGCCGACGCTTCGACGGTGCGGGCGGCGCTTAAAGACGCCTATGCGGATGAGCCGTTCATCCGCCTGATGCCCGAGGGCGCGCTTCCCAACGTGACGCAGGTAGCCGGCTCGAACTATGTGGACATCGGCTTGGTGCATGATGGGCGGACGTCGCGCTTTATCGTTGTGGTGGCGATAGATAATCTGGTAAAAGGCGCATCGGGCGCGGCGGTTCAGAACATGAATCTGATGCTGGGACTTACCGAGACGCAAGGTCTCCTTCACCCGGGGTTTTGGATGTGAACGAACAAGAATTCATACAGGCGATTGACGGTGGTATTTGCGCGGCGAAGGGAGTCCGCGCCGCTTCGGTGACGGCGGGCATCAAGCCCTCGGGCAAGCCCGATATGGTGTTGCTTGTCTTTGACCCCCCGGCTACGGCTGCGGGTGTTTATACCCAGAACAAGATGTGCGCCGCTCCGGTCACTCTGTGCAGGGAGCGGGTCGGGAAATCGCCTTTGCGGGCGTTTCTCGTCAACAGCGGCAACGCGAACGCCTGCACGGGCGGGCAGGGTTATGAAGACGCAGTAACCCTGTGCGGCGAGGTGGCGGAGTCGCTCGACTGTCCCGAAGCGCAAGTCTCCATGTCCTCCACCGGGCTTATCGGCGCCCCGCTTCCAGTGGATGTCATGAAGGCCCAAATCGCGAATCTGGTGTCCGGCCTTTCCGCGGACAACGGCCACGAGGCGGCGGTGGGCATCATGACGACCGATACGCGGTCCAAGGAGCACGCCGTCCGGGTGAATGCGGATGAGGGCGTTTTCCACATTGGCGGCATCACCAAGGGAGCCGGCATGATCGCCCCCGACATGGCGACCATGCTCGCCTACATCGCCACCGACGCCGCCTGCTCACAAGCCGACCTCCAGAGAATCCTGCGCGCCGTCGTGCGCAAGACGTTCAACTGCGTGACGATTGACGGCGACACGTCGACGAACGACACGGTGATCTTGGCCGCCACGGGCGCGTCTGGCGTGGCGGTGGAGTCGGCGGAAGCTCTGAAGCGGTTCGAGGCGGGGCTTTACCGGGTGTGCAAGGGACTGGCCCTGTCCATCGTTCGCGATGGCGAGGGGGTGAACAAGGTGGTGGAGGTGAAAATTACGGGGGCCGCCAGCGAGGAGCAGGCGCACCTGGCCGCGAAGTCGGTTTCCGAGAGCCTGTTGGTGAAGACGGCCATTCATGGCGAGATGCCCAACTGGGGCCGGATGTTTGCGGCGGCCGGCTATAGCGGTGCGGACGTGGCGCCCGAGAAGATGTCGCTCAGGATCGAGAACGTGGAAGTGATGCGCGATGGCGCGCCCGTCCCGGGCTGGACCGAAGCTCTGGCTCCTTTGCTCAAGCAGCCCGAATACGGCCTCGAACTCGGCCTCGGAGTCGGTGACGCGGAGGCCGTTTTCTGGACGACGGATTTAAGCGCGGAATATGTGCGGTTCAACGCGGATTACAAGACTTGAACGCTTTTGATTCGGCGACTTGAATCGTCCGGGTTCTTATGAGACATTCCATGCGCCGAACGGTGGCGGACGCTGTGGTGGCGAAGCTGCTCGGTAGATTACTCAAATAAAATCAAATGCTTAAAAATTCGGTCTCATCCGTCAAGAGACTGGCAGGGCCCCCCTGGATGAAAGGCGGGGCAAAAGGAGAATTTCCGTGACCCCGATTACATTGCGCGAGTTGCTGGAAGCCGGCGCCCACTTCGGGCACCAGACCACCCGATGGAACCCCAAGATGCGCCCGTATATATTCGGCGCGCGAAACGGGATTTACATCATCGACCTTCAAAAAACCCTCAAGTTGTTCAACGCCGCCCTGGAGGTGATACGCGACATCTCCGCGAAGGGCGGGAAGGTGCTCTTCGTGGGGACGAAACAGCAGGTGCAGGAAATCGTGAGGGAAGAGGCCCGGAATGTGGGAATGCCCTTCGTCACCCAGCGCTGGCTCGGCGGCACGCTCACGAACTTCTCGACGATAAAAAATTCCATCGCGCGTCTCATCGATCTGGAGACGATGAAGAACGACGGCACCTTCGAGCTTCTGGCGAAAAAAGAGGCGGTCAGGCGCGAGAAGGACATGGCGCGGCTCGAGAAGTTCCTGGGCGGCATCAAGCATATGGACAAGCTGCCGCAAGCCATGTTCATCATCGATACGGGACATGAGTACAACGCCATTCGCGAGGCGAAGAAACTGGGTATTCCCGTCATCGCGGTAGTGGACACGAATTCCGACCCCGACGGGGTGGATTATATCTTGCCGGGCAATGACGACGCCCTGCGCTCGATTCGCTTCTTCGTATCACGGGTGGCGGAGGCCATCTCCGAGGGTATCACCGTGCGCGAGGAGACGGGGGCCGAGGACGTCGAAGCCGTCGTCGCATCGGGCGATGCTGTGGCGGCGGAGATGATGGCGGCGGCCACGGCAAGCGGCGATAAAACATAGACAGAAGGACAACCATTATTTTTTCATCGACAGCCGGATTGCATGAGGAGAGGTTCAGGGCATGGAAGTGACTGCTCAGATGGTCAAGGAGTTAAGAACCCGCACCAGTGCGGGTATAATGGATTGCAAGGAAGCCCTCAAGGAGAACGAGGGAGATTTTGAAGAAGCGGTGCGCTATTTGCGGGAAAAAGGGCTTTCCAGCGCCGCTAAGAAAGCGGGGCGCGCGGCGAGTGAGGGCCAGGTATATGCTTCTCTTGGGGAGGGCGGCCGTATGGGCGTCATCGTCGAGGTGAATTGTGAGACCGATTTCGTCGCCCGCACGGAAGATTTTCAGGCGCTCCTCGAAACCGTCGCGAGCCATGCAAAGGACAATGGAGAGGATGGTCTCGCCGAAGCGCTGAAAGAGGTGACGACGGAGGCCATCGCCAAATTGGGCGAGAACATCATCGTCGCCCGAGGGCAGCGCCTCTCGTTGAAAGACGGCGACTCGGGCAAAGTGGCTTCCTATATTCATCCAGGCGGTCGCATCGGCGTTTTGCTTGACTTGAGATGCGAAACATCCGGGAAAGCGGGTGATTCCGCATTCGCGGGAACCGCGCACGATCTGGCGATGCACATCGCGGCGAGCAGCCCGCAGTTTCTCTCCCAGGATCAGATACCGGAGGTGGTTCTTCAGAGTGAGCGCGAGATTCTCCTTGCCCAGCAGAAAGATTCCGGTAAGCCGGAGAATATTCTGGAGAAAATCGTCGAAGGACGCATCAACAAATATAAAAAAGAGATTTGCCTGCTCGATCAGCTATTCGTCAAGGATACCGACAAGACGGTTCAGGCGTATCTCAAAGACAGGAGCGCGGAGTTGGGTGAGGAAATTCGGGTTTCTTCCTGGGCTCGCTTTCAACTCGGTGAGCTTTCCGCGTCGAATGAAGGGTAGGTCCTTCTAACGAATCATTCGCACCGCCCGTTGTCATTGGCTTGAAATTTTTGGGGATGTCCATGCGCGGCGACCTGCGATTCAAAAGGATTTTGCTCAAACTCTCAGGCGAAGCCCTGGGGGGAGATCTCAAATACGGTATCGACCATAACGTCGTTGACGATATCGCGCAAGAAATCGACGAAATCCACCAGATGGGAGTTGAAATCGCCATCGTCGTAGGTGGCGGGAACATCTTCCGGGGCGCTGCCGCCGCTGCCGCCGGTATGGAGCGAACCAACGCCGATTACATGGGGATGCTCGGTACGGTCATTAACGCTCTGGCCCTCCAACACGCCCTTGAAAAAGTGAACCTTGCCACCCGCGTCCAGAGCGCCATCCACATGGCCGAGTTGTGCGAGCCCTATATCAGAAGGCGCGCGGTGCGCCACATGGAAAAAAATCGGGTCGTCATTTTCGCCGGCGGCACCGGGAACCCCTACTTCACGACGGATACCACAGCGAGCCTCAGAGCCATAGAAGTGGGCGCCGAGTGCATACTCAAAGCCACGAACGTGGATGGCGTTTTCTCCGCCGACCCCCATCAGGACGAAACGGCCGAGTTCATCGATGAATTGAGTTATATCGAGGTGCTCAATCGCCAACTCGCCGTCATGGACACCACCGCCGTCAGCTTGTGTATGGACAATAATTTGCCCATTATTGTTTTTAACCTTCTGAAACCCGGCAACATTCGCCGCGTCGTGGAGGGTGAGCAGGTGGGAACTTTGGTGAAGGCCACCAAGGATTGATGCGGCGCGAGTCGCCTTCGGTGAGATTCAGGGCGCGCGGTGAAGGGTTTGGGCGAAAGATGAAGGGCGTGAAATAATGGGTTTGGGCTTCCAACAGGGAGAGATGGCCGATGGATGAAGTTCTCGCCGCGTTAAAGAAAAAAATGCAATCCACCGTGGAATCATACAAGTCCGAAATCGCCCGCGTGCGAACCGGGCGCGCTTCCACGAATCTCGTCAGTGGCGTGATGGTCGACTACTATGGAACGTCCACGCCGCTGAATCAGCTTGCTACCTTGAACGTACCGGAACCTCAGCTCATCATCGTTCAGCCTTTCGATATCAACTCGTTGGGCGACATGGAAAAGGCGATTCAGTCGGCGGAGTTGGGTTTGAACCCATCGAATGACGGAAAAATCATCCGCGTGCCGGTGCCGGCGCTTACGGAGGAGCGTCGCAAGGAGATGGTGAAGCTGCTCAAGAAGATGACGGAAGAGCACAAGGTTGCGCTGCGCAACATTCGGCGCGACGGCAACGATGGCATAAAAGACCTCGAAAAGAAAAAAGAGATCACGGAGGACGACCTCAGGAAAGGACAGGGAGATGTCCAAAAGCTGACGGATCAGTTCGTGTCCGATTTAGACGACTTGCTCTCAGCCAAAGAGAAAGAGATTCTCGAGGTTTAGTTCTCCACCGGAGCGCGTATGGAATCTCGCATCGACCCACGCATCGATCTCGAACGCCTGCCTCGCCATATCGGCATCATAATGGATGGGAACGGCCGCTGGGCCAAACAACGCTTTCTTCCCCGAGTTGCAGGTCATCGCGAGGGCGTGAAGTCTGTCGACAAAGTGGTGGCGCATGCGCGCCGCATCGGCATCAAGGCCCTTACCCTGTACAGCTTTTCCCTCGAAAATTGGAACCGACCCAAAGACGAAGTAGACGCGCTCATGGATATTCTGGCGGATTACCTCGAACGCGAACTTCAGAGGATGCTCCGGGAGGGCATCCGTTTCAACACCATCGGACACGAAGAGGACTTGCCCCTGTTTGCGCAGGAGGTCATCCAGCGCGTCAGGGAGCAGACTGCAGACCTGGACGGGATGACTCTGACCTTGGCGCTGAGCTACGGCGCGCGCCGGGAGATCACCGACGCGGCGAGGGCCATATCCAGGGAAGTTCAAAAGGGAGTTCTTCAACCCGAGGAAATCGATGAGGGTGACATCGAGCGCCATCTGTATACGGCGGATTTGCCCAAACTCGACCTCTTGATTCGAACCAGCGGTGAACTCAGGCTCTCCAACTATCTTCTCTGGCAAGCGGCATATGCGGAACTGTATTTCACGGATATCAAATGGCCGGAATTCGGGGAACGCGAACTCGAAGACGCCATTCTCGCCTACCAGTCCAGGGTGCGGAAATTTGGTCTCACCGAGGAGCAGTTCCCGACCCGGAGAAATTAGGTTTTGACCCGCCTCATTAGCGCCTTGGTGCTTGCGGCGCCCATTCTCGCCATCTTGTTTTTCACCACTTCGGCCGTATTTCTTTTCGTGGCGCTTATTCTCGTTTTTCGCGCGGGCTGGGAATTCCAGACCCTAATCAACCTTTGCGGGTGGCGCGTGAGAGCATGGGAAGGCGCCCTGGATGCCTGCGCATTTGCGCTCGCCGCGTGGGTGGGTGGCGTTTTGCCAGCGGTGGTCCTCGCAGTGATTTTGTTTCGCGTCTTTCTCAAGGCGTTTTCGAGCGAGGCCCTTCGGGACAGTCTCTCCTTGACGGGCATGTCGCTTCTCGGCGTGATTTGGGTGGGCGGCGCCGGTGGTTTGATCGCGCTTATCAGAACTTTCCCGGGTGGCATGGAGGCCACTTTCTTTTTGTTTGTCGTCGTCTGGGCGAACGATATCGCGGCGATGTTTACCGGCAAAACTTTAGGAACCAGAAAAATAGCGCCGAGAATCAGCCCCGGAAAAACAGTGGAGGGAGCAATCGGGGGGATTCTCGCAGGCGTCCTCGTGGGTGTTCTCACTACGTACTACATGGATGTTCCCGGAGTCGACCCATGGTTTGCGATTCCTGTATCGGGGGGTATCGGGTTGTTCGCGTTGATGGGGGATTTGGGTGAATCGATCTTAAAGCGCGCGGCCGGGGAAAAAGACGCATCCGCCATCATCCCCGGACATGGGGGGGTGCTGGACAGGATTGACGGTTTGCTCATGGCAGGTCCCGCGTTTTACTGTTACTTGTATTGGGCACAGCTTTAGGTCGCGACGCATAGGGGATGAGCCAGAAAATGAAACGGCGAGAAATTGCCATATTGGGTTCTACGGGCAGCATCGGGGAAAATGTCCTCGACGTTGTGGCGCAATTTCCCGAAAGAATCGATGTGGTGGCGCTTGCCGCCGGAAGGAACTGGGAGCGGCTCGTGAAGCAGGCGAAGCAATTTCGGCCCAAAATCGTATCTGTGGCTGATGACGCGGACGCGGCGCGCATCCAGGACGCGCTTCCTCCCGGGACCCGGGTGCTTTCGGGAGATGAGGGCTTAAGCGAGGTGGCCGCGGGCGCGGGCGCCGGCCTCGTAGTCTCCGCTCTGGTGGGCGCGGCGGGGCTCAGGCCGACGTTGGCCGCCATCGACGTGGGCGCCTCGATTGCGCTTGCGAATAAGGAAGTGCTCGTCATGGCCGGGGAGCTTGTCACGTCGCGAACTTCGGCCCGGAAGGTCGAGTTGCTCCCTGTGGATAGCGAGCATGCGGGTGTGGCGCAAGCGCTGGCGGACAGGCCCCACTCCCAGGTGGAGCGGATCGTGCTTACGGCCTCGGGCGGCCCTTTTCGGAACCATTCCATAGAGGCGATGAGGAATGTTTCTCTTGAAGAGGCGCTGAACCACCCCAACTGGAAGATGGGGCCAAAGATTACGATTGATTCCGCATCGATGATGAACAAGGGTCTTGAAATCATCGAAGCGAGGTGGCTCTTCGGGTTAAAGCCCGAACAAGTGGATGTGCTGGTTCATCCGCAGAGCATCGTACACGCCATGGTGGAGTTCGTTGACGGGAGTTTCGTGGCGCAAATGAGTATGCCCGACATGCGGATCCCCATCGCGCAAGCCATTTTCTCTCCGGAGAGATTGCCCATCAATTCGCCGAGACTGGATTTGGCGCAGGTCGGTTCCCTGACGTTCGAAGCGCCTGCCCCCGGGCGGTTTCCCTGCCTCGTCCATGCGAGAAACGCGATGCGCGAGGGGGGGACGGCGCCTGCCGTTCTCAATGCGGCGAACGAGGTGGCCGTCGCCTCGTTCTTGTCGGGTGCGTCTGAATTCATGGATATTCCGGATGTGGTGGGGGCTGCGCTGGAGACGCACGAGAATATGGAGGCGGATGCGCTGGAGACGATTCTGGAGGCGGATCGCTGGGCGAGGGAATATGCCGCCGCCCGGCTGAACGGAACCGCCGCAAGTCAATAAAACCAATGAACCGAAATGCTAAAAACGAAGCCTTCCCCCGGTTTGTAGCCACCCTGGGCGGTCTCGGGCTGGTTCCTCTGGCGCCGGGCACGGTGGCCTCTCTAATCGCCACTCTGCTGTATTTTTTGCTCTACCGGATAAGCTGCTATCTTCCGGTCTTGTTTTTGATCCTCCTGATTCCGCTTGCCGTATGGGTGTCTGGAGAATATGAGGCGATCACGAGCCGGCGAGATCCCCCGGAAATCGTCGTGGATGAATGTGTGGGCCAATTTGTCTGTTTCATCGGAATTGACCCGAGCCCGAGCGCACTGGTAGCGGGTTTTTTCCTTTTTCGTGTTTTTGACATCATCAAGCTGCCGCCGCTTCGGCGCCTGGAGGGACTATCGGGCGGCGTGGGCGTCGTGGCGGACGACATCGCCGCGGGGGTTATGGGTTGGGTAATCTTGTTTGGCCTGTCATATTTCGGGTTTGTCTGATTTCTGGGGAGCAAAGTTGAATGGCGGAATCTGTGGAGAAATGGCTCGGAGCACGCTTGCGTGAAAAGGGTTGGCGCATCGCCACGGCGGAAAGCTGCACGGGTGGGCTGATAGCCAGCCGCATCACCGATGTTTCCGGCAGTTCCGCTTATTTCGAACAGGGCTTCGTCACCTACAGCAACGAGGCGAAAATGGCGCTCCTGGGCGTGCCGAAAGATATCGTTGCGCGTGAGGGCGGGCCGGGCGCGGTGAGCGAGGCCTGCGCGCGCGCGATGGCGGAGGGCGTTCGCGCGGCGGCGGGCAGCGATATCGGGCTGTCCGTCACGGGCATCGCCGGTCCCACGGGTGGAAGCGCCGAGAAGCCGGTGGGCACGGTGTATATGGCCGTCGCCACGTCTTCCGGTACTACTTGCCGACACCACGTGTTCGGAGGCTCTCGTATGGAAGTGAAGGCCCGGACGGCGCAAATCGCGCTTGATATGGTGCGTGATGCCCTCGAAGCGCTGGATTGACTATAATGATGCGCGATAGCGGTCCTTCCCCGTGTGAAGCGTGCCTTCTCGTGCCCCGAGGCCATGTGGCAGGCCTTATGTTTCAGGAGATTCCCCATGCGCGCGTTTTTGGCGATTCCATTAAGCGCAGATGAACACAGACTCCTGGAATCGCTTCAAACCTCGCTTGCGACCATGCCTGCTCTCGATGATTTCCGCTGGATGAGGTCCGAGAACATCCACGTCACCTTACGATTTCTAGGCGACATCGAAGAAGATCAGGCCACAGCCGCCGCAGAGGCGCTGCTTCGTGCGGGAGCAAGCGCGCCTGCCTTTGATATTTCAATAAACCAATTTGGCGTCTTCCCGCATCTCAAGCGTCCCAATGTGCTTTGGGTGGGTCCTTCGGAAACGCCGGAACCTCTGGTTGAACTTGAAGCAAGCCTCTCCCGTTATCTGGCCGAAGCGGGGTTTCCCTCCGGGGAGGGACCTTTCCGCCCGCATATGACGCTGGGGAGGCGCCGCTCCCGGGATCGTCCACCCGCAGGGCTCGAAGGAGAGCTTGAAGTCGCCGAGCAAAGATGGTTGACGCCCCCTCTCATCTGCCGTGCGCGCGAGGCGGTTTTGTTCAGAAGCGAACTCAATCCCTCCGGTGCCATACACACCACGCTGGAAAAAGTGACGTTGGGCCAGGCGTAAGCCTCACCGGGGGATAGTCCGTCCGCTTCGTCGTGTCTCGTGCCTGACCGGTGCTTGAGCGCTGAAAATCTGCAGGTCTATGTAAGGTCTGCCCATGCCTGACCAGGGTGATGTCATGCTTGAAGCGCCCTGGATGCCAATCAGACTCATCCACCTTATTTTTGAGCCATTTAACAAGAAAAGGTGATTTTGGGGATGAATTTTCGCTTTTTATACTTGATTTTGGAGTAGTTTTCACGTATATTTAGCGAAAATAAGCCGCCGCCGTTGTTGGGAAATATGGCTATATAAGGGGATGCGGCCTGCTCCGCGCGGGTCCTTTGGGAAGTGATGGCGCTTGCCGTATTGCAGAAAAAAGGTCGATCCCCTACATTCAACCTATGTCCGCCATCGCCCGAACCGGTGCGCATTCCTCCATCCAAGGGAGTTTTCCGATGAACCTCAAAAACGGGTCACCCTCCTCGAAATCCGAGAACCCGCAAGGGCGTGAACGCCGCGACAAGGCGCTGGACATGGCTTTCAACCAGATCAACCGCCAATTCGGCAAAGGCTCCATCATGCGCCTGGGCGAAGGGCCGGGCCTGGGGGCGATTGCGGCTATTTCGACGGGTTCGGTATCGCTCGATGCCGCCTTGGGCTGTGGCGGTGTGCCGCGCGGGCGCATTGTGGAGATATACGGGCCCGAGTCTTCGGGCAAGACGACCATCGCACTACAAATCATCGCCGAAGTGCAGCGCAAAGGCGGAATGGCCGCCTTCGTGGATGCGGAGCACGCCCTGGATCCCGTGTACGCCAAAGCGCTTGGCGTGGAAACAGACAGCCTCATCGTCTCCCAACCCGATACGGGAGAGCAGGCCCTGGAGATAGCCGAGATTTTGACGAGCAGCGCCTCGCTCGACGTGGTCGTCATCGACTCCGTAGCCGCTTTGGTGCCCAAGGCGGAGTTGGAAGGAGAGATGGGCGATCACCATGTGGGCCTCCAGGCGCGGCTCATGAGCCAGGCGCTTCGCAAGCTCACGGGCGTGGTGCACCGCAGCAACACGTGCTTCATCTTCATTAACCAGATTCGCATGAAGATCGGCGTGATGTTCGGAAATCCGGAAACGACTTCCGGCGGAAACGCGCTCAAATTCTACTCCTCCGTTCGCCTGGACATCCGGCGAATCGCCGCGATCAAGGAAGGCGAAAACAACGTGGGCAACAGGACGCGGGTGCGCGTGGTGAAGAACAAGCTCGCTCCTCCGTTCCGCACGGCGGAATTCGACATCATGTTCGGACTCGGCGTCTCGAAAGAAGGCGACGTGCTCGATTTGGGCGTCGAAAAAGACATCGTCACCAAGACGGGGGCGTGGTATTCCTTCGGCGAGGAGCGAATCGGCCAGGGGCGCGAGAACGTGAAGCGGTTTTTGAAGGAGAACACGGATATTTTCTCGGAAATCGAGAGACAGGTGCGCGCCGCCGTCGGAATCGACGCGCCGAAAGCGACCGCAGAGCCGAAAGAGACGCCCCAGCCCCAGGCGGCGACGCCGAAATAGGAGGCTGAAACGTCTCAACAATAATAAAATCAACAATTTGAATTTTCATTTATTTATCGAAAAACATCGTGAATTTATCGAATTTTATCGATATTTACAGAAATTCGAAGCGGGGTACTTTCATTCCGATTGCAGGGAATTTCATCGTTTTGGTTTTTTGTCCTCGTTTCATTTTCCCGCTCCTTTGAGTCCACGAAAACGCCTCCTCTTCGCGAGGGATTCTGCCGCATGCCACCGAATACGCGATGACGGCAAATGCGGGGAAATGCGTAATCCCTTTTTCTTTGGTTGAAAATCTCTCTTGAGTCGAAATCGATCCGCGAATTTGCTTCCCCGCTTCGGATGGGTTACATGATGGAAATCGGCTTGGCGAGTGAGCCGATTGCGCATCCATTTCGCCGGGGAATCTCTTATGGCCGCCTTGGAAATTCTCAAATATCCGGCTCCCGCTCTTCGTCGAAAATGCCTTCCCGTCGAACGGATAACGGAGCGGATAGAGGAACTTGGGCGCGCAATGCTCGCCACCCTGCATGATGCGCCCGGCGTCGGCCTCGCCGCTCCCCAGGTGGGAGAGAGCGTCCGGATGATCGTGGTGGACATCTCTGTCGGGAAAGACCCCAAGCAGGTGCATTTTCTCGTCAATCCTGAAATCGAAAGCGCAGAAGGCGAGCGGGTCGTGGAAGAAGGCTGCCTCTCGCTGCCGGGCGTGAGCGAAAAAATCCGCCGCCACGAGGCGGTGCGGGTGCGGGCGCTGAACCTGCAGGGTGAGGAGGTGTTCCTCGATGCGCGCGAAGTTCTCGCCTTTGTCCTCCAGCACGAAATCGATCATTTAGACGGAAAACTCATCCTGGATCATCTCAATAAGACAAAACGCGACCTCGTAAAGCGCCGTCTCAAGAAACAGGCCAAGGCCGCCCCTTAGATATCCCCTCTTTTCCCGTGCTATATTTTCGGGTCTGATTTTAGCGCGGCCTTGCGTTTGGCCGGCGCGCGGTTTCTCTCAGGGAGCGAAATCCATGCGGGCGGTTTTCTTCGGGACATCCGAGTTCGCGGCGCCGACGCTTCGGGCGTTGATTGCATCCCCCATAGAGGTGGCGGCCGTGTTCACGCAGCCTGACAGGCCTGCGGGGCGGGGCCGCAAGCTGACGCCACCGCCCGTCAAGGCGTGCGCGCTCGGTGCGGGCCTCCTCGTCTTGCAGCCGGAGAGAATCCGCTCGACCGACGTTGCGGAGTTTCGGCCCGACGTGGGCGTCGTGGCGGCGTATGGCCAGATTCTGAGCAGAAAACTCTTGAATGTTCCCCGGTGGGGGTTGTTGAACCTCCATCCATCCCTTCTTCCGCGCTGGCGGGGAGCGGCGCCGATTCAGCGCGCTCTTCTCGAGGGGGACGGTGAGACGGGAGTCTGCGTGATGCGGGTTGTCTCCGAACTCGACGCAGGCGCTGTGCTTACGAGGCGTCCATTGCCGATTGGGCCGAGGGATACTTCCGGCACACTTCACGACAAGTTGGCCGAACTGGGTGCGGAGCAGATGGTGGCGACGTTGTTGAAACTCGAAATCGGCGAAGTCACGGAGGAGCCCCAGGACGAATTACTGGTCACCTATGCGGAAAAACTCCAAAAAGAAGAAGCGAAACTCGATTGGCGTCTGCCCGCGATCCGTCTCGATAGATTGATAAGAGGGCTCAATCCCTGGCCGGTGGCGCAGACCACCTGGCCGGGCATAACGAGCGGCCCGGTGCGGATATGGCGGGCCTGGCCGAATCCGGGCGAATCCGGCGGAGCCGCCGGTGAAATTCTCGGGCAAACCGAATCGCCCGAGGGAGAGGGAATCCGCGTATCCACGGGGAAGGGCGATTTGGTGATTTTGGCGATACAGCCGCCGGGCAAGAAGAAGATGGATGCGCGGGCTTTCGCCAGGGGATATCCATGCCGGCCCGGCCTCGTGCTCGGAGAGAGCGCGTGAGCCGGAATTTCGCACCGAGCGAGACAAAAACGAATTCTTCTCATCTCGTCCGACGGGCGGCGCACGCCGCTCTTCTCTCCTTCGAGAAAAACCCCATCGCCGCGGACCAGTTGGTGGAGCGGTTTTCATCGGCGGATTTCGACCCGCGCGACCGCGCGTTCCTGCGCGAGTTGATCTATGGCGTCCTGAGGTGGCGGAATCGTCTGGATTTCGTTTTCGGACATTTTCTGAACAAACCGAACGTGGCGCCTCCCGTGCGAGAAGCGTTGCGGTTGGGAACCTACCAGCTCTTGTTCATGGATCGCGTCCCCCCCCACGGCGCGGTGGACGGCGGCGTTTCTTTGGTGAATCGCCGAAACTTGAACTGGGCGAAAGGGTTGGTGAACGCGGTTTTGCGCAAGGTGGCGGAGCATGAAGTTTCGCCGCCCGAAAATCGAGAAGATTATCTGACGATATGGGAGTCCCATCCGGGATGGCTGGTGAGACGCTGGATGCGTGACCTCGGAGAAGAGGAGGCGCAAAGGCGGTGCCGGGCGAACAACGAGGAAGCGCCTGTCGTCTTTCGCGTGAACACTCAGGCGTCGAACGCCCGAAGTTTGATAGCCGAATTGAAAAGCGAGGGCATCGCCACACGGCCCGGATGCGCCGATCCGGATTGTTTGGTATTTCTTCCGGATGAGAGTACACCCGGAGTTCGCTTCAGCGATACGACGGCCTATCGTGGGGGAAAGTTCATCGTCATGGACGAGGGTTCGAGCCTGGTGTCGCGTTTCGCCGGTGCCGCCGCCGGAGAAAAAATTCTCGATGTCTGCGCGGCGCCCGGAGGCAAAACGGCTTGTCTCGCCTGGGCCGCGGGGGTGAGCGGGAGCGTCGTGGCGGGGGATGAGGCGTCCCACCGGCTCGCTCGCCTGAGGCGTAATTGTGCTAGGATTCGGGCGAATGTGCCGATTTTGCGGATGGACGGGGCGAGGCCGCCTTTTCATGAAAAATTCGACCTCGTTCTCGTGGATGCGCCTTGCAGCGGACTGGGAGTGTTCAGGCGGCATCCCGATGCGAGATGGCGGGTGAGGGAAGAAGACCTGTCGGCGCAGGCGCGTCGGCAGATGGCGATTTTACGAGGAGCGGCCGGTGCGGTGCGCCCTGGGGGCAGATTGGTTTATTCGGTTTGCACGAATGAGACAGAGGAAACCGAAGAAGTCGCCTCTTCGTTTCGAGAGCCCGGATTCGTCCCCATACGGGATGGAGGCGCTCTTCCTGGAAGCGCAAGAGGTTTTCTGGGCGCAGACGGGGCGTTGCGGATAACGCCGGGAACGGGCCTCGATGGTTTTTTCGCCATGAGTTGGCGCAAAGAGGGTAGAAGTTGCTGAGAGGGATACTGAGAGGCGTTTTCTGGTTTGTGCTCCTCGTCGCGTTGGGCGGCGTCGGGGGTGCTGTGGGCCTCTACGTCTTCAGGGGGGGAGAGGGTATTTTCCTGCCCCAGGTCGCGGGCCTCGACGTGGTTCGCGCGCTGGAATTGCTGGGGGAGAAGGGAATACCCATGCAGGTTAGCGATCGCGTGTTCAGCGATGCGGTATCCATGAATCATGTCGTGCGCCAGAATCCTCCCGGCGGACGCCTCATCCGCGAGGGAAGAATCGTATCGCTCGTTCTCAGCAAAGGCCCGCGGGATGTCGCGGTGCCGACGGTGGTGGGCAAGAACCTGAATCGCGCGGAGACCCTCATTCGCCTCGAAGGCCTTCGTGTTCACCTGGTGGAGCGGTTGTATGATCCCAAACGACCCATCGACCAGGTTTTGGGCGTCTGGCCGAATGAGGGAGGAAACATCAGGCGCGGCGAGGGCGTGGTTCTGGTCGTCAGCCAGGGTTCCCGCGAGCGGGCCTACGTCATGCCTTCCCTGATTGGAGAACCCGTCAACACTGCTCTCGACCGGGTTCGCGCGCTCGGCCTGGCGGTCGGGCGCGTCCGCTACGTGGATCGCCCCGGCTCCCTCAGGGGCTCTATCGTTTCGCAAATACCGCCGCACGGTCGGCGCGTCCTCGCGGGCCACCGGGTGCATGTGGACGTGGCGCGGGGCGCGGACCAGATTGCGGGGAATTTCATCGTCTTGCGCTACCGCGTGCCGCACGGAAAGCCGAGGCGCGAACTTCGCGTGGAGATGGAATCGAACGGCGAAACGCGCGAGGAGCTCTCCCGCGAGGTGCGCGCGGGCGAGGAGATTCATTTGCTGGTGCGGGTGAAGGGTGGAGCGCGCGCGCGTATATTTCTCGATGGCCGTCTGGTCGAAGAGCAAAAGCATTAGGGAGAGGAACCAAAATGCCCAAGCCGGACATGACGCCTGGAAAAATCCGGGTCGCGCCCTCTTTGTTGTCCTGTTCTTTCGAGAAGATGGGCGAAGAAATAGGGGCGGTGCGCGAAGCCGGAGCCGACTGGCTGCATTTCGACGTGATGGACGGTCACTTCGTGCCGAACATTTCGGTGGGGCCTTTGGGCGTTCGGGCCGCCAGGAGAGCCGCTCCCGATATGGTGCTCGACGTGCACCTGATGATTGCAGATCCGGATCGATACATCGAAGAGTTTGCGGACGCCGGGGCGGACATTTTGACGGTTCACGTGGAGGCGCCCAGGCACATTCACCGAACCCTCCAGAGCATACGCGGGCTTGGCTTGGGTGTGGGGCTGACTCTGAACCCCGGAACGCCGCTTTCGCAAATCGGGAATTTGCTGCCTGAGGTGGATATGGTGCTCGTCATGAGCGTCAACCCGGGCTTTGGGGGCCAGGCGTTCATTCCGGCTTCCCTGGAGCGGATTCGGCGCTTGAGGGAGATGATCGAAGCGGGAGGCTCCTCGGTTCTGATAGAAGTCGATGGTGGCGTCACTCCGCAAAATGCAGCCGATATACGCGCGGCGGGCGCGGAGGCTCTCGTGGCCGGCTCGGCCGTATTCGGCGCGAAAGACTATGCGGAAGCCATACGCGGCATCAGGGGCGGCTGAGCGCTTCAGGCGCGGTGGACGCCTTTGGCATCTGCGCTGTTTTCTTTTTCGCCCTGGACGAGGGGCCGGGCGGTCTATACGCGGTTGACACTTCCCGTGTAAAATCCTTATAAGTTGATTTTCCTCTCTCGGGCTTGCGGATGGAAACTCGGAAACATATTGAATATCAATCATTTGGGGTGTTCGATGTTTGACGGCTTGAAAGAGCGCCTTGGCGGAATTTTCAAGGATTTAAGAAGCCGGGGCGTTTTGGGAGAAAACCAGGTCGATTCCGCGCTTCGCGAGATTCGCCTGGCGTTGCTCGAAGCCGACGTGAACTTTCGGGTCGCCAAGGAATTGGTGGCGAAAATCCGCGAAGATTTGGTTGGTGTGGAGCGCGTTGCGCACCTCGATCCTTCCCAGCAGGTCATCAAGACGGTTCAGAATCGTCTCACGGAACTCATGGGGACCAAGAGCGCTCCGATCGAACGCGTCGCGAGCGGCGTCACCACCGTGATGCTCGTCGGCTTGCAGGGTTCGGGCAAAACGACGACGGCCGGCAAGATCGCCCTGAAACTAAGAAGCAAGGGCTTGCGCGTTCTTCTCGTGCCTGCGGACGTCGCGCGGCCTGCGGCCATCACCCAACTAAAGAGACTGGCCGAGCAGACGAGCGCCGACGCATTCGATTCTGAAGGCATGTCGAGTCCCGTGGAAATCGTCCGGCGAG
Source organism: bacterium (assembly GCA_965218735.1). Taxonomy (GTDB): domain Bacteria; phylum UBA8248; class UBA8248; order UBA8248; family UBA8248; genus Bin107. The sequence continues at coordinate 349,321 of CBDCMA010000002.1, read as the reverse complement.
CCACCGAAAGAGCTCGCCTCGAGCATTTTGATTACTGCATCGTTGACAGCGCGGGCAGGCTGCACGCCGATGATGCTTTGATGGATGAACTCGAGCGGATGAAGGAGGCGGCGCGGCCCGAAGAGGTGCTTTTGGTTGCGGACGCCATGACGGGTCAGGAGGCGGTCGGCTTGGGCCAGGCGTTTTCCGAGCGAATCGGCATCACGGGCGTGGTGCTCACGAAGCTCGACGGGGACGCCAGAGGCGGCGGCGCTCTTTCGCTGCGCGCGGTGACGGGCGTGCCCGTCAAGCTGGTTGGTGTGGGCGAGAAGCTTGATGCGCTGGAGGAGTTTCATCCCGAGAGAATGGCGTCGCGCATTCTGGGCATGGGAGACGTCATGTCCCTCATCGAGAAGGCCGAGGCCGCCATTTCGGCCGATGACGCGCAGTCCATGGTGGAATCCCTCGGCAAGGGGGCGTTCACCCTGGTGACGATGAAAGAGCAGATTCTTCAGATGCGGAAGATGGGTTCGATGGGCGAGGTCATGTCCATGATACCGGGGCTGGGAAACAAGATGCCCGACGTGGATATCGACGAGAAGGAACTCTCACGCACGGTGGCCATCATCGATTCGATGACGCCTACCGAGCGCACGAAGCCTGAAATCATCAAGGGTAGCCGCAGAAAGCGCATCGCCGCCGGGAGCGGAACTCGAGTGCAGGACGTGAATCGACTGCTCAAGCAATTCTCGCAAACACAGAAGCTGATGAAGCAGTTTTCCAAGGGTGGGAAGAAAAAACAGATGCAGAGAATGCGTCAAATGCTTAATTTTTAAGGAGAAATATTTTGGCTGTAAAAATCAGACTTGCCCGGGGCGGTATGAAGAAAGCGCCGCGCTACCGCGTTGTCGTCCAGGATGAGCGGATGCCGCGCGATGGTCGTTTCATCGAAAGCATCGGCCGCTACGATCCCTCACAAGACCCCGCCTTCATCGGCATCGACCTCGAGAAAGCCAAGGCCTGGTTGGACAAAGGCGCCATCCCGACCCGGACGGTCAAGAACCTGCTCGACAAGGCGGGCATCAACGGTTAGGAACGCCCCATGAGCGAGAAGGTGGCCGTGGGCGTTGCGCTTAGGCCCCATGGCCTCAAAGGAGCCGTTCGGGTGGAACCCTGGCTCGATGCCGTGGACGCTTATGGGCGAATCCTGGAGGTGTTTGCGCGGGATGAGCCTCAGAAAAGATTCAAGATAGAGGCCTGCCACCGGGGCGGCAAGGGAGCCGTTGTCTGGAAGTTCGTGGGAACCGATACCCTCGAGGATGCCGAGGCGCTGCGTGGGATAGTTTTCCTGGCCGATAGAAAATTCCTGGATGGTCCCGAGGAGGGGGTTCTCTATTTCGAGGATTTCGAGGGCTGTGAAATCCTGGACGAAGGGGGGCGTCTTCTCGGTCATGTGGCGGACATGTTCGGCGCCGGGGGAAACGACGTTATTGCTATACGCACGCCGGGGGGAGAGGAATTGCTCGTGCCCGCGACGCGCGAGGTCGTATTGAGGCGCGAAGATGGGCGCTGGATTTTCCGTCCCCCGAAGTTCAATGATGAGGATTGAGGAGTTCCCATGCGCATCGACATTCTCTCCGTGCTCCCTGGGATGGTGGCCGAAGCGTTTCGAGAGGGCGTTGTAGGGCGCGCGGCGCAGCAGGGCCTACTGGAGCTCAAGGTCTGGAATTTGCGCGATTTCGCCGAGGGAAAATACCAGCAAACCGACGACGCCCCCTTCGGCGGCGGAGCGGGCATGGTCATGAAGCCGGAACCCATCTTAAAGGGCGTTCGGGCGATTCGAGAGGATGGGGAGTTTGAGCCGCTCAAGGTGCTCCTCACGCCGCAGGGGAGGTTGTTCGATCAGGCGACCGCCCTCCGGCTCTCTAAAGTTCCCAGGCTGCTCCTCATCTGTGGCCGGTACGAGGGAGTGGATGAAAGGGTGAGCGAATTGTGCGTGGATGAGGAGGTCTCGGTCGGCGATTATGTGCTCTCGGGAGGGGAGATTCCTGCCATGGCCGTCATCGACGCCGTCGGCAGGCTCATCCCCGGTGTGTTGGGCAACGATGATTCCGCCGCTCAGGACAGCTTCACCGATGGGCTTCTCGATCATCCCCACTACACGCGTCCGGCGGAATTCGAGGGAATTCGCGCGCCGGACGTGCTCTTGTCCGGCGATCATGAAGCGGTTCGGCTCTGGAGGAGACACCAGGCCCTCAAAAGAACGAGAGAAAGACGGATGGACCTGTTCGAGCGAGCCGAATTGAGCGATGAAGATTTGCGCCTACTGGAATCTTCCAGGAAGTAAAAGGATTGAAGGGTATTGGGTAACGTCTATCTCGCGCTGATTCACTACCCGGTTCTCAATCGAGACGGCGTCGTCGTGACCTCTTCGGTCACGGGCCTCGATTTGCACGATCTCGCCCGTGTGGGCCGCACCTATGGAGTTTCGGGCGTATTTGTGGTACACCCTTCTGCTCCCCAGCGGGCGTTCGTCGAGCGGGTGATAGGGCATTTCACGGAGGGCCCGGGCCGCGCGCTACACCCGCAAAGGAGCGAGACGCTCGAATTCCTGGAAGTTCTGCCGTCTTTGGATGTGCTCATCGAAGAGGTGGAACGCAAGGAATCAAAAAAGCCGCGATGCGTGGCCACGACGGCCAGGCGAGTCCCGGGCGCCGTGGGGTATGAAGCGCTGCGCGGCGAGATGAAGGAGATGGACGCCCCGCTCATCATTTTGTTCGGCACGAGTTGGGGTCTGGCGGATGAGGTGTTGGAGATGTCCGAAGTGGTTTTGTTGCCGGTACGGGCGGAGGCGGATGTGGAATTCAACCATTTGTCGGTTCGCGGTGCGGCGGCGATTGTGGTAGATCGTATTCTCGGCAAAAGAGAGGTATAGTGCCGATTTTCCAGTACAAGGAGCGGGCAGGTGAACATTATCGACAAAATTGAGCGCGAGGGCATGCGCAAGGACGTTCCCGAATTCGATTCGGGAGATACGGTGCGCGTTCACGTGAAAATCGTCGAGGGCGACAAGGAGCGCATCCAGGTGTTCGAGGGCGTCGTCATCGGAAGGCAGGGCGGCGGTCTTCGCGAAAGGTTCCGCGTTCGCAAAGTCTCGTATGGAATCGGTGTGGAGCGCATCTTCCCGTTGCATTCCCCGAGAGTCGACAAGATAGAAATCACCCGAAGAGGCCGCGTACGCCGTGCGAAGCTCTACTACTTGAGAGATCGCAAGGGCAAGGCGGCCCAGGTGAAAGAGCGGCGCAGAAGATAAAACAAAACGGAATTTCCTGCTTTCGGGTTCTGAAATTTTTCTTCTTCGTAGTTCGTTTCTCTAGAATTTTTCCCGTCACCAAGCCGATCCGCCCAGGAACCCGGGCTAAAAAATCTGGCGTTTTTGCATGAATTCTTGCGAAAATGGGGCGAATCCCGGCGATTATCTTATGGGCTGTTATTCTTTTCGGTTGCGGTTCCGATGGGGTGACGGTTCACAACCTTACGCCGACATGTCCGGAACCGCCAATACGTGCGCCGCGCGAAGCTCTGTTGCTTGATGGAGTGCAACGAAAAATAGGGTAATAGAGTTCATTCAAAAAAAGACTCGGGGGTGTGTTTACCCCGGGTCTTTTTGTTTCCCTTGTTCCCTCTCCGCTCAACCCTCGATGAAATTCTGCACCTCATTGTACAAGGCCTCGCGGCGCCATTCGTACTGGGCGAAATGCGTGGCGTCGCCCAGGACGACCGAGCGCTTCCCGCGGCTGTTGACGAGCGCGCGGTACACGGCGGCGAAGATGGGGTCGGTCGAACTCCTGTCGTGGTCTCCCCGGATGGTCAGGACAGGACAGGTGATTCTGCTCGCATCGTAAAGCGGCTTGTTGCGCGCGCGGTCGTAGCCGTCCGCCATCGCGCCGTTGGGTACGCGGACGGCGGGCGTTTTTCTGCGCGCGCCCTCGGGGTCGAATTTCAGTTGTTCGCTCCAGAAGCGCTTGATCGCCTTTTCGGTTCGCCATTTCGCGTGCTGTCCTTTGGGAATGCTCCCGTCCCAGCGTTCACGCTGGTAGGCTTCCGTGACCCAGCGCCATGCCCCTTTTCGAGGGTCCCAGCGTCCGGGGCGCGCGGGGTCTTCCGAGAGGGCCGCCGCCTGGGGGTTGTCGTATGCGTAGAAAGGAGCGTAGAGAGCGAGGCGGCGAATGCGCGCCTGTTTTCCGGCGGTGAAGGCGGCCGTGGTCGTCGTGCCCCACGACCAGCCGAGGAGGTTCAGCTTGTTGATGGCGTTTTGCTCGCAGATGAATCGCACGGCGGCGTCGATGTCACGCACCGCGGTGATTCCCCGCACGGCAGGGGGCTGACCGGCGGCGCTTCGGAGCATTTCCGGGGGCCGCGTGGAGGGCCCGTAGCCCCGAATGCAAAGGGCGTAGACGTGAAAGCCGCGGTCGGCGGCGAAATCCATCCATGAGTAGCCGGGCAGCGGAAGATCGAAGGCGACGGGCGCCGGGGTGCTTTGCCCGTGCACCATGAGCACCGTGTTGGCGGTTTCCGACTTCTGCATTCCGCGCGGTTTTTTCTCTCTCAAATGCAGCTTGATGTCTTCGTCGTGTGAGTCGATGAGATGGTCTTTTTGAAAAATATCTTTCTTTGGCAACGTATTTTCTCCAATTCAAGGGATATGCTCATCTTCTCAGATTTTAGGCCATCCCCCAAGCCGGATGGACGCTCCCTGGCCGGATGGCGTGATCACCCCTTGAGAACTCTCTGGATCATCGATATATTAAGAAAATCCACCGCCCCGTATGGTCTTTCATGTATTCCATCGAGCTTGATCTCGCAAGCGAAGGCTTCTCGATCGTTGCAGGTGTGGACGAGGCGGGGCGCGGTCCCCTGGCGGGCCCCGTGGTGGCCGCCGCCGTGGTGCTGGACCCGGAGAATCCCATCGCCGGCCTTGACGACAGCAAAAAACTCTCCCCGCGCCGCAGGGAGGCGCTGCTGCCCGAGATTTTGGCGAAAGCGCGCGCCGTCGCCCTGGCGGCGGCAGGGCCGCGCGAGATCGAAAGAATCAACATCCTCCAGGCATCGCTTCGCGCGATGGCGACCGCCGTGGAGGGGCTTGGAGTAGCGCCCGCTCACATACTCATCGACGGAAACAAGAAGATTCCCAGCCCGTTGCCGCAAACTCCGCTGGTGAAAGGGGATTCGCGGTGCGCCTGCATTGCGGCGGCAAGCGTGGTTGCCAAGGTGTACCGGGATCGGGTGATGACGCGGATGGACATGCGTTTTCCGGGCTATGGATTCGGCAAGCATAAGGGCTACCCCACGCCGGATCATCTCGCTGCTCTTGAGCTTCATGGCCCCTGCCGCATTCATCGGCGCACTTTCCGGGGAGTGCCGGCGGTGGTCAGGGCGTGAGAACGCGATGAGCCGCGAGAGTGGGAAAATCGGGGAAGACGTGGCCGTGAAATTCCTGCGCCGCCGTGGGTATGAAATCATCGAGCGAAACTACCGGGGTTCGCGCTACGAGGTGGACATCGTCGCGCGCGAGGGTGAGGTTCTCTCGTTCATCGAGGTGAAGACCCGCGCGGCGGGGAGGTCTTTAAGTGGTGCTGAGGCCGTGAATCGGGAGAAGCAACGCAGAATCGCGCAAGCCGCGCAGCACTATTTGCTCACGCATCCGCAAGAGCAGTCATCCGTCTGCCGTTTCGACGTGGTGTTACTGGAGGCGGAGGCGGGGAAAAAACCAAAGGCGAAAGAACTTATCCGGAATGCGTTTCAGTAACGTAGGTTCCCCGATTGTATCTTGCTGATGGGAGAGTCGGCGGTCGTCTCTTTCATGGATTTCGAGAGGCGATCAGGCGGAGACCCAAGAGGGTCAAATCGGGGTTGATCAGGTCGAAAACCTCCATTTGTTCGCTGAAAGACAGGCTCTGTCCGCCGGTTGCGACCACCTTCGTATCTTCCCCTAGTTCGTTTTTCATGCGGTCGACGATTTCCTTCACCAGGCCTCGATATCCATAAGCAATGCCGGATTGAATGCTGTGGATCGTGTTTTTTCCGATGACCGAGGGCGGAACGGCGGTTTCGACCCTGGGAAGCCGGGCCGTTTTGTCGATGAGCGCCTCCAGGGCGATTCCCATTCCTGGCGAAATGGCGCCGCCCAGGTATTCTCCCGCAGGGGATATGGCGTCGAAGGTGATGGCCGTTCCGAAATCGACGATGACCAAAGGCCCGCCGTACAGATGGTGGCCGGCGACGGCGTTGACGATTCTGTCCGCTCCCACCTCATGGGGGTTGTCGTATTTTATGGAGATTCCCGTGCGTATTCCCGGGCCGACCACCAGTGGCTTGACGCCGAAATAGCGTATCGCCATTTCCTCCAGATTCGGCCCCAAGGGAGGGACGACGCTCGCCATCACCACACGGCCCACGTCCGACATCTGGTGTCCCCCAAGTCGGAACAAGCCTTCCATGAGGATGGCCAGTTCATCCGTCGTGCGGCGGGCCACGGAACCGAGCCTCCAACTCGATATGAGGTCCTCCCCGTCGAAAAGCCCGACGACGGTTTGCGTGTTGCCTACGTCGATGGCCAACAAGTAGGAGTTTTCGCTCATGGGAGTTCCACCTCGCCGGAGTTTATCCTCTCGATCGACCCGTCGGGTTTTTCGAGTAGCAAGCGCCCCGTCTGGTCAATCCCGTTGTTTTTTCCAACAAACTTCTCATCCCCAACGCGAACGGAAATTCTCTCCTCCAAATGGTCACACAGTCGAAGCCAGTGATTCCGGATAGGAGGGAAACCGTTCGATTCATATTCCTTGTACCAGAAAGCGATGCGCCTCAGAAGCAGATGGAGGAGATGTTCCGTTTCCGGAACCCGCCCCCCCGAAAGAAAAATCGAGGAGGCCGACGCACGCAGTTCGGGAGGAAAATCGGTTTCCCTCGTCGTGAGGTTCAATCCCACGCCTGCGACGACGGCGGGAGGCTGATTCGGTAGGCTCATGTATTCGCACAGGATTCCGCCGATTTTTCTCCCCTTTACCCTCAGGTCGTTCGGCCATTTGAGGCCAATGCAAAGACCCGTCGCCTCTCGGAGGCCCTCTGCGACGGCGACGCCGAGGAGAAGCGTCATGACGGGTGAAATTTCGGTTTCGCCATTCGGGCGAAACAGGGCCGAGAAGTACAATCCGCTCCCGGGCGGAGAAAACCAGGAGCGTCCCCGCCTTCCCCTTCCTTTGGTTTGGGATGTCGCCTGTATGACGAGACCTTCGGCTTCGCCTTCTCGCGCCCTGGCCGAAAGCAAATCGTTGGTGGAACTCGCCTCGTCAATCGTTTCGACCCGCCAGTCCAGCACCTTTTGGTCGGCGCCGATAGAATCCATCTAGTTTTGGAACTCCGATATGCGCTCTGCGCTCTCACGGAGTTTTTCCACGCGCTCCTCGGTTTCGCGCAGACGGTTTTTGTCCTTTTCCACGACTTCAGCGGGTGCGCGTTCGATGAATGAGGGGTTGGCGAGTTTTTTCTCGAGGCCAGCTATCGTATCGCTTGCATCGGCGATTTGTTTGTTGAGACGCTTCAGTTCTTCTTCGATGTCGATGAGTCCACCGATGGGGACGAACGCCTGCCCATAGCCGAAAACGGTGTTCGCCGAAGCCTTGGGCCGCTCCACGTCGGGGCCGACCTTCCAATCAGGCGAAATCCTCGCCAATCTTCGTATCCATTCGGATTCGCGCATGATGATGTTGAGCTTGCCGGGGTCGTGAACCTGAATATGCGCTTGCATCTCCTTGTTGGGGGAAATGTTCAACTCTCCCCGTATGTTTCTGATTCCGCCGATCATGTCCGTCAAGGCGCTGAATTCCTCTTCCGCTTCGGGGTCGTCCCACCCATCTTGCGGCCTCGGCCATTCGGCCACCATGATGCTCTCCCCGCTGCGATTCGGAAGTTTCTGCCAGATTTCCTCGGTGATGAAGGGGATGATCGGGTGCAGAAGGCGGAGCGTGCGCTCGAGCACTTCGGCGAGCACTGCGCGGCTGGCGTCTCCGTGCTCTCCCGAGATGAGGGCGGGCTTGATGACCTCCAGGTACCAGTCGCACAACTCGCGCCAAGTAAAATGGTACAGCGCCAGCGCGGCGTCGTTGAAGCGGTACTCCTCGAGCGCCTCGTCCACCTGGCGCGTCAGGCCGTTTAAGCGGCTCAATATCCACCTGTCACCTAGAGAGAGCGCCTCTCTGGGCGGCATGGGTGGAACTTGCTCGCCCAGATTCATCAGGGTGAAGCGGGCCGCGTTCCAGATTTTGTTGCAGAAATTCCGGTACCCGGCGATTCGCTCCGTGGACAGACGTATATCGCGCCCCTGGGCGGCCATGGCGGTGAGCGTGAAGCGCAGCGAATCCGTGCCGTATTCCTCGATGATCTCCAGCGGATCGATAATGTTTCCCCGCGTCTTGCTCATCTTTTGTCCCTGCTCATCCCGCACCAGGGCGTGAATGTAGACGTCCCGAAAAGGGACGTCATCCATGAACTTGAGCCCCGTCATGATCATTCTCGCTACCCAGAAGAAGATGATGTCGAAGCCCGTGACGAGAACGGACGTGGGGTAGAAATATTTCAGGTCGGGGTTGTCGTCTGGCCAGCCGAACGTCGAAAAAGGCCACAGAGCGGAACTGAACCAGGTGTCGAGCACGTCGGTTTCACGCCTCAAGTTCGGGTCGCCGGGGTCTTCACGCGAGACGATGACCTCTCCGGTGTCGTCGTTGTACCAGGCGGGTATCTGGTGGCCCCACCAAATCTGGCGGCTGATGCACCAGTCGCGAATGTTGTGCATCCACTCGAAATAGGTGGATTCCCACTGTTTGGGAATGATTTTGATGCGCCCATCCTCTACGGCGCGAATCGATTCCTCCGCCAGTGGTTTCGCGCGCACGAACCATTGTTTTGAGAGATACGGCTCCACCACGGTGCCACAGCGATAGCATCCCCCCACGGCGTGGCGATGGGATTCCACCCCGCGCATCAACCCTTGCTCTTCCATGTCAGCGATGATGCGCCCCCGCGCCTCGAACCTGTCCAATCCCGCGTAGGGCCCCCCGTTTTCGTTGATTTTCGCATCCGGGGTGAGAATGTTGATTTGCGGGAGTTCGTTCCTGAGGCCTGCTTCAAAATCGTTTGGATCATGTGCGGGCGTGACCTTCACGGCGCCGGAGCCGAACTCGGCATCCACGAAAGAATCCGCGATGACGGGAATTTCTCTGTCGAGAAGAGGCAAGCGGAGACTCTCGCCCACGATGCTCTTGTATCTCTCATCATCGGGATGAACGGCCACGGCCGTATCGCCCAGCATGGTCTCGGGGCGCGTCGTTGCGATGGTGACGCCGCCTCCACCGTTCCAGAGTGGGTAGTGAAATTTCCATAGGTGCCCGTCTTGCTCTTCGTGCTCGACCTCTAAGTCGGAAACGGCCGTCTCGCACCTGGGGCACCAGTTCACCAGATAATTGTCACGATAAATCAGCCCCTCTTCGTATAGCCTCACGAAGGCTTCGCGCACGGCGCGGGAGAGACCCTCGTCCATCGTGAACCGCTCGCGCTCCCAGTCGCACGAAGCACCCAGGCGGTGGAGTTGGCGAATAATGGTCCCGCCGCTCTCGGCTTTCCAGTTCCAGACGCGCTCGATGAATTTCTCACGCCCCAGGGATTCGCGGGAGAGGTTCTCCTCGGCGAGTTGGCGCTCCACCACGTTCTGGGTGGCGATGCCCGCATGGTCGGTGCCGGGCATCCAGCAGACGCGCAGGCCGCTCATGCGCTTCCAGCGGACAAGGATGTCCTGCAGGGCGTTGTTCAGGGCGTGACCCATGTGCAGGGAGCCCGTCACGTTCGGCGGCGGGATGACGATGGAATAAGGGTCTTGGCTCTCGCTGGGCGCACCGTGAAAATATCCGCGCTTCAGCCATTCGGCATACCAGCGATCTTCGGCCCCTTTTGGGTCGTAACGGGGTTCCAGCAAAGGTTATTCTCCGCGTTTGATTTTTTCGATTTCTTTAAGAACGATTTGCTCTACGATATCAGGGAGTTGCGCCACCACAATGGTTTCGATGCGGCGCAACAATGTGGGGGCGATCTTTTCCGCGGCTTCTTCCAGATGTTTCTGGATGATGGGCTCGAGTTTTTCGCTGTCCAGTCCAGGGGCGGAAGAGGGTGGTTGTTCTTCCACCTCGCGCGGAGATGCCACACTCTCTGTTTCGGCGGGAGCCTCTTCCGTTTCTTCGAGCGCTTCTTCCGCAACCGGAGCGGGAGGGGTTTCTTCGGACTCCCCTATGATGTCCCCTGAAGACTGGGGCGCTTCCTCCTCCATTGCTTTTTCCGGGGAATCTGGCTCCGCCTGTTCTTTGCGGTCTGGAGTCGGTACGCCTGCACCCGGGCCGAGAATGCGCTCCACCTCCGTCGTAAATACAATCGGCTTGAACGGTTTTTCGATGTTTCCTGTGGCTTCCAACTCCTCGATTTCCTCATCACTGGCGCTGTTGCGGGTGCTCGTTAAAATGAGAAGAGGCACTTGGGATAATCCCGGTTTTTCGCGCAGGCGATGGCAAAAGTCCAACCCATCGGAATTCTGCATGTCCAGGCTGGCTACGACGATGTCCGGTGGCGCATTCTCCGCCATTTCGAGGGCTTCATCGGCATCCTCCGCCATATGGACATCTACTCCCGTATCCCTGAAGGCCAGTTCCACGACGCGTTGCACCAGAAGGCTTTCGTCGAGGAGGAGTAAGTTGGTCGCCATGTATTCGAGTCCCCGTCCGGGCGTCCTCTGGATGAGGCGAGTGAGGATAAGAGATTAGGGATGCGCGTTCCATTTTATTTACGGCCATTGCGCCTTCTTGCACAATATCGCCAATGAGCAATCATGCCACTACCGCAATTCCGGGGTCAACCTGTCTCTATCTGCGTTGATATCGATTCACGGCGCGGCGATGTTCGCGGTAAGTTCGGGAAAATTGATGACCTCCATTCTTTGTGGCCACGAAATACAGATATTTCACTTTTGCGGGATTCAACGCCGATTTGATGGATTCGAGCCCAGGGTTGGCGATGGGACCGGGGGGGAGTCCCCGGCGGAGGTAGGTGTTATAGGGTGAATCGTATCGCAAATCTTTTTTTGTGAGGTTTCCATCGAATCGGGGCAGCCCGTATATGACGGTAGGGTCGCTTTGAAGGCGCATTCTCCGCTTGAGCCGATTGATGAATACGGCTGCGATGAGTGGACGTTCGCTGCTCAGTGAGGTTTCTTTTTCGATAATCGATGCCAGCGTAAGCGCCTGGTGGACTGTGAATCCCACCCTTTTGGCTTGTTTTCTCAGCGCGGGAGAGAATTTTCTCCGCATCGTGCGAACCATGAAGCGCAGGATTTTTTTAGCTGGCGCGCCCACCGGGAAATGATAGGTGTCGGGGAAAAGATATCCCTCCAGAGAAGCCGCTGCAATGTTCAGTTCCCCAAGAAATGAAGCGTCTCGGGAGAGTTTTAGAATTTCTCCTTCGCCGGCGAGTTTCGCGCGGCGGATCATTCGGGCGATTTCCCGAATGTTGTAGCCCTCGGGAATGGTGATCGTGCGCTGGGCGACCCTGCCCTCTGACAAATGGCGGTATATCTCTCGTGGTGGCATGGATGGTTTTAGCGCATAGACGCCTGCTTGAAAGTTTTTGGCCCCACCTCTGAGTCTGGCCTGGAGGTGGAACAACCCTGGGTTTCGGATTACATTGCTCTTTTCCAGCAATTCGAGAATCTGGGCGAAGGACATGCCCGGGCGGATGTGGATGCGCATCGTCTCATCCGCCTTCGAGTTTGCGGGCCGGTTGAATTCGTCGTCGAGATATTGATAGCCGACAAAAACGCTCAGGATCATCAGGGAGAAAAGCGCGACGAGTATTTTCCCGAGCCGCCGCTTTTTAGCGGGAGGCGCTGTTTCCGAGGGGTCGGTTTCTTCCTGAGGATTTTCGTTTTCAGTCATGGGGAGAGTGGGCGTTTCATGTTCTGGTGATCCAGATACGCTTGTAGTATGAGTTGCGCCGCGATGACGTCGCGCTTTTTCTTTTTCCGGCTCGGTTTTGTTTCCATTTCGTTCAAAATCCGGTCCGCCTGCGTCGTGCTGAGTCGTTCATCCCATTTTTCAACGGGAATATCGAGATTTTCCCGGAAGAATTTCAGGAGTCTCCTGGTGCGCTTCGTCCTCGACGTATCCCGGTTCGACATGCCGACGGGGTGGCCCACGACCAGCAGATGAACATCGCGCTCACGGATGACGCCCATCATCTCGTTGAGCAGTTGCTCATCACTTCTTCTTTCGATGAGGCCGAGCGGCTGGGATGTCAGACCCAGAGAATCGCTGATGGCGAGGCCTACCCGCTTTTCGCCGAAGTCCATTCCCAAAATTCGGGGATGACTCATTTTTTGGTTGTTTTCGCTTTGGTTGGTTTCGTCTTGGACTCGCCGGGATAGAACATTTCGATCTGGAATCGCTCGAGAGTGGAATGCGTCGCCCTGTCCAATGAGGCGAGGGATTTGCGGTAGTCGATGAGCGCCCGGGTTTCTTGCGCCAGCGCGTTGGCCAGTCTTTCCTGGTCTTCGAGAATGTCTCTGCTCGTCGAGAGCCCGACCTTGAATTTTTTCTCCTGGGCGTCCAGGCGTTCTTCCGCCAGCCTTCTGGCTACGCGCGTGGCTTCGATTCTTTTGACGCCCAGGCTAATCCGGCGCGCGCTTCGGTGAACCTTTTCCATGATGGATTGCCGCGTTTGATGGTAGGAGGCCACCGTTTCGGCGTGTCTGAGTTGCGCCCGTTGGTAGTCCGACTTCGCTCGTCTGTTTCCGAGAGGGATGCGAAACGAGAGGCCGCCAGAGAAGGTGTATTTCTCGTTTTTGAATTGTTCCTCAATGGCGGTTCCCTGGTTTTTCGCAAGAGCGTTGTTGGACGCGGATGCGTTCAAATTGACTTCGGGCAACAGATTTTGTTTTGCTGTTTTCAGGTCGATTTTCTTTTTGTCGATCTCGATGCGGGCGTTTTCGAGTTCCGCGTGCTTGCGCAAGGCGTTGAGTATGAGTTGCATCTCATTCACTTTGACGACCTGAAACTTGGGCTTTTCGGTCGGTAGAATCTCTATGCCCCAGGAAGAAGGTGTATCCGTGACGTTCAGGAGCATTTTCAGAGTGTCTTCGCGGTCTTTGACTTCCTGCTGCGCCACGAGAAGGGCTTCTTCCCGGGAGGCGACGGTGGCTTGCGCTTCCGTTATCTCTATCGGGGCGAGAGTGCCGACCTCGACTTGAATCTTGTTTCGGCGCAAGAGGTCCTTGGCGAGGTCGAGAGATTTTTGTCTGAATTCAAGATTTTCGATGAAGAAGACGAGATTCCAGTAGGCTTGTTCAACGGCGTCCACCGTCTCGATGACCTTGGTTCGGTATGAGTGGAGCGTTTGTTCTTTGGTGGCCATGGCCACCTGTATTCTGGCTTGATTGAGATCGATCCCGAAATTCTTGAGCAAGGGCTGCTCGATCGTGAAAGTGAGGCTGGTTTGAAAATTGGGGTCGAAGACATTTTGTGGAGAATTCGTCGATTCTTTGATGTTTCGGAAGATGAGTGAATACTCGGCTCCCGTGATGAGCCTTTGGCGAATGCCGGCCGCTATCCCCAGGGTGTCCGTTTCTCGTATTCCCCCGGTCTTGTTAAATACGTTGTTCGCCGATCCGATTTTGGATTTTCCGACGGAGGTATCCACGACGGCTTCGGGATCGAAGGCGGAGCGTTCCCTGAGGATGTTGCTTTCCGCGATACCGGGGGCGAACCCGGCGATGGTGATGTCGAAATTGCGCGCAAGAGCTATGCTCACGGCTTCTCGTATGGATAGCGCGAGGCGATGCCCCTGCACGGTCGGTGTCGCCACGTTGCTGCGTGGACGTTGAAATGAAACGTCCGCGGACATAGCGGGTTTCGGGGCGGAGGCCGCATCCGTGATGTGGAGTGGGGATAAGGAGATGAAAATTGAAAACACGATGATACAGAAAGAAAATAACCTGGGCGGATTCATGAAAAATCTTGCTCCACGTTACCGGCGGCGTAGATCGTAAATCGCTTTTACCGTGAATCTATATATCATTGTCGCAGTCCAGTTTTCTGACGTCTTTTAGCTTATATTACGCAGGCCAGGGTCAAAAGGGAAATGATTTTTTGTTTCCATATGGATTACTCCTTATAAATATAAATGGGGGACATAGGAGGAACCCCATTCTTTTCTTGCGCAAATGCGCGACGCTCTGTTAGAAAGATTTCTGCAGGAAGTCTTTGGTTCGTGGTTGCTTCGCGTAAGGCGCAATTCTTTTGAGGTGGACGAGCGGTGGAAGTTTTTGAGGGAGTAGACGCCTATGGCTGCGAGGATTCTCCCTCGGTATTGAGCATTGGAAATTTCGACGGTGTTCATCTCGCTCATAGAGAGATTTGCCGATTTATAAAAGAAGAAGCCGCTCGGCGCGGTGGCCGGAGCGTCATCTTGACGTTCGAGCCGCACCCGCTCTCCGTGGTTGCTCCCGAAAGACGCCCTCCTCTGATGACGACTCTGGAAGAGAAGCTGGCCCGGTTGGAAGCCCAGGATATCGATGCCGTGGTGATTGAGAAATTCTCGCCCCGTCTGGCCCAAACCGAGGCGAAGGATTTCGTGCGGCAGATTATCGGCGAGGGCCTCAAAGCCTCGTTGGTGGTCATCGGTTTCAATTTCCGTTTCGGAAAAGGGCGGGCGGGAAACGTCGAACTCTTGCAGAAAGAAGGGGCGAACGCCGGGTTTGAAACACACGTGCTGGACCCTTATATGTTCGAGGAAAGACGCGTCAGCAGTACGGAAATACGAAAACTGCTGCTGAGCGGGGCGGTGGAGGAGGCTGCGCGCCTGCTGGGGCAACACCACCTCATAGAGGGGAGAGTGGTTCGTGGTGATGGGCGAGGCAGGCAAATTGGCATACCGACGGCCAACGTGGATTACCCGGCCATCCTGATTCCCGAAAATGGGGTGTACGCCTGCCGGGTGCAACTCGGTGGAAGGGATGGCCGGCGATATCCCGCCGTAACGAACATCGGGAACCGCCCCACGTTCGACAAGAAGCAGGTGACTCTCGAAACCCATTTGTTGGATTGGGAGGGGGACCTTTACGGAAAATCCATTCGGGTGGAATTCGTCTCCCGCTTGCGTGCGGAGCAGAAGTTTTCAGGCCCCGAAGAACTCGTCGCGCAAATTCACCTGGATATTGAAAATGGGCGAAAAAAATTGAGCGGTTAGGCCACAAGGCCCATCAGGCCATCGTAGGCGAAGAAAACCCCGAATCCGAGCATCACCCACCCGCAGCCTTGTTCGATCCGCATCCATCCGGTTTCACCGATCATGCGGCTCCCCTGGTTCGATGACCATGTGATGAAAACGGCCCACACGGCATCCGCCAGCAAGTGAACGACTATCATTCCCACCAGGCCGGCCAGCCATCCGAAGTCGTTCGTTCTCGCAATGAGGTTCACGCCGATGGTGAGCCACCATAAAACCCAGTAGGGGTTCAGTACCGTGAGCAAGACGCCGCCAGTGAGGGCGTTGCACTGAAGAACGCTCTTTTGCTCGGGGGCGGTGGAGCGGAAATTCCTGAACACGCCGCTTCCCATATATATGAGGACGCCTCCGCCCAGCAACGAGACGCCCTCGCGTATTCCCTGGATTTCGAAGAAAGGCTGCAGCCCGGCGAACAGGGCGATGATGAGCGGTACTTCGGCCAGGGCGTGTCCGAGAGTAACCCAGATTCCGGCCCACGGGCTATCTTTGCCGCGCGTGATGAGAAATGCGGTGAGGGGACCCGGCGACATGACGCCGCTTAGGGAAATGACGACGATGAATCCGTAAAACGCGAGCAGGCTCATGGCTTCATTCCAGTTCAGCGAGCAGGCGACGCAATCGCTTGACGTCGAGATGAAATTTGAAAACCTTAATCTTCCCCAAGAAGCCGACGGGCACCTCCTCGCCGTACAAGCGTCTTAGTTCCGGATTCGTATCCACATCGACCTCATCGATCAGGAGGGCCGGAAAGTGTCGCATCATCGCCATTTTCGCCTCGTGGCATAGATGGCACTCGCTTCGCGTATAGAGTGTGATTTTCGGCATATCTCAAAAAGCCTTGTCTGGTTTTGAGGCTGTTTTTCCTGGCCGCAGAGTATATCAAATGACGAGATAGTTTTTATTCATCGGCTCGAATCCTTGACAACGTATGCGCCCCCCGATATAGGGAATGACTACCAATCTTCTCGCCGGAGTGGCGGAACTGGTAGACGCGCTAGATTCAGGTTCTAGTGGGCTTCGGCCCGTGGAGGTTCAAGTCCTCTCTCCGGCACCATAAAATAAAAATCCTTCAGGCGAAGATTCGCGTTTTCAATTCAGGAGGCCGCATGCAGATTGTCGAGGACAAACTTTCCAACGGTATTCGCGTGGTGACTGCGGAGCGCCCGGATTCGGCGGCGGTGGCGTTCCATATATATTTCGGCTGTGGCGGTCGCCATGAGCGCGACGAGGTGGTGGGTGTTTCCCATGCGCTGGAGCACATGGTCTTCAAGGGGACTCCTTCGAGGACGACGCTCGACATCGCGCGTGAGATGGAGGGAAATGGCGCGTCCATCAACGCCAATACGGCCTCCGAGCGCACCTGCTATCACTTCACGGCGCCGGCCGATGCGTTCGCCACGGTGCTCGAAGTCTATGCGGACGCCGTGAATAACTGCCTGTTGGATAAAGGCGAGTGGCATCGGGAGCGGATGGTCATCCTCGAAGAATTGAAGATGTATGAAGACATGCCTCGGATATGGGTGTCGGATATGTTGGAGACCACCGTGTACAACCTGCAAATGGGTGTCATCGGAAACCGGGGGACCATCAACGCGATAGAACCCGGGCACATGCGCGAGTTGATAGAAAAATGGTACATCCCCGGCAACACGGTGATCTCCGTGGCGGGCGGCGTGACACACGAGGAGGTGATGGAACTGTCCGAGCGATATTTTGGTGATCGGGACGGGAGCACCGAGAAGCCTCTCTCCCCCGGTTTGCCCGGAGAGAGCAAGGCCAAAATTGTGGACCAGGCTCGCCAGACGGATCAGGTGAACCTCGCTCTCGGGTTTCGCGCCTTTGGCCTTGATCACGAAGACGCTGCTCCCCTCCGGGTAATGTGCAACATATTGGGCGGGAAGATGAGCAGCAGGCTATTCACCGAAGTACGCGAAAAGCGGGGTCTTGCATACAGCGTGGGCGCCGCGCCGCATCGCTACACCGATACGGGCATGATTGAACTGAAGGCGGGCGTGGCTCTCGAAAAGGCCGTGGAGGCGACCGAGGTGATGTTGTCTGAAACAGGGAAGTTCAAGACCGAACCCGTAACAGGGCAGGAATTGGCCGAAGCGAAGCGATACATTAAAGGAAATCTCCAGATACATGAGAGTTCGGAATATCATGCGGGTCGAAACGGCTCGAATCTCATGCTCAGAGGGAAGGTGTATTCCGTAGAAGAAGAATTAGCGGACATCGATTCCGTGGGCGAGGAAGACATTCAGCGGGTAGCCGGCGAGGTCTTTCAAGAGGAAAGACTTACGGGCGCCGTGATTGCGGAAAAACGACTCGGTTCCGAACTCGAGGCGGTGCTCAAAATTTAATTCCGGGCAAACGTGAGAAATACTAGGGTGTTGCCGCTTTGACGCTTGGCGGAGGGCTGCTTAGAAGTATATCGGTTCGACGATTCCTGGCGCGGCCCTCTTCGGTGTCATTGCTCACCACCGGGCGGTAAAAGGAGTAGCCGGTCGCCGACATGCGCGCAGGCGATATTTTTTTCGATTCCAGGAATTTGACGATGGCGATAGCGCGCGCGAACGAGAGTTCCCAATTCGAGGGATAGCGGCTGCGCAGATTCCCTTTAATCGGCTGATTGTCCGTATGTCCTTCTACCCGTATGATTTTGTCTTTTTGTTTTTGGAGAAATTCCGCAACTTTCGAGAGCGCCTCGGTACCCTTTTTTCTGATCTCGGCGCTTCCCAAGTCAAACAGAAGATTGTTCACGAAGGTCACGCGGAGCAAGTCTTTGGTCTGTTCCAGCGTGATGGATTTTTTCTTTAACTCGCGGTTCATCTCGCTCATGTCTGATTCCAGCCGTTTGGCTCGCTCGGCTTCTTCTCGCGCTTTTTTCTCCAGAATTTTTGAACGCGCGATCGCCAAGGTATGCTTTTTGATCGTTTCCGCTAGGCTCAAGCTCGTCTGATTCAGTTTGTTTTTGATGAGTTCGGCCACGGAAGTTTTCTCCGCGATGAGTTGGCTCATCTCCTGGACCTGTGCCCCGAGAAGCTCTTTGGCTTTTGCGAGGCGATCCATCTCCTCGGTGCGTATCTTGAGTGCATTTTCGATGTTTTGGGTTTTCGCCTTTTGCTGTTCGATGCCGGAGTTTTTCTCCGCGATGAGTTGGCTCATCTCCTGGACCTGTGCACTGAGAAGCTCTTTGGCTTTTGCGAGGCTCTCTATCTTTTTGGTTTGATTTCTCGCGGATTCGGCGATTTTCGCATTTGCTTTTTCCGCCTTCGCTCGCGTCTTGCGCTCAGCATCGAGGGTTCCACGGATTTGATTGAGCGCGAGTTCGAGGTTTTGAGCTTTCGTTTTTTCGCGCACGATGCCGGCGTTTTTTTCCGCAATCAGCCGGCTCATCTCCTGAACCTGGGTGTTGAGGACTATCCTGGTTCTTTCGAGGCGGGCTATTTCCTCGGCTCGTTTTCTCGCGAGTTCGCCATTTTGCGCCTTTTTTGTTCCCACTTTTGCTGTTGTATTGCGCTTATTGGTGACATCACGATCTTTCGCTTTTTTCTGCTCGGATGCGATGAGTCGATCCATTCTCTGAACCTGGGCTTCGAGAATTCCTCTTACTTTTTCGAGGTGTTTTATTTCTTTGGCCCGGTCAGCTGCGAACTCGAGGTTTTGTTTGCTCAATTTGTCGACGAGCGCTTGTGTTTTGCGATCGCTCTTGAGGCTTGCCTGGATTCGGCTGAGGGCAATTTCGAGTTTTCGGGTTTTCGCTTTTTCCTGCTCGATACCGGCGTTTTTCTCGGCGATGAACTGGTTCATCTCTTTGGCTTGGGTTTCGAGGCGTTTTATCTCCTCGGCTCGCTTGGCGGCTAGTTCTAGGCTTTCTTTGTTTGCTTTTTCCGCATCGGCTCGCATTCTACGCTCGTTATTGAGAGAGCTGTTGATTATGTCGTGTGTGGTTTTGAGGTTTCGAATTTCAGCTTTTTCCTGCTTGATGTCGGTGTTTTTCTCGGTGATGAGTTTGCTCATCTCTTCAGCCCGTTTGCTTGCGATTTCGATGTTTTGTTTATTCGTTTTTTCCGCCTCGGCGCGCGTTCTACGCTCGTTATTGAGAGAGCTGTTGATTATGTCGTGTGTGGTTTTGAGGTTTCGAATTTCAGCTTTTTCCTGCTTGATGTCGGTGTTTTTCTCGGTGATGAGTTTGCTCATCTGTTTGGCTTGGGTATCGAGACGCTTTATCTCTTCGGCTCGATTCCCGGCGAGTTCGGTGTTCTGTTGATTTGTTTTTTCCGCCTCGGCGCGCATCTTGCGTTCGTCATCGAGGGCCGTCTGGATTTGCTTGAGCGTTATTTCGAGGCCTTGGATTTTGGCTTTTTCCTGCTCGACGCTGGTGTTTTTCTCCGCGACGAGTCGGCTCATCTCTTGAATCTCGGTTTTCGCGGAGGTCCCCTCTTTATCGAGTCGGGACTGTAAGCCCTGCATCTGCTGCTCTATTGTTTTGAAACGAAGGTTCAGTTTAGCGGTATTGTCTTTTTCCGCTGAAAGCTCGATCTCTCGTTGTTGCAACAGATTTTTTGTCGATTGGGATTGCTGGGCGAAATATCCTGTTCCACCGAGAAGTACGGCGATAATCGCCCCAATAACGATGCGAATGCCCATAAGGTTATGCTCCTATGAGGGCGATTATGGGCGTTTCATCTAATATAACACTTTTATTCGGGAAATTGAACAACCGAGTCGTCGATGCGCTGCAACTGTATCGAAGCCGGGGCCTGAGACCCCGGCTTTTTGAGCGAGACATTTTTTTCAATCGCGCGAGGCGCCCAGAAGGTGCGTCAGGTAAATGAACATCATGATGAAATCGAGGTAGAGTTCGAGCGCCGCCATGATGGAAGCGCGCCTGCCCGTTTCATTGTCCGTGTCCTGGGTATAGGCGTATTCCTTCATCTTCTGGGTGTCATAGGCGGTAAGTCCCGCAAAGATGAGAACGCCCAAAACGCTGATGGCGAAATGAACGGCGGAACTGGCTACGAAAATGTTGACGACGCTGGCGAGGATGATGCCGATGAGGCCCACCATGCAGAAATTGCCTACGGCTGATAAGTCTTTTTTCGTGACGAAAGCGAAAAGGGTCAATCCGCCGAACGCGCCTCCGGTAACGAAAAACGCCTGGGCGACGGAGGTGAACGTGTAGCGCAAGAGCAGGGTGGATACGGTGACTCCCAGTGTCGCGCTGTAGAGCAGGAACAGAACCGCGCCTGCTTGCCAGCCTTGGCTGCGCATTACCGGTCTGATGGAGAAAACCAGAGCGAGTTGAACGCCGATGACCAGAAATACCGAGATGGAACTACCGAAGATGAATTGAATAGCGGCGGGGCTGGATGCGACGTAGAGCGCGCTGAAGCCGGTGACGAAGAGCCCCAGCGTCATCCATCCATAGACGCGCTGCATGAATGCGGCGGCGTCTTGTGCGATGACTCTTTGCCCGGTCGAGCGAGTGAAGTCTTGAGAGCGCATTTCAGAAATCCTCCTGGAAAATTCAATCATTCAGCATCTTCGGCGAAGCGGCCAAAGTAGATTCATCAATCTCTGGATAGATATCCTTTATTTTTCAGGATATCAACATCCTCCTGATAGTATATCCCATTCGACGGATATGCCAGTACCCCAAAAACGTAATTTCTTCCGCCATCGTCGTATTTTCATTATGAAACATCAACAGGAAGCTGCCGGTTGACTTGGATTGTAAGGCCCCATATGATTAGGCACCATAACACTTTATTTCCCGGAGCGACTCATGTTCCACATGAAAGAACTGCCTAACGAGGAAGATTTCAGGCCCCTCGTGCCGGAGTATTCCTCTCTGGATACTTCCTCAGTCATGCTCTTTTATCTTTTTTTGCAGGTCGGCAGCGATATGCTCACCGCTTTCGAAACATATTTGGCCGATCATGGCGTCTCGCAGGGCAGGTTCATCGTTTTGTTGTTATTGCTGCGCTCGCAAGTGAGAAACAATGGGTCAGGCCTCAGTCCCTCGGAGTTGGCCAGGCAAGCGGGCGTGACGCGCGCGACGATGACGGGGTTGATGAAGGGGCTTCAGCGCGATGGACTCATCGAGCGCCTCGGCCATGATGGCGATAGAAGAAAAGTCATCGTGCGTCTTACGGGCAAGGGAAAAGAGAGCCTGAATTCCATTTTCCCCGACTATTATTCGCGCATAGCGGATCTCATGAATGATTTAGAGGATGAGGAAAGAGAGAAATTATCCATGCTTCTCCACAAAGTGAAGAACAAAATGTATTCATCGAAATAGGCGCCGGCCGCCGGCGCTCAAAGATGAAGAATATCTTTGCTCGGATACCTGAAAGAGCAAATCCCTGTCGAGGAAGGAGAATACGGCGATGGCAAGACCCAAAGTGATTATCCAGCTATATCCCATGCTGCCGACGGAGAGCCGTGAGGAGCGCGAGCAAAAAAGACCTTTGGCCAGGGATAAGGATTTGTACCATCACGTGCTTCATGAATGGCTCGACATCGTGAAGGCGGCCGATGAGATGGGTGTATGGGGCATCAGCACCATCGAGCACCATCTGCACTCCGAGGGTTATGAGGTAGGGCCCAATCCGGGGGTTCTGAACTCATGGTGGGCGCCTCAGATCAAAAATGCGCGAGTGGGGGCGCTTGGCTACGTCATGGCGACGCAGGATCCGATTCGCGTGGCCGAGGAAACTGCCATACTCGACCACATCACCAAGGGTAAGTTCTTCTGCGGCGTGGCGCGGGGGTATCAGTCCAGGTGGGCGAACATCCTGGGCCAGTTCAGCGACACCCGGGCCACCGTCTCCACCGACCTGGGCGGGGCCGACGACGTGAAGAACCGCGACATCTTCGAAGAGCGCGTCGAGATGCTTCTTAAATTCTGGCAAGAAGATTCGGTGGAGGTGAAAGGAGCGCATTACGAGATTCCCTATCCCTATGAGGATGGAATCGATTATCCGGCTTGGAGGAGCGCTCGGGATGCCGGCGCAATCGGCGAGGTCGGCGATGACAATCGGGTGCGAAGGGTGAGCGTTGTTCCCAAACCTTACCAAGAGCCTTATCCACCCATGTTTCAAGCCGTGAGCGCGAGCCCGGATTCCATAAAATTCGCCGCGAGAAATGGGTTCCGGCCCGTGTATTTCACCAAGCTGGAAAAGATGGAGGAATTCTCCCACCTCTACGTGGAGGAAGCGGCCAAAGCGGGCCACAACTTCGCCCATGGTGAGCGGCAATGCGTTTGCCGCTGGATTCATGTAACGGATACCGAAGAAGAGTACGACGAGAAACTCAGGAAATACGATCAGGATATCTACCAGAACTTCTACGTGCCCTTCTTCCCCCAGTTCCCGGACGACACGGAAAGCATCGACTGGATTCAAAACATCAAGGAAAGCGGAATCTTCCTGGGAGGTACGGTAGATACGCTCAAGCGGGAATGGGAGGAAACGTACGAAAAAGTGCCTTCAGAGTTCATCACCCTGATCTGGCACTACGCGCAATGCCCCAAGGAAGAAGTCATTTATGAGCTGGAAACGTTCATGACGAAAGTGTGGCCCGACCTGGAATGCCCGGTGTCGAACGGCGTTACGGTCGGCGGCGTCGCCTGACCTTTTTCTTGATGAGGAAGCCCCCGCATCGGTATACCGGGGGCTTTCAGGATCGTTTTCGAGGAGATAAGCATGTATGAAATCATCGATCTGAGCCAGGAGATTTATACCGGTGCGCCCAGGTTTCCCGGGCATCCGGCGACGACGATCGAGTACGTCGCCAGGCACGAAGATGCGGCCAACGCGCCGATCAGACCGAAGGACATCACGTACGCGGCGATGATGCTCCACATGTGCGACCACGGGCCGACGCATACCGATTCGGTCAGCCACATCGATGAACGCGAAACGGCTCCGAACATCGATCAGGCGCCGCTCGAGTGGTTCATCACCCGGGCGATTGCGCTGGACTTCACGGACAAGGTGGAGCCGATGGAGGAGATATCCTTGCAGTTGCTGCAAGATGAGCTTTCGGCGGCGAACCTGACGCCGCCCAAAGACGGCACGCTTCTTTTCACGGGCGGGCATTTCAAGCGCACCTATCCGACGGACGACTACCTCACGACCTACCCGGGCCTGGGGTATGACGCTGCGGATTTCCTCTATCGTGAATGCGGCGTGGTGAACATCGGACAGGATGCGCCCAGCATCGACGCCGGCGTGAACACCACGGAACTGACGTTTCCCTGTCATGTGCTTTGCCGGGAACTCCAGCGCCACAACACGGAAAATCTGGCGAATATCGAAGCGGTGGCGGGGAAAGAGTTTCTCTACGTGGGGCTCCCCCTGAAAATTCGCGCGGGCACGGGCTCTCCCGTGCGCGCCGTCGCCGTGATGAACCTTTGAGCAAACGGTGGCATTCTCGCCTTCATCATGAGTGAGTTGAGGGCGAGAAACTCTCGAATCATTTTGCCGCCATCATGGTTTTTCAACGAGAGGATTTCTCGTTTCGTGAGGAGATTCAGGAATATGCCGAAGACAGTGGATTGGTATTATCATCGCTCCGGCTGAAAGACCTGCGCCAAGACGCAAGCGTTTCTTGCGGATAAAGGTATCGGGATATCAGAGCAGGCCAGCTCCAAAAAAGACGTGGTGGATGAAGGCAACGTCGATTCTGTCTTGGACGGTGTAGCGGATGTGTATTCGACCAGGGGCAGAAAGGTGATTCACCTGAATATCGAAGAAGAAAAACCTGCGCGCGAAGACGTGCTGGCTCTTTTGATGGGCCGCTCGGGCACGCTCAGAGCGCCTGTCATCAAATATCAGAGCACGCTCATCGTCGGCTTCGATGAGGAGACATACGCACAGGTTTTGAAATAAATCGTATCCGGTGACTTAGAGGGCCAACTGGCCCTGGGTGGGCTCCGCTCAGCAAAACCACGATTCGCTCAAACGAGGCGGGCGGATTCGATCAGGCGCAAAGACGGCTCTTGGCCTGGCTTCGTCGGGACGCTCCAGAATATCGGCCGCCAATTCGCGAATCCTCGTAAAAGTTACGGCGGCGTCCTGGAGGCGTGCAGCCGCGTCTTCAGCGAGGATAAGCGCCTCTCCGTGTAGTTTGTCCATTCTCGCGTCCGGATGTTCCCAGCGGTAGATGAAATTCTCGGCGTCGAGCTCTTTGATGTATCCCTCCATCTGGGGGGAGCCGAGCAAATCGGAACCCGGGGGCACCAGAAGCCTGATGGCCATTTGAATCGGGTCGACCTCATCGATTAAGGCGTATTCTTCGGTAAAATCGAGCAGATCGAAATAATCCTGCACGCTTGTCCACGGTGTAAATGCGACCAAAGACGGCCTGATGGAAACGTTCGCTTCCCGGGCCGCTTTCACCACACGAATGACATCTTCTTTGGTGTGTCCCTTATCCAGATGCCCGAGTACGATATCGCTCAAAGACTCGACCGCTGTGACGAAAAACGCGCATCCGTTTTCCCGGAATTCAGGCAGAAGCTCCTCATTCTTTATGAGGTGCTCGACTTTGGCCGTAAAATCGAAGGAAAGGGCGGGAAATCTCTCGTGTAAGGCGCGGGCGACTCGAAGCGCATGAGAGGGTCCGTTCAGGAAATCGGGGTCCGCAAAGGTGATGTGGCGCGCGCCTTGCGCGGCCAAATCTTCGATGTCTTCTAAAACCTTCTCTTGGGGCACGACAAAAAAACGGCCTTCATAAACCGGTGGAATGGGGCAATGGAGGCACAAGTGCTTGCAGCCCCGGCTCGCCTCGACGGCCCCGGCGGGATAGTGGTTCTCCCCGCTTATGAGATGTGCGTATGCTTGAAGCGCGGGCAATCCCCTTCGTTCGGGTTTGAGCAGGGGAATTTTTTCGAGATACGGGCCCGATGTGTGCTCTCTCGTGGCTGCGCCGGGAACCTCAAGGATGCCGGAGGGTCGGGATAGCTCCTGAACGAGCTTGACGAGCGGCCATTCGAACTCGCCACCTATGGCCGAATCCGCGCCGTTTTCGAGAAGATAGTCCTTGTTGAGCAGGCCATAGAGGCCATAAAAGCAAATATGGCACTTCGGATTCGTCTCACGTATTTTCGCCGCCACTTCTACGCCGAGCCTGAGCGCCGTGTGCATCGGTACGCTGATGCCGGCGAATTTCGCATTCGCTATTTTCTCTTGAGAGAAATCCTCCACCGCCACGTCCATCGCCCAGGGCTGAAAACCCGCTTCGCGCAGAAAAGCCAGGGGCGAGGCGACGGCAATGGGCTGGTGTCCCAACTCATAGCAGGAGATGAGGACGACGGCGCCGGGTGATTCCCACCCGGATGTCTTATCGTTTCGACTCATGGCGAATGCTCTTGTTCGTCATAAAAAAAAGCCCCGGACTCATCACGCCCGGGGCTCATAAGGCATTGTTTGATCAGGTGGTGAACGATTTGCCGCAACCGCACATGCTCATGGCGTTTGGGTTGTTGATCTTGAAGCCCGAGCCTTGCAGGCCATCGAGGAAATCGATTTCCGTTCCCGCGATGACGGGGTAGCTCTGGGGGTCCACGAACACCTCGAACCCATCGGCGGAGAATACCTTATCCTCCGGGTTGGCGGATTCCTCGAAATAAAGGCCGTAGTTGTAGCCGGAGCAGCCACCTGTGGTGACGGCCAGCCGAAGGCCGTAGCCGGTCTTTCCTTCCGCCTCCAGAATCTCGGCCACCTTGCCGCTGGCGATCGGCGTAACCACAATGCCTTCAAGCGCTTGCGGTTTCATTTGAGATTGATCGAATAAATTGATCGTTCCATCCGTCATCTGTTGTTTCTCCTTGGCCGATGATGGCGATTGAAATTTGTTTTTGTCTCTACAGTTTTGAATATTACTCTTTTTTTGTTTTTTTGCAAAGTCTTAAAACCCATATATCCTTGAAATGTGGGCTTGTTTACGGAGGAAACCGCCTTTTCCCCGCTGAGTGAGCGGGCGCCTTCCTGTAGAAGGTTAAAATTTCTGCATATTTTGTTATGAAAAAACTTGACAGCAACAGACTAAGATATTATATTTTTCTTGCGTCAGGAGCCTTGGCCGCCTCCGGCATCCGGTATTGACGAGGTTTTCTGCGCTGAAAAATTTATCGAAATTTATCGAAATTCGGTGGAAATTTATCGAATTTTTCATAAATTTTCACATAAAATTCGGAGCATACCCTCATGAATTTTGAGCAATTCACCCACAAGACGCAAGAGGCGCTCCAGCATGCCCAGGAGTCTGCCCAGATGAGAGGACACCAGGGCGTCATGCCCGCGCACGTTCTCCTGGCGCTTCTGGCTCAGCCCGAAGGCGTGCTCGCGCCCCTCATCGAAAAGGCGGGACTGAAAGTCCACGCCCTGAACCGCGAACTGGAAGCCTCCCTGGAGAAACTCCCGAAAGTCGCCGCAAACGGCGGACCCTTGTACGTCACGAAAGAGTTGGCGACGCTCTTTCAGGCGGCCGGGCGCGAATCGAAAGCCATGACGGATGAATACGTGAGCGGCGAACATCTGCTCCTGGCCGCGCTGGAGAATGGCGGTGTAGAGGTCAGGAAAATCCTGCAAGCCGCCGGTCTCGACCGCGAGGCCGCACTCGCGGCCCTCAAGGATATCCGGGGGAACCAGCGCATCACCGATCAGAATGCGGAGAGCCGCTACCAGGCGCTCGAGCGTTTTGCGATCGACCTCACCGCGCAGGCCCGCTCCGGCAAGCTCGACCCCGTCGTGGGACGGGGCGAGGAGATCAGGCGCGTCATGCAGGTGCTCTCCCGGCGCACGAAGAACAACCCGGTGCTCATCGGAGACCCCGGCGTGGGCAAGACCGCCATCGTCGAGGGCCTGGCCCAGCGCATCGTGGACGGCGACGTGCCCGAGGGGCTCAAGGGCAAGCGCCTGCTCAATCTCGACATGGGTTCTCTCATCGCGGGTTCGAAGTTCCGGGGCGAATTCGAAGACAGGCTCAAGGCCGTGCTGAAGGAAGTGAGCGAATCCGCGGGCGAGGTCGTCTTGTTCATCGACGAGCTTCACACCGTCGTGGGCGCGGGCGCTGCGGAGGGGGCGGTGGACGCCTCCAATCTCCTAAAGCCTGCGCTCGCCCGTGGGGAACTCCACTGCGTGGGCGCCACCACGCTCGATGAATACAGAAAACACATCGAGAAGGACGCGGCGCTGGAGCGGCGCTTTCAGCCCGTTTTGGTCGATGAACCGAATATGGAAGACGCCGTCTCCATCCTACGCGGCTTGAAGGAGAGATACGAGATTCACCACGGCGTCCGCATTCTGGACAACGCCCTGGTCGCCGCCGTCGTGCTCTCGCATCGCTACATCAGCGACCGCTACCTGCCGGATAAGGCCATCGACTTGATCGATGAGGCCGCGAGCGGTCTGCGGCTTGAGTTGGACAGCCTGCCCAAGGACATCGATCGCCAGGAGCGCGAGCTTCTCAGGCTCCGCATTGAAGAGCGCGCCCTGGAAGGGGAACAAGACGAGGACAGCCGGGAGCGTTTGTTGCAGATAAGCGAGCGCATCTCCTCTCTTGATGAACAGAGCCAGGCGCAGCGAAACCAGTGGGCGGATGAGAAAAAGGCCATCTCCCGGGTGCGGGAGCTTAAGGAACGCATCGAGGAATTGAAGGCCGAGGCCCAGCGCGCCGAGCGCGAGGGAGATCTGGGGCGGGCGGCGGAGCTTCGCTACGGCGAGATTATCGCGGTGGAAAAACAGATGGCCGAAGCGGAGGCGCACCTCGAAGAAGGCGCCAGTGGCCGCATGCTGAAAGAGGAGATCACCGAGGACGACGTGGCCTCCATCGTGAGCCGCTGGACGGGCATCAACGTGAGCAGGCTGCTCGAGACGGAGCGGGAGAAGCTCCTGCACATGGAGGAGAACATCCATAAGCGCGTCGTGGGTCAGGACAGGGCGGTGGAGGCCCTGGCCGAGGCCGTGCGCCGCGCCCGCGCGGGCGTCATGGACGAGAACCGCCCCGTCGGCTCGTTCATCTTCCTGGGACCCACCGGCGTCGGCAAGACGGAACTCGCCCGCGCGCTCGCGGAATTCCTCTTCGACGACGAGGCGGCGATGATTCGCGTGGACATGAGCGAATACACGGAAAAACACGCCGTGGCCCGGCTCATCGGCGCTCCGCCCGGCTATGTCGGCTACGAGGAGGGGGGACAGCTCACCGAGGCCGTGCGCAGAAAACCCTATTCCGTGCTTCTGCTCGATGAGATCGAAAAGGCGCACCACGAGACCTTCAACCTGCTCCTGCAATTGCTCGATGAAGGACGCCTCACGGACGGGCACGGCCGCACGGTCGATTTCAGGAACACCGTCATCATCATGACGAGCAACGTGGGAACCTCGGAACTTTCACGAACCGAAATCGGCTTCATCGGAGGCGGCGTAGAGGAGACCGATCAGTCCGAACAACTGCTCGGGGAGCTTCGCAGGTCGTTCCGGCCCGAATTCCTGAACCGCGTCGATGAGATCATCGTCTTCCGCGCGCTCACGAAAGAACAGATTGGCCAAATCGTGGAGATCCAGTTGCGGGAGTTGGAAAAACGTCTCGAAGCGCAAAAAATCAGGTTGCGCTTGACGGACGCGGCCAAAAACTTCCTGGCCGAGCGCGGCTACGACCCCGTCTATGGGGCGCGGCCCTTAAAGCGGGCGATTCAGACGCACATCATGAATCCGCTCAGCAAGAAGTTGCTCGCCGGGGAATTCGAGGCGGGAGAAACCGTGGAGGCGGACCATGCGGAGGGGGCGGATGCGCTTTCTTTCGCCGTACTCATGGAGGCGAAGGTATGAAGCGAGAACAAGCGAAAATACAGATTTATCTAGAATGGCGCCTTTGGCTCAAAAAGAACCCAGATATAACTAATCCGTGTGGAAATGACGGGTTTGTTTTTTTCGCATACCTAGAAACCCAGCGTCCTCGTTTGCTGAAATTTAGAAGCAAACAAGACAAATGGCAAGACGTACACGGTTGGTTATTAAGTAGGGGTCTTGTAACGGATTAACTAGAAACCAGATTTGTTAGCTTTTTGTATCATCACCCAAACGAACATGGGATTTGGTTGAAAATTTTGATTTTTCATTGTTTGAGTGAATAAGGAGAAAGATTGATGTCGAAAGTAATCGGAATCGATTTGGGCACCACCAACTCGGTCGTCTCGGTCATGGAGGGTGGGCAGCCTACCGTCATCGCCAACCAGGAGGGGAACCGCACGACGCCCAGCGTCGTGGCGTTCACCGACGATGGGGAGAAGCTCGTCGGCCTCGTGGCCAAGCGACAGGCGGTGACGAACCCGACCAGGACCATCTATTCCGTCAAGCGCTTCATGGGCAGGCGATTCGCCGAGGTGCCCGAGGAAGTCACCATCGTTCCCTACGAGGTCGTGAAATCGGACAACGGCGACGCGCGCATCAAAATCGACGGCAAGGAACACGCCCCGCCCGAGATATCTGCGAGCGTTCTGCAAAAGCTCAAACAGGCCGCGGAGGATTATCTGGGCGAGAAGGTGAACGAGGCGGTCGTCACGGCGCCCGCGTATTTCAACGACAGCCAGCGCCAGGCGACGAAGGACGCCGGAAAAATCGCCGGCCTCGACGTGAAGCGCATCATCAACGAACCGACGGCGGCCGCCCTCGCCTACGGACTCGACAAGAAAGCGGATCAGACCATCGCGGTGTATGACTTCGGCGGCGGCACGTTCGACATCTCCATCCTCGAGGTGGGGGACAACGTGGTCGAGGTGAAGGCCACGAACGGCGATACGCATCTGGGCGGCGACAACATCGACCACCGGATCATCGAGTGGATGGCGGAGGAGTTCAAAAAAGATCAGGGAATCGACGTCTCGGGCGACCCCATGGCGCTTCAGCGCCTGCGCGAGGAATCCGAAAAGGCGAAGATCGAGCTTTCGAGTTCGATGGAGACGACCATCAACCTGCCGTTCATTACGGCGGACGCCTCGGGTCCCAAGCACCTGAACTTAAAGCTCACGCGCGCGAAACTCGAGCAGTTGACGGGCGATCTGGTGGAGAAGACGCTGGCTCCCTGTCGGCGCGCGCTCGATGACGCCAAGCTCCAGCCCGGAGACATCGACGAGGTGGTGCTGGTGGGCGGTTCGACGCGAATGCCGCTGGTGCAGGAGACGGTGGAGAAATTTTTTGAAAAAGAACCCCACAAGGGCGTGAATCCGGACGAGGTCGTAGCGGTAGGCGCAGGCGTTCAGGGCGGCGTGCTCGCCGGAGACGTCAAGGACGTTCTCCTGCTGGACGTCACACCGCTTTCCTTGGGGATAGAGACGCTGGGCGGCGTGTTCACCAAGCTGATCGAGCGCAACACGACCATACCGGTCAAAAAAAGCGAAACCTTCTCCACGGCGGCGGACAACCAGCCCTCCGTCGAGGTGCACGTCCTCCAGGGCGAGCGCGAGATGGCCGGGGGCAACCGCTCGCTGGGCAAGTTCCATCTGGTCGGCATTCCCCCTGCGCCCCGGGGCGTTCCCCAGGTGGAGGTGACGTTCGACATCGACGCCAACGGCATCGTGAACGTCTCCGCCAAGGACCTGGGCACCAGCAAGGAGCAGGCGATCACCATCACGAGTTCGAGCGGCCTCTCCGAGGATGAGATCAACAACATGGTGACCGAGGCGGATGAGCACGCCGAGGAGGACAAAAAGCGGCGCGAGGCCGTCGAGGCGAGAAACATGGCCGACAGCATGGCGTACAACACGGAGAAGATGCTCAAGGAGAACGAGGAGAAGGTCTCGGCCGAGGACAAGAAAGAGATAGAAGACGCCATCGCCGCGCTCCGGGCCGTTCTGGAGAAAGAGGACGCGACGGTGGATGAAATAAAAGAAGCGCAAGAAAAACTCGAGGCGGCTTCGCACAAGCTCGCGCAGGCGATGTACGAACAGGCGAGCGAGGCCGGCGCCGCCGATTCTTCGGAGTCCGGTGGCGGAGCGAACGGCGCGCCCGGAGACTCACCCGGGGGTGATGTCGTGGATGCGGAGTTCGAGGAGGTCGATAAGGACAAGTCCTAAAAGTCTTGCCCGGATGAGGATGGTATGGCCAAGCGTGATTATTACGAGGTGCTGGGAATAGATCGAAGCGCTTCGGAAATAGAACTGAAGCGCGTCTTCAAGAAGCTGGCGCGTAAGTATCACCCCGACGTCAACCCGGGGGATGCGAAGGCGGAGGAGCGCTTCAAGGAGATCAGCGAGGCGTACGCCGTCCTCTCGGACTTGGATAAGCGCAGAAAGTATGACGCCATGGGACACGCCGCCTTCGGCGGGGGCAGCCCCTGGGGCGAAGGCGCGCCCCCCGGAATGGAAGACATCCTGCGCGATATTTTCGGCGGAGTTTTCGGAGGAGCGCGCGGCGGCGCGGGACGCGGCGGCTTCCACGCGCAGCCCCAGGCCCCCCGGCGGGGTCAGGATGTGAATTACTCCATGGAAATCGGTTTCGATGATTCCCTGAAGGGACTCAACACCACCATCACCGTGCCCAAGACCTCGCAAGAGAACGGGAAAATCCAGCACACCACCGAGCGCATTCAGGTCAAGATACCGCCCGGCATCTCGAACGGCTCGCGCATTCGCCTGGCGGGCAAGGGAGAAGCCTCCCTGAACGGGGGACCGCAGGGGGACCTCTTCATCGTCACGAAGGTGCGGGAGCATCCTTTCTTCGAGCGAAAAGGGGATAATCTGTATCTCGAGCTTCCCGTCAGTCTCGGCGAGGCGCTGCTCGGCGCGCGCGTGGAAATCAACACCTTCGAGGGGGCCACGAAGATGACGATTCCTCCCTCGACCCAGAACGACCAGGTTTTCAGGCTTTCGGGAAAGGGCGCTCCGAAGATCAAGGGCTCGGGCAAGGGCGATTTGTTCGTCAGGGTCCAGGTACTGCTGCCGGAGAAGATGGATGAGGAAAGCAAGGAAATCGTCCGCGAACTAGAGAGGCGCAACCCCACGTCGCCGCGAGCGAACATGACGGGCGTGAGCATATAGTGAAGGACGCAGGCATGACGGGAGCAGGCGATCTGATGACGAGAGGCTCAGGAGAAGGCAATGGCGCGTAGAAGCGTGAGAAACGGGCGCTACACCATCAGCGCGGTGGCCGAGATGTTCGGGGTTCACCAACAGACGCTCCGGATGTATGAGCGCGAGGGCCTTATCGACCCGGCCCGCAGCGAGGGCAGGACGCGCTATTACTCCGAAGAGGATTTGGAGCGGCTCGAAATCATCATGGCGCTCACGAGGGACATGGGCGTGAATCTGGCGGGCGTGCAGGTCATCATCGAGCTTCGCGAGAAGCTCATGCGCGCGCTCGAGCGCCTGGGTGAATTCGAGGAATTGCTCGAGAGCCGGGCGTTCGAGGATTTACGCGAGCAGATGAGCAACGCGACACCGGAGATGCAGGCCATGATCCCCGCGTTCTCCGCCAAACTCGTGCGTGTCAGGAGGAGACGGGCATGAGCACGAATTCCATCAAATCCTTTTTACTGCTCGGTTTACTGACGGGGCTGATTCTGCTCGTCGGCAATCTCCTCGGCGGCACGACCGGGCTGGTCATCGCCCTGGTGCTCGCGGTGGGCATCAACGGATACAGCTATTGGTATTCGGACAAAATCGTTCTCGCCGGCGCGGGCGCGAGCGAGGTGCTCCCCGAACACGCGCCGGAACTCTACGGCATGGTGGCGGACCTGGCGCGGCGCGCGAACCTGCCCATGCCGCACGTATACGTCATCCCCGAGAGTGCGCCGAACGCCTTCGCCACGGGCAGAAACCCCGAGAACGCCGCCGTCGCCTTCACCGAGGGGATTTTGCAGGATCTGAACAGAGAAGAACTCGAAGGCGTGGCCGCGCACGAACTCGCCCACATCAAGAATCGGGACATCCTGCTGAGCACCATCGCCGCCTCCCTGGCGGGCGCGATCATGTATCTCGCGCAGATGGCGCAGTTCGCCGCGTTTTTCGGCGCTTACGGCAGGGGCGACGACGAGGAGGGCGGTGGCGGAGGCTTGCTGGGAATCATCGTCGCCGCGATTGTGGCCCCCATTGCGGCGACGCTTCTTCAGATGGCGGTGAGCCGCTCGCGCGAGTATCTCGCCGACGCCACGGGCGCGCAAATCGCGGGCACGCCGGTCGGGCTGGCGAACGCCCTGCATCGCCTGGATGAGGCCTCGCGTCATGAGGAACTCCACTGCGCGAGCGAGGCGACGGCCCACATGTATATCGTCAACCCGCTGTCGGGCGGGGGGATGGCGAGACTTTTCAGTACGCACCCGCCGATGGAGGAGAGGATTCGGCGGTTGATGGAAATGAGATACTAGGTTCTGGGGAGGAAGTCGTTTCATGAAAGCGAAGGATGTGAAAGTCGAGACGGAGGGCGGCGATGGCGTGAAGGCCGAAGCCGGAGGCGGCGAGCCGGTGGATGAAGGCCGCGCCGAAGAGGAAGCCAAGGAGAAGCCGCGCGTCGTGGATAGGCGGCGCGTCCGCGAAGACGGCGAGGTGAGCGAGGAGAGCGCCGGGGAGACCGAAGAGACCCCGCGCGTGCCCGCCTACGTGGAGCAACTCCAGGCGAAGGTCGCCGCCGCCGAGGAGAAGTTCAGAGAGCGCATCGAGAAAATCGACAAGGATACGGCCGATTTCAGGGCCCGGCAGGAGCGCGAGATGGAGCGCAGGACCCAGGAGGTGAAAAAACAGGCCGTATCGGGCTTTTTGAGCATTGCCGACGATCTGGCGCGCGCCACGGCGGCCGTGGACGGCGGCGCTTCCCAGGGGGATGAGGGCGGAGTTCTCGAAACCCTGGTGCAGGGGGTCCGGATGATTCAGGGCCGGTTTTTTCAGGAACTCTCGAATTTGGGGGTGGAGCCTCTCCCGGCGATGGGCGTCGCATTCAACCCCGAAGAGCACGAGGCGGTGCGGATGGTCGAGGTGAGCGAAGAGGCGCTAGACGGCATGGTGGTGGAGGAGCTAACTTGCGGCTACAAGCTGGGCGACGCGGTTCTAAGACCCGCGCGCGTCTCGGTGGGCAAGTATGCGGGCGAATAGCCGGTCTCGCGCCCTTGAATCGGGCATCTGCTCATAGTATGGTCGCGTGTTTTTCGATTTTCAGGGTGAAAGGAAAGCATGAGCAAGCGTGATTACTACGAAGTGCTGGGCGTCGGCCGGGATGCGGACGACGCCGACATCAAGAAGGCGTATCGCACGCTGGCGATGAAGCACCACCCGGATCGCAACCCGGGCGATGCGAAGGCCGAGGAATTGTTCAAGGAAGCGTCCGAGGCCTATCAGGTGCTGAGCGAGCCCGAGAAGAGAAGCGCCTATGATCGCTTCGGTCACGACGGGCTCCGGGGAATGGGGCATCAAGGGTTTTCGAGTTTCGATGATATCGTCTCCTCGTTCGGGGATGTTTTCGGGGATTTGTTCGGCGGTGTGTTCTCTGGTGGACGCGGACGCCGCGACGGTCCGCGAAAAGGCCGCGACCTCGCTTATCAGTTGGACATGACTTTCGAGGAAGCGGCGACGGGCATCGAGCGCGAGCTCGAGTTCGAGCGGCCTACGGAGTGTGTTTATTGCGGTGGCAGCGGGGCCAAGTCGCCCGATGCCGTTCATGAGTGCCCATCCTGCGGGGGCAGCGGCCAGATGACCTATCGGCAGGGGTTCATGACCTATTCCACCACCTGCTCGGATTGCGGCGGCGCAGGCAGGCAAATTACCGAGCATTGCACGGAATGCGATGGAGCCGGACGCCGCCTGGAGCAGCGAAAGGTGAAGGTGAAGATTCCTCCCGGCGTGGACGAGGATGCCAGACTGCGTCTTCGCGAAGAGGGAGAGGGAGGCGCCAAAGGTGGGCCGGCGGGCGATCTGTTCGTCGTCGTCTCCTTGCTTTCTCATGAGGAATTCGAGCGTAACGGAGCGGATGTGGCGAGCCAGGTGTACGTTACCTTCTCCCAGGCGGCGCTGGGCGACACGGTGAAGGTGAGAACGCTGTATGGAGAATCTCTACTCGATATTCCCAAAGGGGTGCAGTCCTCGGAAGTCATCAGACTCAAAGGCGAGGGGTTCCAGCGCCTCGGCAGGAGCGGGCGCGGCGATCATATGTTTTTGGTGCACGTCGAGACGCCGACGAAATTGACGCCGGACGAGGAAAGACTGTTCGGCGAATTGTCGGAGATCGAACGTGAAAAGGCGGAAAAGAACGGGGCTGGAAGAGCCGAGGAGAATGGCGCCGGAAAAAAGGGTATTCTCGGCAAGTTGGGTTCTCTTTGGGGATAAGCGCGCATTTAGGCGAAAGGGCAGGTGGCGGGGTCCGATTTCCCCGGCACCCGGCGCCGGAGGGTAAGCGATGGAAGATGAAAACGTAGAAAGCAAGGGATTCAAGGTTTCCGACCGAAGATTCTCCGTGAGGGGGTATGAGGATGAAGAGTCGTCGGCTCCGAGCGATGCG
This sequence comes from bacterium, assembly GCA_965218735.1. GTDB lineage: Bacteria > UBA8248 > UBA8248 > UBA8248 > UBA8248 > Bin107. Next base: position 313,478 of record CBDCMA010000002.1, on the reverse strand, counting down.
CAGCCGATTCTCTCCCCGGACGCGGCTGATGAACATGTGAAACCCGAATCCGGCGCGCTTTCGTCCGAACCGGAGGTAATGGAACCAGAACCGGTTCCATCACAGGCGGTTCCGGAACCGGAGCCCGAGGAAAAAGCGCAGCCTGCGGGCGAGGAAGCGGACGAGGAGGAGGAAGACAAGAGTTTCGAGATGCTGATCGCCATCGTGCAGCAAAACGCTTTGGCGGCGATGGGCATCCATCCGCAAACGGGTGAGCGCATGGGGACGGCGGATCCGCGAAGTTCGAAAATTTTCGTCGATTTGTTCGCTTCCCTCAAGGAGAAGACGGAAGGCAATCTTTCTCCGGAGGAGGAACAGCTACTGAATCAGGTTCACTCCGATTTGCAAATGGTATATGTTCAGCAAGTAGGGTTCGGGTAGGTCCGAATGAGCGGCGATGCGCGGGTTGCATGCGCGTCATCCCCGATCATCTTTTTATTTACCTCATGCGGGAGACTATATGGCCGTGTCAGCGTCTTATGACGAGATGTTCGAAGAAGCACTCGGTATCGTCAAGAATCGTTTTTTGCTTTCGGTGCTGCTCGCCAAGCGGGTGGCGCAACTCAGGCGGGGTGCGGAGCCTCTGGTAGCCTCACAGCCCAACGAGACGCCCGAGCAGATCGTGTTCCGCGAAATTATTGAAGAAAAACTGGAGTGGCGAAAGACTGCGTCGGCGGTTGATTTGGCCGATACGGATCACGAGATCATAGATAGCGGGTTCGACGAAGAAGCCTGATTTCGCCTGAAGCTTGCGCTGACCGCTGTCCTGTTGATCGGGCAGCGGTTTTTTATCGCCCCCTCAAAAACACCCCGACTTTTTCGAGTCCGGCCTCGATGTTTTCAATAGAGTTGCAATAGGAGAACCGGAGGAATCCTTCTCCCGCCGGTCCGAAATCCGCCCCCGGCGCGACAGCCACGCCGGTGGCCTCCAGGATTTCCCTGGCCAATTCCAGGCTGCCCGCGCCATAGGCGCGCGCATCGGCGAAGGCGTAGAACGCGCCCGTAGGCTCGTGGAGCACTTTCAGGCCGATATCCTCGAGGAGCGGGAGCATGATTTTGCGTCTTTCATCATAAATCCCGCGCATGCGCTCCGCCTCCGGCAGGCCTTCTTTCAAGGCGGCGATCGCCGCGTGCTGGACGAAAGAGTTGGGGGAAACGAAATAGTTTTGCTGCAATATCTCCAGGGGGCGGACATATTCCGGAGGTACGATGAGATAGCCGATACGCCAGCCCGTCATGGCGAAATACTTTGAAAAACCGTTAATGACGAAGCAATCCTCCCGAAAGTGCAGAGCCGTGTATTCCTCACCTTCATAGTTGAGCCCGTGGTATATCTCATCGGAGATGACGGGTTTTCCCAGTTCGGCGAGCGCCGCCATCTCCTGGCGGGACAAGGACGCCCCCGTGGGGTTCGATGGAGAGTTGATGAGAATGGCCCTGGTTTTCGGAGTGATATAGCCGCGAACGACCTCGGCCTCCAGCGAGAAGCCACGCTCCGCGCGGGTGGGGACTCGCACGGGTTTTCCGCAGGCGGACTGGATGAAAGCCGGGTAGCAGGCGTAATGGGGGTCTGAAATGATGACTTCATCACCCTCCTCGACGAGGACGGAGAACAGCATCAACAAGCCCGGGCTCGTGCCGTTCGTCACCACTACGCGCTCGGGCGATACGGGCACTCCGTATTTGTGGCGATAAAAATGCGCTATCGCCTCACGCAGTTCGGGAATGCCCAAAGCCGCCGTGTAGTGGGTATGGCCGGCGCGGAGGGCATTCTCGGCTGCGCGGGTGATGACCTCGGGCGTGTCGAAATCGGGCTCCCCCACTTCGAGATGGATCACCTCGCGGCCCTGCGCCTCCAACTGATGGGCGCGCTCCATGATGTCCATTACCAAAAAGGGTTTGATATCCGAGATTCGCGCCGGCACGGAGAGTTCCATCATCTTTTTTCGCCCCTCGGGTGTTGATGGTTTTTGGGTAGTTGCTCGCCTGTAAGGCTAGTGGTAAACTTCATTCAACTCAAGACGTTATCTATTTTTTTAACAAGGCGATGGTCCAAGGTTTGGAGAATTTTTCGCCCCGGAGAGTTCACTTTGAACGAGGTGCGAGGCTCCGAGGGAGGGGGGAGTTCTTTGACGAAAATTGACATCATTAACCTCGTGTCGGACGATACGGGTCTCAGCAAAGTCAAAGCGGAAGAAGCAGTCGAAACGATCATCCAGACTATCAAGGAATCCCTCCAGGGAGGTGAGTCCGTCATTTTGAGGCGCTTCGGCTCATTCCAGGTGAGAGAGAAGAACGCTCGCGTGGGACGCAACCCGAAAACGGGCCAGGAAGCGCCCATCAGCGCCCGCCGGGTCGTGCGCTTCAAGGCGGGAAAACACTTCAAGGAAGCGGTGAACGGCGCCGAAGTAAGATTCCATTAAACTTTTGACTCGCCGCTTTTCGGTCAGCCTATCAGCATGGCGTCCCCGTAGCTGTAGAATCGATAGCCTTGCTTCATGGCCTGCGCATAGGCGTTCATAATTCTGTCCCTCCCCGCGAACGCCGCCACGAGCATGAGCAGGGTCGAGCGCGGCAGGTGAAAATTGGTCAGCATCATGTCCACCATGTGAAAACGAAATCCTGGCTTGATGAACAAGCGGGTGCTGAATTCCCCCGGCTGTAGGGATTGGCCGCGCGCGGTCGCCTCGATATACGCGGATTCCAAAGCTCGGACCACCGTCGTTCCCACGGCCAGGATGCGGCCGCCGCTCGTTTTGGCCTCATGAATCGAGGCGACGGCTTCTTCCGGTAAAAAGTAGTTTTCCGCGTCCATCTCGTGTTCTTCGATTTTTTCCGTCTGAACGGGCCGGAACGTCCCGGCTCCCACATGGAGGGTGATCCTGGCGATGCGGGCGCCGGCGGCCGAAATGGTTTCCATTATCTTTTCGCTCAAGTGCAGGCCCGCCGTCGGGGCGGCGGCCGCCCCCGGGTTTCGGGCGAAAACGGTTTGGTAGCGCTCCTTGTCGATCGCCTCGGCGCTTCTGCCCAGATAGGGCGGAATCGGCATCTCCCCGAAAGATTCCAGCCAATCATCAAGATCATCGGGAGAGGAGAATTCGAGTTCTCTTTCCCGGCCCTGCGGCCCTAGCGTGGCGTGGCGCCCCTCGTCAAAAACGATGGTTTCACCCTCCGCCAGCGGGCGGTTGGCGCGCAGCATGGCGCGAAATTTTCCGGGAGAGAGTTGTTTGAGCAAGAGGGCTTCCACCCGCCCGCCGCTCTTGCGCTTGCCGTGAATTCTCCAGGGATTGACCTTCGTGTCGTTCAGGACAATCAGATCTCCGGGTCGGAGATAGTGCGGCAGGTCGGTGATCAGGAGATGCCCGAGCGTTTCATCCGCCTTGGGCAGGTAGAGCAGCCTCGCGTCTTCGCGGTTCGGAGGCGGGTATCGGGCGATGAGATTCCGGGGCAGGTGATAGTCGAATTCATCGAGTTTCATGCGTCACATACCCCGAATCGATTTCTCCCGGTACAGCGCCCGGAGCTAGCCTTCTTCATCCGCTTCATCCGGGCGAGAGGAGACGATGGATTCTCGAGACCCGTCTTTTTCCCCCGGATGAAAGAGTTTCCAAATCGCTTGGCGCAGCACGCCCCGCATCACCCGAACCTCTCTCTCGTCCGGCCCCAGTCTGTCGAGCATTTTCCTGAAAGTCCGGGCCACGCGATTCGGGTCGTTATGGGGGATGAAACCTATCTGTTCCATGGATTCGAGCAGATGATCCACCAGCCCTTCGATTTCCTCGCGCGATGCGGGTTCATATTCATTCGCGTACTCCGGCTTCGCGTCGCTCTCTCGGGCGGGATTGTTCGCCTGGTTTTGGCTGAAAAGCTCCCAAAGGACGATCAGGACGGCTTGGGAGAGGTTGAACGATTCACCGCTGGGCAGCGCCGGGATGAGGAGTTTCTCCTGGCAGAGGCTCAACTCCTCCGTGAACAGGCCCTTGTCCTCCTGCCCGAACACCAAGCCGACTTTCATGGTCGATGCGCGCGCGAGCAGAGCGCCCGCGTCCTCACGCGGGCGCATGGTGGGCTGTCGCTTTCTGCCCAGACGCCTCGAGGTGCCCACCAGCCAGCCGCAATCGTGAGAGGCCTCGCGCAGGCTCGCGAAATGCTCCGCTCCCGCCAGCAAGGGTTGCGCGTTCATGGCCATCGAGCGGGTCTCCACGCTTTTGACGTCGCATTGCGGCGAGACGAGGCGCAGGTCCGATAGGCCGAAGTGCGACATGACGCGCGCGATGGCGCCCACGTTGCCCGCACCCCTCGGGCGCACGAGGATAATGGCGAAATCGGCGTTTTCTTCTAAAGAAACGGGATCATCCATAAGGTGAAATCAGCATGGGCGAAAACAGGAAATTTAAGGCTCTCCCACGCAAGAGATATCCCTCGTAGGGCAGCCTCTGCACGGGGCGCGTTTTCCTTTCTCATAGCACGAAGGGGGGCGACCTGTCATAACGAATCGGGTTTTCGCGCCGATATTCTCCTGGATGGGCGGCGAATGGGCATTTTCCCCCGGGAAATCACCAGGCCCCGGCGCGCCGGATTCGCGGAAAAGCGCACGGCGCGATGGCATATATTTCATTTTGGCGTAATATGGGCGCGCTATGAGTTCCGACATCACCCGAACATTCGAAGGCGGAAACCTGCACGAGTTGTCCGCTTTTCTCGTGACGCCCGCCCGCTCGGGCATATTCCTCACGCGGAGTCGCATTCGCGGCCTGGCCTTGGAGATGGGACTGCGCGCGGGCGTCCAGAACCGCGCCAGAATGCTGGAAAATCTTTTTCGCGAGGCGGGTTCGGACGGCCGGGTTCAGGAACTGCTCGGGCGCATCGATGACATTGCGGGGGAGAACCTTGCCCTGTACCGCGCCTGGACGAAGGCGTGCCCGCCGTCCAAGGCCGCGTGGCGCGATTGGTCCAGGAAAACGCGCGCGCTCAGACGCCACCTCTCGCAAGCCCGGAAATGGGCGCGCGCCATGAACGAGGATGTTTCCTAGTCGTCACAAGTGTTGAGAAGAAAATCCGAATCATGGAGAAATAATCGCCGCCTATGCGCTAGAGCGCTTTGGCGATGTATTTTCTGTCCGAGAAGGCGAATTCGCGTATCCATTTGGCGAGTTCGCGGTACAGATGCGTTTCCGCGTCTTCTTCCATGCTCGACGTATAGACGGGCATCCAGCGCATGAAGTGCTCATCCATGAACCGCGCGCTAAGGGATAGTTTCTCCCGCGCGAGGTCGGCGCTCCCGTCCTCCCAGGCGTCCGCTTCTTCGGTGGCGAGCCGGGCCAGGAATTCCAGCTCCACGCTCAAGTGATCCATCGCCAGGACGCTGGGGTGGGCGAGACCCGCGCTGCCCCGTCCGGGGTTGTAGCCGCAGGCCCGGTAGAAATCGGCCACCGCGTCCGTCGCCTTCGAATTCAGGTGTCCGCTTTCATCCACGAGGGCGGCTTCGTAGGGAGGAGAGGAGAGCACGAACAGGTTCGTAAAATCGACCCGGAGTTTTTTGAGGGTTTCTTCCGTGACCTCGAATTTTTCCGGGAACAGGAACGGGTAGTTCTCTTGTAAGAACGCGGCGAGTTCCGAGTCGAGCGGGTCGAGCATCGCCCGCGCCTGAACCCGGTAGAGTTGCGCGCGGAGCCTCGCCTGCTCGGCGTTTTCAGCGTGTGAGGCGCGGCGCTTCCAGGAAAGACTCATTCGGAGATGGTGTAGGCCTCGGCCTGGGGCTTGTTGGGCCGGGCGAACCACAGCGGGCGCCTGAGGTTGTCGGGGCCGGGTGCGGGCTTCGTCATCTCGAGCCATTTCTTGTAGTGCTCGAAACTCTTCTTCGTATCGACGCTGATGTCGCCGTAGCGATCCACCGCCCCCGCTTTCGTGACCCGCACCTTCTGGTGCCAGCAGTGCATTCCGCTCACCGGATCGGGGTTGACCGGGAAGGTGAGGTTCTGGTTCACGCCCACCTCGCGCCACCAGATGCGCTCCGTGTCCGGGTCGTCACTCTTGAAGGGCTGGACGCCGTGGATCTGGCGCATGGTGTATTCCCCATCACCCTTCTCATCGAGACGCACGACGGCGGAGGCGATCTTGGGCGCTCCCTGGTCTTCGCTCAGGCGCCAGCGGCCCAGGTGATGCGCCATGGCGACGATGCCGGGCCTCAAGCCCTCCGTCACCCAGCATCTGGTGACGAAATGGCCTATCTCTGTCTCTATTTTTGTGAGGTCGCCCGTGCTCAATCCGAGGCGTTTGGCGTCGTCGGTGTGTATCCACAGCGGGTTGTTGTGGGTGATCTCATAAAGCCACTTCACGGCCGAGCGCGTGTGGATGAGGGTGGCGAGGCGATAGTTCGGCAGCAGGTCGAACTCGTTGTTCCCCCGTTCCATGTCGCGCCAGTAGACGTGGGTCTTCATGTATTTGGGTATCGCCTCATCGGCCCAGTTCCAGGCCGCCATGGTCGGGCTGTAGAACTCGAGTTTTTTAGACGGCGTGTGGAAGCCCTCCCTCGCCTTGCCCCGGCTCATGTTGCCGATGAGCGCGCCGTCTTTCCAGACCGAGCCCGTCGCCTCATCCACATGGGCGTCGTGCATGGCTTCTTCTGATATCTCGTGCATGTGGGGTTCGTATACGTTTTCCTGCACCGCGAAGACGCCGTATTTGCGCATGTATTCCAGCGCTGTGAGTCCTTCCTTCTCGGCGGCCTCGGGCAATCCCGGAACGCCGTTTTCGAACATCCACTGGTAGTATTCGTTCACCGTAATCTTCTCGCCCGGCCTGTAGGGACTCTCGAAATACTGCCGGATGCCGAGCGAGCCGTCGGGGTCTATCCGCCAGGAGAGTTCGATGTGGAGTTCGTCTTCTTCCCACACTTCGCCGGGGTTCGTTTCGCGCGTAGTTTCGAACGTCTCGCCCATCTTTTCGCGCAAGGCCCTTAAAACGGGTTGGCGGAAGCCCACCCATTTCGTGGGGTGGGTCTCCTGGCTCTGGTTGTCGTGACGCTCCGTCGCGTTGCCCATGGGCAGAATGTAGTCCGCGAACCAAGCCGTTTCGCTCCAGGTGGGGGTGAGCGCCACGTGGCAGCCTATCTTGTCGTGGTCTTTGAGCATCTCCACCCACATGAAGCCGTCGGGGTTCGTCCACACCGGGTTGTAGACCCGCGTGAAATAGACGTCGACGCTGTGGCCCTTGTCCTTCACGAGGTGGGGCATCAGAAAGCTCATCTCGAAAAAGGCGAGGGGGTATTCCCGGGGAAAGAGGAGTTCGTTCCAGTCTTTGGGTCCCGGAGCGGGGTTGGGGTGTTTGGGCACGAATTTGTGCGTGCTCGCCAGATGGGTTCCGCCCACCGTGCCCACCGCGCCCGTCAGCGAGGGCAGGAAGTGCAGACACCGCGCCACCTGCCAGCCGTGCAGGTTGCCGGTGGCGGCCGCGCGCCAGACGTGGATGCAGAGGCGGCTCCCGGCGCGGGCGACGACCTGGGCGACTTCCGCGATGAGGTCGACGGAAACGCCCGTCTCCTCCGCCGCGTACTCGAAGGTGAACTCCGCGTATTCTTGTTTAAGCTTCTCGATGAAGTTATCGAAGCTCGCCTCTTCATCGGGGTGAACTGTCCGCATGTACTCGGTCCAGTTCATCCACTCCTCGACGAACTGCGCGTCGAACTGCTCCGTATCCAGCAGGTAGCGCGCAATGGCGAGCAGGATAGCGCTCTCGGTTCCGCTGTAGGCGGGCAGCCAGTAGTCGGCCTTCGCCGCCGTGTTGGAGAGTCTGGGGTCTATCACGATGAGCTTCGCCCCGCTCGTTTGCGCCTCGATGATGCGCTGGGCCGAGGGGTTGTAGTAGTGGCCGGTGTCCAGGTGGCTGCTGATCAGCAAAATGGCGTCTGCGTTGGTGAAATCGGGAGAAGGCCTGTCCGACCCGTTCCAGAGGAACTGCCCGATGCGGGCCGAGGAGCTGCACACGTTCGTGTGGCTGTTGTGGCCGTCCACGCCCCAGCCGGCGAGGGTCTTGAACATGTAGCCGTCCTCGCCGGGGCGTCCCACGTGGTAGATGACTCCGTTGCGCCGCTCTTCCTGAATCGCCTTTCTGATGCGCCCGGCGATGTCGTCGAGCGCCTCGTCCCAACTCACGCGCTCCCACTTGCCCTCGCCGCGCTCGCCCACCCGCTTCAGGGGGTAGAAGATACGGTCGGGGTCGTACACCTGGTTGAGCGTCACCCATCCCTTGGCGCAGTTTCGCCCGCGCGAGGCGGGGTGGAGGGGATTCCCCTCGATTTTTCTGATCTTCATGTCGTCCTTGTCGACGTAGGCCAGAAGCCCGCATCCCGCCTCGCAGTTGAAGCAAAGCGTCGGAACCAGCGCGTAGTTTCTCGCCACTTTCTGCGGCCATTTGGTGCTTTCGTATTCCGTCCAGTTGTCCCATTTGTCGGGACTCGGGTAGGAAGTGAGAGCCCCATTCGTGTTGGTGTAGTTCAGTTGGCCTGCGGGGGCCGCGGGCGGGGCTTTGGTCAGCAGATCGGGGCGGCCTAAAGAAGCGATGTCCCGCGCGCCCTTGCCGGCTTGAAGATGGCTTGTGCTCATGTTCTTGAAACTCCCGGATTACGAAAGGGGAATGGCCTGTCCGGCCTTCACCCAGATTTTGTCCCAAAGATACGCGCCCGCCATGGCCATGATACCGGCCAGCACCGCGCCGAAGCCGCCGAAGCCGCCCGCCCAAAGCAGAAGCAGGGGGACGAGGCATCCCACGATGACGGCGCCTCCCCAGAAATCGTTCTTGAACGGCCCGCTCGTCAGCAGGTGGATCGCCCGCTCATGCGCCACGGAGCCGAAACGATGCACGAGAATCGAGAACACCAGGATGCTCAGGTGCAGCAGTATGAGAACGGCGAGCAGCCCTCCCAGAATGCTCAGGACGGACGCCTGGTTCTCGATGGGGAAAAGCGTGGCGAAGAGAAGCAGGATAGCCGCGCCCTTGAGACCCGATTGCACCCCGATGTCGAGGGTGTTCTCGCTTCCTTTCCACAGGTCGCGCGCCGAGGCCTGGGCGAAGAAAAAGCCGGTGTATATCGAGGAGAGCACGCCCATCAGGATGGTGGGCCAGAGAATGAGGCCCATGAAGCCCGTCGCGCCGAATATCGCTCCCAGCACCCAGAAGAGGGTGAGGACGCCGTCGAGCGCGATGAACCACGTGCCCCACGCCATCCAACTGCCCCAGTTCGAGCGGAGCATAATGTAGTAGAACCGCTCGGGCCGCTTGAGGTCGGTGACGAGCACCGCTCCCGTGGCGGCCAGAAGGATTCCGCTCAGTGCGGGCATCCAGAAAGAGAACAGCGAACTTTTGAAGCCGAACGCCCACAGAAACAGGCTGATGACCAGAAGACCGGTGCTCGCGCCCTTGGTCAGCAGATAGGTGATGATCTTCGTCTCCCAGGGAACCTCGTGGAAGGTGTCGTAAACGGTGCGGCTATCGCCTGGCTTGTTCTCCCACTCGGGTACGACGTCTTCTCTTTCCATGTCCATCTCGCCCTGCTTGTAGATGCCCGACTGGCCCGCTTCCGTGGGATCTAAGAGTTGGCGGCTGCCCTCCATGTAATAGATGTTGGGCGCCGTGTTGTATTCGGGCTTTCTCACCTGGTAGGGGCGCTGCGTGGTGAGTTTCGATATCTTCGAATCCGCATCCTCCACGTCGCCGAACACGCGGCACTGCGTGGGACAGACCACCACGCAGGCGGGCTCCAGGCCCACTTCGAGGCGGTTCGCGCAGAAATTGCATTTCTCCGCCGTCATCGTGTTCGGATCGATGAAGAGCTGATCATACGGACAGGCGGCGATGCAGGATTTACACCCGATGCACCAGTCCGGGTCCAGGTCCACGATTCCGTCGCTGCGCCTGAAGAGCGCTTTCGTCGGGCAAATGTTCTGACACGGCGCGTCGTCGCATTGGTTGCACAGGACGGGTAGAAATTCCCTTCTGGTGCTCGGAAAGACGCCTTTCTCGACTTCTTTCACCCAGCATCGCCAGACGCCGATGGGAATATCGTGTTCAGATTTACACGCGATTGTGCAAGCATGACATCCGATGCAGGATTCGAGGTCGATCGCCATTGCATACTTGGGCATGAAGAATCCTCACTTCTTATGAAACACGTTTCTCGTAACGTGGCTTTGATAGTCCATTACTAGAACTTTGCGGCGGGCGTGTCAATTGAGGCAGGGTGATCCCGATTTTTCACGTTTTCGCGCGGCTCGAGGCTTGGGAGGAGGCCGGATGACGGAGGGAAGCTTTATCAAGCCGAAGCTCGCGTGCCTGGCAAGAGCTCTCACACTCGCGCGCATACTGGCGATTCCTGCCTTCTTATGGGTTTTCTTTCGCTTAGAGTCCGCTCCCGACCTTAGGTGGCGTATTTTGCTCATCGCCGTTTACGCCTACGCGGTCTTGAGCGATTTGGCTGACGGCCCCTTGGCGAGGCGCGCAGGCGCCGTGCGTTATTTTTGGGGACAGGTGGACGCTTTTTCAGATGTCGCCTTCAACGCGTCGGCGCTTTCGGCTGCCGCCTGTGCGGGGCGGGTCGGCCCCTGGGCGCCCCTGGGCGTCTTGGCGTTGGGTGCGCAGTTCTTGTGGCGCTGCCGGGGCGGGGCCGGGAGCGCGGGCGATTCCTTGCCCGAGGATGTGGCGGGCAGGTGGGCGGGGGTCTTTTTTTACGCACTGGTGGGCGGCGTCGTTTTCGAGACGGCCTTCTCTTGGGTCTGGCTTAAGCCCGTCCTGCCCTGGCTCGGCCGCCTGGTTTTTCTCTACGCCTTATATTTGCTCATCCGAAACGCGCTCCCGGCCCACCGACGCCTTTAGGCAGTCCGTTTCTTTCCGAACAGATCCGCATACGCTTTCGGCATGAACAATAGGCCGATCGTCCCGTTCGCCAGCATGAACGTGAGATGGGAGACGAGGCTGTAGGCGAGCAGGTCCGCTTCGGGAGCGTAGTCCTTGAAAAAGAATATCCATGCCGCCTGGGAGGTGCCCAGGTGCGCCACCGTCACCGGAAGCGCCCCTATCATGAAGACGAGCGGCAGGAACGTCAGAAGCCGCAGCAGCGGTATGTCCATCCCGAAGAGCGTCAGGGCGTATTTGTGCACGAACAGGGAGAGCAGAAAAACGGAGCCCTTGAGCGCGAGGACCAGGAGACCCTGCCTGAAGCGGACCGCCCTGAAAGTGTTGAGCAGGGTGTGGCCTCCTATTTTTTCTCCGATGACGCCCAGACCGCCTCGCGCCACCTGGGTGATGAAAATCCAGAAACACCCGAGTCCCAAGGGCAGAGTGATGAGGATGAGCGGTGCGCCGCCTGGAAAGGCGATGACGCCGACCGTGGCGAACGAGATCAGGTTCGTGACTTCGAGCAGGATGAGCATGGCGACGGTGCTCGTGATTTCGGCGAGCGGGGTCTGGAACCTGCGGTGAAAATAAAGCGCCAGCGCCACCTGGGCGAGTTGGGTGTTAATGATGGAAACGACGTAGGTGACGGCGCGCACGGGCAGCAGCGTCCGGAAGTTGAGCGGGCCGTGGAACCAGCGAATCATTTTGCTTAAGACGAAGGTGTCCATCAGGAAAAAACAGATCGAAAAACACGCCATCAGCACGAGGAAGGGTGCGAGCCTCGCCTTCGATATGGCGAGGACGAACTCGTGAAAGGGGATTCGCCAGAAGATGATGAGGAATATCACCACCGTCAGCCCGATGGGGATGAGTTGCCGGGCTTTGCCTGATGGATGCGGGCTCGTGTCTTGTTCCAAAACGAAACTCCTTGAAGGCGCAGAGATTATTCGTGACGCGGCAGCGAGAGGTCCAGAGTTTCATCGACGCAGGTGCATGTGATGGCGGTGGCGCTTCGGGCCTCCTCATCACGACACAGATGCTCGTAGAATATGATGTCGAATACGGTGCGGCTCATGGCGGAGGAGGGAGAGAGCCGGCTGATGATGCTCGAAGCGGCGCGTGCCGGCCCTCTGGGGATCGTCAGGATGCGGGGTCGTTTCCCGAGCCTCCGCCCGGCGCGCACCAGGAGTTCGGAATAGAGCAGGGTATCCGGCCCCACGAGGTTCATTCGCGTAAGCGGCGTCTCGGGATGAAGGAGCGCCCACTCAACCGCACTCAGAACGTCGCCCAGATATATCGGCTGAACGCGCACCGCGCCTCCCGCCACGAGGGGGACTATCGAGGAGGCGAGCAGTCTTCTTATCTGATTCGTGGCCTGTGTGTCGGGCCCCAGTATCATGGGCACGCGAAAAATGGCGCCCGACCCGAAATTCTCTGCAATCAAATCTTCCGCCTGGCCTTTCGTGCGCAAATACTCGTTTTCTGACTCAGAATCCGCGCCCGGAAAACTTAAATATACGAAGGATTTCACGCCACAGGCGATGCCCGCTTCCACGAGGTTTTTCGTGGTGATCAGATTCGCCTGAAGGAGGGAATCCCCCGCTCTCGGAACCAGGGAACCCGCCAGATGCGCCACGCAGTCAGCACCTTCCACGGCGCGGCTGAGGCTTTCGGGGTCGTCGTAGTCCACCTGTATCAATTCAGCGGGCAGATCGCGCAGGTTCTCGCTTCGGCTCAAGTCCCGGACGAGCGCCCGCAGGCGAGTCGGCGTGATGGACGAATCCATCCCGAGACGCTCGATGAGCGCTTTGCCGACAGCGCCGTTCGCGCCCGTGATGACGATGTCGATGGGTTTTCTCTCCCGTGATGTCGAAAGGCGGCCATGCGCAATGAGGCCCCGGGCGGTTTCCACGAGGTCAGCGCCGCGATCCGGTCTAGGTCGTGAGAAGTTTGTGCGTCGGCGCAGTCATCTTCTCGATGGGCAGCCCGTGCGTACAAGCGCCGGCGCAGCTTTGGTGGGTGCAGGTGAGACATGCCGATGCGCCCGCGCCCAGGAGGGAGTACTCGGCTTTGGCGAAACGCATGTCCTCATAGTCCGTCGCATACATGCGGGTGCGGAGCACGTCCGCGATGGGGACGTTCTCCGGACACGCGCCCTCACAATCGTTGCACGCATGGCGGCAGTAGGACGTTCCGTTGAGCCGCGCGTATTTTTTGAGGATCGGCACCTCGCGGCGCGATATCTTCTTCCAGCCCGAGCCGCCCACGAACTCGGTGATGTTATCCTTGCTCGTCATCGAGATGATGAGGGAGTCCACGTTGGGGTTCGAGAGCACCCAGCGGAAGGCGGCCTGCGAATAGGTGGCGCCTCCTTTCTCATAGAGCCGCATGTCGTTTAGGCGCGCGCCCATGAGCGTTTTCATGGCGACGACGCCGATGCCCTTGGCCTTCGCCCTTGCGAGGACCCCGGGCAGTTTCGGGAATCTGGCGATGAAATCGAAACCGCGCGTGAATCTCTGGTAGAAGGCCGGGTCCTGGCCGAAATTGTACGCCACCAGGAATACGTCCACCGCGCTGTTGTCGATACAGTAATCGAGGCACTCGATCAGATTGCCCGCATGGCCGGACATGCCGGAATACTGGATTTTCCCCTGTTTTTTCGCAAGCGCCACGAACTCGCCCCATTCGGGGTTCTTCATCCTGTCCACGTCGTTCACCGCGTGGTTGAAATAAACGTCCACGTAATCGGTCTGGAGTTTTTGCAGGCTTTGTTCGAGCGAGCGCATCATCGACTCTTTTTTGTCCGTGGAGCTCGTATGCGTCTTGGAGGTGAGGTAGACCTTGTGGCGTTTTCCCTTGAGCGCGCGGCCGATGGTGGTCTCGGATTCTCCCCAGGAGTAGCTCTCTGCGGTGTCGAAGTAGTTGATCCCTGAATCGAGGGCGTGGAGAACGAGGTCTTCCTCGCCTGCGCCCAATCGGCTGCCGCCGAATGAAATATCGGACATCTTGATATCCGTTTTGCCCAGAGTGACGTAGCGGCGAACCCGGTTCTGCGCGGCGTCCGCATCCATGGCGCGCGCGAGGGGCAGGAGTCCTGCGCCGAGACCGGCGAAGGCGCTTTTTCGGAGAAAATCGCGTCTCGGCAAAAAGTCGGGATGATCGGGCATCGGCATTCTCCACGAAAGAGAGAAAGGTGGCGACCCGCCCATCTCACCTTATTTTTTCGTTCGGGTCAATACGGGATATTTGTTGATACATCGAGTCCTTGCGTCGGCGGATCTCTGACGCAAAAACGGTTCACTCACTGTTCGAGACGCCATCTTCAAACCCGCGGTCGTGAAACGAGCCCCGCGTACTCAAATCATGCGTCGATGACCCGGAAGCTCCTGTCCTGGGGGATAAGCATCTCCCAGCCGTTTTCCTTCACGACGACCGAGTATTCGATCTGGTATCCCCCGACGCCGAACGTGCCGATAGGCGCCTCGATGTTGATTACCGAATCGACGGGGAAAGGAATCTCGGAGGATTCCGGGTAGAACGGCTGGTTGTGCTTCGATTCAGGACCCAGGATGAAGGGGAACTCCCTCGCTTCGAGGCCTATCGTGTGGCCGGCGAAGGGTGCGTCGAACTCGGGAAAGCGCGACTGGATTCCCTTTACCAGGGCCTGATATATCTGGTTGCCCGTGCAGCCGGCCTTTATCACCTCCAGGCATTCGTGAAATCCCTCTTCGATCCCCTTCCATTCGCGCTGCACGCGCGCGCTCGGCTCGCCGATGGAGCCGCAGCTTCCCGTGTCGGCGTTGTAGTTTCTATGAAAGAGCCCCGCGTCGAACATGAAGGTGTCGCCCTTTTGGAGTTTTCTGTCGGTGGGGGGAAAGATGAAGACGCCCCTCGGGCCGCTGTTGAAATGAAACCAGTGCCACATGCCGCCGGGCCGGGCCACCTCCTGACGCCAGACCTCGGCCACCTCGCGCTCGCTCACGCCCTCGCGCACGAAGTCGAACACCTCGGAGATGGCGTCTTCGTTCACCTGGGCCGCCTCGCGCAGGCGGTCGAGTTCATCCGCCGTCTTGACGAGTCGCGTCATCAGGAACAGGCCCGAACCCGGAATGAATTCACAATCGGGGAGTTTCTCTTGCAATGTGGCGAACAGGCTGTCTGGACAGCCTTCTTCATCCAGGGCGATTCTGCCGGATGTGATGCCCCGATCCTTAAGCGCGGCGAGGAGCCCGTCGAGAAGGGTCGCGTGCTTGCCTCCGCTCGCATGAAGTTCCCGGTAGCGCCTCATTTCATCGTCATGCGGCTCATACCCTTCCGGCTCGATGTGGTTCGCCTGTCCTCCCCAGACGTAGACGTTCTCCGAGTGTCCGCCATAGGCGGCGTAGTAGGTGTTGTCCGCGCGGTTCATGATGAGGTCGGCGCCGGCGCCGGGGTTGTTGGTGATCACGGAATAGCTTTTCCGCGCCCGGTAGACCCGCTGCGCCCAGCCGATGTGGCCCGTCAGATAGGTGACGTTCTCGAGCGTCGTGCCGATCATGGCCACCACGTCGTGTTCTCTCATCAGTTCCAGCGCGCGTTCTCTGTTGTAGAGCATGTTTTTCTCCCTGAAAAATTCTTTGGGTGCACGAAATTTCATTGGAAAATATCTTTTTGGGATATGTACCACAACCAAACCGCTGCGAGCGAGGCTGCGCGCCTTGACAGAAACGCTCCGAAGCGCAAGGTTTAATAACAGCGAGAGCAGTTGGCTCGTCATCTGTTTGGTGATCGTGAGGGAAGGGAGTTGAGTGTGGAACTGGATCGCCCGAGCGCCGAGGCGCTTTTATTCGAATGGACGAAAAGCCCAGGCTTGAGAGCGCATGCCCGGGCGGTGGAAGCCGCTCTGTGCGCCTATGCGAAGAAATTCGGAGAAGACGAGGCGCTCTGGGGCGTCACCGGCCTGCTGCACGACATGGATTACGAGAAGCATCCATCGCCCGAAGAGCACCCCGAGACCGGCTGCGCGGTGCTCCGTGAGGCGGGCTATCCCGAGGAAATGATACAGGCCATTCTGGGACATGCGCAGTATCTCGACGTTCCCCGGGAAACGCGCTTGGCTCAAGCGCTTTTCGCCGTGGATGAACTGGTGGGCCTCATCACCGCCGTTGCCCTGGTGAATCCGGCGAAAGACGTTCGCCAGGTAAAGCCGAGAAGCATCCGAAAAAAATGGAAGGACAAGGCTTTCGCCAAGGGCGTGAATCGCGAGGACGTGGAGACGGGAGCCTCCGAACTGGGGGTGCCTTTAGAGGAGCATATCGCCTTCACGCTGGAAGCCATGCAGGGCGCGGCTGAGGATTTGGGCCTCGATGGCTCGCGGGCTCGTTGATGTATTTGTTTTTTTTGTAAAAAACCTTGATTTTACGTTGACGGCTTGGATTGATTTAAGCATAATTTGCGCTCGGCTGGTTAGTCGATGAATCGCCACTCGGACTCGCAATGGACATACTCAAAAAAGATATGCACAACATACGGTTTCCAGCACTCAATAAAACCCTCCACGTATTTTCCGACACCAAGTCAATCCAATTAAAGGACATCAAAAACGATGGCTGAGTCTTCAGGTAAAAACGGGGCTGAGAAGCAGTTAGTTGAACTCGAAACGGTGGCGATTCGCTTTGCGGGCGACTCCGGCGACGGAATGCAGCTCACGGGAGACAGGTTTACGAACGCGGCGGCCATTGCCGGGAATGATTTGAGCACGTTTCCGGACTTTCCCGCCGAGATTCGCGCACCAATCGGAACCCTCGCCGGAGTGAGCGGGTTCCAGATCAATTTCTCGAGCAAGGACATTCATACGCCGGGCGACGCCGTGGACGTTCTGGTGGCGATGAACCCCGCCGCGCTCAAGACGAGTCTCATCGATTTGAAGAGTGGTGGCATCATCATCGCCAACGTCGACAACTTCGGTCCGAAGAATCTCGACAAGGCGGGCTATGCGTCGAACCCCCTCGAGGATGAGGAGTTCAAGAGCAACTATGATGTCCACGAGGTGAAGATCACCTCCATGACGCGCCGGGCGCTCGAAGACATGGAGCTTCAGTCCAACCTGGCGGATCGGTGCAAGAACTTCTTCGCGCTGGGTCTGATGTTCTGGATGTATTCGCGCCCCCTCGAGCCGACCAAGCAGTGGATCGAGGAGAAATTCGGAAAACGCCCCGAGTTCGTGCAAGCCAACACGCGCGCTCTCGAGGCGGGCTATTTCTTCGGTGAGAACACCGAGGTCTTCACCAGCAACTACATCGTGCGCGAGGCGACCTATCCGCCCGGCAAATACAGGAACATCTCGGGCAACGTCGCCCTGGCCTTCGGCTTCATCGCGGCGACGAAGAAGATGGGGATCAACCTTTTCTGGGGCGCCTATCCGATAACGCCGGCCAGCGACGTTCTCCACGAACTCTCCCGCCATAAGAATTTCGGTGTGCAGACCTTCCAGGCGGAAGATGAAATCGCGGCCGTCTCCGCCGCTCTGGGCGCTTCCTTCACCGGTTCGCTCGGCGTGAGTTGCTCGAGTGGTCCCGGAATCGCCCTGAAGGCCGAAGCCATGGGGCTGGGCGTGATGACGGAACTCCCCATGGTCATCGCCAACATCCAGCGCGGCGGCCCGAGCACGGGCCTTCCCACGAAGACCGAGCAGGCCGACCTTCTTCAGGTGATGTTCGGGCGCAACAGCGAAAGCCCGCTGCCGGTCGTGGCGGCGGCCACGCCGGGGGATTGCTTCTGGACGGCGATAGAAGCGTGCCGCCTGGCGGTGAAATACATGACGCCCGTGGTGGTTTTGAGCGACGGTTATCTGGCCAACGGCTCAGAACCCTGGCTGCTGCCCAAGGCGGAGGATATTCCCGAGATGCCGGTGTTCTTCCGAACGGACCCGGAGGACTTCCTGCCCTACCAGCGGGACCCCGAAACGCTGGCCCGTCCGTGGGCGATTCCCGGTACGCCTGGGCTCGAGCACAGAATCGGTGGAATCGAAAAAGAGGACGGGACCGGCAACGTCAACTACGAGCCCGAGAACCACGAGTTCATGGTGCGCACGCGAGACGCGAAGATTGCGGGCATCGCGAAGGACATCCCGCCCGTAGAGGTCATCGGCGAGGAGAGCGGCAAGGTTCTCGTCATCGGCTGGGGTGGAACCTTCGGCGCCATCACGGCGGCGATGGAGGCTCTACAAGCCCGCGGCGCCTCCGTATCCCAGGTTCACCTCCGGCACCTCAACCCCTTCCCGGCGAATCTGGAAGAAGTGATGAGCGGTTTCGAAAAAATTCTCATCCCCGAGCTGAACCTCGGGCAACTCTCCAAAATGCTCCGCTACCAGTATCTGGTCGACACGATCAGCTTCAATAAAATACAAGGAAAGCCCTTCAAGGTCGGCGAACTGATTACCAAGATTGAGGAGTTACTCTAAATGTCTACAACGACAGCCAAGAACGGCGGTGGGTTGGGCCTCACCCGCAAGGATTTTCAGTCCGACCAAGTCGTACGCTGGTGCCCGGGTTGCGGAGACTACGCGATTCTCGCCCAGATGCAGAAGGTGCTGCCGAACCTCGATATTCCGCGCGAGAAGTTCGTTTTCGTCTCCGGCATCGGCTGCGCGGCGCGGTTTCCGTATTACATGGATACCTTCGGTTTCCACACCATTCACGGGCGGGCGCCGGCATTCGCCACCGGCGTGAAGGTGAGCAATCCGGACCTCTCCGTCTGGGTCATCAGCGGCGACGGCGATGCGCTGAGCATCGGCGGGAACCATCTGATTCACTCCATGCGCCGCAACGTGGGCGTCAAGATTATTCTCTTCAACAACCGCGTCTACGGATTGACCAAAGGCCAGTATTCGCCCACCTCGCTTATGGGCTCGCGCACGAAATCCACGCCCATCGGCTCTGTGGACTATCCGCTTCACCCGCTGACGCTGGCCCTGGGGGCGGAGTGCAGCTTCGTCGCCCGCACCTCGGACAGGGATCAGAAGCACATGGCTGCGATGTTCGAGGAGATGGCGAACCACGAGGGAACCTCTCTGCTCGAGGTGCTGCAGAACTGCATCGTGTTCAACGACGGCGCGTGGCACAAGTACACCGAAAAGGGCCTGAAAGAGCAAAACGTGGTTTATCTCGAAGACGGCCAGCCTCTCCTCTATGGCCCGGCGGACGACCGCAAGGGAATTTCCCTGAACGATTACAAGGTCCGCCTGGTGGAGGCCGATTCTCCCGACGTCACCGTCCACCGCGTGGATGACGAAGCGGGCGGCTACGCCCATATTCTGAGCCGGGTCGAACTCGAAGGCGGCCCCGTGCCCCTGGGCGTTCTGAGAAAGGTGGAGCGTCCGCCGTTTGAGGAATTGATGGGCGAGCAGGTCGCCGCGGCCCAGGCGAAAGGCGAGGGCGATATCGACACGCTCTTGAATTCGGGAGATACCTGGGAGCACCACTAGTATTGTCGCCTCCAAAGGGCCGCCGGGGTTCGTCCGGCGGCCCTTTTTTTCGCGTTTTTAAACGCTTGGAACCCATGTCCAAAACCTTCACCCTTCTTATCGTTCACGCGCACCCCGACGATGAGTGCAGCAGTACGGGCGGTCTGATTCTCAAGAGCGCGCGGGAAGGCCACCGCGTCATACTCATCACCTGCACCAACGGCGAAATGGGCGAGATGAAGCATCTGGACATGAATCTCGACCCGGATTCCGAGGCCGACAGGCAAAGGCTCGGGGAAATCAGAAGAGAAGAACTCACCCGGGCGGCGCAGATATTGAACGTCTCGTGCGTTCACACCCTGGGCTACCGCGACTCCGGCATGGACGGCTGGGAGGGCAACGGGCATCCCGAGGCGTTCAAGAACGCCGATGAAGATGAAGTCGTGGGAAAGATTGCGGGCTACATACGCCGCTATCGCCCGGACGTGGTCGTCACCTACAACGAGCAGGGCGGATACGGCCACCCCGATCACGTGATGGCCAACAAGGTTACGACCGAGGCGATAGAAGCGGCCGCAGACCCCGACAGATTCCCCGAAAGCGGACGAGAGGCCTGGCGGGTCCCCAAGTTCTACCACACGGCGTGGGCGCGCTCGAAGATGCTGCGCGCCTGGCGCTGGATGAGGTTTTTCGGACAAAAAACACCGCTCGATGATCCGGACTTCAGGGAGGATAAATACGGGACGCCGGATGAGCTCATCACCACCCGCGTGAACATCCGCAGATACCTTCGCCGCAAATGGCGCGCGCTCATCGCGCACAAGAGCCAAATCAACGGGAATTTCTTCTGGTGGTTCGTCCGCATGACGGGGCGCTGGCTCTACTACGAGGAATCCTTCGTTTGCGCCCGCTCGCAGAAAGAGGTGAGAGGCGATGAGAGATCGGTGTTCGAGGGCCTATCCTGAGCCCTCTGAAAGGGGCCTGCTGACCTCGATCAAAAACCCGTTCGGGTCCTTCAGCATGAACATGCGCACGCCCCAGGGGACGTCGCGGGGCGCGAAGATGACCTCCGCCCCCTTTTCGGTGAGCGCGTCATAGGCGCGGTCCACGTCCTCAGGCGTGAGCGTCACCACGACGCCGGAACCCCGGGGCTCCCGGAGGGGTTCGAGATTCCATTTCCTCATCTCCTCATCCGGGATCGGCGCGTGGATGATGAGCGAGGTTCCTCCCAGTTCATAGCGAACGTGGTCTTTCGCCCGGCTCGCTTCTTTCAATCCCAGCGTTTCGGTATAAAAGCGAAGGGATGCCTCGTAGTCTTTGGTGATGAGAAAAACGGCGGGCAGCGACTCGAACAAGATGAAGACTCCTTCATTTTCTGGAATTTGCGTTTGGAGAAAAGGTATGCGCCATCCTCTGGTCGAGTTGAAAGAGGTCTCCAAAACCTACGCCGCGGGCGACGCGCTCGTCCACGCGCTCAAAGACGTCAGTTTCCGGGCGGAACAGGGCGAGTTTATCACGGTTTCAGGGCCGAGCGGGTCCGGCAAGAGCACGTTTCTGCACTTGATGGGCGCGGTCGATACTCCCTCGAGCGGCGAGATTTTTTTCGATGGACGGGACATATCGGGCCTCAGCGATGAGGGCTTGAGCGAGATTCGCCTGAAAGAGGTGGGTTTCATCCATCAGTTTTTTCATCTCATGCCGACGATGACCGCGTATGAAAACGTGGCCTTGCCCCTCGTGCTTCAGGGCCAGAAACGGGCGCAAGCCAAAGAGGTGGTCGAAAACGCCCTGGCGCGTGTGGGGCTTGAGAACCGCATGCGCCACTTTCCGAGCCAACTCTCCGGCGGCGAAATGCAAAGGGTGGCCGTCGCGCGCGCCATCATCCACAAGCCCCGCCTCATTCTCGCCGATGAACCGACGGGAAATCTCGACTCCGGGAACTCACGGAATGTTCTGGAACTCATCTCGGAACTCCACAAAGAAGATGGTTTTACGATCATCATGGCGACCCACGACAAGATGCCTTTGCGCTACGCCACCCGGGGACTCGGGATAACCGATGGACGCCTGGAGGCGGCGCGATGATGCGTTCCACTGTTGCGCTCTTACGCTTTCTCGCCTGGCGTCGCCTGAAAGAAGAGCCGTTCCGCCTGCTGCTCACCCTGTTGGGTGTGGCTTTGGGCGTCGCCGTGTTCATCGCCATCAAGCTGGCGAACACGACGGCCACCCAGGCGTTTGAGAACAGCCTCACGGCCATTTCCGGAAAGACGCAACTGGAAGTTTCCGGGGGTGGTCTGGGCGTGAATGAAGAGTTGATTTTACGGCTCCGGGCGATGGCGGAAGTCAAAAGAGCAGCACCCGTCATCCAGCAACACGCTTGGGTGAGAAGGGTGGACGGCTCAGGCGCCAGGTGGCGGCGCGGCGCTCCGTCGCAAGGGCGCGCCGCCCTGGTTTTGGGGCTTGATTTACTCGGGGATAAAGATTTCAGAGGCTATGCGTTCGAGAATAAATACTCGCGCGAAGAAATACTCTCGCGCATCGCCGACCCGCAGGGCTTGTTCATCGCCCGGGGCGTAGCGGATGCGCTGGGCGTCGGGGCGGGTGATTTCGTCGAACTCGAAGCCGTGCGGAGAATGCGCTTGCGCGTCCGGGGCGTCCTGAAGCCCGAGGGCATGGCGAAATCGATGGACGGCCGCCTCATTATTATGGATATCGGCGTCGCGCAAGAGGTCTTCGAGCGCTTCGGCCGTCTGGACCGGATCGATCTGATTTTAGAAGATGAAGACGCAATCGCGTCGGTCCGTGAAAAAATTCAGAATCTACTGCCGCCCGGCGCGGTGGTTGCGCGGCCTGCGCGTCGCGGACGTGACGTGGAGAAAATGCTGGCGTCGTTTCAACTCAACCTCACGGTGCTGAGCGTCATCGCGCTCCTGGTGGGTTGTTTTCTAATCTACAACACGATGTCGGCTTCTGTGTTACGGCGTAAGCGCGAAATCGCCACCTTGCGCTCGCTGGGCATGACGTCCAAGGCGATTATCTTTCTCTACGGTGCGGAGGCGCTTTGCATCGGCGTGGCGGGCTCGTGTCTGGGCGTTGCGATGGGGGTGTTCATGGCCCAGGGCGCGCTTTCGTTCATCTCCCAGACGATCAGGAATCTGTACGCATTTTTAGAAGTGCGCTATGTTCTTTTGGGACCGGAGACGCTTCTCACAGGCTTTGGCGTGGGGGTCGGGGTTTCTCTCGTTTCGGGTCTTTTCCCGGCGATTGCGGCGTCGCGCCAGACTCCGCACCAGGGCGTCGTGGAGGGGCGGGGAAAATTGGAAGTACGCCCTGCGGCCATCGCCGCTTTGGTTGGGAGCGCCCTGCTCGTCGCCTTCATCGCCTACTGGCTGAATTTGCAGGCACTGGCGCGAGGAACCCCTCTGCCCGGCTATCTATCGGCGGCGGCGGTCATTCTGGCCACCGCGCTTTTAAGCCTGCCGGTCGTCTTGTTCGGCTCCTTCGTTGTCCGGCGGACTCTGGGCGGGAGCGTAAACGGCTGGCTCGCCGCGCATGGTTTGGGAAGACACCCTTACCGGAACGGGGTTACGCTCTCCTCGCTTGCGGTCGCCGTGGCGATGCTGGTGAGCCTCATCATCATGATAGAGAGTTTCAGGGCCACGGTGGAAGTCTGGACCCACCAGACGCTCAAGGCGGATTTTTATGCCGCGCCGGCGTCGCGGTTCATCAAGGGTTCTCAGGCGAGCATTTCCGAAAATGCGCTTTCTGCTATCCGGGGCGTTTCAGGCGTTGCGGCGG
The DNA here is from genome assembly GCA_965218735.1 of bacterium. Taxonomy (GTDB): domain Bacteria; phylum UBA8248; class UBA8248; order UBA8248; family UBA8248; genus Bin107. The sequence goes on along the minus strand of CBDCMA010000002.1, from coordinate 290,308 downwards.
TCGATGGCTTCCGGGCCATACGCCTGCCCTGGCGCGGGAGGCGCATTACCCTGGCGGGAGGGGATTTTCGCATCGTGGCCGAAAGGGGTCGGTTGCTGTTCGTGGGCGGCGACTCGAAAGAAACGCTCACCAAGGCGAGAGTGCGCGGTGAGGCGATTATCACGGAAACTTTCGCAAACCTCTACGGCGTGAAAAAAGGAGACCTCCTCCGCCTCCCGGCTCCGGGCGGTGAAGTCCCGGTTCGGGTGGCGGGCGTTTACTACGATTACACCACGGATGGCGGCTACGTCGTGGTGGACCGCGAGTTTCTGAAAAAACATTGGGGCGATGAGCGCTTGAGTTCCCTTGCGATATATCTCGAAAAAAATGCGCAGCCGGAAGACGTCCGTAAATCGCTCGAAAACGTCCTGGATTCCACCATGGTGCTGATCTCGAACGCCGGTCTCAAAAAGCGCGTACTCAGCATCTTCGATCAGACGTTCGCCATCACGTATGCGCTGGAGTTCATCGCCGTCGTGGTGGCCCTGCTCGGCGTGGCCACGGGCTTGAGTTCCAACATTTTGGAGCGCGTGCATGAAATAGGCGCGCTGCGCGCCATGGGATTAAACCGAAAGGGTATCGTATCCACCATCATGGGGGAGGCGGCCATTCTGGGCGTTCTCTCCGTGCTTGTCGGTCTTGCGGCCGGCGTGTGCCTGGCGGCCATCCTGATTTTTGTCGTCAACAAGCTGAGTTTCGGCTGGACGATTCAGTATATCTTCGCATGGAAGGAAATGGCGGCTTATCTTCTCCTGGTGGTTCTCGCCTCACTGGCGGCGAGTTGGCTCCCCGCGAGAGCCGCCGCGAGGATACCCATTCGTGAGGCGTTGAGCGAGGAATGAAAAAATTATTCACACCTCTTCTGGCCGCCGTCTTCATCCTGGGCGCTGCGCCCGCGCATCCTGCGAGTTGGCGGCAGGCGCTCCCCGGTTATCGCTATCAATTTCCCGGAGACCACGGCGCGCACGAGGCGTTCCGCACGGAGTGGTGGTATTTCTCGGGGAATTTCCAGGATGCGGGAGGAGAGAAATACTCGTTTATGCTCACGTTTTTCCGGGTGGGGCTACGGCCGGGAACGCCCAGAAAGTCTAAAAGCCGCTGGGCGCTCAGGAATCTGTATTTCGGGCATTTCTCGGTTCTGGACGTGAAGCGCGGGAAGCACCGGTTTTCAGAGCGAATCAGCCGGGGCGCTCTTGAGGAGGCGGGCGCGTCGGATGGGGGTCTTAAAGTCTGGCTTCGCGATTGGCGCGCCGAAAGCGCGGGTGAGAAAGGCCCATCCGCTTTCCGGATAAGTGCGGCGACGCCCGAGATGAAGCTGCGCCTCGATTTGACATCCGAGAAACCTCTCGTGATTCACGGAGAGGGTGGCGTGAGCCGGAAGGCCCCGGGTACTGGCCGCGCTTCTCACTATTATTCATACACGCGGTTTCTCGCTAAGGGTGTTCTCACAATCGGGGGGCGAAGTCTCGACGTGCGCGGATCGGCTTGGATGGACCATGAGTTCGGCTCGAACCAGCTATCGAAAGATCAGGTGGGGTGGGATTGGGTGAGTCTCCAGTTGTCCGATGGCCGGGATTTGATGTTATATCTTCTGAGACGAAAAGACGGGAGCGTGGAACCCACGAGCAGCGGCACGCTGGTGGAGGCGGATGGTCGCGCCACACATCTGCGCCTCGGGGATTTCAGCCTGAAGGCTGCCGGTAGCTGGAAGAGCGAGAAAAGCGGCGGAGTCTATCCCATGGGGTGGGAGATCGGAGTTCCGGCGCACGGCCTTCGTTTGCGGGTGAAACCCTATGCGCGCGCGCAGGAGATAGAGTCTACGGGCAGCACGGGAATCACCTATTGGGAAGGGGGCGTTTTCGCCAAGGACGTTTCGGTCGAAAATAGTCTCACGGGGGTGGGCTTTATCGAGATGACGGGGTACGCTCCCAAGGGGCGACCCAAATTCTGATTTTGTGAAACGACTCCCCTTTTCGGGGAGGGTTTCGCCTGTTTGGAGATACGAGATGGCGGAGAGTGTGAACATCGGAATCGTAGGGCTGGGTCTGATGGGAACGGCCATGAGCCAGAAGCTGATGCAAGAGGGGCACCGGGTGCGGGGGTTCGACATCGACCAGAGCAGGCTCGATTCGCTCGCCGAGAACGGGGGCACTCCCACGGGCTCGGCGGCGGAGGCGGCGGAGGATGCGCAGTTCGTCATCATCTCCCTGCTCTACAGCCACGTCGTCCGCGAAACCTGCCTGGGAGATGGGGGAATCGCGAGCGTGGCGCGAGACGGACTCATCATCATCGATACGTCCACGGCGAGTCCCGATGATTCTGAAAAACTCGGGAAAGACCTTCGCAAAAAGAACATCGGCTTTCTCGATGCGAGCCTGAGCGGTTCGCGCAACAACGTGCTCGACGGGAAGATCGTCTCCGTCGTCGGGGGCGAGGAGAGCGATTTCGAGGCGGCGAAGCCGATTCTGGCTGAATTCGCCCGCTCCATCCACCACATGGGGCCGAACGGGACGGGCGCGCGGACGAAGCTCGTCATCAACCTCGTGCTGGGCTTGACGCGCCTGGCGCTCTCGGAGGGCCTCGTTCTGGGCATGAAATCGGGCCTGGAGATGGAAGGACTGCTCGAAGTGCTCAAAGACAGCGCGGCCTACAGCAAGGCTATGGACCAGCGCGGCCCGCGTATGATTCACGCGGATTACGACAATCCCCTCTCGCGCATCAAGCAACACCACAAGGACGTGCGGCTCATGCTGGAGCAGGGCCAGAAACTCGGCTCTCCCATGCTGCTCAGTTCGGTGCACCAGCAGGTGCTGCAGGCCGCCGAGTTGGGCGGGCTCGCCGATGCGGATACGGCGGCCATCATCGAGGTATTCAGGCGCATGGCGGGCATTCCCTCCCGCTAGGCGTATGGTGTGCATTCTCAACCTAAGGACTCGCAGATATGGTGAAAAGAATATCCCCGGTTAAACTGAAGGAATGGATGGAGAGCGATCGCGCACACGCGGTGCTCGACGTGCGCGACCCGATGGAGTTTCACGAAAAACAGATTTTCATGACGACGAATGCTCCGCGCGGCGCGGTGGAGTTCCTGGCCGCGCGCCTCGTACCCGTGAAGTCCACGCCCGTGGTTTGCGTGGACGAGGGTGGCCCTAGGGCTGGGCGTGTCGCGTCGTTATTGGAAGAATGCGGCTACGCGGACGTCTCGGTGCTGGATGGCGGATTGGGCGCGTGGGAGGCTGAGGGATTTCCCACGGCTTCCGGCACGAACGTGCCGAGCAAGGACTTCGGCGAGCGGATTCACGTGGAAAACGCGGTGCCTGAGATTACGGCCCGTGAGCTTTATGCGCTGATCGAGAGCGATACGCCTCCGCGGATATTCGATACGAGAACCGAAGTGGAATTCGAGCGCTTCTGCGTCCCAACGGGGCGGAGCCTGCCGGGAGGCGAACTCATCCTCCACGCATGGGATTTGAGTCAGGACGAAGAGACCCCCCTCATCATCAACTGCGCGGGCCGCACCCGCAGCATCATCGGCACGCAGGCGCTTCATCGCCTGGGAGTCACGCACGCGCGCGCGCTGAAAAACGGCGGGATGGGAATTATACTGGCCGGTTTGGAACTCGAAGAAGGAAAACCGAGCGAGATTCCGGCTCCATCAGAGCAAAGCCGCGCTCACGGGGAGGTGCTGGGAGCCCAAATAGCCGAAGAGGAGGGGATTCCCTTCATCTCGGTCGAGGAGCTTCGCGCGCTTCAGGCGGAAGCCGACAGCCGCACGCTCTACGTGCTCGACGTGCGCCTCGCGCCCGAGTTTTCGGGAGGCCATATTCCGGGGGCCATTTCCATCCCCGGCGGGCAGGCGGCGCAGCGCACCGATGAGGTGATCGCGGTGCGTTCGGGTAAAATCGTGACCTATTGCGATAAGAACGCGCGCGGCGTCATGGCCGCCTATTGGCTCCGCCAGATGGGGCTCGACGTCAGCGTGCTGAGGGGAGGCCTTAACGCGTGGCAGGCGGCGGGAGGAGTGATCGAGAAGCCGAGCGCCGCGTCTTCGGGAGAAAGCCCGGCGGGGGCGGGAGAGGTTCTTCTTCTGGAAAAAGCGCGGGCGCAAACTCGCGCCTATTCGTCGGGGGAAGCGAGCGCCCGGAAAATCGGCGCGATTCTGGACGTGGATTTAAGCTCTTCCTACGAGCGGGGCCATCTGCCGGGTTCTCTCTGGATATCCAGGGGCCGGCTCGAAGACGAGGCGTCCGGGCGGGTAGGGGATAAGAAAGCGCGCGTGATGTGCGTTTGTGAGGACGGGCGAAAATCCGCCCTGAGCGCGCTCATTCTGCAAAGACTCGGCTACCGGAGGGCGGGCTATCTCGTAGGCGGCAAGGCGGCCTGGCAATCAGCGGGGTATCCCCTCGAAACCGGCCGCGAGGGTATGGATGAGCAGCCAAAGGACGTGCAGCTCAAGCCTTACGACATCGGCCGGCGCGCGATGGAGGGCTACCTCGCCTGGGAGGAGAATCTGGGCAGGAAATACGCGCGGAAGTGAGTCTTCCGCTTTTTATTTCGGCCTCGTGGGATTCGGCGATAAACCCGGTGACGCGTTTTTCCTCGCGTTCAGAGAAGCGATGATCTCGAGTTCCAGGTTTTCGTTGTAGGCGTTCACCTGTCTCGGGATCGTGAACAAATCTACGACCCACCATACACCGTAGGCAAGCAAACCGAGCAGGCCTACCATCGCAGCCGGAGCGCCCCCTTCGATATTCTCGTGAGCCATTACGCCGCCAAATACCACCAGGATGATCAAGACCCACGGAGCGATGACGTAGGCGACGCCGGTCGCGATTCTGCCCAGATAGAATTTGTGGATCCCGAGCCAACTGAGAAAAAACCACAGGCCGTATGTGACGCCCGTCGATTTCCTGCGGCGGTCGAGTTCACTGTTCAGGATGTGGAGTTCGCGCTCGTCCAGCCCACTTTTTAGCGTGATGAGCCTCTCGCTTTGATGTGTCATCGGTCGCAACCATTATGGCGACGCCACATTTCCGCATCGTGGCCTTTGGGTACGTTGGCGCAAGGGTCCGGACTGGAATAGCCCCTGAGCGTGTTGTAGTTTCGTATCTGCTTCTCGGAGAGAATCTTCAGGGTTTCGATGTGCGCGGCCAGATGGACGTAGCGCAATTCTCTTTTCGTTTCGGCGATGGCGTTAAGCGACGCGCGCAGCAGGGCATCGGTGATGGTGCGGTTGCGAAAATCATTCTCGAGACGCCGCTCCAGATCGATCAGGCGTTCGCCATGAGAAATCGCCCGGTTCTTCATCCGCCGGTATACCGCGCTGATGGCCGAGTGCTGGGTCGTATCGAGGCCGATTTTATCCTTCATCTCCAGCAGATGTATGGGGCCCGGGACGCCGTTCAGTTCCGCCGCCTTGGCCAAGCCCCAGCCGCCTCCTCGCTTCAACTCGGCGATATCTTCCGCCGAAAGACTCTTGATCGACCGGCTCTCCTGTCCGGCGTATTTGGAGCGGTGGTCTGATGCGCCGTCGCTCGCCTGCGCGGCGAAGCCGGACAACAGCAAGGCGAGGGTCAACAAAACTCTTATCATCGAAACTCTCCTCAAACTTTACTTTGGCGGCGTGGGCAGGGGGTTGCGTTTTTCACTCTCTCGCGTCTTCGCCTTAAGTGTTGATGATGCCCGGTTCGTTCCGGCTGATGTCCCAGCCCTTCGATTCCATGAATTGCCTGAATTTTCCCCAATCGAATTTACCGGATTCACGAAAACGCATGATGGATTCGCGCGACAAATGAATCTTCATCCACCGGTAGAGCGGCTCCCCGAGCGTATCGTGATGCTTGGCGGCGAATTCCGCCAGGGGGATTCCCTCCGGTTCGAGCATTATCCAGTAGCTGCTCCGGTATTTCACTAGTTTCAAATCTTCTTCTAATGGTGTCGTTTCCGTCATCTTCTTTTTCGCCATGAATGGGACGGGTTCGAGCCTTTTCTTCGGGCGATTTCACTCTATGGCCTGCCCGAAAATTTTTGAAATCGCGCGCTTCAGCCTTCAGAATATAGCAAGGCCCCCGGCGCAATGAAACAAGAAATTTGGGGCATGACTCCCAGGAGTATTCATTCCCATTTTCTTCGCATCATCTTGACGAGTTCTGCTCCCGATTCGCCCGCATCGAATCTTCTGGTGAATTCTTCTTCGATCTCCATGACGATTCGCGTGCGCTCGCGCACGGCCCGGGTCTCATCTTTCGGAACCACGGCCACGCCGTCCGCATCGGCGACGACGATGTCTCCCGGCGCAACCAGCACCCCGCAGCAGGTGACGGGAACGTCGCGCTCGGCGGCGACGAGGCGTCTGGAATAGGGCAGGGGCCTCGCGCCGCAGCACCACACGGGTAGCCCCAGTTCCCTGATTTCCAGGATGTCGCGCGCACGCCCGTCCGTGACGACGCCCGCAGCGCCTCGTCTGTGGATGACGCGCGCGCCGTTGGCCCCCAGAACGGCCATGTCGCTCCCCTCAGTCGCGAGCACGACGAACTTGCCCGGCTCCATTTCCTCGTGCGTCCCGTAGAGACTCACCCGGGAGGGGTTCACCTCGCCCCGGATGGGCTCGAACCGCATGGTGGCCGCAGGTGCTGCGACGCGCTCCTCCGTGAAGGGCGCGAGTGGGGCGACGTCTTTCATGATGAGGTCCAGCCCTAAAAATATCGAAGCGTCCGCAATGGCGGTCGTCGGCGCGCGGGAGAAGAATTCGAGAGCGTCTTCCATGGGTTTCTCCATCGGGTGAAAAGGGTGGTCGTGAGGATTTCTATGGGCTTTGTGAAATCTCCTGTTTGAAATTCAAGCCCCAACATATTAAGGTTTTGAAGTTAAAGCGTTCCAGAGGACCCGATTATAAGCCTAAGTCCTTAAGGAGTGCGTGTAATAATGACTGTTGAAATGATTGAAATCGCCATTTTCGGAATCGCTATACTGGCCTACATTTACAAAATTGATAGGCGCATATCTTCTCTGGAAGTAAGAATGTCGCGTCTCGAAGGTATTATCGAGGGTTTTCTGGCGGCGCAAAAATCGCATACATAATCGAGCATTCCACTTCACATTGGCTTGGATGGTTCTTCTTTAAGGCTCCTGAACATTTTCCCTTTTGAAGCGACCGAAACGTGAAGGTCTAGTCCACGACGGCTACGGCCCGGCACGGGGAGCCTTCGATGCCCGGCATCTTGAGCGGCAGTGCGATGACCTTGAAGCGCTCCTGCGTGATGGCGGAGAGGTTCGTCATGTGCTCGATCTGGATGATCCCGTTTCCCAGAAGGGTTCTGTGGACGACGTATTTCTCGGGCACGTTGTCGGGAATCTTCTTCACTTCCTCTTCCTGCAGGAAATCGAAACCGGCGGCCTTTACCCCCTTGTCCACGAGCCACCTTGCGCCGTCGCCGGTCAAAAAGGGAGAGTTTCTCAGATAAGCGTCTGCGCCCCAGAATTTATCCGTGAAGTCGGTGCGCAAGAGAACGATGTCGCCCTCCCGAACGAGTCCCGCATGCGCCTCCAGGTCCTCGGCGGAGATGGGCTCATCCGGCCCCTTGGATGAGAAGTCGAGCAGACAGGCGGGTCCTATAAAGCGGTCGAGTTCCACCTCGTCCGTCGTCTTCCCCCAGCGGTAGATGTGGCGCGGACAATCCAGATGCGTGCCCGCATGTGCGAATATGGAGAGCCAGCTATCGACGAACACGACGTCGGGTTCTTTTTGGGGCGGGAAGAATTTGCGCCGCACGGAGGTTTCGGCGTTCATCATCTTGCCCACGGCGGCGGCGACGGGGTCCATTTCGTCATAGTGGGCGAGACTCAAATCGATGATGGGCATCGGGACTCCTTGGTATTGTATGAACGACGTGTCGTCCAGTGGTTTATCAGGGAAGTAGGGTTCATCCTGTCATAAAGACGGCGATTTGAAAAACTTTAGTGGGGAAAGTCCTCTCCCGCCGCATACGATTTATCGAACCGTTTGCCCCGGCGAGAACGCATCGCTTCTCACGCCTTCCTTTTGGGGATAGAATTTCTCCGCCCGCCGTGTGCTGCGCCGAAAAACAGGGAGGAGAGATGAAAAAAGCGCTTTGTTTCGCTCTGCTCGTCTGCCATTTGGCCGCGCCGGCTATTGTTTCCGCCAAATGCTCACCCGGCCTGGTTCGTCACATGCCTTTCAGGAGAGCGGCGCCCGTAGCTTACGTCCGGGTGGCGAAGACCTCACGCCGGATCAGCATCCAGTGGTTCGGCCACGCTTTTTTCCGGCTCATCTCCCCCGGGGGAATCCGCATCGTGACCGATCCCTTTTCTCCCCATCGGGGCTACCCCATCCCGATGACGAAACCCCATGTGGCCACAACGAGCGAGGAGGCGATGAACCATAGCTCCGTCGAAGTTCTGGGCGGAAACCCCGTCGTCTTGCGGGGTGTTCTGGGGCACGGCGAAAAATGGAACGAGGTGGATTACCGGATAGGCGACGTGCGCATCCGCAACGTGCCCATCGTTCAGGGCGATGGGGGTGACGATTTCGACGCGGGGGAATCGAAAGCCTCTTCTTTTCTGTTCGAGACGGGTGGTCTTTGCATCGCTCATCTGGGGGATCTGGGTTCACCCATGAACCCCGAGCAGCTAAGAAGGCTGGGGAAGATTCACGTGGCCCTGGCGATAATCTCGGACCCCGGAGCCATGAACCCCAGAGTGATGGCGGATTTCGTCCGGAGGCTCGGCCCCAACGTGGCCATTCCGATGGACGTCCGCTCGCTCGAGGAGTTGAATGTGTTTCTCGGCGCTTTCAGGCGCGTCAGGAGAATCGAGGGCGACACCTACGTCTTCAGCCGCAGGACGCTGCCGCGCCCCACCGAGGTGGTGCTCATCAAGCACAAGTCCTGGGAGTGGAAATAGAAAAACCCAAGTCCCTCTTTTCTCGTCATTCGGGGATGGTTTCTTCCGTAATTCGCAATCCCTCCTTTACCAGTCGGGTTTGACTTTCCGGTGAACGGATTTGACGGAACAGGAGTTCTCTTTTTATAGTCATGATTGTCTTAAGCGCCGGAGGACCCGTTTCCTTGGAGAAAGCGCATGACATCGTATGAATATCTCAACCTCCTCGCCTCCTACGGCGGCCTGTGTCTCCTCTTCTACGGCATCCGCGTGATGGCGAAAGGCGCCGAAATGCGGGTGGCGGACTCCGAGCGCAAGCACACCGAGACGATGACCGACTCAGGGCACAGGCACAATGAATTCATGATCGAATCTGAGCGCAGGCATAACGAGACGATGGTGTCGCTTTCGCAAAGTCACGACGCCTTGCGCGAACTCATCGAGCGGACCAGATAGCCGATTCCCCGCTCGGCAACCCCTTCCCTCATCGTTCGAGATTTGATCCGCAAAAGCGTGTCGGAATTTCGCGAGAAAACACTACGGTATGACGCGGCGCATACATGGATGATTGTTTGAGAATGACGCTCTCAGGCGAGGTGGTTTCGCACGCTCAAGCTCAGCTTTTCTCCGCCTCTACGTGGTAGCTGTTGAACGTGGCGTTTTCGTATTCGGACAAGGCGTCGCCGGTGATCTGATTGGCTGCGCCGTTCTCAGGCAAACCGCCCGAGGGCACATGCACGACTCCGGGCCTGATTCCCTCGCTCACCCTGGCCTCGAACTCGGACTCTCCAAAATCGTTTTTCAGGCGCACGCTGTCACCGTTCGCAATCCCCCGTGCGGCGGCGTCGGCCGGATGGAGAGTAGCGACGTTCCACCCGTGGCGGAGCAGCTTCGTCGCGTTGTTGAAGGTCGAACTCGCCCGAAAATAGGTTTTCGGCGTGAGGAGTTGCAGCGGGTAGTCCGCCCGCTCGCAGCCTGAATCTTCTTCGGGCGAAAAATGCGTGGGCACTCGCTGCGGGATATCTTCGAAATACACCTGCGCGCGTCCGTGCGGGGTAGTGAGATCCCAGCGCGGGGCGGCGTCGGGAACGTCCAGGGTCATCTGGCCCTCGGTTTCGAGTTTTTCGAGCGTGACGTCCTTGAGCCAGGGAAAGCGAGCGTCCACCCGCGCGGCTTCCAGGAGTTCTTCCATCCATTCCTTGGATGATTTCCACGGGAAATGCGCGCCGTAGCCCATTTTTTCGGCCAGGCGGCAGATGATCTCGAAATCATCCAGAGATTCTCCGCGCGGCGGCATGACGCCCGGCGTATAGAGGAGGATGTGCTTGGGCGTCAGCTCGTAAGCGAGGTGATAGAAGGTGCTGCCCGTCTCCATACCCTCGGTGATCGCGCAGCGCTCGAGCCAGGTGGACGCGGGCAACACCACGTCCGCGCATTTCGCCGTCGGCGTCATGAAGACGTCCGCCACCGCGCAGAAATCCAGAGAGCGCAGGGCGCGCTCGGTCTTGTGCGCGTTTCCGGCCTGCCCGACCGGATTGCCCCACATCACGAGCGCGGCGTTCACGGGGCCGCCGTGGGAATCGGAGTTCAGGATGGCTTCTCCGATCTGTCCGGTCGGGATGGTGCGCTTGACCGGATTGGGGAGCGCCCAGCGATCGGTCATCACTTCGGCGAGGCCGGTTCCGTGCGCTCTCTCGAAGGAGTAGCCAGCGTCACGCGCGCCGTGGCGCAATACGCCGCCCGAGGCGCCCGCCAAGAGGTTCAGGATGTGCAGCGCCCGAACGGCCTGCTCCCCGTGCACGGTGCGCTGATAGGAGCCGTAGTAGACGATGACTTTTCCACGCCGCATCGCCCGGGCTATGGCGTGTACGTGTTCTTTCGAGACACCGCATTCGCGCGACGCGCGCCCGGGCGTCCAGGGTTCGGCGGCGTCGCGCAGGTAATCGAGCGCGGGCCTGCATCCGGTTCCGTTCACCTGAAAGGTCCCGCTTAAGGCCGGCTTCGCGGAAGCCTCGAAAGGATTGGCCGAGGCGGTTTCTTCATCCCAGACGAGCGGCGCGCCGCCGGGGTCTTTCACGAAGCGGCCGGTATCCGTATCCACTAAGAACGCGGCGTTGGTTCTCTCCCCGAGGAAGGCTTCATCGAGCGCGCCTTCTGAGAGCATGAGGCGCAGCACGGCCAGCGCCAGCGCGGTGTCCGTCGAGGGGCGAATCGGCACGTGGATCTCGCCGAAGCGCTCCACCGTCCGCGTGCGAAGGGGATCCACCACGATGAAGCGCGCTCCATTTTTCTTGGCGCTCTGTAAGGACTGGAGCAGGCCGCGGTACCCCGTCTCCACCGGGTTGTTGCCCCACAGGACGATCCACTCGCAATCATCGCTCGGCTTGTTGCTCACCTGCCAGTGGCCGAAGACGTCGTCGCTCGCGCCGAGGAAGGCCTTCCAGCAGAGGCTGCCGCGCATGTAGGGCTGTACGGCGCCGCCCCACATGTTCAAAAGCCGCATGATGGTGGCGGGCTCGGCGTCGCGCCCGCCGGGCAGGGTGTGCTGGGCGGAGTAGTGGTACATCATCACCGATTCGTTTCCACCCTTCGCCTTGGCGGCCTCGAGCCCTCCGGCGACCAGTTCGAGCGCCTCGTCCCAACTCACGCGCTCGAAGCGGTTCGCGCCGCCTGGGCCGGAGCCCTTCTCGCCCACGCGCTTCATCGGATAGAGGAGCCTGTCGGGGTGGTTGTACCTGTCCGGCAACTGGTATCCCTTGATGCAGGGTTTGATGCGCATCCTGGGATTCGCCTTAAACGAGGTGATGTCCTCCCCGCGCACTTCGACCTCGAAGCTGCACGGGTTATTCCCGCAGTGGGGGGAGCAGAGCGTATAGGCTTTTCTGGGCGCGCCGGACATCGTTGCCTCTTCTCGCTTTCAGCAAAGGGCTACTTTACACGATTTCTTTAGCAAACTAACATAGGGCTTCTTTTGTTTCTGAGCAAATGGTGTTTGTCATCATGGAGCGGAACGCGTGACATCGCTTCCATCTGCATTTGACCCTTCTGGAGGTAAGAGAGAATGAGTACAGACGGAACAGCGCAGGTCGAGGAATTCGTGCCCCCCACCTGGGACACCAAGATGCCCTTGCCGTCGAATCCGGAGACGGGCGAAGACGCGAACGACTATTACACCATCGATTGCGAAGTGCACGTCATGCCCGAGGATTACCGGCGCTTCATCAAGTATTTCGAGGGCACCAAAACCTTCGAGTACGCGCATAAGATGTGCAACCAGTGGCAGTGGATCGACCACAGGAACAACAGGCAATCGGCCATCCACCCGGGCATGGACTGGAACATCGACAAGATTATCGGCGACATGGACCGTTCGGGCGTGGATCAGATAGCCCTGATGCGCGAGTCGTTCATCGACACGACGGGCGACAGCGCGCCGTTCTCCACGAACCAGCACGTCATCGACGCCATGGAGAAATACCCCGACCGCGTGATCGGCGTCTCGAACGTGGGGCCGTTCTCCAAGCGCAAGACGAAGGATTTCCTCTGGGAGATGGAATACCTCCACGACAACTACAACTTCAAGTTCACCAAGTTCTATCAGCCGGAGGATTGCCCCATCAACGACCGCAGGCTCTGGCCCGCTTATGAGATGTGCCAGGACAAGGGCATCGTCGCCTTCTTCCACACCGGCATCACCATCCGGCTGGGTCCCACGCGCTACACCCTGCCGGTTCTGCTGGACGAGGTGGCGTCGGATTTCCCGGACCTCAAGATCGTGGCCTACCACGGCGGCTATCCCTACTGGGAAGACCTCATCATGCTGCTCTGGAAGCACCCGAACATTTACGTGAGCTACTCGATTCTTCTGCCCTGGCTCATGCGCGCGCCGCATCGTTTCGCGCACATGGTCGGCACGACGCTGCAAATCGCAGGGCCCGATCGTTTCGTCTGGGGCAGCGACTGGCCGGCTTCGGACCCCTATCAGTCGGTCGAGGCGATCCTGAAGCTCGAAATCGACGAGGAATTACAGGAGAAGTGGGGATATCCCTCCATTACGAAGGAAGACAAGGCGAACTTCCTGGGCGGTACGCTCGCGAGACTCGCAGGCATCGACCCGGTGAAGAACCACCTGAAATTCCCCGGCATGAACGGCTCGCCGGAGGGGACGACGCCCGAGGGCGACATCACCCGCGCGATCATGGCGAAGCAGGGAAGCTAGCCGAGCAGTACGGCACCCCGCCTGAAAGCATCAAACCCTGTCCGGGTTCGCCCGGGCGGGGTTTTGTTCTCCATAAAATCCTTTTATCTACCGAGCGGGTTTGATCCTGTAGACCGCTCCTCTCTCCTCAGAGAGGAACCAGAGTGTACCGTCGGGCGCTTCGCGAACGTCGCGGACGCGGCCGGTCTCGGGGAAGGCCATGCGTTCCACTTCCCTAAAACCGCCTGTCGGGTCCAGCCGGGAGATATAGTCGAATTTCAGGGAACCGACAAAGAACTGCCCGCGCCAATCCGGCCAAAGCCGCCCCGAATAGATGGCCATTCCCGAGGGCGCGATAGAGGGGTCCCAGTAGAAATCCGGCTGTTCCAAGCCCTCTTTTGCGACGCCGACGCCGATTTTTGCGCCCGAATAGTGGCGGCCATAAGAGATGACCGGCCATCCGTAGTTCCGGCCCTTCCTCACCCGGTTGATCTCGTCCCCGCCCTGCGCGCCATGCTCGACGGCCCAGAGCGCGCCGCTCGCGTCGAGCGTCGCACCCTGCGCGTTCCTGTGACCCCAGGACCAGATTTCAGGGCGCGCCCCCGCCCGCCCGACGAGCGGATTGTCCGGGGGGATGCTCCCGTCGCGCTTGATGCGGATAATCTTGCCGTGGTGGAGAGAAAGGTCCTGCGCCGTATCGCGGTCTCCCCTTTCACCGAGCGTCAGAAACAGGGTTCCGTCCGGCGCCTCCACGACCCGCGAGCCGAAATGCCGGCCTCCTCTGGATGGAGACGCCATTTCGAAAATGACGCGCAGGTTCTTGAGTCTACGGTTGTCGGATGAAAGGGCGGCGACGGCGAGCGCAGTGCCGCCCCCGAAGCGGTAGCGTTTCGAAAAAGTGAGGAAAATTTCGCGGCTTTCAGGATAATCCCGCGCGGCGACTACGTCGAGAAGCCCGCCCTGTCCCCACGCATAGACTTCCGGGACGCCGGAGACTTTGGTCTGCCGGCCCGTGAAATCGAAATGGTAGAGCGAGCCGCCGCGCTCGGTGACCAGAAAGGCTCCGCCCGGAAGGAACGCCAGCCCCCAGGGCGTATCCAGGCCCGTCGCCATCGCCTCGACCGAAACCGGGCCGGACGCCGTCTGCCGCTGCGCCGCCCATCCCGGCGTGGCGCTGAGCGTCAGGAACAGTAAAACGAGGAGCCAGGACAGGAGCGCGGGGCGGTTCCTGGCCCCGGAATCAGATATTAAATTCTTCAATAAAGTTCTCATGATCTCCCTCATGGCGGCCTCGGGCCGATTCTATCGCGAGAGCGCAGCCGGGTGCCAGCGGGGCGCAAACCCTCCCGCATTGGGTCGGGATTTCTGTAGGGGCCGCATACATGCGGCCCCTATTTTGGGGACGAAAGGGTGCGGGACGCATATATGCGTGGCGGACATAGATGTCTGGCCATACGAAAACGACATCGCCTCCTAGGTCGCAAACCTCATCGGTCGGGTTTGACCCCCCACCGCATCAGCCTTCGCTCAAAACGTTCGGCTTCTGCGTCGGGCTTCCCGCTCGGGAAGCGCAGCCTCTCCTTCCTCAGTCGAGGCTGACCCTCATGGGGGGAGTGAGCCTCGCCTTTGCTTATCTTCCCGACGACCTTCCCCTTCCCCACGGAAGCCCGTGAACCCTCACATCTTCGCCATGATGAACTTGACCACGAGGCTCGTGGCGATAAAGAACAAGGCGATTCGGATGATCTTGAAGAAAAGCGCCTGATCGATGCGCTCGCGAACCCGGATGCCCACCAGATACCCGATACACACGGGGATGGTCGCCAGCAGTCCTTCGATAAAGCGGGGCTTCGTATAAATGCCCTGGTGTGAAAGGCTCAAGATCATGACGAACATGCCCGCCGCGTTGAAGATGTTCATCAAGAAGATGAAGGGGTTTTTCGGCAGTCTCAGCATGCTGAAGTAAATCGTGCTGATGACGCCGCTGATCGTAGTCGTTCCGTATACGAAACCGAGGGTCGCGCCCATAACGGCGGCCACGATTTTTTGCAGCCCCGCGCCGAGTTCCTTGAAGGAGCCGAGGCGGCGCTCCACGAGCAGGTACGCATACGCCATGACGCCCATCATCAAGCGAATGAAATCAGGGTCTCCGAATCCGAGAAACCACACCCCGACCGGTACGAACGCCAGGGCGAACGGGAGATAGAGCGATATTTCCCGGAGAGAGCGCCACTCCGAGCGGAGGCGGTAGGCGTCGGCGATGTTCGAGACGAGCAGCGAGAACGCAAGCAGGGTGGCGACGTTTTGGGGGACGAGAAAGAGCGCGAGAAGCGGGGCGGCCACCAGCGGCGTGCCGAAACCGATCGAACCCTTGACGAATCCCCCCACGAAGAGAACACAAAAGACGAAAGAGATTTCCAGTTCGCTCATGTGAATCTCAAGGGAAAGGAGGGGCGTTCATCTCGAATCGCGGCGGGAAGCATGGGCGTCCGGGCGCATGAGACCAAGGGGCAGGATATAAAACGCCTCCCGAAGCGCGCGGCCCGGGCGTTTCCCGGCTATCTCGCGCCCGGACCTTTTTCCCGGGGAATGGTTCCGTGGTCCTGCGAAACGCGCCTCAACCCGCGATGTCCTCGCCACCGTCGACCCGAATCAAATCTCCCGTCATCCACTGTGTGCCGGAGGTGGCCAGCGTGGCGATGGCGTCGGCTACTTTCTGCGTCGTCGTCAGTTCTCCGTGCGGGTTGATTTTTTTCGTGTTTTCGATCATCTCGGCGTTGCCGGGAATTTTGCGCAGGGCGGGCGTGTCCGTGACGCCGGCCTGGATGCTGTTCGCCGTAATGCTCTTGGGCGCGAGTTCGACGGCGAGTTGGCGGATGTGGCTCTCGAGCGCGGCCTTGGCCGCCGATACGGCGCCGTATGTTTTCCAGATGCGGTGTCCGCCCGCGCTCGTCATCGCGTAGATGCGGCCCCCGAAGCCCATGAGGTCGCGCCGCACGAGCGCCTGGGTCCAGTACACCAGGCTGTTCGCCATGACGTCCAGAGTCATTTCGAGCTGTCTGGGGGAGATGGCGTCTTTCTCCTCATCGGCGATGTAGGGCTTGAGCGTGCCGAAAGCCAGGCTGTGGAGCAGGATGCGCACGGCGCCCTTCGCGTTCTCGCCCAGATGTTCCTGCATCCGCCCTAAGACGCTTTCGCGCTCTTCATGGCCCGCCGCGTTCACGTTGAAATAGAGGGATTCGGCGCCGTTGTTTTTGATTTCCTCACGGATGCGCTCCACGTTCGGCAGCGTGGCTTTTCTGTCGAGGTGAACGCCGAAGATGTTCACTCCCAGGCTCGAGAGTTTCAGGGCGTTCGCTTCTCCAAAGCCGCTGCTGGCCCCCAGGATGAGCGCCCAGCTTCCTTCCAAATCCGGTTTCCTCACCTTGTTCTTCTCCTTTTCAGGCTGTGCGAATCATCGCGGTTTTTTATTGTTTATAACATATCCGCGTGGGATTGGGGCCTGCCTTGGGCGAGGCGGGCGTTTCGTGGATTCGCGGCGGCGGCGGGCATTCATCGACCCGTGGGGGCGGGGGAGGTTCCCGGCCAGGCGGGGAACAACCACCCCACGTTCATTCCCACCGGGGTGTTCCAGACGGTGGACGGCCTCATCAACATTCAGGTAGGGGGACAGAAGCTGTGGAAGCGCTTGACGGCAGTGATCGGCGCGCCCGGACTGGCTGAGAACCCCGACTACATCGACAGGGAAAGCCGCCTCGAAAACCGAGACGCCTTGAATGAGCGCATCAATCGTCTGACGTCTCAGAAAACCACCGCCGAGTGGGTGTCGCTCTTAAACGAGGCGGGCATTCCCTGCGGCCCCATATATTCGGTGGAGCAGACGATAGCCGACCCGCAGGTGCAGACTTTGGGGATGGTGCCGAGCGTGCAACATCCCATCTTAGGCGAATTGCGGGTCGTCGGGGTCGGCGCCCTCCAGATTCTTCACGATGCGGTCGATTTCGTCCACGCTCCCCCCGCAGCTCAGCGAGATGCAGGTGACGAACGAGCGCATGTAGTTTCCGGGAAAAATTCGTGCATGGGGTCTTCCTCTTAGAACGGGTCGTCTTCGGGGGGCGTATCGGGGGCCTCTTCGCCTGCGGGAACGCCCTTCAAGCTCCAGGAGGTGTCTTTGACGTAGATGGTCTCCATGTCTTCCAGGGCAATCGTCGAGTGCACGGCGTTCGGCGGTATGTGGATGACGTCGCCGGGGCCTGCGAGGTGCTCCTCCCCGTCGACGGTGACCCGCTGGCGTCCTTTCAAGACGTAGATGAACTGCTCGCAGGGGTGATAGTGCGGCTCGGCGCGCGTTCCCTTGGGCCTTCTCCTGTGGCAGAAATACATGCGCTCGCCCTTGATGGACTTCCCCCGGTTGCTCGAAAGATTCGGGTTCTGCTGAACGGTAGGCAAATCCTCAAAACGATAGACGGGCATGGCGTTCCTCTCAGGATAAGGCCTGTGATTCCGCCGTCGGCGGTGATGTCCATCCCCGCCGAGACGGGAGTCTTGGCGAGACACGGCATCTGTATGATGCTCCCCGCTATGGCGACGACGAACCCGGGGTGAACGCTCCGAGACCCCGGCAACCTAGTGAGGGGAATAATATGTGTCAAGGAGAGCGCCCAGCGCGGCCCGCCTCCTGAAGCTCATCGCTCAAGCCGCATGATGATGTTGTCGAACGCATCCCTGGTGACGCCGAAATCGGGGGGAACCAGTATGGTGGCGTCGAACTCCTGTAAGATGAAAGGCCCTTTTGTCATGGTTTCATCGAGCATGGAGCGGTTGATGAGTTTCGCGGCGGCCCAGCCCATCTCGGCGCCGAAATAGGCTTGCCGCTCGCCCGTCTTGGTTTTCAGGATTTCCGGGAACAAGAGCGAGTCGGGGAAACGCGGCGTTTCGGGAACGCCCGTGGCGACCAGGTGGAGGTTCACGAGTTCCACGAGTCCGTCGCCTCCCCGGTGTCCGTAGGTGCGCTCGTGTTCATCTTCAAAGGCCTCGGAGGCTTGCGCGAGCGCATCGCCGGCCGAGCCGTTCTCGGGCCAGGGAATGGACAGCTCATGCGTTTGCCCGTAGTAGCGGAGCTCCCCGCGCCTGCGGAGGCGGCATCTCTCGCCCGGGTATCCCTCTTTAGAGAGCAAATCGCGCGCTTCAGCCTCGAGATGCTCCCAATGGGCTTCGACCGACTCCGGGTCGAGTTCGTCGGTTCTTCCCAAAAGGGTTTGGGTGAAGTGGTGCTCCAAATCGGAATAAAGCAGCCCGAAGGCGGAGAAAATACCCGAAGAAGGGGGAATGACCACCTGGGGGAGTTCCAGTTCTCGCGCGACGGAGGCTGCGAACAGCCCCCCGTTTCCGCCGAAGGCGAACAGGCTGAAATCCCGAGGGTCCTTCCCGCGCTCGGTGGAGACCGAACGAATCGCCCGCGTCATGTTGGACGTCGCGATTTGAACGACGCCGTGGGCGAGCGCCGTGATGTCGAGACCCAGGGGCTTCGCCACCTTCTCGCCGAGGGCGCGCTCGGCGGCGGATGAATCGAGCTTTACCGAACCGCCCGCGATGCCCTCAGAATCGAGATAGCCCAAGAGCAGGCAGCTATCCGTCAGGGTGGGTTCCTCGCCCCCGAGTCCATAACATGCGGGACCGGGATTCGCGCCCGCGCTCTTGGGGCCTACCTGTAGAGCGCCTCCCTTGTCGATCCAGACGATGCTGCCGCCGCCCGCGCCGATCTCCGCGATGTCGAGCGTGGGGGCGCGCAGGAGATAGCCCCCACCGCGCGCGAGGCGATTCGATTGGGAGAATCCGCCGCCGACCTCGTATTCGGGGGAGTATGTCGTCTCTCCGTTTTCGATGAGGCTCGCCTTGGCCGTGGTGCCTCCGATGTCCATCGTGATGGCGTTGTTCACGTTAATGCGCCTGGCGAGGTGATGCGCCGCGACGACCCCTGCGGCGGGTCCTGATTCGATGATGTGAATGGGCTGGGCGCGGGCCACTTCCGCTGTCATGATTCCGCCGTTTGACTGCATGATCAGCAGCGGGGCCGTGAACTCTCTTTCCCGTAAGCCCGCTTCGAGCGATTCGAGATATCGCTTGACGACCGGCATCACGAAAGCGTTGATGACCGTCGTGCTGGTGCGTTCATACTCCCTCATTTCGGGCAGGATGTCCGAGGAAATGGAGACGTCGACGTCTGGGCTTTCAGCGCGGATGATGTCGAGCACGGCGCGCTCGTGCGCGGGATTCGCATAGGAGTTCAACAGACAGACCGCGATGGATTCCACCCCCTGGCGGGTGAGTTCGGCGATGGCGCTTCGGACCGATTCGGCGTCCAGGGCCTCGAGCGCCTCGCCCGTATGGCTCATCCGCTCACGCACTTCCGCGCGGAGGAACCGCTCCACCAAAGGGGGCGGTTTCGTCCAGTTCAAGTCATACTGGGTGGGGATGCGTATTCGCCTCAGCTCGAGGACGTCCCGGAAACCCCGGGTCGTGATGAGGCCGGTCAGCGCGCCTTCGCGCTCGATGATGGCGTTGGTGGCCACGGTGGTTCCATGGGCCACCTCGGTGCAGTCCCCGGCGGATAAGCGGTTCTCCGCCAGTAGATTTTCAAGCGTTTCCAGGATGCCTCGCTCGTAGGCGTCCGTCGTGGAGATGGCTTTGGCTGTATGAACGCATCCTTGCTCGTCGATTACAACGATGTCGGTGAACGTACCTCCGATGTCCACCCCGATTCGAAAAGATTGTCCGCTCATGATCTCGATTTCTGAAGGCGGAAGCGCCCGGGAATGGCGTCCCACCGTGATGTTATGATAGCTTCCCGCTCTACTTTGATATTTGAACCATCTTGGCACGGAGAACGCATGCTTGAAAAGCGTCTGGACCCTGTGACGACATCCGTCGTGGAACGCGGATTGTTCAGCGTGGCCGATGAAATGGCCGCCGTCATCGTTCGTACGGCCTATTCCCCCCTGGTCCGCGATCTGCTCGATTTCACCGTCGCGCTTTGCAACCCGCGAGGGGAGATGGTGGTTCAAGGCGTGGGAATGGCGATTCACCTGGGCGCATTGCCGACCGCTGTGGCCGCCATGCTCAAACGGTTCGAGGGAAACCTCCGCCCGGGCGACGCCCTCATCATGAACGACCCTTACGAGGGCGGCATGCACCTGCCCAACATCGTGCTCGTCACGCCGATATTCTGCGCCGATGTATTGATGGGCCATGCGGTCGCCATGGCCCACATGACGGACGTCGGCGGCCACGTGCCGGGGAGCGTTCCGGTGAACAGCCGGGAGGTTTTCGCCGAAGGTCTCAGGATTCCGCCCCTTTTGCTGGAGCGAGACGGGAGACGCGATGAGACGCTGATGGCCTTGATCGAGAAAAATTCCCGGCTTCCGAGAGATTTTTTCGGCGACTTAGAAGCCCAGCTCACGGCCTGCCGCCTGGGGGAGAGGCGTTTTTCCGCCCTGGCGTGGCGCTACGGCGACGAGGTGATGCGCGCCGCCATGGCGGGCTTGCTCGACCGCAGCGAGAAGATGGCGCGCGCGGAAATCGCCGCGATGCCCGATGGCGTCTACCCTTTTGAGGATTGGCTCGATAATGACGGCATGGATGGCGGGCCGCAGCGCCTTTTCGTCACCGTCACGATAGCCGGGGATAACCTGACCGCCGATTTCACGGGCACGGACTTACAGGCCCCCACCGCCATCAACTCTCCTCTCGCGTATTCGCGCTCGGCGTTTTATCTCGCGGTGCGCTCCATCATGAACCAGGAGATTCCCAACACGGCGGGTTTTTTCCGGCCGCTTCGGCTCGTCGCTCCGGAGGGAACGCTCGTTCATCCCAGTTTCCCGGCGGCGGTGGGCGCGATGGGCGTGGTGGGCTACCGGGTGGCGGATTGTGTTTTCGGCGCTTTGGGGCAGGCGGCTCCGCATCTGGTAAGGGCGGCGAGCGAGGGCGGCACCACGCGCTATACGGTGGGCGCTACGAAAAAAGGCGCGCCCAGCATACTCAGCGAGGCCCTCGTCGGCGCTTGGGGCGGTCATCCTCACATGGACGGCATCGACGGCGTGGCGAACGTCGCCGCCAACATGGCGAATTCGCCCGTCGAGATGGTGGAGAGCACCTATCCGGTATTGGTGGAGGAATACGGCTACGAACCTGATTCCGAGGGTGCGGGGAAGTTTCGGGGTGGTCTGGGCGTGCGTCGAAAGATTCGCATTCTCGCGCCCGAGGGCGGAGTGCTTCAGGTTCGCTCAGGAAGGGCGGAACACGCCCCGTGGGGGCTTCATGGCGGTCACGACGGCACCATCTGCCAGAATGTTCTCGATCCCGACACCCCGAAGGAGAAGCGTCTCAAGGGAAACGAGACGATTCACGTACCCGAAGGAACGGTGTTCATCCACGTCACCCCCGGAGCGGGAGGGCACGGTCCGCCGCAGGAGCGTGAACCGGCTCTGGTGGCGCTCGACGTGCGGGACGGGAAAATCTCTCCCCAGCGCGCACGGGAGGTCTACAGGGTTGCGGTCGATGAATCAGGCGCGCTCGATGAAGCCTCGACGATGAAACTGCGCGGCAAATGAAGGCGCGCGGCTAGCGTCGTCGTTTCGTCCGGCTCGTTTTCTTGCGCGTCATAACGAGTCTGCCCAGAGAATCCACCTCCACGCGAAACGAGGGCGGGATGAGCACCGTGGAATCGGGTTGTTCGATCACTGCGGGGCCTTGAATCCGGTTTCCTCCTCGCAGCAGTTCCCGCTCATAGATGGGGCAGTCGATGAAATCCCCGGCTTCTTGAAAATGCACCTCCCGCTCGCCTTTGAGCGCCGCCTTGGGACTGTTGGGGCCTGAGGCGATTTTTTTCGGGCGAATGCGATCCGTGAGGCCGATGGCCGAGACGCGAAGGGTCACGGCCTGAACGCTTTCCGCCTCATCGCAATAGCTGTACTGGCGCAGATGCGCGTCGTGAAACGCCCTTCGCGCCTTGCCGAGCCACGCAGCGCTTATCTTTCCGCCGGGTAGGGACACGTTGATCTCATAGTTTTGAAGCGGGTAGCGCAGGTCGGCCGAGCGCACGAGCATGCGCTTCGTCCGGGGCGCCTTCTCGGCTTTGAGCCATTCGTCCGCCTCCGCTTCGAGCTCGGCCATGAGAGCGGCGATTCGCTCCGCATTTTCTTTGTCGAGGCTTAAGCGCGTCGTGGCCGTGAAGTCCGCTCTCATGTCCGCCCAGAGCAGGCCGAGGGCGGAGAAAACGCCCGGCGCCTCGGGGATGATGATGCGCGGGATGCCGAGTTCGTTCGCCAGGTCGGCCGCGTGGAGGGGGCCCGCGCCGCCAAAGCTGATGAGCGCGAAATCGCGCGGGTCATAGCCTCTGGCGACCGAGACCACGCGCAGAGTGCGAACCATGTGGGCGTTCACGACTTCGATGATACCAGCGGCGGCTTCCATGGTGGATAGCCCGAGTGATTCGGCTATCTTCTCTTCGATGGCCTTTTCCGCGTAATCAAGATGGAGACGCGATTCTCCTCCGACGAAATAATCCGGGTTCAGGCGACCCAGAACGAGGTTCGCGTCCGTGACGGTGGGTTCCTCGCCCCCGCGCCCGTAGCAGACCGGGCCTGGTTCCGAACCCGCGCTGTGGGGGCCGACTTTCAGAACGCCCACGCCGTCCACCGAAGCGATGGAGCCGCCGCCCGCGCCGCATTCGGTCAGGTCGATGACGGGCGTCTTGACGGGATATCCCGTAAAACGGACCGCCAGGGACTGGTGCGTGCCCATCCCGATTTCGTATTCGGTGGTGGTCTTGTAGGCGCCGCCCTCGATCAGGCTCGTCTTGGCGGTGGTGCCGCCCATGTCGAAGGAGATGATGTCGGGTTCTTCGATCTCCCGCGCGAGGACGGTGGCGGCGATGACGCCCGCCGCGGGGCCTGATTCGATGAGCGTGTGGGGGCGTTCGCGCGCAGATGCCGGCGACATCAGCCCGCCGGCGGAGTTCATGATGAGGAGTTTTTCGGGGCGGTGCCCGAGCCTGGATACCTCATCGTGCAGCCTTTCCGTGTAGCGCGCGAATATGGGTTTCAGGTAGCCGACGAGCGCGGCCGTGCTGGTTCGTTCGAACTCGCGGAATTCGGGCGTGATGTCCGAGGAGGCGACGATGTGGCGGCCCGGAAGCGCGCGAAGGAGGTGTTTTTTCACCCGGTGCTCGTGGGCGGGATTCACGTAGGAAAACAACAGCGCGATCACCACCGATTCGGCGCCCGAGGCATCGAGCGCATCCGCGAGGCGGTCGAGTTCCGCTTTCGTCAATTTGGTGACGACGTCCCCGTTCCACCCCAGCCGCTCGTTCACCTCGAAGCTGAGACGCCGGGGGATGAGGGGCTTGGCCTTCACCTCCTGTAAGTTATACAGACTCGGCCTGCGCTGGCGGGCGATCTCGAGAATGTCCCGAAACCCCCGGGTGGTGACCAGGGCGGTGCGCGCGCCTTTTGATTCCAAAACGGTGTTGGTGGCCACCGTAGTGGCGTGGAGTATGCGCCCCACCTCTTCTGGGGATATGCCTTTCGTCGCCCTCTGGAGTCCGTTAACGAAACAGCCCTCCAGATTCACAGGCGTCGTGTCCACCTTGTAGGAGGCGATGAGCCCCTCTTCCTCTCCCATGAGGACGACGTCGGTGAACGTGCCGCCGATGTCGATGCCGACGCGATATTTTTCTTTCTTTCTCGAGGCCATGGCTAGAGCGTCTCCTTGCGTTTCAGCGCTTCAGCGACCAGTGGTTCCGGGTAGGACGCCCTGGCGTATTCGAGCGAAATTTTCCCGTCCGCGAGATCGATCGCCAACTCTTCGGGGGAATGCTCTGCCGGATCGCCGTATCCACCGGCCCCGGCCGACTGGCATCGCAGCACCTCGCCCTCTCGAAACTCGAGGGGGCCGCCCTTGCTCGGCAGCTTCGTTTCGTTCTCCTCACCGGGATTTTTCAGATGAATTCCCCGGGCCCCCTCTTTGCCGCCGTAAAGAGGCCAGGGGGAGAAATCGTGCCGGTCGGCGTGCGCGATGAAGCCCGTGTCGCTGAGCATCCGGAAATCCTTTCTCGTGGCGAGTCCGCCCCGGTGGCGTCCCGCGCCGCCGCTGTCGGGCACGAGTTCGAAGCGCTCCACCCGGATGGGATATTCGCTCTCTAAAATCTCGACCGGCAGGTTCGGTATGTTGTTCGTGTGAATCTGAACGGCGTCCATGCCATTGCTCGTATCGCGGCCGCCCATGCCGCCGCCGATGCCGTCGATGCAGATGAACGGCCTTTGCCGGATGGTGTCAAAGCCGTGGAGGTTCATGGAGGTGGTGCCGTGGCCGCAGGCGCATACGCGCTTGGGCGCCACCCTGGACATGACGCCGATGAGCAGGTCGGCCAGCCGCTGGCAGGTGGTGCCGCGTCCGCCCACGGGCGCGGGCGCGTTCGGGTTCACGATGCTCCCCTCGGGCGCGACGAGCCTCACCACGCGCTCAAAGGCCGCGTTCGACCAGAGTTCGGGGTCGATGGTCGCCTTGAGCGCGTAGGCGACGGTGGCGAACAACGCTTCGTAGACCACGTTCACGCCGCCCGTTCTCTGATGGCTTGAGCCCGTGAAATCGAAAACCATGTGCGGCTCGGGGCTGTGGGCGATGGTGAGCGTCACCTTCAGGGGAACCGGGCCGGGCACATGGGCGTCGTCGTCGAGTTGGTCCTCGAAGTCCCACGTTCCTTCGGGCAGTTCCTTGATCTTCGAGCGAATCGTGCGCTCGTTGTAGTCGAGCACGCCTTCCACGAGTTCGAGAAAACGCTCGACACCGTATTTTTCGCTCAGTTCCCGAAGACGGCGGACGCCGAGCTGGTTGCATGCGGCCTGCGCGCGGAGGTCGGCCGGCCTGTCTTCCGCGAAACGCATGTTGAGGAGGATGAAGGAGAAGAGGTCTTCTTGCAGTTCGCCCTCTTGGAAGATTTTCATGGGCGGTATCCTCAAGCCCTCCTGGTATATCTCGTTGCAGCCCTCGGTCATCGCGGCGCCCGGTTTGATGCCGCCCACGTCGGGCCAGTGGCCCATGTTGGCGACGAAGCCGATGAGTCGTTTACCCTCGAACACCGGAGAGGCCACCGTGACGTCGGCGAGGTGGGTTCCGCCGCCGTGATAGGCGTCGTTCGCCAGAAAAGCGTCGCCGAGTTTGAGTTCCTCGAGCGGATAGCGCTTCAAAATGTTGCGGATGATGCTCAGCATTGCGCCCAAATGCATGGGGATGTGCTCGGCCTGGGCGATGAGGCGGCCTTCGGCGTCGAATATGGCCGTCGAGGCGTCCTGGCGCTCCTTGATGTTCGTGGAATAGGCCGTGCGAATGAGCGCCGCGCCCATCTCCTCGGCCACCGAGAGCAGGGCGTTCGAGAAGACCTCGAGCGCGACCGGATCGGGCACCGAGGAAGCGCGCCGCTTCATGGGTTTGCGGCGCGAGGCCGCGTTTTTCGAAATCGCTTTCGTGCGTCCGGCTGGCATGAAATTCTCTCTCCTTCACTTGGGTGGAATTAAAAGAGCGAAAAAGCGCGTCACTCATCCGGCGACAGGGAATTTTCGGCTTTTCGTTCGCACGCGGCGTCCAGCGAGCGTGTGTCCACTACCGAGGCGTTTTTGGAGGCGACCGCACCAACTCATGCAACGCCCGGGTTTTTCGCTACAACTTCAGGGGAAAACCACACGCGCATTCCGCTTCCTGGGCGCAGCGTCAAGATAATGCGGATATGTCGTTCCGGGGTTTTCGGTTACAAGTTGTACACGAATTGTCGGCTTTCGGGCAAAGGCTTCGGCGGGTTCGTGCAATCCACCCCGCCCGGACGGGCGAAATCCGCCGTGCTTGTTCGAGCCGGGTTCCGCCCTCCTGCCTTTTCTCCCGCCTGAAAAAAGAATGGAATAGATTGTTTTCCGGTGGTTTTCCGGGACGCCGGCTTGAATTGCGCACCCATGGGGAATCGTGTTGTAATCTATTGGTCAATCACAATTTACCTCTTCATCTATGCGGGGAATTTTCTGCTTCTTCCGATGAAGGTGTCGGAAGGCTTCCCTCGGAGAGGTTTGCGTAACTGAACCGGATTTGGAGACGCCATGGAAGAGATTCCCTCCTGGGTCGATCAGGACGCCATGAACATCGATGCGCGGCTGGATGAGCAGCACCGCTGGATAACCAGCCCGATGAACACCCTGGCCGTGCCTGACGCCGTGAACGCGCAGCCCCGGCGCATCGTCTTGCGTGACGACACGCTGCGCTCGGGCGCGAATACGCCCGGCGTTTACGCGAGCGTGGAGAAGAAGCTGCGGATTTCCGAACTGCTCGACGAGGCGGGCGTACAGGAGGCCGAGGTGGGTTACGGCTCGCTGCCCGACGATCAGAAATTCGTCAGCGAACTCAAAAAGCGCGGCTCCAAAATCATTTGCGGCATGCACGCGCGCTGCTGGCTCCCGAACTGGAAATCCGACATCGACGGCATCGCCGGTTGCGGGGCCGACATGGTGAATTTCGTAGGGATGCAGGGCTACACGATGACGGAAGCGCTCCACCCGACGCTCCGGGGCGAGTCGTTTCTCGTTCGGATGGAGGAGTGCATCGCCTACGCGAAGGAAAAGGGCCTCAAGGTGGGTTTCGGCACGGATCATCCACGCGCGGACCTGATTCCCGAGACGATTCGCCGCGCCGTCGCCGCCGGCGTGGACAGATGGGTCTGCTACGATCCGCGCGGGTGGTTCCTCCCGCAGACGATGGCGATGGTGGTCCATGCCGTGCGGGCGGCGAGCGAGGACAAGATTGAGGTGTCCGTTCATGCGCATGACGATTTCGGCCTCGCCACGGCCATCACGTTCGAGGGCATCCGGGCGGGCGCGATGGGGTGCGACGTGTGCATCAACAGGACGGGACATCGCTGCGGCAACGCGGGCTTCGAGCAGATCGCCGTGGGGCTCGAGTATTTCTTCGGGTATCGGACGGGAATCGACCTGAAGAAAATGACCGAGCTCAGCCGGCTCGTCTCGGAACTTTATGAGATTCCCGTCGCCGAGAACGCCCCGGTGGTGGGGCACAACATGTTCAGCTACGGCGGGCTCCACATTCCCGGCATTCTGCGCGGGGACTGGTTTTTGTGGGAGAACCTGAGGTCAGAGACCGTGGGCGCCGGCAGGCATATCGTGTATGGACCCACTGCGCTTCAGAAAGGCTCCGACAGTCCCCTGGACGCCAAAGTGAATCAAATGGGCAAACAGGCGGACGAGGCCCAGATGGACCGGATCATCTCGGGCGTTCGGGCGTTGATCGAGGAGAAGAGCTTGGCGACCGACGCGGAAGTCGAGCGGATTATCAGCCGCGTCATGGGGTAGCGGCGATGGCGCGGCTGCGCTCATAGGCCGAGTGTAGGGTGAGAGGCGAGGTTTTATGGCCGAAACAGTTGTTCAGAACCCAGGAGGGGCGCTCGATCGGTATTTCCACGCGCCGCTCAGAAGGCTGCGCGCGGCGGGCGTCACGACGTTCGAGGTCGTCACGGTCGTTGTGATGACCGTGGTGGTCCTGTGGTTCGTCCTGGCCCCTGTTCTCAATCTGTTCTACGGCGCGTTTCAGTCCGAACCTCCCGGGGAGGGGGGCGTGTGGACGCTCGAGCATTTCCGCGTCGTTTTCGGCAATCCGGGCTACTGGCGCACGGTGGGCAGAACCCTGCTGGTCGGTTTCGGCGTGGTCTTCCTGGCGACGATCATCGGCTCGCCCCTGGCCTGGCTGGTCGTGAAGACCGACATGCGCGGGAAGCGCTGGGTGGAGCTTTCCGCCATTCTTCCTTTCTTCACCAGCACCTTCGTCGGCGCGCTCGCCTGGATTTTGCTGGGCAACCCCACCAACGGGATGATCAAACTCTGGACGGGGCTGCCCATCAACGTGTACTCCGTCTGGGGGATCATCTGGGTCTCGGGCATATACATGGCCCCTTATATGTTTCTGTTCACCTCGGCGGCGCTCCGCTCCGTGGATACGACGTATGAGGAGGCCTCGTTCATGTCGGGAGCGGGCTTGTTCCGCACCCTGACGCGGGTGACGTTTCCGGTCATTCTTCCCGCCATCCTCTCGGGCATGACGCTCGTGTTCGTCATTACGATGGGGATCTTCGGCGTGGCGGCCATTTTGGGTTTCCCGGCGCGCATCGTGGTGCTGGCGACGGATATTTTCGCAAAATCGGTTTTCGCCCCGCCCCTGTACGGGGAGGCGACCGTCGCCGCCCTCACGCTGATGGCCATCACCGCCATTTGCATCCTCTTGCAGCGGTGGATTCTCAGAAAGGGTTCCTACGCCCTGGTGAGCGGACGTGGGTTTCGCCTCAAGCTCTACTCTCTCGGCCGCCTGACGCCCTTCGCCTATTTGTTCACGGCGCTCTACGCGCTGCTCGCCGTCATCCTGCCCGGGCTGGTGCTCATCAAGGTCAGCATGCAGCCCTACGCCACACCCAAGTTCGGGCTGTGGACGATGGAGAACTGGGAGGTCTTTTTCACGAACCCCGATTTGCTCGATTCCTTTATCCGCTCGATGTATCTCTCCACGGGCGGGGCGACCATCAGCGTGCTCATGACGGCCGTCATCGCCTACATCATCCACAAGAGCAAGGCGCCCGGCCGCGGCATTCTCGAGCAGGTGAGCGTCATGCCGGTGGGCATTCCCGGAATCGTCATGGGCCTGGGGATGATATGGGCGTATATCCAGTGGCCGATTTGGGCGACCGTCTGGATTCTCGTCGTCGCGTACCTCACCCTGTTCATGCCCTACGGCGTCCGCGCCCTGGGGGCGAACGTGGTGCAGGTTCACGGAGAACTCGAGGAGAGCAGCCGGGTTCACGGGGGTAGCTGGTTCCTCACTTTCCGGCGGATCATCTTCCCCCTCTTGCGGCCGGGCATTTATTCCACCTGGATTTTGCTGTTCATCATTTTCCTGCGCGAAATATCCACGGCGGTTCTCCTGACTACGCACGAGACGCGCGTTCTTCCGGTTTTGATCTTCGAGCAGTGGACGGACGGGGAGTTGAATATCATGTGCGCGGGCGCATTGCTTCTGACGGCGATCATGTTCGTCGTCATTTCCGTGTTCAAGTGGGTTTTCAAGGTGGATGTGACCCCCGTCTACCGATAGTGGAGGAGAGGTTCCTTGCCATCGCTGACCATCGAGAATCTATCGAAACACTTCGACGAAGTGCGCGCGGTGGATGACCTCGACCTGGAAGTCGAAGAAGGGGAGATGCTGACCCTCCTCGGCCCGAGCGGATGCGGCAAGACGACGACGCTCCGGTGCATCGCGGGCCTCGAGCGGCCGACCGCCGGGCGCATCATTCTCGGCGAGGGTGTCGTCACCGATATCGATGGCGGTGTTTTCGTTCTGCCCGAAAAGCGCGAAATGGGCATGGTGTTCCAATCCTACGCCGTTTGGCCGCACATGACGCTGTTCGAGAACGTCGCCTACCCATTGAGGGCGCGGGGGGTGCCGGGCAGAGAGATTTCCGGAAAAGTCATGAACGCGCTAAAACTCGTTCAACTCGACGGCATGGAGCACCGCTACTCCACCCAGATAAGCGGCGGCCAGCAGCAGCGCGTCGCCCTCGCGCGGAGCCTGGTTTCGGAACCTTCCCTGCTGTTGTTCGACGAACCCCTGAGCAACCTCGACGCGAATCTGCGCGTGCAGATGCGCCTCGAGATTCGGGAGTTGCAGGAGAGGCTGAATTTCACGGCCGTTTACGTCACCCACGATCAGACGGAGGCCATGGCGCTCTCGGATCGCATCGCCATCATGGATCACGGGGTGCTGCAGCAGATCGCCGACCCGCGTGAAATCTACAATCGGCCCCAGAACCGCTTCGTCGCCAGTTTCATGGGAACCACGAACCTTTTCGAGGGCGCAAAGAAGGCGGGGGCGGGAGGTGAACCACTCGTTCTCTCGGGTGAGGGAATCGAGATTTCCATTGGCGATCAGCATATGCCGGATGAGGAGAAGGTATACGTCTCGATTCGTCCCGAGGCGCTCCGGCTGTCCGGGTCCCAAGACGGGAGCGATTCACCGAATCATTGGAATGGCAGGGTGATTCATTCTATTTTCCTGGGGGAGTCGACCATATATTCGGTGGAAATTTACGGAAAGGTGCTCGAGATACATGCGGAGCCAACGCAGGTGTTCGAAACGGGTCAGGAAGTATTCGTCTCTGCCGAGCCGGAGCGATGCGTTGTCGTTGAATCGTAGCTGTCTTCTCAATCTCAAAGGAGGTGCAAGATGAAGAAGTGGACATTACCCATCATTTCCCTGGGGCTGTCGGTGGGCCTGGCGGCGAGCGCCGCGCACGGCGCCGATAAGGAAACGCTCAAAATGGCGGCCGGCACCAAAGGCGGGCAGGTCATCGTGTACAATATCATCTTCAAGCCCGCCCAGCGGAAACTGAACAAGGCGTTCAACAAGAAATTCGCCAAGTACGGCATCAAGGCGAAGATGATCCGGAGCCAGTCCGGCAAAATCGCCAATCTCTACAAGCAGGAGCTGCGGGCCGGAAAGGTGCGCATGGACGCCATTTCCACCGCCGATCCGGGAATGTTCCTGAGCTTCAACAGAAAAAACCAGCTCACCCGTTATTGCAGCCCGAACTACAAGGACTATCGTGACTGGGCCGTGGCGAAGGATTGCGGCTACTTCTATCACACCTCCTGGCTGCAATACATTTCCTACAACCCCGAACTCGTCAAGGGCGGCGACATCCCCAACAGCTGGCTCGACTTCCACAAGCCCAAGTGGAAGGGCAAGATCAGCTTCGGCGATCCGAAGATCGGCGGCGGGCACTACTATTTCGTGTTCACGATGTACAAGCTATTCGGGCGCGACTGGTTTATCAAGACGCGCGACAACAACGCCATGATGGTGCGCAGCCACGGCACCACGAACAACAAGGTGAAATCGGGCGAGCGCCACTTCGGCGTAAATCTCTCCATGCTCGTTCGCCGCGACGGCCCCTACCCGGGCGGCAAGAACGCACCCATCAAAGAGGTGTTCCCCAAAGAAGGCGGCGCACTGCTCGTCGCCCCGATGGCGATCACCAAGGGCGGCCCCAACCCCGCCGGCGCGAAAGTGCTGATCGATTGGCTCTCGAGCCTCGAGGGCCAGAATGTGGTTTCCGACAAGGGCAAGTTTTCTCTGCGCAAGGATTTCACCAGCGTGGAGGGCGTGAAGCTCTCCGACCTCAAATATCACTGGTGGGACCCGAACGAGATGGACAAGATGCGGGACAAATGGACCAAGGACTCGCTCAAGATACTGACCGGCAACTAATTTCACTTGCTGGATGAAACGGCGTGCCGCGTCCGCTCGGGTGCGGGCGCGGCTGCGCCTTTTCATCGCACCCAAGGGATACGATGAATCGCTCGAAACAACTTGCCGGATTCATGTCGGGGCTGCGCCTGGAGAATATGCCCAAGGAGATACCCGATTTCCTGAAGTTCTGCCTGCTTGATCACCTGGGCTGCGCGCTGGGGGCTCTGGGAACCGAGGAGGCGGGCGCTCACCTGCGCGCCGCCGAAGCGGCTTCGGGAAACAGGCCCTGTACGATCATCGGCCGGGATTTCGGGGCCGACCCGGCTACCGCCGCTCTCACGAACGGCATCCTTTCCCACGTCCTGATCTTTGACGATCTGCATCGTAAATCCAAGCTTCACCCCGGCGTGGCCGTAATCCCGGCGGCTCTGGCCGCCTGCGAGCTTGGGGGAGCGGACGGAAAAACGTTTCTAGAAGCAATATCGGCGGGTTATGAAACGGCGGCGCGGGTGGGCATGGCGGTCAACATGGCCGCGCACCGCCTGAAGGGATGGCGGGCCACGGGTACGTGCGGTTCCTTCGGGGCGGCGGCCGCCGCATCGCGCGCCATGAATCACTCGTCCGAAACTCTGCACCACGCCATTGCAGCGGCGGCGGGGCAGGCTTCGGGTAATTTCGCCTTTACGCAAGGCTCAGGGATGGAGCTATATCTGGCGGCGGGAACGGCCGCCAGAAACGGCGTGGTCTCGGCGCTTCTGGCCGGGGGAGGCTTCAGAGGCTCCTCCGATCCCCTGGAAGCGGCCGATGGGGGTTTTTTCTCCATGACCACAGAGGATCCGAGGCCCGAAATTCTCACCGACGGTTTGGGCGAGCGGTATTGGCTCATGGACACCTCTATTAAACTCTACCCCACCTGTCATAGCAGCCAGACGGGCATCGACGCCGCGCTCATTGCCCGCGAAAAGCATGGCGTAAGGCTTGGGGATGTCGAGCGCACCTCGATTCGGGCAGGGGAGATAACGAAAATCCAGTGCGGCTGGGATTATGAACCGGGTCCTCCCGCCAAGATGATCTTTCACATGGGATACGCCATGGCGGTTGCGCTGAGGCGGGGCAGGGTTTCGCCCTCTGATTTAGAGGGTGAATCCTTACACGATCCGGAACTGGTGCGATTCGCCAAAGCCACGCAGGTGGAGGCCGACCCGGAACTCACGGCCATCTACCATGAGAAAAAACCGTGCGACGTGACGTTTCATCTCAAAGATGGCAGTCGACTTCACGAGCGCGTCGAATACTGCCGGGGCGATCCGGAAAACAGGCCCACCGAGGAGGCGGTCATCGAGAAATTCCGTGATCTTACGGCACCCGTGCTTGTACGGGGGAGTCAGGACGCCATCATCGATTTCGTCATGAGCGTGGAGGCGCAGCCCGGTCTCACTCGTCTGAGGGAACTGACAAACCTAAGGGAAAGCCAAGCGGTGTAAAACCAAGAACCAGAAGAACGAAAAATCAAAGAGGCTCATATTTCGTTGGATAGGAGATGCAAATGGCCATTCGCCGCAACACCACCAAGTTCCGCGCCCTGCTGAAAAGGGGAAATTTTATCTTCATGCCCGTCGCCTACGATCCCATCGGGGGCAGACTGGTGGAGAGCCTGGGCTTCAAGGCGACCTATACGGGCGGTTTTGTAACGGGCGGTTCGCGCTGCATCACCGAGCCGATGGTGACGATGCGCGAGCAGGTGGACGTGGCCGGAGACGTCGCGAACGCGGTGAAAATACCCACTCTCGCAGACGGCGGGGCGGGCTTCGGCGAGCCGATGCACACCATGCGCTCCGTGCGGGAATTTATTCGCGCGGGCATAGCTGGAATCCACATCGAGGATCAGCTCTACCCCAAGCGCGCGCACTATCATAAATACGTCGCCCACGCGATTCCGGCCGGGGAATTCGTCGACAAGATCAAGATGGCGTGTCGCCAGCGAGACGAGACGGACAAGGATTTCGTCATCATCGCGCGCTCAGATACGGCGCGCTTCCGGGGCATGGGCGAGGCGGTCAAGCGCGTGAACATGGCCGCGGACGTGGGCGCCGATATGGGCCTCGTCTTTCCCCGAAACCACAAAGAAGCCCTCGCCGCTCCCCAAAATTCCAAGATTCCTCTGGTGTACGTCCAGAGCCGGGGCAACAGGGACGGGAGGCCGCTCTACTCGGAAACCCAGATGGCCGAGATGGGCTACGTCGCCTGCATCGACGCCATTTTGTATCTCACCGTCAGTTTCCATTTCATGAAAAAGGCCTTGCAGGAAGTGCGCAAGACGGGCGATTACACGGGCATGACGCATGAGGAGTTCATGGCCGCCCGCCAGGGGGTAGAGGACTTGATCGGCCTCGAGGGTTTCTACGAGGTCGAGGAAGAGACGGTGGAGAAGAAAAAATGGGGCAAACGCTAAGGGCCGGTTTTTGAGAAAAAAGGGGAGCATCGAACGATGAAGCGCAGCACCGAGAGAATACCCACGGCCCACACGGGGAGCCTGCCGCGTCCGCAGCAGACCTGACCGAGGAGGGAGGGATTGCTTCTCTCTCGCAGGGTCGAACGTATATGTTCGCCACCTGTGTTCTCCCGCCATTCGTGAACGGCCCTATGTATGTTTTCTGCGGGCGGTTTTCGAATGGTGGGGCAGTCCCGAGGAGGGGCGGCCCCTACGGAATTATCGCGCCCCGGCTGATGAAGGAGGGGTTGTTCCGTACTTCCCCGCGTTAGCCGCCTGAGGTATTCATGAACGCTGCGCTCCCCGGCTCGAAGGCGCGCGCATGCGCCCGCATTTGCCGTCATGGGGCAGACTTGAGCGTGTGGCATAATTTCCCCGCGAATCGGTGCGTCGAGGACGCGCGGAATTTGTGAAAAAATGGAAAAAATATTAACGATATCAATATAAAAGGATTTTACGGCCGATGGGAATAGCCTAATGTCTCTGAATAGAGGGCTTGCCGACTGTATAAGGAGGGATTCGAACCTCAGGGGCACTAACTTGTACAACAGATATCGATTCTCTCGCCTTAAAGCAGCCTCGGCCACCCTCAGGGCAGATTATCTCTTCAGCGTATAGCCTCCCTCGCCTCTTTGGCGATGCGGCGGCGTCACCCGCGCGTCACGCTTCATCCCGTTTGCTCTCAAAGGTGCGTGTCTGCCGTTGCAGGGCGACATTGTCCTCGGCCCAACTGTCCAGCTTCTCCAGGTTGTTGAGGACCTTCTGCCGCTCGGTTTCGACAATACAGATTAACGCCTCGGGGGTTTGGAGAGGGCGGCCCCGCCGTTTTTTCTTGCAGGCAGAACGAACAACCGCATTACAACATTAGATTCTATGCGCCTGCAGTCATCCGTCATGGCGACAAGGATGATATGATCCTGATCGTTCCCCTGTCGCACGTAAACCTTCTGCTCGATCATCGTCCCACCATGACCGACACTATCATTCTCCCCTCCTGGTTACAAGCTTATTGACTCAACAATGGTGACGGGCGTATCACGGTTCTCAAGGGGCACATGGCGATCTTCGAGTTCATCGGAGGCTGTTTCATCCCGAAACGCCGACACTCAGTTTTAGGTTACTTCAGCCCCCACGACTTCGAGTAGGCTAGAACCACGGAGCAATATTGACCTTCACTCTTCTTCAGGTTTAGATTGCTTGAGAGTTTTCAGTTTCGTTGAATTTGCGTCCGATATTGGACTACCGGTTCCGGCAAAATCTTGGCCTTTATGAGATTGCCGAAGTCAAGAATAGGTTTGCCAACTGGTTAGTTTGACACACCCCAGAATATCTAATCATATGACGAAGTGCAATTCTACTCGCCCCCATCAACTAGCGCTGCCCATCACTGGATCCGTAGCGGCACACAACACACGGAGAAAAATACGATGCTCAAGCAACCCTCGCTTAAACCACATCCAACTGAGAATAAATTTGAACTAGTTCGAGATTACGAAATTGAAGTCGATGGCATTAGCATTATTGTGCCCAAATACTTCAGATATGATGGCGCAAGCCATGGCAACTTGTATTTTCTCCATTCCATCCAGATGTAATGCTACCATCTCTTATACACGATTGGATGTATTTCAATCATCAAAAAGACAGGGAAGAAACGGATGATGTCTTCTATCGTTTGTTAAGAGATAATGGTGTCAACTATCTGAGTGCAAACGCGATGTGGGCTGCGGTTAGAACAGCAGGAGAACTCTTCTGGGAAAGCGACGAAGAAGATGAAGAGATGCTCGTGAAATTGTGCAAAAAAGTACGAAACAGGCAAAATTTTGATCGGTATATGTTTCCCAAAATTATTTTGGATAGATGCGAGACTTGAGTTTGGACACATTTGTTCTCTTGGATCTTCGAATTCATCGAAGGCTGTTCCGACCCAAGACACCGATACCTGGACTTAGATTTTCTCGAGCGCATAACTTCGGACGGGCTGCGGCGGAAGCTACGCCGCGGGCGTAAGCCACGTTCAGAAGATCATCGTTGCTATAGTCGACTGTGCTACAGGCGCGAACCGATGCTTTCTGTATGAAATTTGCGGGGCGCCAGAGCGTAACCATAAGCAAACCATTGTGGGCCGGACTTTGGAGGACATTTCGACAGGCCCTCACCGGACTGCGCAGGAGTTTTAATTGGCTCGCTTCCGTTTTGATTACATCTGATAAAAAGCGAATCACAATCGAAATTCGAAAAAACTAATATACACAATAGTTTCAACAAACTACAAAGACTTCACGTCCGGTAAAGACGACTTGATGCGTCTATACGGGCGGAAGATAATAAAAGTTAGGTATCAAAGTTACACCACGATCATCGGTTCGTTCCCGCTACGGCCTGAAGAGGGATGGCGTTTTTTCGGAGCACAGCGGGGATGATGATAGGAATTGTAATTCGGCGTAAGCTGTAGCCAAATTTAATTTGGACCTGAATTATTCATTTGTCATACGAAAGCTGAAAAATAATTATTGGTAATCGATATCAACCCATGAACCTATTGCGCCCAATTGCCCAGCCTTATTCTCTGTGGTACTTTAACCATTCTCTAATATAAATATATTCGTGACCACGCCATCAATTTTCCACCTGCGATATCTGAACCTCTAAAAGGGGTCCACGATGGACGCGAAACATGCGTGGTTTTCGTCGGCCGTTCGAGCCGGGGATGATTGTAAATCCAATTTCAAAAACCTGGGCGGAAAACTGACATCGAATATCTCTCCAAGGGAAGAGTTTTCGATGTCCCAATGCGCCCTCGATACTCCGGCATATTGGAGAAATGTTCTTTTTCCCCTTCGCGGCGCGAAGCCTAGTGCTCGCGGAAGGGGGACGATACGAAATCGTCAGAAAAATATGCGCGACCAGGAAGTTGAACAAAGTCATGGAAGGCGCTGATGCGCTTTCCTTTTCTGCAACCGAGAGATAGGGGAGGTTGGGCTATGTGGCGTAATCGAAGTAACAGGAAGAGCTTCGTTGAAAACCGAACCGTGAGAATGGGTGGGTGGCTTCTGGTGTTGGCGATTTTTGGCGCTGGCGCGGTTCTCTCGTCCCCCGTTTTCGCTGCGGACAAGCAACTTACCTTTATGTCGGGCGGTGCGAAGGGTTCCTGGTACCGCTACCTGACCGCGATGAGCGAATGTATGCGGAAAAATAGTGACATCAATGTCACTGTCGTCCCGACCTCGGGCGGGATGGAAGCCTTCAGGAAGCTCCAGGAAGGCAAGGCCGACGTGGGGTTCACCTTCCAGACCGTGGCCTTTCCGGCCTGGGACGGGAAGGGAAGCTGGAAGGGAAAGAAGCACAGGGAATTGCGCGCGGTCGGTTTCGGAATTTCCTCTTCGATATTTCACTTTGTTGTTTTGAAAAGCTCCGGCATTAAGAAACTGGCCGATTTGAGCGGGAAAAAGTTTTCGCCATGCCCCATCGGCACCACCTGCTACGCATCCGTCGGCTCCTTTCTCAAACACATTGGCTTGTACAAGAAGATCAAGGTCAGCAACCTCTCCCACGGCGAGCAGGTCAGCTACCTGAAGGACGGCAAGATCGACGGCTACGCCCTTCAGGGAGGTCTTCCGAATCCCTCGGTTACGGAGGCGGCCCTGACCCGGCCCGTCCGGCTGATCAGCGTCGATCAGGGGGTGGATTTCAGCGGTTTCCTGAAGGAGTTTCCCGGCTTCGAACCCACGATTATTCCAAAAGGGACTTACAAGGGAGTGGACTATGACGTGTCCACCATGGGCTTGAGCGGTCTTTTGGTGGCGAACAAAAACACCTCCCCGGACTTGATTTACGAAATGACGAAGACGATCTGGGGCAAGTCCTGCGTCGATTACCTGACCAAGAACAACCGCGGCCTGGCCGGCCTGAAAAGCGCCAATCCGACCGAAGGGCTGGTCATTCCGCTTCATCCGGGAGCTGCCCGGTACTGGAAGGAAAAAGGGATCAAGAATATGGCGCCTGCCGAGGGTTCGATGTAAACCGGGCCGGTGATATTCGCGTTTATATCCCCGGAGGCTTGGAGTTCGGGTAGCCTTGTATGTTCATTTTCGCGGGTGCCGGATTCCACCTCCTGCGGGGGAAAACCCGCGAAGGCCATGCGTAATATGTGTTTGCTGCGCAAAGGCCGGGAAGGCCTTGGGTAGAATAGGGAAACGGCGGGTATTCGCCTGTTGGAAAACCGAATTCCAGGAGTGAAAACTTCTCGTTGAACTGATGGCGAGAACGGGTGATTCCCGTCGTTTTTTAGAGGGTTGAAGAATCGGGGAGATATCCTTGATTGAGGGTTTCCCGATCTCCAGCGAGATCGAAGAGGGCGGAGCCGTGTGCGATGAGTTATGAGCGAAAGACACTAGGAGTCGCCGTCATCGGCGCGGGTCGTATGGGGACCCATCGCGCGCGAATGGCGGCCAACCACCCCGCGGTTCGGTTCCTGGCTATTTCGGATGCAGATCCCGCCCGGGCAAAGGCGCTGGGCGAACAAGTGGGGGCCCATTTCACCACGGGGAGCAATGAGGAGGCGATATCCCACCCCGACGTCACGGCCGTCATTGTATCCACCCCCGAACCCAAGCATGTCGATCCGATTTTGCAGACCATCGAGCGCGGAAAATCCGTAGTGGTCGAGACACCCCTGGCCTTGACCCTTGATGATGCGGATCGGCTGATTGAAGCTTCCGCGCGCAGTGGCGTGGAATTACACGTGAACTACAGCAAGCGTTATCAGCGGCACTATTTCCTCGGTAAGGAGCAGGTCCTGGAGGGCCGGTTGGGGCGGATTCTGGGCGGAACGGCACGGGTCTACAATTCGCGCGCGCAGGCCTTCGAGATTCTGAAACGAACGGACGAGGTTACCCCGGTGGTTGACGTGCTGGTCTACTCCGTGGACATGATTTGTTGGCTCATGGAGGGGATCCGCCCTATGGAGGTTTTCGCCCGCGGTCATGGGGTTGTTTTCGAAGAAGCCGGTTACCCCAAGGTGAACGATACGACCTGGGCGATTCTCACATTCGAGGACGGAGCCGTTTTCAGCCTGGGAATTTGCTATGCCTTGCCTTCGAAGTATCCCACGCTGGGGCAAGGCACTCGCCTGGAAATCATCGGAAAGGAAGGTGTCCTTCTTTTTGACGAGGACAAAAAGGAGAACCTTCTCTATACGGAAAAGGGATATCCTCACGTGTATGTCCCCGACCATCACATAAATACCGCATTCTTGGGAACCAACTCCGCCGGCGATTGGGCGCTTGATCATATGTTCGGACCCGTCGCCCACGAGACGCGCGCCTGGCTCGATTACCTTTCGACAGGGAATCCTTGCTTGCATCCGACCGCCAAAGAAGCGCGGCAGACTTTGGAAATTACCCTCGCAATTGACGAATCCGCCCGAACCGGAAGGGCGATTGAGCTGCCCTCGAGAGTCATCTGAGAATTCCCCTCTCCGCACGTGGCGCCCTTCATGCCATACGAGGTATGCCTTCAGAGAGGGTAGGGGATGGAGACGGTTGCTGTGCGCGATGATGCCCGAAATAATTGGCTCGAACGCTTCATCACCCGGACTACCGCCATCCCACTGCCCCGTAACTTGCGCTCGAAGGGACTTCGCACCATTGTAACACTGGTTTCCGTCACGTTTTCTCTTCTCTATATCTACTATGCCGGGTTCGGATATTTCTCACCCGAGAGCTTCATCTCCGGATATCTGGGGTTCACCTTCGTTCTGGTTTTCATCCTTTTCCCGGGCTCGGAAAAATCTCCACGCGACCGAATTACCGTGTTCGATGGAATTTTGGTGTTGAGCACCATCGCGGTCACATACCATTACAATGTCTACTTCCCCATTCGCTACATCGAGCGATTCGGCGAGGCGCTCCCGCACGATGTGGTTTTCGGCATCATGGCCATCGTATTGGCCCTGGAGGCCTGCCGCCGCACACTGGGTCCCGCCCTCCCGTTGATCTCGCTTCTCTTGATCGGATATGCCCTTTTCGGTCCTTACTTTCCTGGTCATTTGACGCATCAGGGAATCAGTATTTGGGATACCGCGGCATGGCTGTACAGCAACCAATCGATCTATGGCGTCATCACGCGGATCTTTGCGAGTTTCGTATTTCTCTTCATCCTGTTCGGCGCAATTTTGGAGATGTCGGGAGGCAAGGAGCTCTTCCTCAATCTCCCGCTCGCATTCATTGGGCGAACACGGGGAGGTTCGGCGAAGCTCAGCGCCGTGGCGAGCGCCCTCTTCGGCATGATATCCGGGAGTCCCACGGCCAACATCGTGGGCACCGGAACGCTCACCATCCCTTTGATGAAGCGTTCCGGATTCCCGCCGCACGTGGCGGCCGCTTTCGAGGCTACG
Organism: bacterium; assembly: GCA_965218735.1. Taxonomy (GTDB): domain Bacteria; phylum UBA8248; class UBA8248; order UBA8248; family UBA8248; genus Bin107. The sequence goes on along the minus strand of CBDCMA010000002.1, from coordinate 249,937 downwards.
GCCTCGACCATCGGAGTGACCATGCCCCCATTGATGGGCGCGGCCATATTCCTCATGGCGGATTTCACGGGAATTCCCTATCTGGAGATAGTCAAGGTATCAATACTGCCGTCCCTATTGTTTATGCTGTCCCTGCTGGTGGTGGCCCACTTGTATGCCAGGAAGGCGGGTATCGAGGGATTGCCGCCCGAGGAGTTGGGCAATCCCTGGGAGATAATCCGAAATTATTGGACCTTTGCGATTCCTTTGGCTCTCATTTTCTACATGCTCGGATCGGGCTACAGCCCGGATTATGCCGTATTTGTCGCTATTCTGGGAGTGGGGGGGGCAAGTCTCCTCTCCAGGCGCACACGTCTGACAATTCCCCAATGGGGCAAAATCCTCGAGGTCGGCGCCCGAAGATCGCTCACCGTCGGCGGATTGGCCGGATGCCTGGGCATCATTATCGGGATTGTGTTCAGAACGGGAATCGGAACCAAACTCTCGATTCTCGTGGTCGATCTATCCGGAGGATATCTCCTTTTCGCCGTTTTGCTGACCGCTTTGGTGACGTTCGTGTTGGGGATGGGAGTCTCTTCCGTCACGGCCGACTACCTCCTGCTTTCAGTGCTGATCGCTCCGGCGTTGATTGAACTCGGCGCGACGCCGATGGCGGCCCACCTTTTGATCATCTGGTATTCGCAGACCTCCAACCTGACGCCTCCGGTCTGCGGCGGCGCCTTCACCGCGGCCGCCATTGCAGGAGCTCACCCCTGGAGGACAGGCTTCTTCGCCTTTCGAATCGGGCTGTACATCTACCTCATTCCCGTTGCTTTCGTTTTCGGCGACCTCCTGAATCCGGGGTTGAACGTCCCTTTCTTCAGGACACTTTTGACGGCGGCCCTCTCGGCGGTTTGCTTTGGTGGAGCCATCATTGGCTACTTGGCGGGTCCCTTGAAAATATGGCGGAGATTCTTACTCGCAGCGGCGACGATCGCCTTATTTGAACCGCGACTATTCTTCGATTTCATCGGCGCGGTTCTCCTCGCGTTGGTGGTTCTGTGGCAAATTCTTGGGAGAAGGCAGGCGAATCAGGAGGCCGCTTGAAGTTCCTGGATATGGCTGAGCCAATGCGCCGTGGAGGAGGTATCGGTTGTTTACGTTAGGTGTCGACATCGGTGGAACGTTTACCGACCTTGTGGCCATCGATCCCGAACGCGGCGAGGTACGGACGGGAAAGATCCCCTCGGTTTCGGATGAACCCGCAAGCGCCATCCTGGCGTGCCTCCAGGATCTCGGGCTCGAAGGTGAGGAATTGGACCGGATGATTCATGGAACCACCGTCGCCACCAATGCGCTCCTGGAGCGGCGCGGAGCCGTTACGGCGATGGTGACCACACGCGGGTTCCGGGATGTCATCGAAATTGGAAGATGCCGGCGGCTGGTCGAGGGCGGCATGTTCAATATTCAATTTCGCCGCCCGCCGCCTCTGGTTCCTCGAAGCCTTAGAGAGGAGGTGGATGAGCGTCTCCGGGCGAACGGGAACGTTGAAGCTTCGCCCCGGCCGGAAGAGTTCACGAGAGTAGTGGAAAATTTGAAACGAGAAGGAGTCGAGGCGGTGGCGGTATGCTTCCTTCATTCCTACGAGAATCTGGATCACGAAGAAGCTGTCGGGCAGTGGTTGCGGGAACAACTCGGGTCGGAGGTCTACATCTCGCTCTCCAGCACGGTGAACCCCCAATACCGCGAGTTCGAGCGGTTCTCCACAACGGTGGTGAACGCCTATGTCGGTCCGGCCGTGGGACGATATCTCTCGAAACTCCGGGACGGCGATATCGGGAAGCTGGACAACCGGAACATTTACATCATGGGCTCGGCCGGCGGTGTGATGGATATCGACACGGCGGAGGCCTTTCCGGTACGGACCATCTTTTCGGGGCCGGCCGGAGGTGTCACCGCGGGGCGTTTTATCTCCGGCGAACTCGAGATTGAGAATCTCATCACCTGCGACATGGGCGGAACGAGCGCGGATGTCGCCCTCCTCCTTCGAGACAGGATTCTTTACGCCGGAGATACCGTTATCTCGGGCATACCCATCCGCGCCGCCCAGATCGAGATTAAAACCGTTGGTGCGGGAGCCGGGAGCATCGTGTGGATCGATGTTGACGGGGCGCTTTGCGTAGGACCCAGGAGCGCGGGTTCCTCGCCGGGTCCCGCCTGTTATGGATTTGGGGGAGTGGAGCCCACCATCACCGACGCGAACGTAATTTTGAACCGAATCGGAGACGGCGCCCTTCTCGGCGGGAAAATTCGGGTAGACGCCTCGCTGGCGCGAGGGGCAATGGCCCCGGTGCGGAAAAGACTCGAATTTCGCTCGCCCGAGGAGTTGGCCGAAGGGACGTTGAAAATTCTCGTGGCTCGAACAGTTCGAGTCATCCGCGAAATCTCGCTCGAACGAGGATTTGACCCGCGCGAATTCGCTTTCGTGGCCTTTGGCGGGGCAGGGCCCATGCACGCCACGGCCATCGCGGATGAACTCGATATCGAAACGGTTGTGGTTCCGATTCACCCGGGGAATTTTTCCGCCATGGGGCTCGTGATGGCGAAGATGCGCCGAGATGCGACCGCCACCTATCTCGAACGCTCCTCCTCCCTCGATTTAGCGGACTTGCGCGAGCGGCTCGGAGGAATGGCCAAGGGGGTTGAGGAGCGCCTTCGGGCCGACGGCGTCCGGGAGGAAAGCATCTCTTTGTCGTGTTTTTTGGAGATGCGCTGTCTCGGGCAGGCCCATGAGATTCCCGTTCCCCTGGGGCCGTCTCCGGACCAGGTGGATATGTCGGCCATCGATGGCGCCTTCCGAGAGATTTATGCCGAACGCTACGGCCGCAACCCGGATCCCGCGACCGAATGGGAGGTGATCTCGATCCAGATTATCGGTGAGGGAGAGGTCCAGACGTATCCAACGAAAACCTGGCGAGCAAAGCGCGGGGGTGGCGAGGGTCCCAGGGAGGTCCGGAAAGTCTGGTTTGAGGGGAAGTGGCGCGATACCCCCGTGTTTGACCGAATGGAGGTCGGGCCTGGTGCGACCGTGGAAGGTACTGCCATTATTTGAGGAGAGCGGAGCCACGACGGTTATTCCTCCGGGGTGGCGCGCCACGGTTCACGCGAGCGGGCATCTCCTGTTGCGGCGCCGGTAGGACAACCGGGGCGCCGGTTCTTAGCCATATGATGGTTGGCGGGAGGTAGTAGTGAAGCGGGACGATTCTGATATGAGGATTTTATACAATTTAGAGGCTTGCCGGGAACTTTCGCTGGAATTGCGGTCTGCTATGAATAAAGAGGTGGAGAGATGACTTCAAAAAAGGGGACGGATTTCCTTGAAAGGGCCCGTGATTGCCTCCCGGGCGGTTGGCTCGGGGACCTGACGCTTCCCGACGACATGATGCTGATCGCTTCTCGCGGAGAGGGAAGCCGCCTTTATGATGTGGATGGACGTGGTTTCCTCGATTTCACGATGGGCGGGGGATCGCTGATTTTGGGCCACGCCCATTCGTCTATCCTCGAGTCGGTTCGAAGGCAAATAGAACTCGGTTCAACCTTCTATACGCTGAGCGATCGCTCCATCGAGTTGGCCGAGGAACTGGTGAAGGCGATTCCTTGCGCGGAACTGGTCCGTTTTGCTTCAACGGGCGGGGAGGCCACGTTCTTCGCGTTGCGACTGGCGCGCGCCTTTACCGGCAAGGAGAAAATTCTGAAATTCGAAGGGAGCTACATAGGCCACAACGATTACGGAATGATGAGTGTTTCCCCTCCGCGCTCGAACCCGTATCCCTCTCCCCGCCCGGATTCGGCCGGAATTCCCTCTGCGGTTCAGGAACTGGTAATGACGGCTCCCTTCAATAATACCGATATCGCTTGCGGGTTGGTGGAAGAGTACGCCGCGGAGCTTGCCGCCGTAATCGTCGAGCCTGTTCAGCGGTCCATTCCCCCGGCCCCGGGATTTCTCGAGCAGCTCCGCCAGGTGACGACCGAGCGCGGGGTGCTGCTCGTTTTCGACGAGGTGGTGACCGGATTCCGGCTGGCCTACGGAGGGGCGCAGGAGTATTTCGGCGTCGTTCCCGATTTGGCGGCTTACGGCAAAGCGATCTCGTGCGGATTTCCCTTGTCGGCGGTCGCGGGAAGGGCGGAAGTGATGGAGCTGGCGGACCCCGTCCGCAAGGGGGAGCCGGAGTACGTCTACATCAGCGGAACGCTCTCGGGTAATCCGATGTGCGCCGCCGCGGCGCTCGCCACCTTGCAGGAATTGTCCCGACCCGGCGTCTACGAGGGCCTCCACGAGATGGGGGAGAGATACCGCAGGGAGCTGGCGGCGTTATTCGACGAACACGCAATTCCGGCCCGGGTGCAAGGGGTCGGCCCCTTATTCCAGGTATTTTTCACGCCGTATCAGGTCACGGACTATCGGGGTCAGACGCAAGCCGACCGGAAGCGGTTCGAATCATTCGTCCGAAAAATGTTCGCGCAAGGCGTTTTCATGAGCCGCAGGGCCAAGAACTATCTTTCCACGGCCCACAGCGAATCAGACTTGGAAGAGTTCCTGGAAGCGGCGAGAACCGTATGCACCGGAGGCCTCGACTGACCATGGACGATAACCGGGCGATTCAAGAGAGCGCCTCGGCCGACGCCGTCACGATCTCGGTCATTCAAGAACTCCTCATCTCCGTGGTCCGCGAGATGCGGGTTACTTTTTCGCGAAGCGCATTCTCATCGATCATCAACGAAGGACACGATTTTTCCTGTGCTCTTCTTTCGCCGGACGGAGGTTTGGTCGCCCAGTCGGAAGATCATCCCGGGCACATCTTTCCGATCTCCTACGCCGCCGGAGCGGTTTTCACGCGCTACGCCGGCGATATTCATCCCGGCGACGTTTTTCTCCTGAACGACCCTTATATTTGCGGAACCCACATGAACGACATGGCGATGTTCTGCCCCCGGTTTTACGACGGGCGCGCGCTCGTGTTCCCGGCGCTCCGCGCTCATTGGGGGGATGTCGGCGGCTCCGTGGCCGGCAGTCTCTCCGGTGATGCCTCCCACATCTTCATGGAGGGAATGATCGTCCCGCCCATTCGACTCTTCTCCCGGGGTGAGTTGAACCAGGAATGCCTGGACATCGTTCTCCGGAACATGCGAGGCCGGGAGGATAGGCATGGCGACCTGATGGCCATGCTCGGCACCTGCCAACTGGCTCAGCGGCGCCTGGACGAAATCGAGGATCGATACGGTCGGGAAACACTCCAGGCGGTGAACGATAATCTCCTCGACAGGGCGGAGCAACGGATGCGGGTGGCTATAAGCGCGCTTCCCGACGGGATATTTCACTACGAGAACTACATCGACAACAGCGGGACGGGAACCGAGCCGCTGCGAATTTCGCTTCGCCTCCAGATTAAGGAAGATCAAATCCACTGTGATTTCAGCGGGACTTCCAGGCAGGTGAAAGGACCTACGAATGCGGGACCGGCCACGGTGGCCACATCATGCTTCATGGTGCTCAAATCGCTCCTGGATTCCGCTTTAAGCGTGAATGCGGGTTGTTTCCGCCCCCTTACGATGGAAGCCCCGAAGGGGTCTCTACTCAATGCGGAATTTCCCGCTCCTTTCGGCGGCGCTTCCGACGTGCGGCGCACGATTGAATCGTGCGTTCTAGGTGCGGCGGTCCAGGCGATGCCCGACCTTTCGGTGGGTGACACCAAGGGGGCGGCCAACCATTGCTACATCGCCGGCAGCCAACCGGACTCGGGCGAGGCCTTCCTCTACTATGAATATCCGGCGGGGGGCACGGGCGCTCTCGCGGGAAGCGACGGAGACCACGCTATTCGAACCTACACAGAAGGGGACTTTAACGCCGTCCAGCCGGTAGAGAGCCTGGAAGCCACGCTTCCGATCCTCGTGGAGGAGAGCGGTCTTCGGATTGGCTCCTGCGGTCACGGGGAGTGGCGCGGCGGTTTGGGAATGGAGCGGAAGGTCCGCCTGGAGGCCGGCGGCGCGGGCCTCACCGTTTTGACGGACCGCGTGATCATTCCTCCCTACGGGGTGGACGGCGGGACCTCGGGCGGAGGAAACCGGTTCACGGTGTTCCGGGAAGATTCGGAGGTGGAGCCTTCCGACGTGCCTGGAAAGGCCACGGCCTTTCCGCTCAGAGAAGGTGATGCCGTCGTCCTCCGCTCCGCGGGTGGAGGCGGTTGGGGAGATCCTCTGCTCCGCGCTCCCGAGGCGGTACTGGCTGATGTCCGGCAGGGATACATCACAGAAGAAGATGCACGGGAAGTCTATGGTGTGGTCTTAAAGGACGGAGCGCTCGACATGGCTGCGACCTCCTCTGCGCGGGAGCGGCTCAGAAGGAGAAGGGTTTATCTCACCGTCCGCGTTGACGAGGAGGACGCCTACAGCGGCGCTCGACGACTCTGCCCGATGTCTTCGGAGACGGCGAGCGAACAAGGATTTTCAGAGGGGATGCTCATAGAGTATGTTCCGGTGCGGGGAGCGCCGCTTAGAGCTTGGGTGAAGATCACGCCAGGGTTGGCCATGGCGGAAACTTTCCTCGGGCCCATCGCGGCGAGCATTCTGAAACTGCAGGACAGAGAGCGAATATGGGTCCGGCCGATTGTAACGCCCTATTCGCATCCCCCATTGGCATCGTGAGCGGGGAGATCCAATATTTCATCATCGCGATTTTCCCAAACGGGAAACACGCCTTTCGGCGCATAGCGATGCGCCTCCTCACAGAAGGTCTAAATTTCCATCGCCCGCCAAATCCCGAATGGTGTCCTCGAAGGCATCCAGGGTGAGAGCCACGTCTTCTTCCGTGTGCGCGCAGGAGGTGACGCCCCCCGTATAGGACATGAGGTCAACTCCACGAGTGCGGAGGCCGCTTTGCAGGGCTCCCACCTTATCCTTGGACATTCCCTTCAAATCGGCAGGCGTGAGGCCTTCGACAGAGCCGCGCACGCCCTTTCCGAAGAATATGTGGAAGGTGGACGATTCTCCATAAACGGCCCCCGCCACTTCGTGTTTTTTGAGAATTTTCTGAAATCCGTCTCTTAGCTTTGCAGCGATGGAATCGGCGGCGCGTTGGGGTTTTCCGGTGCGAACTTCGTCCAGGACGGCCACTCCGGCAGCGGCGGCGAGTGGGTTGCCGTTGAAGGTGCCTCGATGAAAAACCGCTGGAGAGAAGCCGCCGACTTGCTCTTGGGGGTCGAGAAGGCGCATGACTTTTTCACATCCCGCAACGGCGCCGCCGGGAAGCCCGCCCGTGAGAATTTTGGCCAAGGTGGTGAGATCCGGAATCACGCCCGTCATGGCCTGCACCCCTCCGGGGTTCCAGCGAAAGCCGGTAATGATCTCATCGAAGATGAGTACCACTTTGTGCTTTTTGGCCAGCGCCCGAATGCCCGGGAGAAAGCCTTCGGGCAGTGGAACCGTGCCCCAGGAGGCGCCGGAGACCTCACAGATGATAGCGGCTATGTCCTCTTCTTTGTGGAATGTCTCCTCGACTTGTGCGATGTCCGCTGGGCAGACAAGAGTTTCTTCTGCACTTGTTTTGAGCACTCCCGCCGATTGAAGTTCATGAAATGGCGGCTTGACGCCGAGAGCCGCGTAATCGTGCCAACCATGATAGTGACCCTCGAAGCGGATAATTTTTGATTTTCCCGTGTAAGCCCGTGCGAGACGAATCGCGAGCATTGTGGCCTCGGTCCCGGAGGCGACGAATCGAACGCGCTCGGCCGACGGAATGAGGTCTTGCACCCGCGCCGCCCATTCGATCTCCAGAGGGTGACAGTTTGCGTAAAAGGTCCCTTTCGTCACCTGCTCCTTGAGCGCTTCCACCACACTGGGGTGACTGTGACCCAGGAGTAAGGAGGCGCTCCCCATCGAATAGTCGATGTATTCGTTTCCGTCGATATCTCGTTTGCGAGAACCCTTCGCCCAATTTGCATAGATGGGAAACGGCGAAACATATCGGCTTTCGTGGGAGACGCCGCCGGCCAGAAACTTCTGTGCTCTTTCAAATTGCCGGCTCGATTGGGCGCATCTCTGCCAATAGCTGTCTACCATGTCTTCTCTCCTTGATCGTCAACAATTCGGCGCAGGTCCGACCCTCCCAGAGTCCACCATAACCGAAGTCCAGGGCGGATTGCCATTTGATGGATAGAGAAGGAGGGGTGAAATTTCCATCGTCGCTGCGCCATTGTGAATGTCGCATCTTTTCCTCGTCGGGGATCAGGCTTCAATGACACTCCGAACATAATGAATTATAGTTTGTCCACACATCGAACCCAGCCGATAGAGACATGATTTTTCGGGAGGAAACGAAAATGCCTCAGGAAGCCGATTATCTGATATGCGGGGGAACCGTCATCACGGTGGACGAAGATCGCCGCATTATCCGGGACGGCGCCGTAGCCGTTCGAGGAGATCGAATCGTCGCTGTCGGAAAGGCGGAGGAGTTGAACCGGGAATTCACCGCCGGGCGCGTGATTGACGCAAAGGGGAAGCTCATCATGCCCGGTTTCGTGAATTCCCACATGCATTTTTACCACACCATGCACCGGGGGCTGGCTCCGGAAAATCTCGGAGGCTTGCCGTGGTCCGACTACGTGCACAGATATATCGCCACGGTGCTCACCCCCGAGGATGAGATCTACGGCGGGCTGACGATTCTTCTGGAAACCCTCAAGGCGGGCACCACCACCTTTCTGGAGGCGGGCTCTTACAACCCGGCGGCGGTAATCGAGGGAATCTCGCGCATCGGTATGCGCGGCCTGATGGGCAGGCGGTCCTTCGACCAGGAGTTTCTGGGTCACGGCATGCTTTTGGAAGATACCGACACCTGCCTGAAGGAAAATCTCGCTTTCCTGGAAAAGTATAAGGATGGCTACAACGGCGGGTTGATCAAGGCGTGTGTGGACGTCGTCGGGCTCGGCCGCTGTTCAGACAAGCTTTATATCGATTCGAAAAAGATGGCTGACGATTACGGGACCACCCTGAACTTGCACCTTGCGGCCATGTTCGAGGAAGTGACAGCTACGCGCATGCGCAGCGGTCACCGTCCCGTCGAGCATTTGTATCATTTGGACGTGCTCGGGCCGAATACGGTTCTCGTTCACATGATTCATGTGAACGAGCGAGAAATCGACATGCTGGCTGAAAAAGAAGCGCGGGTGATTCACTGTCCCTCGACGGCCCTGAAGATTTCCTACGGCAACGCGGCGTTCGGAAGATTTCCGGAGATGGTGGCCAAAGGGGTCATTGTCGGAATCGGAAGCGACGCTTCAGATTGCTCGAACTATGCCGATATGATTCGTGTCATGTACCTGGCCGGTGTCCTCCCGAAGGATTATCGCTACGACCCCGATGCCGGCTCTGCGGAAACAGCCATTGAAATGGCTACCATTAACGGAGCTCGCGCCATTGGAATGGACCATGAAATAGGTTCGCTCGAGGTCGATAAAAAGGCGGATTTGATTATCATCACCATGAAGCGGCCTGAGTGGTATCCGCTCTATAGTGAAGTGCAAAACCTCGTGTATTCCGCTTCGGGCGATTCGGTGGAGACGGTGTTTATCGACGGGAAAATCATCATGGAAGATCGCCAGGTGAAGACGGTGGATGAGGAGGAGATCCTGGAAAGGTGTCAGGAATGTGCGGTGGGAATCCTTGAGAGGAGCGGCGTAAAAGTGCCGGGGAAGTGGCCTATCCTGTGAAAACCCCGTTCGGTCCGAGTAGAAAAATCAGGAGCGGAATCACAGATAAACCGCACCGGGTTTCCATTTCGTGCCAGGCGAATTCATAATGAAGCAGAAATATAGGAGCAGATTGCTAACCAGTTTCCCTGATAATTCCCTGATCGATTTTCGGGAAGGTTAAATCCGGGATATTCTTTGGGATAGCCGTATAATAGCCCGACAGGGACTCGCCGGGATGCGCAGGAGTTATAACGAATCCGCTTCCGTTTTGATTACATATTGCAGAAGGCGGACTCCGAACGGGAGTGAGGAGAGTGAATATTTTCCAATGATATCAATGGGATACAAGGATTCCACAGCCGTTGGAAATATCCTAACGCCTCTAAGCGGGCGTAAGAGGGCATCCATGTAAGATCCATCAGGGGGCCGTTCACACCATCGCGACGCCGGAACGGATGCGCGGGCGGGAACCTGCCGCCGGCCAGCAAGCTGCTTGGACACCGGAGCCATCGTACGGTGACGGGGACGACCCATGCTCCGCTCACGCCCAGTGCTCCCGGCATTGACATAGCGCCGGGGAATCCGCGAGGCTCGGATCGGGCGCCTGACGGACAGGAACATCCGGCGTATCGTCATCTAGAGCGACGGTGGTGGGCCGATCAGGCGAGCGGAGGTCTCGGCACTCCGCCAACAGTTGCGTGAGACGCCCGCGATAAAGAACCCGATGGTGTTCTTGGTGAATTGTTTTCTTAAAAAAACTGCGTGCCGATAAAGGCGAGAACGCCCGGAACGACGAAAAACATGCCCAGCGTATAGGCAATCGCCAATCCCTTACGCTCGCTCCCGACTTTGGCGATCCACTCCGCCCCCTGCATCGGCAGCGTCCGCAGCCAGGGCATCCCGTAGATCACAACCACGCCCAGCAGGTTGTAGAGAAAGTGCGCCAGCGCGATTTGCAGGGCGGTCTCGGTGTTGCCGCTCGCGGTCACCGTCACGGCCAGGAACGCCGTGATCGTGGTGCCGATGTTGGCGCCTAGGGTGAAGGGGTACACTTCGCGCAACTGAAACACGCCGCTGCCGGCCAGAGGGACCATCAGGCTGGTGGTGGTCGAGGAGGATTGGACGACCACCGTCACCACCGTTCCGGACACGATGCCCGAGATGGGCCCCCGCCCGATCGAGGCATGCAGGAGTTGATTCGCCTTCCCGACCATGACCATCTTGAGTGCAACGCTCAGCCGTATGATCGCCACCAGAATGAGGACCACGCCTATGATGATCAGCGCGACGCACGGGGTCGCCGGGCCGTCGTTCGTGACGGTTACCTTCCTGCGCGAGAGGTGTTGACGGGAATCGGCCCGGTCACGGTTCGGGTTCCCAGGACGCGGGACCGTAGCGGGTCGGGGATCAAGTTCAACTCAAGGTTGCTGCCGCCCTATCTGAGGCGCACGAAACAGACCATGGAACTGCTGCCCTGGCTCTACCTCAAAGGAGTGTCCACGGGAACGACCTCGCTCTCCATGAAGTCGCAGGTGTACTGAGCGAACTGTTCTTCGGTGAAGGGATACTACATGATGCCTCCGTTCCGCATCCGGGGTGTAGCCCCTCGTGGGTCCTCTCCTGCCTAGCTGAATTTCCGGGAAGCGCCTCCAGTGGGTACCGCTTCACGGATGGGGTGTCAACAACTCGGGCCCACTTCGGCCCGGGAGAGGACCCCCTGCAGAACTCAGTCTTTTGCCGAGCGGCTGGCCGCTACTTCTTCACGACGATCTCCCAGGGGTGGAGTTGCTCGTCGTGACGGGCGGTGAACTCGATCCGCTTGCTGACGCCGAAGATGTCGTGGAGCCGGTAAAGGGGCTTGTGGGTAGCCAGCTCCTTCATCATGTCGGAAACCTTCTCGAAGGCGGCTTGCTGCTTCTTCAGGTCCTCGGTCGCGAGCGCCTTGTCGATTGCCTCGTCGAGCTCCTTGAAGCAGGCGCCGCTCCAGGCCCCCCGGCAACTGGTGGTGCCGCGGAGGATGGTGCTGTTCTCGCCGCTCGAGTTCCCGAAGGAGAGGAAGTACATGGCGGGCGTCTTGTTCTTCCCCGTGACGTATGTGTTGAAGCTTCTGCGGTAGAGAGCGAAAGGCTGCGCGAGGCATCGGGTATTGATCTTGACCTTCGTGAGCATCGAGGCCGCGGCTTCGCAACTCTCCTTGTCGAAGGGAGAGTTTCCGTGCGGGCTGATGAGGTCAGCTTGAAAGCCCTTCTCGTAGCCTGCTTCCTTCATGAGCTGCCGGGCCTTCGCGAGATTGAATCCGTACCACCGCTTCTTCGGGTTGTAGCCAAACTGGGTCCAGGGATGGAAAATTTGGTGGGCCGGCTCGGCGTAGCCCTCAAGGAAGGTCTTGTACATCGACTCGGCGTTCAGGGCATAGTTCGCGGCCTTGCGCACCCGAACGTCCGCGAAGGCCCCCCCGTGCGTGGTGAAGAAGCCGATGTAGGCGATTCGCACGGAGGACTTGGAGGATACGTACAGCTTGGGGTCCTTCTCGATTTCTGGGATGAAGTGGGGGAGCACCTTATGGGAAATGTCTATCTCGCCCGCCTGAAGAGCCTTCACGCGCGTGGTGGCCTCCACGATGGGGCGCAAGATGACCCGCTGCGGCCGGTCGGGGAACCTGTCGTGCGCCCACCAGGTGTCGTTTGCCTCAAACTCGAATCGCTGGCCTTTGGTCCAGCGTTTGAGGATGTAGGGGCCACCGGCGATGAGATCGCGGGAGATCTCGGGCAGGCTCCTGCCCTTGTTCTTCAGGGAGATGGCGTGGCCCCAGGTCGTGAGGCGCGGGATGAGGCCGTTGTCGGGCACCTTCATGCGGAAGACGAACTCGCGCTCGTTGAGAACGTCGATCCCGTCGAAGTCCTTCCAGTAGGACCGTTGATAGCTCCTGTTGGCGGGGTCCACGATCCGCTCGAAGGAGTATTTGATGGATGCGGAGTCGATCGGCGTGCCGTCCCGGAACTTCATGCCTTTTCGGAGGGTGAATTTTGTCCGCTTCGAATCCAGCCGTTCATATTTCTCGGCCAGCCAGGGGATGATTTTCCCCGTTTTAGTGTCGGAGATGACGAGCTTGTCCGCGTGCCAAGGCCAAACCATGGCCCCGATGAAGCTGGAGTAGACGTGGGGGTCCATGGTCTCCGGCTCGCCGTTAATGGCGATGGTGATGGTGCCCCGAGCAGCATGGGCCGGTGTGAGGGAGATGAGCACGGCGGCCACTAGTAAAGCGATTGCGAGCAAGGATTTGCGCATGGCTTTGTCCCTTTCTTCTTCGCGGACTCGCCCTCCCAATGGAGGGCTCTCCCGACGGCGTGAAGGCAACTCCTGAGATGAGAACCGCTGGCGGAATATCCTTTTCATCTAGGGGAATTGCATGCGATCTTTCGTGGTGGCAACCCTCTCCTCTGCCTTTGAACGGAACCGCCCGTAGTCGTCACCCCCCGTCGGGAACTCGGGCCTGGTCCATCTCCACCCGGGAAGGCACGCTACCTAGCAGCGTTGCGTAAAATGGGGTCCATAACTAAATATATCGTATAGAATTTCCTGTGTCAATCCCCTTTTCCTGATGTGCAAAAGGGGGTTGACACATTATGAAATAAAATGAAACAATCAATGTCTCTTCAAGTAGAGGAGCGAAAAATGGCTGCAGGACCGGAGGGACAAAAAAGACCTGGCGACGAGGTAGATTGCGTCGTTAAGGTAGCGAGTATCGCAACAGGTGAAATCACCGAGTCTCAACCCCCAGCCAGATAATCGCCCGCAAGGACGGCAAGGCGCGGTCAGACAAACTCTCACCAGAAAGACGAAAAGAAATTGCGCAAATCGGAGAGAAGGTGCGCTGGAAGAAACGCAACGCGGCAGTTTGAAATTCCCTCATAAAATTTCAAGCTGAGACACTACCCAGCGATAAGCGCAGAAAACCTGGGATGTGGCGCCTTCGCGCGGCTCCGGAGGCGGCGCGTTGACGGGAGGGGTTGGATGGGGGAGAATTTTGGAAATTTCTCGAAATTGCGGAAGTTTTTAGCGCTTCCACGAGTCCACGACAAGCGAACCGCGATCCCCAGAGGCGAGTAGATGCGCGTCTATATCATTCGGCGATGCCTGCAGGCCATCATCGTCATGCAGATCGTCCTCTTCATCGTCTTCCTCATGCTGTATCTGACGGGGGACCCGGCGGCGATGCTGATGCCGATCGACGCCGCGCAGGAGGACCTCGACCAGTTCCGCAAGATGATGGGCTTTGATCAGCCCTTCCACGTTCAGTACTACCGCTTCCTCTTCGGGCACGGCCGGACCCACGGGGTGCTGCGGGGCGACTTCGGCTTTTCCTTCCGCCACGAGCTGCCCGCGATGGCCCTCGTGCTGCAGCATTTCCCGGCGACGCTCCAGCTTGCCTTCGCCTCGCTCTTCATCGCGCTGATCATCGGAATTCCGGCCGGGTTGCTCTCAGCCACGTTCCGCGGGACATGGATCGATCACGTGAGCACCGTGGGTGGGACGATCGGCCAGTCGATGCCGGACTTCTGGCTGGGCCTGATGTTGATTATACTCTTCGCGGCGCGCCTCCGGTGGCTACCCACCTCGGGCTACGAGGGGCCCGAGTACATCGTTCTGCCAGCGTTCACTGCGGGCACCTACGCCACGGCGCGGTTCATGCGCCTGATGCGCTCGGGTATGCTCGAGGTCCTGCGGATGGACTACATCCGCACGGCTCGGTCCAAGGGGGTGGATGAGACTCGCGTGATCCTATACCACTCCCTCAAGAACGCCTCCATCCCGGCGGTGACGCTGGTGGGCCTCGAATTGGGGATCCTGCTCGGCGGAACCGTCGTCATCGAGACGGTCTTCGCTTGGCCCGGTGTGGGTTTCCTGGTGGTGGACGCAATCAACCACCTGGACTACCCGGTGGTGCAGGCCGCGGTGACGCTCCTGGCTTTCCTGTTCGTTCTCGTGAACCTTGTGGTGGACATTCTCTACGCCTGGCTCGATCCCCGCATCTCCTACGCCAACGCCTAGCGGGGAGCGCCGGCGAAGAGGGCCGGGAGGGAAGACATGGCACTGGATAAGGAGGCCGCGATGGCCAACCCGGAGGGGACGTCGGATATTGATGAGAGGGGGCCGTCGGATTTTCGCTTGGCCATGCGCGAGCTTGGCCGCAGGCCCCCCGCCATCTTCGGTCTCATCTGCGTGGTCATTGTGATAACCTGGGCGCTCGCTCCGCAGCTCTCCTCCCCGCTGGACCCCGTGGACCAGAACCTGGCGCGCTATCTGAAACCGCCCGGCTTCACGGACGCCGCGGGAAACGTCTATTGGTTCGGCACCGACCAGCAGGGGCGCGACATCCTCAGCCGCGTCATCTGGGGCTCGCGCATCTCCCTCTTCGTGGGGTTGACCACCGTGGTCCTGAGCGGGGCGATCGGGATCACGCTGGGGCTCATCGCGGGCTACTTCGGGGGGTTCATAGACACCGTTATCAACCGCTTCGTTGACACCGCCCTGGCCATCCCCTTCATCCTGCTGGCCATGACCATCGTCGCGATCCTGGGGCCGAGCCTCCAGAACGTCATCCTCGCCATCGCCCTCAGAACCTGGATCGTCTACGCGCGGGTGGTCCGGGGGGAGGTGCTCTCCCTCAAAGAGAACGAGTACGTGATGGCGGCCAAGGCGGTCGCCTGCCCGACGTGGCGGATACTCGCACTGTACCTTCTGCCGAACGTTATGTCCTCCTCCATCGTGATCGCCACCCTCTACCTCGGCCGGATGATCATCATCGAATCAGCCCTGTCCTTCCTGGGGCTCGGCGTTCCGCCGCCGACGCCGACCTGGGGCGGCATGCTCTCCGACGGGCGGGTGTTTCTGGAGAGGGCCTGGTGGGTCGCCTTCTTCCCCGGCTTCACCCTCATGCTGACCGTGCTGGGCGTGAATCTCCTGGGGGATTGGTTGCGCGATGTGCTCGACCCGCGACTCAAGCGGCTGGTGGACTAGACATCACGGAGAAAAAGGGGGCCGTGCGGCTCCCTTTCACTTTGGAATCCCCACTTCCAGCGATGAAGGCTGCCCCAACGCCAATCCTCGGCTCGTTCCACCAAATTGGCGCACAGGGCATTCCGTTCCACATAACGGCAAACGGTGCAGAAGTGCTCGTCATCCTGCACCGGAACCGACTGGAACCGGCCTTGATACAAGTGTCCGCTGCCGCTGCTGTGACAGTGAGCATGACAACGTTGCGTGTGTGTCAGCGTCAACCAACCCGTAAACCGATACAGTCCACCATCTTCCCACGGGCACATCACCAATTGCCAATGATTCGGCAACACACAACAAGTCAACAGCCGCGCCTCGGTCCGTTCCACTGCCTCTTCCAGCACCCGCACAAAAGTCTCGTAGTCGCCCTCTTTCTCAAAGATCCTCAACCGTGCGTTTGCACGATTGAGCACGTGGTAAACCAAGCCGCCATCGTCTGCTCGTTTTGGTCGTCCCATCCCCATAACCTACCGAATCTCCACCACCCCATCAAGAAACAGTTCCTGACACCGCTTCTTCTCCAATAACTGGGCTTCGGTTGCCGCCATGAACGGCGTCGATATGGTCACCATCGCCAAGCTGGACGGCCATGCCCTAGTCGAGACCACCGAGCGTTACGCCCATCTCTCCAATCAGTCGGTATCGGACGCCGCCGATCGGGTGTCGAACCGCATCCATACCGCCCTGGCAGGGAAGGGCGCAAAGAGCAAGGGAGGGGCCGGTCATGCCCACGGTTGACCTCACCCCGCGCCTTGCCCGTGAGAGTAGGCCCGGCGACAAGGACACGATTCTGTTCGACCTCTCCCTGCCCGGCTTCGGGCTGCGCATCCACCCATCGGGTCGGAAGGTCTATATCGTCCAGGCCCGCCTCCTCGCATACCACCTGCCAGTGAAGATTGAGCACTGCGCTGCGGTGCCATCCAGTCAGCACCAGCAACCGGACCGCGGCGACGGCCGTCGTAAGGACGGTCTGACGAGTTCGAAACTCAAGGAGTTACGACAGCTTGATCAAGAGGTCCGTCCGCTTCGTGAAGAGCGAGAGGTATTGGCAAAAGATGCTATGGAGGCCGGGTCGAACCCTGCGTTCGGAGTTCCTGAGCTCAAGAAGATGATGATAACGTCAATGACGAGAAAATCGAAAGAAGGCAGAAACACGATCTAATTGTCGGTCGGGTCAGAGCGACTAGGAATTACAGGGTGCTTGAGTATGATTGCAACCAAGCTGATGCGAGCCGGGTTTCGAAGGAGGGTTAAACAATGCTCCGACAGAAACTGGCAGCAATGCGCACGAGTTTGAATTCACCCGCTACCGCTTTGATTACATATTGCAAAAACCGGGTCTCAATCGAAACTCGAAAAAACCAATACCCTCAATACTTTCAACAAACTATAAGGATTTCACGGCCGTTGGAAATGCCCTAGTGTCTCTAAGCGGGCGCAAGACGACTTGTCAATTTGGTCCGGCAAAGTCCCGGAGTGGTTCCCTGGCTTCCCGCCTCGATTCCGCGCGCCGCCTGGGCCTTCATCGTTACGGCGCCGGGGACTCCACCATCCAGTTCCCGCTCATCTGCACGCACCATTCACCGCGCTGCGGGCGGGAGAAGCAAACCGTGAGCGGTATGCGGACCTAGTCTGCTACCAGCGCAGAATCGCCTGCAACATGAGTTCGTGCTCCTCGCCGTCATCGCGCTCGCGCCGCGTGCCGGCATGGTTGAGAGAGGCATTCGCGTCGAGCCGCCACTGCGCGCCAGCATTCAGCAATGTCAGTTGGTATGCCATCTGAACGCAGATGAGAGAGGGCTGCTGTACTCCGACAATAAGTGCAACTGCAATATCACCGGAGTTTAACGCTGCGCCGTTCGCCGCAGCCTCAGCGCCGACGCCTAAGGGAGCGCCGCGTGAAGGATCTGCGAGTAGGTCGCCGTCTTCCCGTCGAATGTTGCGACAATCTGGCCCAGACGCATCACATGGAGGACATCCGAAAAGCCGATTAGATCTTCAAACTCGGAGCTTGCAACCAACGCGCCCATTCCTTCGTTACGAACGAGTTGGCTGATGTGATGACGGATCTCGGTCTTGGCGCCAATATCGATGCCTTGCGTGGGTTCTTCGAGTAGAAGAAACTTGGGGTCCCCCTGAAGGGATCGAGCGATCGCTAGTTTCTGTTGGTTGCCGCCGCTCAGATTTCCGGCCTTGGTGTTAAGCCCGGCACCCCTGATATCGAATAACTCAGCGCACTTTCGGCTCGTCTCTCGCTCGGCCCGTCGAAGCCGGAAACCGTATCGTCCAAGCGAGCCTGAAACGGGCAAGGCGATGTTCTCCCGAACCGTGAGCGTTGAGACGATACCCGCTTGCCGCCGATCGGCAGGAACCAGCGCGATCCCAAGCTTGTACGCTTTCGTGGTCGAGCCGGGCGGAATGGTGACCTCGTCCAACTCGATAGTGCCGACGTCGTATTTGATACGGCCCGCAATTGCGGCGAGCAGCGGACCAAATCCCGCACCTTGCGCGCCGGCGATTCCCACAATTTGTCCCGCCGCTACTTCGAACGAGACGTCTGAAAAGCTTCGACCGAGCCCAAGTGCCTTAACCGCCAGCTTGCCTCCCTTCACTGCGCTCTGGGCAGCGTCTTGAACCGGCACCCCTTGCTTGCCGACGCGCGCGGATTTGGTCATCAGTTCAATCATTTGTTGTCGGTTGATCTCGTCGCGTCGAAACGTACCGACGCTGCGGCCGTCGCGCAGGATCGTGATGCGGTCAGCTATCTGAAGGACCTCACCGATCCGGTGGCTGACATATACAATGGCCGTACCTGCCTCGCTCCGAATCCTGGTCAAGGTGGCCAGAAGCGCCTCGGTATCCACTGCGGAGAGTACTGCCGTCGGCTCGTCGCAAAGGACCACGCTCACCGGAGGCAAGAGCGCGTGAGCGATCTGGATAAATCGAGCCTCCGATGTACTTAAATTCTCCGCTTTGATCTGGGGATCCACGTGAGCACCGATCAGGCGGAGCACTTCCGTCGTTATTGCTCGCTCGCGGCGCGACAGTCTATTTCGGTCGACCAGCGCTCCCTCAAGGCCCAGCATGATGTTGCGACCGGTAATCAGTTGTCCGCACAACTCGACATCCTGCGGCATCATCTTGATACCGTATTGCTTCCTGGCTTCACGCGGTGAGCGCAGCCGAACCTCATCCCCATTGATGTGGATCAGCCCGGAGTTCATCGGGAAAGCGCCCACCATCAACTTCAAAAGTGTGGACTTTCCCGACCCATTCTCTCCGACCAGCGCGTGTATCTCACCGTGGTCGACATCAAAACTGACGCGATCCAGGGCCTTTACGCCGGGGAACGTTTTGGTGACGTTCTGCATCCTGATGGCAGGGACACGGCGTTCTGCGACCGGTAAATTCAGCAATTCCATCCTCTGTGACCACCAAGCTTGCAAGAGTAGCGCTGCTGGTTGGTCATTATTTAGCCGAGACCTCAAACCCTTTCTGGACAAGCTCCAACGTCACCGCAGTTTTGTCGGGCGGCATGTCTTTTGCGGTGTACCGCGTCAGCGGGATGCACACCAAGGCGGGCACGTTTTGATCGCCATTCAGGATCGACACGGCGTGACCGACCCCCTGATACCCCATCGGAGTCGGTGTGATGCCTATGATCGTCGAGTATTGACCCTCTTTCAAATCCTGAATGGAGGCAGGGTCCAGACCGTTCGTGATGAAAGCCACGTTCTTGTACCGCGCCGGCAGCGAGTCGGGATCAAGCAGCAGGTTAAAGACCGAATACACCCATTTGATATCAGGATGGGCCTGAACCGCGTTTTCGAATGATTTCAGCCCTTGGGCAGGATCGACATTCTGCGTCGCCGAGACGGCGATCTTGACACCCGGGTACCGTTCTTTAACCCGATCCGCGAAACCGGCTGCCCGTTTGGCCGACCAGGTGGCGTTGGCCGGCCCGGCGATCACGATGCCCTTCCCGGCATTTGGGCCGGTCTCTTTTACCAGGAGGTCAGCCGAATCACGACCCATCTGGTAGTCGTCCTGCATAACCATGTATGCATCCGGCGAGCTGGACTCAGTGGCCACGATCACAACCGGAATTTTCTCGCGGAGGAAAAGATTGGTGATTGCGACGCCACCCTGAATATCGGTCGGGATGACTGCGACTGCGTCTACATCTTTCAGCAGGAGACGCTCGGCCTGTTTAAACTGCTGCTCGGGCGACGCGTATCCGGTACCCGCCGAAACGAACTCAAGCTTCACGCCCGCTTCGGCAGCAGCCTTAACCGCGCCGCTGGAACCTGCCTGGTAATAGTGTCCCGCCAACGTGGGCTCCATAAAGCCGATTGTGTATCTGCGCTTCGCCTTTGGCACGCGGTACGCCGCGGCTTCCTCTGGGGTAGGAGAAACCGTGCAGGGAAGATTCGAACGCAACTTCTTCGCCGTCGAAAGCGCCTGATACTTCGCATAGGCTCCATCTTTGGGACTGATTTTGATGGCTTGGGCGCTAACCTCGTTCCCTCCCCAGAACATAAGCATAAACGTGACGAGACTCAGCATGGCAATCAAAGATTTCATACGCATGGTGTTCTCCTTTGGCAGTGGAAAC
Organism: bacterium; assembly: GCA_965218735.1. Taxonomy (GTDB): domain Bacteria; phylum UBA8248; class UBA8248; order UBA8248; family UBA8248; genus Bin107. The sequence goes on along the minus strand of CBDCMA010000002.1, from coordinate 229,537 downwards.
GATATGTTGCGTCAAGGACCGCTGGACCTTGCCCCGCGGCCGCGAAGCAGTAATATAGCTCGCTTGAAGATCGCCCATTCACCCAGCCGTCCTCGTTGGTTGAAGGCGACCGCTACGACCAGCACAACGCCGGTAACCATCTGACGCGCGAACTCCGAAATACCGACGATCTCGAGACCGCTGGTGAGTACCGTCAGGATCCCCACCCCCATCGCAGCGCCAAGCAGCCGACCGACTCCGCCACCGATCGCGGCGCCCCCAATCACCGCCGCGGCGATAGATTCAAGCTCCAAACCAGCCCCGAGGCTTGCCTGTCCAAGCGTGACCCTGGATGCGAGCATGACCCCGGCGACGGCCGCAAAAAGGCCACACATCGCATAGGCAAGAACCTCGTAACGGGCGACCGAAATCCCCGACAGACGCGCCGTCTCACGAGACCCCCCGATCGCATAGATGTAGAGACCCGCCCTGACGCGGTTGAGAAGCAGGTACGCAATGAATACGACAACCAGTCCGACGCCCATTGTCCCCGGCAGCGGTCCCCACTCGTCCGCCCCGAACGCACTCATTCCCCGGTCGGTAATCGGAACCGAAGCACCACTGCTCAGTTCGTTTGACAACCCGGTCAGGAATGTCAGCATCGCCAAAGTTGCCACGAAGGGATTGACCCCCAGATACGCGATAACAATACCGTTGACGGATCCAACAACGGCTCCAAGCGCCAACGCCGCCGTGACGGCCCCGTACAACCCGAAATCGTCAACGAGCAGCGCGAGCGCTGTGGAGGCGAATCCCGCAGTCGCGCCGACCGAGATGTCGAAGCCACCCACGACAAGCACCAGCATCTGCCCAACGCTGGCGACCAGCAGCACCCCCGCCTGTCTGGCAAGATTCTCAATGGTCCTAACGGAAATAAAGATGTCGGGTTCTACGATCGAAAACCCGAGGTAGAGGAGGACGAGGGCGAGTAGCAGCTGCACCTCGTGACGCAGCAGACTACGCGTTCGTTCCAAAGCGCCGACGGCCCAAGTCGTTTCCGGTTGGGGACCGTTCCCGAAATGGTCGCCTGCGGCAAGACCTCCTGGTGTTTCGCTCTGGTCAGTCACCAGGGACAGCCCCCCGAACCTCGATTAGTTGGTCGTATAGCCGGAGTCGACGAGTAGATGGTGTCCATGAATCATCCGTGCGTCGTCCGAGGCCAAGAAGACGGCTGCTCTGCCGATATCCAAGGGATCAGGCAGGGCGCCTGCGGGCACCCTCGGCATGTAAGCTGCCTTGAAATCGGGGTCGTCGAACAGCGGCCTTACCATGTCTGTCATCGTGGCGCAGGGGCCGATCAGGTTGACGTTAATTCCGTGTTTCCCCCACTCGATCGCGAGAGCTTTGGAAAGCAGCAGCACGCCGCCTTTTGTTGAACAATAGACCGAGAAATTGGGCATCCCGACGACGGCGAAAATAGAACCGAGGTTGATGATGCGCCCTCCACTCTTGCGATCTATCCACCGCTTGCCGGCCTCCTGGCAGCAGAAGAACAGCGCCTTCATGTTGGTATCGGCTACCTCGTCATACTGGTCCTCAGTGACATCGAGCGCAGGACGATCCCCCTGTACGCCCGCACTATTGACAAGGATCGTCGACTCGCCGAGTTCCTTCTCGGCTTTGTCGAAGACCCCTGGAATCGAAGCGACTTCACGGAGTTCTGCCGCGATAGCGACGGCCTTTCCCCCACGCTGCTCGATCCCCTCAACCGTTTCAGCGAGGGCGCCTTCGTCTCGCCCGACCACCGCCACGTCAGCACTCTCATTCGCGAATTCCCACGCAATCGCCTGTCCAAGCCCCCGCGATCCACCGGTCACGATTGCGACTCGGCCCGCCAGCTTTCCATTACTCATGATCTCACCCTCGTGTTTCCGGTTTGCGTCATGCTACGACCAACGGCACCATCTCCGGTGGGTCAACCCGCAACAACCCTTCGTCAGAAAGTCGCAGGTCGCCGATTTCGCCGCAGGCGAAGCTGAACTCAAGCTGTGAGAACGGGCTCGCGAGATCGCACCCAAGTTCGCGTATGGCGTCGAGCGCCTTATCGAACTTCGCCGCGACCGTCCCCGTCGGTTCTTCGGACAAAAGCCCGAGAAGGGGCAACTCCACCAGCGCGAGGATCTCACCATCGGCAACGACGATCTTCCCGCCACCGATCTCGGCGAGCTTGTTCATGGCTAATGCCATATCGGATGTGCTCGCGCCGACCGCAACCAGATTCTCGCAGACGGCGTTGACAGTCGACGCAATCGCCCCGCGCTTTAGTCCGAAGCCGCGGACGAAGCCGTTACCGATGCGCCCCTTTCCCTTGCCGAACCGATCGGCCATCGTCAGCGGCAGGATGTCGTTGACGAGATCCGGTTGTATCACGCTGTGTTCGACGTTGAGGACCGCCCTTCCATCATCGGTTACGAGGCTGCCGTCCGTCACGCCGATCACTCGAACGGTCACTGGGCCCTTGGCATCGGTCCGTGGTTCGAGATCACCAGCGGTGATCTCACGCTCGATCTTGATCGTCCCACGGAAGTTGCTTGGATACTCGATGGGGGTCAGGTCCGCCAGGAACTCGCCGTCCCGGACTACGGTCATGCCGCCGACGAATACGCGGGTGATATCAAATGTAGTCAGGTCGTCGACGAACAGGATGTCAGCGTAGCGGCCAGGAGCAACCGCCCCCATTTCCCTCTGCAAAAAGAAGGCCTCGGCAACATTGATGGTCGCCATCTGAATCGCGACATCGGGCGACACCCCATTTCGAATGGCCGAGCGGATATTTTCGTCGACCCCGCCCTCGCGCAGCAGTTTCTCCGGCGATGCAAGATCAGCGCACATGGCAAGCGTTCTCGGATCGATCTTGTGCTCAACATACGCCTTGACGAGCTCTGGCACGTCAATCGCGCCTGACCCGAGGCGCATGAGCAGGCGAAAGCCGGCCCGGGCCTTGTCGACCGCCTCGTTGGCCGCAATGGCCTCGTGTTCGGTACTGGTTCCGACCGCGGCATATGCTTGCATCTGGCGCCAATTAGCACCGGCGCCATGCCCCGTAATCGTTTTGCGCTGCTCCAAGCACCGGTCGAAGAGATCCAGATAATCGTTCCACTTCTCGCAGATCGGCAAGAACGGCGGCTCCTCCAAGCCCAGACAGCCTTCCCAGTCAAGCATCTCGTTCATCTCTTCGACGCTGATGCCTAGTGCGGGCTCAAGGCCGAGTTCGCGGTTCTGCAGGTGCGCGAGAGTGGGGACCAAGAATATAAGCCTGAGAGGAGTGGCCTCTAACGCATCCTTGAAAAATCGGACCGCGTCCCGACCGCCGACGATCCCCTGGCCATAGAAGCCGTCTGCGTAGGCGGTGACGCCATGGCGCAGCATCCCCTCGACGAACTCGTTAACGCCTAGGTAGGAGTGATACATATGGAGGTGGCCGTCGATCAGGCCGGGTGTCAGATAGCGATTCTCCGCGTCGATCACTTCTGTGTTCTCATCGATCGCATAATCGATGTCGCCGACCGCGGCGATCCGGTCGCCCTTGATCGCGACCCCGGCGCTGTAGATTTCACGGGTCAGTACATTGACGAGACGGCCGTTCGTTATCGCGAGATCCGCCGGTTCATTGCCAAGAGCAACATCGATCAGGGCTCGGCGTGATGACATTGCTCCAATCTCCTTTGTAGATTGGGCATTCCCGCTAGCTTGAATTGTCGGCCCCCGGCATTAACCGCAAGACCCACAAAATCGTATGAACAGCCCACGCTAAGGATACTAGGTGAGGGTAATCTACACGACTTCGAGATCAGACACAAACATCTCGACGGCCGTTCCCTTGAGCACATCGGCCGTGGCAGCTCGGATGCGACCGACGCCGAAGTCCAGCAGGCGACCAACGATGCCGGCTCTGCAGAGACAGCCATTGAAATGGCTACCATCAAAGGAGCTCGCGCCATCAGAATGGAGCGGCCGGAGTGGTACTCGCTCTATAGTGAAGTGCAAAACCTCGTGTATTCCGCTTCGGGCGATTCGGTGGAGACGGTGTTTATCGACGGGAAAATCATCATGGAAGATCGCCAGGTGAAGACGGTGGATGAGGAGGAGATCCTGGAAAGGTGTCAGGAATGTGCGGTGGGAATCCTTGAGAGGAGCGGCGTAAAAGTGCCGGGGAAGTGGCCTATCCTGTGAAAACCCCGTTCGGTCCGAGTAGAAAAATCAGGAGCGGAATCACAGATAAACCGCACCGGGTTTCCATCTCGTGCCAGGCGAATTCATAATGAAGCAGAAATAAAGGCGCAGATTGCGAACCCGTTTCCCTGATAATTCCCTGGTCGGTTTTCGGGAAAAAGATACTGAAGCCCTTTAGGATACAGGTAAATCCGAGATATTTTGGGGGAATAAGCCCCCCCCCAAATTGAAATAATCCCTGTATTTTCCTATTAAACAGGGAATTCAGTACAGAAGAGTTCGCGACTGACTGCATCCACCGCTAGAGAAGACGCTCGACGCAAACGCCCGAGGCTTAAAATCGACGAGATTTTGACGATTTCGACATGTTGATGATGCCCACGGGACAGGCAGTCCACAGAATGGCTTCGCAACACTGACGAATCTATCTTCAACCCGATCTGGCTTGCTTGCCGTATGGCCCGCGCTTACCGTCATCCCTTCACTTGCACTTGTGTTTGTTGCTCCTTGCCGCCGAGACCTCATCCAATTCGACCCCGGAGCCGAGCAGTCCGCCCACCGCGGCGTATGCTTCACGGATGCGATGCTTTACGAACCACGCCGTTTTTTGGGTCACGCCCAGATGCCTGGCAAGCTGGACGCTTGAAATGCCTTTACGCGAGGCACTCATTAGATATGCGGCCATAAGCCATTTTTGAAGGGGAATCGGCGAATCCGCGAGAACGCTTTTTGTTCTCACGGAAAAGTGCTTGCGGCATTCACGGCAACGCCACGGCATGGGCTTGGCGTTCTTGACTTTTGCGATATTGCCGACCACTCCGCAATGAGGGCAATACATCTCTCCCGGCCAGCGTTGTTTCTCAAACCACCCCGTGGCCGCTTCCTCATCGGAAAAGTGTTGGAAAAACTCCCGAATGCGTATCGTTTGCTCTTTTGCCTCAGTTGTCATCAAAAACCCCCTTGTGTAGTGTTGATCTAACGCAAAGATCGATTCACTGAAATCCTGCGCGGGGGAGGATGTCATGGCTGCAAAGCCCAAGGTGGATGTTCTGATTGAGAACGGAACCGTCGTCACCGTGGATCCGCAGCGGAGGGTCATCCGGAACGGCGCCGTCGCCATTGCGAAGAACCGGATCAAGGACGTCGGGAAGGCTTCCGCCCTCAAAAGAAAATACGAGGCCAAACGGACCTACGACGCCACCATGAAGCTCGTCACCCCCGGCCTGATCAACGCGCACATCCACTTCTACCACCACATGCACCGGGGCCTCTCGCCCGAGACCCTGGCGGGGATGCCGTGGTCCGACTTCGTCCACCGCCGGGTCGCCACCATCGTGAGTGCTGAGGACGAGATATGGGGCGGTCTCGGGATTCTTGTCGAAACTCTCAAGACGGGGGTGACGACCTTCCTCGAGGCGGGCTCCTACAACCCCGGCCCCGTCATCGAGGGCGTCTCCCGGATCGGAATGCGGGGCTTGATGGGCCGCAGGTCCTTCGACATGGTGAGCCAGGGCCACAACATGCTGGTCGAGAGCACCCGAAAGTGCCTGAGCGAGAACGAGAAGTTCATGAAGGACTACCGGGGCGGGGTGGGGCTCGTGAAGCCCTGCGTTGTCGTCGTCGGGATGGGGCGCTGCTCGGACCGGCTCTACCTCAAGTCCAAGGAGATGGCGGGCAGGTACAGGACCATCCTCCACATGCATCAGGCCAACATGATCGAGAACGTCCAGGAGAGCCTGAACCTGAACGGCGCCCGCCCCATCGAGCATCTCTACGACATCGGCGCCCTCGGAAAGAACGTGGCCCTCACCCACATGATCCACGTGAGCAGCAAGGAGATCGGGCTTCTCGCCGAGACGGGGACGAACGTCCTGCATTGTCCGAGCACCGCCATGAAGATCAGCTACGGCCTCTCCGCCTTCGGGAAGTTCCCGGAGATGATGGAGGCGGGCGTCAACGTCGCCATCGGAACCGACGCTTCGGACTGCTCCAACTTCAACGACATGGTGCGCCTCATGTATCTGGCGGCGGCGACCCCGAAGGACTACCGCTACGACCCGGCCGCGGGAAGCGCCGAAAAGGCCATCGAGATGGCGACCATCAACGGCGCCAGGGCGATGAACATGGAGAAGGAGATCGGTTCCATCGAGCCGGGCAAGAAGGCCGACATCGCCATCTTCGACATGAAGCGGCCGGACTGGGTTCCCCTCTACAACGAGCTCCAGAATTTCGTCTATTCGGCCCAGGGGAGCAGCTGCGAGAGCGTCATGGTCGACGGGAAGTTCGTGATGGAAAACCGCGAGGTCAAATCGATAGACGAGATGGAGATCGTGGAGCGGATCGGGCGCCGGGCGAAAGAGGTCTTGAAGAGGAGCAAGGTGCCGCTCTACAGCCCGTGGAAGTTCATCTAGCCGGGCGGCGGGCATTCCCGGCCGGTCGGACGAGGAGGAGGCCCTCATGACTCGCATCGCCACCACCCACGTCGGGTCGCTTCCGCGAAGCCGGCGGGCGCTCGATTTTCTCTTCGCCCGCGACCGGGACGAGCCCTACGACCCGGCCGACTTCGCCGCCTGCATGGCGCAGGAGTGCGCGGAGACGGTTCGCCGGCAGGTCGAAGCCGGTATCGACATCGTCTCGGACGGCGAGACGTCCAAGATTTCCTACACCACCTACGTCAAGAACCGCTACACCGGCTTTTCCGGGAACAGCGAGCGAAGCGTTCCGGGGGACCTGAAACTCTTCCCGCGCTATCTCGAACGCCTCGCGCGGGAAGGCGGCACCCCGAAGCTCGCCCGCCCGCGCTGCACCGGGCCGGTAGCGCCGAAGGACGACGCCGACCTTAGGGCCGACATCGCCGATATGAAGAACGCAATGGCGGCGCACGGCGCGCAGCGCGGATTCTTGAACGCGGCGTCGCCCGGCGTCATCGCGCAATTCATGCCGAACGCCTACTACCCCTCTCGATATGCCTACCTCGAGGCCCTCGCCGACGCGATGAAGCCGGAGTACGACGCCATTCTCGCGGCGGGCTTCGACCTGCAGCTCGACTGCCCGGACTTAGGCCTCGCGCGCCACGTGCTGTTCGAGGATCGTTCCGACGCCGAGTTCGGCGAGATCGCGGCGGCCAACGTCGAGATACTGAACCACGCGCTGCGCGACGCCGACCCGGCGCGGGTGCGGGTCCACATCTGCTGGGGAAACTACGAGGGGCCTCACGTTTGCGACGTCGCGCTGAATTACGTGTTCTCCGCCTTGATGTCGGCCCGCGCCCACTACGTCCTGTTCGAGAACGCCAATCCGCGGCACGAGCACGAATGGACCGTATTTCGCGACCGGCGGGCCGAGATCCCCGACGAGATGATCCTCGTGCCCGGAGTCATCGACTCGACGAGCAACTTCGTGGAGCATCCCGAACTTGTCGCGCAGCGGATCGGGCGCTTCGTGGAGCTCGTGGGTCCGGAGCGGGTCATCGCCGGAACCGACTGCGGGTTCGGGACGTTCGCCGGTTTCGGATCGGTCGATCCCGACATCGTCTACGCCAAGCTCGCGGCGTTGGCTGAGGGCGCCGCCATCGCCTCGGAGAGAATGTGACGCGCGTCGGAACCGGCGCACGCAGTCAGGAGAAAACGCAGCAGGTTCAGAACGCATGCAATATCGCCGGGATCGGCCGCGTTCCCGTCAGGTGATGCGAAGCCCGAGGGCGGCGATTTCGAATGCGAACTTCACTCCGAGCCCCCGGCCCGCCCTCGATACCGGGGATGGGCCGGGGGCCTTTGTTCGGCCTCGCGCAACTTCCGCCAGGCGGCTATTTCTTCTTCTTCACGAGCTTGTCCACGAGCGCCTTCATATTGCCGTTTTCTTCCATCATGAAGGACTCGAAATCCTTTCCGCTCATGTAGATCACCCGCTCGCCCATGCGCTTCACCATGGATTGGAAGGATTTGTCCTTCACCCCCTTGTCGAAGGCCGCCCGTAGCTTGGCCAGGATGTCCGCGGGCGTCTTCTTAGACGCAAAGACCGTCCGGAACATGGCGAATTGGACGTTGTAGCCCTGCTCCTTCATGGTGGGCAGGTTGGGAAGCTGGGGCAGCCGGTCGGGCGCGGTTATAGCGAGAACGCGGACATCTCCCTTGGAAAGAGAGGGCATCACCGTGGAGGCGAAGGCGGGGGCGATGTCGATGTGCCCGCCGAGGAAGGCCTGCCAGGTGGGGCCGCCGCCTTGGAAGGGAACGAACTTCAACTTGATGCCGGCCTTCAGCGAGAGAAGCTCCATGGGAATCTGGTCCACCCCCAGGCCGGGGACGCCCCCGAAGGAGATCTTGCCCGGCCTGCGCTTGGCGTCCTCGATCAGATCGCGGAGGTTCTTCCAGGGGGCGTCTTTCTTCACGGTAATGAGAAGGGGGCTGTAGTTGATTCGCCCCACCGGCACGAAGGACGCCGAGGAATAGGGGAGGCTCTCCAGGAGAGGCTTCACCAGGATGCTCTGCTGGTCGCCCAGGATCAGCGTGTGCCCGTCCGCCCGCGCGCGGGCCACGAAGCTCGCTCCGATGGAGCCGCCGCCGCCCGCCCGAATGACCGCGAGCATGGGTTGGCCCAGATAGGGTTCCATGACGCTCGCGAAGGCGCGCGCGTGCGCGTCGTGCGAGCCGCCCGGCGAATAGGGGATGACCAGCCGGACGGGCTTGTTCGGGAACTTCGCGGCCCCCGCGTGGGTTGGCGCCAGCCAGAGAGCCATGGCCGCGATAAGCAATACTGCCGAGAGTCGTTTCATGGGAAGTCCCTCCTAAGTGTTGTTCCTGCCTTCTCTGAAATCATGCGCCCCGATTTGGTGAAACCCTCCTCATTCATCGCCGGCCAGCGGGGATCGGCGGCGGGCGCCCCAGACGACGATCCCCGCGGCCAGCAAAATGAAGACGAGCGAAATAGGCCGACGGACGAACAGGGAGAGGTCACCGTCTCCCATAATGAGCGATTGTCCGAGGGAAGACTCGAACGCCCGCCCCAGAATGAAGGTGATGATCAGGGGGGCGACCGGGAAATCGAATTTTCGAAGAAAATAGCCCACCACCCCGAAGACCAGCATCACCTTGACGTCGAAGAAGCTGTTGTTCAGGGCGTATGTCCCCACCACGCAGAACGCCGCCACCACGGGGAAGACCGCCTTCTTCGGAAACCGCGCGATCAGGGCCACGTAGCGCAGGCTGAAGAACCCGAGGACCAGCAAGAGGACGTTGCAGAGCAGCATGGCGATCAGGATGCTGTACACGATCGCGCCGTGCTCCTCGAAGAGGCGCGGCCCCGGCCGGAGCCCCTGCACCATGAAGGCGGCGAAGAGCACCGCGGTCACGATGTCGCCCGGGATGCCGAAGCTGAGGAGGGGGATGAGGCTCGAGCCGTTGACCGCGTTGTTGCCGGTCTCGGCGGCAGCCACCCCCTCCAGCGATCCTTTCCCGAACCGCTCGGGCTCCTTGGACCGACGGTACGCCAGGCCGTAGGAGACGAACGCGGCTACCACCTGACCCAGGCCCGGTATCGCGCCGATGATCGTGCCGACCACCGCGGAGCGGGAGATCGTCCGGCCGCAGCTCTTGAACTCCTCCAGGGTCAGGGGTTCGTTGCCCTCGGCTTGCCACGCGGTCTTGTGTTTCTCGTCCTCGGTGTTTCGCTCCTCCCGGGACCTCTCTGCGTAGAGGAAGATCTCCGAGAGCGCGAAGATTCCGATAAGCATCGCGATGAACGAGATTCCCCCGGTCATGTCCACCGAACCGAAGGTGAAGCGCCGCACCCCGATCAGGGGGTCAAGGCCGACCGAGCTCAGAAACAGCCCGAGGGCGGCGGACATCAGCCCCCGAAGCACCGAGCGGCCCGTGACGCAGCTGATGATGGCGAAGCTGAAGACGAAGATGGCGAAATATTCCGGGGGCCCCACCAAGATGGCGACCGCCGCGATGGCGCCCGCGATGAAGATGGTGACGAGATCGCTGAAAGTGTCCCCGATGACGGAGGAATACAGGGCAATCTCGAGGGCCTTTCTCGCCTTTCCCTGCTGGGCGAGGGGGTAGCCGTCCAGGACGGTGGCCGCGGCCGCGCCCGTCCCCGGAGTGTTGATCAGGATCGCGGGTATCGAACCGCCGAATATCGCTCCCTTCGTGATGGCCAGGAGGAAGGGAATCCCCAGAACGGGTTCGACGAAGAAGGAGATCGGCAGCAGAACCGCCACCGCCATGGCGGCCGTGAGGCCGGGGAGGCCGCCCACCACGATCCCCAGCGACATTCCGAGCACCAGGACCGCGAGCACGTCGAAGCGCAGGCACAGGAGCAGGCCTTGCGCCAGCTGGGCCCACATTTTAGAAGACCCCGCCCGAAAGTCTGCCCTCTGGCAGCACGACGCCCAGGAAACGTCCGAAGAAGACCCAGATGAAGAGCGGGGTGAGCAGAGCGATCAGCGCGAGGGTCCGCCATTCCCGCAGCCCGAGCTGAAAGGCGAACAGGGCGACCGCGACGAGGGTGGCGGGTAGCATCCCGAACCACTCGACGAGGAGGATGTAGAGGGCGAAGGTGGCGACCGGCACCAGGGCGCGGGTCCGAAGCGGCCCGCCGGGAGGGCCCTCACTCCCGGAGGAGGGGGAGAACCAGTTTCGCGCGGCCATCAGGGCGGCCATGAGCGCCAGAACGGAGAGGGTAAGAAAGGGAAAGGCGCTGGGCGGGAACGGGATGGTCCGCTCCCCCACCTTGCGGGTCAGCACCTGGCTGGGTATCAGCGCCAGTCCGGCCAGACTGATGACGAGAACGGCAAGCCCGACCCACGTCTCCCATTGGAATCGCTTCACTGTGCTCGGCCTCCAGCTAAGCGCTCACGACCTCAAGGCCCGCTCTCAGAGCAACGCGGCGCAACTATCAATGCAACGCTCTCCCGCGGAAGGACGCCCGGCGAAGGGTCTCTCTTCCGTCGACCTCTTTGAGAGGCAAGGGAGCCGTCATTTCGATTTATGCCATACCCGCAGAATACGGGGCCGCTTCCTTCGGATCAAACAGCGTTGTTTCTCAAACCACTCCGTGGCCGCTTCCTCCAAACCCTCTGAAGTATTTTTGATGAACGCTATTGTCCGGGGCGCGACGCCCAAGAGCGAAGCCAGCGAAGAACGAATCTCTTCCACATGCATCTTGGAAAAGGCTCCTCGGACACCGAGTTCATTCATCTCTCGCAGGAAATCTGGAATGGCGTCCTGAGCGCGCCTGGGAAGAGGCGCCTTGTTGGCAAGGTCCAGATAGGTCCAATGCTGCGTGACCGGAAATTCATTCCGGAGGGCCGTAAAATCCGGAACAATCGCCGCCTGTTTTTCGATCATACGTCTTTCTCCTGTCACAAAAGCCCGGAACCCCTTTTTCGCCTGCCCATGTGGATCACACGACGATGGGAGATAAAGTTCTCAAGAATTCAGGCAACATGCAAACACATCATCAGGCGATGCGCATCTTAGACCACCAGACCACCTCGCCCCTTGCCGAGGCGCTTATCTCCCCATCAAGGACAGCGGTATCTGAAAGGCGTCGGACACTCGCTTACGCCACACCGCACCACTCGAGAATCAAGTGGAGCAACCCGTCGACAGAAAGCTGCAACTCGTCGATATAGGTAAATTCGTCGGGGATGTGACCCCGCGGGCAATTTCCTCCAAACATGATGGTGGGCGTGTCGCCGTAGAGAATCGGGAATCGCATATCCGTTGTCCCGTTCAGGGCCTGAAGCTGGGAAGGACGGCCCGTGACCCGTTCGGCTACGGACAAAGCTGTTCGGACAAACGGGTGTTCAGAATCGGTGAGGCAAGATTGCGCGCGTCTCTCCGTCCATTCCAGACGGGGCGGATGCTCGCGAAGCCACGAGTCGGCCTCGGCGGCTCGGGCCACATGGCTTTCCACCAGTTTTTTTACCTCATCGAGGCTTTCTCTCGGGGCCACCCCCACCACGCCCTCCAGTATGCATTCGGCCGGGAGTTGCCCAATGGACACACCAGCACGCACCATGGTCACCACAAGGTTCACCGTGCGAGGTTCGAGTCCGCTTATCTCAAAACGTTTTTCCACCAGGGGTTCGCAAATCGTGGCTCCTCTATGCGCGTCCAGGTCTCTGAGCGCAGCGTGGATTTTCTCGGCTTTCTCGATGGCGTTGACGAAAAGATGCGCCGAACCTTTGTGACCGGCCTGGCCCGGCACGGTGATCCGGAAACTCACATCGCCGCCCGAACCGATATCTACACCGCCCAATCCTCCCGGTTTCATATGGGTGTAGACGGCTCCATCCGCCTTAAGACCGCGAAGAACGCACGCCAGCATGCCACCTCCGCCTCCTTCTTCTTCTTCGACGGTGGAAAGAAGAGTGAGATCCCCATTGAGACGCACTCCGGCGCCTTGTAAGGCCTGGGCGCACGCAATCATGACGGCCAACCCCGACTTGGCGTCTCCTGATCCCCGTCCATAGAGGCGATTGTCCTCCACCTCGCCCCCGAATGGATCCCGCGTCCAGGCACTTCGCGGACCAGGGGGAACAGTGTCGGCGTGACAAAACAGGAGGAGCGACCTGCCGCCTCCCGCTCCCCGCATGCGGCCGAGCACATTCGGCCGGCCTGCATAACCCTTCTCCAGCGAAAAGCGAGGGACCGAAAACGCCGGATGCTCTCTCAACTCTTCTAGGTTCGCCTCGAACGCCTCAATCTCGAGACCGGCATCGGCAAATCGTTCTTGCACCAGGGTCTGGACCGCCCCCTCCTCTCCCGTGGGGCTGGGAATTCGAACAAGTTCCTGAAGAAGGGCAACCACGTCGATTTGCCGAGCTTGGGAAATCACCTTTTCAAGGGCATCCTTCATGAAAAATCCTCCGGGAAAATCTTCTACTTTTTTGGATGAAATGTATTGTGCTTCTGCCTCTCCATCGAGCGTGCGAACCCAAGATCACCGGGGCGAATTTAGTGGAAAAGAAAGGCCCATTGACTAAATGAGTGAACCGGCTGTGACGTCAACGCCGACGGTCCCCGCAAAATGACAGGCCACCGTGTGGCCGGGATGGAACTCTCGCAGCACCGGCTTCTCTTCCACGCAACGCTTCTCGCTGTACGGACAACGGGTATGGAAACGGCATCCAGTTGGCGGGTCAAGGGCGGAAGGAACCTCTCCCTTGAGGATGATGCGCCGCCGCTGCCTGGCCTTCACTGGATCCGCCACCGGAGTGGCCGATAGCAGCGCCTGCGTATAAGGGTGTAATGAGGTGGTGAAGAGAGACTCCACTGCCGCAAGCTCCACGATCTCACCGAGGTACATGACCCCCACCCTGTCACAGACCGACCGCACGACTCCCAAGTCGTGCGTGATAAAAAGGTAGGAGAGATCATGTTGCGCCTGAAGAGCTTTCAGGAGGTTCAGGATTTGGGCGCGGATGGAGATGTCGAGTGATGAGACCGGCTCATCGGCGATTACCAGCCGGGGCTTCAGCGTGAGAGCCCGCGCGATGCCGATACGCTGACGCTGGCCGCCACTGAGCTGATGAGGATAGCGGTCCATGAAGATTTCGCCCGGCTCCATGCCCACCTGATTCAGGAGATCAACGACGGTCTCATCAATCTCCCCTTTATTCGCTACGTCATGATTGAGGAAAGGCTGGCGCAGGATGGCCCGCACGGTGCGCCTGGGATTCAAGGATTCGAAGGGATCCTGAAAGATCATCTGCACGTCGCGATTGTACTGCTTGAGAGCGGGTCCTCTCAATTCCGCGACCTCTTGTTCGTCGAAGAGGATGCTTCCATCGTCGGGCTTTTCCAATTTCGCCAGCAAGCGGGCCGTCGTCGTTTTCCCGCAGCCGCTTTCACCCACCAGGGCGAACGATTCACCGGCTTTGAGCGAGAAACTGATGTCGTCCACGGCGTGCACATGGCGAGGAGGCCGGAACCATCCCCCATCGACGGGAAAATGTTTCGTCAGCCTGCGCACTTGCAAGAGTGAATGATTCATGGAGGCGAGATCAATCATAAAGCCAGCAAGCCACCATCCGCCCCTTCCCCAAACTCAGGGAAGGCGGCGACTCTTCGCGGCAGATGTCTTTAACGTGGGGACAACGCGGATGGAAGCGGCAACCCGACGGCATGTCTGTCGGGTTCGGCACCTGCCCCTCGATGGTTTCAAATACCTCAACGCGCTTATCTGGGCTGAGCGTCGAACGCAAGAGGCCCTCCGTATAGGGATGTTTCGGTTCGGCGAACAGGGTAAAGGTGTCGGCGTGCTCCACAATCTGGCCCGCATACATGATGTAGATCCGGTCGCAATGCTCCGCCACCAGGCCGATATCGTGCGTGATCAGGAACAGGGCGTTCTGGAGTTCCTCGCGAAGTTGGGCGAGCAGGTCCATGATTTGCGCCTGAATGGTTACATCCAGCGCCGTGGTGGGCTCATCGGCGATGAGCAGGGACGGGCGGCACGAAATGGCCATGGCGATGAGCACCCGTTGGCGCATGCCGCCGCTCAACTGATGGGGGTAGCTATCGTAGACCCTTTGGGGGGAAGGGATGCCGACATGATCGAATGCATCGAGCACCTGTGAGCGAGCTTCGCGTTTCGTGACCTCCTGGTGCTCCAGCACCACCTCCGCCACTTGGGCCCCGGCCCGCATGACAGGGTTTAGATAAGTCATGGGATCCTGAAAGACCATGGCGATCTCCTTTCCGCGGAGGTTGCGCATACTCGCCGCATCCAGCGTCAGAAGATCCACATCGTTCAACAGCACTTCGCCTGAGAGGATGCGGGCTACGACCGGCTGGAGCCGGATGATGGTGAGAGCCGTCATGGATTTCCCCGACCCCGACTCTCCGACCAGCGCAACCGCCTCCTTGCGGTTCACTTCCAGCGAGACGCCGTCCACGGCTTTGATCACGCCGGAAGGGACATCGAGGTAGGTCCTCAGATCGGAGACCCGCAGGAGGCCGTTTCGATTTTCCGCCATCGTGTTCATAGTCCGGTCCGGTGAATCTCGGAAGAGCGGGGATTGAGCACGTCGTTCAAGCCGTCTCCCAGCAGATTGAGCGTCAAGACCGAAAGAAAGATGCCCAAGCCGGGATACACGGCCATCCACCACGCTTGCCGCAGAAAAGGCTGCGCCTCGTAAAGCATCCGCCCCCAGGTCACCAGGCTGGGGTCTCCCAGGCCGAGATAGCTCAAACCCGCTTCCAGCAGCATCGCCTGCGCCGTTAAAAGAGAGGCGTTTACGACTACAACCCCTATGGCGTTCGGCAGAATCTCACGAAAGATAATGGTCGAGCGCCTCGTCCCGATCACATGCGCGGCATCCACGAATTGCCGTGTGCGCAGGGTCAGGAATTCCGAGCGAACGATGCGGGCCGTCACCGGCCACGTCAAAATGGAGATGGCGAAGATGATGTTCCAGATGCTCGCCCCGAAGAAGGCGACGATGATCAGGGCAAGGAAGAAGCGCGGAATCACCATGAAAGTCTCGGTGAGCCGCATCAGAATGTCGTCGACCCACCCGCCCAGGTAACCAGAGATCGTGCCCACGAGCAGCCCGAGGACCGTCGTGGCGAAGGCCGCCGAGAAACCAACGAAGATCGAGACCCGCCCGCCCCACAGGATTCGGCTGAAGACATCGCGGCCGAGATTGTCGGCGCCCATGAGGTTGCGGTAACTATGCCCGCCCAGCCGCGAACCTGAACCCAGGGCGTAAGGATCATAGGGCGCCAGGACGGGCGCGAATAAAACCAGTAAAACCAGCAACAACAGCACGGACGCTGCGATGGGCACCGCGCGATTCTGGCTGAATGCTCCCCAGATGGCCCTCCACTGCGGCCCTCTTTTCGAGCTTCGGTGAACGATTGGATCTGCCGTTGTCGTCACGGTTCCAGGTTCCTATCCATAAGCCACACGCGGGTCAATCATGGCATAGAGAATGTCCGTGATGAGGTTTGCAAGCACTATCATCATCGAGACGACGAGGAAGATTCCCAGAATCATCGGATAGTCCCGCGCGGTAATCGATTCGAAAATCAGCCTGCCCATGCCCGGCCACCCGAACACGGTCTCGGTGAACACCGAGCCCGCCATGACGTATGCGAAATTGATGCCGATCACGGTAACCACCGGGAGCAGCGCATTGCGCAGGGCATGCCGGTAGAGCACGCGGCGTTCGTTCAACCCCTTGGATTTCGCGGTCAGGATGAAGTCCTGCGCGAGTGTTTCCTGCATCTTCCCCCGTGTGATTCGAAATACGAGGGTCATATGATAAGTGGCGTAGGTAATGGCGGGAAGGAGCAAGTGCTTCAAGACGTCAAGAACCGCGGGCCAGCCGGGCTCCACCCCGCGCATCGAATACATGCCCTGGCTCGGCAACCAGTCCAGGTAAAGAGCGAAGAAAAGTATGAGAAGCTGACCCAGCCAGAAAATGGGCATCGAATAGCCGGCGAGCGAAGCCAGGGTCGCCAGGTGGTCACCCAACGAATAGGAGTAACGCGATGCAATAACGCCCAGTATGACTCCCATGAGGCTGGCTATGGAGAAGGCCGTCGCCATCAGGAGCATGGTGGCCGGCAAGCGATCGAGAATTACACCGAGTACGGGGGAGTTGTGCCAGGTGGAATAGCCCAAGTCCAGATGAAGCAGCTTCCACAGGTAAATCCCCATCTGGACGTAAAGCGGCTTGTCCAGGCCGAACTCGATGCGCAGTTCCTCGTAGGCCTCCGGCGTGGCCTCGGTGACGCTGGCCAGGTAAATGGCCGGATCTCCCGGAGCGAGATGGATGATGGTGAAGTTGATGATGACGACCCAGAAAACGAGAGGGACGGCCTGAAGAATACGCCTTACGGTGTAACGCAGAAGCGGATGACCACCTGCCATGGATCGCCCCTCGGTGAGACGTCAAGAAACCTGCGGGGCCCCACCCGGAGACGGGGCCCCTGAAACACGAATCGAATTACAGGACTACTTCTGGTAAGCGTCCTCCCGAGTGCAATAAGCACAGTAGGGACGCGTGACCACATCCGCCCATTTTGCCGAATGCGTGTGGACGAAGGGCGTCTCGAACAGCGGGATCACGGGCGCGTCGGCCGCGACCATATCGACGATCTGACGCCACGTGGCGCCCCGCTTCTTTACGTCGGGGATCTGCCATTCGGCGTCGAGAAGACGCTGAACGCCTACGTTGATGTAGGACGGCGCGTTGTTGAAGTTCGCCGAGCCGATGTTGTTCCTGTCGTAGACCCGGGTCACGCTGATCTTGGGGTCGGGCCCGGTGGTGAAGAACTGCATCATGATGTCGAAATTGTGCTTGATGTACACCTTCTGCAGCGTCGCCGCCCGGTCGAAGGACTCGATCTTGATGTCGATGCCGACTTTCTTGAGCTGTTGCTTGATCACCTCGGCCGCCAATCCCTCAAAGCCGCGGCCCCGGGCCCAGGTTAGCGTGAGGCCGAAGCGCTTGCCTCCTTTCATCGGGTAGCCCGCCTCATCGAGCAGCCTGTTCGCCATGGCCACGTCTTGCTTGTACTGGGCAAAGCTGCCCTTGTGCGCCCACTTCATGGCCGAATGCATGATGCCGTCCGCCACTTTCGCGGTGCCCCCGGTAGCCAGCTGGCTGATCTGATTCTTGTCCAGCGCATACGCGATCGCCTGGCGAACCTTCACGTTTCCGGTAATCGGCCGCCGGAGGTTCAAGAGCATGAACTCGACCTGCCCCGTCGCCTCTCCCCCCTTGTCGAGGACGACGAGTTTCGGGTTCTTTCTGAGACGGGCGGCCTGATCCCAGGGGACGAGCGCCGCGCGCAGATAGTCGATCTCCCCTTTCTCCAAGGCAATGAGCCGGGTGTTGGCGTCCGAGATGAACCGGATGACCAGTTCATCCGCGTAGGGCTTGGGCGCGTTCCAGTAATTCGGGTTCCGCACGAGCCTGACGTGGCTTCCCTTTTTGTATTCCTTAAGCATGAAGGGCCCCGTTCCAACAGGTTTCTTGCTCCACGGAGCGTTCAGGAACGCCTTGCGGCTGCCCACATGATCCTTCCACAGGTGCTTGGGGTAGATGGCGGGTCCGCCGAAGATCACGCCCATCACGGTAAGCAAGGGGGCGAAAGGCTTCTTGAGGCGGACGACGATGGTGTACTTGTCCGGCGCTTCCACCTTCTCCGCCACCGGCTTCCAGAACACGCGCGAGCGCGGATTGTACGGCAGGCACTTCTCCAGCGAGAACTTGACGTCCTCGCTCGTCATCTCCTTGCCGTCATGGAACTTCACGCCCTTTCGGAGGTGGAAAATGAGCGTTTTCCCTCCGTCTTTGACCTCCCAGGACTTCGCCAATTCCGGCTTCGGACTGAGATTAAAATCGAGAGTGATCAGCTTGTTGTAGATGTTGACGGCCGGCACCTGGACCGTGGTGCCCGGTTTGACGATCAGGTTGAAGTGCCCCGGGTCGGCTTCCAGGCCGATAACCAGCGTGCCTCCCCGCTTCTGTGCCCATGCGAGCCCTTGAACCTGGCCGAGGGCAAGCACCACCGCGAGAACAAAGAAAATAGCGACGCTTCCAAATCGGATCTTATTCCGTTCCATTGCTCTTACCTCCAAAATGATGGATTGTCACGAACACTCCCGTATGGATCGGGATTTCGTGCCGCAATGTCCTATCACCCCCGGCATTGAACCCCCGCCATTCGGCAAGGGCTCAATTATCGGGTGCGATAGGGTGTTGACTCCGTTCCTCTCCCGAGTCCGACTCACGTTCAGTCGGTGAAAGAAAATTCAATTTTGCGCGTAACGCTATGCGTGGTTCCGAATGTCGGGATGACGAGGCTATGCTTCCCGAGACCTCCTGCGACGAACAGGCAGATGCTCTCCTCATCGTCGACGACGGGAATGCTCTCCAGGTCTTCCCGGGCAAAGAGTTCGCCTCGACGCCCCCGCGCCCGTTCGAGGTTCGCCGGCGCAAAGAAAGACGTGGGCACCCTGCCCCTTTCATAAAGGAAGGCCCGGATTCGCGGTGGATCCCAGCCGTCGCGCACAAACATGTCGACGTGTTCGGGGCCGAGAATGACCACCATCTCCCCGCCGAAAAGCGCGTTGTTGCTCCCCGCCTGCATCATCGACGAGGCGATGGATTGAAGCACTCCCTCGCCCTCCGTGCTGCTCGCGTCGTTGACCATAATATGCGGGTCGATGGCAATAACCGTCACGGCGCTGTCCGAACGCTCGAGGCCGCGCTCGACGTGGAGCGGCGGCCACGGGCTCGCTTCTTCGTTTTCGCCGATACAGCTTGAAAACTTGCCCTGGTGGCCGAAGGTGCTGCGATCGGTGTCGCCCGGTATGGCGCCCCCGATGTTTTGCAGGATGAACCGGAATGCCCTGCCGATGGTGGCGTTGGCCCGCCAACCCTGGCCGAAGAGGTTTTCCTTGCAATTGATTCCCAGCGCGTGGCGAGCGGGCCCGTGAACAACGATGAGCTGCGCAATACAGTTCGTGGTCCCCTGAACTCCCGGGAGGTTGTAAATGGGGTCAAAGATGACATCGACGGCGGTAATGAGGATAGGCATGTACTCGGGCTTACAGCCCGCCATGGCGGCGTTGATGGCGATCTTCTCGATCGTGGCGTCGCCGAAGAGGTGGGGGATGCGACCATGGGACTCCCAGGGCGGCCGCCCCGAAGCCTCCACCATGTTTGCCACCAACTCTTCGGTGGGCGGGATGACGGGCAGTCCATCCCCCCAGCCCCGTTCCATCACGTATTCAAACAACTCCAGGGGGGAGTCCGCCACCTCGTAGCGCTCGGAGGAGAGGTTCATCCTTCGTCTTCCGGAGGTGGTGTCACTGTCAGAGACTTCGCGACGCATTCGAGTATCTGGTCCGCGTGGGTGTGCACCGTATCGATCGGGATTCCAGTGATGGGATGGGGGATCGAGACGATGGGGAGGCCCGCAAAACCCAAGGCCCCCGCCTTTTTGCGACCGAAGGCCTCGAACATATCCGTGATGATGGTGAGAGTGGGTATCCCGTGCTGTTCCAGCTTAATCGCGTCGTGGATACTCCACGGCGTGCAAGACCCTCAGTCGGGCACCGCGTTCACCACGAAGTCGCACTCACTGGCCATCTGCTCTACTAAATCCTCCTCCAGGGGGAGCGCGCTGCCTCCCTTGCGGTAGTGAGTGAACGAGCCGATAAGATATTTCCCGCGCAACCGCTCCTCCAACCGGCGGAGCAGCTTGTCGGAGTTGGGTTTCGTGTTATCGAGAAGCCCGAGGCGTATTCCCTCGTGGGAGGCGGGCCGGGCGGCCGGCCGTACCTTTTCAATCGAAGGGGGTATTCCCGAGGGATCGAGGATCACCAAAGTCTTCCCCAAAAAAGACTCCTCCCCAACAAATACGTGGATTCGCGCTCAACGCGGTTTGCACTTAAAGCAAGATCCGATATTGATATGATGTTTTAAGATAAATCATCCTGTCATATATCATGGATTGTGTCAACAAACCCTTATTCTTCAATGGCGCGCCGCGCCGGACCGCCCAGCGCACCACCGCCATCGCGCCCGTGACCAACACCGCCTGACGTCGCGCTGGCCCATCTTCGATATCCTGCCCAGCCGCGCCTTGCCTCCAGTGGAGTTCTGTCGGGGCACGGGTCCGAGCCAGGCGGAGAAGTCGCGCCCCCGCCGGAAGCTTGCCATTGGCGGCGCGAAGGCCTGAATAGCCATCGGCGCAGATCGGCCCGACCCCCGGGATGCTCATCAGCCGCCTCGCCTCCTCGTCCTGTAGCGCGCTCGTGCGTAGTCGGCGCTCCAATTCCCCGTTCTTCGCGCCCGGGCCGGCAATTTACTCAAGCAGAAGCCTGCCCAGTTCGCGAACCGCCTCTGGAAGGCCCGATCCCAGATCCGCAACGGCCGACGCCAGCCGCGCGAGGTGGGCGGAAACCTGTGGGGCAATCACGCCGAACTCCACCAGGTGGCCGCGCAACGTGTTGATCGCCTGCGTGCGCTGGCGAACCAGCAAATCGCGCGTGCGGAACAGCATGCCCCGGGCCTGCTGCTCTTCAGTCTTCACGGCCACGAAGCGCATGGCCGGGCGAAAGGCCGCCTCGCAGATCGTCTCCGCATCCGCGGCGTCGTTCTAGTGGCGCATGACGAAAGGCTTAACATAGACCGGCGGTATGAGCTTCACCTCATGGCCGAGCCTGCCGATCTCACGGCCCCTGTAGTGCGCACCCGCGCATGCCTCCATCGCAACCAGACAACGTGGCTGCGACGCCAAAAAACCCAGCACCTTTCCCCTGCTCAGCTTTTTTCCGGAACGCGACCGACCCGTCAGGGCGTGCACCGTGGAGTTGAAAGCCTTGTTTCGCCAGATCGATGCCGGTGATGTGAACCTGTTCCATGGACAACCCTCCTGCAGGGCGGTAAGCGACGCCATCCTGCCACAGTGTGATTCTGCCGGAATGAGTTTCCACCCCATCGTTTACCGACAGGGACGCGCCGGAATACGCGGGAGTCATAACGAATCCGCTTTCGTTTTGATTACACGCTGCGGAAGGCGGATTCCGAACGAGATTCAGAGTAATGTGTATATCTCAATAATATCAATATGATAACGGGATTTCATCGCTGATGAAGACCACTCACCGCATCTAAGCGGGCGAAATCTTCCGTTCAAAAAACGGCTAGAAACTCGAGGGGTTTTCCAGGCTATTTGCAATTATTTTTGTCTCGATTTGCAATAGTCATTGTCCGGCTACAGCGCGCAAATGTTCAGACGATCGAATGGAATTTTCCGCCGTCGACGTTGATCGTTGCTCCCGTGATGTAGCCCGCGTGAACCGACGCCAGAAACACCGCCAGCCCCGCCACTTCTTCGGGAGAGCCGAATCGTCCGAGGGGAATTTGTGATTCACGGGCCCGCCGCATTTCGTCGATCGATATCCCTCGTTCTTTGGCGAGTTGTTCTGTCATCCAGTCCTGCATGGGCGTGTCGATCTGCCCCAAACAGATCGTGTTCACCAAGATATCGTCTTTGGCCAGAGCTTGGGAGAGTCCTTTGCTCAGGCCCAAAAGCGCGGCGTTCGTTGTGCTTCCTCCCAGAACGCCGGGCAGGGGTTCTTTGCCGGTTCCTCCGACCATGTTGATGATCCGTCCGCCATGTTGCTTTTTCATGAAATGCGCCGCCTCGCGCGAGATCACGAGATAACCGACGATCTTCGTGTCTACGGTCTTTCGAATCTGCGCCGGCGTCAGCGAGGGAAGCGAACTCGGCGCCGCGCGTCCGGCGTTGTTCACGAGGATGTCTAGCCGCCCGAAAGACTCGACCACACGAGACGCGAGCTCCGACGCTTGCTCCTCCACGCCGATGTCCGCACGTAGAGGGAGACCCACCCCTCCCCGCTCTTCGACCACCTTCAGGGTGGTGTCTAGGCGGGCTTGATCCCGACCGCAGAAGGCGACCTTCGCGCCTTGGTCCGCAAAGGCCAATACCGTCGCCTTTCCAATCCCGCTTGTCCCTCCGGTGACGAGAGCAACCTTCCCCTCCAGGTCCATGTCCATTGCCAATCCTCATCGCTCGTGAATGAACTATTGTTTTCTTCTGATGGAAGATGCAGGGCGACTCTTGATGAAAGCGCCCGGGTCGACGATGCGGCGAAGGCCCCCTGGAGTGCGTTCCCCCGGGTGGGAATCAATGCGGCGAAAACCCCGCAAAGCCTTCTATTCCAGAACGAATTTCCCCATGCCATCCTTCCGAGTGATTTGGGTGGTGAACTCCGCCGAGAGCCTCTCGACGAGGTCGATCACCCCTTCGGCTCTCTCTCCGTCAACGAAGCCGGGATTGCCTGAATCGTCAATCGAAACTGGAACGAACCCCACGTCCGCTACCCCATCCTTTTCGACCGTGAGCTCAAAGAGAGCCGTCTCCCGTGGCATGCGCGCTTTAATGAGTTCCGGCGTCATCACGCCACCGTAGGACAGTTCGGAGTTTCCGACATCAGGCAGTTCGTGGAAGATGAAATTCCCTACTCCGTAGAGGATCGGCTTTCCTTTGTAGATTTCGACCGCCTGAAGCGTGTGGGAGTGATGCCCCAGAACCACATCCGCGCCCGCATCCACGAGCGCCCGACCGACACACGTCTGGTATTCCGCCAGGTCGTAGCGGCTTGCCAGCCCCCAATGACCGGCGATGATCACAACGTCCGCCTCTCGCTTCGCCGCCGCCACGACTTTTTGCATGCGCGTGAGATCGGCCTGAAGCGGAAAAGTTTTCACCGGAGGGGGCGTCCCGGGTTGTTCCTGGGTTCTCGGGCTCGGCTCCAGGACGAAAGCGGAAAAGATATGGATGGGTGCGAGGCCGGGGCGCTCGTCGCCCGCGGAGCAGCCGAGCGGAAGGGTGGAGGCGAAACCCAGGAAAGCCACGCGTACCCCGGCCTTCTGAATGATGGCCGGCGCGTACGCCTCCTGCAAATTCCGGCCTGCTCCCACGCGCCGAATCCCCTTCGCGTCGAGAAGAGACAGGGTGTCGAAAAGGGCGTCGTAGCCGTAATCGAGCATGTGATTGTTAGCAAGGGTGACAACGTCCACCCCCATCTCGTCCAACTCATCGATCAGGGAAGGATGAGACCGCAGAAACGTGTATTTCTCGGCCGGATAGCCCCTTTCGGAATACGGGCTCTCCAGGTTGATGAACGTCACATCGGCCCCCGCCATGCGCTCGAAAAGAGCGCGCACGGGTTCTGCTCCTGGCTCTCCCGGACGAGGAAGCTTCTTGCCGATGAACGCGTCCCCGGCCAACGCTATGGAAACCATCCCTTCGTTGGACATCCTGTCTCACTCCTATTGTAACAATCAGGCCGCCTTTTCTCCGAGCCTGACCAAGCCACGGCTGCCGGCGAACTCGATCACCGTTCCGTATTTCGCCGACAAGTCGGAAACTTCTCCCACGATCCGCATCGTTTCCTCCGGTTCGGCGAGACGTGGGTGTCCGGACGAGTTCAAAACGAGCGGCACGAGCGCCAACTCGCGCACTCCCTCCACCCCGAGACGGGCTTCCACCAGGAGTTCGTCTTTCGACATGAAATCGTACACGTTCCTGGACATGCCGCCTGGAAGCTCGTGAAACAGGAAATTGCTCACACCGTAGATAATCGGCGTGCTCTCGACCATCTCCACCGGTTGGATGCAATGTGCGTGGTGGCCGACGATGAGGTCTGCGCCCGCTGCGGCGAGAGCGTGTCCGCCGTCGCGTTGGTAATCCATGAGGGCGCTCACGTTCGGCAACCCCCAGTGGGGCAGGACGACCACGAGGTCGGAGGAACTTTTCGCTTCGCGCACCGCGTTCTGGAGGGTCTGAATGTCCTCGGGGGAGGAGAAAGTCATAACGGGAGGTGGAGTGCCCGGTTGCTCTTGTGTCCGTGCGCTCGACTCGACCACCCAGGCCGTGAAGACGTGCAGTGGATTCACGCCCGGCCTGTCTTCTCCCGCCGAGCTTCCCAGAGGAAGTGTGGCCGCACACGCAAGAAAAGTCACGTGGATGCCCTTTGCCTCAAGAACCAACGGCCAGCGACGCTTCTTCGATGTCCCGGCCCGCCCCCACGAAGGGGATTCCTTCGCTTCGCAGAATGTCCAAGGTGTCCAGGAGGGCGTCGGGACCGTAGTCGAGCATGTGGTTGTTCGCTATCGTGACGCAATCGACCCCCAGGTGATGCAGATCTTCCACGCGCTCCGGCGGCGCCCGCATGCGGACGATCTTTTCGGCCGGCGCGCCCCGCCGCGAAAGCGGCATCTCTAAAACGCAGACCGAGAGATCCGCCGCTCGGAGCTGATCGAGGACCATTTCAAGGCGGGGTTCATCTCGAGGGAGCAGGCGGTTAACCCAAAAGTCTCCCACGACGGCCAAAGTTATCGTATCGGCTGTGCTCATCCCTTCTGTCCCATCCGCAAGTACCGCCCGTCCGTGCGTCTGAGTTGAGCGATTCGCCTCAGCGCCCGGTCAACTTGCTGCGGGCATGTGCCGATGTAGTTTTCCGGTTTTGTGACCTCGTCGATTTCCTCGACGGTGAGATGTTTTCGCGCGACCGGATACGCGAGGAGGCACTCCTTCAGCGAGCGTCCCTCTTCCCTCGCCTGCTGGGCGGCGTCATGGCAGATGGTATGCGCTTCGACCTTTCGCCTCGTCTTCTGATACAGGCGCAGCATAACCGCTTCGGTCATTGTGAACTCTCGTTGAAGCTCGAGATTGCGCCGCATCGCTTTTTTGTCGACGACAAGGCCGCCGTAAATCTGCTTGGCCGCCGCGACCGCGGATGATGCCAAACCGAAGCTCTCGGCGATTCGCGAGAATTCCACGGCGTAGCGGCTCGCGTCACGCTCGTGCTGTTGCTGGACGTCCATCATGGCAAGTGCGTTTGTCCGTGAGAGCTTGGCGAGTCCTTCCTGCCATTCACTTGTCTCAGGATTGCGTTTGTGGGGGAAGGTGCTGCTGCTGTGCTGGTGTTCGATGTCCCAGGGCTCCGCCACTTCGGCCACTTCGGTCCGCTGGAGGTCGCGGAGATCCATCCCCGCTTCCCCCAGTGTTGAATTGATCAGCGCGAGTATGTTGAGCAATTCCGCAAAGCGGTCCGTCCGATGATGCATGCTGATGTAGGGAACATGGAGCGCCAGCCGCTTGGCCACCAACGTTTCAAGCCGCCGGGTGGTGTGAAGGTCGCTTAGGTAGACGAAAGTGGACTGAGCGCCGGTTCCAGAAGAGACGTTCGCGTAAAAAAGCCGCTTGCTGCACTCCTTGAGTCGCTCGATGTGATCCCGGAGCTCGCTGCAAAGAATCGCGATCTTCTGGCCGTATGTGACGGGAGAGGCCTGCTGGCCCTCCGTTCGACCAGCCATGACGGTGGTGCGATGACGTCGGGCTAGACGGACGAGGATGGATTCGAGCTCTCGAAGCTCGGTGAGAAGGAGGACGTAAGACTCGCGGATCTGCAGCGTCAGACCGCCGTCCAGGATGTCCTGGGTCGTCGTTCCGAGATGGAAATATTCCCCTTCCGGCCCCGCCACCTTCGCGAAAGCGTGAACCAGCGAGACGATCCAGTGGCGTGCCTTCTCGAACTCGCGGAAGACGCGAAGGGGAGTGACCTTCTTCACGTCGCAACTGCGCACGATGGCCTTTGACGCCCATTTCGGAATCATCTTCACTTCCCCTTGCGCCCAGGCGATGGCCGCCTCCACGTCGAGCCATTTTTGGACCATGTTCTCTTCGGTCCAGATAGTCCGCATCTCGGGCGTGGCGTAATAATCACGAAGCAACAGGCACTGATCTTTCATTTTTTCTCCGCGGTTTTCCGTTGTTTGGAGGAATGAATAGAATAAGAAGCTTAATCCAGCGATGGTTGAGCAAAACGGCCGCTGCCCGGCGGGACCACCAAATCTCCGTCCTTGGCGATCAACTCCCCGCGCAGAAAGGTCATCACCGGCGCTCCCACAAAAGTTCTGTTGGCAAAGGCCGTGTACTTTCCTTTGCTTTTCCCCTTCGCCGGATCGACGAGCACGGTCCGCTCCATATCGACCACCACAAGATCGGCGTCCGCTCCCGCACGGATCGTCCCCTTTCTCGGGAAAAGGCGGAAAATCCTCGCCGGCGCCTCGCACAAACGTGCAACAAGCGTCGGGAGCGTCAGGAGACCTTGATTCACTTCGTTCAGCATCGAAGGTAGAAAAATTTCGAGGCCGGGTCCGCCGGGAGGGGCGATCCATATATTTTCGTCATTCTTCAGCTCGTTTATCTGGGGGGCGTGGTCGGTTCCCATGGTGTCGATGGTCCCGTCCAAGAACCCTTCACGGAGGGCATCGCGATCGGCGGCCGTCTTGACGGGCGGGCTGAATTTTCCCCATGAACCCACCGCGTGAAGGTCCTTGTCGCACAAGAGCAGATTGCACGGCGCCACTTCGGAGGTGATCTTCGGATTTTTTTTCTTCGCGTTGCGGATGAGTTGAACCGCCTCAGCGCCGATGACATGACAAATATGCAAACGGGCCCCCGTAGCCGTGGATAGGGTGAGGGCATCGAAGACCGCGAGGTCCTCGGCGAAATTCGGCCGACTCAGACGCCAAGCGTCGATGTCCGGTTTCATATTTTCCTTGCATCGTTCGGTGAAGAGATCGAGAATCGGATTTGATTCGGCGTGGATTCCAATCTGTCCATCGAAGCCCGCGATTTCTTCGAACAGGAGGAAGAGCTTGTCTATGTCGACTGTAATGTAATCCTCGAAGTCTTTTTTGAAGGCCCCCGTTACAGCGGTGAAAATCTTGTAACCGATGGCGCCCAACTCCCGGAAGTGATGGAGTTCTTTTCGGTTCTGATCGCAAGCCCAGGCATAGAGGGCGATATCTGCGTACGTACGATTTTCGATCAGCGACTTTCGTTCGCGAAAATCCTCGGCCGTGAGAACATCAGGTATGCCGTTGGGCATTTGCATCACAGTCGTCACTCCGCCGACGGCGGCGCAGGCGGTTGCGGTGGTGAAGTCTTCCTTTTCGGATTCCCCCATGTCGCGCAGGTGTACGTGGGGGTCGATGATTCCCGGCAGAAGGAATTTCCCCCCGAGATCGATCTCCTTCGCGCTTCTCCCGGGAAGAGGGCCTTCTTCGACTGAAGCAATCTGCCCGTCGCGCAGAGCCACGTTGGCGTGGCGAATCTCTTCGGGCGTCACAACTTTTACGTTCATCAAGTTGTAATCGCGATTTACGTCTTGGGGCGTCATCGCTGTTCCTTTCGTGATGGGTAAGAAGACGTAACCTCCTCCGCTCCCGCTCCGCGCCGAAGACGTAAGGAAACATCTACGGATCTCCAGCGTTGCCATGCGACCACGGCCAGGAACAGGAAGAGGCCGATTCCGTTCGCTGAAATCGAGTAAGGGATAAACAAAAGCCCGGAGACCACCAAAATCATGCGCTCCACGATGTAGAGCTCCCGCAACATTCTTCCCTGTACACCATAAGTGATGGCCAATATCCCCAGGAGGGAGGTCCCAATCGAGTAAACCACTTCCCAAGGGCTTCCGTGAAAAACGAGGCCGGGGCTGTATACGAACATGAACGGAACGATGAACGCCGCCAGCCCGATGCGCATTGCCAGGAATCCCGTCCGCAGCGGAGGCGCTTTGGCTATGGCGGCGCCCGCGTACGCGGCTAATGCGACCGGTGGCGTGATCGCCGAAATAATGCCGGAATAGAAGACGAAGAGGTGCGCCGATATCTGGGGCACTCCGGCCTTGACCAAGGAAGGGGCAATCAGTACCGCCAGAATAATGTAGGCCGGCGTTGTGGGCATCCCCATCCCGAGCAGAATGCTGGTCACCATGCCGATCACCAGCATCGGAAGCAAAGCTTCATTGGCCAGTTCAAGGAGAGCGAAAGAAACCTTCGCCCCCAGGCCCGTCAGCGTGAAGACGCTCACCACGACTCCCGCACACGCGCAGGCGAGCGCGACTTGCAACGTGGCCATTGTTCCCGCACGAAGCGCGCCGAGAATCTGCCGGGGCGTCAACCGACTGCTGGCTTTTAAGGAACTGACGGCAACCGTAGACACAATCGCCCAAAAACCCGCTTTTGTCGGGGACCAATACATGTACATCAACATGAATACGAGAATGACCGGGGGGGCGAGAAAGGGCCAGCCATCCGCGAGGAGTCGCGTCGCCTTGGGGAGCTCCGATCGATCCATCCCGCGAAGCCCCAGGCGCACGGCTTCGAGGTCTACGGCGATGAACACCGCGACGTAATAGAGGATGGCGGGCAGCAGCGCCATGACGATAATCTCTCTATATGTGACATGGATCATCTCAATCATGACGAAAACAGCCGCACCCATGATGGGGGGCATGAACTGGCCGCCGGTCGACGCCACCGCCTCGACCGCAGCGGCAAAGGTGGGTTGGTACCCGAGACGCTTCATCATCGGTATGGTAAATGTCCCTGTGCCCACAACGTTGGCCGTGGCGCTGCCTGAGATCGTGCCGAAAAGAGTGCTCCCCACAACCGCGACTTTTGCCGGCCCGCCTCGCACTCGACCGAAAAGCGCGAAGGCGAGATCAATGAAAAATCGACCCGCTCCGGTCTCTTGAAGAATAGCCCCGAAGATGATGAACAGAATGACGAATGTCGCTGAAACTCCGATCGGCAGCCCATAAATACCTTCCGTGCTGGTGTAGGTGTGCTGTAAAATCCGCCCCCAGTCGTAACCGCGGTGCCCGAAGACGCCCGGCATGTTCGGGCCCCAATAGGCGTAGATCACGAATGCTACGGCAACCAATGGCAACGTCCAGCCGATGACCCTCCGGGTTGCTTCGAGAACCAAGATGA
Source organism: bacterium (assembly GCA_965218735.1). Taxonomy (GTDB): domain Bacteria; phylum UBA8248; class UBA8248; order UBA8248; family UBA8248; genus Bin107. The sequence continues at coordinate 199,971 of CBDCMA010000002.1, read as the reverse complement.
TTGCGAGGATTCCGAGGAGCATATCCGATAAATTCGGATTCCCGTCTCGAAAGGTGAGAACATGGTATTGATCGATAATGTAAAGGCCTATGGAGACGCTTCCGATAATGAAAAGGGTATCGAGAAGTCGACCGAAAATATAGAACCGATCCTTCGTTGCAGTCGGGTAAAGAAGGTATGTGAGAACCAGGATCGGACTTAAATGAATCGAACGTTGAATGAGCGCTCCGTAGGCACCGGCGAAACCCGTGTACAGGTGGAAAACCGCCAGCGCAATGGCCAACCAGGTGATGATCGGGCTGAGAAAACGCTCGAAGGCGTTGTCCGGTCGGGCCTGGCCGTGAACGATCACCCCCGCCTCTTCCGGATCCGGCGATTGCTTCGGTTCGCCATTCGCTTCCACTGAGCGACTCCCTTGAGGTGGTCGGCGCCCCCGCCCTCAGGCGGGGGCGCCGAAGTGCCCGTACGGCAACTTACTGAACGCCCTTTTCCTTGAAGTAACGCGCGGCGCCGGGATGAAGGGGAATGGGAATGTTCCCTGCGGAGCCGGGAAGTTTGTACTTCAACCCGGCGCGGTGAATGGCGGCGAGCTCATCGGTGTGCTCAAGGACCGTTTTTGTCACTGCGTAGACAGTCGCGTTGTCCATGTCCGTGTGGGTGATGATGATGGTCGCCGACGCCATCGCCCCGACGTCTCCCTTCATGCCGCCGTAAGTGCCCTTGGGAATGCGGGAAGGTGTCCAGTATGGATGCACCTTGTTGATTTTCTTCATGTCTTCCATGGAGATGGAGACCAATCTCACGTCATGCGTCGAAGTGATATCTTTTACCGCACCGCCCGGAATTCCGGCGAGCTGAATGGTTGCGTCTACAGTTCCGTCCTTCAGCGCCGCAACAGCTTCAGTCTGGGTCAAATGATCCGTTCGGGCGAACTGTTTGGTGCTGATCCCCAGGACCTCCAGCATTGCCACACCCATCGCCGCCGTGGAGCTTCCCGGCTGGCCGATGGAGATCCGCTTTCCTCGATAGTCATACAAACTCTTGATTCCCGACTTCCTGAGCGTCACGAAATGCTGGATGCTGGCGTGGCCGCTCATTAGAGCGCGGAGCTTGTATTTTTCTCCTGGCTTGAATCGCCCGCCTCCCTGCACCGCAAAGTAGGCAGCGTCCGGGGTCGTCAGACCAAAATCGGCTCTCTTTGTTCCGATGAGGCGCGTATTGCCGAAACCACCTCCCGTGACCTCGGCGTTCGCCCGCATCCCCGGCACGTATTTGGACAAGATCTTGGCCATTCCGGTTGCGACCACGATGTACGTTCCGCCCGAAGCTCCGCCGGCGATGGTAACGAACTTCTTGGCAGCCTGGGCGGAGGAAATCGTCATCGCCCAAATGGCGATGACCAGCACTGCGAACCTGATGAACGTCTTCATTGCGCGCATCATTTTCTGCCCTCCTTGGTTGGGTAGACAAAGAATCTTCCTAGAACTCCCGGATGGATGATGAAGCAACGACAAGACTCCATATCCCGAGGATTCGCACAAATTTTGCGAAAACAGGATTTCTATGCTTCAGCTTCCTTCCAACCCAGGGACGCCGAAACCTCTCGAGCGGCTCTGACGACATGGGCAGCAAGGATTTTTCGGTTCGAGTTTTCGATCCGGTGAACTGGAGCCGAGAGCGTCAAGGAAGCTGCGACGGCACCCCGTTCATCAAACACCGGTGCGGAAATTGCCCTGGCCCCAACAATGAACTCCTGGTCGCTGTACGCGTGGCCCTTTTCACGAATCCCCTTGAGTTCTTTTTTTAATTTGACGGGATCGATGTTCGTATTTTTTGTCACCCTCGATAGTTTCTGCTGCATGATTGTCTCGATGTCCTTATCCGGCAAAAAGGCGAGTAGGGCTTTCGACGCCGCCCCAACGTGCAAAGGCCGCACCTCTCCCACAAAAAAACGAGCGATGATCGATTGGCGACTTTCTATGCACTCGATGCAAATGGTTTCCCGTCCCGATTTGATGCACAAGAAAGTTGTTTCCCCCGTTTCCGATGTAAGCCTTCTCATGACGGGAAGCGCGAGTTCGCAAATGCTTTCACTTTGTCCGTTCTGGGAAATGTTTTTCGAGAGGAGGGAGAGGGAAGACCCCAATCGGTATTTTCCGTATTCGGCGGAAGCGTCCACGAAGCCCCTGGTTTGGAGGGTCTTGAGGAATCGGTATGTCGTACTTTTGGGCAGTTGGACCTCGGAGGAAATCTCTTCCACCGAAGAAGAGCCGGATCCATGGGCTATCGCCCAGAGGAGATCTATTGCTTTGTCTATCGTCTTAAGGGAAGAGGTAGACATATATATTCTTAAATATAGAGATATTTTTTCTCATCTTTTGATAAATGTAGGTCTTATTCCTGTTCTTGTCAACCAACAATAGGCTTGCCCCAACAACGAATCCTGGCCGCGTGAGCGAATCAAACGCCGTCATGGAGCACGGCCCGGTAGTTCCTGACCGAACATTGCGGGGCAACTGAACAAAAGCGTAAGCAAGCAGTTGCGGGTCTGACTTTGGAGGAAGGTTGTATAATAATCCAACAAGACCCGCCGGGATGCGCGGGAGTTTGAATTTCCTCGTTTCCGTTTTGATTACATATTGCGGAAGGAGAGTTCCGAACGAGGTTTCGAATAATGCCTGTTGCCCAATGATATCAATAGGATAAAATAATTTCGCGGCCGGTAAAAACGCCTCTCCGCGTCTAGCGGGCGAAAAAGGCATATGTACGATCCATGGGAAAGGGGAAAATCCGTGGGCGTTCACACCATCATGGCGACGGCTCCAGGCCCTTGCTGTGTCGGTGTCTGGTATTCACACCCGCCGCAGGACCCACAACACCTCGCCGAGGATGCGGACATCGCGTGCGAGGCATGAGCGTGGGGCGAAGTCCGGGTTGGTGGAGATGAGCCTGAGCCGTGGTGGTTCCTCCTCGCCCGCCCCATCGCCGCGCACCGCCACGGTCTTCTCGGTTTCGCCCGCCGCGAAGGACAACTGCCTCTCGCGGCCCTGTAGTCCGCCCCCGCCGTCGCCCGCATCAGTTGCTCGTAGACCAGGCCCTCGGTTTACGCTCCGCCTTCCATTTCGATGCGCCTGAAGTAAAAACTGTCCTCGGCTGTCACGACCAGCCCTTCTTTCCAGGCATTGCGGATTGCCGAAACCTCGATCTGGTACTTCAAGCCGTAATGCGAAATTTTCCCCAATGCGGCTTCGACCGAGTTCCTGGCGGGGAACGGAAAGGCGAAGAAGTTCCTGTAAAGGGCGTTGTAGGCGTCATAGTCGCGGAAATCGGTCAGCGTCACCTGCGATTGCGTGACGTCCGTCACCTCCATGTCGAACTCCTTCAGAAGAAGTTCCACGTTGGCGAGGACGTTTCGTGTCTGCTTCTGGATGTCACCGGGATCGCGCACGCCACCTTCGCCATCCACGCTGAGGATTCCGTTGGAGATCATCAACTCACCGGCCAAAACGCCTCGGGCGTTTCCGGGCCCCGTCCGATACTCCTTCTCACCAAGGTATGCGGTCGGCTCTATCATTACGTCGGCTTCGAGAATCGGCAGAGGCGCCGTCACGATCGTCGTGATCGGTCTTGGATCCGCAAATGCGTCGTCGATTGCCGCTTCAACCGCCTCCACGTCTCTCATGTCACGGACGAATACCCGCAGGCGAATGATGTCCCCGAATGATCCGCCGTTTTCCGACAATACTTCTCCAAGCCCCTCGATAATAGCCTCGGTCTGCGCCTTCGAATTCCCCGGCGAGACGACCTCACCCTTGGCGTCGATCGGCAGCCGCGCACTCAGGCACAACAAGTCGCCCATCCTCCTGCCGGTACTGGACGGCGCGTACTCATGCGCCTGCTTCCCGACAGGCAAGAGTGGTTTTGTTTCTCCGAAGCCGGCCAGCCCTTCGATTTCCATGATCATCGACGGCATATAGAGGCCGTAGCCGACGAGCGTGTCAGCCGGTACGGCGGGGGTACGGTATTTCTCGTACGCTTTGACAAATGGCCCGATCTCTCTCCAACTGTCGAGGAACAGATTCAGCCGAAGAACGTCACTCCATTGACCACCGGCGATCTCAACGGCGAGTTTCAGGGCCTCTATGGCCTGGCGTGTCTGGGCTTCCATATCTGCCCGACCTGGCGTTTCTCCGGCCATTCGGCCATTCGGGATGCCATCGACCATCAACGCTTCCGTCGTGATGCCCGGCATCCCGCCAAGAAAGATGTAATTCCCCGCCCGAAACGCGTAACAGTAAGGTCCTGATGGCGGAGGCAATCTCGTATCTTGTATTGTTCTGGGCATACTCGGATTCTCCTATCTTGAGACTTGTGACAACCGCTTGTCACAGGATCACACGCATTTCGCCTTCGGATGGCGCCGTCGTCGTCTCGCATCGGTCGCAACACGCGGTTCCGGAAATTTTATCCCCCGAGGTAGTGGCGTATCAGGTCACCGTCTCCGATAAGATTGGCGGTGGGCCCGGCCATGGAGATCTTTCCGTCGCGTAAAATGTACCCGAAGTCAGCGACCGAGAGCGCCAGATGGACATTTTGCTCGACCAGAAGAATCGTCATTCCGGCCTCCTTTAGTTTCATGATGATTTCGCCCAGGCGCTCGACAAGGATCGGCGCAAGTCCCGACGAAGGTTCATCAAGCAACAGAAGCTTCGGCCGCGAGATCAGGCCGCGTCCAAATGCGACGAGTTGCTGTTGTCCGACACTGAGCGTATTGCCCTTGCGCCTCAGCCATTGGCGAACCTCCGGAAACCGTTCGTAGATTGACTCAAAATCATCCTTTGATTTCTTTTGGCGGCGCCGCGCGTAAGCGCCGAGCCTCAGGTTCTCCATAACCGTCAGTGGCGCGAAGATGCGGCGCCCCTGTGGCACAAGAGAAATGCCCATTGGAACGATTTCACGAGGTTCCATACCACAAATTTCCTTATCCTCGAATCGAATGCTGCCAGCGCTCGCCTTAACGGCGCCAACGATCGTTTTCAATGTTGTCGATTTTCCCGAGCCATTACCGCCAAGTAGGGTAATGACCTTGCCAGCGGGAACATCGAGCGAGACCCCGCTCAGTACCTGTACGGGACCATACGAGGCCCAGATATTCTCAAGCGTCAACATACTTCATCGCCTTGCCCAGATAGGCCTCGATTACATTCGGATCCTTGCGAACGACCTCGGGTGTCCCCTCGGCGATCTTCTCGCCGTGATCAAGAACCGTGATACGGTCGGAAATGCTCATCACCAGGCGGATGACATGCTCAATCAGCAATATGCTCGTCTTCCCGCGAGATCGCAGGTTACCCAGGATTTCGGTAAGCCGCTCGTACATCACCGGACTTAAACCCGCGGCTGGCTCGTCCAACAGGACGAGCAGAGGATCGGAAACCAGTGCGCGCGCAAGTTCCAACATGCGTTGTTGCCCAAACGACATCCGGTTTGCCGGCCGGTTAGCAAGATGAGCGAGGCGCACAGATTCAAGCGCCTCATACGCCCTGTCCCTGATCTCCGAATCTTCCCGCACGACCCGGGGCGGGCGAAAGACCCCGCCGATAACACCGCTTCGGCTCTTGCCATGATAACCGATCATGACGTTCTCGAGCCCCGTCATCTCCGAAAACACTTGAAGGTCTTGAAAGGTGCGCGAAATACCCAGGCCGGCCATGTTGTATGCCTTGGTCGAGCTAATGTTCTGGCCGTTAAAGACGACCTCTCCCGATTTTTGGCGCAGAAACCCCGTAATCGCGTTGCAAAGAGTCGTCTTTCCCGATCCGTTCGGACCAATCAGACCATGTATCTCACCGTTGTCAATCTCAAGCGATACCCTTGAGAGAGCCGTGAGCGCCCCATAATTCACGGTCAGATCATCTACCTTAAGAATTGACATTGTTTTTCACCGGATTGGCAGACAAGATTTCGCCTGTTTCCGAACTGGCAGCCGAGACTTCAGGAGTTCCTTCCTTCCGTCTAAATATGGATAGCAATCGGTGGGCGAGGTCCGCCAGTCCCCCCGGCAAGAACATCATGAACACGATCAGAAGCAGCCCGAAGATTAGGATTCGATACTCCGCAAGCTTACGCAGCATTTCCGGAATGCCAAGGACGAAGAACGCCCCGATAATGGCGCCGGCAAAGCTACCAAGACCGCCAAGCACGACCATCGTAAGAAATGCGATCGACTGCAGGATCGTGAAGGAATCCGGACTGATATAGGAGAAGAAGTGGGCATACAGAGAACCTGCAACCCCGGCGCAGCCGGCGCCGATGCAGATGGAGAGTGTCCGGTACCATGCAACATTCACTCCCATGGAGATCGCAGCCAGCTCGTTCTCGCGGGCCGCGATCAAACCACGGCCATAACGTGACGTTATCAGGCGCTGTAACGCCACGAAGACGATCACCAGTACGGCTATCGTCAGAAAATAGAAAGGTGCCCCTTCCTCGAACACAAAGGAACCGATGGACGGTTTTCGAATACCGCTAATGCCCGACATCCCGTTTGTTACGTCTTTCCAGTTGATGAACACGAGATGCATGATCTCGCCAAAACCCAGGGTTGCGATGGCACAGAAGTGGGTCGGCAGTCTCAATATCGGCCCGAATAGCAATCCGAACACTGCGGCGACAATCGCCGCCGCAATGATTGCGGGGAGGAATGGAACGCCAAAGTATACGGTCAAGATCGCCGAAGTGTAGGCGCCAATTCCCAGGAACGCCGCATGACCGACGATGATGGCGCCGGCGTATCCGATTACGAGCTGTAGTCCGAGGGCGGCCGTGGCATAGATCAGGATGAGCGTGACGAGGTAGATCTCATATGTATCGAGGAGCAACGGCAGGAGAAAGGCGATGACACCGAGCGCGGCGATCATGCCGTACCTAAGATGGGCGGCTTGCTTATCGTTCAACTCAAACAAGTCCGCTATTGATTGCCGTCCGTATCTGAACACCAAGCTCCCGCCACGCGGCATTCGAGGAATCGCTACGAGCATCAGCACAATGATGGTGATACCAAAGGCAATCCCGTTTTTGTAAGCGGATGAAATGTAACCCGCAGCGAAAGTCTCCAGCAGGCCTAGAATGGGACCGCCAATCATCGTACCGAGTATGTGAAACTGCCCCAGTGCCGCAGCGGCGAATGATCGGGGTCCCTGCAGCCAAAGGTCCTGAGCGACAAAAAACAATGGCGCGACGAGGACGCCGGCGGCGCCTGCCAACATGGAACTGATGCCAAAAGTCATCGTGACGACGCGATCGAAACTTACACCTAGAATTTCCGCCGTGTATGAGTCATATGCCGACGCCCGCCACGCGATACCGGAAAGTGTTCGCTCAAAGAAGTAATGCAGGCCGAGCATTGAAAGGATGGCAAGGGCGATAATCCAAATATGCTGAATGCTCATTGGCAGCCCGGCCACGACAAGATGGCCTACTTGGCCAACGGATACCGGATAACGCAGCGGCGCGGCCCCCCATATTAGCTGCGAGACCAGCCGAAGGCATATTCCAATCCCAATTGTTGCGATAATCAAATTCAAGAGCGGCGATTGTCGCAGTCGTATCGGGCGCAGGGCTACGCGCTCGATCAGCATGCCCAGAATGCCCGTCAAGATGCTCGCTAAGATGAATACGGCTAAATACGGCAGCGGTGTTGCCACCAAGAGGGTATATCCGATAAAGGCACCTGACATCACCAGTTCGCCCTGTGCAAAGTTGACGAGTTCGGTGGCCCGCAACATCATCGTGAAGCCAAGAGCGATCAGGGCATAAACGCAGCCGACCGCCAGCCCGCCGACAACCTGCTGCGTGACGATATGTAAATCTATCCCCATTTCACCGTTCCGCGTCGTTTGTGTTGATCCCGCATTCCCCGGATAACCTTCAATACCGTGGTGATCATACCTAAATTTCACTACCGCTGGGATGGGGTCTCCACCGCCGGCATCCGGCGGTCTGATTTTGGTGATTTGGCCGTGTTACGAAGCCCATTCGGCCAGTTTTCTCGTCCTCCGGATACCTCTTCCGTCGTTTTGCCTCGCCGTAGATTTCCTCGGCCTGCTCCGGGGCGGGTTTTCGTCGCAGGTCATCACTCAAGGCGGAGATTTTCTGGGACAGGTTGCTAGGCGCGGCAACTTCGGCCGATGGAACGCATAGCACCATCCGTGACTAATGGCCTCCGCGCCGATATTCGAGCGATGAGGCCATCAACCCTCAAGTCGCCGGCCCGAAAACCACTCACGGCAGTCCCGTTGCAGGCAACCGGACTGCCGTGAGCTGCAAGTAAACGCTATCGACCGAGAGAACGCCAAAACTCTCCATCGGCATTGCTGCTATCGACAATTTCCCCGATGATCGGCTCCCAGGCGCCGTCTCCGTTTTTAGCAAAATAGACGTTGCCCAGGATGCCGCTGTAGCTGTTCTTCGCGCTGGTGAGATTGCGCGTAAACGCGCCTATCTGTTTGCTGTCGGGGACGTAGCCGTTGGCCTTGACAGCCTCGAATACGATGCCCACCGCGTCATAGAACTCGCCGGCCCAAGGGTCGGGACGTTCATTGTATTTCGCAATGTAGGCCTTCATGAAGGGCGCCAGACGCTTGTCGGAACTTACGGGGATGAAGGTCGTGGCGAACACCATACCCTCTACGTGCTTGCCGCCGAGTTCCACGAACTTCGGATTCCCGCCAATGGTATCGCCGCCGAGAAGCCGAACCTTCATGCCGAGTTCCTTCACCTGGCGGGCAATGATGGCCTGCTCCTGGAATCCCGTCGCCATGATGACCGCATCCGCGCCCGCGGCCTTGATACGGCCGAGTTGGCCCGTGAAATCCTTGTCACCACGCGCGTATTCCTGTTTCGCCACGGGCTTGAGCCCAAGCGTTTTCAATACAGCGGCGGTACTGGCGGAAAAGGATTTTCCGACCTCCTCATTGGAAGAGAGGATGGCGATCTTTTTCAGACCAAGCTTCTTAACGGCGTAATTGATGGTTGCTATGTTCAGGCCCTTGGTCGGAACGGCAACCCGGAAGATCCACTTGGAACCCTGCTGGGTAATCGGCCCCGCGACACTCGTTGTATATTGCGGAATTTTCGCCGCCGCGGTGATCGGAACGATAGCGAGCGTACAAGTGCTTTGCCATGCGCCGAGGAGCGCATGAACCTTGTCACGCGCGATCAGCTTGCGCGCAGCCGAGACCGAGACGTCACATTTGGATTCGTCATCCTCGGCGATGATCTCGATCTTGACCTTGTTCTGCATCTTGTTCAGCAAATCGGCCTGCAGTTGGGCCCCCTTGAGCTGGAATTCACCACCGAACGCAAGATCGCCGGTAAGAGGGCCGAGCACGCCCAGCCGCAATACTTTCGCCGCCTCGGCGCGACTGCCGAAGGGCGCAACAACTACGGCTGCCAAACCGAAAACTACAGTTGTTACGAAAATTTGAAGCCGCCGCCTGATAGAGATTGAATAGCGCATCTTGAACCCCCTATTTTAGAGATTGACTAGCGCATTGAAACTTCCATATTTCATCAAATAGCAGTCCCTGTCATTATTTTATCAGGCGCATATTTGATGTGTCAAAGTGCGAAATCCGGGCGCTCTTGACCATCCGGGGCCGGGTTTCCGGCGCGGGCCGGTCGGCTGTCTGGCTCTGCAACGGCATCCACGTTCCTGGGCGCGCCGATCCTCTCACGGCTCAGCCTCATCGATCCCTCGATCGAAGAGAGGAGACAGGGCTCGATGAAGAGAACCGGCATGATGTCTATACCGGATATCCTTCGGCACCGTCACGGTTTCGGCCTGCCACGGGCGCAGATCTCGCCCTCGGTAGGCGTGAGCGTGGAGAGGTAGTTCCTTATTATCGTCGCAGGGCGCCGGGACACGCCGTAGGCGAGCTATTGCGACTCGGATTTTGGAGAGTGGTTGCATATGGTCCGACAGGTACCGTCGGGATGCGCGGGAGTTGTAATTCGTCCGTTTCCGTTTTGATTACATAATGCGGAAGGTAGGTTCCGATCGAGATCGGGAACAATCCATGTTTATCAATGATATCAATATGGTAGGAGTGTTTCACGGTTGGTAAAAACGCCTTTCCGCATCTAAGCGGGCGAAAGGCATCAATGTCAGATCCCACCGGAAGGAAAACCCCTCCGGCCGTTCACGCCGCCGCGGGCCGGAGCGGATCAGCGTACGATCCTCACACCCGCCGCACCACCCACACTACCTTGCCGAGGACGCGGGCGTCGCGATACGTCACCCAGAAAGGGTCGCCGACCTCGTCTCCGCCGGTGGATCCACCGGTTTTGTCACCGTCCGTCATGGGAGTCTTCCCTCGTTCGCAGGCGCTACCACCACTTCGAGCCCCGCAGGACGAGTCCGCTCTCGGGTTTTTCATCGCTTGCGGATTCGGTGAGGGAAGCCTCTAGTCCCAAGTCGAAGGCGGGGCCGAGCCTCCAGCGCGCCCCCGCGCGCCAGGTCTCACTGCTCCCGGAGACCGCCACGCCCGTATAGGGCGTCAGCAGGCCGCGCATCGCGTCGAGCCCGTAGCCCACCTCGGCCTCGAGGCGCGCGTCGGGGTCGAATTCCCCCGGAGCCACCGCCCGCTGCGCCCACAGACGTTCCGCACCTCCCGAGGCGGCCCCCCAGCCGGAGCCCAGCCGCATGGAGAACCCACGGTCCCGCTCGCCCGGATCGAGGCGCACCGAGCTGCTCACGCCCCACTCCTCGTAGTCGCGCTCCTCGTGCGTTACGAGCCCCCCCCCCGCGTATCTCTATCGTGAGGCTGCTGGACGCATAGCGGAGCGCGCCGCCTACCTCGATGCCCACTCCCGTCTCGGCGTCTCCCGCATCGTAGCGAAGCCCCACCTCGACCGAGGGCGTCAGCACGCCGCCTCCGAGCGCCACCTCACGAGAACCCTCGAGCAACAAGCGCAGGCGGCTCGTTTCCGCCTCGCTCTCATTCAAGTTCGTGACCGCTTCGGAACTCGTCGACACCACCAGCAAATCGGAGCGAACCGCGAGTTCGAAATCCCCCGCCCGGGAAGCGGGGAACAACACCCCGCGCATACCCCCCGCCGCCATGGTCATCTCCATGTCCGCGTCGACGGGGCGTCCCTCGTTCTGGGTGAGCGTCAACTCGCCGCGTCCGTGGCCGAGGGCCCCCCACAGCGAGAGCGCCTCGCTCACCCGGTAGCGCACATAGGGGTACACGCCCGTGAGCGTGCTCTCGATCTCGCCCGCGCATACGCCCTGACACGTTCCGCCCTCCTGGAACGAACCCTCGCCCTTGCTGCGCGAGAGCGCCACGCCCAGGAGCCATAGCTCCCCTTCGACGTCGAGTCCCACCGTCGCCGTGGTGACGTCGCCGTCGAGGGTGAGCGCGTCTCGCGCGCCCTCGAAGCCCGTGCGCGTCCCCCGGCTCCAGAACGACCAGCGCGAGCCCGTCCCGGGGTTTTCCGCCGAGGCGAGATGGAACGAACTCGCGAGCAGGAGCGCAGCCACCGAGGTCTCATGACCGGCCTCTGGGGAATTCTCCCCGTCCTTCCGTGCATCATCGCCGAAGCTTCGGAGAAGAGCGTCCGCGGGGGCGAGGTCGCCGTTTCCCGTGAGAAGAGAAGCGGGCTTAGCGCCCGGGCGGCTGCCCGCGAGGGGAGAATCCTCCCCGAAGGCCAGGTTTTGTCCGCCCAGCGTCACCCTCCTCCCCGGAGCGCTCCGCAGGCGCTCGCCGATCGCATCCAGGGAGTGCTCCGCCACCGTGCGTCCGAAGCGCGAGAGCCATGCCTGCGGCATCGGGTCGGAGTTGGTGATCGTCCCCGTCGCCTGTGCCTTCGCGATGGTGACCGTCTTCGACGCGTCGTCGCATAGCCGCGTATTGCTGATCTTGACCTTCACGGTCTCGCCGCTGTCGTTCACCGAGTCGTCGTTGATCCGAACGGAAACGGTTTTCTGCGTGACCCCGGTCCGCAACCATTCCATGACCGTCGGGCGCTTGAGGTAGTCGGTCCCCTCGGTCGCCGTGCCGGTGTCGAGCGTCTCGAAGTCGAAACAGACATACTCCGTATAAGCCTGCGAGAGGCTGACGCTGAAGTTCAGCCACCGATCGTCCTCGTCCCCGGTCGTATTGTCGATCCGGATGGTCAGACCCGACATGTTGGTCGTGGAGGTTAACAGCGCGTTGATGATCCCCGTCGCCTGCGCCGTCGTGATCTCCAGCGGTCCGAACTCGGCCCCACCTTCCGTAATGACCCGCGCATTGGTGATCTCGGCCTTCACGGTCTCGCCGGCATCGTCGACGGTGTCCGCAATGATTGCGACGCCGGAGTGGAGGGTCGGATCAGCGGACACAGCCTACGCGTGGGCAGCGCACAGAGCCTCGCCACCGCGGGCGCCTCCCTGGTCGAGATGCAACTCGCCGGGCGCTGGCAATCGCCGGTCATGCCGGGGCGTTACGCGCAGGGACAACTGGCAAAGCAGGGAGCCGTGGCGAGGCTCCGCTGCGGCCTGTGCGGCCGGCCGCCGGAGCGGATATCCGGGACGGAACAAAAAAGGTTCGCGAACGCTCGTCTCCCTCCCGTCGGTTTTCCCCCGTTTTTCCGTAGAGCCTCACCCCGCCTCCTTCCCGCCTGCACCCTTGGCGGGGAAACCCCCCGGTTTTTCTTGCCGCATCGCCGTGCGGACCGCTCGCGGGAGCGGGCGCAAACTCTTCGCGGGCGTATGTTCCGCGCTATCGGTAACGATTGTATGGGCGCACGTTCTTTCCTTATGTTCGCGCGCCATGACGACGTTCGACGCCCATATCGACTTGCCCCTGGACGAGCGGCTGCTCCGGTCCGTCGCCGTCTGGCGCGCCCGGCACGGGGTGAGCGCCAGGCGCTTCGGGACGGACGCGCTGGGCGATCCCGGCTTCGTGGGCACGCAGATGCGGGGGAGCTCCGTGCGGCTGGTGACGGCCGACCGGGTGCTCGCCTACATGGGATGCCCGCCGCTGGGTCCGCTCCTTCGGGGCGAGGTCGAGGCGTTCCTGGCCGTGAGCGGGACCAAGGCCTCGATACTGGGCGAGGAGGCCGCGGGCAACCCCTCCTTCGTGGGGAGGCTGCGCCTTGGCCGCCGGGAAGGCCGCCATAAATTGATTCACCTCTTGCGGTGAGGTTTCCACGGCAAAAAAAACGTGAGCTTTACATATCTAAACCAACCTGATAAAAAGGTGAAATAAACACAAAATCTGGATAGCGCGATGAAACGTGAGTGCTTTCGTACGGGTGCCTGACGAGTTTATTATCGCCAAAAGGGGTGGCGTCCATCTCCTATTTCGAGTTCTCTAATATCAAGACGCATCTCTGACGGCGAGAGTCATCGGAACGCCGATGGAATTTTCTGATTCCCCATGTAGAGATCCGCGGCTCTCTTGAGGCCGCTATACGCTAGGCATTTGGTCTGCCGATTCATCGTGAGGGGAGGGTTCCAAGTTGTTGCGAATCGGGATCGACATCGGCGGGACTTTTACCGATCTGGCCTTTTTCGATGAGGATACGGGTGAAGCTTACGTCGGCAAGGTTCTCACGACGCCCGCGGATCCTTCAATAGGGGCGATGGAGAGTTTGAAAAAGGAATTCTCGACCGGAAAGATAGCCGAAAAAGGTGTACGACATCTTGTACACGGGACGACTCTCGTGGCCAACGCCATTATCGAGCGCAAGGGCGCCAAGACGGCGCTTCTCACGACAAAAGGATTTGAAGGTATCCTGGAAATGAGGCGCGAACTCAGGTACGACCTCTACGACTTGTTTTCCGAAATGCCGGCTCCGCTGGTATCCGGCTCCCATCGAAAAGGGGTGAACGAGAGGATCGCAGCGGACGGCTCGGTGGTCACCCCCATAGACCTTGATGAGGTCGCATCCCTTGTCACGCAGCTCAAGGCAGAAAGCGTCGAGGCCATCGCCGTTTCGCTTCTCCATTCATTCGCCAACCCTTCCCATGAACGAAGTTTGAAGGCTTTGATCGAGGAGGTTGCCCCTGACCTTTTCGTTTCGATCTCCTCTGACGTGAACCCCGAGATCAGAGAATTCGAGCGCACTTCAACGACCGTGGCGAATGTTTTCGTCAAGCCGATCATGAAGCGATACCTCTCGAGGTTTCAGGAGGAGCTCGCTCGCTTGGGGTTGGAGGATCTCCTGTTCGTGGTGCTCTCGAGCGGCGGTGTGGCGACCTGCCGCGTCGCCGAGGAATATCCGATTCGTGTCATAGAATCTGGCCCCGCCGCAGGGGCCATCGCGGCGGCATGGTGGGGTAAGCTTCTTTCGAAAGAAAACCTCATCTCCTTTGATATGGGAGGTACTACGGCGAAGGCTTGCTTTATTCACGACTCCAAACCGCTCACCACGAACGTCGCTGAGGTGGCGAGAATCTACCGGTTCAAGAAGGGTAGTGGGATAGCGCTGCGGGTTCCTGGAATCGATCTAATCGAAATCGGTGCGGGGGGCGGGAGCATCGCTTCGGTGGACAAGATGGGCCTTTTGAAGGTGGGTCCCGAGAGCGCAGGGGCCGACCCCGGCCCCGCCTGCTACGGCAGGGGCGGGGAGGAGCCCACCGTGACCGACGCCGATCTCGTGCTGGGATACCTGAACCCCGGCTACTTCCTCGGCGGTGAGATGAAACTAGACGTGAAGCGGGCCCAGGAGGCGATACGAAAGAAGGTGGCCGAGCCGCTCGGACTCGACCTGGCGATGGCCGCATGGGGAATCCACCAGATCGTCAACGAAAACATGGTGAACGCTGTCCGGGTTCACGCGGCGGAGAAGGGGATAGACTCCCGGCGGCACGATTTCATCGCCTTCGGCGGCGCCGGTCCCATACACGCGAATCGGGTTGCCGAGAGTCTTGCCCTGAAGACCGTGATCTGCCCTTTCTCTGCGGGCGTGATTTCCGCTCTAGGCCTACTGGTCGCTCCCTTCGCGTTCCACCTCGTGCGAACGTACCGAGTAAGGCTGAATTCTTTGAACACAAGGGCGATTGAGGAGAACTACCTTGAGATGGAGGAGGAGGCCCGAAGTCTCATGGCTCAGGCTCGACTCGATGGGGAGCAGATAAAGTTCAACAGGTCCGCCGACATGAGATATCAGGGTCAGAACTACGACATCAATGTGCCACTTGAGGGAGCTGGTCTGCGAGATTGGACGGCCGAGCTCCTGCGAGGGTGCTTTGAGCGAGAATATCGGCGCCTCTACCAACGCCACAATCCGGATATCGAAGTGGAGGTGTTGAACTGGAGGTTGGAGGCCATCGCACGGGAATCCGCGGCGCCGTTCAAACGGATCGAGCCAAAGGCCGGGCGATCGGAGAGCGCCATTAAAGGAGAGCGGAAGGTGTATTTTCCCGAGCTCGGTGGATTTGCGGCCACGAAGGTTTACGATCGCTACTCGCTTTTTCCGGGGGCGGAGATGGGGGGGCCGGCGATCGTGGAGGAGCGCGAATCCACGGTAGTCGCCGGTCCAAACTCTCTCGTTAAGATCGACGATCACCTGAATCTCGTGCTGACCCTGGGCGGGCGAGGAGACGCCTGAACATGCTGGACCCGATTCTTCTGGAAGTGTTTTGGAACAGGTTGACCTCCATCGCGCATGAGGCCGCTGTCGCCCTCATGCGCGCTTCGTTCTCTTCCGTTTTGAGCGAGGCGGGGGATATATCCTTCGGGATATTCGATCCGGAAGGCAACATGATGGCGCAGGCGGAGATCGGAACCCCTGGCCACATCTATTCCATCGCCACGGGGGTGAAGCAATTCTTGAAGAAATTCCCCGCGCACGCGCTTGAGCCTGGCGATTCCCTCATCGGCAACGACCCCTGGCTCTTCTCCGGACACAAAATCGATCTGACGGTCGCCACCCCGATCTTTTCCGACGGAAAGCTGGCGAGCTTTTTCGCGAGCACCTGCCACGTGATGGACATGGGAGGGCGGGGATGGTCGGCCGATTCGACCGACCTTTTCGAGGAAGGCTTGGAAATTCCTCTGATGAAAATCTACAAGAGGGGAGAACCGAACCAAGAGCTATTCGAAATCATCGCTGACAACGTGCGGGAGCCGGACTCAGTAATTGGGGACATCAGGGCTCAAGTTTCCGCGAACGAGATTGCCGGTGAGATGATACGGGAATTCATGAGGGTCTACGGGCTGGAAAGCTTGATGCCGCTGTCCAAGGCCATGCGGGGAAAATCCGAGGAGCGGATGCGTCAGGCGATTAAGGCCATTCCGAATGGAAGCTACTCGGGGGAAGCTTCTTTCGATGGGTTCGAGGAAATCTTGAAGATCGCCCTGCAGGTGACGATCGAGGATGACGGAATCCTTGTCGACTTCTCGGGGACCTCCCCTCAGATAGGGCGGGCCCTGAACTCCACCTACCAGTGGACCTGCGGCTACACGGTGTATCCCCTCAAGTGCATGATTTGCCCCGACGTCCCGAACAACGAGGGCACGCTCCGGCCGATCAGGATCACTGCTCCGGAAGGCTGTATCCTCAACGCGCGCCGCCCTGCTCCCGTGGGCGCCCGTCAGATCACGGGAATGTTCATCTCACCCGCATTGCTTCAAGCACTTTCCAATGTGATACCCGACAAGGTGATCGCCGACAGTGGGGTGCACTCGGCGCTACAGTTCCGAGGGACAAAAGGAAACGGCGATTCCTGGAGCTCCGTTTTCTTCTCCACGCCGGGCATGGGAGCGAGGCCAACGAAGGATGGCTTTTCGACCGTGGGCTATCCGGTGAACATATCCAATACCCCATTGGAGATCATCGAGGCCGACTCTCCGCTGTTTTTCCTGGAGAGGTCCTTGGTTTGTGACTCCGGTGGAGCCGGGAAGTTCAGAGGCGGTGTCGGCCAGCGTCAGCGGATCAAGCTGGCGGGCGAGGGAAGCTGGGAGTTTGCCCCCATGATCGACCGCGTCCGTGTACCGGCGAAAGGCTTCTTCGGCGGGCTTAGTGGCTCTCCCGCGGACGTTGTGGTGAACGATGAGCGTCGGCCCCATCCGAAAACCAAATTCAACCTCGAGAAAGATGATGTCCTGACCATCCAGTTGGCGGGCGGTGGAGGTTTCTACTCTCCCCTCGAGCGTGACCCCGAGCTCGTCCTTTCGGACGTGCTCAATGGGTACATTTCGTCCGAGGCGGCGCGAATAATATACGGTGTCGCCCTTGACTCGAATGGCAAGAAAGTAGACAATAAACTCACAAAACAAATCAGATCCAATAGCCTCGCCTCGAAAGCAGAGGCACCTGACTGAGTAGATGTGGATTTGCTCTTCGTAGTTGCGGTGGGTGCGGCGCTTCCGGAGACTTTATAAGGCTGCGCTGGGGAGGATCTTCCCCATCTCGTTTTCATCAATTGAGGAGGAAAGGTCATGTGGCGGAAGAAAGTCATCATGCTGGGCCTGTTTGCTGCAATGGGCGTAGTTTGGTCAGTCGCTCCGGGATACGCAGCCATGATTCCCGGGAGCACCCCGGAGGAGAGGGCGATCAATGGGGCAAAAGCCTACATGAAGGAGAAAGGCCTCAAGAACCTCACGATGAACGTGTTGATCAACACGCTCCAGGCGCGGGCCCTGCGTCACGTAGGGCCCGAGTTCGAGAAGGCGACGGGGATCAAGCTTAAATTGATCGAGATGGGCTATACAGATATGACGCAAAAGGTGCTGGCGGAGGCCGTCGCCAAATCGGGGGCCTACCACGTGATCATGCACTTTGCTGACTCGATCCCCGACGGTGTAGAGTCGGGCGTGCTGATTCCGTTTGACCCATTTATTGAGAAATACAAGCCGGACGTTGAGGGATTCTTGAAGTTCATCGACATGGCGAAATACAAGGGCAAGACCTACGCCTTCCCGGGGGATGGATCGGCGTTCGGCCTCTGGGCGCGGAAGGACCTTCTCGAGAACCCGAAAGAGAAGGCGAACTACAAGGCGAAGTATGGCTACGAGCTGGGCTGCCCCGAAACCTGGGGGCGGCTCCGGGACATCGCCGAGTTTTTCACGAGAGACACGAATGGCGACGGCAAGATAGACCTTTATGGGTACCATGGCTACCGGGCGCGCAATTTCGCCTCCAAATGGTGGCTCCAACGGTTTCTTTCGATGGGGAAGCTTCCCTTCGATGAGAACATGAACCCCCTGATCGACGGGCCGGAGGGGGTGCATGCCACCAAACAGTTCGTCGCGGTGCACAAGTTCATGCACCCGGACGTCTTGGGGTGGGGCACGGCCCAGCATTATCCCTTCTGGGGGTCAGGCAAGGTGGCCACCTTCCTCGCATGGGGTTCGGCGATGTCCTACGCGCGCAACCCGGCGCGAAAGCCGCCGATGAGAGACAAGGTCATGGCGTGCATGATCCCGGGCTCCAGGTTCAGCGGGCGGCTCATCCGCTGGTCGGTTCACGTGAACGGCCCCCTGTGGATGGTGAGCCGGTATGCTCCCCATCCGGAGTTGGCCTACACCCTCGCCCAGTGGATCTCCTCGCCGAAGTCGAGCGCCAAATTCGTCGCATTCCCGCGCGGGGTCTCCAAACCCTACCGAAAGACCCACGGGGCGGATCCGGGTATCCAGAATACGTACGGGAAGAGCTTCCTTGAGGTGAACGAAAAGCATCTCCAAACCCTCACGCCCACGATTCATCTCGTTGCCTTTCAGGAGTATATGGACGCCTTGGACACGCGCGTCCTGGACGTAATCCTGGGCAAGACCAGCGCCGAGGAGGCGATGAAGCGCGCCAAGGCGGACTGGAACCGGATCACGAACGACGTCGGGAGGAACAATCAGATCGAGGCTTGGAAGACGCAGATCCCGCTCTATCCGAAGATAGACGTGCCCAAGTAGAAATTGGCGGCGCAGGTTACCTCGCGCGGGGGAGGATCGCCGAAGCTTATTTCGAGAGGGCGCGTCTCCCCCCCTGCGTGAGGTGCCGTAACGCCCGGGCCTCCGCGGGTTGGAAGCTATTGTCTGCGGCGCGGACCGGCGAGAGACCGGCAGAATATTGCCTTTTGTATTTCGGGAGCTTAGCCGAGGGGGTGGAATCCACGGCGGAGGTGAGGTTTTGCTGACGATCGGAATTGATACTGGTGGTACGTTCACGGATTTTGTCCTCTTCGACAGTGAAAAGAGCGAGTTTGCGATAGGGAAGGTTCTCACAACGCCCGAGGAGCCTTCCCATGGCATCGTTCAAGGGCTTCGGGCGCTCGTCGAGCCCGATCGCCCGCTGCAGAACATCATCCATGGGACCACGCTCGCCGTGAACGCCATTATCGAGCGAAAGGGTGCGCCCACCGGTCTCATTTCGACAAAAGGTTTCCGGGATGTTCTCGAGATAGCCCGTGAGAAGAGGTACGACCATTACGATATCCTCTTGGAATTGCCGGAGCCACTTGTCCCGCGACCCTTGAGGACGGAAGTGTCCGAGAGGCTCTCCAACGACGGGACGGCGATCGTCCCGCTGGAACCTCAGGAGGTCGAAGAGGTTCTCGGGCGTCTAAGCGGCGCGGGCATCAAGAGCATTGCCGTCTCGCTTCTTCACTCCTTCATGAATCCGGCGCACGAGCGTGAGATAAAGGCCCTCATCGAAAGGCTTCACCCGGACATCGCCACTTCGATATCGTCCGAGGTGGTCCCCGAGATCCGGGAGTACGAACGAACCTCGACCACCGTGGCCAACGCCTATACCAAGCCCATCATGAAGCGCTACTTGCGGAAACTCCGCGATGAGCTCGATAGGCTGGGGTACGGGGCGAAGGTGTTCGTCATGCTCTCGAGCGGGGGGACGGCCGCCTGCGAGGTCGCGGAGGAATTTCCGATTCGCGCCGTCGAGTCCGGCCCCGCCGCCGGCGCTATCGCGGCCGCCTCGATGAGTCAGGCGTTGGGACACGATCGAGTGCTCTCCTTCGACATGGGAGGAACCACGGCCAAAGTCACCCTCATCAAAGATGGGGCGCCGAAGAGGACGACCGATTTCGAAGTCGCCAGGGTATATCGCTTCAAGAAAGGAAGCGGTCTTCCCATCAAGCTGCCGGTCATAGAGATGACGGAAATCGGTGCGGGGGGCGGGAGCATCGCTTCGGTGGACAAGATGGGATTTTTAAAGGTGGGTCCCGAGAGCGCAGGGGCCGACCCCGGCCCCGCCTGCTACGGCAGGGGCGGGGAGGAGCCCACCGTGACCGACGCCGATCTCGTGCTGGGATACCTGAACCCCGACTACTTCCTCGGCGGTGAGATGAAACTAGACGTGAAGCGGGCCCAGGAGGCGATACGAAAGAAGGTGGCCGAGCCGCTCGGACTCGACCTGGCGACGGCCGCATGGGGAATCCACGAGATCGTCGACGAGAACATGGCGAACTGCGCGCGCATCCTGGCCGTGGAAAAGGGGGAAGACCTCGCATCCTACTCCTTGATGGCGTTCGGGGGCGCGGGGCCGGTGCACGCCTACTGGGTGGCAAAGCGATTGGGGAACAAGAAGATCGTTTGTCCATACGCCGCCGGCGTCTTATCGGCCCTGGGCCTGACGCTGGCGCCGCTTTCCTTCGATTTCGTGAGGTCCTATCTCCGCCGTCTCGATACTTTGGATCTCAATGAAATCAATGCGCTCTACAAGGATCTCGAAGAAGAAGGCGTGAGACTTCTGATGAGCGCGGGAGCCGAGAGGGAGGAGATTCAAGTTACGCGGACCTGCGACATGCGCTACGTCCGCCAGGGCTTTGAAATCGTTGTGCCCATTCCGCCGGGAACCCTTGCCGATGGTGAACGAGAGCGAATACACAAGGAATTCGA
Source organism: bacterium (assembly GCA_965218735.1). Taxonomy (GTDB): domain Bacteria; phylum UBA8248; class UBA8248; order UBA8248; family UBA8248; genus Bin107. Next base: position 179,128 of record CBDCMA010000002.1, on the reverse strand, counting down.
GAAAGAATACGAAAAGCTCTATTTCAAAACGAATCCCGATATGCCGGTCGAGGCGCTCAACTGGCGACTCCACGCGGCCCGGGCGGGAAGTCCCATTGGCCTTCGCAGCATCTTCGCGGGGTTGCGAGAGAAGGCCGGCGAAGAACACAAAGGGAAGAGGATGGTCTATCTTCCGGAATACCGGGAATATCGCGAGGGCGACGTTTTCGATCGGTACGCTCTGAAACCAAATTGCGCCATTCGGGGCCCGGCCATCATCGAGGAGAAAGAATCGACGGTCGTCGTGGGCCCGGACGCATACGCCACAATCGATGAGTACTTCAACGTGGTCATCGAGATGTCGAGATAGGATAAAAATGGAAGAGTTCGATCCCATTCGCCTGGAAGTGCTTCGAAACCGGCTCGGCTACCTCGCGGAAGAGCAGGCCCAGACGCTGATTCGGTCATCTTTCTCGACCGTGTGCCGTGAAGCGCAGGACCTTACGAGCGGCATTTTTGACATAGAAGGAAACATGACGGTTCGCTCTTTCACGGGTCCCCCCGGGCTCGCCATGACGATGGGCCAGGGGGTGAAGCACTTCCTGAAAAAATATCCTCCGCACACTCTCAAACCCGGCGATGCCCTCATCAGCAACGACCCGTGGCTGCTCACCGGACACTATCACGACCTCACCATCGTGATGCCGGTTTTCCATCGGGGAGAGTGCGTGGCTTTTGCGGTTTGCATCTCCCATGTAACCGACGTGGGAGGAAGGGGTCTGGCCGCCGATTCTCGCGAGGTGTACGAGGAGGGTATCGGGATTCCCGTGATGAAAATTTATAAGGAGGGTGTCCCCAACGAAGACCTTTTTGACATCTTGGCCTTCAACGTCCGGGTGCCGGATGAGGTGGTGGGCGACATTCATGCCATGGCGGCGGGATGCAAGGTCGGCGTGGAGAAGATAAATCAGTTTATGGACGCGTACGAGGTGAAGGATTTCACCGCCCTTTCGCACACCATCATCGCAAAGACCGAGCAGGCCCTCAAAGACCGAATCCGAGAGCTCCCGGACGGGGTGTATCGCTCCGAGGTCATGGCCGACGGATTTGACGAACCCGTCCGAATCGTCTGCGCGGTTATCGTCGATGGCTCGAATCTTACGGTTGACTATACGGGGACCGACCCCCAAATAGATCGCGGCGTGAATTCGGTTTACAACTTCTCCTACACATACACGATCTACGCGATCAAGTGCGTCATCGGGCCCGACATTCCGGACAACGAGGGATGCTTCCGGGCCATCAAGATGGTGGCGCCGGAGGGATGCATCCTCAACGCGATGCGCCCTGCCCCCGTGTGCGCCCGCCACATGATAAGCCAACACATGCCTTCGGCCGTATATCAGGCGCTGGCGGATATCATTCCGGACAGGCTACTTGCCGAGAGTGGCATCCACATGATGATTCAGTTCGACGGCCACACCGACGAGGGAAAGAAGTTCGTCGAGGTCTTTTTCGCGACCGCGGGAATGGGAGCAAGACCCATCAAGGACGGGATCTCGACCTCGGGTTTTCCCGTCATCATCTCGAACACGCCCGTGGAGGTCATCGAAAACGAGTCGCCTCTTTTCATCACCTGCCGAGAGCTTCTCCAAGACTCGGGCGGTTCGGGGAAATTCCGAGGCGGACTCGGCCAATTCACCCGGGTGAAGCTGACGAGCAATAGTCCCACGAATTTGTCCCCCCTCTACGAGCGGTTCAAGTATCCGGCGAGGGGGCTCAAGGGCGGAATGCCGGGAAAGAGATCGGATTTGATCGTGAACAGCGACCTTCACCCCCATCCAAAAAAGAGTTGCCGGCTCGAAGCGGGAAGCGAGGTGGAGTTTGTTCAGGGCGGAGGGGGCGGATACCTTCCTCCGGAGCAGAGGGAACCCGAACTCGTGCTCAAAGACGTAGAGTATGGTTACGTCTCGCTTCAGCGCGCACTGGCGGATTACAAAGTGGCGATCGACGCAACCTCCCGCACCATCGATTGGGAAAAAACGCGAGTCCTGAGGGAAGCGGGAAAATGAACGAAAGAATCATGTACCTGAGAGGAGAATACGTGCCGGAGAGTGAGGCTCGAGTCTCGGTCTTCGACCGCGGAATGCTGTGGGGTGATGGGGTATACGATGTCACCCGCACCATTCGCCATAAACCCTTCCTGCTCCGGGAGCACCTGGACCGGCTCTACAGGTCCCTTCAAATGGTGCGGATCGATCCCGGTCTGGCGAAGGACGAGATGGAGGCCGTGACCCTGGGCGTACTCGAAAGAAACCTTCCCCTTCTCGCCGAGAACGACGATTTTAGACTCGTCCAGGTCGTCACGCGCGGCGGAACCGATGGCTTTGGTCTCAGGGGGTTCGATGGCTCAGATCCCACCGTCGCGGTGTTTTGCGCCTCCATTGATTTCAAGGAGATGGCCCGCCAATACCGAACGGGCGTTCGGCTCGCCACCGCTTCCATTCGACAGCGCTCCCCGCAAGATCTTGAGGCCAAGCTCAAGTGCACGAGCAAGATGAGCCACACGCTGGCGGAGATCGAGGCGCTGCGGGCAGGGCCCGACCATATGGTTCTGCTTCAGGATAGCCAGGGGCACGTGACCGAGGGGGCTTCGAGTAGCTTTTTCATCGTGAAAGACGGAAAGCTCATCACCTCCGATCCCACGAACATCCTCGGCGGCATCACGCGGGAGGGCCTGCTCAAGCTGGCGGCGGAATTGCGGATTCCTTCGGAGGAGCGCACCATTACCCTCTACGACGTGTACAACGCCGAGGAGGCGATGATTCTCGGGACCAGTTTCTTCCTACTTCCGGTCCGGGAGGTGAACGGCCTTAGAATAGGCGGCGAGCCGCCCGGCCCAATGTTTAAGCGGATCATGGAAGCATGGAGCGAGGCGATCGGTCACGATATCGTTGGGCAGGCAATGAGCCATCTCGGAGTGGCCGAAAAGGCGGGCGGACGGACCGGGAGTCGACTCCACGCATGGACGGTATCCGGGTGCTCGAGAAAGGACGCTCGGTGAAGGGGACAGTCGGAAGTCGGAAAACTCGCCTGAGAAAATGGCTGCGGAGCGAGCGTGTGGCCAAGTGGTCGCCGTTCTTCGTGGCGGAGTCCTTCATCCTCTTCCTTAGCATCCCGATGGTCCTGCTGATTTACTTGGCATTCACGCGCTGGCGGATTACCTTTGGCCCTTGGTGGATGGGCCGTTTTGCGGGTTTTCACAACTTCGAGGTCGCCTTTGGAGATCCGAGGTTCATCGACGCCCTCCTGAGGACGCTTTATTTCGCGGCGGTTGCAGTCCCCATCGAGACCGCGCTCGGGCTGGGTCTCGCGTACTTATGCGACAGGCCTTTTAAAGGCCAAAAGATCCTCACAACCATCTTTCTTCTTCCCCTAATGACGGTTCCGGTGGTCATCGGCTACAACTCGAACATGCTGTTCATCCGGGAAGGTCCCATCAACCAAGTCCTAAGTCTGATTACCTTGAGCGAAGTTCAGTTTGGTTGGCTCTCCGAGCCGTTCACTGCACAGGCTGCGGTCATCTTTTCCGACGTCTGGCAATGGACCCCCCTGATGTTCCTGATCTTCATGTCGGGCTTCAGTGCAATTCCCCGAGAGCTGGTGAATGCATCGAAGATCTTCGGAGCGTCCGCGCTGCAAATCTTTTGGCATATCCAGCTCCCCCTCATGCGTCCCATCATCGTCATGGCGATCGTATTGCGGTCAATGGAGGCGTTGAAGATCTTCGACATACCAATGCTGCTTACCCAAGGGGGCCCCGGCAATGCCACCGAAACAATCGCGATCTATCTCTTCAGGGTTACTTGGGAGCACGCGCGCGTCTCGAGTGGGGCTGCAATGTCGTTTATACTCTTTGGTTTCACGATTATTTTCATTTTCATCTGCATCAAGATTCTGAAAAAGCAGAGACTGCAGGTGATACAGCAGGCTGGAGGCCGTTGAGCGTCGTTCAACATGGTCGTCTCGGAGGGAAACTGATGCTCAGAAGGCTGATGCGAAAATACAAAGTCGGCACCGTCGTGCGGTACTTCCTCCTCGCCGCGTGGACGGCGTTCGCCCTCATTCCGCTCGTCTGGATGCTTTCGACTTCCTTCAAGGCGGCGGAGGAGTGGGTGACGTGGCCGCCTCGGTGGGTCCCCGAAAACCCGACGCTCGTGAACTACCGCGCGCTCCTTGGGATGGAACAGGTCGAGTTTTTCTATCTGGATCAGCACGGCGAGAAGAAATCCGCCACCCGGCCGGGCGGCACGGCGCAGTTCTTCACCGCGGTCAACGCCCTCAAGAACAGCCTTATTGTTGCGACGATCAGCGCGTTCATTGCGCTTCTCATTGGTTCTGCCCTCGCATACAGCATATCGCGGTTCAAGGTAGGCGGCGAGAGATTCCGGTACATGCTTTTGGGAATACGGATGGTTCCGCCCATCGTCATCGCGGTGCCTTTCATCATTTACTACGCCACGCTCAGGCTGACGGATACCCATTTGGGGTTGATCCTGGTGTACGTCCCGACCTCCCTCCCCTACGTCGTGTGGATGATGGTGAGCTTCATCGATGAGGTGCCAGTGGAGTTGGAGCACGCCGCTCACATCATGGGAGCCAACCGGTTCTTCACCTTGAGGAAGATCGTCCTCCCCCTTGCAGCCTCGGGGCTTGTCGTCACTTTCATGTTCATTTTCATCCTCAACTGGAGTGAGTTTCTGTTGGCCCTGACGCTCACACAGTCGGAGGTCGTTACGCTTCCGGTGGCCCTCAGCAGGTATCAATCGGCGGCGGAAGGGAAGCTTTTCGGTCCCCAAGCCGCCTTCGGGGCCATAACCACCATCCCCGTAATCATCCTGGCGGTTTTTATCCAGAAGCATCTCGTCAAGGGGTTCAGCTTCGGAATGGTGAGAAAGTAGCCCCCCGGCTCCCTCTGACAGCGTATTCCCGCTCGAGGGGAAGAGCCTCGTTTCTGTTCAACGAACAAGACAGAAAGGGGTCGGGGCGAATCCTTGGATCGTCGAGATTCGGGCGAAGGGTCACTTCAATCCGGATATCTCGGAATGTATTTCCCGGTCTTTTCGTTGATCAGGACGCCGTCCTCGAAAATCACCCGTCCGCGCAGCATCGTCAGCACAGGCCAGCAGCGGAGCTCCCAACCCTCCCAGGGACAGAAAGGCGAGACCGTGTGGAGTTCTTCTTTCCTCACGACGTGCGGCGTTCCGATGTCCATGATGACGAGGTCGGCGTCCGAGCCGACGGCGATCGTGCCCTTCTTCGGGTACAGGCGCATCAGCCTGGCCGGGTTGTAGGCGCAGACCTCGGCGATCTCGGTGGGTGAGAAGCCACGCTCCATTCCCGTGTGCAGGATGACTGGGAAATAACAGTTGTGGCTCGGGAACCCCAGACCGGTGCGCTCCTTGGTCGGCGGGGGCTGGTAATACGGGTTCGGCTTTCCATCCGGATACCTCTCCCGGGGGGACACCACCCCGTCGGTCCCGAGGCACGTGATGTCCCCCGTTCTGATCCCGTCCCACATGGAATCGACATCCTCCTTATATCCGAGCGCGGGAATGATGCAGGTGGCCATGAATCCGAGCCTCTCCCCGACCTCGGGCCACCATAGTGAAACCCACGCGCCGCAAGTCTCGCCCACGACGTTCAGGCCGTAGTCCCTCCTGTAGTGGCGGATGAGATCGACCGAATCGCGGTAGGTCACATGACAGATCAGGAGCTCCGGCAGGCCGACCTCCTTGGCCAGCCATAGGACCGTTTGCAGGTCGAGGGACTCGACGATGCCCGGGCGCGACTCCTTGAGCCCGATGGGCCCCGCGAGACGTTTGTCGGTCTTGGCGCGCCCCTCGACCTCCCGGGTGATTTGCTCCTGCAACCCGAAGTTCACCGTGTTCGCATACGCCAGGACCCCCAGCTCCTTGCACTTCTTGAACAGCATCCACATTTCCGCCGGCGTCAAGGCCGCCGGCCCCTCGAGGCCCGTCCAGAACTTGAAGGAAGGGATCCCGAGTTCCTTGTGGTAGTAGGGCATCTCATTTATCTGATCTTCGTTCTCCATCAAGAGGTGGAAGGCGAAGTCGGTCGTCGAATTTTCTTCGGATTTCTCAATGACCTCGGGGAAGATTTTCTTGTACGAAGCCTTCCACATGTGATGCACCATCCCCGGGCCTTTCGCGTAGAAAAGCTCGCCGTCTCCGGTTCTCTCCTTCCATCCCTCCATGTTTTTGATGCACCGGTCCAACAGGACAACCGTTGTCGTCGTCCCGAGAAAGGCCATACACTTGGACTCCGACTCCATCTCGTTGTAGAACTCATTGAAATGTCCATAGTGCATATGCGTGTCGACACAGCCGGGGAACACGTGCTTCCCCTTCGCGTCAATGACCTTCCCGGCCTCCGGCAGTCCTCGGCCTATTTGGGCGATCTTTTCTCCTTCGATGGCGATGTCGGCTTCGAGGATCCCGAATTTGGGGATCACGAGCTTTCCATTTCGAACGACGCAATCTACGGCCATGAGTGCGGTCCCCCTATGAATTCGAGCGTATCGGGCTTTCGAATTTCCGGACCCGCCAAGCGGGCGCGTTTCAGGTTTCCGTTTCCCGAATCGAATGCGGAGGTTCAGGAAGACGGATCGAGATGGACGGTTGTCCGCCACCCCGGGAAGAGGGTGGATTCTCCCCGGGCGATAGACAAATAGAGTTCCCGAATCTGGTTCGTCAAAGGACCTTCCTTCCCATCCCCCACGGGGTACCGATCCACGGAGAGGATAGACCGGATCTCGGCGCCCGAGCCGCAAAAAAAAGCTTCCTCCGCCAGATAGATCTCGGTCCGATCAATCGGCCGTTCCATGACATCGCGTCCGCAATATTCCCGGAAGAGCTGGATGAGGGTGGCCCGCGTGATCCCCTCTAGGATCCCGGCCGTAACGGGGGGAGTGAGAACCGTACCTTCGCGCACCAGAAACAGCGTGGCCCCCGGCCCTTCGGTCAATTGCCCCGAGGAGTTTAACATAATGACGCTGTCGTACCCATCCCGTTTGGCCTGGATCAAGGGCAGGCGGCTGTTTTGGTAGTTTGCAGAAGCTTTGATGCGGGGAGGGAGTACGTCATCGCTGATACGTCGCCAGGAACTCACGGAACAGTGAAGCCCTCCGGACACGCCGAAAAGGTTGCGGGACGGGATCATCACGATGCCCACCTTCACCGGGCCGGTGGCCTCGATGGGTCCTAGACCTCCGATCAGGAGATTGAGCCGAACGTCGACGTCCTCCCGAACTTCGTTGGCCCGGAGGAGCTCTCGTATCTGATCCTCCAGCGCACGCGGATCCGGGGAGAAGTCATAGGCGGCCAGAAGGGCGGACTGGGCCAAGCGCCGCAGATGCGCCTCCAGCCGGAAGAGGTGAACGATTTCCCCGCGAGCGTTCCAGTACCCCTTGATCACCTCGAACAAGGAAGATCCGTAGCGGACGGCCGGCGATTGAATGTGGATCCTGGCCTCCTCGTAGGGAACCACAACGCCGTTCATCGAGGCGTATCGGGGGTCCGTCGCAGCCATTCTCCACTTCCTCCTGCTGAGTTTGCCGCCGATCCTTCCCCGCGGCGGGAGATGAGACCCCTGCGCGGGATGAAGGGCGGTAAGGCGAGGGCCGGGGCTTGCCGGCCTCTCCGCCGGGCACCCGCAGTTTGGGCCCCCGCTTGGACGCATGGTCGGCCCGATCCGGGCTTTTCCAGCGTGATGCCCACCAGCAATTTAGCCGGGATCCGGATTTTATTCTATCCGAGAGTTTTCCGATTATCCACCCAGCGGAAATCGGTATCTATAACCGGATTGCGGAGAGATTTCTCGGGTCGCGCTTCAGAATTTCGCTGCATAAGAGGGATACAACACGAAGTTGAGGTTGCGGCGATACAAGCGGATTTGGTATTCTCAATAATATCTGTTACAAAAATTTGTTTCGTAAACATCCGAAGGTGAGAATCTGAGGTCGGCACCCATGGCGAAGATCGACCTGGAGAAGCTAACCAAAGACTTCGGCAGCTTCCGGGCGGTCGACGACCTTGACCTCGAAATCGTCGACGGCGAGTTCATCGTATTCGTCGGCCCCTCAGGCTGCGGGAAGACCACGACCCTGAACATGATCTCGGGCTTCGAGCAGCCTACCGTAGGCTCCGTCAAGATCGACGGGACCGTGGTGAACGACATGGAGCCCGGGGAGCGGGACCTCGGGATGGTCTTCCAGAGCCTCGCTCTGTTCCCCCATATGAGCGTGTTTGACAATATCGCCTTCGGTCTTCGAATAAAGAAGGTGAGGGAATCGGAGGTGAGGGAGCGCGTTCGCGGCGTCGCCGAGACCATGAAGATTTCGTCCCTCCTCTTGAAGCGACCGGGCCAGCTCTCAGGCGGAGAGGCCCAGCGCGTCGCCCTCGCCCGGACCGTGGTGAACAACCCTTCGGCATTCTTGATGGACGAGCCGCTTTCCAGCCTAGACGCCAAGCTTCGCGTGGAGATGCGCACCGAACTCAAACGCCTCCACTCCACCTTGGGAACTACCTTCATCTACGTCACACACGACCAAGCGGAGGCCATGACGATGGCCAATCGGATTATGGTCATGAAGGACGGTCGCATTCAGCAGGTCGGCGACCCGCTGTCCATCTATAACAATCCCCGAAATATGTTCGTCGCGGGGTTCTTTGGGGTCCCGTCCATGAACTTCATTCACGGCCACCTGGAGGCCCAAGGCGGCACGGTCCGATTTAAGGCGAATAATCTCATGTGCACGCTCGAAGGGAGAGACATGGGGTCCGCGCTCGACGGGCGCGCTGTGAGCGTCGGCGTGCGTCCCGAGAATGTCCAACTGGTGGGGAGTGGCGGCGTCTCGGTGGGGACCGTGAACCTCATCGAGCCTCTGGGCGATGAGACTCTCGTTTTCATTGACTACGGAGGCGATGAGACGCTCATCACGAAGGTCGAGGCGTCCCACGGCGCACGGCCGGGCGACAGAGTAAACATCGACTTCAAGCGCGGAGGGGTGCTTCTTTTCGACGGCGACACCGAAGAGCGCATCGTATTGTAGCCGGGTTCGATCTTTCCCTTCAGCGGTATCGGTTTCCGTTGGATCGCCCGCGCGCCGGCGTGGCGGTTCTCGTAAATACCCGCCATCCGCCGGCCGGTCCGGGGCGTTCCTCGCACAGGATACCTCGAATCTCATCTGGGTCAGACGCGCTCCTGCTTCCCGCCAATTGGTCTGCTCTCCCTTGAAGTACACCGCCGTCATGCGGAAATGAATACCCCTTTCCCCAGCGCCAGCAGGTGGCGGACCGGCAGCGTAAGATGGAGAATACGCACACTTATGAATTCGACCCTCCTGTTCCGCAAGGAGGGAATCCGTCTTCGGCCCTCGGAGGAAAATACCTTGGTCATCGACCCCCACGCCCACATCATTCCGCAGAGCTTCATCGACGAAGTGCGCGCCAGGAAGTTCGGCTCGTCCATTTCGATCGAGCAGGGTGAAAAATGGGAACTGCTCGTCTCGAGAACCACTGTCCTCGGGGTGGAGCGCGCCCACCGTGACCCGCTTCCCCGGGAGACCTGGGACGCGGAGATGCGCCTCCAGGACATGAAGAACATGGGGGTTGACAAGCAGATCCTCTCGGTCGTTCCGCCGATTTCCAATTACGGCCTGGACGCGGAACTGAACAAGGAGCTGGCGGCTTCTCTCAACGACGCCCTTGCCGATCTTGCCCGGGAAGTTCCCGAAAATTTCCACTGCATGGCCACCGTCCCCCTTCAGGATCCCCAAGCAGCGGCGAATGAACTTGGCCGTGCCGTGAACCATGGCCATATCGGCGTCGAGATCGGCTCGAATGTGGCGGGGAAGAATCTGGACGATCCGGCCCTCGACGTCTTTTGGGAGAAGGTCGCCGCCCTCGACGTTCCTGTCTTCATCCACCCGGTGGACGCAATGGGCGTGGACGATCGCCTGAAGGACTATTACCTCCAAAACTTCATCGGGCTCCCCCTCGACACCGCCATCGCCGTCGCCTGCCTCATCTTCGGAGGGGTGCTGGATCGCTTCCCCGACCTGAAGTTCCTGCTGGCCCACTTTGGCGGCTTCACCCCCTGGATCCGCGGCCGGTGGCAGCACGGCTACGGTGAGCGCCAGGAGCCCAAGGTGCGCGGTGCGAAGGCGCCCGAGGAGTATTTCAAGCGGTTCTATTACGACACCATCATCCACCACCCCGACTGCCTCGAGTTCGGCGTCAAAACCCTGGGCGCCGACATCGTCCTCTACGGGACGGATTATCCCTTCGACATGGGGAACCGGGGCCCGGCCCGGGATATCCCCGGCCTCGCGCGGCTCCCCGCCGCCGATCAGGAAAAGATCCTCTCAGGCAACGCGAGAAAGCTCTACAAGCTCTAGAACCCATCTCAAAATTGTTTCAGCAAGATGAGCGTACAAGCGAGTTGAACGAACCCGAGGAAGTTTTGCGCGTAGTACTCCCGGCGAATCAGGATCCGGCGGCGCCACTAAATCCAGGGGGAAAAGCGTTCCACCAGCCACCGGCGCTGAGAGCGGCGCAACCTGCGACGGTATGTACGATGCGGCGCGATCATCTCGATTCCCCGCTGGCGAAGCTCCTCGTCCAGCTTGTCGCTGTCGTACACCTCCTCGCCGATCAGGTTCTCCGGCTTCGCTTCTATCATGTAGAAGTCGAACGTCAACTGCACCAGGGTGACTTCATGGTGGTTGGCCGCGTGGGCGTTCGCCGCCAGCGGCAGCCTGTGCCGATCCACGATCCCCATGACTTCACGCCTTTTCCGCGCTTGGTGGGGCCAACCCCCCCCACCTCCGCCCCAACGCTATGCCGGCGGCGACTTCGCAATGCAGAGCGACGGCTCGGACACACTGGCGGAGTGGGTCAAGGCCGACCGGCCGTTGCAAGGAGCGGATGTGGTGACATGGTTCACTGCCGGCTTCCACTACTTGCCGCGCGCCGAGAATTGGCCGGTGATGTCGACGAAGTGGAAGACCATCCACATCATGCCGCACAACTTCTTCACTCATAACCCCGCGCTGACGATCCGGGCGAAGTAAGGAGACGGGCGTCGGGCGATGCCCCAGGGCGGTGGCCGGGACTTGCCAGGTCCGCACTATCCGGGGCCCCCGCCTGCCCACGCCGCAAGGCGCTGCGAAAGCGACAGGCGGCCTACGCGTATCGGTTCGGACGTGTGGGGATGGCGGTGACGCAAGTACTGGACTAGGCCGGCCGCGGTCAGGCCATGGAATTGTTCGGCCGGCAGGTGAGGTCGGTGCGCGCAGCAACCTGTCTCCTCTGTCATTCGCTGTGTGCGACATCATCCGTTTGCTCCCCGCGCAGGGGCAGCCGCGACGCTGGTACAAACCGCTTTCGAGAGCCAGCGACGGGAGTTATAGTCGTGCCATGATTTGCTGTATCCCGTTCGCGCTCGCCGCTCAGCTATCTCGCGAGGCACTCACGGATTCTTACTCACGACTCTACGCGAGGAGTGATGTTCGGCCCGACCAAGCGAGCCCCTGTCAGGGCATGGGTTGTGCATTGCCCGGAAACCGGCCTCCAGTCCTCGTCCAGGATGTCGGCCGCGATGCTCTCCGCGGCCCGTTCCGCCGCCTCGCGCACCGAATCGCGCGCGAGATGGGCATAGCGCGCCGTGCTCACCACATGCCGGTGGCCGAGCAGCTTGCCGATCGCAGAGAGACTCTCCCCCAGCGCCAGCGCTCTCGAGGCGTAGGAGTGTCTCAGGTCATGGATCCGCACGTCGTGGAGCCGTGCCCGCGCCCGCACGGCCTCCCAGTAGTGGGGGAGGTGCAGGGGACGACCCTTCCCGTTTTGTCCGGGGATCACACAGGGGTTTCCCGGCGAGCGGGGGATGCCGTCCAGCACCTTCCGCACGGGAGCCGTAAGGGGAACCATGCGCGGACCCGCCTTGGCGTCTCTCAATCGCAACTCGCCCGCCGTGCGGTCCACGTCATCCCAGCGCAGGTCGAGGATCTCGCTCCTCCTGCATCCGGTCAGGGTCAATAGCCTGATCGCCGCGATCGCAGGGGGCCACATCCTCCCCTCCGCGTCCTTAAGCGCACGGCCCAGACGACGGAATTCCTCCGGCGTCAAAAACCGCTCACACGAGCGCGTCCGGTAGCGGCGCACCGCCCGGCACGGGTTGCGCCCGGGCGGGACCAGGCCCCACGCCTCGGCCAGCGAGAACATCTTGGAGAGAACACCCACGGCCGTGTTGGCCACGACGGGCGTCTCGCAGAGCCGGTGGCGCAGTTCCGAGACTTCCGCCCGGCCGACTTGGTCTACCACCATCGCGCCCAGCGCCGGCAGGATGTGATTATCGAGCACGGAGCGGTACACTTTAGCGGTGTCCGGCTTACAATGGACGCTTACGTGGACGCGCATGAAGCGCTCGGCCAGTCCGGACACCGTGGGTTCCGCCTCGGGCGGCTTAGGCGTCGGGTCCTCGCCCCGCTTGATGCGGTCGATAACGCCGCCCGCCCGCTTCCTCGCCTCATCGGCCGATATTTCGCCTTGGCGGCCCAGCGTCACGCGTTTGGTACCCCCGGGTCCTCTGGACTGCACCACGTAGACCTTCCTACCCGTGGCGTGGACCCGCACCCCGAAGCCGGCGAGATCCCTGTCCTAGAACACGGCGTCTTTGGCCTCGACGCTTAGCGCATCGACGGCGCGTTTGGTAAGCTTGAGTTCGCTTCTTTTGGGCATGACCCCTCCCGGCGAATCGTTTCAAGCGCCGGAGGGTGTGGGTAATCTGTAATCAAAACGCACACGACAGGCATCAAATGAGAGCGCATTTAAGCATAAACATGACGAAAACGCAAGGGGTGACAGAAAAGAAATTAACAGATATACATCATTAAAAACAAATAGTTGTCATATATAAACGCGTTCAGTCGTACTTTTGACGGAGGGCTGAATTTATATCCGTGTTTTTCGATAAATTAACGGGGTAAAACGATGTATAGATATATTGAAATTTTTAATGGAATGATCCATGTTTCACGGATCCAGATTACCGCCGGTAGGACTCGATTTTGACCGGGCGGAATGCTACTGTGTTTTGTGTTGGACGATGAGGAAATAGAATGGTAAATTTTGGTTTGTATGAATTGCTGTGGTTGAAGAGCGTTTTGACCTCGTGTGAATTCAAAAGATGGGCGAGGCGTTGATTTTATTGGGAGAATGCGACTCATGCGAAAAATGGCCGGTATTGTTCTAGCGGGTGCAATGGTTTTTGTGGTTTCAGGGTGTATGAAGCCGCCTAAGCACCAGGTTTGGGTGAAGAGTGGCGTAGACGTAAAAATGGGCCAAGCCGTGAAAGACCTGAAAAGCTGTTCGGATCAGTCGGGATTCATATTCGATATGAAAGACAAGGGCGGCCCCTCGGCGCTCAGTTCCAAGGTGACGTACGAAGGCAGCCAGTTCGATTTGTGCATGAAGGCCAAGGGATTCAAAATGAAATAAATTTTCAAAGCGTGGGTTCTGACCCTGCCGGAGGGATGATGCAGACTCCCGGCGGGCGTTCTCCGTAATTGCCGGGTAAGCCAATGAAAGAACCGGAGAATTTTTTCTCCGGTTCTTTTGTTCTCGGGTGTGAGCACGTAAAACGAATATCGATGAAAGCCGAAAAGCAGGAGATGAGAATGAACCAGAGTGAGGGTCCATCCCGCCGGGAAGTCGAGCAGGCGGCCGATTTGAAAACGTTTGAAGAACACCGCGCCGAGGGGCCGGACGTCGTTACGTGCGGCGTGCTCACGGTAAGCGATACGCGCACGGAAGAAACGGACACGAGCGGAAAACTGATCATGAACATGCTGAGCGACAGGGGCCATAAAGTGCCCTTTTACCGCATCGTGAAGGATGAACCGGTCCAAATTCGCGAATCCCTGCTCGAGGCGTGCGCGAATCCCGATATCCAGGTGGTGATATCAAACGGGGGCACGGGCATCACCAAGCGGGATACGACGTACGACGTCGTCGTTTCCATCCTGGAGAAGGAAATGCCCGGCTTCGGCGAGCTGTTCCGGAACGTGAGTTTCGAGGATATCGGCACGGCCGCCATGCTCACCCGCGCGACGGCGGGGACTTGCCGGGACACCATCATCATGACGCTTCCCGGCTCGGGGAACGCCTGTCGCACGGGGCTGGAAAAAATCATCCTTCCCGAAATCAGCCACATGGTGCGGGAGGTTCTGAAACCATAGGGTTTTTCATTATAAAATCGGGGTACCGCCGCCCTCCCCCGGCCTGATGAGAAAATTCTCAATCAGCCCCGGAATCCGTCAATGAATGCGGGCGAAATGGAGTAAAAGACCCGTTCGGTTCTCCTCACAACCTTTTCATCCGTCAAGTTGACACGAGATATCCAAAAAGACTAGCTTTAACGCGGATTTCACGCAGGGGATAAAACCCCATTTCCCCGAAGCGGGGAACACCTTTTGTTTCTGATGAGGTTTGTTTTCATGGAAAGTCACGCGGTATATCCGGGAACCTTCGATCCGCCGACGAAAGGGCATTTCGACGTCGTTCGCCGGAGCCAGAAGCTTTTTTCCAAAGTTACCGTGGCCATTTCCGCCCACCCCTCGAAAGAGCCCTTGTTCAGTTTCGAGGAGCGGAGAAATTTTTTCCTCGAAGAATTCAGGGGGTCGAACCAGCTCGAGATCACGAGTTTCGAGCGGGAATTGCTCGTGGATTTCGCCGTGAATGTGAGTGCCCAGGCCATCATTCGCGGCCTGCGGGCCGTGAGCGATTTTGACTATGAAATGCAGATGACGCTCATGAACAGAAGGCTGAACGAGGAGATAGAAACGATTTTCCTGATGCCCAGCGAACAATACAGTTTCCTGAGCTCCAGTCTCGTAAAAGAAGTCGCTTCTCTCGGTGGAGACGTGAGCGAACACGTTTCCGTATCCGTGCGAGAGGCGCTTGGCGAGCGATTCCGCAGCTAACATTCATTTTATAACCCTGGAGTTTCTCATGCGTTTTGCATCCCGAATGAGCAAATTGTCCCCCATTCCGACACTGGCGATGAATACCAAAGCGGCGGAGATGAGGGCGCAAGGCATCGACGTCATCTCATTCGCTGCGGGGGAGCCTGATTTCGATACCCCGGAACATATCAAGGAAGGAGCCATCCAGGGTCTGCGTGACGGCGCCACGAAATACACGGCGGTTCGGGGGATGCCTTCCTTGAGGGAGGCGATTAGCGATTGGGTCGAAGAACACAAGGGCCTTCGATATGACCCGAAAACGGAAGTGATCGTCACCGTGGGAGGGAAGCAATCAGTCTTCAACGCCTTGCACGTCCTCGTCGAGGAGGGCGATGAGGTCGTCATCCCGGCGCCCATCTGGGTGGCGTATGAACCCGTCGCCACCCTGACCGGGGCGACACCGGTTCTGATTGAGACGAGCGAGGAAAACGGCCATAAAATGACGGCCGATCAGTTGCGTGAAGTCATGTCCGCACGCACGAAAGTCGTGGTGCTCAACAGCCCGTGCAACCCTTCGGGCTGCGTATATAGCCGTGAGGAATTAGAGGCGATTGCCGAAATCGTTTTGTCCACCGACGCGATGGTCATGTCCGATGAGATTTATGGAAAAATTACTTATGACGGTGAGGAGCATGTATCGATCGCCAGCTTCTCCCCCGAAATGAAAGCGCGGACTCTTGTCTTGGACGGGTTCTCGAAAACATATGCGATGACGGGTTGGCGCATGGGGTATACGCTCGCGAGGCCTGAAATCATCGATGCCATGGATACGCTGCAAGGCCAGAGCACGAGCAACGTCACTTCCTTCGGTCAATACGGGGGGATTGCAGCCCTCCGGGGATCACATGAGTTTCTGAACGAATGGGTGGCGCAATACGACGCGAGAAGAAAGGCGATCGTCGAGGGATTCAACGGAATCGAGGGGATGAGCGTCGTGAACCCCAAGGGCGCCTTTTACGCATTTCCGAGGGTGAGCGGCGTATTCGGGCGTCAGGGGCCGGATGGAGTATTGAAAAATTCAATGGATGTGGGGCTGTATCTGCTCCAACACGCGCACTGCGCCGGCGTGCCGGGCGCCGGATTCGGCGCCGACGATTATGTGCGCTTCTCCTACGCGACTTCCCTCGAAAACGTAAAAGAGGGGATTGAACGAATCAGAGCGGCCTTGGGACAGCTTGGTTGATGTATGGCTTGGGACGCGCTCTTCAAATTCTTGCTATGCTGGATTGCGGCATTGCCCTGCTCATCGGCATTTCGAACCCTTCGGCCTATGCCATCCAACTCGTCATTTTAGGTTCTGCGGTCATTCTCTTTTCTCTTGGGCGTTTGATTCAGAAAAAAGCGCATGCTCCATCAATCGCTGAGCATGATCGCTCATCTGTATCCGAGAGCGAATGAGGGTGTCTCCAATTGGACGGCAAAGTTTGCTTTATGACTGGTGGGAGTCGTCTTGTAACCACTACCTCCGCGAGAGTTTTGGTGACGTAAGCGAACAAATTAGACAAAATTTCACCCAAATGTTTTTTCCTCCCCAAGCGGAACCTACCTTGCCTGAGCAAGCCCTTCCGATTTCTTTTATCCACTTGAAGTTGTTGACCGGTGAAGAGTTGAGTTTTGTGCTTCAGCACCTGGAGAAGATGACAACGCTTTTTGGTGCTCAGGGCGTAAAGCCGACAATCGGTGCTTTGTATCTGATGCTGACGGCTCTGACGTCGAGACCCGGAAAATTGTCGTCTATGGTGAAGGCGCAATCAGCGTTTTTCAGCTTACTGCTCCGTCGTTTGGCGAACATGCTCGACGATGGCATGGGTGAAGACGCCATACGAAAAGAACTTTCCGATGTTTGGGAGATTCATACGGAGCCAGCCGCAAGCGCTACATTAGAAAGCGCCCGTGGCCTTTGGCGACGCTGTGGCGATTCATATCTCGGGGTGACGCCTCTGCCGATGGATTTGGATTCATGGCTTGGGAGCAACGGTTTAACCGACTATGTCGGCGAAGCCCGAGAAATGTATAGGAACGTAGAGGAAAATCATCATCTATTCGAAATGGTTCATCGTTTGGCGGCGATAGAGGGTTTGGGGATTTCGATTGAAGCTACAGAACATATTGACCGAATAACGTCGTGGGAGAATATGCGGGCTGGGGTGATGAAAAGCCTTGAAGGCGCTATAGACGGCATTACGCCCTGGGAGTCGGAAATTTTGCGTCCTGCGCCACCATTGTTAATTTCTTTGCTTGCATGGGCAAACAAACTCCAATTGTTGAATGAAGGCGAAACGCCTACAGCATACCCTGGGCGGGAGAGATTGCCTGATTGGTTGAAGGATTTTTTGAGCGAAACAAATGAAGAGGGTAGTGTTCTCTCATCAGGACGATTCATCGTTGGTGGGGAAACTTATATCGTTGCTGGTATTGATGAGTCGGCTTCGCCTGAATTGGTTTCGGTTGTTTTGGGTTTACCGGAGTGGACGGATGTGAATACCCTTGGACTGAGTGTTCGCTTTGGAGATGGAACGGAAAAATCATTTCCATTCCAACTAAATAATGGGAAAGACCTTTTGGCAGCGCTATATTTGACGGCTCAGGATGATGTTCGATTCGACATTATCATTCGAGGAATGGACAAAAATTGGCGTTTCGGCACCTCTTTTTATTTAGTGATGTCACACGAACAGCGAGCGATTTGTGCTCAACGCCTACTTTCTTTTTTGGAAGAAAAATTTGCAAGTGATGAAAACAAGATTCGGTTGGAAATATTGAAAGGCATAAAACGGGCCAATAGAAAATATTGATTCCGTCTAACAGGATGGGCTATTCGCCTTTGCTGATGAAAATCGATCTTTTACGCTCGCACCTTCCATACGAGGGCTACGGCAATAAGTCGACTGGCTGCCATGACTGTGAATACCCAGAACCACCCATTTGAAATCGCGAGAGATAGCCATCCAAAGAATATGGCTTGAAGCGCGCCATAAACATATCCATGGGCATCCAATACGCCTGCCGCTGTTCCGGCCAGACGTCTTCCGGCCAGATCTACCCCCAGGGCCTGTACGGTAGACATGTTGACGCAAAACCCACCGACGATGAGTAAAATTACGGCAAGAGGAATGTTGTCGGCGGGTGCATAGGCGATTCCCATCATCGCGGCAGCGCTCAGAATAGCGGCGAGCATGATGACGATGGACCGATTGCTCTTGAAGAATCGATCAGAAATAATTCCACCGAATATGGGCCCGAATAAATATCCTAAAGGATAAGCGAAGGTCAGCAAACCCATCTGTTTTAAGTTGAATCCACCAACTTGAGCGTAATACAAAGGCGCCCATGAGACGACGCCGTAGCGAACTACGTTGTCCAGCCCTTTTACGTGGCACGCCAAAAAGAAGCGCAGATTGGTCATCAAGTGAAAATACGCTTTTAGTCCACGTTCACTCTCGCTGCCTGCTGCTTCTGCCTCGCGGGATACTTCATCTGACTCCTTATATTCAGGCAGGTTGAGTTCAGAGGGTTTGTCTTTGGCGACAAAGTAAAAAATGATTCCCATAACGGCAATGATCATGGGTGGGTAGCGAATCGCGGCTCGCCAACCATATTCCGCCGCCACCCAGGGTACGATCGCCCAAACGATGAGGAGCGCGATTCCGGCGGCTGTTCCCACGAGCCCAATCGCTTGGCCCCGTTCGCGTCTGGGCCACCATTGTGCTACCAGACCGAGTCCTGGCCCCCAGGTGGCCGCGTTCACAAAACCGACCACCGCCCAAGGTATGGCGAGCGTGGTGATAGAATTTCCAAAACTTGCGATAAAGTTGAATAGCGATGTGCTGATTGCGGCAAACAGAATAGTGTTTCTATAGCCTATTTTTTCCGAGATTCTTCCGAAAACCAAGTCGCCGAACGCAAAGCCCCAAAACATCCATGAGTTGATCCATCCGGTATCGACTCGTGTGATGCCCAGATCTTGAATGACGGCGTATTGCACTAGACTGAAGTTGAACCTGCCCAGATAGTTAAAGGCGTAGAAGACGCAAAAGGCGATGAGAACACGCCATTTCCACTGGTGAAACTCAGGAGGCAGGTCATGATATTCGACCTGGATTGGACTTCTTCGCTCATTCATCTTTTAGGATTGCCAGGCAGAGCCGAAACACCGTTCGAGGTGCGAATTCACTTTTACCATCTGTATGTATTTATAGATTTCCAAGAAGATTTACTCACCTCTCATGCAAAATACGTCAAACAACAATTTCCATAATTGCTCATCGTTCAAACTCTACCAGATGATAGTTCTTTTTTCCTTTTCGGAGGAGGACATATCGCTCGAATAATATATCGTCAGCGGATAGCATACTCACCTCTTCCGTAATACGGCGATTGTTCACATAGATACCACCGCCTTTTAAGTCTTTTCGCGCTAAGGATTTCGACTTGCAAAGGCCGGTTTCCACTAAAGTATCTATTAGTGGATATGGTGGTGCCGCTGATCGTAGGGTCCTTGGCATTTCCTCCGCCGCCAAGAGTAAGTCGATTTTCTCAATGCCCTCGAGTTCAGCTCCGAAAAGAATTTGGGCGGCGCGCTCAGCGCTTCGCGCCGCAGTGCTACCATGTACGAGTGTCGTCAATTCCTTGGCGAGGCGGCGTTGCCCTTCTCGTTTCTCCGGAAACTTGAGGTGTTCTTTTTCAATTTCATCGATCTCATCAATCGATAAGAAAGTGAAATATCTTAAAAACCTACCCACGTCCCTGTCGTCTGTCTGAATCCAATATTGCGAGAATCGGTATGGGCTGGTTCGTTTCGGGTCCAGCCAGATATTTCCTTCTTCTGTTTTACCGAATTTTCGGCCATCTGAAGTAGTGATGAGGGGGAAAGTCATTCCATATGCGGGTTTTCCATGAACCCTCCGAATCAACTCGATGCCCGCCGTGATGTTGCCCCACTGATCTGAACCACCGATTTGTAAGGTGCAATTTTCTTTTTCGAACAGGTGCAAAAAATCATACGCCTGGAGCGCCATATAACTAAACTCGGT
Organism: bacterium; assembly: GCA_965218735.1. Classification (GTDB taxonomy): domain Bacteria; phylum UBA8248; class UBA8248; order UBA8248; family UBA8248; genus Bin107. The sequence continues at coordinate 159,010 of CBDCMA010000002.1, read as the reverse complement.
GTATGAAATTCCCGCGTCGGCGATGCGTGACTTAACAGATTCTTTCGCCATCATGTAGCCAATAGAAAAATGCTTTCCTACATCGCGGAAAAAATCAATGAGGTGAATCTTGTTCAGCCATTCTGCGTTGTTTACCATACGTGCGCTATTTGAACCGGCGTCAAAATCCAGAAATCTCTCGAGTTGGACCCTGATTCCTTTGAGGTTGTGTTCTAAAACTTCTGCGTTCAGAAGGTTTCTTTCTTCAGATTTTCCGGAGGGATCCCCTATCATCCCGGTTCCACCCCCGATGACCGCAATCGGCCGGTGGCCTGTACGTTGAAAGCGCATGAGTCCTACAATGGGAACTAAATTTCCGATGTGCAAACTGTCTGATGTAGGATCAAAGCCGGAATAAAGGCTTACTCCCCCTTTTTTAAAAACGTTTAGCATTTCCCCTTGATCCGTGTGATCACGAACCAAACCTCGGACTTTCAGTTCATCAAAAAAAATCACGGATATTCTCCACAGCCTTCCTATTAAACATGAAGCGGTTACAGGGTGATGACTTATGAAGCGTGCTATCCTCCAGCCGGTATTGTATCTTATTCGATATATATCAGGGCAGCGAGCTTGCTGAAAGTTGGGTCACTGGTTTTCGAGGGAAACAGGATGGCACTTCGTTTTGATTTCCAGGGTAAAAGAGTGATCTTGACCGGGGCCACTGGAGATGTTGGCAAAGAACTCGTCCGGGGATTTCTGGATGCGGGGGCGAAAATCGTTGCCACGGGTCGGAGTGCAGAAAAATTACATCTCATTGCAGGCTCCCTGCAGATGATGAAAAAAATACCCTGTGATTTGGAAGATTTCGATGAAATGAAAGCCACGGTAATGGAAGCAATTGCATGGCTTGGTGGATGCGATATCTTCGTTCATACGGCGGCGAACATGTTGGTGAAAGCCCCTCTTTCCCTTAATGCGTCTGATTGGAGGCGCGCGTTTCGTGTGAATCTTCTAGCGCCTTATTTTTGCATTCAAGGGGTAATGCCCGCGCTCATGAATTCTCCGGCCGGGCGAATTATTCTATATGGTTCTGGGGCTGGGAAATCAGGGGGTCTGGGCCATAATCTCACATATGCGGCTTCAAAAGGCGGTATTTTGGCCATGATGTTCAACCTCGCTCGAGAATTAGCGAAAACGAAAGTGACCGTGAACTGCTTGGTTCCCGGGCCGATTGATGGGCCTTTGATGCGGGAATTCGGTCCGGATTTATACAACAAAGCGCTGGCGAAACACCCAATGGGAAGGTTTGCTATGGCATCGGAATTGGTGCCAGCCACTCTATTTCTCGCCAGTGAGGAGGCTGCGCATATCACTGGTGAAGCACTGGATGTAAACGGAGGGTATTTTACCGATTAAAAGAGATATTCCCGAGTGATAAGAGCGAGATGTCATTATCTTTTACGGTGGGATTTTGTACGTAGGAGTTGATTGTGCACGAGAAGACATCAGTCAATGAAGAATTAGGGGTGGGGGTGGTTGATATTGAAGGGGTATCCTTACACCTGAGCAGAAACACCGATGCTGATCAGGAATGGATCGGCCAGATAGAGGTTTTGCGCCAGCTTCACGCCTGCTGGCTGGTTGTCGCGGAAGAGGATTTTTCTCTCTCTCCGAGAATTGTTGGCCCTCCGGGAATCGGGAAAACAACACTGGCGATGGCGGCGGCGCGGGAGAGAAACCAAGAGCTTTATATTTTCCAGTGTACTTCTGATACGCGTCCTGAGGATCTCTTGATCATACCCGTGTTGGCGGAGTCAGGAAAAATTACCTATCACGCATCGCCTCTTGTTACAGCGATGATAAGGGGAGGGGTCTGTGTGCTGGATGAAGGAAATCGGATGAGCGAAAAAAGTTGGGCCTCACTGGCACCATTGCTCGATCATCGCCGTTATGTGGAGTCCATCTTAGCGGGTGTAACGGTGAAGGCACACCCAGATTTTCGCTGTTGCGTGACCATGAACGAAGATGCTTCAACGTACGAGGTGCCCGATTATATTCTCTCGAGACTGCAACCCACTTTAGGGCTTGAATTTCCAAGTAAAAATGATGAACTGGCTATCCTCAAGTATCACTTGCCGTTTGCCCCAAATGAGATGTTGGCCCTGACAGTGGAGTTTTTACAGGAAGCCCATGAACTAGATCTTGAATATTCCCCTCGGGATGGAATCCATATCCTTCAATTCGCGCTTAAACGTCTCGCGCAGGACTCAGATCATCCACTTGCTCAAGACGAAGCGTGGAGAGAGTCGCTCACCAAGGTTTTAGGAGATGATGCGTTGGACTTGAAAGATCTGGCGCGTAGAAGACAACAAGCCCTCGGCGATGAACCACCACCGCTTGATTTCGGCGATCTTTTCTTTGGCGGCGATAGCCCATTGCACCCCCAACAAGACGATTAGTTATGGCCGCGCACGATTTTCTGTGTATCACCAATCGGATCAGTGTACTTCCCGTCATCCATGGGTCGGGAGACTTTGCCGTCGAAGTGCGGGATAGGATTTTGAAACTTGAACCTGACTGCGTTGCGGTTCCTCTACCGCCATCTTTTCAAGATGAGGTGGAAGCAGGTGTTGATAACCTTCCAAATGTCTCCATGGTGTCGATGAATGAGGATGCCCAATCATATTTTGAAGGTGGTGAAGCGGAATTTGATGAATCATGGGATGAATACCCAAAGTCAGAGGATGATTTGAATGCTGAAGAAGAGTTTATGGCGGATAAATCAATCTTGCCTTCCCATAACTATGTGCCGATTGATCCTTGTCAGCCGGTGATCTCAGCGCTCAGGGTAGCAATGGGAGAGCGTATCCCCAGATTTTTTGTAGATTTAGAAGTGGAACGATTTCATGAGGATGTTCATGTGTTGCCAGATCCTTATGTACTCAAAAAAGTACCGATGGAAGCCTTTGCTGCGTCTCTTTTGACGGTAGCACCCAAGCCTTCTCCTTCATCACAGCGTGCTGCGAGAATCCGCTGGATGGCCGATGCCTTACTGGAACTCGAGGCGAGATACAAGCGCATCGTTTTCGTGTGTTCTGCGATGGATTGGCCTTGGATTCACTCAGCCTGTCGAGAAGGTCCGTCTGGTGACAAAAAATTGTTTAGGCCCCATTTAGATAGATCCCTCAACACACCCCAAAGGTATAGGGTATCGGAAGGTACTTTGGCCTTTTTCTTGGGGGAGTTTCCCTATCTCACCTATTTATACGAAAAAAAACGCGAAGAATTCATTGGTGACTCCAATTTGTCTATCGACGGTGTCAAGGAACTCCTATTGGAGGCGAGAACGGCATGGTTAAGAGAACATCGACCCGTGCAAAACTGGGTGACGCCTCAAAGACTTCAGGTTTTCTTGCAATACGTCCGGAATTTGACGCTTCAAGCGAGAAGATTGACGCCGGATTTGTTTGCTCTCACTCTTGCCGCTAAGCAGACCGCAGGCGATGCTTTTGCTCTCTCACTGTTAGAGACCGCGCGGAAATATCCGTATCAGCGTGAAACCTCCTCAGCCAGTGAAAGTGATTTTGTCCATGTAGGTATGGCCCGTGCGGTATTCCCTGATATAGGCGTCGGAACGATTAAGAGTCGGTTGGGTGGGTCTGCCTCTATTTGGAGGCGTATTTCCCTCAAACCTAAACCCACTCCGTTTGAAAGACAGGAGTGGGCCCAGAGGTGGGATCCCTTTGGTATGTGTTCCTGGCCGCCAGAAGATGAAGCGATAGAGAGCTTTCATACCCATGTGCGCGAGCAGGCCAAGGCGCTATTGGGAGAGGATTTGGCCCGTACTGAAAAATTCACGACATCGATAAAAGATGGTCTCGATATGCGGGAAACGCTCCGCAACTGGCATACGGGCGACCTGTACGTAAAAGAAATTCCCCCGGCACGAGGAAATTTGGAGGTTGTCGTTTTTTTGTTCGATACGCCCGCGGATGCCGAGAAGTATTCTTGGCGTACGATGTGGTATGCGGAACATGGAGAAGAATCAACACTCTGTATGTATGCTACCCCGTTTGAGGATAATTTGGTAGGACCGGGGATCGCGGAATCACAATATGGCGGGGCGTTTTTTGTTTTTCCTCCCCGATATATTGAGGATGTCTGGCGGGATTCACGGTTTCACTACACACAGACATTGGACGAACGATTGATTGCAGGAGCATGTTTCCATTCGAAAGAACGGTTCATCGCTCTGGTGAGCCCGCACCCACCCAAGACACGCTGGCGCCAGTTCGCACGGTTATATAAAAAGCATTTAATTCACATCCCCATTGGTCGATTTTCTGGAGAAACCATCGCCCGCATCCGTCGTTTTCATGTTCTGAACGGAAAAGACATCAGAAGCTACGCAGCGCGGTTTATCCGGGAAATGTAATTCTCACACTTTTATTGGGTTCATCCTTTTCGACCTCGGAAGAGCAGGGAAGTAAAGAGCTAGTCAGTGCAATATATGATAGGCTTAATGAATCGTTCCGCTTGAGATAAGTCATCCGTTGAAGGAGTTTTAACGATGAACGTCCAGGAACTCTTGGCCAGATTTCCCGAAATACCCGAAGACTTACATGATGAGGAAGTACTGGCCCAATTTGCGGATGTTTTTAGCTATCCTCTCTCTATCGCCCAAAAACCCTCTGCTTGCTCTGCGGAGTATGACCCTGGCAACCATTACTATATGAAACTTGTAAATCCGATGGGCATCTATCGTTTGGGATTGATGAAACGTGAGATGCTGCTCTCGCAAATAGGCCAACTGGTCGAAAAACAACAAGCGGATCCAAGCTTTGCCGAGACGCTCGTGCCATCTGGTGCTGCGGTAAGTGAGGTTAGAGGACCTGGATGTGCATAAGTATCGGGAATGAATCAATCCCCTCACTCACGAAAGGATGAGGGGATTTTCTTTGCGAGATGAAATGATCATTTTATGATGCCAGCCCATATAATGCCGAATACATTCCGGGTGGTTCTTGCAGGTAAATTTGCTGAAGAATTTCTAGGCTCACCGGGCGAAGCGAAAATCATCGGTGTGTTTCACAGAAGTTTTTATGTGGAAAATACATCTGGGCAACTCACGTGCATCGGGGAATGGGGTATTGGCCCAGGACCCCTGAATGCGCTTTGTAAATTCTCGAACGATGTGGATTTCACCGAAATCGTGAGCGCTGAAAGTTTTGCCAGAATTCAAAATGGTTCTATTCATCTAAGTTCCAACATGAAAATTGATACTTCCCTTCCCAAAGTATGGGAACCGGAGCCACTCCCGGTTGGCTGGGATTTGGGGTCTTTTCTGCAAAATCTCCCGTTTCTTGTTGAGTGGATAGCCGAAACTGGCCCTCGTGAGGGTTTTGCCCCACTCATTTCGTACATTGCGAGCGGCGAGGAAATCTCAAATGCGGGTGCATTTCAAACAGTCTCCTGGCAGGGAGTCTCGGACTTCGGGTATTGGTTGTCGCACTCCCTGAATAAAGGGGGAAACCTGGAATTTTCTGCCATAACTCAACAACTCATCGGCTTAGGGCCGGGGCTCACGCCATCCGGAGATGATTTTTGGTGCGGTGTGATGATAGCGTTGTATGCACTGGGATATTTCGAGGTTTTAAGGAAGATATCTGGCGTCATATTGAGTCAGGCCAAATATCGGACGAATAAAATCAGTTGCGCGCATTTAGAGTGCGCAGCCAGAGGGCAAGGAGCGCAAGCATTGCATGAAATGATTTCGGCGATGGGCATGGCGGATGAGGCGCGTTTGGATTCCGCTTTATGCGCGCTGGATAAAATAGGACATACCTCGGGTTGGGATTCTCTGGCCGGCATCGTGTGCGTTTTCGTATCTGTGGCCTCATGGAAGGGCCACCGTGTTTTGGTATGAAATTTCCTGGAGCGTGATGGATGAGTAGGGTAGCCGTGTTGGGGGTTGGCGCCATAGGTGGGGTGTTCGGGGTTCGGTTATGTCGATCGAGCAGGCACGATGTTACGCTGTGTGTGCGAAAGCCCATCGACAAGCTCGTTGTGGAAACACGCGATTCCGTTATCGAATCACAGGTGAAATGCGTTACCGCTCCCACCGAAGCAGGACCCGTCGATTGTGTTCTCCTGGCGGTGAAGGGGTACCAGGTGCAAGATGTTGCACATTGGCTGGAAGCTCTCGTGGGAGACGGCACCGTCATCGCCGTTTTGCAAAATGGCGTGGAGCACAAAGAACGGGTGGAGCCATACGCCAGAGGGGCAGAGGTCGTTCCTGTCGTGGTGAACTGCCCGGCGGACAGGCTGGCTCCCGGCCATGTGGCGCAGCAGGGAAGCGCTGCGCTCGCTCCCGAAGAGAGCCGGGGAGGGCGGCTTCTCGCTTCCCTGTATGAGGGCACGGACATTCAGGTGAAACCGACTTCCGATTTTACGACCGCCTCCTGGGCGAAATTGTGCAACAACATCGGCGCCGGGCCCGCCACCACGCTGACCGATAAGGGCAGGGGCGTATTGCTCGCTCCGGACGTTGCCGAACTTTGCCGTGGACTCGTGCGTGAATGCGCCGCAGTGGGCAGGGCGGAGGGCGCGAAACTGGCGAACGACGTCGCCGAGCGAACAGTCAAGCGCTTACAGGATGCGCACCCCGAAGCAACGACCTCCATGCTGGCGGATAGGAGAGCCGGGCGCCGCATCGAGGCGGACGTCATGACGGGAGCGGTCGTTCGGCTGGGCGCCAGACACGGAATCCCCACACCTCTGAACGCCGCGGCCCACGCGCTGCTTTGCTCCATCAACGTCTAGCCCCCCCTCACACCCATAAGGGGCTAATTGGCGTATAACCTTATATATATCAATAGGTTAAACTTTCAGTTTTTTTATCAAAAAACCTCGTGAATTTATCGATATTTATCGATATTTTCAGGTATTCCGCTTGTTCTCGATTCACCGATTCGCGGGGGTCAAACCCAAGCGGGGAGCGGGGGTCAAACCCGAGCGGGGAGCGGGGGTTTGCGTTTTCCCGCGCGTGGCGCACCATACCGGAATCAGGGATTTCATGGATTACGGCAAATGCGGGGAAATGCGCACCCGGTTCCGGCTGAAGAGGGAGGGATTGTTCAGACCGGGAAGGGAGGAATTGTGCGCGAGCAGGGGAGGAGGGATTGTAACTGTAGGGGTCGCATACATGCGGCCCATGTTTTTGGGTCGAAGGGGCGCGGGACGCATATATGTGTGGGCGGCCCCGATAGGAGGGGCTGTCCCGCAAGTCTCCCGGTGCCGATGCGCCGGAGCAATCACGCTTGAAGAGATGAGGATTCACCCGACCGGGGTGATTATGTTCTTCCCGGGGAGGGGGAGTCATTCCTCCCTGACAAGGGGGAAATGCTCCTTCCGTGGTGGAAGCCCCTCCCCGGGAAGGCCCACCGCAAGGCGCGGACCCTGCGGGGGTTTGCGTTTCGATTACAAACTAGAAGCTGACGCCCAACTTGAAGAGGCTGGAATATTCCGTGTCTTTGGTACCGAGGCCGATCGCCAACGCCTCCCCGCCGAGGGAGAAGTGCTCCCAGCGGTAGTACCCGCCCAGACCGAGCAGAACGCGGCTTTTCGCGGATTCGGATTCGAGTTTCTCTCCCGATACGTTTGCGATCGTCTCGGCGCCGCGGAACGTCCACGAGAAGTCCAGCGAAGCGTGCAAGGATAGCTCCCCGCTTTCCCATGTATATGTATCCTCGGCGCTCACCCCGACGCCGCCCACGAGACGCGCGGCTTCTGTGAGCGAAACCCGGGAGTTCACGGCGTCGGTAAAGTTGCTATTGAAAAATCCTGAATGATCCACTCACGCGCGGGGTATCAGCTTCACCTTCTCGTTCAGCGCAATGCGCCGACCCGCCTCGAGGCCCATGGAGTAGCCGAGCGCCCCGGCGAGCAGGGCCAAGACGGCGGTCAGCGCCACGGCGATGGCGGCCATCTTGAACGGCATTCTCATAGACCCTTTGTTTCTGAAACCGGAGACCGGAGCGAAACGGGTCTTTATGAGCGGGCGTGTTGAAAAATCCATGATTTGTTATCCATCACCCTCGGCCTGATGGAATTCGGGTCCCTATGAGTCTTGGAAACGAAGCATCCACATAACATTATGATAAGACTTGCGGAGCTTCGCCGCTATCTTTTTTTCTTTGGGTTTTCCCGGTTGCGCCGGAATTCAGGGCTGCCAGGCTTCCGGGGGATTCGCGGCGTCACGGGGGTGCCCATCCCGGGAGAGCCGATCCCGGAACCACTCTTCGTTCACGCGGTTCGTGTAGGAATCCATGACGGCCAGATCGCAGAAAATTTCGATGCAGTTGCCCGATGGGTCCGAGATATAGAGCGCGTGGTTCTCCCCCCAGAAGCCGTCCCCCTCGGGATGCGTGGGGCTGTGGATGGACGGCCCCCAGAAAATCTCGACCTCCTTCTCTTCGAGATAAGAAGCCCAGGCTTCGAGTTGCGTCCGGCCCTCCACCTCGAACGCGATGTGGTGAAGGCCCGTCTGTAAGGTGTCGAAGGAGCGTCCCTCGGGCGGGGCGGGGCCTTCGCCGTCGGGCCAGAAGATGAGGTTCATGTCGTGGTGAAGCTCGGTGCACCTCATGAAGCACAGGCCGAAGGGAAAATCGCCCACCGTGCCCGGCGGGTATATTTCCGATATGGTGAAGCCCAGCGTGTTCACGTAAAAATCCTTCGCCGCCTCGATGTCGTGCACTTTTATGGCGGCGTGCTGAAGCCGCATCAAGCCCTCGGGTGGTCTCGGCATGAAAAATCTCCTCAGTTTTTATAAATCAACGCACGCCCAGGAATCCCTGCCCAGATCGCCCAGGCCCTCGCAGCCGCTTTCGGTGACGGCGACCGCGTCTTCAATCTTCACGTGGCCGACTTCCGCGTGGCGGATGTCGCACTCGACGGATACCACCATGCCCGCCTCGAGCGTTCGCTCCACCTCGGGGCCGAAACGCGGCAACTCCTGCTGCACCATGCCGATTCCGTGCACCTCGAAAATTCCCAGATCGGAAAACCCGGTGTCCTCGAATGCCTGGTGTCCCCGAGCCTGAACCGAAGCGCAACTCGCGCCGGCCCGTATGGCGTCCCGGCAGGCGTCGACCGAGTGGAGACACGCTTTCCTCAACTCCTCGGCCAGAGGGGACGGTTCGCCCCGCACCCCCATCCGGCAGATGTCGGACATATAGCCCGCCTCCGATCCGCCCGCGTCGATGTGGAGGATTTCTCCTTTTTCCCAGATTTTACCGGAGGGCTCGCGCCGCATGCCGGGTCCTGCGGCGGTGAAGGCGTAGTGGAAATGAAGGCCGCGCCTCACCATTTCCTCCTCCACCCTTTGCTCCACCTGCCGGGTGGTGACGTCACGCACTCCCTCCTGAAAACCGGCCTGTATGGCTTCTGAATCCGCAAGCGCCGCGCGCCGGAATATCTCCAGTTCATCTTCTCTCTTCACGGCGCGCAGTTCTTCCAGAACCCCGAGGGAATCGATGAATCGCGCGCCGTGCAACTCGCTTTCGAGGGTTTCCATCGCATCCACAGGCAAGAACCCGCGCTCGACGGCGATGGTTCCCTCACCGAGACCGCGCTTCCTGATGGCCTCGGCCGCCGTTTCCGCCGCGCCGACGGTGCCTCGCGCTTTCGTGTAGATGACCTCGGGTATCCAGGTGTCCACCTCGTTTCGGGGCGACGCCTCGACGCGCCAGGCCACCTGAAAGGCGTTTTCGGAGTTTCCTCGTGGAATACCCACGAAGGGGAGGTACTGGCTCGGCCCGATGGCGGCCACTCTTTCGCGGAAATGAAAGTAATACCCACCCGTCAGGTATCGGAGGTTGTGGGGCGTGTGCGCGAGCACGAGGTCGACACCCGCCTCCTCCATCAGGCGATCGAGTTTTTCTTGATCGTAAAGAGGCTTCATCAGTCGATCACCACCCAGTCCTCACGTCCCAGGTCGCCCAGGGGCTCGTACCCATCGGCCGTTACCGCCACGGCGTCTTCCACCTTCACGAAGCCTACCTCGGGGTGGCGGATGTCGGTCTCTATCGACACCACCATTCCCTCTTCGAGCGCTCGCTCCACCCCGGGGCCGAAATAGGGCTGCTCGTGCGAGACCATGCCGATGCCGTGGATGATGAAATTGCCGTATTCGCCGTGCTCGGTGTTTTGGAGATACTTCTGGCCCTTCTCGTAGACGTCGCCGCACACCGCGCCCGGGCGGATCTCCGCGCGCACGTGATCCTGCGTCCCGAGACACGCCTTGTAGAGTTCGTCCGCCAGTGGCGTGGGCTCGCCCCGCACGCCCATGCGGCAGATGTCGGTCAGGTAGTCTGATTGGGAACCGCCCGCGTCCAAGTGGAGCACTTCTCCTTTTTCCCACACCTTCTCAGACGGAGCGCGCAGCATACCCGGCCCCGCCGCGGCGAAGACCCACAGGAAATGAAGGCCCCTGTCCGTCATGCCCCGCTCCACGGCGTGGGCGACTTCTTTCGTCGTGGCTCCAGGCTTGGCTGTCTCGAACGCATCGCGGATCGCCTCGGCGTCCGCCTGGGAGATGCGGCGATACAGTTCGATCTCCTCGGGCGTCTTGATGGCGCGAAGCTCCTCGAGTATCGGCAGCGCTTCCACGAACGTGGCGTTCGGAAGCGCCCTCGAGAGCGCCTCCTTGGCCGCTGCGGGCAGGAAGTTCTCCTCCACGGCGATGGTCCCGCTCCCCAGCCCACGCTCGGAGATGGCGTGCGCGGCGTCCGCCGCGGCTTCCGCCGGGACTCTGCCCGAGGGAATGAGTTCGGGTATCCAGAGGTTCTGGTCCTGCGCCTGGCCGAGTTCGCCGCCCCCGCCGATCAGGAACGATTTTCCGGCGTCGCCGCGCGGGATTCCGGCCAGCGCCATGTACTGGCCGTGTCCGATGGCCGTGAACCTCTCGTGAAAGTGAAAGTAATAGCCCCCGCACAGATACCGCACGTTCTCCCGCGAGTTGGCCAGAACGAGATCGACGCCGGCCTCGCTCATGAGGCGGTCGAGTTTTTCACCATCATAGGGTTGTTGCATGGAAGAATCCTCCGTTTCTTATTCGCCCAGAGATAGCTGAAATGATTGTCTGTTGTTCATTTCATCCTCGCTCAGGAAACGGCGAGGGTCAAACTGAAACCCCTTGAAATCGAATAGCGCGCCCAGCGGCCCGCCACGGCCTCAGGCGAGGAGAGCGAGTTCTTTTTTCTTGGCTTCCACGTCGATTCCGAAGAGTCTGGCCTGGTTTTCGCCCAGAATTTTTCGCTTGTCCTCCTCCGTGATGGGAGGATACCCGTATCGATCCTGCAATTCCTCGTCGATCTCCATCTCCCAGAACCATTCGAGCATGGGCTGGGGGTTCCCCAGCAGGGGCGCTTCCGAGCCCCAGACGATTCGCTCCGAGCCTACGTCCCGAAGGAGCCTGCCCATGTATTCCTTGAACTGCCAGGGCGCGACGAGGGGCAGGTGCATCGTGCCCGAGAGGACGAGCACCACGTTCTCAAAACGCGCCGCGATGTAGACGCATTCCTCGAAATAGGGAAGCGCCAGGTGGTGGATAGCGAAGGTGAGGTCGGGAAAATCCATGGCCGCCTGCTGGATGTCGAGCGGCGTCAGGTCTTCCAGGCGCGCGCGGGTGATGGGAAAGCCCTTGTGGTACTGAAACACGTTGATCCCCAGTTCACGCCCTTTTTCGTATATCGGGTAGGCGAGTTCGGGGTCGTCGCATCGCCAGGAATTCCCGTCGATGTGTGCGTTGTAGAATTTTATCGAGCGCGCGCCCATCTCTTCGACCTGGCGTTCGAGTTCCTCGAGCGCGCCCTGTACGCTCGGGTACTTGGGGTCCACTCCGCCGCAGAACAAAACGCGCTCCGGATGCGCCCTGGCGAATTCGTATTGCGCCTGAACGGGGGAGAACCCTTCCTTGTAGACATCGTAGAGCACGACGGCCTGCGCCATGGCCATGTCGGTCCGGGAATCCTCGAACACCAGCTTGCCCAACTCCCCACAAGTCCATTTCTTGGCGAACCCGCCGATGGGGTCGCCGCCCCCGTAGAGGTCTTCCTGGCCCTCGGGGCGTCTCCCTTTGGCGATTCGCAGGTGCCAGAGGCGATCGAGGCCGCTGTCCGGCCGCGCGAGATTCTCATCCGATAGGTCGTACATGTGCACCACGTTGTCGAATACGAAGACGTCGCCGTTGAGCATCTGAGCGTCCCTTTTCGAGTGGGTTCTCGGAGAATTCGGTGATAACGAACTTAAAATATCGCAAATGCCGGGAATAGGCCATGCGGTGAAACGAGGACTGGTGAAAGAGGAGAGATGGAATAGAAGGATTTTATAAAATGTGGTTGACCATGTGCGCATGAAACTATACATTGCACACCCGATTAAGCGGTAGACCCCAAGACTTTAGGATTTTTTGGAGATCAATCAATGGGCCGGTTTGCGAAAGTCCTGCAATCATCCGTCGGCGCGAAAGTAGCCATGGCCGTTACGGGGATTTTGTTGGTCTTGTTCATCATCGCCCACTTGCTCGGCAATCTGTTGATGTTCGCGGGTCCCGAGGCGACGAACGCCTATGCGAAGGGGTTGAAGGATCTGGGCGCTCTCCTGTGGGTGGCGCGCGCCGGCCTGCTGGTCGTGTTTTTGGTGCACATCAGCTCGGCCCTGCGCCTTTGGCGTCTGAATCAGGCGGCCCGGCCGCAAGCCTACGCCGTGGTCGATTCCACCGTGGTCACCTATGCGGGCCGCTCGATCGTATTGACGGGCGCTCTGGTTCTCGCCTTCGCCGCCTACCATCTGCTTCATTTCACACTGTTCGCCACGAACCCCGACTTCGCCCAGTTGCACGATGCGCAAGGCCGCCATGACGTGTACAGGATGGTGATTATGGGATTCAGGAACGGCGCGGTATCGGGAGTGTATCTGGTTTCGATGATTCTGCTGGGGCTCCATTTGAGCCACGGCGTGACGAGCCTGTTCCAGTCTCTGGGAATAAACAATCCATCTTACAACCCTTTCATCAAACGGCTCGGTCCCTGGAGCGGCGTCCTCGTCGCCGTCGGTTTCATGTCGATTCCATTGGCCGTGCTGGCGGGTGTGTTGAAATAGTTCTCCCTGAGTGAGGAGAAGGGTATGAATATGAACGGCAGCCTGAACGGAAACGTTCCACCGGGTCCTCTGGCGGAGAAGTGGGACAACCACCGCTTCAACATGAAACTCGTGAACCCGGCCAACAGGCGCCGCTACAAGGTGATCGTGGTGGGTTCGGGGCTGGCCGGCGGAGGCGCCGCGGCCACGCTGGGCGAGTTGGGCTACAACGTGGATTGTTTCTGTTATCAGGACAGCCCCCGCCGGGCGCATTCCATCGCGGCGCAGGGCGGAATCAACGCCGCCAAGAACTACCAGAACGACGGGGACAGCACGTACAGGTTGTTCTACGACACCATCAAGGGAGGGGATTTCCGCTCCCGCGAGTCGAACGTATATCGCCTGGCCCAGGTGAGCGCCAACATCATCGACCAGTGCGTCGCCATGGGCGTGCCGTTCGCGCGTGAATACGGCGGGCAGCTTGCGAACCGCTCGTTCGGCGGCGCGCAGGTGTCGAGAACATTCTACGCCAGAGGCCAGACGGGCCAGCAGCTTCTCCTCGGCGTGTATGCGGCCCTGAGCCGCCAAATTGCGGCCGGAACGGTGAAGATGCACTCGCGCACCGAGATGCTCGAGATCGTCCTGGTCGACGGGCAGGCGAAGGGCGTCATCACCAGAAACCTCGTGACGGGCGAAATTGAAAAACACGCGGCCGACGTGGTCGTCATGGCGACGGGCGGGTACGGCCCGGTGTTCTACCTTTCCACGAACGCCATGGGGAACAACGTCACCGCCTCGATACGCGCGTACATGAAGGGCGCTTATTTCGCGAATCCGTGTTATACGCAGATTCACCCCACCTGCATACCCGTTTCTGGGGATCATCAGTCGAAACTCACGCTCATGTCCGAATCCTTGAGAAACGACGGCCGCATCTGGGTTTCGATGAAAGAGGGAGACCCGCGAGGTCCCGGCGAGATACCCGAGGATGAGCGCGATTATTATCTCGAGCGCATATACCCGAGTTTCGGGAACCTCGCGCCGCGAGACATCGCCTCGCGCGCGGCGAAACGCGCGTGCGACGAGGGGCGCGGGGTAGGGGATACGGGCCTTGGCGTCTATCTTGATTTCACGGACGCCATCAAGCGCCTGGGTCTGGACCTGGTGCAACAGCGCTACGGCAACCTTTTCGACATGTATGAGAAGATTACGGGCGAGAACGCCTATCAGGTGCCCATGCGGATCTACCCGGCCATCCACTACACGATGGGCGGCCTGTGGGTCGATTACAACCTGATGAGCAACATCCCCGGCCTGTTCGTGCTCGGAGAGTCGAATTTCTCGGACCATGGTGCTAACCGCCTGGGCGCCAGCGCCCTCATGCAGGGACTGGCCGACGGCTACTTCGTGGCGCCCTACACGGTGGGGAACTACCTGGCGAGTCAGACGCCCGGAGATTTTTCCGCGGATTCTTCGGAATTCACACAAGCTGCCGATGACGTGGAAGACAGGGTGAAGAGGGTGCTTTCGATTGATGGCAAGCGCACGGTGTCCTCGTTCCACCGCGAATTGGGCCTCATTTGCTGGGATTATTGCGGAATGGCCCGCACCAAGGAGAGCCTGACGAAAGCACTGGAGTTGATTCCTGCCCTCAGAGAGGAATTCTGGGAGAACGTGTCCGTGCCCGGAGGAGGCGGCGAGCTCAACCCCGAGCTTGAAAAAGCCTTGCGCGTGGCTGATTTCCTGGAGTTTGGGGAACTGATGTGTTACGACGCTCTCGTGCGGGAAGAGTCCTGCGGCGGGCATTTCAGAGAAGAATATCAGACCGAAGAGGGCGAAGCCCTTCGGGACGATGAGAATTTCAGCTATGTGAGCGCGTGGGAGGCGCCCGGCAACGGAGGGCGTCCGATATTACACAAGGAAAATCTGGAGTTTGAAGAGGTTGAATTTAGCGTGAGGAGTTACAAGTAATGAACCTCATCCTCAGGGTTTGGCGGCAAAAAGACGGGCGGGCGACGGGAAGTCTCGAAACCTACGAAGTGAGCGACATCATTCCGGACATGTCTTTTCTGGAAATGCTGGACGTGACGAACGAGCGCTTGATTATGGAGGGCAAAGAACCCATCGCCTTCGATCACGATTGCCGCGAGGGAATCTGCGGCACGTGCTCGCTGGTCATCAACGGCAAGGCGCACGGGGGTTTCAACGGAACGACCACCTGCCAGCTTCACATGAGAAAGTTCAAGGACGGCGACACGATTACCATCGAGCCCTGGCGCGCGAGCGCCTTTCCGGTCATCAGGGATCTGGTGGTCGACCGCACCTCGTTCGATCGCATCATCCAGGCGGGCGGGTTCATCTCCGCGAATACGGGAGGCGCTCCGGACGGGAACGCGGTTCCCATCCCCAAGCCCGAGGCGGATGCGGCCATGGACGCGGCCGCCTGCATCGGCTGCGGCGCCTGCGCGGCGTCGTGCCCGAATGGTTCGGCGATGCTCTTCGTGGCGGCGAAGGTCTCCCACCTCGCGCATCTGCCGCAGGGGGTGCCCGAGCGGGAGCAAAGGGTGCTCGGCATGGTCGCCCAGATGGATGCGGAGGGTTTCGGCAACTGCACCAACCACGCCGAGTGCGAGGCCATGTGCCCCAAGGACATCAGCATCAGCCACATCGCCAAGATGAACCGCGAGTTCATCCGCGCGACCGTGCGAGGCGAATAAGTCTTACTTTTCAGATAGTTGTGAGGAGGCTCCCCCGTGCGGGGAGCCTTTTTTGTTTTGCGAGAAAGACTGGAATTGAGCAAAAAGATTGGATCGAAATCATTGCCAAAGCCGTCAGTGATTCGGCGGAGAAGAAATAGCCAAAACATTTGTTAGTTTGACAATCAACTGGTTGTTGCTAGAATTTACCATAAGATGTTTTGACTATTGGGATTTGTTTCTGGTGGTAGTTATGAGAGAGCTTGTTCCAAAGATTGAGAGCGGTAGCGCCGACAAAGGCGTTGAGGCTCTGATGCGTGCGGCTCAGGAGGGAATGTCCGAGCAAGATAAGTTCGACAAACGAAAAGAGTATCTTGCGCAAGGATGTTCTCTCGATACCGCCAACAAACTTTTTCCTGACTTGCCCCCACTTCAATAGCTAGCCGTACCTTCCGATTCTTCGCGCTTGTTCGACGAATTCTTCAATGTCCCACCCCATGGCGGGTGCAAATTTCCTTGCCTGTTCGAACAAATCATCATCTGAAAAGCAACTGCTCGTAAGATGCCGAATAATTTCCCGATCACTTAGCGGCGTACCCTTTCCGCCGAAACCGGTTCTCGCCGCTTGGATAATAATTTCTGCTTCGGACATATATCGAATGTCGCGAGGGTCTTCTTGATTACTCCTCCGCACTGTTAAACCTGTTCCTTCCCCCCGTGTTGTCGTTTTTTATATCACTGGTCGATTTGGATTACGCGATGTTCCTTATCCGATAAGCGATGATACTACCGAATAGAAGAGATACCAAGCTGAAAGCCATCGTGTATCCACTCCGGTTAGCCCAATCCCCCCTGTTTTCAATCTGTGCGATATGTAATATGCTTTTGGGCATCCTGTGGGAACCTGAACATCTACATTCAAGCAGAGGGGTGAAGTCATGGCCACGCAAGTAGAGATTCTCGATCGCTCGGAAATGACGGATCAGTTGAAGGAAATGGTGTCGCTCGACCCGAAGGAAACCACCATCGTCACCATCGACATGCACCGGGGGCACCTCGACCCCGAAGTCGCCACCATGCCGGCGAGTGACGAGGATTGCGAGAGCGTCATCGGCCACGCGGAGGAATTGCTTGGTTTCGCCAGAAGCCACGGAATTCCCGTCGTCCACGTGAAGCTCGTCTTCAGGAAAATCCCAGGCCTCGGAAGCGAGGGCATGAGGGTCCACTTCTGGAAGGCGCTCCACGACATTCAGGACGATAAGAACCGCTTGACCCTCGGGCGCAAGAGCACGGTGAACGATCACAACATCAAGGGCGAGGTGACGACGGAGATGATTCCCTCCCTGGTGGAAGAGGGCGACTACGTCATCGACAACAAAAAACGCCTCGACTGCTTCATGGGAACGGACCTCCAGATGCTCCTCGACTCTCTGGGCACGAAGAACGTGTGCCTCATGGGCATCAACACGAACACCTGCGTCCTGAACACGGCCTTCACCGCCTTCAACTACGACTACCGGGTGGTAATGCTCTCCGACTGCGTGGCGAGCATGTACGGGCCGGATCTGCACGTCTTCGGGATGCAGAACGTCATGCGCTGCCTCGGCTGGGTGTTTGACAACGAGGAGTTCATGGATAAGGTGGCCGAGGGCGCCGAGGGCAAGAAGAACTGATTTCCACACGCTCGATAGAGAGCGACTTTAAGTTTCGCAGGCGGGCTGCTGCGGTCGCAAGCGCTCGAAGAGCGGCTTTTCGACTATTCACAGAAGAGGATTTTCAAGATGCCGAAAGTTCAGGTGGGTGATGTAGAGCTTTACTACGAGGAATATGGAGAAGGCGTGCCCGTCGTTCTCATTCATGGTCTCGCGGGTGATTGCAGCGCGTGGAAGGCGCAAATCGCGAGCATGGAGAAGAACTACCGCGTGCTGGCCTTCGATAACCGGGGGGCGGGCAGGAGTTCCGCGCCCGATTATCCCTATACGTCCAGCCATTTCGCGGCCGACACCATCGGCCTCATGGACGCGGTGGGCATCACCGAGCCCGCGCACGTCATTGGCCGCTCGATGGGGGGAGCCATCGCCCAGATGATGGCGCTCGACTATCCCGACCGCGTGCGGAGCCTGCTCATCACCGCCTCTTTCGGCAAGCTCGACAGGTATGGCTACCAGATTCTCTACAACATCAACGAGGTGGTGAAGGCCCAGGGCTATGGCCCGGCGGCGATGCATCAATCGCTCTTCTTCTTTCCCCCGAAGTATTTCAACGAAAACCAGGAACAACTCGATGCCTTCGAGACGGTACTCGCGGACCCGGCTCGTCCGATACCCGGCTATGTGAATTCCACCCACGCCTGTCTCACGCACGATGCGCTCGACAGGCTTCATGAGGTGAAGTGCCCGACGCTCGTGCTCGCGGGCGGGCAGGACGTGCTGTGCGCGGCGAGCGCCTCGCGCGAAATCGCCGACCGCGTGCCGGGTTGTGAGATCAAGATTTACGAGGAAGCGAGCCACTTCTTCCTCATCCAGTGCTTTGAGGAATCCTTGAAGGACATCGAGGATTTTCTGGCGAGAAATTAAACGAGGGGCGGGTGTGGCTCCCGCCTGGTGATTGAAAAACGCATCGCGGCGGGCGCGGCTGTGCTCGCCGCGATGGTTATTTTACGTTCTATTTTCGGGAGCATTCTCTACATGGCGAAATTTACCGATCCCATCGAAGTTCGAGGCCGGCGCATCAAACACCGGATTCTGATGTCCGCGATGACGACCTCGCGCGCCGAAGAATACGGCGCGCCGTCCGCCTGGTCGCACGCGCATTATAAGGCCCGCGCCCGAGGGGGCGCCGCCGTGTGCTTCACCGAGGCGACCTACGTCAACCAGGAGGGGAAGGGATTTCCCAACCAGCTCAGCACGCATGACGATGCGCACGTTCCGGCTCTGCGCGAGTTGATTCAGGCGGTCGAGGAGGCGGGCGCGCCGCTCGCGGTCCAGATTTATCACGCGGGCAGAACGGCGCTCAGCGCCATCACGGGCATGGAGCCCGTGGGACCTTCTCCCGTCCCGCACCCCACCGAAGACGAGGTGCCGCGCGAGATGAGCGAGACGGAGATAAAAGACGCCGTTCAGGCTTACGGGGACGCGGCGCGGCGGGTGCGCGAGGCGGGCGGCAAGATGCTCGAGATTCACGGGGCCACCTGGTATCTGTGCCAGCAGTTCTTCTCGCCTGCTTCGAACCAGAGGACAGACGGCTACGGCGGCTCGCTCGAAAACCGCATGCGCTTTCCGCTCGAGGTGGCGCAGGCGGTGCGCGGGGGCGGGGGCGACGAGATGGTGGTGAGCTATCGCCTGGGTCTTCTGGAGCCCTTCGAGAACGGATTCACGGTGGAGGACACGCTCGCTCTGGCGCCCGCGCTCGTAGAGGCGGGGGTCGACATTCTCCATTGTTCGAGAAACGCGCGCGTGGGCCTGCCCGTGATGCCCGATTTGTACAATCCTGCTTTCGACAGGCTGCGCGGGGCGGTGGACGTTCCCCTCGTCGCGAACGGGGCCGCCTTCGAGCCCAAGCGAATTCAGGCGTATCTCGACTCAGGCGCTGATTTCGTCGGCGTGGGACGCGCGATGCTCACCGACCCTGATTATGCGAACAAAGCGCTCTCCGCGCGGGACGGGGAGGTCATCCGCTGCATCGAGTGCAAGCCGTGCGCCTACATGACGAACAGCAAGTGTCCAGACGATGCCTATCCATCGGGGCTGCCCGAAGCGATGGGCGAGATTCTGGATCTCGCCTCCACGATGGCGGGCGGCGGCTACGCGCCCACGGCGAAAAAGCGCCTGACCACGGATGCGCCGGTAGAAGAACAGCCCGAAGGCTCATCTATCTCCTGAGACGTCGACTCGTAAGAGATTGATAACGCGGGGTATCCCGCGGGGCAGAATTTTTCCGTAGGGTCGAACATATATGTTCGCCTCCTGCGCCTCCGCCCTGTTTTTTTCATCTAACGGATGAGCGTAGGGGACGCATATATGCGTCCCGCATGGTTTGATGGCGCGCGCCGCAGTTCTGCGGGCGGGCGCAGAGGCCTGTGGGACAACCCCGAGGAGGGGCTGTCACTACGGGTTCTGGAACGTCAATCCGCAAACAGCGACCCCTGAATCTCCAGCGGTTCTTTTTCCTCTACGTGTCTTTCGAGGCAGGCGGCGTCATCGTTTCTCGGGCTGTTAACCCGCTCGCTCACGGGGTAATACGCAAAAGCGTCTGAGGGATAGGGCCTGAGGTGCGGCTGGATGGCCTTCGCGCGGTTCTCGGCCGGGTTCAGCCAGTCCGCGTAGGAATCTTGGGGCAGGATGACGGGCATTCTGTGATGCAGTTCGGCAAGTTTCTCGTTCGCCTCCGTCGTGAGAATCGCGCAGGTCTCGAGAACGCTCCCGTCCGCCCCGGTCCAGCTCTCCCACAGGCCCGCGAAGGCAAAGGGTTTTCTGTTCTCCAGATGAATGAAGAAGGGCTGTTTTTTCCTCCCGCTCCCGGCCCACTCGTAAAATCCATCCGCAGGGATGAGGCATCGCTTGTAACGGAAAGCGGAGCGGAAGGCGGGCTTTTGGGCGGCTGTCTCAGAGCGCGCGTTGATAGTCTTCGCCCCGAAATCGGAGTCCTTCGCCCAGAAGGGAACCAGGCCCCAGCGGGTGATGCCCAACTCACGCGTCCCCCTCTCTCGGGAGCGGACGATGAGGACGTCCGTCCCCGGCGAGACGTTGTATCTCGGCGGAACATCGCCCACCTTTTCGGGGTTTTTTACGTCCAGAATTTCCGCGAGCCAGGGTATGGGTTCTATGAGGGTGAAGCGTCCGCACATCGCCTACAAACCCCGCCAGGCGACGCCGTTCACGACCCCGAGAGGCGCTTCGCCGGCCAGGGCGCGGTGGATATTCGCGAAGAAAATCTCGATTTCGGTGATGATGTTTTCATCGTCTCCGCCCGCGCAGTGCGGCGTGGGGATGACGTTGGGCAGGCGCAGCAGGGGGTGTGATGCGGGAAAGGGTTCCGGGTCGAAAACGTCGAGACCCGCTCCGCCGAGATGGCCGTCTGAGAGCGCGCGGTACATGGCTTCCTGATCGATCAATGCCCCGCGCCCGATGTTGAGAAGATACGCCCCCCTGGGAAGCGCGCGAATTTCCCTTTCGCCGACGATGCCGCGCGTCTCATCGTTTAAGCCGACGCCGACCAGGAGAGCGTCCGCGTTTCGGAACAACTCCTCCCGCGCCACGGGCTTAGCACTTAGCGCCTCGTCCACGGATTCGGGCAGCGGCGTTCTGTTCCAGTAGATAATCTCCATCCCGAACGCGCGGGCGCGCAGCGCCACGCCCCGGCCGATGTCGCCCATGCCCAGTACCCCCAGGCGCATCCCGCGCAGGGGGGCGATTCCTTGCGTTTGCGTCCAGTTGAATGCGCTGCCGTCGGGCCTTTGGGGAGATTCGGGATTGCCCGAACCCTCGCGGGCGGCGCGCACCGCAACTTCAAAATTTCTCGCCAGTGTGAGCAGCATCGCTATGACGTGATCCGCCACCGAATCGGTGATCGGCATCGGGAAGGTCATCACGGGCACGCCCGCCCCCGTGGCGCGCTCTATTTGTAGTTTCTCGAAGAAATAACCACCCGCCTGGATGAGTTTCAGCTTTTTCGCGCGCTCGTAAAAATCACCGGGGAGCGGGTCGTTTTCGCAAAAGAAGAAATCCCCCACTTCCACCGCCGCCATGCGCTTCTCGGCGTCGGGTTCGATGATGAGTTCTATTTTCTCCGGGTCAAGAGCGCGAGCCAGGCGCTCTTCTATCGCAGGCGAGACGGGCCTGCCGCGCAGGGCCCGGATGCAGGGCAGTAAACGTGTGACGACGCGAACGCGGGGCAAGGGCTTTACTCCACTTTTTGCAGGAAACCGAAATCACAGCCATCGGGCGCCTGGAGCACGTTTTCGATGAACAGCCTGCCGTAGCCCCTGTCGTAATGGGGCGGCACAGGCTCCCAGGCGGCGCGGCGGCGTTCGAGTTCTTCTTCCGGGACGTTCAGGTCGAGTTTTCGGTTGGGAACGTCCAGGGTGATCATGTCCCCGTCGCGAACCAGGGCGAGGGGGCCTCCCGCGGCCGCCTCGGGCGCCACGTGGAGCACGATGGTCCCGGACGCCGTTCCGCTCATGCGCGCGTCCGAGACGCGGAGGACGTCGCGCACACCCGCTTCGAGCAATTTTTTGGGAATGGGCAGGGAGCCTGCCTCCGGGAAACCGGGCGCGCCGATGGGCCCGGTGTTCTGAAGAACGAAAACGCTCTCCGCCGTGGCGGGAAGGTCGGGGTCGTCGATTCGCTCGATCATGTCCTGCTGCGATGAGAAGACGACCGCCGGACCCGTGTGCGTCAGCAAATCGGAATTGGCCGCCGAAATCTTGATGACCGCGCCGTCGGGCGCGAGGGAGCCTTTGACGATGACGAGGCCGCCTTCTTCCGAAATAGGTTTCTCCCGCGTGTAGATGACGTCCTGCCACGGCTGCGCCCTTTGGGTTTTCGAGAGGTTTTGCGTCACGGTCTCTCCCGTCACCGTCAGGCAGTCCCCGTGGAGCAGGGGTTCCAGTTCTTTCATCACCACCGGAATTCCGCCCGCCGCCGCGAGGTCCTCCATCAGGTATTTATCCCCCGATGGCCGGACGTTGCCGAGCATGGGCGTAGTTCGCGATATTTCATCGAACAGGGAGAGGGGGAGGTCCAGACCCAGGCGTCCGGCGATGGCGGGCAGGTGAACCACGGCGTTCGTCGAGCCGCCGATGGCCATGAGCACGCGGATGGCGTTCTCAAACGCTTCTTGCGTGATGATCTTCTCAGGCGTTATATTTTTTTCGATCAGGTCGGTAATGCGCCGCCCACTATACTCGGCCAGGCGGATGCGTTGCGAGTTCACCGCCGGAACCGCCGCGAGGCCGGGGAGCATCATGCCCATCGCCTCGGTGAGCGACGCCATGGTGCTCGCCGTGCCCATCACCATGCAGGTTCCCGTGGAGGGGAAAAGCGAGCCCTGGACTTCTTCGAGGCGCTCATCGTCGTAATTGCCCGCCCTGTATTCGGCCCACGTTCCGCGGCAATCCGAACACGCGCCCAATGTCCTGTCCTCGAAGCGCCCGCCGATCATCGGCCCCGCCGTCACGCAGATGGCGGGAATGCCCGCGCTCGCCGCGCCCATGAGCTGCGCGGGCAGGGTCTTGTCGCAGCCGCCGAGGAGCACCACGCCGTCCATGGGCTGGCCCTTGATCATCTCCTCGGTGTCCATCGAGAGGAGATTCCTGAAGAACATGGCCGTGGGGTTCAGGTACATTTCCCCCAGAGAGATGGTGGGAAACTCCAGCGGCAATCCTCCCGTCTGCCAGACGCCGCGCTTGACGGCCTCGGCGATTTCTCTCAAGTGGCGATGGCACGGGTTGAGTTCGCTCCAGGTCTGGGCGATGCCGACGATGGGTTTTTCCAAATCCTCTTTCGTCAGGCCGAAGCCCCGCACGTAAGCGCCTCTTGCGAAAACGCTGAAGCCCGGATCGCCATAGTTCGTCAGTCCTCTCAGGTGGCCTCGCATCTTGAAATGTTCTCCCGTCTGTGTAGGTTTTCTGGAATTCATCTCATCATTCCCCATGGGTCGTGAATCGGCAAGCGCACTCCGGTTTTTCCTGCCGCGGCGACTTTCACTCATGCGCGAAACAGGGTAAATTTCAGGAGGGCTCAGAAAGACATGGGGGTGAAAATGAAGAAAAGAATCCTGGCTTCGAGGCGAGTTCTGAAGCGTTCCATCCGTTCGGTTTTCGTTTTGTTCGCACTTTGCGCTCTGGCGTCGGGAGCGGGGTGTTTGCGGGGGCAGAAACCCGCCGAAGCCCCGAGGGGCAAGGGCGACATCATCGTGACGAGCAAGCCCGAGGGCGCCGCCATTATTTTTAACGGCAATCCGCGCGGGGCCGCGTATTCCCTGAAACCCGTCGAGGTGAAGGGCGTGGACTATGGGCGTCATTCGATACGGGCGGAGTTTCCGGGGTTTGCCGGTCAGGTTCTGGAAGTCGATTTGCGCGCGGAGAAGATGCCCATCCAGATGACGCTCACGAGAGACGGCGCCGGGCGCATGGTCGTCCGCTCGGACCCGCCGGGTGCGGAAGTCTTCATCGACAGCCGGTATTACGGCAAAGCCGATCCGACGCTCGAAGTAAAGAGTCTTGGCCCTGGCGAGTATTCGATGTGGCTGCGGTTGTCGGGGCACGAGATGGAGCGCCGCAACGTCATCGTAGAACGCAAGCGGGAGCGTCTCTACATGGTCGTTCTGGATAAAAAGCCATAAAAGTTCGCTCCGATCGGTAATCGGCTCGACCGGGCCGTTCAGGCATTTCTTGTGATTTTGTGCGGCCCGCATGCCCGCGCGGTTCCCTCGTGGGATATTCGCTTGATTCCGGCGCGGCATTCTCGATGCCTCAGCCTGCTTTTCGCGCATCTTCAGGCTGCTCGACGCATGGGCTTGATCCATGACGGCGATGGCTTTATCTTGGTGGGCGTATCCCTGATGAGGCTTTAAGACTTCTTCCGATGTGTGCGCCCCGCAGGCGTGGGAGGCGCCAAGGAGGCGAGAGATGTCCACCGAATACATATGGGCGCTTTGCTCCCACAGGGCGGGGGACGGGACGCAGGTGAACCAGAAGACGCCCGATCGTCCCGCCACCCTGGACTATCTCGCCGAGGTGACGAGGTCGGCCGAGGAGGCGGGCTTCGCCAACATCCTGGTGCCGTGCGGCACGCACTGCATCGATGCGTGGACGACGGCGGGCGCGATTTCGAGCCGGACGAAAAAAATCAAGTTCCTGGTCGCTTTCCGGCCCGGAATCACCGGCCCGGTCTATGCGGCGCAGCAGGCGAACAGCCTCGATTATCTGACCGGCGGGCGTTGTACGCTGAACGTGGTGACGGGCAGCACCCCCGTCGATCAGAAAAGATACGGGGATTTCATGCCGCATGACGATCGCTATGCGCGCACGGGGGAGTTTCTCGACGTGGTGCGCAAACTCTGGAACTCGGACGGGCCGCTGGACTACAAGGGGAAATTCTTTGAGCTTGAAAATGCGGCCATCTTCCCCGAGCGGGTGACGAAGCCCAACCCCCCGATTTTCCTGGCGGGCAGTTCGGACCCGGGCAAGCGGGTGGCGTGGAAGCACGGGGACGTGCACGTGATGTACGCCGCCGAGCCCGAAGTCGTCGCGAAGGACATCGAGGAGGGGAGGCGGGAATCCCAGGCGTATGGGCGCGAACGTCCGCTCAGCTACGGCATCCGCCATCTGGTCTGCGTGCGCGAGACGAAGGAGGAGGCGGTTTGCGCCGCCGAGGCGCTCATCGACAAGAGCGACATCTCGAACACGGGCGCGTGGGCCGACATGAAGAACAACACCGAATCCACCGGCCAGATGCGCATCAACGAGATGGGCTCCCGGGGAAATCTCTGGCTCACCGATACGATCTGGATGGGTGTGAACAAGGTGCGCGGCGGCGCCGGAACGATGTTCGTGGGCACGCCGGAGATGGTCGCCGGCGTCATCCGGGAGTATTACGACGCGGGCGTGCGCCACTTCATCATGAGCGGATGGCCCCACAAGGAGGAGGCGGAAATTTTCGGCAGAGAGGTTCTGCCGCTTCTCAAGGATACCGAACCCATCGTACTGCCCGAGCCTGCGGGCGTCGCCGCGTAATCGAAAAGACGGAAATGCCCCCCTATATTCTCGTGTTCGGCGGCAGTCGCAGGCCGGAAAACAATACGGACAAGGCGCTTGCGCTCGCCCTCGATGCGTTGGGGGAGGGTGATTTTGAGATAAACCGCGTGCATCTGGGCGATCTGGACTTGCCCCTGCCCGGACAGCCGAGCGAATCGAAAGACCCCGAGATGCTGAAAAGTTTGGTGACGGAGGCGGCGGGAATCCTCATTGCGACGCCCGAGTATCACGGCAGCATCAGCAGCACGCTCAAGCTGGCCATTGACAACCTGGGCTATCCCTCCACGTTCGAGGGCAAGACCATCGCCATACTGGGCGTGGCGATGGGGCCGAGCGCGGACAACGCGCTCTCGCACTTAAGACACATTCTCACCCACATCGGTGGAGAAGTTCTGCCCGGCCAGGCCTCTATCGGGAGTGTCCACGACGTCTTCGATGAGGATGGGCGCTGTGTGGATGAAGCGGCGGAGGCCGCCGTCCGGGGCGTCGCCGCGCGGTTGCTCGAACATCTCAAAAATTCATCCTGAAACGAAAATTGTCCGACTCCGACACGAGTTTTCTGCACAGAGAAAACGGGGCTTCGCTCGCCTATTTTCGTTTGGAGGGGAAATCTCCCGGCTTGATGTTCCTGGGCGGTTTCCGTTCGGACATGAGCGGGACGAAGGCGAGCGCGCTCGAAGCCCATTGCCGAGAAGTGGGGCGCGCCTACGTTCGCTTCGATTACGGCGGCCACGGGGAATCTTCGGGGAAATTCGAGGAGGGAACCATCGGGGAGTGGGCGGAGGATGCCGTCGCGATACTGGATAGCGTGGCCTGCGGTCCCCAGGTGCTCATCGGCTCGAGCATGGGCGGATGGATGATGCTGCTCGCCGCCCTTACACGGCCCGGGCGCGTAGAGGGCATGGTGGGCGTGGCGTCGGCCCCTGATTTTACGGAGGATTTGATACGCAGCGCGCTCGCCGAAACGACGAAGGAGGAACTCGATGCGCAGGGGTATTTCATGCGTGAATCGGAATACGAGGCGCCATACCCCATCACCCAAAAGCTGATCGAGGGGGGAGCGAACCATCTGCTCCTGCGCGATGATATCCCGCTCGCTTGTCCCGTTCGCCTCATCCACGGAATGCGCGACGAGAGCGTGCCGTGGGAAACGAGCTTACGCCTGGCGAAGGCCCTCAAAAGCGACGACGTGCGCCTGACGCTCGTAAAAGACGGGGACCACAGGCTTTCGAGAGAGCGGGACATCGCGCTCATCATCCAGACCGCCGAGGAGTTGGCCGGGGGGTAGAGAGAAGGAGGGCATATTCACCCGTCCTCGTGGACGTCCCGCGCCGATGATCAGCCCCGGCGCATGCGCGCGCACGAGCGGGCGCCTTGACATCAGGCCTTTGGAATCGTTAATTTTAACCCTTGGCTTCTCCCGTTTTTTTACCGCCCCCCTGTAATAAATACCTCGATGGTAGTTTATCCACGCAATGAATTTCTGAGTTGAAAGAGGGGGCAAGAAAATCAGAAAGAAACTCTTTAACCGCATCGCCGGCTCCAAACGCTCCGCACCCCCAGGGCCGGGAGAAGAGGGGCATGAAATCCCGCCGCCTTCCGCCATCGAGCGAATATCCCCGGATTCCGCGGTCGGGGCGGAGGAAAGCGGATATGGCGCCGGCTTCGAGTTGTTGGCTTCTGGTGAACAAGCGCGCTCCGACTCGTGCAGCGGGGCGGATACCGAAGAAAGCGGCCATGCTCCCGCTCTGGAATCATCGCCTGCACCGATCTCGGATGAGTCCCCGGATGCGCCGAAACCGCCTCGTGCGCTCGAAATGCATCAAGAATATGGCTTGGAACTGGAAGTATTGGCGGCGTCGGGAGCAGATGAGTTGCCGAGCGAGCCCGAACCGCCTCAGGAACATGACGAAGCCGCCACGGACGTGGTCGAAAGCGCCGTAGAGGCGTCTGCATCCGGGCCGGAAATATTTCAGGAAAGCGAACCGGAAATTACGGGGGACCTTGCTCTCAAGTATGAGGAACCCTTGGTGGGGTCGAACTCGGACGAATCACCCGATGAGGCCGAACCGTCTCAAGAACAGGAAGTTTCCTCATCCATCGAGGTTGCCGCCGACCCGCCTCCGGAACAGGCGGAGGAACCATCGGAAACCCCCCTCAGGAAAAACGGATTTTACCCTCTCGTGAGAAATGCGCGTGGAGACTGGCGGCCCGGCAAGGGGTTCAGCCGAGACGAATTGAGAGAAGCGGGCCTGAATCTCACCGATGCGGCGCGTTTGCGGGTTCGGGTCGATAAGCGCCGCCGCAATGTCCACCTGATGAACGTCGCCACCCTCGAAAAAGCGAAAAACGGCGGCTGAGGGGAATAGTTGGCGGGGCAAAAGGGCTGTATTTATCACGCCGGACGGCCTCCTTTTAAGGAATTAAATACCTGATTCACCAATAGGAGTTGTTTTAACTGCTCATCCAAGAATGCTTATCTCCTGGAGACCTGCTCTCGCTCCTTCTTCTCTCTCCGACGAAGGATCTCTCTTTACACGTAGGGCAATAGATAAATTGTGTTCCACTTATCTCCGGGTGAGATGGATTTCCAGACTCGTGCAGCGGAGATATTTTTCTTTCCTGAAAGCATTTCGCGCAAACCAAATCGGGATAGTTTCCCGTCTTTACGAGTTCCTCATCAAGGTTATAGATGGGCACTCCTTTTATTTTATTGAAATTATAGCGAGCCTCTGTCGCCTCCCAGCTTTCATACTCGCGGAGCATTCTTCTAAGCTCTTCTTTTTCTGCCCTATGCGCCTCCTCTGCATTAAGGGCTTCCCTGAGCGCGCGGTGATATTCGGCAATTTCATTACTCATAGGAGTTCCGTCGCTACTTCTGGCGTCAGTAATTCTTCCAGCTATGTTACATAGCGCATTTAACCAAGAAGGGGCTTGTGACAAATCGATTCCATCAAACATTGCTTGCGTCTCCGTTGAAATGCCCTGATTCTCTATTGTCTCTGTGGGCCTAAGTGTGGGCCGGAACTTGTTGTAGGTTCATTAAATTCAATAAAATCAATAAGTTGCAATATTAAATGGCTCCGGCGGTAGGATTCGAACCTACAACCCATCGGTTAACAGCCGATTGCTCTGCCGTTGAGCTACGCCGGATCGAGAGTCGTTCTGCTTGAGTCAGCATTGTACCGGAATCGGCGCTGGCTCCCAAGCGTAAGGGGTTTATATGTAGGCGGGCGGGGGCTTGTCAAGACTTTCGGGGCATCAGAATCCATAATAGCGCGGATAGCCCTGTTTTTCCCAGAATCCGCCCAGGTCCTCGTTCGTGAAAAAGACGTAGCGAATGAATTTCGCGCTCTTCCAGCCGACGTTCGTGGGCGAGGCGAGGCGGATGGGAGCGCCGTGGTTCAAGGGCAGCGTTTCGCCGTTGTATTCATACGCCAGAACGTTTTGCGGGTGCATCGCCTGCTTTAAGTCGAACGTCACGCTATAGCGCTCTTGCCCGTTCGCGGTGGCGAGCAGGTCGTCGCACAGGAAAAACACGTAGCGGCTCTCGGGCCTGAGCTTGTGCATTTCGATGAAGCGCGCGAGGTGTACCCCCCGCCAGTGGCAGATGGCGCTCCAGCCCTCGACGCAAACGTGCTCCACCGTCTGCTCCAGCACGGGCATCTCGCGAAGCTGCGCCAGCGTGTATTCCCGGATCCAGTGCCTTTTCATCATCTGCCCTTTTTGCAGATGCGCTTCCCCGACGACGAGCCGCCATTCCTCGGGGGGCGTCTGGATGATCTGGGAGTTCGGCGAGACGACCGAGCCGTTGGGTCGCATTTGTTCGGGCTGAACGGCGCTTCTGGGATAGGTGCGCGCCAGTCTGTGGTTGCTGTCCGTCATGAGGCCCACCTTGTGGTTTAAGCGATCAAACCAACTGAGGATGGCCTGCACGCCGGGCTCTTCGTTCAGGCGGGAACACCCGGCCATGAAGACGGAGGCGAGGCCAAGGAGCATTTTCATGAATCCGCGCCGCGACGACGCCGACTTGCTCCCGCCGAAATTCCCGCTTCTCTTTTCGCCTTTTTTCATCTTCTCTCTCCAGAGGACCCAGGCGGCGGTTTCAGGAGTTTGAGGATGATGGGCGCGATTATCGGGACAGACAGAACGAGAGATGTCGGGAACAAAATGCTGGCCCAGGCCAGGAACCCGAACTCAAACCGCGTCAGCCAGGCCATCGGCCCGCTCAGGAGATAAGCGGCGATAAGAGCGAGAAGGGCGTTGATGCAAACGACGCCCAACACCAGCCTGCCCACGAAAAGCCTGCGCTTCGCCAGTTTGGTCGGCAATACGAATTCTGTTTTCTCTTCCGTGCTCATCCGCTCAGTTCCTGACGCGCCACTTTGGTAAAAAGCCTTCGATGCGCCCCCCGCGCATGAGGCCGACTCGGACGAAGAGGTAACCAAAGACGCCGAACCACGCGCTCGACGCCTCGCCGCCCAAAGCTGCGTTCATGATATCCGCGATGAGGCTTCCGAGCCAGAAGGAAATCAGCAGAATCGCCCCCTCGGCGGCTACGCGGCCGAGCTTTCTGGCGAATTGCCTTTGTCTGGCCTGAAAAGCCTCGCGCTCCGCCTTGATCCCGACGATCATGGGCGCAAGCCCTCGCCGCCATCCGTGGGATATCACCATGAGGAAATGGCCAATCATGAAAATGACGAGAAACAACATGACGAGAAAATGCAGGAACCTGCTCGGCTGATAGCCCCCGAAAAGCCATGTCAGCCACTTGAACTGGACGGGTTTCAGGATGGCGAGGCCCGTGAGTACGGACATCACCCCGGCCAGTATGACGGTGTTGTATGCGAATTTTTGAATCGGGTTGAATTTTCCCTCTCCGGGGGGATGGTGAAAGGTTCTTATGGGGTGTAAGAGCATCTCCTTCGCGCCGGAGAAATCTCCCCGCCTTATTCGGTAGTGCCTCCCTTCCTCCGTCAAGAGCAACAGGAGCAGGAAAATCAGGCCGTTGATGGTGTAGGGCCACATGAGGGCGAAGTGCCAGCGCAGCGCGCCCGCAAGCCACCCACCGATGCCGAAGGTACTCGTGAGGCTTTGGAGGAAAACCCTGTAGTCGGCGCCCAGGTTGATGGCGCGCGGGTCGGCCTGGACCTCCGTGCCGCGCAGCGCCTCGAAGATGGCTTCGGGGTTGGGCCTGTCCGGCCCGAACGCGGGGTACGCCCACCATATCTGAAACCCGCTCGCCATCATCAGGAGCAAAAGGGGGACGTTCAGCCAGTGGGTTATCCGCAGGAGAGACGAGTAGGGATAGGCGGGGACGACAGGGGTGTTTTGCGTCGTCTCATCGGCTTCCATCATTATTCGGCGAGCAGCTTCATGATCATCGCCTCGGTGCGCTCGTGGTTGCCCTCGCCAATCGTCTTGAAGCGCACGACGCCTTTTTTGTCGATCAGGTATTTCGTCGGCCAGTAGCGATTCTCATAGGCGTTCCAGTTGGTGAATTGATTGTCCATCACGACGCGGTATTTGATGCCGAGCTTGCCCATGGCTTCTTCCACGTTCTCTTTACTCTTCTCGAAGCCGAACTCGGGCGCATGGTTTCCGATGACGACCAGCCCCTTGTCCTCATAGCGCTCGTGCCACGAGCGCAGCGTGGGGATCTCCCGCACGCAATTGATTCAGCCGAACGTCCACATGTCGAGAAGAACGACCTTGCCGCGCAACTCCTCGAGTTTGAGAGGCTCGCCGCCCAGCCAGGGCCCGCCCTTGAGCTCGGGCGCCGGTGCGCCGGGTCCGAGTCCTGATGCGCCTGCCTGGTAGAATGTCCAGAACACGGCGAGCAGAGCGATGACGATGATGTATATGCGGGTTTTCTTCATCTCGGTCTCCTAGCGGTAAGACGGCCTCGAAACACTTTAGGAGAACGATTGAGCGGATGCAAATACTTTTATACGATGAACCGGACGATTCCTGGACCAGGAGCTTAAATTTTCTGTAAAGTTTCATCCATTCAGATGGAGAAGAGAGTGAAATACTACGATTTCGAGGAAATGGAAGCGCACGATACCGGAGCGAGGATTCAGCGCGTGGTGGCGGGGGAAAACCTTACCGTGCTTCGCCAGACGATTCACGCCGGTGTGGACATGTACAACCCCCATTCGCATCCCAACGAGCAGATAACGATTGTTCTCGAAGGACGCGTGAGGTTCGCATGCGGCGGAAAAGAAGTGGTGCTCGGGCCGGGAGGCGTCGTGGTTTTTCCGCCGAACCAGGAGCACTCCACCCGCAACGCGGGCGATGGGCCGCTCGTTCTGGAGGAAATCTTCACGCCGGGCATGGAGGCGCTGAACAAACTGGCGCCTGGGGATTAAACGGGCTGGAGAGAGGCATGAGCCGTCTGACGATTACGGGACTCAAAAAAGATTTCGAAGACGTGTGCGCGGTCGATAATCTTTCCCTCGCGCTCGATGACGGGGAGTTCATGGTGCTCGTAGGTCCTACGGGCTGCGGGAAATCCACCTTGTTGCGCCTCATCGCCGGCGTGGAGGATGAGGATGCGGGCCATATCTACTTAGACGGCGTGCGTCTGAACGGCATCCCGCCGGGGCGGCGCGGGGTGCAACTGGTGTTCCAGAGCTACGCCCTCTGGCCGCACATGAAGGTTTTCGACGAGAAGAAATACTCGAACCTGAGCTTCGCGCTCAAAATCAGGCGCTGGCTGCCGGGCATCCTGAACGAGCGCGCGCAGGATGTGATGCGGCGTCTGGGGATCAGTGAAAAATGGTCCCGCCGCCGTCCGGACACCCTGAGCGCGGGCCAGCAGCAAAAAGTCGCCATCGGCCGCGCCATCGCCATACCGCCTCGCGTTTTTCTTCTCGATGAACCCTTGGCGAATATCGATCCGGTCGCGAGGCTCGAGGTCCGAAAAGAATTAAGAAGGGTGCACGACGAGATCGGGGCGATAAGCCTGCTGGTGACGCATGATTTAACGGATGCGTTTCAAATCGCAGACAGAATCGCCGTGATGCGCGATGGCGCAATTGTTCAGGTCGACACGCCGGAGAACCTCATCAACCATCCTGCGGACTCGTTCGTCGAGAATTTCTTCACGAGCGTGCATCATGAGAGGCTGCTGCGGGAGTTTCGGGCGAGACGCAGGGCGAGGAGATCGGAGCCGACTTCTGGTTCACCCTGACTCGGGCTTATGGAGAAAATCCCGCCATGCCGCCCAATAGGCGGCGCCCCCCGTAAGGTATGTGTCGTTGTGGCCCGCCCCCTTGATGGTGAAAAAGCGTTTATAAGGCGCACGGGCCGCCTCGTAGAGACGTCTTCCGTGCTCGTAGGGCACGATTCGGTCCCCATCGCCGTGCAGGATTAGCACGGGCATCTCCACTTCCGGGAGCATGGATGCGCTGTCGAATTTTGCGGAGACGAGCCAGCCGACCGGAAGGAAAGGAAACATCTGTTTCCCCATGGCGAGGGTGCTCTCGAAGGGACTCTCCAGTATGAGGCCGCGCGCTTTTTTCCCCTCCACGGCGAGCTTGACCATCACGGCAGCACCGAGGGAGCGTCCGAAAAGAAAAACGCGCTCATGCGCTATGCGTTTCACGAGCCAGGCGTAAGCGGCCCGCCCGTCGGCGTATAGTCCTTCCTCGCTCGGCCTGCCCTCGCTTTTCCCGTAACCCCGGTAGTCGAAGATGAAGACGCCCGTTCCCAGTTCCCTCTGAATGAGCGCGATGTTCTCCGCGCGGTGCGAGAGGTTGCCTGCATTGCCGTGCGCCCACAGGAGAACCGGGCCGTCCTCGGTCTTAGGCGCGACGTACCAGCCGTGAAGGCGCACGCCGTCCTCAGCGGTGAAGTGGACGTTCTCATAAGCGACGCCGTAGGTTCTGGGCGTTTGTTCGATTTCCCGGTAAGGATGGTAGAGAAGAAAATTCTCGAGAAAGCCGAAGATACCCATGACTATCAACGCGCCGACGCCGAGGAGTATGTAGCGATGGAATTTTTG
Source organism: bacterium (assembly GCA_965218735.1). Taxonomy (GTDB): domain Bacteria; phylum UBA8248; class UBA8248; order UBA8248; family UBA8248; genus Bin107. The sequence continues at coordinate 125,427 of CBDCMA010000002.1, read as the reverse complement.
AGAAAGTTGCAGCGGCCCGTTCTCATCGAGGGGTTTGGGTGAGTTCCCGGTGAACGGTCTTGATGCAAAGGTTTTGAATCGCCGTGATGCCCGCATCCTCCAGGCGGCGGGCGGAGGCGGGATGCGAGATGCCCTTTTGCATCCAGAACGCGCGCGGGCGTTTTTGGATTGTCTCATCCACCAGGGAGGGTATTTCCTGAGAACGCCTGAATACGTCGACGATGTCGACGCGCTTCTCGACCTCCCCAAGGCTCGGATAGGCCTTTTCTCCCAAGGCGGATTCGATCTTGGGGTTCACCGGAATGACCCGGTAGCCCGCCTCCTTGAGATAGGCGGCGATTCGGTGGCTCGCGCGCGAGGGATCATCCGAGAGACCGACCACGGCGATGGTTTCGGCGGCCGAGAGGATATGGGCGATCGTTTGGTTCTCAGGGTTCATCTCAGCGGTCTCCTTGATTTTTCTGGATGATACCATACCTCGTATCCGGTGTATGAGGCGGAGGCGGGAGAGCGGCAACTTGCCCTCGATGAATCCGGGGTGTACATCATCGGGGAGGGCTTAATGAAAAGCGTTTTGTCTGATTATTTTCGTTCATGGGACATTTTTATTTTCGAGTGAGGGCATGTAATGACGAACATAGCGGTTGTCGAGATTTTTCACGAATACCATTGACCCTGGGCATACCTGGCCGCGGCGCGGCTGGACAGGGTGATGCCCGAATTCGAGGGCAAGCTGCATCTCAAATGGCGCGCCTTTCCCCTGGAAGTCATCAACGACCGCCCGGCGCCTCGTTATATCGTGGATCAGGAGTGGCCCCTGGTGGCGGTTCAGGAGCCGCTCTCGCCGTGTCGAAGCTGGCCGCACGAGGAATACCTGAGGACCACGATGCTTGCCTTTCAGGCCTACGCGAGCGCCTATGCCCAAGACCCGATAAAAGCGCGCGTCTACGATCTCAAGATCAGGCGCGGTTTTTTCTACGAGGGAAGACGCGTGGATGAGGCTTCGGTTCTTTGCGAGATCGCCGAAGAGGCGGGTCTCGATGGCTCCAGGGTGGGCGCGGACCTGGAATCGGGCGCATATGAGGAGGGCGTGATGGATGATTACAGGGAAGCCATGCGCCTAAGGGACGAGGAGGGCCTGCCGATGACGAGTCCCACCCTCATCTTCCCGAGCGGGGAGGCCATCCATAATCCATACGCATCGGATAAGACGATAGAGGGCGGAAAGCTCACCGAAGTGCACGCCCCGCCCGCCTACGGGGAGGCGGTGTATCAGGGTTTCCGCGAGATTTTATCGCGAGTGGCAGGATGAGGGGAGTAAGACCATGAACCATCGCCGTCTCGGCAGGACCGGATTGCAAGTAAGCGAAATCGGTTTAGGCACTTCCCATAATTTCATGCACATGGCGAGCAGCGACCCCGCCCGGTGCGTCGAGATCGTCCGCGAATGCCTGGCGTGCGGAATCAATTTTTTCGATACCGCGCCCATTTATGGGGAATCAGAGCGGGTGCTCGGCGAGGCGCTGGCCGGGAGCAGGGACAGAATCATCCTGGCGACCAAGGTGTGGGAATCGAGCGCTTCTGCGGCCCGCGCGAGCATCGAGCGCTCCTTCAGGCACCTTCGCACGGACGTAATAGACCTCTTGCAGATTCACAACATGGCCGGCTGGCGCGAGGTGACGCCCGCCATGCAGGCGTTTCAACGAGAGGGCAGAATCCGGTACCTGGGGGTCACCGACAGGAGGCCGGAGAATTTCTCTGAACTCATCGAAGCGATGAAGACGGACGCGTACGACACTATCCAGATACCCTACTATCTGGGGGAGGTGAGGTGTCGCGAAGAGGTTCTGCCCCTGGCGCGGGAGATGGATCTGGGCGTGATCGTCATGCGGCCCTTCAGTCACTTAAAGTGTGGCTTGCTCAGCCCGGGAGGCAGCATCGCCCGTATGGCGGAACTGAAAGCCCACCACGCGGGAACGCCGGGGCAGGCGCTCTTGAAATACCTTCTTGCGGATGAAAGCGTCTCTTCCATCATTCCCGCCACCGGAAGGACGGGCCGCATGAGTGAGAACGCGGCGGCATCGGGCGGCGAGGTTCTCCCCGAAGAAATCCGCGCGCGTCTGGAGGCGCTCGTAAGCTGAGTTGAGCACGGTTCCCTGTATGCCCGTCTCAGCCGGAAGCGGGTGTCATTTCCCCGATTGTCCGGAGCCCGGAATAAACCTTGGAAAATAGCGGCCGGTTTTATTGACGTATTTTTCGTAAGCCGCGCCGTGCAGACGATGCAGATGCGGCTCTTCGACGAAGCGGACCTGCAACTCGATGCTCAGATAGGCCAGGAGAAGAAAAAACAGCATATATACGTGGGGAAGCAATACCAGCAAGCCGATACCGAACAGGAACACGCCGGTATAGATCGGGTTTCTGGCGATAGAATACAAGCCGCTCGTCACCAAATCGGTTCGCTCGGATTCATCGACGCCGAATCTCCATGCAGCCCCCATTTGCCATTGGGCGATTATCATGATCGTGATGCCGGACAGAGAGGTTGTTGCTCCGATGAGGTTTGCAGACGCGCCGAGATGGATTTGCGGCCGAATCGTTCCGGTAGCTTCGAGCAGAGCAATAACGAGCGTCCCGATAAACGATGTAATCAGAAGGACGCATGCGCATTTGGCTGTTTTGGGGGCAGTCCGCCTCACCAGGCGTATGCCGTGATCGCCGGTGAGCCCGTACTGAACCGCGATTCTTCCGCCTACGCCCAATGCCAGGAAGACGATGCAGAGCGTCATCGCGTTGGCGCCGAACATACGGCCTCCCGGCTTTTCGATCATTCCATCAGGTGGAACGCGAACGATCGGACTAGGACGCGGTCGCCCCGACTCCGTTGTCGACGATGACGGGCGAGTCGAAGTATTGGACCTCGGGCTCGACTCCCATGCGCTCGCGCAACCTGGAGCGCCAGACTTCATCATGGACCCGCTCGGCGTCGGCGCGCGACTCGAAGATATAGACCCCGCCGCCGGTCCGCAAGTCCTCGGACACCAGATAGTATTTCCGCACCAGCCCCGGAACGTCGCGGTAAAGAGGCGCTGATTGCTCGAAAGCCGCGGCCAGCTCCTCACGGGTTTTTCCCTCGGGGAGCGTGAATCGAACGATTGCGGTGACGGCCATGAAGTATCCTCCTCTGCGTGGTGAATTTGGTCAGAATGATAGCACGAAACGAGGGTGGCTCACCCAGGCGGATACATGCGCGCCACGCTCAGTCTGGCCACGAGTCGTTTCTGGTTCTTCATCGCTTCTAAGTATTCATCGGGATCGTCCGGGTCTTTTCCGGTGATGCGGCGGTAGAGGTCTGAGTTTTTAAGGCCGTGCGGGTCAGGACACGGTCGAGATCGCCCCGACTTCGTTGTCGACGATGACGGGCGATTCGAAGTATTCGACGTTCGGCTCGACTCCCAGGCGCTCGCGCAGCCCGGCGCGCCAGGCGTCGTCGTAGAGGCGTTCGGCGTCGGCGCGCGATTCGAACAGATAGACCCCGCCGCCGGTCCGCACGTCGTCGGACATCAGATAGTATTTGCGCAACAGTCCGGGCACGTCGCGGTAGAGAGCCGAGGAACTCTCGAAAGACGCGATCAACTCCTCCTCGGTTTTAACTTCGGGAAACGGGAAGCGGACAACTGCGGTAACGGCCATGAGGCATCCTCCTCTAAATGATGGGTTAGCGCCGGATTATAGCACGAACGAGGTCAGGCTCACCCAATCGGATACATCCGCTTGACGTTCAGTCTGGCGACGAGTCGTTTCTCGTTCTTCATCGCTTGTAAGTATTCGTCTAGATCGTCGGGGTCTTTGCCGGTGATGCGCCGGTAGAGATCGAGGTTTTTCGCGCCGTCGGGGTCTTCGATGAGTTTGGTCTCGCCCTCGGCGCAGAGATAGGGATAGAAGCTGTCCTGCGGCATCACGCAAAGCGTGGCCCTCGGGTCCCGCTTCAGGTTCCTGGCCTTCACGCGGCCCCACGTCATGGAAAACTCCACGACCCCGTCTCTGTAATCGAACACGATGGGCGTGGGGTGCGCTCTCCCGTCTTTGAGCAGCGTGCTCAGGACGCCGTGGTGTTGCTCGTTCAGGAAGGCCAGCGCCTCGTCATGCGTCATGGGGGTTCTCCTTATGAATCGGCATCAATCGCAGTATCGATGAAGTCATCGAACGCGGCGCAAAAAGCCTCGGGCGCATCCTGCATCGGAAAATGCCCGCAGGCGGGGATAATCGTTTTCACGCAACCCGGGATTCGCTCCTCGAACATCTCGCCGATAGCCATCGCCCCGGCGTCCCCTTCGCCCACGCAGACCCAGGCGGGGACGTGGATTTCACCGAGGCGTTCCCTCATGTCCGGCGTGTTGAGAATGGCTTCAACCGCGGCGGCATAATCCTCAGGAGTGTTATTGAGGAAGCGTTTTCTGAATTCTTCCGCGCTCGCTCCGTCGATGTAGTCACGGGGCAGGGTCGCCTGCATCTCCTCACTCGCGAGTGCCGCCTCGATTCCCTCATCAAGCGCAATCTTCCGCAAGAATTCGAATCGTCGCCTCATTTCTCCTTCGGGTGCGGCGGCGGATGAACCGACGAGCATCAGGCTATCCACCCTTTCGGGGTGTTCGAGGGTGAACCATTGGGCGACCCGCCCGCCCATGCTGTGTCCCATGAGGTGGACCCTGTCGAGCCCCCAGAAGTTCAGGAGTGCGAGCAGATCTTGGGCCAAAGTCTCAATCGAAAAGGGGCCTTGGCGCTTGCTCGACCCCCCGTGTCCTCTGTGATCGTATGCGAAGGCCTGAAAGCGCCTGGCGAGCGTATCCATCACCGGCTCCCAGGTGTATATGGAGTTGGCGAATCCGTGCATTGCGACCAAGGGTGCGCCCCCTCCTTTCACGACGTACGCGAGGTTTACGCCGTTCACAGTCGCAACGGGCATCGTCCTCTCCTCCAGGTGAGGGAAATACGCTTTTCACCTTTGCCGAAGCGCTAGAATACCCTATTATGCGTTTTTTCGCAGAGCGGCATATCTAACCGGCAGAGGCAGGAGTTCGTACGTGGACGGGAAAAGAGTGGCGGTCGTTCTCCTGAGCGGCGGCATGGATTCCGCCGTCGTTCTGGCGATAGCGAACGGGCAAGGATTCGCCTGCGAGGCGCTCAGTTTCGACTACGGGCAAAGGCACCGGTGTGAGCTTCTCGCCGCCCAAAGGGTGGCGAAACAAATCGGCGCATCGGGCCATGCCGTATTGTCCATCGACATGCGCGCCATCGGCGGCAGCGCGCTCACCGACGATATCGCTGTGCCCAAGGAGCGCGCCGATATCGGAGAGGGTATACCGGTAACGTATGTACCCGCGCGAAACACTATTTTTCTGAGTTATGCGCTCGCCTTGGCTGAGGTGAAGGGTGCGAGCGATATCTTCATTGGGGTGAACGCGCTCGATTATTCGGGATATCCGGATTGCCGCCCCGAATACATCGAGGCCTATGAGCGCATGGCGCGTCTGGCCACGAAGTCGGGCGTGGGGGGCGCACCGCTTGCGATCCATACGCCTTTGAGCGCAATGCGAAAATCCGACATCGTGCTGAAAGGTCTGGAACTGGGGGTGGATTTTTCTCTCACGCATACCTGTTATGACCCGGTGGATGATGGGAAACCCTGTGGTTCGTGTGACGCCTGCATCCTGAGGCGTAAGGGGTTCGAGGAAATCGGTGAACGGGACCCGCTCCCTTATCCCGATATGTGATGTTTGGAGAAATCGTGGAAGAAATACGCACGGATGTGTTGATCGTCGGCGGCGGCCTGGCCGGAACACTGGCCGCTCTGGCCGGGCGCGAAGAAGGAGCGGACGTTTGCATCGCCATGAAGGGCGAGTCCGGTTTGAGCGGAAATTCCGCGCGCGCAGGCGGTGTTTTCGCAACGATACTCGATGGCTTTTCCCTGCCGGATGATTCCGTGGAAACCATGGTGGCGGATAATTTCCGCAGTGGATGGTTCATGTCCGACCCCGCCCTGGTGCGCACGGTCGCATCCGAATCAGGGGCCGCTATAGAGCGTCTGCGCGCTCATGTGGTTCCCTTTTTGGAGAAAAACGGTCGAATGACGCCCACAAAACTTCCCGGACATACCTATCCCCGGGGAGCGCGCGTGCCGGGCGGCGGCCCCCGGATGATGATGGTTTTAGGAGCGAGACTCGCACAGAGCGGGGCGCGCGTTATGGAGGGGCTATCCTTAGTCGGGTTGCTGCACGATTCAGGCGGGAGGATCGTGGGAGCTGATTTTCAAGGTGAACAAAACGGGAATCTGCTTCGGGCGCATGCGCGCGCCACGATTCTGGCGATGGGCGGTTTGGGGGGAATGTATCCCGTAACGACGAATGCGCCGGGCGTCGCGGGAGTCGGCTACGGGGCTGCGCTCGACGCCGGAGCGCGGTTGCGGGACATGGAGTTCGTGCAGTTCACGCCCACGGCGCTGGCCCATCCACCGCAGTTGCGAGGCAGAAACTCAGGGGGTATGGCGCTTTCCTTCCCTGAAGCGCGGATGAGAAACAGCATCAACGAGCGGTTCATGACCCGGTATGCGCCCGATGATCTGGAGCACGCCAAACGCGACGTTCTTTCACGCGCGATGCACCGGGAGATCGTCGAGGGGCGGGGTACCGAAAACGGCGCCGTTTACCTCGATTTGACACAGGTGCCCTATGAGGGGTTGAGGGATGTGATGGGTGAAATCATCGATGATTTCGAGGCGGCGGGTCTCGACGTGCGGAAAGAGCCGATAGAAATCGCTCCCGCCGCGCATTCGTGCATGGGCGGCGTCCTCATCGACACGAACGGACGAACGGACGTGGATGGCCTTTTCGTCGCCGGTGAGAACGGCGGGGGTCTGCACGGCGCGAATCGCCTGGCGAGCGGGGGCCTCACCGTGTGCGCCGTGATGGGTGACCGGGCGGGCCGGGCCGCCGCCCACGTGGCGGGAGAGGGCGGACCGCCCGAAAAAAGTGAAATGGGCGCGGCGGGCGCGGACGTGGTGGATGAGAACCAACTCGATGAAATAGAAGAAAATATACGCGAAATCATGTTTTCCTCCGGCGGCATCGAGCGTGATTTGGCGGCCTTACAAGAGGGCATCGGGAAAATAGCCGCTCATAAAGAGAAAATCATGGGGGTAACGCCCGCTGCTTCGCTCCTCTCGCGCCATGCCCAGGCGAGGTTCATGTGCCTTACCGCAGAGGCGATGCTGGGCTCGATGGCCATGCGCGCCGAAAGCCGGGGGGCGCATACCCGCTCGGATTATCCCGAGCGTGATGATGAGAACTGGCTGGCCAACATCCATGTATCGTTGAGGCCTGATGACGCCCCGGCGCACCAGAGGGTGCCGATAGGGGATGAGTTGCGTGAGGCGGCGTCGCGCCATGCGGGCGCTTGAGGCGCTGAGCGGTATGCCGGATTCATGTTGACACCATGGGCGCGAGAGGATAACCAAGGAATACGCACTTACTTTCGATGAGAATTCTTCTCAATGATTTGGAGGAGTTATGCAATATCCATTCACTGAAGAGCAGTTGGCGCTGGCGGATCTGACCCGGGAATTCATGGAGCGCGATGTCGCGCCCGTCGCCGCGGAAATGGACAGGCGGCCCGACCCGAAGGATTGTTATCCGGGCGAGCTTCTCAACAAGGCGTCGCAGCTCGGCCTGCGCACCATGGCGGTTCCAGAAGAACATGGCGGCATCGGGGCCGATACGACGACGAAGGCTCTTTGTCTCTGGACGGGCGCGCAAATCGAGATCGGCGTCATCAAGTGCCTGAGCCAGTGCTGGAAGATATCGAACGCGCTCTTCAAATGCGGCACGGAAGCGCAGATCGAAAAGTGGGGCAAGATGTTCGTGGAGGATCACGACTGCGTAGGCTCGTTCGTGATAACGGAGCCGGATTACGGCTCGGACAACATCTACCGCCAGTCCGACCCCAATCTGGGTCTTAAAACCTCTGCGGTCGAGGATGGCGATTACTATGTCATCAATGGTGCGAAACGGTTCACATCGCTGACGAGCTGGGCGAAGATTCTGCTGGTCTTTGCGAGAACGGACCCCACTGTTCCGCTTCATCAGGGGACTACGTGCTTTCTCGTGCACGGAGACCAGGAGGGCGTCACCTACGGCAACGTGCACGACAAGCTCGGCTACAGGCTGTATCCCAATGCAGAGAGCTACTACGACAACGTGCGCGTTCATAAGGACGACATCCTCGGCGGAGTGAACAAGGGTTTCCATACCTTTGGCACGGTGTTCCGGGGCAGCGCCGAGCTTCCGGCGTGTAATACGGGCATTGCGCGCGGTATTTACAATTTCTGCTTACAGCACGCGAAAGAGCGCATACAGGGCGGCAAGCCCATCATCGAGCATCAGACGATACAGTACCAACTCGCCGAGATGCTCATGAACATCGAAGTGGCCGAGCAGTTCATGTGGCGCATCTGCTGGGGTGTGGAGAACGATGAGAGCTACAACACGCGCTTCACGCGATACGGAAAGGTGTTCAGCGATCAGGTGGCGCTCAAGACGATCGCTTTCGCCACGGATATTCTCGGCGGCATCGGCATCATGAAGGAAACGCCGACGGAGAAGATGATGCGCGACCTGCTCACCTTCCTGCACGGCGACGGGACGGATTCGATGACGCTGCTGCGCGCCGCGCAGACGCTGGAAGAGCCCGCTTAGGGACATCATGTTATGCTTCTCGGGGCCGCTCGCCGCGCGCCCCTGCACTCTCCGGCTCGGGAGGAAAAACGATGGATTTGATGCTCACCGATAAAGTGGCGATGGTCTCGGGTGCCAGCCGGGGCCTCGGCTTTCATGTCGCAAAGGATCTGGTGGCCGAGGGCTGCCACGTGGCGATTAGCGCGCGGGGAGAGGGGCGCCTGAACCAGGCCGTCGATGAACTGAACGCGCTGGGCGGCGGCCGCGCGGCGGGTTTCGTAGGCGACGTGACGCAAGAGGGCGTGCCCGATGCTTTTCTGCGCAAGGCGCTCGATGAATTCGGCGGCGTCGATATTCTCGTGAACAACGTAGGCGGCAGCAACCCCAAGGCGTTTCTCGACATCACGGACGCGGAGTGGCGCGAGGGGTTTGGTTTCAACCTCTATCATGCGGTGACGCTCTCGCGTCTCGTGATACCGGAGATGAAAAAAAGAGGCGGAGGCTCTATCCTGAACGTCGCCTCCATCTATGGCCGCGAATCAAGGGGCGCGATGACGTACAACGCTTCCAAGGCGGCGCTCATCAGCTTCTCCAAGGGCCTCGCCCAGCAGACGTCGAAAGACAACATTCGCGTGAACTCTATCGCGCCCGGCAGCATCATTTTCCCGGGCGGGGTCTGGGAGCGGCGGGTGAATGAAGCGCCCGATGGATTGAAGGGCTTCGTCGACGCGGAAATGCCGCTGGGCCGGTTCGGTCGCCCCGAGGAACTCTCCGCGGTGGCCGTTTTTATGGTGAGCCCGAGAGCGAGTCTGGTGCATGGGGCCTGCTGGAACGTGGACGGCTCGCAAAGCCGCTCGAATATCTAATTTAGCAAGAAAATCTATGAAATTTTCTGGAGAGGTTCACGCACGCGCGTGAGCCACTGTTGTTTCAGCGTGCTCTTGACGACGCGCGGGATGCTGAAGCCTATCGGTATCGTCCTGGGTTCGACCAGGGGGCTGGAGAGTCTCGCCTCCTGAAGGGACAGTCCCACTACGTCGATTTTATCCAAATCCGTTTCGCCGAAGCCCGTCACCCGGGCGGCTTCCAATGTCCTCAGTTTTTCGGGCGCGAGTCCCGAGACCTCGCAGGCGACGCGGTCGAGCGCCACCGGGTCGGCGCTCGCGATGATGAGGCCCACCCTGCGGGGGGTTCCCTGTGCGGGCCCCTGGCCTTCCATCGCGCTGACGGCGTCCAGAACGGAGAGCCTCGTATTCAACAATCGCGCCGTTTCAATGAGCATGAGCGGGAAATAATCCTCGAAAGTTCCGGCCTTGAAATGCCACCACGCCTTCCTTTTTCCCGCCACGCAACCGAACAGATTCTTGACCGCGCCCGTCATGTAAAGCTGGCAATGGGTCTTGAGCTTGGGCAGGTTGATGATTCCGTCTACGCCCATGGCCTCTTTCGCCATAGTGAGGTGCGTATAGACGATCCCCTCCGGATTGGGGACTTTCACCCCTTCCCGGAATTGGGTGAGCGGAAGCCCGAGTTCCTCACATACCCTCGATAAACCGGTTTGTTCGGCGCAACTGGCGAGGCTTCCCCAGGCGGGGCTGTCGCCCATGGATAATTTTCGGGGAGGCGTGGCCGAGTTTTGGAGTTGTTGCGACACCGCCCGGAGTATTTCGGGGTGGGTGGTCAGAGCGCTCTCCGGCGGCGCGCCTTTCAGGATGTTGGGCTTAAGCAGAATGTCATCGGTTGTAGAGGCGAATTGCGCGGCGCCGCCCAAGGCTTCTAAGGCCTCGGCGACGGCGTCGCTTACGCGCGCTCTCTCATAATCTCGACAACGGACAATCGCAACACGGCTCATGGATGGTCAACTTTCTTGTTTGACGGCTTCTATTTTCTCGTCGCGCTCTGCTTCGAGCGCCTCGCGCTCGTCCCGAAATTTCTGGCGGAATGCGCCCAGCGCCTCTCTGGCCTCGGGTTCGAGTTGCGCCTCGACGGCTTCGATGGGAGCGCCTCCGGTCATTTTTAGCAATTCCTGCTGGTGGAGAACGTCTTTTTCGGCGATTTTCCCCTCGTATATTTTTTTGATTTCCTCGATTTTGTCCCTTTGCCCGGGGGTGAGTTTTTCCAGTTCCTGGCGCGCTTTCTCTCCGATGGCGGAAGTTTTCTCCATCGCTATTTCCAGGGCGCTTTTCATAATAAACCTCCACGGCAATGTAATCGTTTTTAGGCGCAAGGCATTTTAGGTCGCGCGACCAAGGGGGTCAACATCCGCATCTTCGGGCGAAAGCCGCCGGGATGGCCCCTCTTCTATCACGGGCGCAACGAGGTGTAATGCTCAAGTTTTCAGGTGGATAGAAAAAACCGTCTTTTTCTCGTTTTATGATGGCTCCCGGCGGCGTAAATTTTGCTATAAGAATACGGGATATGCCCACCACCGGAGGAATCATGATCGAGCCTGTATTTGATGATGTTTTGGCGGCGCAACAACGCATTGCCGCATATTTGCAGCCCACACCCTTTCACGAGGTGCCGGTGCTCTCGGAGCGCTTGGGGTGCCGGTATTTCATGAAATTCGAGTCCATGCAGCCCATCGGCGCATTCAAGGTGCGGGGTGGCGTGAATCTCGTCGCCCAGCTTGGGGCGGATGAGAAGAAAACGGGCCTCATCACGGCGTCGACCGGCAACCACGGACAGTCCATCGCCTATGCCGCGCGGATTTTCGGGGTCAGGGCATTGGTGGCGGCGCCGAATGGAGCCAATCCGGATAAAATTTCGGCCATCGAGAGGCTGGGGGCTGAAGTCGCGTTTGTGGGCAAGGATTTCGATGACGCCAGGGTGTGGTGCGAGGAGCAGTCTGGTGCGCGGGGTATGCGCTATGTTCATTCGGCCAACGAGCCGCACCTCATCGCGGGCGTGGCGACCCAAACGCTCGAAATCATGGAACGCGAACCGGAAGTCGAGGTAATCATCGTGCCCCTCGGCGGGGGGAGCGGGGTGTGCGGCGCGGGCCTCGTCGCCAAACACATCAACGCAAAAGTGCACGTTGTGGGGGTGCAGGCGGAAAACGCTCCGGCGTTCTTCAAGAGTTTTTACGCAGGGGAAATGCTGCCCCAGCCGGCGGCGGACACCTTTGCGGATGGTCTCGCCACGAGGATCCCTTTTGAACTGACGTTCTCGATGATGAGGCGATATGTGGATGAAATCGTGATGGTGAGCGAGGAGGAATTGTGCGACGCCATTCGTCTGCTCGTCTCGGAAGCGCACCTCATCGCCGAAGGCGCAGGCGCCGCTGCGACGGCGGCCGCCATGAAAATGGACCTGAAGGGCAAGCGAGTCGCCGGAATCCTGAGCGGGCGGAATCTCACCAGGGATCACCTCCAGACCATCATGGATGGCGGGACGCCTCACCCGTGAAATACATCATCAATAAAGAGGCCGCGAAAGCGCAAGAACCGGGAAGTCTTTATGTCGAAGTCGCGCTCAGCGTCCCGCAGCTCAAAACGCTCACCTACCGGGTAGACCCTGAATTTACAGAGCGCCTCGCACCCGGGCTGCGCGTACTCGTGCCGCTGGGAAACAGGAAGCTGACGGGATACATCGTCCACCCACCGGGAGAGAGCCCGCCCTCCGGGGTGGAGCTTGCCTCGATAAAACCCGTTTTGGAGATGATAGATGATGAGCCATTGCTCACGCCGGAACTTCTGGAACTCACCAGATGGGTGGCGGAATACTATTGTTGCGGCTGGGGGGAAGCCCTCAAATACGCGCTGCCTTCCCACAAGGAGAAGAAAACCGTAGAGCGTTACCGGCTGAGTGAGTCGGGCAGGCGCGAGGCCGCGTTCGCGGAAGGCGGCCTCGGCTTGCCCGGACTGAAACCCCAGGAGGGAAGGGGAAGTCTCAAGGCGCGCATTCTGGTTGCGCTTCGCAAAAGTCCTAGAACCATCAACTCCCTTACGGCGTCGTTCGGGCACGGGACGCGCCCGGAACTCATGGGCCTTCTCGATGCGGGCTTCGTGGAGAAAACCGTCGATGCCGTGGGTGGTTCGAGAACGAAAAAGGCCAAGTACGCGCGCCTTTGCAAGAAGCCTGGAGGGGATGATCTGAAGGATTTGGAAAAACGCGCGAGGCGGCAGGCGGAAATCTTGCGCCTTTTGGATAAGGCCGAAGATGGGCGGATGCAAATACAAAAGCTGGAAGCCTTCTCGAAAGGGGCGCGCGCTGCATGCGCGGCTTTGGAGAAAAAAGGATGGATCAAGGTGGAGGAAGACCTCGTTCCCGATGAAGAGGACGTGCGCGACCGAAGCCCACGGCCTGATGCTCCTTCCCCGGTACTTACGGAGGAGCAGAAAGAATCGCTCGAATTGGTGAGCAGGGATATTCAACAAAGGAAATTTTCGGTGACGCTTCTTCACGGCGTCACGGGAAGCGGTAAAACGGAAGTCTACATCCAACTGGCCCGGAAAGCTCTCGAGAACGGGTCGGGCGCTCTGATTCTCGTGCCGGAAATCGGCCTGACCCCCCAACTGTTGGGGCGGTTTCAGGAGCGTTTTGGTCATCTGGTGGCTTGTCTGCATAGCGCCTATTCGGAGAAAAAACGCATATCCGAATGGCGGCGAATCAAGAATGGGGATGCGCCCATTGTCGTGGGCACGAGGTCCGCCGTTTTCGCTCCGATTCCGAACCTGGGGATGATTGCGGTGGATGAGGAGCATGACGGCTCCTACAAGCAGGAGGAATCTCCTCGCTACCACGCGCGCGATACCGGAATCGTGCGCGCCAGAAATTTGGGGGTTCCGGTTGTGCTGGGTTCGGCGACGCCGTCGATTGAAAGCTATACGAGCGCCAGAAGCGGTCGCTACCGCCTTCGCACGTTGTCGTATCGACCCACGGGGGGAACTTTGCCGGAAGTGCGATTGGTGGATTTAAGAAAAGAGGCGGGCTCCGATCCCAAGACGCCCGAGCTTTTGACGCGCGATTTGGTGGCGGCCATCAAAGAGCGGCTGGCGAGGGGCGAGCAGACGCTGTTGTTCCTGAATCGGCGCGGGTTCTCCTCGGTGATCCTTTGTCGTGATTGTGGCGAGGCGCTTCAGTGTCGTAATTGCTCCATCCCCTTGACTTTTCACCGTGACGGCGGGGGAAGGGTGCAGTGCCATTGGTGCGATTACAGCGCGCATCCACCCAATAGGTGCCCTTCGTGTCGTAGCGAGCACGTGGGTTATTTCGGCGTGGGGACAGAACGCGTGGAGGAGGCCGTAAGGGCGCGATTCCCCGAAGCACGCGTGCAACGCCTGGATCGCGACACCACCCGACGGGCAGGCGCATACGAGCGGATATTCGGCGCCATGCGAAACGGAGAAATCGACATATTGATTGGGACGCAAATGGTGGCGAAGGGCCATGATTTCCCGAAATTGACGCTCGTGGGCGTCGTGGTGGCCGACGTCGGGCTTCATCTGCCGGATTTCAGGGCGAGCGAGCGGACTTTTCAGCTATTGACGCAGGTGGCCGGCCGGGCGGGCCGCGCCGATTTGCCGGGAGAGGTCCTCATCCAGACGTTCAGGCCGGATCATTTTGCGGTGCAGTGCGCTCGTACGCATGATTACGCCGGGTTTTACAAGAGAGAAGCGCTGGCGAGGGAGCGGATGGGCTACCCGCCGTATCGACGCCTGGCCAGGCTGCGTTTCGAGTCGAAAAACAAGGATCTTGCCGCGAAATCCGGCGAATGGGCGGCCTCTTATTTGAGGAGGTATGGCGCCGGGGCGGCCGGGCGCGCCGGCGATACGGGCGGGATCGAGTACCTGGGTCCTGCGCCTGCGCCTCTTTTGAGAATTCGCGGCGTATGGCGATATCATATGATCCTGAAGGCCAGGACATCGAAGCGCCTGGGAGAGGCGATCAAATCGCTGGGGGCGGAATTTGACGGGCAAACGGCTTTTTCCTCCGTTCGCCTGGCGGTGGACGTGGACCCGATAAATTTGATGTGAAGCGCCTCCGCAAGGATAGGCGGCGTCCTCTGCTTGGCGGCGCATACGGATTTGATGTTTTTCATGTGGGGGTTCGCATCCCCAAAGGAGTCATTTTTTTTAGGAATCAGATGCTGAAAACGAGGAGTTTTTTATGTCTCAGGAAAGTTTCAGAACGGCCCTTGTGGGCCTCGGGTGGTGGGCGACGCCGATAGCCGACGCCCTGCGCAGAAGCGAGAAGATAGACTTGATCGCTTGCTACACGCGCAATGAGGGGAAACGCGCTTCGTTCGCGAGGGAACATGGATGCGAGGCGGCGTCGAGCTATGAGGCGATACTCGAGAATCCCGATGTAGAGGGTGTTCTGCTCACCACGCCCAACAAAGTACATGCGGATCAAATAGTCTCCGCGCTCGAGGCGGGGAAGCACGTCTGGGTGGAAAAACCGATAACGAACGTGCTCGCCGAGGCGCCCCAAGTGCTGAAAGCCTGGAGGGCGTCTGACAAGACCCTGGCGGTGGGCCATTGCTATCGGCGCGCGGCGGGACACCGGAAAATCCGTGCGTTGATAGAAGACGGAACCATCGGCAAACCGCTTTGGGCGGAGGCGGTGTTTTCAAACCACATGGGGCAGTTTTTCACCCCCGAGAAGTGGCGTTTTTTCCGGGATGAGTGCCCGGGCGGCCCCCTCATACAGATGGGGATTCACCACTGCGACACGCTGAACTATCTGTTGGGGGAGCCAGTGAGCGTAACGGGGATTCACAAAAAACTGGCCACGCCGGCAGAGATCGATGACGTGACGATGACGATTACCGAGCACGAAGGAGGTCCTGTTTCGACCCTGATGACGAGTTTTGTGACGCCGGGCGTATTCACGCTCAAGTTGCACGGCACCCAGGCGGTGGTTTCTCTCGAGATGGTGCGGGAAAACATCACCCTGGCCCACCGGACCAACGATGAGACGACGCTGGCGATTCAAATGGCGGGCGAAGCCGGTTGGACGGACCTGCCCGTGCCTGAAATGGCGGATATGATAATTGATGAGGTGGAAGAATTCGCCGATTGCGCCCGCACGGGCGCTGCCCCCGAAACCGGTCCTCGCGAGGCGGTTTATGCCCTCGCATTGGTGGAGGGTTCGTGCCGCTCGGCGGAAGAGGGAAGAAAAATACAGATGAAAGAACTTCTGGACGGCATCGACATCTAGGAACTGTCGTTTTCCGTTGAGTGCTGTACAAAATTAAAATGGTGGGCCGTACTGGATTTGAACCAGTGACTTCTGCCGTGTGAAGGCAGCGCTCTGCCGCTGAGCTAACGGCCCATGGTTTTTGCGTTTATCATAGGCCCCAGGAGGGGTCAAGGCAGATGGGCTCCAGGGGCGCGGTGTTTCGGGCCGGACTATCGGGCCTGGCATGTGAGCCAACGAGGCGTTGATGAAAAATGGGTTTGAGATCGCCTTCTAAACTTTACGGGGGTTCATGCCATCCACTATGATAGGGAGCGTTGAAATCGTCATCGTCGAGTTTTCGCCAGCGACTTTGAAAGGATAATCCGAGATGAACCAACTGACGAACAATGGGGTGAAATATAACCTCGAAGCCCGTGAGCATGATCTGTACGGGTTCGGCGTGGATGTCTTTATGCTCGAGCAGGATGGAGACCAACCCAGGGAGCCCATCGCATTCATTCCGGGAAAAGATGAGAATGCCGCGACGATACTCACCCAGCAATGGCTCAAGATCGCTTTTCCGGCGGAGTTGCCCAAGGGCAAGAAAAAATAGCGATGCGGTAGAGAGTCCCATCGGGCAGTTTTTCCAGCGTTCAAATCGGGGGAACGCCTTGGAGTCGCCTCAAACCATTCAAACAAACCTTGCGCCTTCACCCACCGGCCCTTTCGTTCAAGCGCGCCGCGTGGGGAATCTGCTGTTCATCGCCGGTCAACGCGGCATCGACCCGGATTCCGGGGAACTCGTTGAAAGAACCATAGATGCGCGCGCCAGAAGGACTTTCGAGAACCTGAAAGCCATTGCGGAGGCGGCGGGAGGGTCGCTTGCGACCTTTGTTTCCACCGTCGTCTACGTGAGGGATATGGATGCCCATCGCCCGGCCATCAACCGGCTGTATGAGGAATACTTCGGGCCGAATCTCCCCACGCGCACCATCGTGGAAGTGAGCGGGCTGAACCAGGACGATATTGTGGAGATCGAGGCGGTGGTGATGATCCCCGAAACGCAGAATTAGCTTGCGGGCGCCGCAGGCGCAGGAAGCGGCTCCCACCATTTCTCGACGCCCAAATCATCCGCAATTGCGCCGGCCGCGTTATAGCCGGGCGCTCCGTTCAAACCGCCTCCCTGGCAACTCGAACTGCACAGATAAAACCCTTCCAGAGGAGTCCGCATGCCCGAGAGCAGGGGGTGGGGTCTGTTGATCCCCAATTGTTCGGGAATGTACGCCCCCATGCGCACCCCGCCCCGGACCATGTTCTTGTTTCCGCGTTCCACGTCGAGCGGGGTGTAGATATCCGCCGCGCGAACGTTCTCGGGCGTGAGATTCGGAGCGTAGCCTCGCCATACGTCCACCAGGCGCTCGGTATATTCCTCTTTTATTTCATCCCACCTCTGGGGACCACCGTCTTTCAGTTCATAGGGTGCTCCCGGCCACCAGAAGGCGACGTGTCCGCCGGGGGGCGCATAGGAGGGGTCGTGCTGGCTGTTGCATGAGCCGTTGCCCATCGGGCGCGACGGGAGGAGGCCGCTTTTGCGCTCTTGCGTGTTTTCAGCCATCTCCTCGCCGGAATCCGCACCGAAGATGATGTTGTACGCCTCGCCCACATCGGAGTCGAAATTCTCTGCGGTATATCGCGGGATTTCTGCAAGGGCGAGATGCAATGTGCTCAGGGAATGAAAACCCCAGTCCCAGTTTCGCACCTTTTCGTTGACTTCATCGGGAAACGCGTCTTCTCCCGCCATCTTGATGGATGCCGGCGCATTGAGGCTCGAGGCGACAAAGTGCGTCGCCGTCATCTTTTCCCCGTTATCTAGCATGACGCCCGTCGCTCGGCCGTTTTCCCGTATCACTTCCCGCACATGGCTGTTCCTTAAGACAACGCCTCCGTTATTGATGACGATGCGCTCGAGCGCCAAAGGCAGTTGCATCGCGCCTCCCACCGGAAGCCCGAGCGTCGTGTGGGTGGAAAACAGACTCGGGAGAAAAATACCCGTGCCCGGCGCGTTCTCCACCGTGATGGCGTGAGCGAACAGGAAGAACAAGGCCCGCATTTTGGGATGCTCGAAATGTGTTTCGATGGCCTCGAAAATCGACATCTTCGCAAAGCTCAAAATCTCCTGTCCCGCATCGCTTTCCATGCGAGAGGCGATTTCGGCCGGAGGCAAGGGCGGATGGAACAAAAAACTGCGCAGGAGAGGGGCGAGTTCCACGGCGAATCGCCGGTGAAGATAGACGTATGATTCCGCGTCTTTTTGAGAGAATCTAGAGATGGACGCCGCGCTTTTTTTCGGGTCCCGATGCAGCAGGATAGCCGTACCGTCACGATACAGCGTGGCATGCTGCACGTCGGGCGTGAGCCAATTGAACCCGTATTTGGTCAACTCCAGGTCTTTGATGATGGGAAAATCATCGAGACCGATGAAAAAATTCGCGTGCATGTTGGAGCGGTAGCCGGGCAGCAGGAAATCCTTGGTGCTCGATCCGCCGCCGATTTCGGGTTCACTGTCCAAAACGGCGACTTTGAGTCCGGCCCGGGCGAGGTAAGCCGCGCATACCAATCCATTATGTCCCGCCCCGATCACAACCCCATCGAATTGCGCCATCGGATTTTCTCCTCATATGGTGGATAAAGAACTTCCACCTTATCGAATCGGGAGTGAAAGGGCAAAAAGGCGGAAGAAAAAACACCCTGCCACGGTGAGCAGGGTGTTTCATTCATTCGTATGGGCGGAGCGGAGCCCCGGGAGTGCGGTTTAACTCTCTTCTTTTTCCTTTTTCAGCCGTTCCTGTTTCACGCGGGCGACCTCGGTTTTGACGTCATCGATAACGTCTTTTCCCCAAAAGAGCTTTCCCTCCACCACGAACGTGGGGATTCCGAAGATACCCAGACCTTTTCCCTGGGCGCGCTGGCTGTGCAGTGCGCCGATGTAGCGTCCCTCGGCGATGACGGCTTTGATTTCCTCCCCGTCCAGGCCCACGTCCTCACCGAGTTTGGCGATGACATCCAGATCCTCCAGGTTCAGGTTCTCCACCCAGCGGGCCTTGTAGCAGCGGTCCCGAAATTCCTTGAATTTCCCCTTGTCCCGCGCGTAATAGGTGGCCATGTGGAGGTTGGTGGTGCGGTAGTCGGCTCCGGCGACCCGGATGGGCACATCGTACTTATCGGCGAGAGGTTTGTGGTTCGTCTCGTAACTTTCTTTTTTCCGTTCGGGAGAGTAGCCGGCGAACTCCCGCCCCGGGGGCCTTCCCTCCCAGCTGACCCATTCGACGACCACATCGGGGTCTTCTTCAATTACAGGCGTGCCACCAACGGTGGCGACGTAGCAAAATGGTCAGGTGTAATCCGAGTATTTCACCACAACAATCGGTTCTTTCAACTCACCCATGGCGTTGCCTCCGTCTTGTTTTTAATGGACTTCTTGAATGCCGGTGAATGTATAGCCGCAATTTTCGATTTATACCACTTCGGCGCGGTCGTGGTCGATGGCGTCATGCCCGCCTGGGTCGACCCAAATCCCCATATTTCGGAGTTCCGTCACCGCTTGTGCGATTTCCTGCTCGTTTCCATCGAATTCACATACCTGCCACCCGGATTGGGCATCCAATTCGCTCCGCATGATGTTGATGGAAAACGAGTATTTTTTGCCGAGTTCCCACAGAATGGGTTTATCTGCGCAATGACCCGGTATGGAGAGGACGAGCCGGTTGCATCCCCGGGGTATGGGAGTCGCGTTGATGCCGATTTGGCCGCCGTTTTCGAGTCTGGCCAGAAAACCACCGACGATCTCGGTGAGTTTGTCGTATTGAACTAGGAAAGCATCGTGCCCATAGGTGGATTCCACCGTGTGCAACTCTATTTCCTGATCCAGTTTTTGGAGAACCTGGGCTATCTCCATGCTTCTCTCCGGCGGGAAGAGCCAATCGGATATGAAGCATACGAGCATACATTTGGTTTTCAGCCGGGATAAGGACGCTTCGAGGCTCTCGAAACCCAGGGAAGCGTCGTATAGATCCATCATGCGGGATATATACAGATATGAATTCGCGTCAAAACGATCAACGAATTTGTCTCCCTGGTGATCGAGGTAGCTCTCCACTTCGAACCGCGAGGCGATGTCGTCCAGCATTTTGTCTTTATCTCGAATATCGCGGCCGAATTTCTCCCACATGATTCCCTTGCTCAGGTAGGTAATGTGGGCCAGCATGCGCGCCGCGCTTAGACCTTTGCGTGGCCCTTTGCCGGAGGCGTAGTCGCCGTTTTCCCAACCGCCGTCCGCCATGATGGCCCTGCGGGCGATTTTGTCCCAGGCTATTCCCATCGGGTCTAAGCGTGCGGCTCCTGCGACCGGTATAACGGAGTCGCAGAAGTCGCTGTAGCGCAAGCCCCATTCCAGGGTTTGCATCCCGGCGAGCGAACCGCCGATAACCGTTTTGAGGCGCTTTACGCCCAAACGCTCAAGAAGTAATTTATGGACCCGGACCGTGTCCTCCACCGTAATCACGGGAAAGGCGGTATTATAAGCGTGGCCCGTGGCGGGATTGATGGAAGTGGGTCCGGTAGTTCCCGAGCATCCCCCCAGGTTATTCGAGGAGACGACAAAGTATTTTCGGGTGTCGATGGCCTTACCGGGGCCGATCATCGGATCCCACCAGCCCGGACGCGGATCATCGGGGTTGTGGAAGCCGGCTGCGTGCGCATCGCCCGTTAGAGCGTGGATAACCAAAACCGCGTTATCACCACTCGGGGAGAGTTCTCCGTATGTCTCGTAGGCAACGTGGATTTCGGGCAATGTTTCGCCCGAATCGGTCTGGAACGGCTCGGGAAGGGTAATCGTATGTGTTTTCGCAAGGCCGACAGAACCGGGGTCCTGCGGCGAATTTTTTTGACTCATGATTTAGCGCGATTTCCTTATTTCCAGGATCAGAATATATACTGACTTGTAGCAAAATTATGTGTTTTGCACACGTTTGTTCAAGTAGATGCTACATTTACTTGTTTTTCTCTTGTTTGCCGCAGTGGTGGTTGTTACATTTTTTGTCGGCGAAATACAATGTTTCGAGGGATTTGGACCGGGAAAGTCGACGCACTGAGGGTGTATTCGCCGCCGTTTCTGTGGTGTCTCAAATGATAGTTCGTCCACGAGATAATCATGTTCGCCTCATCTCTCAGCATGACCACGCCAGGGCAGCAGGTACGATTGCGCGGAACTGGGCAGGGATTGAATCGCTACCTCCCCCCCCGGATGAACTCAGAGAGAAGGTTTTGTTCGCTGTCGACAACCATGACGTCGGGTGGTGCCGATCGGACGCCACGCCGAAATGGGATGAAATGACGAAACTGCCTTATAGTTTTTTTGGCATCACGGCGGACAAGGCGATAGAAATATGGGCGGAGGGGGTAGATTCTTGCGCGTCTTTTCATCCATTTGCCGGTTATTTGGTCAGCCTCCATTTCTCTTCTCTCGCCGCTGGAGGGAGGGGGGGTGCTCCGCGAGAAGTTTCAAGAGTGTTGAACGGGTTCATTCATGCTGAATTGAAGCGGCAGGAAAAGCTGGACGCCCTCATTGGGCCGGAACACAGAGATGCGATTGAAAATTCCGTGTCCTTGCTCGGGGTTTGCGATACCTTGTCCCTCCTGGCGTGCCGGGCACCTGAAATTACACCGCCCGATGACGCCGTCCATCCCTTGACGCGAAGTGGCTTGAAGGTGAAAACCGCAAACGTGGATGATTTGGAAATTTTCCCGTGGCCGTTCTCCAAGGATTCCATAAAGCTGCGAATGCCGGGATTGGTCCTGCCGGGCGAGCACTTTTCGGATGAAAAAGAACTAGCCGAAGCGTTACCCATGGCGGAGCCCATTGTTTTTTCCAGTATTCTAAGAAGAATATCGGGATATACAGAAGATGAAGCTGCGCGGAATTAAACCCATGGAGCCTGAATGAAAGATGAAGCTCCTGCTTTAGAGCTAAGCGTCGCCGCCGGAATTATCTGGAATGAGGGGCGCATTCTCATCTGCCGGCGTCCGGCGGGTGGACACATGCCGGGTCTCTGGGAATTTCCTGGCGGTAAAATAGAGTGTGGCGAAAATCCCCAGGAAGCCTTGCACCGGGAAATTTGTGAGGAACTTGGGATCGAAGTGCGCGTTGGTCGTCTTCATTGGGAGACCCGGCATCGTTATCCCGATAGAAGTGTGCACCTTCGTTTTTATGATTGTGAATGGGAAAGCGGGGCGGCGAAGAATTTAGGGGTGAGCAGGCATAAATGGGTGCATCCTTCCTCCTTGGGGGATTTTAATTTCCTGCCGGCGGATGCCCGGTTGATAGAATCTCTCATGAATGGCGAAGAAACAGGGGTTTCGGATAATGGGGCAAAGAATGTTTCGGAGGCGGATTTAAGCGCCGCTTATGATGCGTGCATGAAAATCGTAGCTGGCCATTACGAAAATTTCCCCGTCGCCTCGAAATTGCTGCCGGCGAAGATACGGCCGCATGTCGCCGCGGTATACGCGTTCGCCAGGGGGGCTGATGACATCGCGGATACGACCAGGCCCGCCCATGAGCGCCTCGCCCGTCTCGATGAGTGGGAAGAAAAACTCGTTTTGGCCGAGAAAGGGGTTGCGGAAGCGGACGTTTTCATGGCGCTTTCTCACACGATTCAGCAATTTGATTTGCCCTTGCAGCCTTTTCGGGATCTGCTCTCGGCATTCAAACAAGACGTCACGGTTCTCCGGTACCCGAACTATGAAGCCTTGCTCGATTATTGCCGCCGATCGGCGGATCCTGTCGGGCGAATCGTTCTCATGCTGCACGGGATACGAGATGAGGAAGCCCTCCGTGCTTCGGATGCCATATGCACGGCCTTGCAGATTGTGAATCATTTGCAGGATGTAAAAGAAGATGCCGAACGGGGCATCATCTACATGCCTCAGGATGAAATGAAAAAATTCGCCGTATCCGGGGCTGATTTGATCGCAGACGTGGCGACGCCTCAACTGCGCGCATTTCTGGTTTTTCAGATACAAAGGACGAAGCGTCTCTTCAGACAAGGTTTACCGCTCCTGTACCGGACCCGCGGCGCATTGGGTCGTGAGCTTCGTTCGATATGGCGCGGCGGAGTCGCGGCGCTGGACTCGATTTCCCGCGAGAAGTGGAACGTTTGCTCAGGCTCTCCGATTTTGAATCGTTGGGATAAGGCCAGATCGTTGCTCGCGGCGTTTCGCCCGGTCTACCGACTCGAATCCAATGTGGATCTGGATGCGGAAGAAGAGTTGAACCGCGCGTATTGCCGTTGGTTTATTCGCGCGAGCAAGTCGAATTTTTATCTATCTTTTTTCAGCCTGCCCGCAGAGAAAAGGCGCGCAATTACAGCAGTTTATGCGTATTGCCGCATGGCCGACGACATCGCCGATGAGCCGGGCGAGATACCCGGCAAAAAAGACTCGCTGCGCGAATGGAAGGAAGCGCTGGCTCATTTGTGCGAGGAGAGTCCATCCCATCCGATAATTGGGGAACTCGCGTGGGCGGCGCAAAAATACGACTTGCCGCCGGAGCATTTTCGCGCAATTTGTGACGGCGTGGCGATGGATTTGGAGGAGAGTCGATTTGAAGATTTCACAGAGCTTGAAAATTATTGCGACAAGGTGGCTTCTGCAGTAGGGCTGGCGTGTCTGGGCATCTTCGGCGCGAAATCGGAATTTGCGAAAGACTATGCCGTTTGTTTGGGAAGGGCGCTTCAGATGACGAATATTTTAAGAGATGTCTGGGAGGATGCGGAACAGGGACGGTTTTATATTCCGCAAAGCGAAATGGAAAAATATGGCGTAACAGTCTCCGATCTGAGAGACAAAAAAGATACTTCTCAGGTTTTGAGTCTTCTTCGGTTTCTGGCGCATCGGGCGCGTGGATATTACGAGCGGGCGAATGAGGCGTTGCGTCATGAGAAAAAAGAGAACCTTCTTCCTGCCAGAATCATGGGACGGATATACAGGAGGCTTCTAAGTGAAATGGATGAGAATCATTTTCGGCACATGAATTATCGGCCTTCACTGAAGTCCAGGGAAAAACTGCAAGAAGCGCTCCGCTGTTTTCTGGAATCATAAATGCCTCCACCTATCGGTTTTGAGCGGCCGGTTATCATTGTCGGAGCCGGCGCCGCAGGCCTGGCCGCCGCCTTGCGCCTTGCCGAGTCGGGCATCAGAGTGGTGGTGCTCGAGGCGGGGAAGCTTCTCGGGGGCCGGGCGCGTAGCTTCATGCACGCACCCACGGGTTTGGAGTTGGACTGGGGTCCGCATTTGTTTATGGCGGCGAATCCGGCGCTTCGCTCTCTGCTGGAAAGGGTGGGCGCCGCAGATGATGTTTTCTTCTCTCCTTCCTTGCAGGTGAGCTACCGTATTCGCGAAGCGGATTCATCCAGACGGACGAAATTGTTGTTTCCGGAGAGTGGAGGGGTTTTTGCGCAACTCCGGGGTTTGCTCAGGTGGCGGGGGCCGGGCTTTTTGGAGAAAATGAATCTTCTGAGAGGTCTTTCGAAGATCATTTCAAAATCGAATACCGGGAATCCAAATGAATCCATGCGTGAAATGCTCAAGCGCCTTGGCCAGAAGGATGAGGCGGTGCGTTGGTTTTGGGAGCCGTTTGCGCGCGCGGTATTAAACTTGCCTTTGGAGCAGGGAAGTGCGCAGTTGTTCACGGCCGTGATCCGCGAAGCCTTCGCCCATGGCCCGAAAGGAGCTGCCCTGGGCGTGCCGATGAAGGCGCTGAGCACGCTGTGGGCGAACAGAGCGGCGCAGCACATCGAGCACCTGGGCGGAGAGGTGAGACTTCAGGAGCCCGCCCTTGGTTTTGATGTGAAAAATACAAAAATAAACGGTGTGCTTGTGAGGAAACGTGAGATTTTACGGGCAGGCGCAGTTATATCTGCCGTGCCGCCTGACGTTCTGGCTAGATTGTTGGGCCGGGAACTCAATGGACAAACGCCCTTTTCGAATCTGGGGAAACTACGCCCGGGGCCTATCGCCAGCGCATATTGTTGGCTTGAAGAGCCGGATGAGGGACCTCGTTTTGAAGCCATTTTGGATGAAGACTGGGATTGGCTGTTTCGTCCTGATGTTGTTGCAGAAAGAGGGGGGAATCTGGTGTGTCTGTTGGCCGGAGCCGAGGATTCCATCGCATCCAGGGATCGGTCGACCATGGAATCTTCTGCAAGAGATTGCCTGAGCCGCATAATTCCCCGTAACCGTATTCGAGGTATTGTAATGGTGCGAGAGCGTGCGGCTACCTGGGCGAACGGGGTGGCCGAACAAAGCTCCCGGATGGACACCCAAACGCCTGTAGAGGGTTTCTTTTTGGCTGGAGACTGGACGCGCACAGGTCTGCCGGCCACCGTGGAGGGTGCGGTGCGAAGCGGGGACAAAGCCGCAGAGACGATCCTGGAGTATGTAAGGGCCGGCGCGTAGCTTGCCCTCGATAAAAGATACGATAGCGGGGGAAATTACTCTTCTTGTTTTGCTACATTCGCCGCCTGAAGTCCTTTGGGACCTTGGGTGACCTCGAATGTAACCTTTTCACCTTCTTTCAGAGATTTAAATCCATCTGCAACGATCGCTGAAAAGTGAACGAAGATGTCGTCGCCATCTTCCCGAGAAATGAAACCATATCCCTTTTTGTCACTAAACCACTTTACTGTTCCCTCTGGCACCTACAATCCTCCCGCGCGAGACCCCCTTATAGGGTCGAGGATATTATGCCCGGCATCAGCCTGGACATCTGATTCACAGGGAAATCTAAACTTCCCCCACCTAGTTCACGGAGATATTGTATAACATGCTTTGTTGAGAGGTTTGTGTCAAGCAAAAAATTTTCATTATTCTGCGCGAACATCTTTTGACCCCATATAGCCATCGGGATTGATGACTGCGTCAATCACCCAGGGTTTATCGGACAAAAATGCCCGCTTGAGGGCATCTTTCAACTCCTCTTCCGTGAAAACTCTTTCGCCCTCACAGCCCAATCCTTTCGAGACGTATGAATAATCAGAATCGCGAAACTCGGTGCCAAAGCGCGGGAAAGATCGGTTGTCTTGTTTTATTTTGATCAGATTCAGATAGCGGTCGTTGAATACGACGACGACGAAGGGGATATTTTCGCGAACAGCGACTTCCATGTCGCCAATTCGCATGAGAAAACCACCATCCCCCGTAAGGCAAACAACAGGCGCATCTGGTTCCGTTACTTTAGCGGCCATGGCGGCCGGTATGGCGACCGCCATCGAACCCAGCCCGCTGGAGGTCAGATAACCCAAAGGACGTCTCGTCTCCCAGATGTCGTTGGCCAGGACTTTATGGCTTCCTGCATCGGCGGTCATGATGCCGTTGTCGGGGAGGCATTCCCGGGCAATCCGAATGACGGCGCCGGGCATCAACCCTTCTCCGGTGGGGAACAAGGCGGATTGCCTCATTTTTTTATAAGAATCCATCTCCTCGGTGTTCCAGGCATGGTTGGCGGAGACAGAGACGCTCAACTCTCTGAGGATATCGGCGAGATCAGCGACCACTTCTATTTCGGGCCGAATCAAATCATCGAGATGCGGTACTTCATCCAGATTGATCACTTTTTGGGGATAGTTCCAATGCCCGGGGGCGAATACTTCCACCGTATCGAAGCCGACCAAAATGAATAAGTCTGATTTGTCTATCAATTCCCGTTCGGAGGGGGCGCCTCTGAAGGTTCCCATGGCGAGGGGGTGATTTTCCGGCAAGACACCCTTCGCCGACGGTGCGGCGAGAACCGGCGCTCCTAGTTTCTCGGCGAAAGAGATGAATTCCTTTTCCGCTTCTCGCCCCGAGCGGTTTACCTGAAGGCCTGCTATCACTACCGGGTTTTGCGACCCTGAAATCGCGGTGGTAGTTGCGCTAATGCCCGGGTGGGCCGACCCGATGCGCCCCATATATTTTTGCGGTTTCTCCCTGGGCGGAAAATCGCTTTCTTCGGCGCTCGCCAGCATGACGTCGTATGGAAGGTCCACGTGCACCGGACCCGGCCTTCCTTGGGTGGCCAAAGCCAGTGCGCGTCTAATGGCTGTCGCGGCGTTGTCTTTCGCGAGCTTGAAAGTGCCTTTCGTAATAGGGCGCAACAGACGATCCTGGTCGAGCCTTTGTCGGCCTTGGCGACGAAACTGCTCATCGGAAAAGCGGTCGGTCAGAATGAGGCATGGGGCGCGTTCGAGATAATTGTTCGCCACTCCATGGAGGACAGCCGCTGCCCCCGGGCCGACCCCCGTACTCACGACCCCCGGCCGTCCCGTCATGATGCCATATGTCCCCGCCTTCACGGCCGCGCTGCTCTCGTTGCTACAGAGGATGTAGCGTATGTTGCGCTTTCTGGCGGCTTCGATGAGTTCGACGGAACTCAAGCTTCCAGGAACCCCGAAAATGAATTCAATGCCCGCGTTTTGAAGAACGTCCGCCACCACATCGGCGTAAGTGGGCATGCGACTCCTCCTGTCAATAGCAAATTGTGGATATATTCAAATCATAATACCATACTTCGAGGGCAGGACCAGGGAAAGACGACCGCTGAAACAAGGGGCGCCATTTTGTCTTTAAGCGATTCTCAACTAGAGGCCGTTTGTCGTTTGTTGGGTGATGGCTCGCAAAGTGTGACGACGGCTTTGGACCGCCAGGTTTCCGGATTCTCGACCGAGGAACAGAGGAAACTCTTGTGGATGTTGAAAAAGCGTCAAGCGAATGAGGTGATGTTGCCGCCATCGCTTAGGGATTTTCATTATGGGCAAATCGAAATCGCTTTTTCGGATTGGTCTCTTTCTTCGATAAGAGATGTGGATTTGGAAGATGCGTGTTTCTTGTTGGCGTCCTTCGGCCACCCCCTCGAAGACATGGAGATAAAAAAAGGCGAATTGCTGAGAATGGAGAACCATTTGCGCGAACGCCTGGAGGGCATGAGTGCGGCCGACGCGATTGTCGCCGAAGTCGTGGAATATCTACACGGAGATCTTCAGTTCGATGGCGCTCGGGATAATTACTATGATGCGCAGAACAGTTTCATGAATCGTGTATTGGATCGCAGGCGGGGCATTCCGATATCACTTTCCGCCTTGTATTTGATTCTCGCCAAGCGATTGGGGCTTCCGTTTCATGGAGTCGGGATGCCGGGACATTTTATCGTCAAATACCAAGGTGATGAGGAACCCATATTTTTGGACCCCTTCGATCGGGGAAAACGCTTGAGCGTGGGAGATTGCGCGGGAATTGTCCGTGGACTGGGATATCATTTCGACATGCGATTTCTACAGGAAACCCCTCCGCGACGCATCATAGAGAGAATGCTCAACAATTTGCTCGGAATTTATAAGCGCGGTGGGGAAAATGAAAAAGTAACCTGCTTGCTTCGGTGCCGGGAACTGGTGCAGCGGGGATAAGGCCATCATACAAGGAAAAACGGCATGAACTACTTTGAGTTGACTGAAAACCTGGCGTTCGGGAGCCAGCCGGGACGGAAGGATATGGAGTCTCTGGCGAATAAGGGCATAAAAACCCTGGTGAATTTACGTTTTGCCGATGAGGAAGAGCCCGAGCTACCACCCGAGGAGGAGAGAAAAGCGGCGGAAGATTTGGAGATGAACTTCGTGCATATCCCCGTGAACGCCACGAACATGGACGATGCGTTATCCGGGGAAATCCATGAAGCGCTCCGAGAGGCCAGAAAAGATGGTCCCGTATTCGTCCACTGAAAAGGGGTGGGGCGAGCCGGGATTTGCTCGCTGATTCATCTGGCGGAAGGAAATGACATGGGTGGAGACGAGGTGCTGCAAAAGGCGGACGATATAGGGCTTGACTGGGCAGCTTCCTCCATTGGGGGATATTTTGAAAAATTCGCCAACCAGAGAAAGAAGAAATAATCCATCCTGGATTTGCATTGTCGTCATGAAAAAGAGGGGAGTTGTTTTCTCCCCTCTTTTTCATGATGAATGACTATTCGTCCGTCACGCACCCCTCCGAGGCGGAAGATACGCACTTGGCATATTTGTAGAGCGTCCCCTTGGTGAATTTAAGTGGGGGGGCGCTCCAATTCTGTTGCCGCCTCTCTATTTCGTCCTCGGGCACCTTGAGCTCCATGATGCGTTTTTGGACGTCAATCAAAACGGTGTCATCGTCTTCAATGAGAGCGAGGAGGCCGCCTGTTTGTGCTTCGGGCGTGACGTGTCCCACAACAAAACCATGGGTGCCTCCAGAGAATCTTCCGTCCGTGATGAGCGCCAGGTCGTTCCCGAGGCCGGCACCCATGATCGCGGATGTAACCGTGAGCATCTCTCGCATTCCGGGGCCGCCCTTGGGGCCTTCATACCGAATAATGACGACATCCCCTTTTTGAATTTTCTTTTCTTCCAATCCTTTGAGGGCATCCTCTTCGGAATCGAAACAACGCGCGGGACCCTCGAAACGCTCCCCTTCTTTTCCCGTGATCTTGGCGACGGCGCCCTCGCCGGCGAGATTGCCGTAGAGGATTTGGAGGTGTCCTGTTTTCTTGATGGGAGAGGAAAGCGGCACGATAATTTTTTGCCCTGCATGGAGGTCGGGTAAGGCCTCGATATTCTCACCAAGCGTCTTGCCCGTGACGGTAAGACAATCGCCGTGGAGTAGGCCTTCTTTCAGGAGAAGTTTTTGAACGCCCGGTACGCCACCCGCATCGTGCAAGTCTTCCATGACGAATTTTCCGCTGGGTTTCAAATCCGCGATGTAGGGTGTTCGGTCGCTGATATCCTGAAAATCGTCAATGGTGAGTTTGACCCCGACGGCCTTGGCGATGGCGATGTAGTGCATGACGGCGTTGGTTGAGCCACCGAGCGCCATGATGATGGTAATCGCATTCTCAAATGCTTCTCTCGTCATGATGTCACTGGGCTTGATGTCGTTCTCGAGCAAATGATAAATGGCTTTTCCCACATCGAGACACTCGTTTTTCTTGGCCTCGCTCATAGCGGGATTCGATGCGCTGTATGGTAGGCTCATGCCCAGCGTTTCGATTGATGAAGACATCGTGTTCGCCGTGTACATGCCCCCGCAAGCGCCGCCGCTCGGGCAGGCATGACGGATAACCGACTGAAAGCGCTCTTCGTCAATTTTATCGGAGAAATATTCCCCGTAGGCCTGGAAGGCGGAAACCACATCCAACTTGTCCCCATTGAGGAACCCAGGGCTGATGGTGCCGCCATAGACCATCAGGCTGGGCCGATCGAGCCGCGCCATGGCGATGATGGAGCCGGGCATATTCTTGTCGCATCCGGGAAGCGTGACCAAGGCGTCGTACCATTGCGCGCCAACGACGGTTTCAATCGAATCGGCGATGAGGTCTCGAGATTGCAAGGAGTATTTCATGCCCTCCGTGCCCATGGATATGCCATCACTCACCCCGATCGTGTTGAAAATAAGGCCGATCATTTTTTTCTCGGCATTCACGCTTTGTTTGATGTACTCAGCGAGCCGGTTGAGGTGAAAATTGCAGGAATTTCCTTCCCACCACATGCTGGCGATGCCGACCTGGGGATTTTTCATGTCTATTTCATCCAGCCCCGCACCATAGAGCATTGCCTGAGAAGCGGCCTGGGAGGGCGGCTGGGTGATACGCCGGCTAAATCGGTTCAACATTGTCTTCTGCTCCGCCATGTTCTTTTCTCCTATTTTCTTCGTTGTTCTGATATTGAAAACGATTCAAATCGCCATGCGATGATTATTGGCATCTGAGACGGGCCGATCTTCATCAAATGGTCGCGCAGTCTCCGGCACATCTGAAAAATGCGGCTACATCATGAATGACTCTACCATAACCTCAAGAAAGTCGCGGATGGAAAGGTCTGAGGAGCATGTGGAGAAGGCTTTTTCTCCTCTGACGTTGGAGACTTGGTTTTGGAAGGAGTCGTGATGGGATTTTCTGTCTTTTCGACGTTTTCCACGAAAGAAGCCGCGATGGGTGCGTGAATTGGCGATTCTTTGTGGTTTGTCTTTGTTTGTTGCTCCTCATGATTTATTTTTTTTACCAAGCGTTGATTCGTTTGGGTCCGTGTTGTGGTGAGGG
The DNA here is from genome assembly GCA_965218735.1 of bacterium. Lineage (GTDB taxonomy): Bacteria > UBA8248 > UBA8248 > UBA8248 > UBA8248 > Bin107. Next base: position 94,425 of record CBDCMA010000002.1, on the reverse strand, counting down.
CATTTTGTTTCTCGTGAGTGGTTTCCATTTGGGGTTCTTGGACTGAAGAAATAGCCGCATCCGCCCGGCGGGCTTGGGTCGCCCGTACCTTTTGGTCAGGGTGCGAACCATTGTGATTAGGTGGCTGTTTCGGTTTTTTCTCCTCGAAATTCGCTTTTTTGATGTTTGGGGCCCATCTTTTGGCAGACTTGGAAGAGGGTATCATTTTTGGTTCCTGGGTCTTGAATCTTCTTTTTTTCTTTGGGTTTTGTTTTGCTTTAGGTGTGGGTTTGGGAGTTTGTTTTTGGGGTGTTTGAACCCGGTATCTTCTGATGTGAATCTTTTTCTCTCTGCATTCGCGGAGACGGTCCAGACGTTGGGCATCCAGGGGTTGAGAACAGGCATCGCGCGCATTCGAATTATGCGCGATTTCTATCCCATCAATGAATCCATCCCCATCACTATCGGCGAGTAATGGGTTCAAGCCGCGTGATATTTCATCTCCATCGTCAAGAAGGTCACCATCCGTATCCGCTTTGAGTGGGTTGGTTCGGTACCGGCGTACTTCCAAGGCATCGGAAACTTTATCTCCATCTGTATCGGCATTGTCAGGCTTCGTTTTATATTTACGATATTCCGTGATATCGGTAAGGCCATCGCCATCCTTGTCGACACATTGTTTTTTCTGCATCTTTTCTTTCGCACGGCTTATGGCTGCGCGCGCCCGCATGATGAACCGTGTCAGTTGCGCCATAGTGGCGGTTCTTTTCTCTTCTACTGCCTGATAAACGGCGAACCGCGCCACTCCGAAGAGCACGGGGTCGCAAAGTCCCAAGTCGCCTTTGAGGTCAAGTTGCTCGAACTCACGGGTCAATTGGGTGAATTCCACTGCGATGGCGTTTTTTAGAATTTTGACGGAACCCGGTTTCACCTTGGGGAGGAAAGCGTCGCTACAGCCGGACAGGCTTATCCCGATGGCGAATATGGTGAAGAGCGGTATCAATCTGAACAAGTGCTTTTTCGCGTCATACAATTTTCAGTATCCCCACGATTCATCACTTTTGATTTGCATGCGCTCTATTCTTGCGTACCATACATCAATTGTCGGCTGCATTTCACATCTCATTGTTGTTATTGCCATTATTTATTTCAACCCGGGGAAAAGCATTGAACGATTCCCAAAAAAAACTCATCGAGAAAGCAGCGGCGTGGGTTTTGGAATCTAACTCAACGGTGTGTCTTACCGGGGCCGGCATAAGCACCGAGAGCGGCATTCCCGATTTCAGGTCCAAAGGAGGGATTTGGGATCGATTTGACCCCAAAGATTTCGATATTCGCCGATGGCTGGCTTCTGGCGACATACAAAAACGCTACTGGGAAGTCGCTCAAGATGGGTACGATCTGGTCCGAAATGCACTACCCTCTGATGGACATATCGCCTTGGCGAGATTGTCCCGGCAGGATCGCTTGAAATTACTGATGACGCAAAATACGGATGGCCTTCATCAAAAAGCGGGCCATGACCCGGAGAAGATTGTGGAGTTGCACGGGACGAGTCATCTGTGCGTTTGTGTGGGGTGTGGGGCCAAATTGCCTCGCCCCGAGGTGCACGCGCGGGTTCAGGGCGATGAAACAATACCAAAATGCGAGGATTGTGGATGCCTGTTGAAACCGGACGCTGTTTTCTTTGGAGAAGGGTTATCTCCAGAAAAATTATCCCGGGCCGTTGAGGCATCTCAGGAGGCCGAGGTTTTCCTGGTTGCCGGCTCCTCATTGGCGGTGAGACCGGCGGGCGGCTTGCCCGAGCGCGCCCGAAGAGCAGGGGCGCGTCTCATCATCGTAAACGAAGGCCCCACTCGTTTTGACGCCAAAGCGGACATACGGATTCAGGGAAAAACGGGTGATGTTCTACCTGCGCTCGTAGATGCGGTTCTTGCCTGAACAGCTTCAGGCGATGGATTTTTGATCTTCAAATCGCTGGATGATAGAGTCGGTGGCGAATCCTGAGTATATCCCCAGATTTGTATCGCCCGGGGATTCAACAGATGTCCGATGACATTCTCTGGGATGTTCTTTGCGCTACAATTCCAAGAAGGAGGAGCGCTTGTGGCCACGCATGAACTGGATACCACTGTCGATACCTGCCATTGGGGGTTTTATGATTCCACCCTCGCTCCCGTCATGACAATCGCTTCTGGCGATACGCTCGTCGTGAAAACCGAATCAGGGCGGAAAGATTTTTTGGAAAAATATCCAGAGAGACTTTCTGAAAATCTCAGAAAAATTTTGGAGACCATGGTGCCGAGCCTGGGGGCGCATATCATGACGGGTCCCGTGGCCATCGAGGGCGCCGAGCCCGGCGACGTATTGGAAATCAAGATTCATGAGGTCAAACCCCGCTATGATTGGGGCTACAACGGATTCAGACCCTTGGTGGGCGGTCTACCGGAGGATTTTCCCTATACGAGAATGGTGGTTGTCGAGGTTGACGAGGAAAGCGGCACGGGGGACTGGGGAGCAGGGGTCAAGGTGCCGCTCGGGCCTTTTTTCGGGAATTTCGGGGTAGCGCCGTCTTCAGCGCTTGGGCGTGTGCCCACGATTCCGCCCGGGGAGTGGGGAGGAAACACGGATTGTAAGGAATTTACGGCCGGCTCGACGATTTATTTGCCGATTTTCAATGAAGGCGCTTTATTCTCAGCGGGAGACGGGCATGGCTGCCAGGGAGACGGCGAGGCGAATATCAACGGGATAGAGATGGGTCTCATCGGTACTTTCGTGATGAACGTTCGCAAGGACATGAACATCAAAACGCCGCGCGCGGAAACGGAATCTCACTACATTTTGATGGGTTTTGATCCGATTCTGGACAATGCGGCGAAGATGGCTTTACGGGAGACGATTCAATTCCTGGGTGAGCTTCGCGGCATGAGCCCTGATGATGCCTACAGATTGTGTAGCTTGGCGGTCGATCTGCGCGTCACCCAAATTGTGAATGGCACCAAGGGCGTTCACGCCATGCTGCCCAAATCTTTATTTGAATGAGTTTCATTTTTAGAAGGGGCCATCGTTGCCCGAGCACGTGATTACGCAAAACCCCGACAACATTCAGTGGGGTTATTATGATTCCGATCTTTCTCCGGTTCTCACCGTGGCTTCAGGCGATGTTCTCGAAGTTCACACGGAACCGGGGATCAGGACCCTTGAATCTCCCATTCGAGAAAGAGCGTCTGAAAACCTGCGTCATATCGCTGAGAGCGGAAAAAGAGACTTGGGCGGCCACATCCTCACGGGACCCATTGCTGTGGAAGAAGCTGTGGCGGGAGATGTCCTGGAAGTGAGGTTTCTGGATATCTGGCCGCGCTATGATTGGGGCTTTAACGTGATTCGGCCTCTGGCGGGTGGTTTGCCCGAAGATTTCCCATATTCAAGAACAGTGATTGTGGAAATTGACGAAGAGGCGAATACGGGTGACTGGGGAGCAGGCGTGAAGGTGCCGCTTAGGCCTTATTTCGGGAATTTTGGTGTGGCTCCACCTGATGATTTTGGTCGTGTTCCATCCACTCCTCCGGGAATCTGGGGAGGAAATATGGACAACAAGGAACTCATCGCGGGTTCTCGCGCCTATCTTCCCGTATTCCAGGACGGCGCTTTGTTCGCCATAGGCGATGGACACGGTTGCCAAGGGGATGGAGAGAGCTGTCTGTCGGCCTTGGAATGTGGTATGTCCGCGAGAGTCGAACTCATTGTCCGAAAAGATTTGAACCTGGAAATGCCCCGCGCGGAGACGCCCACGCATCATATCCTGATGGGATTCGACCCTATTCTCGATAACGCAGCCAAAATGGCTCTCAGGGAGACAATCAAGTTTTTGGGGAAATTGTGTGGCATGAGCAAAGATGACGCGTATACGTTATGCAGCCTGGCCGTGGATCTGCGCATTACGCAGATTGTGAATGGAGTCAAAGGCGTTCACGCGATGCTGCCGAAAGAAATTCTTGGGGAAGGAGCATATTGATGACGACTCATGAATTGATTGCGAATCCGGATACCGTTCATTGGGGTCATTATGACGCCTCACTGGAGCCTGTAATGCGGATTCGTTCAGGCGATACGCTGAAAGTTCATACGGAATCAGGCAGAGAAGAATATCTGGCGGAACTCGGAGAACGGGCATCCCAGAATTTGCGGGATATTATCGCGCAGATCCCCCAAGAGCTTGGCCCCCATATCATGACGGGTCCTGTCGCTGTAGAAGATGCTCGGCCCGGAGACGTGTTGGAGGTTCGAATCCATGAAGTCAAGACGCGCTATGACTGGGGATATAACGCCATCCGACCGATGATGGGGGGATTACCGGAAGATTTTCCGTACACGCGCGCCGTCATAGTGGATCTCGATTTAGAAGAGCAAACAGGAGACTGGGGCGCGGGCGTCAAGGTGCCTCTTAGGCCGTATTTCGGGAATTTTGGCGTGGCTCCCCCACCCTCCGTAGGCCGTGTGGGGAGTTATCCTCCAAGTGCTTGGGGCGGAAATTTGGATAATAAAGAGCTTATCTCGGGTTCTATCGCCTATTTCCCTATTTTCAACGAGGGCGCGTTGTTTTCCGTAGGCGATGGGCATGGCTGCCAGGGAGATGGGGAGGCTTGCTTGACGGCCATTGAAACGGGCCTCTCGGGGACGATGGAAATTATCGTCCGAAAGGATTTGCACCTGGAAAATCCCCGTGCGGAAACCGAGACGCATTATATCCTGATGGGGTTTGACCCCATCCTTGATAACGCGGCCAAAATGGCGCTCAGGGAGACGATTCAGTTTCTCGGAGAGTTGCGAGGCATGAGCAGAGATGACGCCTATACGCTTTGCAGCCTCGCTGTGGACTTGCGGATAACGCAAATCGTGAATGGCGTGAAGGGAGTTCACGCCATGTTGCCGAAATCATTATTCACATAGCCGGTGTGCTTGGATTTTCATAGGAGGGATAAAAATTGAGCCAGAATGCTGCGCCGAAGCGGCCAGAGTATATTCCCGGAACGCCCGAGGAACTGGACGCCGTAATCGCGGCTCCTGATAATCACGAAATTATTTTCGAGAACGAGCGGGTCCGCGTCTTGTGTGTGACGATTCAACCCGGCGAACTGGAAAACGAGCATACGCATAAATGGGAGAGTGTTTTTACGATCGTGAATTTTCCGAAAATCAGCTATTACAATGAAAAGGGCGAGACTTGCGCCATCAGCGAAGATCGCAAAGAAGGCATCCCTTTCTGGCTGGGTAGAGAGGGTTTGCACGCTGTAGAGAATCATGGAGATAAACCTCTTGAAGCGATTCGCGTCGAACTCAAAGACTAATTTCTAAGGTGTTGGAATTCTGCGCGCTCTCGCATGATTTCCCGCTGAAGAGGGGAGTCAGCCCAGTGCGCGTCTCATCGGAATTTTACCTACATATCAGGGAGTAGTGAATGAACACTGAAAATGGAAAAAGAGCGCCCATCGGCTTGGCCGTCGTCGGTTGCGGGACAATCGGGAGAGTCCGTGCTGAATTCGCCCGAGACTATCCGGGCGTCGAGTGGCTGGGCCTTTGCGATATCAACGAGAAAGTGGGGAGAAAACTCGCCGAGGAAACGAAAGCCGATTTTTTCACCACGGACTACAAGGAGCTTTTGGCCCGACCGGAGGTGACAGCTTCCATCATCGCCACGGAGGAAAACGAGCACGTAGATCCCATATTGGCTTCGGTGGATGGGGGCCATGCCTTGTTCATCGAGAAACCCCTGGCCACGAATGCGGCGGATTCCGCCCGGGTTCTCAAAGCCATCGAAGACGCAGGCCTGGATGCGGTTGTCGGCTATACCCAGCGTTTCAGAAGACGATTTTTAGTCGCCAAGGAAAAGATTCGCACCGGTCAATTGGGAGACGTTACCACGGTGGTCACGCGAGCGTTCATGAACCGCATGGTGCCCATCGCCACGGTAGCTAAAACGGAATTCCGCGGCATACTCACGCCGATGGTCGTCTCGGGGACGCACAGCCTCGACATCTGCATGTGGCTGATGGATGGGAAAACGCCTGTCGAAGTCTATGCGCGTTCGATGGATAAAGCGCTCGGCGCTTCTTATGGCACCAAGGACGCAACCCTGGGCATCTTCACCTTTGATGATGGCACGATATGGAGCATGAATATCTCATGGGCGCTGCCGACGGTTTGGCCCGGCTCCGTCTATAGCCTGGAAATCGGCATCGTAGGCACCGAGGGTGTTCTCACCATCGACGACACGCATAGAGACCTGGTGCTCGCAAGTGAAAATGCGCAACCTGCCGGTTATACGCCCGACGTGAAGCGAAACGTAGATTTTCTGACGAGTTATCCACCTGGAGACATCGCATTCAATCAACTCTGGGGGCCGATGCGCGAAGAAACCAACGCGTGGTTCGGGCGTGTGCATACAGGCCTGGAAACGCCGCATGCCACCGTACAAGACGGACACAGAAATCTGTTGCTCACCATGGCGATGGATGTTTCCGCGAATCGAAAAACGCCTGTTCAGCTTCCCATGGCCATAAACGAGTATGCGGAATTGTAGGTACTTCAAATGATAGAGAGGAAAATGGATGCCTTTTTATGAAATCGAAGGAATGAAGGAAAGCAACAGCAAAACGAATCCCAATGTCAGGGCGAAAAGCGTTGTTGGTGAATTCATGAAGGTAGGTATCGTCACGAAGCCCGAGGGTGAGGGCCCTCCGCTGCACATGCACCCGAATGAAGAGCAGTTCACGCTGATTCTGGACGGCAAGTTGCACTATATACTGGGTGAGGAAGACAAGATTGTAGAGCGTGGGGATTTGATTCACATTCCCAGGTACACGAATCACAGAAGCCGGGCCGTTGATGGAGAAGCTACTTTTTTCACCGTCAAGTTCCCAGCCGGAACGGGGGAGCTTGATGAGGATTACAACATGGCGCAAGGAGCCGAGGAAGCAGAGAAGAAATATCCCGGAACCTCGGCGTAATATGAGATTGGATAGTAATTTTCGATGAAAGAAAAATATTTTGAGGATTTCAGGGTTGGCGAGAAGTTCCATACGGCAGAAAAAACACTCTCCACGGAAGAAATCATAGAGTTCGCCAAACTATATGACCCGCAGCCATTCCATATTGATGAGGAAGCAGCGGCTGAATCTCCATACGGCGGAATTATTGCGAGTGGGTTTCATACGATAAGCACGTCGTTTCGTCTGTATATCGATACTGGCGTTATCGGAACCACGGGGATGGGTTCGCCCGGCATGGATTCCGTCCGCTGGATAAAGCCCGTTCGTCCTGGAGACACGTTGCGTGTCGAGGCGGAAGTCCTCGAGGCGAGAGCGTCCCGTTCGACTCCTGGCCGCGGGATCATCCTCATGGATTTCAGGACGTTCAACCAGGAAAACGAACTGGTGCTCTCATTGCGGGGCGTGCATTTGGTGCGCAGACGAGATGGTGAAAATATATAGGCAAGGCGTATGTGATACGTTTGTGCGCGAGTCTTCTGATTTCAGCCAGAGAGGATAGCTCCTCCTCGACTGTCTATGAATCGAAAATGCTGTCACCCACCGTTTCAGGAAATGTGCAAAATCCCCGATTTTTAGTGGTGGGCATGCGTCATCGCCGCCATGATCGCTTGTTCTATTTCCATGATCGCCCCACTGACTTCACGGCCGATGAGATCCAGCTTGCGAATCTGATCGATACGAGGACGGATCCGGTTGATCTCCTTGTCGGAAAATACGTCGCGCAGAATGTTGCATGCATCGGCAAGGCAGATAATAGCGACATCTCTGGGAGCCGGAATTTCATCCGACAGCAATACGCCGGTGATGCGTAGCTTCACTTCACGCTCGGCGCGACCGTCGATCATCGGGTATCTCCGCGCCCGGAAGACCCACAGGAACTTTTCCTCCTGGGATTCCAAAATGCCGTTATCCACTAGGCTGGAAAGTGATTGACTGCGGATTTCGGCCGCTTCCCTGGAAATCGTTTCAATCCAGGCCTTTGTATCCCTGGTTTCGGTGGAAGCCGCAATACTGTCGAGAATCCGGTCATGCACCGGGTGACCGATAGAGGTTTTGTCCAGAACCATCAACTGGTTCGGGTCGGTGTCGATGCGGTTTGCAAACGCCAGATCCATCAGGAGGCCGCCCGCGAGCACATATCCCATCGTGCTTTCGCGAATGGGGAGGAACGAACCTTTCTCGTCATCCAGCATCAGCAACAGGATTTCATCGACAAATGTCAGCATGGAGTGCTCCTTTATGAAACCGCCGCGAGGGCTGCCTCACGGGTGTCGTGGCAATCGATTACGGTATGGAAACCGCTGGTTTCTATTACTGACTTGCAATCGGGCTGTAGTGCGCAGATCATCAATTTGCCACCGTTCTGCTGGCATTTTCTGGCGCCTGTGAGAAATATGCGCAGCCCGGCGCTGCTGACGTATGTCATTTCTCCGCAATCAAGCAGGACCTTGGCATCACCACGATCGACGATTTCCGAAATCCGGTTTTCCAGTTCCGGTGCGGTGAGGCCGTCGGCACGCCCTTCAATCGTAAGGACGATCACAGAATCCGCTTTTTCTTCCCCGATATTCATCATGGTGTGATGTTCTCCTGAATGGCTAGTGCAATTTAGGGTTCATTCCAAATGTAGTCCAACGTCCAGTTGCTTGCAACTTATTTTTTCCCCGCGAGGACCCTCTCACAATCATTGATTCCGGAATGAAGGGCCGACTATTTTGTCAACTATTCCATCGTAAAATTCCCAAAATGCTTTACCCGTTGAAAATCAGAATAACTGTACCCAGAAAGATGGTGAGCGCACCTGCCACGACGCGCCAGTTCAGTTTCTCTTCTGACTGGAGAAAAACCCACGATATCGCGATAGCGAACAAAGGCCTTGATTGCGAGATGGGAAAAGCATAGACAACGGGCGCATGTGCCAGCGCGAGATATAAAAACGTGACGCCGAGGCTTGCGGACAGACCGGCCAAAACGAGAAATTTCCAGTTACTTGGGGTCCAGTTTTTGATTTCGCTTATTTTTCCTTTGCGGAAGAGGAAAGGCAAAAAAGCTGCTACCGCAAAAATGTTGGAATAAAAGTTTGCCTCGTTGGCGGAGGTGAAGAACCTCACCGATGGCCGCACAAGCACCGCGGCCGCTCCAAAGGCCAGTGCGCAACCGAGAGCCAATCCCATTCCGATGTACGGGTTTCTCGGGGATTCCCCCTCTTGATGATTGGCATGACTCCTGGCAATGAAAATGTATCCACCAAACACCAGGAGAGCTCCCAGCCCGATGGTTGATGTAAGTGCCTCTCCCAGCAAGGTGACGCCAAGGAAAACGGCGAATATCAGATTCGTCGCGACGATGGTGCTCGTACGTGCGGACCCGATGTGTTGCGTGGCGGCGAAGAGCATAGTACGCGCAACGCAGACTCTGAAAATCCCCGCGATGGCGATGAAAAGAAGAGGCCAGCCGAAACCCGGCCAAGGGTCAGAAAAATCTCCTCTCAAAACGGAGACAGTCCAGAGAATGGGGAGACCGATGACAGCGGTGAAGGCTGTTCCCGTGATGGGATTTATGCCACGAACCGCGAAGCGTCCGAAGATATCCCTTAGCGCAAGCAGAATTGCTGATATGAGGGCGTATACGGCGGCTGTCTCAAACACCCCCGCATTATAGAAAAGTGTGCGTGCGCATCAAAGCGCTTTTGGTCTGTTCGTTAAACTCTCAGTGCGGAAGCGGGGTGTTGTGCGCGTTCGAGGACGAAGTCGGCCATCAGCGGCCAGGGGTCGAAGCCAACCATATTTTGCGCATCGTCCACAAAATTCGACAGTGCATTGATGTCGTAATAATATATTTCCCCATCTTTATCACTCACCAAATACTCGACCCCACCGACCTCTATGCCGGCTTCCCTCATGATTTTCTCGACTGTATCTATTACCTCTCGCGGTGGAGTAATCTTTTCGATTAAAGCATTCCTGCCGTTCACGCCACACGCAATTTCCTCGTTCCGGCGGCAATAACTGCCCGGGCAGAGATTAAAAGAGTTCGGGTCCACCAATGCCAGTTGAATCGCATAAAGAAACTCACCATTTAGAATTTCGACTCGGACAATTTGCTCTCCACGCGGCGGAATGTATTCCTGAACGAGAGCCACATTGTCGATGCCAAAATCGATGCTCGCTTCATCCGCCGCCTTTTGGAGTTCTTGGGACGTATCATATTTTTGTATCCCGGTGCCGCTTCCGCCGATGTTTGCCTTCGTAATGACGGGAAAACCGAGTCCCTCGGCCGCCGAAGGGGCCTGCGAAGGATGGTTTATCACCCGTGACTTCGGATGGTTGACGCCCAGGTTCTTGAGTAGACGGGTTTGTCGCACTTTTGAGAATTCATGGAGATAGGCCTCATAGCCGTTGATCACGTTGGCGCCAATCGCTTGGAGATGCGCGCAATATTCGAGCGTGTAGGGAATCGCATGTGTATGTCCGCGCGCCCATGCGGATGGGCTCATCCGGTTTACAATCAACGAATAAGGCGATTCTGTTTCCGTCGGGTCGAAGCGATGGTTGTGGGCTTCTATTTTTTCATATTCCACACCTCGCCTGTCGAGTTCATCGAAAAGCTTTTTGAACCACTCGGGGTGTTCATAATAAATGGCGATGGGACGGGCGGACTCGTCTGACTCAATCATCGGAGCACATTCTCCTCAAATTTTAGCGTATCGAGTACTTGCTGGATTCGTTCATCGACTATCTCGATCATCTTGGGATGAAAGCCGAGATGTGGACCTAAAATGATATCAATATCCGTGTATTTGCTCCGGCCTCCTTTAATGAAAACGGGCAAGTCCAATTTCACGTGGTTACCCCTGAAAAGAAAATAAGGGATGACAATGATTCTCTCAGCCCCTTTCTCTACGCACAAGTCGATTGCTTCGGGGATGGAAGGGTGGCTGATTTCCAGAAATGCGGTTTCTAGTATGCGGTGGGGCCATGCCTTTTGAAAATGGTCCACGACAAGGAAAAGCGCATTATTGGCATTTTGGGCGCGGCTGCCGTGCCCAACGAGCAATACTGCCGTTTTCACCGGATCCTTGGATGTCTCGTCTAAAAATTCCAATTGTTTTTCTAGGCCAGGCATTCGCCTTCTCCTCTTTCCAACACGTATTGTTTCTCCTGACTCCAGTCGATGAATAAATCAGAATCGGGTTCATCGTTGAATTGGCCGGCAAGGTGAAACTCTTGCAGCAGATCTTCGAAGGATGCACTGCCCACACGATCCAAAAACTCGTTGAAACGTTCGCGCTCGTTCCTGTTTTCTTGGTAGTGAGACAACATCTTTTTCAGCGCATCGGGGACACGCTTCGCGGGAATTCGAACCTGGATACGCTTGCCGATGCGGATTTCTCCATCGGTGCTATCGTATTGGCCACCGAGGAAAATTTCATAAGCAGGCAGCATCGCTCCATTCGCCCTGAGAGTTCCGCCATGAAAGCCTACATTGGCGATGTGGTGCTGGCCGCATGAATTCGGACAACCGCTCATTTTGATGTGCATCTCTCGCGTGAGCGGGTCATGCTCTATTTCCTGGAGTGTTTCTCGTATGGCGTTCGCCAAACCCATAGAGGAAGTGATGCCGAGCTTGCAGGAATCTGTTCCTGGGCAAGAAACCACATCAGATATCTCGCGAGCGCCTTTTTCGGCGAGCCCGATGCGCTGAAGCTCTTTCCATAGGGGATAAAGCTCGCCTTCGCGCACCCATCTCAGGACAACGTTTTGCTCAAAACTCGTTCTTGCACGCCCTCTCGCGAAACGTCGAGTGAGATCGGCCAAAGCGAAGAACTGATCTGTAAGAATATTTCCTAATGGTAGTTTAACCTCGACGGCGAAATAACCTTCTTGCCTTTGCGTGGTGACGTTCGTATTTCTCCAGGCATGATAATCCGCCGCATCGCCATTCGGGTTTGCTCCCGCTCCGTTCAAGGTGTTCAAGACGGGTGGAGCGTCGGCGTCTTCATCGTCTTTCCAAAGATAGGGTTCGGGATTGACGGGTTCTCGCGCCCAATCCTGCTTGAGTTCTTCCTCGACACGTTCGCGCAGTCCGTCTATACCAATCCAACTCACCAAAAATTTGATGCGCGCCTTGAAGCGGGATTTCCTGAGTTCAGCAGCTTGATCAAAAACCCGGATGAGGGCTTCACTCACCCTCAGGAAATCAAACACCGGAACGAACTCGTAAAGCACTTCAGCGGTGCGTGCGAAAGTGGCGAGTCCGCCTCCGACGAGCATCTTGAATCCATGTACGGAAGTTCCTTCCACTTCCTTGATGACGGGAATGAACCCAATGTCATGAATTCCGCCGACTACGCAGTCCGAAGCGCAACTGGAGAATGCCACTTTGAATTTGCGCGGAAGATCCTGTGTGAAATCCTTGCGGACAAAATAACGGGCAAAGGCGCCTGCATAAGGCGTGGTATCGAAAACCTGATCCTTGCAGACGCCCGCATAGGGGCAACCCGTGACGTTTCTCACACAATTGCCACACGCTTCTCGCGTGGTAAGTCCCACTTCGCCAAGAAGCCTTAAAACATCAGCGGCCTGGGCGAGGGGAACGAAATGAAACTGCACGTTTTCCCGTGTCGTCACGTGGCCTTTTCCCAATGGCGCGTAATCACGCGATACACGCCCCAGGGCTTCGAACTGAGAAGCGCTCAGACCGCCGAAAGGTATTTTTATGCGCACCATCTGCGCATCCGCCTGACGCTGCCCATATACGCCGCGTCTTAACCGATAAGGAAGAAAAGCACTGTTGTCGAGTTCACCATTCTGGAATTTGATGGCTTCTGTTTCAAAATCATCGAATTCTTCGGGGATCACCGGAATGACGCTCACTTTTTCTTGAGACACTGGTTTTAGTGATTCTTCGTGCATCACACGCTCCTCACAGAACAGCTGTGTAAATATCAAATGATGAATTTGGAACCGGGCCGATGCCCGGTATTTACGAAATGGCTTTGCTCAGGGATTTTTCTGCGGAACAGCGCCAAGAGATTTCTTGACTCTCATCGGCTTCGAACCAAATGAGGTCTTCGATACCGGCGACTGGGCCCACGAGAAAAACGGCGGGTGGGGATATTTCTTCGCGTTGCGCCAGATTCGATGCTTCTCTCAAGGAGCAGCGGTAGGCCAATTGCCTGTTCGTGGTTCCATTTTCGATTATCGCAGTGGGCGTGTCTTTCGACATGCCATTTTCCATCAGAGCGGCTGATATGCGACCGATGGAACGCGCCCCCATGAGAAAAACGAGCGTTCCCTTGTCCTTTGCCAGATGCGCGTAATCTACTTGTGTTTCTGGTTTTCTCGGGTCTTCATGGGCTGTCACCACGGTGAAGGATGAAGCAAGATTTCTGTGTGTGACGGGTATTCCGGCATAGGCGGGCACAGCCAAGGCGGAACTGATGCCTGGTATGATTTCATAATGGATACCGGCTTCGGCCAAGGCTTGCGCTTCTTCGCCGCCACGCCCGAATACGAAAGGGTCGCCCCCTTTCAGGCGCACTACCTGAAAGCCACGATGAGCGAAATGGATGAGAGATTCGTTGATGTCGTCTTGGCTCATGGTATGGCGTCCGGCGGATTTTCCGGCATTGATGAATTGGCAGTTTTCCGGGCAAAGTTGAAGAATCTCAGGGTTCACGAGGCGATCATAAATCACCACATCTGCGTTTGATAAGGCTTTTGCCGCCTTGAGTGTAAGCAAGTCCGGATCCCCGGGGCCTGCTCCCACGATCTGCACATTTCCTGGATACATGAGAGATTCCTGTGTGAAGTGTAATTTTTTCTTTTTATTGTTAAGTAGATTACTTAACTTTCTTGGAAAATATTCCGGTTTCTCGCTTTTGTCAACCCGAAGAGGGGTTTATTCTAATGCCGTTTCGCTTAGAATGATGCTGTTGATGTCTAATCACTATCAATAAGGCGGAAATAATGGGTGAAGAATTCACACGTTTTGAAAATGCGTTGCGTCATATCGATGAAGCGAATTCGCAGGATCCGAATATCGAGCGTTTTGAGGGCGAGGATTATCCCAAAGAGCTTTTATATTCGATGAGAATGACGAAATGGCTCGAAACCATGGAACCGCAAGCCTCTGAAGCCCTGCGTCTGGCGGTTCGCAGCCAGCATATATGCAGGTGGGAGATTCCTCGCGCAGACTATCCTATGGATCGCAAGGGCTACCACCAATGGCGGACTCACCTTTATACCTATCATGGCGAGAAGGCGGCCGGAATTCTGGAAAAAGTGGGTTACGGCGAGGAAACGATAGCCCGGGTGCGGATGTTATTGAGAAAACAGGGTTTGAAGTCCGACCCGGAAACACAAACGCTGGAGGATGTCGCCTGCCTGGTGTTTTTGGAGAGCTATTTCTGGGATTTTTCCCGGCTTCACGACGAGGAGAAAATCGTCGGTATCTTGCGGAAAACGTGGAGAAAAATGTCTGCGCGCGGCCAGGAGATCGCCAGGGAGATTCCTTTGAATGCGGGCGCGGGAGCGTTGCTGAACAAGGCGCTCGCGCCTGAAAATTAGCGCAAAGCGGCTGTTTCATGAAGCATCGCTCTGTGTTCTCATCTTTGTTCGTGTGGTGTATGATTCGAGCGCAATGTTTTTATGACTCATTCTAAGGAGAAATCATGAACCTCACCATGTGGAATTGCTACGTCTGACCTTACGCTTACAGGGCCATGGAGTGGCTCGTTCGCCTTCAGGAGAAAAGAAGCGATCTGAAAGTGGATTACAAGGCCTTCGTGCTGGAGCAGGCGAATTTCGGCCCGGCGCGGGGTGAGGACTGGAAGGCCTGGGAGGATAAGACCTTCCCGAGCAGGGATATTCCCCCGCATCAGGCGGCCAAGTGCGCGGCGCTGCAGGGCGAGACCCAGTTCGACAAGTACCACGTGGCGCTGCACCGGGCGAAACACCGCGACGGCAAGGACATCACCAGTGAACTGGTTCTGCGCGATATCGCCGCGGAAGTGGGCCTGGACGTCGAGCGCTGGGAGGAGGACATGAAGAACGGCGCCACCATCCCCCTCATCGCTCAGGAGCATGAAGACGCGGCGGAACAAGGCATTTTCGGCGTTCCCACCCTTGATTTCGGCGAGGGCAAGCCCGTTTTCGTGAAGCTCGAAGAGGGCGACTGGGAAAACGAGGGCGATGAGCAGGGTCTACTCGATGCCGTGAAGGCCACCTCAGCCGAGCGGCCCTATCTGCTGGAGCTCAAGACGCCCGCATCCGCCAAGCGCAGTTCCTCCTCGGCGAAGAAGTATGAGAAATACGGAATCAAGGCGCGATGACGCGCCATAAACGCCCTCGAGGAGCCTCCAGGCCATGAGCGAAGCAGAGGATAAGGCCCATCCCGTCGATCTCACGGTGGATAAGACCGCGCGTGAGTTTCGCGTGGAGTGGGCGAGCGGGGAGAAGAGCGCTTATGGCTTCGATTATCTCGCGGCCCTTTGTCCGTGCGCGAATTGCAGGGAGGAGCGCAAGGCGCGCGAGAAAAACCCCCTCGCCGTCCTCTCGGGGCCGAGCGGGCCGACAGAACTTGAAAACGTGGAGATGGTGGGGCGCTACGCCCTCAATTTCATCTGGCGGGGCGGGTGCGGCGCAGGCATCTATTCCTTTGATTATCTCTACGAGATCGCTCCTGAGCGCGCGAAGAGCGCAGGCGAAGGGGAGGCGTAAATCGTGCCGACCCGTACACCGGAAGCGATGGATAAGAAGCATCAAACTCTGCCTGAGCAAAAAGCCTGCCCCACGTGAGTCGGCGGCTGGTTCCGCGCCGTGGCGTGGGTTTTCGGCTGGATGAAGAGGAAGATCATCGGGTAGCGAACCCGGAAACCACATAACCGATTGTTGCGCCTTTCCCGTGTTTCGCCCGTGGCGTGAAGCCTGGCGCCCGGGCGCATTGGAGGACACCCCTCATCCAGCATGAGGGGTTTTCTTTTAGCGGTTCACCAGGAGGTTCGCGCCCGCTGCGATCACCAGGACGCCCACGATTCTCTTGAGCGTCAGGGCCGAGACGTTCTTGAGCAGATACGCCCCGGCTGCGCCGCCGACGATGGCCCCGATGCTCAGGTAGGCCGCGTAATTCCAGACGATGAGCCCGCTTCTCACGTTCTCGAACGAGGCCACCAGCGAGTTGAACAGATAGGCGAAAATCGAGATCGCCACCGCCTGCTGGGGCGTGAGCGCGGGGATGAGGAACAGGGTGGGGATCATGATGATGCCCCAGCCCACGCCTGTGGCCGCGTTCAGCGTACCCACGATGGCGCCCAGAACCAGGAGTCCGATGCCTATTAAGTCCAAAACGATCTCCTTTTATGGAAACATATATGTTATCAGCTAGATATAAGTGGTTATCTTATATTTCACTAGAAGTTCTGCCATCTCCGGATCCGTCTCGTTTTCCGGCGATTTAATGTATAGAAATTTATCGAAAAACGTCGTGAATTTATCTATATTTATCGAATTGTTCACTATTTCCAAAGGGTGATTCGGCGCGCGGGCTTCGTCCCGAATTTCCGACTTGTCATCTGCGAGCCATCGCCGCTTCGCTTCATTTTCCATCAGCCTCTTCCGCTACCGATGCTCTCCTGAAAACGTCCCCGCCCGCAAGCCTGAAAACCGACCCGGACGGCGAGCCTTAGGCGCCAGGGTAGCGAATCCCGCCCCGCGCGCGATACGCGCAACTGCGGGCAAATGCGCGAGTGATGGGGGAGGGTTTGTGATTTTCATTTTTGCCCGTCTTAGAGACATTAAGAGGTTTTGATCGGCTATGAAACCCCTATATCTTATTGAAATTATTTTGGATATATAAGTTTTCTGAATTTATTCAGAATCTGCCTTCTACAATTAGTAATCAAAACGAAAGCGGATTCATTGAAACTTCTGCGCATCCCGTCGCGTCCACGTCGTAATGGTTCAGTCGTGGGGTGATGGCGTCGTCGGGGCCAGCGACGTTTCTGTGTTCTTCCCGATCATAGTTGGCTTGACCCGGTGCTTTCTTAATTCGAAGGCGGCAGAAGAATCAAGCGGTTGCGGTATACGGCTAGCATTCTCAATCTGGTCATCATGTCCGTGAACCCGCCGTCAAGATCGACCCAGTCGATGCTGTGGTCCACTCTATCACCCCACGACTGAACTTTTACACGTGTCGGTGAATCGTGCGGCGCTCCTCCAAAGTCCAGCCCGAAACGTCGGTTCGGGAACCACCGCCCGCGCCCCGTGGCGCCGCCGGATTCCTCCGGCGGCGGCGTCCGCTTCAAGCGGGAAGCGGTCCGCCTACCACCTTCTCGAGCCGCGCAGGAGGAGTCCGCCTTCGGGCTCCTCATCCCCTACGGGTTCCTTCAGGCTCGCCTCCAGCTCCAAGTCGAAGGCGGGACCGAGTTTCCAGCGCGCGCCCGCGCGCCAGGTCTCGCCGTTCTCCGAGAGCGCCACGCCCGCATACGGCGTCAGCAGGCCGCGCAAGGCGTCCAGCCCGTAGGCCACCTCCGCGTCCAGGCTCGCGCCGGGCTGATCCGCACTCCCCGCGAGACCCGCCGCCCCGCCCGTCCAGATGCGGCCCGCCCCGCCCGAGGCGGCGCCCCAGGCCGAACCCACGCGCATCGAGAGCCCGCGCCCCTCCGAACCGGGAGAGAAGACCACCGAGGCGCTCACGCCCCATTCCTCATAGTCGCTCTCCTCGTGCGCGAGGAGGCCCCGTACGCGGACCTCCATCGTGAGCCCCGAAGCCGCGTAGCGCACCCCGCCGCCCAACTCCACGCCGGCGCCCGTCTCCGCGTCGCCACCGTCGTAGCGCAGGCCCACCTCCACCGAGGGCGTCAGCGAACCGGCGCCCAAGTCCATCTCGCGCGAACCCTCGAACACGAGGCGCAGGCGCCTCGTCTGCGCCTCCGCGGAGGCCAGGCCCGTCGTCTTCTCCGATTCGCTCTGCACGAAGGTGAAGTCGGACTTCACCGCCAACTCGTAGCCCGCCCTCGAGAGAAGCGCCCCGCGCACCCCCAGCGCCGCCATCGCCAGCGAGAGGCCGGTCTCCATCGTCTCGCCCGTGGGCGTCTTAAGCGTCAGGTCGCCCTCGCCCATTCCCACGACGCCCCAGACCGAGAGGCGCTCGCTCATCCTGTAGCGCAGGTAGGGGTATACGCTCGCAAGCGTGGATTCGAGCTCGCCCGCAGCGCCTGCGCCCTTGTAGGAACCATCCCCCGCGCTCCAGGCGAGCGCCACGCCCAGGAGCGCCTTGCCCGATTCGTAGTCCGCGCCCACGAGACCCGTCGTGACGTCGCCGTCCAGCGCGAGGTCGCCGTCCCTGCCGCTGAAGCTCGAGCGCGCCCCCCGGCCCCACAGCGACCAGCGTCCGGACTCACCCTTGCCCTCGCCCTCCCCCGAGGCGATGTGAAACGAACTCGCGAGAAGCAGTTCGCTCATCGAGTGAGCGCGCGGGGAGAGAGCGTCCGCCGCCTTGCGCTCGAAGAGGTGCTCCCCCTCCCGGGGGTCCGCGCCCCCGCGCAGGAAGTCTCCCGCTCTCCTTTCCATTGTCCGCGAGATTCTGGAAAACCGATCTTGTTGGCGACCGCAGGAATGTTTGGGTTCCGTGCTTGTCGATAGTTCGTCCTGTGCATAAAGCCCAACACCAGACGATTTTCATATTACGCTTAAAATAATCGCGCCCAAGCGGATGCAGGATAATGGTTTTATCTGTCAATTTATATGGTGGTGGGTTTTGAGTATAAAAAGATTCTTCGGCGAATCGCATCAATGCCTCGCGAGCCACTTTTTCCGCGCGCGTTGGGTTATGAACCCAACGGCCCCCTTGAATCTCTTTATTTCCAACCTAATTCTCTGCTCTGTCCGTGAATTGTCCGCCTTCAAATCCAGGGGAAGGCACTCGGGGAGAGAGGGCGCGCAGGGGGGAGCGCTAGCACCGGTATCAGAAAACGAGTGTCGCGCCCCCTGCCCCTGTGCCCATGGGGGCCAGTATACGGATTATGTGACATGGGCCCGAGAAAAATATTGGGGAGAATAATTCAGATGCCGAGAAACGTTGCCTTGTAAGGGCAATGCAAGGGGTATGAGCCTGATTGAGCTTGTAGTGACCTGGAGCGATACGTTTCAAGGAGTTGAGCAATTCCCGAAGTGAACCTGAGTGACTCCGGTTGGTACTGATACGCACCGGTTGTAGTTACCTATAAGGACACCACCCAGATGGTTCCGGTGGGTTCCTCAGGCCTGTGCAAATGCCCTCCCGGAAGTGGATCGGGCTTTAGTCGTTTTTTCCTACTCCATGA
Organism: bacterium; assembly: GCA_965218735.1. Lineage (GTDB taxonomy): Bacteria > UBA8248 > UBA8248 > UBA8248 > UBA8248 > Bin107. Next base: position 75,072 of record CBDCMA010000002.1, on the reverse strand, counting down.
ATCCTGTGCATGGCGATTTACTAATTTGCCATGCACGGGGCAATCAGAACATGAAAAATGGCTTTGGCTTTGACCATAAGATGGATCATGGCACGCCTAAACCTGATCTGGCGACCTCGGCAAAGTATTCTTTTTATGGAGGATCCAATTTTTGCGGAGCACAGGAGTGGTACAACAACTGAGGGCAGGTCAACTGCCCATACTTCTGTTCAAAAGCTGCGTGCAATCCTCACATGAAAAGATTAGAATTGAGCTTTAAGCTTAGGTTATCTATCAATCCGTAGTCTCGTATTCAGGCTCCCCGGGCGGGATTGACCCCACGTGGGACTAAACGAATGGCTCAGCTGTGCGCTCTACTCGCCGTTTCAGCCACCTAATTGAGAGAAGCCCTAGGACAAGAAAAGCCCAAAGCACTAAATCGAGAGGCCTTTGGAAAAATATGAGGGGGTTCCCGTCTGAGCGTTGCAACGATAATACAATTCCTTGCTCAATCATCCCACCAAGAATAAACGGAAATACGATGGCCAGCCGCTCATACCCAGATTTTGCCATGAAATAGCCAAGCACCCCAAGGACTATCATCGTCACAATGTCGACTGCTGAATTGCGCGCAGCATAACTCCCGATGATCATGAACAGGACTAGAAATGGGACTAGATATGATATGGGAAGGCTCACCAAGCGGCCGAAATAATTGCACAATGTCAAGCCCACAATGCAAACTACGACAGCGCCCAAAAGAATTGACCACATCACAGCCCACACGAGCTCGCCTTTAAGTATGAAAACATCAGGCCCCGGTACAATGCCGTGAATCATAAGCGCTGCAAGAACTACAGCAGCCATCCCGCTACCGGGGATACCAACTGTAAGCGCGAGAATCAACGAGCTGCCTTCCACTGCGCTGTTTGCGGCCTCTGGTCCGATAACGCCATCGACTGTCCCTCTGCCAAATTGATCGGGGTTCTTGGATAAGGCATTCCCCGCGACGTATCCCAGAAAGTTGGCTATGCCAGTGCCAGCTCCAGGAATTGCGCCAACTATGATACCCGTGATAGTGCCGGCAAGCACATGGATTGGTTTGTGTAAAACATCGGATATACCTAAATATACTTCTCTTATTCCCCTTCGGGTTTCCACATCCCTCCTAACTACGCTCTGCCTCTCACAAAGGATCAGAACCTCAGAAAAGCAGAGGAAGCCAATAAGGGCTACAATAATCGATGGGCCCTCATATAACGCGACTACGCCCAGAATCATCCTGGGGTATCCAAAGAAAGGGTCTGTCCCGATAGTTGCCAATAAAAGTCCTAAAAGAGCGGCCAGGAGTCCTTTAGTCATCGACTTTTTGAAGGCTGCGAGGAAGATAAGGGCAAAGCAAGCAATAAGCACCAACTCCGGAAAGCTGAATGTGAGAGCGAAAACAGCGAGGAGGGGAGCAAGTACCATTAAGGAAATGCCGCTCAGGAAAGCTCCTATGGAAGAGGCGAGAGCTGATATGGAAAGAGCTCTAATCCCTTCGCCATTGCGGGTCATTGCATAGCCCTCAATGGCGGTTACGCTAGATCCTGGTGTTCCAGGCATTCCAAAAAGAATCGCTGGAATTGCGCCACCGTAAATTGAGGCACCAGCAATAGCCATCAAAAATATGACGGCCTGTTCTGGCTTCATCCAGAAAGTGAAGGGAAGCATTAATACCATGGCAGTGGTCGAGTTTATTCCTGGTAAAGCGCCAAAAATAATTCCTATTGGTACACCGATAAACAGAAAAATCAAATTTTCGAATTTAAAAAGCAAATGAAGCCCGGGCCACATCGCGTCATACATGGTGACGCTCCCTTAAAGCGGAAGAAGAAGAAACTTTACGAATACAGTATAAAATGCCGCTGTCGTACAAATTGCCATGAGTATCGATTTCCAGGCCGTCACACGGCACACGAGAAGCATAAAAAATACTAATACGGGAGTCACCAGTAGGAAGCCCATGCGCTCGACCGTGAGGGCATAGGCAACAGAAAGAATGATCACAGCACCAATCTTTGACAAGATTTGGCGATTTGGCATTTTCTCTTCTTCTGTTTCGGGGCTGGCATCGTGGAGTTCTTTCCAAAGCTCATAGACGGACAAGCCAAGAAGAAGAACTATGAGGATTCGCGGATACAAAGTCGAGGAAAATGGAAGAGAGTAGGTGTCAAAGAAATAACCGATTGAGAATACAACCGCAAAAGTTGGCAAGAATAAGCGATGTAAGCGCATAAGTGCCCTACTTCCTGAGGGTGCTCAGGATTGAACGTTTCCCCCTCATCCCTGTCTTTGATCCAGCTTCACCCTACAAATTTGTTCTACCTTCGCGCGAAAATGTCTTTGTGCTCCGTCAAAATCTTGTCGAACTTCTTCATCTCTCTGTCAGCCTCATCGAGTCCCTTATATCGAATAACTGTTGTCGCCCTAAGTTTAGCAACGGCATCCTTAAATGCCTTCGTGGTCATCGTTTGTCGCCATGTTTCATCTAGCACTTTCCAACGGTCTGGATACTGCTCTTTGACTGCACTCGGAAACACGAAACCCTTGTAAACAGTCGGGTAGATTTCATCCTCTGTGACATGCTGCTCTGGAGGCAGGACCTCGTTCCACGTAGGAACATTTGGCCACAAGGGACTTCTCTTCAAGGCACACGTCCCCAAGCCGCGTGCAAATGTTGGAACTCTGCGAGCCCAGGAGACCCAACTACCATGAGTCGCGAGCAGCTGATGGCCGCCTCGGATTTCACGAGTCAAACTGGCTCCCTTTCCGCTTTCGAACGGGAGTATCTTGCCGAACTTAAGGCCCGTCTTCTTTTCGAGAAGGCGGGGAAAGTAGTAATGCCAGCCTCTTGAGGTGGTTCCGACACTAATCTCTCCCGGGCGGCGCTTCATATCTCCAACCAGGTCTCCTAGGTCTTTCCACGGCGCTTGCTTGGCGCAGTAGAAAATCTGCTGGTCATCGTGAACCAGCGCCAGCCATGACCAGCTCTCCGCCTTGTAGGGGGGTTTCTGGAAGAGATATGTGATATTCAAATTCGGCAGCTGGCCGAAGACCATGTTATAGCCGTCAGGTTCCTTACCGTAGACATATTCGTAGCCGACCTGGTTGTTGCCCCCAGGCTTGTTAATGACGACAATCGGAACTCCTAGAACTTTCTCCCAGGCAGGCGTAATGCCCCGTGTAAAAATATCCGTCCCGCCACCCGGTCTCCAGGGCACTGTCACGTGTATTGGCTTGCTTGGGAAGCTAGCAGCGTACCCCTTCCTAGGCTTGGCAAGGACGCCAGGTGCTGCAGTTAATGCTCCCAGAGTAAAGGCAGATTTCTTCAGAAAACTTCTCCGTGTCACCATCTTTTTGTTACGTGGCATCACTCTCCCTCCTCAGTTAAGAGCCTCGCTTTATAACTCATTGAGGCGTTGTGTGTAGCGTGCATGAGATGTTCTCCGCGGAACTCCGGACGTAGTGTGCTCCCCCCTCCCGGACGCCGAGCGCGATGAGCTTTTGGAGAAATCCCCGGCGATTCATCAGAAATCCTTTTTTTCATCGTCGTTTCTCCTCAAGAATTCACCCGGACATTTCAATTCACGCTGCTCGCATCTAGCAGCGCGCCCGTGTCGAAGACCGTTTGCTTGTCTATCGAAATGGTGAGCGTCTGAAGAGCCGCGCGCACCAGATCCTTCCGAAGGGTGCGCTCTCTCTCCTCGGTCAGTTCCGGATCCCCGAACGGGTGATGGAATCGGACGCCCCGCACAATGCGGTTGCAGCCCATAGATAAGGCAACGGTGAAGAAGCAGGTTACCAAGACGGTGGGAATCCCCGCCGCCTCGAGTTGTTTCGCCAGCGTAGCTCCGCTACGCGTCCCCGACCCTCACGTAGCCGGCACCAAGACCCCGTGAATCCCAGCCTCTTTCAGTTCAGCGGCGATGACCTTACCGATCTGGCTCATCACGCCGACATTGCCCCAGTTCCCGCAGGTCACGTAGTAGGTATCGTGAAGCCTTCCGAAGAACCCCTCCCTTTCCAACGACCGAAGCGCATCCAGCGGCACGCCTCTGTTGGGGTCCTCGTTGATCCGCGTGTTGTCGTATCCTCCATGAATGGATTCGTGGGTCTCGGCGGAAAGCGCCTTAAGACCATCGAGGCTGTACTTTTCCCATTTCTGCGTTCGGACACCTTCGACTCGACCGGGATTTCCCTTGGGGACGACCCCACACTCGGTCACCACGGCGATGGTGGATTCGGTCAGGTTGGCCAGGGGTGAGGGAGGCGGAACGACCTCGGCCGCGCTGAGGCGAAGTTCGGTCCGCGGGCTCTCCATCCGGATTTTCTCGAGGAGAAGATCTAGCGCCCTCCCTTCCGCCGAGCGGCGATGGCGGGCGTTCCTTCGGATGCCGCGAGGGAAGTAGCCTTCCTCCTCCGGGCTTCCGACGGATTCCCTCCTCCCCAAGCGCACTGCGAGGTGGGCCATCCGCTGCAGAGAGGCCGGCATTTCCACGACGGAATCCCCTGAGGGTACCACATAAGCATGCGCGCGATATAACTCCAGGGCGGGATTCTCCTCCGACATTCCGACGACCGCCGGGACTCCGCAGTCGCTCATGGCACAGGCCGCCACCGCACCGCAGGCCAGTCCGTATCTTCCGGACGCGAACGCTGGCCCCGCGATGAGCACATGGGGCGATGCCCCCCGGATGGCCCGCCGAATTTCTTCGAGGGTCTGGCCTTCGGCCTTCTCGAAGGTACCGTCGCCGCAAATAATGGTCGTCACAAAAGCGTCGTCGCCCAACTCCCGCTGGAGTAGCTTCCCGGGCCCTACGGGGCCTTCTATGATCTCCAATGGGCAATCCGCCTTTTCTTCACCCCCCTTGCCGCCAAAATATTGATTGAGATAATGGACCACTCGAATGGACATGAATTCTCTCCTAGAAGGAGACGCAGGAAATCCCCGATATCCCCATCTGCCACTGGCTTGCGTAAAGCTCGTGTCCCGTCACTTCCCCGCCCGCCAATGGATCGATGGGTGGGCGCTCGTAGAATTCGAGCGGTTGGGGCCCGAGGACCTTTTCCACTGGCGGCAGGACCAACGGCTCGTCCAGATTCCCCGTGCTCACGATGACATCCGCTTCCGGGACGAAATCCGCGACCGGAAAGTCGCGCCCGTCTTGCCCTGCGTGCTCATGGATTTTCAGCACCGTCTTGATGCCTGCCGACTCGCAGGCCCGCACCGTCAGCATTGCATCGATGATGGTGTTGCCGGTCCCCTCGATACTGATGATCGCGCCATCGGCTTGAAGCAGCCGCGCCAGGCTCGCCGCAAAATAGGCGCTCCGCTCCTTCAGCAAGTGGTTGTCGTTGTGACCCCGCGTCAGAATCACCCCCGCGAACAGCAGATCTCTGTCGTGCCGGTCTAGCAATTCCATGATTGCCGGGTTGCGGCAATGCATGAACGTGGGAATTTTCATCGCACTCTTGTAATTGCCGCTCACCACCGCGCCATCCAGCATTTCCGTCGGGTATAGAGCGGTAGGGGTATGGATTCGCGTGCTCTGCCCGTAAAGGAAGGTTTGGACGAGTTCCCCTTGGTCCTGGACTTGGCCGATATAGACGACGCGTGGCTTCTGGCCGTCCGATGACGCTGCTATGTCGAACACTTCCACGTCGTCCAGCTCCTGCTCGAAGCCGAGGCTCCCGAGATGATGGGCGAACTGCAGAGTCACTGTTCGAATGGCCACATCAAACTCGTGGTTCGTCGCGTCCGGACAAGGCCAAAACGTGAGCACGAGGTTGAAGCTGTCCGAGCAGGCGCAGAGGGGGGCGGCCGGGCCAGCCATGTCGATCACTGCCGGGCGGACGGTCAGGACGCCAGTGGACTTTTTGGGGAAGATTCCGCACTGCACCACGCGCAGATTGCTTAACCGGTGTGTGACGCCGCTGCCGACCGTTTGGGATGGGCCGATGAAACCGGGGAAGGCGTCCAGGGGCGCGGGCCCCGCCTTGGCGATGGGCTCGACGGCGTCGAGCGGATTGACGATGCGCACGGATTCGTTCGGCCGCGCAATCTCAACGGCCACCCGCTGGATGGCCGGATGCGGACGTGCGAGCTTTTCCAAGTACGAGGGATCGATGCATAAGTTGCCATCTTTCATCTGATTTTTCGATCCGAACTCTATTTCGCGGACGGTATGATTATGAACTTCCAGGCGCATGGCATCTCCCAGTCAAAGCGTAGACCTCATTCCGGCCGTGACAAGACGAACGAGATCCCGTCCATCAGCTGGGTCATCCGCCCGAGGAAGAGGCTTCCCTTGGCGACGAACATCACGTGGTCCAAGCTTCCCTGCCGAAGTCGGGACAGAGCGTGGCCGACATAGGGGACGGCGGCCGGTATGTGGCCCTGCGTCGGGGAAAATCCCACCATCCCCCGGGAAGTCACGAACTCCGGGATCTCGGTGGCGAGTATTTCTTTCCGCAGAACGGCGAACGCCCCCAACGAGCGGTAGTTGTTGCGCGGGACATCTCCGCTACCCGCTGGCTCGGTGATTTCCGGATTGTGGAGCTCCACGGCGAAACGGGAGATGTCCAGCATTTTCATCCCAAGAGCCCGGAGCGGCTCGCCCACCAGCGTCTCGAGCAGCGCCTGCTCGGAGATCCCCGCCTTGACCCGATGCTGCCCAATCGCCTCCATGCGGATGAAGGGAGCTTCCCCCGTACGTCCGGTCATCAGGAAGGCCATGCTGGCGAGGACATCCTCCAGGATGGGCATGTCATTCTTGAGATGTCCCAGAAACTTCATCCCGAGCTTGGGGAGGGAGCCGCCGCCCACCACCGCCACCTGGCGTGCAATTCCGGCCGAGATGAGGGCCGCACCGTGGACGATGGCGTAACCCGGCGAGGCACAGAAGGATTTGATGTCTACCCCGCTCGCATTGGAGCAGCCCGCCATCTCCGCGATCGCCTTGGCCAGATTCCCCCCTCCCCTGTTGTACCGATCGCCCACCGCATCCTCAGAGCATGAGAGGACCACATCGACCGTTTCTGGATCCATCCGTTGTTGAGTCAGCAGGTGACGCAGCGCGAAAGCACCGGTGGCCTTCGCGGCAAAATTCTCCAGAAGCACCGTCGGTTCGAGATTTGGATCTTGCTCGTGGGCTTGGCGCACGCATCCCACCGTCTTCCCCTCGTGGAAGAGCGGCAAAGCGCCTTCTCGGTCTATCTCGTCATTGATGTCCCCCAAGAGTTTCCCCTCCAGGGGTCCGAGGCCCTCCTGACTCCACCCTCGGCACCTCCAGGGGTCTTCCTGACCGGATAGCCACTCGTATTCAAGCCAGACCAAGTCAAACTGGTCCGCTTCCTTCATGAGGAGAAAGAAATCCGGCTGGGTAAGGATCTCCCCGAACTTCCCGATTACCGGCGCGGACCCATTTGTGCGGCAAAACCAAGGCCTCGGCTCCCGATTCAGATCTTCCGGCCCCTGGTTTCCGATGAACACCTGATGAGGGAGGTAATCGACCACCGATTGGAACGTCCGCAGGCGATTGGCGAATTCGGAGCGAAGGGCAGGTCGGACTGACAGTTCCCACAGAGGCTTGGAGCCGTACCGCACGAGGTCGGAAACGTGGAAGAGATGATATCCTGCCGCCATCAATTCCATCGGGAACCTCCCATTATATTTTGCCGAGCCGATGTGCCCCGCTAGCCGGCGCTCAAGCTGCGCACCTTCTCGATGGCTCCGAACAGAGAGTCCAAGTCAGTCGACAGCTTGGGGAACTCCAATTTCTCCTGGTAAAGCGCTTCCGGGATGATCGCTTCGAAGGCGGGCTCGAATATGTGGTAGAAGGGAAGATCGAGCTCCACCCCTCCCAGCGGTCCCGCGTAGCTGGGGTCACCCTTGGTGAGGGTAACCCCCATTGTTTCGATGGTGCTCGGATCCTTGGCGCCCAGGACTGCGATTAGGTTCTCTTTGCCGTGCGCCTCGACGAGGCGCTTGATGGAGGCTTGGTTTTCAAAGTCCATGCCTCCCGCCGCGGTTCAGACGAAGCACTGGGTCAGTTCGAGGACCACTTCTAGTCCCCCGCCGCGCAGGCATTCGCCGATCAGGCGCCCCTGGACGCCGTCTCGCTCGCCGAAAGCGATGAATTTTCTCCCTTCAAATTCTCTCATGCCAATCTCCCATAAGACAGATTTGACGAAAGCAAATCTATTCGAAATCCCAAATCCTTATTGATATCAGATACCGCTATTCGGAGTTCCCGTGTGAGATTCGATTTCGCTTTACGGGAAAATCTCAAATCAGGCACGTAGAGGCTGATGCAATAGTCCACACAGCCGTTCGCCGTATAGATTGGCGCCGCGATGCCCACGCCGCCCACGGTCCGCTCTTGAACCCCAATGGATACCCCCTTGGCCTTGATGCGCGGAAGCTCGCGCCGCAGTTCTTCTTCGCGCACGACTGTCGAAGGGCCGACGGGCTTGAGCAGGACCTGTCGGAAATATTGGTCGGTCTCCTCCTGGCTCAAGTGCGCCAGCAGAATTTTCCCCGCCCCTCCGCAATAGAGGGGAACAAGTTTGCCGAGCTCGGCGGCCATCCGCAATTCGTGTGAGCTTTCGAACTGCATGACACACGCACGCGCATTGCCCATCTTTCTCCATAGGCACACCGTTTCTTGCGTTCGATCACGGAGATGGCGCATATGATAGGAGCTGCTGGCCACCACGTCCTGATGGACCAGGCTTCTCAGCATTCCGATGAGCCTTAGGCCCAAGACCCAACCCCGTCCGGTGCTCGTTCGCTGAATGAGACCCGACTCCTCCAAGGTTCGCGTAAGTCGGAGTGCGGTGCTCTTGGGGAATCCCGAAAGCTTGACCACTTCCGGGAATGTCAGGACCGGCCGCTGGGAGGTAAAAAGGTCCAAGATGGACAACAACTTTTCGAGTAGTTTCATTTTCCGGACCTCTTATGCTAATTTACGGAACTTTCTCATTAACTCGGATAGGTGTCAAGAGGGCATTTTCCCCGTTTGAAGCTCGGGAAATGGGATGCGGACGGCGAACCTAGGCAGTTGAACTTGACATCGCTAGATGAAAAACGAACAAGAATTTGATTATGGCTCAGTCGTCGAATCTGACCTTGTCTTGCAGTGAGGCGGAACCATGAGCGTCTGCAGTCCCAGAATTCCTCCATGCCATTGTTCTTGCTTCCTTGCTTCAAATGTTGTGGCATGACGATAGGGGTTTCGCCGACTGGGATTTATTGGGCACGCCATATGGTTGACTCCGACAAGACATCTGTTTCCATTGAAGAGGGCGAGATGCTTCCAAAGAAATTACTTTCTCGACATCCCATCCTGCGGGAGTTTCTGCTGGATCAGGCTCCCTTCGTGATTTCTCTGTTTGTCCTCGGGATTGCCGCTAACTACTTGCAGCATGGTTTCATGCCGGGAGGAGATCGACCGTATCCCCTCGCCGAAGTGGCGGTCCCATTATGGCATCTTCTCTGGCTGGGCTTCTGGACCGGCTACATCATGGCGCTGGTGGGTGAGGCCAGCGGTCTTCTCGCGCTCCCTTACTCGATGTCTGTGCTGAATTTTCAGACGCTCGCCGTAACCCCCACCCACCTTCTCATTACATTCCTCAATCCCTATGGCGCGCTCATGGGCTTCTGGCGAGAGAGGCGCTGGAACCTGGACATTGCTCTGTGGCTTTGCCTCGGCACGCTGGTGGGGTCGCAGGCTGGCCCCTTCATTCGGGTGTACTTCCTGTCTCAGCCGGCTCCCATCAAGGCATTGATCGGCGCAGGGCTTTTCTATTTGGGGGGTCATCTGATGTACGAGGTCACGCCGCGGTATCTGGCCCGGAGGCGCGACCTCACAACATTCAAGGCGAAGTTCGACGCCCATGTGAAGAAAATGCTCCGAGAAGGTAAGAATCCCTCTGGCATCCCGGAGAAGGCGATGATTCATACGCTGGAGCGTTCGTGGCGGAGAATCACCATTTCCTTTTGGGATGAGAGCTATACTTTGTGTCCGCCCCTGCTGCTGCTTCTGGGGACAGGGGTCGGCCTAGTATCCTCTACGATAGGCGTGGGCGGAGGGTTCTTAATGACCCCGCTCTTGGTGAAGATTTACCGGCTCCCGATGTTTGTGGTCGTGGCCGCCTCCATCCCGTTCGTCGTGGTGCAGTCGCTCGTCGGGTTCTTCGCCTACAACGTCACTCTCCCCCTGCTCACTGGCGGTTATGTAAATTCGGAGTGGGGATGGGGCTTCCTGGTCGCTTCCTCCGCTGTAATGGGGGCATGGTGCGCATCCAAAACGCAGAAATTCGTGCCCGAACACTACCTCAAGCTGATGCTGGGGATCCTGAGCGGCCTGGGTGGCTTGGTGTATCTATTGAACTACTTGATTGGACTTCCCTTCAAGATATGAAAACACCGCCGTTCTTCCGAAAAATGAGAACTCTTCTCCTTCCCTTATTGCCGTTTGCGGTTCTCTTTCTGGCGATATTGATAGCTGCCTATCATATTGCAGTGTATCGCTGAATTCTTCCTGACGTTCCCCCCTTCTATGAAAGCCCGTTGCGCGTTAAGGTATTTTCTCAACCAGGCAGCCGCGAGTCCTATTCTTCTATCCGAGCGTTGGCTTGTGAGTCTTGCCCATCTGGGTGCTTTGAGAGGGCGACGGCTGACCTATCTTAGACCGAGCTTTGAAGCCCAAGGGGGCTCGATTTCGCCGTCGCAAGCGCGGGAAGGCGACCGTGTCTCCCTCTCACTCATGCGGCCTGCCGCTGCATCTGATGATAGAGTCACCTTATCCACCGATTGCAGACAGCCGCCACAATCACGCTGGTGGGTTTTCTGGCCTCATGTATCTTGAGGGCAGGTCACGGCAACCCCGCCGCCGCAAAAGCCGCGGCCGCCACGATGACAAACAGCTTTCTACCCATGATGTTCTCCCCTGTGTGATGTGTGCCGATGCACCGAGTGGTTTCCGGTTACTCCTCCAGGAACACACAATGCTCCGGAGGTAATTCGATAGTCACTTCCGATCCCGCCGAGACGTTCATGTCCGATAAAGACTCCACCTGAAGCTCCTCGCCCGCGAGATCCATGACGTACTGAACGTGCTTGCCGTAGTACTGCCGCTTGAGGATCCGTGCCGTATACCGGTTGGACTCGGGAGAAGGCGCGCCCGGATGAATCTGAACGAGTTCGGACCGGATGCAGAAGTGCGCCTCCTCCCCCGTGGGGGGGGCCTGCCTGGCGCCCAGCGCCACGGCGACCGGCCCGAACTTCGTGTCCACCCGGATCGCGCCGTTGGCACCGGCCCCGCTGGCCACCGACCCGGTGAAAATGTTCGAGGTCCCCATGAAATTCGCCGCGAAACGGGTCTTTGGGGTCTCGTAGATCTCCTCGGGCGGGCCCTGCTGGACCATGACTCCCTGATTCATCAAAACGACCCGATCCCCCAGGACCATCGCCTCGGCCTGATCGTGGGTGACGTAGATGAACGTGATGCCCAGCCGGTCGTGGAGGTCGGCCAGCTCCCCGCGCATCTCAACCCTGAGGTTGGCGTCGAGGTTCGAGAGAGGCTCGTCCAGCAGAAGAAGGGAGGGTTCGACCACGATCGCTCGCGCCAGGGCCACGCGCTGCTGCTGTCCGCCCGAGAGCTCGGTGGAGTAGCGGCCCTCGAGGCCGTCGAGTTGGACGAGGGAAAGGGCGTTCATCACTTTCCTTTCGATCTCGGCCTTTTTGATCTTCCGCACTTCGAGCCCGTAGGCCACGTTCTGGAACACCGACTTGTGCGGCCAGATGGCGTAGGACTGGAACACCATCGACATTTTCCTGTGGTCCGGGGGAAGCATCTCGTGGCGGGTCGAGATGACCCGGCCGCCAATGGCGATCTCGCCCGCGCCTGGCTGGAGGAAACCCGCGATCAGCTTGAGGAGCGTGGTCTTTCCGCACCCACTCGGGCCGAGCAGCACCACCGATTCGCCCTCTTTGAATTCGAGCGAAAGGTCATTGACGGCGATGGTCTCGCCGAAGGCCTTCGTCAGGCCGTTAATGGATAGATCCGGCATCGGTTTCCCGCCTCACATCTCTAACGCGCCCTTTCCCACGATTCTGCGGGAAAGCCCGATAAGAGTCAGATTAACGCAAAATACGAGGAACGTCAGGGCGCCCAGGGTTCCCATCTCCGCCTCTTCGATGTATTCGAAGATGAGGATCGAGATCACCTCGAGCCCGCCCGTGTAGAGCATGATGGAAGTCGCCATTTCGCGGAATTTCAGGCAGAAAATGATCGTTCCGACGGAGAGCAACGCCTTCTTCATGAGAGGAAGGGTGATGTCCTTCATCGTCTTGGCCCAGTGCGCCCCGAGGACGCGCGAGCTCTGCTCAAGCTCCTCGTGAATCTGCTTCAGGGAGGCCCGGGCGAACATGAAGGCGATGGGCGTTCCCCTGACGAAGTAGCCGATGAGGAACAGCCAAAGGGTGCCGTAGAGCGGGAGCGGGCCGCCCGCGAACGCGAGCACGAGCGCCACCCCGAGGGCGACCCCGGGAAACGCCATTCCGATCATCGAAAGCAGCGCGAGGCCCTCCTTTCCGGGCACATTCGTTCGCTCGACGATCCACGCCATGACAAAGGTAAACCCGATACAGACAAAGGCGGCGCCGACAGCGAGCTTGAAACTGTTCGTGAACGCGCGCACCACGACGTCCGAGGTGGTGAACAGGTTGATGTAGTTCTCGAAAGTGAGATTGGAAAATGAAAGCGGAGCGCCCCAGATGCGCAGGATGGAGGACTCGAAAAGCGCCAGCATCGGGAGAATGATGCTCACGAAGACGATGCCGAACGAATATGCCCCGAGAGCATATTTCCACCGGCCGATATCCACCAATTGGGGCTGAGGAGATTTGCCGGTGATGGTGACGTATTGCTTCCGCCCCAGAAAAAAGCGCTGGAGGACCAGCAAGATTGCGGTCACGATGACAATCGGCGTCGCTGCCGTCGCGGCCATGTGGAATTGGGGCGGATCGTTCGAAAACAGGGTATAGACCTGGGTCGATAGGGTCTGGATATGGACAGGGTTTCCCACAATGGCCGGCGCTCCGAAAACGACAAAACTCTCCAAAATTACGAGTATGAGCCCTGACAGGATAGCCGGGGTGACAATGGGAAGGGTCACGGTCCGCATCACCCGGAAGTTGTTGGAACCCAGGATCCGGGCGGACTGCTCGTAGCTCGGGTCCATGTTGTCGAGCGCCGAGACGACCGAGAAGAAAAGGAAAGGATAGACGAACAACCCCATTACGAAGGTCATCCCGGCGAAACTGAAGATGTTGAACAGCGGTGTGTCGGTCGAGAAAATCCACATGAATGCCTTGTTCAATATGCCCGCCCGGGGACCGAGCAGGACAATCCATCCAATCGCCCCCAGGAAGCTCGGGGTGGCGAAGGTGAGCACCACCATGGAGCGGATGAATCCCCGGAAAGGCATGTCCGTCCGGGAAACTCCCCACGCCATCGGAAGCGCTACAACGAGGGAAAATATGGATGTCCCGATTGCAAGCTTGATCGTGGTCCAGAAAGCATCGAGAAGTTCCGGATCAGAGAAAAAGGTCCTGTAGTTGTTCAGGGTCCACACTTGTACGTCGTAGTCGTACAGGCTTCGCTTGAACAAAATTCCAAGAGGGTAGAGGACAAAAAATCCGAGGATAATGGCGGTGGCGAGAAAAATAAGCGAGCGAAGAGCTTCATGGCGCCAGCCGCGCACTGCCCCCACGAGGCCCAACCAGAGAGAACTGCGACTTGACGTTGCTACCGCCATACCATTTCCTTAAATTTCTATTGATTCTCGATCAGCTCGCGGGTCTTGGGATCGAGGTTGCGAGGTTCTTCTTTGAAAAAGCCGTAGTGCATCTGGGAGTAGACTTCGAAAGAGTCGGAGTCGAGCTGGGCGCCGAAACCCAAAACATCGTAGACGAAGCCTCTGTCTTTGTGAATATTCCTCTCCTCGACGGGCCGAAAGACGTCGGCACGCAGAACTACGTCATCGTCAATTTCGAGCGGAACGTCCCAGTCGATGCGCATGCCGCCTCGAATTTCGCTTTTGTACTAGCTCATTTCTCCCCTCATTGTGTCTGCTCTGACGCGGCTTTAACGAATAGATATCTCTGTCCATTTAAGCACGAAGTTGCGCTTAGCTTTCCTCTTGGGGCTGTCCTAGCTAAGTACGTTTCTGTCTCAAAATGATCCATGTCTTCAATTGGTTAAGCAGTTCTCGGTGATCACCTCCGTTGAACCGCCATTCGCACTCCTTCAGGAACAGGTGAAAGCTCTGTTTCGGGACGCCATTGAAGCGCCGTAAATGCCGCTTCGCCTGGTTCCAGAAGTTCTCGATCCCGTTGATATGGCTCCGCTCATCGACGAACCGCTCCGAGTGATTGATCCGAACATGGTGGAAGTCCGAAACGTCCCGGGCATCATAGCTCGAAAAACCGTCCGTATAGACGATGCTGTCAGGCCGGATCATACGCTCCATAATCGGCATCAACGTGGCAGTCCGGGCATTGGGGATCATCGCCGTGTAGACCTTCCCACCTCGCTTCAAAAGCCCGAAAACCGGGACTTTTCCGCCAGCGCCTCGACCCCGCTTGCCTTTGCGGCGGCCGCCAAAATAACTCTCATCAACCTCGATCTCTCCGGCAAAAGGCGAGGCCTTCTCCATTGCCTCGGCAATCACCTTGCGAAGCCGAGTATAAAATGAGACCGCCGTGTTCCGGTGGACGCCAACCAGTTCGGCTGCCGCCCGAGCCGTCGTACCGGCAACGAAGTGCTCAATCAGACGACCGCGCTTCCAATCACTGAGCCGGCTTTTCCTCTCGTACATCACGCCATCCTAGACTAAACAAGCCGCTTAGCTAGGACAGCCCCATTCCTCTTTTACCTGCTCGGCGAGCTTCTCTTTTTTCAGCCGCGCGACCTCCTCTTTTAGATCGTCGATCACGTCTTTTCCCCAGAAGATCTTGCCCTCCACCACGAAGCAGGGGATGCCGAAGATCCCGAGACTCTTTCCCTGGGCGCGCTGGCTCTGGAGCGCGCCGAAGTAGCGCTTCTCCTCGATCACCTTCCGGATCTCATCCCCGTCGAGGCCCACATCCTCCCCGAGCCGGGCGAGCACGTCGGGGCTCTCCAGGTCGAGGTTGTCCACCCAGAGGGCCTGGTACACCCGGTCCCGGAACCCCACGAACTTGCCCATGTCCCGGGCGTAGAAGGAGGTCATGTGGGCGTTCGTGGTGCGGTAGCTGTTCTTTGAGACGACGATGATATCCACTCCGTACTTGTCCGCTAGGGGCTTGTGCACCTTCTGGTAGACTTCCTGCCGCTCCTCCGGCGTGAAGGACTTGAACGGGGCGCCGGGCGGCCTTCCCTCCCAGCTCACCCACTCGACCTCCACGTCCGGATCCTGCTCCAGAATCGGGATTCCACCGACGGTGGCCACATAGCAGTAGGGTCAGGTGAAATCGGAATACTTCACCACCACGATGGGCTCTTTCAGCTCGCTCATTCAAGAACCTCCTCTTTCAGCTCACTCATCCAAGAACCTCCATCACATGACGCACCCGCAGTCTCAACGATGCGCTTAAGGGCCCTCAGCCCAAATAATTGGGCCCCGGCTCCCGCGGGGACGAGACACACTTCGAACACCTCTACCATTTCTTCGATGGTGGCGCCGTACTCCAGCGCCCTCTTGCAGTGGATGGCGACGCCCTCCTCGTCCGTCCTGAAGGCCATCAGGGCCGCGGCAATTGTTTCGCGCGTCTTGTGGGGCAAGAAGCGGCCGGGCTTGTCCGGATTGAAGAAGCCCCAGCCTATCTCGGAGTACGGTTCGAAGTAATCCGGGTCCAGTCGGGCGCCAAAGCCTAGGGCCTCGTCGATCCGGCCTTGGTCCCGGCTCATCTTCTCGGTGATACGGCGGATTCTTTTTCCGCGAGGGCCCCCAGGCCCACCAATTGGATCTTTCAGTCCTCCCCCTTCGTCGGCAATCCGTTTGAGGATCCTCAGGCCCCTCAGTAGGTGCGGAGTTCCCCCGGGGAGGCCACTCACCTCGAACGCCTCCAGGACTTCCTCCATGGTGGAGCCATGCTGGAGCGCCCTTTTGCAGTGGTGGTAGGCGTCCTCCTCGCTCCCCCTGAGAGCCACGACGACGACGGCGATGATTTCCCGATTCTTCTGGGGCAGGTGGCGAGGTCTATCCGGATTGAAGAAGCCCCAGCCTATCTCGGAGTACGGTTCGAAGTAATCCGGGTCCAGTCGGGCGCCAAAGCCTAGGGCCTCGTCGGTATAGCCCCGGTCCCGATCCATCTTCTCGGTAATGC
The DNA here is from genome assembly GCA_965218735.1 of bacterium. GTDB lineage: Bacteria > UBA8248 > UBA8248 > UBA8248 > UBA8248 > Bin107. The sequence goes on along the minus strand of CBDCMA010000002.1, from coordinate 58,676 downwards.
GGCGGACCCTTTCCTCGCGAGTCTCCGAGGAGGCTCCAGCGCGCGGACTCTCTAACCCGTTCCCGGGCTCTTTCAGTCCGCCCTTTTTGCCGGCGATTTCCTTGAGAACTCTCAGGCCCATCAGGAGAAGCGGGTGTCCCCCCGCGAAGCCGGCAACCTCGAACGCCTCCAAAATCTCCTCCATGGTGGCGCCATGCTCCAGCGCCCTCTCGCAGTGGAGTGTAGCGCCAGGTTCCGTTGGATCCTTCTTCCAGAGGACCGAGCATGTGACGATCGCGGCGAGAATCGCCCGCATCTTTTCGGGCACATGGCGGGGCTTATCCCGATTGAAGAAGCCCCAGCCCACCTGGGAGAACGCCTCGAAATAATCGGGGTCCACCTCCACCCCGAAGAGAACGCCATCGTTGGGCTGGCCGCGGTCCCGGCTTAACTTCTCCTTGATACGGCGGATCCTCTGCTCGCGAGTTTCATGCGTCAATTGAAACCCTCCTCAAAGTGGTTCGACATATCAGATGGATCTACTGTTATTCATTTTACTCATTTGTGTTTCCCCATGATTTTATCAAACTTTTTCAGCAGTTTCGTCTTGTTTGCCAGCAGCCATTTATAATCCGGCGTTTCCCGATTCAACCCGCTGAGGGACGGCGCCCCTTTGGGCAAAGGCATATCTTTGCGAACCCCAAAATAACTTTGTTGGACTATGAGATTCTGATAGAATTTGCTGAGCTCGAATTCCATCCACAGCTTTGCCGCGTTGGGGTGGCCGCCGTGTTTCCAGATTACGGAGCCGCCAAGAAACATCGGCGTGACATCTTCCATTAATGCTATCCCGATGGGTTCCCCCTTCCTCCTGAGCTTATTCGCTACGCTGACGACGCCAGGTCCGATATCCCGCTCTCCCCGAATGATCGTAACCTCGCCGGCCTTACTCTGCATAACGATCAGAGGACGGTTCCTCGCGAGTTTTTTGTAGTAATTCCAACCGTATTTCTTTAATAAGACGCCGAAAGTGGCGAGCCCCGATCCCGTTGAAGGAGCTGCCATGACGATCCGGTCCTTCCATTTGGGGTCCAAAAGGTCTTTCCAAGTTTTCGGCACTTCCGACTTGGCCACCTTCTTGGTGTTGTAGGTGATGGCCATATTAAGAACATACTTGTCGTTGATGAAGTTTTCCCTCGGTCGCAAGATGGGGTCCATCATGCTTTTGTTTTTCGGTTGATAAGGGATCACTTCCTTCTCTTTCCCCCACCGGATCAGCGCCGTCCTGTCGCCGATGCAAATGATATCGACCCTTTGCCGTCCCGCCATGCGCTCGGCTTCGACTATCCGGATGACACCCTTGCTCGACTTCCGCGTGTGATCCACCTTGATGCCGAACAATCTTTCAAACTCCTTGCTCGCCGGGATCATGATCTTGCGCCGGTGAGAGCAGTAGATAACGAGCTTGCCTTCCTTCTTCGCGGCGGAAACGAGTTCGGGAGGATACTCCGAACCAATAGCAGGAGCTGTTCCTATCGCTGCCGTACAAATCACGATGCCAAGGTACCTGATCGCCCAATTCTTCATTTTATTTTCCTCCACAAAGTGGAACAACACCGAAGTGCGAGGCCACTTTTTGGCCTCCCCCATCCCCGAGCATCCGAAGTCCCTTCAACCGAAATTTCCCATATACTCTGAAATTATACGGCAACCGCCGCCCGTTCTCAAGTTTCGCGCCATTGGCTCGCCTTAGAGAAATCAAGAGGTTTTGATCGGCTATGAAACCCCTATATCTTATTGAAATTATTTTGGATATATAAATTTTCCGAACTTGTTCAGAATCTGCCTTCTGCAATTCGTAATCAAAACGAAAGCGGATTCATTGAAACTCCTGCGCATCCCGTCGCGTCCACGTCGTCGAACCATTCAACCGTGGGGTGATGGGGGTCAGGAAAGCATGGGTCCAAACCGACTACGCCGCGCAATATCAACAACTGCCTCTGGCGACGATCTCACCCGACGACTGAATGTATGTGGACGTACATGGACGCCCACCAGAATGCAAGCATGTTGTTCGAACGGTTCGGTACGCGGTCAGGCGCAGTCTTATGTCAGACCTCTCGATTGCGGCGCTTCACGCTTGCAGCGGGCCCGTTTAGAGATGCGCGGATCGGGTCCGAATCGCTTTGGCGGGCTCGAAGCCCTTGCATCGTCACTGGTTTTCCCAATCCCGTCTCATTAACCGCTTTCCCTTATCCGTCCTCCGACCTGTTGAGATTCCCTGCGTCATCCATTCGCCACCCGCCCCACCACCCACCACACCTTGCCGAAGACGTGGACGTCCCGGGCGAGGCATGAATAGGGGGCGTAGTCGGGGTTGGCGGAGATCAGCCTGAGCCGGGTCGGTTCGTCCCCGTCCGCCTCATCACGGTGGACCACCTCGACCCGCTTGACGACCAGCCCGTTGCCGTCCCAGAGCAAGTACTTCTCGCCCGTGACCGGCAGCTTGTTCGAGGCGTCGACCAGGATGCGGTCACCCTCGCGCATCTCGGGCTCCATCGAGTTGCCCCGCACCCTGATGATGCGCAGGTTCCCGGGCGCGGCGCCCGACTCGTAGCGGATGATGTTCAACGGCCAGCCCCAGCGCTCGAGTTCCGGGGCGCGCTCGCCGGTGAGCGCCTCGGCGACGGCGGCCTCCGACGTGATCTCCGGGACGGCCACCACCGGCGCGCCGGGAAGCCCGGGCAGCGGCCCGGGCCGCTTGCGCGTCATGGGTTTTCGTTTCGGCACGGTCTCGTGGCGGAGTTCCTTAGGGTCGCATCCGAGGAGTTCGGCCAGGGTTTCGCTATCGCGGTATCCGAGCACCGCGGGCACGCCGCGGTCCACGTACTGCTGCAGATAGGTCTGGTTGCGGCCGATGGCCAGCGATACCGCGGCGAGGGTGAGGTCGTTGCTCCGCAGGAGTTCCTTCAGCCTGAGCCGGACCGGGTCGCGCCGGAGCGCCTCCCTCTCGTCCTTTTTTCCGTACTCATTCATTCTGCCCCCTTTCATTCCACCGTCGCGGGAAAATCCCCGTTTTTTTTTGCCGCATCCCTGCGCAGCCGGGCGCAGATGTGGGCGCAAACTTAATGTAAACTAAGGTTATACACTATTAAAAACTATTGTCAAACAAAAATACTTCCCTTATTTTCGTCCGCATGACGACATTCGATACCCATACCGACATGCCCCTGGACGATCGCCTGCGCCGGATCGTTGCGGCCTGGCGAGCGCGCCACGGGGTGAGCGTGAGTCGCTTCGGGATAGACGCGCTGGGCGATCCGGATTTCGTGGCCTCGCAGTTACGGGGGCGTTCGGTGCGCTGACGGCTGATAACCTTGACCGGATAATCAACAGGCTTTTCGAAGCTTGGACCATTGAGTTTCAGCCTGTCGAAACTTCATACCAGATGGAGCTGCCGACATGAGCAGTCTCCTACTTAAGTATTTGGCTTTTCTTGGCCCGAACCGGCCTCCTGCCAGTATCAAGCTTGAATCTGGTCTTAATGTAATTTGTGGTGCCTCCGAGACAGGAAAGTCGTTCATTGTAGAAAGCATCGACTTCATGCTTGGCGGCGGCACACCGCCGAAGGATATCCCAGAGAAAGCCGGTTATGATTGCGTTCGGCTACTCGTAGAAAGTGCTGGATGGCCTCCTCTTGGATTAGAGAGAAGCATTGAAGGCGGTCATTTCTCCGCATACGAATCGGCACTTTATGACGGTGAACCCAGCACCGAGCGCAAGGTATTGCGTGATCGGCACAGTGGCGCCAGAGATGACACCCTTTCACACGTTCTCCTTGAACGCGTTGGCTTGATTTCAAAGAAACTTCGCAGAAACAAAGCAGGCGATACCCGGTCTCTTAGTTTCCGTGACCTTGCTCGCCTTTCAGTGGTCAACGAAGAGGAGATCCAGAGACGTGGGTCACCCCTGCTTTCTGGCCAAGTTGTTCAAGCAACGCCAGAGTATGCCGCTTTCAAGCTTCTCATCACGGGCACCGACGATAGTGCGCTCGTCTCTTTGAGAGAGGTGCCGGGTAGAAGCGAGTCTGTTTCGGGTAAGCTAGAGTTGCTCGACCAGCTTATCGAAGAGCTTCAAGGCGAAATTGATGAGGACAGTCTCGATGAAGCAGAGTTGCGAGATCAACTCGAAAGGTTGGAGAAAAGCATTGAGGACCAGAACACTGCTCTGAACGAGGTTCAGGCAGTTCACGATAATCTCCTGCAGCAGCGAGCGAGTGTGGCTAGAGAAATACAAAGGCGGCGAGCCCGTCTGTTGGAGAATCAAGAACTAACGGGCCGTTTCAAGCTCCTTGACGAGCACTACCACACGGACCTGAAGAGGCTTGAGGCTATACACGAGTCCGGTTCGTTCTTTGTCCACCTCGACCGTGACGTTTGCCCCCTATGTGGAGCGAACCCCGGAGACCAACATCTGGATGCCGAATGCGATGGGAATACCGAAATGGTGGTTTTGGCAGCCAGCGCCGAGATGGACAAAATTCGGCGGTTGGAACGAGAACTGAGTGAAACCGTCGCTACTCTCAATGATGAGGTCGAGCAAATAAACTCCGAATTACCAAGCCTGTGGGAGCAGTACCAAGGGATCGACGAACAACTTACCGAGATTGCCAAACCGACGGTCTCAACAGAGCGCGCATCATACAATCAACTGATATTGGAGCGTGCAGAGGTGAATACTTCTCTTGAAAAATTCAAACGACTTAAACGATTAGTTTGCCAAAAAGACGACCTGGAGATACAGGAGGAAGAGGGTGGCGAGGCAACTGAGTCTCGTACGTCGATCCCGAAAATTACGCTCGATTCGTTTTCGCAGACTGTTGAACGCATTCTCACTGACTGGCACTACCCCAACGCTAACCGCGTCTTCTTTGATGAATCGGGCAAGGATTTCCAGATAGCAGGAAAAGACAGGGGCAGCACTGGCCAGGGCCTTAGAGCGATTACACATGCTGCGGTGTCTATCGCGCTTCTGGAGTTCTGTCTTGAACATGACTTGCCGCACCCCGGTTTCCTCATCCTTGATTCTCCGCTCTTGGCTTACTGGAAGCCAGAAGGTGAAGAAGATAACCTGAGCGGTACAGACCTAAAGGAAAAGTTCTATGACTATATCCTCGGCTTGAGGTCTGATTCCCAAGTCATAATTGTCGAAAATGAGCATCCGCCGGATTTTGTTTCGGGAAGAGGGAACGTCATTGTCTTCACGAAGAATCCAAATCTCGGGCGTTACGGGTTCTTTCCCCATCGCAACGGTGCTTAGCAGTTCCATCACGACTTAATACTAACAACTCTAGCGTAAAAGAGAGTTTGGGCACATCTGGCAACGTCGGATTGTGCTTTACTCGCTCCTGTGGCGCTCCACGAGCCCCCTGCTTCTTGGTGCATGTGCGGCGAAAGTTCCTCGATGTTCAGCCGCCCAGGGCACGGCGCTTCTGTCATCTGTGCTTTAGGAGACCCCTTCCTTCCTGTTTTCGTAGGCGTCGATGATGACGGTTAGCGCCCGGTCAATCTCGGCAGTTTCAAACACACCACTTGGGTCTTCATGGATGAACCTCCAGTGTGTGTGGGCATCCCTGTGAGAACATAAAACGTCACGAAGGGGATGCATCTTTGCTCTAAATATGTCCTGCAAATCTGCGCTAAGGTTTTGCATGCGTGGGTCTTGCGCCCACACCGAGTTTGGACTCAGTTTGCGCATCCTTGCTTCCAGTATTTCTTGCGTTCTCGTCCCCAATCCGTTGAACAGCTTCAGCAAGTCATGGGTTTTCTCAGGTTTTCCCTTCCGTTCCCGGCATTGCTATGCTTTCAGTGCGATCTCAGTCGCCAGCGACAATAAGATTGGACTCGCCAACGCTATTCCCATAAAAAGAAATGAGTCCTGCTGTGGAGACTCGGACTCTTTCCTTTCCAATTCCTCCGCAACACGCTGCAACGACTTTGCATTCCAAATCATCGAATCCGCGTCCCAGTTCTCTGCTTTGTTCTTGTTTTCAGACACCAAGCGTTCCCCCTGCGAGTCATTTTTCTCGTTTTGTTCTGCCTACACCAATTTTCAGAATTGATAAAATTCTCAGTGTTTAATTTACACCCCAGTACCAGCCCACCCGGCGGACAGCGCCTCCGCCTGTTCGATCACCGTCCGCGTGGCCTTTTCCTGCTTGTCAGGCGGGTAGCCGTATTTCCTGAGGATGCGCCTGACCAGCCGACGAAGATTCGCCCGCACGTTCTCGCGCAGCGTCCAGTCGATGGTGACGTTGCCCCGCACGGTCTCGACCAACTCGCGGGCAATATCCCGCAGGGTCTCATCGCCGAGCACCTTTACCGCGCTGTCGTTGGTTTCCAAGGCGTCGTAGAAGGCGAGTTCGTCTTCCGACAGCTTGAGTTCTTCCCCGCGCTCGTTTGCGGCGCGCATGTCTCTGGCGAGTTCGATCAATTCCTCGATCACCTGCGCTGCTTCCACGGCCCGGTTCTGATATCGCCGGATGGTCTGCTCCAGCATTTCGGCGAACGAGCGCGCCTGGACGACGTTCTTCCGCCGACGGGCGGCAATCTCGCCCTTCAGGAGCTTTTGCAGCAACTCGACGGCGAGGTTGCGCTGCTTCATCCCCCGCACTTCGTCCATGAATTCATCCGAGAGAATCGAGATGTCGGGTTTCTCAAGGCCAGCGGCGGCGAAGATGTCGATGACGCCTTCCGACGCCACCGCGCGGGAGATGATCTGGCGAACGGCGTGATCCAGTTCCTCTTCGGGGCGCGCTTCGGTTTCGGAGCGTTTGGCCAGCACGGATCGTACCGCCTGAAAGAACGCCACGTCGTCGCGGATGCGGATTGCCTCCTCATGAGGAACGGCCAGGGCGAACGCCTGGGTAAGCTCGCGCACAGCCTTGAGGCAGCGGTCCTTTCCGTTTTCCTGCGCCAGGATGTGTTCCTGGGCGGCTGGCAAAAGGCCGAGACGCTCCTGGGGCGTGCCGTCGATCCATGCCGAGCGGTCGAACCCATGAAACAGAGTGCAGCATATCTCGTATTTCTCGAGCATCGCCTTCATCGCTTCTTCCTGGTCGATCGCGGTTTGGCCCTTGCCGCCGCTTTCGGTGTATGTCGCCAGCGCGCGCTTTAGCTCATGCGCAAGGCCCAGGTAATCGACGACGAGACCGCCCGGCTTGTCCCTGAACACGCGATTGACTCGTGCGATAGCTTGCATCAACCCGTGCCCGCGCATCGGCTTGTCCACATACATGGTATGGAGGCTCGGCGCGTCGAATCCCGTGAGCCACATGTCGCGCACCAGCACCACGCGCAGAGAATCTCCTGGATCGCGAAAACGCTTCGCCAGTGCCTCGCGTCTAGGCTTGTTGCGGATGTGGGGTTGCCAGTCGGTCGGGTCGGTAGCGCTGCCCGTCATCACAACTTTGAGGCTTCCCTTGTCGTCGTCTTCATCGCGCCAGTCGGGGCGCAGGCGCACCAGTTCGCGGTAGAGGTCGATGCAGATCCGCCTACTCATGCAGACGATCATCGCCTTGCCGTCCATGGCTTCTAGGCGGTTCTCGAAATGCGCGACGATATCTTCCGTAATCAGTCCCAGACGTTCTTCCGTCCCGACGACCGCTTCGAGTTGCGCCCATTTGGTCTTGAGCTTCTCCTTGCGCGAGGTTTCCTCATCCTCGGTCGCCTCCTCGAATTCGGGGTCAATCCTCGGGCGTGCGCTCTCCTCTATCGCGAGCTTGGCGAGTCTGCTCTCATAGTAGATGGGCACTGTCGCCTCATCCTCGACTGCGCGCTGGATGTCGTAGACGCTGATGTAATCGCCGAACACGGCGCGGGTGTTGGCGTCCCTGAGTTCGATCGGCGTTCCGGTGAAGCCGATGAAAGAAGCGTTCGGCAGAGCATCGCGCATGTGGCGCGCAAAGCCGTCGATGAAGTCGTACTGGCTGCGGTGCGCTTCGTCGGCGATGACTACGATGTTGCGCCGCTCGGACAAAAGGGGGTGCCGGTCGCCTCTCTCTTCGGGGAAGAATTTCTGGATGGTGGTGAACACCACGCCGCCCGATTCCACTGCGAGCTTGGCGCGCAAGTCCGCGCGGCTCGCCGCTTGGGCCGGGGGCTGGCGCAAAAGGTCGGCGCAGCGCGAGAAAGTACCGAAGAGCTGGTCGTCGAGATCGTTGCGGTCGGTGAGCACAACGATGGTGGGGTTTTCCATCGCAGGCTCGCGGACTATGCGCCCCGCGTAGAAGGCCATGGTCAGGCTCTTGCCCGAGCCTTGCGTGTGCCAGACGACGCCGATCCGCCGATCGCCCGGCTCACCTCCTGGCTTGCGATCCGACTCGTGACGGCCGTTATCGCCAGCGGCCCCGCGCAACTCGGCGGCACGCAAGGTCTCTGCGACAGCGGCCTCGACCGCATGGAACTGGTGGTAGCCCCCCATCTTCTTTGTAAGCGCGCCCCCTCCCTCGTCCTCGAAGACGATGAAATCACGGACCAGCGAGAGAAACCGTCTCTGTTCATAGACACCCTCCAGCATCACTTGCAATTGAGGCATATGCGAATCGGCCAACGTCTCGCCCGAAATCGTGCGCCAGGACTTGAACCATTCCCGCCCGGCAGTGAGCGCGCCGACCCGCGCATCCACCCCGTCCGAGACCATCAGGGCCGCGTTGTAGGTGAAAAGCGAGGGGATTTCGGCCTTGTAGGTCTGGAACTGCCGCCAAGCGGTCCAGATGGTCGCGTTCTCATCGGCAGGATTTTTGAGTTCGAGCACTCCGAGCGGCAGGCCGTTGACGAATAACACGACGTCCGGGCGGCGTTCTTGATTGTTCTCGACGACGGTGAACTGGTTGACGGCGAGCCAGTCGTTGTTCTCGACCTCCCCGAAATCAACCACCTGCGCCTGCGCGCCCCGGATTGTGCCTTCAGAGTCTCGGTATTCCACCGTCACGCCATTCACGAGCATGCGATGAACGGCGCGGTTGCGGGCCTCAAGCGTTGGTCCCTCGGGGCGGGTGAGCTTGCGGAATGCGTCCTCTTTCGCCTCGGCGGGAAGATTTGGGTTGTGCCGGACGAGCGCGTCGCGTAACCGCCCTTCCAGCACGACATCGCCGTAGTTGGCACGCTCCGCACCCGGTGTATCGGGCGCGATGTCGGGACCGTGGGTGATGCCCCAGCCGATGGCCGCGAGCCAACCGAGGGCGGCCTCCTCGACTTCGGATTCGGTGAAGTCTTTCATTGGGTCCTCTAGGCAGAGAATCGGGAGAGACGCGCGTATCAGTCCCCTTCGCTCTCTGCGATTTTTTCCGGGTGCCTCGGTTTCCTCGTGATGTTTCGCAATTCCTCGGCGCCGAACGTATGACTGAACCGGAGATGAAGCATGAAAGGTTCGAGTCTTTCTTGCAATTAGCAGACAATATCCGCTCTATGTTTCTCCATAAAGTATCCCCGCCGCTCCGCGCCCGGGTGCCAGAGGCGATTTCCGGACCGTGGGCGCTATGCTAGCCGAGGCTTTCGAGCCAGTCGAGGGCGGCGTATTCAAAGGTAAATTCAGTAACGCTCTACAAGTCGCCTCCACTTCGGCTTCCTGGATTCCATTCAAGAGTCAAGTGGTCGGAAATATGGGTTCTTATGAATTACTGCGGCGTGTACTTTATTTATGAGAAAATCGTCAAGTTCGGCTTGGCGGTTTAGCAACTGAACAATTTCTTCAAGCGTAGCCAGTACGAGAATTTTTTGTTGAAGGAATTCACGCGCTATTTGTACGGCAGGTGCCGTGTAATCACTAGCAGAGATAAATATTCCACGTCCCTCAGCACGACTCATGAGGCGAACAAGGTGTTGCGAAATTTCCGCAATCCCTACCGGCACCTGGAACCACTTCATTTCCACGAAATAAAGGTCCCCATTTAGCTCAACGACACCGTCAATTTGCTCAACGATCCCTTCGCCATGCCCCCCTACAAGATGAAACGATTCATGAACGAGAATGTCGTAAGCGTTAAACAGGTCGTTTAGCACGGTTTCCAACTTCTTGCCGCGTTCCTGTGGGGTTATCGATGTGCCAAATAGGCCGTAAAATTCATTCTTTACGCTTTCGATCTTTGACATCTTTTCTTGTTTTTTGCGTGCAGCGCTTCGTGTCTCATCCAAGCGGGCTTTTCGCTCTTGTTCTCGCTCCAGCTTCATCCGGGTGAATGAGTCCTTTTGATTCACGGTATCCCGAATTTCAGCGACCAACCCCTTGGCCTTGAGTTGATCATTGGGCCAACAGCTATTGAAACTGGCAAATTCGACTACACGGCGTAAGACTTCTCGTCGCTCCCGTCGAGTCTTTTCTCCGCGTACATTCAACCGTTCCACAACTGTACGAACAATCTGAAATTTATTGATTTCTTTTGGGGCAGTCCTGAGAGTTTCCCTTAGATCGTGGAGAATTTCCTCGGAAACACCGGCACCCTGGAAGAATAACAAGACATCATTTTTTGAACGGTTCAACAACGGGATGGTGTCTACTAAAAGATTGAAAAGCTCTGGCGGGTAATGGAAAGTGATGTCGGGTGCTGATTTGATCATGCGACAGTCCCCACAACTTTTTCCAATCTGGGCATGCGGATTTTCCCCGACACGAGCTTCGGCAGTAGCGTATCACGTAAGGAGGTGAGGGTTCGGGATTCATGGATGTTGGCTATGATATGCTCTACCATTGGCAGCGTAACATTCTGGAAAGCCTGCAAAATCGAGGGAACCGGGAGGCACAGTCGATAGCTAGCCATGCTCTTCCAACTCGTACGCGGCATTTTCGTGCCTGTCGATGTCTGATCCGTGTAGGTGACAAACTCAGTTGAAGAAAGGCATGCCAGTAAAAAAACAAGCCATTCTGCGGTCTTTTGGGTAACTACAACGATGTCGGTTGAACAAATGCCGCTCACCGGCGCAATGCCTACTTTGTGGAAGTAAGGTCTGAGCTTGCCGAATAGAATATCGCCTTTCTGAAAAATAGACTTGTTGCTCGTGATATTGACGGCCGTTCCCCATTCCATCAGAGAAACCGATTGGCGAGGCATAAGATCTAATCCGATATAGGGTGTTTCGTCAGGTAAATCCGTGGGATCAACACTTCGCCTGGGAGAATCCGCGATATCTCCTATACATCCCACCTCCCACCCCTCAGGTATCTCGCCCAATTCAGAATACACCAACCGATCTGGGAAAAGGTCTGCGATGTGCTTGGGTAGGCTGGTATCATGGCCTTCCATCTTGGCGCGGACGGGGTCGAAATCGACGAACCACGACTTGAACAGCGCGCGCGCCATCGCCTCCAGTGTCTCGTTCATGCGGCGATTTAGTTCAATCTTGTCGTCCAGCGTCCCCAAAATATGTGCAATGGCGCGTTGTTCGCTAATATTTGGATACTGAAGCTGGGCACTAAGAATTTGCTTTGGTGAAAGGTTAGCCTGTCCTCCGGAACTGGTGGCGATAGAAATGAAAAGCTCCTGATATGGATAGGACGACAGAAGAAAACTGGCAAATCGAGCATCAAGTTGGGCATCACTTTTTAAGCGAAGAGCACCGACTCGCTGATTAATCAAATATGTATCACTCTCACGGAAAAGCGTAACTTTCCCGACCCATGTTTCTGGTGATCCATCATGACGATTGCCAGACATAGATATGAGGAGATCATTGACTCGCGCAATTTTATCAAGCTGAACTTCTAGAAAATCTGGCACAACATACGAAAACTGATGCTTGCTGAAATGGCCTGCCTTTATATTCTTGATCTTTATTACAGGAATGCCTTCATCGGAAAAATCATGACTCTTAAAGGCATAGCCGGTGGCAAGATTGAAGAAATCCCCTACGAGCCCGACAGACCACTCAGAGTTCATATTCAAGGTCCTTCAAGTTGCTTGTGATAGCGGATTTCAGTTTGACACCTTCTTCCTGCTACTCCCGAAGCTGCGTGACAAGCCGCTTCATTTTGTCCTCGAACGGTTCGCCGTCGTCTTCTTGCACTTCGGTGGGAGTTAGAGCCGGTTGGTCATCCAGACGTTCCCGTCGCCGCCACTTCCACGGTATCGGCAGTAGCTTGAGGCTGTGGCGCCGGCTCGCCGTGCTCGCAAAGGCTTTCGAGATGCAGCTCGATGGCTTCGCGGATCTCCGCCAACGTCTCTTCCCGGGTGCGGCCCGTTGCGACGCAGCCCGGCAAGTCGGGAACATAGGCAGCGTAGTTATCAGGCGATTTCTCGATAACGACCGTGTATTTCATGCTCATGAGAGCTCCTCCACTTGGGATTGCTTCAAGATGCTGTTCCATGTGCCCGGCGGCAGATCGTCGCTCGGTTTGCCTGCTATGGTCACGGTACCCGGTTTCACCGGATGCCGGTACTGCCGGTGGCTCCCCTTGGTGCGAACGAGTCGCCATCCGTCTTGCTCTATCAAGCGAATCGCTTCTCTAACCTTTGGCATGACCTGTTTGTCTCAAGCTTCATGGACGGCCCTTGTTTGCCCGCTGCGCAATGGCCGGAATCACAGTGCGTCTTTCGCTCCGTACCCCAGACTTTCGAGATTGGCCTCGATAGCCGCATCCAGCCTCGCGCCTTCTGCCTGCTGCTCGCGAAGCTGCGCGACGAGGTGCTTCATCTTATCCTCGAACGGCTCACCGTCGTCCTCCTGCGCTTCGGCGCCCACGTAGCGGCCGGGCGTCAGTACATGGCTGTGCTTTCGCACTTCGTCTATCGTTGCGCTCTTGCAGAAGCCGGGAATGTCGGCGTATTCGTCAGCGCTCTCGTTGCTTCGCCAGGCATGGTAGGTATCGGCGATGCGGGCGATGTCTTCGTCCGTAAACTCACGATGGGTACGGTCGATTAAGTGGCCCAGTTTACGCGCATCGATGAAGAGGATTTCGCCGCCGCGCTTTCGGTCTCGCGCCAGGAACCACAGGCAGGCAGGAATCGGCGTCGAGTAGAAAAGCTGCCCCGGGAGGGCGACCATGCAGTCGACGAGTTCGGCCTCTATCAAGTTCTTGCGAATCTCGCCCTCGCCCGACTGGTTGGAGGACATCGAGCCGTTGGCCAGCACGAAACCTGCCGTACCGCCCGGCGTCAGGTGATGGACAATGTGCTGCACCCAGGCGAAGTTGGCATTCCCCTTGGGCGGGATGCCGTATCGCCAGCGCGCATCGTCCGTGAGCCGATCGCCGCCCCAGTCGGAGACGTTGAAGGGGGGATTGGCGAGTATGAAATCCGCCTTCAAGTCGGGGTGGCGATCGTTGTGGAAGCTGTCCCCATGGGCGATCTGCCCTTCGATGCCGCGAATGGCGAGGTTCATCTTCGCGAGCCGCCACGTCGTGTAGTTCGACTCCTGGCCGTAGATGCTGATGTCGCCGCGCGCCCTACCGCCGTTGCCGTTGCCGCTGGTGTGTGCATCGATGAACTCGACCGACTGCACGAACATGCCAGAAGAGCCGCAGCAAGGGTCGTAAACCCGGCCTCGATAGGGTTCCAGCATCTCGACCAGGAGCTTGACGACGCAGCGCGGGGTGTAGAATTCCCCGCCCTTCTTGCCCTCGGCACTCGCGAACTGCGATAGAAAATACTCGTAGACACGGCCCAAAACGTCCCTGGAGCGGGCGTCCTCATCACCCACTTGGATATTGCTGATGTGATCTATTAGCTGGCCGAGCCGCTCCTTGTCGAGTGCGGGACGGGCGTAGTCCTTGGGCAGCACGTCCTTGACCGCCGGATTCTCACGCTCAATAGCCGCCATGGCGCTATCGACGATTTGGCCGATGGTGGGCTGCTTCGCCTGGGCCTTGAGATTCGCCCAGCGCGCCTCGGGAGGCACCCAGAATATGTTCTCGGCGCGATACTCGTCCGGATCTTCCGGATCCGCGCCTTCGGTCTGCTCAACTTCAAGCTGGCCGTGCCTCTCTTCGAAGGCATCCGAGATGTATTTCAAAAAGATGAGACCCAGGACGACGTGCTTGTACTCGGCCGCATCCATCGAGCCGCGCAAGGTGTCGGCCATCTGCCAAAGCTCGCGCTCATAGCCCATTACGGCTCCATTGCCGGGATCCTGAACCTTTTTCGATGCTTTTCGCGCCATGATTCACTCATTTCAGTTGCTGGGCATCATCGGCAGATATGTAATTTACCGCCAAGCAGTTTACAAACCGAGGCGATTATTGTCATCCGGTAAATTTGTGAACTGATTTGCCTGAATACTTATTATCATCTGCGAGAAAGATTAGGTGAGATTAAGGCGAAGTATACGAAAAGAACCGCTCTTTTTTGCAGATGTCGGTGGCGTTACCAAGAGAAATTATCCGTATTTAGAAGTCCAACTCACTCCTTGCAGCAATCAAGTGCTGTAATTGCTGGAAAATCTCTTTTGGCGCATATCGGCTGAGGGCTGCCTGAGGCCGTTTTCTGCCTCGTAGTTTTGGTCCAGTGCCCGTCTCAAGGCGGCCATCTGGCGGCGTTCGAAGCCGGTGACCTTGAGCGCACGCCATCGCTCGGCGGCCCGGTTCATGGCGCTGAACATGAGCTTGAGCACCGGCTTCTCGCCGAAGTCGTTGGGGATGATCTTCAGCCGATGTCGCTCCTCGACGAACAACCGCTGCTGGAGGTTCGTGGTGCGCACTGCCCGGCGGTGGTTGACCGACGCTCCACCGCCAACCCCTCGAGAGCCTCGATGCGCCCCTTGAGGTTGTCCCGGATTGCCGAGCGGAACGCTTACTCGCGCCCAACAATTTGCGGGGCCGCACACTCGATGAACCCTTCTGCCGTCTTCAGGCGACCCCGACGGTGTCCGTTACGGTAGCCTTGGCCGGGCTTCGCTCCGTACTCGTAGTGTTCCCGACCCAGAACGTCGCGGCTCTCCGCTTCGAGCACTTCTTCGACGATGAGCCGCGTGGCCATTTTGATCAGGTCGGCTCGCGTATCGGGAGTCGACAGGCGATTTTCGAGCAGGGCGGACAGGGTTTGGTGAGTGTGAATCGATACCCGTAATATCTTCTTTATGGGGTACCTCCTCGGTTTGGTTCCAGCGCTCACCGGTTCGGTTTCGTGGTTGCTCTGCCGAAGATGCACCCCTTTTGGAATTTCCAGCAACTTTAGGTCATTACCGTTTCAGATTACGTTCGGTGAGATTATTGTCGGTCAGTTCCATATCAGTATCAGAGTGGGTGAAATAGGTATTGCGAAAATCGTTGACCTTCGTGATGCGCTCCAGTAGTTAGCGAGCTACCTGCAATAGGAGTCGTATCGTTAGGAGAGGTGGCACCAGCATTAACATTAAGAAGACTGGCCCTCTAAGTATTTTCTGTCCGTAGAATATCCGCCCGAATCTCAAAGCGCTTTTTTTCCCCTGGTTCAGGTATAAAGCTAGCGCTAATCTCTTCGGGAATCGGAATGTATAGCCGGTCTTTTAGGACAATAGAACATGTCGGGTAAGCGCCGCCTCCGGCTGGAGCCTCAACAATCTCGCGCGTTAGGAGATCGTAATAAAGTCCAAACTGTCTCGAATGGTGCATGAAGATGAACAGGGTCTTTTGACCGCCCCAGACGATGGATGTGGTGTGCGGCTGGAGAAAAAACTCACCCATTTCTTCGCGAGCTCTATCTGTTATCGCCAGAAAGCAGCGATAACCACACAAGGCGGGCTCATTGTCGCCTATAATCAGCAGCTTTGCCGACGATATGATCTCTAACCGTGTGATGGCCGGTGAAGGATCAAGATTTCCCACAGGGCTGGCCATCTCAGTAAAAAACTGTTCGTTCTGGATGATGTCGGGCACGACATCTATTGCACTTGTTGCCCTTTCAACCACCTGGATACTAGAACGAACTGCCTCTTGAGAGCGGGCAACAGCTTGATCGAGCGAAATTCGACCTTCGTTATAGTCCTCCCAGATGCCAGGAAGATTTCCAAGGTCATCATCTGCGTATTCAAAGATTTCGCGTGGCTTGCGGACGGCGCGTAGTAAGGCTTCCGCGCCTTCACGTGTGCTGCTCGGGACATAGTCAGCAATACGCGGGAACACCACCGTGCGCACGAAATCTTTGGCCATGCTTCCGAATGCGTCATATTCGTTCTGAAAGATGTCTATGAGGAATTGTACAGTCTGGCCTTCTGGATTAAGGATGATACTTATGCGGTCGTTTTCCTTTTGAGCGAGAGCCGGTAGGTCGTGGCTGATAAGACCAAATTCGACATGGCATTTGACGAAGTAGTCCGCCTTGAGAATCGTTTCGACCCGATAGGCCAACCCGCTTTCAGCAGCCGACAATTGACTGTAAGAACGACGATCTTTGACGACAGGCGTGTCCGAGATCGGCGTGACCTCAGCCCAATTTTGCAGAAAACCTTGTTCACACCGGCGGCGCGGGTTGTTACTAGCCAGGGTGAGGAGGGGCGTATCGTCGCTGGCATGTACTTTGACTATCTCCTGGTCGGATCCCTCGTAGAGCAGTATCGGTTTTGTCTGAGAACGTTGAGCAACTTCTTCAAGAAATATTCGGTCGCCGGGATTGATCCTCATCCGAAGCTTTCCACAGAGGTCATAGCGGCCATGTCTCACCACCCAATTCATAAACGGAGTGCTGGAGTCGCTTTCATCGCGTAGGGCCAGAAGCTCTGACGCAAACAGATCGATATCAGCTGTCATGGATTGTAGGAGCTGAAGGCCATCGACGGTAATGGCCTCACGCCCAGCCGTGGGCTCAAGTACAACCAAGTCTGCGATACCTCCAAACTGATACAACGAATTAACGGAAGCGGTTGCTAGGCCAAAGCCGTTGCGGAATGTACGCAGATTGGAGTGCCCGGTGCGGAGCACAAGCCTCCCGGAGACAGATATTGAATCCCAAACAATATTCGTGAAATGAATCCAAAGGTCAGCATTGTTGGACAGGATCACTGTTACGTCTGAGGTCATGCGCGAGCCGATTTTGCGATCGGTGTCGGTCATTATCCATGTTTCCGGCACCGGTGGAATCAAGTCTTCAACGGACTTCTGACTGACTATCACGCCGTTGACGCTCACAGGGATGTCTACTAGGGCAACGAATTCGGTGATGTAGTCGTGCGCTTTTTGGACGTTGATTTGCTCGCCGACAGAGATATGGGCCGTAATAGTGGTCCCCGGCTCTCCTGTCGGGTCGAGGAACTCACGTTCAATGCAATCCCGCTTGAGGTCGAGTTCTGATCGGTCAGCACGGCAAATCGTGCGTTTGCCCGACACCGTACTTTCCGTTTCCACGATCAGCCGATCTGCGATACCAAAATTTGCCATGGCCCCGATGCCGAACGTACCGACGACTCCCGCTGCCCGAGCAATGTCATTATTCTTGCTACTACTTCCTGCCGTCCAGTAGTGTTTCTGGAGATCATCGGGTGTCATTCCAATGCCGTTGTCGGCGATGATAATTTTATCTGGTGCGAGCGAGATATCGATCATTGGTCTGAAATTTATTTTATGATATAGCCTTTGTCGCACGGCATCGAATGCGTTTTGTGTGTTTTCGCGCAGCAGTGCGAGAGGCGATTGGTAAATTTGCTTCGCAAGAAGTTGAACCATCCGCTGTGTTTCGATTTGAAATGGAATAAGATCACTACTCATCACTGCCTCATTAGTTTTTTTATTTCGATCTTGCTTTGAAGATCTGTATGCGTAGCTGCATCTAATTCAGTCGCTGCATTCAATTGGTTTTGGGCCTCATCGAGATTGTTGCTCTCAGTAAGAGCAATGACGAGTATAATGGTCTCTTCGACAGTGCTCGGATTCTTAAGCACGGTTGTCAGATTTGACCAATCACGCAGATCTCGTAGCGCTTCAATTAAGAGCTTCCGGGAGTAGGGTGCAGACGAAATATCCACGTCGCTGAGCGCTTGCACTGCATCACGTGGCCTGCCGTCACGGAGAGCCGTTTCAGCATCGATAGTTGCACGTTGGGCATTGTCCTCACGTGTGTCGACCTTTCTTCCCATAATGTCGGTTGGAGGCTGCCAGCTAATTTTGACGAATCCCTCGAGAAAAGCCCCGTTACGCTTGCGAGTAAATTGTTCTCCTTCACCCATTTCACGAACATAAACCCGCGCATGGATGAAGTCATCCTCAATCACGATGAGGTTATATTGTCGATTGACACCTCTTGGCAATTCCCTAGTCCCCGCACAGAGCGATCCTGCACTGACTATGGCCATTGACCGTTCTTGTTCAAGATGCACGAGTTGGTTAAGTGTCGCTGCAACGTGTTGGTGGCCATGAAGACCAAGCTGGAAACCGTGGCCTATCATTTCCTGAACCCGTGAAGCATCCATGTAATCGGAACAAATAGGCGGTCCTTGAATACTATGATGCCATACGGCGATCTTCAGGTCGTAGGAACGATCCGTGTCCCCCAAAGCCATGGCGCATTTCCCAACAGCGCCGCGAGGAATCACACCGGAATAGCTAAAGCAGTCATTTCCCGCTATAGAATCGAAGGCGGCAACGATTATGCATCTGTCGCAGAGTTCAAAAAGCTGAAAACCTCGTGCTCGGTCAATTGGCACGGGCAGGTTAACGTTCTCGTAAAAGGACTCTACGAAGTCCCAGTAATATTTCATTCGTTGTTCGTAAACTGCCATATCCACAATACGGAAGAGGGCCTGTTCCGACCAAGACCAACGATAAACGCTATCGGGTTTGATGAGTTTCCCATAAAGATCACTTGGATAATCCTTATCCGGAACCTGTTCCATCGCCTGCTTGGAAGTGTTCCAGCAAACATCATGGTTTCCTGGAATTAAGACCATGCGACTCCTATCACCTTCCAAAAACCGATCGCAGAGCGCTGCCAGAAAGTCATCTGCGACCATGTACTGATCCTTAATGGATTCCTGCCATTTTGTAGTGCCAATCCGCGCTCCATGAATTAGGTCACCGCTAACGACAATTGCCTCCGGTGGCGGAATTTTGGAAACGTCACCCATATAGCGGGCACGGTCGGCAAGAAGCGCTGCAAGCAAGCTACTGTTGTCCACTGGTTCTTCGCTTGACCTATGAAGATCAGAAAAGTGAAGAATCGAAAACACCTGTTATCCCCGCTTAATCGTATAGAAGCTGATTGCTTGATCGCCTCTGTTCTCCAAAAAATAATTTATGACGCTCACCATGATCGACTTCAGCTTTCTTGCCTATCATTTTCCAGTGTATTGCACAATAAAGTGACGATGTTTTTCGATTATTGTTTAACCGCCGCTCAAGGGCTTCCATCGCAAGCTCGACCACGTGCCGATTCGTCGAAATACCCGGTTTCCTAGCCTCTTTTTCGATACGTTTCCATTACCGGGGAGTGACCCAAATGTTCTTTTGCAGCCTCTCAGACATCCGTATTCGTCTCTAACCTGAACGTTTGAAGGTGTTTGTTCGCCAACAACATGACCATTCTCATCCGAAACTTCCCCCGTATCATCCGAAAATACTCTCGATACTAGTTCAATCCCGTGCCGGTTTCCCCGGCAATTCCGGCGCGACTTCGGAGATAGTCCGGCTGATTTGCTCGATTTCCTCTTCTCGTCCGGCCGCCTCCATGTCGCGGATGATGGCTTGCGCGGTGAACATGGATGATCGCAACAGATGAATTCCCGCCTCTGTTCGTGGCCATTCCGTGCAATCCAAGGCCTCCATGACGAGTTTGACCACGAGCCGATTCGGACTGATCTCGCGTTTAAGCGCTTCTTTTTCGACGCGCTTCCACTGTTCGGGCGTGATCCTGATGTTCTTTTGTATTGACTGAACCATCCGTTTCGCCATTCCTTTCGTGAAGATTTTCATTCATCCCGGTCGCAAACCGACTGCAACAATTCTCATTTCTTGCACCAAACGCACCAGCCGCGCTCCAAAAAATCATGCCCGTGATGCCGTTTCACGAACTACCAAAATGGTAGCTATCATAGCGCAGCGAGGGTCTGAGTGCTACCAATCTGGTATCCTATAGGAGAGAAGCGATTCGCTAGCGCCGTTCGGCAGAAGATTTGCTTGCATCAGAGACAAGCGGGGCGCGGGCCGGAGCGCCGGGATCGCAAGCTACCAAAATGGTATTATTTTTCCCGGCACGACGGGGATACACACGGATGCGAATAATCACGGTACATCGCACGCAGTCGCATCACCGCAACACCCGCATCGGAGGTGCGTCGGGTGTGAGAACCGAAGCGCCGAAGGGCGTCAAAAGGACCGGATACGGGGAACGAACGATGGGGGAATCGAAGCCGGTGAGAGAGGCGGTCGGGAGCCGCCGCGGCGATTGAGCGGACGGAGGCGAGGGGAGCAATGCGGGGAGGTGTGCACGGAGGTTCGTACAGCGGGGCCGACGCCATTGTGGGGAGTTCTGTACGAGGGTCCGTACAGCGGTGCGGCGGGGTGTGCAAAGAAGAAGAGCGGGCCGCGCCGCCGGGGTGGCGACACGACCCGCCGATTCGAGCGTCCTATGCCGCAACGCGCTGGACGGGGATGCCGAGCCTTTGCGCCTTGTCGACGAGGTTGTCGGTGATGCCGCTGCCCGGGAACGCGATGACGCCCTTGGGCAGGAGTGCGAGCAGATCGTCGTTGCGCCTGAAGGGAGCGGCCCGTCCGTGTGCGTCCCAGTCGGGCTTGCAGACGACCTGGTGGACGCCGTTTCGCTCCGCCCATCCTGCCGCTATCTTCTCGGCTCCCGGACCGCCGCCGTGGACGAGGACGACGTCTTTGTACTTGGCCTTGAGCTTGTCGAGATGCGCGATGATTTTGCTTACGTCGTTCGCCTCCTTGCCGCCCGCGACGGCGACGAGTGTTCCCTGGGGAAGATGAGCGGTGTTCTCGCGGTCCTTTCTGGCGCGCTGGAAGTCGCGCGCCTCGATCACCGCAGAGGTCAGCTTGCCGGTTTGGGAGACGTGGGAGCCTCGCCGGGGCCGCCATACCTCGCCGGTCTCTACGCGGTAAGCCTCGGCGGCGGTGTCGCGCAGCCCTTCGAAGGCGTCGCGTCTGTCGGAGAGATTTTGCGCCCGGTCGGTCTTGAGTTCGAGTTCACGAGACCTGATCTCGGAGCCGTCCTGTTCGCGCTGCAGTTCACGGATGCCGGGGATGAGCTTGTCGGCGGCGCGGTCGAGGCGTTGTGTCTGCGCGTCGAGGGTGTTGACGAAGCCCCAGAGGAGGTTCGCGCGTTCGTCGGCTAGTTGCGTACCGTCGGGCGCGGCTTGTGCGAGTACGTGGAAGGCCTTGATGACGGCGGAGGTGGCTTCCTTCTCGTCCCATACGACGCGTGAGTCGAACTCGTCGCGGCCCGGTGTAGCGCCGAACAGGGCGGCCTGCTCGCATACCATGGCGGTGAAGGATTCGTTCTGGGCTTCGTGTTCGCTGTGCTCGTGCATGTTCGTCTCCTTGTGGTCGTGTGTCGCGGTGGCAGTCATCGTTCACTCCTTTCAGTGATTGGGTTTTCCAGCCGGGCTTTTCGGCCAGTGGTTCGGTTGTCCTCAAGCGAGGGAATAGTCGTATTGGGGCAGCGCGTAGCCGAGATCGTCTCGCTTCACTTCTTTGGGCATGTCGCCGAGGTAGTCGGCTGCCCACGCGGCGGCTCGTGCGAGGACGTCGCCGTGGCATGGAAGGGGATGACAGTGGCAGCCGAGCTCGCAGCCATGAAGGTCGGCGAGTTCGTAGAGGTTGATCTCCTCCTGCTGGATTTTTCTCCAGAGCCATTGCCGGTATTTTTCAATCACGGCGGCGCGATCGCCGTCCTGGCCGATCCGGAAGGGATTTCCCCACTTCGTCGTCCTGTCAATTTTGATGAGACAGCCACTTCCGAAGTTGTCATGCCGATAGTCGCTCAAGTTCACAACGGCGGTTTCCATGCCTTTCTCCTTTCTAGAGGATTAACGGATGTGCTTCTTAGCGCCTCATTTTCAGCACGTAAGGGCATCGGGCGGTGTTCCCGGTGCCCGTAGGCGAGCGAATCAAGGGCTCGTCATTTTCCGGGGGGTTCCCAAAAAACACGCTCCATAGAGCGGCGCTTTTATTTTTTGCCGCACGACGTTTTTTGGGGGGTACCGGAAAATGATGGCCGCTTGCGGCCACCCTTTATTGCTCGCCGTTCGTGCTAAAATGAGGACGCTAAGAGAGAGAGGGTGGTTTCGCCACCGGGACATAAGAGCTTCCGGTTGTTTCACGATGAAAGCGAAGCTCGTCGTGAAACAACCTTTCATGCTGCGGAGAGGGTCATTTTGGGCCGTTTTTTCCAGCCCAAAATTCCCGCAGCGGGGGGTAGACCGAACCACTATCCAGGGTATGCGGTGATTGTAGCGTTCATGCCGATTTTCCGTGAACATGGTTTATCGTTCGCGGAACCGGAGATTTCCCGGGTGTTCCCGGTAGATGAGAGGGGCCGGCGCGCGGTCCGGGATTCGATGGATGAGGCGTGGACAAACGGAGACGTATCGAGTGGCGGGACTTCCGGCGCCGGGTTATCGGCGACCGTGGCGGGTGTGAATCGACGAGGCGGAAGAGGTTGCCGACATGCTCGCCCCCGACGTAGATGCAGGACTCGTGCGGGCTGACCCGCTTGAAGGTGACGGTGTCCATCTCTTTCTCCTTCCACCAGGGCTTTGCCCCGCTCAGGTACGTTCCTCTCCGATTCTCGCGAAGCGGAAGAGCGGACCGAGCCGTGCGGCGAGGACAGCGGAGCCGAGCGCAGCGAGGTCGTCGTTGAAGTCGCCGCGTTCAGAGACGATGACGCGGGCGTCGATCCCGGCCCGTGCGCAGCGCCGGGCGAGGCGCTCCGCAGCCTTCTCGCCTTCCACGTCGTTGTCACGGGCGATGATCAGGCGGGAGAGCCCCTCGGGCGGGATGAAGGCGCCGAGGCTGCCTGCGGAGAGAGCGGCTGCCGCCGGGATCCGGGGCGCGGCGCTTACGAGCGAGAGCACGGTCTCGATCCCCTCCCCGACCAGGAGCGTAGCGTCGGGGGCGCCTAAGCGCACGGCGTGTCCGAAGACCCGGCCAAGCGCCTTGCGGGACGGGAGGACGTCGGCCTTGGACTGCGTAGCGGGATCGAGCCAGGTGCGGTGTACGCCGTGGAGCGCGCCGTCCGTGTCGGTCACGGCGGCGACCAGTGCGGGCAGGCGGCTGTCGGCCTCCCGGTGGAAGAGCGCCGGGTGGAAGCGCAGGGAGGGGAAGCGGCGCCGCGTGATCCCCCGGGCATGGAGGTAGGTCTCGGCCGGGGCGCCCTCAATCGGGCGGCAACGCCGCCAGATGCGCCGCGCCGCCTCCCTTGCGTCGTATGGCGGGCCCTCGCCCCGGACCGGCGAAGCCGGCAGTGCGAGGAAGACACGCGCCTCGTCCATGGCGGCGCGGAGCGTGGATGCTGCGCTGCGGCGGCGGATCAGGTCAAGCAGGTCGCCGTGCTCCCCGGTGGCCGCATCACACCACTTGCCCGGTACGCCCGGAGGCTGCAGGCGGACGAAGAGCGAGCGCCCGGGCGCGCCGTCGACGTCGCCCGCGACCCAGTAGCGGCCCTGCTTCTTGCCTTGCGGCAGATAGCGGCGGCAGATGTCTTCGGAGCGCGAGGCGAGCGCCGCGGCGATTTCGGCCGCGGGAGAGGGTGTTCGGGGCATGGCGGACCTCCTCTGGATGGAGAGCAAAAGAAAAGGCCGGCGCCGAAGCGCCGGCCCTTGTCGGGATCAGAATGGAATATCTTCACCCACTACGCCTGCGGTCGCGGCCACGTCCGCCGTCTCGGGGTGCGCGCCGTTGCCGTTCCCGTTCCCGTTCACCTTGTCCAGGAACTGAATGCGCCCGCCCGGGGCGAGTAATATCTCGGTGGAGAAGCGATCTGAGTCCTCCTCGTCCTTCTTCCAGCGCCTGGTCTGGAGCTTGCCCGCCACGTAGACCAGGCGGCCCTTCTTCGCGTGCTTCTCAAACATGTCGACCAGGCCGGGCTGGAAGGTCACGACCCGGTGCCACTCGGTCTTGTCGACCCGCTCGCCGGACTGCTTGTCGACGTAGCCCTCATCGGTGGCGATCGAGATGTTGGCGACGCGGCCGCCGCTCGCGAGATGGTTGATGGTGACGTCGGCGCCGAGACGTCCGATTAGTTCCGCGCGGTTGAGTCCGAATGCCATGGTGATTCTCCTTTGTGGTGTGATGTGGAAAAAAAGTGATGGGACCGGGAATCCTCTCTCCCCGGCCCCTCGGTTCGCCCTATACGCTACTGAACTCCTCTCCTCCTCCCGCCTCGGTGGGGAGCGTCTCGCTGCGCAGCCTGCGGATCGTGAACGCGTCGAGTCCGATCTCGGCGAGTAGTTCGTCACCGGTCAGGTTGTCGGGGTCGAAGTCGTTCTCATACATTGTCCAGCCTCCTCTCGGGGTATCGTCCCCGGCGTCGGGACCGGGAGACCGTCTCCCTCTCCCCTACCGGGCATTTGCCCGGCTCCCCGCTTCTCTCTACCTCTCCCGGGCAGGTTCGCGACCGGTGAGGACCGCTCGCGGACCGCGTCCGGGCTTGCGCCCGGTCCGGGATTCGGGTCAGATGAGGTATGGACAATCGCAGAGGTATCGAGCGGCGCGGCTTCTGGGCGCCGGCGCTCCTGTGGCTGCCGGCCGGGTTGGTCGCGACCGCAGTCCTGCGCTTCGGGACCGAACCCGTGGACTGGGCGTCGATGCTGACGGCATCGGCGGCCTCGCTGGCGCCGGTTGCGCCGTGCGGCCTGCCCCTGGCGCTGGGCTGCCGGCGTCTGTGGCGGCTGGGTTACCGGCGCGCCGCTTGGACGGCGGGGGTTGTGCTCGGAGTCGTCACGGTGGCGGCGTCGCTTGTGGCGGGACTGCTCGGCCCGCTCGCCATCGCCGTCTACGCGGTAATTCTAAGTCTGCCGGTCTGGGTGGCGGGGTGGTGGCTCAACCGGCGCTCCCACCGTTTGGAGTCTCCTCCATTGCGCGTGCGGCCAGAGCGGACCAGGCCTCCCTGTCCATTCCGAGCCGGGCGTTGAGCCTGTCGCAGAATCGCTCGGCGTCCTCCAGGGTGAGGGCGACCAGGGCGGTGGGGATGCTCCCGCTCATCCCGTCGATGACGAGCCGTATCTCCTGCGGCTCGTCCCCGGGACCGTAGGCCGGGCAGAAGGCGTAGTC
Organism: bacterium; assembly: GCA_965218735.1. GTDB lineage: Bacteria > UBA8248 > UBA8248 > UBA8248 > UBA8248 > Bin107. The sequence continues at coordinate 33,515 of CBDCMA010000002.1, read as the reverse complement.
GAGGTTCCTGGGTAGTGTGTGCGCAGTCATGGATTGATCTCCCTTGAATGATGAAGACTGTGTAACGGCCCCCCCGGACGGAGATGGGCCGGCCATACGTATGCGGGCCGGCCGCACGTGCGGGTTCAGCCCGCGAGGGGCCGGCCTTCGAGTATGCGGGCGAGTACGACGGCGTCTGGCGCGAAGACGCGGGCGCTCCAGGAGACGATCTCGACCGTACAGCCGAGGCGCTTGAGGGCCGTGACGTGTCGGTCGTCGGGTCCCTCGATCTCCAGGCGCGGCGCCCCCATGATGCGGCGACGCGCGAGGCGCCAGCCGTTCGCGAGGGTCAGGACCTCGCCGCGTCCCATGACGGCCTCGAAGGCTTCCCCGGAGGTGAGAGAGGGCCCTCCGTCCAGACCGAAGGCGGCGCGCACGGCGCGGACGCCCCCTGCGTCCAAGGCGCGCCCGATCATCGCTTCACCGTCGTCGGTGTCGAGGCGTCGCACCCGCATGTTCTCGCCGCCCAGCCGGTCCCAGACCGGCAGGAGGAGCCCGGTGACGAGCCAGAAACGCGATTCGGTGTGCGTCGGCAGCGAGGCGACCTCCTCCTCCCAGAGGGCGCGCCATTCGGATTCCTCAGCCGAGCGCCAGTTCGAAGCCTCGAGTTCGGCTCTCGCCATGCCCTCCCTGGCGGCGGGCCGCAGGAGGCGCACGCGTTCCTGCACGCCCCCGTCGTCGAACATCATCGAGGGCGCGGGGAGGAGGGCGGCCGCCCGTTTTGAGCGGGTGTTCACGACGAGCGCCGGCGCGCCGGCTCTCCTGGACATCTCGAGCGCGGCGTCGGCCGTCGTGGGCACGAGCCGGTCGCGGAGGAGGATCTCGACGAGGCCGGTCGCCGCGCAGGTATCGGGGTGGGTGTAGAGGGGCTCGCTGCCGGCGGCAGTGAGCGAGTCCGCTCGCAGGGTCTCGACGCCTACCTCGTAGGTCCCCGCCTCGACGGCCTGCTCGATGTTGGACTCGACGCGCGATTCGAGTTCTGCGAACAGCGCGTTCTGCTCCTCTATGGGAAGCGCCAGCAGGCGGTTCAGGAACTTCGGCATGGGCGGGAGGTCCTCCTTGAGCGCTCCCTCATACGTAAGCTTGAGACCGGTCGCCTCCTCGAAGCGCGCGAGCGACCAGCCGGGGACACCACCCCGCCACAAGGCGCCGTAGAACTGGCGGAGCGCCGCCCGGGCGTAGGGGCTCTCCAGGTTGTCGCCGGCGCGGAAGAGCGTCGCCTCGCCATCCATTGCGGTCTGCGAGTTCCGCTGGCCACGGGTGATGGCACCCAGGGAGTCGAGTCTCCTCGCGATGGTGGCGATGAAGCGCCGCTCTCCTTTCACGTCGGTGGTCACGGGCCGGAACAGGGGGGCTGTGGCCTGGTGCGTCCTGTGGGTGCGCCCCAAGCCCTGGATCGCCTGGTCGGCCCGCCAGCCGGGTTCGAGCAGGTAGTGGACCCGGCGCTGCGTGTTGGCGCAGCTCAAGTCGGCGTGGTAGCTGCGCCCGGTACCCCCCGCCATGGAGAAGACGAGTATTCGCTTTTTCGCGTCCATGAAGGCCGCCGTCTCGGCGAGTCCGGCCGAGGCCGGGCGCGGACGGAGCGCGAGCCGCGCGCCCTGCGCGTCTTCGATCCGGAGCACCCGGCGGGAGCGGCCTGTGACCTCGGCCACGGCGTCATGGCCGAAGTGCTGCACGATTTGATCGAGGGCGGAGGGCACGGGAGGGAGGGAGGCCAGTTTCCCGATTAGCGCCTCGCGTTTGACGAGGGCCTCCTGGGAGAGCACGGGGTTCCCGTCCTCATCGACGGCGGGCCGGCTCATGAGGTTACCCTCCTCGTCGGTGAAGGGCTCCTGTAACTGCACCGGGAAGGCGTGCGCCAGGAAGTCGAGCACGTATTCCCTGGGCGTCAGGTCGATCGATAGGTCATCCCATTCAGAGGGCGGTATCTCCGCGACCCTTCGCTCCATCAGGGCCTCGCCCGTGGAGACGAGTTGGATCACGGCCGAGCGGCCGGCTTCGAGGTCGGCTTCGACCGCGCGGATGAGCGAGGGACACTTCATGGCGCACAAAAGGTGGCCGAAGAACCGCTGCTTGGCGCCTTCGAAGGCGGAGAGCGCGGCTGATTTCGCGTTCCTGTTCAGGGTCTCTTCGCCCTGCGTGATCCCGGTGGCTTCGAGCGCGTCTTGTAAGTTGGCGTGGATGACCTTGAAGGCGCCGGCGTAGGCGTCGTAGATGCGGCGCTGCTCGGGCGTGAGCGCGTGTTCGAGGATGTCGATCTCGATCCCCTCATAAGATAACGCCCTCGCCTGGTAGAGGCCCAGGGCCTTCAAGTCCCGGGCGACCACCTCCATGGCGGCGACGCCGCCCGCCTCCATCGCCGATACGAAATCACCCCGGCTCTCGAAGGGCGTCTCCCCGGCGCCCCAGAGTCCCAGGCGCACCGCGTAGGCGAGGCCGGTCACGGTGGTGGCTCCGGTGGCCGAGACGTAGAGGACACGGGCGTCGGGCAATGCGTGCTGGAGCCTGAGTCCCGCCCGTCCCTGGGCCGAGGGTTTCATATTGCCTCGCGATCCCCTGGAACCGGCGGCGTTCGCCATGGCGTGGGACTCGTCGAACACGATCACGCCCTCATACCCGTGGCGGTCTTCTTCCTCGAGGCTGCCTGCGAGCCAGGCGACGACCTGATCGAGACGCGAGGCCTTGCCCTCGCGGGCCGGCGCGCGCAGCGTCGCGTAGGTCGCGAACAGGATGCCTTCATCCTGCGGGATATCGGTTCCCTGCCGAAAGTTTGCCAGCGGGATCACGTTCTCCTCACGTCCTCCGAGCGCGGCCCAGTCCCGGCGCGCGTCTTCGAGCAGGTTGGCGGAGGCCGAGAGCCAGAGCGCGCGGCCCCGTCCGCGGAGCCGGTTGTCGAGCATGACCGCCGCGACCTCGCGGCCCTTGCCGCATCCGGTGCCGTCGCCCAGCATCCAGCCGCGACGGAACCGGACCTGCGCCGAGAGCGCCTCACCGTCCTCGGTAGTGGCTGCATCGACGCCCACCTCGCCGCTCTCTTCCGTGCAGCGGCGGACGGTCTCCCAGCCGGCGCCTATCCGGTAGCTGGCCGAAAGATGGCGGTTGTGGGCCTCGCCGGCGAGGACGACGCTCTCGATCTGGGCGTCCGACAGCAGGCCCTCGGTAACGACGCGTTCGGGCAGCAACGGGCGGTGCGAGGGTGTGGGGTGCGTGACGGCGGCCATGGCCGCCGACTGGACGAGTGGCGTGGGATGCGCCACCGCGCCTGCGACGCTCACGACGCTCGGTTTCCAGGGTGCGTAGGGGCCTGCGGCCGCGGCATCTCCGCAGGGCGGGGCCGCCTCGTATGCGAGTTTTGAGACGGGACCCCAATCGTGGGCCGGATTGGACGTCGGCCGCGCGTCCGTCTTCCGCATCGTCTTCGGACTCATGGGCCGCGGCGCGGTCGTGTTTCCAAAGAGATCGACGGCGGGTTCCTGCGCCACGCGCGGCGGAATTTTCGCCTTGACGGCGTCGAGCAGATCTGCTGCGTCCATCGCCTGGCTTTGTGTATCGACTTCGACCCCAGGCTCATCGCTCTTGTCGATCACGGTGAGCCGGGTGTCGAACGTGGTCCCGCGCCTCGCGTAGGCGCGCCCGTCGATCGCCATCGTGAAGACGACGCGAGCAGGCGGATCGAAAGATGAGAAGACAGAGTTCCAGGCCGCATCGCCCGGGACGCATCCCGCGGACGTGATGGCGACCAGACGCCCGCCCGGAGCCAGTGCGCAAAACGCCGAGCGCAGGTGACGGAGGTCCGCGTCATGCCGGATGCGGGCGACGCCAGGCGTCGCCGAGAACGGCGGGTTCATGAGGACGATGTCCGGCCGGACGCCCGGGAGGTGGTCGGCGATGGCCTCCGCGTTGTGGCGCGTGACGCTCGCCTCGGGGAAGAGCCCGGCGAGGAGACCGGCCCTGGTGCTTGCTATCTCGTTCAGATGGAGCGCTCTCTCACCCCCAAGCGCGCACTGCGCCATCACGGCCAGCATCCCGGTGCCGGCGCTCGGCTCCAAAACGACGTCGCCTGCCCGGATAGTGGCGGCCCTGAGCGCGGCGTAGGCGATACCGAGCGGGGTCGAGAACTGCTGAAGGCGCACTTGGGTCTCAGAGCGTTTCGTGTGGGAGGGTTCGAGCGCAGAGAGTTTTTGCAGCATGGCCAGCATGGCGGCGGGGCCTTGGGGTCCGGCTCCGGCCCGGCGGCGCATGGCCCGCCCGTAGCGCTTTAAGAACAGAACGACCGCCGCTTCCGCAGCCTCGTAGGCGTCCTTCCAGAGCCAGGCGCCCTCGGCATCGCTCGCTCCGAAAGCTCGCGTCATGGCGTCCCTGAGCGCGTTCGGGTCAAGCGGACGTCCGGCCGCCAGGACGGGCAACAGAACCTTGGCCGCTTCGAAGAGCGCGGCCTCTTTGGTGGGCGCGGTGGAACGGGGGGCGTGTGGACGGGCGTCCGCCGTCAGGACTTGCGACATTGCGGTCTCCTCGGTTGTCGTGGGAATGGGGGGCGGTCGTCCCGGGGATCGCTCCCCCGGGACCTCTCGGACCGTCCCGGCCGGGCCGGTCTCGTCCTCTCCGTGGTGCTGTTCGAAGTACTAGCGGTCAGGTACGGCCGGCGACGCGGAGCCTTGCGAGGAGGCCTTCGACCGTGGCGGGGTCGGCGCTGCACGCCTCGCCCCAGCCTCGGATGTTGCGCTCGAAATCAGTGAGACTGCCTATGTGTGCGTTGAAGAACGGGTCGGCGTCTGTGGCGGCGAGGACGCTGTCCCCCGTGACAGCGACCCCGGTGATCGCGGGCTCCGTCATGGGCGTGAGATCGAGCAGCCAACAGAGAAAGGCCTGAAACATCGGCGAGAGGCTCTCACCGCGCCTCGGGTCCATGGGATGTGTGGTCGTAGTCCGGGATTCGGTGTCGGGCATGGTTGTCTCCAGTGTGGATAGGAAAAACGCTCCGGAAGGTCGTCGGGGCGCCGGACAGTCCGGTCAGTCGCAGATGGCTGCGCTCCGGCGCCCGGCGTCGTCGAGTTCGGGACCGTATTCGACGATGCGGCCGGCGGCGCGGGCGGCCTCGGCGTAGACGGCGAGGGTGAATTTCCCCTCGAAATAAAGGTCGCGCTCGATACCGAGGCCGAACGGCCCCTGGAAGGCATTCAACTCTTCGAGGCTGAAGCTCCCGATTTCCGGTGTGCCGAAGCCGAGATCGGCGAGCCCGAAGGCAATTGATGCGTCCTCGGGGTCGAGTTCGGTGACGAGCCAGGTGCCTGCGCCGCAGGGGTTGAACAGCTTGAGGACGGGCACGTGGTCGGCGCCCCGGTCTGCGCCGTTGGCGAGCAGTTGTTCGCGCTGCTCGGATGTGATGAGTTCCATTGGGACGTTCTCCTCTACGTGAAAGACGGATGTGGAACGACGGTTCCGCGTGGGGCTCAGAAGCCGAGAACTCGCACCCGCGCCCGGCCCCCGGTCACGGTGACGTCGGGCGCGCCGTCGGCGCGGCGGCGGATCGTCACGAGCGGCTTGTTGCCGGGCGGATGGGGCGGATCGGCAAGCTCACTCGTGATCGTGGCCTCAGGGGTCTGGAAGCGGAGCAGGACCTGGCCCCGGGAAACCTCGATTGCGCCTCCGCCCGGCCGGCCGGGGTCCGTCAGGGTGAGGACCGGCGGCTCGCCCCGCTCGGTGAACCGGTCGGGAATCGGCCACGCCGCGTCCGGATCGCCGGGATCGGCATGGACGCCCTCGCAGACGGCGTCCACGAAAATCCTGCTGCAACCACCGCTCAGGCGCCGGTCCGCATCAGTTTTGGCGACCTCGACGGCCTTCTCCAGGGCTTCATCGAGCGTCTCCGCTTCCACGATGAGCGTACTGGCGAAGCGGGCCGTATATCCGCACTGGACCGTCCAGGACTTTTTCATCGCGAGGCCTCCCCGGCGGCGAACCCGACGTAAACCTCTCCACGGCGAACGGTGATGGTGACCTCGCTGTCCCGCGGCATGAGCCAGGAGAGTTCGCGGCGCACGGCCTCTGCGATCGTGCGCCTGAGCGCCTCCTCTTCCGAGCACAGGAGACCGATGGCCAGGTGGGTGGCTTCCTCCTCGAAGCGGGCGCGCTGGGTCTCCCAGCTGTCCGCGTCCGACTCGTCGGAGGGCGAGAAGAAGGCGTCGCGCAGGACGTCGGCGAGTTCTGCGGGCTCGATGGCGCTATCCGCCGTGACCAGCGGCCGGGTGTCTGCGAGCCAGGCCCAGGCCTCCCCGGCGAAGGCGATGTCGGCATCGAGCGCCAGGGTCTCGCTCGTCCCGTCCGGGAACTCGACGCCCAGGCTCATGCGGATCGCATCCGGCCTTGGGAGCGGCTCGACGGGCGGACCGGAACGATCGGGCGGTGTCTGGTAGTCCGCGAGAGAACGAACCTCGCCGTCGTACGCGACCTCTGAGCGGACCTCGCTGACGCGGGGGAGCGCGTCGTACCAGGCATATCCTTCGAACCTGCGGTCGGCCTCGAAGAGCCTCCCGGCCATGCCGCCGCGTTCGGCGGCGCGCCACAGCGCCTGTGCTTCGGGGGGTTCGAGGGACAAATCCATCAGGAGCGCGTCTTCGGGCAGGGGTTCCGGTGACGGTCCCGCGAGCCAGTTGTCGATATCGGCGACGGGAGGCCGCCAGGGGTGAAGCGCAGGGGCGGGTACGGAAAGTTCGACCCCGGCCGCCCGCGCGCGCTTCCAGTCTTGGAATGCGACGACCGGCGCGGGATCGGTCTTTGCCATCGCCCGGTAGACCGCGGTGCGCGCGGCTTCTCGCATCTCCTCCAGGAAGGGCGTCTCGACCGCCTCCTTTCTCGCGGGCAGGACGAGTTCGAGTTCGGGACAGTTCCCGACCTCGGCGCGGACCGACCAGGCGGGGCCGTCGACGGGATGGACCGTGGGCAGGCGGACCGGGACGATCAGGCCGTGGAAGTTCAGGTCCGGCTCGTCGCGGTAGCGGCTTCTGCCTGTGAAGACGCCGAATGTGAGGCCGCGCCATGACTCGGTGTGCGCGGCGCCATCGAGAAAGGCCCTGCGCGGGACGGTCTCGCCGTCGAGCGCGACCGGGAGGGGATAGTGCCGGACCGCGTTCTCGAGTGTGCGCCGGACCGCTTCGCGGGCCTCTTCCGTACGGAAGCGCACCGCCGTCCCGTGGGGCCGGGGCGCGTCGGTATCGGGGAGGATGTCCGCCTCTTCTTCTCCAAGGAAGTGGGCGGGCGTGAGATCGACGCGCCAGGCCGGGGCCGTCTCGCCACCATCGGAACGCGGTCTGGAAACAACCGTGCAGCCACGGCGCGCAAGGCTCAAAAATCCCATCCCGGCCGCGTCCTCGCGGCGCGCGAGGTCCTCGCTCCAGCCGTTCTCACCGAACGAGAGGAGCACCGCGGGGTCGGCGATCCCGGCCCCGTCGTCGGTTACGGTGACCGACAGGGCGCCTTCCGTGTCCTCGATTGTGACGCGGACACGCGTGGCGCAGGCCCTGCGGCTGTTCTGGAGCGTCTCGTTGAAGACGTCGGCGAGTCCTGCGGCGTACATCCTCGTGACCCGCCTGAGCGCGCCCTCGAAGACCCGGGCGCGGATCCGCTCAGGGTGCGGCGAAACATTTGTTGTGTGGCTCATGTCTTGGACTCCCTTTGGCGTGAAAACGAAAAAGCGCCCCGCAGGCTGTCGCCTGCGAGGCGCCGTGTCGGAGGTGTTTGCGGGTCAGTCGCCGCGCAGGAATTCGGGGAGGTCGACTCCCTCGCCGCCCTGGCCGTTTACCGAGTCGATTCCCTGTACGATCACCCTCGGACCCCCGTCAGCGGTGGGGACCGCGTTCAGGGCATCGACCGCGCGGGCGAGCTCTGTTGGAGCCTGAGCGTCGCCTCCCACGGTATCTTCTGCGGAGGGACCGGATTTCACGTCGGTGGCAGCGTCGCCACTGACAGTATCGGACGCCTCGTCATCGACGGCATCCGTGGCCGTGGTCGGTCCGGGTTCACCGTCCGGCGGGATGCCCTCGTCCCCTCCGGCCTCTTCCATGGATCCTGAGTCGAAGGGCGCGAATCCGGGCGGCGTCCAGGCGAGGGCGGCGGCATGGGCCCTTTGGTTGAGTCCTGCGGGCGGGTCGGCGGCGAAGGCTTCCTCCATCGCGCGGGCCAAGTCCGCCTTCTTGTATTTCGCGCGCGCCGAGGCCCAGACGGGACCAAGCGTCGCGCGCGCGATGGCGAGGATGCGGTCTTTCCTGATGCGCGACCAGAACATCGCGGCGGCGGGACGCACGTGTTTCGCAAAATCGATATCGAGGCGCGCGACCGTGGCCTCGAGTTCGGGCCGGGCGCCGGGTTCGAAGGCGAGTTGGCCCTTGAGCGCCCGCGCGACCGCCGCAGCGAACAGGGCTTGTTTCTCCTCCACGGGAAGCGCCCTCATCGCCGCGAAGGCGGCCCCGTCGTCCTCGAGCTCCATCCAGCCAAGAGAGAGGCCGGAATGTTCAGCGAGCATGGCCTCGCCCGGGCTCCAGGCGGCGAAGTCATCGTCGCTCGCCCGAGACGGCGGCCGCTCTGCAGTCTCCCTGAAGGCGATGTCGAGCGCGTCGGCCCGGTAGCCTTCCTTAAAGACGGCGCGTGCGAGTTGGAAGAGCGCCAGGTCGAAGGCCGCCTCGAAATCCCCGGACAAGTGCGCCTTGACGAGCGTCGTGCGGACGGCGCGCAAATCGTCCGCGAGTCCGATACCGATCCCTGTCTCCTCGCGGACCTTCGTGCGCGGGTCGGGCGGAGCCGCGAGCGGCGCGTCCACGCGGCCCGGATCGGCGCCGTTTGCCTCGCCCGCGTCCGTGTGCTCGGGCATGTCTTCGGGTCTGACGAGACCCTCGACGACCTTGAGCCTGCCGTCGTGGCCGACCGTGGCGATGCAGCCCGCTATCGCGAAATCCTGCTCGCGGAACGCGGCCCGCGCTTCCACGGCCTCATCAATCGTACGGAGGCGCGACTCGATCCCTTCGACCTCGCAGGCGAGTTCCTCGATCCACTCATCGTCATCCAGATCTGCGAGTTCGTCTTGGCGGACGCGCAGGCTCTCCCGCTCGGCCCGCTCCTCCTCGGTGGGCGCGGCCGGCTCGGGGGATATCCGCCCGAAGCCCGCGATAGCGCTCCAGTCGGTATCGAGGACCGCCTCGGCCCACTTCCAGCGTACTTTAAGTTCGTCCGCCGCCGCGCGTAGCTTCTCGGTTGCGAGCTCGTTCAGGAGCGCGGGGTCGTCGAACCACGTACCGCTCCCGTCCTCTCCCGCGAAGAGGTCCCGGGTGAGCGTACCGCCCGCCGCCTCATAGGCCTCTTCACCCACGAAGCGCGCAACGGCCGAGACTGCGGGCACGCTCTCTTCGGTCAGCATGCGCCTCACCTGCCAGCCGCTCAGGCGGTAGCCCTGTTCCTTCACCCCCTCCCAGGCCGTCCTCTGGCGGGCGTGGTCGGTCGTAACCGTGAAGGCTTTCAGGGTGTCGAGGTCCATCTCCTGCGCGCGGTAGGCGTCGAGCAACTCAGGCGCCACGCCGCCGAGCCTCAGGCGTTGCTCGACCAGGCGCTCCGCCACGCCGAAACGCGCCGCTATGGCGGAGACGGAGACGCCCGATTCTGAGAGCTTTGTGAACGCGGCCACCTGGTCGGCGGGATGCATGGCGACACGCACCACGTTCTCGGCGAGTGAGAGTTCCCCGGCGTTCTCCGCCGCGCCGATCACCCGGCAGAGTACGGGGTGGTCCGCGTCCAGCACCTCTTCTTCTACGAGGGCCTTCATGGCGGCCAGGCGGCGTCCGCCGGCGACCACGGCGCAACGCTCAACCCCATCTTCTACGGGGTCCTCTATCCTGACGATCAGGTTCTCCAGCAGATCGTGGGCCGCGATGGAGGCCTTGAGCTCCGCGAAGGCGGCCGGGTCTTCCGGCGTCTTTCTGACGTTCTCCGGCGCGAGTTCCAGCCGGCTCAGCGGGATGTTACGGACGGTTGGTTCAGGATGGGTCATGGGCATCTCCTCCTGTAGATGGGATGGGAAAGCCCGAAAACCCTCTCGGACCTTCCCGGATTCGCCCCGAACCCGCCCGACTCGGCCTCTCCGGGGCGTAAGGTGCATCGTCGACTACAAAAGACTGGTTGTTTGAGGGCCGATCACTACGTTCGGTTGGACGCCTGCAGTGGACGCGCAAACAGTCTCGATTCGCAAGGACTAGCTTTGTATTGACTGGGGATTTTAGAATGCATGCTCTCACCTAAGGGACTTTTATTCTCTCCGTTGATGGTATTGATCTTCAATCAATGACATTTAATTTTTGTGCAAGTCACTAGCGGAAATTGGAGATCGATTCCATCTGAAATTTAAGGGATAGAGGCGAGAAAGTTTAAATAACAAAAAACTGTTGTCTAGCTTTATGTTTTATGAACTGCGATTCACAATTACCGGCTAGTTAACGACGCATTCGATAATATGGCAGACATTTCTGGGGGTAAGCTGATGGCGAATCTGAGAAGGACCTCGTCCGACCCAAACAACGATGCAGTCGCTGCGCTCTTGGCGAACGCTATGGCCGATGATATGCGCGAAATCAGAGGGATGGTCTTGCGTCTTGCACGTTTGAGCAGGCACCTTGAGAAGTTTAGTTTTCCTCTAGTAGCTCAAAGTCTGGCCAGTTTGCTGATCCGACCCGAAAATCATACCGCCACCGCGCGAATTGAGGCATTGGTTCATCTGGCTGCGTTTGCCTGTCGAGGCAAGCAGGGAGCAACACCACACCAAGTGAGCGAATGGTTGAACGTCATGGTCTACGAGGATCCGATCACGGAACTTGAGAGCCCCGTAGAGGATGTCTTCGTTTCGAACGTCGTCACTTGGTTTGGAAACGTCCGATTGTTTGAGGGGCGATGGCAAAACAATGGGGACTACGTGCATATCTGCATCCAAGCGATGCTCAGGATCGCGGAACATTCGTGGGCAGCGGAAGCGTTTCGTAGCGTCATGGCCATGTTGCGGGTCAGCGAGGCTGTTGCTGAACGCGCCAAGGTCGATCGGTATTTGCGTACGGAAAGCAATCCGAGAGAAAAGATCGCAGTAAATTTCCCAACGGCTACGGAATCCACTGGGTATGTGAGTTTCGATCACGAAGAGTTGATCGCCATCGGTGTCGACCCCGGAGATCTCGATCCCTTCGTGTTTGAGGAGGAGCATGCGAACTTGCTCGTGGAGCAATCCATCGGGCATACGGCGTTGGAACGACGACCATTGGTGAGATTTAGGGGGCGGACCATGGTCGTGCTTCCTACTGCTATCGGTGCGGCGATCAGGCGATTTGTTATTGAACGTGCCGCAGTGGCAGGTGACCTCGGGAGGTTCCAGTCAACATGCCATCAAACGCAATTTAGCGAAGTCTTTCTATTAGGCTGTGCGGCGTGGAAAATCGGATACATCGAGGCGTTGCAACATAATCCCGATGACGATTTAAGGGAGTTTGTCGGAACTTTCGATGAAGGCGGGTATGTCCATCTGATCTTTGTTCCCGATGATTTCGAAGAAATAGCCCAGGAGGGACTTGGGAAAATTCACAAGATTAAGGGCATGATCAAGGACCGAATCCATGATAGAGCGGCCTACCTAGCGGCCAAGCCAGACTATCGCCGGGGATTGACCGTGCTGGTTCATGGAGGCATCGGTCGCGAGTTTTCGCCTGTTTAGGGGGAGTTTCCTTCCGATTGGCATCAGCTATGTCTGTCTGCCCCTGACTTCATGCTCTTGGGAAGTGAATCCGAGTTCACGGCCCTGCGTGCCTGGAAATTGCTTCAACAGGTGGACGATCTGGAAGCTGAAGGCGTCGTCTTTCCGAACCTGCGCGGGTTTTTAAACTTGGCGGCTTTCGCTTACTACGGCGACTTTGAACTGGTACCAGTGAATATGAGCCTCGCTCCAATCTATCTGCACAGCGACTTTATTTTGCCTCTACGCCACAGAGTGCGAACTGCTCTCGACCAACACGCAGTGTTGGCTCCCGATTGTGAGTCATGGGTCAGCGTCCAGCGTGAGACGACAGGCGGCTTCCTCGACGAAACGCAAGAAAGACCGGTATTCATCAGCCCTGGGCATACAGCTCAACACGAACTTCTGGCATGTGTCGAAACCAACGCACGGCCGTGGTGGGTTCTTTGTAGTGAGTTACCGGAGTCCAGATGGCATCGTGACATGGTGTTCAACATTCTGGAGTTGGTTCTCGGCTGGCTAGTTCGCTTGAGTCCATTGCTTGAAAAATGGATATGCTCGTTGCCATCGGGACCTGTCACTTTTCAGTTCCGATTTCCAGACATAGAGATTTTAAGTCAAAACGATATACAGACGACGAAGACGACTTCGGCGCCGACAGTTGCGGTTGAAGATGGGCAAATCGTAATTGACTGTACAGCGCTCTACTTGCGGAGTTTCCTGAGCGCTGACAATACGGGTGACCGCTTTATGATTAGTGCAATGATGCGAGGCGTGCATGAGCTTTGCGGCAACCCGGCACCCTCAGATACCGAATTGGGAGAAGTGGTGCAAACCGTGGTGGGTTCGGAAGACGCACGATTCTTCCAAATGACTCCCGGCAGAACACCCCAGGACATGATTTATGACGTAGTTGCGCTTCCACCGCCGCGCTTGGTGATGCCGGAGGATCAAGCATGGAGTCGCATCGACCTCGTACGTAGGGCGGGATATGAGGCCGCGCCAGGCACCATTCCATCGGGCAGGGCCCAAGCGATCCTTGGAAAAGCGGTGGATTGTGTTTGGGAGCGCGTTTGGTCGCGATTGATCAATTTGACCCGGGAAAGCGTGATAGAAAGTTCTCTTCTGAATTTCATGGCTATCCAGAAGGAACACAGGGATTGGTTCCGCTCGGCAGCGGCGCAGCTTGCGCTCTACGACAATACCGAGGTGCTGGCGGCCGCAAACGAACGTGGCTTACGACGGGATATTGCCGGTCTGTCTTGCCGTGTCATTTCAGAGATGGCGCTTTGCACATCGCCCTATCGGGAAGGTTCTTCCTGCACGGGAGCGGACTTGGACTTCTTGATAGCAGAGGTTGCGATGCTTCTGGAATGCGCCAGTCATAGTGATGCACTGCACTACTGCTTATCGGCAGGACAACCAAGTATGCTCCCCAACGGATCGTTCGCTTTCGACCCTTCCACAGTTCAGGCGATATATCCCCTTATAAAGGAACATGGAAAACGAACGTTTCAAGACGCAGCGTTTGATCGCGGCACCGAATTTGGAAGTGGAGGCGAAGTTGCAGATGCGGACTTCGAAGTGGCGTTTTTCGCCGAGTTTGGGCTAAGCATGGATCAATATGGGAAGTTCGTTCTTGGCGTAACTTTGGAAGCCCTAGAAAATGGCAACGCTTATATTCGGCTTCGACGAAGTGAGGTGATTCAGCGGCTACGAGAGGCCGGCACAGTAAATCCAGAACGGGTTTTCGAGACTTTCGCCCTCATACCTAGGTCACGGTGGGATGAGAAAAATCCGACAAACGCCAAAGAAAGAGACTGGTACCCTTGGCGGTACAACAGGCGTCTGTCGATTCTGCGGCACCCTCTCGTGCAATTATCGATGGAGGACGACCCGGTCGTGCTCGTGATGCCGTCAATTCTTGGAGGCACACTGGATTACTTGCAGCAAGCGTCATTCGGCCGTTTGCCCGTAGAACTTTTTGATAGCCCCGAGATGGCTTCGTGCATCGGGCGGGCGGCTGACAGGAACGGACGTGATTTCAACCGAAGGGTTGCCGAGCGATTCGACCGCCTGGAATGGAAGACAGAGCAGGAAGTAGCTCTCACCCGGCTCGGTGGCGCGGTGGAACTCGGCGATATTGACGTCCTCGCATGGCGGTGCGACACAGGACTTGTCTACGTAGTCGAGTGCAAAAGTCTCCGGTTCGATCGCACCTGTGGTGAGATCGGGGAACGCCTGGCGGAATATGCTACCGGCACCGTTGACGGTAAGCGCACTCCATTGCAGAAGCATCTCGACCGTATTTCATTTCTCGAAGGCAATAGGGAACGGCTCTCACATCTTACGGACATCCCTCTCAAGAAGTTACAATTGCGCTCGGCACTGGTCACCGAGAAGCTTGTTCCAATGCAATTTACCGGAAGAGCTCGGGAGATGTTGAACATTGTTACGGACTATGAGTTGCTCGAAGAAGTAATTGCAAATCAGTGATTGTAGTCGTCCGCACTTGGGAGGTGTGCCCGAATGAACATCGCGGTTGCAGGAAAACGTTTATTCCGTTGCGCCGTGGCGTGGCGATTTCTGCGCCTTGCGGATGTCTTTGACGAGTTCGTCCAGTGTTTCACCGTATTTTTCCTGGGTTATTTTTCGTATGGAATCCATATATAGACAACGGGGATGCCCAGAATAAAATACAATATTTCTCAAAATGGCCCCTGGTTAGAGTATTCAATATGTGGCAGTGCTCTGAAGCTAATGGGCGGCTCAGGCACAAAGCGGTGGGAGCTAGGGCGATCGCTTGTGTTTAGACCTTCGATGTCAATCAAGTCCTAACAAAGCACAAGTTCAGGAGGAAAAATCGTCATAGATCTCGATCCTCGGAAGGACGGTGTTTACACGACATTGTACAATAGGGACAAAGCGCATGTACCTTAGCCTGCCTCCGCCCTTAGCCCAATATGTCGGCTGCGATGCTCTTTGCGACCGTTCCACCGCCTCGCGCACCGAATCGCGCGCTAGATGCGCGTAGCGCTCCGTCGTCGTGATCCGGGCGTGGCCTAGGAGCTTCCCGATCATGGGAAGTCCCTCGCCGAGCGCAAGGGCGCGCGAGGCGAACGAATGACGCAAATCGTGGAGCCGCACGTCATCGAGTCCCGCGCGCTCCCGGACGATCTCCCAAGGGTCGTTCAGGTTGCGTACATGCTCTCCCCCTACTTTGCCCGAAATGACCCATGGATTGCCCGCAACCCAGGGGACGTTCGCCGGCACCTCCGCCGCCTCGGGCGAGAGCGACACGCTCCGCGCACCGGTCTACGAATCGGTGAGCCGCACCTCGCGCGCGGCGAGGGCCGCACCGCTCGGAGACCTTCAAGCTGTCGAGCGATCCGCTGTTCATAGACAAGGTGAGCGACATCATGGGCTTCTATCTGACCCTCCGGACCGCACGCTGGTGCTGTGTGTCGACGAAAAGAGCCAGATCCAGGCGCTCGACCGCAGCCAGCCGATGCTGCCCATGTGGCCTGGACAGGCGGAGCGGCGCACCCACGACTACAAGCGCCACGGCACGACCACGCTGTTAGCCGCGCTCGACGTGGCGCCGGGTGGGGTCATCGGCAGTTGGATGAGGCGGCATCGGGCGCACGAGTTCCGCGCCTTCCTCGACGAGGTGGAGCGCAACGTGCCGGCCGACCTCGACATCCATGTCGTCATGGACAACGTTTCCAGCACAAAACCAGGCTGATCTATAACTGGTTCGCCAAGCGGCCGCGATGACACAACCACTTCACGCCTACATCCTCCTCATGGCTCAACCAGGTCGAGCGCTTCTTCGCGCTGCTCACTGAGCGGTAGATCAAGCGCGGCGCATACCGCTCCACCGCCGACCTCGAGGCCGCCATCGAACGCTTCTGCCAAAGGACGCTCAGCGCCCAGGAGAAAGTTGAATAAAATCTTCTGAATCAGGACACTAGATCGAGAGCCAGCCGCCGTCGATCGCCAGCGTGTGGCCGGTCACCATCGAGGAGGCGGGGCTCGCGAGGTAGAGGATGCCGCCGGCGAGTTCCTCGGGCTCGCCGAGCCGGCCGAGCGGCGTGCGCGCCTTGATCTCGGGCACGATCTCGGGCCGGCGCTGACGCAGATCGGCACCGAGATTGGTGTAGAAGAAGGTCGGCGCGATGGCGTTCACCCGGATGCCCCGGCCCGCCCATTCGACGGCGAGCGAGCGGGTCATGTTGACGATCGCCCCCTTGGTCGCCTGATAGGGGATGTGGGGAACCATCGCGTTCGCCCTAAACCCCATGATCGAGGCGATCGAGACGATCCGCCCCTCCCCCTGGACCAGCATGTACTTCGCCGCCCGGCGCGCGCAGACGAACGGGGCGGTCATGTTGACCTCGACCACCTCGTCCCAGTCCTCGTCGGGAAACCACTCGGCCGGTCCGGGCCGCGCGATGCCGGCATTGTTGATCAGGATGTGAAGTCCGCCGAACTGCTCAGCCGCCTCGTCGATCACGGTGTCGATGCGCTTGCGGTCGGCAACGTCGAGCCGCCAGGACTCGGCGATCCCGCCGGCCTCCCGGATCTCCGCCGTGACCCGGTCGGCCGCCTCCGCATCGATATCGGTGACCGCGACATGCGCCCCCGCGCCGGCAAGCGCGATCGCGGCGATTCGTCCCAGCCCACCACCCGCCCCGGTGACCAGCGCGCTGTCGCCGTCGATGCGAAACAGCGTGTCGATCGAAACCTTATCGAAGCCCGCCAAGGCTGCCTCCCTGAAGACCTGTCCGGTTGCACATCCCCCCGCCGCTCACTCGCGCGGTCAGGTATAGCGGGACTTGCGCCCATGTACGCCCCCGCACCCACAGAGACCGGTGTTGTTCGGACATTCCTTACTGATCTCGCCCTGTACTAAACTTTGGGGCCATATCGCCTCTCACCCTGCCATTTCGCAATCGATTGAGCAAGGAGCAACCTGATGAGAAACGAACGTGATGCTCGATTCGACAGGGAGATCGGAGCTTGGTTCGGAAAGTCGAAGCAGGTTACTCAGGCGGAGATGAAAAGCCGAGTCTGGCGATTCGCCGAACTGGTTCCCTCTTACCACGCTTTCCTCGATTGCTCCCTGCCCGGGCGCGTCAGAACCCTCTATAGCGCGCTCGGAGGTGGGGCGGATGAAGAGCAGCTTGCAGGCGCTGCCGTCGAACAAGCGGTGAATTACCACATCGACTTCGTGAAGGCCCTACCCGGGATCGGTGCTGCCCTGCACAGCCACGGATCGGAGGAGACATTCATAGCCCTCACGGGACGGTGGAAAATCTACTGGGGAGATGACGGTGTTTACTCGGTAATTCTCGAGACCTTCGACGGGATGGTCGTGCCGGACGGCGTGATCCGTGCATTTCGCAACGTATCGGAAGCGGAGGCGGTTCTCATGACCGTCCTTAACAAGCCAACCTTCAGCCCTTGTCCAAGATGTCCTCCGCGATGCTCGCGGCGACCCTCTCCGCGGCCTCCTGCGCCGAACCCCGCGCCAGATGCGCGTAGCGCGCCGTCGTTTCGATCTGTCTGTGGCCCAGCAGGCGCCCAATCATGGGCAGTCCCTCGCCCAGAGCCAGCACCCGGCTGGCGTAGGAATGCCATGACGTATTATTGATAACCATATGTTATTCATATAGTTACAAGATAATTCGGAAATATCCTCCAC
This sequence comes from bacterium, assembly GCA_965218735.1. Lineage (GTDB taxonomy): Bacteria > UBA8248 > UBA8248 > UBA8248 > UBA8248 > Bin107. The sequence continues at coordinate 16,017 of CBDCMA010000002.1, read as the reverse complement.
TTGCAACCCCGACAGAAACACCATAGAATGGCCCCTGATTCGATACTGATCGGTTGCGATGCGGTTACGGAACATGCGAAGTGGGCTCCATGAACCGGGAGAACAAACACAGACTCACCAAGGGGACCGTCTACGCGCTGTCGGTCCCCTCAGGCGACGCCGTCTTCTGGGACCGCGACCTGCCCGGATTCGGGGTCAGGGTCCACGCCTCGGGCCGCTAGGAATACGTCGTCCAGACGAGGGGGCCGGACGGCGCGCCGAGGCGCATCTCCATCGGCCGTCACGGCGAGACGTCTGCCGAGCAGTCGCGCAAAACGGCGGCCGGGGTCATCGACCGCATCAAGCGGGGCGAGGAACCCTTCCCGTGGCCGCCTGAGCCCGAGCCCACCGTGGCTGCTTTGGCCAAGCACTACATGGAGTCCCGCGTCCGGGTGAACTGCCGTCCGAACACGGTCGCGTGTGTTTGGCGTGTCACGACGGTCCTTTACGTCGCTCGTCAAACACACGCGAGCTTGTTCGTTACATGTTAACCTTAGCGGCGGCCTGTAGCGTCGGTACCTGGGCTCGGACCTTCACCAGATTCCGCAGTGACCAGTTGGGAAACGCGCACAGGAAGGCCGAAAACCAGGGTTCACACGCATTCCGCGGTGATGTGATGCGTTACGTGTACCTGATCGGCTGTCTCGCGGGACTTCTGCTGATCTGCGCGTGGGCCGGCGCTGCCGCCGCCGACCGCAACTTCTCGCAGCACCCCGGGTTCGCCGAGTATTTCGCGGCCAACCCTCCGGCCGACGCCGCCGGTCCGGCCGACCGGGTCCTGGCCCGCCGCCACGCGCCCCGCTTCCACCTTCCCGCCGGCCACGAAGGTCCCATCGACTTCTACCGCGACTACATCGCCCACGGTTACCTGATAACGGGCGACGGCGTTCGCATCGACGGCCCCACCGCCAGTGACCTGAACCGCTACCGCGACGACGTCCGCGCCGAGTTCACGCACGCGCCGGGCGGGGTCGAGCCCCGGCCCGTCGTCTACGGCACGGTGGAGCGCACCGACCTGTGGGCGCCGGAGGAACCGGACCGGCCGGCCGAGGAATTCACCGTCCTCACCTACCACCTGGCGTTCCGGGTGAGCGGCCTGCCGGCGGGGTTGTCCCTGGCCACTGCCATCCCGCTTCGGCTGGTGGCGGACCTCGACGACTGGCACCAGCTCGACCACTACACCGCCGCGTTCGTGGTCCTGGCCGCGGATGGGCGTCCCGTCGCCTTGACCCTGCAGCAGCACAACTACCTGCGCACCTACCTGGTCGGCGAGTCGGTGGAACTCGGGCCCGACGGACGCTTCGACATCGACGTGGCCATCCGATCGAACGAGCTTTACCCCCACGTTCCGGGACGGACGGTGCGCCGGGCGGTGCGGTTTCTGGACCATGACGCCAGGGCCTTCCTGATGGGTTTCGGCAAGCGGCCGATGATGTCGGCGGACGACATCACCGACCCGGACCGCACCGTCGACTACGAGCTCGCCTTCCTCCCCGGCTCCGACGCCTTCTACTCGTTCCACGGCTTCCTCGGCGAGCGCCGCCGGTTGCCCGGCCGCGACGGCCCACCCGGGGCCCGCTACAACACCCTGCCCGAGCTCAAGCCCCTGCCCGCGCAGATCCTCGACGGTTACTGGCGCGAGGGGAACGAGGGCGACTGGGCGCGGTATCGGAACAGCCGGGAGAACGGCTCCGGCCCGGCCGGCTTCGCGCGAGCGCAGGCAGAAGTGTTCCATCGCAACCTCGGCTGCCTGCGCCGGGAGCGCAAAGGCTGCGCGTTAGAGTAGCGGCTTGAGCGACTGTCCCCCGACCCCTTCTTAGCCTGTATCGCCGTCCCCACCACCCAGGTCAGGGTGGTGGCCGGCAGGTCGTTGAAGGCGGTGACCAGGTGGCTGGCGGCGACGGTGGGGTCGCGATTGAGCTTGTGGAAGATGATGGGCCGCACGGTCGACACCGTCATCGCAGCGATGGAGGCGAACCACCCCGACCTCACCAACCAGAAGAAGCTCTACGTCGAGATCAGCCGCGCCCGGGACCGGGCGGAACTCTTGACGGACGACGCGAAGACCCTGTGCGAGCGGTTGGAAGCCGCGACGGGGGAGTGTATAGCGGCACTGGAGGCGTTCGGAGCGGGCAAGGCCGGGAGCTTCGGGGCGGAGAAGCCGACCGAAACGCTACATTCGGGTGAAGGGTGGCGGTCGGCGATGGAGAAGATCCGATCGGCCCGAGGGATGGAGATATAGGAAAATCGCATTCATCATCGACCGGGTTTCTCGGGAGTTACGCCCGGCGCCCTACAGCAAGTCCACCGCGATGCTCGCGGCGACCCGTTCCGCGGCCTCCTGCGCCGAATCCCGCGCCAGGTGCGCGTATCGCGCCGTGGTCTCGATCTGTCTGTGGCCCAGCAAACGTCCGATCATGGGAAGGGACTCGCCCAGGGCCAGGGCGCGGCTGGCGTAGGAATGGCGAAGATCATGAAACGGAAGCATGCCTCCAGTCTTCACCCAGAATGTCAATCGCGATGCTCGAAGCGATGCGCTCTGCGGCCTCTTTCACCGAATCGCGCGCCAGATGCGCATAGCGCGCCGTGGTCTGTATCTGGCTGTGGCCCAACAACTTCCCGATCATCGGGAGGGACTCGCCCAGCGCCAGGGCGCGGCTGGCGTAGGAGTGTCTCAAATCGTGGATCCGGACGTCTTCCAGGCCCGCTTGCGCGCGGATGATTCGCCAGACGTAATCGAGGCTGCTCAGGCGCCCGGCCGGCCTCCTGCCGGGTATGACCCACGGGTTGCCGGGCAGGCGCGGCAACCCGGCGAGAAGCTTCACCGCCGCCGGCGAGAGCGAGACCGCCCGCGCGCCCGTCTTCGTGTCGGGCAGTCTCAGTTCGTTCTCATCCGGCGCCACGTCTTCCCAGCGAAGGGTGAGGATCTCCGACTTCCGGCACCCGGTCAGTATCAAGAGCCTGATCGCCGCCACCGCGGGAGCCGACGCGCCGCCCTTCGCTTCGACGTTGTCCAGTACGCTCCCTAAGCGCATAAACTCCGCCTCCGTCAGGAACCGCTCCCGCCTGCGTCCGGGGTATTTGACGAGGGAGCGGCAGGGGTTCACTCCCTCGGGGACCAGTCCCCAGCCCTCGGCCAGTTTGTACATCGAAGACAGAGCGCCGACCACGGCGTTCGCAATCGCAGGCGTCTCGTACAGTTTCTGGTGCAGTTCCGCCACCTGCGCGCGTTCGACCGCCGCGAGAGGCATCTTGCCCAGGGCCGGCGCGATGTGCCTGTGGACCACGGAGCGGGCCAGTTTTACGGTGCGCGGTTTACACCGCACCGAGACGTATTCCGTGAGATACCGCGCAGCGAATTCGGCCACGCTCGGCCCGCCGGCGGGTATCAATGGTTCGGGCACGGGCGCCTCACCCGCCTTGATCCGGGAGATGATCAGGGCGGCCCGCTTGCGCGCCTCCTCCGCATGGATCACCCCCTGGCGGCCAACCGCCACACGTTTGGGACCCTCCGGTCCCCGCGCCTGCGCGATGTAGACCTTGCTCCCCGTGGGATAGACCCTCACACCGAAGCCGGTGAGCTCCCTGTCCCAGAACACGGTATCTTTTTCGACCGTAAGCTTCCCTACCATCCGGTTCGAGAGCGTCCTGTATGCGAGCTTCGTCATGTCCATTCCTCCCTCATGCCTCATCTTCGTTCCGCACGACGTGGGCCCCGATGCTCTCGCCCACCCGGACCGCCGCGGCCTTCTCGGCGTCGCGAATCAGGTGCGCGTAGCGCGCCGTCGTCGCGACCTCCTTGTGTCCGAGCAACCTCCCGATCACGGGCAAGCCCTCACCCAGCGCAAGCGCCCTCGAGGCGTAGGAATGCCGCAAGTCATGGATGCGTACGTCGTGGAGACCGGCCTGCGCCCGGATGGGCCGCCAGTAGTGATAGAGGTTCGGGAGGCGGCCCTTTCCCTTCTGTGCGGGGATCACCCAGGGGATTCCCGGAGAGCGGGGGATGGCGTCGAGCACGTCCAGGGCGGCCGCCGTCATGGGAACCATGCGCGGGCCCGTCTTGGTGTCCCTCAACCTCAATTCGCCCGCCGTGCGGTCCACGTCGTCCCAGCGCAGGTTCAGTATCTCGCTACTCCGGCATCCGGTCAGCATGAGCAACCGGATCGCAGCGATCGCAGGCGGCCAGGTCGTCCCCTCCGCCTCTTGCAAGACCCGGCCCAGGCGCCGGTATTCCTCGGGTGTGAGGAACCGCTCACAAGGGCGCATCCTGTAGCGGCGCAACCCCCGGCACGGGTTTCTCCCGGGCGGAGTCAGTTCCCACGCCTCCGCCAGCGTGAACATCCGCGAGAGCACGTCGACCACGGTGTTCGCCATCCTCGGCGTTTCGCGAAGCCGGTGGTGCAATGCCGATATCTCGGCTGCTCCGACTTGGCCTACCGTCATCGAGCCCAGAGCCCGCAGGACGTGGTTCTCCAGTATGGAGCGATACGTCGCGACTGTGCCCGGCTTGCAGTGCGCCCCGGCATAGACGCGCATGAAGCGCTCGGCCAGTCCGGCCACGGTGAGCTCCGCCACGGGCGGTCCTGGCTTCGCCTCCTCGCCACGCTTGATGCGGTCGATGACGGAGGCCGCCTGCTTCCTCGCCTCATCGGTCGAGATATCCCCGTGCCGGCCGAGCGTCACGCGTTTGGGACCTCCGGGCCCCCGGGACTGCACCACGTAGACCTTCTTGCCCGTGGGGTGGACCCGCACCCCGAAGCCGGCCAGGTCCCGGTCCCAGAAGACCGCATCCTTCCCTTCGACTTCGAGTGCGTCGACGGCTCGCTTGAGGAGCTTGAACTCGCTTCTTTTCGGCATGCGCCCTCCTGAATATTCGTAATCAAAACGCATACGAGCGGTATCAAACAGGAGCGCATTCAAGCATGAATGTGGCGAAAATGCAAGAGGTCTTAAATCGAAAATAAGAAATATAAGCAAATAAAACATATAGTTATAATACAATAGCGCATTCAGGCGCATCGATGTCGGATTGATTTATTTGATTTATGTCTTTGCCCGTCATTCCGGCGCATGTTGGTGGCAACCGCAAGGTTGACCAGAGCCGGGGGATATCTATCCAACCCGCGCTTCCGAACCACTCCCCTCTCGGAATGTTTCAATGGATGGAACACGCCGGACATGGCGTATTTGCAATCAGATACGCTTGATGTATATTTTCATAGAAGGGTGTTTTGCGGGAGTGCTCACGATATACGGGAGGAAACAGAATGATTTCTCCTCACACAAGAGACGATGTTTGGTACACGCTTTTGGACGTTGATCGTGAGGTGCGTTATTTCAATCGCATATCGGTTCGATACGGGAAAGCAGGTAATGCAGTTCGTGTAGCCTTGTTCGTGGTTTCCGCTACGGGAGCGTTTACTTTGTTGAATCAGTGGCCGTGGTGGATTCAGTTGATTATAACCATAGCTCTCGGGGTGGTCCTCGCGGTTGATTTTTGGCTCAATCCCGGCAAAACGAGCATAGTGCTCCATTCGATCAGCGTCGAGTATAAGCGCCTTGAAGATGAATGGCGTGAGTTGTGGAATGACGTGAATCAGCCCGATGCTTCGGAAGATCATGTCCGAGAAAAAAGTCGACACTTGAAACAAAAAATGTCGATGATAGACGCGCGGGTAAGAGATAGTTATGCCGGAATTGACGACGAACTGAATGAAAAATGCGCCCATGAAACGTATCAAGTGATGGCGAATGAATTTAATGTCGAATATCCGTCCTAAACCGGATTCTGTACGACACGGCGACAGTGCACCGATTCCCCGACCACCCCGGCCTGCACCTCCACCGCCGCCGCCGCCACCACCTCCCAAGAAATAGTTCCATGACCGATGAAGGAGAAATTCGTTTTTTGTAGGGGCGAACCCCCGTGCCCGCTCGATTTTTGCCCGTCATTCCGGCGTCAACCCCGACCGAAGAGGCATTACGCCTTTGTAGGGACAGGTCGCGACCTGTCCTGGCGAGGACGAACCCTTGGGGCCGCCTACAGGTTCAAACCCCACCCCGCTAGGAATCATGCTCCGAAATGTGCGATATTCTCATCCCATGAAAGCCACGAGGAATAGCTTGCTTCGCCATACACCCCGAAACGCCGCCCATAAAACCCGGACCGAGCCGTGGACAGACCCTATCGCCGCACTGGCTTCGCCTCCGAACGCAAGCGAGTAGAGCACCTCTTCGCTCTGCATGAAAAATGCGCGCGCCACTGGAAGCGGGGGTGAAGAAAAAGTCGAGTCGGCGGAGGAGGTGAGATCGTCGCGCACCCGAACATATCGCCGATTGATCACGCAGAGCAGTTCCCCAAAACATTGACACGAGACTCAAAAGGGATAACATGGAAACACCTGCCGCAGCTTGGCGGACACATACTGGAGGAAAGGCGATGGCGCGAGACATCATTCAAGTTTTCGCAGAGTGGGATTCGGAGGCTCGTGTATGGGTGGCCGAAAGCGAGGACGTGCCCGGTCTCGTCGCCGAAGCGTCCACGCCCGAGGAACTGGAAGAGAAACTTAAAATCCTCATTCCCGAACTGTTGGAGTTGAATGCCCACCTTCTGGATGGCGGCGCTCCGCCGCGTCAGGCGAAAACGCATTTCAGCGCGTTCGAGCGGGAAGTTCAGTTCGCCTGATCCGTGGGGAATTATACCCGGGAATTGAAAAAGCTCCTGCGCGAAGAGGGCTGCCGTTTCGAGCGGCAGGGCAAGGGAGATCACGAAATCTGGTACAGCCCCGTTACGTTGAAGCGGTTTCCCGTCGATAATGAAATCAAATCCCGCCATACGGCCAACGAAGTGCTCAAACAGGCGGGTCTTCCGAAAGCCTTTTGAGCGGTAATATCTCACCAGGGAGGAAGCGGTATGGCTGAAAACGAAAGTAGGGGAAACGCCCAGTCGCTCGAAGCGCGGCTGCGCGAGGTCGAGGACAGGCTCGAAATCTACAACCTGATCGCTTCGCATCCGCCGAGTGCGGACACCGGCGCGGATTATTACACCCGCGCCGTCTTCACCGAAGACGGCGTCTTCGACCGAGGCGAGAGTCTCGACTTCACGCTCGGCAGCGAGGCCATCGGCGCCATCACCCAGAGATCCGAGCATCAACAGGCGATTCACGGCGGTCTCGCCCACTTCGCCGGGCTGCCGCACGTCGAGCTGGACGGCGATTCGGCCTACGTCACCTCCTACTTGCAGCTCATCCACCCCGACGCAGAGGGCGCCGAGCGCGAGCTGCCCAATCACGGCGTCTCGACCGGCTACCCCATCCACCGCGTCCTCGCCAACCGCTGGGAACTGACGCGCACGCCCGGGGGCTGGAAGATCAAAAGCAGAAAATTGCGCCCGCTCGACGGCTCGGCGCCTGCGCGCGACATCCTGGCCCACGCTCTTACGCGCCACCGCCCCGCCGACTGATTCATCAGGCCCGCAAGCGCGCAGTTTTTCGCCTTTGTTCGTCATTCCGCAATGGTTTTATGCGAAATTCAGCGACTTTCATCTTTGAGAATCGTCCCGCAACGTCGCCTCCTTCATCTGTTCTGCTCAACCTTGCGGTTGCCGCCTGCATTTGCCGGAATGACGATCAAAGGCGCAGATCACTCCCTTGAGGGTCAAGCCCGACCGGGAAGGGAGGGGTTGCGCTTTGCAGGGTCGTAGGGGCGGGCCCCTGCGACCGCATTTGCCGTCATTCGACACGGGTCGCTTCGACCCCTGAATTCACCGCGAGACTCACGCCCCATCAAACTTTCCGTAGGCCTGATTTTTGGTGTATACAGGTGGCTCCGGTTTTTTGGTATGAAAGATTGCGCAAGGAGAAAATCGTGGGTCAGACGATGGCGGAGAAAATCCTCTCTTCACACGCTGGATGCGAGGCCAGGGCGGGCGACCTGGTAATAGCGGAGCTCGACTACGTCATGGCGGGTGACGCCAAGGGGCCGAAGGCGATCGATATTTTCCGCGATGCGGGCTTCGAGTTCCGGATGGACCCCAGGAAGACGGATTTCATCATCGATCATTTCGTGCCCGCCCAGGACGTTCTCTGGGCGAACCACCACAAGAAGCTGAGAATTTTTGGAGCCGAGTTCGGCGTCCAAGTATTCGAACCGGGCGCGGGCGTGTGCCACACCGTGGTGACCGAAGAGGGCCGCGTGGGTCCGGGCGCGCTCACCGTGGGGGGCGACAGCCACGTGTGCACCTACGGGGCGCTGGGCGCGATGGGCGTGGCCGTGGAGAGCGTGGAGATAGCCTCGGCCTACGCCACAGGCAAACTTTGGTTCAAGACGCCCGAGAGCGTTCGCGTGGAGTTCACCGGCGCGCTCGCCCACGGCGTGTTCTCGAAAGATATGGAACTCGTCCTCGCGCGCGAGATGGGCGAGAACGGCGCGAACTACATGGCGGTGGAATACGGCGGCTCGGCGCTCGCCGATTTGTCGATGGACGCGCGCTTCACGGTCGCGAACATGTCGGTCGACATGGGGGCGAAGACGGGGATGATGGAGGTGGACGCGAAAGCGCTCGACTGGGCGCGGGCGCACGGCGCGCCTGTGGATGGAGTAGTATCGCCGGACGCAGACGCCGTCTACGCGAGAAGAATCCATCTCGATATCTCGGCCCTCACGCCCGTCGTGTCGGCTCCTCCCGCCACGGGGAACGCGCACCCTATAGAGGACTACGCGGGCCTTCCTGTTCAGCAGGCGTTCGTGGGCACGTGCACGAACGGGCGGCTCGAAGACATCGAAATCGCCGCAAAGATCGTGCGGGGCAGGAAAATCGCCCCCGGCGTGCGCTTTTACGTCGCGCCCACGAGCAAGAAAATCTATGAGGCGGCCGCCAAAAGCGGAGCGATTGCGGATTTGGCCGCTGCGGGGGCCGCCGTGCTCACCGCCGCATGCGGGCCTTGCGCCTCGATGACGGGAAACGGCTGTCTGGCCGACGGCGAGCGGGCCATATCCTCCGCCAACCGGAATTTCCCGGGGAGACTGGGCAGCAAGGAAGCCGAAATCTATCTGGGTTCACCGGCCACGGTGGCGGCGAGCGCGCTCACGGGCCGCATCACCGACCCCAGGGAATTTTTATAATGGGCGTAGCGAACATAACGAATACGGCGGCATGACGGGGAGAATGAAATCTTGGCGATGAAAGGACGCGTCCACCGCTTCGGGGACGACATCAGCACCGACATGCATCTATCGGTCAAATACCGCCCGCCCGGCACCTCGTTGGAAGAATTAAAGCGCGATGCGTTCAAGGAGCTGGACCCGGATTTTTCCACCAACGTGCAGGCAGGCGACGTGGTGGTGGCGGGGGAGAACTTCGGGCTCATCAGCAGCCGGCAGGATTCCGCCGTCGTGTTGCGCGAGTTGGGCGTAAGCTGCGTGCTGGCAAAGAGCTTCGGGCACATGTTCTACAGGAACGCCATCAACTCGGGCCTTCCCGTCATCGCGTGCGACACCGACGCGATACGAGCGGGCGATGAGATAGAAGTCGACCCCATGGGGGGAGAGGCCCGCGCCGGTGATGAGACCATCACCTTCGCCCCGTTTCCCGACGGCCTTTGGGCGATGATCGAGGCGGGCGGCCTCGTGCCGTATCTCCAGGAGAAGGGCGATTTTTAGGGCGGACTGACTCTCCCGGTATTCACCGTATTTTTTTGTTTGTCGTTTTTGTTATTTATACGTTTATGCTAAAATAGCTTGTATCTGCCCGATTAATCCAATTTAGAAGGGTTTGATTATGGCTATGAAGGAAGCATCAAGGAAAAAAGCAATATCTAGCAAGCAAGAGAATACTATGGATTCAAAAGATAAAGGAAAAAGGAAGAGAGTAAATCAAACTGATTTCCCACAACTTTCATTGGAAAAAGCACTTAGAATTGCTCAATGCCTATATGACAATTTTGCAGGCAAATCGGCAGCGCCACATCAAATTGCAATGGCTCTTGATTTTGCTCCAACTAGTGGTCATTGGCGTAATTTATGCGGGACATCTATAGCCTATGGATTAACTGAGGGAGGTTATAACGCCGATGAAATAATCCTCACTTCACTTGGTAGAAAAATTATAGCGCCAGAAGAAGGAGGTGATGATGTCATAGGCAAAGCAGAATCAATTCTTCAACCTCGCATTATGAAGGAATTTTTTGAAAAATATAATAAAAATAAATTTCCTCGTGATGATATTGCTGAGAATGTTCTCGTTACCCTTGGTTTACCAAAAGAAAGAGCGTCTGTTGCTGTTGATATTTTGAAAGAAAATGGAAGTTTCACTGGAGTAATTCAAGATACCAAAACGGGATTATTTGTAGCTTTAGATTCCCCTCGGCCCCCAATGGCTGAGAAATCTGAGAATGATCTAATTTACGATGACCCACAAGTAGAGATTGATGACAGTACTGAGAAAACAAAATTGAGCAAAATAAATGAATCTGAAAAGCCACCAGAATCAGCGGTGAATAATCGAGTTTATGTCTCGCATGGGAAAAACCGCAAAATTGCTGCGCAATTAAAGCCCATACTTGAATTCGGGAAATTTGAGCCAGTTATTTCTGTAGAGCAAGAGACAACCGCTAAGCCGGTACCAGAAAAAGTTTTTGACGACATGCGTTCGTGCTCAGCCGCCGTTATTCATGTTGATAAAGAAGCCGAGCTTAAGGACGAAGAAGGAAACAAACACATTAAGATAAATGATAATGTTTTGATTGAAATTGGAGCCGCAATCGCGCTCTATAAGAAAAAATTTATTCTTCTTGTGCAAAAAGGAGTTTCTTTGCCTTCTAATTTGCAAGGCCTCTATAAGTGTGAGTATGAGGGAGATATCTTAGATTCTGATGCCACGATGAAATTATTGAAAACATTCAATGAGTTTAGCTAGGGCGGGCTGGTTTCGGTTCCGGGATGATAAGAAGAGATTTCCCCCAAAACGCTCTCCAGCGCTTCCATCGATAAATCGAAATCCGCGTATCCTTGCCTGAGTGTTTGGGCGTATGGCGCCGTCGGGCGCGCCGCTCTCAGAGGGTGGACCATGATGTAGATCATGGCCTGGCGGGCGCCGTCGTCCGTCCGTATTTCCACATTCTTGCGATTGTAGAGCGCCGGGTAGTCCTCGAAACGATCCAGCGCGGGCAGGTCGTCGGCGTGGAGGCGAAAGAGCGCGCCCGGCGCCTCGGCGCCCTTACGCGGCGTCACGGTGGCCCAGCCGGGCAGGTTATCCGGCGCGGCGGCGGGCAGGGCGATGGTGAGGCGGTAGTCTTCCAGACGCGCGGCGCAAACGGGCGCGCTCCTGGGACAGCGGGATTTCATGTGCGAGACGTGCAGGTTCGCCCCGTAGGCGAAGTAGTATGACTCAGGCGTAGCCGATGTTGTCGTCCTCCTCATCGCCCTCCCAGTCGAGGTCGATGACCGGCGGGTCGCTCCCGTCGTTCGGGAAGGCGAGCAGGAGCCTGGTTTTTTCCTCGCCCACCTGGGCGGCGCTGTGGATCGCCTCCTCGCGGATGGTGATCACCTCGCCCTGCCGGACGAGGACGAGTTCTTCCTCCACGTTGAACTGCATCTGCCCCTCGATGACGATGACGGCTTCTTCCTCATGGTGCGTGTGATACGGCACGAAGGCTCCGGCGGGCTGCTCGACCTCGAATACGCGGTAGTTGCGCTCGGCCAGAGCGAAGATGATCTCCTCCTGTTCGGGCTCGCATTCATACGCCGTGGCGACATCTTCTAAGCGATAAGTCGGTTTATTCATTTGGAGACCTCCCCCTCATGTGCCCAGGAGTTTCCGGACGGCCTGGGAAACACGGGCTCCCGTGGCGCGTCCGGCCAGTTTGCGGGTCAACATTCCCATTACCTTGCCCATGTCTTTCATCGAAGAGGCTCCAGTTTCCTCGATGACCGCCTGGGCGGCGGCTTCAATTTCCGCATCCTCCATCTGCGCGGGGAGATAGCCCTGGATGATCTGAATCTCATCGCGTTCTTTTCGGGCCATGTCCTCGCGGTCGGCGGCTGCGAACTGCTCGGCGGCTTCCTCTCGTTTCTTTACCATACTTTGGAGTAGCTTGAGAATCTCCTCCGGCGATGTTTCTTCGCCGCTCTCCTTATCCTTGTTCAGAATCTCGGCGCGCGCCATCCGGATGGTGGAGAGCCGGAGTGTTTCCTTCGCGCGCATGGCGGTCTTCATGTCTTCTGCGAGTGCCTCTCGAATGCTGGACACGCGTGTTCTCCTATCGTTGCGCCTCTGTGCGAGGTCTTGCTTTTTTGCGGTGCAGACACCAGAAAACGGCGATGCCGCCACCCGCGGCGTTCGCCGCCAAGTCTCCCCACGCCGCGGCCCGATGGGGCAGAAAAAGCTGATGCAATTCATCGCCCGCACCGTTCAGGGCGGTGAGGATGAAGATGAAGGCGGCGGTTTTCCCCTCGGGCCAGCAGGGGAGCGTTTCCCGCCAGGGCCGCCAGAACAGCCCGGCGAGAAGCCCAAATTCGCAAAGGTGCACGATTTTGTCCACCCCGAAGGGAAGGGGAGAAGAAGGATTGAGCGCACCCGTGGCCGTGTGGACGTGAATCGCCGCCATGTAGCAGAGCGCGAGCGCCCAGCGCAGGGCGGTTTTTGCGCTCACCGCCTTGTTCCCTTATCCGGGCAGGGGGACGATGGCCTCGACTTCGACCAGAAAATCGGGATCGGCCAGGCTCGATATCACCAGGAACGTGCTCACCGGCGGGGCGTCGGGAAAAAATTCGGCGCGCACCTTGCCGACGGCGCTCCTGTAATCGAGGCTCGTGACGAATACCTGAATCTTGGCGGTATCCGCCATTCGTCCGCCCGCCGCCTCCACTACCTTCTGGATGTTTCGGTAGCACTGGCGCGCCTGTCCCTCCGGGTCGCCCGGGCAGACGAGGTCGCCGTTCTCATCCACGGGCGTCTGGCCCGCCACGTAGAGCGTTCGCCCGCCCTCGGTGATGACCCCGTGCGAGAAATGCCCGGCCGGTTCGGCCAGCGTATCGGGAGCCAGCGTTTCGCGCTTCATCTTGGTTCCTCCTCATCCGCCGGCGCGCGTCAATAGGCCAGCTTCGCCTCGCCCAGGTTTCCCACCACGGCGAGGGTGGATTCGTCGAGCTTGATGTATTTTTGAGCGGCCGCGAGGATTTGCTCCTTCGTGACGCCGCGAATCTTTTTCAGGTATTCATCCGCGTAGCCGGGCGAGAAGCCCAGAAGCTCCACCGCGAGAATGTAGTCCGCAATGCGGCCCGATGAGCCGAAGCGCGTGGCGAAGTTCCCGGTGATGAAATCCTTTGCGTCTTGAAGTTCCTTATCGCTCACCCCCTTGGCCTGGATGCGCTTTACCTCCGCGACCGCTTCTTTGATGGCCTCGTTCGCGCTCTTGTTCTTCGTTTGCAGCACGAGCCGCCAGTGGCCCGCATGACGACCCGCGGCGAAATAGCTGTAGACGCTGTAGACGAGGCCTTTTTCTTCCCGGAGGTTGTCCATGACTCTGCTGGAAAACCCGCCCCCGCCCAGGATGTAGTTCATCACGCGCGCGGCGTAGAAATCGGGGTTCGTCCGCTTGAGCGAGCGGTTGCCCAGCATCACCGTGGCTTGGGAGAGGGGGCGGTCGATTTTTACCACCTGCATCTTCTTGGGGCGCTTCGGGCGTCGTCGCCTCGGGGATTTTTCCACCCATCGCCCGCCAGCCCTTAAAGCGGGCCAGAACGAGGGCGCGCGCTTTTTTTAGTGAAACGTCGCCCACGAAGACGAAGATCGCCCCCTTCATGCCGTACCATTTCTTGTGGAAGCGGAGGAGGTCCTCTCTCCGCAGTTTCTTTATCGACGCTTCCGTCCCCTCGGTCATGCGGCCATAGGGCGTTTCGCCATAAAGACTTTTCCTGAGCGCCTTGTTCGCCAGATGGCCGGGGCGCTCACGCTTCTGGCGCAACGCGCCCAGGATGCGCTTTTTCGTCTTTTCCATCTCCTCCGCCGGGAAGGTGGGGTTTTTGAGTACGTCGCTCAGCAGGGAGAGGCCCTCTTCCAAATCCCGCGTGAGCACGCGCATGGACGCCTCCGCCCTTGAGCGGCCCGCCTCGATGCCCACGCCGCCGCCCAGGGCGTCGTTCGTCTTCTCGATGTCGGATGCGCTTCTCGCTTTCGTCCCCCGGGCCAGCAGGGCGGAGGTGAGGTTCGCAAGCCCCGCCTGTTCGGGGTCTTCATGGCGCGCGCCCGCCGGAATCGAGACGGCGATCCGCACCATGGGCAATTGTCTGCTTTCCTTGACGAGCAATACGCCGCCGCCCGGCAGTTCCTCACGCTCATAGGTGATGACGGCGGCGCCCGCCAGGGCGGGCGGGAGGAGGAGTGCGGCGGCCAGCGTCCAGAGAATGCGGTGAAATCTCATGCTAGCGTCCTTCCCGGCTATTGGCGGCGCTTGCGCGGCGGCTCTTCTTGGTCGGTATGAGTTCGGCGGTGGTCTTGTTCCGGTGGGTCAGGTATTTCTTGGCGACGCGAACCACGTCGGCGGGCGTCACCTTCCTGAGGGAGGGCAGATAGCCTTCGAGCAGACGCCAGTCGCCCGCCACCGCCGCCTGGCCCAGGAGCCTCGCGCGGTAGTAGTGCGAGTCCATGGCGAAAATCGTGTTCGCCTCGATGTTCCTGAGCGCACGGCGGGAATTCCTCGTCCGTGACGCCTTTTTGAGTGAGTTTTTCCACCTCCTCGAGCAGGGCCTTTTCCGCGTCGTCGGCCTTCTTGCCGGGCGCCACCCTCGCGTAGAGATAGAATACCATCGGGTCCACCGATATGTAGGTGTAATCGGTTCCCGCGCCCAGCGCGGTCGTATCCTTGCGCACGAGCCTCTGGTGGAGGCGCGAGGTTTCTCCCCCGCCGAGTATGGCCTCGAGCATCACGAGAGTGGGCGCGTCCTCGCTCTTCCAGTTGGGAGCGTGATAGCCGACCGCCACATAGGGAAGCTGCGCGTCCGCGCGCACGTACACCCTGCGCTCCGACCTTTGGGGGAACTCGAAGAGTTTTGGCCTTTTTTTGAAGGTCGGGGACTTGGGAATTTTCCCAAAGTGTTTTTCGAGCAGCGCAATGGCTTCTTCGACCTTGAAGTCGCCCACGAGGACGGCGACGGCGTTCTCGGGGCTGTAGTAGCGCTTGTAGAACGCCTCTACGTCCTTGATGGTGGCGGCCTCCAGGTCCTCGGGCCAGCCGATGATCGGGTTCTTGTAGGGATGGTTCGTGTAGGCGACGGCCCGAAGCTGCTCCCAGAACTTGCCCGTCGGCCTGTCGCTTCGGGAGCGTCTCTCCTCGTGGACCACGTTTTTCTCCGCGTCGAACGCCGTCTTTTCGAGCAGCATGTTCACCATGCGGTCGGCTTCCAACTCGATGATGAGTTCGAGCCTGTCCGAGGCGATGCGCTCGTAATACGCGGTGTAGTCGAAGCTCGTGAACGCGTTGTGGGAGCCGCCGTTTTTCTTGATGATCTCGCTGAATACCTTGGGGCCGTACTTCTTCGTGCCGCGAAACATCATGTGTTCGAGAAAATGGGCGATGCCCGTGAGGCCGGGCTGCTCGTCACGGCTGCCGACGGCGTACCAGATCTTCATGACCACCATGGGCGCGCTGTGGTCGGGCAGCAGCAGGGCGCGCATGGCGTTCTTCATCTTATGCTCGGTCACGTTCCAGGGAACGCGCAGCGCGGTGGTCTCGCCTTTGTCGTCGGCCCTGGAGGCCTGCCCGACCAGAAGAAAAGCGATGCAAACGGCGGCGAGGAGTGCGCGCAGTATCTTTGTTTTCCGCATGAATTCATCCTCGTGATGGCGGCGAACTTGAAGCATTCCGGGGCGGCGCCCGGAGAGAAGGCGACGATTCACTCTAGTCCTTGATGCCCGCTTTTTCCAGCGCCTCCGGGTTCAGGGAGGCCCGCCGGACGTCTTCCGGCGATGACGTCGAGCGC
>CBDCMA010000001.1:0-61175 GCA_965218735.1 bacterium | reverse complement strand
AATTGGGCATCGAATGGGCGCGCAAGGGAATTCGCGTGAACGCCGTGTGCCCCGGCCATACGGAAACGCCGCTCACCGCCTATCTGCAAGACCCTGAAATCAAAAAAGGCAGAAGCGACGTGACGCCCCTTGGCCGTGTGGGCCAGCCCGTGGACATCGCGCACGGCATCTTGTTCTTGCTCTCCGAGGAATCCGACTGGATTACGGCTTCGCGCCTCGATATCGATGGCGGCATCCTGAACAGCGTCTACAACCACATGCCGGGCAGGAAATGGGACTAAAAACGAGTGATTGAGAAATTGCGCACGCCCTGCTAGGCTCTTTCTATTATTTCGACCGCCCCCCCGATGCGAGGCCGCATTGAAAACAGCCCTACACTCGTTTCGCTCTGTTTGCTATCTCTCAGCCATTGTTGCAGGGCGCATTCATTGCACTTACCTCCGCTTCGCTGCCGCCAATCGTGCGCGGCGCTGCAGGGATCTCCGCCGTCGCGACCGTTTTCGTGCTTCAAACCGTCCATTGCGGAGGCCAGACGCTTTGGCGGCGGCATGTCGTTTGGCGGATTCGGGCGAGCGCGTTCTTTCGGCGCGCGTTCTTTTTCAAGACGAAGCTATGGCCGGGGCTACGGCCAAAGGTCTGCCGGGCGGCGCGGGTTGGGTGGCTTTGGCATGGGCATGGGTTTGGGAATGCTGGGGGGATGGGGATTTGGTGGGCTTGGTCTTCTCGGCCTGGGGCGTATGCTTCTCTTCCCCCTCATCTTGATATTTATTTTGAGAATGATGTCTCGACGTTGAGCTTTTTCTTCACTAAACAAGGAGTTTCACAGATGAAAAAATTAGCGATTGTAGCCGCTTTGAGCTTGATGACGCCCGCCTTGGCCCTCGCCCAGGGCGCGCCTCGCATAGGAGTCGGCACGGGCCTGTTTCTTTCGATTGTATATGGCCTGATCGGCATTGCGTTGTTGATGATTGGGTACAAGATTTTCGAGTGGATTACGCCATTCTCGGTGAACGATGCGTTATCGAAAGATCAAAACAGGGCGGTAGGCATAGTCGTGGGCGCGATATTCATCGGCGTGGCGCTCATCGTTGCAGCGGCATTGGGGTAGTTGCCCAGAGGTTGTGCCCTTTTTGTGGTTTAGGTTGAGCATCTGTAGACCTGAAGTGAGGAAATAGGCTTGGCGTGATGATAGAAATCAAAGAAAAAGCGGATTTGAAAGTTCCACTTGCGGATCCGCTTTTTTTCTCTTTACAAGGAGAAGGGGCCACCATCGGCCGTCCGTCCGTCTTCATCCGCCTGATGGGCTGCTCAGTGGGCTGTGTGTGGTGCGACACGAGGTATTCCTGGGCGGGTCCTCCGCTGGAAGAAAAAACGATTTCCGAAATTTTGGATTTTTGCGAAGAGCACGAAGGCGCCCAGGTCGTGGTGACGGGGGGAGAGCCTCTGGAATCCCCGCAATTTTCAGTGCTTATCGAGTCGCTTCATTGTGCAGGCTTGAGAGTGGAAGTGGAAACGGCCGGGCACGTTCCGCCATCCGTAGATGTCCTCGAATGGGTGGATCAGTGGAACGTCTCACCCAAACTGCATTCAGCGCGAATTTCAGAGGATAAACAGCCGAAAACCCTCGATTGGCTTTACAAAGCCAAAGAACCCTACCTCAAATTCGTGGTTCACCAGGCGGATGAAATTGATGAAGTCGACCTCCGTTCTCGAAAAATATGCTCTTGGTGATTTCCCGCGAAGTCGCATCATCATATCCCCGGGTGGTAAGACGCGCGAGCAAATAGAGCACAGAATATTATCCCTGGCGGAGGCTTCGATGAATCGAGGCTTTCGCTTCACCCCAAGGTTGCATGTCATGCTGTGGGGGGACAAGCGGGGGGTCTAGCTTCATTTAGGCAAAAGATACAAATTATTGGTTTCATGAAAAAAAACGCCCCGCCAGGAAGCACCTGATGGGACGTCTTCTTGTTTGGATATTGATCTTAGGCGGGAAGGGCGATGCCCTCCTCCTCCGTGAGCCTGTCCCAATTCGCCTCGGTTCGTTTTTTCAGCTCATCCATGAAATCGCGGGTCATGAAGCTGGGCATTTTGACTTTCTCATTCGCCCCTTCATACACGCGGGAGGGCACGTCGTATTCTTCATCGGTATAGCCCACTTTTTTCTCCAGCAAACGTCCTCTCAAGTAAGAGCGCCTGATGGCCTGGTTCACTTCTCCTTCCGTTAGTGAGAGGCCGAACATATCGTTTAAGCTGTCGACGATGTTCTCATTGGGTACGCCAGCGAATTTACAGGTGCCGATGAGGTCATCCCGCGTATAGTAGATGCCGTTCAGGATGGCGTTTTCCCAATAATCGATGTCCGTTTGCTGACCATCCAGGATGAGTAGCAGGAACGTGCGCATGCTCATATGACCACCGGCCAGCGCCCAGGGGTAGCCTGGGTTGGTTTCGGGCAGGTAGGCCGGGTATTCGAGGCCCTTGCCCTGCATGGCGAAGGAAAGGTCGCCGCATTGTTGGGCCAACCGCATGGTGCCTTGCGCCAGTTCTTCGCACTCGCCCGCTGCTGCTTTACGGATCAATTCATCCATCTTCTTGGCGTCGCCGAAGCGGATGTCGTCAAGCACGGGTTTGTCGGGATTTTTCTCGTTCCACTCCATCGCGTAGCCGATGGTGGCGCCCAGGCTGATGGCGTCGTAGCCCATCCGGTCGCCCAGTTCGACGAGATCGAGAGATTCTTCCGCATCATAGACGCCACAGTTCGCCGTGATGAGGTCGAGCGGCTCGTAGTCGAACTTGACCCTGAATTTCCCTTTTTTCGCTCTTCTTCCCTCGGCGGTTTCTCCCTCGGGCCTGTCGTAGATGTTTTTGTGGCACGCAATGCCGCATTTGAAGCAGGATTCATCTTTAATCACGTAGGGTTCTTCAAAGCTGCCCCGATAGAGTTGAACGGCATCATCATTCCCCGGAGCCCAGAAGTTTCTCTCGGGCAAACAGCCCATGGGGTGCAGACCCGCGATATTTCGCCATGTGCCGCCGCCGCCATCGGCCTTATGGGCGTCGCGGTAGTTTTTAGAGCCGGCGCCTCGGGAGATGACCTTGTTCGCCTCTTTGACGATATTCGTAACGGCCGTTTTGTCGTCGGGTGCTTGCGCGACGATGGCGATGAGGTTCTTTGAACCCATGACGCCGCCGAAACCGCCACGCCCGCAGAATCTCGGTTTACACTCGTTCGTTTTCAATTGGTTTTCCGTGCTCAAGACGATGGACGCCATGCGGTTCGTTTCGTAATTCTCCCCCGGCGGGCCGATAACGGCGAAATGCGCGTCGTCATATTCACCGGCGAGCGCCATGATTTTCTCATGCGAATCCTTGCCCAGGAGGGATGCGGCATCCACGAGTTCCAAGTGCGCAGGACCGCCGAGGGCATCGCTCTTAATCACCAGCGTGACGGGCTTGTCACTCCTGCCGGTAAAGATGATTTCATCTATGCCCGCGCAGGCAACCTTGGTTCCGAATTTGCCGGAACCCGCCGAATACATGGCCGAAGGAGCGCCGGCGAGCGTGCTCTTGAGCGGGCTATAGCCGCCAAAGAAAGTCCTTAGCCCCGTCATGAGGTTCGTACCAGAAAAACAGCCGAGCTCCATGACGAGCGGAGCGGATGGGTCATAGGGGTCGGATACATCGTGGTGAGAGAGAATTTTGAAAATCCTGCCAATCCCACCCAGAAAATCCTCTAAATCCTTGCAGGATTTATCTTCTATCGCGATGTTTCCACTGCTCAGATCAACGGTAGCGCTTCTGTACTTGTAATCAGTTGCCGAGTTGTTCCCGTTTTTGGCGTCTGTCCACATTTTTTCTGCATACCTCCGATGAATATGCCAATTAGGATTCTGAATTCATATTTTTGGTTATTTTTCTTGATGGTGATTATTCCGTGTTTTGCCCGGTCGGGCAAGCGGACGGGCGTGGTGAGATGGTTAGAAAGCCACGGGTTCTTGAAATTCACCGAAAACCTCGCGCAGCACATCCGTTATCTCCCCGATAGTGGCATATGCTTCCACCGCTTCGGAAATTGTTTCCATGAGATTTACATCTCCATTGGCGGCATCATCGAGTCGCTTGAGGCTTTTCTCCACCTGCGAGGAATCTCGCTCTAATTTCAATTTTTTCAGCTGTTTCTTCTGACGTTCTTCAAGTTTCGGGTCAATTGTGAATATCTCCTGAGCAGGGGGCTCTTCGCGCACATATTTATTGGCGCCAACGATAGTCCGTTCTTGTGCGTCCACCGCTTTTTGCCAGCGGAAAGCGCTCTCTGCTATCCACTTTTGCACCACGCCCCGCTGGATGCACTCGACCATCCCGCCGCGTTCTTCCACATCTTCGATAATTTGCGCCATCCCGTCTTCCATACGAACAGTCAAATTTTCCAGATAATGTGAGCCACCGAAAGGATCCGCCACGTCGGGCACGCCGCTTTCATGAGCGATGATCTGCTGGGTGCGCAGGGCGAGGAGAGCGCTTTCCTCAGTTGGTAACGCGAGCGCTTCATCATATGCACAAGTAAAGATGGTTTGGGCGCCGCCGAGCACGGCGGACAGCGTCTCATAGGTGACTCTGACGATGTTGTTCTCGGGTTCTTGCGCGGTGAGCGTGCTGCCGCCGCAAACGACGCCGAAGCGAAAAAGCCAGCTTCTCTCGTTTTTGGCGCCAAAGCGCTCCCGCATGATTTTGGCCCAAAGTGTCCGCATGGCGCGGTATTTGGCGATTTCTTCGAAAAAATCCATGTGGGTGTAAAAATAAAAACTGAGCCTGGGGGCGAACTCGTCGATATCAAGTCCGCGCTCCAGACATCTTTCCACGTAGACGATTGCGTCTGCGAGGGTAAAGCCGCCTTCCTGGACGGCAGTTGCGCCTGCATCTCTGAAATGAGCGCCCGCAGCACTAATGGTGTTGAACCTCGGGGTGTTTTTCACACCGTATTCAATGGTATCGACAATCAGCCTGAGAGATGGCTCGGGCGGAAATATCCATGTGCCGCGAGAAACGTATTCTTTCAAAATGTCGTTTTGAATAGTGCCGGTTAGCTGAGAGGGCGAAACACCTTGTTTCTTCCCAACCGCAATGTACATGGCATACAGAATAGCGGCCGTTGAATTAATGGTGAATGACGTGCTGATCTTATCGAGCGGGATGCCTTGAAAAATGGTTTCCATATCAGCAAGTGAGTCGATGGCAACGCCGACTTTACCGACTTCGCCGGCTGACCTTGCATCGTCACTGTCGAGTCCCAGTTGGGTTGGGAGATCGAGCGCGACGGATAGTCCGGTGTTTCCTTCGTCGAGCAAAAAGCGGTATCGCTGGTTCGTTTCTTCGGCGGTTCCAAATCCAGAATACTGGCGCATCGTCCAGAGACGTTTCCTGTACATCTCGGGGTGAATGCCGCGCGTGAGAGGGTAGGCGCCTGGTTTGCCCGGGTTATAGTTCTGGGGCATATCCCCAGGACAGTAGGTATTTTCAACGGCGAGGCCTGAGCGTGTTTTTGCCGGCTGAGGATCATTTGTCATTTCGCGGTTATCTCCCCTTGAAAACGGGGTTTCGCTTTTCAAAAAATGCTTTTACCGCCTCATCATGATCTTCTGATACCCAAAGATCCGCAAATCGTGATGATTCCAGGCTCGTCGTTTCCTCTAGTGTATTTTCTAACGCGAATAAGAGCAATTCCTTTATCGATCGGATGGCTCCCGGAGCGCTTTTGGAAATTTCTCTCGCCATCGCCTTGGCGACACGAAGTCCGTCTCCTTTTGGCACTACGGCATTGGCGAGTCCCATCTTCAGCGCATCTTCCGGGGGAAGTTCTTTGCATGTGGTCAATAATTCCATCGCCCGCCCATATCCGATGGCACGCAGGAGGCGCCCGCCGCCTCCCCAGCCCGTCATGAGACCTACGCGAGCTTGCTTGAAACTCATGTAAGCATGTTCTTCCATGATCCGCATGTCGCAGGCCATGGCGATTTCGGTCCCGCCGCCCAAAGCGTATCCATTCAAAACGGCGATGACGGGTACCGGCAGCGCAGACAGGCGCCCCAGTATTCCCTGCATGCGCCTGCTCATGCCCATTCCCTCATCATGAGATTCAAAAGACTGGAGCCACTTCAAGTCGCCACCCGAGCAGAATGCTTCCTCGCCCGCGCCTGTGAGGATGACGGCTCTTAGATCGCGCGATGCTTCGAGGATGTCGAGAGTATCGGAGAGGCCCCTGCATGATTTCTTCGTTGATGGCGTTGCGAACATCTTTTCTGTTGAACTTCAAGGTGGAAAGTGCGCCCTCGGCTTCATAAATGAAATCGGGCATGGGTTCTCCTGCTTATTGCGTCTACTTGCGCCGAGGTGATGTGTGAAACGCAGGTCTTACCAGTATTTCTCGTAATGAATGTTTCCCTTCGTCCGGCCATAGTCCATCGTGAAGCCGCGATCTTCCATGATCTGAATAACGCCCGGCGCGCCTTCCGGCCATATCTTCTCGCCTTCTCGAACTTTGGGGATGCCGATCATGGCGGGGTTTCCGCACAAGAACAGATGCGTGTTCGAAGGGTCCATCTTGCGGCCGATGTTTTCCTCAAATGCGCCCGAGGCCAGATAATCCTGCACATACATTTTGTTGTGTATGGTATCTGCCTCGCGCGTGGTGAGCGCGTGATATGAGAGGGTGGGGTAATTCTTCTCGAGTTCTCTATAGAGGGGTTCGTATGCGAGGTCGTTTTTGTATCGCACGACGTTGATGCTGGCGATTTGGCCTTTGTAGCCCGTGCGAAGAAGCTCCCATATCATATGGTTGTGCGGACCCTCTCCCGTCCCCGTGCCTGCGAAGACGACGAGAGAGTTTTCGTCATCCCGAATATCGTTCATGCAATCGAGCGTGTATTCACCGGTGAATTTTTGTCCCATGTGAACGCGATCGCCGGCTTTCCGGAGAAAAAGTCTCGGGGTGAGAAGAGGCGCGGGCTCACCTTCCTCGCCGATGACCATGACGATGTAGAATTCCAGGAAATCCAAATTTTCCGGCGGATACAATTCACCCGAATCATTCAACACTGGGTGGGAAACGGAATAGGCGCGCCTGCCCACCCGCCTTATTCTTTTCTCGTCGAGTTCTTTTTCCTTGACGGCGTTTTCGTGTCGAGGCTCCCAGTTACCCAGGCCCAGAGTCGTATATTGACCTGATTTGTATTGGGGAAAGTCGAAATCGGGCTTTACGCGAAAACAAGCGAGCGTCTCATGCTGCCAGACGATATCCATGACTGTTGCGTTGTAGTGTTTTTCTCTCAGTTCTTGTTTTGTTGCATCGTCAAGCATTCATTTCCTCGTTAGATGTATAAATCAATAGGATAAAGGGCATAATGGCCCAACCGCAGGCGAATACTACCCAATTCAGTTGAGAAGAGATAGCCTTGGCAAGCAATTTTTTTTAGAAATTTATATGGAGATCACCTCGAATGATACCGCATATTGAAATCCGGTATGTTTACCTGTTTCGAGGGCCGCCTGGGTGAGGAAACCGACGGCATCAAACCCTTGTGCGAGATTGTCGATGTAGAGTTTATGCGCTTGTAGGGATGCGATTCCTTTCTCGAGGTACTCGCTGATGTCTACGGCATGCGTAGGCCTTGGGGAACCGCTGAGTAAAACCTGGCGAACTCCTGTCCAAGGCTCCAAACCCTCATCCAACAGCTCTGGAAAAATCCAGCGGTTGCCCGCATCGCGGCTGGCATCCATCACGCCATAGGCGAGCCAGCGGTGATCCGCCATGTTCAAAGGGCCACCCGGCCAGGTGAGGTGATGGGAAAGGGTGATCAAAATTTCAGGGTGGTATGTTCTGATTTTTCGGGCGAGATCGCGTCTTAAGTCCAGATTGTACTCAATGACCCCATCCGTGTAACCCAGGAATTCTACTTTTTCGACACCGACAATTGCGGCGCTTTCAAGTTCTTCCTCTTCTCTCGCAGGACCTGCCACCTCCGGCGACATGCCATCAATACCCGCCTCGCCACTCGTCATAAGGATGTAGGAAATATCCTTGCCTTGCGCCGTCCACCTGGCGACTGCGCTTGATGCGCCAAATTCCATGTCATCCGGATGCGCCACGATGGCCAGTGCCCGCTGCCAGTTCTCATCTAAAGCAGGGAGCTTGTCTTCCGTCATTTCTCACCCTTTTTTACAAATATGGGGCTGCTCCAGGCCAATGCCCCATCCTCTTGCATCAATCTCACAAAATAGGGATTCCATCCATCGTGGAAATCATTTTCACTGACCTCAAGCGTGATGTTCGCGCCAGGGTCACCAGGACTAGGACTGATGCGCTGTACTTCCACCTGTTGGCGCACGCCGCCAGCGTCCACGACGTATGGTGCGGGGCCGACCTCATCGAGTTTTACATCGAAAGAAATGACGTCGGTTTCAAAGAAGAGTGTCGCGCCTTCTCCGCCTGAAAGACGGAATTCAACGCCGTCCGCATCGCCGGTCGTGCGGCTTAACCAACGGATGTTCCGCTCATCAACCGATTGGATTCCTTCTTCCAGGTTGTCCACTTGCCAGTTTCTGGGCTCTTCAATCTTTCCTTTATCAACCCGTAGGCCACCGTGCCAGTGAGTTTGGCGATTGCGCTGGTGTATGCGGGCGCCACTCCAGGAGACACGGAACCAATCAGAATTTCGGGCGGCTGCATCTTTCGGACGATAAGAGAAAATAGTTTCCGAAGCGCGTTTCAATTCTATCGACTCTATACCGCATTCGCCCATTGCCCGGACTTTGAATACAGGGGGTTTGGCGGATTCAAATTCCTCTCCCATAAAATGATCTCCAGCCGAAAAAGAAAGATGGATTTTTTTCCCCCGTTGTTGCGTAGACGCGCCTCGCCTGAATCGCTTTCCACAGGCTCTCGCGTGTGAGTTCTTCTGCATAGATACAAACATAACCGCCATAGACTCCGAAAATAGCGGCGCCCGGGTAGCTGGCTCCCGGACGCCCCTTGTGTCCATCGCTCCCCGCCGTGATGCCCACGCGCCAGCCCTTTTCGAGGGCTTCTTCCACAAACCACTCGAATCGTCCCCAGGAAGAGTATATCTCCATGACGCGCTCTAGCTCTGTGTGGTGATAGTCCAGACTTGCTCGCCTACCCCCGATGTGAGGAATGAGCGTGACATCCCGGCGCCCTCCCATAGCGTCGTAGAGGGCATCAAGAGGGTATCGGTCTGTTTGTTGGTCATCCCAATCATCTATTTGCCAATGGCTGGTTCGGTGCAAGGGCCCATCATCGCCTAGGTACATGACGTTCCTGTCCCCGCCCATGCCCGTCACGGCGGACCATTCGACCCCCAGGAATGTGACGAAGCGCCCCGGCTCATTGTATTTCTTCGTGGCCGCGCGAATGGCGTTCCAGGTTTTCTCTGTGACTTGAAAATCGTTTCCTTGGTGGCAAGAAAATTGCGCTCCGGCCATATCGCGGGCGAATGCAAAGTAATCATCCACGGTATTCGTGCCTACTGTCTCTTCGCTTTGGCCGTGGAGATCGCCCCAAAATGGTTTCCATTGGTGGATTTTCTCCATTCCTCGCACGTAGTTGCTGTAGGCAGGGGGGATGTCGATATTTGCGTCGCCTCGTATTCGTCCCCAATTTCCGGATTCCCAGCATAAATTCTCCAAACGGACTACGGCGGGTTTTTCGCACTCGAATCGAACGGCCTTGGGCAAGCCCTCGCAGGTTCCTCCTTCCGCGGTGAGCGAGACTTCCGTGTCTATGCCATAACAGGGGTTTCCCCAGATGTCCTCGAGTTTCACTTGCATCCAGGAAGTTTCGTTTGGCGCTTGTTCAATCGCGCCATGGATGACGAGGCGGGCGGGTTTTCCCGGGACGATGGAAAAGGCGGGCGTATCGGCCGCTTCGATGAAGCGGTTCGAGCCGAAGCAATCGACGAAAAGCCGGAAGCGGAAATTTTCCTCGCAAAAGGTTTGAGCCCGTGTTCCCGCGCCGCCTCCGCTTTGGTCTCCCAGAACGATGGTTACCGTATCACCTTCCGTCAGATAGCTATCAAATACATCGATGGCCAAGCCTTGCTGCCAGGGCCTGATGTTCGATTTTGGGTCCCACCTTATTCTCAGGGAGGCGCTCCCGCTCGTGGTCGCGCTCGCATAATGGAGCTCACCGGGCGCATCGGTTTGGGGTTTGGCCCAATCGCTGGCGAAGCGACGCGAAAGGACGATTGTCCCGCCATCGTCCACCCCATATCTGCCAACGTGGTAGGTGATTGCCCATGTACCCGATGCGCCCGCTTCCACGTTGCCGTCGGGAGTGAGTTCAGTCCAGCCTATCCATTCACGAACCCAGGATTCGCTCTTGCCATGTCTTCCGTCTGGTGTCGTATCCATAATGAATCAACCACCTTGTTTTCTGTTTTGGGGACGAAAGTTTGTTCGTTTTTCGCCCACATTTTGTGCTTTGGGCGGTTCCTTGGTTTGGGGCAAGTGGTTTTTTAGGAAAATTAACGCGAGCCGAATCGAGTCTTCTCTTTCCCGAGGGGTTCTCCTTCGCAGAACAAAATTGTGGCCGGTGCCCTCGTAAAGTTTCAATTCAGCATAACCCGATTCTCTCTCGCGCAGCTTTTTCATCATTGCGAATGATTGTTGGACGGGAATTATCCCGTCCGCCACACCATGAAACATCAAGGTCGAAGCTCTTGTGTTCTGTATCTTGTTGGCGGGGCTATGAAATTCCAGATATTTCTTCCAGCGCAACAAATCCTCGGTCGCCAGGGCGAGAACCACGGCGTTGATGCGCTTTTTGATGAGAGACGCATAATCATAAGGACCATAATAGGCTACCACGGCCTTCACGACCGGAAGTGACGCGGCCGCGCGAAACGCCTTGTCCGCGCCAAGGGAGAATCCGATGAGACCGACCTTGTTTTGCATGCAATGCGTGCTTTTCGCAAAGGCGGAAACGGCTCGGTTGATGTCTTCGTTTTGCCGCTCAAAATTAAATTTTCTTTGAGAGAACGGCGTCGTAAGGCCCTCGAGGTCCACTTGGTGCACGGAGTAATAATTGATGACTAAGGATGAGAATCCATGGCTCGCGAGTTTTCGGGCGTAGCGGATGTATGCTCGCCACCAACCGCCTTTCCCGTGCAGCAATATGACGCAAGGGTATCTTCCATCTTTCGAAGGACGCACGAGGTATCCTGTAGTTAAAGCGTTTTTGATACTTGACGGCAGTTCGACGTAGCTCTCCTGGTTGCCATGGCTTCCGGCAGGAGCAGGAGCCAGGTTCAAGGTGCGGGGCCGGGCGCAGCTTGTCACCATCAACATGGCGAAGATGAAAAGCAAGAGGGATCTAATGCGGATGATCTTGAAGAAGCGATGAATTATGCTAAGTACAGATCGAATCATGCGAAATCCAATTTTTGCGCGGCAGCTAAAAAATTTGGCGGGTTCATGCCATCTCTGAGAATAATCCGGGTGAACGATTTCGGCAACATCTTGGCGTATAGAGCTTGTTGCAAAGGAGAATGGAATGTCGGCGGTGATTGATTTTCTGCGAGCGAGGAGGGAGCAGAGTCTGGCGGAACTCATCGAATACCTCCGAATGCCCTCCATCAGCACATTGGGTATCGGTGTCGAGGAGGCGGCGGCGCATTTGGCGGGATTGATGAACAGCGCCGGCATCGAGGCGCAGATCCTGTCGACCGAGGGCATTCCGCTCGTATACGGGGAAGTGAAAGGGCCTCCGGATGCTCCGACCATGCTGATCTATGGCCACTATGATGTTCAACCGGCTGACGTGGCCGAGGGCTGGAGTTCCGAACCATTCGAACCTCAAGTGCGCGATGGTCGTCTTTACGCCCGTGGAGCGGGAGACAACAAAGGTCAGCACTTTGCTCAGATCAAGGCGGTGCAGGCTTATCACCAGACGAATACGGAGATGCTCCTCAACCTCAAGTTTTTAATAGAGGGTGAGGAGGAAATGGGTTCTCCTAGCTTGAGAAAATTCATACAGGCGAACAACGAATTGTTGAAAGCCGATATCGCCTGCTCTTCGGATGGTTCCTTGCACCCATCGGGCAGGCCGACGCTCTCTTTGGGTTGCAGGGGGTTGCTCTATATTGAACTCCTGGCACACGGTGTCGGGAAAGACCTCCATTCCGGGACTTACGGCGGGCCGGTCCCGAATCCATTCTGGCGACTCATGGACGCCGTGCAATGTCTGCGTACCGGTGAGGGGAGGGTGAGTGTACCTGGATTTTACGATGCCGTGCTTCCGATTGGCGATGCGGATCAAGATGCATTGCGGGGAATTCCTGACCCGGAAACGGAGCTTCGGGCCGTCATCGGAGAGGGAGCCGCCCGGATTCCGGACCTTTCCGCCTTTTATGCGAGATCTCTCACGCAGCCGAACCTGAACATCTGTGGATTTCAGGGCGGGTATTCTCGGGATGGCATGAAAACAGTCCTCCCGGGTTCCGTGCGCGCCAAGCTGGATTTTCGCCTTGTGGTGGAGCAGGACCCTGAGGGGCTCTTTGATGATGTTTGTTCGTTTTTGAAAACAGAGGGTTTTAATGACATCGAGGTGCGCAAGATGGCCACATTCGATGCCAGCAAAACACCGGCGGATGACCCCTATGTGCAAAAGGTGATCAAGGCTGTCGGCGGTTACGGGGTTGAACCCATCATCTATCCGAACTTCGGTGGCAGCGTTCCCGATAGCATGTTCACAAGAGACTTGAAGATTCCATCCGTCTGGTTCCCTCTCGCCAATGCGGACTCGAATGCCCATGCTCCTGATGAGAATATAGATGTAGAGGTTTTTCATCGTGGGTGCGAAATTGCGGCTACCCTCATGGGGGGACTCGTTTGAAATATCCGCTTTGGACCATAGGCCACAGCAACCATGGGGCAGAGAAATTCCTGGATTTGCTGAGCCGCCACGGCATTGCATGCGTGGTGGATGTGCGAAGCATTCCCTACAGCAGGAGAAATCCGCAGTACAACAGAGAGAAAATGGAGCAGAGCCTCTCAACAAGGGACATCGCATATGTTTGGGAAGGAGAGGCGCTGGGCGGGAAACGCGACTTCAGAAAAAATCTGGAATTTTTTGACCCTCAGGGACGTATCGACTGGGTGAAAGTAAGGCGTAGTGAAAATTTCATCCGCGCCATGGAACGCCTGAGGGCGCAGGTGGAAAAAACGCCCACGACGGTTCTTTGCGCGGAGGAGAATCCGCGAAATTGTCATCGACTGCATTTAATCTCCGCCGCCTGGGCGGAAAGTTTTGATGGGAATATATCGCATATTCGGGGAGACGGGCGTGTGAAGACATACGCGCAAACAGCTCCCCAGCCGGAATTGTTTCGTTGAGCATTCTCCCATACCCTAGGGTAGGCATCCTTTTGTGGCTAGCGGTTAGTCATCCACTCATATGAGGAATTCATGAATCAGCCCCAGCGAAAGAACCTCCTTGCGCAGGAGACGAGTCCATATCTCTTGCAGCACCAATATAATCCGGTGCAGTGGTATCCCTGGGGCGAGGATGCCCTCCGCAAATCGAGAGAAGAAAACAAGCCCATTTTCTTGTCCGTCGGCTACTCTGCGTGCCACTGGTGCCATGTGATGGAGCATGAAAGTTTCGAGGATGAGGAAATCGCCAATATTCTGAACGAGCATTTCGTCTCCATCAAAGTGGATCGAGAAGAACGTCCCGATATCGATGGGATCTATATGGAAGCGGTGCAGATGATGACGGGCCAGGGTGGTTGGCCCATGAGTGTTTTCCTGCTCCCGGACTTACGGCCCTTCTTTGGAGGCACATATTTCCCCCCCCACGACAAATGGGGTAGGCCCGGCTTCAAAAACGTGCTCTTGAGGCTGGCCGAAGTGTATCGGACGAGACAAGAGGATTTGCAGGATAATGCAGAAAGCATAACAGCGAATTTGCAGCAAATGGGAGTCGTTGCATCCACAAAAAGTGATTTGAAAGCGGAATGGATCGACAAAGCCGCGCAAGAACTGAAGGATCGGTTCGACTCTACCTGGGGTGGTTTTGGGCAAGCTCCAAAATTTCCACCTTCCATGGCGTTGATGTTGCTTTTGAGAAAGTGGAGACGATCCGGGGATCAGGAACTACTGAAGATGGTCGAGATAACGCTCCAAAGGATGGCGTTGGGCGGGATGTATGATCAACTCGGCGGTGGGTTTCACCGATACAGCGTGGATGCTTACTGGCTCATCCCGCACTTCGAAAAAATGCTTTATGACAACGGTCTTTTATCCAGGGTGTATCTCGAGGCCTACCAGGCGACGGGAAGCGCGTTTTATCGCTCCGTGGTGGCGGATACGCTTGATTATGTTTTGCGTGAAATGACCAGCCCGGGCGGCGGATTCTACTCTGCGCAGGATGCCGACAGCGAGGGCGAGGAGGGCAAGTTCTTCGTATGGCGTCCCGTGCAGATAGAAGAGATCCTCGGCAAGGATGAAGCGGACATATTCTGCCGGTTCTATAGCGTGACGGATGAGGGGAACTTCGAGGGGAAAACCTCTGCATTGTTCATCCAGAAACCGCCCCGCATTTTCGCCGAGGAAGTGGGAATCACAGAAGAGGACCTCTTTGATATTTTGCAAAGGGGACGCGCAAAGCTCTTTGCCGAGCGGGAACGGCGGGTGAAGCCTGGCCTGGACGATAAGATTCTCACGAGTTGGAACGGGCTCATGATTGGCTCGATGGCTTTGGCGGGCAGAATTCTGGAGCACCCACCCTACGTGGAAGAGGCGAGCAAGGCGGCGGATTTCATTTTGGAAAACATGCGCGATGAGCGGGGCCTGCTGAGGAGTCACCGGGCAGGCGTGAGCAAGTTCAATGCGTATCTGGATGATTATGCTTTTCTGATCGTGGGTCTGGTGGATTTATACGAGGCGAGTTTTGAGCCCCGGTGGATTCGCGCGGCCTCAGATTTGGCGAGGGAGATGATATCGCGATATTGGGATGACGAGGGAGGCGCATTTTTCTTCACGGCCCACGATCATGAGCGGCTCATCGTCAGAAAAAAGATGACGCAAGATGGCGCCACTCCGAGCGGGAACTCCATGGCGGCGCTGGGTTTGCTGAAATTGGCGAAGCTATCGGGCGAGGCTGAATTCGCGGAATGCGGCTTGGGTGTTTTGCGTTCGTTTGGCGAATATCTGGACCGCGCACCAGCCGCCTTTCATATGATGCTGGTGGCGTTGGACTTTTGCCTTGATTCCCCGATGGAGGTGGCGATTGTCGGTGAGAGAGACTCAGAAGATACGCGCGCAACTCTCATGGCCGTTGATTCGCGCTTTATTCCCAACAAAGTTTTGGCTTTCAAGTCGGAATCATCAGGGGGAGAAGTAGATGCCGCAGTGCCTCTGCTCGATGGAAAATCCATGGTGGATGGACAAGCCACCGTGTATCTGTGTGAAAATTTTACATGTAAGGAACCGCTTACGGATCTGAGCGCTATCGAAAAAGCGCTCCAGAGGAATTGAGTTTTTTATTTAGCCCGCACGATGAATGCCCCATATCCGTTGCGCTGCAACTTTTGGACCAATCGCTTTGATTTTCTCTCCCGTCCGAATCCTCTGATTTGCACGTGATAGTGGTCGTAGTTCCCGTGCCAGCCGGGCCGGATTTCGGAGGTCGTACCATTGCGGTGAAAGTAATCAGCGAATTTTTGCGCCTCTGGTTTTTCCGTAAACCCGCCCACCAGGATCATCCATTTCGGGTTCAATTCCCGGGGGACATAGAGGGGTTCGACGTGAACCCGGGTTGTGCCACTGCGCAACATGCCGATTCTACGAGCGGCCTCTTGTGAGAGGTCGATAACTCGGTTAATGAAAAAGGGGCCGCGATCATTGATTCGGACATCCACTTCACGTCCATCATCGCTTCTTCGCACCCGTACTCTTGAACCAAAAGGCAGGGTGCGATGCGCTGCCGTGAGCGCGTGCATGTCGTAGGTTTCGCCATTCGCAGTCTTGCGCCCGTGGTAGGGATTTCCATACCAGGAGGCGATGCCGTGTAAATCCTCATCCTGGGTATAGTGGCCCATTGACGCAGGGTAGAAGGCGCATCCACTCAAAGAAATGAAAAAAAACAAACAAACGATAAAACCCGGCGAGGGGATGATTTGCGACAGGATGTTTTTTGAGTTCATTTGAGAGTATCTAGGGCGGATTTTTTAGATTACTTCAGCATTATATCAGATTCATCTGTTGCTTCCAGATGGATAAGCCTTTTAAGTGTATTTTGTGAAATTGTGTTTTTAGGTGGTTATCGTGGTTTCGGCTAGCTTCGATACTTGGTGAACGTCTCACCGATGCTCGCGCCTTTTTCGAGCTCCGCAGTGATTTTTTCTTCGATTTTCGCCAATTCATCCATCTTGTCGATGACTTCTTCGAGCCATTCCCTGGGGATGACGACCACACCGTTTACGTCTCCCAGAATGATATCTCCCTGCCTCACCGTGACGCCCCCGCAATTGATCGGCTCTCCCACACTGATGGGAACCGTATACCCGCCGCTGCCGTGAACCGAGACCCCTCTGGCGAACACGGGGAATCCCATCTGGCGGTGTTCTTCGATATCTCTGGCTCTGCCGTCCAGTACGACTCCGCCAAGTTTCATTACTTTCGCTCGCGTGCTCATCATTCCGCCCCAGTTGGCCGTCGTCACCCCAGAGGGGATGCTGATGACGACGATACTCCCCTCTGGCGCCGCGTCGATATGGTGTACCTCGCGTTTGGGCAGAGGGCCGCCGCCGGCGGGAACCATCCGAACGGTATGGGCTTCTCCCACCATCCGGTAATCAGGATCGGGGGACAACAGGATGATGTCGGGCATGTGGCCTCTGATTTTTATTTTGTCAAAGGCGTCCGCCGCCTGACAGGCTGAATAGTTTTTCAGGCGATTCATCAATTCGCGATTCATCAAATTCTCCGGAATTCATCGTGTCTAAAAACCTCGACATCAAGTGGCGAGTGGGGGATTACCATTTCAATCAAGTAGTGTGATTTATACACGAAATTCTGAAAAGCGCACGCCATCCGGGTCGAGTTCCTCCAAGGCGTTTAGTTCATCGACGCTTGGCGCGGGAGTTTGCGTTACAACGCTTGGGCAATGCAGATCAAACCCGGTTTTCTTAATAATTTCATCCATCGAGTGGCCGGCGTGGACGCTGGCGAGTTCCAGCCCTGTTGATTTTTTTTCAAGCATGGCGATGGGTGTCACCACGTGACTCAGGTTTCCGGATTGCGTCGAAAAATCGACCTTGGGCACGAGAAATCGTTTGTCGTGCACCGTTCTCCAAATGACGGTTCGTTTCACCTGGGGCATGATGACGGCGCCTCCCCCTCCGCCGGGAAGCCTTACTTTCGGGTGGAACGGGTCGCCGATATAACTCATGTTGGCTCGTCCTTGTTTATCGAGTTGGGCGGCGCCCAGAAATGCCAAATCGACCCCCCCACGCGCAAACAGATCGTACATGTCCGGGTTGTAGAACATAGAAGCCGCGCCGTGGCAGAGTTCTGGGTCGGCCGTGCTGTTCGGCATAAAGCGTGGTTTGGGGTCTACTGAACCCGCGACTTCTAAGAGCGAGCAGTTGGGAGCATGTCGTTTCTTGGCCAAAAAGATGGCGACCATGGGAAGCGGGGAGTTGACCCCGTGGAACACCCTGTCACCATCTTCGATGAGGCGCGAGAGCGTGACGGCCATCTGGTTTCCAGCGCGAATCACGTGTTCAGGCAACGAGGCTTGGCGATTGCCCATCGCTATCTTTCCATTGCTTCTTGTGTGTGTGTCCGGTCGGTACTGGCAAGATATTCTTGAAGGCCATCCTTGCTCTGGGTCAGGGTTAGGTAACGACCCATTTCAGCTTTGTCGACCCCATAGTATGGGTGGCAACTGCAAGGAGACGCCCCTCCCGGAGTCTCCACGACAGCTTTGACGAGAAAACCCGGTATAGAGGTTCTCTCCGGTTCTGATGCGATTTCTTCGGGTGGTACGATTTTCTCGGTTGTGAGAATGACTCCTTTTTGCGCCGCGCGCGTCATTTCAACGTCGAACTGCTGGTTACCCAGGATTTGGGCGTTTCCCTGTACATCTGATTTTTGAACGTGAATCAATGCCCAGTCCGGCTTGAGGGCGGGAATCGCATAGAGTTCTTCTTTCGTGTATGGGTCTTCAATCGTAAAAATACCGCTGTGTTCCGGAATATCGCTTCCCCCGAATCCGCGAACGGGTTGAAAAGGAACGCCGTAGGCTGCGGCCCGCAGCCCAGCAAGAACGCTGGCTCAGGCGTGTTCGGTGAGTCCGGTCAATCCTTTTTCAATTGCTTTTCGATAATGAGGAGCCAATCCGAATTCCGCTTCGAATGTGACGATGCCGCTGATGATTCTCTTCACGGCGCCTGCGGCGCAAAGGAGATCGGCGTCGTAGCCGGGAGACGGCTTGATGAGTGTGAGACGCCGGATGCCTGAGCGCGCAATTTCGCGCACGAGGGCGGCAGGAGTCCTATGCAGAAGTGTGCCGCCAGGACTAATCGCATCTCCTTCCTCGATGAGTGAAGCGGCTTCTCGTAATGAAATTTGCTTGTCCATAGGGTTCATCCATTCGTTTAAGGCGAATGCTGCGGAAAATATGAAATTCACTGGAATATAGTTTAGCAAAAGAAGATGTTTTGCGCTTGCGCTCATTCGGGTTCATGGCGCTAACGGAGTGATTTTAGACTATTCATTGACCAGTACCCTCCAGGTGACGTAAATATCGGTGGAATGAGCGTATCTCTCGTGCGCAAGCATACACCCGGACGAATCAATCTAAGGAGCATGGAATGCCACGGATTTCCCAGTTAGAGCCCGAGCAGGCGGAAGCATCCGCGAAACGCATCATGGAGAATTTGAAAAAGCAGTTCGGCGTCGTGATTCCGCCGGTAAAGGCTTTGGCCCATAAACCCGATTTCTTGCGCTCTTTATTGAGCTTGACCACGGTGGCGGATGGTCCGGGAGAGATCGAGGTCGGTTTCAAGGAGGTCCTGAACATTCGCGCATCGGTGCTCAATGGATGCCATTTTTGCACCAACATGCATTCCAACATGGCAAGGATGCACAAGGTAGGGGATGAAAAGACGAAAGCAGCGCAAGAGGGTTCCGCAAGCGATGTCTTCGATGAGCCGGAAAAAGCGGCGCTGCGCCTTTGTGAAGAAAGTACACAGGGGGTAAGTGTTTCCGATGAGACTTTTGAAGCGCTGAAGGCGCACTATTCAGAAGCGCAGATAGTGGAACTTCTCGGCGCCATCGCGCTCATCAATGCCTGGAATCGACTCATCGTGGGAATGGGCTTTTAGGCTGCGGGCTTCTTTTTGTTCGCTGAGGTGAGTGCAAATACAGGTTTTAGAGGCTTAGTGCGGCCCGGCTGACCGTGAGTTCGGTCTCTCCCAACAGTTCTGATGTCGTGAGTTTTCCACTCATCACCGCGATTAGTTCTTTTTCGAGCAAATCCCTCGCTTCATCGATGCGTATCGTCCCTTCCATGACGCCGCTGATGTCCACATCGATGTTCTCGGCCATCGTCCGGGCGGTTCGGGGATTTCCGGTCACCTTGATGGTGGGAGAAATGGGATGTCCGATCGGATTGCCGATGCCGGTCGAGAAAATAATCGCTTGCGCTCCGCTGGCTGCGAGCGAAGATATGTTTTCTACGCCGGCGCAAGGGGCATCGGCGAAGATGGTGCCTTTTTTTGAGGGGCGCTCGCCCACGCCAACGACCTCGACAATGGGGTGGCTGCCCGCTTTTTTGATGGCTCCCAGGCTTTTTTCCTCAATGGATGAGAGTCCACCCCGGATATTATCGGGCGCCGGATTCGAGCCGATGAAATCGACGCCGATGCTTTCGGCGTAATCGACGGCGCGTTTGGCGGAAGCGATGATTGTCTGCGCCGTTTTTCTGTCTGCGGCCCGGCGGGCGAGAAGATGCTCGGCCCCCACAATTTCCAATGTTTCGGAAAAGATGACCGAGCCCCCCGCCTCTACGACTTTATCGGCGACCATTCCCGTCACGGGGTTTGAAATGACGCCGCTGGTCGTATCGGAGCCCCCACATTCCGCGCCGATGGTGAGTTCGCCCAATTCACAGCGGACGCGTTTGGCGGATGCAAGATGAGCGGAAAGTTTGGTGGCGAGTTCCACGACATGAGAAGTGGTACTGAGAGTGCCCCCGATTTCCTGGATATTCACGGATTCTATCGGCATCCAGGGGGATGTTTTCGCGGCTACTTCCGCGATGGCATTGGCGCTCTTGGGTTCGAGGCTCACGATTATGGCTGCCCCTACGTTGGGGTGCGAAGCGGTGTGCCCCATTACCCGCCAATGCTGTTCCTCGTCCTCACCCATCAGAGCGCGTCCGAACGATGTGTTCACAGGGGTGGCGTCTCGCACCAGTGAGCCGATTCTACGGACAATAGGGTTTGAATTGTCCATCCCGCTGATAATGGCGAGATGATTTCGGCCGCCCGGAGGACCCTCAGGCCTTCTGTAGCCCCAGAAAGTTGGGGTGCCCTTTTTTCTGGGCATACTTAACCTCTGGTGCTCTTGATGTTGTGGACGTGAACGTGGCTACCGGCGGATATGTTTTGTGTAGCGGTGCCGATGACCTCGCCATATTTGAGGACTTTTCCGCTTGAGGCTATCTTGCGCAGCGCGATTTTGTGGCCAAAAGGAATCGCTTCCGTCGCGCAAATCATCAACGTTTTCTCACTACCTTCGATTTCCACGCTTTGTCCCGAGGCGATGTCCTCCAGCACGGTGGCCACATTGTCTTTCGAGTGCATTACCAGCCCACGGCTCATCGAGCAGTCTCCATTTTCATTCTAGTCGTCGTTTTCGACGTTTCCGGGCAGCCTCAGACGCAGTCTCTCGACTGGGCGGCCGTTTTTTAGGTGTTCCTCGATGAGTTCCGGAACGTCCTCCACCTTTACGCCCGTGTACCAGACGCCCTCCGGATAGACGACCAGGGTGGGACCCATGGTGCACGGGCCCAGGCAGGTAGCGCCTGCCATGGCCGTATACGCAGCGAGTTCGTCATTCGAGCCAATCGCCTCTGTGATCGCTTGCGCGACTTCGATGCTGCCCTTGCTCTGACAACAACCCATCGGATGAGTCGGTGGGCGTTGGTTGATGCAGACGAAAACATGCCTTTTGATATGTTCCACGGGTCATCCTCTTTTCAAATTGGCGATAGTCTCTTATGGAATTATTTCGCGCGAGGCTTCTAAATCTCTCGGCATCATTTCTGAATGACTTTACCAGAGGGAGATGATACGCTCCGTTCGCTAGAAGTCAAGAGATTCGCCAATTCTGGATTCAGGTGAAGTCGAATCAGTTACATGGGCGAAAATAGGCCTATTTCATGCTGGTTCAAGAAATTTTAAGGCGATATGGACGAAGAGTTCACAAAAGATATCAAACTTCTCGTCTCCCGGGTGAGGGGAGGCCCAGCTTGTCTTTTCCTGCCGGATTCCACAGCTCCCGCCGTGAGCGTGCAGGCATGGTTTCGCGTTGGCAGCCTCACGGAAACAGACCCGCTCGAGGGCATCTCCCATTTTTTAGAGCACATGATATTCAAGGGTTCCCAAAATTTGGAAGTAGGGGAACTCGCTTCGCTGGCCGAGTCTTCTGGTGGAGACATTAACGCCTACACGACGAGCGAATCGACCCATTACGACCTGATATCGATGCCGGATAAATTCGAGGGGTGTCTGGAAGCGCTCCTCGATGCGCTTTGGTGGCCACGGTTTGAGGAGAACGA
This sequence comes from bacterium, assembly GCA_965218735.1. Taxonomy (GTDB): domain Bacteria; phylum UBA8248; class UBA8248; order UBA8248; family UBA8248; genus Bin107. The sequence goes on along the minus strand of CBDCMA010000001.1, from coordinate 39,310 downwards.
AGTTCGCCAGGAAAGACAGGTCATCCTCTCCGAGTTGAATCGCACGTATGAACAACCGGACCAGTTGCTTCAGTATCACCTCTATCGCGAGGCATACGGCCGCCGGCATCCATACGGACGCGCCATTTTAGGCACGCGGCAGACGCTGAAGCGCATAGGCGCGGGAGAATTAAAAAGATATCATGATAAATTCTATTCGCCTTCATCCGCCGTCCTGGTGTTCGCCGGAGCCTTTGATGTTCCCCGGATAAAATCGATTTTAAGAAAAAAACAGAAGAATTTGCTCATCAAGTGGCCGAAGCCCGGGCGCAAGAAAATGTCGAAAGTTCCTCTGCCGGCTCCCCTGAAAACAGGGCCGCGCATCGTCGTACAGCGTGGTCGCTCGGGAACGGCGCACCTGGAGCTTGCCTTCGAAATTCCTCCGTTGACCCATCGGGACGCTCCCGCGCTCGAGGTGCTCGGCATCGTTCTTGGAGCGGGTGAAAGCTCCCGCCTGTATGAGCATCTTTGCTTGAGCACGTCGCTGATGTTCGATGTTTCCACTGATGTCTATTTCTCCAGCGGGCCGGGACTATTTTTCCTAGGCGGGTATACGACGCCGGAAAACGTCGAGAAGGCCGCCGGACATATCCTCCAGGTGGCGAAACAAATCATCGAGGAAAAGCCGGCAAGCCCAAGTGAGTTGGATAAAGTGCGCATGAATTATCTGACGGGTTTGGAATTCAGGCGCGAAAGCATGACGGGTCGCGCCCGTGTGGCGGGTTATTCGGAGTTGCTTACTGGAGACCCGAATTATTATTTGAAGTACATGAAAATGGTGATGGATGTGAATGCGAATGATGTCTCGGGTGTGGCGAGGCGATATTTAACGCCTTCACGATTGACCGCTGGCGTATTCTTGCCCAAGGGAGAAGCGCCGCGAATCGGCGTACGAAGGATTCGAAAAGCGATATGGAACGGATTCGAAAATAATCTTGAGCAAAAACGAAACGACGCGAATCGAAACCGGGGCGTAGCGGAAAAATCAGTTGCATCCGGTTGTTCTCGCGTCGATTCACAAAAAAGGAGCTATGTCAAAATTACAAGGCGCTCCAAAGCCAAGAACAAACCCATAGAGGCAAAACTTCCGGGTGGCGGGCAGTTGGTTATGCTGCCCGACGGCGGGCCGCGTGTTTTCTCTTTGCGCGCCGTATTCCTGGGAGGACAAAGAAATGAATCCGCCCGCCAGGCCGGACTGCATGTCCTGATGACATCTGTGGTTCCCATGGCGACCATGAATTGTCCGTCGTTCAGGCATACGAAAGAGGTGGAGAGTCTGGGCGCCAGTATCGATGGATTTTCCGGGAGAAATTCATTCGGGCTGACTGCTTCCGGTCTTAGCGCTGTGTTGCCCGAAGTCATGGAAAAGTTCGTGGATGTATTGTCTACGCCCGCTTTTGATGAGGATGACATTGAGTTCTCTCGGGAGGAGCTCAATGCCGAGCGCGACAGCGAACTCGATAATCTCGGGCAATGGTGCCGATTCAAGGGGTATCAACTCTTATATGGAAAACATCCATTGGGTCGCCATCCACTTGGAACGTCCAAGACGATGGCCGCCTTCAACCAGAGTATTTTGAAGCGAGCATGGCGCAGAAAGACATCGCCCGCGAATTTGGTCATCGCGGCAGCCGGCAATTTCGACGCCTCGTATTTGGAAAAGTATCTCCCCGAAATTCTGACGCCTTGGGCCGAAGGCGCTCCGCGGGAAACACCTGTTCCTCAGCCCGCTCCGCCGAGAAGTCTTTCGAGGAGGCGTTTTCGCTCGTATGTGCTTGATGAAGCGTCGCAAAGCCATATCCATATGTCTTTTTTGGGGACGACTTTTCACGATCCCGCAAGGCATGCGCTTGCCGTCATCATGGCAGCCCTGGGAAGTCAGGGCGGAGGACTATTCCTGGAACTAAGAGAAAAGCGCGGCCTTGCCTACGATGTGAGCGTTTCCTCTCACGAATCTCAAGACCCGGGCCCCATCTCTATTTATGCAGCCACGCCTGCGGGCAAGGAAAAACTCGTTATTGACCTCATGCGGCAAGAAATTGCTCGTGTAAGCCTCAAAGGGCTCGGTGATGAGGAATTCCACCGGGCTAGGTCTTATCTCATTGGAGGGTTGTCTCGCAGTCACCAGCGGGCCTATGCGAGAGCGGCCGACCTGGCGGGCAGATTTGTCCATGGCTTGGGTTGGGAAACGCTTGAAGAAACAAAACGGCAAATTGAACGGGTGGATATGAATTCCGTCAGAGAAGCCGCGCGTCATTTCATGAAGCCGAGTAAAGAATGCCTGGTGACGGTATCGGGTAATTCTAAAAACAGGCTAACTCCCTAACGGTTGGTTTTTTGGGTTTTGAGCAAATCTTTTTGTAATTCTCTCAACCGGCAACGTAGGTGATTCATTTCCTGGATAATGGCTTCTTCTTGCTTTGCTTAACATTCGCTCCCATTTCTTCCGCTCATGAGCCGGCCTGCGTTTCTTCTCAGGGTTTTTTGGGCGAATTCGTTCTCGTTCGATCTCTCGGATACGTTGTCGAAATTCTTCCGGCGCCATAGGCGAGCGTGGCGCTAAAAACATTTCTCTTGAGTTTTCGCCCTGTGTGATTCCCTTGGTGGTCTACCGAGATTTTTCGTGATTCAGGTTTTCTTCCCTCACAGACGGAGTTCTGGATGGAAACCGATCTTGAAAACGGGGTGTTTCAGAGGGCCGGGGAGTGGTTTTTGTTTTGTTTTTTGCTTTTTTGTCATTCGTGGTTTTTGTTTCGCTGCTAGATTGTTGTTTGTTTGCGTTTTCTCGCTGATATTTCCCTATGGAGATCAGGGTGTTCGTAACGGCTCGCTGGGTCTTGATGTATGCGGAGTGAGCGGTAGATTTCGTCTTTTCCCAGATATCTTTCGACGAAAGACCGGTTCCAGCACAACCTCCAGCCAGAAAGCACATCAGCAAAATAGACAAAAAGAGAAATTTTCTTTCAATTTTAAGATGAGTTTGCGATTTGTTCGTATTTTTCCATCTCATCATGCTTGTCCATGCTCGATAGGCGGTGGGCGGCTTCCTCCACCAGGAGAAGAAGGCTCTCGGGATCTATGCCGCTCACGGCGATGCCGTTGAATCGACGACACAGATTGGCCAGGCGGATATCATCCGTCTGGTCCATTTTATTAAAAACCCGAATGAGAGGCGTGTCTTTCAGCCCAATTTCTGCCAGGATTTTCTCGACGGAAAAGAGGTTGTCCTCACAATGTGGGGATGAGGTGTCAATCACATGAAGGAGGAGGTCCGCTTCACTCAGTTCCTCCAATGTGGAGCGGAAAGCTCCTATCAATTCCTGGGGGAGGTCGTGAATAAAACCGACGGTGTCCGTGATAATCACTTCCTGCTCGCGCGGAAGCCTGAGTCTTCGGCTTGACGTGTCCAAAGAGGCGAAAAGTCGATTCTCGGCCAGAACGTCGCTATTCGTTAAGGCGTTCAACAGTGTGGATTTCCCCGCATTGGTATAGCCCACCAGAGAGAGAACCGGTACTTCACGACGCTGGCGGAGTTGCCTGCCCTGAGAGCGTTTTTTTTGTAGATTTTCGAGTTCTTTCTCCACTCTGCGAATGCGCTCGAATGCGCGGCGGCGGTGAATTTCCAGTTTTGTCTCACCCGGTCCCCTGCCGCCGATGCCGCCGGTGAGTCTGCTCAGGGCCGTGTGTTGGGACGAGATGCGGGGTAGCGTATACCGCAGTAATGCCAGTTCCACCTGCAATTTTCCCACACGGCTCTTTGCCCTTTGGGCGAAGATATCGAGGATAATTTGTGTTCGGTCGAGAATTTTCAGATCGGTGAATTCAGCTAAATTCTTGATTTGCGAGGGTGTCAGCTCGTTTGAGAAGAACAATGCCTCGGCTCCCACCTGCATCGAGTTCATCAGGACGTCCGCCAGCCGGCCTTTGCCGATGACGAAACGAGGGTCCGGTTTTTTTCGGCGCTGTAGAATGTTCCCACAAGGTATGAAACCGGCCTCTCGTGTGAGAAGAGCCAGTTCTTCAAACTCGATATCGGCTGAGCGGTTCGTATTCTGCCCCGTGTCGAGATGCACCAGCAAGGCGCGTTCTCCCTCTTCGAGTTGGATGGATGATTTTTGGAGGCGGGAGAATTCACTTTCTAAGGAGTTGATGAGAGCTTCGGTGTTAATCCGGTTCGATTCGAGATTGGGGAATGACTGAATTTCCCAGGGAGCGCGATTCTCCACGAATGTGCCGTTGCCGTGATCGTGGTGGTTTTCATCGGGAGGCCGAGGAGTGATGTGGGCCATGTGAAAGCGACCTGTATTCCCGTCTTCCAGCACCTCGATAACCCCCATGGCGTCGAGACGGAGGAGGGCCATATCCGTGAGGTCTTCCTGGGATAAAGGGGAGGCGTTTAAGTGTGTATGAACACACCGAAGGCCTCTGAGTCTCGCCATTCCGGCGCGTGCGCGGCCGAGCTCCGGGATTTCGATTCCCCGCGCATCGCCGATAATCACGTAGCGCACAGCGCCGAGTCGATCGATGAGCAGTCCGATCTGACGCGAGATTTCATGGGATAAGAGCGCCAGTTCACGGCCGAGCTCTAAATGAATGAATTGGCTGGGGGGTATTTTCCGGCGGTAAAGTTTTTCCAGGACTTTCATTTGCTTAGGCTTCAGCCCGGTGAGCCGGCCATGGAGTCTAGCGATAATAAGGCACTCCCCAGAGCAGATGGGCGATATCATGATAGCCGCGCGAGTGAATATACCCGGCGACGCAACCAACATCCCACCCCAAGATATGCTATGTTCGCCCGTAACACAAGATGATTGACACTCCCTATAGTGTCCAATAGACTCTACGCCTTTTGGACGCTGAGTTTGCTTGATTTTTGGGGCGCCAACCATGGTGAACGAGCGTGATCCGAGACTTCTTCGCGTAGAAGACATGGTGCGTCGGCTCTTGAGACATAAGGCCGATGCCAATCTTTCGAATGCGCTGGAAAAAATGCACGCGGCCGAAGTAGCGCAGATTTTTCAGCATTTCCTGCCTGAAGAACGCCAGGAGGCGTTTTCCCTCGTTCGAAACCAGGAACACCGAGCCTCCATTCTAACGGAATCGGATTCTCATATCGTTCGAGAACTCCTGGAGCCGGTGTCGAATGAAGATGTGGTTCCACTCATCAAGGAATTAGACAGCGACGACGCGAGATATATTCTGGAAACCCTGCCCGAGGAGCGTTCTCAGGAAATAGTCGCGCTCCTCGATGCGCCGGAAACGGAAGCCATACAGGATATGATGGCGTATCTGCCGGAAACAGCGGGCGCCATCATGACGGATTCTTACGTGGCCCTTCACGAGGACATCACGGTGGATGAGGCCATCTCGCGGGTGCGGAAAGCCAGCGAGGTGGACTACATTTTCTATGTGTACGTCATCGATTCGAATGGTTGTCTGAGAGGCGTGATTACTCTGCGACAACTCTTGCTGGCGGACCCATCCAAGACCTTGTCTGAAATCATGATCACCAATGTCTGGAGCGAAAGCGTGCATGCCGACCAGGAGCACATCGCACGTGTTGTCTCGCGATACAACATTCTGGCCATCCCAGTCGTGGATGACGACAATGTTCTGGTCGGAATCATCACGGTGGATGACGTGCTCGACGTAATCAGAGAAGAAGCGACCGAGGACATCTTGAAGATGGCGGGAACGCATTCCTATCAGGATGAGGTGACATCGCTTTCCGCTAGGCGTCTCGCATGGATTCGTTTGCCCTGGCTGTTTTTCAGTTGGCTGGGCGGTATTCTCGCCGCTCAACTGATTCATCAATATTCAGACCAATTGAGCAAAATTGTGGCTCTCGCCGCCTTCATGCCGGTGATCATCGGCATGGCGGGCAACGTGGGCACACAAAGCGCGACCATCGTCGTGCGTGGCTTGGCGACCGGGCGCATCGATCCGAAATCATGGGTTCGCGTCATCTCGAAAGAGGTGGCCGTCGGGACGCTTCTGGGCATTTGCTATGGCCTGTTGTTGGGATTGTTGGCGACGTATCAATTCTCCTCCGTAGCCTGGCTGGGTTTCGTCGTGGGGCTCGCGATTTGTGTAGTGATGATGTTCTCTGCTCTTCTGGCATCGTTTTTGCCGCTCGTACTTCACCGTTTCCGGGTGGACCCAGCCGTGGCGACGGGGCCTTTCGTCACGACCGGAGTCGATGTCCTGGGGCTTTTGGTTTACTTTAACATCGCCCGGTTGTTTCTTTTTTCATAACCAACCATAGGTTTGTCCGGTTTGGCTCTGTCCATCGATTTTCGTGTAAGGTATGTCGAAACCGACCAGATGGGTGTGGTGCACCACTCGGTCTATTATATATGGTTCGAGCAGCTTAGAACCGAGTATTTTCGCAAAATCGGATTTCCATACGGGGAACTGGAGGAGCAGGGGATTTTTTTTCCCGTCGTTGAGAGCCATTGCCGGTATAAGGAAGGTGCTAAGTATGATGGTGAGGTGAAAGTCACCGGCTGGTTCAGAGAGCCTGAGGGCGTCCGCGTCCGGATTGATTATTTGGTGGAGCAGGAAAGGCGTATTTTAGTGAGAGGCTATACGCTTCATGCAAGAACCGATGCGCACGGAAGACCTAGACGCATTCCGCCTGAAATTATCGAGAAGATAAAAGAGGAGGCCGCGCCCATCGGGGAGGGGCCACACCTGTGAGAAAAGGAAATATTTGAGGCAGGCGGATCGCCTGCCTGGAGATTTTAGAGACAAATATCGAAAAATTGAGGAAATTCATGCTCGGCGAATATAGTCCATCGAATTATGAGGAAAAATGGCAGAATCTTTGGGCGGAGGAGAAGATATTCGAGACCTCCGATCATCCCGGCGGTAAGCCAACCTACTATTCCTTGATGATGTTCCCCTACCCATCTGGCGATCTGCACATGGGCCACGCCTGCAACTACACGATGGGCGACTCCATCAGTCGCTACCGAAAGATGCGTGGCTTCGAGGTCTTACACCCGATGGGTTGGGATGCCCTGGGCCTGCCTGCGGAGAATGCCGCCATCAATGCGGGTGTTCATCCCGCCGTGTGGACGAAAAAAAATATCAACAACATGAGGCGTCAGCTCCGCATGGCGGGTCTCGCGTATGACTGGCCGCGCGAGATTTCCACAGCGCATCCAGGTTATTACAAATGGACGCAGTGGATTTTCCTCAAAATGCTCGAAGCCGGTTTGGCCTACAAGCGCGAGGCCCTCGTCAATTGGGACCCGGTGGACAACACCGTTCTTGCGAACGAGCAGATTCACGATGGTATTGCCTGGCGCAGCGGCGCCAAGGTGGAAAAACGCTGGCTCAGCCAGTGGTTCTTGAAAATTACCGATTATGCACAGCGCCTGCTCGATGATCTCGATGGACTCGTTGGTTGGCCCGAACACGTCAAGCAACAGCAAAGAAACTGGCTGGGGCGGAGCGAGGGGGCACGAATCGATTTCAAACTCGAAACGACCGGCGAGATGCTCTCTGTCTTCACCACCAGGCCGGATACCGTCTATGGCGTCACCTTCATGGTCTGCGCGCCTGAGCATCCCCTTATCGATCAATTGCTCGAGGGGAACCCCCGAGCGGATTCCATCCGCGAGGCCGTAGACGCCATGCAGGCCCAAAGCGCCGCGGAGCGTATGAGCGAGGAGAGTGAGAAGACGGGCGTCGACACGGGGCATTTCATCATCAACCCCGTCAATGGAGAGCGCGTACCCCTGCTGGTGGCCGATTACGCGCTGATGGAATACGGCACAGGCATCGTCATGGGCGTGCCCGCGCACGATCAGCGTGATTTTCTTTTCGCGAGAAAATACGACATCCCTGTCAAGGTAGTCATCCAGCACCCAGAAGGTGGGCTTGATGGCGCCACGATGGAGGAGGCATACATCGAAGATGGCGTCATGGAGAACTCTGGTCCCTTTGACGGGCAGCCGAACCGCGAAGCGCACCCCAGGATGATCGATTATTTCGCGGAAAAGGGTTTAGGCGATAAGACCATCAACTGGCGGCTGAGAGACTGGCTCATCTCGCGTCAGCGCTATTGGGGGGTGCCGATACCCGTTATTTATGAAGAAGATGGGAGCATCACCCCGGTGCCGGACGAACATCTACCAGTAATGCACCCGCGAGATGTCGAATTCACGGGCCGGGGGGGGAATCCACTGAGTCAGAGTGAAGATTTCGTGAACGTCATCAGCCCGAAAACTGGCAAGCCTGCTCGCCGCGAGACCGACACGATGGACACTTTTGTGGATTCATCCTGGTATTACTTGAGATATGTCAGCCCTCGTGATGACGGCGCCGTATTTCAGTCACAAAACGTGAACCGCTGGCTGCCGGTGACGCAGTACATCGGGGGCGCGGAACATGCGGTGATGCACTTGCTGTACTCCCGGTTTTTCACCAAGGTGCTTTACGATCTCGGGCTCGTTTCTTTCGAGGAGCCGTTTGAAAACCTCTTCACCCAGGGGATGGTGTGCCGGATGGCCTATCACGTAGCCGAGGCGCGTGGCCGCGTCTGGGTGCCTTATCAGGACGTGAATGAAGAATCTCTGGTCGTTACGGCGGATGGACCCAGCGGCAGCGGCTATGAGGCCGGTCAAAAGGTGTTCGCCGAGATGGCCTCGATGAGCAAATCGAAGATGAACGGGGTTTCGATTGAAGAATGCACGGGAAAATACGGGGCGGATGCGGGACGGCTGTATACGTTGTTCATCGGTCCTCCCGAGCGCTCCAAGGAATGGCGCGATGACGGCCTGATCGGCGTGCACCGATTTTTGCAAAGGCTTTGGGTCACGTTTGCGGAGCGGCTCGATGATTGGCGCGAATCGGAATCCTATTCTGGAGACGGGAGTGGGTTGTCCGCATCAGGAAGAAAATTAAGACGCGATGCCCATGCCACCTTGAAGGCGGTGACGGAAGTTTATGAGCACTCCTTCTCCTTCAACACGGCGGTGGCTCGCGTCATGGAACTGGCCACGTCGCTTCGCGCGGAGGCTGGGGCCGAGAATGCGGCGCAGCGCGAGGCGGCCGAGATTCTGCTTTGCTGTATGGCGCCCATGGCGCCCCATGTGGCGGAGGAACTCTGGCAGACTCTCGGCGGGGGCGCGGGAGAGGTGAGTCTCTTTCGGGAGGCGTGGCCGGAGGTGGACGAGGCGGCTATCGCCGCCGAGGAGAAAGAATTCGCCGTACAGGTGAATGGAAAGACGAGGCGTACGTTCATGGCGCTGCCGGATGCGCCGGAGGATGAACTCAAAGAAAAAGCGGAAGCCGTCACGGCCGGCTACATAGGCGACAAACAGATTGTGAAACACATCGTCGTGCCCGGCCGTCTAGTGAACCTTATTGTGAAAGGGTAGATGACTCCGTTATCATTTAGGGCTATTTTCCAGACAGACGGAGCGTTGGCTCTGTGATGGAAAAGATGAGGATATTTCAGAAATAACGGTGAGATGCACATTATTCATAGCATTATGACTTTTGAGAGGAGATGGAAAATGGCCGAGCGCCCGACAGAGATGGATGAATTTTTACAAGAACCCCACATGGCGAGAATCGCCACCACGAATGCGGATGGTTCGCCGCACGTCATTCCGCTTTTGTATTTGTTCAATCCCGAGGATGCGAGTTTTTTCATCAGCACGGGAGAGGATTCCGTTTCGGTGAGGAATTTGAAACGAAACCCGGCGTTTTCCATTTGCATCGATGATGAGAATGCTCCATTTCGCGCCGTTGTCGTGGAGGGGGTGGCGCAGATCTCCGAGGTGATGGGAACCGACCACGAGGGGTTGAAAAGCGTGGTGGATCATTTCTTCGGGCCCGATATGTGGGCGAATTACGTGAAAACGCCCATCGCGCAAAAAATACGCGTGCGCATCACGATGGTGCCCAAAAAGTGGAAATGGTGGGATTACCGCAGAATATTGATGGGCTCGGTGACGGTAGACTGAATTTTAGAGTGGTTTAAAAGCCCCGGAGAGTTATCTCCGGGGCTTTTTTTCGTTTTAGTTCTTTCTCGCCGCTTGAATCATGTGGGCAAGCTGGGCCGACGTGAGCGCACCCGGGAAGATTTGTTTCCCGACGATGAAGGCGGGTGTGCCGCGTATACTCAGGGAGCGCGCCAGGGTGCGGTTCTTGGCTATCTGGGTCTGGATGCGAGGTGCCCGCATGTCTTTTTTCAGGCGGGCCGTGTCGATGCCCACGGCGGTCGCGATTTTCATGATGCTCTCCTCATCATAAGAAATTCTGGCCTTGATGAGGGCCTTGTGAAAGGCTATGTATTTGCCCTGCGCGCGCGAGGCGAGCGCCGCCTGGGCCGCCAATACGGAATTCGGGCCCAGTACGGGGAACTCCTTGTAGACGATCCGGATTTTCTTGTCTTTCGCGAGCGCTTCCTCCACAACGGGGGCCACTCGTTTGCAATACCCGCACCGGTAATCGAAAAACTCCACAATCGTCACATCCCCGTTGGGGTTCCCGCCTACGGGGTCTCCGGGGTCCTCATAGATTTGTTTCCTGTGTTTCTGAATAAAGGTCTGGGCCGCTGCCTGGCGATTTGCTTCTCGCTTTGCCTGTAAGGCCCGGATGGCCTCCTCGAGCACTTCGGGGTTGTTGATGAGGTATTCTCTAATGATTTTCTCGATTCGGGTTTTGTCGAGGTTTTGCGCCACAAGCGTATGGGCGGGAGAGGGGTTTGGCTTTGACGTCTCGGAGGCGAGCGCGATTGCGGGGTTATGGTTTTGAGGGATACCGAGAGATGGGAGCAGGAATACCCCGGTGAGTATCATTGCTCCCGAAAGTAAAATTGTTGTAAAACCCGTTTTTTTAAGCATTCAAATGGCCTTTCATGGAAAGGTAAAGCGGCATGGGTGGAAACTTAGACCAGCGTGCGCCAACCAAACACAGGCATGTTATGATGGCGAACTCTTAAAGGCAAACGATTTTTTCCGCATTACTTTCGTCTCGGGAGGTAAAGGCATGGGTTGTAATATCGCGCGGCTTGGCCACATCGGAATCCACGTGAGTGACGTGGAGTGCTCCATCAAGTTTTACCGGGATGTGGTAGGGCTCAAGCTGACGGGAAAATGGGGTCCGCCCGATTTTTTCCGGCCTATTTGTTTTATGCGCTGCGGAGAAAAACACCACACGGTGGTCCTTTTCGAGTTGGCGGAAGACGCCGTGAAAGCGGGGCTGACGACGTCGGACTCCGAGAATCGAACGGACGTGGGGCTGCACCATATCGCATTTGAGGTGGATGACCGGGAGGATTGGCTGCATGCCCAGGAGCATGTGAAATCCTGCGGCGTGGAGTTCGTCTCCGGCCCCTATGTGCATGCGCATGAAGGACTGGACGAGAACGGATTCATCGGCGGTAGCGGGAGCCATGCGTTCTACTTTCTCGACCTGGATGGAAACCGGATAGAAATCTACTGCTGGATGATGCGCGTAACGAAGCCGAGCGTTTCTGCTCCCCACCCAGATCTGTAAGGAAAGGTTTTTTTGCACATGAGTCAAAATGAAGAGCGCATCGTCAACGCGGACGCCTTGCGCGATTTGATGGAGCGTATTCTGGCGGCCGTGGGTTGTTCGCACGAACAATCGATGACGACGGCCGATGTATTGGTAGAAGCCGATCTCAGAGGATATTCCACCCACGGTCTGATTCGCCTGCCGAATATGATCAGAAGAATCCAGAGCGGAATGATTAACGCCCGGTCCAAGCCCCATATCGTGAACGAGCGGGAGGGGACCGCGTTGGTGGAGGGCGATCGCGCCATGGGGCCCGTGGGCGCGACTTATGGCGCGAGCCTGGCGGCCAGAAAGGCGGAAAAAGCGGGTTCCTGCACCGTGGGCGTCGTGAACAGCGATCATATCTGCATGACGGGCTATTACGCCGAGCGCATCGCCCGGGCCGGCTGCGTGGGAATCGTCGCCGGCCTCACGCAGCCGCTTGTTCATCCCTTTGGAGGAGTGGAGCGCCTTTTGGGCACGAATCCTTTTTCGATTGCCGTTCCCACGGGCGCGGATGAACCTGTTCTTCTCGATTTTGCGACGAGTGCGATTCCCTTCGGGATGATCCTCAAGGCGAGCGTGACGGGAGATCCGATTCCCGAAGGCGTGGCGGTGGGGCCGGGTGGGGAGCCGACGACGGATGCCAAAACGGCCGCCGCGGGCGCGGTTGCGCCTTTCGGGGGCCACAAGGGTTATGGTCTTTGCCTGTTGATAGGCCTTTTGGCGGGGCCTTTGCTCGGAGCGAAAGTCGGCAAGCCGCTCACCCAATCGGTGCGCGATGGACATTACGACAAGGGGGATTTGTTCATCGCTATCGACCCTTCCGCTTTCGGGGATCCTCAAGTGTTCAGGGAGATGGTGGATGCCCACGTCGCCGAGGTCAAGAATACGCGCAAAGCCCCTGGCGTGGAGGAGATTCGCGTGCCCGGAGAGCGAAGCTTTAGGGAAAAGGAAAGAAGGCTGCGAAAGGGAATTCCAGTGGGGGATGGCGTATGGGAACAAGTGACGGAAATCGCAAGCGAACTCAAAGTGGCCATGCTTTCCTGATGCCGATGAAATTTCGCATTTCTGAACGGTTGGCTGAAAAATGCCTCGTTTCATTCTCAAAGCCGTTATCTTCCAAAGTTCTTTCTTCTTGTTGCGTTGATATGTGTGAGCACGGGGACTTGGTTTTTCCTGTAACCGGGCGCAAGAGCTGAATTTCATGACTACGGATTCTCTTGTTCGCGTCTTATCCTGGGTGTCGAAGGAAAACCACAGGTTCATTGAAACCCTGCGGAATTTGAGTGAGGAGGAGTGGCGCGCGCCCACGTTCTGTCCGGGCTGGTCTGTGGCCGACGTGGTGGCGCATATGACGCTAGGCGCTCGTTTTTATGCGCACGTCATCCCCGCGGGGGCCGCCGGGCGTCTGGAAATGCCTTTTGGCGCCACGGATTTAGAATCGTTTTGGGCGTACCGGAAAAAAATAGGGGATGAACTCGCTGCGCTTTCCGCCGATGAGCGTATAGATGTCTTTGCCGATGTGGTGTGGCGATTACAGGGAGTCTTCGAGGCGATTCGGCCCGATGATTTGGATAAAGAAGCCTGGCATTGGCTCGCGCCGTGTCCGATTCGCACGTTTCCCGGACAAAGGCTGTATGAGTTGATCCTCCACGATTGGGATATCCAGAATCAGCCTGATGGTGATCTGCACCCCCCATCACTGCCCATGGCCGTCGATTGCCTGCCGGAGCGCTTCCCCATCTTTTTCAGGGCGCGGGGGGATAGGGATTTCAGCGGAACCATCTGCTTTGAGACGAGCGAGCATGAGCGAAGATGGGCGCTGCGGGTCTTGAAAGGCGAGCCCGAAATCGTGTTTTCAGAGCCTGCGGATTGTGACGCGCGCATCGTATGCGGCGGGAGCGATCTGGTCTTGCTCACCACGGGCCGGGCGAGTCTGGAGGCTAAAGAAAAAACGGGCGCTCTGCGCATCGAAGGAGACAGGGCGAAAGCGGCCGAAGCCATGGAGGTATTGAGCCGACCTTTTTGATGTCCGCTGCGCTTACGAGGCTCCTCGCGGCGTTTCATAGACGAACAGGCACATGAAGATACAGAACAGCAGGCCGACCGATATCCCGACGAAGGGGATCATGTAGCTTCCCGTATAATCGAAAATAAAACCCGCCAGCGGCGGGCCGATGAATCCCCCGAGACCGAAGAAAATTTCGAGCAGCCCGATCGTGGCCCCAAACGTGGGGCCCCTGAACGCATCTGCGGACATGGATGAGTAGCACACGCTCATCCCCCCGAGGCCGATTCCGTAGACGAGGATGAAAATCCAGCCCATTAAAATCTTATACGGTATATGGGGAATGGAAAGCAGAACCCCGATCCCGCAGACCGTGATGAAGGCCGAGAGGGCCTGAGCGCGCTGCCTGCCGACGGAATCGCTTAGCCAGCCCACCGAAAAGGTGCCCAGCATCCGGATCGCGCCCAGCATCCCGAAAAATAAGGCCGCCAGAGCCGTGCTGTATTCGGCGTCGACCAGAAATAGCTGGAGTTGGCTTAATATCGAATTGTTGTTCAACCCCATAAAGAACACGACGATAAGGAGCGTCCAGAAATTTTTTTCCTTATAAACTTGGCGCAATACCTTGAGCAAAGGTGGGCTGGGCGATTTTGTGCTTGGTTTTGGGGGTGAATCGGACGGAGGTTGAGATCTTCCGTCGATGTATTGGCCCACTTCCTCGGGCCCTTTTCTGAGCAGTAACGCCGTGATGGGGACGACGATGAACAGTACGGCCAGGCCGAAAATCAGATAGGTCAATCGCCAGCCTTTCGTGGCGATGAACCATTCGATGAGCGGCATGAAAAGCAAGATTCCCGTCCCGCTGCCGGAGAGGGCCAACCCTGTGGCGAAGCCGCGTTTTTTCTGAAACCACTGCGGCATGATAGCGCTGTGCAGCGCGAAGCCGCTCATCGACATCCCGATTCCCACGAACAGGCAGGGGACGATGTAGACGTGCCAGAGTTCGCTGATGAAATAGCCCAGGGCGAAACCTGTGCCCACCAACACCGAACCCCAGGGCATGATCGCGCGCGCTCCTTTTTTGTCGAACAGGTTCCCCATGAAAGGGCTGAACACCGCGTAGCTGCCCAGCATCAGGGCGTAGGCGCCGCCCAGGGCGCCACGCCCCCAGCCGAATTCTTCGATTAAGGGAACCTGAAAGATGGAAAAGGAAAAACGCGCCGCTTGATGAAACGCCATCGCGGTGAAAGACGTGCCGACGATTATCCACCCGTAGTAAATCCCGGGGCGGGTGTTTTTTCTTTGTCTCATGAGATGGGTCTTACTTCTCGGTGCTGTAGACGAATTGACAGACGAGGAGCGCAACCGTCTGGAAAATGACCACGATGCAGAAAGGCAGCACGTAGCTTCCCGTGTAGTCGAACATGAAGCCCGCCATCGGAGGGCCGATGAATCCTCCCAGGCCGAAAGAGATTTCCAGCAATCCGATGATGACGGCGAATGAGCGTCCGCCGTAGGCGTCCGCGGTCATGGCCGCATAGCATGCCGTCATGCCGCCGACGCCGAAGCCGTAAATGGCGGCGAACAAAAAGGCGAGGACGACACCGTTGCCCATATAAGGCACGAGAAGCAAGATGAGGACGCCGAGTCCCGACAGGAAAAGGGCGATGGCCTGGGCCCTTTTGCGCGGTATGCGATCGCTTGCCCAACCCAGTACCACGCTGCCGAGAATCCGGATGGCGCCCGTGAGCCCGAAGATGAAAGCGCCGAACGCGGTGCTGAAATTCGCGTCGACGAAGAATATCTGAAGCTGGCTCCAGATGGAGTTGTTGTTCAGGCCGATGACGAAAACGAGGATCGTCAAAGCCCAGAAATTTTTCTCCCCTTTTATTCGCTGGAATACTTCTCCCACATTCTGGGTGCGGAAGGCCGGTGGTTTTGGAAACCCGGCGGCCTCTTCGTCTGACGCGCCGTCGATGTTCTGACCCACGTCGGAGGGATGATTTCTGAGCAGAAGTAATTTGAGCGGCAGGATGATGAGAAGTATCGAGGCGCCGAAAATCAGGTAGGCGTAGCGCCAGCCGAAGTTGGCGATAAGTCTTTCGATGGTGGGTATCAGGATGAATGAGCCGATGCCGATGCCAGAGATGGCGATGCCCGCCGCTAGACCTCGGTTTCTGAAGAACCATCGCGGCAGAAGCGCGCTGTGCGTCACGAAGCCGCTCATCGAAAGCCCCAGGCCGATTAGAACACCAATAAAAAGATACACATGCCAAAGGGATGAAATGAAAAAGCCCAGCATGAGCCCCAGACCAATCGAGACCGAACCCCATGGAATCAGGACCCTGGGGCCTTTTCTTTCCAGGATGGAGCCCGCCTTGGGATTGCAGATGGCATAGAGGCTCATGCTCACGGCGAATGCGCCGCCCAGAGCGCCTCTGCTCCAGCCGAATTCTTCAATCAGAGGGACCTGAAACAGGGAAAAAGAAAAACTGGCCGAGATGTGGAAGGCCATGGTTGTGAAGGATAAGCCGACGATCACCCATCCATAATATAAACCGCTCGTTCTCCCGGGTCTGGAAGAATAGCCGGAAACCGGAGTGGAACCGCCGGACTTGTCCAAGAAGTCGCCTTTCCCTTCGTTTTTTTTTGAAGCATGGGTATAATGGCGACACTCTAAAGGGTTTTTCGTCATTCAGGAAGCGTTGCGAGGGTTTGAGGTGAATAGCGCCGAGTTCATTCAAAAATTGACGCAAGCGGTGGGGGAGGAATTCATCCACACCGATCCGGTGGCGCTCAGGACGTATGATTGCGATGGACTCACGATCTACAAAGGTGTGCCATCGGCCGTCGTATTGCCCGAGAGCACCGAGGAAGTCCGGCGAGTCGTCGAAATCTGCCGCGAATACCGGGTACCCCTGATCGCCAGAGGAGCGGGCACGGGTCTCTCGGGAGGCGCAACGCCCCTGCCGGGCGGCGTACTCATCGTCTTTACGCGAATGAACAAAATTCTCGAACTCGACTACGAAAACCGTCTCGCCCGCGTGCAGCCGGGGGTGGTCAATCTCCATCTCTCCTGGGAAACCCTGCCGCATGGTTTTCACTATGCGCCCGATCCTTCCAGCCAGGCGGCCTGCACCATCGGCGGCAACGCGGCGGAAAACTCGGGCGGCGCGCATTGTCTCAAGTACGGGATGACGACGAACCACATCATGGAGATGACAGTCGTCTTGCCTACAGGGGAGGTGGCGCATCTCGGTGCGGACGGGGAGGAGACGCCGGGTCTGGACCTGCGCGGATTCTTCATCGGTTCTGAGGGCACGTTCGCCGTCATCACGGAACTCACCGTGAGGCTCACGCCCAACCCCGAAAGCGTGCGCACCATGCTCGTGTGTTTTGCGAAAGTCGGGGATGCGTGCCGGACGGTGAGCGACGTCATTGCGGCGGGGGCAGTGCCCGCTGCGATGGAGTTGATGGATCGCTACACCATCGAGGCGGTCGAGATGGTGGTGCAGGCGGGTTATCCCAAGGATGCCGAGGCCGTCTTGCTGATCGAACTCGACGGCCTGCCGTCTTCCATCAGACCGCTCGAAGCCCTCATTCGCGAGGTGAGCGAGAAGAACAATTGCTCTTCGTTCCGGATCGCGCAGACCGAAGAGGAGCGCGAGAGCCTTTGGATGGGCCGGAAAAAGGCGTTCGGTGCCTTCGGGGTGATCGCTCCTGCCTATTATTGTCTGGACGGAACGGTTCCCCGCTCGAAGCTGGCGCAGGTGCTGGAGGAATTCGATGAAATCGCCTCCCGCTTTGATTTGCGCATCACCAACGTATTTCATGCCGGAGACGGAAGCCTGCATCCCAACGTTTTGTTCGACGATCAGGTGCCCGGGGAGACCGAGCGGGCGATAGAATGCGGCGCGGAGGTGCTTAGAGCATGTATCCGGGCCGGGGGCGTGCTCTCGGGCGAGCACGGCATCGGAATCGAGAAAATCAGAGAGATGAAGGACCAGTTCGATGAACCCACGCTCGAGATTATGGAACGTGTGCGTGACGCCATCGATGTGGACGGCATGATGAACCCCGGTAAACTGATACCCGATGAGGAAAACGTGTTCCCGGTTGCTCTCGGCGGCGGCGTCGCCAGGATGGGCGGCGGGATGACAAAGTAGGAAAACCATGGCCCTAAAACTCGATTCGTTCGCTCAATCCATAGAAGCAGACGTAGGCGATTCTGCTCTCTTTTCCGATGAGAGGGCGGAGTCGTTCAAACTGGGGGGCAAAACGCCCTCGATGGTGGTGAGTCCCGCCGATCATGAAGCCTTATGCCGTGTTCTCGCGCGTTCGAACGAAGCGGGTCTGGCCGTATTCCCCTGGGGAGGGGGCACGGGAAGGGGAGCGGGGTATGCGCCCGAGAGGTACGACGTGGCGCTCTCCCTGGAGCGCATGTCGAAGGCGGTGGAGTTTCTGAAAAACGACCTTACAGCCGTGGTGGAGGCGGGGATGAGCGTCGAGAGCCTCGATATGCTGACGGGTGTCGAGGGACAGACGGCGGGTCTCGACCCTCCGCATCCGGGAACCTCCACGGTGGGGGGAACTATTATCGCGGATCGTTCGGGTCCCATGCGGGTGCGCTGGGGCAAGGCGCGCGACCGCGTGATGCGCATGAAGGTGGCCTTGGCCGACGGCGCGACCCACACCTATGGCGCGCTGGTGGTGAAAAACGTCACCGGCTACGACATGAATCGCCTCCTTTCAGGAAGCTGGGGCACACTGGCCGTCGTCACCGAGTTGGCGATTCGCCTGTATAAGGCCCCTGAGCATATCGGAGCAAGGGCTGCTTGCTTCGGGTCCGCCGCCGCCGCGTTTAAGGCCGCTCGCACCCTGATGGCCTCGCCCCTTATGCCCGTATGGGTGGAGGTCTTGAACGATATGCGCATCGCCTCGCTGGCATCGGAGGGCGGAATCGCCTTGCCCGGACCGGTGAGTCTGGCCGCTACTTTCGGAGATTTTGAGGAGGGGCTGAAAGATCAGCTGATGCGGTTCGAGGAAATTCTCGTGAAAGAAGGCGGGGACGAAATTTTGCGGTTTGGTGATGAGCAAACCGCGCGCTTAGGCCGCGCCCAGGCCGATCCTCCCGGAGGGGATTTCTCAAGCCCCGAGGCGCTTGGTTTAAGAGCCTCGGGTCGTCTCGATCAGCTGCCCCGTTTCACGGAGGCGGCGAGGCAAGCCGCCGGGGCGGGGAAATATCGCTGCGCGATTTCGGCGCACGCGGGCAGCGGTGTGCTGCGCTGCTGGCTCGCGCCCGAGGATGAGGAACCCTCTCCGCTTGAGGCGTGGCGCGTCTTCTCCTCTCTGTGTAGGGAGGGGAAGGATGAAGCGCAAGCCCGCTCGGTGCATCTGCGCATGGATTCCGGGCCGAACTCGCTTAAAGAGCAGATATCCGTATGGGGTGAGGATGCGCTCGAACCCGCCGCGCTGCAGGTGATGCGAAACATTAAGAAAACATATGACCCGAAAGGAATTTTGAGTCCCGGCCGCTTCGTGGGCCGGATGTAAGGTGGGAGAAGTAAGTGGCGACAGGTGAAAAAGTAGGTTTCGCGCAGGTTTTTCCTGAATACGAGAACCCCTTCGTCGGACCGGACGCTCCCGACAGGCGGATGATTCAGCGCTGCATCCATTGCGGTTTCTGCGGCACGAGTTGCCCCACTTTCACGCTGCTCGGCAACGAGATGGACTCTCCACGCGGCAGAATCTACCTCATGCGCATGGTGGCGGACGGCGAGATGGCGCCGAACGAGACGGTGATGAAACACCTCGATCGGTGCCTGGATTGCCGCGCCTGCGAGACGGCGTGCCCATCTGGCGTGCCCTATGGTTCTTTGATAGAGGCGGCGCGCGAAGGGCTCGAAAAGGTAAGGAAACGCCCCTTGTCGGTACGGATTTTGAGGAGAATCCTCTTCCGCTGGCTTCTGCCGAACAGAACGTTGCTCAATTTGGCGGGCGTGGCCACCCGGCTGTATCAGACCACGTTTTTGAAGAGCGTGGTGAGGGGCTTGGGTCTTTTGCCCAAAAAACTGGCCGCGCTCGAACCCATGATGCCCGAAGCTCCCCCCATCTCCTCGATGCGGGCTCTTCCCGCGGAAGTAGCGCCCATTGGAGAGGAAAAACACCGCGTCGCCTTTTTCGGCGGGTGCATTCAATCCACCCTGTTCGGAGATGTGAACAGGGCCGCCATACGCACGTTGGCGGCGAACGGCGTGCGCGTCGTGTTCCCCGCCGCGCAGACCTGCTGCGGCGCGCTGCAGGCCCATTCGGGAGACAGGGAGGCGGCGAGAATACTCGCACGCGAGAACTTAGACGCCATCGACGCGGGAGAGTTCGACGCCGTCATACTGGCCGTATCCGGCTGTGGGGCCATGCTCCATGAATACCAGGATTTGCTCGCGGATGATCCCGCATATTCAAGCCGCGCGAAGGCGTTCAGCGACAAGGCGATGGACGTGACCGTGTTTCTCTCCAGAATCGGGGTCCGAAAGGCGCAACACCCCGAACCACGGAAAATCGCGTATCACCATCCGTGCCATCTGTTTCATGCGCTCAAGGTGCGCAAGGAGCCGCTCGAAGTCCTTTCCGCGATTCGCAACGTCGAGACGGTGCCTCTCAAGGAGAGCGATTGGTGCTGTGGCTCCGCCGGCAGCTACAATCTCACGCAGACGGAGATTTCCATGCAGCTTCTCGACAGGAAAATGGGGCACGTGAAAGACTCTGAGGCGCCCGTGGTCTGCACGGGCAACCCTGGTTGTCAGATTCAAATCGCGTTCGGCGCCCGCGAGCGGGACATGGACCTTCGGGTGGTTCACCCCGTCGTCCTGCTCGATGAGGCGTATGAGGCGGAAGGCGTGTATCTAAACGCGACGCTTCCGTGACCTTATAACCATAACCGGCGAGGTGCTGAAGATGACCAAACATACTTCCAAAGCCGTACCCACCACGATTGTCCGTTTTTCGGAGATCTTGCCCGATTGGGACTCGTCTCCCGATGCGCGTGAAGAGGGACATCACCGGGCGGTTTATCGCTATGTCGGGGGACCTCGCGACAAGGAGCCCAAAGCGGCGCTCCCCGGCTGGGAGTTCGCCAATGGAATCGTGATGGCGCCTCCCGGAAACGGCGCTCCGCTGCACAGCCACGGGTTCGAGGAGGTTTTCATGGTTTGGGAAGGCGCGTTTGAGGTCTTCTGGACCGATGCGCGCGACGGGGAAATCAAAACCGTCGAACTCGGGCGGTACGACGCCATCCGGGTGCCGGCGGGCGTCATGCGCGGGTACAGGAACTCAGGTGATGAGGATGGCTTTCTCTACTACATCCATGGGCGCGGCGCGTACGAGCCGCCCGTGTTCCAGGGAGAAGGGGAGGGCGCGCGAGGCGATAACGCCTCTTTTGTCGATCCCATGACGCAAGTGGTGCGTTATGATGAATGCCCCATGAATTTTCAGGTTTATTATGAAGCCTCCCTGCCAGAGGGCGTGCGCGGGATTCGCCGCTACGTGGGACACGTGGGCGGTGAGCTTGAAGGCGTGGGTCCACCCCCCTCCCTGCCGGAGGGAGAGTTCTCCCTCGTCATCAACGAAAACCGGGTGGGCTCGGGCGCTCCGCTGCATGATCATCTGGATTTGGAAGAGGCCTTCATCCCTCTTGAGAGCGACTGGACGGTGCATTGGATCGATGAGGCGGGGGATTCGCATCAAGAAGTTCTCGGGCCATGGGATATGTGCTGGGCACCTGCGGGCGTTACGCGCGGGTTTTGGAATTCGGGCCGGGGATGGGGCAAACTCCACGTCGTTCTGGGGCGGGGAGGCGCGCTGCCGCCCGCGTATGACCGGGATTATTCTCACCTCAAAAATTAAGGGAATCTGGATTTGAGCGCTTCGCCACGAAAGAATGTGGCCTCGAAGGGAGTGGAGCGGATCGATCACTACATTGATTCGCTCGATCCCGGCATCAGGCTTCATTTGAGGGAAAAACGCCCCGAAGGCAAGAAAAAATTTGAAGATCAGGCCATGCTCCTCATCGTGCACGGGCGGATGGCGCCCGGCCCCGTGGCCTATGACCTCCCGGTTCCGGGCTATTCATGGATGGATTACATCGCCTCGCGCGGGTTCGACGTTTTCGCTCTCTCGATTCGGGGCTTTGGTGAATCGAGCTGGCCGGATGAGATGCTCACCAGCCCGAGGGGCAAGCCTCCCGCGATTCCGGGCAAGGTGGCCGTAAAGGACATCAAGGCGGCGGTCGACTTCATCTGCGAACAGCGGGGCGTGAACAAACTCAGCGTTCTGGGCCGCTCCTGGGGGACGACGACGGGGCCGGCCTACGCGGCCGATAATATGTCGCATGTGCATAAACTCGTGCTGTATGCGCCCTATTACGCCTATGACAATCCCGCCCGCGCGAAACAGATGGAAGACCCCCAAAAGTCCGGGGAATTCGACGCCAGGCGAGGCGCGTGGTCTTGGTGTACTGAAAAAGACGTACACCATCGCTGGTGGGGCCACATACCGGGGGATGCCCACCACAAATGGCGCGAACCCAGGGTGCTCAAGGCGTATTTTCGCGAATTGCTTCGCTATGACCCGGAGGGGGCCAAACGCAAGACGCCCGCGTTTAGGCTGGCGAACGGCTCTTTGGCGGATTTATATGATCGGGCGAGGAACATACCCCTCTATGATGCGAGCAAGATAACGTGTCCCGTTCTTCTCATCCGGGGAGACCAGGACGGCGCCTCGGCCGATCCGGAGGCCTGGGGGCTGTATAAAGCGCTCTGCAACAGCCGGGGCAAGCGCTACGTCATCATCAACGACGGCACGCATTTCATGGAGCTGGAAAAACGCAGGATGGATCTTTTGAGTGAGGTTCAACTGTTCCTGGAAGGGTGAACCTCTATTAAATCATCGCCGCTCTTGCGCTCTGAGAGCCGAGCGCCTAGATTAAGCGGCCTTCGAGAGAACGGGAATTTTCATATCGTTTCCAATCAAAAGGAGTTCACATGTCTGTTTTATCCGCACCTACCAAACAGCGCTGGTGTCTCATTGATTCAACGGCCATCGGCGTAGACAAGAAATATGAACCGCCCCTCATCATCGCATGGGGCGTGGACAGCAATGCCACCGGCACCCAGACCATCACGATGGGGCGCACCATCATTCCGCCCCAGGGCCGCAACCAGAGGCACTACCACGTATGCGACGCGACGTTCTACATCGTCAAAGGTCCGATTATCGTCTGGATGGGAGAAGACAGGGAAGAACATACGGTGCCCACAGGCACGTTCGTCTATTGCGCGGCGGGAGAGATTCACGGCCTCTACAACCCGAGTGAAACAGAAGATGCCGAACTCGTCTTCACCTATGGCAATTGTCCCAACCGGGACGCCGCAAAGACGATCTATGTGGAAAACGAATGGATGGAAGAGGATACGAGGGACAAGATTCCCGGCTAGTTTTTGAGCGGCAAAAAGAAAAAAAGAAAAAGCCGGCCTTCGCGGCCGGCTTTTTTTGTGATCATGTTTAGTTGAGGAGCGAGACAAGCTCCAGGAAGTTTTTTTTCAGACTATCCAGTTCGGGTGCGCGCTTGATGGCCTCGTAAATCTCCCCTTGCGCCTTGCCGTATTCTTTTTGTTGCACGTAGATGCGCCCCAGGTTCATGTAGGGGAAATGGCGCGGCTCGTACCTCGGTGCGGATTTCGCTTTCTCGAGCCAGCCGGCCGCCTCGTCGAGTTCGCCCAACTGCATGAGATAGCAACCGATGTCGTTGTATGGGTTTCCGAACTCATCGTCGACTTCGATGGCCATGTGACACTCTTCGATCGCTTCCTCCAGGCGGCCCTGCTTACTGTACATCCAGCCCAGATAGGTGTGCGCGTCCGCGGTGGGGTAGTAGGCGATGGAGTTTCGATACAATTCGATGGCTTTGTCGAGGTCTCCCTTCGAGTGGGCGGCGCCTCCTTCGCTCAGAAGATCCAGGGCGCGCTTGAGATCGGAGTTGACTCTCGCTTCGTCTTCATATTTTTCATCGAAATTCACGTCTTCGGATTCACTCGTCATTCGGCGTCCCCCCCGCAACCAAACACAATGGCCGCTCAAATTATGTCACTTTTCTTCGGCTGTTTGTCAAGGCTCGGTTGGCTCCAGGCTCTGGCGGGATCACAAGATGGTATGAAAAAATAAAAGGCGCTTGCCTCGAAACCGGGGTGGCGGATAAGTTCATCCGTAACAATAGCGAAGATGGGGTTCGGCAAGAAGCGGACTTTTCGCTGAAATTCATCAAGCGGATGGCATATTCATCGACGTTGTCCGGGAAGGAAGGACCTATGGCCGGTTCCGTGCGAAAAAAATTCAAAGAAATTCTCGAACGCCCGGGGGCGACGATCATCCCAGGCGCGCACGACGCCCTGACGGCCAGACTCATCGCCTCCAAAGGATTCGAGGCCGTCTACATGTCGGGGGCGGGCGTGGTGAACGCTCTCGCGGGTCTGCCCGACAACGGTTTGGCGTCCTCGAGCGAAGTGCTGATGAACGCGAGGTACATAACGGATGCCGTCGATATCCCGCTGGTGGTGGACGTGGATACCGGCTACGGAAATGCGGTGAACGTCGTGCGCACGGTGCGTGATTTCGAGCGGGCGGGCGTGGCGTGCATTCAGATAGAAGACCAGGCGCTGCCCAAACGCTGCGGCCACCTGGACGGGAAGCAGGTGGTGAGCCGCGAGGAATTTATAGGGAAAATCCGCGCCGCCGTGGCCCATCGCACGGACCCGGATTTCGCCATCATGGCGCGCGTCGACGCCAAATACGTCCACGGGATGGATGAGGCCGTCGAACGCGGCAAGGCGGCGTTTGCTGCCGGGGCGGACGTCGTCTTCATCGAAGCGCTGGAGACGCGCGATGAGTTCATCGAGTATGCCGAGCGTTGTCCGGGTCCTCTGCTCGCCAACATGACGGAGTTCGGCAAAACGCCGCATATCTCCAAAGCGGATTTCGAGGAGATGGGCTATAAGCTCGTCCTGTTTCCGGTGAGCATCATGCGCGCGATGCTCAGGGCGGGCGAATTGCTGCTCGATGAACTGAAAGAAAAGGGCACGATGGCGGGCTATCTGGACAACATGATGACGCGCAAGGAACTCTACCGCCTCCTCGATTATGACGCCTATCATGCGATAGAAGCAGAGTATCTCCCTAAAGAATGAGGTGAAAATGAACGGCCAAACACGCGAACTCGCGCGATTCATCAGCGAAACTTCCTATGATGACTTGCCCGAAAACCTGCGCGCCTGCATGCGCAAGTATTTCTTGGATGCCGTCGGTTGCGGTTTGTACGGAACGACTACCGAATCGGGGCGAATACTGTCCGGCTTCATTCAGGAACAAGGCGGAAACGCGGAAGCCACCCTCTGGAAGAACACATGGCGCGGGCCGGTGGGGCCTGTCGCGCTTTGCCTGGGCACCTCGATGCACGCGTTCGAGTTGGATGATTACCACAGCGGCGCCAAGCTCCACCCGGGCGCGGTGGTTTTCGCCGCAGCTTTTCCGCTTGCAGAGAAGATGGGGGCGAGTGGCGAGGCTTTCATGACCGCCTGCGCCGTGGGTTATGAAACCATGATCCGCGCGAGCATCGCGGCCGACGCCCTGGAGGTGCGCAGGCGGGGATTTCATTTAACAGGGTCTGTGCGGCCCCTTTGGCGCGGCGGCTGCTGCGGCGCATCTGATGAAACTAAAGCCCGAGCAAACGGCCAACGCCTTGGGGTTGGCGGGGACGCAGGGTGCGGGAACATGGGCTTTCCAGTGCGACGGCTCGGAGACGAAGCGCTTTCACGCGGGCCGCGCGGCCCAAAGCGGCCTCATGGCCACCTCCCTCGCCGGGAGGGGTTATACGGGCCCCAAGGAGATTTTCGAGTACGAGGACGGGGGTTTTATACGGGTATTCAGCGGCTGTGGGGATCCTGAACCGCTGACGAAGGATTTGGGCGCGTTTTGGGAGACGGAAGGCGTTTCCTTCAAACCCTATTGCTGCTGCGGGAGCACCCACTCGACCATTGACGCCGTTCTCGCCCTGCGCAGGGAGCATGGCGTTGCGCCCGATGACGTGCGGGAAATGGAGATCATGAATCACAGCGTGGTGAAGCAACAATGCTCCTGGCGCTATGAGCCCGTGAGTTCGCTCCGCGCGCAGATGAACATCGAGTATTGCGCCGCGGTGGCGCTCACCGACGGGCAGGCGGGTCCCGGGCAGTTCGCGCCCGAGCGCATCGCCGACCCGGAGTTGGTGAGCCTCGCCCGGAGGGCGCGCTTCACGGTGGACCCCGAGATCGAGCAACTCTATCCCAAAACCTTTCCCGCCAAAGTGGCGATTCGCACCCATGACGGCCGTGAGCTTAAGAGCCGTGTCGCCGGTCCCAAGGGTTCGCCCCAAAACCCGATGGATTTCGGCATGGTGGCGGGAAAATTCAGGCAAATTACGGGCGGCGTGATTCCGTCTGGTTCACAAGACGCGTTGATAGAGGCCATTTCAGGTCTGGATGAGGTGGAGACGATGAGCGCCTTGGTGGCGCATCTCGCCTAGAGTAAAGCCGGATTCAGGATCAGGAGACGAACATGGAGACGATGAGCGACAAGCTGGCGCACTTCGCCGCGAACTTATCTTATGAAGACATCCCCGAGCAGGTGGTTGAGAAGGCGAAACGCCATCTTCTCGACGCCCTGGGGATAGGCCTTGGCCGCGACACGGGAGCCCTACGCCGATGCGGTGACGAAAACGGCGCGCGATTGGGGCGGCAATCCACAGGCCACCGTTTGGCGCTACGGGGACAAGCTGCCGGTCGCGCACGCCGCCATGGTGAACGGCAGCTACGTGCACGGCCTCGATTTCGATGACACCCATACGGATTCGATCACCCACATGAGCGCCTGCGTAGTGCCCACGGCGCTGGCAGCGGGCGAGGCCGTCGGCGCAAGCGGAGAGGACATTCTGGCGGCCATGGTGGCGGGCTATGAAGTCATCGCCAGAATCGGCGGCGCGGTGCCGGGGGCGTTTCATGCCGAGGGCTATCACGCCACGCCGATATGCGGCGCTTTCGGGGCGGCCGCCATCATGGGGCGTCTGATGCAGCACGCACCGGCGGAAATCGCCAATGCGTTCGGCGTGTGCGGGAGCCAGGCGGCGGGGATTCAGGAGTTTCTGGATGACGGAAGTTGGGTGAAGCGCTTTCATCCGGGCTGGGCCTCTCATGCGGGCGTCACCGCCGCACAGATGGCGGGCCACGGGTTCATGGGCCCCCGAAAAGTCTTCGAGGGCAGGTTCGGCCTCTACGCCACGCATTTGAGCGATC
Source organism: bacterium (assembly GCA_965218735.1). Classification (GTDB taxonomy): domain Bacteria; phylum UBA8248; class UBA8248; order UBA8248; family UBA8248; genus Bin107. The sequence goes on along the minus strand of CBDCMA010000001.1, from coordinate 12,346 downwards.
CGGCCTATGACCCGGAAATCCTGGCGGGCGGACTCGGTGAGCGTTGGGAGACGCTGCGCATTTCGTTCAAACCCTATCCTTGCTGCCATTTCAATCACGCGACGATGGATGCGGCGAAAAATCTGGTGTGCGAGGCGGGCATATCCCTCGATGAAATCGATGAGATAGAGACCACTACGCCCGAGCCGATTCTCCACATCGTGTGCGAACCCATCGAACACAAGCGAAAGCCCAATACGCAGTATGCGGCCCTCTTCAGCCTGCCCTATTGCCTGGCGGTGAACGTGGTGAAGGGCCGGGCCACGCTCGATGATTTCGAGGAAAAACATCTGGGCGACGCGCAGGTGCTCGAACTCGCCGGAAAAGTGCGGTGCTCCGGCGTGGATTCCGACAGGTTCCCCAGATACCTGCACGGCGGCGTGAAGATGACGCTCAAAGACGGCCGCGTCCTGGAGCGCGATGAACCCGTCAACTGGGGAAACCCTGAAAACCCGATGGAATGGGAAGACGTCGAGGCCAAGTTTCGCGGAAACGCGCGCCGCGTCCTGCCTGAGAGCAATGTCGATTCCGCCGTGGAGGCCGTCGTGGCGTTCGAAACGGCGCCGGACGCAAACGCCTTGATGAGCGCGTGCAGGGCCGCTTGATGGCGAAAGACGCCTGGGGGGAGGGGAGTTTCGCCCAGAACTGGGATGCGGTGAACGCCGCGCGAGACAATCCCGACCGGGCGAATCAACTCGATCTGCTCATCACCCTGCTCGAGGGAGTGGGAACGGAGGATGGGTGGATTCTGGATTTGGGCGCAGGCTCGGGCCAGGTGGAAGCCCTCATTTTCGAGCGCATCCCCCATGTAAGGGTGGCGTGTCTCGATAGTTCGGAGGAGATGTTGAAGCTTGCCTCGGAGCGTTTATGCGCTTATGCGGGGAGATATCAACCGATTCTAGGTGATATGAACGATCTGGAAACGGTCGAATTTCTCCATGCGCCCTATGCGGCTGTTTTCAGCAGCCAGGCCTTGCATGAAATTACCCACGACAGGAAGCGGGCGGTCTACGGAAAAGTGTTCGAACTCCTGCGTCCGGGGGGTGCTCTTTACATACTCGATCAGATCGATCCGCGCTTTGACGACTTGCCCGCTGAATATGAGCGTGTGTGGAATCGTTTGAACCGGGGTGTGGATGCGCCGATGACGTTCGGTGAGTATCGAGAGCGCTATGACGGGAAAGGGGATTATCCCCCGCGCCTGGATGAGCAGATCGCGTGGCTCAGGGCGGCCGGTTTTTTGGCTGCGCCCCTGTATCTCCATTACAACCGCGCGCTCATCGCGGCGCGGAGGCACTAAACCCCTTTTCTCCGCAGGAATTCTCTCAGGATACTTCTGAGCGTATGTCCGGAAATAGTCTCCAGGGCGTCCTCGGCGGAGAGCCAGACGCGCCTTCTCTCGTGGCTCTCGGGCCAGTCGTCCTCGACGACTTCGACCTCTATTTCGAAGATGTCGACTTTACACCTGCCCGCGCCGATGTCGTATTCATATCGCGCAATGGCCTCCTCCGATGCCATTCCGCGAACGCCCGCCTCCTCCCAGGTTTCGACGATGGCGGCTTCTTGAGCGGTTTGCCCCGGTTCCACGCCCCCTTGGGGCACTATCCACCAGGGATTGTCGTCGTCTAAGGGTCTGTCGCGCGTGGTGATGAGGAGGATTTCCAGCCCGTCTTCCGTATCTTTCGCCAGGGCACGGCCCCGGCCAGATGAAATCTGTTTCGCTTCATGGCATTAACATTCCGGCAACGTGCAGAAAACTTCCACGAGGTTGTCCGATGGATCTCTGAAGAACAGTTGCCGCAGTCCCAGTCCGGCGTTGACGCCGTCTTTTACGTCCACGCCCGCAATCTCGAGCCTTTGTTTCACGGGTTCCAGATCAGACGCCGCGAAGGCGAAATGCGTTTCGCCGGCTCCTGTGCCCGGAATGCTCGTTTCGCTCGCGCGGTCCCGGCGTCCCGTCAGATGAAGCTGGCAGGCGCCCGCCTGAAACCAATAGCCGGGATTCGGCAGATTCGGGCGGTCGATTTCCGCGAGTTCCAGCAGGCCGGCGTAAAAATCGCGCGCTTCCTCCAGGTCATCGACGCTGATGGATATGTGGTGCATTCCCTCCAGCATGAATCCGCCTCCGCTTTTCAGCCAGTGGGTGAGGATACGAACTCCGGCTCTATCCTTTCGGGGATAATGCCCGCCTCCGCGGCGCGGCTCAAAAGGGTGGAGACGGCCTTGCGCCCGGCGTCGCCGTATGAGCGCGTCCACTCGTTCACGTACATGCCGACGAAAACGTCCGCCTTCTCGCGCGGCAGGTCTCTGGCGTAGGCCATGGCGTGGTCGAGCGCCTCGTCTCGGTTCTCGAGAGCATAGACGATGCTCTGGTGAAGCAGACGGCTCACCTCACCTACGACCTCGGGCCCTAAGTCTTTACGGATGACGTTGCATCCCAAGGGCAGGGGGCCGCCGGTTTCGCGCATCCACCACTTGCCCAGATCCTCTACGAGATGAAAGCCCTCCTCCTCATAGGTGAGCTGGCCCTCGTGGATCAGAAGACCTGCCGGGGATGCTCCTTTTTTGACCTCGTCCATGATCTGATCGAAATGCACCACGCGGTGTTTCGGCTCCTCGCCTCCCATATACAGGCGGAGCGTGAGATAGGCCGTCGTCAGCAGGCCGGGGATGGCGATTTCCACGTCCCGAAGCGCATCGGGCGTCATCGGCTCGCGTGAGATGATGACGGGGCCGTAATTATCTCCAAAACTTGCCCCGTGCGGTAAAATGGCGTAGCGATCGGCCAGGTGGCAGTACGCATGAAAGCTGATGGCGCTCACCTCGTATTTGCCCTCGAAGGCGGCCTGGTTCAGCGTTTCGATGTCGTGGAGTTCATGGATGAATTCATACGCTCCCTGCGCGATCTTCCCGTTCGCCAGGGCGTGGAACATGAAGGCATCGTCCGAATCGGGGCTATGGGCGACGCGGATCGTTCTGGACACTGGTTTCTCTTCTCCAAAATGTGGTTTTCGTGAGAGTTCACGCATCAGAGGGCGATAGATAGTCCCGTCTCAGATTCGGCGCTCCTCCCTCGGCGGCGGAGCGGAGCAGGGCGCCGATGAGCGCCGCTGTGGCTTCTAAGTCCGATTCCATAAAGGTTTCCACCGGACTGTGGGAATAGCGCCTGGGCAGATTGATCGGCACGGTGGGCAGTCCGCCCGGCCGGGATTTGCTCAAGGTGGCGGAATCGAGAAAAGTGCCCACGAACACGTCTTCCTGCAGAGGCACGTGGGCGTCGCTCGCCGTGTCTTTCACCCACTGAATCAGCTCGGGCGGGGTGATGTAGCCATAGAGGCTCATGGGTTGGTGGTCGTATCTCCTCAAAACCGGCCCCGCCCCGATTTTCGACCCGCGCGCGTCGGAGCGGCCCGGACCGTCTGAGGGCACGTTGTCGAGCACGATGGCGAGAGAGGGCGGGTCGGCCCCATCTTCATCCAGAGAAAGCACCGAAGCGCCGCGTCCGCCGATTTCTTCCTGCGCGCAAAAGGCGGCGCTCAGGCGGAGCTTGTCCGAGAGCGAGTGGGCCGTGTTGATGAACGCCTCCACGCACAGGGCGCAGCCCGAGCGATTGTCCACCGCCTTCGACTTCCACGCTCCTCCGGGGAGTTGCGTGAAGGGGCTGTGGAACACGCCCGGTGTGCCCGCCTCGATGCCGAGCGCGCGAATCTTTTCATCGTCCGAAGCGCCCAGGTCTATCCACATCTCATCGACGCCGGGGTGTTCCTGGCCCTGTAAGGACTGGAGGTGTCCGCTCCGCACGTTGACGACCCCGCGGTGAAGGTTCCCGTCCAGCGTCAGGAGCGCGACTTCGCGTCCCGGGAAAATCGCATCCGCCACGAAGCCCACTTTTTCAAACCTGAGCGCGCCGCCCGCCTCCACGCGCGTGACGATGAGGCCTACCTCGTCCATATGGCATTCCAGGACGAGATGAGGGACCGCCTCGTTCGCTTCGTGGCGGGCGATGAGGTTGCCGATGTCGTCGCGCCGCAACTCGCTCGCGCTGTCTTTCAGCATCTCCGCGATGGCGTTTCTCACCGCGCCCTCGTGGCCGGGCGGGCCGGGCAGGGAGCACAGCGTCTTCATTCGTTCAAGTAGATGTGATGGCATTTCGTAATCCTGGTGTCGGGATAATTTTCGATAAGCACTTGGGGGCGAATATTCTCACGCAGGGGAGAACTTGCCAAGCCGGAGTACCGTTGACGCTGAAAAAATAAATTGACCGTGCGGGGGGGAGCATGTAGTCTTTCGCGCGGTGCCCGCGTAGATTACATGGAGTGCTCGACCCTCAGATGGGGAGAACTGTCGTGAACGATGAAGACCAGATGCCCGATTTACTGAGCGTGGTGATGCCGTGCTACAACGAGCGCGACACGATTCGCGAAATCGTCGCCAGAGTCCAGGCGGTGCCGATGAACATCGAACTCCTCATCGTGGATGACGGCAGCACGGACGGCACCCGGGACATACTGGCGGAAATCGAAAAAGACGGTGCGCGCGTCATCTACCGGGAGAAAAACGAGGGTAAGGGAGCCGCTCTGTGCGATGGCTTCGCAGCGGCGAACGGGGACGTGATCGTCATTCAGGATGCGGACCTGGAATACGACCCCGCCGAATACGCCGATCTCTACGACCCCATCCGCCGGGGGGTGGCCGACGTGGTCTACGGCACGCGCTTTGGCGGCAAGCCCCAGCGCGTCCACATGTTCTGGCACAAGGTGGGGAACCACATGCTGACCACTTTGGCCAACATGTTGTTCAACTGCACGCTCACCGACATGGAAACCTGCTACAAGATGTTCCGGCGCGAGGTGGTGAAGGACATCCAAATCCATGCAAAAGGGTTCGACTTCGAGCCGGAGTTCACCGCAAAAATCCTGAAACCCGCAAAGTGGCGCATCTACGAGGTTCCGATATCCTATTACGGCCGCACCTACGCGGAGGGAAAGAAGATCACCTGGCGAGACGGGTTTATTGCCGTGTGGACCCTTCTGCGCGAGCGATTTTCTTAGACTTATCCCCTCACGCGGGCGCACACCGCGTCGGTGATGGCCTGTGAGCCGTCGACGGCGCGCCCCTTGTCGTCGATTCGTATCTCCCCGGCTTCGAGCGCTTCCCACACGCTGGTTTCTATCTGGTTCGCGCCTCCGCTCTCCCCGATGTGGGCGAGCATGAGGGCGGCGGAGAGAACGAGGCTCAAGGGATTGGCGATGCCTTTTCCGGCGATGTCGGGCGCCGAGCCGTGAACCGCCTCGAAGAAGGCGAATTTCTCCCCGATGTTCCCCGAGGGACACATGCCGAGGCCGCCTGCCGTGGCGCCACCTAAGTCGCTGAGTAAATCTCCCAGCATGTTCTCCATCACCAGCACGTCGTAGTGCGCCGGGCGAATGATGAGATGGTTGGCGCAGGCGTCCGAATACACCGCTTCCGCCTCGACCTCGGGATACTCGGCCGCGACTTCAAAAAATACCTCACGAAACAGGGCCATGGAGCGAAGCACGTTGCTCTTGTCCACGCAGGTGACGCGCCGGACGCCGTCTTCTGGCGCGCCGCCTCTTTTGCGCGAGAGTTCGAAGGCGAACCGCACGACGCGCTCCACTCCCGGGCGAGTGATGATCATGGTGTCGGCCACGGCGTTGGGGCCGCCGACTCCCTTGTCGCGCGAGGCGTAGAGACCTTCGGTGTTCTCGCGGATCACGACGTAATCGATGCCGCCGGGCGCATAGCCCGCCAGGGGACTCCGGATGCCCGGGTAGAGTTTCACGGGCCGCATGTTGGCGAACAGGTCGAGCCCCGTTCTCAGAACTCCTCCCAGAAGCCCCGCCTCGGTGCCCTCCGGCGTGCGGATGGACGGATTTCCGACCGGCGCTTTGAGGACGCCGTCCGCCTCACGGCAAGCCTGTATGGTTTCATCGCTGATGCGTTTTCCGTACTTGGCGTACCGGGCGGCTCCCGCTTCGTGTTCTTCGAGGTTCAGGGTTAGAGTCTCATTCGTCCCCTGCACGGCTTCGAGCACGGCGGTGGTGGATTCCATGAGTTCGGGGCCGATTCCGTCCCCAGGGATGGTGATGATCCGGTAATCCTTCATTTTCTCTCCTGATGCGCATTGTTTTTAATTTCCCCGTCTCTGCATTCGGGAGGATGAGCGGGTATAATCACTTCTCCGAAAGGACGGCGTTTTTCATCCGCATGGGAGTGTAGCGAAAATTGTTTCGATTGGAGAACCCCGGCAGCGAATCTTTTGAAAAATTCCTGCGCGCGCAGGGGCCGCTTCGGGTGCGCTTTGCAGAGGCCATCGCCGAGGGGGGAGAGGCCGTCTCCCTCTGGGTGGATGATCTCGCCGCGCCACAGATGGCGGTGAACGCTGGGCGCGGCTGGCTCACGCCGCTGGGGCGGCCTGAGGCGATTCTCGCCAGACTCGAAGAGATGGAGCGTTTATCAGCCCAGATGGAGCGGAGCGATGGCTATCTCAAGCTCTCCTCGACGCCGCTCGAAATTCAAGAGGCGGTGGCACGTCGAAGAAAACTCATCCGGGGCTCGCCCGTGGGCATGTTCATTCTCGAGAAAAAAGATTTCAGGCCCGTCTTCAGCACGCACCGCATCGAAAGCCTGCTAACTGAGGATGCGAAGATGCTGGCCGAGAATTCACCCTACGACCAGGGGGAGGAATACGCTCTGGCGAGAATTCAGAACGGGTCCACTGCGGCGATACGGGTCGGGGGCGAACTAGCTTCATATATGGTGGTTCACGCGAATGGTTCGCTCGGCATGCTGCACACGATGGATCGCTTCCGCGGCCAGGGGCTTGCGCGCGTGGTGGTGTCCGCCCTCGTCGAGGCGCAATTCGCCAGGGGACGTGCGGCGTATTGCTATATCGTGGCGGGAAACGAGGCATCCGAGCGCGTGTTCGAAAGCGTGGGCTTCAGGAGGGTGATGGACGTCTACTGGAGCGTGTTCGAAAGGGGTCCAAGCTCATCCTAGCGCCGGATATTGTCTCGGAGAGGCCGTCTCGCCCAAGGAATCGACAAAAACCCGGAAATAGACTAATTTCCTTTTTTCGCCATTCATCGTTCTATGGGAGATTGATAAATGCAGAAAGAAGATTATATCGACAGGCCGCCCGGCCCCCTGGGGGGCTTGTGGAGCCTCTGGTATCTTGACCCGTTCTTGATGATCAAGCGCGAGATGAGCGGATTCAGAAAGGTTCGCCACAAGGCGTTTGAGGATCAGTTGAAACCCGGCCGGCCTGCGCCTCCAGTGAAGCTCCAAAGCACGTCGGGTGAACTCGTGGACTTGGCGGATTTTCGAGGAAAGAAGAACATCGTCCTCGAATTCGGCGCCATCACGTGACCTCCCTTCCGCCGGCAGGCGCCGGGCATGGACGAGTTGCATGAGCGCTATAAGGAAAAGGACGTCGAGTTCTTCGTCGTCTATTCGAAAGAGCCCCACGCGCAGGAGCGCAAGTATTTCAAAAAATACACCCAGCACTCCTCTTTCGAGCACAAGATGGGCTATGCGAAAGAGTTGGTGGCGGAATTCGGCATGAAAATCTCCGTTCTGGTGGATGATGTCGACGAGGCGGTGGTGAACGCCTATGGCCGCATGCCGAACATGGTCTTCGTCATCGACAAGGACGGGAACATCGCCTACAAGGCGAGCTGGACGGAGCAGCCGAGAATCGACCGGGTGCTCGATGAACTGCTCGCCGAGCAGGCCGTCACGGCCTAGAAAACGCAAAAAATAAACTTTCAAGGAGCACATCATGAAACAGCCGATGAGGCTTGCTATGATTCTATTTATTGGTCTGCTTTGTTTCTCCAGTTCAAGTTATGCCCAAGATTACAGGGCTGAAATCATTGAGTATGTAATTGACCCTTGTTTACTTTTCTCTGTTAGGAAAACAGGATTAGACAAGAAAATAGACGAAAAACAGGCCCTTGAACTCTTGAGGTTAATGACGCAAGCACAGATGGAACAGACAATAACAGAAGCAACAAAGTTAGTTAGGCACAAGAACTTCGATGTTCGATTAAAACTATACAATGTCTTTAGTATGATTTGTATTAACTCAGCGCAAAAAAGCAGATAACGCAAATCTATAACGAGGCCTTAAAATAAGAGATTCCGTTTTTTTAGCTCAGCAGGCGTCACCGGACTTTCGGCAGAAAGCATGCGAACGCGCAGGCGGCGACGAAAAAGCCGGGTAGCGCCCAGAAGGCGTTGGCCAGGCCGAACCACTCGCCGAGAACGGACATCGGATAGACCGAAAGGCTCGCGATGAACCACGAGAGGCCGAGCGTGATGGAACTGGCCAGACCCCGGTTGTGGGGCATCAGTTGCTGGGCGAAGGCCATCGTCACTCCCATCGGGAGGTAGGTGGCGACCCCCAGGAAAGCCAGCAGTACGAAGCCCCACTCGGGCGGCGCAATCAAAAAAGCACAGACGCAGACAGCTCCGAGTCCGATACCGCCGACGATAAGTTCTTTTTTCCCGAAACGATCTCCCAAAAAACCGCCCGCCAGGACGCCCACTGCGCCCGAGATCAGCATGATGGCGCTGGCCGCTCCCCCGCTCCAGATGCTCATACCGTGTTCGGCGTAAAGCGAGGGTATGAGACTGATGAAATTGATGTTCACGACGGCGCGGCAAATGGTGACGCCCGAGAGAAGAAGCAGTGGCGTGCCCGCTGAGCGCAGCGCCTTCACAAAATCCCAGATGGAGGCTTTCCCGCCGCTCGTGGGGGGCGATTTGGGTTCCGGTAGCCCATATTTGACCGCCAGGGCCATCGCGACGGCGACGAGAGTGAACGCCCAGAGCCATTTCATGCCCCCGAGCGAGACGATGCCGATGGCGATGATGGGCCCAAGCCCGTGGCCCACGCGCCCTCCCGCGATGAAAACGCTTACTACCAGCCCCTTGCGTCGTTCCGTCAGCGCGCCGGCGCGCGAAGCCATATCCGGATGACACAGGCCGACCATCGAACCGCCGATGGCGACCATGACGGTGAGCACCGTGAAATTGGGCGCCCAACCGATGGAGGTGATGAAGAGCGCGCTGCCCACCATCCCCGCGGCGAGCCATGGGAGGCCCGGCCAGCGGTCCACCAGAATCGCCGTCACGGGTTGTGAGAGCGCAGCACTCATCGAGACGAACGTGAGGAGCAGGCCTCCCGTGGAGAGAGATACCTGATATTTCTCGCGGATCAGCGGCAGGAGCGGCGCGATGAAGTTCGCCGTGCCGTCCACCACGAAGTGGGCGGTGAACAAGATGATAAGCGCACCCCAGGGGATATCCTGGGCTGAGCTTCCCGCACCGGTCTGTGCGTCGATCTCTCCCGCCCGGCTCATGTCCTGCCCCCGTGCGCCTGGGGCTGAAAGACGCTTTGCCTATGCAGAAAGATGGCGATGCACCCGCCGACCGCGAACATCGAGGCGTAAAAGCTGAACGCCATTTGCAGTCCCATCGCTTCGGCCACGAGGCCGCCTACGAGCGGTGAGAGTGCGCTTGCGCCCTCGTTGAAGCCATAGATCATTCCCACGGAGCTTGAGCGGACCCTCTCGTCCACCAGTTCCGTGCCGATCGCCAGCACCAGGCTGGGCACCGGCGTGAGGATGCAGGCGACGGCGAAAAGCGCAAGAAGCAGCGTCGTGAGGCTTGAGACCCATGTGAGGGAGGCCATGGCGGTGGCGCACATGAAGGTGAGCACGACGATGAGCCTGGTCCTGCCCGTGTTGTCCGACCACCTGCCGATGAGGATGGATGTTGTCGAACCTATGAGAAAATAGGCGCTGAGCAGCCAGCCCACTCCCTTGGTGTCGAAGCCGAACTGCTCCGCCAGGAGAAGCGGCAAAAAGGCCATGAAGCCGCGAAAGCCCATGATCCGGAACGAGGAGAGGGCGATGAGCAGCATCAAGGACTTGTTGCCGAACAAGGCGCCGAAAGTGGACCTCGCCGCCTGGCGAAAGGGCAGGCGCTCTCCCATCTGATCCTGAAAGCGAAACCAGATGAGCGCCGCCCATATGACGCCGGGTATCACGTAGAACTGCGCCGCCATGCGCCAACTCGACAGATAGACGGCGAGCCAGCCGACGATGGCGGGCGATATGATGTTTCCCATCTCGCCCCCGCCGTTGAACAGGCCCGTGCAGAACCCGCGCCTCCCGGGTAGTTCGCGCGTGATCAGCGCGACGGCCGGCGGATGATAGGCCGCGCTCCCAATGCCGCCGATGAAGACGAACAAGAGCAGGAGGGAATAGCTCGCCGCGTAGCCGTAGAGCAGAACGGGCAGCGCCTGCGTGAGGAGGGAGAGGGCAAGAACGGTCCGCCAGCGGCGGGTGTAGTCCGATATGAACGAAAGCGGGAACTGAAAGACGCTGTTCGCCGCCGAGTAGGTCGTCACGATGAGGCCCGCCTGCACGTAGTTGAGCTCGAATTCCGCGACGATGAGCGGGAGTACGGGTATCAGAAGCTGGGTGTAGAAGGCGTTGACGGCGTGGCTGCCCGCAATCGCAAAAACGTTGAATATCTTCGATGGGGCCATGAGACTTCCACTGATGACGGAGAACGCGAAAAACACTTGTCACTAGGCTTATAGGTTCAGGGGAAAATGCGCGTCAATGCCGCGGCGGCCCATCCGGGCGAAAAGGGGAGGGCGCTCCGCCCGGTTTCCTGTCCTCATTTTGGAGAATTTCTTGCGTGGAACGCCGCGCGATTAGGCGATTTTCCGTATTATGAAGACGCCCGAGGCGCTTGACTTGCTCCGGTGCGGACGAGGACACTTGGCCTTTCATTCGCATTATCACAAAGCTGAGAGAAAACGATTCATGAGTCAGCCGCCCGGATTTGATGAGAAAGCGGCCCGGCGCGTCGAGGCCGTCTACACGACGGCGGACGTAATCGCGCAGCGTGAGACCCTGCTGGATATGATCTCTCCCCGGCCGGGTGAGCGCGTGCTCGATTTGGGCGCAGGCCCTGGCTTCATGACGCTGGAAGCCGCCCGGATGGTGGGGGAAGACGGGCGCCGTTTTCGGCGTGGATAAAAGCGCGCCCATGCTCGCCATCGCCGAGGCGCGGTGCGCGTCGCAGCCGCACGTTACGTTCCGGGAGGCCGACGCGCTGAGTTTGCCTTTTGAGGATGGCGGTTTCGATGCGGCCATCATCTCCCAGGTGTATGAGTACGTCACCGACATGGCGGCCGCCCTGGCGGAGCTTTTCCGCGTGCTCAAGCCCGGCGGACGCGCCCTCATCATGGATACGGATTGGGGTTCGCTCGTGTGGAACGCGCAGGACGCCGCACGGGCGAAGCGGATATTCACCGAGTGGGACGCGCATCTGGCGGACCCTCATCTGCCGAGAAGACTATCGCCCCTGTTGCAAGGCGCTGGCTTTGAGATCGCAGGCGTAAGGGTTTTGCCTCTTCTCAATACGGAGTATCCTGCGGAGAACTACAGCCACGGCATGGTGAGCGTCATCGTGCCGTTCGTCATCCGCAAGGGCGGCGTGCCGAAAGAAGAGGCCAAAGCCTGGGCGGTGGATTTGATGGCGCTGGGCGAGCGCGGAGAGTATTTTTTCAGCCTGAGCCGCTACGTGTTTCTGGCGAGAAAACCCGAGGTTTAGAATGGACAGGTTCATCGACAGCCATAATCACCTGCATGGATTCAGTTTCGACGACTGGGAACTCCAGGGCATGTGCGGGATGGCGGGTTCCGTTCTCTCCTGCGGAAACCCCCACGTGCACCGCGAGATATGGAAGCGCGCGCCCGGACCAGAAGACGTGCGGAGGCTTTGGGAGAGCCCTCTCAGGATGGCCGAAGCCGCCGAAGCCAAACACCACATTCGGGCCATGTGCGCCGTAGGCGTCAGCTCGATGACGCGTGTGGACGGCTGGGAGAGGCTCATCGATGCGCTGCCCGGCTATCTGGAGAACGAGCGTGTGGCCGCCCTGGGCGAGGTGGGCCTGGACCCTGGCCAATACTTTGGCTTTTCCTGGGATCTGGAAGATCAGGCCAGATGCCTGGAAGCGCAGGCGCGCATGGCGGCGGAGCTAAAAAAACCCCTGATTTTGCACACGCCCACGTACAAGAACCCCAAAGAATTCCTGGGCGGCGTGGACACGCAAGGGGACGTCTCACCCGAAGAATTCAGGCTCCATTACCTGAAGATGGACCTGGAAGTCATCGATGCCGCAGGACTCGATCATGCGTTGCTCGTTATCGATCATGTGGATGCGACGATAGTGGATTTCGTGCATGAACAAACGGGTGCGTGG